>NZ_RCWZ01000002.1 GCF_003675385.1 Mucilaginibacter kameinonensis | reverse complement strand
ACACAGGTTACTTCATTCCCTGTTTCGGCCAAACAGGTTCCCGTTACCAAACCAACATAGCCAGTACCAATTACTGCTATCTTCATATTTTACTATTTATGTGTTTTTAAGTTAGATTACTTTACTAAAACATCATTCCAGAGGTTCAACGGATAGGTTCCGTTTTCTACCAGCTTTGAAATGCTTTCCTTAACAATATCCTTATCATTTACATAAGTAACTCCAAACCATTTTGATTTTGTTGGGATAACTTTAAAGCTTGCAGCTCCTGTTTTAATCAACTCATCAGCAACCAGCGGAATATAAAATTCAGCTTTAGGCTTATCCTCATTGGCCTGCGCAAACCTGGTAAACATTGGCTTGCTTTGCTCAAAAACCGCCGGTGTAAAACCCCAGAAATTCATTGATACGCGGGTATCGGCCGGTAAATCGTGTTCGCCGGTCTCATCTTTGTAGGCTATGCCGCCATCCTCTTTAAAATAAACTTCGGCACGCTCATTTATCTGTACCATGTTACCGTTTTCATCCACCTTACATACCCCACGCGATACCGAACCATTTTCAGAGAGGGTATTGTTGATCTGGTATCCGATCAATGAATATTGATCTTCTGCAACCTCAGTAGTTAAAAACTCAACCATTTTTTCAAAAGCATCATAGCCGTAATAGTCATCGGCATTAATTACGCAAAATGGCTCTTTTACCGCATCACGTGCTGCCAAAACAGCATGAGCAGTACCCCATGGTTTTGCACGCTCAATAGTTTTATCGATACCGAATGGCGTTAGGTCATAGCTTTGAAAAACATAATCGGCTTCGATGAGGCCCTGTAGTTTTGGTTCAAATATGGCCTTAAAATTATCGGCAAATTCTTCGCGAATGATGAAGCATACTTTTCCAAAGCCCGCTTTAATAGCGTCATAGATAGAATAATCAATAATGGTTTCGCCGTTAGGGCCAAAACCGTCAATTTGTTTCATGCTGCCGTAACGGCTGGCCATACCTGCCGCCAGAATGAGTAAGGTTGGTTTCATAATTTTCAATGTGATTTTTAGTTTTTAATAGATACAAGAATATATGCTCACCAAAAAGAAATATGGTGATGTTTACCTGAATGGTAAATAGTTGAAAGAAAAGAGGGCTATTTTAAATATTCTTCGTAATACTTCGCAATCAATACCTGCTCGTGAAATGTTGTCCTGATAATTTCGCGGCCATGTTTGCGGATGTAATCTAATTTTTGTTTCCCAAGATAAGCTTCGCTTAGTTTTTCTATAATGCTGTCGGTATTTAATGTGCAAATCCAGCCGAGGTTGTTCTCGCTAACAAAATCAGAAAGGCCTACATTTTCAGAGATCAAAACGGCAGTACCCATGTGTAAGGATTCCACTACCACATTAGCGAAGTTTTCATTTAAGGATGTCAGAATAAACAAGTCCGACTGGTTGAGGCGTTCAAATTTCTCCTGCCTGTTTACCCAGCCTAACCATTCAATTTTTGAAGTTATCTTCAGCTCATCAGCAAGTTGTTTCAGTTGTTGAACGTAGGTTTCGTCACCATCGCCGGCAATAACCAGTTTCAGGTCAAACGAAAGTTGACTTATGGCTGCAAACAATTTTTCAAGTCCTTTTTTATGGTGAATGCGCGACATAAAAATAACCGTGAAGCGCTCATTGTCTGTTTCCTTTATCTCAATATCGGGTAACGATAAAATATTGGGTAAAACAAAACCTTCCCACCCGGGGATCAATTTTCGGCATTCAACATATTCGGACTGGGCGGTAGCGTGCAATACGCATTTCTTCAAAATTTTGCGCCCGCCAAACTTATGGATCAATTTTTTATAACCACTGTTTCCGGTTTCAAATACGTACTCACTCAACATACCGCGGGGCGCAAGGATCACTTTGGTTTTACTGAATAAGGCAATCCGTGCAGCTACCACACTTAAAATACTCCACCATGAATGGATATGGATCACATCATAATGGTTAGCGGTTTTGAAAAGCATGCGCCATAAGGTAGGGCTTACATGCGTATGATCGCCGGTAATGCGTTTAAAATAAGTTACGTTAACCCCCTCTACATTTGTTACGGCCCCAGGCGCTACATCCAGTTCGGTTTTTCCGTTAGCAGTAGTGGTATAAACATCAACATCATGCCCGTTAGCCGCTAATCCTTCGCACAAGCGCGATACAGATTCCGTTGGACCTCCGTATCCGTAAGCAGGTTTATAAGCAGGTATAATGTGCAGTATTTTCATAAGGTAGTGATAGATATAAGAGGATGCAAATATGCAACAGCTGATGGATTATTTAACCAGGTTGGATTTTAAATCGTCCGGAACGATGGTTAACGTTGGTGCAGATTCCGGCTTTTCGGCAAGCTTTTCATCTTCAATCAATCGGATAGCGAGCAGTATCTCAACCATGGTTCGCTGAAGTGTATAGTGCCACCCTGCCCAGCCGTTAAAGATCAGCCTTTTAACAAACAGGCAATGAAAGAAAACTAAAAACGGGGCAAATACCTTTGTTTTACGAATCCTGCCACTTAACGGCATTCCTGATGTCGATTCATTGACCAGTTTTTTACTTTCTTTAATGGCATAGCCATCCTGGTTACTTAACCAGCGTGACAGCGATTTTCTGTCGTCATGTAAGATATACGATTTGTACATACCAGTAGACCCGTTAATTTTTAAACGCTGGGTATGCCCATCATCGTAATAAATACATTTATTAATGTCAAATAAAACAGGGCGGGGCGTTGTATTATCGCCGGAAAGCTTTTTTCCGAAAACTAAAAACCTGAACGTGGTCTCATAGGCTTCATTTTGCGGATTGGCGATAATGTTTTGGGTTTCCTGTATAAACTCCGGCGTAAGTACGTAATCGGCATCAAGTGTTAACGCCCATTTGCTTTTAAGTAATGAAAGCCCGTAATTCCACTGGTTGCCATGTGTATCAAATTTGCGTTGAAAAACTTCAACGTTGGGATAGGAATTAGCAATGTCCAATGTAGCATCAGTACTAAAACTATCCAGAATAACAACCCGTTGAAGCCAGGTTAACCTGTCGAGAACCCGCTTGAGATTAGGTTCTTCGTTTTTAGTTAAAATTAATGCGGTAATTAAGGTTGATGAGGTCAATTCCATCTTACGAGTGTTATGTTATTTATATAGGTAAATGTCTTTATCGGTGTAAGGTTTTGGCAATTTTTTATTTGTAGCCGGCTGCCTGTAGCTCAAATAACTCGGCATAGCGGTCGCCTTTTTGTAAAAGTTCTTCATGGCTTCCTATTTCCAGGATCTCTCCTTTATCCAGTACGATGATCCTATCGGCCATGCGTACTGTTGAAAAACGGTGAGAGATAAGCACCGCGGTTTTCTTTTCGGTGATATCCGAAAAACGTTTAAATACTTCGTACTCCGAACGCGCATCCAAGGCGGCCGTTGGCTCATCCAGGATCACGATCTGTGCATTACGCATATAAGCCCTGGCAAGCGCTACTTTCTGCCATTCCCCGCCCGATAGCTCAACGCCGGTTTCAAAATGAGTCCCTAGCATTTGCTGATATTTTTTTGGCAACCTGTCTACTATCGGGTGTGCCAGGCTTTGCTTTGCAGCGCTAGTAATAAGGTCTTCCTGATCAATCCCTGTTATATCCCCCACAGCTATATTTACTGATGCAGGCATTTGGTATTTGATAAAATCCTGGAAGATGATGCCCATCTGTCTCCTGATATCCTCGATGTTATATTCCTTTAGATCATAGCCATCAAGTGTTATACGGCCTTCTGTAGGATCATATAACCTTACCAAAAGCTTTACCAGTGTTGTTTTACCTGCACCATTCTCCCCCACTAATGCCAGTTTCTCGCCGGGGCGAAGCGTAAAATTCAGATGCCTGTTAGCCCATTTATCGGAGTTGGTATATTTAAATCCAACATTTTCAAAGGTGAAGCCTGATAAAACAGGATCGGGAAAGGGCCGTGGATTATTGGGGATTGTGATGGTAGGTGCAATCTTAAAGAAATCAAAGAAATCGGTAAGGTAAATTGCCCCCTGTGCTACGGCGTTGAACCGTTTGGCGCTGTTTTGTACTAAACCACCTAACTGCCTTATGGTTCCTAATAAAAGGGTTAATCCGCCTATTGTAAGGCTACCCTGTAGTACACGTTGCACGATATAAAAAAACACGATGTAAAACCCTACTACTCCCGGAATACTTATCAAAGAACTTATGACAAGTCGTTTTACGCCGAATTTCTGCTTGGCATCATAAAGATTGTGGGAAATATTTTTGAATCGGCCGATAAAAAAGCCCGAGAGATCAAATAACCTCACCTCTTTGGCTGCCACGTCGCTGCTGGCCACCAGGCTTAAATAGTCAAGCTCGCGCCTGGCCTGTGTTTGACTGCGTATTAAGCTGTAGTTTTTATTATTGAAATAAAATTCGCCCAGTAACGATGGTAATGTAACCGATAAAAGGATTACGATTATCCATGGATTAAAGGCTACCAACACCACTACATATGAGGTAATGGTGATCATATCCTGAACCTGGCTAAATACGTGCGTTAACAAAATGGCACGACCGGTAGTTTGTTGCCTTGCCCTTTCCAACTTATCATAAAACTGCGAGTTTTCAAACTGCACCAGGTCCAGCTTAGCGGCATGCTCCATGATCATGTTGGTGGTGTCATTTGTAAGACGCTCACCTAAAAGTTCGTCAATAAGCGACGTGACTTTGCCAAGTATAATTAATACCAGGATCAGTATAAATTCAATGGCAATCAATTTCCAGAGATAATCATATGACAGCGCCCTATTATGCGTTATGGCAATAGCCTCGTCAATGATGTACTTACCTACGCTAAGTAAACCAAGCGGAATAATTGCCTGCAAAATCCTGATAACGATATTACATAAAGTTAGCCGGGGGCTAACTTTCCAAACCAGGCTAAAAAACTTTGGAAGATTACGGTATGCGACCAATCTGTCCTTAATTGTTAATCCCATTCTTTTTGCGATCTATTAACCTAAATAGTGTTGTAATATTTCAGAAAACTCTCTTGCGTTCAACTCATCAAAAATTGTTGAATGCTCCCCTTTAACTTCATGTATTTTAACAGATTGAGCATAATCTTTCCATGCGTTTTTACTTTCAAAATTAACTTCCAGCTCCTTGTAAATGATCTTGTTAACCTTATCAATAAAGTAATACTGCTGTGTCGCGTTAAACAAAATTATCTCACCGTTGTAAGGCTTTATCTGGTAATTATCGGCAGCGGTTTTTATTTGCAGCGTAATCCTGTCAAAAATGTCCTGATCTACATTCGCCAGTTTTGATTCGGTATTACTAAACAGCGGACCTATTTTCCTGGCTTTATACATAATAGCCTGTTTAGGGTGCTTCATTAATAAAAACAGCTCAAACTTAACCTTTGTAGATATTACCGAAACTGATCTTTTAACCAATGACGGTAAATTGTTATTAGCCTGTTCGGTCACGGCTTCTATCAATGGTTTCGCATCCGCGTCAAACATGGCAAGCATGGAGATCTTTTTACCCATAGCCTGAAGCTGACTGGCCATTTCAACAGCTATCATACCGCCAAGGCAATGACCAGCCAATGCGTAAGGGCCATAAGGGTTATCCAACAGCATTTCTGTTACGTATCTCTCCGCAATCCCCTCTATAGTATCCGGAAAATCAGCGGGATTACTGATGTGTAAAGGCTGTTGTAGACCATAAACAGGCTGCTCCGGATCAAGCAGGTTTACAAAATCCTTAAACTTGAACGCCGTACCACCGGCGCCACAAACTATATAAAGCGGCGTTTTATTACCCGTTGTTTTTATTGGGATAAGCGATTGCGTAAGATCAATATTTTGATTTTGCGACCTACGGTAAAGCTTGGCAATTGTTGGGTTAATAAACAGATCCCTGATGGTAATATTGATGCTCAATTCCTTTTTAACCGCGGCTATCAACCGCATAGCCAATATGGAATGGCCACCCAACTCAAAGAAGTTATCATGGATACTGATCTTATCGATACCCAAAAGGCGCTGCCATATTGCTGCCAGTCCTTCTTCTGTTTTATTACGCGGCGCTACGTAGTTATAGTTTAACTGTTCGGCCATGTCAACATCAGGCAGGGCACGTTTATCTACCTTGCCATGAGTTGTTACGGGCATTTTATCAAGCAATACCCATAATTTGGGAACCATATACTCGGGTAAATGAGCACTCAGGTACGTTATCAAGGCAGGTTTATCATACCCGGTATCAGATGTAACATAGGCAATCAGCCTGTTTACACCGTCGATATCTGGTTTTGATAACACAACGGCCTGCGAAACCAATCCGCTTTGAAGTAATATATTTTCAATCTCGCCTAACTCTATACGGAAACCACGGATCTTAATCTGGTCGTCCATTCTACCAAGATATTCAATATCTCCATCAGGCAGCCAGCGTCCTAAATCGCCGGTGCGATATAAACGTGCGCCTGGTGTTTCAACAAACGGATCTTTTATGAATTTCTCGTTTGTTAACTCAGACTGGTTCAAATATCCTCTTGCCACCTGGATACCGCCTATGCAGATCTCGCCCGACACGCCTACCGGGCTTAGCTGATTTTCCTTGTTCAGAATATAGATCTGTACATTATCCATAGGTTTACCTATGGTTATAATTCCATCGGGCCTTATGGGTTGATGTGTTTGTGCGGCACATACGGTACACTCGGTTGGCCCATAACCGTTTAACACCTCTACACCTTGCAATTGTATATGCTTCGTGGCGGCCTCATTCAGGGCCTCGCCTGCAGAAATAACAACACGAAGCGTACCGGGCACATTTTCGATAAATTGCTGAAAAGCGGGCGGCAATATGGCGATCTCTACTTTTTGCTTTAGTAAAAGCAGACTAAATTCGTCGGCGGATAAAAGCGATTCTTTCGTGCACATCACCAGACAACCGCCGGTTAACAACGTGCTGAATATTTCATTACATGATGCATCAAAACCAAATGATGCAAATTGCAGGAACCGCGTACCGTGCTTAAGCTTCAAGTCGCGTTTGTGGGCCAACACCAAGTTCACCACACTGCGATGCTCAATCATTACCCCTTTTGGTCTGCCGGTTGAACCCGATGTATAAATGATATAGGCGAGTTGCTCGGCGGTAATGGATGAATTTAGTTTGTCTGCATCATACTTTGCCACATCTGTCCAATGTCTGTCAAGTTCAACTACCGGGATATTTGCCTTAGCAAATTTGTTACTGCAAGCGCTGCTGCTTACTACCAAGTTAGCGCCGGTGTCTTTCAGCATATAATCGATACGATCTTGCGGGTATTCCGGATCAAAAGGCACGTATACGCCTCCGGCTTTCATCACACCCAAAATGCCAACTATCATTTCAATACTGCGCTCGACGCAAACAGGCACGATGGTTTCCGTTTTAACCCCATGAGCCTGCAGGTATTTTGCCAGGCTGTTTGCGTTATCGCTCAACTGCTGATAAGTCAGTGTTTCATCTTCAAATGTCACGGCAACCGCTTCTGGTGTTTGGGCAACCTGCTGCTCAAAGATCTCCAGAACGCTTTTATCTGTAGGATAATCAGCGGCCGTGGCGTTAAAGTTCTTTAACTGCTGTTGTTCTTCGTTCGAACTCAGCATGTTGATCCGTCCGATAATTTCGGCAGGACTCTTAACTACGGATTGCAGGATGGCGGTAAAATGACCAATCATGCGCTCCATAGTTTCGGCTTTAAACAAGTCGGTGTTATAAGTCAATCCACCAACAAGGCCATCGACGGTCTCAATCAGGTTTAAGCTGATGTCGAATTTAGAGGTGGTATCCTCGGCTGTTTCGGCGCTTAAGGTTACGTCGGCCAGTGTTAACTCCGGAATCTCGGGCGTGTTCTGAAGTGTGAACATTACCTGAAACAGCGGGCTGTGGCTCATATCCCTTTCCTTCACAACGGCTTCAACCACTTTTTCAAACGGCACTTCCTGGTGGTTATAAGCCTCAAGCGTTGTGTGCTTTACCTGCTCAAGTAGTTTGGTAAAGGCCTCGCCTGCCTGTACATTATTTCGTAAAACCAGGGTATTGATAAAGAAGCCTATTAAACCTTCAATCTCCTGGTGACTGCGACCGGATACCGGCGTACCTACACTTATATCCTCCTGCCCGCTGTAACGGTAAAGTAGCACTACGAATGCCGAAAGCAATGTCATATACAGCGTTGTTCCCTGTTTACGACTTAGGGCATTTAAGCCATCAACCAATGCTTTATCTATTAATACTGCCTCGGTTAAACCCTGATTACTTCTGATCAAAGGCCTGCGGTAATCTGTAGGTAATTGAATGGCAGATATTCCTTCCAGTTTATCTTTCCAGTAACTGAGCTTTTGTTCCAGCAAGTCGCTTTGAAGGTGATTCCGTTGCCAGATCGCATAATCTGCATATTGTATCGGCAAGGCAGGTAGCTCCGAAGTTTCAAGCTCAGTTCCTGATGCAAATGCTTTGTATAAAACACCCAATTCTCGTACAAGAATTGAGGTTGACCAGCCATCAGAAGCTATGTGGTGCATGGTAAGTAACAAAATATATGCTTCTGTGCCGGTTTGAATCAACTCGGCACGCAGCATATGATCCTGCGATAAATTAAACGGCCTGTTTATCTGGCGCTGAACATAATCTTGTAAATTAATGCCTACGGTTTCAATTTCTTCCAGGGAGCTTTGCTCTAACAGCCAGCCGCCCGCGGGTTTTATATATTGATAACCACGACCTTCGTGCTCCCTTATTACAGTACGCAAAACTTCATGACGACCAACTATATGCTGGAACGCGCTCGTTAAGGCCGGTATGTTTAATTTGCCGGTTAAACGCAATACAGCCGGAAGATGGTATTGAACAGAGCCTTCCAGCCTGTCAATAAACCACAAACGCTCCTGACTGAATGATAGCGGAATATGCTCCGGACGTTGTTGTACACCTATAGTTGTAACATTTTCATCAACCTTATCAACGCTTAAACGGGTGCTTAACTTGCTTACAGTAGGATAATCAAACACATCACTTATCGGCAATTCGACCATAAATGCTTTGCGCACCGCCGAAATCAGGCGTACAGCCAGCAATGAATGACCGCCAAGTTCAAAAAAATCATCATGAACACCTATCGATTCCATCTCAAGGATGTCCTGCCAGATAGCGGCCAATTTGATCTCTATTTCGGTAGCTGGTTTGTTATCACGCTCCGCGGATACTTCAACTTCCGGATCGGGTAATAACTTACGGTTTATTTTACCTGCCGCAGTTAACGGAATTTCTTTGAGCTCAACCAGGTAAGCGGGTATCATATATTCAGGCAGCTGCTCTTTTAACGCCGCTATAATAACCGCACGATCAAATTCGCCAGAAGCAACTACATATCCTACCAGTTGATTATTTCCTTGTTTATCAAGACGAGCTAATACTACTGCCTGACTTACCAATCTGCTTTGTTCCAGGATCCGGCTAATTTCGCCCGGCTCAACACGATAGCCCCTTATTTTTACCTGATCGTCTACACGGCCAAGATATTCGATATTTCCTTCGGCATTATATTGTACGGCATCACCTGTTTGATATATCAACGCATTAGCATTGCTATACGGATCAACTATAAATTTTTCTGCCGTCAACGCTACTTGTCCCTGATAACCTTTAGCCAATCCTGTTCCGCCTATAAATAATTGGCCGGGAACACCTATTGGGCACAATTGCAGATCTTTATTTAATACATATGTTTGCGTATTTGCAAACGGCCGTCCGATTGGAATAACGGTATGGTTTGCATCATTTACCTCATATAATAGTTTACCAATTGTGGTTTCGGTTGGCCCATAGTGATTAATGATGCGACAATCGCTGTATTGCCTGATCCTGGAAACGATCTCAGTCGATAATGATTCCCCGCCAAAAACAAGCATACGGGCAGGCACCAACGGTTCATCTGCCGATAATGCTTTCCAATGCGACGGCACTATCTTGATACAATCTATCCGGTTATCTTCAAAATAAGTATGAAGCGCCTCAATGTGGCTCAATGTTTCTTTAGAGAAAACATGCAGTGTACCACCAAACAATAATGAGCTAAATAAAACGGTATTACCCAAATCGGTTGCGATGGTTGACATTAAACCGAATGTTTTGCAGGCGCCTATACCGATACGGTCATCCAGCCCGTAAACATAATCGACAATGTTTTGCTGGGTAATTTGAACACCTTTAGGTTTGCCGGTTGAACCAGATGTATAAATCACATAGGCAAGATTATCCGGTGAGATGACTCTTATCACATTGGTTTCAGGCTCGGCAGCCAGCTCCCAGTTTTGCTCGTCAAGCTCAACAACTTTTAACCATTCGGAAATATCAGCAAGGTTATCAGCAAATTTAGGGCTGCTTACAGCGATTTTTGCATTTGTATCTTCCAGGATATAGTTAACCCTTTCAAGCGGATAGTCCGTATCAATCGGTACATAGGCTGCGCCAGCTTTCAGGACCCCCATTATACCGATAATCATAGAGATACCGCGATCGGTATAAAGCGGTACTAATGTATCAGCTCCAACACCATAGCGCTGCAAATGATGCGCTAAGCGGTTTGAACGTTTATTTAATTCATCAAAACTAATCGACTGACCTTCATATGTAACCGCGTTTACAGTTGGAGATTTTGAAACTATGTTTTCAAAAATATCGGCAATTGTTTTATCCGCTGGATACAGGCAAACGCTCCTGCCCAGTGTTAACAGATTTTCTTTTTGCGACAGGTCAAGCATTTCCAGTTTACCTACCGGCATTTCGGGTTCGGCTACTGCCGAAGCCAGTAAGGCACAGAAGTGCTGAACCATGGTTTCAATCCGCACCGAGCTAAAAATATCAGTCCGGTATTGCACCGCACATTGAAGCCCATCGGGAGTTTCGTTTACAAAAAATGTAAGGTCGAACTTTACTGCTGATTGCTCATAATCAAACCCGGAAAGGCCAAGGCCGCTTAGTTTTAATTCGGGCACGGTTGGCGTATTGCCCAGCACCAGCATCACCTGAAATAGCGGACTTACGCCGGCCGTTCTTTCCTTTACAACGGCTTCAACCACTTTTTCAAATGGTACTTCCTGGTGCTCATAGGCTTCCAAAGTAGTTTGCTTTACCTGGGCCAGCAGCTTTGAAAAAGACTCGTCGCTGTTGATGTGGTTACGTAATACAAGGGTATTTACAAAAAAACCAATTAATCTTTCCAGTTCAGGATTAGGCCTACCGGCTATTGATGTACCTACACAAATGTCATCCTGACCGCTATAACGGTACATCAATACATTAAAAGCTGATAACAGCGTCATGTAAAGTGTCGCGCTGTGCTCCTGGCTTAACAACTGTAAGCTATCACTTAGTTTTTTGTCGATATTGAAGGTTAAGGTAGAGCCTTTGCTGCTGTTGTTTGCCGGGCGTACATGATCGGTAGGTAATTGCAGGGGCACTGCATCCTGAAGTTTCGATTTCCAGTATTGAAGTTTCTCTTCTAATTTATCCTCATGCAAATTATCGCGTAACCATAAGGCATAATCGGCAAACTGTAATGCAGGTTCCGTCAAATGCAATTGGTTACCGCTGCTATAGGCGCTATATAAAGCAGCTATTTCATCAACTATTATTGGTAATGACCATGCATCTGACGCGATATGATGGATGACCATTACCAATACGTGCGAATTGTTGTCAATGCTGATCAGTTCCGCACGAAGCATATTATCTGCCGACAGATCAAATGGCTTTTCTATAAATGTATTGACATACGAATTTAATGCCGCATCATTTTCAGATGAAGTCCGGGATAATTTCCATTGACCAGCAGGTTTTACAAACTGAAACCCATGACCGTCATGTTCCGTGATCACCGTACGTAATACCTCATGCCGGTTCACAACTTCCCTTATTGCCTGTTCTAAAGAACCGGCATCAAGAACACCCTCTAACTTTAAAACCCCGGGGATATGATATTGCACGCTTCCTTCCAACCTGTCGATAAACCATAACCTTTCCTGGCTGTAGGACAGCGGGATGTATTCTGGTCTTGGTTCTGCTTTTTGGATCGTGCCTTCTGTTGTGGTATCTTCAACTTCCAGTTGTTTTGCCAAATCAGCGATAGTCGGGTAAACAAACAGGTCACGGATCTTTAACTCCTTGTTCAGTTCCCTTCTTACCTGCGAGATCACCCGCATAGCCAGCAGCGAATGCCCGCCCAACTCAAAGAAATTATCCTTTGTCCCTATCTTTTCTACGCCGAGCAGTTCCTCCCAGATTTTTGCTAATTGTTTCTCAGGAGTTGTTTCAGGAGCGGTATAGCTTTCTTCCTGGTTTGCTTCTGCTTCAGGCAGCGCGCGTTTATCGGTTTTGCCGTTGGGTGTTAATGGTAAACTGTCCAGCCTTACCCAAAGCCTTGGCACCATGTATTCCGGTAACCTTTCGCCAAGGTAATTCTGTAGCTCCTGTTTATCGTAGGCGGTTTCGTCCATTACCACATAGGCTGTAAGCCTTTTGATGCCTTGCTTATCCGCTTTAGCCAGCACTACCGCTTGCCTTACGTTTTCATTTTGCAACAGCGCCTGTTCGATCTCACCCAACTCGATCCTATAGCCTCTGATCTTTACCTGGTCATCTATCCTGCCCAGGTATTCTATGTTACCATCTGGTAGCCATCTGCCCTGATCACCGGTTCTGTATAGCCTGGCATTTTTATCCTCGCTATACGGGTCTGCTATGAATTTATCTTTTGTTAGTTCAGGCTGGTTCAGATAGCCTCTTGCTACCTGTACACCGCCTATGCAGATCTCACCCGGTACACCTATTGGGCTTAATTCGCTTCCTTGATTTATAATATAGATCTGCGTATTTGATACTGGTGAACCGATCAACGCGGCATTGCTGATGTCCTCAAGGGTATAATAACTCGCGCATACGGTGCCCTCAGTTGGACCATAGCTGTTCACTACTTTTGTTGCCGGATACAGGTGATCTATAAAACCCGGCTGCAATAATTCACCACCGCTAATGATATAGCGCAGGCTTTGAATATCGATGTTATTGTTTGCCGATTCTTTGTTCAGGTAAGCGATGACTGTTGGCGTAGCGCTCAGGATCGTTATTCCTTCTGTAGCCAGCAGATGCTTGATAGCATCCACATCTTTACCACCCTCTTTTACGATTACCACTTTTGCCCCTGAGATCAGTGCAGGATAAATTTCCTCACACATGGTATCAAACGATACCGATGATTGCTGAAGCACGTTGTCTGCTGCTGTGATACCAAAGTAATTCACAAAACCATTGCAATAATTGACGATGCTTTGGTGCTCCACCATTACCCCTTTGGGTTTGCCTGTTGAGCCTGAAGTATACATTACGTACGCCAATTGACTTGGCTCGATGGCTACATTTATGTTTTCGCTGCCTTGGGTTTTTATTTCTTCGTTACTGTCAAGCTCGATAACCTGAGCATTTACACCAGTTAGATTAGCTTTCCATGTACTACTGCTTAATATTATACTTGCCTGGGTATCTTCAAGAATATAGCTGATGCGCTCTTTCGGGTAGTCCATATCAACAGGAACATAAGCTGCCCCTGCTTTCAGGATACCCAATATACCCGCCATCATATTGATGCCGCGTTCGATACAAATCGCTACTAAGCTTCCGGTTTGTACACCTTCTGCTTTTAGATAATGCGCTATCCGGTTTGATCTTTCGTTTAGTTCCTGATAGTTTACTGCTTTTCCCTCAAAGACCAATGCTGTTGCAGTGGGACTTTCTTGTACTTGTTTTTCAAACAGGCTGACAATATTTTCTCCTTTAGGATATGCCGCTCCTGTTTCGTTGAATGATTGTAATTGCTCTTCTTCGGTTTTGCTTAATAGCTGAAGCTTATCAATTGGAGTAGCATTTGGTTCATTAAGTACTGATGCAATCAGTTCAATGTAATGACTGGCCATTCTTTCAATAGTCGCAGCCTCGTACAGATCGGTATTGTATTCCGCTACGATCCGGATGCCTTCTTTAGTTTCTTCAGCGTTATAGCTCAGGTCATATTTGCTTGAATAGTCACCTGCTCGTTCGCCGGTGATTTTAATATCGCCCAGTTCAAGGGTTGGGATAACGCCTGTATTCTGCAGCACAAACATTACCTGGAACAATGGGCTCCTGCTCAGATCCCTTTCTTTTACTACCGCTTCTACTACTTTTTCAAACGGTACTTCCTGGTGGCCGTAAGCTTCCAGTGTGGTTTGCTTTACTTGGGATAGTAATGTATTGAATGTGTCTTCGCCGTTTAGGTTTGTTCTTATTGCAAGCGTGTTTACGAAAAAGCCGATCAGCTCTGCGGTTTCCTCCCTGTCACGGTTGGCTACCGGGGTACCAACGCAAATATCATCCTGACCACTATAGCGGTAAAGCAGCACTTTAAATATCGCCAGTAGGGTCATGTACAGCGTAGCTCCTTGTTCAAGGCTCAACTGTTTTAGTTGCTCTGCCTGTTCTTTAGCTATCGTAAACTCATATACCGATCCCCTGCTGCTTTGTACTGCAGGGCGCATATGGTCTGTCGGTAGTTCAAGCGTAGTTGTTCCCGCTAACTTTTCTTCCCAATAGCTCAGTTTGCTTTGCAGTTTTTCGGCATCAAGGTATTCCCTTTGCCAGATCGCATAGTCCGCATACTGAATCTCCGGTGCTTTTAATTGTATAGGCTCGTTATTGTTGTAGCTGCTATAAAGCTGGCTGAATTCTGTTACCAGTACCGGCATTGACCAGCCATCGGCGGCGATATGGTGCAGTACCAACAGCAATACATATTCGTCTTTTGCTGTTTCTATCAGCTCCGCCCTCAGCATATCATCCTGTGACAGATCGAACGGTCTGTTTACTTCCTGGCTGATATATGCTTGAAGTTCTGCTTTGTTATCATTTATTACACTTTGTTTTAGCGTCCAGTTGTTAGCTTTAATATATTGGTAACCCTGCCCCTCATGTTCCCTGATCACGGTACGCAGTACCTCATGGCGTTCTACCACTTCTTTCAGCGCGTTTTCTAAGGCATTGATATTTACCTCGCCGGTTAGTTTCAGTACCGCAGGGATATGGTACTGTACGCTGCCTTCCAGTCTGTCTATAAACCATAGCCTTTCCTGGCTATATGACAACGGAATGTATTCCGGTTTTGGCTCTGCTTTTTGTATCGCGCCCTCCGCTGTGGTATTTTCAACTTCCAGTTGTTTCGCTAAATCCGCAATGGTTGGGTAAACGAACAAATCACGGATCTTTAGTTCTTTATTTAGTTCTCTTCTTACCTGCGAGATTACCCGCATAGCCAGCAGCGAATGGCCGCCCAGCTCAAAGAAATTATCTCTCGTGCCTATTTCCTCTACCCCCAACAACTCTTCCCAGATTTTTGCTAATTGCTTTTCTGTAGTCGTTTCAGGAGCTGTGTAGCTTTCTTCCTGAGTTGCTTCCGCTTCAGGCAATGCCTTCTTATCGGTTTTACCGTTGGGGGTTAATGGCAAACTATCCAGTCTTACCCAAAGCCTCGGCACCATGTATTCCGGTAACCTTTCGCCAAGGTAATTTTGTAGTTCCTGCTTATCGTAGGCTGCTTCTTCCATTACCACATAAGCGGTCAATCTCTTCGTGCCTTGTTTGTCTGCTGTTGCAAGCACTACGGCTTGCCTTACATTTTCGCTTTGCAGCAGCACCTGTTCGACCTCGCCCAACTCGATCCTATAGCCACGGATCTTTACCTGGTCATCTATCCTGCCCAGGTATTCGATGTTGCCATCTGGCAGCCATCTGCCCTGATCGCCGGTTCTGTATAGCCTGGCATTTTTATCCTCGCTATACGGATCTGCTATGAACTTATCTTTTGTCAGTTCAGGCTGGTTCAAATAACCTCTTGCTACCTGTACACCTCCTATACAGATCTCGCCAAGTACACCGATTGGACTTAATTCGCCCGATGCGTTTCTGATGTGGATTTGAGTGTTTGATACGGGCGCACCGATAGGTACAATCTCAAGATTCGGATCTTTCTCTAAATCGCTCCAATATGTAACGTCGATAGCAGCTTCAGTTGGGCCATATAAATTATGTAAGGCAACATGAGGCAATTTGCTTCGGAACAATTTAACCTGCGCTGTTGCCAAGGCTTCACCACTGCATAATACATGCTTAAGTTCGCGGCAATCCCCTTTTTCAATATCAAGCAAAAACACGCTCAACATTGATGGCACAAAATGAAGGAGTGTTACGTTTTGACTTTCTATTACCGATTTCAGATAAAGGCTATCGCCTTGCGCGCCGGGTTTGGCAAAAACGAGTTTAGCGCCGGTTAGTACAGGCCATAAAAGTTCCCATACAGATACGTCAAAGCTGAATGTGTTTTTTTGGAGAACAGTATCCTCGTGGGTCAGCCCGAAATAACTTTGGGTCCAGGCTAACCTGTTCACTACCCCGCCATGCTCGTTCATGGCCCCTTTAGGTTTGCCTGTTGATCCGGAAGTATAAATTACATAGGCCAGTTGATCTACAGTTATTATCGTATCAAGGTTGCTGTTATCCTGTTTAGAAATCTGTTCCCAATCCTTATCCAGCTCAATTATCTGCAATGGACCAACCTGAAGCTTTGAAGTTCCGGCTCCGCTGCTTAAAACGATTTTAGCCGCACTGTCATTAAGCATATAAGCTATCCTGTCAACAGGATATTCGGGGTCAACCGGGATATAAGCACCACCTGCTTTCAATATGCCAATTATGCCTATTAGCATTTCCAAACTTCGCTCGAGGCAAATAGGTACCAGCGTTTCTTTAACAACACCCTGTAAATGAAGATAACGGGCTAACTGATTGGCCCGTTCGTTTAATTCCTGATAAGTAAGCGCGTCGCCCTCAAATTTTACAGCTACTGCATCAGGTGTTTTCTTCACCTGCTCTTCAAAAAGGCTTACCAGGTTTTTATCTGCCGGATACGATGCGGCTGTATTATTAAAACCTGCCAAAATCGATGCTTCAGCAGGAGTAAGTATTGAAATTTCGTTTAGTGTTTTTACAGCCCCTTCAGTAACCTGCGATATCACGTAAGTAAACTGATCAACGATAGACTGTACGTAGCTTGTTTCTAAAAGATCTGAATTATAGTTAAAAGTAAAGTTCAAACCATCGGCATCGGCAATTAAAATAGTTAAAGGGTAGTTAGTTTGTTCGTAAGTATTGGCATTCTCAACTTTTAACGACCATTGTTTGGCGTTTATAGATTTGTTTACGGGATAGTTTTCAAAAACCAGGATGCTGTCAAACAGATCGATTTTTACACCAGTCCACGCTTTGATATTTTGAAGTGTAGCATGCTGAAAATTTCTTGAAGCAGCCTGATCGGCCTGCAAACCCTGCAACCAGTTAATTATTTCCTGGTTATCAAAAGTAGCCTTAAACGGTATGGTATTGATAAATAAACCCACACGCTGTTCTACAGCTGGCAATTCATCTGGTCGGCCGGAAACTACTGTACCAAACAACACATTCTGATTACCGGTATACCTGTTCAGCAGCAATGCCCATACACCCTGCATAAGGGTGTTCAACGTTATGCGATGCTTCTTTACAAAAGCATTGATCAGCGCCGAGCTATCTTTATCAAAGATTTTGCTAACCGAAAGAAATTTGGCTTTTAAAAGCGCGGCGTTTGTTTTTTTAACAAATGGCAAAGAAGTTCCTTCGCTTACACCTTGCAAATAAGTTCTCCAATAGCTTTCCTCGGCCCATTTGTCCCTTCGCTCCAGAAAACGGATAAAATCTTCATACTTGTCTTCCGGTGTTTGGGCAAGAGCTTGTCCTCTTAACAAAAGCTCATAGGCTTCTAAAAACTCGCTCATTAATACTGGTAACGACCAGCCATCAAACAGGATATGGTGAAAACTCCATAACATCCGGTAACGGCTATCATTTAACCTAAATAAAGAGATGCGCATTAAAGGCGGCTTGTCAAAATCAAAGCCTCGTTCACGATCGGTAATTAAAAACTCATCAAACGCCGTAATTTGTGAACTTGCATCCAACTCACTGTAATCAAACTCTGCTATGGGAAGAGTTACATCCCGATAAACACATTGAACAGGAATACTGAACGACTCATAATAAAAGCCCGTACGCAAAATGGTATGCCTTGCAATAACTTCGGCCCAGGCCGCTTTTAGCACGTCAAGATCGGCATTAATAATATCGCACGTAAACTGCTCAATGTAGCTGCCAAACTGCTCATTGTACAGGCTATGAAACAACATGCCTTCCTGCAAGCCGCTTAACCTGTAAATAGAAACTACATTTTTTTGGTTGCCTGCTGATAGTTTAGGAAGATTAGAAATGTACCTGATTAATTCATCTTTATGAGTTTTGATAAAATTAATGATCTCGCTGTTGTTTTTAACAGCATTTATCTGCTCCTGGGTAACCTTGTTTTTATTCGCATTTAAATTCAGCTTTTCATTATCTACTGATAACGAAAAGTTCATTTTTTCAAGGTTTAATAAAAATTCACCTATTTCCATAAAACCTGTAACTTAAAAACTCATGATGTTATCCGTATCATTATCTTCCAGAAACTTGTCCAGCTCCTGATAATTTATCTCGGCCCCTAAGCCGTAGTCGGCGGGTGTAAATACTGCTTTTGATTTGGCTTGTTCCAAACAGTGATCAATTAATTGTGACAGATAGGTTATATACTTTTGCGACAAATCATTAATTGCTGTTTCAATATAATGCTTGTTACTAAAACTCCAGTTTACTGTGAGTTCTCCGGCAATAATATAGCTATTTATTGTGATTTTAACCGGCGAAAACTGCGTTTTGTGTACAGATTTCCCACTATCTTCATTAGCATAACCAAACCATTTCCCAGAATTTACGGCCTGATCAAACTGCCCCAGGTAATTGAACATGATATCCCATGGATCATTTCCCTGTAAGCTATCCGCCTTGTTGACATATTTCAAAACTCCAAAGCCCAAGCCTTTATCAGCCACTTTCCGTAGCTCTTCTTTAACTTCCTTTATTAGCCTGTCTTTATCTGCCGCGGCCCTGAGTTGTACCGGATAGAGGCTGGTAAACCAACCGGCTGTACGACTGATATCAACATCGTCGGCTATAGGTTCACGACCGTGGCCTTCTAATCCTACTATTATCTCCTGTTTGCCCGCCCAAGTGCTTAGTGTTCCTGCCAATGCGGCTAATAAGAGGTCATTTATTTCTGTATGATACACTTTCGGCACTTCGCGCAGCAAAAGAGCTGTATATTCCGCGTTTAGCTTTACACGGATATTAGCCATATCGCCAACCTGAGCCTTACCTGTAAATGAAATATCGGTTGGTAATGGTTCGTAGCTGTTGTTGATCTGTTCCCAATATTTTTCCTGTGCTAATAACCTCCTGCTTTTACTGTATTGAATTAAGGCTTGGTGCCATTGCCTGTATGAGCTGCCTTTAGCACCCAAATTTGGCACTTCGTTGTTAGCGATATTATCAAGCAGGGTATTTAAATCGTTTAGTATGATCCTCCATGATACACCATCAATGGCCAAATGATGCACAACGATCGAAAGTCGGTTCGCGGTTTCATTGTCTGCCGTTTTCATCAGCACCACGTTCATGAGTCTGCCTTCGGTAATTGACAGGCTGCGCTGGTACTCATTAGTAGATGCACTAATATCGGCGGTTAAATCCTTCACATTGGTCAGGTCTTCAACTAATACCTTTACTTTGGCTGTGCCGTAATGTTGTTCCCAACTGCCATTGGTGTTGACGTATTGTAGCCTTAAGGCATCATGATAAGCAACCAATGTATCGAAACATAATTGAAGCGTTGATTCGCTAATATTTTTATCTATCGATAATAAAACCGCTTGGTTATAATGCGAAATTTCCGTTTCGTTTTTTTCGAGATACCATTGCTGAATAGGTAGCAAACCTGCGTCGCCGTTTAATATTCCTTGTTCAGTTTTAATTTTGCCGGCACCGTTTTTATGCACAGCCTCGGCCAGGCGTGCTATTACCTGGTGGTAAAATATATCTTTGGGTTGAATTTCTATCCCATATTTACGAGCCCTGCTCACCACCTGTATTGTCAGGATAGAATCGCCGCCAAGTTCAAAGAAATTATCATAGATACCTATTTGATCTATTCCTAAAAGTTCCTGCCAGATTTCTGCAAGTTGTTCTTCGGTTTGATTACGGGGAGAAACTTGAGTTTCTCGTATCAGCTCGCTTAGCTCTGCTTCGGGTAATGCTTTCTTATCTATTTTACCATTGATGGTTAATGGTAAACTTTCCATCCTTACCCAAAGGCGGGGTATCATATATTCGGGCAGGAGCTCTTGCAGATATTGCTGTAGTTGTTGTTTGTCAAAAGCAGCTTCGTCTGTCACCACATAAGCGCAAAGGCGTTTAACTCCCTGCTTATCTTCGCGGGCGAGCACTACGACTTGTAATACTTCAGGATTTTGAAGTAGCGCGCTTTCAATCTCCCCCAATTCTATCCGGTAGCCACGGATCTTTACCTGGTCGTCTTGCCTGCCCAGGTATTGGAGATTTCCGTCAGATAACCAACGGGCGCTATCACCCGTACGGTATAAACGCTCTCCTGCTTTGAACGGGTTTGGAATAAATTTCGTCGAGGTTAGATCTGGATTGTTCAAATAGCCACGAGCTACACCTTCACCGCTTATGTATAGTTCCCCTTTTACGCCAATCGGTTGCTGATTGCCCTGCTTATTCAGGACGTACAGCGTAGTATTGGAGATAGGTTTGCCGATAGGAATATCTGAAGGGATATTTTCAAGGTTATCCGACAGCTTGAAACTATAAACGCTGCAACCTACAGTAGCTTCAGTTGGACCGTATTCATTAATAACTTCTGTATCGCAGCCACCAATGTTATATCCCGCAAATTGATTTAGCCTAAGCGCTTCGCCACCAATTACCAATCTATCGGTAAGCATATTTCTGTCTTCGCCGGATGTTGCTTCCCGCAACAAACTGATATGTGCCGGGGTTAATTTAATAAATTCATAAGGTGCATATTTCAGTAGGTTCTCGTCTTCAAATACATTATCATATTTTGCACCTGCTATTACGATGGATCTGCCACTAATCAAAGGCATAAACAAACCTGTAACCGAGGCATCAAATGTATACGACAGATGAATAAAGGTACCCGATTTGCTGCCGTTATCGCTGATATATTTCGTTTTGTTATTTACGAGATAGCTGATCAGGTTACCATGTTCTATCATTACCCCTTTTGGTTTGCCTGTTGAGCCAGAGGTGTAGATGACATAGGCCAGTTCGCTTGAAGCGATAGCAATATTCAGATTGTCCCCGCTTTGGTTTGCTATTTCCTGATTATTATCAAGTTCAATAACTTGAGCGTTTATATCATTTAGAGTTGCCCTGCCTGTGCTGCTGGTCAATATTATCGTTGCCAGAGTGTCCTCAAGGATATAGCTGATGCGCTCTTTCGGATAATCCATATCAACCGGTACATAGGCTGCTCCTGATTTCAGAACACCTAATATACCAGTTATCATATTGATGCCGCGTTCGATACAAATCGCAACAAGACTTTCCGTTTTTACACCATCTGCTTTTAGATAATGCGCTATCCGATTTGATCTTTCATTTAGTTCCTGATAGCTTACTGTTTCTCCCCCAAACACCAATGCTGTTGCTGTTGGATCTATTCGTACCTGTTTTTCAAACAGACTAACAATATTCTCATCTTTCGGATGGTCTATTGTTGTATCGTTGAATGATTGTAATTGTTCTACTTCAATTTTATTTAGTAACTGAAGCTTATTGATCTGATTTGCCGAATTTTCTATTACCGCCTGAATCAGTTGAACATAATGACCAGCCATCCTTTCGATGGTTGCAGCTTTATAAAGATCGGTGTTGTATTCCGCTACGATCCGGATGCCGTCTTTAGTTTCCTCGGCGTTATAGCTCAGATCATATTTGCTGGAATAGTCACCTGCTCGCTCGCCGGTGATTTTAATATCACCCAGTTCAAGGGTTGGGATAGCTCCTGTATTCTGCAGCACAAACATCACCTGGAATAGCGTGCTCCTGCTCAGATCCCTTTCTTTTACTGCCGCTTCTACCACTTTTTCAAACGGTACTTCCTGGTGGCCGTATGCTTCCAGTGTGGTTTGCTTTACTTGGGATAGTAATGTATTGAATGTGTTTTCGCCGTTCAGGCTTGTCCTTAATGCAAGCGTGTTCACAAAAAAGCCGATCAGTTCAGCAGTTTCTTCCCTATCGCGATTAGCAACCGGCGTACCTACGCAGATATCTTCCTGACCGCTATACCGATACAGCAATACTTTAAATATCGCCAGCAGCGTCATGTACAGCGTAGCTCCTTGTTCAAGACTCAACTGTTTTAATTGCTCTGCCTGTTCTTTAGCTATCGTAAACTCATATACCGATCCCCTGCTGCTTTGTACAGCCGGGCGCATATGATCTGTAGGCAACTCCAGTGTAGCTGTGCCTGCTAACTTTTCTTCCCAATAGCTCAGTTTGCTTTGCAGTTTTTCCGCATTAAGGTATCCCCTTTGCCAGATCGCATAGTCCGCATATTGGATCTCCGGGGCTTTAAGTTTTATTGGCTCGTTTTTGTTGTAGCTGCTGTAAAGTTGGCTGAATTCTGTTACCAATACCGGCATCGACCAGCCATCGGCTGCTATATGGTGCAGTACCAATAGCAGAACGTATTCGTCTTTTGCTGTTGCTATCAGCTCCGCCCTCAACATATCATCCTCTGACAGATCAAAAGACCGGTTTACTTCTTCGTTGATATATACTTTGAGTTCCGCTTCGTTAATCTCGCTTTGTTTTAATGCCCAGCTATTGGCTTTAATATACTGGTAGCCCTGCCCCTCATACTCCCTGATCACCGTACGCAATACCTCATGGCGTTCTACTACTGTTTTCAGCGCGTTTTCTAAGGCATTGACATTTGCCTCGCCGGTTAGTTTTAGCACAGCAGGGATATGATATTGCACGCTTCCTTCCAACCTGTCGATAAACCATAACCTTTCCTGGCTGTAGGATAGCGGGATATATTCAGGCCTTGGGTTTACTCTTTGTATCGTGCCTTCTGCTGTGGTGTTTTCCTCTTCCAGTTGCTTGGCCAAATCCACGATGGTCGGGTAAACGAACAGATCTCTAATCTTTAGTTCTTTATTTAGTTCTCTTCTTACCTGCGAGATCACCCGCATGGCTAACAGCGAATGCCCGCCAAGCTCAAAGAAGTTATCTTTTGTTCCTATCTTTTCTACGCCAAGCAGTTCCTCCCAGATTTTTGCTAATTGTTTCTCAGGAGTTGTTTCAGGCGCGGTATAGCTTTCTTCCTGGCTCGCTTCCGCTTCTGGCAATGCCCGTTTATCGGTTTTACCGTTGGGTGTTAGCGGCAAACTGTCCAGTCTTACCCAAAGCCTCGGCACCATGTATTCAGGTAACCTTTCGCCAAGGTAATTTTGCAGCTCCTGTTTATCGTAGGCTGCTTCTTCCGTTACCACGTAGGCTGTAAGCCTTTTCGTGCCCTGTTTATCGGCTCTGGCCAGTACTACCGCTTGTCTTACGTTTTCGTTTTGAAGCAGCACCTGCTCGATTTCACCCAACTCAATCCGGTAACCACGGATCTTTACCTGGTCATCTATCCTGCCTAAATATTCGATATTGCCATCGGATAGCCATCTGCCCTGATCGCCGGTTTTGTACAGTTTCGTGTTTTTATCCTCGCTGTAAGGATCTGCGATGAATTTTTCTTTCGTTAGTTCCGGCTGGTTCAAATAGCCTCTTGCTACCTGTACGCCTCCTATGCAGATCTCCCCCGGTACACCTATCGGGCTTAACTCGCCCTCTTTATTCCTGATGTAGATCTGTGTATTCGATACCGGAGAGCCTATCAGCGCTGCTTTGTTGATATCATTAATTGTATAATAGCTCGCGCATACTGTACCCTCGGTTGGGCCGTAGCTGTTTACTACCTGTACTTTTGGATACAGGTGATCTACAAAACCTGGCTGCAGCAGTTCTCCCCCGCTGATGATATAGCGTAAGCTTTGTGTGTTAATGTTCTTATTCGCTGCCTCTTTATTTAGATAGGCGATTACTGTTGGCGTGGCACTCAGGATTGTTATCTTTTCTGTTGCTAACAGATGCTTGATAGCATCTACATCTTTACCACCCTCTTTTACAATTACTACTTTGGCACCTGTTATCAATGCAGGATAAACTTCCTCGCACATGGTATCAAATGATACCGATGATTGCTGAAGCACGTTGTCTGCTGCTGTGATACCAAAGTAATTCACAAAACCATTGCAATAATTGGCGATGCTTTGGTGCTCCACCATTACCCCTTTAGGTTTTCCGGTTGAACCTGAAGTATACATCACATAGGCCAGCTGGTTAGGCTCAATAGCTATATTTATGTTTTCGCCGCTTTGGGCTTTTATTTCTTCGTTACTGTCAAGCTCGATAATCCGGGCATTTATACCATTTAGATTTGCTTTGCCTGTGCTGCTGCTTAGTATTATAGATGCCTGGGTATCTTCAAGGATATAGCTGATCCGCTCTTTCGGGTAATCCATGTCAACCGGAACATAAGCTGCTCCGACTTTCAGGACACCCAAAATTCCCGCTATCATATTGATGCCACGTTCTATACAGATCGCTACCAAATTTTCTGCTTTTATCCCTTGTTTGATCAGGTAATTTGCTATCCTGTTTGATTGCTGATTTAACTCCTGGTAGCTTACTGTTTCTCCCTCAAATACCAGTGCTGTTGCAGTTGGATTGATTTGTACTTGTTTTTCAAACAGGCTGACAATATTTTCTTCTTTAGGATATGCCGCTGCTGTTTCGTTGAACTTTTGTAGTTGTTCTTCTTCCGCTTTGCTTAACAGCTGAAGTTTATTGATTAGGGTTGCTGGGGCGTTTGTTACCTCTCCGATTAGCTTTACATAGTGACCTGACATCCTTTCGATGGTTTCAGCCTCATAAAGATCCGTGTTGTACTCTGCTACAATTCTAATCCCGTCTTTTGTTTCCTCTGCATTATAGCTTAGGTCATATTTGCTTGAATAGTCGCCTGTACACTCACCGGTGATTTTAATATCGCCCAGTTCAAGGGTTGGGATAACTCCTGTATTCTGCAGCACAAACATCACCTGAAAAAGCGGGCTCCTGCTCAGATCTCTTTCTTTTACTACCGTTTCTACTACTTTTTCAAACGGTACTTCCTGGTGGCCGTATGCTTCCAGTGTGGTTTGCTTTACTTTGCTTAGTAATGTATTGAATGTGTCTTCGCCGTTTAGCGCTGTCCTTAGTGCCAGCGTATTCACAAAAAAGCCGATCAGTTCAGCAGTTTCTTCCCTATCGCGATTAGCAACCGGCGTACCTACGCAGATATCTTCCTGAGCGCTATAACGATACAGCAACACTTTAAATATAGCCAGCAGCGTCATGTACAGCGTTGTGCCCTGTTCAAGGCTCAACTGTTTTAGTTGCTCTGCCTGTTCTTTAGCTATTGTAAACTCGTATACCGATCCCCTGCTGCTTTGTACTGCCGGACGCAGATGGTCTGTCGGCAGTTCAAGTGTCGCTGTGCCTGCTAACTTTTCTTCCCAATAGCTCAGTTTGTTTTGCAGTTTTTCTGCGTTTAGGTATTCTCTTTGCCAGATCGCATAATCTACATACTGGATCTCCGGGGCTTTTAATTGTATTGGCTCGTTTTTGTTGTAGCTGCTATAAAGCTGGCTGAACTCTGTTACCAATACCGGCATCGACCAGCCATCGGCCGCGATATGGTGCAGTACCAACAGCAAGATGTATTCGTCTTTTGCTGTTGCGATCAGCTCTGCCCTCAACATATCATCCTGTGACAGATCAAACGGCCTGTTTACTTCCTGGCTGATATATGCTTTGAGTTCTGCTTTGTTTTCGTTTATCTCGCTTTGCTTTAATGCCCAGTTGTTTTCTTTGATATATTGGTAACCTTGCCCCTCGTGCTCTCTGATCACGGTACGCAGTACCTCATGGCGCTCTACCACATTTCTCAGCGCGTTTTCAAGGGCAGCTGTGTTTACCTCGCCGGTCAGTTTCAGCACGGCAGGGATATGATATTGAACACTACCTTCCAGTCTGTCTATAAACCACAATCTTTCCTGGCTATATGACAACGGAATGTATTCAGGTCTTGGCTCTGCCTTTTGTATCGTACCTCCTGCTGTGATGTTTTCTACTTCCAGTTGTTTTGCTAAGTCTGCTATCGTAGGGTACACAAACAGGTCACGAATTTTCAGCTCTTTGTTCAGTTCCCTTCTTACCTGCGAGATTACACGCATAGCCAATAGCGAATGCCCGCCCAACTCAAAGAAATTATCTTTTGTCCCTATTCTCTCTACACCAAGCAGTTCTTCCCAGATTTTTACCAGTTGCTTTTCTGTAGCTGTTTCCGGAGCAGTGTAGCTTTCTTCCTGCATTGCTTCTGCTTCAGGCAGCGCGCGTTTGTCCGTCTTGCCGTTTGGGGTCAATGGCAAACTGTCCAGTCTTACCCATAGCCTCGGCACCATGTATTCCGGTAACCTTTCGCCAAGATAATTTTGTAACTCCTGTTTATCGTAAGCTGCTTCTTCCATTACCACGTAGGCGGTAAGCCTTTTTGTGCCTTGTTTATCTGCCCTCGCTAATACTACCGCTTGCCTTACGTTTTCGTTTTGAAGCAGCACTTGCTCAATCTCGCCCAATTCTATCCTGTATCCACGGATCTTTACCTGATCATCTATCCTGCCCAGATATTCGATGTTGCCATCAGGTAGCCATCTGCCCTGGTCGCCGGTTTTGTACAGCCTGGCATTTTGATCTTCGCTGTACGGATCTGCGATGAACTTCTCTTTTGTCAATTCCGGTTGGTTCAAGTAGCCCCTTGCTACCTGTACGCCGCCTATGCAGATCTCGCCCGGTACGCCTATCGGGCTTAACTCACCCTCTTTATTCCTGATATGGAGCTGTGTATTTGACACAGGCGCACCAATAGGAGGCAAAACCGAAAGTGTTGAACTATCAACAGTAAAGCTGCTTACCACATGCGCTTCGGTAGGGCCATATTGATTGATCACTTTTATCCCGGTATTCCGGATCAGGGCTTTTACCTCGTCTGTGAGTTTTAACTGCTCGCCGGCAACGATGATTTCTTCAACCGCAAATGAAAAATCCGGAACAGCAATGATCTGTTCGGCTATATTTTGCAGTACAACTACCGGGAAAAACAAGTGCGTCAACTCATACTTAATGATGTAATCAATTAAAGCATCCAAATCCCTACGGGTATCGCCATCAATAAGGCAAAGTGTATTTCCGAAGCAAAGCGTCGAAAATATCTCCTGGAAACTTACGTCAAAGGTGTAAGCGGCAAATTGTAAAACTTTGCGGCTTTTATTTTTGAATTGGGTTTCCTGCCAGCTTAATAAGTTAAACATAGCGCGCCCAGGCATCATTACACCCTTAGGCTTGCCGGTTGAACCAGAAGTATAAAGGATGTAAATCAAATGTTCGGCATTTATGACTATCCCAAGATTATCTTTTACCTCCCGAGCTATAGCATTTTCGTTCAGCCCATCAACCTCAATAACCAATACAGCTGGGTTCAAAACATATTTGCTGCTTTGTTTGGTGCTTACAACCACAGATGCGCCGGTATCGGCTATCATGTAGTTAATCCGATCCTGGGGAAAATCCGGATCAATCGGTACATAAACACCACCAGCTTTCAAAATACCAAGAATCGATATGATCATTCCCAAACCGCGCTCTGTACAAACAGGCACAAGGGTTTCATTTACAACACCATGTTTTTGAATGTATCTGGCCAGTTGGTTAGCCTGTTCATTTAAAGCCTGATAACTCAATTCTTCCCCCTCAAATACCAATGCTATTGCGTCAGGACTTTTCAAAACCTGCTCTTCAAACAGGTTTACAATGCTTTCATCGCCGGTAAAATCAACTTTGGTGGCGTTGAAAAGTTCGAACTGAACGCGTTCTGTCTCGTCAACCATATTCAAATGGCCAACTGTTTCATTTGGCGCATCAACTATAGCACTTAGCAGCTGGCTATAATGGCCCGCCATGCGGTTAATGGTCAACTCATCATAAATATCTGTATTATACTCAAGTCCGGCATGCAGGGCACCTTCTGATTCGATAATAAACAGAGTGATATCAAATTTGGCAGTTTGATGCGCATCTTGCGTTTGCTGTAGGGTCAAGTCTCCAAGTTGTAACTCAGGTACGCGGGTGGTGTTCTGCAACACAAACATCACCTGGAACAATGGGCTCCTGCTTAAATCCCTTTCTTTTACAACGGCTTCAACCACTTTTTCAAACGGCACATCCTGGTGCTCGTAAGCCTCCAGCATGGTTTGTTTTACCTGCGCCAAAAGTTTAACAAATGATAACCCTCCATCAAGATGACTCCGTATGGCTAATGTATTTACGAAGAAACCTATCACTTCCGCTATTTCAGGCTGATTGCGGTTTGCTATCGGGCTGCCCACGCAGATATCTTCCTGGCCGCTATAACGATACAACAGAATATTAAAGGCCGACAGCAATGTCATGTAAAGCGATGCTCCGTTTTGTACGCTTAATTCATGCAACTTGCCAGTAACTCCTGCATTTATCTCAAACTCATACAAGGCGCCGTTGGTACTTTGCTCAGCCGGGCGCTGATGGTCGGCTGGTAATTGAAGCGCACTTACACCGGCTAATTTCCGTTCCCAGTAAGCCAGTTTGGAGGCAAGCAGGTCGCCTTGCAGCGTAGCCCTTTGCCATATGGCATAGTCAGGATATTGAACTGCTAATGCGGTAAGTTCCGGTTGCCTGTTAGTCGAGAATGCGTTGTATAACTCAATCCATTCTTTTGCCAATATTGCTGATGACGAACCATCTGAAGCAATGTGGTGCATGGTCAAAAGCAGCGTAAATTCGCTTTCACTAATTTTTATCAGCTCCGCGCGAAGCATGTCACTTGCAGAAAGATCGAATGGTTGCGCTATCTGCAACCTGACGTATTGCTCCAATGATAAATGCTTATCCCGGTAGTATTTTGCGTCAGTTTGCTTTAATGTCCAGGTATTTGTTGGTTTTACTCGCTGATATCCCTCGCCATCCTGTTCAAAGATCACCGTGCGCAGTACTTCATGACGGTTCACAATTTCCCGAAACGTTTTTTCCAGTGCTTCGATATTTAATGTACCTGACAAATTAAATACCGCCGGTACATGATATTGAACGCTGCCCAACATCCTGTCGATAAACCATAAACGCTCCTGGCTGTATGATAGCGATATACGTTCCGGACGAGGCTGTGCAAGGATAGTGGCAACCACTTTTTGTTCCGCACGACCTAAGCGCGATGACAATGAACCGATTGTTGGATAATCGAACACCTCGCCAATAGAAAGATCTTGTTCAAAAGCTTTCCTAACCTCGGCTATCAACTTTACTGCCAATAATGAATGGCCGCCAAGTTCAAAAAAGTTATCGTTAATGCCGATTTCTTCAATCTCAAGGATATTTTGCCAGATTTCAGCAAGTCTGCTTTCAACCTTGTTGCGGGGAGCAATGAATCCGGCACCAACTATCTGCACTTCCGGATGAGGTAAAGCTTTACGATCTATTTTTCCGTTCGCGGTTAAAGGAATTGCCGGCAACTGCACAAGGTGCGACGGTAGCATATAATCCGGCAGATGCTCTTTTAGGTAGATATTCAATCCAACAGGATCAAATTTTGCCGATGGCACAATGTAGGCTACAAGTTGCTTATTGCCCAGTTTATCATCAAGGGTCAGGACCACTGCCTGGCTTACATACTTACTGTATTCAAGCACCAGGGCAACTTCGCCGGGTTCAACCCGGTAGCCTCGTATTTTCACCTGGTCGTCCATGCGCCCCAGGTACTCGATATTGCCGTCGGCACGCATAACTACACGGTCGCCGGTACGGTAGATTCTCGCACCTTCCCTGCGGTATGGATCTGCAATAAATTTTTCTTTGGTTAATTTAGGCAAACGGTGATACCCTTGTGCCAAGCCTCGGCCACCAATGTAAAGTTCGCCGGGAATGCCAATAGGGCAACGTTCCATTTCTTTGCCTAAAACGTAAACGATAGTATTGGAGAATGGACGACCGATTGGAATGCGAGAGCCCTCAATTACCTGACCGGATGCCTCGTATAATAATTTACCGATAGTGGTTTCAGTAGGGCCATAATGATTAACTACCCGGCAATCGCCATAACGGGCAATACGCTCTACAGATTCTTTAGGTAAAGTTTCGCCGCCAAAGATCAACAGTTTTGCAGGTAACAATGGCGCATCTGTTTCTGGTGACAGGGCTTTCCAGTGAGACGGAACAATCTTGATACAGTCGATCCGGTTTTCGGTAAAATAGCGATGGATCTGGTGTACATTGCTCACTATCTCCTTAGAGAAAACATGCAGCGTTCCGCCATAAATTAAAGAGCTGAACAATACTGTATTTCCGAGGTCGGTCGCAATGGTCGACATCAGGCCGAAGGTTTCGCAGTTGCTGATCTCCGTACGTTCGTTTAAGCCAGATACATAATCAACAAGGCTATCATGATCAACCAATACACCTTTGGGTTTGCCGGTTGAGCCGGAAGTATAGATCACATAAGCCAAATCATCGGGTGAAGGGAATATCTCGGGGTCATTTTCCGGTTCGAGGGAAAGCTCCCACTCCATATTATCCAATTCCAAAACCTTCTGGAACTGGGTTACTGAAGCAGTTCGATCTGCAAATTTGCTACTGCTTACGATAATCCCTGCCCGTGTATCATCCAGGATATGTTTTACACGATCAGACGGAAAATCGGTATCGACAGGAACATAAGCTCCTCCCGCCTTAAGGATTCCCAAAATAGCTACGATCATATCCAAACCGCGCTCCATATAAACAGGCACCAATACACCTGTTTTTACGCCGTAACGCTGCAGGTGATGAGCAAGTTGATTAGAGCGCACGTGAAGTTCGCGATAAGTCAGCGCCCTACCTTCAAATACCACTGCCTGTACGTTGGGATTTAGCAGCGCCTGGGCCAGGAATAATTCAATAATGGTTTCATTGGCGATATAAGCGCAATGGCTGCGTTCGTTTTTAAACAGCCAAAGTTCTTCCTTGCGGCTCAATAACTTCAACTTACTGATCTCCATATCGGGATTTGTAACCACAGAGATCAGCAACATTTCGAAATGTTTAACCATGCGCCTGATGCGCGCGGTGTTATAAAGATCGGTATTGTATTGTACGGCCCATTTTAAGCCGTACTTTGTTTCTGTTACAAAAAAGGTAAGATCAAATTTTACGGTCTTATGTTCGTAACCGTATCCTGACAATTCCAGATCGCCAAGGGTTATAGCCGGTACCTCGGGAGTGTTACCCAAAACCAACATTACCTGAAAAAGCGGGCTGACACCTGCTTCGCGCTCTTTCACAGTTGCTTCCACAACGCGTTCGAATGGTACATCCTGATGCGTAAAACCATCAAGCACTGTTTGTTTTACCTGGGCGAGCAGTTGATTAAAGGTATCTTCACCGTTTACCTGATCGCGAAGCGCCAAGGTATTTACAAAAAAGCCTATCAATTGCTCTAACTCCCGCTGAGGGCGACCGGCGATTGAAGTACCAACACAGATATCTTCCTGTCCGCTGTAGCGATAAAGTAATACCTTGAAAGCAGTAAGCAGGGTCATGTACAACGTTGCCCCGTTTTTTTGACTTAATTTGTGTAAAGCCCCGGTAAGATCACCACCAATATTAAAAGTTAATGTGGAGCCGTTGACAACTGTCCCTGATGACCTGATGCTATCGGACGGTAACTGTAACTGCTGAACATCGGCAAGTTTTTGCTTCCAATACTCCAGCTTGTTTTCCAGTTGCCGTTCGTAAACAGGATTACGTTGCCACAAGGCAAAATCAGCAAATTGCAATGGCAACGCGGGTAACTCAAGCCTTTCATTTTTAGAATATGCCTGGTACAAAGCGGCGATCTCCTGCACAAGGATAGGCATCGACCATGCATCACCGGCTATATGGTGTATGGTGACAACCAATATATGTATCCCGTTTTCAAGCTTGATCACATCGGCACGAAGCATATCATCGGCAGCGAGATCAAATGGCTTTTCAATAAGCAAACTGATGCGCTCTTTCAATGCTTCGGTACCGTTCACGTAACCACCCGAAAGATCACGGCCTAAGTGCCAGCCATCAGCAACCTTTATTTCCTGGTAAGCGGCCCCTTCTTTTTCCCTGATCACCGTGCGGAGTACCTCGTGGCGGTTAACGATGGTTTTGAAAGTATTTTCCAACGCGTCAACATCCAGATTTCCCTGTAATAAAAGCACTTCAGATAAGTGGTATTGCAGGCTGCCTTGTAACTTATCCACAAACCATAAACGCTCTTGACTAAATGATACCGGAATGCTCGAAACGGTATTTCTGTTAAACGGTATTATTTTATTATCAGCATCTGCATTGATATTCCAGCTGTCCTGCTTTAAGAAACTGATAATTGACTCTTTATTTTCCCTTATTTCGTCGATAAGCAACGGATCGACAGCAACGTTTTCAGGAACCTGAAGTTGCAGACGATCTCCGTTCAATATGATTTTTACATCATTTTGTTCGGCCAGGTATAAAATATCAATCGCTTTAGTAAACAATTCTTTCATGTACTACTTTCTTTGGAAAATCGGGGATTTGAAGAGGAAGGATCAGGTTTTTCGGCTTATATGTCAACTATCGTAAATGATGATGCTTGGTTGCTTGCTTTATTACTGTTACGGACGGTTATATATTTACTCAATTCGCCGATAGAGGCAAATTGAAACAGGACGCTGATGGGAATATCTATAGAAAATTCCTTTTCGATGTGGTGGACAACCCGCATAGCTAATACCGAGTGCCCTCCCAATTCAAAAAAGTTGTCATGAACGCCAATGGGGTTTACGCCGAGCAATTCCTGCCAGATTTTTGTTAACTGCTTTTCAACCTCGTTGCGAGCGGCTACGTAACCTTGCGCAGGCACTGCCGATAACTCCGCCTCAGGCAGGGCACGTTTATTTACCTTTCCATTAGTTGTGAGCGGGAAACTTTGCATTTGTACCCAAAAACGGGGCACCATATAACCCGGCATTTGGTTGTGCAGGTATTCCTGAATTTTTTGCTTATCAAGGGTAATATCTGCAACCACATATCCGGTTAAGCGGTTAATACCGTTTTTGTCGGGCCGGGCCAGTACAACAGCCTGGCTAATGAGGCCACTTTGTAACAATACACTTTCTATTTCGCCTAATTCAACACGATACCCCCTGATCTTAACCTGATCATCTACCCTGCCCCGATATTCAATGTTTCCATCAGCAAGCCAACGGCCGATATCACCGGTTTTATACATCAGTTTATTGGCGCCGGTAAAAGGATCTTTAGCAAACCTCTGGTTGGTTAATTCGGGCTGATTTAAGTAGCCGCGAGATACGCCAGCCCCGCCAAGCCATATTTCCCCAAATACACCTACGGGGTTCAGTTGCTGCGCCGGATCAAGGATATATGCTTTGCGGTTGTTTAAAGGTTTGCCTATGGGAATTATTCCGTCGGCATTAATTTCAGTTATAGGATAAGTTAAAGAGAACGTTGTATTTTCTGTTGGCCCGTAACCGTTTATCAGGTTCAGATCGGGGTACATCGCCCTAATCTTTTTGATATGCGGAACTGAAAGTTTCTCGCCGCCAACCAATATGGTATTTAATCCTTTAAACACTTCCGGCGCGTCATCAGCAAGTTGATTGAACCAGCTTGACGTGAACCACATTACTGTAACTTTATGCTTTGTGATCAGGTTTTTAAGCGTTTTGCTGTTGAACAGGTTTTTATCGTTACAAAGTACCAGTTTGCCGCCATTAAGCAGCATACTCCAATATTCAAATGTAGTTGCATCAAATGATGGGGAACCGGTTACGAGTAAAGTATCATTACAATCTGCTTCAAAATATCCCGCGTTTTTTACCAGGCTCACGATGTTGCCTTGCTCCACCATTACGCCTTTGGGCTTACCTGTTGAACCTGAGGTGTACATTACATATGCCAACTGGCTTGGCTCTATAACTGTATTTAAGTTTTCGTTGCTTGCGTTTGCTATTTCCCGGTTATTATCCAATTCGATTACCTGAACATTTATACCACTTAGATTTGCTTTACCTATGTTACCGGTTAAAACAATAGCAGCTTGAGTATCTTCAAGGATGTAGCTGATGCGTTCTTTTGGATAGTCCATATCAACCGGTACATAAGCTGCACCTGCTTTTAGGATACCAAAAATGCCTGCCATCATATTGAGGCCGCGTTCTATACAGATGGCTACAAATGACTCTTTGCCTATACCTTGCTTGATTAGATAATGCGCTATCTGGTTGGAACGCTCATTTAGTTCCCTATAGCTTACTGTTTCTCCTTCAAATACCAGTGCGGTTGCTTCAGGCGTTTTTACTGATTGCGCTTCGAAAAGACTGACGATATTTTCTTCTTTCGGATAGTTCGCTTCTGTTTCGTTAAATAAAGCTAATTGCAGCTCTTCTGCTTTGCTTAGTAACTGAAGTTTATTGATCTCGGTTACCGGTTGGATAATTACCGATGTTATCAACTGTGAATAATGTCCCGCCATCCTTTCAACCGTCGTAGCCTCGTACAGATCGATATTGTATTCTACCGCGATCCGGACCTCACCCTTAGTTTCTTCGGCATTAAAACTCAGGTCATATTTACTTGAATAGTCACCCGCGCGTTCACCTGTGACCTTGATATCACCTAATTCAAAGGTTGGGATAACTCCTGTATTCTGCAGCACAAACATCACCTGGAACAGCGGGCTCCTGCTTAGATCCCTTTCTTTTACTACCGCTTCTACTACTTTTTCAAACGGTACTTCCTGGTGGCTGTATCCCTCAAGCGTGGTTTGTTTTACTTTGCTTAGTAACGTTGCAAATGTTTCTTTGCCGTTTACGTTTGTCCTTAGTGCAAGCGTATTTACAAAAAAGCCGATCAACTCCGCTGTTTCTTCCCTGTCACGGTTTGCTACAGGTGTACCTACGCAAATATCTTCCTGGCCGCTATAGCGATAAAGTAATACTTTGAATATCGACAATAAGGTCATGTACAGCGTTGCCCCTTGTTCGAGACTCAGTTGCTGTAGTTTTGCTGTTTGCTCTTTATTTACGGTGAACTCATAAACCGATCCCCTGCTGCTTTGTACAGCCGGACGCATGTGATCGGTTGGTAGTTCCAATGTTGCGGTGCCTGCTAACTTTTCTTCCCAGTAACTTAGTTTGTGTTGCAGCTTTTCGGCGTTAAGATATTCTCTTTGCCAGATCGCGTAATCCGCATACTGGATCTCCGGAGCTTTTAGTTCCGGTGTTTGGTTTGTGTTATAACTGTTGTAAAGTTTGCTGAACTCAGTTACCAATAACGGCATCGACCAGCCATCTGCAGCGATATGGTGCAGTACCAATAACAAAACATATTCGTTCGGTGCTGTTTGGATCAGCTCCGCCCTCAGCATATCATCCTGTGACAGGTTGAACGGCCGGTTTACTTCTTTGCTGATATATGCTTGAAGCTCCCCCTGGTTAATCTCACTTTGTTTTAATATCCAGCCGTTGGCTTTGATATACTGGTGGCCTTGCCCTTCATGCTCCCTAATCACGGTACGCAGTACCTCATGGCGTTCCACCACTTCTTTCAACGCGTTTCCTAAAGCTTTGACATTTACATCGCCGGTTAATTTCAACACTGCCGGGATATGATATTGTACGCTGCCTTCCAGCCTGTCTATAAACCACAACCTTTCCTGGCTATAGGACAGTGGGATGTATTCCGGCCTTGGCTCTGCTTTCTGTATCGTGCCCTCTGCTGTGGTGTTCTCTACTTCCAGTTGCTTAGCCAATTCCGCAATAGTCGGATAAACAAAAAGATCACGGATCTTTAGTTCTTTGTTCAGTTCCCTTCTTATCTGCGAGATCACACGCATAGCCAGCAGCGAATGGCCGCCAAGCTCAAAGAAATTATCTTTTGTTCCTATTTTCTCTATACCAAGCAGCTCTTCCCAGATTTTTACTAATTGCTTTTCTGTAGTTGTTTCCGGTGCACTGTAGCTTCCTTCCTGGCTCGCTTCTGCTTCAGGTAATGCGCGTTTATCGGTTTTGCCGTTGGGGGTTAGCGGCAAGCTGTCCAGTCTTACCCATAACCTCGGCACCATGTATTCAGGTAACCTTTCGCCAAGATAATTTTGCAGTTCCTGTTTATCGTAAGCGGCGTCTTCCATTACCACGTAGGCGGTCAGCCTTTTGGTGCCTTGCTTATCCGCTTTGGCAAGCACTACTGCCTGCCTTACGTTTTTGTTTTGAAGCAATACCTGCTCTATCTCACCTAACTCGATCCTATAACCACGGATCTTTACCTGGTCGTCTATCCTACCCAGGTATTCGATATTACCATCCGGTAGCCATCTGCCCTGGTCGCCGGTTCTGTACAGTTTTGCATTTGCTTCTTCGTTATACTGATCTGCGACAAACTTCTCTTTCGTTAGTTCCGGCTGGTTCAGATAACCTCTTGCTACCTGTACACCGCCTATACAAATCTCGCCCGCTACACCTATCGGACTTAAATCTCCCTTTTTATTTCTGATATGAATACTTGTGTTAGCGATTGGCCTTCCAATAGTTATTATTTTATCTTCACGAACAGGCTCATCCGTAAGCGTTGCACATACCGTATTTTCGGTTGGGCCATAGGCGTTTATCAGCTTCACGCCCTGCGATTGGATATATCTCCCAACGCTTTCATTTAAAGCCTCGCCTGCTGAAACTATTGTTTTAACAGTCCCCAGTGAATCGGCTATAGCTTGTTGAAATGAAGGTGGAATTACCGCCAACTCTACTTTTTGCTTATCAAGCAGTTTTTTAAATTCCTCAACTGATAGTATCTCTTCTTTTCTGCATAACACCAAACAGCCTCCGCTCAGCAGCGTATTAAAAATTTCATAGCAGGAAGCATCAAAACCTATTGATGCAAACTGCAGCGTGCGCATGCCGGGTATCAGCCTTAAAGCTACCGCCTGACCTGCTGCAAGATTCACAACTCCCCCATGCTCAACCATTACCCCTTTAGGTTTACCGGTTGAGCCGGAGGTGTACATTACATACGCGAGTTGGTTTGGGTTTATAATAGTATTTAAATTTTCATCGCTTTGAATTGTTATCAACGGTTCATTGTCCAGTTCCACAATCATAGCATCCAGATCGCGCAGTACCGAACTGCCTGCGCTGCTGCTCAGGATGATCTTCGCTCCCGTATCACCGAGGATATAGTTGATCCTTTCCTTAGGATAATCGATATCAACAGGTACATAAGCAGCACCGGCCTTAAGTATGCCAAGAATGCCGGATATCATATCAACACCTCGCTCTATGCAAATTGCTACAAGGGTTTCGCTTCCTACATTTAAACCTTTTAAATAATTGGCTATTTTGTTTGCCCTTTGATTGAGTGACTCATAACTTATAGTTTCGTCATTAAACACAAGTGCCGTAGCCTCCGGGCTTAGCGCTACCTGCTTTTCAAAAGCTGCTATTATGTTTTTGTTTCCGGCTATATTTTCATCAAGTTCATGATCTGATGTACTGAATACCGATAACAGATCATGTTCCCTTACCGGCAGAATATCGATACCGTTGATGCTTTTATGAAGAAATTCAGGGAACTGGATAATGATATGAAAGATACGTTCGCCTAAAAGCTCTATTTCATGTTGGCTAAAATATTCATAACAAAACTGAATCTGCAATTGCAGACGCTGTTGTTTATGATAATCGCGCCAGCATAACTGCAGCGGTGTGCGTTCGCTTTCGTTGGCCAACCGCCAGATGCTTGATTCAATCGCTTCGCCAAAATTGATATCAAAGTCAAGTGGCTCATAGTTTACAATAACATCATACAAATTATCAACTGCCGAATTTAGCTTAAGCGCACGGCCTAAATCTTCTACCAGGTAATTGTAATGGCGATAATCCTGCTTTTGTGTGTTTATTATTCCCGCAAGTAAATCGGTTAAGGTTTGCCCTGAATCATATTCACCTTTAAAAGGAAGCGCTCCTGTAAAAATTCCAACCGTACTCCGTTGCTGTCTTGATCCGCGTTTGTGAACCGGCAAACCAAATACAAAATCAGTTAAAGGGGTAATTTTACCAAAATAAATAATCAGCGCCGCAATGGTTAACTGTTGTAAACTGGCATTGCAAACCAACTGAATATGTTCCAGTTGTATCTTTTGATTATCCGAAAGCTCGATACTATAGGTAGCACCTATTTTGCCTTCGCTATTATAAAGCGGGTACCTTTTCGCAAGCAGTTTTTCGGGCCTGGCGTCTATTTTACTCTTCCAGTAATCCCCATCCTTTTGATAGTTTTCTGAATGATAATATTCATTAGCGCGAATGGTCTCCGTTTGATAAGATGGGGCATTGAATATAAAAGGTTGCCCTGTAGTCAGCGACTCGTATTTTTTAGCCAGATATTGAATGCTTACAATAAAGCCATAGCCATCGGTAATTAAATGATGATATTTCATTAAAAACCAATACTCATTATCTGCAATCTTTATCAAATAATGCTCAAACGGAAACTTATCACGGGTTAAATCAAAAGGAGCGCTAAAAGTTTGGCGCATCCATATATTAGCTTCAGCTTCCGGATTGGCCTGTGTGCTAAAATCCGCTTCAATCAATTCGCAGGCATTATAATCGGTATTGAGCTGATAAACAAAATCTGGTGTTGTTAAATCAAAACTCATTTTAAAAGCATCAAAAACCAGCGGAAGCGAGCTCACCGTTTCGTGAAATTTTCCCACGTTCAAAGCGCCCTTTAATATGATATAGCCGCCAATATTATATTGCGCGCTATCCATATGTAAAAGTTGGTTTACGTAAACTTCCCGTTGGGCGGGATGTAATGGAAATTGAAGCCTTGACATGCTGCTGTTTTTCTAAATGCTTAAAGCCGAATGATTATTGCGCTATAAGGCTATCAACCTGCTTATTGTACAATAGCTCCTTTTCGCCGTAAAGGCGTTCGGCAATTATCCCCCGGTCTGTACATAGCTTTACCAGCTTATCTGATTGTACAATCGGGTTTGATTCGTCGGTGTATTTGATACTGCTGATAAACTCAACCCATGGCTCCTGACCCATGGCGTACACATAAGCCTCTTTAGGTTGAAAAATGTCTATAAGCGCCATTCCTTTATCACAATCGGAGCCGGCAAGGCGCCTGCTGCCATCCATATCCCTTGCCAGTTTCTTGGTAAGCAGCGGACCGTACAGCCATGTTAAAGGCGCGCCATCGCATTCCATACCAATAAAAAGCACATCTACATTGCCAATAAATTTGTGAACCAGCTCATATAAACGAGGTTCCACAATTCTTGAATCGGCCAGGAAGAGCAGTTTAAAATCGCCTATTTTTACCAGGTAGCAAGCTTTGGTAAGGATGTTCATATCGCTATGCTCTCCTATAAAAGGCAAACCGGTGATAATGGCATCGTTAAAATGAATGGTTTGCATTTCGCTGATATCCATAACATTGTTAAAGCCTATGTTATTGAACATCAACTTCAGATCTGGATCTTCCAGTTTACCGCTTGATGTACGGGGAACTATCAGGTTTTTGATTTTATGTCTTAAAGGCAACAGGGTTTCAAACAGGATATGATCCTGGTGATTGTGGGTGATCAGTACATAATCGATAGTATCCGGCAGGTCAACATCCGAAAAATGCTGAACATCCGAGCTATAACCATAATAACTAATCAGAGGGTCGACCAAAATACTGATATCCTTAGTTTCAACCAGGATACAGGCATGGCCAAAATAGCGCATCCTGATCTTGTCGCCGGTATATTTTTCGTAGGGCGGCGGCGGAGTTTCTGTAAAAAACGTTTTAAACAATGGCTCTTGCTCCGGCGTGATGCCGCAGATTTCTTTAATAGCCGCGTAGCTATTGGCTGTGCGTTTCATTTCGGCCAAAGCATCAATGCAAGCATGGTCAAACGGTACGTTCAAACTTAAAACATCCGGTTCGTTAAGGCGTGGTGTACTCAGGCAAAACGGGCGCTCATCGTTATTGGTGATCCACATGGCCAGGCTTTGCGAGCTTTTGTTATAAAACTCGCTTTGGTACAGCAATGATTCAAAAAACCGGAAACCGGGGTTGTTATTACGATCATAATACAACTCAACGTAACCTCTTAAAATATCGGGAACTTTTGTGTACAAATCTTCCAGACCATAGCCTGTTGCTTCAGCATCCAATAGCCTGTCTAATGTTTTTATCGCTTTGGCAAACTCAATAACTTTATTCTGTTTTTCAAGCGATTGGTCTTGCAATTCAGTCACCTCCTCAATTCTTCCCCCACCGAAATCCATGAAGGGGCCACCTTTCATTTTAGGATTGAGCACAGCATTGGCATGGATGGCCGGGGCCATTAAATACGATTCGATAATGGCCAAGTGCCTTCCAACTATATTCATGGCGGCTGTTGCCGGAGAGATCAGGTGACTCCAGGCATACCATTTGTCTACCAGTGGCTCCATTACCACATTGGGTTTCAGATATAATTGTTCCTCGTTCATGACTAAAATGTTTCTAATTGTTTAATCAGCTTTTCAGCGATAGCATTGATAATAAAAGCCCTATGCTGCATGATAAAAAAATGATCACCTTCCAACTGTATAAAGTCAACCGCAGGAATACTTTCATTTTGCCACAGCAAAACTTCGTCGGCTTTAAGATCTTCGTCTGTACCCGTAATAACCGTAAAAGGGATATTCAGTGGTTCGGCAGCTTTGTGGATATAGGTTTCGCTCACCTTAAAATCATTACGCAGAATTGGTTCAAGAAATTCCAGCATGGCATTGTCCTGCAAAATCTCGTCGGGCATGCCGCCTAATATGATCACCTCATCAATAAATTCTTTATGAGGATATAAATGAAATTTTTTTGTTTGACGCGATACTGCCGACGGGCCTGAAGCGCCGGTAATAAAGATATGTTTAGGCAACTCGTAGTTATACTCACGGATTTTCACCGCAAGTAAATAGGCCAGCAAACCACCCAGGCTATGACCATATATGGCATAATTACCTTTGCTTAGTATCGGTTTCAGTTGGTTAAACAAATCGTTAACCAGCGTATCGATATCTGCCGTAAGCTCTTCAAAAATCCGCGTTCCCCTGCCCGGGTATTCAAGAGTAGTAGCATCGAATATCGCCGAACTTTCGGCAAATAATGGCCTGTAAGAATACTTGTTTCCACCGGCAAATGGCAGGCAAACTAAGTTGATCTTTTCACTCATCTTTGCTGAAACTGTATTAATCGGTAATGCCTTTTCTCGCCCTTACAAAAGATGCCGGGTTTCCTGAGTAGATACTCCATTGCTCAAGGTCTTTAGTGGCAACAGAGTTAACAGTTAAAATAGAATGACTGCGGCAAACCACTCCGGGGCATACTACGCTTTTTGCGCCAATCCATGTACCATCATGAAGCGTGATCTTACCCAAGCGATATGGAAAATCTGCTTTCGTGTAGTCATGGTTACCGGTAAGCAGCATGGCATCCTGCGAAATACAAACGTTTTTCCCGATGCTCACATCTTCCAGGTTGTCTATCCAAACCGATTCGCCTATCCAGGTATGATCGCCAATGGTTAATCGCCAGGGGTTTTTAATTTTAACTTTTGTTTTGATAACAACACCATTGCCCACCTTTGAACCAAACAAACGAAGTAAAGCCACTTTCATTTTATAAGGCCAGGGAAACGCGCTGTTAAAGATGAAGTAGTTGATAAAATACCAAACGGTTACTTTTAATTTATTGCCGTTTTTATAATCGCCAATAGTAAATTTTGAAAGATCCGTTTGCATAGGGTAAATAGTAGTTTCCATTTTTCAATCAGCTATAACCGATTTAAAGAATATTTGATAGAATTATAATACAGCAAAGTCCGGCTCTTTAGGCGCCCGCTTTCTGTTAAAAAAATTCAGGATCAGGTTTTTGCAAGGCATTTCAACAGTAAAATACAAAACGCTGCAAAACGCTATGAGTGCAAGTGTGGCAACTATTAAGGCCGGCCATGTACCTATGGGCATCACAAACATTTTAAAGTAATTCATGAAGGGAGCCTGAAAAATATAGATACTGTAACTGATGTCACCTAAAAAAATTAATGGTTTTGCGCTAAAGAAGGTCGTATCTTTTTTCTTAAAGCTGGTGATGGCCAATATCATCACAAAATAAACCGGCGACAGCAAACCGTTGGCAAGTACATAATAGCCCGGTACGTAAAACTTAACCAGGAATACGATTGCGATACACAGTACCACCGTTATTAAAGAGTTTATTTGATTCCTGAAAAAACGTGCCTTTCTGTCAAGAAATACCTTACCGCATAACATCCCCAACATAAAAATTGAGATCAGGAATACAGGATTAAGGCGCAGTCCAGTAACAACCAATTTAGGAATGGTAGGCAAATGAAGTTCAGTTAAATATGATAAAACCAGCGTTAGGCAATAAGTAAAAATGAAATATGCCCAGGCCACTGTTTTGAACCTTTTCTCATTTTTGCGCATGTAGACGATAAGGAACGGGAAGAAAAGGTAGAAAAAAAATTCGCATGATATTGTCCAGCCCGGGGCGTTAAACGCGCCAACGTATAGCCAGCGTTCAATACCTAAAACCTCAAATATTAACCTGTATTTTACTGTAGGGGTATCAATAGTTTTAATGCAATAATGAAAAATAGCCTGTGCCAGCAACGCTAAAAAGTATAAAGGATAAATACGTGCAAAGCGCTTTACATAAAATTCTTTCCTCGCAAACTCGGTGTTTTCGCTTTTGAAATACCTCGCATTGGCAACAATCATGACAAAGCCGGAAATAAAGAAGAAAAAGTTAACCGCCTCGCCGCCATTGTAAGAAAAAAATGTAGGGCTGCCAAAGTGATACCAAACCACCATTATCGCGGCTATAAAACGTAAAATATACAGGGTATCGGTATTTCTTTCCATATCAATGTAATTGCGTTTGAATTAGTTTTAGCTGGCTACTATTTGTTGGTATATCTTTTCAATTTCATTTAAAGTGACATCGGTATCAAAGCGGCCTACGTTTATGAAACCCTTGCTAATGATCTCGGTACGTTGTTGTGCCGATGACGTTAAAACAGTATTTAGCAGGTTACTTGCGGTTTGCAACCATTCATTTAGATCAGCTGCGTTTTGAGGCTGACGAGGGATATAAAATGCCGCGTCTCCTCCTACTTCCGTCATGGGTGCTTCACCGGTTGTGATAACCGGGCATCCTGAAGCCATCGCCTCGGCAATGGGCCAGCCAAAACCTTCGGCAAGCGAAGGGAACAAAAGCACAGATGCACCAGCGTAAGCATTTCTTACAAAAAGGTCGCTTTTGCCCGAAAGCAAGTGGATATCATTTTTATATGGCGACTGGTCATATTCCGCCATAATTTTTGGATTAGGCGTCACACCTAACATCATTAGCGGCAACTTGCTATCGTTTTTAGCCCGCCAGGCATTGTAAATTTGGATTACTCCCACGCGGTTTTTATACCACTGATTACCTCCGATGTGCAATATATAGCCGCCGCTGAGATCAATATTTGTTTCCTTGCTTAACTGCATCCTCACAAGGCTTACTTCAGAAGAAGTAAAATCCTGGTTTAAACCGTTATATACCACTTCTGACACTGCAGGCTTTGAACCCAGCATCTGGTGCAGATCAGTTTGTGTTTTAACTGAAACCGAAATAAAGTTTTTGCCTTTACTATACCCACTGCGGATATATCGCTGATATTTTTTACCGCTATTTCCTGTTTTGTTTTCGGCAATCATCCCTAATGCGGATTGCTGCGCTAAAAAATCGTGGCAATGAATTACATGTGGTCGTTTAGCTACTAACGGGATCCATGGGCCAAGAGCGTGATCTGTAAATACGAACAGTGTTTCCGCTGGATAAGCTTTTAATCGTTTACGAACCTGGCCCGGGAACAGAATGTATTGATCAATATAGCCGAGCCATTTCTTTAGGCTCTTTGGTACGCCGAGATTATACAAGAAAGCCTCGGGTGTCCAAACTTCGGTTTCATGCCCACGTTGCTGCATGCCGTTAGTAAGCATGTTGGCAAACCGGGGCATACTCTGCGAACCTAAAAACGAAGGATGCGTGAAGAAAACGATGCGCATAATTTAAACAGATACAGCTTTGCGTTTGCTTTTATTAACCTTGTTTATCAAATCAAGCATGGAATCGCGGTGTGCGCGCTGCTGAAATTTCAGGGAGATCTTGCGTGAATGATCGCTGAATTGCTGGCGTAACTGCTGATCGTTGATCAGCTTTATAACTTTCTCAGAAAGTTCCTGGATATCACCAAAGTTATACACATAACCGTTCTTGTTTACCTGAACGTCATCGGTATCGCCGTAGCTGCCACAGGTGCTACTCAAAATTACAGGGCATCCCATGTAAATGGCTTCGCTTATAGCTAAAGAGTGCGGTTCGATGCTGGCTGGGTGTACGTAGGCATCAATGGCAGCGTAATATGCAGGCAGGCTTAACGGATCAACAAAGCCTGTGAAATGAGCTTTGTTAACCTTTAATTGTTCGGCTTTTTGCTTTAAACCATCAAGGGTTTTACCAGAGCCGAGGATGAACGCGTGCGCTTTTTGACCTTTACTCTCCAGATCGATCAAAAGATCTATCAGGTGTTCCTGGTTTTTCCAGGTTACCAGCTTACCTACTACAGCTATCACAAAATCTTCTTTGGGGATGCCGTATTGCTCGCGAATTTGACTACGTAAGGCAGCTTTGTTTTGGTAAGCATCGGCGTATACATCAACATCAATTGGGTAATGCATCCTGATAAATTTCTTTTCGGGTACACCGTAAAGTTTGAAATAGGCTTCATTCGCATCGCCAACGGTAAAAAAGTAGTTCACCTTGTTGTAATATTGCCTTAGCAAAAAGAATTTGGCCAAAAGTTTATACCATTTACGGCGCTGACGGTTTTCAGAATCGGTAATGTACACGATAGGCACATTATTGGCTTTCGCCCATTTGTGCGCCCTGCGCTGCACTTTTTGAAAATGCCCGTAAGTTATGATAGCGTCAGGATTGTAATTATCCAGTTCCTCGGTTATTGATGGGGCATCAAGCTCTTTTGTTGATGGCAGTACCTGTTCGCCATTCAAAAATTCATGATCAAATTCGTCTAACCGGAGGTTGTTCCAGGATATTTCCTGCCCGAAATTTTTGTCGACATATTTTTTATAGCCCAGCATCGAGGCAAAAAACAGCTTTACTTCAACATCCTTCATTTTTGTAAAGCTTATATACTGCGGACAAAAATGTTGGATTGGGTGGGATACAACTATGGCTACCCGAAAATTATTGTTTGACATAAGATTATAATGAGAATATCTATATCGCGAAAACCGATTCTGGTTCCGGCTTTGACACCTTTAGTTCTTTTTGTTGCTGCTCGTCGTAGTTTTTGATGATTACCACGCTGCCTATAGCCAGCCATAACCAAATGTTGAGTGGTGGGTTTCTGGCTACAACCCCAAACGAGGCAGTCATGATGATGTAGGCCAATAAAAATGAAACAACTATACTTAGTTCTTTACTCTTCATCTTTTGCCAAAGATTAAGGGCGAAGAAAATAAGGCCAATTCTAAACGCATACCAGCTTATGGCAAGGTACAATCCGCCCTCATAAATGGTTGTATCAAGATCGCTTTCTGTACTAAATCCTTTTGATTTCAGGTCGTTAGCGTAATAGCTTATCCTTTCTGATCCGTTGCTCATTACACCGAGGCCGTTACCAAACAGCACAGCAACAATGTCCTGTTCAAATACCCAGTTTGTCCAATTTAAAAAGCCATCCTGTACCCTGCCCGAGATCTCGTTGGTTTGCGAACCATCACCGTGGTCGCTTGAGCGTTCATCATACGCGGCAAAAAATTCGGGTTTAACAGCACGTATCCCCCCTAATAAAACCGCAAACGCTACAATGCCAACCAGTGCTCTTGTTATTATTTTTCCGGGCGCTTTTACCGCCGAAAAGGCCAGCCCGCCGACAAAGCAAAAACCGCAACCCAATACAGCGGTACGCCCACCTGTTATAAATATACCAATGATCAATGCGATGCTTGCAGCCACCAATAAAGCCATTTTTTTAAACCCGCTTTTCTCTTTAGTTTTATTAGGCCAAAAGAAACAAAGCGTTAAAAACGTACACACAAAATTCAGAAACCAGGAATATTGTCCTGTAAATGAAAACGTTGAACTAACCCTAAGGCGACCAGCAGCAGAAAAACCTTCCAATGAAGTCCCTTCAACGCTCATGTTTAACCAGTGAGTAGCCGGCAACGAGTTTTGTATGATAGCAACTACCGATGTAGGAACTAAGGATAGAGTAATGATCAGCACAAACTGTTTAAACTCTTCAATTTTATCGGCCGGAAAAGCGAAAGGCATCAGGACCCCCACAATCGGGAACAGCAGGTATTGCTTTAATCCAAAAATGCTTAAAAGAGCATCGTGAAAGAGGGTGAACAAAACCAGCGGAGCAAACACCATCAGCATTACTTTCCATTTTTGCACCAACCTGATGGTCAAGCCGGATAGTTTTGCATTTTTAATCAATACCAAACCAATAATGCATAAAATGTCCTTTAGGAAGAAAATAAGCATGCCTGCTGCCGGCACCAATTTGCGGACAACTCCCTCAAAAATAAGCACTAACACTATAACATATAGTAGTTGCTTACAGCGTATCCTTAATCTCTCCTGAGCTTTGTTCATGTATATTTTCTTTAAACCCTGGCGGTAAATACATCATTAAGTGATGCTACCAACAAACGCCCGGTTTCGTCCCAACCTTTAAGGCTGCCGGCTTTTTTAACCGCTTTTTCTTTCATAGCGTTATAAGCATCCTTGTCATCAGCAAGCAATTGCAGTTTTTCACGAATGCTGTTGCTATCTCTTATCGGCACTATAAATCCCTCTTCGCCATTAGTAATAATATCGTCTGCACCTGTATTGTCTGTAGCGATTATTGGCACACCAAATGATAAGGCTTCGCCTAATACCAAGGCGAGACCTTCTTCGATAGATGGCAGGCAAAAAACGCTCGCGCCTCTATATGCGGCATTAAGCTGCTCGCCTTTTAATATGCCGGTAAAAACCACACCTTCCGGTATTACTATATCATTTAAACCGTTGGGGTTATTTTCCGGGCCTACTATCATCAATTTTTTATGCGGGTGATCAAGCTGTTCAAAAGCTTTAATCAAATATCTCAAGCCCTTACGTACCGAAATGCTGCCGACGTATAAAACCACAAATTCCCTTTGCTCGTTTTCAGCATTTTCTATAATATCAGAAGTTAACTGACTAAAGCCGTAAGGCACCCTCAACAACATTTTTTCGGGGAAACCAGCTTGAATAAAGCTCCTTTTCACAAAATTTGACGGAAGTAATATGTAATCGGCCAGTTGGTATTCGGCTAAGCGCCTTGCCTTTTCTTTAGCATAAAACGGAACCCAGGGCAGCCCTAATGATTCATATTCTTCTTTCATTAAATCTTCCTGGTATTGCACGTGACTGTTTACGGCTTCCACTATAACTATCTTACCTTTTTTCTTGGCCGCTTTGCTGGTGTTTAACCCGCTCCCATTGTAGTACATGAAGATATCGGCTCCATCAAGATAACGCTTGCAGGCATTGTCTTGTTCAATTTTAGCCAGGTAAGCTATCTGCCGGCTAACAGAAACAGGAATCTTAGATCTTAAGCTAACCAGATAGACTGTTTGAAGAAAGTCTTTACGAACCAACTCGTCACCTAATTCGTCAAGCGCCGCCCGGGGGCTCAATCTTGAAAACCCACTTACAAACTTGTGCAGCACGCCAGCCTCATGAAGCATGCGTGCATAACGATAGTGGTGACTACTGTTAGGCGATGTATATATTACTTTCATGTTTTTAATTCACCGATGCTTCTATAATATCAAAGTACTGTTGAGCAACTACTTCGCTGCTATGCTCCTGTAAATGCTTATTTGCTGCTGCTTTAAGGCGTTGTTGTAAAGATGTATCTGTTAATACATTGGTGATTGAGTTTACCATATCATCAATATCCCCCCTCTTAAAAACTATACCTGCATCGCCAACCGCATCAGGCAGACCGCCACCATCAGAAACTACGGGGATACAACCACAAGCAAGACCTTCTAATGCTACTATGCCAAAGGGTTCTTCCCACCGTGATGGTACCAACAAATAGTTATGTTGATTTAAAGATGCCACCAATCTTTCGCCGGTTAAACTTCCTTCAAACGTTACCAGATCTTCAATTTCCAGATCTTTCACATATTGTCTCAGTTTGGCAAGATCTTTCCCTTCTCCTATAACGGTCAATGAAATATCGCCGAGGAGTTGATTTGCATGCTCCTGTTTTAATTTACTGATAGCCTCGATTGCCATGTCGGCCCCTTTGTCAGATACTACCCTTCCTAAAAAGACAAAGCGTTTAGTCCGCTGGGCTTCTGCGTTAGTCCTTACAAAAAGTTTGTCGTTGTAGGCGTTTTCTACTACTGTAGCTGCCGGCCAGCATTTTTTCCGGAGCGCATCACTTACTGTGATCACTTTGGTAGCCTTTTTAAGCCATGCATATTTGAGCCGTGCCTGCATTGATTTGGAGCCATCTTCATTACTAAGCCAGGTATTTAAAACCACTACCAACCGTTTGTTGAAAAACGCGGCAGGCCATGACAAGCGTAAAACCGGGCTATTTTCAAAAACCACATCAGCCCAGGCATGCTCACTTATTATCTGCAACAAGCCCGGGTTGCGAACAATTCTGTAAGGAAATTCTTTTGTTCCAGAGTCTTTTGTCCAGGTGAGCAGGTGTACAATTGCACCCTTATCGTGAAACGCCCCCGCTAAAAATTCGGCGTTAGCTTCCGTACCACCCAGATCAGGATAAAATTTATGGGTTATAAATAAAATTTTTAAAGGCTTAAGCATATTGGTTTTATTGCTTGGTAAACACGGACTATTATATCGCTATGATTATCAGCTTGCTTTAAACATTGTCAGGTACTGCCCTGCTACACTTTCCGGGTTGTATTTTTCAGAAAAACCGGTTTCCTGATTTATAAATTTTTCAATGTTATCAATCCTTTCCACTTGCTCGACCTCGGCAGTTTTTTGATCATCGGCAGCAATGTTATCTCTTAAAACTATAACCGGGCATTTATTGTAAAGGGCCGCGGCAATACTTCCGCTTTTTTCAAATAGTACCAGGGGATGATTGGCGAGGCTTACATCGCATAAACTGAAATAATCGGCAATATCCTGAGCATCCCATGTACCTAATACCTTCATCGGGATTTTGGTAGTTTGTGCTAACCGTTCAAACTGTTCTTCGATACCGGAGCTTTTACCTACATGAGTGATCACCAGCTTCTTTTTCATTTCCTGGTTAACATGCTGTGCTAAGCGGATAAGTTTTGAATCAAGCTGATCGCGATAGTGAAACCCACCAAAGAAGGTGGCCAAAACGTATGCCGAACGGCTACTTTGAACTTCGGCAGGCAACTGCTCATATATTTTTTTGCCGGTTGGATTGCCAACAGGCATATTACTGAATATTGGGATCTTATTGGCTTGGATACCCGCTTTTGCAAGGCAGTTTTTGTAAAACGAGTTTGATGTTGAAATACCGGCGGGCTTTAATGTTTTAATTAATGCCGATACTGCCCACCGTTGTAAAAAGCCTGTTATTTTATCTTTCCAGGTACTTTCGTTTGATTCTCCTATCCATATCTCGTGAAACATGATGTGGATCTTGGCCTTGATCTTAACCTTTTTGAGTTGCTTTACCAGGTTAAAGGTTATGCCCCTTTTTTCGAAAGAATAGCAAACGTATTGTAAGCTCAGCCAATCAGGATTAAAGTCATCTAATACGGTTTGAAAAGCTTTATAGCGTTCCTGCTCAGGCATTGATTTCGGGAGCCTTGTTATTCCGAAATTGTTGGTGCTATCTTCAGTTAACTCGTTTATATACCTGTCATTTAACGCCACCAGCATAACGCCATGACCAGTTTTACAAAACTCCGCTGCTAACCTTCTTACGTAATCTCCTACCCCATCAAGACCAGGCTCCAGCGAAGCGCAAACAAGTAAAATTTTCATATAACCGGTAGAATAGTATAAAAGGCTGCAGGTTTAGTTTCTCGTATAAAATCTGCCTATAAACGCACCCATATTTACAACGAGGCTTTTCCGCTGAACATAATTATTGTTGAATATTGAAATCGGATGATCAACACATTTCCAGTATTTCTTATCAACGCTTCTCGGGCTGATTCCCAAAAATGATTGTTTCAAAAATTTAATTTTCCATGGTTTGGGATTTCCTAAAGCATGAAGCATTAGTGTGGCACCTCCTTGCAGACCCATACCCTCTTTACCTACAAAGCTCACAACTCCGCTCCACGCTGCAATGGCTATGTTCAAAGCATCCTGATCAGTTTTACTGAAAGGCGCATAGTCGCCCGCGTGCTCTTTTGCAAGATTGGCTTCGCCAGGGAATGGCGCCCGGCTTAATCCGCCTATTACGGGGCCAATTTTTTCCTGGATCATTATCCAGGTATCAACTAAACCGATATCTTTTTTATTGACACCTATAAACCCAGAGTTTACATAAACATCTCGGCTCAGGTCAAGATCAATGTTAAACTGCCCGAAATACTTTTTCCAGGCCATTTTACGGGGATGGTTTGGAGGAAGTGGCGAATTCACATCCTCACAAACTGTAACACCAAAAGACACCCATTCTTCGTAAAAATCCCAGCTGTAATCTAAAATGATATCCGGGTCGAAATAAAAGATATTGTCCACTTGCTGTGCAGGGCCTTCAAAAAGCCACTTCAAAAAATCAGGTTTATAATTGGCTAAGTGGTAGCTGGTTTTTAGTTTAACAAAGTGGATGTTTATCTCCTCATTAACCTTATAAGTTGCTAATTGCAGATCGCCGAAAAGAGATGAATCTGTCGTTTTGGCCCAGGGAGGCAACTCGCCTAAATAACCGGCATAGATATCACCTTTAAAGCCATGTTTATAAAGTGAATTGACAAATGCCGCGACACCGAGGTGGTAATGTCCTTCAAAAAGGGTACAAATAACTGATTGCATAGGTGTTTTATCTGTTTTTTATAAAGCGGGCGGGTGTACCGGCCCATATCTGGTAATCGGGAATTGATTTGTTAACCAAAGAACCTGCACCCACAATACTACCCTCTCCAATAGTTACCCCCTGAAGGATAATACTATGCGCCCCAATCCATACATCGTTCTTTAAAATTATTGGTTTGTGTATCACAGGTTGCTGATTGATGGGTAAATCGCGCTTCATTTCGCGACCGGCATCAACAAATGTGGTATTGGCGGCTATCAGACAATCATCGCCTATTGTCAGTCCTAAGGTTATGTTAAAATCGCATCCATGGCCAATAAATACACGCTCTCCAATTTTCACAAAATTGGTTTCGGCAAATGGCTGTGGGGTTTTAAAAACAACGTCATCTTCAATTACACTTTCGGTTCCAACGCTGATCTTGTCTGGCCATTTACATTTTATTTTGCCTAATACTACCCCATTGTTAATCTGCATGCCTAAAAACTTATAGTACTTTTTCCGGAGCGATATACTAACATTGCTAAGTTTATGCCTCAGCATCGCAGGGTATCTCTGTTTCATGAAATGGATTGTTTGGGTAATTTAGACACCCTGTAAATGAAGTATATAATTAAGATTACAAAAGCAAGCAAAAAATCGACTATGGAAAACATCAACACATTGGTAGTTTTTGAAAGGTCCATAGTAACTACCAGGATTAGCTGGAATAATATGTTCACCGATAAGTTAATGACCGGCTTTATAATCCATCCGCGCGAAACCAATACCGAGTAAGTAACGCCTGCCAGCATAGTAAGGCAGCTTGATATGGTGAGTAATAAGATCTCAGTATTAAGGTTGGAATAACCTTTACCCAATATCCAGAGTACCTGTGCCGGGAATAGCATCACTATCGCTATAATTATAAAGCTGATAACAAAAAGCGCCGCTTCTATTTGTATAAAGCGTTGCACCAGCAAATTCTTTTTCTCGGGCAGGCGGGCAAAGCGCGGTACTACCAATGTGCTGAATAAAGTAGTAAATACAGTTAATACCGTAGTCAAACGGCTTAATGCCCCTACGTGCGCTATAGATTGTGTATTGCCAAAAACCGAGATTAACCAAATAGTGATCTGCCCGGATACGCAAAAGTAAATGGCGCCGGGCAACGACCGCTTTACAATGGCAAGTATCTCCTTTTCTACAGCAGGATCTGACTTTTGTTCTGGGTCTGCATATTCGGCCGAGATTTTACGTAGCCGGATATTGGCCCACATACGGGGTATACCGTTGCCCAGTATAGCTATATAGGTAAACGGAAAAACCAAAAGCGATCCTACCATCAGCACAAAACGGCCAAGCCCCGCAGATAGCTGATTTTTTTGGAGTTTGTTTATTCCCTGGTGAAGTTTCGACGCGGTTTCGAGCAATGTATCACTCAAGGCTGCAAAAAATGATGGAATGATCGCCAACACAATTAAACCCGAAGCAATAGGCGAAGCACCGTTACGGATAAGCAGGTAAAACAGGATTGGTAAAGAGATCAGCAAGCTAAACATGCCAAATATCTTACGGAGCTTAAGTCCGCTGGCTATTACGGTTCCCAGTTTCTGGCGATCTTGCCAAACCTTGCCCCCTTGCGCCATCACTCCTGATGAAATTCCGCCGTCGGCCAATACTGTCATTGTGCCGAGCATTGTATTGGCCAGTGTATAAAACGCGTATTCGGTTGTGGGTAGCAGCCTCACTATCAATATCCCGGTTACTAATCCCAGTAATTGTATAATTGCCTGAGCCGAGAACGTAACGGCGATAAGCTTAGTCCATTGCTGCCATTTAGCAAATTTATTATCGGCAACAACCTCGCTTGTTAAACTTTTCATATAGCAGGCGATGGTTTATGAAATTGAAGTATCAATTGCATATTTAAAAAGAGTTGTTATTATAAATAGATGGTAAGTGACAATTAAAACCGGCTCGCAAATTTTTTCATCCGGTTTTTCACGCTCTTTGTGGGCTCTTTTATATAGCTGTTTTTCTGGTAGATATAGCTATTGGCACTTTGTTCACTTTTTACCGCATTAAAGATCAGTTTCATGCGTGGCAGCTTGTTTTCTGCTTTTATTTCCCTAATAAACTCCAGTTCCTGGTTAGGGGTATAATCCTGGCGGATCACGTATAAGCAAAGATCACACATATGGGCAATGATCATGGCATCGGCCAAAATGTGAACCGGCGGCGTATCAATAAGGATATGATCGTACTTTAATTTCAGATTGGTTATCAGTTCTACCAATTGTATGCTTTCAAGCAACTCCGAAGGATTAGGAGGTATTGCGCCGCCGCAAATGATGTCCAAATCCTCAGAGATGCTTGAACGCTGTACGATCTGGGCCTGCGAGGCATTACCAATAATAAAATCTGTTACACCTGCTGCCGATGGATTTAAATTAAATCGTTTCGCAAGCGTTGGTTTTCTTAAATCCAATTCAAGAAGTACCGTTTTTTTCCCGGCTATCGCTAATACAGTTCCGAGGTTACTCAATACAAAACTCTTACCCTCGCCCTGCATGCTTGATGTAAAAATGGTGGTTTTGCCGGGGTTGTTATTGTTTTTATGCAGATAAGCCAATTTGGTCCGGAGATCGCGGAACTGTTCGCCGATAAAGGTTTTTTGATTAAGTACAACTATTGGCTCATCAGTTTCAGATTGTACAATTTCAAGCAAAACTGGCAACCCGGTGGCCGAAATTACTGAGCCTTTACTTGATACCTTGTTTTTTAACGCGGTACGACCATATACCATACCAACCGGGAATACAAGGCCTAATATCAATGCTGTAGCATAAACAGAACCCGGTATAGGTGTTGGCGGCCCCCCAACATGAGCTTGTTCAATTACCACCGCATCAGAAATTGTTGAGGCGTAATCCAGGCTGAGTTCTTCTTTTTTCTGCAGCAGATAGATGTAAAGATTTTCTTTAATACCCTGCATACGTTTTATGTCGCTCAAATCCCGCTCGGCGCCGGGCAACGCGCGAATGTTTGATTTAAAGCCTGTGCCAACATTTTGCAAACTTTGCAGGGTAGCTACTAATGAAGCCCTGGTGGTTTTTAAGTTTTCACGCAGGGAAACTCTCGTAGCGTTTATTTGCTGATTTATCGGATTAAACAAGGGGTTATTTTCAGGTAAGGTGGTTAGCAACTTTGTTTTCTCCATCTGCAAATCAGTAAGCCTGTCTGTTAATGATTGCAGGGTAGCATCAGAAAATCCGATAATTGAAGGCATTGTACCTTTACCATCGTTGGAGTTCAAATAACGCTCGATACCATCAAGCACACTAAGCTGAATTTTCAGATCGTTAACTTGCTTTTCGTTTGTTTGGGCATTACCTACGTATACCGATGACTGATCGGCTAATTCGGTAATTCCGCGCGCGCTTTTATAACCCTGGTATTTACTTTCTACATTATTTAGCTCGCTGGTGATCGATCCTAAACGCTCTTCAACAAACTTAATGGTATTTTGGGTCGATCTGCGTTTTTGCTCAACTGAAGCTGCCATATAAACCCTTATCAGGTCATCAATAATTTCACGCCCTCTTTCGGGCACTTCATCATCCAGTCTGAAAACAACAACCGAACTCTTGGCTATTGGCGATTCATGAATGGCGCCTTGGTAATAGCCAACTACATCATCTATTTCGCGTAATTTTATACGTACCGTTTTGCCGATGTACTGTTTAAAGTCGGCTGTTTTATCAAGCCTCCAGGTACCAAAGCTATTGGTAAGGTTACTTTGGAACGCAAACCTGATCAATTTGCCGTTAGGCTGTTTTATCAGGTATGTGCTATCGCTTTCAATTACAATATCAAATGTCGAATTCAATGAGCCTTTTCCGCGGCTTATTAATTTAAACTGAACCGGAGTATCAGAGTAAATATCCCTGTAAGAATAATACGGCGTTTTCTGAAGATATGTAACCCATAACTGCAGGTCTTCAACCACCTGTCTTGTAACGGGAATTGAACTCATGAGGCTCATTTGCTCATCTATGCCGGTTTGGTTTTCAGTTAAATTGATAGCTTCCAGGGCCGCTTTATTGGCTTCCTTTTGCTGATCCTTAACCATCACCTTGCCAAAAATCTGATAAACAGGCCTTTTATATTTTAAATAAAACACAGCAAGGCAAAAACATATAACAAAAAAGATCAGGAATAAAGGCCAATGAAACAATAACCGGTTAAAAAAATTACTGATTTTAGCCGATCCGGCATCATTTGAATTAGAAGCGTCCATAATATTTGAAGGTATATGTATATTTTTTGCAGTTATTTACTTACTTGTATAGCGATCAAGATCAATGATGCTATGGAAATCACAATTGGGAGTACTTTAACAAATGTGCTTTGGGTTGCAAATTTTGCTTTACCGGCTTCAACGTAAATCAAATCGTTGCTTTTGAGATAATAATATGGCGATTCAAATAGCCTTGGCGAAGTGAGGTCGATATTTATATATTTCCGTTTGCCGTCAACTTCCCTAACCAATAAAACATTTTTGCGATTGGCGGTAGCGGTAAGATCGCCGGCTTTGCTAAGCGCGTCGGTAATTGAAAATCTTTCGCCATCAACTGTAATCACATCTGGATGGGCTACATCGCCCAATACCGAAACTTTAAAATTGGTGAAAGCCAGTGATACTTCAGGCTCTTTAAGATACGGTAAAATTTTACCTTTTATGAGAGCGGCCGCGTCTTCAAGCGAAAGCTGACCTACTTTTACACCGTGTACCAAAGGCAACTGAATTTCACCGTCCTTATTTACCAGGTACCCGTCATTTGCCGACGATGCGGCACTGCTGCTACCGTCTTTACCCTTAGCCATAGTTACAGCTCCACTATTGAAGATAGCTGAGCCGTCTGAGTTTAGGCTTTTAACGCTTAATGATAAAATATCACCAGGTTGTATCGTCGGCGGAGAAAAATTGGTGATCTTATAAGCCATCTCCGGGTTCCTCTCAAGTCCCTGAAAGTAGCTATTCTCCTTATAGCTGGCGCATGACGTCAGCAATGCCATTAAAATTAAAAATGTTGTTAATAATTGATTTTTCATCATGATCGATTTAATTATTTCCTAAAAAAGACGGGCCACGGGTTTATCTCCGGGCGCTTGTGAAGAGTTAGCACAGCTCAAGCTGTGAACAGCATATGGATAGTTAATACAGTAACAATAAATGATTAAATAATTGTTGCAACATTATCCGGGGAGCACCGTATACACAATAAATACTTTTTATTCTTTACTCAAGCGTATTTGCAATGACTTTATCCCCTAAAAAGAAAATTTATTTAACTGACTTAGAACAAAATCTGACCTTTGAGGGCTTCCTGAAATCATATAAGGAAGCAAATGATAATATTATTGCTACCCTGTACGATATTGAAGTTTATGATTACACTTCATCAACACCGCTGTTTAGCTTAGCGGAGACAACCTTAACAAAAAGTAAGAGTAAAATCTATATCGAAAATGTTGCCTGCCTGAGCGCCGAGGCTTTGTGCTGATCCTTACGCAGGCTCTAATATTTTTTTGAGCGTAACCTTTGTCAAGGGTTTTATAATATAATCTAAAACAAAATCGTATTTTTTTGCCAGGGCCAGGTCCATCGGATCAATTGACGATGACATAATATAAACATCTATTTTCCTTGCTAAACCGGATCTTAGTTTATTATATTTATGAAGAAATGAGGAACCACTCATAATAGCCATATTAATATCAACAAATATCATATCGGGCAATTCATCGCTGTTACTTTTGTTTTTAATTAAAAACTCCAGAACTTTTGTTGCATCGAAATAATATTGAGTTACTGGCTGATATGATAGGTAGGTTTCAATCATTCGTTGAATTATGAAATGCTGAATTGGTTCATCGTCAATAAATATTAATTTCACACAGGTTAAGGTTAGGTTTTATATTATTTATTATTGAACAAGTATTTAGCTACCTGTTTCAGATTTTCATACCAATTAAAACGATCACATAGCATTAAAAAACAATCATTTTTCTTTCTATCTGAAAAAAGATTGCCATAAAATTTTATTTTCTTTGCGCCAATAATTAAACTATGAGTGAGCCCGTTACAAGAAAAATATATATCACCGATCTCAACACCGACCTTACCTTTTTGGGCGAGGTTAAATCCTTTGAAAAAAAGGATGAAAATGTCACGGTTTTATTGAATAATGTTACCGTGTATGAATATTCATCATCTAATTTTCTTTACTCCCAGCCCGAAATTTTATTATCAGGCCCCGCGTCCCGCTTTCACATTGAAGATACTGTGTAACTAATTTTAATTCTAATCCGCGTCCCTGTCCAATCTTAAATATGTAATTCCTTTCGGTTCGGGATATACCGTTTTCTGCATATTTGACATCATCCTTTTAATCACTTTGCTGATATTAAGATGATTTTCAGCATAGTCGCGGGCATTTAGCTTAATTTCAGTATTATCAGATGTACAGCAGTTAAATATGGCTGCCTTTAGTTGATCAATATCTTCTGGCGGGATTACAACCCCCATGTTGTTATCTTTTATAACTTCATACAAAGTGGTGCCCTGCTCTGCTGTTACCAGCGCCAGACCGCCTACAGCCAAAATGGTGGTCAGTTTTGATGGCATAACCAGGTCAGCGGCACTCTTTTTCTGCAAAACAAGATGCACATCGGCCATATTCAAAAAGCTGTTAAACAGATGACGCTCCTGCAGCGGAAAGAAACTTACGTTATCAAGTTGCTGCTGCTTAGCCCGCTGGATGAGTTTATCCTTGTGCGGCCCGGTGCCGCAAATAACAAATTTTATGAAACTTACCTGTTTAAGCTGTTCAGCTACATCTAAAATAGCTTCAATTCCTTGCTTCTCGCCAATACTGCCAGAATATAGTACTACTTTGTCATCCGCATCAAAATTCCACATCGATTTCAATTCGGCAGAATTAGCTATTGGGTAACAAGTGTCAGTATCAACCCAGTTGGGAAAAAAGGTGATCTCCCGGTTAGTTTTAACACTGATCTTTTTAAGCATGCCTTTTGAAATTGAGCTTACGAAATCTACCTTGTGCATGATAAATTTCTCCATCGCAAACAAAATTTTAAATGCTCTTTTCGATTTGAGCATGTTCAAATCGCGCGCAGCCTCAATTTGCAGGTCCTGAATGTGATAAATGATTTCGCCCCGTTTAAAAAACCGGTAAAACAAGCCTAAAAAGCCTAAATGAAAAGGCGGAGCTATACAAAATATATAATCATTCTTAGACTTAAATAACAAGGATATAAGCACAAAATAAGCCGACAGAAAAAAGGTAGCTTCGTGAATAAGTCGCTTCAAACCTCCAGGTTTTTCAGGTACATATAACGGGCACCTGTATACAATAAGCTTACCATCTTTGAGTACTTCACGTTTATAAAATTTATTGGTATATGGCGGTTGCACCTTCCAAAATGGATAGTAAGGAAAAGATGTTATTACAGTACATTCATAATTATTATCAACAAACCATTCAACCATATCTCCGGTATATTTTCCAATACCCGTCAATTCTGGAGAAAAGTTGATGCCTATAACTAATATCTTTTTGCTCGATGCGTTTGGCTTATTCATTTGATTAAGTTATCAGCGAGAGGGTTAAAAACCCCGGTTATTATTAAACTAAGTAATGCCAGAGCCCAATTCGTCTAAAGTTAATTCACGTTGCAGCCGTCCAAGATGCATACATCGGTATTCTGTATATCTAATTAAATTAACTTGGGTACGGTGGCTGCAGTAACTATCGGATTGGTTAGAGACATTAATTAATAATTGAGTATAGCTTCGCCATTTCGCTTACAATGAGCTATTTTCAATTAAAAACCACTGTGTCAGCTTATTAATTCATTATCAATGTTTAATTAAACATGAATTTTATTTAACACATTGATACAAAATTAGCCATATAATTTACTTTTCATCAACAAAACTGCCGATTGTTGTGAAATGTACAAAAGTGTGATATTATTCACATTCATGTAACAAACCAACCATCATTTACGTAAGGAAATCTCCTTCATTAAACAGGTAAAAACCAGTTTCCGAACAAACCCCCAATCCCAGGCAACTCCACATATCAACTTAACGAAAAAAGAAAATAAGCTTCCTTTTCTAACAACTATTAGTTAATTGACTTTTTCGCGTAACTAATTATTAATTTTTTTATTGATTTTGGGGTTCCCGGGTTAAAATGCGCTGCCGGCAACCGCCGATAGCTGTTTAAACACATCTTTAAAACATGTGTATTTTTTACACCACACTTTTTTCACAGTTTGAAAACAAATTATGAGGGACCATGCGAATTATTAAACTAAATGGCGATTTTTATGAAAATATTGCACTTGAATTGAAGAACATTTAGTTTGATCATCTACCTAATTATCAAACAAATAAAAATGCACTATAATGAAAAACGCTGTTATAATTAAACCTACACCTGCAAATTGGATGGTTGTGTACACAAGATCCAGATTTGAGAAAAAAATAGACAGAACTTTAAATGACAATCATATCACCTCCTTTTGTCCGGTGATTAAATCATTAAAAAAATGGGCCGACCGAAACAAAATGATAGAGACTCCATTATTTCCATCATACGTTTTTGTCAGGGCAAATGCCGGTGAACAGCTTAAAGTAAAGCAGGTTCCCGGAGTGGTAAATTTCGTTTCCTATTGCGGAAAACCTGTAGTACTAAACGACGAGGAAATTGACCGAATAAAATCAATAGTTAACAATTACTCAGAAGTTGAGTTAATGAGCATCCAAAATTTAAACATTGGCAACAAGGTTAAAATAAAGGATGGATTATTGTATAACTACCAAGGCGTAGTTACTCAAATTATGGGCAAAACCATATTGATGACCATAGAACAATTGAACTGCGTTTTAACAGTAAAGGTAAACGTAGATCAAATTTGTTTAAATGTTGCAAGTTAACTTCTAAAGACGTATTATTAACTTGCTTCTTATTTTTTATTATAGAACTTAATTAAAATTACGATTGCTATTAAGTAGTTCAAAACTCATTTTATAAAACTTATGGATTTGCACCATGGTGAAATAGTAGAGAAAGTGGTTAGGCGCAAAGGCTGCAGCATAAGCGAAATCGCACGATTTACTAATGTTAACAGACGTTCAGTTTATTACTGGTTTAATCAAAAATACCTAAAACCGAAAATCATATACAAAATAGGCCTTTGCCTAAAGCATGATTTTTCTGTTGAATTTCCTCATTTATTTACTGAGGGAGAATTTGACAATATTAAAAACCAAGGTTACACCCACGCTCCTGATTATCATGCAGATGAAATGGAGGATTCATACTGGCGGGATAAATACATTGAACTATTAGAGAAATACAATAAAAGCCTGCTTGAAAATTCAAAAAAGAAATTTAACCAGCGTTAATAATATACCTTGCTAAATTGATTAAACATCAAGCGGCGATCACTTATATAAATAAAAACAGAGCAAACAACGGTAATAACCTAAACTTATAAACCTAATTATACTAAACTGAAAATGCTTAATCCGGCAACCCAATTAATAAAGGAGCCGGATTAAGCATTTTTAGCTTTCAGTTATACTTAGCCGGCTACTTTAACTTCGTTTTGAGTCGATTTAAAGTTAACATCATATAACACCTGGCTATCTTCAATAACACGGTGTGCATAGCTAACACCCATCCAGCGCTCAACAGTTACATTTTTACCTTCTAAAACTTTGTAGTCTTTAAAGAAGCACTCAATCTCTTTAATAGTATGTGGAGGCAATTCGCTTAAATCATTTATATAATTTACTGACATATCATTATTAGCTACAGCAATAATTTTATCATCCTGCTCACCATTATCAATCATATGCATTACCCCTATCACCTTTGCTTCGATAATTGACATCGGAAAAACATCAACCGAGCATATTACCAATATATCAAGCGGATCCTGATCATCACAATAGGTTTGCGGAATAAATCCATAATTGGCCGGGTACATTACAGATGAAAAAAGCACGCGATCTAATTTTAAAAGGCCGGATTCTTTATCAATCTCGTACTTAGCTTTTGACCCTTTGGGAATTTCAATAACAGCGTTTACAACGTAAGGAACTTTAGGCCCCGTTGAAACTTCATGCCATGGATGTTGTGTATTCATTGGTAGTAATTTTAATATTTTAGTATTTTTTTTATGAAAGTACTAACATTTTGGCAATTTTATTGAAAAATCCCCATTCTATTTTTTATACACTTTATTGCTCAAATACTTCTCAACTCAACATCTCTTTCACTTTTAACTGACTTACAGCGCATTATAAAACAGTGAAATAGCCGAAAAACAAATTTGAGTACCAAAACAATATCGCTTTAGTGGTTAAAAACATCATTACTATTTCTATCAAAACTACTACTACAATATATATAAGGGGGGATAACTTCAAAATCTAAAGTTCCCCTTCAACAATTATATAGAAAGTTTGATCCAAAGATTTTCAAAGAAGCCTGATCTTCAGATTAATTCCATATTAATTAACTATTAATATAATAAGGACTAACAGAAAATATTATGGCACAGATTTTCATATTTTCAAAGAGCAGGCTAAACTTGTAACATTATTGTAGCATTTCGAGGATTAACTTCTCACTATTTCTTTTCCATCTAAACACGCCTATTTCAAAACCACTAAATGGGGAATAAATTTTCACACTATGTATACATTATTCCACACTTCGTGCGTAATTAAATACACGGAATTTTATTCACTCAAAAAACAAGGGAAAATAAATAATCTAAAAGTTAAAATTATTCTTAAAAGTTGGAAATCCTTTTTATTGTCCAACCAACATATTCTATCAATTTCGTCAAGATTAAATTTGGCGCACTGGCATAGAAGTTGCATTACATAGTCACCTGTCAATAGTTAGTAAACTGATTAACAACTAATTATTACTGGCACCTAAGCTTATTTTGATTAGTTTTTTAACTTTTTACAGCTAAAAATTATGCAAAAACATCACGGTCAGATTGTAGAGATACTCGTTAGAAAAAAAGGATTCAGTATTACCGAACTCGCTCAACACTCGGATGTAAGCCGAAGTGTGGTATATCAGTGGTTTAACAGAAAAGAATTAAATGCGGATATTATACACCGGATTGGCAGAATTGTAGACCACGACTTTTCAAAAGAATTTCCAGAATATTATCAGAAAAAAAACTCTGATATAATTGATCCGCGGAGTGGCGAAATGCGCCCCAATCAAAACAGGGTAAATATCTGGAAAGACAAATACATTGTTTTACTTGAGCAGTACATCCAGTTGCTATCTGCCGAATAAGTTAAATTAATTAATTGCCGCATTTAAATGTGTATTAAGCATTTAAATGCGCGTTAATTTTCACAGTTTCCCAAAAACCAAGTAAGGAATTCTGCTATCGTCCTGAGCCAGGGAAACATCTCATATATCCCCTCCCCGGCCCAATAATATGAATCACCAATACCGTACCGAAATATCCTTGCGGATAGTTCCGGTAACGGCAGTTGGCATCCTCATGAACACATATTACCAAAACACTTGAAAACCCGGTAAAGAGCCTGAAAAGCGAATAAGATATCGATTAATAAACAACAGGTGCTGGCTGGTTGGATTTAAGATTAATAATTGTCCGGTTGGCCGATGGGAATAAAACAACAATTAGTATAATAGCCAGCAACACCCAGCTGATAAACTGATAATAATCAACAGCAAAACGCAGCTGGGCTTGCGCGCTTATATTTCTGCTCAGCAAACCCTTGGCAATTTTCGCGGCCTGGTCTGCAGCTACGCCCTTACCGGTCAAGGCTTGTTTGTACACAGCCAGCTTTTGAACAGCAAGCGGATTTAACTGACTTAGCTGCTCCTGGAAACGATTGGCATGGTCATTTTGCCTATATAATTGAAAATAGTTAATTAGCGCAATACTGCTGCTAAACCCGGTAAAACGCATAAAAATGCCTACTGCCGAGCCTGTTGTACCATATTTAACCGGCGATGATGATATCACAAACAAAATAACCGGGGTCATTAACATACCAGCGCCCATGCCTTGTAATATTACCGGGATGATCAGATCTTCGGTATTAACCTGCGCCGAAAATACAAAACACATATACACATGAAAAGCCAACAGGAAAGTAAAGCCCAAAATGAGGATCTGCCGCAAGGGCTTCTTCATCAGTAAAAATCTTGATGAGATGGTAACACTAATAATAATAGCTGCAAGGTTATAAATAAGCAAATAACCAACGTGTATTGGGTCCATACCCATGGTGCTGCTCATAAACGATGTAGTAATCCCGAATGAGCCACGGCAGATATAAAACACAAACAGCAGTAATGCGGCCAGCACAAACTTGCGGTATTTAAATGCCTGGATATGAAAGTAAGGTCTTTTTGAACTGAGTTGCCTCACCACAAATACAAAAAATAATACAGCAATGGCTATTACACTGTAAAGGATACGGTTATCATCAAACCAATCATACTGCTGGCCATATACCATAACATAACCAACAAGACAAAGCCCCGCCGAGTAAATCACAAAGCTTGCCCAATCCAACTGATATAAAGGCAATTTACGATCAAGGCGCACATTATTCATGATGATACACATTAACGCTGCACCCGGCAAAAAGGAATAGATGGCGCATTTATATATCACATTAAAATTGAAATTATCAATAATAGATGCCGTAAATAAGGTTGACAAAGGCGATACGCAAAGCAGGATACAATAAACAACTGAATAGCCTATCTCCTTTGAGCGTTCGGTATGCAAGCGCGTAAACATCAGCGTTAGCGTGATGCTAAGGCTTGTACAGGTTAGCAAACCTTGTATATACCTGAAGATCAGAAGCACAAAAAAGTCGCGCACGTGATAACAGATATAACAGGTAGTAACCAGTAACAACACGCTGATGAGCAGGTACATTTTACTGGCGATATTTTTAAAAAAGCGCTTTTCCAACACTACAAAGCTTGCAGTTGCGGCGTATAGGATAATCATCGAAAACTGAGCGTCATTAGGGCTTATACCATAATAACCTGCAGCGGCGCTAACATTACTGATAGACAACGAAAACAAAATAATGCCTGGCAGTACCACCAACAGCAAGGTGATACGTATAAGCCACTCAGGTACCCAGGGTTTAAAAACCGGAATTTGATTGCTCATGATGGCTCTTAGTTTTTAGGTACAGTTACGCTGGCATTCATACCCGCGCTTAAAAAATCGACAGCCTTATTATCTATTTTAATTTTTACCGGGATACGCTGCGCTATTTTCACAAAGTTACCGGTTGAATTATCCGGAGGTAATAAGGAAAATCTCGAGCCCGTTGCCGGTGATAAAGAAAGGATCTCTCCTTTTATTTTCCTATCGGGATAGGCATCTGTAGTAATTTCAACACCCTCGCCTATCCGCATGTTATGTAATTGTGTTTCTTTAAAATTGGCTACCACCCAAAGGCCAGTTTCTTTATCAACTATATAAGCAAGCGTTTGCCCCAACTGAATCTGCTGACCAGGTTGGATAGTTCTTTTGCCCATTTTGCCATCATAAGGCGCAGTTACCACAGTGTAAGAAACATCAAGCTTATTACGCTGTAATACCAATTCACGACGTTTGATCTCCGACATTACCGGCGAGATCTGCGAGCGGCTATCATTTACTTTCGACAGTGATGCCTGGTAATTGTTCAAGGACGCCTGATAATCAGACCGGGCAACATCCAATGCGCTTTGTACATTTTCCAGTTGCTGCTTGGTAGCCGATTCAGCTTCATACAGCTTTGTGAACCGACCAAACTCTTGTTCGGCTTTTACTAATTTAGCCTTGGTTGCTGCTATCTGAACCTTATTGACTTCGGCAATTTTAGCAGCGGTCTCTACATTACTTTCCAACACGCTTACCTGTTCGCGTGCATTTTGCAGGCCAGCGCCTGCTTCTTCCTGCTGTATCTGGTATTCACGGTTATCAATAACGAGCAGAGTATCTCCTTTTTTTACGTCCTGGTTTTCGTCGTACCTTATTTCTTTGATGAAACCGCTTACCCTTGCTGTAATAGGATTAATATAGGCTTCAACCTGGGCGTCATCGGTTTCTTCATAGCTGTACAAGTGTACCAACGTTATAATACCCCATACCAATAAGCCAGCTGCAACTATGCCGGCTATCCACGTGGTTATTTTAGTTATTAACTTATCAGTTGCGGTATAAGTGTTTATATGTTTGTTCATGATTAAAGTTTCCCGGTTACGTTTTGTAATTGATAATATTGAAGTTGAGCGGCTATTCTGGCAGCAGCCAGATCAAAGCGGGTTTGTAATAACTGTGTATCCGCGTCAAGCAAATCGGTTATCAGCGATAGCTGGTTAAAGTAGGTATTGTTTATAATACGCCTGTTTTCGGTGGCCTGCTGCACATTAACCCGACTTACATCTACCCTGTTCAGCGCTTCCTTGTACCTTAGCCAGGCCTCATTAACCTGCTGACGTACGCCATCTTCTGTTTGTGCGTGCTCAATTTCCTGGCTTTCAAGATCGAGCCTTGCCACTTTTACCTTGTGGCTGTTATGATAAAATGAGGAAATAGAAAACGAAGCTTTTACCCCTGCAAAACCTAAACCGTACAAACTTGGCGAGTAGGGATAAAACAGGATCTGCGGGTAGCTATAATTATACGCCGCAAACAAACCTACTTTAGGCGATACGTTTGCTTTTACATTCTTTAACTTAAGCTTGCTTAGTTCGGTTTCCTGTTCAGAGATCTTAAGCTGATAGGCATTCTTCCCGGCATCGGTTAAATACTCGTCGTACGTTTCTTTGCCTGCTGTATCTAACTGAACAGCTTCAACCGGATTTATCTGCTGATCATCAGGCAAGCCTATCAGGATATTCAGTTTTTGATTAGCTATGGCCAAATCATTATCCAACTGAACCAAAGAGAGTTTCTGCTTAGAAAGTTTCAACTCCGCCCGTAGTACATCGCTCTTTAAAACTACGCCGTTTTTTTGAAGGGTTTTGATCTGCAAAAGCTGCTTTTCCTGCGCGGCGATATCTTTCAGTAACAGGTCTTTAAATATGATACTGCGCTGCATATCCAGGTAATAAGCCGCTGCGTGTAGCTTCACCTCCGAAAGGGTCAGCTTTTGCTGTTCCCCTGCGATGTTATTCTCGCGTTTGCGGGCGTCAATTTCAAGGTTAGTTTTATTACCGTTATAAATATTTAAATAAGCCTCGCCGCCTACAGTGTAGGTAGTATGCAACACAGGAAATTGAGTTGGTGCATTAAAAATACCGTTTTCGTAAACCGGCATATTGCTTACACGGGCATATTCGCCGTTAATATTAATCTCGGGCAGGCGCTCTGCTTTGGCATCTTTAATACCTTCGGCGCTACTGGCTACCTTCAACTGCTTAATTTGTACAGCTTTGCTGTTTGTGGCTGCTTTTTGCCAAACCTGTGCTATGGTTAAGGATAGGTTTTTGCTGCTATCGGCAGCGGGTTGTTGGGCTTTTAACGAAAAGGCCAACAACAAAACTGGCAACAAGGCCAGATAAAATTTACTATTAAAGTTCATGGTGATTTAATAGTACAAAGTTCGGCAGTTGTTAAAAGCTTATTTTATTTAAATTTGCCAAATGTTTATTCATTCCAGCCAAAACATAGACAAAGTTACCGCTGATAACTTTTTCCGGGATATTGATCAATATCCCGAATCCGTTTATGTAATTAACTGGAAAACAGAACGGAACTTCCCTAACCATAATCACAAAAAAGGTCAACTGATTTACATAGAAGGAGGCATCGCCTATATTCACTTAACCGATAAAACACTGGTTATCCCGGCAAGGCATTATGTATGGATTCCTGGCGGGATGATGCATTTTGTGGAAATGCACAAATCGGCAATTACCCGCACGGTTTATTTTTACTGGCACGATGATAACAGCAACCCGTTTTACACCAAAGGCGGAATCTATCCTATCAATAATTTACTATTTCAGATGCTCATTTACTCAGAGCGTTGGGATGGCAATGTATTCCCTGATGAACAGGCATTCCATTTTTTAGCGGGAATAAAGGCGATATTGCCGGAGATCAGCAAAAAATCTTTACCAGTGGCCTTACCTACCACTGATAACACCCGGATGCACCCCGTACTGGATTATATGAATAAAAATGCATTTGAGCCACTAACCCTTTCATCTGTAAGTGAAGAAACCGGCTTCAGCGAAAGGACACTTTCACGCCTTTTCCAATCAACCCTTAACACTTCGTTTTTGCAATATTTCAAATTGCTAAAAATGGTAAAAGCCATCGAGCTGATGCTGCAAACCGATATGTCCATGAGCGAGATCGCTTATAAATTAGGATACAATAGTTTATCTGCCTTTAGCGCTATATTTTACCAACTTACCAATATCAGGCCATCCGATTTTGCCAAGCAGTTGAGGTGATCACATCAAACGTTCCAGTATCCTGATGTTTGCATCGCTCACCTCGTTTTCCTTGGAAGCATTGCTTTCATAAACTTCCTTACACCATTTGATCACTTTATCATCCGCGTACTTTTGAATTTCGGAGTCCAACCAATTGATTGCCGCCGCATGGTCATTCAGCTTTTCAATGGCCCATGCTGTAACCAGATGATTGGGCGAAAGAAAATTACTCACTGTATTATCGATTTGAGGATTAAAGGCTGTTATTTTTTTCAGGTACTGTGTGGCTTCGTTAGTCTTACCCATTTTGATATAACACAGGTAACTCATCCAGTCCTCCAAACGCTCGTCAATATTTTCGGCGTATGGTTTACCTACCCCAAGGTTTGCAGGCCATTTTTTAGCGTCTGCAATATAGCTTAAAGCTGCTTTGTAATTTTTAGCATCTATCTTTTGAACCGCCTGCATCAACTCAGTTTCCCGGTATAACTCACGACCAATAGTAGCGCCTTCAAAAGGTAAGATATCAATGTGCGATAAAAGCTCTCCGCATTCTTTGTACCGCTTATTCAGGAGCAACGTTTTGGCGTAGAGCATACCAATGATGTAATTATCACGGTGCGATTTATAAAACGGCTCAACAGTAGTTAGTGCTTTAGCGTATTGCTTATTATTAACATAATATTCGCCAAGCAGCTTGTTATACCGCCAGCCTTTATCAAGTTTGGCCGCGGTATTTAAATCGATCAGAGCATTATCTCCCGTTTGCATTGCAGCCCGCGCTACATAGAAAGGTGCAAAATCTGGTTGGCTACCACATGCAGCAAACAACTCTTTACTTTCGTCAATCCGATTGCGGTCTTTGTAAAGCAATGCCAGAAAATACTTAGGCTTCCAGCTATTGCTTTGTTGCGCGGCCCATTGCAATACTTCCTCATCGCTGTTGCGGAAAGGAAATACAAATGCCGCCGTTGCTGCATTGGCTTTATTTAGCGTCTCACTAAATGGCTTTGCCTCTTTATATTGCAAAAACGCCAGTTTATAATGCACAAGTGCATTGGCAGGTGAAAGTTGTAAAACTTTTTCGCTTTCCTCTATACAGCCGTTGTGATCATACCAATCTGCCAGATCAAGGTAGCTTTCAATAGGCTGTTCGTTCCGAATCATTGAGGTAAATCCGTTTTTTGTAGCATCAGAGGGTTGCCATAAAAACTGCTCAAACCGGGCAAAATGATTAAGCGGTTCGTAAGCCAATATGGTGTCCAAAACCTGCTCGGCGTTTTTGCGCTCGTTTAAATGGCGGTAAGCTATGGCTTGCACCTGTAGCGAAGACACATCAAGCCTGTTAAAATCCAGCGCTTTCGAAGCAAATTCTAAAGCTTTTAGATAGTCGTTTTCTTTTAAATACAAACTGCTCAACGCTGAGTAAGCCGCATTACGGTATTCAACCGATAAACCGGCCATATCAAAACCATCTTTAGCATCAGCCACGTTACCCAATTGCGCATTAATAATACCATAATAGTAGTTTGCTCCGTCATCATTAGTATTGATGCTCAAGGCAGTTTTGGCAAAAGCCAAAGCTTCGGCATAACGCATATCACGGTACGTCAGTGCTGCCGATTGTACCAGCGCCGGTAAAAAGTATGGATCTTTTTTTAAGGCTGCCTGCAGTTTTTCTTCTGCTTCGGGGTACATTTTTTGATCCATGAACTCTTTGCCCTGGGTATATAAGCCATAAGCGCTGTTCCAGTCAAAATCCTTCGGCAAATCAACCGGGCGATTGAGGTTATCTGCCTCGGGCTTTGAATTATAGATAAGTTTATTAGTACCTAAAGTTACAAGCACATCCCCGGCATCAGCCTTAACCGAATCTGTAAATAATTGCAAGGGCTGTAATGTTACTTTTTTACTATAGATCAGCTTATCGCCCTGCTTTACCTTCAGGGTATCGGCTATTTTTTGAACCGGGTTAAAATACAGTTTCAACAAGCCGCCATCGGCCTTCACATTCAGCGCGCCATAGTTATTGGCCTGTACAAAGCCCTTGGTTTTGAGTACCGGGTACCAGTATTCTGTCCAGGTATCTGAAGTGCCAGGCGCAAAACCTTTGTGTTTAAAAGGCGTGAACGTGCTTTTAACTGCTGTTTGATTAAACAGCCTGCCCGATTGAATTTCAGAATACTGACCATCGTTATCAGTAAGCTGCTTTTCCCATATCATACCCTGATCTGACAGTCCCCAGATCCAGATCTTTTTGCCGGCTTTGTCCTCGTGACCACCATAGCGAGCCATACCAAAATCATCGTTATGCCAGTAAGCACCAAAAAAATCGGTGTACTTGCCAAACACATGGTATGATTTATAGCCACCAAAATTGTTATTATCATAAAAGGAAAGATCCTTTCCGTTCTGTTTATTGATGGGCCAATCGGCATACTCCCCCTGGTGACCGAGGTGTTTGGTGCCGGGGAAAATATATTCAAGTTTACCGCTGGTTTTGATCCCCGTATTCATCCAGTGGTAATAAGGCTGCTCAAGCGGTGTTGAGTTATGCCAGAATGATTTGGTAGTGAAATAAGCTCTATCTGCCGGAAGATTTACTTCCATTGTCCAAGAGGTATTGGTAAGCAGGTCAAGCACGCTGATGAAACAACTTACACTACCATCGGCATTTGTGCGGGTAAGGTAATCAACCGGGGTAACCGAATTTGGGGTATGCCCAATGATACCATAATTAGGTTCGATGCCTCCGCTTGTCCAGGGGCCGCGCATGGCAATATCCCTGAATTTCACTACATGGTTTTCATAAACAATTGGCTTACCTGTCGATTTTTCAACGGCCGACCAGATCTTGCCGCCTATCTGGGGTAAAATGGTTAACCTGATATACGTGTTTTCCAGCTCAATTATTTTCCACTCCTTTTGCACCGGTTTATCCGTAAATCCGTCGTAACGGAAATACGGATAAATATTGGTGAATGCCGGTATCGGATTAGGATCCGAAAACGGATAAGTGGTAATAGCTTTAGTATACTCGCGGATACTTGCCGTTTGCTGGGCAAAAGCCTTCAGGCCGCCAATGCAAAGGCATACGGCGATAAACCATTTTTTATTCATGTTTCCGTTTTATTTAATCACCAGCAACCACCCTTTGCCTTTTTCAACCGGGATCCTGTCATTCAGGCCAAATGTTTTGCCCGGCTGATAGCTTTTAATTTCCGGCGCCGTGATAGTCGCCTTAGCAGGATCGATGCCTAATTTTTTCCAGTCGATATTTAATTGAAAATCTGTATCAGCATCTTCCCAACTGGCAATGGCCACCATGGCAGCGCCATCCTTTTTATAAACGGTTGCTATAACCTTAGCTTTATCGGTTTTTACCGGGTTGTTGTCAACCCAGTAACCAATCATTTTGGTTCCTTTAATACCAAAATTATCCCAGGCTTTCCAAATCGGGCGCGGATCTGCGCCATCGCTCCATGGCATACGGTTAGTCATGCCGTAAACCATGCCACGCCATTTGTTACCACCACCCTGCAGCATCTCGCCCATTAAGCCAAACGGAATACCGCTCACTTCGGTCAGGAAGAAATCTGGATCGTTTTTCTCGTAATCGAAATACTCACCAAACCATAAACGGTTCAGATAAGGAAAATGCTCCATATACAGGTTGGCGCTGTTATTGAAACCATCGCTTTTATTGTATTGATTAGCCGAGTGCAGATCGATAATTCCCGGGTGACCATCTTTAGTCAATACACGTTTAATACGTTTCATGGTAACACGGTCAAAGGCCACATCATCCAGGTAGATACCATCGATACCTACGTTTTGGGTTAACCAATTCATACCCTCCACATAGTAATTATGCCAACGGTTCATGCCGCTGTTAATGATGGCAGCATCTTTAATTTCGGGTACAAACCATGCGGCTATGTAATCATCGCCCACGTGCTCCTGCAACCAGCTAAAGCCTCCGCCCTTACCCGGCGAATAAATTTCATGACCCAGGCTACGCAAAGCAAAAGTTTCATAGGCGTGGTTTGATAACTCGCGGATGGTATTGTAGATTTTCACCTTTAACCCGGCAGCATGGGCCGAATCATCATAGGCCTTCATTTTTTGCCAGGCAATAAACGGGTAATTGATAGTAGGATTTATTGCTGTAGCATGGTGAATATTGATAAGCGTTGCCCCCGCTTTTTTGATGGTATCAATGGGTTTATATGAATGATAAAACCTTGTAGCCCACTGAAAATCGGTATTAATGGTATGGAAAGGTGTTACCAACAGGGTAAAGTTATAATAGAGCTCATCGCCTTTTTTCAAGTCATGCTCGCCGCTGTAGTTATTAGCTAATACCGCTTTACCATCAAAGGCTACCTTAATACCGCCTTTGTTATCATTGCCCCATGAGGTTGGCAACAATAAAGGCTTTTGCAGGTAAAAATTGGTATTCAGCGGACGAACATATTTTTCATCCCGCAATGAATACTGCAAACCGCCGTTCACATTACCTATCCAGGCACCATCCTGGTTTTTATGGGCTACATCCCATTTCCACTCAAAGTTTTCGGGGCGATAACCTCCTTTTTGACCAAGGCCCATCATATATTTAGCAAAATCCTTTTTAAACGGGATATGCATGGTAACATCTTTCAGGCTAACGTTCTGCAGGGCTTTTACTTTTACAGTGTAAGCCATAAAGCCGTCAAACTCCAGCGAAGCGGTTACATCCATCCGCAAGCTATCGTTAGCGCTTACAGCAGTCCACTGCACTGTTCCGGCTTCTTTTTTGATGAACTGTACACCCTGGCTTTTCAGGTTTATTTTTTTGCCAGCGGCGTCGATAAAATGAAAGTGAATACCTTCGGTAAGCAGGTTGTTAGGCGTTGCCGCATATTCTGTCATTTCCGGCGTGAAATAAGTCTGGATCTGTTTTGGGAAACCGTCCTTATTCACTTCTACCTTACGGCCTAACAAACTAACTGTGTTGCCACTTATTTCAAGCGGGGTATACGGCGCGATGACCGTATTTTGTTGTGCCATGGTTGAGTTTAACCAACCCAGGCGGGTCATTTTATAAGGCTCACTTACGCCGCCATCTTTTGAAATTTTGTTATTTACCTTAACAGATAAAGTAATTGTTTTTGCCGGTTTACCGTTGATGCTGATGGTAGCCTTACCTGTATAAACCGAAGGCAGTATTGCGGCAGGCACATCTACCCCACACCATAAGGCCTGGATATCGCCTTTGGCTACGTTCACAACCTTAGTAAGTGGCTTAGCATCATAAGTGGTGCCGCCGGTATTGATACAAAACAGTGCCGAAGCCGGGATCACCTTACCGGTAGCAGATTTCAAATCGCTGAATGAAACCTGTACATTTTCAAGATTCTGTAACGCGTAAATACCCAGCTGAAATGCAAAGTTTTCGCCGCGGGCAGCTTCACCGGTATATTTACTTTGCGCACCAAGCTCAATCCAGCGTTGTGGCAAATCTTTGGTCATGCGGATGGAGTTCATCCTATCTTCCGGAAAAACTAAAAATGTTTCAGATTTGTGCTTATTCAGTAACGCTTCGGTTTCTGCTTTTGTAGCAATTACCTCCATTGGGTAAAAACTGTTAAAAGCATCTATCGACTGAAATTCTTTTACCGAAGCTAAAGGCGTTTGCTTGCTATTTACAGCACTTAGCCATTCGGCTGAGGCTGTATTTTCGGGTTTGAGATAAACACCTTTAGGATAGTTTGAGCGCCCCTCATTTTTATAAGGCATGTAATACACAAAGTAAGTACCCTTACCCGATGTTGGCTCAAAATACAGTTCACCGCTTTCACGGTTTACTGAACCAATTTTTACGTTGGTTATTTTTTGTTTGGTTTTAGCATCTTCAATAATGATCCGCTTGTTCTCGGGCTCATTATCCCTGCGCCTCCAGTTAATCACCGCTTTAGCCACTTTACCTGTACCATTAAAGGTTAATACCACACGATGGTTACCTAATGAATCGGCCAGCCAGCATTTATCGCAATTGGTATAAGGTACTTTTTGCGCCGAAGCCGCAAAGCCTGATAAAAGGAAAGTGATAGCTAAAAATTGTTTTTTCATGAAATAAATTTAGTCAGTCTTTTTATAATGTTGTTTCAGGAATTATAATTCCTAAAACCTCCGCCGCTTGGCTCTAGCCGAGTGGCAACTATTTTGCGACCCTGGTCGCCGTGTAGAGGCCAGAGGCCTGGAGATAGCGGTCACTCGGCTGGAGCCGAGCGACGGCACTTATTGTTTTTTAAATAGCAGGTGTTATCCCCTGCCCTTCCCAATAGTCAATGATCGGTTTATACGGCCCGTACTTATGCTGTTCTTCTGAAAAAGGATCTTTAAAAGGCCCTTTATCGTAATCAATTGCTTTTTCTTCGTAATGCGGATAATCAACTTCCTTCGTGGTTTTAGGCAATGGACGTTTATGCTTTTTATCGTCATTAACAAATGCGGCGATATCAAGCGCCTCTGCGTCGGTCAGGAAAGGTTTTCCTTCGGCGGTTTTATCATAAGGCATATTGCCTTTTAACCATTGCGCCAACTTAACCACACGGTGCATGCTTGAACCAGGACGATAAGCTAATAATCCCCATACCGGCGGATACTCGTAAGTTACATTATCAAAACGCATTTTGCCTTCGCCGTTTTTGGCATGGCAACGCTCGCAATTTTGAGTATATAAAACCTCGCCCCTGTCTGATGAAGCCGCTACATTGGGCAGCTCAACCTCCAAATTTTTTAAACCTTTGGTGGTTTTAGAAACATTTGACGAATCGCTCAAAAACTTAAGGTAAGCCATGATCGAGATCATCTCTTTTCCGTCCAATGGCAAAGGTCTACCCAGGTTAGGGCGCATTACGCAATTGTTGATACGTTCGGCTAAGGATAAAATTCTACCTTCTCGTGCGCGGTACTGCGGATAATCACGAAACGACCGTACCAGGTTAAAAGCGTATGGCCTTGTACCGGCATCGCGGTGGCAATTGGTACAATTCATTTTATTACCGGTATAATGACCGTTAATACCTTCGGGACCTATATAATAGGCAGTATGCAGCATCAGTTCGCGGCCATAACGTACGGCGTCACCATATTTACCGCCGGGCATTTTGCCGGTATCTACAGAAACAAGACTCACAGCAGCAGAATCAGCCTTATCCGCTTCTTCCGCTTTGCTTCCGCTGCATGATACCAATTGAGCAACATTTGCCAAAGCAAATAACAGCAACAGGAAAGTTATATATTGATATTTCTTTTTCATTTTTAATGATCTATGGTTTTAAATATGGATCAAGCTGTTCGTATTTGATAAAACCTGCACGGTAAGTTGGCACCGATGTTTCCATCGTCCATTGTAATACACCTTTATTATTTGCCAGTACTATAATGTGCCTTTTGGAACAGCAGACCAGCGTAGCAGTATCGTTAATCATGTAGGCGCTGCCCATTCTGCCGTTAAAAATTTCTTTAGGGAGTGTGATGTGCATGGCAATGGTCGAGGTTTGGTTTTTCTCATCAATTTTCATGGCGTATACTCCTGATTGGTGTTTTTCTACCCCGTTATCAAAAAACATCAGGTTTCCTTGTTTATTGATATGGGCAGCATGAGCCTGGGTAAAGTTGCAATCGGCAGGCATGGCAATAGTACCGCCTTTGCCAAACTTGTAAATAACTTTTCCGCTATGGGCATCAATTTTCCAGATCTGCCCGTTGTTGTAAAACGACATCAGGTAATTGCCGTCTGTATCATAGCTGAGGCTATTGGCATGCATCCAGTCTTTTTTAGTTTTCAGAATCTTAGGATCTTTCAGCGGATCCATCACATCAAATACGCTCCATTTATAAAGCTGCTTGCCAGTTTTGTCCATCACCATAATACCATCGCCGTTAATAGTATCCTGTTTGCCGCCGCCGATAGACGTGAGGTCCATTAAGCGCTGATCAACAAAAATGGTTACCAGCTCGCCTTTATCATTTTTCAGTATCTCGTGATGGATGGTTTGCTTGAAATCGCCCTGTCCTTTGGTAAGGTGCAGCAGCGTGTCGCCCAGCATATTGATCTCTAATATTTCACTGCCGTAGCTGGTAGGCTCATCGTTACGGCCCAAAATAGAGAGCAGCGTTCTATCCTTAGTGAAATTGATCACTTTAAAACCCAGCCTGTCAATCATGTGATACCACCTGATCTGCCCTTTGTTATCAACCAGATAAGCCACACCGGGAGCATAACGTTTGTTGATGAGCATCAAACCGTCATTAAACTGTGCCGGCAGCGAGGCTTTAGCGGCCGTTTTAGCGTGAAACTGTTCCTGTAAAAACAACGGCAGTTGATGCGATTTAAAAGTATGGGGTTTGCTCACCACGGTGTCGCCACCATCAACAGTTACAATATGATATGAGTAAGTAGTATCAGGCAAAATATTACAAAGCACAAGCTTATACGATGTACCATTTCCCGTAGTGGTCGACCGGTATTTTACCGGCTGCTTGCCCTCTATCCAGTATTCAGCATACAGATCAACAGGCTTGCTGGTCATAACCTCAAGCTTAATTTTCAACTCGTTGTTATTGTACAACCCTATATGAATTTCTTTTACAAGGTTACCGCCCGAGCAACCACAGATGATTGAAACTAACAATCCTGCCGCTAAAACTTTAAACCAATCCTTCATCACTAAATTTTGTAATACCGGTTAAACAGTAAAGAATATACAACCCATTAAAAGCTGTATACTCTTTACCGATAGTTGAATTTTATGCTTATTGCTGCCTGCCCGCGTTATTCAGGTTAGGGTTGATGTTAACCTGGTTAAGCGGATACGGGAAATACTCGTCGCGTGGCAACTGCACGGTATTGGTTTGACCAATACGTTTCAGGTAAGCGTTCACGATCACATCGTATTTTCCAAAACGTTTCAGGTCGGCCCTTCTTTTGCCCTCGTAATATAATTCCCAGCCACGTTCCTGCAATAAAGCATCACGGAAAGTAGCCTGGGTTAGATTACCCTGTACCAACAATTTGGCGTGTGACCTGCCTTTAACCTGGTTTACCAATGAAACAGCTTCGGCAGTTGGCCCGCCCAGTTCATTTAAAGCTTCAGCACGGCTCAGCAACACATCAGCATAGCGTAAAACATCAACACTATGGCCATCATAATAACTGTTTGCACCGTTAGGGTCAGCATATTTCATGGTTGCAACATCAGGCATATACAATACGCCATCCGGAGCGGTAGCACCCTGCGATGGAGCTTGTTTGTGCGTTAACCCGTCAACACCCTGATATTGGGTAAAAAACATTTTTTTACGGTCATCCTCATCGCCATAGCTGTTGTAGAAATCCCAGGTAACGGCGTAGTACTGCCACCTGTCGGTTAATACCGGATGGCTCAACGGGCCAAAATGGTTCAGTAACTCGGTTCCGTTAACGTTGGCATCGCTCAATACCGAGAAAATATTTTCAGAACACCAGGTGTTTGACTCTTTAAACAAACCTGAGTAAGACGGATACAGTTGGTAAATACCTAAATCCATTACCTGCTTAGTTAAATCAGCAGCTTTTTGCCATTGGTGCTCACGCAGATAGATCTTAGCTAACAGGAACATAGCTGCACCTTTGGTAGCGCGGCCAACGTCGTTACTTGTGTAAATATCACTTTGGGTATAATCGGCAGGCAATACGGTGCTTGCGTTTTGCAGATCGCCAATCATCAGCGCATCAACATCCGCTACCGGACTTGGCGGCGTTTGAGCTTTGTAATCAGGATTGGCTATATCTTTCTCGGTATTCAGGATCACCGGCCCCCATGAGTCGGTAAGATCAGAATATGCAATAGCACGTAAGAATTTCAACTCGGCCAAAAACTGGCTTTTTTGAGCAGCAGTAATGCTGTTCATTGCCGAAATGTTATAGATGGCATTATTAGCGTTGGCTACTAATTTATAAATCTGCTTGTAATCCTCAGCTATCAGGCCATTGGCCGAATTCCATTGCACCTGTGATAGTTGCCCCGGGTCACCTGCATAGCTGCAGTGGCCCACATCGGTAGTTAAATCGGTAAGGGCGAAATGCCTCACTGTCCAATAATCAAAGTTATCACCAACTGCCGGACCTTTAAGGCGGGCATAAACCGCGTTAACGGCGGCAATAGCATCCGACTTGGTAAGGAACGCGTTTTGGCTTGTTAAATTACTGTATATTTTAGGTTCAAGGCTGGTTTTGTTACACGAAAACTGCGTAATCACCGCTGCTGCCAGGAGTAGAATATTATATTTTTTCATTTGATTTAAATTTTGTTGATCCCTTGAATGGATACTTTCATTAATGGATAGATGCTTTTATACCGAATGTTACCGTTTTAAATGCCGGGAACGAGTTAAAGTCCAAACCCCCCGCTGTAGCCGACCTTAACGCTACCTGACCAGGGTGTGCATTGGTATCATCTGCATGTACGTTTGCTTCAGGGTCGGTGCCTTTATAACCTGTAATAGTCCACAGGTTTTGAGCTTCGGCGTAAATCCTGATGCCCTGCAGAATTTTCATATTCTGAAATAACGTGGCAGGGAAGTTATAAGCCAGCGTAAGCGATTTCAGGCGAACGTAAGAAGCATTTTCAACAAAACGGGAGTTTACATAGCTACCGTAGGTGCTCAGGTAATAACCTTCGCGCGGGATTGAAGTATTTTCATTTTTACCGGCAACAAACCTGTTTAATGCAGCAGCACCAGTGGTTGACTCTAATACCATAGCATTCATGTTATACAGATAGTAATCAAATGCTCCCTGGAAAAATATACCCAGATCGATGCCTTTGTAATGAAAATCGTTACCGAAACCTGCCATATAATGCGGGTTAGAATTACCCAGGTAGGTGCGGTCGGCCGGGGTAATTACACCATCGCCATTAACATCTTTATATTTAGGATCGCCTGCTTTTGAGTTTGGTTGCGGAGCATATTTTTCGCCGGTTTTTATAACACCTTCGTAAACATAGCCGTAAAGCTCGCCTAACTCAATACCAGGTACAACGCGTGTAAACTCCTGGCCCGAAACCGTACCGCTTGGGTTAGCCGTGTTAGTGCTTATTATTGAAACACCAGGGCCTAAATTCAATGTCTTTTGCTTGTTGTAGGCAAAGGTAACAGTAGTATTCCATGACAGGTCTTTACTGCGCAGGTTACTTGTATTTAGCGAAAGCTCGATGCCTCTGTTTTGAACGGCACCTCCATTGATGTATTGGGTTCCATTAGTGGCTCCCCATTGTGCTCCAATCGGAACCTGAATAAGCAGATCGGTAGTTTTTTTGCTGTAATAATCAATACTTGCATTGATACGTCCATTAGCAAAGCCCATATCTAAACCAATATCCAACTGTCTTGTTGCCTCCCATTGAAGATTAGGGTTTGCAAGGTTTTTGGGTTCGATGCCTGTTTGTAGCTGACCACTTCCGTTAAGTACTGTACTGTACGGCCCAAAGGTTGCAAGGTATAAACTTGCAGGAATACGGTCGTTACCGGTAACACCGTAGCTGACACGGGCTTTTAAATTAGAAAAAGTATTCAGATTTTTTATAAAATCCTCATCTGTTAATTTGTAAGCTACAGCACCAGCCGGGAAAAAGCCTGAACGTCTGTTTGAACCAAACTGTGACGAGCGGTCGTCGCGATAAGAGAACGACGCCAGGATTTTGTCTTTATAAGCATAATTAAACCTGGTGAAGTACGATGTAAGGAAACCTTCTGCCTTACTGCTTCCGTAGCCATTACTTAATGATCCGGCATTTAAATTATAGTACAGGAACGCGTCGGTTGAAAAGCCTTTTGCTCCGGAAAGTAATGATTCAGCAACATCTTTTTGGTTTGATGTACCTAACAACACGGTAAAATCATGGTCTTTTTTAATATTGAACTTATAGGTAAGGTAGTTTTCAGTAATCCATCTGAAGTTTGAATAGATCTGCTCTGCAGCCACACCACCTTGTTTTGCACCTGCAATTGTTGTTGTTGGCAGATATTGACCGGTAGTGGTTTGGTTGTATTCCGTACCGGCTGTAAGGTGATAAGTTAAACCGTTAATAATCTTATAATCCAAACCAACATTGGCATTAATTAATTTATTACCGCTGTTATTGGTTGGCTCCAAAAGGCCGGCCAACGCGTTTGTTTTTGTTCCCTGAGTAACATAATAATTGTAAGTACCATCGGCATTATAGGGTGCTACGTTTGGTGGTGCCGTAAGCAAACTAAACAACGGTGCGGTGATATCACCAGTGTACGATTGTAAAGTTGCTGTTGAGTTTGCACCGTAAAAATTAGCACTGATCTTGAGGTTTTCGTTTACGGTTTTCTCAGCACCAATCCTTGCCGTGTACCGTTCAAAACCGGTACGTTGCAATACACCAACCTGTTTTATGTGGTTACCCGCAACGTAAATCTTTGAATTCTGGTCGCCGGCGCTTAAGCTTATACTTTGGTTTTGAATGGTTGCATTGCGTGTAGCCAGTTTTAACCAGTTGGTATTAGCTACCTGAAAACTTGAAGGATATGGCTGTGGTTTACCGTCTTCAAGAGCGGTAGCATTTTGAATATCGGTATACTGCTGTCCTGTTAACAAATCGGGCTTATAAGTTAAATATTGGGTACCGCCTGATATATCGGCATCCAAAGAAACCTTTCCGTTTTTTCCTTTTTTTGTAGTGATCAACACAACGCCATTACCGCCTCTTGAACCGTAGATGGCGGTTGCAGACGCGTCTTTCAATACCTGAATATCTTCAATATCGTTGGGGTTAACCTGGCTGCCAACCTCGCTTATGAAACCATCTACTACATATAAGGGTGCCGTAGAAGTATTGATAGAATTACCGCCCCTTACAGTAATATTGATACCGGAACCGGGAGCAAAGCTGGTTTGTTGTACCTGTACACCTGCAGCTTTACCCTGAATGGCTTGGCCAATATTAGACGTAGTACCACCAAGGATCAGGTTATCACTTTTTATAGAACTGATTGAACCGGTGAGGTCGCCTTTTTTAACTGTACCATAACCAACCACAACAACCTCGTTCAGTTTGTTAAGGTCTTCCTGTAATGTGATGGCAACATCAGTTGAGTTGCCTATGGATACTTCCTGAGTTTTGAACCCAACATAAGAAACAACCAATACTGTTGAGTTACCCTTTAGTATAAGTTTAAACTTACCGTTTATATCGGTAGAAGTTGTGTTTTTAACCCCTTTTTGGGTTACAGTAGCTCCAATGATTGGGCCATCTTTATCTTTCACGCTACCGCTGATAGTTGTTTGCGCGTTCGCGAGTACGGGCAATAATAATAACAGGCAACAGCACATTACTTTAAAAAGGCCACTGATCTGCCTCCTTAAATAAATGCATTTGCTGAAGCCCTTGTCGGGGTTTGAGTAAATTTTAATCATACGTGGTGGTGTTAGTATTAATTAATTGTTAGTTTTCTGTTGCGATTTTGCTTTGTTTTTGAATAATGGAAATTAGAAATACAGGATTTTGAAAGCAAAAAAACGCCCCTCCAAACACAGCGCAAACGTTTGTTTTGCACGAATTTGAGCTTACGCAAACGTTTGAATCAAAGTATTTTGCAGCGATAAAGCCTAATTTTTGAAAGTTTTTGGAACGACAAACAGGATGAAAAGGATGTCAGCTCCGCCGATTCTGCGTATTTAGAGATTGCGCCCGAATATTTTGATTATGAGTGGGTTGAAGGCTGCTGTGTAATTGTGGGGATGAACGACCAAGCAATGGCATACTATACAGAACGGCTTTGCTTCCGTGCGATGGCTGCGTACCTTACAGCAAAGACATTTTTATTACTCTTTGCAGCGGTACCATTGATATTCTTTTAAAAAAGTAAAGCCCGGCTTTTGACCAGGCTAAACATATTACATGCAAAAAAATATAAACGATAATTAAAAGCCGCTGTCATCAAGCGCGAAGGTATTTTTGCGCTCTTTCCACTTGCCTTTGGTAAAATCAGGGAATGCTACGCTGGCATTGCCTTCTTTTAATGATTTGGTTGATAAAGGAGTAATTACACTCATGGTAACAGAATCATAAACATCGATGGGCGTTTGGCGTTTTTGCTTAACCGACTCAACAAAAGCGTTAAATACAAACCAGTCCATACCACCGTGACCCGCACCTTCGGCAAACTTTTCATATTTTTTCCAAAGTGGGTGGTCATATTTGTCAAACCATTCTTTTGCCGGATCCCATGAATCATCTTCTTTTGATTTATGGTCTATGTATACGCTTTTGTTCACGTCCATCCAAAGTCCTTTTGTACCTTGAACCCTGAAACCTAATGAATACGGGCGCGGCAGGTGCGTATCATGGCTCAGCAATACCGTTTCACCATTGGCGCAGTTGATCATGGTAGTGGTTACGTCGCCATTTTTATAATGGATCTTGGCATTCGGGTGACCGGGCGATAATTCCTCAACGTAGGCCGATAAACCACGCGCTTTTGAACTAAAGGATACAAGATTGGTAAACCGGTTACCTGCATTGATATTGGCATAATGCATACACGGACCAGCGCCATGCGTTGGATAGATATCACCATCTACATCAATATTAAACTGGGTGCGCCATTGTGCTTCGCTCAGTGCTTTAGGGCCAAACTCAACGCCGCCGCCGTAATAGCGCTTGCCATCGTTGAATAATACACCTCTCAAATTGTGCTGATAACCACCCTCTAAATGAACGATCTCGCCAAATAAGTCCTGGCGTGCCATGTTCAATGCCGCCATTACATCACGACGATAGCAAACGTTTTCAAGCGTCATGTACGGCATCTCTGTTTTTTCTGAAGTATTAACAATATCCCAGTGGTCTTCAACTGTAAGACCGGCAATTACTTCGCATCCTACATACTTTCCGGCTTTCATAGCGTCGATAGCTTGCGGATGGTGAAACTGCCATGGTGTGGCTATAATTACAGCATCAATATCCTTATGATCAAGCAGTTTTTTGTAGGCATCCAGTCCGCCGGTGTATTCTTTTACAGGTGCATGGCCTTTTTTGGCGATGTATTCGCGGCAAATTTTCAATGAGCTTTCCTGCGTATCGCAAATGGCTACGATCTCCACATCATCGCGAAGCAAACCTTCGGCAATATGGCTCATGCCACGGGCACCTACACCGATGTAACCTAAACGTACCTTTGCAGGTGCCGACGCAAACAGGCTTCCTGATGGTAAAATGCTAAAACCGGCGGCAGCTATAGCGCTGGTTTTCAGAAATTGTCTTCTTTCCATATATAATATTGAGGTTTTTGGGGCTTATTTATTGGGTAATTTTTCAAAATCAATTACAGGTTTCTTTCCTGTTGGCTCACGGTCATAAGGAGTTTTGAGCTGAATATATTTATTAAAGAAACCGCCGTTTTGCAGGTAAAATTTGTTGCCTTCTTTTCCTCCGGCGTAATCCTTACGGTAATTGGCATTTGCTGTAGCATCGCCCGTGTATATGGCATGTGTAAGCTCCTGCCAGTTGTTATCGTTATCACCTATCCATTGATTGGTAAAATACGCCCTGCGCACCTTATCGCCGTTTTCAGGTTCAAAATTTTCTACAAACGAATATAAATGCGTTAAGTAGGTAGCCTTTTGCGGCCGGGTGAAGCTGGCTATTAAGAACCATTTACCGGCTGATACATCTCTAAAATAAGCAGTATAAGTAGTGGTGTGCTTTACATTGTCAGGCTCAGCGCTTAACAGGAATGCATAGGCTTGTCCGGCTTTCCATGGGAAACGCATATAGCTTTGTCCGCCCGAACCTTCATTACCGAACTCGCCGATATGAACAGTGCTGCCGCTTTTTATCAATTTAATACGCATACTATCGGGGATGCTTTTAGGATCTTCGGTATTAAAAGGGCTCCATACCGAAAACAGCACCCGGCGTTCGGTAGCCGAGTTTACCTGCATACCAAAATATCCTTCGCCAAAACCATCGGCCATAAAATAAGAACCTATAACGTCCTGTCCTTTGGGTACTATAATCTCGTTATAAAACCATTTTACTTTATTCTCCTTGTCTGCCGCAACTGGATAGCGCAAGTGCACCGAAGGCCCCCTCCTGCCAAAATGGAATGAACTTCTTTTGGTAACATAAGCAATATCATTATCCGCCTTTTGCAGCGTAACTACCAAATCGGAAACATCAGCATAAACGGCTCCTGTTTTATTGATACCTTTAAGGCTTAGCTTTATATAACCGGGTTCAACATGTAGCTTTCCAAAACTAACGGTATCAAATGTTGCATTGCTTAGCTTTTTCACAAAAGCTTTTTTCCCTGCTGATAACTGCAATGTGCTATTGCCTTGCGGAACACGCACAACCAATGCAAGCTGAATATCCTGCGCAGCATTAAGCCTGAAATAGATATCTGCAGTCGATTTAGGACTCTTCAGACCGATTAAGCCTTCATCAGTGATAGTATCAGGAGCACTAACCCAGGCATTACCGCCAAGCGGAATTATATGACGCAATTTAGTTGCGTCAATACGTGCGCTTTGCGCTATAGCAAATTTACTGCTGATCGTAATAAATAATAGGGAGAGATAAAATATAGTCGTTTTCTTAATCATTTGGCTTATTAAGCTGGTACGGTTTTATAAATGTAATTGCATTAATGGCTTTAATAAAAAATAAACAGCGCAATTTTCAACGCAAACGTTTGAAAAATGGCCATAATTATCTTTTAAGTGGCATTAATTGAATAGCAGGCATTTATAGGTTTTGGCCTTCTCTTCAAAAAATGAAGACAAGCATCGCCCCAGGAGCGTTCATTTGTTCAAAACCTTCATCGCAGGCAGGCGCATTTATCATCAAAACAGATGATTCCTAACGCGGTAACGCCAATATTCAAATCTCCCTAACAACAGTTGAATAAGGTTTATAAATTAGCTGTCGGCAACGCAAAAGGTTACGCAAACGTTTGCAATTGGGCACTAAACGAATACAATTTGATAATAATCGCTTAACTTTAACTATAAAAACAACGTTAGCTCATAATTAATGCAAACAAAGCCAACTACAATAAAAGAAATAGCGCAAATATTAGGCATTTCGGTGTCTACAGTTTCAAGGGCCTTGCATGATCATCCAAGTATAGGACTAACCACAAGGGCAAAAGTTAAAAAACTGGCCGGCGAACTTAATTACGAGCCCAATCAAACAGCCATCTTTTTGCAAAAAGGCAAAACCCTTACTATCGGGGTTATATTGCCCGAACTTTCGGAAGCATTCTTTTCATCGGCCATAAGCGCCATTGAAGATACCGCCTATAAAAAGAACTATACGGTATTGCTAGCACAATCGCACGATGATGAGCAAAAAGAAAAGCAACTGGTTGAAAAAATGAAGAATCACCGGGTTGATGGCTTATTGGTTTCTGTAGGGAAAAACACATCCTCCTACCAGCATTTCGAAAATTTAAAAAAGTATAATATCCCCGTTGTTTATTTCGACAGGATCCCATCTATTCCCAACATTCATTATGTGGCCTGCAATATGGAGATTGGCACCATTGAAGCCGTCAGTTACCTTTTGAAAAAAGGCCACCGCGCCATAGGTATGATCAACGGGCCACAAACCATGGTAGCCACCGGCGAACGAAAAGAGGGCTACATCAAAGCCATGACCAAAAACAGGCTCAAGTATGATCCATCGCTTATAGTTTCCTGCGATTTGACAGAAGAAGGTACCAAGAAGGCTTTAGACGAGTTATTGGCCAGCAAACGCAAACCAACCGCTATTGTAACCTTTAATGATTATGTGGCACTTTTTGCCATAAAGCACGCGTCCAGGTTAAATATCAGGGTCAACCAAGATCTTGAATTTGTAAGCTACGCCAATTTACCGCTTATCAATTATATGGAAAATATTCCAGCAGCTTCAGTTGAGCAATTCCCTTATTTACAGGGGCAAAAAGCAACCGATATTCTGATGGACCTGCTGCATCACCAGGGCACAGGCGGCAACGAACCAAGCGCCTTTTATAAGGTGATTATTGAATCGCAACTGGTCGAAAACAAAAAACAAGACTAAATAAAAAACACTCAAACGTTTGCGCATGGCTATCGCTTTTCAATTAGCTATGTTTGAATAGTTAACAGCTATAATATGTTTAATGATATCCTTATAAATTTTGGATTAAACGTTTCTGAATATAATATTAAGTCCTTTGGTTCGGGCTTAATAAATCATACTTATAAAATAAGTGGTGCCAACCAGGCATTTATCCTACAGCAAATCAACGATTCGGTTTTTAAACACCCGGATCATATTGATAATAACCTTGCGCTAATCAAGCAATACCTTGACGAAACTAATCCGGGCTATTTGTTTGTTGCACCGTTAAAAAGCAAAACCGGAAAATCTATCATTCAATCTGCTGATGGCAAATTTTATCGCCTGTTTCCGTTCATTGAGGGATCGCATACGGTAAACTTTTTACAGGATACAAAAGAAGCCTACAGTGCCGCAGTGCAGTTTGGCAGGTTTACACGTCTTTTAAACCATTTTGATATCAGCAAGCTTGAATACACGCTTACAGATTTTCATAACCTGAAACTTCGGTTTAAGCAATTTGAGCAGGCGTTACAAACAGCTACTGAAGAAAAACTAAAACAAGCTGCTGCCGAAGTAGAAAAAGCACGTGCTTATATTGACATATTGCATACCTACAACCAGTTTACCGCAAACAGCGAAATTAAACTGCGCGTAATACATCACGACACCAAAATAAATAACGTACTGTTTGATGATAAGCAAAACGCCCTTTGCCTTGTCGATCTGGATACCGTGATGCCGGGTTATTATTTAAGCGATGTTGGCGATATGATGCGCACTTATCTTTCCCCCGCTAATGAAGAAGAAAATGATCTGGATCAGATCATCATCAGAACTGACTTTTTCAGGGCGATATATAAGGGATATATGAGCGAGATGGGCACTATCCTTACCGAAACCGAAAAGCAATATTTCATTTTTTCGGGTAAGATGATGATCTACATGCAGGGGCTTCGCTTTTTAACCGACTTTTTAAATAACGATATTTATTACGGCGCGCAATACGAAGGGCATAATTTAGTCAGGGCTAAAAACCAGTTCAAATTGCTTGAAGGTTATACTAATGCCGAACCTCAATTTAAAGAAATAATTGCCGGAGTTGATAAAGAATTACTGGCTACTACCGATGGCATTTAGCGCTTAGGTAACCATGCCGACCGGAACAATGTTACCAACAAACCTTGCACAACCCTCGCTAAATTCATACTTTCGACGCCCATATCAGCAAGCGCCGGTATAGGTCAACGCGTTGAGAGCAGGATTTATGAAAGTAATTATAGCCGAAAAACCATCTGTAGCCAGGGATATCGCCAAAGTTTTTGGGGCAACTACCAAAAAGGATGGCTATATCGAGGGTAAAGGGTTTACCTTTACCTGGGCTTTCGGTCACCTGTTACAGTTGGCCGCCCCGCAGGAATACGGCTATTACGGCTGGAGTGTTCAGCACCTGCCCATGCTGCCACACAAATTTAAACTCTCCATCCGCAAGGTAAAAACCAAAGATGGCGTGGTAGATGACCCATCGGTAAAAAAGCAACTTGATACCATCCAAAAGCTATTTGACGAAGCCAGCGAAATCATTGTGGCAACGGATGCCGGGCGTGAAGGTGAACTCATCTTCAGGTATATTTACTACTACTTGAAATGCAAAAAGCCCTTTAAAAGGCTCTGGATCTCATCACAAACAGATGAGGCTATCAAAGAGGGTTTCCGCAACCTGAAACCGGGAAGCGATTATGATACACTGTTCAATTCGGCCCATTGCCGTTCTCAGTCGGATTGGTTAGTGGGTATGAATGCCACGCAGGCCTTAAGCCTTTCGTCGGGCATTCGCGGTGCCGTGCTTTCACTGGGCCGGGTACAAACCCCTACCCTTGCCATGATCTGTTCGCGGTACCTCGAAAACAAAAACTTTGTTCCCGAAACATTTTACCAGGTTAGCATCCACCCGGATAAAGACGGGCAGGTATTTAAAGCCATATCGGCCGAAAATTATAAAACAAAAGAAGAAGCGCAGGCCGTACTTGACCAGGTTCAGGATGTTGAAGGTGGTTTTCCGCAGGGTGGCCATATTTTACAGGTAGAAGCCAAACCACGTAAAGAACCACCTCCTTTATTGCATGATTTGAGCAGCCTGCAACAGGAAGCCAATAAGCGCAAAGGTTTCACTGCCGATCAAACCCTTACCATCCTCCAAAACCTGTACGAAAACAAGCTGGTTACATATCCCCGTACCGGCAGCCGCTATATAGGTGATGATGTTTTTGCAGGCGTACCTGCGCTGATTGAAAAGCTGGAACAGCATCCGCTTTTTGGCAAACAAGCTACCGCCTTAGGCAGCGCCACGCTTAACAAACGAAGTGTAAACGCAAAAAAAGTAACGGATCACCACGCAGTACTCACAACCGGCGAAAACCCGCATCAACTTTCTGCTGATCAGCAGGCTGTTTATGATATGGTAGCCGGTCGTATGCTCGAAGCTTTTCACCAGGATTGCATTAAGGAGGTGACCAAGATTGTTGTACAATCGGGCGCGAAATTCAATGCCAGCGGAACGGTGATCCATACTGCCGGATGGAGGTCTGTATTTAACGATAAAGAAGACGATAAAAAAGACGAGGAGAACGCTACGCTGCCTAAAGTTGTACAAGGCGAAAACCTGCCGATAACCGCCAAAGCTTTGCTTGAAAAGCAAACCAAACCACGGCCCTTATACAACGAAGCCACGCTACTAAAAGCCTTGGAAACAGCGGGCAAAGAGATTGATGATGAAGAGCTACGCTATGCCATGAAGGATAGCGGCTTGGGAACTCCTGCGACAAGGGCTTCCATCATAGAAACGCTGATTAAGCGCAATTATATCATCAGGGAAAAGAAAAACCTGGTGCCCACAGCTACAGGCATCGCTGTTTACGAAGTAGTAAAAAATCAACAAATAGCCCAGGCCGAACTTACAGGAAATTGGGAAAAGCGCCTCGAGGAGATCCGTTCAGGAGCTTCAGTTACTGATTTTCAGAATGAAATTAAAACCTATACCCGCGCAATTACTTCTGAACTACTGGCGCAAGGTAAATCATTAAAAATCCCGGCTGCACAAACAACCGGGACTAAAGTTAGTACTTAGTAAGTTTTCAATACTTTAGCGCACATACTTCAGGTTCTCCACAAGGATTCTTCATGAAAGATCCCGCGCCCCATACGTCATTGCGAGGTACGAAGCAATCGCGAACTATACAGAGCTACCATACTTGTCGGGGATTGCTTCGTACCTCGCAATGACGCATTTTATAACTACTTCCTTTAACGGCGCAATCCTTTTATAATACTTATAACCCTTTAATAGTATTCCAATCAACAACGCCAACTTTTTTCGCCCATCCCAGATATTCCGCTTCCAGCGCTTTAACTTTATCTGGATACTTACCGGCAAGGTTGTTTATCTCCGACCGGTCAGCTTCCAGATCATATAATTCCCAGGGCTCACCAATCTCAGCGACTAATTTCCAGTGACCTTTTCTTATGGCCCTGCTGCCCTCATGTTCCCAAAACAAAGTTTCATTACCTGTATAAGATTTTCTTTTAAAAGCATTAACCAAACTAATACCCGCTAAAGGTGTTAGCTGCCTATTTTTAAATTGAGTTGGATACGATATGCCGGCAAGTTCAAGGCAGGTAGGCATCAGGTCAATCAAATGACCCGGGCTATCATTGGAGCTCATGGCCTTTATGTGCCCGGGATACCAGGCTATAAGCGGTGTCGCTATGCCTCCTTCGTGCGTGTTGCGTTTGAATAACTTAAACGGTGTATTGCTTACGTTTGCCCAGGGGATCTCATAACTGTCGATTGAATTTACAGAACCCGGCGAGCCATTTTTTTGAATTACGGTCGATAAGCTTTTAACTTCATCGGCACTACCTCCATTATCAGATGCAAACAAGACAATGGTATTTTTATCTTTTCCCAATTGCTTCAGTTTGCTCATGATCTCACCAATACAGGCATCCATGCGGTAAACCATGGCAGCGTAAATGGCCATACGGGTATCCCATTTATCTTTTTCTTCGGGAGATAGTGAATCCCATGCAGGCGCGCGTTTATCCCAGGCCGATAGCTGCCATTGTTTTTTGATAATACCTATTGCCAGCTGTTTTTCATAATGCTGCTTCCGTAACACATCCCAGCCTCTAAGGTATCGGCCTTTAAACTTCGCTATATCTTCGGGCAGCGCCTGTATAGGCCAGTGCGGGGCATTATAAGCTACATACATAAAAAAAGGCTTTTGCTGATCTTTGATCTCATCTAATGATTTAATCGCGAAATCAGTAATAGCTTGCGTCAGGTATTTCGAGGTATCACTTCGGGTGATCTCCCTGTCATTCAGCATAAAGGTGATCTTGCTGCCATCATTATACAACGGCGCCGAATTAAAATAACTGCTGCCGTTATTCAGCATGGTAAATGATTTATCAAACCCGCGGTTGTAGGCTAAGGCAGATTGCTGCAGCCCCACATGCCATTTGCCGGATACTATGGTATTATAACCGGCCTCATCTTTCAGCAACTCGGCAATGGTAGCGCTGTGTTCGTTTAAATACCCCTGGTAGGCTGGCGAACCTTTATATTTCACCATATCGCCAACCCCAGCCTGATGCGGATATAAACCGGTTAACAATGCAGCACGTGAGGGGCAACACCTGCCAGCATTATAAAACTGCGTCATTTTCAATCCTTCCCGGGCAAGCCTGTCGATATTAGGTGTGCTGATCTCTGAGCCAAAACACCCGATATCAGAAAAGCCCATGTCGTCGGCCAGAATGATGACCATATTGGGCTTTTGTTTAGGGACCTGCGCAAATGCAGGCCCCATGTAAAATATAGCGATAAGTAAGTAGCTGATTTTTTTAAGCATGGCTATGTTTATTTGCCGCTTGCCGCCAAACCGGTTTTGGCTTGTTCGGCAACTGCTTCAATTTGTGTGGTTGATGAAAAGCCCTGCTTTTTCCAAACTTCCTTGCCGTTTTTATACAATACCAGCGTTGGCAGTACATTCACTTTTAGCTCTTTGGCTAAGTTGGTATTGTCATAAACCTCAATACTGATCACTTTGGGCGTAAAAGCGGTATTGGCCTTTAGCGAATCAAGTACCGGTACCAGTTTTTTGCAGGCCCCGCAATACCTCGACCCAAAATCAACCAATACTAAAGATGATGATGCCGCCAGTTCATTAAACTGGGCTTTTGACAGCGACACACCTTTTTTTGTTGTTGAAATGATAGGATACCCCGAACCTATCCAGTTGGCCAAACCACCTGGCAATTCCTCAACATCCTTGAAGCCTTTAGCCTGCAACTCGCGTGAAAGCACGGTGCTGCGGCCATTTGCTATCGAGTAAACAAAAGTTGGCTTTTCCTTGCTCAAGCCATCCAGTTTTTGCTGATAATCTGCAGCTTTGGCATCAACATTTACGGCACCTTTAATATGGTTCTGCGCAAACTCTTCTGCCGAACGCGCATCCAGGATCTGCGGCTCTTTTGCTTGTTTCAATTTAGCCGCAAAGGCTTCAAGCGATAATAAAACCGGCGACTGCGCTTTTACCTCGCCAATGAAAACCACCAGTAGGGCAAGCAATACAATTTTTAAGCTTTTCATAATTAGTTGTTATTTTCGAGTTTATGGATCCTTTTATTGTTGATATCGTCCCTGTCAATAAAGGGATAGATATGGTTCTTTTTAGCTTCGGCATCAAACAGGTCTTTAAGCTCTTTCAGCTTCTCAGGATATTTTTTGGCGAGGTCTACACGCTCGTTAAAATCCTCGTTCAGGTTGTAAAGCTTCCAAACATCCTTATCGTAATCACGCTCAGGGATGGTTTTCTCTTTCGGGAAGTTCAGCAGGTCAACATTATCCGGGCGGTGCGCCGCCTCGGCTTTCCAGCCATCTTTGTAAATAGACCTCGAAGTAAAAATGTAATAGTATTGCTGGGTGTGCAATGTTTTTGCCTGCGCGTTGTTGAACGAGCTAAAGAATGATTTGCCCTGTAAGGTATCCTGCTTAATGCCTTTAACATACTCCGGTAATTTTAAACCCGCAGCCTCAATAGTGGTTGGGAATACATCAGATACGTGACTGTACTGGGTACGAATACCTCCTTTTTCGGTAATGAGTTTTGGATAATAAACAATGAGCGGGTTATGGGTACCACCTTCAGCGTCAGCGTCTGATTTCCAGTACTTAAACGGCGTATTGGCTGCCTGTGCCCAGCCCAAAGGATAATTGGTTGAAGCTTCTGGTGTGCCGATGGTTTCGTAGTCGCTTTCGTTCTTCTTAATATAATCTGCCTCAAGTGTTGTTGCAGCCGAGTTTTTTGGATCGATAACACCATGAACCGTTCCTTCCTTACTGGCCCCATTATCCCCTATCATCACAAAAACCAAAGTATTATCAAACTGACCGGAAGCTTTCAGGTAACTGATCACACGGCCTACCTGGTGGTCAATGTAAGTCAGATAACCTGCATAAACTTCCATGAACCTGGCGTACAATTTCTTCTGATCGGCAGGTAAACTATTCCAGGCCTGGATACGCTCGTTGCGTTCGGGCAATTTAGCATAAGCAGGAATGTAGCCGGCCTTCTTCTGGTTTTCAAAAACCTTTTGGCGGTAAACATCCCAACCCTCATCAAATTTACCTTTGTACAGGTCGCTCCATTCATGGCTAACCTGGTGTGGCGCGTGGGTAGCTCCAGGTGCATAGTATAAAAAGAAAGGCTGATCAGGCGCTGCTTTATGTGCGGCGTCAATGTAAGCAATGGCTTTATCGGTGATCTGCTCGTTCAGGTTGCGGCCATCAGGTTTGATATGAAAATTATCCTCCACCAAGTGCGGCGGGTTATACTGGTCGGTAGCCGATTCCAGGAAGCCGAAGTGATGGTCGAAACCCTTACCGGTTGGCCAGCGATCAAACGGCCCAACGGCGGTAGTATCCTCATCAGGCGTTACCCCCCATTTACCAACCGCGAAAGTACTGTAGCCGTTAGAGCGTAAAGCCTCGGCAATAGTTCCCTTATCTGGCGGAATGCGACCGTCATAGCCCGGAAAACCGGCAGCCGTTGATGCGTGGGCAAAATTACCCATATGTACATAATGATGATTACGCCCGGTAAGTAATGATGAGCGGGTTGGCGCGCAAATACCCGCCGTATGGAAATTGACATAGCGCAAGCCATTATTAGCCAGCGTATCAAAATTAGGCGTGCTGATCAAGCCACCAAAAGTTCCTGATGCACCAAAACCTACGTCGTCCAGCAAAATCCAGACAATGTTAGGTGCGCCTTTCGGCGCTTTAAGCGGTTTATTCCACCACTCTTTTGATTCGGCAAGGGTTTTACCTTCCACGCCCTTATAATTAGCGGGATCGATAGGCGCTATATTAGCCGGAGTTACCTTTACCTGCGGCAATTGCGCAAAAGCGGGCGCGCTCATTGCTACGGCTATTGCCGATAAGGCGACAATACGTTGATAAACGGATTTCATGATTGTAAATGGTTAATTGGTTACTTTTTATAGTTTTTGTGGATACGCTGGTGATACACATCATACCAGTCGATAAATGGATATAGATTGTTTTTTTGCGCCTGCGCTTCAAAAACAGCTTTAAGCTCCTTTAATTTTTCAGGATATTTTTTGGCGAGATCAATGCGCTCGTTAAAATCTTCGTTAAGGTTATAGAGTTCCCAGGTATCCTCATCAAAGCTTTTATCAGGTACGTTTTGGCCCACCTTGAAATCGCCCAATTCTACGTTATCCGGGTGATGCGCGGCTTCTGCCTTCCAGCCATCGCTATAAATCGACCTCGAACCAAAAATGTAATAGTGTTGCAAAACATGCTTTGATTTTGCCTCGGGATGGTCAAACGAATACACCAATGAAGTGCCCTGCAAGGTATCCTGTTTAATCCCCCTGATATATTCGGGCAGTTTAATACCGGTGTACTCAAGCGTAGTAGGCAATACATCAATCACATGGCCGTACTGGGTACGGATAGTCCCCTTATCTTTGATGCCTTTTGGGTAATAAACAATCAATGGGTTACGCGTACCACCTTCAGAGTTAGCATCCTGTTTCCAGTATTTGAACGGCGTATTGGCAGCCTGTGCCCAGCCCAGCGGGTAGTTGGTACTTGCTTGCGGCGTGCCGATATCTGTGATATCCTCAATATTGGTTTTCAGGTAAGCATCTTCTGCAACCAATTTGGGTGAGTTCTTTTTAGGGTTGATAACACCATGAACCGTACCTTCTTTACTGGCCCCATTATCGCCAATGATCACAAATACCAGCGTATTATCAAGCTGACCGCTTTGTTTAAGGTGATTGATAAGCCTGCCAACCTCATGATCGGTATAGGTTAAATATCCGGCATAAACTTCCATGAAACGGGCATACAGTTTTTTCTCGGCGTCGGGCAGTGATTTCCAGGCGGGGATCCGTGTGTTACGCTCAGGCAATTTTGCGTAGGCTGGGATAATACCTAACTTTTTTTGCCTTGCGATAACCTTTTCCCTGAAATCGTCCCAACCGCTGTCAAACTGACCTTTGTATAAATCGCTCCATTCGGTAGCTACCTGGTGAGGTGAGTGGGTAGCACCCGGCGCATAGTATAAAAAGAACGGTTTATCAGGCGCTACTTTATGCTGGCGTGTAAGGTAAAAGATAGCTTTATCGGTGATCTGGTCGGTAAGGTGGCGGCCATCTGGTGTTACGTGGGCATTGTCCTCCACAAGGTCGGGCTTGTACTGATCGGTTGCCGATCCTAAAAACCCGAAAAAATGATCAAAGCCCTTACCCGTAGGCCAGCGGTCAAATGGACCTGCATCGGTGGCATCCTCATCCGGCGTTAAACCGTATTTACCTACCGCAAAGGTGTTATAACCATTCTCGCGTAATACCTCGGCTATAGTTCCCTTATCAGATGGGATACGCCCGTCATATCCGGGGAAACCGGCCGACATGCTCACGTGCGAAAACCCACCTTCGTGAACGTAATGATGGTTACGCCCGGTTAATAAGGCCGAACGAGTTGGCGCACAAATACCCGCCGTGTGGAAATTGGTGTAACGCAGGCCGTTATTGGCCAGCGTATCAAAATTAGGAGTTTTGATGATGCCGCCGAAGGTGCTTGTAGCGCCAAAGCCTACGTCATCTAAAATGATCCACAATACGTTTGGTGCACCGGCGGGCGCTTTATGAGGCTCGGGCCACCACTCCTTCGACTCATCAAGCGTTTTACCCACCGTGCCACCAAATGCCGGTGCCTGTCCGTTTTGTGCTTTGGCTGTAAATGCTGCAAGCAAGCCAAGCGACAGGACTAATGTTATTTTCTTTGCTCTCATTGGTAAATAATTTATTCGGCGTAACTGGAGCGGAATTTCACGCCCCAGCGGCCATTTTCTTTGGTTAAAATGTATAATGATTCATAATGTCCTATCAGGCTGCCATCTGCCCGGAAGCGAGAAAAACGGGTATCAACATGCACCTTATCTGCCGATGCCTGTACAATGTTGCGACGATCCCACTGGCTGTGGTCCCAGCCAGCCTTTTGCAATTCGCCGAATACTCTGGCCGAATCCCGCAGACCGGCCTTTTCTAGCACCGACATCTTACCACCGGCCAGCCTGTAATGCGGAAACTGGTAAGTATCCTCCCATCCTTTCAGGTCTTTGGCATTGAAAGTGGCCATGTATTCGTCAAGCACCTGCAATACAGCCGCACTCACCCGTGGATCGATACCATGCGAGCCATTTTCTGTGGCGGCAGTTTGGGCCGATATCTTACTGATTAAGGCGACCAGGATGAGCAGGAACATTGCTATCTTTTTCATAATTTATCGGTTTTAAATTTCTTGCTCCCCTCTTGAGAGGGGGCGCGAAGACCTTGCGTTGGGAGGGGTGTGTTGTACGAGCGATAAGCCGCGTGTAGAATAACACACCCCTCCCCCCTCTCAAGAGGGGAACCGCACAGGCCATTGCCCGTATTCTTTTTAAAAGCTATTTCTATTACTTGTTTACTGCCAACCAGGGTTTTGGGTCAGCTTACCGTTACTATTATCAATTTCCTGCTGCGGTATCGGGAACAGGTAAAACTTGCCCTTGGCCCCTTTGCTCACGTTAGTTTTACCCACTTTAAGCAAGCTCGCTTCCAGGATACCATTACCTGAAGCATCCCGCTCGCGGATCAAATCAAACCAACGTTGATATTCAAACACAAACTCCAGCCTGCGCTCCAGGTAAACCGCGTCACGGAATGATGCCTGGTCAAGCCCGGCAAGATCATCAAGCCCTGCACGCCTCCTTACCCTGTTAACAGAGACATAGGCTTTGGCTGTAGGGCCGTTCAGCTCATTCTCCGCTTCGGCATGGATCAGCAGCACTTCCGAAAAACGAATGATGGGTACGTTTGCTCCTGATTCGGCCTCATTAGCGGCAACACTCGGATCGTAGTATTTATTAAAGAAAGGGATTGAATCATTAGCGATTGTAGCATCATTCAGCTTACCATACCACAGGTTGGTTGTAGGGCTTTGAAAACGGGTTACAAAGCTTACCCGCTTGCGCTTGTCATTGGCCGGGTACAGCTTATAAATACTGAAAAACTTATCTACACCGTTTGGCTTGGTAGCATCAGGCACCGAATAAAACACCACCTGATCGGCATAACTGCCCACCATACCGGGGATGCCGTTCAGTATTGATCGTGGCGCCTGGTTGTTACCCTGCCCCTGCGAATTTGATTTAAACTGCGCCGAAAAAATATGTTCTTTACCATTTTCAGATGCAGGCAAAAATACATCAGCATAGTTAGCAAACAGATCGTACCCATAGGGGCCGTTGATCACCGCCTCGGCTTGCGCCACAGCTTTATCCCACTTACGCTCAGTAAGGTAAACTTTAGCCAGTAAGGAATATGCCGCTCCGGCTGTAGCCCTGCCTACATCAGCACCGGTATAGTTATTAGGCAAATCAGTTGCAGCACTGGTTAAATCGGTTTCTATCTGCGTGTAAACTGTTGCCGCGGCTGTTCTTGGCACTTGCAGATCAGACAGGTTGATAGACGTTTGATCGTGAAGCACAAGCGGTACATCGCCATACAAACGCACCAGGTTAAAGTAGTAAAGCGCCCTTAAAAACTTGGCTTCGGCTACCAATCGCTTATTTAAGGTAGCATCAAACTTAATATCAGGAATGGTATCAATGGCGATATTGGCTTTTTTTATGGCTGCGTAATGTTGCTGCCAGATCTGCAAAATGCGCAAACCGGTTGCTGAATGCCCCAATACCGCCTGTGAGCGTACGTCAGCGTTGGTAGCGCCGGGGCCCGGACCTTCATCATCAGCCATAAAATTCATGCCCGTGTTAAAAAGTGTATTATATGGTGTTTGCACTGAATTAGCACCTGCATTGAGCAGGGAATAAGCCGCCGTAACAGCAGATACCGCGTCGGCCTGGGTTTTGTAAAACTGGCTCGCCGGAATGAACGACCGTGGATCTTCATTGAGTTTGGCACACGAGGCGGCACCAAAAGCAATCAACAAAACCAGGTATTTAATATTTTTCGTTTTCATGTTAAAAAAATCAAAGGTTATCGGCTACAGGGTTACGCCTATACCCACAATAAATGATTTGTTATTAGGATATGCTCCGTTATCAACTCCCGATGTAATGGCCGATTGCTCGTTACTGCTCACCTCCGGATCATAGCCGGTGTATTTAGTCCAGGTAGCAAGGTTTTGCGCATTTACATAAACCCTAACCTTTTTAATTGGCGACCGTGACAGCACAGATTGCGGGAAAGTGTAACCTAAGCTCAGGCTTTTGAGGCGCAGGTACGAACCGTTTTCGACAAACCTGTCGGATATGGTAGGTGCCGGATCCTGGTACGCGCTGTGCACATCGGTATTGGTGTTGGTTGGTGTCCAACGGTTAAGCAAAGTAGTGGTAGCATTGGTATAACCTGTGCCCAACTCCAGTACAGCTCTTTGCTGGTTGTAGATCTTATTACCATAAGAGCCTTGCAGGAATACGCTCAGATCAATGCCCTTGTATGAAAAGGTGTTGGTGATACCGCCGGTAAATTTAGGCTGCGAATTACCAAGGATCACCCTATCGGCAGCCTGTGTAATTTTACCGTCGCCATTGATATCCTGGTAGTTTTGGCCACCGGGTTGGGTATTAGCTGCCGGGGTAAGTACCGGGCCGCCAGCCTGTATAAGCCCATTGGTTTTATAACCGATGAATGAACCTATAGGCTCGCCAACTTTAATAATAGATGGTAGTGACGAATCGGGAATGAACTGGTTAACGCCGTTACCGCCAAGGCTTAATACTTTGTTACGGTTTACAGCAAAAACCAGGTTGGTATTCCAAACAAAACCGCCTGTAAGGTTGCGTGAATTAATACCAATCTCAAAGCCTTTGTTTTGCACCGATCCTACGTTTTCATACTGCTGTGGATTGGTGATTGCGGTGTTGGTAATGATAGTTAAACCGCTTGTGGCCGGTAGCGGCAGGTAAAGTAACAGGTTGGTAGTTTTCTTATAATAAATATCTGCTGTAATACTGATCCTGTCTTTAAACAAGCCCAAATCAAAACCAAAATCATACTGACTTGTCTTTTCCCAGGTTAGGTTAGGGTTATAAAGACTGTTTGGCGCAAAACCGGCAACTGTTGAGTTACCAAAATTGTAGCGATAGTAGCCTAATTGCGAATAAGACTGATAAGCCGGGATATCGCTGTTACCGGTTTGTCCGGCGCTCAGGCGTAATTTTAACTGGCTGATAGCGGTTACATTTTTCAGAAAATCTTCGCTCGAGGCGTTCCAGGCCACTGCTGCCGAAGGGAATGAAGCCCATTGATGACCGGGAGCAAATTTTGATGAACCATCGGCCCGTAGAGTTAAGGTTAACAGGTATTTGCTGTTAAAGCCGTAGTTTATCCTGCCCAAATATGATTTTAACGCCCATATATTTGATGACGAAGATGGCGCTATGGCAAAACCACTGCCTGATATAGAAGTAACGCTCCCGGAACCCAGGTTATTAAAAGTATCGTAATCGCTCACGAAACCTGACGAACCGTTGATAGAGCCCTCGGCCTTAAACTGCTGCTGGGTAAAACCTGCCAGTACATTTAATGAGTGCTTGCCAAACTTTTTATTGTAGGTAAGCGTGTTTTCATTAAGCCAGTTAAAGGAGTTAAGCGTACCTACTTCGCCAAGACCCGAGTAGCCCGAACCTTCATACACTGTAGAAGGCAGGTAGCGGTTTTGTTTATTGTCGATGATATCGATACCGGCCAATACCCTTGCGGTAAGGTTTTCGGAGATCTTGTAATCACCTGCAATGTTACCCAAAATACGGCTTGTGGTAGTTGTGTTGGTTTGATTATACAGCGTATTAATAGGGTTGCCATACGTACCCTCAAATATATTTTTCACAAAGAACGAGCCATCACTATTATAAACCGGGGTGGTCGGTGTCATCAATAAGATGGCGGGTACCACACCTTGAGGCGCTATCTGTGCGGTAGTGCGGCTACCTGTAATAAATGACGAGATCTTGAACTTATCGTTATAATCATGCTCCACATTTACACGACCGGCATAGCGCTCAAAATTGGTATTTTGCAGAATACCGTCCTGTTTAAAATAGTTACCGGAAAACGCCAGTCGGGTACGCTCTGTGCCTGAAAATATAGAAAGGCTATGATTTTGCGAAGTTCCCTTGCGGAAGGCGGCATCCTGCCAGTCGGTATTGGCATTGTAAGGATTAAGCTGGGCTTCGGTTTGGGCTGTTTTACCACTGTTCACCAAAGCATCGTTACGTAACGCCTCCCATTGCGGGGTGTTAAGCAATGATAAGGTTTTGATCACCTCTTGTTTTCCATAACTGCCGTCATAATTGATAGATGAAACACCTGCTTTGCCTTTTTTAGTAGTAATGATGATTACGCCGTTTGCACCACGCGTACCATAAATTGCCGTAGCCGATGCATCTTTTAACACTTCGATACTTTCAATATCCGAAGTATTGATAGAAGCCAGCGGGTTGATCTTAGGCCCATTGGTTACCCCCGCATCCGTAAGCGAATTGCTGTTTGAAGTCGGGAAACCATCTATCACATACAATGGCTCGGCAACAGCGTTAATTGAGTTTACACCGCGCACCTGCACAGTTACGCCTGCGCCGGGTTGTCCTGTTGCCTGTGTTACCTGGATGCCCGAAACAGAGCCCTGCAAAGCCCTGTCGAGCGAGGGAACCGGTTGCTTTAATGCAAGCGCGGGTACAGATGCCACCGAACCGGTAATATCTTTACGTTTCTGTGTACCGTAGCCCACTACAACTACCTGGTTGAGTTGTGTCTGGGCATCTTTCAGTTTAATTTCAACCGGGCTGCCATCGGCTATAAACTCCTTTTTTTCGTATCCGGTGAAGGTGATGATGAGCTTATACGGAAACTTCTGACCGGTAACAAAACTGAATTTACCTTCAATATCCGTTGAAACTACGTGTGTAGTGCCTTGAATTTTAACCACAGCGCCAGGCAATGGCTCGCGGGTTGCGCTATCTATTACACGCCCAACCAAATGTGAATTGATGGTAGGCTGGGTTTGCTGCGCGATTATCAACAGTGGAAACCCGATAAGCAACAGGAATGGGATTAATAAAAGTTTTTTCATGTCGACGGGTTTTTAAATGATGAAAAACCGGACGACTGATCAGCAACCGCGTTAAACGGCATATACAATTGCTGCGGATGAAAAGCATCCTCAATTATTTGCAGCGTAAATGATGCTGCCGGCAAGGTAAAGGGCAAAACATAGCCCCTCGCCTCGTTTGCAATATTTTGCATAGATTTGAATAGTTAAAATGACACCATTGAAACAGGCTCAACGCCAATCGATCCCTGTTTCGTTGTTTTAATGACCGGGGAAAAGCATCGCTTTTCCCTTATTTGTTTATGTACCTGTTATGATTATTTCATAGTCCTTTCTTTATTATGCCCGTTTTGGCAGGCGGATCAATTACTTAATTCGGGGTATTATTTTAGTTGCTCACACAGCGGAAACCAAGGTGCTCCATCCCGCTGTCTTCAGTAGTTTTCATGCGGCGGGATACACGGTATCCGGAACAATAACTATCGTTACACAAAAATGATCCTCCGCGCACTACCCGTTTTATAGCATAAGGCTCATCGGGATCATATGATTTTGAGGCTCCTTTAGGATTTTTAATCCCTGCCGGGCTGTTTACCGTTTTATAATAGTTGTTGTTATATAAGTCGGCACACCACTCCCACACATTACCGGCCATGTCATATAAACCATATCCGTTGGGCGCAAATGAACTCACCGGTGCTAAATAATAATAATGATCGCGCTGGGTGTTTTTATAGGGAAAACTTCCCTCCCAGGTATTTGCTTTCGGCTGGCCTTCATTCACTTTTTCGTTGCCCCAGGGATAGATCTTATCTTCCAATCCTCCCCTTGCGGCCCGCTCCCATTCGGCTTCGGTTGGCAAACGTTTACCGGCCCATTTGCTGTAAGCTACGGCATCGAACCAAGAAACCTGCACCACCGGATAATTATCTTTACCCTTGATGTCGCTGCCCGGCCCGTGTGGGTGTTTCCAGTTAGCTCCCGTTTTCCATTCCCACCACTGGCTGTAATCGTTCAGATTAACCTGGTGATCTGCCGGTACAAACACCAATGATGCCGGTACCAATAAACTATCAGCAGGTTTTTCGGTGCCTGGGGGCATTTGCTTTTTGAGCTCGTTCCAGTCAGGTTTGCGTTCGGCAGTGGTGATATAACCTGTGGCCTTTACAAATTTTCCGAACTGGGCATTGGTAACCTCGGTTTTATCTATCCAGAAACCATCTACGGTTACATCGTGCTTAGGATATTCATCAGGTTCAGCCTGTTGGTTATCCGCTCCCATTCTAAAAGTTCCGGCCGGTACCCATACCATCCCCGCATGGTTGGCATGGGTATTACCGGTATCAGGTAAACTAAGCGCCGCACCGCTTAGTCCTGCCGCTTTAAACCTGTTGGGAATATTCGATTCGCAGCAAAGTTTCTTTTTAGTACCGGGAACCGTGGCTACCGCAATACTCGCCACAGGTTTCGCCGGTTGTTTGCATGAAAAAAGCCATACGGTACTAAAAAGTATAAGTACAATCTTTTTCATTACGCTTTTACAGGCTGTAGTTGAAATGTCGCGTCAACCTGTTCAGCGTCAGGCTGAGCAGCAATATCAGGCCTATATAATTGATGCGGCTGCAATGGTACATCGTCTTTAACCATTGGACCGTCGGCAGCAAGCTCGCTACCAGGCACTTTTGATTTAAATAAAGGCCAGGCCAGTTGCGCATACCATTGATCACCTTCGTAATGTGAAATACCGTAAGCTTTAGGGTACTGGCGCGAGATATGGGCAGTACCGAAAATAATATCCCACCAAAAGAACATATTGCCAAAGTTGCCTTTATAATAGCCTACCCCATCATCGGTAGTGGCCGCATGATGCGCATGATGCGTAGCAGGAGTTGATATGGTACGCTCCAGGATCCAGGCCAGCGGGTGTAATATTTTATACTGATAAAATGGCTTATCCCACGGAATACTTGAATGCGCCAATGTGGTAATGGTTCCTTTAATACCTTTTACTACAATAGCTGGAATGCCCAAACCAAGATAAACCAAGGCCGCGGTTAAATATGTTTGCGAAAAGAACAATGTGTAAATGATATTTTGCCTGCTGGCCATGGCCATGCCCATATAAGATGCTGAATGGTGCGTACGGTGAAAACGCCATAACCATGGCACCTGGTGGTGCAGACGGTGATACCAGTACTGGGTCAAATCGTCGGCCACTGCTATAATGGCGCATCCCCATAAAAATGGTACCCAATCAAATGTGTTTTTTAAAGTTGGTAATATGGCAGGTAAAACCAACAGGCTATAGTAGGCAACCAGCGGTTTCACCACCAGTTTAGGGATGGTAAAGCAGGCTATATCCACCCACTTTTCATTTGTATTCCAGCGTTTTTTGTACAAGCCGAACGAAAATTCGAGCACGCCTAATACCAATACCAAAACGGAAAAACCATAGCCGTTAAGGTTTTCTATTATTTGTTTTATCTGGTTAATCATTGTCTTGTGAGTTTGAAGTTTTAGTTTTTACTGTGTTTTCTTGTTTGTGCTGATGCCGTTTCTTTTCCCAGGGGCGTTCGCCGGTGATGGCAAAAGTGGCAAACATGAGCACTATTGGTAATATGTACAGCAGCAGGCTCAGCAACGCGTTTTTTGCTATCTGTACTTTAGTTGCCTGCTCTAATTTCATGACGTGATATTGTTTTGAGGTTGAACAATTTGCGCTGTTTTAGCAGGGCTTTTTTCCAATAGCTTACGGCCCAGCCACAGCCCACCGAAAATGATGATAAAAGGTATGAGGGTTACTATAACACCTACCAACACCTTTTTCCCAATCAGGGAAACGTCGTTAATGGTCATAATGAACTTATTAAGTGATTAAATATGCAGGCAGTGCATAGCAATCCGCACAAAGCAGCAATGCCCGTTAAAAAATGATTGAATAAAAAGTAGGGATACCGTATGTATTTACACGGTTGTAGAGAAGGGAAAACCCTTGTATGCCATTAACAGCAACAACAAGAAAAAGAAAAAGCAGCAGTGTTTAACTGATAATTAGCAAGGCCGTATTTAAGTAAAAGTTCGGGTTGCATGGTGGGTGCTTTTAAATGATTTGATTATTGTGATTTATTTTCAGAGGCAAATGTATAAAAAGATTTCACAAATACTACTAATTCTATAGAATTTATATAAATAAATTCATTTTTTATTAAAACAGGCTCTTTTCAACGGTTACAGGCAGGTAAAAATGGAGAAATCGCCACATCACATTCCTTTTTCGAGCCTAAATTTGCAATTCCGCATAAAAGCGTACATTCATATCATTATGGATATAACTACCCTAATTGTCATTACCATTATTGTTTTCATCATCGCATTTTCGGCTTTTAGGTTGTTTGATGTTAAAAAGAAAAAGCAGAAACTTGAACTGGAACGATCTGCCAGGATTTTACCGCTATATAAAAAAGCGGAACCCCCCGTTGGCTTAACTGCCGAAGATGTGCTGCCCTTTGCTCAAAACCTGCTCACCCGTTATGATACCTTTTTGTATTTAAGGGAGCTTGACCAACTAAATCTGTTCCCACAAGAATACTATACAATTGTTAAAGGGGCCGAAAGTTCGCTGGCCCAGTGGCTGGAGTTCCCTACCGAGTTGGATGCCTCCCCTGATGAAATAGAACATGTTAAACGGGTTACTATTGATCTTAACGGCAGGAACAATTACATACACTATGAGGTGTTTAAGTTCCGGGTAACCCCGCCTCACCAGGCTGCCGAAAGCGGATGGATACTGGGCGTTGTAGGGCCGTTTTTTGACGACAGCAAACCTTATGATTTTCCTGCCGCAACTTTTAGCAGGGTAAGCAGCACTATAGATAAAGTTACGCCCGAAGAAGAAGTCAAATGGGTACACGAAAATATCGCCATGCGGAGGTAGATGATGATCTCAACACCAGTTATTCTAAGCGTTAGTGAACGCGCTTCTTTACCCAGACTTACGAAGTTTTAAGAACTTCGTAAGTCTTCAGGGCTCTTAAACTCATTCAGCATCCTTCAGTTCAATCCATACCGGTGCGTGATCACTTGTTTTTTCCCAGCCGCGTACATCACGGTTTACACCGGCAGCTACAAGCCTTTTATCCAGGTGAGGACTTAGTAAAAAATGATCAATGCGTAAACCGGCGTTACGGCCGTAAGCATCGCGAAAATAATCGAAGAAGGTATAAATTACCTCGGTAGGATATAGTTTACGGATGGCATCAGTCCAGCCCTGCTCTACCAACGTTTTAAATGCTTCACGGGTTTCCGGGCGAAAGAGCGCGTCATTTACCCAACGTTCTGGTTTGTAAGCATCAAGTTCTGTTGGCATTACGTTATAGTCGCCTGTTAATACCACAGGTTTATCCGCAGCCAGTAAACCGGCCGCATGGGTTTTAAGGCGTTCAAACCAACCCAATTTATAATCAAACTTAGGTCCGGGAGCTGGGTTGCCGTTAGGCAGGTACAGGCAACCAATGGTAATGCCATCAACAATAGCTTCAATATAACGGCTATGTTCATCGGTAGGGTCGCCGGGGAGTGCCCTGCATACCTCGGTAATTTGCTTATCCTTTTTTGCCAGTATAGCTACACCGTTCCAGCTTTTTTGCCCATGCCAGATGGCTTTATAACCGGCATCAAGAACAGCTTGTTCCGGAAAGTTTTCCTGTGGCGCTTTAAGTTCCTGCAAACAGGCAACATCCGGAGCGGTTTCTTGTAACCAGCGGAGCAAAACCGGCAAACGGCCATTTACCCCATTTACGTTATAGGTAGCTATTTTCATGACGCAATTTAAGGAGTTTAGGCTATATCATGTGCGTTGCAAAATATAAAAAGCGCTGCCACCCATGGCAAATGCTTGATTGCAATGACAATAAACAATATCAGGTTCCCTTATTTTTCAAACTCATCCGGATCTACTTCGGGCCGTTCTGGGTCAGGATCAGGAATTTCGTTCGGAATATTTTCGGGCGCTTCTTCGGGCATTTCCGGTTCTCCAGGATCCGTAGGCTGCCTGATCTCCGGACGTTCCGGATTTACCGGCATTTCATCCGGTTCGTTTGGCATGGTTTTCTTCTTCGACATATCTTATTAACTGCTAAGCATATAATTGGTTTTCAGAAAGATTTTTATCTGATAAAATACCTCTTGCATTTTAAAAATGTTTATTTACATTTGCAGTGTACTACCACACTAATACACTAAACCATGATTCAAATCAATAATTTGAATTTCAGCTACAACAGCAAGAAGCCCTTGTTTAAAAATCTAAACCTTTCATTAAAGGCGGGCCATATCTACGGTTTGTTGGGTAAAAACGGCGCCGGGAAATCAACCTTATTGAAAAATATTGCAGGTTTAGCTTTTCCGCAATCGGGCAAATGTCTTATAGACGGAACGGAAAGCTCAAAGCGGCTGGTATCTACTTTACAAAATCTTTATTTTATTGCCGAGGAGGTTTACGTACCTGCTTTAACGCCCGGGCAGTTTTTAGAGAGGACCGCCGGCTTCTACCCCGCTTTCAGTATTACCGACTTTTATAGCTACCTGAAAATACTGGACATTGACCCCGATTTGTTAATGACCAAAATGTCATACGGGCAGCAAAAAAAGATGATCATCGCTTTCGGGCTTGCTACCAATACCGGTGTACTCATACTTGATGAACCTACTAATGGCCTTGACATCCCATCAAAAGTGCAGTTCCGGAAATTGATTGCCTCGGTTTTAAATGAAGAACGCTGCATTATTATTTCAACTCACCAGGTAAGGGATTTAGATAGCCTTATTGATACCGTGTTGATTTTGGAGGACCACCGCATCGTAATTGAGAACTCAATAGATGAACTTACCGAAAAGCTGTTCTTCGGTGTTTTTAAAGACCTTACCGGAATGAATGTGCTGTATGAAGAAGATACCCTCATGGGTAAATACGCTATTGTAGAAAATACCGCCGGCAAGTTCGGAAAAATGGATCTCGAACTATTATTTAACGCTGCCACAACCAATAGCAGTAAATTATTAAACGTATTAAAACCAGCCACCCTCCATGAATAATTACTTTAGTCTAAAGCGCTTCTGGCAGTTGTTTATAAAACATACCGTTGAACACTACCGCGCCTATTTAATGTCGGCCTCGGTTTTGGCAGGTGTATTTTTGCTTGGCGGCTCGTTTATATTTTACATGATTCCTGGCCCAGTAGATGCCGGCTTTCAAATGGCATTATTCGGCGTACTCATGATCATAGCCGGGCCATTATTTACAAGCACTGTTTTTACTGATCTGGGCGATAAACGCAGGGCAATTCCAATATTAACCCTCCCCGCATCTCAACTCGAGAAGTTTATGGTTAGCTGGATTTATTCGTACTGTATATTTCTTTTGGTTTACACAGGCGTTTTTTACCTGGTATTATTTATACTTATAAATCTCAAGCCCTGGCCCGGGCATCAAATGGAAATACTCTCCCTGTTTCAGGATAAGTTTGTATTGGTAATGATGTTGTTTTCATTCCTGCATTCGGTCACGATATATGGCGCAATCCGTTTCGAAAAATTACACTTTATAAAAATAGGTTTTAGCTTTTTCATTTTTTATGCTCTGCTAATCCTTGTGAATTCGGTATTTGTGAGGTTTATCATTGGCAGGCCAATCAAGCCGGTAATGCCTTTTGCATTTCTGAATTTTGAGGATGGGGTAAACTTTTACTCCGTTGGTTTAAATGCACAGCAATCTGCCTGGGTTTTTATTGTGGTTCCCCTTATATCATTGCTGTTCTGGGTAGCGGCATATTTTAAATTCAAGGAGCAACAGGCTTAAAAAAAGACGATAATGGAATTTAAAGATAATGAAGCGATATACCTCCAGATAGCGGCTTTTGTAAGCGATCAGATCCTGATGGGCAAATGGCCCGCCGGACAAAAGATTCCATCGGTACGTGATATGGCCGTTGAACTGGAAGTGAACCCCAATACGGTCATGCGATCATACGAGTTTTTACAAGGGCTCGGCATTATTTACAACAAACGCGGCCTGGGCTTATTTGTAGCCGACGACGGTTTTGATAAGGTAAAAGCCTATCGCAAAGAAAACTTTGTACGTCAAAACCTGCCCGAACTTTTTAAAAACATGTACCTGTTAGGTATATCAATAGATGAAATCAGCCTGCAATATCAAAACTTTCAGGCGCAACAAAAAGATGAACTAAAACAGGCCAGCAACGATGAAAACAAGCAATAAATTTTTACTTACCGCGGTGTTATTACTGATAATTTCTATAGGTATATATGATCTTCAGCTGAAAGCGGAATATTTGAAAGGCGAGTATAAAAACCCCTACAACGGTTTTAGCAACCTAAATTTCAGGAATTTCAAGGTTGTTAAACTCGGTTCATCAACAGCAATTAATATTATGCTTGTAAAGGGCCCATTCAAAGTGCTTGCCGAACCTCAGGCTGTTGTGGAGTTCATGAAAATTGAGCAACGGCATGATTCGCTCTTTATAAGTGCCGCGTTTAAAGATAACTTTCATAACGTACAAGCTCCAAACGTTTTGTACATATCTCTTCCACAACTGGATGCATTTTATGCTGATGCAAAATACAAAGCTGGCAATACTCAAATTACCGACACCACGGCCGCACAAGACTTCAACTGGCGTGCTACTACTATCAGTGGTTTCAGTGGGGATAAACTCAATATTTACCAAGACCATGCCTCTACCATATTATTAAAAAACAACAAGTTTAATACACTAAATGCCATTATTGGTACAAGTGATCAAAGCGCGTCAAACCTATCCATTGAAACAGGCAACCAATTCGGAAAAACCAACCTCGATATCCGGAACAAAAGCCGCTTATGGATCAAGGACGACAGCCTCAGCAATATAAACTACAAACTTGCCGACAGCGCCAAACTTATCCTGAACGGCAATACAAGACAAATCCGCAACAACAAATAACCAAAACTTAGCAAATCATGAAATTAGTAATCAACTCGCTATCTAAAACATATGCCAACGGCGTACATGCTTTAAAAGATGTTTCGCTTACCCTTAGTAATGGGATGTTTGGCTTGCTTGGCCCAAATGGCGCCGGAAAATCATCACTAATGCGCACCATAGCTACCCTGCAGGAAGCTGATAAAGGCAGCATTTTTTTAGATGACCTGGATGTATTGAAAAACAAAACCGAAGTTCGTCAGCTGCTTGGGTACCTGCCCCAGGAGTTTGGTGTGTACCCCAAAATATCGGCCGAACGCATGCTTGACCATATTGCACAGTTGAAGGGCGTTGGCAATAATGCCGAGCGCAAAGACCTGGTACTACAACTGTTAGAAAGCGTGAACCTTTATAAAGACCGAAAAAAACACCTCGGCACCTACTCCGGCGGTATGAAACAGCGTTTTGGGATAGCACAGGCATTAATTGGCAACCCCAAACTCATTATTGTTGACGAACCAACCGCAGGCCTTGACCCTGCTGAGCGAAATCGGTTTTACAACCTGCTAAGTCGTTTAGGTGAAAACACCATTGTGATCCTCTCCACCCATATTGTTGAGGATGTAAGCACACTCTGCGCCAATTTCGCTATTATTTGCCAAGGCGAGGTGCTATATGCCGGCGACCCGGAAACCGCAGTAAATGAGCTAAACGGAAAAATCTACAGTAAGGTGATCACACAATCCGAACTGGGCTTTTATAAAGATGATTACCAGGTGATATCAACGCAGCTTAAAACCGGCAAACTTCACATCCGCGTTATCAGCGAAGCCGAACCCGACAACGGTTTTATCAGCAGCACCCCCAACCTGGAAGATGTATACTTCAGCAACATCGCTACACGAATAGATGTAGACACCATTTAAAACCACTATAAACCAATAGTTTATGTTTCTTAAAATATTTCTGTTCGAGATCCAGAATCGGGTCCGCAGGCCAGCCGTTTACCTGTATTTTTTGGCAGCACTCATATTTACGGTGTTTACATTTTCAACAGGCTCATTACCTTTGGGCGAAAAAGAGCACATTAACGCACCTTATGTGCTTGCCTTATGGTGCTCCGGCATCACCATGATGATCACGCTCGTAAGTTCCTCCATCATGGGGACCGCGCTATACCGCGATATTGAGTATAACACAAAAGATTATTACTTAACCTACCCTATCACAAAAACCGGTTATTTCTGGGGCCGTTACCTGGGTTCATTTGTTTTCATGATCGGCATAGCAACGGCAGTTATTATAGGCGCATTTATTGGCACCAAGCTTGGGCCTGCTATGGGGTGGACAGATGCCAAACAATACGGCCCCAATAACCTCATTTATTACCTGCACCCGTTTTTTACTATCGGGTTGCCTAATGTTTTATTCACTTCTTCGTTGTTTTTTGGCCTTGTGGCGCTCACCCGCAACGTAAAAGTGATTTATTTTGGCGGCATCCTACTGTTCTTGTTTTACTTTATCGCGCTATTTTTCCTTAACCACGTTAACAATCCAACAGTTATCAACCTCAGCGATCCCTTTGGGCTTAACGGCATCAGGATGCAAACAAACAATTCAAGCGCTCTTGAACAAAACACCACCTTATTTCCGGTAACCGGTACGTTTATGCTCAACCGTATATTGTGGGGAGGTATAGGGATAGTTGTTGTACTTTTCACCTATTTCCGGTTCAGTTTTGAGCGTTTCTTTAGCGGCCGGCGCGATAAAGCGGCTATTGACGAAGTGGGTGTTAAACCCAAGACCGCCATTACTATCAAACCTGCAGTTAGCTTTACCGGCAAATACAACAGGATCACTTTGCGTAACCTGATAAAGGTTGAACTATTGAACATTATCCGCGATAACTATTTCTGGATCATATTGCTGAGCGGCACTTTGTTTCTTGGTTTTGTACTCTGGCTTGGCAATAACATGTATGGCGTACCCGATTTTCCACGTACGGTTACCCTCCTGGCAATTTTTAATGATGCCTTTCCCTTTTTCATTTTCTTTATCATCATGTTTTATACCGGCGAAACCCTGCACCGCGACAGGGCTACCCGCTATGCATTTATCAATGACTCGCTCCCGCCCCCAAACTGGGTACTGAATGGCTCAAAGCTTATCACCTTATTGCTTATTGGCACCGGGCTATCTTTTATACCAATCATAACCGGCATTATTGTTCAATTATTAAAAGGCTATTATACCTTCAATTTGCCTGCCTATTTCATCTATATCGGTTACATACTACTGCCTTCGCTGCTGGAGATGGTTGTTTTTTGCTATGTAATGCACGTTATCATACATAACAAATTCGCGGCACATGGTATAGGCGTTTTTTTATGGGTGATAGTTTTCTTTTTGCGCAAAACAGGCATTTTTGATTATAACTTGTTGCTGTATTCATATACGCCATCTTCAGGTATATCTGACATGACAGGCATGGGCCATATGGCAACGCCCGTTAATTGGTTTAACCTGTATTGGTTACTATTTGCCGGATTGCTCATCATTGTTTCGGCATTGTTTTATTATCGTGGCGTAACCTCATCTTTTAAAGAACGGCTACGCTTATTTCCGCAGCGTTTTAATAAAAGCACGGCTTTGATCACCACGTTAGTAGCCATAGCATTTATAGCTGTTGGTGCATGGAACTATTACAACGTCAGCTTTTTAAACAGCTACCTCATCAAAAGCGAAAACACTGACAGGGCCGTGTTGTATGAAAAAACGCTGAAAAAATATGAGCGCCTGCCTCTTCCTAAAGTAACCAACATAAAAATGGAGGTAGAGCTTTATCCTGATAAACAGCAGGTATCTTCGCATGCATGGGTTACAATCACCAATAAAAACAAAGTTGCCATATCGCAAATGCTGCTGGATGGTGATGACCTTACCGCTTATTCGATTAAAAGCGGTGGAGTATCAGTCCCTTTTACAAATCCTCTGCTTTATCCCCGTGGGTTTTTCAACTGGTTCAGGCCGAAGGTTGATACCGCCGATTTTCGCTTATATCAGTTTACGAAACCATTGATGCCTGGCGATTCATTAACACTTGAAATTAATTCAGAAATAGTACCCAAAGGATTTACCAACGGCATGTATGCCGCGGCCCTCGTTAACAACGGCACATTTTTTAACGGAGGATTGCCTGGCCTGGGCTATGATGAAGATGACGAGTTAAGCAGTCCTTATGAACGCAAAAAAGCTGGGTTACCCGAAAAAAAGGAAGAAGAAATTCAGCAAAATAATCCTGTTGGTATCAACACCTTAAAAGCCGGCAGGGCAGCCGACCTGCTCAAGCTCGATATTACCATAGGTACTCTGGCCGATCAAACAGCTATTGCTCCCGGTAGGCTTGTAAAAAACTGGCAACAGAACGGTCGTAACTATTTTCACTACGTGCAGGATAAACCAGGCATGTATATGCCAATGGGTATCATATCCGAAAAACTGGCCGTAAATAAAGCAACCGTTCAGTTGGATCACAAAGTAAATATCGAGATTTACTATCATCCTGAACATAACACTAATATCGACAGGTACATCGCCGCGTATAAAGATGGTTTAACTTATTATAGCAAAATTTATGGCGATTATCCGTTTAACGATATCCGGCTGGTGGAAACATCTGTTTACGGCCCGCGGGATGCCTCTATGACAACGCTGAATACTTACGCCGAATACTTTGGATGGAATGCTGATTTCAGGGATCCTAACAGTTTTGATTATTGCTATGCCAATACTACAAGATTATTATCACAACAGTGGTGGCGTTTTCAGGTTGCCCCAAACAGTACTATAGGTAGCCTGGTAATACCAGAAGGGTTATCAAACTATGATCAACTGGTGATGGCCGAGCATAAATATGGCAAGGGTAACATGCGTTACACCGTGCTTGATCAGTTATGGTATTATCTGTTCATCAGGAGGCACCTTAATGAAAACGAGCATCCTTTAATAAAAGCCAATCAATGGTTTTTATGGGGAGGCAAAGCAAGCGTTGCCTTATATGGCCTGCGCGACCTGATTGGCGAAGACAGTCTGAACGTGGCGCTGCGCGAGTTTAAAAAGAACTATGCGTTTAAAACAGATGGCCCATTTGCCGGGGCCAACAATCTTTACCAATGTCTTCAAAAACATGTACCCGATTCGCTGCAATATTACCTTACAGATACCTGGCAAAAGATCACGCTGTATGATAATGGGGTAACCGAAGTAAGCAGTAAACCCACCGGTAATAAAAACGAATACAGGGTTACCTTCAAACTAAACATTGAAAAGGTATGGAAGGACGTCAAAAACATTGATATCCCGGCAGTAAACATGAACGATTATATTGATATCGGCATCTTTGGCAAGCAGGTTAAGGGTGCAAATAACCGAATGGTAAGCAACACCTTATATCTCAAAAAGTATAAACTGAAACACGGTCAACAACAATTCAGCATTGTGGTTAAAGGCCAGCCAGCTTCGGTAGGCGTTGACCCATTCAGTAAACTAATTGACAGAAACCCTAACGACAACATTAAAGACCTTTAAAAAAAGAGGCTGTATCACACAGCCTCTTTTAGTTTTATTCAGATACTTAACCGATATATAAATCTGGATTGAATCCACCAACAAAAGGGGGGTAACAGGGTTAACACAATTCGGGGTTAACATTTTTTAAAAATAACTAACAATCAGACAATTAAATATATTTAGTCGAAAAAATGTGTAACCCCCTTCTTATATAAATATTATGGCTTAAATAGTTTATTTTCCCCTTCAATTTCAACATTAGCCTGCTCAACTACCGCTTTGTATTCATAATCGGCTTTTAAAGGGAGTGTTGCTGCAAAAGTGCCATCGGCATTTATATTTACCCAGGCGCCCGGAGTCCATTTACCTGCATACAGTGTTTCAACCTGCCCATGATAAGGGCGATAATCAAACCGGGCCTTTTTTGCCGAGATGTTTTTATAATTCAACACTTTGCCTTTTAAGACGGCTCCGGCTTTCACTTTTAAACTTGCGCCGGTTTCAACTATGGCAGCTTCATTAAAAACCGGATTAACATTTTCTAATTTAATAACCACCGGGTTAGGCCAGCGATGATCGTCATAAATGCGTTGGGCCTTAACAACCGAAACTTCAAGCCCCTTATCGGTTTGTTTGTATCTGCAACTTACATCATCCGTTTTATATTCAATTACTTTACTATTTTGTCCCAATACACTCACCTGAGTTTTATCAGTGGCGATGGCAGAGCGGATCAGGAAAGTTTTCCGGGTCCCCTCCTTCCAATCGGCAGCATTGGTGACGATAGCGTAAAGCGTATGGCCATTTTTAGCGGTGAACCAAACGTCGCCTTCTTTACTTATTACCCAGCTTCGTACACTGTCAATACACTCGCGGTTAACAAAATACCATGCCGACATTTCGCGCAACCGTTCTTCCTGCTCAATGGGTAACGCACCATCGGGCTTAGGGCCTACGTTCAACAAAAGCGAACCACCCTTTGCCCTTGCTTCTATCAACAAACCTATCAATTGGCTACCCGATTTATACCTTTCATTAGTTGGCTGATATCCCCAGGCAGTACCCATGGTAATGCATGACAGCCATGGCTCATTGATCATGGCTCCCGGCATGATCTGCTCTGGAGTTTTAATAGCTCCACGGGTTATCAGCAAATCCGGCTGTAATTTCCAGCAGGTTTGTTTAACTACTTCTTTAGGATCGCCATCTATAAAAAGTACATCTATTTTACCGTAGTTAGTCATCAACTCCTCGCATTGTTTCCGGGTATAGTCGTCATATTCACGGCGGGTTTCCGCGTCCATCTTAACATCTGTACGGCTGATGGTAATATGATGATCTCGAAGAAAGTTAAAATCCTCCGGCGAAAAATAGAATCCAACCTGTAGGCCCGCTTCGCGTGTAGCATCAACGAACTCCTTTAAAAGGTCTTTTTTATACGGTGTATGAGTTATACTAAAATCTGTTGTTTTGGTATCCCACATACAAAAACCTGAGTGATGCTTAGTGGTAAAAACGATGTACTTCATCCCGGCCAGTTTAGCCAGGGTTGCTATCTGGTGCGGATCAAACTTTGAGGGATCAAAAGTTTTAGGCAAATCATTAAAATACCGGTTAACGTAATCATCACTTGCACCAACCAGCGAGTGACTGATCACCACCCCTAACTGGCTATCCATACTAAAATGGATAAACAAACCTAAACCCGTGTTTTTGAGCCACAGTTCACGTTCGGGTTTATTCAGGTTATAATTACTCGCGTTATCATCTTTAACCAAATCATTTTGTGCCGATGCGCTTTGAATACCGCAAAACAGCAGCAGGAAAAAAAAGTATTTCTTATACATTAAACATGGTTTAAAAAAATCAGGGAGAACCCCACGCTCTCCCTAAAACAACATCAACTAATCAAACTTCAACATTATTGTTTATCCCACCAGATCCTGGTTAAAAAATCATCGGGACCCTGGCGCGCGATTGCTGCCGCATATGATGCCGCGTTAAGGTTTTGCTCACCAACCGGGTACAACATTCTCCTGAATATTTTACCACCAGTAGCATTACCAACATAATTATTAGGCACCAGAGCCGGATAACCTGTACGCCTGTAGCTTGCAAAAACCTCCTGCGCATCAGGGAATATGCCAACCCAAAACTGGGTGTAGATCTGTTCCATTTTCTGATCAAGTGTACCACCTGTATTAAAAGGATGCGCGTTGATATACGAATTGATCTGCGCGGTGGTAATTGTGCCCGCACTGCCTGCAATAATACTCCATTGACGCATTGACGCGGCTATACCACTCTGGTACAATGATTCGGCAGTAGCGGCGGTATACCAGCCCCTTGCCGCGGCTTCAGATAAAAGGAAATAACTTTCGGCAGCGGTAAAAACCAATCTTGGAGAATTTAGCAATAATATGGTTTTAGGATTTGGTTCCGAATAGGTCACAAAATCAGCAGGCTTAGCGTTCAGACCAGATGACATGCCTTTCTGGATAGCGGAGGTAGTATCTGCCACACCGCCGTTCCATATAACAGATACCACTGCCAGACGAGGGTCTTTATTGGTTTTCAGATAGTTGATAAACACATCCTGGTATTTACCACCTTCGGTATTGGTAGAGCCGTTACCTGCTATATAATCGTTGTTGTAAAGATCAAGCGCTAAGGGGTTTTTGTTGATATCCTGTCCGGCGCCAACGTATGCTACTTTGGCCACATCGGCATCATCAAGAATAACGCCGCCGGCTATGGCTTTTGCAGCCCAGGTTTGTGCTTGTGCAATATCAACCTTAGTCATACGCATGGCACACCTGAGCATTAATGAGTAAGCAAATTTTTTCCATTTTACCGTATTACCGCCATAAATCAAATCGGATGCGCCAAAGGTAGTTTTAGTAGCATCAAGGCTCTGAGCTGCCTGGTCAAGCTCCTTCAATAAATCGGCATAAATATCTTTTTGGGCATCATAAGCAGGTTTATATACCGCCTGGTTATAACCCTGTGCGGCTTGTGAATAAGGGATATCGCCGTACAAATCAGTAAGACGGCTAAAGCAATACACTTTCCAGATCCGTGCTTCGGCCTGCAAATTCACCTGCGATGCATCGGTGCCAACGGCTTTCAATACTTCAACTAATTCATTGATCTCGTTGGGGTAAGCATTACTAAAAGCAGCTGCCGACTGTGGGCTCTGGCTCAAAACATATTTTGATCCGAAACCTGCTACATCGTTAAAACTGGTGGTGTATTGCATGGTTCCCAGCAAGAGGTCAAGCATGCGGGCGGTACCATCATACTGCGCTTTGGTAAAAATGTACTGTGGTACCGCTTTTGACGAAGCATCGGGGTTGACGTTAAGCGTATCGAAGTTTTTGGTACACGATTGTGTACCGATAATGCCAAGCATTACCAGTGAGCAATAAATATATTTGGTTAAATGTCTTTTCATCTTTTTCAATTTAAAGTATTAAAACTTAACAGCCAGGTTTACACCAAGTGAGCGTGTACGCGGCAAACCGATAGACTCGAATCCCTGCGCGTTACTGTTTGTAAAGCTTTGTTCCGGATCGAAGTTGTCTGTCTTTTTGTAGATAGTCCAAAGGTTCCGGGCAACGAATGAAATACTGGCCGATTGGATTTTAACTTTGTTTAAAAGGTTGGTTGGAAGAGCGTACGACAGGATAACCTGGCGGAGCTTAACAAAGCTGCCATCGTGCAAAAACAGGTCGGAGTATGTTTTATAGTTATCATAGTATGACCTTAAGCCGCTTACCGGCACCGTACGGGTATAAGGTGCACCTGTTTGATCAACACCATTCAACACCAGGCCATTTTCCCTGCCCGGCAATGTAGATTTCATTAACCCTAAACGAGTGGCGTAAACTTCCATTACCGAAAACACCTTGTTACCAAACTTACCATCAACCAGGAAGTTTAATGAGAAGCGCTTATACCTGAATTCGTTTGTTAAACCCATAGTAAGCGGGGCAACACTTTTACCGAGTTGCTGCAGCGGGGTTTGTACCGGCAAGCCTGTTGTGGCATTAAATACCACATTGCCTTGAGCATCCTTTTGCATGCGGGTACCAACCAGCATACCAAATGGTTTGCCTTCAATATTATCTAAAATACCCCAGTTACCTACCGAGGTAGCCAACTGAATGGTGTTAAGACCTGGTGCCAGTTTAACAACTTTATTATCATTGTAAGCCACGTTATAGCTTGTAGTCCAGGTGAAATTGGCTGTTTTTACAGGTGTGCCATTCAATAAAACCTCAATACCCTTATTGCTTACTTCGCCAACGTTCAGAATCACATTATTATAGCCCGATGTTGAAGAAATGGCCGTGTTTACGATATCGTTAGTTGTTTTACGATCATACAAGGTAACATCCAAACCTAAACGGTTCTTGAGCATCTGCAACTCAAAACCACCTTCAAACGTTGTTGAAGTGTAAGGCTTAAGGTTGCTGTTGGTGATGTTATTGCTTGTTACGTTTTGCAGCGGCTGTCCGGCGCTTGGCACGTTGCTGTAAGTAAGGTTGATAACATATGGATCGGGAGCACCGCCACCTACCTGCGCCCATGAACCGCGCAGTTTGGCCATGTTAAAAAACTCAGGAAGTTTAACAGCATCTGACAGGATAAAGCTGCCGCCAATACTTGGATAGAAAATGCTGTTACTTTTAGGACTAAGTGTCGAAAACCAATCTTTTCTGCCGGTGAACGACAGGAACACCAGGCTCTTGTAATCAAAATCGGCGGAGCCAAAAACCGAGTTGGTTACGATTTTGGCATTATACGGTGTTGTTGATGAAACAGCAAGGTTGGTAAAACTGTAAAAATAAGGGATAGTAAATTGCGAACCGCTAAACGTTAACTGGTTTGTTGTGTTTTTACGGCTGTTTACACCACCCAAAACACCCACGTTTAAATCGCTGATAATCTTAGTCCGGTAACTAACTGTAGCCAATTCGTTTGTTTCAGATACATCCGATTTGATACCGGCGTACTGACCATTGGGAGTATATAAGGTACCGGTTGGCAGTATGTTGGTGTAGTTGTAGTTAAAAAAGTCGCGGCTGATAGTTGCCTTAAAAGTAAGGTCTTTTATAGGCGAATAAATGATTGATCCCTGGCCTATAAAACGGTTCTTTACATCGTCCTCTTTATATTTATTGATCACAAAATATCCATTTGAGGCAATAGACGCATCATTCCATACCATCTCGTTACCCATGGCATCATACCCCGGTTTAAGCCAGCGAACATCGACCGTGTTGGCCACTTCAAGCGGTGTCCAGTTAGGGTTGCCCAACGCGTCGCCTGCGCCGGTACGGTTATGGCCTGTTTCAACGTTGTACTGGGCTAAGGCTTCAATTGAGAGCTTGTTGCTTAGCTTTCCGTTAAGTGCAAGGTTAAAGGTTTTCCGATCATAGGTGGTACCTGGCAAAATACCTTTACTGTTCAAATCAGCAGCCGAAAACCTATAGGTGAATGCTTCATTGCCACCTACAAATGCGAGGCTATTGGTATAAGTGCTACCTGTTTGGTAAAAGTTTTTAAGGTTGTTTTTCTGCGCTACATAAGGGTGTGCAAGCCCGTCGACAGCAACATAGTCGGTTGAGCCATCAATTTTCGCTCCCCATGAGCGTCTTCCGCTGGCTTGTGCGGCTGCCAGTGTGGTTGGTTTTACGCCACCGTCACCCTGTCCGTATTCATACTGATAATCAGGAAACACAGCAACATTATCATAGGTAGCTGTAGAGTTAAACTCAACCCCTACGCCTTTTTGGATGCGACCTTTTTTGGTGGTGATCAAAATAACACCATTTGCCGCCCTTGAACCGTAAAGCGCGGCAGCAGTACCACCTTTAAGCACGCTAATCGATTCAATATCATCAGGATTGATAGCTGCTATACCATCGCCACGGTCAACGTTGTTGGTGATACCGTTAACAGTTGCAGCACCACCCGGCACGCTGTTATCAATCGGCATACCGTTTACCACATACAAAGGCTGGTTGTCACCTGCAAGGCCGCCATTACCCCTGATCACCACGCGGCTTGATCCGCCGGGACCGGTTGATAAGCCAGCCGCATTAACACCAGCCACTTTACCGGTAAGCGCGTTGGCTACGTTATTTTCACGTGCCTGGGTAAATTCGGCACCCTTCACCTCGGTAACAGAATAGCCTAATGATTTTTTCTGCTTGCTGATACCAAGCGCGGTAACTACAACCTCATTAAGGGCTTTGTTATTTTGCGCGAGTTTAATTTGTAAAGGCGATGCAGGGTCGGTTACAGGCACTTCTTCCTGGTTATATCCTACATAGGCTACCACAAGGGTTAAAGGCTTACCCGCATACTTGTCTGGTATTATCAACTTAAAATTACCTGACAAATCGGTGGTTGCACCCACTTTATTATCCATTTTTAAGTAAACCGACGCGCCAATAACCGGCTGCCCATCGCCAGCATCAACAACTTTACCGGTTAATGTAACCGCTGCAACAGCCACATTAACATCCTTTACTGTAAAAATGGAAATCTGGTTATCATTTATCTTACGATAAGTTAGCTGGAAAGCAGATAACAATTGTTTTAAATTATCATCAAGTGTTAACTGGCTTATGTTGGTGGTTAAATTTACCGGTACAAACTTGTTATCAAGCAAACCTTCCTGGTAAGCTATCTGAACATTAAACTGTTTTTTCAAGTTATCGAGCGCGTCTTTCAGTAAAACCTTGCTTTCAACAGCCTGAGGTGCTGTATAACCGAAGCTTTTGGCGTGCACACGGTTGTTACTGGTTAATGCCATCTGGGCAAAACCGTAAACCGACTGGCCGAGCAAAACCATCAGGAAACAGCAACATCTAAAAAAATTTGATGAGTCGAGTTTTCGCATAAAATGTTTGTTTAGGGGTTTTAGTTTTGTTTAGTAATAGTGATATTTTTATCGGTGCGTATAATTTTTACAGGAAGCGTAGTAGAGATGGTTTCTATCAGCTCATCAACATTCGGCACATTTATCTCTCCTTCTATTTTGAGCGTGGTTAATTCAGGACTTGAAAAACTAACATGATAACCATAGTCATCGGTCATGATCTCGCTGATCTGCGCCAGGGTAGCGTCATTAAATAAAAGCTGGTGCTTTGTCCATTTGGTAATTTTTTCCGGAGCCGGGAGAAAAACGCGGGTAACGTTTTTCTTATAAGCATGGCGCACATAGTCGCCCGGCTTCATAATCAGCGATTGCTTTGCAGACACCGCGTCGACATAATCAAGCCTAATCTTTCCTTGCACCAGCCCTACATCAGTTTTATTGTGGCGGCTCCGTACATTAAAGGTTGTGCCCAACACTTCGATATTCATATCTGAGCAGTGCACGATAAATCGTTCGGCCGGTTTTATTGAATGGGGGTCTTTATTGATATGCTTCACATTAAACAAGCCCTCGCCGCTTATCCAAACCTCACGCGGATTTTTATCCCAATTGTCTTTGTAGCTTAATTTTGAGTTTCCGTTAAGCACAACGGTTGAACCATCGGGCAAGTTAACTGTACGCAATTCGCCAAAGGGGGTGTCTATTTCTTGCTGACGGACTTTAGTCAGCCACAGCGCGATACCGATAGACGATACCAGCAGTAACATCGCGGCAACACGCAGGTACCTGTTTAATGAAAACACCTTTGGTCGTGCCTGCTCGGTTTGTAGAGTAGTTGCTATCCGAAGCCAAACTTTCTCCTGGTTATTACTATTGGCAAAAACGTCCTGCTTCCGGTAAGTGGTGATGACTTTTGATGCATCCGCAATTATTTTTCGCTGACCGGGATATTGGACAGCTACTTCCTGCCATAATAAACCATCATTTGCAGATGGATTGATGACCGAACGAACAAAATCGTCATCTTCTAAATAATCGGCAAGGGTATAATTAATATATTTTGAGGTTAGCATTGGATATAAGGTTGTTATTTTACCCTTATAGACAGCACCCTATCCCAATTATCCCTACAAACTGAAAAAAAATTTATTTTTTAGCGATTATTTACGCAAAAGCACGAATACAGCGCTAAAACAATAGCCAATTTGGATACTTTAAGCACATCCTGAAGATTATCAAAGGCCTTATAGATCAATTTATAAGCCGAACTCACGTTAATTTCCATGATATCGGCTATTTCATCATAGCCTAAACCCTCATAAAAGCGGAGATATATGATTTCCTGCTGCCGCGGCGGCAATGTTTTTATATGAAACTTGATTTTTTTCTGTAGCTCCAGCTCCTCTTCGTCTGCAATGATCTGCTGATCGAATGAAATTTCGAAAGGAAAATTATGCTCAGCTTCGTCGTCCAGGTCAACAAAGCGCGATTTTGATTGCAGCTTGCGAAAAATAATGCTTCGCAGGGATTTGAAAAGATAGTTTTTTACCGAAACCGGGTTACCCAAACCTGCCCTGTTTGTCCAAAGCCTGATGAAAAGATCGTGTATGGCATCTTCAATTACGTTTACATCCCGTGTAAATTTGTATCCGTAATTATTGAGGATCTTAAAATGATTGTTATATAAGCGGGTGTAAGCATCCCAATTGCCTTCTTTAAAAGCAAGCCACGTAGCAGTATTATGATCGTCATGAACAATTTGTTCGTGAGACATAGCTTAACCAGGGGATAAAACGTTTTACAATTGAAATCAGGTACAATGTAGTAATTATAACAATTATTTTACATCAACTTCAAAAATCAATATCACAATTAATTAATCGGGACATAATCAATCAAAGGCCTGTCAATCTGTTGATATCGTTCATTAATTCTAACACTTAAAGCGCCGGCAAACATTTCGTTTAAAAAATAACTTAGTCAGTATTAAATGTTTTACTGATATTTAAAAACCGGTTTGCGGACTAAATTATGTTTGAATCAGTCACTATTAAGGATATTGCCAAGGCTTTGGGTGTGTCAACCTCAACCGTATCACGGGCACTGAACGGGAGCTATGAAATAGGTACCGAAACCAAAAAACTTGTCCTGGAGTATGCTGAAAAGATCAACTATCGTCCCAATCCTATCGCGTTAAGCCTTAAGGAGCAAAAAAGCCACTCTATAGGTGTAGTAGTATGCGAGGTGGCCAATGACTATTTTTCGCAGGCTATTAATGGCATCGAATCCATCGCTTATAACCGGGGCTATCACGTTATCATCACTCAAACACACGAGTCATTTGACAGGGAAAGCGCCAATGTAAAGCACTTGCTATCGAGGCATGTGGATGGTTTGCTGGTGTCATTAGCGGCGCAAACAACAGATACATCACAATACAAATACCTGCTTGACAAAGGATTTCCGATAGTATTTTTTGACAGGGCCGCTCCCGATCTGAATACGCACAAAGTAGTTGCCGATAATTTCCAGGGATCGTTTAATGGCACCGAAACATTGATTAATTCGGGTTTTACTAAGATTGCCCATCTTACCAATTCAAATAACCTGCTCATTAGCCATGAGCGTTTTGACGGCTATAAAGCAGCACTTGATAAGCACGGCATCGAACTCAGGCCCGAATACATTAAACATTGTAACCACGGTGGCATGATCCAGGATGAGGTTGAGCTTGTGCTTAAGGAGTTAATGGCATTGGATGATCGTCCCGAAGCAATTTTTATTGGTAGCGACAGGCTCACCATCAGCAGTATGTCGATATTAAAAAAATGGGGATTTAAGGTTCCGGGAGATATCGCCATTGCAGGTTTCACCAATTCGGATGTTGTTGAACTGTTTGATCCTCCTTTAACAGTGATCCGTCAGCCCGCTTTCCAAATAGGACAAATGGCAACAGAAATGCTTATCAAAACCATTGAAAGTAAATGGCCGGTTGAAGAGTTTACTACCGAAAAAGTGGATACGCAACTGATTGTGCGATCGTCATCAAACAACGCTTAATCTCCTAAACAACAGTAACCTTTACCCCTTTTTCTTCCAGCATATTGAGCATTACCGGGCTAATGCCACTATCGGTAATGATCTCATTGATTTGATCAAGCGCGCAGATCTTCGCCAGGCCCCGTTTGCCGAACTTTGTACTATCGGCCAGTACAATAGTAGTTTGGGCTGCGTTGATCATTTTTTGATTGAGCCTTGCTTCGGATAAATTGGTAGTGGTTAACCCTATTTCCGGATCGATACCATCTACCCCTAAAAACAGCACGCCGCATAGCATATCATCCAGCATCAGCTCCGCATAGTTGCCCGTTACAGATGATGAGGTATTACGCATTTGTCCGCCCAATTGAACAATATCAACCTGGGGATGTTGCAATAACTCAAGCGCTACCGGAAGGGCTGCTGTAACAACAGTAAGATGTTTATTAGGCTGCATAGCACGGGCCAACGCAAGCATGGTGGTGCCCGATGCTATGATAACCGAATCATTAGCGTCGATACGGGCGGCGGCCTCGAAAGCTATTCTCTTCTTCTCGGGGCCGTTCAGTTTTTCCTTTTCGGCTACCGGCCTGTCATTGGCGTATGGATTCGTCTTACTTGCCCCGCCATGCGTTCTGAAGAGCAGGTTTTTATCTTCTAAAAGTTTCAGGTCCTTTCGGATTGTAACTTCCGAAACATTTAACTCGCCACTCAAGTCCTGCACATTTACAAAACCATCTGTCTCAACTTTTTGCAGGATAAACTTATGCCGATCGGTATTTTTACTCATAAAGCTAAATTAAACAGAAAAACTGACTATAAATTTTAAAAGAGCCTATCGCTTCTCTAATACATCAAAAGTAACCAAATAAAATTATTTTATATTTCATTTAGTTTTATTTTATTTCGATTTTATATATTTGAATAAATATCGAAATAAAATGAATCCATTTACAAGAGAAGCTAATCTCGGGCACCTTACCAATACGGAAAAGATTTGGGACCTGATTATCATAGGCGGTGGCGCTACAGGACTTGGTGCTGCGGTGGATGCAGCATCGCGTGGTTTCTCTACTTTATTATTGGAACAGGCAGATTTTGCCAAGGGTACTTCGAGCCGGGCTACGAAACTGGTTCATGGAGGGGTACGCTACCTTGCACAAGGGGATATTGGATTGGTACGCGAAGCTTTGCGCGAGCGGGGATTACTATTAAACAACGCCCCGCACCTTGTAAAAAACGAAAGTTTTATTATCCCCAATTACAGTTGGTGGGATGGTGTTTTTTACACCATAGGCCTCAGTATTTACGATATCCTTGCAGGCAAGCTGAGCTTTGGCCGGGCAAAACATATCTCCAAAAAAGAAACTATTAAACGCTTACCCGGCATACAAGAAAAAGGCCTGCATGGTGGCGTTGTTTATCATGACGGACAGTTTGATGACTCCCGTTTAGCGATTAACCTGGCGCAAACTGCCATTGAGCAAGGTGCTACACTCTTAAATTACTTTAAAGTAAGCGGATTGATCAAAGACACGGATGGCAAAATTGCGGGAGTAAAAACCACCGATATCGAAAGCAACACCAATTACGAGCTAAAAGCTAAAACTGTAATTAATGCCACCGGCGTTTTTGTTGACGATGTACTTAAAATGGATACGCCCGAAAAGAAACCAATGGTTAGGCCAAGCCAGGGCGTTCACCTTGTACTCGACCGGTCATTTTTACCGGCAGAAGACGCCCTGATGATCCCGAAAACAGAAGACGGGCGTGTACTTTTCGCGGTTCCGTGGCATGAGAAATTATTAATAGGCACTACGGATACTCCTATCGACTCACACAGCCTTGAGCCCGTAGCCTTGGATGAGGAAGTAGAGTTTATTTTAAGGACCGCAGGCAAATACTTAACCAAAACCCCTACCCGTGCAGATGTTTTAAGTGTATTTGCCGGTTTACGGCCGCTTGCCGCCCCACAAGACGGATCGTCAAAAACAAAAGAAATTTCGCGGAGCCATAAATTGATTGTTTCCGAATCCGGATTAATTACCATAACCGGCGGCAAATGGACAACCTACCGCAAAATGGCCGAGGATATTGTTAACCAAGCCATTGAAATCGGGAGCCTTAAAAATGTGCCTTGTAAAACCGAATCATTAGCTATCCATGGCAGCAGGCCAAATCCCGATCGTAGCAACCCCATGTTTGTTTACGGAAACGACATTGAGAAGATACAGGCTTTGTATAACGAAAATGCTGACTGGAAAAACCCTGTTCATCCGGATAGTAGTTATACTAAGGGCGAAGTGATCTGGTCGGTACGGAATGAAATGGCAAGGACTGTTGAAGATATCCTGGCACGCCGAACGAGGGTTTTATTTCTAAATGCCCGCCTGGCTATCAAGATGGCAGCTGAAGTTGCCCGCCTAATTGCCGGCGAATTAGGAAAAGATGCGGTATGGGAAACGGCACAAATAAACGCCTTTAATGAAACAGCAAAAAATTATATACTAACACCGCATTAAATATCAATTTTAATGTGATATTCAATTAATAAACCAAGGTAAACCAAACCAAATTATGCAGGAATATATTTTAGCGCTCGACCAGGGCACTACCAGTTCGCGGGCCATAATTTTTGACCACGCGGGCAAGATCATTACTTCGGCACAAAAAGAATTTAAACAGTACTTTCCTAAACCGGGCTGGGTTGAGCACGATCCTAACGAGATTTGGGCGGGCCAGATCTCTGTAGCCGTAGAAGCAATAGCAAAAGCAGGATTAGGCGGCGGAAATATTAAAGCCATAGGCATCACCAATCAGCGCGAAACCACCATAGTTTGGAACCGCAAAACCGGCGAACCTGTTTACAACGCGATAGTTTGGCAAGACAGGCGCACCGCCGACTTTTGTGACAAGCTGAAACAAAACGGCCATAGCGATATGATCCGCGATAAAACCGGCCTGGTAATAGACGCCTACTTTTCGGGTTCAAAAATAAAATGGATTTTGGATAACGTTGAAGGTGCAAGAGCGCAGGCCGAAGCAGGCGAGCTGGCCTTTGGCACGGTTGACAGCTGGCTGATATGGCAATTAACCCGCAGCGAAATACATGCTACTGATGTAACTAACGCGGGCCGCACCATGTTATTTAACATCCGTACCCAGCAATGGGATGATGAGCTGTTGCAATTATTTAATATCCCCAAAAGCGTATTGCCCGAAGTAAAGCAATCGAGCGAACTATATGGTCATACTGCCAACAATATATTCGCGCAAAGAATCCCTATCGCGGGTATCGCCGGCGATCAGCATGCGGCCTTATTCGGGCAAATGTGTATTGATAAAGCCATGGTGAAAAACACTTACGGCACGGGTTGTTTCATGCTGATGAATATTGGCCAGGAGTTCATCAAATCAAAAAACAACCTGCTTACCACCATTGCATGGAAGATAAATGGCGAGATCACTTATGCTTTTGAGGGCAGTATTTTTATAGGCGGAGCGGTTGTTCAATGGTTGCGCGATGGTCTTGGCATCATTAAAACCTCGGCCGATATTGAAAAACTGGCTACATCCGTAAAAGATACCGCCGGCGTTTACTTTGTGCCCGCATTTGCAGGCCTGGGAGCGCCCTACTGGGACCCCGAAGTTCGCGGAGCAATAGTTGGCTTAACCCGCGGAGCGACTGCGGCACATATTTCAAGGGCGGCATTGGCATCAATTGCTTATCAAACCATGGATGTACTTAAAGCCATGGAAGCCGATGCAGGCATGGAAATTAAAGAGCTCAGGGTTGATGGTGGCGCTACGGCCAATAACCTGCTAATGCAATTTCAATCAGACGTATTAAACTGTAAAGTGATCCGGCCAGAGGTTACCGAAACCACAGCGCTTGGCGTAGCCTATATGGCCGGCTTGGCCGTAGGTTACTGGAAAGATATAGCCGAAATTCAGCATCTATGGGCAGTTGAGGCCGAATTTACTCCGGGTGATGACCTGGAAGAAGTAAAAACCGGCATAGCCGGCTGGGAACGCGCGGTGAGCACGGCCCAATGCTGGTCTAATTCCGGTCATCCTGTATCTGCTATTTAATATCCACGATTAAAATATTTTAAACATGTCACCATTTATAGCCGAACTGATAGGCACCATGCTCATGATATTATTAGGCGATGGCGTAGTGGCCAACGTAGTTTTAAAAGACACCAAAGGAAATAACGGCGGATGGATAGTGATCACGACAGCCTGGGGTCTGGCGGTTTTTGTTGGAGTAGTAGTTGCAGGGCCATATAGCGGCGCTCACCTTAACCCGGCTGTAACCATAGCACTTGCTATTGCAGGTAAGTTTGCCTGGGCGAACGTTGTACCCTATATCATTGCCCAATTTGCAGGCGCCTGTATGGGTGCTTTTTTAGTTTGGATCATGTATTATGATCACTTCAAACGCACCAATGATCCGGGCTCTATACTGGCGGTATTTTGCACCGGCCCCGCCGTACGTAATTATGTTTCCAATATCGCCAGCGAAGTAATTGGCGCTTTTGTGTTACTTTTCACCATCTTCTACATTGCCGGCGCAGAAATCACACCTGCTAAAACCCCAATTGGCCTGGGTTCTATTGGTGCAATCCCGGTAGCTTTACTGGTATGGGTGATAGGCTTGTCGTTAGGTGGAACCACTGGTTACGCCATTAACCCGGCCCGCGACCTTGGGCCTCGTTTTATGCACATGATACTCCCCATAAAAGGCAAAGGCACCAGTGACTGGGCCTATGCCTGGATACCCGTTATAGCACCGTTGGTAGGTGCTTCTATTGCGGCTATACTGTATCTTTCTATAAAGTAATAATCATATTCCCTATTCAGACTTTCGAAGTTTTAAAAACTTCGAAAGTCTTAGGACGCTCCATTTCAAGGCTCCTTCAACCTCCAAAATCACCGTTGTTCATTTCAGCCATTTTAATGGGTAATGAACGTTACTGTTCATATTATTCATTTAATTAATACTTAAGCTAAGAGCTAACAGGAATGGCGTTCATTTTAACAAGCACCAAGAATTACCGTGTATTTATATCCCCAAACCGGGATTTTAAGTAGAAAATAAGCAACAACTACGTCGAACGCCACCTCAATTTCGTTTACAAAAATCAAGCCATTACATTTTTAATTTTTTGTAAACAGAATTTTACAGCCTGTAACCCGGCTTTCCGGCGGGGGTACATTTAGAAAGTATAGCACAGCTACTTAGTGTATATTTTACAACCTACGTTTTTACCATTTGTAAAGTTTCCCTTCCCCTCAATTATACACTTTACTCCCCCTCGTTTTGAACCTTGCCCGGTCCGCGAAAATCCCTGGTGGCATGGCTTTCCTTTTGCAACCTACACTTCAAAAAAACACAACATTAACTAAGGTTTAATCAATACCGGCTGTCCCCCGGCCGCATTGATTAAACTTTTAAGCAAGACAAGCGAGCACGTTGCGAGTCTGGCTGACATGCGTAAAAACACATGAAATTTATCACTTTATTGGCGATAGTATGCCTATCGCCACAGTTCGCCCTGCGCCTTAAAGCGCAGGAGGGGGAACCGGTATTAATTGAGGACTTTGGGGCCGGGTCGGCTCAAATAGGTCCGAAAATTAATGACGGGAATTTTTCTACTACCTATAACTACATTCCATCACAGCCGGGTGAAGGCAGTTATACTATTGCCAACTCTACTACCGGCATGTACCCCGAATCGTGGCTGCAAACAGGCAATCATACGCCGGGTCAGCCCAATGGCTACATGATGATAGTTGATGCTACCAATACTATTGACGAGTTTTATAAAAGAACTGTTAAAACTTTGTGCCCCGGTACAACTTACAGGTTCAGCGTTTATGTGCTTAACCTGATGCAAACCGGCGGTATCAAACCGGATATTACTTTTTCCGTAACTACATCCCTCGAAACAAAAACCAACCATACCGGCCCAATAGATAACGGTTTAGGCTGGCTGGAATATAACATTACTTTTAATACCCCACCAACCGGCGGCGATGTAACCATCAAAATGACCAATAACGCCAGCGGCGGCTACGGCAATGATGTGGCCCTGGATGATATTTCGCTACGCCCCTACGGCCCTGCACTTGCTACCTATTTCGGAAACGATAAAACAGCCACAACAGCACAGGGATGCGCCGACGCGGATAAGGTTTACACTTTGAACGTTAGCGCTGCATCTGACCTACCTTACACCAATCCAGTGTATCAGTGGCAAATAAGTACACCAAACGGATGGATAAATATTCCCGGTGCCCTATCCGCCTCCTATACGCTTCATCAACCCACTGCCACCGGCAATTATCAGTACCGGGCATTGGTTGCTCAGCAAGGCAACATCAATTCGGCGCAATGCAGGTTAATTTCTTCGGCTATATCGTTAACTATTATCAATCCGGAACCAGTTACTGCGACTGCGAGCTCGCCGGTTTGCCCTGGCGAAAACATTTATCTTACAGCATCCACGGGTGATAGTTATAGCTGGACGGGGCCGAACGGCTTTACGTCGGTGCAACAAAATCCAGTGATCAACGGTGCAACCGCAGCCATGAGCGGGCAATACCATGTTACGGTATTTAAAAACGGGTGCTCAAGCGTTGCGCCCGCGGTTACGGTAAACATCAACTCACCTGTAATTGCAAGCGCAGGTGATAATAAGGCGATTTGTAAAGGCGAAAAGATCCAGCTTCATGCAAGCGGCGGAACATCCTATAAATGGTATCCCGCAACCGGCCTGTCAAACCCAAACATTGCCGATCCACTGGCCTCGCCCGATGAAACTACTACTTATACGGTTGAAGTAACCAATAATAACTGCAAAGCCAAAAGTGCCGTAACCTTAACTGTAAACCAGGGGCCCGGAGCTTTTGCCACCGCCACACGTGAAGTTATCAAAGGCGACAGGATTCAGCTTCATGCCCAGGTAAGCGGAGAGAATGTTTCTTATTATTGGACGCCTAATGAAAACATCAGCAATACCACCTCATTAGAACCCTTTGTATTTCCGACCAGCAGCATCACCTATATTTTGCATGTTTTGCAACCCGGATCCTGCAACCTGGAGTCTAAAGCGGCTGTTGAGGTAAAGGTTATTGATAAATTCACCATCCCCAACACTTTTACGCCTAATGGCGATGGCATAAACGACACCTGGCAAATAGACGCCCTTGGCGCTTACGATAACGCCATTACACAGGTTTTTAACCGATATGGAACAATTGTTTACAATGCCAAAGGCTATACAAAACCCTGGGACGGAACATATAATGGGAACAGGCTACCTCCGGGGACTTATTATTACAAGATAGATCTGAAGAATGGCACTGTTTACTCCGGATGGGTGCAGATTATCGGCTGATCAATCCCTATCTGTTAAATCTAAAACCATGTCATTGAGCGTAGCGTAGCAATCGCACGGAAGCATAACCGCCCTGTATAGCATGCGATTGCCTCGTCGTCCCTCCTCGCAATGACATGGTTTTAGAATAGTTTCAAATTATCATTCAATACTTAAAGCTTCCGATATGGTGTCACTATTGCAATAAAGCCTTAATCTTATTAAAGATCTCTGTATTGCTGTAAACTCCCCTGAAATCAAGTGAGTGGGGGCCGTAGCTAAATACCGGAACCGGGGTGCCGGTATGATCATTGGTGCTGAAATCGCCCCATACATAACCGTTATTGATACTACCGTCAAGCAGGGTTAAGCCGCCTGTTTCATGATCGGCAGTCACAATTACCAGGGTTTCGCCGTCTTCATCGGCAAATTTCAGGGCATCGCCAACTACGCGGTCGAAGTCCGCATTTTCGGTGATCACCTGTTTCAGGTTATTGGCATGACCGCCATGGTCAATCTGTGAACCTTCAACCATCATAAAGAATCCTTTGGGAGCATTTTTAAATGTTTGGGTTACTTTATTAAATGCCAGCGAAAGGTAATTCCCTCTACCCTCCATTTTTGGGCGGGTTACGCTATCATCCATCAATGCCAGAATTTTCGGGGCCGAACTGTTTAAAAATCCATTGAAGTTACGGATAACCGTATATCCCCTCTTCTTCATCTTATCAACAGGACTTTCACCATTAACCGGCCAGATAAAATCTTTATATGATGAGCCTAAGAAAATATCAATAGGCGATGAAGTAATTTGATTAGCGATAGCTGTAGAATGACTCCGCTCCAAATCATGCGCATAGAACGCTGCCGGAGTCGCATCCGTTAGTTCGCAAGCTACGATATCAGCAGTCTTTTTACCTGCTTCCGCGCTGTAATCGGCCAATGATTTCAATGGTTTCCCCGACGGATCAACACCTACGGCTCTATCGTTAGTTTTCTGACCAGATGCGAAAGCAGTTGCCCCGGCGGCAGAGTCGGTAATATAAGCATCGGCAGAATTAGTTACCGAAAACCCGATATTCAGCATCTGAAAAATATTCAATTGTCCACGATTGGCCGTATAGGTTGAATAAATCTGTGCTAAACCCATACCATCGCCAATACACAAAATGATATTTTTTACTTTTTTAACCGCGCCGTCCGATTTATAAGTTGGTTTATAAATGGTGTACGCTTGTGGGGCTGTGTATTCACTTGTCGGCTTTTTGTTCAGGAAATCACCAAGCTCCTCTATTTTATCGGTACCAATTACATCCACGCCTAAACGGATAAGGGCCAGCCAGCTGCTTTTGGTATCCGGAGTTTCCCAAAAACGGACCTTTTTACCGGAGTTATGTACGCTATCAATCCCGGCTTTTATCCTCGCAATCTCTTCGTTATTTAATACACCTTTGCCATTCCAATGAATATATTTACCAAACGGAAAACTTACCAGCCCGATCTTTTTCCACTGTTCAGGTGTAAAGCCATTCATATGGTCTACATCAAAAGAGATCCAGGCCGGGTAATTGGTCATCTCAGCTGGAGGCGGTACCGCACCTGTCATAACTATCGATAATCTGCCCGGGTGACCTTCATAATCAAAATACTGCTCAAGCGGCTTTAACTCTTTAATCACCAGCGGCAATACTGCTTTATGATCTTCCTTAATTTCAATAAGCAGCCTTACATGGCGTTGCTGATCTCGTTTTAGCTTTTCAATCAACGGGTCGATGTACAAGATCTTTAACGACCGCTTGGCATCGATCTCTTTTTTATCGTGTGCCACCATCAGTTGCCCGTTAACTGCATAACAGTCGGCCTCGATAGAACCGAAACCTTTTTCATAGGCCCGATAAAAAGGGATGTTGTTTTTGTAATCGTTATGGGAATGCGCGTCGGCTACGGTGTAGTTTTTAACCTGCGCGTTGGCCGTCAGGCCAGCATTTGCCAGCAGCGCCGCCAGCGTAATTAGGGTAGTACTTTTTTTCATTGGGTATAGATATAGCAAAACCGGGCAGTGCCCGGTTTTGTAAGTTTCAATATGTCAATTACCAGCCGGCATTCTGTTTTAGCTGGCCCTGGCTTATCTGAATATCCTTTGGCGGAATTGGCCAAACGTTATCCCTTGCCGGATCAAAGTTACGAGCTTTCCACACAACTGAGCCATCCGAACCGTGTAACGGTTTTGCGTAAATTGCCTGCGCATCGCCCCAACGTACCAGGTCGAAATTACGATCACTCCACTCACCTGCCAATTCAACACGACGCTCATGTTTCAGGTTAACCATGGTAGCATTGGTAATTGGCTTTAAACCGGCACGCACACGTACAAGGTTAAGGGCGGCATCGCCGTTTTTACCCTGCATAATCTGCGCTTCGGCTTTGATCAATAAGATCTCAGCATAACGCAACAACGGTACGTTTAAGTCTGTAGATGGCTCATCGCCGTTAGGGCTTACATGGATGCCACCAGCATAGCTAAACGGTTCCATATATTTATTGAACTGGTAACCGGTTAAGCTGTTGCTTTTACCACCGATTGGGTAAGTATAAGTTTGACCAAAATACTGGAAGCTATCGCCTTTTTGCAGAATAGTAGCCGGAAGCCTTTTATCACCTGCCTCAAACTCATCAACCAATTCTTTTGTTGGCTGGTAATAACCGAAGCCATTATATAAACCCCAGCCTTTATTTTCCAACATAGCCCCTGGCAAAATGCTTTGACCATTCAGGTTACTTGCTACCGACCAGATATACTCAGAGCTATAGTTATTAGCAATCTTGAATACATCGGCATAATTGTTTAACAGTGCATGTTTACCACTCAGGATAACTGAATCCGCATATTTTTCAGCATTGGCATAATCTTTTGCATGCAGATAGGTTTTAGCCAGGTAAGCATAGGCAGCAGTTTTATGCGCGCGACCGTAATCGGCGGTACCCAATTTATCGAAATAAGGCAATAAAGAAGCTGCTTTTTTCAAATCGGCCTCGATATAAGCGTAGTTATCTTTTACTGAAGCTAACTGGGCTGGGAAAGCCAAAGCATTAGTGCGGTTTTGCAAAGGCGCCCCTTGCTTGCCCGAACCATATAAATCCGCAATTTCAAGATGCATTACCGCATGAACAAAGTAAGCCTGGCCCAAAATAAAGTTTTTGGTAGCTGCATCCATGTTAATGTTCGGCACATTATTGATTACGTCATTGGCACGTTTCATCACCACAAAGTGTAGCTGCCATGGCGCGTAGATACTGCTTTCATTACCTGTACAGATAAAGTTTTTGATATTTTCCCTGTCGGCAGATGTACGGCCTACAACCATATCATCGCTGGCATTAATAAACCAAAAGAAACCGCGACCATAAAGGTCTTCACTGTTACTTTGTTTTTCGTATAAACCATTGGCTGCCGCCTGGGCATCAGCAGCAGTTTTCCAGAAGTTAGTACTCGTTGGCGTACCAGTTGGTTTAATATTATCTAAAGTGCCTTTTTTACAGCTTTGGGCCAGTGCAATAACCATTACACCCATTAAGCCTTTGCTAATTATATTTTTGAATTTCATCTCTGTATCTTCTTAATTGTGGTTCCTGATTTTTTATAAGCCTACGTTAACACCTATTAAAATAATCCTTGCCTGTGGATACAAGCCTAAATCAACGCCGTTCTGATTGATACCAACTTCCGGGTCAAGACCTGTGTATTTAGTAAATGTGGCCAGGTTTTGCGCGTTGGCAAAAACGCGGGCACTACGTACGCCAATTTTAGTCATTAGCGCTTTTGGCAGTGTATAACCGAGGGTTACGTTTTTGATGCGCATGTATGAGCCATTCTCAACATAAAAATCAGACACGTTACCAAAGTTGCCATTTGCATCACTTGCAGATAAGCGTGGGATATTGGTATTGGTATGAGTTGGGCTCCATGCGTTTTTAGCATCGGCCAGCAGGTTATAGTTTTGGATAGATGCGTTTAACCCGGTGTACTTAACAGCGTTGAAAAGCTTATTACCTGCAATACCTTGTAAAAACACGCTCATATCAAACGGACCGTAGCTAAAGTTTGCGGTAAAACCGTAGCTGAATTTAGGAAATGGCGTACCCAGGTAAGTTTTATCAGCCTCGGTAATTTTACCATCGTGGTTAAGGTCCTGGAATTTGATATCGCCTGCTTTAGCGTTTGGCTGGATCAGGTTACCTGAGGCATCTTTATAGTTATTTACCTCATCCTGCGACTGAAACAAGCCTGCTGTTTTTAAACCGAAGAAAGAATACAATGAGTAGCCTTGCTGCAACCAAACCGGCACCAGGTTATCCCTTACTGTTGGGCCAGAAAGGATAGTTTGCTGACCTGGAAGTATGTTATCAATTTTGTTTTTGATATATGATCCGTTAGCTGCCAGGTTATAGCGGAATTCGCCAACAGCACCCTGGTATTTAACCGCTAACTCAATACCCCTGTTTGTGATCTGACCACCGTTAACAAACGGAGGGTTTGACACACCGTAAACCGCAGCAACCGGCGGCTGGAACAGGAAACGGGTATTTCTTTTCTGGAACACATCAGCAGTAACGTTGATCTTACCGTTCATCAAACCTAAGTCAAGACCGATATCTGTTTGAGTTGCTTTTTCCCATTTAAGGTCAAGGTTAGCCAAACCATCAACAGCCGAACCTGTGATGGCGGCAGCCGGGCTACCTAAATAACCGGCAGTTTTAGTTAAAGAAACCGAAGTTGGGAAGCTTGGCAAACCTGCAAGGTTACCAGACTGACCGTAACTTGCCCTTAACTTAGCAAATGATACCAATGCATCTGTAGGAAAAAATGATTCCTTGCTGATTAACCAGCCTGCAGATACACCCGGATAAACCTCAGTTCGGTTTTTGCTTGTCAATAATGAAGTAGCATCACGACGGATGATACCGTTAATGAAGTATTTACCGGCGTAATCGTAACCAATCCTACCCAGGTATGAGATCAAAGCAGATTCGTTTTTATTACCCTGCAACGGAACACCTGTTGGGTTAAGGCTACCGTTGATGATGTAACGATAAGCAGGATCTTCGCTCAGGTAATTATCAGTATTTACGCTAAAAAACTCCTGGGTATCATTCTGGTAGGTATAACCTGTCAAAGCACTTATGTGATGGTTACCAAAAGTCCTGTCGTAGTTTAAAGTTTGCTCGGCAAGGATAGTGCGGGAATTATATTGCTCCTGGAACAGGAAGTTATCAAAGAATTTCTTGCCTGGCTCCAAAACCCTTGTGCTAAAGTTTTTGATGGTCTCCAGATTTTTGGTTATGCCAAGGTTCGAGCGAAATTTCAAACCTTTGATCAGGTTTATTTCAACATAAGGATTGATATTGAAGCTGTTTACCGCATCGCTGTTATCCAAGCGTTTTAAATAGGCAACCGGGTTAATAACGTCGCCATAAGAACCTGCGTACTGGGCAGGCACACCACCAAAGCTACCATCGGCATTGTAGATAGAAGCATTTGGCGGATAGAATATAGCTGATAAGATTGCACCGGTATAGGCGCTGGTTGTGTTAGCACCCTGACCATTGTTGTAAGAGTATGACATGCTCTCGCCAATCTTCAACCAGTTATTGATCTGGTGATCAGAGTTTACGCGAAAGTTATAACGGATAGCGTTGGTATTTAACAGGATAGCATCGTTTTTACGATAACCGCCAGATACATAAAAGTTAGATTTTTCTGTACCGCCGCTGATGTTCATGTTATAATCCTGGATATAACCTGTCTTGAACAAAGCGTCTGTCCAGTTGGTGCGTGTTACACGAGAGTCTGGGTTTACAGTACCATCAAATGCAGGTAAACGGGTTTTGCCCGCATTATCATAAGCAGTGTTTATCGCATCTGCATAATCAGCTGCATTTAAAGCCTGTAATATTTTCAAAGCGTTTTGTACGCCGCCTTTAGCAGTAATGTCAAGGTTAGTTTTACCTTGTTTACCACGTTTAGTAGTGATCAAAATTACACCACCAGCAGCTTTAGCACCGTAGATGGCAGCATATGAATCTTTCAACACGTCGATAGATTCAATATCCGATGGATCGATAGGGCCGCCATTGTAAATAGTACCATCAACAACCATCAGCGGGCCTTCATTATTGAAAGAGCTTTGACCACGTAACCTGATACTCGGGCCCGAAGTTGGGTCGCCACCTTCGTTCAAAACTGTAACACCAGCAATTTGTCCCTGCAGCATTTCGGTAACCGAACCTACTGAACGATCTTTAACATTGGTTACTTTCAATGAACCTACAGAGCCGGTTACGTCGGTATTTTTCTGCGTACCGTAACCTACTACTACTACAGCGTTAAGACCGGTAACATCAGCATCCAAAGTAATGTTAAGCGGAGACAGACCGGCGACTACTTCGCGACTTTTGTAGCCGATAAAGCTGAATACCAATACTTCGCCTTTTTCAACGATAATTTTAAAATTACCATTAACGTCGGTTGAGGTAGCTGCAGTTGAAGTTTTGCTGCGTACAGCTACACCGGCAAGCGGGCCATCCTTATCGGTCACTGAACCGGTTACTGTAATTTTTTCGGGCGCACGCACCACCTTTTTATGCGAGATGATGATAGTGCCGTACTTTTCGCGGTACTCCAATTGCGTGTTGGCAGTTAATGCGTTAAGTACATCTTTTAATGGCTTGTTAACAAATGAATTTGCCTTTACTTTTACCGCGGCCACATCATCCATCTTGTAGTTAAATGCAACGGTATTTACCGCTTTTTTGAGTTTCTCGAGCGATGCATCCATGGTTTCATCGGCAAACTTTACGGTTACCGGCTGATCCATCAGCGACACGCTACGCTCGGCGAGGGCGTGAACGGGCAATAATGCCGTCAGGGTTGTTACCAGCAATAAAATTGCTGAGATTAATCTTCTTGAAATCCGGGTTAAAGATTTTTCCATACATTTGTTTTTAAAGTGATTAGTAACTGCCTGTTGGCTTTTAGTTTTGGCAGCTACACTTAATTGAGCCAGTGCCTGTTGGAGCAGGCATTGGTTTTCCTTTTATATTGTTATTTAATATTTACTGTATCTCCGTTTAACTTATACTTTCGGCCGTCAATAAACTGAAGTATATCCAATACCTGCCTGATATTCAGCTTATTTGAAAACCTAACCGAGTAGTGCTGTTGCGCCAACCGTTTTTCGTTGTATTTAAAGTTTACGCTATAGCGGTTTTGCAGGTAAACCGTAATCTCCTTAAATGATGTATTGTCAAGTATCAGCTCATCATGCATCCAGCTCAGAGAATGATCGGCCGTTAGCTCCTGGCGAGTAAAGCTTTCATGCTGCTTATTATAGGTTACCTGCTGGCGCGGCGTATAAAAGCCTAAGGTATGGCGCTGATCATGCACCTCTACCTTACCAGTATTCACGTAAACCTGCAGATCGGGCAGCTCTTTATAAAATTTGATATTGAATGATGTACCTAATACCTGTGTAGTAACCTTAGCCGTATGCACCATGAATGGCCGCTTCACATCGTGCTTTACATCAAAAAATGCCTCGCCGTTAATAAGCGTTACTTCTCTTTTTGAATCACTGAAACTAACAGGGAATTTTATGGATGTACCCGCGTTTAACTGAACAGTTGTGCTATCGGGCAACATGATCTGTTTCATGCTGCCTTTTGGCGCAGTGATTACCTGGTAGGCAATCTGCTCATTTTTATGGGTAGCTATTTTTGAATAGAATAGGCCTGCACACACGGCCACTAAAACAGCCGCTGCAACTTTTAACCATGTAGTATTTAACCTACGGACCTTGCCCTTAGCTATGGTTTGTTTTTCTATACGTTCCCAAAGCGGCTGCTTCAGGTTTTTAATATTGTTACCGGTGTTGGTGTCCGTATCAAGTTCATGCATCATTTGTTGTAAAAGCTGCAATTCCTCGTCGGTACATTTACCGGCTTTAAACTTATTGAGTAATCTTTTTATTTCTTTTTGATTCACCTAACAGGGGCTTTATACTTGTTAAGTGATCGAACATGGGAGAGTGTACTATAACTTTTTGAAAAAAATTATCAGCAGCAAAAATCTGCTGTAATTATCAAAAGGGATAACATCGTAATATTTCTGAACAGACTTTTTCAGCCTGCTTAAAGCATTGCTGATCTGGTTGCGTACGGTTTGGTGCGATAAGCCTAAAAACTCGGCAATTTGCGGCCCGGTCATATCCTGCTCACGGCTGCACAGGTAAACCTGTCGCATCTTTTCGGGCATATCTTCTATTTCCCGGTTTATCAACAGGTGTAATTCGGCAAGGGAAAGTTTTTGATCGGTACTGTGTTCGTAAGTTTCCTGCAATTCTGAAACATCATCTAATGAGCGGGGCTTTGTGCTTTGCTTTTTATACCACTTATAGCTCATGTAATTAACAGAAACCATAAGATAAGCCTCAAGCGCGCCATTTATCTGGATGGTATCACGATTTTTCCATATGGAAAGAAACAACTCCTGTACCATATCCATTGCTTCATCCTCGTTTTGTGTTTTCTTTAATGCGAAGGCAATTAATTTATCAGCATAACGCTCATAAATTTCTCTGAATGCCCCATCGTTACCGCCCTGCAGTTCGAGTAGAAGTTGTACATCCGAATATTGTTTCACAAGGGGTATTTTTATGGGATCAAAGTAACGGCACGAATGTTAAGCTAAATTTAAATATATATTAATGCTTTAGAAAACGGCGGTTACTAATTGGTACTATTTTTTCACAAATAGATTTTGACCCCAAAATAACTTTTATTTCTCAAACAAACTTATACCTTTGCAATTCATCTGATGATTTACAAATGAGTAAGATTATTAAAAGGTCGCTGGCTGAGGAGATTGCTGAGAAACTGAAGGAGCAGATAGCTGATGGCAGATATCAAATAAATGATAAATTACCTACCGAGCCCGAGCTTATGGCCGAGTTTGGTGTTGGCCGCTCAAGCATCCGCGAGGCAACAAAAAGCCTGGTACAATCTGGCCTGCTCAGGATCCAGCAGGGTGCAGGAACTTTTGTAGAGCGCACAACTGTTAACCCCGAGCCCATGGAAGCCCGTATAAAACGCGCCCGGTCGCAGGACCTTGATGAGGTAAGGCAGTTACTGGAGATGAAAATAGCCGAAAAAGCAGCTATAAACCGCTCACAGAAGGATATCTTTACCATGAAAAGCCATTTGGAAACCCGGAAAAGAACTGCAGAGGCCGGGCTATTGGAAGAATGCATTGATGCCGACGTTAAATTTCACATAGCTATTGCGGAAGCGTCAAAAAACGAGATCCTGAGCGATTTGTATAAGACTGCAGCCGTCCATTTAAAAAACTGGTTCACCGAAATCCACCCAGATACACGCATTTTTATCGACACACAGCACCTTCATGAAAAGCTTCTGAAAAATATTCTCGATTGCGATTCAAAACAGGCCTGGAATACAGTCGTTGAAATTCATCAACATTAAAAATTTTCATTAAATTCATCTGATGTTATAATGTTTTATAATTTAATCTATCACTAAATGGAATCTACATCGCCAACAATTACTACCACCGAACCTAAAAAATTGGTTCAGCAAACTGTGTATTCAATTTTGTTTACTATAAGTCTGGCTCATTTTATTAACGACATGCTACAATCGGTTATACCATCCATATATCCGCTTATCAAGCAACGTTTCAGCCTAAATTTCACTCAAATAGGGCTTATTACCTTCACCTATCAAATTACAGCGTCTATTTTACAACCCTTTGTGGGGCTTTATACTGATAAAAAACCAAAGCCTTACTCGTTAGCCATGGGCATGGGTTTTACGCTATCGGGCTTGCTGCTGGCCTCTTTTGCAAGCAATTTTTATATTATGTTGATGGCGGTAAGTCTTATCGGCATTGGCTCATCCATATTCCACCCCGAATCGTCACGGGTTGCACATTTAGCATCGGGAGGTAAAAAGGGGCTGGCACAATCTATTTTCCAGCTGGGCGGCAACGCTGGCAGCGCTGTCGGCCCGCTGCTGGCAGCTCTTATTGTAATCCCTTACGGACAATCAAATGTGATTTGGTTTTGCCTTATCGCCCTTGCCGGAATCATGGTTTTACTGCGTATAGCTAAATGGTACGCCGAGCATTTAAGCCTTAAAGCCAAAAACAAAAATGCTAATGAAGTCTCACCACTAAATCTATCAAAAAGGCGGGTAGTATTTTCATTGGGGGTTTTACTGGTACTTATCTTCTCCAAATATTTTTATCTGGCCAGCATCACCAGCTATTACACCTTCTTCCTGATCAATAAATTTCATTTGAGCATTCAGCAATCGCAAATTTATTTGTTTATGTTTTTAGGTTCGGTAGCGGCAGGGACACTTTTCGGCGGGCCATTGGGCGATCGCTTTGGCCGTAAATACATCATCTGGATCTCAATATTAGGTGTAGCTCCCTTTACAATGCTCCTGCCCTACGTATCCCTATTTTGGACAGGCGTTTTATCGGTATTCATCGGCCTCATCCTGTCATCTGCATTTTCAGCTATTTTGGTTTATGCGACGGAACTGGTACCTGGAAAAGTTGGGCTGATAGCGGGTTTATTCTTCGGTCTGGCCTTTGGAATGGGCGGTTTAGGTTCAGCAGTATTGGGTAAAGTTGCGGATATGACCAGCATTAACTATGTATTTAAGATCTGCGCCTATTTGCCACTGATAGGCATTTTCACCGGCTTATTGCCAAATATTGAAGGAAAGAAAGCAGTGAAAGGCTAAGGCTAAAAATGCAAAGGCGATGCAATCGCCAACCATATTAAGCGCCGGTCGCAAACGAGTGCAAGATGAGAATTTAAATTAAACGTCATTGCGAGAAACGAAGCAATCCCCGATTAGCAAAGCGGCTATGCAAGTCTCTTTGTACGGTTTGGGATTGCTTCGTTCCTCGCAATGACGTTTTTTTTAATTTATAATTCCCTCACCCAAATATTACGATAGCTAATTGGCTCGCTTTTATCGCCATGCGCTTGCAATTTAATTGGCGAGGCACCATGTTTACGATATTCAGGCTTACCTATATAAGGGGTATCTCCTATTAATGAAGTATTGTTTTGAACCAGCACGCCATTATGAAGTACGGTAGCACGTGCTGCCGATTTTAACGAACCATCTTCGTTAAAACGCGGAGCCGTCCAGATCACATCATAAGTTTGCCACTCGCCGGGTTTACGGCAGGCATTAGCCAGGGGAATTGCCTGTTTATACAAACTCCCCACTTGCCCGTTCACGTAGGTTTTATTGTTGTAATTGTCCAGTACCTGTAACTCGTAACCACCTGCTCCCCAAGGCAGGGCCGCCAGGAAAATACCGCTATTTCCACGTGCCTGACCGCTACCGGTAATGTTTGAAGGGATGCGGTATTCTATATGCAACTGAAAATCCATGAACTTGCGTTTGGTTTGAATATCCCCCGCGCTTTTATCAACGGTGATTATTTTATCCAACACATTCCATTTATGGCTTGATGTGGAATCATTTGTGGCTACCCATTCATCAAGATTTTTGCCATCAAACAAAACAACAGCGTCAGACGGGGCATCACCCAAAGTTTTGCCCGGTGTAACCACAGCAGGCACCGGCGACCAGATCTCGGTATCTTCCGGCTTTGCATTTTGCTGCGCGAATGCAGCTATTGAACTACCTGCTAATAAAGCAGTGAAAATAATTTTGTGTTTCATTGAACTTTATATAAAACATTAATATCAAACGATAATTAACCAATTGCTTTAGGCTTTCGGCCTTCAGCTTTAAGCTTCCCTACTATTTAGCCAGCGATTTAATCCATAAAGCTATCTTGCGGGCTTCGTCCTTAGGCACCTGCGGCATTGGAGGCATTGGCGTTGAATAATCAGGCCAATGTTCCGGTTTTGGATTATGAATTAATTGAATCAGCTCGGCCACACTGTATTTCCGTTTTGCAACATCAACATAAGCCGGCCCTACTTGCCTCTTTGTAGCATTATGGCATGATAAACAAGTATTTTTCAATAAAATAGGTTGTATCTCAGCATAAGTTGGAATTGCATTTAATGGCGCAGCAGGTTTTACTACTGTACCTTTCTTCCCAGCAACCCCCTTCTTTAAATCGGTCGAAGCTGTTGCTTTTGCTGAGTTTACAGTACTCACCTCGCTCATTGAAAGTTTTTGTCCTTCGGGGATGTTATTCAATGTATAATATGCCGTTGGATGCACTAAATTGAAATAGTTCTCTTTATCACGAATAGCAGCAAGCGTGATGGTGTGGATATAATATTTCCGGAGGTTATTTACGATAAGGCGGGCTTTTAAACCATCTTCCGATACTTTAACACCAGCTATAGGGCATTTTTCCGTATTTACCGGCGGGCTGCCATATACACCATGATATTTATAGATATAACTTTCAACAGAATAGGAAGCAATATCTTCAGCCACTTTTTTATCAACCGGTTTGGTAAACTCTATCTCAAAGCCATCGGGCATGGCACGGATGGCGCGCATCTCAAACGGAACTTTGTTATTCCATACCAAACGCTGTAAACCCATGGTAGCCTCCCCTGCCGATCCCCAACCGCGATTGGTTTCGCCTGCCGCTAATGAACCATCAGGTAACCAGGCCAGTCTCACAATGCCCGACTGAAAACCACTTCTAAAAGCCCAGGCTGCACCCTGATATTCGCCATTAACTTTCTCCAAAAAGATCCTGTCGACCATACTTTGGCCCTGGTCACATATCAGCAACTGACCGGCAAAAGGGCCAAACGCGCCTTCCGGAATTTTAACAATCTCAGAATTGGAAATACCTAATATACCGTGTGGCAACCAAACGGCAGGTAACTGCAATTCGGGAATTTCCTTTTTAGCCTCAAATTCGGTTTTAAATTTTTCATTCACTACATCCTGCGGTTTAACCGGTTGCCCGCTTTTGTCAAACTCTATCCGCGGGTTATTTTTGGCGAAGAACTGTTCGGAAGTAAGCTTAAGCGGAGAGTTAGGCAAGCCTGTCCAAACGAAACTTGAGGGGTGCCCCATAAACGCGCCTTTTTTAATTGGCATGATACTACCCGAGCCTACCCAATCGCCCTGGTTATCGGCATACCAAAGTTCGCCATCAATCATACTGATACCGCATGGCGAACGGAAACCCGCCGCCCAAGGTGTAACGGTGCCATCTTCCTTGATATTTAAAGCCCAGCCGCGCCATGGCACAAAGCTTTTCGGATGCCACCAATCTGGCGGAAAGCCAAGGTTCAGGGTAACAAAAAACGAACCATCCGGCGCTATTTTAGGGCCAAAGCTGTATTCATGGTAATTACCGGATAAGGGCCAGGCATATATCGTTTCAAAAACATCGGCTTTGCCGTCCATATTGGTATCAACCAGTTTGGTAAGTTCCCCACGCTGAACCACATATAAAGCACCATCTTTCCATGCTGCCCCCAACACCTCATGCAAACCCGAAGCAAACTTGCGGAAGAAAGGATGTTGGCCTGTAGGATTTTCGACCATAAAAATATCACCACGGCGGGTGGTTACAGCCAAAGTACCGTTAGGCAAAGTACACAAACCGCCAACCTCCAGTATAGTACCTTCGGGTGCGGGCACTTTCATGATCTTGAAAAAATCATCCTCTTTAGGCGATTCGGCCTGGGCGAAGGTATTTTTAATATCGCTTAACAGCGCTGTAATTACAAGTGTAAAAAGCAATGCGCCCCTGTTTATCATTTGTTTTAATGTATTGTTCATGATGTGGGCAGCTTAAAAAATGATAGAATAGGTTAATTTCTTTTGGATGGGAATGACAAGTTCCTGCTTCCCTCCCGCATCACGAACAACTGCCTTGGCTCCCGCCGCATCATCAACACGGATATAATAGGATTTATCATCAATGGCATACAATCCATTGCCAAGCGCTTCGATATTTCCTGAAGCGAGATGATAAACCAACCCATCAACAGCATTAGCAAGCGTAATTTCCCGGTGTATTCCCTTCCCCTTATCCATTATGCTGCTGGCATCAGTTACCGAAGTGCCATAAATGTTGTATTTAAATGCAGGAACATCATCGGCATTTAACACATAGCCTTTAGGCCGGTATCCTGTGCCAACAGTATCCAATGCCCAGGCGGCGTTTGCATCGCTCAGCTTTTCAATAGCAGGTACGGGCTTGCCGAGATATTGAACCGAGCCGGCAGGACGTGATGAACCATCGCCCCTGTCATGCCACATGGGTGTAGCATCTAAAAAGCCGCCGCGCCAAATCTCTACAATCATTCCCTTATCCAGATCGTAGGTATAATGCAGCAATTCGGGGCTGCCCACATTTACGCCATGTGTAACCCTGATACCGCCCGGTAAATCAGAGAAACTGCGCAAAATGGTATTTGATGTAGCATTAATCAATATAGGATCAACAGGATCATTGTTACTTACATTGGCATCGCTTAACAGATACTCCCGTACACCCGGCCCCGCAACAGTAAGCCCCAATGCCGGTTTAGCCCAATCCACAGTTTTTGAATAGAGTAGTTCAAATGGATGATCGCCGGGCTGCAATTGTATTTTCCCGTCGCCCCTGTTTTCTGTTAAAGTAACTGCATCGCTACCGTCAATACGAAATATGCCCTTTCCTCCCGGTACACTCAGTTTAAAGGCGTACTCGCCCGCTTCTTTAATTTGAATATTGCCAGTGTAACGAATTAAAAAATCATTATTAAGCTTGCTTTGGTTTGATGATAATACAGGAGAAGTCCCTTCAGACTCGGGTTTTAGTTTTTTATAACTATCGCCTGCTATTTCACCGCTTTTATAAACCCAATATTTGAGGTTTGATAACGTTGGGTGCGGCTTATCGTAACTGGTAATCCTTATATTACGGAAAGCTACCGGCCCATGATCACCCTGTAAGCGCAGCGGACCAATTGCTGCTTCCTTATTATCAAAAGCGCCTCGGGTTGGCCCGGCAAGCTCCACATTATCCTGGATCAAAACGCCATTTAACCAAACATAAAGCACTTTAGCATTACTGATCTTTTGGCCATTACCATCAAAGCGAGGTGCCTGAAACGAAATTTTTATATGCTGCCACAACCCCGGCGCGCGGCTGGCGTTTTGCCGTGGCGCATGCCCATCATAGCCTTGCTGCCCCTCGGGTTTACTATCGTCCCAACGTTCATAAATACCGCCATTATCTCCCGATTTTGGGTTTACCGTCCCCCAGCTATCCAGCAGTTGAATTTCGTAACGCCCCTGTAAATAGATACCCGAGTTAGAGCCCTTGGCCATCATATAATCAAGCTCAAGGTCGGCATCACCATAAACCGTTTTGGTAAACAGATCTTTCGCACCCTTTTTGCCGGGTAAGTTTACCAGTATCCCATTGCCATCTTTTGTAGTTAACACTTCATCTTGTGTGATATCGGCCTGTGCATTGGCCGCTACCTTCCAGTTTGATGATGGATTATCGAAAAAAGAGAGATCATTAAGAGGAACAGCATTTTGCGCCATGAGTTGCTGGCAACCCAACAGGCAAACACACGCTATCCAAAACTTTTTCCGGCTGGGGAGTTTAGGAGATTGATTAAAGCAATGCATTGGTTTTGAATTATAATATGGTTTATTGGTTGAGGCGCATGGTAATGTCAGCCTCACATTTGTAACGCAAGATAATTAATTTACGCAATCGATTACGAATAATATTTTATCAATACCTGATTTAATTTTTACTGACATCTTCTAATCTAATTTACAACATCTTAGGCTCCATTATCGTCCAATCAACTGCCACTAACTCTCTTCATCAGCAAAGCTTAAAATACAAAGCGGGTTTCTTCCGGTTGGAAGAAACCCGCTTTCTTAAATCAGGCCTTATTAATAACCTGGGTTTTGAGTCAAATTAGGATTAAGCCCTATCTCAAACTGAGGGATTGGATATAACTCACGACCGGTAGGTATAGTTACACCATACACACTCTTCACAAAATCTGTTGCCACACCGGCTCTTCTCAAATCGTAAAAAGTTGAATACTCGCCGGATAGTTCGTGCCTGTATTCACTGTAAACCATCTGTAGCGGATCAGTCACTACTTTACCATCGCTAATGAAAGTTAAAGGAGCCGAACCACCAAACGCACGGTCACGAACTTGTTTTAGCGTAGCCAAAGCACCTGCAGCATCGCCTGTACGCGCCTGGCACTCAGCTTTACTTAGCAAAACCTCACCAAAACGTAACAGGGTTTGGTTTTGAGCACCAAATATAGTTTGATCACCTGAGTTACCTACCAATGTAGGATCGCGCCAAAACTTTTCATTATAATAACCGGTTCTTAACTGCGTGTTATCAGAACCTACCCATGGGCGAGTTTTTGTACCACAAGTGTTGATGATCTTACCGTCATCGCCGGTATATTTTGCCTTTATAGCCGGATCCGTACTGGCAAAGCCAGATATAACCAATGGGTATGATTTAATACCACCACGGGCTTTGATACCCGGGCTTGGGTTTTCATCACCAGGGCCAATTACAGTTGCCACCCTGCGCAAATCCCCATCCTGAAATGAACTTGCTAATGCCGAGTTAGCGTAATCATAACCAAAGTTGGTTACTTCTTCGGGCATACCAAAGGTGCTGATCCAGGCTACCTCGTTACTTGCGCCCCAGCTCTGGGTACCGGCAACGTCAAACTGTACTTCAAAAAGCGACTCGTCATTATTTTGCTTATCGTATTCATGTACGTCGATAAAATTAGGCAACAGAGAATATTTGCCAGTTAGCTGATTGTATGAAGCTAAAGCATCAGCATATTTTTTAAGCCACATTTGCGCCGCACCCAAATAACCTAAAGCAGCCCCCTTGGTAGCACGGCCTTTTTCAGAATCGGCCAGTGCTTCTTTCCATGGCAACAAACCAGCTGCAGCTGTCAAGTCAGATACCACTTGGGTAAACACCTGATCCTGGGTACTTCTTGGTGTTAAACCCTGGTTGGTACCGTCTTTTAACTCTAACGGAACGCCACCAAAGCTTGCCGCCAGGTAATAGTAGGTCATACCGCGTAAAAAGTAAATTTCGCCGGTAAGCCTGTCTGCAAGGGCGGCGGTCAATACACCATCAGCCTTCATTTTTGCAATGATAGGCAGCGCCGAGTTTGCACGGGCTATACCAACGTAGGCACGTGTCCAGAAAACCTCAATAGCGCCGAAGGTTGATGGGATTGCATAGGTATTATAAAACCTGTCGTTACCCCAGTTGAAAAAATCATGTGATTGGAAATTAGCGTAATACCAAAGTGATTTCTTTAAAAGGTCGGCATTTTGATAGGTATCATAGATAGCATTTACAAGGGCTATGCCATCAGCAGGCTTATCAAACAAAGTTGTAGCCGTAGGATGCTGCGAATCGGTTTGATCCAGAAAGTTTTTCTTACAGCTTAATGGAAGCAATACTGCCAGTCCAACTGAAAGTACGTATATATATTTCTTGTTGAATTTCATTTCTTTACTGTTATGTTAAATGTTGAATTAGAAAGTTACATTTAAACCTAAGGTGTAAAACTTTGATGAAGGGTAAGTACCTAAATCGATACCTGAACCTGTTGGGTTGGTAATAGTAGCGCCCGTAATTGGATCGGTACCGGTGGCCTGCCCAATTTCCGGATCAAGACCGGTGTACTTGGTAATGGTGAACAGGTTTTGAGCCGCTATATAAAACCTGATTTTGGTAACGCTCATTTTTTTGGTAAGTGCCGCAGGTAATGTATAACCGAATGTAACGTTTCTTAAACGCAGGTAACTGCCGTTTTCAACATAAACGCTTGATGCAACGTTATTTGCGCTAACATCATCATTGTAGGTAGCCCTTGCAAAACGATTTGAAGGGTTAGTTGGCGTCCAGCGGTTTTCATAATACTGTTGGCTAACGTTTTCAACCCCCACAAAGCCCGGTGCCTGGAAGCTTTCCAGGTTACGCTCCTGGTAATTGAAGATCTTATTGCCATAACTACCATAAAAGAACGCGTTAAAATCGAAGGCTTTGTATGAAAGGTCGATATTGAAGCCGCCATAAAATTTAGGGATTGGGCTTCCTAAGCTGGTACGGTCATCAGCCGTGATCTGGCCGTCGCCGTTGATATCTTTGAACTTACGATCGCCGGGCTGCGTAGTTGCCACCTGGTAATGACCTGTAGGTGATTTTGCGTTCAGCGCGTCAATCTCGGCCTTGCTTTGGAATATGCCCAATGATTGATAGCCATAAAACTCACCTACCGGCTGACCAATATTGGTTTCGCTGAAAGTTGACCAGCCGTTTGCCGGAAGCGGCAGGTTAACCAGGTTGGTAATAAACTGGGTGTTCTTATTTATGCTAACCAATTTATTGCTTACAGTAGTGATGTTTAGCCCCAAGCCGTAATTAAAATCTCTGATTGTATGCCTGTAGTTTAAAGCAAACTCAAAGCCTTTATTGCTGATACTGCCGGCATTTTGTGTTGCAGATGTAAAGCCGGTTTGTGCAGGAGTAAGCAGGTTTAACAAGAAATCTTTCGAGTCTTTTTTATAATAATCAACCGTTAAGGTTAAGCTGTTGTTCAGGAAAGCGATATCCATACCAATATCGGTTTGTTTGGATGTTTCCCATTTTAAGTTAACGTTATCAAGGTTGGTAAGTGCTAACCCGCTCTGATAGATTTTGCCAAAAGGGTAACCAACGTTTGAACCCGAAGTAGCCGGACCACCAGAAGTGTAACGTGCCAAATACTGGAACAGGCCAATGCTTGACTGGTTACCAACCATACCATAGCTGCCACGGAATTTCAGATCAGAAAGCCAGTTAACATCCTTCAAAAATGATTCTTCTTTGGCTTTCCAGGCTACTGAACCCGAAGGAAAGGTACCGTATTTATGCCCGGTGTAAAATTTAGATGAACCATCGCGCCTTACAGTAGCTGTAAGCAAATATTTATCGGCAAACTTATAGTTTAACCTTGCAAACTGCGATGCCAGCGAGTAGGTTTGCTGACCGCCGTAAGCAACAAGATTTTGCACCTGGCTTAAATCCCTTATAGAATTACTTGGCAGATTATTACCGCTGCCACCTATTTGCCTGCCGGTGTTTTCCTGCTCAGATACACCACCTACAAAATCAATGGCATGCTTGCCAAATGTTTTGCTGTATGATATGGTATTTTCCCAAAGCCACTCAAATGTGTTGCTTGCATTTTGCGAGTAAACGCTCAGCTGATTAGCACCACCTAAATTGTATTGCTCGCTTGACCTGTTATCTTCAGGCTGAAAATAATAGCCAGAAAAATCGCTGGTGTTGATACCTAAATTACTTTTGATTTTCAATCCGTCAAATATTGTTGCCTCTAACGACGTTGAACCTAAGAAGTAGTTCTGTAAGTTTTTGATATCCTGTGTTTCGATAGAGTAAACAGGGTTATTCCAGCTTTTGGTGTAGATGTTTACCGGGTTAAAGAAACCATAATTACCTTTTGAATCCTTGATTTCGCTGGTAAGTTTATTGCCGCCATCAAGCGTTGGGATCAACTCACTTAACTGCGCCAACGAACCTGTTCCGAATGGATTTTTGGTATTTTGCCTTGAGAATTTGGCACTTGTTGATGATTTTAACCAGCTGCTGATATTGTAGTCGATGTTCATGCCCAGGTTGATCCTTTTAAAAAACGAACCAAGTACAATACCTTTCTGATCATAATAACCTGCTGAAAAAGCTGATTGAATTTTATCATTTCCCCCACGGATGGCAAGGTTATAATCTTGTTTCAAACCCTGACGGTATACGGCATCCTGCCAATCCACATTATGCAAAGCTGAAGGGTTGCTCCATTCAGGCAATTCAGTAAAGCCTTCGGCAGCGTGCACTTCATTTGCCAGGGTAGCCCACTGCTGCGCATTTAGTACTTTGTATTTTTTAGGTTCAGACTGCAGTGAAGCATAAGCATCTAATGACACCTGCACGCCGTCTTTTTTTCCTTTTTTGGTGGTGATGATAACAACGCCATTTGATGCCCTTACACCATAAATAGCAGTAGCCGATGCATCTTTCAATACGTCCATAGAAGCAATATCATTGGGGTTGATATTGTTCAGGCCGCCTGTGATAGGGTAACCATCCACTACATATAAAGGATCATTATTGCCCAAACTACCAATACCCCTGATCTGCACGCTAACACCACCACCCGGCGCGCCATCATTATTGGTAACCTGTACACCAGATGAACGGCCCTGTAAAGCCTGATCAAGCGCAGTAACAGGAACTTTAGCAATTTGATCTGCCGTAACCGAACTCACCGAACCTGTTAAATCTTTACGTTTGGTGGTACCGTAACCCACAACTACAACCTCGGTAAGGGTTTTATTGTCGGGTACTAATGATACGTTTATAACCGATCTCCCATTTATCGCAACCTCCTGGTTTGTGAAACCAATAAAGCTAAAAACAAGTGTTTCGTTGCTGCCGGCGGTTATTGCGTAAGTACCATCAGGTTTTGAACCTACGGCTTGTGTGCCTCCTTTTACCTTAACGGTAACACCCGGCAAAGGCAGCCCGTTATCTGAGCCGGTGATTTTTCCGGTTACCTGTTTACTTTGAGCATAACCTGAAAAACTTATCAGCGCAAGCGATAAGTTTAAACAGATGAAGGCCACAACGTTTTTGATGTGTAGTTTTCCTCTCATACATTTTACTTTAAATTGTTAAAATTGGTTTGTTACATAAAATCACTTTTTGACAATTATTGAGATATGATTTTATGCTAAGTAAATGTAGCTTCCGTGTTACAATCGATTGTAATACAATATGAGTGGTTTTTTGTACTAATTTAACACAATCAAAAAAACGGTAAATAATTTTATAAAAATCTAATTATCAAATAATTAAAAAATATAAATCAAATAACAAGCCAATATATTATCGTTTTAATGATAAAATAATATCTGCCATTGTTAAAATCGAACTATTCAATAAATGTTATTTTAACAATAAAATAAGTTTTTAACCCAAGTGGTTTCTCCAAACACCATCCCTACTGTCAGCAATAAAAAAGCCCTCCGGTATAACCGGAAGGCTTAACAATATTTTGATTTTACAGGCTGTTATTTAAGCTTTACAAAATAGATCCTGTTACGGTCGACAGTGTTGGTGGCAGGCAAAATTTTAGCTGCAAAACCATTCTTACCATTATCAATAACACCGAAGTCATCATCGTTTGATATGGCAAGGACATTACCCGGTAATAAAGCCAAACCTTCGGCTTTATCATGTGGGTAAACGGTTGGCAAATCTTTTAACAGGTCAAGCACCTGCGTTTTAGTAACCGGAGTGATACCGGCCGCTTTCAAACCAGCTTCGTCATTAAGCTCCTCAACGGTTTTACCATTGTATAGTTTACCATTGGCGCCGTTTGCCGGGTCAGAAATATCAGAAGCATTGCTCAAATCAATTTTAAACACTTTTTTAAATGTGGCAGGATTGGTTGGCGCGCCGCCAAAATTACCATCGCGTTCAACAGTTAAAAATGTTGTGGCGTTAACAGCGGTAATATCACTTACACCTGTTAACGAAACGTTGTCCATAACATAAGCGTATTGCTTTGTAGCACCTGAAACAATATCAAAAGTCAGGATCCTTAATACAGTTGAGTTGGCAACTTTTGCTTTAGACGGGTTATACATTGGAGATTGCATCATGCCAACCAGTGTTTTGCCATCAGGCGTAATAGCCAAACCTTCCATACCTCTATTGGCCCTGCGTGTGGCAAACACGGCGGGAATTTTACGGCCGCCGGTTCCGGAACCATAAGGGTTGATGCGCTCAATGGTTTTACCGCTGGCGTCAAAATGTACGATATGCGGACCGTACTCGTCACTAATCCAAAAAGTGCCGTCGGCAGCCAATACCAGGCCTTCCGAATCAATACCATCGGCACTGGCCGCTAACTGGTTGCCGCTAAGATCAAAAGGAACCTCGCCGGAAGCTCCCATACCTGCAGGATTTGGCAAGCCATTCAGTTTCCCGCCATTGGCATTTTTAAGTTCGATGGTTTGTTCCAGGATCAGTTTACCATCTATTAACCTGAATTTGCCTATCTGCGGATCGAAATCGGGTTTACCGATGATGATTGAATTTGCAGTTTGCCCGGCAACATTCGAGCCGCGGTCTGTAAGCAGATAAAATACATCTTTCTGATTGGGATCGGCCGCAACTGCCGAGCCGAAACCACCATTATACACCTTTACACCATCGGCAGTGGTAAAAAGTACAGCCGGATTTTGCGCTTCGGCCATATCGGGGTAGCTGAATGGATTTATTTTATTATCGTCATGGCAGGAAGAAAGGATCACCGCAGAAGCCGCGATGACGCTGAGTAATTGTTTTTTCATTTGATCTGTGATTGATTAACTTCTACAAAAGAACCCGCCTCGTGTAAACCTATTGTTAATTTTATAACAATAATTTAACCTAAAAGACAAATTATATATAATTCCTACAGTTTCAGGACTGATAGTATCTCTAACTGATCGATCATCAGGTTAGTGACAAGTCGCTAATTCGAAGCTGCCGGATATCCCCCCAATAAGCCTGTAACTACTGGCAATCAATTCAAAATGTAAAGTAATTTATATCCTTTTACAGATTAATCGTGTAAAATTCTGACAGATTTACAATTTCCGGTCAATCAGCCATGGGCCTTACTTTATTGATAGTCAATTAAATAATTTTACTTACCAAGTAACAAAAAACTTATTTACCATTTAAAGCCCTAAAACTATGTGCGGAATTGTTGGTTACATCGGATCGAGAGATGCGTGGCCGGTTGTGTTAAACGGCCTCAAACGATTAGAATATCGTGGTTATGATAGCGCCGGTATTGCTATCATTAATGATGAAGGTTTCAGTGTATATAAAAAAACCGGGAAGGTAGCTTGCCTTGAAGAGTTTACCACTGATAAAGACAAAAGTGGTCGGGTTGCCATAGGCCATACCAGGTGGGCTACACACGGCGCCCCTTCTGATGCCAACTCGCACCCACACAGTTCAAATGATAACCGTTTACACATTATTCACAACGGTATCATTGAAAATTACCTGATCCTTAAGGAAGAGCTCTTGGCCCGCGGGCACACTTTTAAAAGTGAAACAGATACCGAGATCCTGATCCACCTTATTGAGGAGATCCAGAACATTGAACAAACAGATTTACTTGAGGCCGTTCGCTTAGCATTAAATACCGTGATAGGTGCTTATGCCATCGTTATACTTGACCGGGAAAATCCCGACCGGCTCATCGCCGCCCGCAAAGGCAGTCCGCTGGTTATAGGCGTTGGCCAGGGCGAGTATTTTATCGCTTCAGACGCTACCCCTATTATTGAATACACCAAAAATGTGGTGTATTTAAAAGACAACGAAATCGTACTTGTTAAACCCGACGGGCTCTTAATAAAAAAACTGGATAACGTTGAGCAAACCCCATTGATCCAGGAGTTGGAGTTAAAGCTTGAATCATTGGAAAAAGGCGGTTTTGAGCATTTCATGATGAAGGAGATCTTCGAGCAGCCACGATCTGTACGGGATTGCATGCGCGGTCGCATTTTCCCACTCGAGGGCAAAGTAGAGTTGGGTGGCATTAAACAATATACCGATAAGCTCAAAAATGCGGAGCGGATCATCATCATTGCCTGCGGTACCTCATGGCATGCCGGCCTCACAGGCGAATACCTTATTGAAGAATACGGACGCATTAAGGTTGAGGTTGAATATGCATCTGAATTTAGGTACCGCAACCCTATAATCACCGACAAGGATATTGTGATGGCCGTATCGCAATCGGGTGAAACCGCCGATACATTAGCCGCCATTGAGATTGCGAAAGAACGGGGCGCCACAATTCTGGGGATTTGCAATGTTGTTGGCGCATCAATTCCGCGTGTAACCGATGCCGGGGTTTACACTCATGCCGGTCCCGAAATTGGTGTAGCGTCAACCAAAGCCTTTACGGCACAGGTTACCGTTTTAACTTTAATTGCTTTATATATAGCACAGCATAAAGGCACTTTAACTCCTGCCAAGCTCACCAATATGCTAACCGAGCTTGATACCATACCCGATAAGATCCAATTGCTGCTACAGGATAACGATTTGATTGAAGGCATTGCAACTAAAATAAAAGATGCGCCTAATTGCCTGTTTTTAGGTCGAGGGTTTGGTTTTCCGGTAGCATTGGAAGGAGCTTTAAAATTAAAAGAGATCTCCTACATCCATGCCGAAGGCTACCCCGCCGCCGAAATGAAGCACGGCCCTATCGCGCTGATTGACGAGCAAATGCCGGTAATTTTCATCGCCACCAAAAACTCATCGTACGAAAAAGTGATCAGCAATATCCAGGAAGTTAAGGCCCGCAAAGGAATAGTAATAGCTATTGTTACGCAGGGCGATGTCAAGGTAAAAAACATGGCCGATTACTGCATTGAAATACCTGACGCCGACGAGGCTTTCTTACCGCTTTTGGCCACCATCCCTTTACAACTGTTATCATATCATATAGCTGTGAAACGAGGCTGCAATGTTGATCAGCCACGTAATCTGGCTAAGTCAGTTACTGTAGAATAATTCATATCAATTAACCAAACAATCCGTAAAAAAAAGCAGGCTTAGGTCTGCTTTTTTTATTTACAATTCCTTTGTATTGTAACCCAATTGTATGAAAAATGTGGCCGAAAAAACCACAAAAAAACACTTTTTTCTCAACCCTTTACACATGCTTGCAAGAGCGCTTTACAGGTTCTGTAAAGGTTAAGATACAGGTTTACAAAAAAGCGGCAATCGCCCAAAAGCGTATACTATCAATACCCAAATAGATAAATTTGATTAATCAATTTAACCAGTTGAAACCAGTTTCCTAACCTTCTAAACTATTGAGATGAAAAAATTTAACACATACTGTTTTCTTGCAGCCTTACTGTTGATGACCGGGTGTGCCGCTAAACGCGACCTCGTTTATTTCAGTAACATGGCTAACACAGGTGCAGTAAATAATAACATGGGCGGAGCAGTAATTATTCATCAGAAAGACATTATAAATGTAACTGTTAACAGCTTAAACCCCGAATCAAATTTACTTTTTAACGGAAACAAAAATGCTACAACGGGCAATACCTCAACCCGCGGCGGATATAAAGTAAATGAAAATGGCATCGTGAATTTACCCCTTATAGGCGACTATAAAATAGAAGGACAAACCATTGAAGAGGCCCAGGCCGAAGTTGCAAAAAGGTTATCGGCCTTTGTTAAAAGCCCGGTAGTTGATATCCAGCTTTTAAACTTTAAAATAAGTGTAATTGGCGAGGTAAACAAACCATCAACATTTGTGATAACTGATGAAAATGTAAACTTACTTGAAGCATTAGGAATGGCAGGCGATATGACAGTTTACGGAAAAAGGGACAACGTGCTGGTGATCCGTACCGAAAACGGGCACAAGACCATGAACCGCCTTAACCTTAATAAAGTTGAATCAATGGATTCGCCTTATTTCAACCTTAAACAAAATGATATTGTTTACGTGGAACCTGATAAATCAAAAGCAGTTGAATATAGCCAGAACACACGCCTGGCACCTATAGTAGTAGCATCAATATCAGCCCTGGCTGTATTGGCAGCAGTACTTTTAAGAAGATAAAATACAGTTTTAGTGATACCTAACATTGGTGATATGGATAACAATTTTATTTTGAGAGAGCCTCTACCAGGCAACAAATTCAGGAACAATCTTACGCCTTATTTAAGCGGCTGGTATTTATTCCTGATCAGTATGGTTGTCTGCATAGCTGCCGCATGGACTTACTTAAACTATGTTACCCCCCTATACAAAATAACAAGTACCCTCCAAATACCTGACGATAAAAAGGGCGACGGTATTCTAAAAGCTACCGCTTTCAGCGACCTGAATATGTTCCAGGAAACTAAAACCGTTGACAATGAGATGGAAGTTTTACGGTCAAAAGACCTCATATACAAGGTTCTATCAAAACTCCACATGGAAACTTCTTTTTTTGACGAAAGTGGATTTACGACAAAAGAGCTTTATGGAGTTGAGCGGCCTTTTACTGTCACCATAAACCAGATCAACAAAATCGGGTATGCAAAAAAACTGTACCTGCAACCATATACGCAGGATAAATTTGTGCTTAAGGATGAAAACAAGTCCTGGATCTACAGCTATAACCAGATGATCAGGCATAAAGATTATTCGTTCAAAGTAGAAAAAGGCCCGGCACGCATTGATAGCGAAACTCCAATACTAATTCAATTTAAAAACCTCACCAATCTGGCCTCGTCATATAGTGCAGGGTTACTGCAAGTTAATCCGGTTATTAAAGAATCAAATACATTAACGTTAAGCCTGGTTGATGCCGTACCTGAAAGAGGTGTCGATATTTTAAACAACATCATATCAACTTACAACGCCGAAAATGTTGTTAAGAAAAACGTTACTGCGGTAAATACCATATTGTTTATCGATAAAAGGTTAAACGATCTTGAACACGACCTGTCATTTACCGAAGGCGATATCGAAACTTTCAAACAACATAATGGTGCTGCAGAGATCAATGCAAGTACACAGGTAAACATTACAAAATCTGCAGAGTATAACCAGTTAATTGAAGAATCAAACACGCAGTTGGGTATAATAAAATCCATTGAAACTTATTTAAAAAGCTCGGCTAATCAATATAATGCGGTACCCAGCACCATGGGATTAAAAGACCCCTCATTAAATACGTTGGTTAGCCGTTTCAACGACTTGCAATTGGAGCGCAACCGTATGCTTACCAGTGCTAATCTTGAGAACCCGCTTGTGCAAAACCTAAGTAACCAGATATCCGCGTTACGCGTTAATATCCTGGAAAACCTTCAAAACATTAAGAAAGGGTTTGCTATCAGCCATAAATTACTTAGTGATAATTCTGCACAGTATGATTCCCGGATCCGCTCTGTTCCGTCAATTGAACGCGGGCTTTTACAACGCAGCAGGGAACAAGGTGTAAAAACCAATTTATACCAATACCTGCTCCAAAAAAGGGAAGAAACAGCATTGTCGTTATCAGCTACAATTCCGTCATCACAATTGATTGATAAGCCTGCCGCTAACCCAACAGCCGAATTTCCTAAAACGCAGCTCACCTATCTATTCGCAATCATAGCGGGCTTATTTACACCGGGTATTTTCATCTTCATGAAAGATAAACTCAGCGTAAAAATTAAAGATCAGTCCAGCCTGCTGAATATACAGGGTGTAAAAATATTAGGCGAACTATGCCACAACAACGAAGACAAAAACTCGGTGGTTATATCAAACGGAAGCAACACCAATATTTCAGAACTGTTCAGGTATATCAGGAGTAATATCGGTTTCCTTAACCAGGGCACACAACACAAAACCATACTTGTCACATCGTCTATGAAAGGCGAAGGTAAAACCTTCTTCAGTATCAATCTCGGCTTAACACTGGCTATGCTCAATAAACGGGTACTGATCATGGAGTTTGATTTACGTAAGCCCGATCTGCTCAAAAATATTAACCTGGAGCAAAGCCTTGGTATAAACGATTTCTTAACCGGCAATACCAATTCTCCGGCCGATTGCGTACAGGTTTATAGTGAATCTGAAAATCTGTTTGTGATGGGCAGCGGAACCAAGACGATAAACCCGGCCGAACTACTATCAGATAAAAGGCTCGACCTGCTTTTTAAATGGTGTAAAACCGAGTTTGACTATATCGTGCTTGATACTTCGCCGGTTGGTGCTGTTGCCGATGCTTTTAGCCTGGCAAAATATGCAGAACTGAGCATTTACATTGTACGATATAACTATACCAATACAGAGCAATTAAGTATCCTGAGAGATATTTACGACAATAAAAAACTAAATAATGTTATGGTAGTGTTTAACGATGCGAAAAAAGAAAACCGCACGGCTTACGCCTACGGCAGTTATGGATATGCATCGGCCTATGGTAGCTGATAGCGGCCTCTTAACAATAGCATAAGACTGATGCAATTTGTATCAAATTTAGTTTGACCGTTTTTATTTAAATGCCAAGGCTCCATGTGACTGGATTGGCGGAGCCACAAGCGACGTAAGTTGCAGATGTTTTGAAGAAGCAATCCGCGTAAAACCGGAGGAATATTATAAACCGACAGTTCGACCATTTTTTACCAACCGCCTAACCATGTGACTGGATTGGCGGAGCCGCAGCCGACGCAAATTTTAGCTGAGACAAATAAAATATCAGGTAAAAATGGGAGAATATTTTAGCCGATAGTTCGATATTTTTTACAAACCGCCTAACCATGTGACTGGATTGGCGGAGCCATAGCCAATGCAAGTTGCAACTGCGACAAAAAAAACAATCCGGGTAAAACCGGCGAATATTATAAACCTTTAGTTCGATTATTTCACCAACCGACCAACCATGTGACTGGATTGGCGGAGCCACAGCCAACCAGGCTTGCAGCTAATAATTGAAGCAACCAGGCCAATAATTTTCAACTACCATACCTCTGCACAATATCATCACCCCTGCACATGTGAGTGAGTTGGCGAAGCTATAGTAGGCCTTAAGTACCCGATCCAACTTTATTCACTTTATGGAAACCCAATCAAGAGTAGCACATCGCATGACAAACTATCGTGAAAAAAAATGGCTTGTAATTTACACCAAGCCCCGATGGGAAAAAAAGGTGGACAAGCTTTTAAAGCAAAGCGGCATCGAATGCTACTGTCCTGTGAGGGATGTAGTAAACCAATGGTCCGACCGGAAGAAGGAGATCAGCGTCCCACTGTTTAGCTCCTATGTGTTTGTTCATGTCGACGCCTATGAGCAGTCGCGGGCGCTTTATATCATGGGCGTATTAGGTTTTGTTTACTACATGGGCAAACCTGCCATAGTTAGGGACAATGTTATTGACGAGATCAGGGCGAACCTTATACGCTATAAAGATATGGAGATTATAAGCCTCCAGAATTTATGCATTGGCGATACTGTAACTATAAAAGGTGGAGCCCTTGTAAACCAGATGGGTAAAGTGCTGCAGATTCAGGGCAAAAATGTTTTGATGGTTTTTGAAACCATCAATTGCGCCTTAGTAACACGAGTTTCAATCCAAAACTTATCAGTTCATAACATCAGCGGAAATCATGAAAATTGAGAATTACCAACCTAAATTAGGCATCATCGGTCTTGGTTATGTAGGCCTGCCCCTGGCAGTTGAATTTGCAAAAAAATACAAGGTCATTGGCTTTGACATTAATGTGAACCGCATTAATGAGCTCAAATCGGGTATCGACCATACCCTGGAGATAGACTCCGAACAATTAAACGCGGTAATTACCCCTGTTTGCACAACCGCTACCGGGTTATACGTTACCGATGAAGTTGAAAAATTAAGGCAATGTTCTGTTTACATTGTAACAGTGCCCACCCCGGTTGATAAAAACAACCGCCCTGACCTTTCCCCATTAATTAGTGCCAGCCGCGTGGTAGGCAAGGTTTTAAAAAAGGATGATATTGTAGTTTACGAATCTACCGTATACCCCGGAGTAACAGAAGATGAGTGTATGCCTATACTGGAAAAAGTATCGGGCTTAACCTTTAATGTCGACTTTTTTGCAGGTTACTCACCTGAAAGGATCAATCCTGGCGATAAGCTGCATACCGTATCAAAAATCAGGAAGATCACTTCTGGCTCCACTCCTGAAGCCGCAGAAACAATCGACAAACTTTATCAATCGGTTATTACTGCCGGCACATTCAAGGCTCATTCTATTAAAGTAGCTGAAGCAGCCAAAGTAATTGAAAATGCTCAGCGCGATATTAACATCGCCTTCGTTAACGAATTAGCAATGATCTTTAATAAATTAGGCATAGATACCCATAAGGTATTGGAAGCGGCAGGTACCAAATGGAACTTCCTGAATTTCAGGCCCGGTTTGGTAGGCGGCCACTGCATAGGTGTTGACCCTTATTACCTGGCCCAAAAAGCCCAGGAAGCAGGTTATCATCCTGAAATTATCCTGGCCGGTCGCCGCATCAACGACTCGATGGGCGCTTATGTTGCCGATCAGTTTATTAAACAAATGATTTGCCGGGGTACTTCTGTAACCGATGCCGAAGTGCTGATACTTGGCTTCACCTTTAAAGAAAACTGCCCTGACGTAAGGAATACCCGCGTAATTGATATAGTAAAACGTTTGAGAGAATATAAAGTAAAAGTGCATATCCATGATCCGTGGGCCAACGCGGAACATGCTAAAAAAGAGTATGGCATCATCTGCGAAAACGGTGAATCAAAAACCCGTACCTATGATGGTGTTTTACTTGCAGTTGCCCACGAAGAGTTTAAAGAACTGGATGTGAAAGCGCTTTGCAAACCAAATGCTGCACTATACGATTTGAAAGCATTTTTACCAGAAAATGTTGCTAACGCCCGGCTTTAAACATCATGGACTATAAACAAAGAGCCGTATCAGGCATAGTATGGGCCTTGTGGCAGCAACTAAGTTCAAAAGTAGTAAGCTTTGGAATATCCATATTCCTTGCCCGGATCCTGGAACCATCACAATTTGGTTTGCTGGCTATGCTGTCGCTTTTCATTTCAGTAGGCAACAGCCTTTTGGATGGTGGCTTAACAGCATCGCTGATCCGCACAACCGATGCCAATCAGCGAGATTACTCAACTGTATTTTATTTCAACATTATCGGTAGCAGTATTCTTTATCTATTGCTCTTTTTAACGGCACCGCTTATCGCCGCTTTTTACCATCAGCCGTTGTTAACTTCAGTAGTGCGCGTATACACTTTAATTTTAATCATAAACGCGTTTTTTGGAGTACAAAGCACCCTGCTGGTTAAAGACTTGAAATTTAAAAAACAAACCAACATTCAAATCCCTTCGGCAATTGGTGGCGGCATTTTAGGTATCATACTCGCAGAATTGGGATATGGCGTTTGGAGCCTTGTTTGGATGGGTTTATGCACTTCTTTTTTATCAACAGCTATACACTGGATTACGTCAGACTGGAGACCGGCCTTAATATTTGATAAAGCGTGTTTTAGAAAACACATCCACTTTGGCTACAAAATGACGCTATCAGGGCTAATTGATACTGTTTATCAAAACATCTACCTGATCATTATCGGTAAGTTCTTTTCGGCCACTCAGCTTGGCTACTACAGCCGGGCCGACTCGATAAGCCAGCTGCCCATCAGCAATATATCGGCAGCTATAAATAAGGTTACTTACCCCATGTTCGCGGAGATATCAAACGACCCGGTACAGTTAAAAAACGTTTATAAAAGACTCATGCAGCAGGTAGTGTTCTGGAATGCGCCGGTGCTCATTATGCTGTGTATCATTGCCAAACCACTATTTCACATTTTATTAACAGACAAATGGTTGCCCGCTGTTCCGATTTTCCAGTTATTGTGTATAGGAGGCATCATGTACCCGCTGCACTCATACAATTTAAATGTGCTAAAAGTAATGGGGCAAAGCGCGTTGTTTTTAAAATTAGAAGTTGTCAAAAAAGTTTTAAGTGTCATCGGTATCCTGTGCTTTATCCCCTTCGGCATTTATGGGCTGCTGTATTTCCAGCTATTTTTTAATGTGATTGCCTATTACATTAATTCCATTTACAGCGGGCGTTTAATTAATTACCCTGTAACCGAACAGATAAAGGATATCTTGCCTACAGTAGCATTAGCCGGCGGCATCGGCCTATGCTGTTATTTTCTTGATAAGCTCCTGATCAATGATTTTTTCATCCCTACTATGCAAATTGGCATATTACTCATAGTATTTACCGCGGTTTACTATGGAGCCAGTTTATTAATTAAGCTATCTGCTATTAAAGACTTTAACCAATTAATCCTAAAACGATGATTCCTGTAACCAAACCATTTCTTCCTTCGGAAAAGGAATTCAGAGCTTACGTAAAAAGTATCTGGGAAAGACAATGGCTCACCAACAATGGCCCGCTTGTAAACACACTTGAGTTAAAACTAAAGCAATACCTGGGTGTAAGCCATATGCTGTTTGTTACAAATGGTACAATAGCATTACAGTTGGCTATTAAAGCGCTTAATATAAGCGGGGAAATTATCACAACGCCATTTTCATTTGTTGCCACTACAAGCACTATTGTATGGCAAGGCTGTGAGCCGGTATTTGTGGATATTGATCCGGGTACGCTAAACATCGATCCATCTAAGATTGAAGCGGCAATTACTCCAAGAACTACAGCAATATTAGCTACACACGTTTTTGGTAACCCTTGCGATATTACAGCTATACAAGCTATTGCCGATAAGCATAACTTAAAAGTGATATATGATGCGGCACATTGCTTTGGCACTTTTTATAAAAACCGCTCGGTGTTTGAATATGGCGATATCAGCGTAACCAGTTTTCACTCAACCAAATTATACCACACCATTGAAGGTGGCGCAGTGTTTACCCAGGATCCGGAATTGTTAAGGACGATGGCTCTGATGCGTAACTTCGGTTATTCAGGAGTAGATACCTTCTCTGAGGAAGGGATCAACGCAAAAAACAGCGAATTCCATGCGGCAATGGGCTTGTGCAACCTGCGCCATGTTGATGAAATACTTAAGAAAAGGAAGTATTTGTATGAGCAATATCTGCAGCGTTTGAGCAACCTGAACGTTCAGTTCCAGAAACTTGAAAATGAGCAGGATTACAACTACGCATACTTCCCTATTATTTTTGAAAGTGAAGCACTGATGCACCAAAGCAAGGCAAAGCTTGAACTGGCCCAAATTTATTGCAGGCGGTATTTTTACCCTTCACTATCATCATTGCCATACGTAAAAAATCAGCCTATGCCTGTTTGCGATTCCATTGCATCAAGAATAGTTTGTTTGCCGTTATACCACACCCTTTCCCTTTCCGACCTTGATCTCATTTGCAGGCTATTGCTTCGCGCGCAGAATTTCGATAACAATGTTAAGCCGAAACATTTTGGCTCCCTGGTTACCGACAAAATTGAATCTGAAATAAACGTGACAGTCGTGAACGTAAATGGATCTGTATGATTGATGAAGAGGTAATGGTGAGTATCTGTTGTATTACTTACAACCATGAGAACTTTATAGCCGAAGCTATCCAGAGCTTTTTGATGCAAAAAAACAACTTTAAGTTTGACATCATCATTGGCGACGATTGCTCATCGGATAAAACACAATCAATAATTAAATTTTATTCGGAAACCTATCCTGGCAGGATCAAGCTCATCTCCACTCCTACCAACTCGGGACCACATAGAAATTTAATTAATTGTATTACACATTGTAAGGGAAAATACATAGCACTTTGCGAAGGCGATGACTACTGGACAAACGAGTATAAGCTGCAAAAACAGGTAGACTTTTTAGAAAACAACGCCGATTTCGTTATCTGCTGCCATTATCATAAGGTAATAAATATCAACAATGAAACGCTTTATGTGCACCCCAATCCCAAACCACTGGTACATACTTATACAGATCTGTTGGCCGGGAAACAGGAAGAAACAAAAACAGCAACCGTAGTTTACCGTAATACTCCCGAAACCATAAGGCTATTTTCCAAGCCCTGGTTTTTTGAATGTCACGCCGGCGACAAAATGTTTAAACTATGGGCTACTCAACGTACCGGCGGCAAAATTTATGTAATACCTGAAGTAATGAGTTGCTATCGAAACCATAAAGGTGGCATTTGGAGCATGATAAATACCAGGGTGCGTATGGAAATGGTGATCAGCGATTTTAACCTGATCATCAAAAACTTCACCTACTCTGCCATCGCAAAAAAAAAACTGTTACTGCTTTATATTAAACGCTATCTGCTTTTTGAATTACAAAACAAACGGTTTCGTAAAGCTTACGATACATTAAAATATCTGCTATAACTGCCAGCGCATTTAACACAAACATGAACATACCAGCCGCCCCCTTATCAAAACCCGTTCTGTTTTTCATTATCCCCTCACTGAAAGGTGGCGGGGCAGAAAGAGTTATCATATCGCTCGCTAATTACTTTAATAAAAACAACTTTCAGTCGGTGCTTATTTCTTTAAACAATGATGTTCCGGCATATGAAATCGACAACGATGTTAAAGTATTTTATTTAACAGATAGGCAGAAGAGCAGATTTGTAGACCGCGTTTATCATATAACAGAAACTTTTTATAAACTCATAAAACTATCACGAACCCTAAAGCCGGTATGTACTTTATCATTTATTACATCGGCTAACATCTGGACCGGTATTACCTGTTCATTAACCCGTGTACCTTACATTGTTTCTGAACGTACCTCACCAGACAGGAGTGTTAACAGTTTCACTTATTGGCATAAACACCTTGCTTTATTTCTTTATAAAAGGGCGGCAGCAGTTGTTGTAAGCGCTAAAGGTGTTGAAGATTGCTTGCTTAAAGACAAGGATTTTAAAAGCCTGAGCAACATTGATCGTATTACCAATGCGGTTACCATTTTTCAGCCCGCTTCAGATGAAAAAGTACACAACCGCAGGTTTATTTTAGGCGTTGGTCGCCTGGCTTATGTAAAAGGTTTTGATATCCTTATTGATGCTTATGCAAAAACAGGCCTTGAGGATATTGATCTGATAGTTGTTGGCGACGGCGAAGAACGCGCGACCCTGGTAGAACAGATTGCTAAACTTGGCTTGAAAGACCGGGTACTGTTACCGGGCAGCCGGAACAACCTGCAGAACTATTACAGCCAGGCCGAAATATATGTACTACCATCGCGCAATGAAGGCTATCCTAACGCATTGGTTGAAGCCATGAGCTTCGGTTGCCCATCTGTTGCTTTTGACTGCAACTTTGGCCCTGCCGAGATCATTGCGAATAACGAAAACGGCATATTGGTAAATAATGGCTCTGTAAAAGGTTTAAGCGATGCCATAGCACGCCTTGCCAGCGACCAGGTTTTAAGGGATGAACTCGGCAGTAAAGCGCGCATTATATCACAAACCAATCACCCCGATAAAATATTGGGCGAATGGGAAGCCTTGATCAAAAAACATGCTGCCACATCGGCTATAACAGCTCAGATAGCAAGCAGCCAACCAGCTTTGTAACCCCCTATCATTAAAATATGTTACAATATTTAATTCGTTTAGATGATTTGTGCCCAACAAATAATCTCGCCAAATGGGATCGTTTTTTTAATTTATTTGACAGATATGGCATAAAGCCAATTATAGCAGTTATACCTGCCAACAGGGATCCTAAACTCCAGGCCTGCGGTAATTTCAACCCCTATTACTGGCAACTGGTACGCGAACTTCAGGATAAAAATTATGTGATAGGTATGCACGGTTTTGATCATTATTATATCAATCATAACTCAGGCCTGCTAAAAATGAACAACCGGTCGGAGTTTGCCGGTGTACCTTTAGAAACCCAGAAAGAAAAAATAAGGAAGGCCTCCCAGATCTTCAGACGCGAAAACGTTCATCCTTCTGTTTTTATAGCTCCGGCACACACCTTTGATCGTAATACATTGCTGGCCTTACAGGAGTACACCAATATTAAAATAATAAGCGATGGCTTGCTCAGATCGCCTTATGTAAGGTTTGGTTTTAATTGGGTGCCTGTTCAATTATCAGAGGTTGAACAAAAAACAAAATACACCTGGACATTCAATTATCATCCTGAAACCTGTTCGGCCCGAACATTCAACGAGCTTGAAATTTTTATTGAAAAAAACCATCAGCTTTTTGTATCACTGGATAATCTGGATTTTTCAAGCTACACCCTGGCAAATGCCATTTTTGAAAAATACTGCATTTATAAAAGATTAGCACGCGATTATGCTCAAAAAGCACTCGCTTTTATGGAACGGATCCCTGCCGGAAACTAAACCTATTTAAACCCGATATGAAAATTTCATTTGCGCCACCTTACATTGATCAGGCTGTTATAAACGAGGTAATGGATACCCTTACTTCCGGCTGGATAACCACAGGACCGAAAGTAGCCGCTCTTGAACAGCATATGAAGCAACTTACCGCTTCAGACGCGGCCATTTGCGTGAATTCCTGGACATCAGGCGCCATACTAATGTTAAAATGGTTTGGCGTAAAAGCGGGCGATGAAGTAATTATTCCTTCTTATACCTATTGCGCTACCGCTTTAAGCGTATTGCATTGCGGAGCCACACCGGTTATTGTTGATGTTGATGATGAATGCTGTATTTCAGCAACAGCCGTAGCCAAAGCCATAACCACAAAAACCAAGGCAATTATTGCTGTTGATATAGCAGGCTGGCCTTGCGACTACGAACAACTAAAAACTATTATCAACACGCCGGAAACTAAAAAACTCTTTGTTCCTGAAAGCCCCAAACAACAGCTTTTAGGCAGGATCCTTTTAATTTCAGACGCGGCACACTCTATAGGTGCAACCATAAATGAATTGCCTGCTGCAAAATATAGCGACGTTTCGATATTTTCATTTCATGCGGTAAAAAATGTTACTACCGCAGAAGGTGGTTGTATCTGCATTAACCTGCCAGCCAATTTCAACGCAGCCGACGAGTATAAATATTTAAAGCTTTATACGCTTAACGGCCAAACTAAAGATGCCTTTACCAAAAGTAACGGTGGCGGCTGGAAATACGATATCCTGTTTATGGGCCTCAAGATCAATATGCCCGACATTTGCGCGGCAATAGGTCTTGGCCAGCTCAAAAACTACGACGCCAAACTGCTTCCTATGCGCAAACGTGTTGCCGCAATATATTGCGACAGCTTTAAAGCCATGGACTGGTTTATTGAACCGGCATTAAAAAATGAGCAAAGGGAATCATCTTATCACCTGTTTGCTCTCCGGATTAAAGGCATAACAGAAGCTCAGCGCGATCAGATCATAGATATGATCATGGCCGAAGGGATCATGGCCAACGTGCACTTTACCCCGCTACCCATGCTAACCCTATTTAAAGATCTGGGTTATGAGATTTCTCAATACCCATCAGCATATGCGCTTTATGCCAATGAGATCTCGCTGCCTATTTATCCGCAACTTACCGATGAGCAGATAGATTTCATTATTATAACCGTCATCAATTCGGTTAATGCTGTTTTGGAAGTGTGTAAAGAACCTGCAAAAGTTGAATTATAAATACCATTATGCTTAAACGGCTTTTTGATATCAGCTTTTCACTTTTAGCGCTGATTATTTTGTCGCCCCTGTTTCTGCTGATAGCCATTGCTATTAAAATTAATTCAAGAGGGAGCGCGTTTTATAAACAAGCCCGTGTTGGTAAAGATGGCAATGAGTTTTACTTGTTTAAATTCAGGACCATGTTTGTAAACTCAGACAGGGCCGGCCTGCTAACCATAGGCAGTAAAGATTACCGGATTACCGGCGTAGGCTACTGGCTCAGGAAATATAAGCTTGACGAGCTGCCACAATTACTAAACGTACTGATAGGCGACATGAGCTTTGTTGGCCCCCGCCCCGAAGTACGCAAATACGTAAACTTATATACCCCGGCCCAGTTACGGGTATTAAGTGTTAAACCGGGTGTAACAGATTGGGCATCTATCAAATACTTCGACGAAAATGATATCCTGGCTGGTAGTGAAGATCCTGAAGATATGTATATCAGGGTGATAGTACCGTCAAAGATTAGCAAAAACCTCGAATACATTGACAACCAGGGCATTTTAATGGATGTCAAAATAATACTATCTACCATAAAACGAATTTTTCAATAGTATCATTTTATCATGCTGCTTAAAAAAACGCTCTTTTATAGTTTAATGTTCTTCTATCTGTATACACTTGCCTTTGGCATTTTCATGACAGATACTTTAAGGATACCAGCGCCTGTAATTTTTTGCATGCTGTTATTCTTCGTGCAAAAGCCACTGCTGGATTTTGGCTATTACAACGAGTTGATACTTATATTAGTAGGAACTTTTTTGTATCAGGTAGTTGGCCTTAGCAATTATATCACCTTTTTTGCCATACAGCTTACCGTCATACCTTGTTCCCTGTACTTTAACTACTTTGTAGGATCAAATAAAACACGTTATTATTCTTCTATATTGATGTTCTTAATGCTGTTGGCAGGCTCTATGGTCATCATGATATTAGATCATAGTATGGCAAGCACCATTGATCCTATAAGGAGCATGTTATTAGGCGAGCCGGTTAAACAAAGTCCCGCTGGTTTAGCAGTAACCCAGTTTAACTTCGGGTACCAGGTGGTAGCAATTAGTACTTTTACTTTCATTGCTTCATGCACTACTAACCAATATGTTATAGTAAGGCTTTTAGTTTTAGCAGCCGGCATCATTTGTATTTACCTTGGCATGAACCGCTCGGCATTTATAAGCTTTGGCGCTGCTGTTACCTTGTTTTTGTTCATTTATTATCGTTATAAAGCGGTGTTCCTGGTTGCCGCCACCGTAATTATATGCTTCGGCCTTTATACTTATGTATTAAAGGATAACATGGATGAGAAAAACAACATCTTATCCAAAAATCAGGCTAAAGAAGCCAATGACTTTAACCGGGCCGATATGGCAGCGGAAAACCTTAAAATATATGCCGACTATCCTTTTGGCCTCATATTTTACGGCAAAACCTGGGACGAGGTAACTTATCGTAATCCCCTTTTTACATTCGGCCTATCATCGCACAATGCTTACCTGATGTTCATTACAGTGCTTGGCCCATTTTTAGGGCTTGGGATACTATGGGGGGTGTATTATAAAACACTCCGCTTGTTTTGGCAAACTATTAAAAACATAAAAAAGAAAAGCAGCGCAATTTATGTGGCGATATTTTTCACTTTCATAGCCCTCTCGTTAAACGCGCTATCGCACAACGGATGGCTGATGAGTGTAGATGGACCAACCATATTCATTTATTTCGCTGTATTACACTTCAACAAATTAAAAGATCCAATAAAAAAGACTGAACTGGTGCAGGAGGAAATGGCAATCGCCTAAAACTTGATCCTAATTTTTAACTTATAATGAGAAAGAAGATTTTCCTCGTCCTCAGTTCGCTTGGCGCGGGTGGTTCCGAGCGCGTTTACTGGTTGCTATCCCAATACTTTAACAAACCCGATTATGAAGTAGTAGTAGTGCTTTTGAACGGAAACATCTGCAGCTTTTCGAAAGAAATAGCAGGCATCAGGTTTTTGGACCTGAAAACAATAAAAGCTTCACGCTCATTTTTTAAACTTCGGAAACTGCTGAAAGATGAAAAACCATATGCGGTTTTCTCTACTACCGATCATATCAATATACTGGTAGCTTTTGTTTCGATATTTGTAAAAGTACCTCAATTAATAGCCAGGGCATCAAACAACCCGCAGCAAATGAGGCAGTATTATGGATTTAAAGCCCGCTTTTACAATTATTTTTCAAGGTTTCTGTTTGTGCGCTTTAACACTATAGTTTGCCAGTCGGAAGAGATGAAGCAATCAGTTGCACGGCTTTACAACATCAACCTAAACAGGCTCATAGTTATCCATAACCCGGTTATTATAACCAACGTTCTGAAACCTCAGACCCAGGTATCTGATTTAAAAAGGCTGATAGCGGTTAATCGCCTGATCAAAGAAAAAGGGGTGTTCCGTTTGCTGGAGGTTATGAAAGCGCTACCTCAAAATTATGTATTAACTATAGCCGGCGATGGCCCTCTGATGAATACATTAAAAGAAGAGGTAATAAATACCGGGCTCAACGAACGTGTAACTTTTATCGGCGAGATCAAAAACGTTGCCGAAGTTATATCTAAGCATGATTTACTGGTTTTAAGCTCCTTTACCGAGGGCTTTCCAAATGTAGTACTTGAAGCATTATCTGTTGGCGTTCCGGTTGTTACCTTCAGGGTTGGCGGAGTTGATGAACTGATCAGGGAAGGCTTCAACGGATTTATAGCAGAACAAAACGACCTTCGCACATTACAACAACAAATTATCCGCGCCTGCAGTCAAACATGGCAACATCCTAATATCAAGGCGGATATCAGTGAACGCTTTGGGCTTAATAAAATAGGCCTGGCATACGAAACATTACTTGCTAATTAACTAACTATTAACTTATTCCCCCTTTTGTATGTGCGGCATTTATGGATCAACTGTAAGATATGACGATGATGTCATATTTCAAAAATTAGCTCGGGCAGATTTCAGAGGGCCTGATTATTCCGGGTTTGAACACAGCGGTCTGGTTACTTTAGGTCATAACCGCCTGGCTATTGTGGATCTGGATCACCGTTCAGATCAGCCATTTACCTACAATCACCTTAAAATTGTATTTAATGGCGAAATCTACAATTACAAAGCCTTAAGAGTAAAATTAACCGCGTTAGGTTATAGGTTTACTACCGATTCGGACACAGAAGTAATTACCGCAGCTTTTCTTGAATACGGCGAAAACTGCGTTAATCATTTTAATGGCATGTTTGCCTTTGTTATTTATAATACCATCACTCATCAGCTTTTTGGCGCACGCGACAGGCTGGGTAAAAAACCATTTTACTATGCACATTGCGGCCTCGACTTTGAATTTGCCAGTCAGCCATCGCAAATATGCATAGGCCGTAATGTTACCCTTAATGAGCAGGCTATTAATGAATACTTTATATGGGGTTATGTACCTGAGCCTAAATCTGCATGGAACGAAATTCAAAAATTAGAGGCAGGGCATTCATTCTCTTTCGATTGCAATACCGGCATTTTTAGAGCTAAAAAATACTGGGAACTGGATTTAATGCACGCCGAACATTATGAAGGCTCATACCAGGAAGCCCAGGCCGACTTAACCCGGCTAATAACCAATGCGGTTGACATCCGCATGCACGCCGATGTGCCGCTGGGTGTTTATCTTTCGGGTGGTATCGACTCCTCATTGGTTGCTTCACTTGCCGCTAAAAACTTTAAAAACGTCAAAACTTTCTGCATAAAATTCAGGGAAAAAGGCTTTGATGAAAGTGTATTTGCGGCAAAGATCGCGGCACACCTGCAAACAGATCATCATACCATCGAATGCAACAAAGAAGAAGGCCTCGAACTAATTGAAAGCTTCGGTAGGTATTACGATGAACCTTTTGCCGATTCAAGCGCCATCCCTACCCTGCTGTTAAGTAAATACACCAAAAAACACGTTACCGTAGTTTTAAGCGGGGATGGTGGCGATGAAAGCTTTTTGGGCTATAGTCGTTACAAATGGTTTAGCATGGTTGACCAGCTTTTTAAATGCCCGCTGGCTGTACGTAAAAGGCTGGCAGATTTTATCAGTATATCGCCTAACTACAGACATAAATTAATTGCGCTGGGTATTTGTAACCCTGAAATAAAATCACTTTACGGGCTTATGCTTGGCGGGCTTGAATACTCCTGGCTTGAAAATCCCAATGTTGGCTTGCAGGTACCATTCATGGATATCTGGTCGTCAAAATCAACAAGTGTTCTACAGAAACTATCCGCGTTTGATACCAAAACTTATTTAAACGGCGATATAAACACCAAGGTTGACCGCGGCACAATGGCCTTTTCATTAGAAGCAAGGGCACCACTGATGGATCACAGGGTAGTTTCGTTTGCCCAAAATCTGCCCGATAGCTATAAATTTAAATATGGTGTACAAAAACGGATCCTGAAAGATATTTTATACCAGTACGCGCCGGCACAACTGTTTGACAGGCCAAAATCGGGCTTCACCATGCCGCTCAACCACTGGTTTAAAAACGAACTGAAAGATCATGTTATGGATAATCTTTCAATAAATGAGCTAAAGAATATCCCGGGCATTAACGTACAGAAATCATTTGACATGATAAATGATCACATGAGCGGCAAATGGAACAGGGCCACGCAGATCTGGAAGTTGCTTGTATTTACCCAATGGCTAAAAAATCAAAGTTCAAACCCAATATCAACTTACCAGGTAGCTTAAAACTTACTAACCCTATGATCCAAATTAACAACCGTGCTATGCGGATAGTCCCTTATACAGTTGTATGGTTTGCCGCGAAACCCAATTTATGGGGATGTTTTTTGAAGTATTATAAACAAAGTAAAAGCAATGAAGAAGTTCCGGGATATCGCAGGGAAGATTTTTATACCAAAGTTATCAACATAAATGAGCCCTTACCTGCCATTGAAGCTAACTTTGATAAAAACACCAATTATGAAATACGCAGGGCTGTAAAAGATGGCGTAACCACCGTGATGGGTACCAGCATTAAAAAGTTCATTGATTTTTACAATGCTTTCGCCGTTACCAAAGGATTAAAAAATCTTACCAAGAGCTTTTATAAATACAAACCTCATGTGTTTATAACCAAAGCCGTTTACCAGGATCAGGACGTTGTAATGCACGCCTACATCCGCGATAATGGCTCTCAACGGGTAAGGCTGCTGCATTCGGCATCATTATTCAGGAATGAAAACGACAGCCAGCTGAGGGCTGTAACGGGAAGAGCAAACCGCTTGCTGCACCTTGAAGACATCCGTTTTTTTAAACAACAGGGATTTAAAATTTATGATCTGGGCGGTTATGCCTATAACACTTCAGATACTGAGCTTTTAAAAATAAACAAATTCAAAGATAGTTTTGGTGGAAGCCTGCTGCAAGAAACCGACTATCTGCCTATATCACTCACACTCCTGTCATTTCTAAAAAAAGTATTCCGACTATGAAAGATCTTTTCACCAAGCTTAATTCTGTTATTCATAAATTATTCAGCTATGATAAATGGAATATAGGCTACATCATACAATCTCCCGAAAACCTAATCCTAACTCAACAACTCAACGGTAAAATTAATTGGCTGTCAGAAGATAAAGCAGATTACGCTGCCGATCCTTTTACTGCAAATATAAATGGCCGTGTGCACCTCTATTACGAGGAGCTTAATTTCTGGAAGGGACGAGGCGAGATCATGATGACGGACGATATGCATTTTAAAAACAAGAAAAAAGTAAATGGTATCATGAAAGATGATATTCACCTCTCATACCCTTATATGTTCACCGACTCCGACCAACTGTATTGCATCCCGGAAACAGCAACAGCCAAACAGGTCTCGCTGTATCAAATTGATATGAACAACCCATATAAATTTGAAAAAATAAGGGTGCTGTTAGAAGGCCAGGCATTTGTTGATAGTTCCATCATACGTTATAACAACAAATACTGGCTTTTTACCAGCGTTTCGGGGCAACATGGTGTATTATACTTGTTTTATGCAGATAATCTTGATGCCCCATTTAAAGCTCACAAACAAAACCCTATAAGGGTAGCTTCAAATGTAAGCCGTTCTGCCGGTCGGCTGTTTATTGTGGGGCAAAAACTTTATATGCCAAGCCAAAACCCTAAAAGGTGTTATGGTGGTTCGGTAATGATCAACGAAATAACCACCATCACCGAGTCTGATTTCCAATATCACACAGCATTTGAATTACTACCCCAGGCTCCTTATGATGAAGGCCTGCACACCATAAATTTTGAAAACGGTTTGTTGGTTGTTGATGGAAAACGAAAGGTATTTAGCGCCATGGGGCCGTTCAAAAAAGTGTTCAGAAAAATCAAAAACCTTAGTAAGCATAACTAATGTCAGAGATGAAGCCAAAATTACTTTTTGTTTCAATCACCGATCAGGCAAACGGAGCCGAAAATATACTATTACAAGCGGCCAGTGCCAGCAATGCCGGTTTGCTATTTTTAAAAAAAGCAGACAGCGGAGGTTTAAGCATACCTGATGACCTGCAAGCCGAATATGTAAGTACAGGTAGCGTGTTAAGCGGCTTTTCCGGATTGATCAAAAGCTTAAGTCCTTACCGTACAGATCATATTGTTTTTAGTACCCACCCGTATTTAAACGCCTATCTGGGTTTTTTAAAGCGGATTGGATATTTAAAATCAAAATTGATAGTAAGAGAATGTTCATCTGTTTTAACCCGGTATAGTGGCATAAAAAAATGGAGCTACAAAGTTGCGTACTGGTTTGGCTATCCGGGTGTAAACCTGGTAGTATGTCAAACGGGAAGCATGCGGGATACATTTGTTGAGCACCTTCCGTACATTGATGAGCACAAGGTTATCATTCAGAAAAACCCGATTGATATTGAACAAAATTTAATAAAAGCCAAAGCAGCGCTGCCGCCGGCAGATGCAAAAGCCGAATTCATTTGCGCCGCCGGCCGACTCATCCCCGAAAAAGGCTTTGACATACTGATCATGGCTTTTGATGAAATTAAAGCAGCGCGCCCAAATCTGAAACTATTCATATTGGGTGAGGGCCCGGAACAAGGCGCTCTCGAAAACCTGATTAGCGAATTAAAGTTAAAAGACCGTGTTATATTGAAAGGCTGGGTAGCTAACCCGATGCCCTATTTTAAACAGGCCAAAGCCTGTGTGGTATCATCAATAAAAGAAGGTTTCCCGAATGTGTTATTACAAATGATGATCCTGAACCCTGTGGTGATAAGTACCAACTGCGCAGGAGGCATCGATGAAATCCCAGGAATTTACCTTGCCGAAGCCGATAATGTCAATTCATTAACAACAGCTATTAACACTGCCCTAAACACTAAAAAGCATAATAAGGACCTAATAATGCAATATGTAGAAGATCGTACCCCCGAAGTTTTTATCAAGTCAATACTTAATGCTCTGGTATAACCTCCCCCACCTATACAAGTAGCGCAACAACTTTAACTAACTAAATAAAATTAATATGAAAACAATTATCAAATCCATCCGAAATGTTGTGTTGCCTATAATAACAATTGTAGCTATTGTGGCTTCGATGAACGGCTGTAAAAAAGGAGCGCAGCCAATGCCAACAACACCCACAACTACCAATGTAGCCCCACAGGATGAAACCATCAAAACAATAAGTTTGATAGGCTTAAGGGTAGACAGCGGTTTTTGTTACAAAATTGGTTACGATCTGCCCGAAATTGGCGATTCAAATACCTCGCCAACCGTATCAAAACTCAGGCTGTTTGAAAATGGCGTTGAGCTTGGGCCAGCCCATTCTAACCACAATGATATCCGCAATTTTGGGCTGGGGCAATTTAGTCACTGGGGCAACACCCTGTATTTCTCAACTTCAGACAATAGCGATCCGCTAAAAAACGGGAGGAAATACACGTATTCTATGAAGTAAGATTTATCTGCTCACATTCAAAACTCTCGCAATTTGGTACACTTTTTACTCAGATAAATCTAATTGCATCTACCTACTATTTTCTTATTCTTTTATGCAGGCATCTACCTGAAACCTGCATAAGCGTTCGCGCTTCTCTTTAACCAGTAATCAACCGCCTTTTCTCAAAAGGCTTCATTTAAACCTAATTTCACTCATTTATGAAAATTTTAATCACCGGCACAGCGGGGTTTATTGGCTATCATTTAACCCAAAAATTGCTAAAACGCGGCGATACCGTTGTTGGTATCGACAGCATTAACGATTACTATGATGTAAATCTAAAACATGCCCGCTTGCAGGATGCCGGTATCAAAGTATCTGATATTGTTTATAACAAACCGGTTGTAAGCACCAGCTATCCTAATTACACTTTCGTAAAACTGGACATAACCGACAAGGAAAACCTTGAACAACAATTTCGGGATCATAAGTTTGACGCGGTTTGCAACCTGGCTGCCCAGGCAGGGGTACGCTATAGCCTTACCAACCCTGAGGTTTACATCGACTCGAACATCAAAGGCTTCCTGAACATACTGGAGTGCTGCAGGCATTTCAGCATTGATCACCTTGTTTACGCAAGTTCGTCAAGTGTGTATGGTTTAAACAAAAAAATGCCTTTCAGCGAGCATGAAATTGCCGATCATCCGGTTTCACTGTACGCGGCATCCAAAAAAGCTAATGAAATGATGGCGCATACTTACAGCCATTTGTTTAACCTTCGTACCACAGGATTGCGCTTTTTTACAGTTTACGGGCCATGGGGCCGGCCGGATATGGCTTTGTTTATTTTCACCAAAGCAATTTTGGAAGGTAAACCTATCCAGGTATTTAACAATGGCAACATGCTGCGCGATTTTACCTATGTAGATGATATCGTTAACGGCATTATTCATACCATTGACCAACCTGCAGAACGCAATTATCTGTGGAACGCTCAAAACCCAGACCCGGCTACTTCATCTGCTCCATTCAGAGTATTCAACATTGGCAGGGGTGCACCTGTAAACCTGCTTGACTTTGTTACCGAAATTGAGAAACAGGTAAATAAAAAAGCAATCAAAACATTAATGCCAATGCAGGATGGCGATGTAGCCGAAACCTGTGCCGATGTTTCAAATTTAGATGAAATGCTTGGCTACAAACCTGAAGTTTCTGTACCTACCGGCGTAGAGCGATTTATAGCGTGGTATAAAATGTACTATAACATCCAACCCGAACCGGTTCTTGTTCACTAAAAATGCCGCTTTTGTTTAGTGCATGGTCATTTGAGCAGCATTAACCTTATCTCAATTCAATCATTGCTTATTATACTGTTATGACAAGCAAAAAAGTGCTGATAGCCTGCGATTCAGCAAAGTCGCTTATTGATTTCAGGGGCAAATTAGTTGAACTGATGCGAAAAGAACATACAGTGTATGTTTTTACTCCTACCATACCAGCTGATCAACGTGCAAAACTTGAATTACTAAACATCATTATTTTTGAAAACAAGCTGAACGGCAGTAACGTATCTGTTTTGTCCGATCTGCAATATGCATACAGGCTTTACCGGCTTATTAAACAGTTAAAACCGGATGTTTTTTTTCCTTATACGCTTAAACCGGTTATTTACGGAACACTTGCGGCAAAACTGGCCGGCGTACAAAAAATAACCCCTATGCTTTCGGGCCTGGGTTACAACTTTGTAGCCGGAAACACAACTGCCATAAGCAAAATTACCCGTACGCTGCTTAAGCTAAGTCTCAGAAACAGGCCGGGCTTGTCTGTCATATTTCAGAATAAAGATGATGTTCAAACCCTGCTTGATTCCAAAATAATAACTGCAAAGCATCAAACCAGTGTTGTTAACGGCTCGGGGGTTGATTTAAACCACTACACCCCTACTCAGCCAGATATTAATAACATAAGTTTCATCATGGTATCCAGGCTCATCAACGCTAAAGGGATCCAAGAGTATTTTGAAGCCGCACAAATCGTGTATTTAAAATACCCACAGGTAACCTTCAAACTTATAGGGCCTTATGATGACAATGTTGATGCCATTCATCCCGCTTTATTTGAAGAGATAAAGCACAGAAGTGTGATCGATTACCTGGGAGCCGTTGATGATGTAAGGCCGTATTTAAGTAGTTCATCGGTTGTTGTGTTGCCATCATATTACCGCGAGGGCATTCCCCGCTGTTTGCTTGAAGCCATGGCTATGGCCCGCGCCATTATAACCTGCGATTCGGTTGGATGCCGGGAAACGGTAGAAACATCTGCTAATGCCAACGGCTTTTTAATCCCCGTTAAAAACACAACCGAGCTGGTACGCAAAATGGAGCACTTCATAACCAACAATCAGGATATCAGCAGTTTCGGACTTAACGGACTGGCATTGGCCAGGGAAAAGTTTGACGTGCATAAGGTAAACGCCAGGATGATGCAGATTATGGAGTTAAACTAATTTACTGGAAATCAATAATACGATACATGAGAAATAGAGTCAATTACGGAGACAGGCATTTCGAAGATTTCCGCGTCGCGATACGTGATTACGGATGGGTGATTTTTGAGAATGCCTTAGACAGCGATTTTGTTGCGAAAATTAATGAGGACCTGAAAGAAGCATATGTTAAACGACGAGCCATACAGGAAAAAAATGGGATAAGTGCAAATATGGCGGGTACGCTTCATCACCTTGTTGAAAAAGACAATTTCAGCCTGCCCTTTATTGAAAAAATGTATTGTGCCGATGAGATAGCTCATTTTTTAGGCGGTAACTATATACTAAATGGCTTTAATGCTGTAATACATTCACAACAGCAGCAACCTTATGTAAGCAACATGCACCGCGATGTACGCACTTTTATGGGCGATACCAAGCTACTGATGCAGATGATAGTTACGCTTGATGATTTTACTGAAGAAAACGGGGCTACCTATTTTTTATCAGGATCTCACAAAACAGATATCAAGCCTAACGAAGGCTATTTCTTCCAGGCGGCAGACAGGGCCATAGCTCCAAAAGGGAGCATCATTCTATTTGATTCTAACATATGGCACGCCGCGGGGGAAAATAAAACCATCAAACAGCGCCGGGCATTAACACTGGGATTTACACGTCCGTTTATTAAACCGCAGATGGATTACCCAAGGATGTTAGGCTATGATTTTATTGATAAGCTTAGTGCCGATCAGCGGCAGGTATTGGGATACAACTCACGAATTCCTGAAAACCTTGATGAATATTACCAGCCGGTCCATTTAAGAATGTATAAAAGCGATCAGGGATAACAACTTTATTTTTCAAAATCAATTTACAGTCATGCAAAAAAATAAGGCCGCTGTAAAACCCATAGGTGGGTATTTAGAGCTGGAATTGCCCAAAGGGAACGAATACTACCCCGATTTGGTTCATTTAAACACAGGGCGTAACGCGTTAGAGTACATACTGTTGCAAAAAAAATATCACAAAATTTATATTCCCTATTTTACGTGCGATGTCATACTGGAGCCCATTGTAAAATTAGATATTCAATATCAGTTTTATCACGTTGACAAACAGTTAGATCCCATCATTGATTTTGAAATTGAACCGGATGCGAGCTTCCTGTACACCAACTACTTCGGGATAAAGCAGGAAAAAATAGTGGAGCTCAGCCATAAAATCAAAAATCTTATAGTTGATAATTCGCAAGCCTTTTTTTCTGAACCACTTCCCGGTGTTGATACATTTTATTCCTGTCGTAAGTTTTTTGGTGTTCCTGATGGCGCTTATTTGAGCATTAAAAGAAAGCTTGCAAAAAAACTTCCGGTCGATAATTCGACACTCCGGTTTTCGCACCTGATAAAAAGCATTGATTCGGGCATAGAATCGGGCTACTCCGACTACGTTAACAACAATAAGGATCTGGAGAATAACGAGATCAGATCCATGTCGTTATTGACCCGTAAAATGCTTTCAAGTATCAATTACAATGAGTGTGTATTTGTGCGGCAACGAAACTTCAACTTTTTGCACAAGCACCTTGCCGAATATAACCTGCTTAAGTTTGATGCTACGGATGAGCATACCGTACCAATGGTTTATCCCTTTTTAACAAACGATAAGCATCTGAAAGTTCACCTGATACAAAAAAGAATCTACGTTGCAACTTATTGGCCTAATGTGTTTAAATGGACTAAAAAAAACACTACCGAAAATTTTCTCGCGCAGTGTCTTGTGCCACTCCCAATTGACCAACGTTATGACCTCCAGGATATGTTCAATATGTTAAATATTCTAAGACTTTTTTTATGACCATTTCAGTTTACATACGCCCCCTTGTAATAGAAGATGCGTCCACATCTTACGCCTGGCGCAACGACCCGCTAATATGGGTTTATACAGGTTACAAACCAACTCATTACATCAGTTCAGAAATAGAGACAGCCTGGCTGCGCGAAAAACTGGCCAGGCCTGATCAGCTCAGGTTTGCTATTTGTGTTAAAGAGCTTAATACCTATATCGGCAATATCCAGCTATTGGACATCATTGATGGCCACGCGGAACTGCACCTGTTTATCGGCAACAAGCTTTACTGGGGTAAGGGAATCGGGTACCAGGCAACTGTACAAATGATTAAGTATGGTTTCTTAAATAAGGAACTGGATGAGATTTATTTAAAGGTGCACCCGGCCAATATTGCAGCAATATCAGTTTACGAAAAAGCCGGGTTTGAAATTACAGGTAAAGTAAATGACCTGATTACCATGAATATCACTAAAAGCAAATTTGTACATCTTCAAAATCAAGAGGCTTAATATCACCATTTCCTAAACTTTAATTCAATGATCAAGATGCTTACCCTCCTCAACAAAGAGGAATGGATTTCTTATGTGGGCAATTCGGCCGAATACGATTTTTATCATACATGGCATTACCATTCACTGGAAACTGCCGGTGATCCGGTTCTTTTTGTATATGAAGAAGCAGATACATATATAGGCTTCCCGTTGCTGCAGCGAAGGATTCCAGGATCTGATTACAGTGACCTAACCTGTGTATATGGATTTTCCGGCCCGTTCTCAAATCAAAAAATTGATGAGATCGACGAAGCGTTGATGGAAAACTTTAAAACTGCTTTTAGCAATTTCCTTGTAAATGAAAAGTATGTATCTGTTTTTGTAAGGCTGCACCCATTTTATAAGCAACAAAAATTGCTTGACAAATTTGGAGGCGTTCACGAAAACGGCAAAACCGTTGTATTTGACCTTTCACTAAGCCTTGACGAGCAGCGTAAAAAGTATAGGCAATCAACCATGGATGCTATTAAACATGCATGGAAAAGAGGCTTTAGGGTTGAGGATGAAACCAACGCCGCCGGCGTAAGCACCTTTGTTGAAATTTATACCGAAAACATGAAACGGGTTGGCGCCAATAGCTACTACCTGTTTAATGAGAAATACTTTTCGGAAATATTAAACACCTCCGAATATGAAGCCCGTTTATTAACGGTTTACTATAACGACATCCCCATTGCAAGCACTATAATAGCATTTACTAATGGTATTATACAAGCTCACCTGGTAGGCACCCGCGCAGAATATCTGCATCATAGCCCAACCAAATTCCTGGCCGATTCCATAACCCAGATAGGCAGGGAAAAAGGCATGAAATATTACAACCTGGGCGGCGGCCTTGGTTTCAAAAACGACAAGCTTTTTGATTGGAAATGTGCTTTCTCCGATCTCCATTTTGACTTTCAAACCTGGAGATATATTGCCAACCCAGAAGTATACAAAAAGCTTTTACAGGATAAAGGTATCGAAGAAACCACCGAGGTGGATTTTTTCCCACTATACAGATACGCTTAAATGATAATACCTAAATAAACCAGTTATGATATACCTCAAAAATTTATTATTCCAGGAAAAATTCCATTCAAGATGGCTGATCCTGGTAATTGACCTAATGGTGGTTTTGTTATCATTATGGACATCCTTATACTTTAAAAACCGGCTTCAGTTTGATCCCATCAGCCTTTATTACATGACGTTTTACTGCGCCACCGCGGTAATGGTTTTTATGATCATGAGAATTCATACGTGTATTATCAGGTATTCCAATACACGCGACATGATGAGGATTTTGATAACAGTGATGGCAAGCAATATTACATTCCTCGTTTTCTATCATGCATTCTTCTCCTTCTATCTTAAAATAGATGTAAGGGGCCTGGTGGATGTACTTCTGATCAACTTTTTTATCACCTCATCCATGCTGATGTGCATGCGCATTATTATCAAGGATGTGTTTAAATTCATTGAAGCCACAAGCTACAAAGTTGAAAAAGAAAACGTGTTGATTTACGGTTCAAACGAACCGTCTATCCTGATCAAAAATGCCCTCGAAGCTCAAAAAGGGTTTATGCTGAATGTTCAAGGGTTTATTGACAACGGTGTTGACAGGGTATCAAAAATCATTGAACAAAAGCGGGTTTACCCAATAAAATCAATTGAAAGCTTAAAAAAACGCTTTGATATTAAATCACTACTGATAACCTCCGAAGACATAAAAGTTGACGGAAAAAGAGTAGCAGTTGAAAAATGTATTGAACTGGGCATAAAAGTTATTGTTGTGCCTTCATCAGATCAATGGATTAACGGGAAACCTAATTTAAACCAGTTTCAGGATTTAAAAATTGAAGACCTGCTTGAGCGAAAACCCATAAAGATCTGTAACGAACATATATTAGGTGAAATAAAAGGCAAACGCATCCTGATTACCGGAGCCGCAGGTTCGATAGGGTCAGAACTGGTAAGGCAGGTGTTGATGTACAACCCGGAGTTTGTAGTATTGTGTGACAGGGCCGAAACCCCGCTGCATGATATACAAATGGAAATTGAAGATGGGCTTTACGGCAACCGCACTCGAATTTTTATTGCGGACATCCAAAATACCGGCCGGATAAATACGCTGTTTAATACGTACAGGCCTCAGATTGTTTTTCATGCGGCGGCTTATAAACATGTACCTATGATGGAAAACAATCCAACTGAGGCTATTTTAACCAACGTATGGGGCACAAAAAACCTGGCCGATATATCCATTGAATATAAGGTTGAAAAATTTGTAATGATATCAACCGATAAGGCGGTACGCCCTACCAATATCATGGGGGCTTCAAAACGCATTGCCGAAATGTATATTCAATCGTTAAACAACCTGTTGTTTGAGGATCATTTTTTCAATAGCGACCCTGCAAAGGGTAATCAAACCAGGTTCATCACAACCCGTTTTGGCAATGTTCTTGGTTCTAACGGATCTGTTATTCCTCGTTTCAAAGCGCAAATTGAAAAAGGCGGCCCTGTTACCGTTACCCATCCGGATATTACAAGGTATTTTATGACAATACCCGAAGCTGTGCAACTGGTACTTGAGGCCGAGGTAATGGGTAAGGGCGGTGAAATATTCTTGTTTGATATGGGCGAACCGGTGAAAATTGCCGATCTGGCAGCCAATATGATCAAGATGGCCGGCCTTGTACCCGGAAAAGACATACAAATTGTTTACACCGGACTTCGTCCCGGTGAGAAATTATATGAAGAATTATTAAATGCCGAAGAAGAAGTTATACCTACTTATAATAAGGATATTAAGATCTCAAAAAATATCCCGGTTAGTTACACTAAAATCAATAATCTAATAAAAGACCTGTTGGAGCTTAACCTGCATAACGAAGTTGATTTGATGGTTTCGAAAATGAAGACGATACTACCAGACTATATCAGCAATAACTCGCAGTACGAAAAGCTCGATATAAAATTGATTGATAAACACATGGTCAACTGATTTTTTGTAATTTTTATATTACCAATATCTAATGTTATCAATAATAATTTGCAGATTTAAGCAAATTATAACCCAAAGACTCATCTGCCCAAAAGATGGGTAAAGCCGATGAGTAATATTTTTTAAGAGGGAATCTTATGTCCTTTGACCTGAATTCTGATTTTTTTGAGATTGCATTCAACGTGTCCGAGCACACAGAGGCTATGCTTGCTTATTGGGATAAAAACCTGATTTGCCGGTATGCCAATAAAGCTACGGCCGATTGGTTTGGCATTACGCCAGACCATATGATCAATAAATCGCACCTTTCAGAAATTTTAGGAAGTTTATTTGATGCACAAACGCCATACATCAATGCGGCATTGGATGGCAAAATACAGGTTTTTGACCAGGTAATTCACTTGTACTCGGGTAAAGCTAAAAATGTGCGTGTAACTTACCATCCAGATTACGTTGATGGCAAAGTAAAAGGGTTTTACGCGCATATGGCCGATATCAGCCCATTAAATAACCACCAGGCCGATGAAGAAACAGGAATTGAGCTACCGGAGTTTTTAACCCAAAATGATCAGTTGCTTGAAAATGTTGCTAAAACGCTAAATGAAAACCTATTTACCGGCTTTCCAAGTATCTCTGCCCTTGCAAAAAAACATTTTGTATCCGAGTCAAAACTAAAACGGGATTTTAAGCAAAGTTTCGGAAGAACAATCTTTTCGTATTACAGGTACCTGCAAATGGAGATAGCTGACAGGTATATCCGGGAAAAGCGCTGCAATAAAAACCAGATGGCGGTAATGCTTAATTTCTCCAACCCGTCAAATTTTTCGGCATGTTATCATAAATATCTGGAAGAGAAATTAGCAGACCAGGAAATTACCGAGCCTAAAAAAGAAAACATAAACCATTACACAACGCTGATTGATGACGCACCGATAACCATTGCAATGTTTGATGCCGAAATGCATTTTATTGCAGCTTCAAAAAGCTGGGTTGCCGAATACAATCTTCAGGATACAGATTTCAAAGGAAGAAGTATCTACGAAATACTACCCGACACAAAAAAGAAATGCGAAAAGCAACATCTTCATTGTTTAAAGGGCAATATTTATCAGTGCGATGGCTTGTTATTAAAAAAGAACAATGGCATTCGCAGCTGGTTAAAATGGAATATTTACCCGTGGTTCAATGTAGCCGGAGCGGTTGGCGGATTATGCGTACATACCGAAGATATTTCAAAAGTTAAGGCTATTGAAAAAGAGAATGAACGGGCTGCTAAACTTTTAAAAAGGGCTGATACTTTTTCAAAAATAGGCACCTGGACCAGGGACATGCTTACGCATACCACCCAGTGGGATAAGGTTATACAAAACATTCTTGAACTACCCGACCATTTTGTGCCTGATATAAAAGCAGCCTGGAAATTTGTAAAAGAAGGCAAAAGCCAAATTCTGGTTAAAAAAGCTTTAAAAAACTCATTAAGGTATGGGGCCCCCTTTGACATTGAGGTTGAAATGATAACTGCCGGCGGCAATTTAAAACGAGTTAGGATTATTGGGTATCCCGAACTTCAGAATAATAAGTGTCAAAAGCTATCAGGAATACTTTTTGATGTTACCCCTCTTTAATTATAAAAGCTATCATTATTTAATACAATTCTTTGACCGCAAGCGCCTAAATACCCGCCATTCATCGTTGTACAAAAAACTTTTTAGCTATTTGGTGAATGTTACGAATTAATGGGCATTTGCGCTTTTATCACCAGTATTTTATCTTATTTTGAAATTCTTTACACTTTACAGAAATCAAGATATAGTAAAAATATATTCGATCTGTAACAGTTTAATAACTTAACTATCACTCACAAAAAAAATGCACAAAATGGATAGACAAAAGACACTTTATAGCTGATAGGTATCAAAAAGCATCAATCAGCGCCTTTTACAGGTATAATTTGACCTTTTATAGGTTGAAATAAGAATGGAAGTATACATATTTTTATTACGTAAACATCAAATCAAAAGTTTCAAAAAAATTACAATTTGTTTACTGGGGTAGAAAAGTAGGGAAAGAAATATTAAACCAATGGACAACCTAAACCTAATATCATGACTCGAAGAAAACCAAATTGGATATTTATGGCCATAAATATCTGCAAGTAACCCTGCAATTTTATTATAACCTAAATAACATATGCTAACCAACTAAAATTGACAACCTAATCGAATCCAATCTTATGCACAGCAAAGTTTATTACCCAGTTAGCTCATATATCAATAATGATCAAAGATCTATTGGTATTAATGACACTCAAGATTTACATTTTGGTAAAATTGTAGAGCGAATTGTGAGGCGTGACCACATGGGAATAAGTGAAATCGCCCGGAAACTGAATGTTAGCCGCCGAACCTTGTATAATTGGTTCAACACCAAGAGGCTAAGCTTTGATATCATTTGCCAGATAGGCATTGTTATAGAGCATGATTTTTCAAAAGAATTTCCGAATGAATTTGCCATGAGGTTTAATTCACAAAGTGCCGAAAAAGATATTGAAACTCATGAGGCAAAAGATGCACCTCTTGATGCAATATACTATTGGATGGACAAATACATCAAGCTGCTTGAAAAATTCAACGAAGCTTTACGCAATGATAACACGGTAAAACTTGATTAATAATCACCTGCTTTTTAATCATTTAAATATTGATAAAAACATACTTTCTCTTTTAACGCACCAATAAGTTAGCCGCTATAAAAAGCAGCCGGCTTATTGCTGCTTTCGTTAATACAGCTACCCCTCCTGCGCCCTGCCACTGTATCTGCAGATTTTTCTTAAACAACCCTTTTAGCTGATCCTATAATTTCACGTACCATGCTTTTCAATTCGTTTGGGTTCGGAATATTTCTGATAGTAGTATTCGCGCTTTATTGGTTTGTATTTAACCGCAAATTGCAACAGCAAAACCTGTTGCTGATGGCGGCAAGCTATTTCTTTTACGCTTGCTGGGATTGGCGCTTTCTATTTTTGCTGATATTTTCAACCCTGCTTGATTATTTCACAGGCTTAAAAATGTACCAGGCAAAAAGCCAAAAACTCAGAACTTTTTGGCTTTGGTTAAGCATAACAATAAACCTGGGCTTTTTAGGCGTTTTTAAATATTACAACTTCTTTGCAGCTTCACTGGCAGCTGTATGCGCGAATATCGGCATTCATTTAAACCCGCTTACACTGAATGTTATCCTGCCTGTCGGGATCTCCTTTTACACCTTCCATGGCTTATCCTATGTAATTGATGTTTTTAAAGGCCGTATTAAAGCCGAGCGAAACTTTATCGACTATTCATTATTCGTAAGCTTTTTTCCGCTTTTAGTAGCCGGCCCTATTGAGCGTGCCACACATTTGTTGCCTCAGGTAAAAGCACCAAGAAAATTTGATTACCAGGAAGCCATTAACGGCCTAAGACAAATACTTTGGGGCCTGTTTAAAAAAGCTGTCATAGCCGATCAATGCGCCGACTATGCTAACCTGATATTTGCCAACAGCGCCCACTATTCGGGAAGCACGCTGGTTTTAGGCGCCATATTTTTTGCGTTCCAGATCTATTGCGATTTTTCGGGCTATTCAGACATGGCCCTGGGCATTGCCAGGCTTTTCGGATTCGAACTGCTCAGAAACTTTGCATTCCCTTATTTTTCGCGGGATATGGCCGAGTTTTGGCGCCGGTGGCATATCTCGTTATCATCATGGTTCAGAGATTATTTGTACATACCACTTGGGGGCAGCAAAACCGGAACCTGGCTCAAGGTACGCAACACCTTAATAATTTTCCTGGTGAGTGGCTTCTGGCATGGTGCCAATTGGACGTTTATTATCTGGGGGCTTCTGAACGCGTTATTCATTCTCCCCTCCATCCTGTTAAAAACCAACCGCAATCACCTCGAAATTGTTGCTAAAGGCAAGGCCTTGCCAACGGCCCGCGAGTTTATGCAAATGGTGATCACTTTTATACAGGTTATTTTCGCGTGGATCTTTTTCCGGGCAGACAGCGTCACACAGGCGTTTAAATACATTGGTAGCATCTTTTCAAAATCGCTTTTCTCTGTACCTCAATTGGATGTTAGCAGAGAGCAATTGCTTGAAGTTATCCTCCTTATTATCACCTTTATTATAGTGGAATGGCAGGGCCGGGAAAGCCAGTATGCCATAGAAAAATTAACCTGGCTAAGGAGAAGGGGCTACAGATTAGCATTTTATTACACACTAATCATCGTGATATTTTTATTTACAGGTAAAGAGCAGCAGTTTATTTATTTTCAGTTTTAAGCCATGCACCGCTTTTTAATTAAAACCCTAACATTTGCCTGCGCGGGCTGTTTGCTCGTGTTGGCTATAGCCTTAATTCCGGGTTATCTGGTAAGTAAGCTTTCGAAATTCAACATAAAAAAAGACGATACTATCGTAATCTTTGGCCATTCGCATTCTGAGTGTGCATATGACGACACGCTTATACCAAAGCTCACCAATCTTTCGCATTCGGCTGAATCTTATTTTTACACCTTTCAAAAGGTTAAAAAATATCTGTCGCAAAATCCGCAGATCACAACCGTTTTAATTGAGTTCTCCAATAACCAGATTGCTCCTAAAATGGACGACTGGACATGGGGATATACCTATATGTCGAACATGTTCCCACAATACGCATCATTTATGGGAGTATCAGATTTTAAGGTACTTGCTCAACACAATTCAAAATACTTCATGAATTGTATAGGTATAGCTGCCCGTAGCAACCTGATTAAGGCTGTTTCATTTAATTACAACTATACCGGAAAAACGGGAGGTTATTTTAAAATAGAAGGTACCAAACCATTGCCGGCGACTAATCCCGCAGGGCAACACATTAAAGCTTCACCAAATGAAAGCACGATCTCAACAACTAATATTCAATACCTGAGGAAAATAATAGACTATTGCAACGGCATGCACAAAAACGTTTTCCTGATCAGGAGCCCTCAGCATCCACTATATGAATACAGAAGTAATGAGGCTGAGTTTTCGTTGATCCGCCAACGTTATTTCAGCGATATAAAGTTTCTTGACTTCAATAACTTTCCGCTAAAAAATGATGAGTTTGCCGATTTTGGTCATTTGAATTATAAAGGAGCTATCAAATATTCGACATACATAAAACAACAGATCATGAACGGAATGCTTGCTCCTCCCCCAACACATTCCGTAAAATCGTTTGAAAACAGGCAGTTGGTAACCTTTAACCACTAATAATCAACAACAAACAACTAAACTATATTGACGAGCCCGGTACAATTGCATCGGGCTTTTTTTACACCCATTTGCTATTACATCAACATTTATTCTCAAACACGGCTTTTATCACCTTTACGAAAGTAAATCGGTAGGCTAATTAGTAATATTCGGCTACAAATTTTAATTTTAAACCAACCCTAAATAATCACCCTTTCATAAATCAAACCAAAATGAGGCTAATTAAAATATGCAATCGCCCCTGGGTGTTGGGTATATTATTTTGCACAATATGGAGTGTAAACCCAATCATAGCCCAAATACCAATCCGTGACCCGCATACCCCAGGGTATGTTACAGCTACGGAATTACCGGATGGAACCAACCCCTCGCCAAATGCTAATGGGAATTTTATTATCGGCCCTACTCATAATCCCGCGCCGGAATCAGTGGTACAAGCCAATGTGCCGCAGGGCACGATATACCGGTTTACCATGAACTCGAAGGAAAGTAAAATTTATCCGGGTATAACCAGGGAGCCCAATACATTTGGCACGCCAGATCCGGCTAATCCCGTCAAACTTATAGTTACAACAAGTCACCCAGCTCCATATGCCCGCCAGGTAGCGGTTTATGTTCCTAAACAATATGTCCCCGGTACTGAGGCTCCATTCATCATTGGCACTGATGGGCCCGACGACTTACTATTCACGGTCCTGAACAACCTCATTGCCGAAGGAAAGTTGCCACCAATGATTGCTATATCAATCGGCAACGGTGGTGGCGACGCACAGGGTAGCCAACGGGGCCTTGAATATGATACTATGAACGGCAGATATGCAGAATTTGTTGAAACTGAAGTGCTGCCACTTGTAGAAAACAAATGCCAGGTAAAATTAACCAAAGACCCGGATGGCCGTGCCACTATGGGTGGCAGCTCCGGCGGATCATGTGCCCTGATCATGGCCTGGTTCCACCAGGAATGGTATCACAGGGTGCTCACCTATTCGGGCACCTACATTAACCAGCAATGGCCCTATAACCCGGAAACACCACATGGTGCCTGGGAATTTCATCAGCACCTGATTGCCAGAAGCCGGCCAAAGCCATTAAGAATCTGGCTGGAAGTGGGCGATCAGGACCTTCTTAATCCAAATGTAATGCGCGACGGGATGCATGACTGGGTACTTGCAAACGAAAATATGGCCAAAGAACTCGCGGCTAAAAACTATCAATATCAGTTTATTTTTGCGCGCAACGCCCATCATGTAGACAATAACGTCAGAAAACAAACACTTCCGGAAGCATTAGAATGGCTTTGGAGAGATTATCATTCGGTAAACGCGGCAAAATTATAACTGAACTGATTCGTTTATAAAGTCTTATAAAACAAAAAAGCTCTGACTTTCGTCAAAGCTTTTTTGTTTACCGGTAGTCGGGATGGCAGGATTCGAACCTGCGGCCTCCACATCCCAAATGTGGCGCGATACCGGGCTACGCTACATCCCGTTTGGCTTTCGCCGGGTATTATGATTCTTCCAATCAGAAAATAAAACCCTCTAAACTTTCAATTTAGAGGGTTTTTGACACTTGGTATCGCTTTTGTCGGGATGGCAGGATTCGAACCTGCGGCCTCCACATCCCAAATGTGGCGCGATACCGGGCTACGCTACATCCCGTCTCCCTGATTGGGTGTGCAAAAGTAGGATTTTAAATCAAGTTGCAAAATTTTTTTTGAAAGATTTTTCAAGTATTCATATAATCTACTCATTAACAAAATATTGCCCTAAAATAAATTTTGTGTGATTTTTCAGGCGAAATAAAAGCCTTCCTTCCATCATATAATTATCCATGAATTTTGGTTGATTTTCAATATTGCAATGAAAGGGCCATTGCGCGCAATAACCAAATAAAAGCCGATATTTATATTCAGATGATTGAACGACTACCCAAAATATATCTTTACCGCAGACTTGTGCAGGCCAAATTGTTCATTGATAAAAATTATCATGAAGCTATCGACCTGAATGACATTGCCGACGAGGCATATTTTTCCAAATTTCATTTCATAAGGCAGTTTAAAAACATTTATGGCAAAACGCCGCATCAGTACCTCATTAAAGTAAGGATTGAAAATGCCAGCTTGCTCTTAAAAAAGAATATTCCGGTCGCTGATGTTTGTTATGCGGTAGGTTTTGACAGTATTACTTCCTTTTCGGCTTTGTTTAAAAAGGTCACCTCCTGTTCACCTGCAAATTATCAGCAGGCTGAGTTAAAAAGGCAAAATGAAATGCGGCAGTCGCCCCTTAAATTTATACCGTCCTGTTTTGCCGGTGAAAAAGAATGGCTGCAAAAACGCAATTTTCAATAAGCTTCATTCTTTAATGATCTCGATTTTTGGTTTATCAAAACAAAACACAAATGATAACCAAAATGAACCATGTGAGCGTATTTGTGCTTAACCAGGACAGCGCTTATGACTTTTACGTAAACAAACTGGGCTTTAAGGTAAATACCGACGCAGCAATGGGTCCCGGAATGCGCTGGCTTACTGTTTGCCCTCCGGAGCAGCCCGAATTGGAAATATCGCTCATGGCCATAAGTGAAGGCATGATGTTCGATTCATTGGCAGCGCAGCAAATGCGCGAATTAGTACAACGCGGCACCTTCGGATTTGGCGTTTTTGAATGTGATGACCTGATAGCTACTTATGAAGAGTTAAAAGCCAAAGGGGTTGAGTTTACAAAAACCCCCACTAAAGAGTTTTACGGCTTTGAAGCTCTGTTTAAAGACGACTCGGGTAACTGGTTTTCATTGGGTGAAAAGAAAAGTTAGTTATTCATTTTGCGCATGGCGCAAAACCACCCCAATTATGGCACAAACGCCAAGGTTCAAACTTTGATTTTGGGCGGAGATTTGTATCAATCAATCTTTAAAACGTCATGGAAAATCAAACCACCAACCACCAAACTGATGCCCTTATCAATTTACTGGCAGTATTTGAAGATACTGCCAGTAATATGTTATCAACCGTTGCTTTATTTAATGAGCAGCAAATAAACATAACACTTTCACCGGATAGCTGGACAGCCGGACAAATAGCTGAGCACGTTTTTAAATCTGCATCACAACTTATCCCTGTACTTAACGGAGCCGGCAAGCCCGCAGAGAGAGACCCAGACGAAAAGGTAAAAATGATTAAAGACCTTTTTCTTGATTTTGAAGCTAAGTTCAAATCCGCGCCTGGCATATGGCCATCAGACGGGCCTCATCAAAAAGCAGGGCTTATCGATTTATTACAAACAGCTATCTCCCAGGTTAGAGAGGTTATTAACAGCAAAGATCTTTACGCGATCAGCACAGAACTGGTAGTTCCTTTCTTCGGCGAACTTACCCGGCTGGAGTGGCTGTACTTGATTTGCTATCATACCCAAAAACACATCCACCAGTTAAAAAACATCAGGCAAGCTTTGTGATTTTGGCAGGGTTACAGGCACGCTCTTAACTTTTAAATTTACAAGGTAAATAACAAGCCACAGCAAACCTATCAGCGCGTATACGCAAAGAATAATAAGCGATAAACCACTTACCGAAGCACTCTGGTTACCTTGTTGCATAAACAGCGTAAGTATTGACAAGCCAACTCCTGCACCTAAAAAGTAAGTGGTAGTACCCAGGCTTGATGCCAAACCGTAGTGTTGTTTAGGGATATTTTTTACAGCGAGCACAGATAAACTTGTAAAACAGATGGTCATGCCCAAACCGGATATAAAAGCGGCCGACAACAGCAGCAAAGGGAGCGAATAGCCTGCAAATACCGCGCAAACTAAAACCAGTCCGCCGGTTAACATGCAGCACATCCCCAGTAAGCCGGTTTGCTCGGTTGTGAGGCGTTTCATAATGCCCGGCAGCATAAACTTGGCCACAAGTGCCGACAATAAGCTAAAAGGCACCAGCAGCAAACCAGACTTTGCCGCATTATAACTCATATCCTTTTGCAATAATTGAGATATGATAAACAGGTACCCGGTAAAAAAGGCCCCCAGTAAAATGAATACACCATTGGCGGTAATAACCGATGATGCTTTAAAAACCGATAGATCAATAAGCGGATTCGCACGACGGGTTAAACGGACGTAAAGCAACCTTGTACTAACCATTACACCCAAAGCGCAAAGCAAGATCATGCTAAGTTGTTGTTTAATATCGCCCAGCTGATGTACGCCATAGCTTAGCATCAACAAGCTAATTACCAATAAAACGCCCGAAAACAAATCGGGAGAAGGTTGTTTTTGTTCAGAAGTATCATTGGCCAGGTAAAACCAACCTACAATGATAATAACGGCCAGCACAGGCACATTGATCAGGAACACCCAATGCCATCCCATGTAGGTACTGATAATTCCGCCTACCGAGAGGCCAATACCCGAGCCAACTGCCGCGAACGAGCTAAAAATCCCGATTGCTTTGCTCCGCTCCCGCTCTTCGGTAAAAGTATGCGTTATGATAGAGAAGGCTGATGGCATGATCAGCGCCGCCGCTAAACCCTGCATCGCCCTCGATAAACTAAGAAACATAAAGGTACCGGCCAAACCCGCGCCCAGGGATGTTAACAGAAACAGGACAGCACCTGCTATGAAGATCTTTTTTGGCCCCACAACATCCGATAGTTTGCCGCCAATAATCAGGAAGCCGCCATACAGCAAAACATATAGCGTTTGCAGCCATTGAACCTGGTCGTTGGTTACCAGAAACTGCTTTTGGATAGCGGGAATGGTGAGGTTGATAATAGCGATATCAAGCGCTTCAACAAATATGGCCAGGGAGGCGATGATGAGGATCTTGTTCTTTTGCAGCGACATAATTATATTTTTTGTCCTTTCAAAATTAGATCAACGGAAATTAATAACATTATTTATTATAATTTTGGAACACAATAGAAAATAAAAGCATCACAAAAGAACAAACATTCTATTAGCCCCTTCATATGGCCTATCAAACAGAACAAGAAAAAGCTGGTATCCAACTCGACGAAAAGGATTATGAAATATTACGATTGGTTGAACGAAATGCCAAACTTACAGTACGGGAGATTGCGGTAAAGATTAACTTAAGCCCTACTCCCACCCATGAACGCATTAAACGCCTTGAAAAAGCCGGAGTAATTAAAAACTACACCGCTATTTTAGATAAGCGGCTATTAAACAAGCGCATTATGGTGATTTGCATGGTAACCCTGCGCGAGCACAGCCGCAAAGCGGGCGCGGATTTCATTAACGCCGTACTTGAATTTGACGAGGTGATAGAGTGCTATAATATCTCCGGTGATTTTGATTTTATGCTCAAGATCGTGTCTGAAAGCATGGATAGCTACCACTCTTTTTTTGTAAATAAACTAAGCGAGGTAAAAGGAATTGGCCATTCAAAAAGCACTTTTGTAATGGATATCATTAAAGAAACCAACCATTTACTTTAGTTACAGGCAATAGCGACATCCGCTAATCCGTTTATATGTCCGGATAATTAATCGGTTCAACATTATGTTTTATCGATTCATTGGCCGGCTTATCAAATCGTTATCATAATTTTAAGCCAACTAAAACTGCTATTTTATCGTATTTATTACCAACCGGGTTTATAACGGATATATATGACTACAAAACATTTACTGCTTACGTCTAAAATTATAGGTTGCATATTAATAACTACTGTTTTTTTCTCGTGTAAAAAAGAAAAAACTGTAGTTCAGCCACAAATAACTCCTGTAACATTGGGTTTATATGAATATGCCAGCGGTATAAACAAACGGATATTTTTACCTGTTACACTCGTTGGAACCAAGGCTGTAACCTATTATACCGTATTTGATACCGGTTCATCGGGCATGACGCTTGATGCAACTGACATTATACCTGCATCTATGATCACCTCATCGGGCTTCCAGTTTACCGGAGACTCTACTGTTGTAAATGGAATTACAATAACCAGCACCAAAGGCACAATTAGCTTTGGAGATCAGCTAAGTTCAACTAAAGAATATGGCAACTTAGCCTACGCCAACATTACCATAGGTGATGCGCAGGGCAATCTTGCGTTAAAAAGGGTACCCTTTTTTTTATATTACAAAATAGTTGATGAAACAGGAGCTAAACTGCCTGCTCACGCCAGCGATGTTTTTGGCGTTGGCCCCGGCACAAGCTATGTAACCAGTGAAATTCAAAGCCCTTTAAGATATTTCAATACCGGCACCAACCTCACCAGCGGGTTTAAATTGGCTACGTTAAACAAAAGCTTATTTTCAACCAGCGGTACTTATGTAAGCAACCTTTTAACCATCGGACTAAACAATAGTGATCTTTCATCAGCCGGATTCATCATGCATCCGCTTAGTTATTCGAACAGCGGTGGCTACTCACCTAATATCCCGGCAACTATAACGTACAGTGGCAAAACTATTTCCGGGCAAATCCTGTTTGACACAGGCACACCTTCAACCACAGTTATTGAAGACAGGCTGGCAACTACCTCAACAGGCAGCCTGCCCGCAAATTCAACTGTTACAATAACCACCAACCAAGGCTTTGTTTATACCTATACAACATCAAGTACAGGCAATCTTACGGAGGTACAAAATCCTAATAATACCGGAGATTATCGCACAATTTTCAGTCTCGACTTTTTCATTAGCAATGAATACCTAACTGATTACAGCAACCACCAAATCGGCTTGAAAAACAATTAAGCATTAACTATTAAAATGCAGGCCATATTATCTTTTAAAAAGCCTGCCTTTTAAAACCTTATCCATTACCTCGTCATAAAAGCTTTGCCCAACGGTAATTTTAGTCCCATTAAGATTAAGCATATTACCCTCGATGTTACTGATCATGGTTGTATTAACTATATAACTTTTGTGTACCTTAATAAACTTATCAACCGGCAGCTTTTCTTGTAAGCCTTTGATGGTTAGGTATACTATAAGCTTTTTATTCAAGGTATATAGTGTTACGTAATTAGCCATGGCTTCAATATAAACCAAGTCGTCATATTGCACCCGCTCAATTTTGCCATCGCACTTAACATAAAAATGGTCGGCTTCATTTTTTTCGGGCGATGCCTGTTGCTTTAATATATACAGATCAAGCGCTTTTTGTGAAGCCTTCAGAAAGCGTTCAAGCGAGAATGGTTTTACGAGATAATCAACCACAGCCATTTCAAATCCCTCAAGTGCATATTCGCCGTAAGCTGTTGTCATGATCACCATGGGCAATTTTACCGCCGACCGCAGAAATTGAAAACCATTCATCTTTGGCATATTCACATCAAGAAAAATCAAATCGATATCCAGTTTATTGATCAGGCCGGTGGCTTTAAGCGGATTTTCGGCCGTACCCGACAATACTAAAAAGTCGGCCTCTTCAATATATTCCTGCAGCAACTTACGTGCTATTGGCTCGTCATCTATAATCAGGCATTTAAGTATCATACGTTCTGCAGTACTAAATTTATTTCAAAACTATCGCCACTATCGGTTATATCAAGCTTATGTTTTTCAGGGTACAGGATCTCCAGCCGCCGTTTTGTATTGGCTATCCCCAGGCCCGATGAATGTTCATCCCTGCCTGCAAAACTATCTTTAGTATTATACACTTTAAAAATCAGCTTTTCTTCCTCCTGCTTCAGGCTTATATCCACCTTATTTATTCTCCCTTCGTTAAACCCCACGTATTTAAAGGCATTCTCCACAAACGCTATAAATAACAGGGGCGCTACAAAAGCTTGTCCGTTAATATTATCTGCGTAAAAACTCACATTAACCTCTTCATCAATTCTCCCTTTTTGAATAGCTATGTAATTTCGGATATAGTTGATCTCGCGGTTCAAGTCTATTTGCTCTACATTACATTCGTATAATTGGTAGCGCAGCATTTCCGAAAACACCAGCAGCATATCACGTGCATCCTTATTTGATTTATCGATATGGGCATAAATCGAATTAATGGAGTTAAAAAGAAAATGAGGGTTAAACTGCGCCCTTAAAAAATTAAGTTCATTGGTGGCTTTCTCCTTTTCAATCTGCTCAATATAAACCTGCGCCCGCATTTTTTCAATCACCATTTGAGCTCCCAGGATGCAAAGCACCCAAAACAGGATATTAACAAATGAGTCGGCAAAAACAGAAACAGCATTAAACCGGGCATTCATATTAAATAAGTGTACCGTAACCCAGGCCGATACCGGAACCCTCAGAAGCGCTGTGATCAATATTCCCGTTAAAAAAACAAGACCGAATTTTATGTATTGCTTTTTATTAAGCAAATACGGAATTGCATAAAGTGTGTTGAGGTAATAATTAGCCGAAATAAATACGAGGTAACAAAACTGAATGGTTATGGCATGAGTTAACACCAGCGTACCGTTCCTGAAAATAAAAATCCAGAAAAGGTACGCCAGCAGCCAAAATGCGATGTGATATACTACTTTGTTGAATTTCAATTTTTCAAGGTTATTTAATCAGTTTATCATTCAAAGCTTTATAAAGCAATTTACAATTAATTATTGCCCGTGGCAGCATCAGGAAATGGCTGACCTTTATGACATGTAATACAGGAAACTACCAGCGCCTGGTTGCCTATGCCAGGGTGTTTAAGCTTAAAATACTTTTTATTGATACCGATGGTCATGCGCATCATTTGCCGGGTAATTTCTTTTTCGGGCTTCGCGTCGCTTACAAAGTCCAAACCATGGCCATCTTTAGCGTTGGCATGGCAAAAGCCACAGGTAACACCAAGACCATCCTCAAAATCATCGGCCATGATGCTTTGCAAATCGTGCGAGCTGATATCCCTTGGCAATACTTTCAGGTTTTCATAATGCACAGGCTCAGGTTTGTTAGTTATTGCCGCGGTACAGGTCACCGAAGCACCTAATACCACAATAACGCAAAGCTTTCTATTTATTTTTACTTCCATAACTTCTTTACCCTTTCCTTGCTGTTACACTGATATCCACCTCAAGTTCATCGGCAATGGTGCTTACACCGCCTATCCCAAAATCTTTCCTGTTTATCTTAAATCCCCCTTTAAAAACATAACCGTCGGCAGCAGGTGTGGCCGAAAAAGGGAATGATACCTGCTTTGCCTTACCTTTTATAGTTAGCACTCCCGTTAGCTGGTACATTCCACTTTTATTTAATTCGGCCACTTTTCCCGAAACCAACCTGATTTTGGGAAAATTCTTCACGTCGAAATAGCCTTCACCGCGCAGGTGCTCATCACGTAAACTATTATCGGTATTTACTGATGACGCGTTGATACTTACATCAAAACTGCTGTTAGCTACGTTTTGGGGATCAAAATTGATGTTACCGTCAAACCCGCTAAAAGCGCCATCAACATCAAATCCCAGGTTTTTAATGGTAAATTTCAAACCTGAACCCTGCTCAATAGGCTTATACTGAGCTTTACTCTCTGTCGCTAAGCCGATCATCAGTAACAGCAACAACAAATTCCTTTTCATCCTATACTTTTTCATTATTTCTGTTCAGTCGTTTTTTCAGCATCAATCAATGGGATATCAGTGATCGCAAGCGAGTGATCATGCTCCACATAGTTTACACTGGTCAATCCTAAAAAACCACGAAGCTTTTCTGCTGGTACCTTCATAGGGCCGGGCGATGCCGCGCTGCCCGGAGCGGGCTGAGGAAATGCCGTTGAATTGGCCGTATGAAAAGTAATATTACCTTCAACCTTTTGAATCGTTTGGTGAATATGCCCGTTCAATACCGATACCGATCCAAAGCGTTTAAGTAAGACCAGTGCCTGCGCACTATCATCGGTACCCCAACCCCATTGCGGGTAAATAGCCCAAAGCGGAATATGCGCGAACACAACTATTGGCGTACTGTTGGATAGCGGCTTCAGATCATTCTCAAGCCATTTTAGCTGAGCAGGTCCGATGTACCCTAAGCCCCCGTCAACATGATTGGTTACATTTACCAGGCCAATAAAATGCACACCATGCGAATCAAAACTATACCAGCCGTCGCCTAAAGTACCTTTACCATAGCGTTCAAGATATAGCTTACCATTATCGGTAACATCATGTTCGCCGGGTACATAAAATATCTTTTCGGTTTTAACAGTCTTCAATGATTGCTCAAGCGTGTCAAATTCATCGGCCTGCGCCAGGTGCGACAGATCACCAGTGTGCAATACAAATGAAGGTACGCTGGGCATATTGTTGATCTTGGCTATCGTGGCGTTCAGCGTACTTACCACGTCAGGATTGGCGGCCTTATTAAACCCGATATGACTATCGCTGATCTGCACAAAACTAAAATCAGATTTGGGTACTATTAACCCTTTTTTGAGCCCACCGGTAACCCGGTCAATCATTTGGCTCATCCCATATGACTTCAGCACCCCGCCAGTCATCATCCATAATACGCCGGTACCGGCCCAGGCCATACATTCAAGAAAACCACGGCGGTCTATTCCATCGTTACCGGTATTGTGGTCTGAGTTTTCATCAACATGAAAGTGATTTTTCATATAGTTGTTTTTTTTGTCTTTAATGAATTACAGCACTAAAGAACACAAACAACTCCCCCTGGCACAGTATTTTACATGAACCCACACAATTACTTGATGAACACGATTTAAGGGCGATATCCGGAGGTTATCCTGCTGCCAATTCGTTGGCCGAAACATTGGGTATTAAATAACAAAAGGCCGCTGCAATGGATGCAGCGGCCTTTTGTTATTTGATTCAATTTTGAATCAATATTTACTTTTTATTACAGATTTCGGTAACAGCGGTACGGCGTGTAGCAGTATAAACTACGCCGTTTACCATTTCGTACCCTGTAGAAACGCTTTGTGAGTAGCGCTTTAAAATAATGCCCGTATTGTTATCAATAAGTATCGACCCGTTGATGCGACTGTTTAAGCTCCCCCCCAAAACTGATGTTTTATAAGTAACTACTGTAGTTTGCCCGTTAATGGCATAAACCGTATAATTGGTTTCGGCCGATGATGTGGTGGCTTTCCATGAATAACCCTTTTTTAGTGTAACATTAACCGGAAAATCAACCATAAATTGCAATGTGCTACCTGGCGATAAATGCTCTGGTTGAATCCCCGCAAATGATAAAAGTGTATCATTTGCCGTTACAGGCCTTTTTAAATTAGTGATCTCGCCTTTATTATTTACTGAAACTACAGCAGCGCTATTTACAATTTTCTGCAGGCCAACCTGGATAATAGAATTTGGATCGGCAGGCTTACCTGAATGATATATCAGGTTCTGGTTCATGGCATTAATGGTATCAACAAGCTTATCGGTTGTAATAGTAAAAGACACACCCTTTTCAGAAGCATCCGTTACCTTGTAAGTTTTGGCTACTATCGAAACCGAGCCAACATGAAGGTTTTGGCTACCACGTTGTAAAACACAATTTGATTTTGTAATTACCTGCCTTTGAAACTCATCTCCCTGTTTAAACCTTACCTGCGCAAAGGTAATACCACTCGCAAAGGCCAGTATAGCAGCTAATATATATTTTAACACAATTGGGGTACTTTTCATTTTAGCGTTTTGTTATAATGCCCTTAAATGCCTGGCATTACGTCATAACTGTTATTTTTTCCTGTTCGAATGGGATTTGCCTCTTGCCTTATCTTCCTTTCCGGTTGGCACAGCCAATTTAAATCCGGTATTTTCAGGAATTTGAGGGATAGACCATGGATTAATATCGCCCGTTGGTTGTAAAACCGGCATCGCATCCGTTATCTCTGGCATCACTGGCACCGGAACTTTTATCATATTTATTTTTCCGGATACTGTTGGTTCAACTGAAGCCGGTGGCAATTCGGGCGATTCAGGTAAAGGCAGATCTATCACCTGCGAAAACTGAAGATCCTGCATAGCTTGCTTTGGCAGATGCGGGGTTTCGGGAGCTTCAGGTGTGGGTATTTTCGGCAATCCAGTACCAACTCCATCAATATTAGGCTGACCTGGGACGTCAACTACTGGTGGATTTGTGCCAATTGCAGCCAGTGCAGGCGCCTGAGTTGCGGAAACAAACGGCTGCGAAACCACAGGAATATCTGTAAGTGTAAGCACAATAGGTTTGCCGGCCGAACTATTGCCCGGTGTATTTCCTTTGTTTATTGTACCCGGTACTAACGGAGGCGGCACATTCCAGTCCGATTGATTATTTCTGTTTTGGGCAATGGCATGATCCATGCCTCCCAATACAGCAACCAACCCGACCAAAACTGATAGCAATCTATTTCGCCGCCTATTTTTCTTCTTTTTTTGGACGATGTATAACATTCGCATTTTTGTGTCTTTCTGCAGAAAGCGATCGTTTTTAAAACAATCAGTGAGTATTATTTTATGAATATTCTTGTTAACTAAATCAAATTTTAAGCGATAGCTGAGGAGTAAAATCACATCAGGCATATCGGTTTGTTTATACGGACAAAGCCACCAATAAAGTTAATCGTTTTTATTAAATCGCTGTGTTCAGCGTCCAATATAAACCTATTGCATAGCTGTTGTAATATCCTCAGTAAAACTAAGCTTTATCCTGCTATACCAAAATACCAACTGCTTTGTATTGTGTGAGGTTTAGCAGCTCCATAAAATTGTATCATCAAACACCACAGTGAATTTTGTACCTCCCCTAATGGTTTTGATATTAACAGTTTTGTATCACCTAAATTAAAAAAATCATGGAAAGTAATTTAAACTACCTTGTGGGCTTTATTTCTATAATTTGCATGGGGCTATCAACCATGTATAAGCTTAAATTAAACAAGCTGCAGGGAACGGGCCGAATCCCTAACATTATCAGTGCAAGGCACCGTCAAATTGTATTTTTTGTATTAGCCGTTATGTCGGCCCTGATAATACTTATAGCCTGATTGCTGATCAACATCAAATCGTTATCTTTAACCGGGACCAGCAACCGGCTATGAAATACTTTTTATTCTTTCTGCTTATTTTAACTGTAATTCCGTGTTCCGGTCAAAATATTGATAGTTTAAAAAAGATTGTTTTCAGCAACGCATCGCAGCAAAAGCGTTTAGCGGCAGCTACCCGATTGGCCTCCTACCCGATTGAGCAAAATCCGGATGAAATTATCACGGTTGCCAAAGCTGGTTTAAATCTGGCCAATAAGCTGAACAATAAAAAAGCGATTGCCCTGCTATCCCAAACTTTAGGAAAAGCCTATTATCAAACCAACTCGTATGATTCTGCCGCTTACTATTACAATACAGGTGCTATTATACTTGGTAAAACAAATGAGCAGTATATTTTAACAAATGACTACAGCAGGTTAGCTAAAGCCTACGTTAAACTAAAAAACTATGATAAAGCGATTGAGTTTTACACGCTGGCTGTTTCATATGCCCCCCAAACCGGCGACCGTAACGAACTGATGCAAGCTTTAAACCAACTTGGGGAGGTATATGAAGCTAAAAATAATTATCGGGAAGCTTTAAACTACTTCAGGCAGTCTTTTGATATCAAAGACTCTTTAAACCTTGTAAAGCAAACAAACCAAAACACTTCCGAAACATATAGCCATCAATTTATGGGCGATGTTATGGGGAGTATCAGGCAAAGCCAATCGGTGCAGGAAATTCTAAAAACCATCGATATCAAAAAATCATTAAATGATACCCTGGCACTTTCAATAAATTATTTTAACCTGGGCGTACTTTATAAAAACAAGCAACAATATGGGCAATCTCTTGATGCTTTAAAAAACTGCCTGCAGTTTGCCACCCAAATAAATTATGCCGACATGCAAAAAAGTGCCACGAATGAGTTGGCTGACCTGTATGAACGAATGGGAAATTATGAACAGTCGCTTATTTATTTAAAAAAGCATGCAGCAATTAAACCAACAAGCAGCAGTACTGTTGATGAACTACAGGCAAAATATGAAATAAGGCAGCGGGAAGACCAGGTGCTACAACAGCAGTTTGAAATTACAAAACGGAATTACTGGATGGCAGGTACAGGAATTTTCATACTGCTGATGTTATTTTCAGCTTTTTTCTACTACAAACAAAACCAGTTAAAACAACGCAATATCGCGATGCAAGCAATCATTGCAACCGAAGAAAGCGAAAGACGCAGAATTGCCCAGGATTTGCACGATAGTGTGAGCCAAACTATTTCGGCAGCCAAGATCAATCTCCAGGTTATTGGCAGCGAATTACCATTTATAAATAACGAACAAAGAAACCGTTTTGAAAAAGTGATCACTCTTGTTGACTATGGATTTAAAGAGGTAAGGACAATATCGCACAATATGATGCCCTGGGCACTACATAAAACGGGGCTTGCAAAGGTAATTAAACAGTTTATCGAAAATATCAGGAACGACAATATCACAATAAACTTTTTCAGCAACGGTTTTGATTCACCTTATGACGATACCACCGAAATCATCTTATACCGGGTACTGCAGGAAAGCGTAAACAATGTAATGAAACATGCCCAGGCCGATAGGCTTGACATTTCATTGATTAGAAACGACGAAAGTATCAGCCTCACCATTGAAGATAACGGCAAAGGGTTTGACACAACCAATCCTGACATTTTTAAGGGGATGGGGTTAAATAACCTGCGGTCGCGGATTAATTTTTTAAATGGCAAGGTTGAATTTGATTCGCAGGTTAACAGGGGAACGCTTGTATCTGTCTACATCCCATTCACTAAGAAAAACTCATAAATTATATTGTATTATAAAGCGGTTAAGTTCAACCGGGTTTTTCAGGTTAAGCTTCTGCATAATATTTTTACGATGCGTCTCGACAGTATAGATACTTAGGTGAAGGTGATCTGCCATTTGCTGATTGGTAAAATTCTGCTTTATAAATTGTAAAAGTTCAGTCTCTCTCTTGGTAAGCTGAAATTGTTTCAAAAAAGGATCCGTCTCGTTAAGCGATGAACTAACTGCAGGTTGTTTATACGGAAAGCAAAGCTGCCCCCCTGCTACCGATCTCATCACACTTAACAGCTCTGCCTTTTCGGCATTTTTGAATAAGTAGCCATTAGCGCCTTCGGTTTTTGCCTTTTCAATCAGATGCTCTTCATTATAGGTAGAAAGCATGATCACCTTAATTTTAGGATAATAGTCCTTTATCCGCTTAAGCACTTCAAAGCCGTTAATGCCTGGCATATTGATATCAAGCAATACAAGGTTAGGCGTATGGGTATGTAACAAGTGCAGCATTTCCTTTCCATTAGCTGCAACACTTACAACTTCAATATCCGGCTCGCCCTGTAATAACATACGTAAACCGTTTATGAATAAGGTATGATCATCGGCAATGATTACTGATAGTTTTTCCAACGTATTTTCCATCTTTAAATTCACCATAAATCTATACTTTATCCTGATCCTATAAAATACCAACTGCTTTGTATTGTACCCCCGCGCAACCATTCATAAAATTGTTTATATAAAGCAAGCCGGAATACATATAGAAACAAGGGCCCGCCAATACCAAATAAACCAATTACCTTAAACTATTAACCTAAAAAGTAATGCAGTTTTTTGTTAGCACATTTATTATAATGCTGATTTGTATAATCGCATTACTAAAGGATGAATCTTATGACAACGGTGTAAGTTTGCCAAGGTCTTCAAATAAACTCCCAAGTCCGGGGAAGCACCGGTTAACAAAATGTAATAATGTATCAAATACAACTCTGGCGATAGCACCTCAGTTAATTATTGATAAAAACGAATCACAAACCGAGGTATTTGCCACATTATTGACGGAAAAATTCAGCAAGCCTTCTGCATTGAGCAAAACAACAATACCAACAAAAAGTAACATTCACCTCCATCTAAATGGTCAAAAAGATGCTAATCTGGCAAATATATTCTGCTTTCCATGCGGATTGAGCCTGTTTGCGCCCACCGACAGTTATTTTAACAAGTATCTTAAGGAGTTTCAGCATTAACAAATGACAATTTCAGAGCGAGAAGCACCTCATGTTATCAATCGCCTGGCTTCTTTTTAAATCCAAATGAATAAAAATTCATTATTTTTTTGATTAAAAACATGCTGATAACAATAATTTAATTATTATTTATCATTTAAAAATAAAAAATAATCAATAAATAAAGTTTAAAAAAATATAAAAAATACTAATTAAATAAAATCAAAACACTACAAGTCAATGACTTAAAAAAACATATATTTTATTTAACTATTATAAGATAAAAGGTTTTACCAATAAATTTATAACAAGGCGCCAAGTGTCACATTTTTTTTACCAAAAAATATTATTATTTTTAAAAATCAGAAACACACAATTTTAGCTAACCATTTATTTTATCTTAAATCGTAAAAAAAGGACACATTTTACAGCTTATCACCTTAATATTTTTCATAACAAGGCATTTATAAGCAATTTTCTTCTTATTTTTATTTGCAACCCCACGCAATAGCTTCAAAAATTAAAATTCACACAAAATTTATATGAATTTTATATGAAGAATTTAAAAAACTACTCATTTTTAGTGGTTTTGAAACAACGTTTTATCAAAATTTTTATAAATATTTTAATATACAGGAGGAATATTAAACTTTTTTCAACTTTTTTTTCATTTTATTACAAAAATTGTAGTTTTGGGTATTAACTAAAACTGATTTTTTAACAATGAAAAAACTCCTACTCGCAAGCTGGTGTTTGTTCATGCTATTTATTAGCGTGGTACATGCACAAAACAAAACGGTTACCGGCCGGGTAACTTCAAAAGACGATGGACTACCGCTACCAGGCGTGTCCGTGAGAGTTGTAGGTACCACTCTTGGTACACAAACAAATGCAGATGGTAAATTCTCTTTAACTACCCCAGCATCTGCAAAATCATTAAGCTTCAGCTTTATCGGTTTTACATCAACAACAGTCGAAATTACTTCGGCTCCTTTGGATGTTAAATTATCAAGCAGTGCTAACAAATTATCCGAAGTGGTAATTACCGGTGCTTACGGTACTAAACAATCATCACGTTCGGCATCGTATGCTGCGCAGGTAGTAAAGTCAGACGCGTTGAACACCATCCGTCAGCCTAACGTTAACAACGCGTTAGCCGGTAAGGTTGCCGGTGTTCAGGTACGCAGCCAATCGGCAGCGGCGCTGGGCCGTAACACCAACATCAGGCTACGTGGTGCTACTGGCTTTGGTAGCGGTAACAACCCTTTATATGTTGTTGACGGTACAATTATGCCAAACGCCGACGATTTGAGCAATGACGACATCGACAACATCAGTATCCTGAATGGTCCTGCTGCATCTGCACAATTCGGTTCACAAGGTGCTTATGGTGCAATCGTTATCAGTACCAAAAAAGGTAAAAAATCAAAAGGTGTTGGTGTTGAGCTGAACCTTGGCGCTAACTTTGACAAGGCTTACATCCTTCCAAACTACCAAAATACTTATGGCGGTGGTGCTTCTGCCGATTTCATCCAGTACCACTGGAAAGATGGTGATCCTGAAGGATGGAAAGCGTTAGATGGCAAATACTATCCGGATTACACCGACGATAGCAGCTGGGGGCCTAAAATGGTTGGCCAGGAGTATATTCCATGGTATGCTTGGGCCGCAGGCACCAAATACTCTTTCAAAACAGCAAAATGGACACCTCAGCCAGACAATGCTAAAGATTTCTTCCGTACCGGTGTAGCTTTAAACAACAGTGTTGCATTCACCAAAGCTGCCGATGATTATAACATCAGGATGTCGTACAATAACCAGCATACTACCGGTATAGTACCTGAAACCTGGTTAAATAAAAACAACTTCACCCTGAACGCCAACTTTGATCTTAACAAACACCTTACAGCAGGTGCAAGCATCAACTATTCTGGCACACAACTTCATGGCCAAATTAGCGACGCTTATGCAAGTGCATCAAGCGGTTCATTCAACTCATGGTTCCACCGTGATCTGGATATGGGCATCATGAAAGAGTTACAGGACCTGAAATCTCCGGACGGAACTTATGTAAGCTGGAACCACCAGAACCCTAACTCATACGATGCATCTAACCCAGGCGCGTTTTATGGCGGCAACTACTGGTATAACCCATATTTATGGCAAAAACAGTGGCAAAATATGAACACCCGCGATCGTTTGTACGGAAATATCTATTTACAGTACAAAATCAACAACGATTTGAGCTTTAAGGTTACCTATCGCCGCAACCAAACCAATACCTGGAACGAAAACAAAATTTCGTCAGAAATTCAGGCAAGCGGTACCCAAACAGGTCAGAAAGCAACCTATGGTACTTCAAACACTTACTCAAACCGTGAAAACTATGAAACCTTGCTTAACTACGACAAGCAAATCAAAGATTTTCATGTGAATGTTAACGCCGGTAGCGATTTCTATAATTGGAGCTACAAAGATAACGGTGCTAATACCAACAACGGTTTAAGTGTTCCGGATCTGTACACCCTTGCTAACTCTGTTGACCCGATCAGCGCAAGCAACAGCAGGATCCAGGAGCAATACCGTGCAGTATTTGCAAAAGCTTCTGCCAACTACAAAAGAATTGTTTATGTAGATGCGACTTTACGTAACGACTGGTTCTCAACCATTTCTACAGTAAACGATGCAAACTCAGTATTATCAAAATCATTCGGTGGTTCATTCGTATTCAGCGAAGTATTGCCTGAATTTAAAGATTGGTTGAGCTATGGTAAAGTAAGGGGATCATGGGGCCAGGTACCATTAGCGTTAGGTACATCAACCGAAACATTTGGTGCTTACAGAAACAACACCCTTTATGGTATTGCCGCAAACAAATGGAATGGCTCTTTATTACAAGGTGGCCCAACTCAGTTTGTTGACCCTGCATTACATGGTACTACCACTACTTCAAAAGAGATTGGTTTGGATTTAGGTTTCTTTAACGACCGTTTAACTTTTGGTGCTACTTACTGGGCTGCTGATGATAAAGACATTCCACTGGGCTTAGCAGTTAACGCGGCCAGCGGTGTATCATCAATCCTTACCAACGTAGGTTTGATCAAAAGAAGAGGTCTAGAGATCACCGCAAGCGGCACTCCTATCAGGTTGCCAAACTTTAGCTGGACCATCAACACAAACTTTGCCCAGTTGCTTGACAACACAGTAGTTGAAATCAGCAACAAATATGGTGTTGACCGTGTGCAGGTTGCAGGTGTTTGGGGTACAGATATGCCATACCTGATCAACCAAAAAGGTAAATGGTGGGGCCAGATCTACGGTAACGGTATCAAACGTAACTCTGCCGGTATCCCTATCCTGACTTCATCTGGTGCTTACATCAATGATCCTAACGTATATTTCGGAAGCGCGTTACCTAAATACACAGGTGGTTTACAAAACACATTCACTTTGTTTAAAGACTTTGTGTTAAGCGCAAACATCGATTATCAGTTTGGTGGTAAATTCGTTTCATTATCAAACCGTTGGGGCCAGTATAGCGGCTTAACTGCTAACACTGCAGCACTTAACGATAAAGGAATGTCGGTACGTGACCCTGTTGCTGATGGCGGTGGTGTTAAAGTTACCGGTGTTGATGCCAACAACAACCCTGTTACTTACTACGTTGACGCAAAATCATACTACCAGGGTTTAACAAACAATAAAACTTACGACCCTTATGTATACGACCTTACTTTCATCAAACTTCGTGAGGTTGCTGTAGGTTACAACCTGCCAGTCAAGAAATGGGGCTTAGGCAATGTATTCCAATCAGCGAGGATTGATTTAACCGGTCGTAACTTATTGCTGATTTATGCTAAATCAAAAGATTTCGACCCATCAGAGATCAGTGCGACAGAAGGTGAAACTGCTCAGTACCCAGGTACAAGAGGTATCGGTTTCAACTTAAAAGTAACATTCTAAGCGATTAAGGATTATTAGATCAACAACAAAATGAAAAAGATATATCTATATACATTAGCAGGCGCGTTTACCTTTTTAGGCGCGGGTTGCAACAAGCTAAAGGATTTTGGCGACGTGAACAACAATCCGGCAGCAACAGTAACACCAATCCCTTCGGCCTTGTTATCAAACGTTGAAGCAAGCTTAGGTGGCTATGGCTCAACCGGTACCGAAGCAATAAGCGGCGGTCAGTATGCTCAATATTTTACCGAAACCCAGTACTCAGGAACATCATTATACAACCTGCCTCAAAACGGCTTTACAGGCAACTATGCTGGTAACCTGAACAACCTGCAATTGGTTATTAACCAAAATCCTAACAAAAACATGGTTAATGTTGCTAAAATATTGCAGCAATACATTTTCTGGATTGTAACCGATTCATGGGGCGATGTTCCTTACAGCGAGGCTTTAAAAGGCTCATCAAACATTTTGCCTAAATACGATACACAGGAAACTATTTACAAAGGCATCCTTACCACTTTAACAGATGCTATCAACTCGTTTGATTCATCGCCAATAAGCGGCGACATCATTTACGGAGGCGATGTTGCATCATGGAAAAGAATGGCAAACTCGCTTAAGTTGCTTGTTGCAGTTCAAATGTCAAATGTAACCGCTTCTTCTTCTGTTGCATCTGCAGCGGCAAGCGAAGCCATTACTTCAGGCGTAATAACTACTAACGACCAAAACTTCAAGCTTCAGTTTCCAGGCGGCAACTACAAAAGCTCATGGTGGAACCTTTACAATGGTCGTAAGGACTTTGCAGAAGCAAAAACCCTTACCGATATCACCGCCTCAACCAGCGACCCTCGTCAGGCTGCATTTGGTGGCGAAAGTGAAGTTGTAGGTAATGTTAACACATCAAGCATTGGCGTACCTTACGGTTTAGCACGTTTAACTGTGACTGCCTTTACCGATGCAAACCCTAAATGGGCCCGTATTTTACGTGGCGACTACAGGTTAGAGAACGGCTATGTAATGTTGATCAGCGCTGCTGAAACCTGGCTGGCCCGTGCCGAAGCTGCGAACTTAGGCTGGATTTCAGAATCAATTTCTGCTAACTACAAATCAGGCGTAACCGCATCATTTGACCAGTGGGGAGCAGGCACACCGTCAACTGCTTATTTAAACCAGTTCCCGGTTACCGATACCAAAGATGCTGATATTACCCACGCCCAGGTTAAAAACATATCAACCCAAAGGTGGATTTCAAGCTACCCTGACGGACATATGGGCTGGAATATCTGGAGAAAAACAGGCTGGCCATCTCTTACCCCTGCCCCCGATGCTACAAATTCATCTAAAAAGATTGTTCGCAGGTTTGTGTACGCCACAAGCGAATACAATACAAACGGCGCTAATGTGAACGCTGCAGTTGCAAGACTAAGCGGTGGCGATAGCCAGGATTCACGCGTGTGGTGGGATACAAGGAAAGACAAGGACAACAACTAAAACATTGACACAACATGAAAAAGAATATATTTAATAAATATTTGCTTGTTGCCGGTATCGCGTCTGTAGCCATTTTTTCTGGCTGCCGCAAGGAAACAGCTGCCGATAAAGTAGGCGGACAGGCTGCTAACAATGGTCTATCATTTATCGGGTTCCCTGACGGACTTGAGCAAGCCCATTTCTTTGACCCGTTCACAGATGTTAAAACTGTTGACGTTTTCTCGATCAAACGCGACGCAAAAAGCGCTGCCGATCTTCAAAAAGATCAAACTGTGGTTTTGAAATCAGTTCCTGATGCCATCGACAAGTACAATGATGACAATGGTACTGCATATGAATTACTTCCAACAAGCCTTTATACAATAAGCAGTACTAAAGTTACTGCTACCACTTCGGGTAACCTTAACGCTAAATTTGCGCCAGGCGATTTTCAAAACTACTTTACCATTAAACTGGACGGAAGCAAGTTTGACCTTAGCAAGAAATATGCCCTTGCATATGTAATTAGCGATGCTGCAGGTTTGACTATTCACGCTGCAAGCAAGGACACGCTGTATACGTTTTTTGCAATCAAAAACAAGTATGATGGTGCGTATCATTCAACAGGTACTTTCCACCACCCTACAGCAGGCGACCGTGCTATTGACAGGGATAAAACGCTTACTACAGCAGGTGCTACCGCAGTAAGTACTGAAATTGGTGACATTGGCGGTTCAATGACATTAACTGTAAACGAGGCTACTAACGTAGTAACTGTTTCTGGTAATGTTAGCGCAAGCCAACCATTAATTCCGGTTCCGGGTAAAACAAGTACATATGATCCGGCTACCAAAAGCTTTATCTTAAATTATCAATATACCGGAGGCGGTGGTTTCCGTGTTATTGAAGAAACGATAAAACACAAATAATATAACAGCACATAAAGAGCCGCTTGCATTACACAATGCGGCTCTTTTTATACCCTGTAACATCATAATGATTTAACAATGATGTACCACAACCTTATCTGTAATTAAACAAATCCGTATTGAAACGGGTGATTTAATGATTAAATATTAGACGCCTACACTTTTAACTGCAGCTTCGTTCTTTTAGTTAATAGTTACAATAAAAAACCGTACACAGTAAGCTCGTGTACGGTTTTCTTTTTTTTAAAGATTATTAAAAATTGGGGTCGAAGTTAAAACAGATCGGGTTTGATAATCCCACCATATTCCCGCTCAATGCTGCCGATTGCGGTACCTGTGGGTAAGGTGTAGCCGGCCCTTCAACCGTAACCCTGTAATAGGTACGGCCTTTTAGTGCAGGCGTATCAGTAAACTCAACAGCAGCTGCTTTTCCATCTATTTTAAGTGTGCTGAACGGGTTGCCATTTTTTACAACATTAACGGTATAAGTGGTATCCTTAATGCTGTTACCGGTTAGCTGAACTTTAAATTTTACTGGCTTACCGGTTGCTTTTACATTATCTCCCATCATCATATCCATTTTATCGTCGCCATTTAAATCGGCATAAAACTCAACACGTGGCGCATAAGGATTTGAACTGATGGATACACGGCCGTTGGTTAAGGCGTCGATAACGGCTTGCTTGGTACTCGCTGTCGCGAATACCCAAGTAGTAGGTGTACCTGCATAATTGGCTTTAGCCTGGTAAGTATTGGGGCCTGGTTTTTCATCGCCTACGGGTACGCCGTGATGGGCATCGCTCCCTCCCCTTCCGGTTAGTTTTCGGCCCGACGACAGCATATCGTCCCAGATCATGATGGCGTTGGCGTTCTTTGACCAGATAGCCGAGTTCCATACTTCGATAGAGTTAACCATATCGTACGAGTATCCAAAATGATCTTTACCGCTGGGGTGATTGGCCGACAAGTGGATCCCCAGGCTATTTTTTATCCGTCCAACTACTGTATCACGCTGATCGCGTACATCGTATAGTTTTTGATGATCGTAAGGCTTGGCCGAAAATGCGTTACCATGACCGCGGGTGGTTGTCCATTCGGCGGCGTACAACAATAGCACAGAATCTGATTTGAATTCGGGATCAACCCAGGTATTGTGTGCTATGTCGCCCTCTACATGGTTATCATGATCGGTAATAGCCAGAAAATCGATACCCACCAGCTTACAGAATGCTATGATCTTGCTGATTGAATTATTTGATGATTCTTTACTGTGCCTGGAGTGCATATGCAACTCGCCTTTAAGCCATACACCATTGCTCAAACTGGCAGGCGGCGGCAATGTACCCAATGGCTTGGGAGCCCATGGATTTACGTGAGTGGATTGTGCTAAGGCCGAGCCATTGATGCAGCCGGCCGCCATAATCAGTAAACCGGTTTTAATTAACAGCCTGAATTTTCTGTTAGTTTTTAGTACCATAAGTAGTTTGTTGTCGAATAGTTATTTTGTATTTCGGCAGCCAACTTAGTCCAATCATGTTAGCTGACCGTTAACGGGCACAAATGATATAAAAATGTGACAGTGGAAGTAAAAACCGAAACGCCGGTTTTATTTTTATTTGATTAACAATCATCGATAACATCCGCAAAAACATTAGTAATTTAGAGTTAACCGATTTAACTCAACAAACTACCTATGAGCAATCCGATAACAACACGCTGGCCAAAACTTGACTATCATGACCTCAAAGACACACTTGCAAGTGTGCATATGTGGACCCAGATTATTGGTAAGGTGAGGCTAAAACAAATGCCCTGGATCAACCATTCATGGCAGGTAACCTTATACGTGAGCCCTACCGGTCTTACCACTGGGAGCATGCCTTTTAAAAGCGGTGTATTTCAAATAGATCTTGATTTTATCAACCACACGCTTAACATCTCCACCAGTACCGGCGAAAAACGGTCATTCGGGCTTGGAACAGGTAGTGTAGCAACCTTTTACAAAACATTAATGGAAAATATCAGCTCGGTTAACGCTGAGGTAGAAATATACGCGGTGCCTAATGAGGTTGACCCAGCTATTCCTTTTGCCGAAAACCATACGCCTTGTCAATATGATGCTGCCATTATGCATGATTACTGGCAGGCACTGGTCAGGATCCATAATGTTTTTACCGAATTCAGAGCGGGATTTCAGGGTAAAAATAGCCCGGTACATTTCTTTTGGGGAGGATTTGATTTGGCTGTTACCCGTTTTTCGGGCAGGCCAGCACCAAAACACCAGGGCAGCATGCCTAATATGCCTGCCATAATAATGCAGGAGGCATACTCGCAGGAAGTAAGTTCATGTGGTTTTTGGCCTGGTTCCGACGCTTTTCCTCATCCGGTATTTTATTCTTACTGTTACCCTACTCCGGAAGATTTTGGCACACAGCAGGTATCGCCTCCCGAGGCATTTTACAGCGGCGATATGGGTGAGTTTTTATTGACTTATGAAGTTGTTTCCGGCTCCGACAATCCCGAAAAAACATTGCTTCAGTTTTTACAATCTACCTATGATGCTGCAGCTAAAACAGGTAATTGGGATAAAGACCTGCAATGCGATCTGTCGGCATTAAAGAACGCATGATATAAAAGATAAATTCTGGGTGGCACTGAGCAACGGAAACACATATCATCATTTGCTTTTTTGCTGATAATCACTTAACTTTAAATAGCAATAATTATTTGATTATGAGCCAATTTCCAGACCCCGACGAAACACCTACCCCCGACGAGGACGGACAAAACATACCCGATATCTGGGATATTAAAACATCGGGGAAAGGTCGTGTAGGTAGATTAGATACCAACTTTGAAGAGAGTTTGCCATGTGCCGATGATAGCGAACCTTATGTAGAAGGAGATTTTGGAACGCCCGATTTATGGGACGGAAATGACCTCTCATCATCCGACCAGGCAGATTACGCTGAAGCAGAATAATCAGGAAGCTATATTAGCAATGCCAAAAGCAATCCCCATAACTATGGGCGAAAAAAATATTGCCCTAAGGCAAAGTACATACATCTTCCACCGTCGATCATTCTTTTTGGTATTTTCTTCAATCCGTTCCTTAAAATTGATGATCTCCACTTTATAAAAAGCTAAAAGCCGGTCATCATCCTTCAATCTATCGTTGAAAAAGCCAATATTGAAATATGCTTCAGGGTTTGTACCAGGCAAAAGGTATTCGCTGGGAGTTACGCTTTCTAAAATAAATATCAGGCCCAGTATCAAAAAGTAAAATATACCTACTATTGCCGTAAACAGCAAAGTATCTAAATGAGGGGTATCCTTCCATTTTCCGATAGCATACGCTACCAGACCAATCAAAACACCGGACACCAGCGTTAACAACCCGTTCGAGCGTTCATAAATCCCTTTTGCCGTTTCCATAGTGTAGTTATATGATTTTTCGGCCTGATCAAAGATGAATTTCGCATCTTCAAGGGTTAATTTATTGAGCCAGTCTTTCTTTTCCTTCCAGAAGTTTTCCATAAGGGTACTTTTACCCTAATTTAAATTTATTTTGTCGTAATTCATCCAATATCAATCAAATACAATCAATCCTGCATAAAAAAGCCCGGCGCTTTAAAGCAACCGGGCCTGGGTTATTTAAAACTCTAAAACTTTACTCAGTTGGGCATTAATACCGTATTAACAACATGAATAACACCATTTTTTTGAAATACATCGGCAATCGTGATCCACGATTTACCGCCTTTTCCATCAACAAGGTATAGCTTTTTGCCTTTCGCCATAACGGTAAGTGTACCACCTGCTACTGTTTTTAATTCGGCTTTACCCATACCGGCTTTAACTTTAGCCCACAACTCTGCCGAACTTAAACGCCCTGCTACCACATGGTAAGTAAGGATCTTGGTTAACATTGCTTTATTTTCCGGTTTCAACAAGGTTGGCACGGTTTCCTTTGGTAGTTTATCAAATGCCTCATTAGTTGGTGCAAAAACGGTAAAGGGGCCCTCGCCTTTCAGTGTTTCTACTAAACCGGCGGCTTTAACAGCGGCAACAAGCGTAGTATGGTCTTTTGAATTTACCGCGTTATCAATAATATCTTTAGTTGGGTACATAGCAGCGCCACCTACCATTTTGGTTTGAGCGTTGGCTTTAGGGGCTACTGCAAAAGCTACTAATGCAAAGGCCGCGATGATCAGTTTTTTCATAATTTATATTTTAATTGATTTGGTAAGAACTACGAGGCACTTCGTCAGGCAGATTCGAACCCATCAATAAATCAACACAAATTACTGACTATCAAATAATTAACAACACCCCATTTTAGAGTACGATTAAAGTACAAAATCTGACTGTTTATTAACCTTTCCCCAATCCGAAGCATTTGTAATTACGTTTATCAATTAAACCATCCACCCAAAAAAAGAAATGCTTACCGAAAAACTTATAGCCAACAGGATCCGTGCAGTCAGGGAAGAAAAAAATTACACCCAGTTTTACGTAGCTTACAAACTCAACGTATCCCAAAACACATTCAGCAAAATTGAGCTGGGCAACGTTAAGTTAACGCTGGCCAGACTTATTGAAATAGCCAAAGTTTTAGAAGTTGACCTGATAGAATTTTTGAGAGAAGAGTCGCTATATATTATTGCAAGATAGTTATTACTATTTCCCAGCAGTTTCCAGTTTATTTATAACCGATATTTTTAAATATAAATTTGATCATTAATTTTCGATAAATTCAGCCCGGGTTATAAATCATTCATGAAAACTACAACGCTGATTTGCCGGGTGCTGCTCGGTTCGCTTTACCTGATCTTCGGGCTCGACTACTTTTTGCACTTTATACCTTATCAGCCGTTGCACACCGGTAAAGCAGGCGCTTTTATAGCCGGTTTAAAAGGCACAGGTTATTTTTATCCCATGCAAAAAGTAATACAGATTGTAGGCGGCTTGTCATTGATATTTAACCGCTATGCACCTTTTTCGGCCGTGGTATTGTTCCCCATCAGTTTAAATGTACTGCTATTCCATACCTTTTTAGTACCATCGGGATGGTTAATGGGCGTTACCCTTGTAGTTCCGAACTTGCTGCTGGGCTATGCTTACCGAAAATATTACAGCGGCATGTTTACCATGAAAGCGGTTGGCGAATAGCAGATGTGTAAATACAAGCTTAAATCTTTACTCTCTTTTTAATATCTGTCCAATCCAAATCGGGATCAGTTTTTTCCGTTCCCTCATCATAGCCTCAAATTCGGCACCGTTGAAATAACCTGCTTCCAGTTGTTTTGGGCGCGATAGGAATGGAAAAACAATCATACCTGTAATATTCCACATCAGGTTAACCGGGTGAAATTTGATAACACCATCGGCCTGCATTGCGTAAAGCTGTTTAGCAAATACGGAATTAGTTAGCGTTTTAAACTTTTCAACCATCGGCAAATTGGTTTGCCCGGCAAGTACCTCGTTTATCATAAAAAAGGGGAAATCCGGATTTTCCAGAAGCTGATCAATATAGTAGCCTACGCAGGTTTCTATCTTTTGAACGGCCGTGGTAGTTTCGTCATTTAAAACCGGCTCAATTTTATCAAAAAGCTTTTTAATGGTTTCATCCATGATAAATGCGAAAAGGTTTTCCTTACTGCGGAAGTAATAATTAACCGACGCCACGTTGGTATTAGCCTCCGTAGCTATATCTCTTACAGTTGTAGCGAGGAACCCTTTTTTGGTAAAGATTAACCTGGCTGCATTCAGTATTTTCTCTTCAGTTGATATTTCGGCGGTTATTGTCATGGATGATATATGTTTTCAAATTTAGTCATTCAAAAACATATATCATCCGAAGGATTTAATGTGTATCAGCAACCGCCTTTTGACCTTTCACAATCGGCGCTAAAAATATCAGCGGAATAGCGGCCAGCATCACCCAGCCAACCACAATGTAAGCGTCATTATAACTTAGCAATGTACTTTGCTTGTTAACCGTACCGTCAATAGCGGCATAAGCCATTTTTGAAGCATCAAAAAATGATTTGCCCTTGGCCATAAACCCATGCAACAAAGCATTATACCTATCAGTGAAATAATTGTTATACGGATTAATATTGGATAAAAGGTTGTTACGGTGCGTAGCCACACGGATATGGATCAGCGTATTTAAACCGGCAATCCCAAACGAGCCCCCCAGCTGACGCATCATATTGTTTAGGCCCGTACCCTGACCTATCTCCGCCCCTTTTAAGCCACCTATCGCGATAGTAGTAAGCGGAACAAAAAGCAAGGATAAACCAATACCCCTGACGGCTAAAGGCCAAAAGAAATCGCCGGTACCAGAGGCCAGTGTCGAGCCGCTCATAAACCAGGAGAAAACAAAGAACAATATCATGCCAAATACAGCCATAAACTGCGCTGGCAAACCTTTGTTAAGCATAATACCCACAAAAGGCATCATCATAATGGTAAACAAACCACCGGGCAACAAGATCTCGCCGGTTTGTTGTGCCGAAAACCCAAGCAGGTTTTGACAAAAAACAGGGAACACGAACTGTGATCCGTACAAACCGACACCCAATATAAACGAGGTAACCATCCCAGCCGAAAAGCTTCGGTGCCGCATGATCTTGAAGTTAACAATAGGATGATCTGTACTTAACTCTCGCCATAAAAAAAGCAGCAAACCAATAACCGCGGTGCAAGTAAGTACGATGATATAAGTAGTGGCAAACCAGTCCTCATCCTCCCCTTTTTCCAATATCGTTTGTAAACTGCCTACCGTAATGGCCAGCAAGACAATTCCCCACCAGTCAATAGGTTTATCCTTCCCATCGCGGGAAGTTACCTTTACATACATCACCGTAAATATGGCCGCCAGGATCCCTACAGGTATATTCACATAAAAAATCCAGCGCCAGGCAGCATGGTCTGTTATGTAGCCACCAATAGTTGGGCCTATGGTTGGACCAACAACTGCTCCCAACCCAAATAAAGCCGTAGCAGTACCCAGTTGTTCGGCAGGCCATGTTTCAATAAGGATAGCCTGTGATGTTGAAAGCAAACCGCCACCTGCCAAGCCCTGCAAAATCCTGAAAACAACAAGCTCTGTTAAGCTATGGGCATTACCGCATAAAAACGAGGCGATTGTAAATACAATAATGGAGGTTAAAAAGTAATTTTTACGCCCGAAAAAGCTGCTCAACCAGCCTGACATGGGCAAAATGATAACGTTTGCCACGCTATACCCGGTAACTACCCAGGCAGCATCTGTTATGGTGGCCCCCAGGTTACCTTGAATCTGAGGAATAGAAACGTTAACTATGGTGGTATCTATTAGTTCTAACAATGAAGCGATAATTACCGTAATGGTAATTATCCACTTTTTAAATCCTGACTCGGCCATTTGATAAAAGTTTTGTGTCTTAAATAATAGGGCAAAATTAATCAATCGTTTGATTAAAACATTTGTTTAAAACATAGGCATAGTTTTATTACGCTTTGGTGACAGGCAACTTTAAACCGAACTGTTATAAGACAGTTCAGGACAGTTGAGCTTTTTGTTATAAATAGCTTAGCTTACCATTGTAGGCTTTAACCAAGGTTATTTTATAACCCTATTATTGTTAACTAATCGCGCCACCTTTGCCATGAAAAACTATTCCAATATTTTCATAATTATTATTGCCGGTATTTTTTGCATCTGTATATCAGGTTGGCTTCCCTCCTACGGCCAAACTACTCCTGCAAAAGAGCCTTCGACACCAAGGATAGTTAACATCGTTAATTTCATTCGCTTGCTTGAACCACGTGACCCGGCTATTACCGAAGATGTGCTTTATCAAACCGTAGTAAAGCAGGTGGAGATCATGAAAAAATATAAACTTGGCGGCACGTTCCTTTTACAGTATGATGCGCTGATTAATCCCCGGTATCAGAAACTATTAAAAGCTTTACCTCGCGATTCATTTGAGATTGGTGCGTGGTGGGAAATCCCTCAGCCGCAAGTTGAAAAGGCAGGCATGAAATGGCGTGGCCGTTACCCATGGGATTGGCGAGCGAACATTGGTTTCTCTACCGGTTATACCCCCAAAGAGCGCGAAAAACTGATAGATGTTTACATGACCGATTTTAAAAAGATATTTGGCTATTATCCAAAATCTGTCGCTTCCTGGTTTATTGATAGCTACAGCCTGGAATACATGTACCAGAAATATCATATTGTAGCATCGGCCAATTGCAAAGACCAATATGGTACAGATGGTTATACCTTATGGGGAGGTTACTGGAACCAGGCCTACTATCCCAGCAAAATTAACTCATACATGCCTGCGCAAAACGCTGCCAACCAGATTCCGGTGCCTATTTTCAGAATGTTAGGCAGCGATCCGATCCGTCAATACGATAACGGGCTTGGTACAACACGCCAGGGGGTGGTAACACTGGAACCCGTTTATAAATTTGGCGGCGGCGATGCCGATTGGGTAAACTGGTTTTTTAAATCATTTACCGATGATAAGGCACTCGGCTTTAACTACACGCAAGCAGGTCAGGAAAATTCTTTTACCTGGGATGCTATGGCCAAAGGTTTTGAAATCCAGATGCCTTTGATTGCACGCCTGAGGGATGAGCACAAGATCAGGCTGGAAACCATGGAAACATCAGGCCGCTGGTTCAAAAAGCAGTATAAGGTAACACCTGCTACATCATTTACTGTAAGCCATGACCTTGGGGAAAGTGAATTGAAAACCGTTTGGTTTAACAGCCGTTTTTACCGCGTTAACCTGTTATGGGAGAAGGGCAATCTGCGTATCCGCGACCTTCACTTGTTTGATGAAAACTTCCCATCAGTTTATACCAAGCAGGTAGCCACATCAAACGAATGCACCTTTTTCACTTTGCCGGTGATTGATGGTTATATCTGGAGCAAACCCGATCAGATTGCCGGGCTGAGGCTTAAGGCTTTAATTAACGGCAATGAAGTCCTTTTGGCCGGAAAAGACCCGGTTTATACCCATCCCACATCCGGTAGCTTACATATATCATGGCCCCTAACAACCATTAAAGGCGCTTTGGAGATAGACCTGAACGAAAAACAATTATCCATGAAACTGGTAAGCGCACAGGCTAACAACTGGTATTTTGACATGACTACCGCCGCAGGAATAAAATTGCCTTTTGAAAGCATCAGGGATAAGCAGATCAATTGCCGCTTTGAGGAAACACCATATGCTTTTAAAGCAATAAAAGGCACTTTTTCCGAACCAGGAAACGGAACAGCATTTCGACTAAAACCTCAGGGCAATAATATCGTTCTCGATCTGTCGTCAATTAAATAATAATAGTAAAAGCTAATGGATAGCTTTAGGCTTTACGCATTCCGCTTTAAGCTTGTATACAAGCTTTCTTAAAAGAACTCGCCAAAATGCCAGAGTATGCCGGAGGGATCGTGCAGAAAGCATTCCCTCCCCCAATGATCTACCCTGATGGGAGTTAATCGCACACCCGCATATTTGGCAGGGAGGTTTAAGGCTACCAATTCGTTCCAATAGCGATCAACGTCATCCACTTCTAAAAAAAGCATGGTGTTATCTATCCAGTCTTTAACGTAGGCATTCTGCAGATAAAAAGCGAGCTGACCGGTCTTAAATACCGACATACCGGCATCCAGTACAACCTCTTCAAAACCCAGATCACGATAAAAACTGCGGGATATTTCAAAATCTTTAGCGCCGATAAACGGTCTGAGCGATGTTGCCTTGTGTTGCATATTTGCAGCTTTAATATTGGCTGATGCCGGTTAACAAATAATTGAAAACTAAATTACCTGATTATTGCCGGTTTTCATAATTGCCCATTGTTAAAGCGTTAATTCAAATACACAATACTCCTCATTTCTCCCTACGTAGGTAAAACCTAACCTTTTACAGATATTTACTGCTTTTGTATTATCAGCATTTACCTCGGTACGGCATTTTTTAAAGCCTTTTAGTGTTAAATCTTTCACTGCAAATTCAACAAGCCTGCGGCCATATCCCATCCGTTTAGTTGATGGGTCTATGATCAGCATCGAAATAAATCCAATTTTATTAACGTAATCGTTAGCATAATAAGCTAAAAAACCAAGTAAGGCATCCTGTGCCATAATGGTTATGATAGATGCCCTATCAATAAGTTTGTCAATGTAACCATCCAGATCCCCCACTTCAAACAAACCACTTTCGTCGTTGATCATGAGGTTCATCAGATCATAAATTTTCGGTTTAAGGTAAGAGCTTTGTTCAATCATAATCGGTTCAAATTTCATTTAGTGAAAAAATCATTTAAAATCGGTTATATCAGCTCAGGGGAGCGGCAACAATACAGAAACGTTAATATCCGGATGGTATATTAACAGGGTACAGAAATCAATAGTAGCGATGTAAAGGTGACTGATATTTAGATTATGAGCCTAATTTATAGGTCTGCTTTTAAACAAACAAGGAATATAAAACAATAAGATTAAATTGTAAACACGCTGCATACATGCTTTACAGTATTTGTAAACCGGTTTCGCAAAAACAGAAGAGGCATGAAGTATATCCCTCATGCCCCGCTCCGGTAATTTAATTATAAATTATTTTCCAACCCTCTTTTGCAAATGCTCGGGGTAGCGTGCGCCCTCTATCTTAATTTCTGAGGCAGCTTTTTCAATTTGGCTCAGGTCGTCGGCGGTTAATAGTATATCTATAGCGCCAAGATTTTCTTCCAGGCGGTGCAATTTAGTAGTTCCGGGGATAGGAGCAATCCATGGCTTTTGAGCCAGTAACCAGGCCAATGCTATTTGAGCAGGAGTAGCTTGCTTTTCCTGCGCTATTTTGGTAAGCAGATCAACCATTGCCTGGTTTGCTGCCCTTGCATCCGGAGCAAAACGTGGTACAATGTTTCTGAAATCTGTTTTATCGAAAGATGTATTCTCATTGATAGCACCTGTTAAAAAACCTTTCCCAAGTGGACTGAACGGAACAAATCCAATGCCTAACTCTTCCAGCAAAGGCATTATCTCATCTTCAGGTTCGCGCCACCATAACGAGTATTCGCTTTGTAAAGCCGCGACCGGCTGCACCGCGTGTGCCCTACGGATTGATTGAGCACCGGCTTCCGATAAACCAAATTGTTTAACCTTTCCTTCCTGTATCAGATCTTTAACTGTCCCTGCAACATCCTCAATAGGTACATTAGGGTCAACACGATGTTGATAGAACAAGTCTATACGATCTGTTTTTAATCTTTTAAGCGATGCTTCAGCAACCTCCCTGATACGTTCAGGACGACTATCCATACCATCTCCCGGTTTGCCATCTTTAAAACCAAATTTAGTAGCTATAACCAGTTTATCGCGGTATGGCGCAAGCGCCTCACCCAAAAGCTCTTCGTTTGTAAAAGGACCATAAGCTTCTGCCGTATCAAAAAAGGTAACGCCTTTTTCAACCGCGGCATGCAGTAGTTTAACAGCATCTTTTAAATCGGTTGCCGGGCCGTAACCAAAGCTTAAACCCATACAGCCTAATCCCAGTTCGGATACCTCGAGGCCGCTATTACCTAATTTTCTCGTTTTCATATATTTAGTAAATTAAATAGATCATCATTCTAATTAACAACACAAAGGTGGGATGTATTTTTAAAGCAACTGTTATACCAATTACTGTATTGCTTACCAATATCACTGATTAAGACATTAATATAAGGCAAACCTTAAAAGAAGGTTTAACTTTGATATAATTGAAAGGGATAGTTATGGAAAATATCATTAAGGTGGACACGATAAGCCAGTTCAACGCGCTCAATAACCATGAAACGCTTCATCCGCTTATCAATATTGTTGATCTGTCGAAAGCAGATATACGCCTGAACCGCCGCGTCAACTACAACTTTTATACTGTATTTTTAAAAGAAATCAAATGTGGCGATCTGAAGTATGGTTGCAATTACTATGACTACCAGGAAGGGTCGTTGATATTTGTCGGCCCCGGACAAGTGATAGGTCAGGAAGACAATGGTGAGTACTATCAGCCAAGAGGCCAGGCATTAGTTTTTCACCCCGATTTGATCAAAGGCACATCGCTTGGCCGCCATATCCAGGATTATACCTTTTTTTCGTACGATGTACACGAGGCGCTGCACTTATCCGAAAGTGAACGAAAAATCATTATGGATTGCTTTGAAAAGATCAGATACGAACTTGAACATGCTATAGACAAACACAGCAAAACCTTAATCGTAAGTAATATAGAATTGTTCCTGAATTATTGTCAACGTTTTTATGACCGCCAGTTCATCACCCGTGACCTTGCACATAAAGGTGTATTACAAAGGTTTGAAAACTTGCTGGATAGTTATTGGACATCAGATAAACCAACTACCATAGGTTTGCCCTCAGTTGGTTATTGCGCAGACCAGCTAAACCTATCGGCCAATTACTTTGGCGATCTCATCAAAAAAGAAACCGGAAAATCGGCCCAGGAGTATATCCAATCAAAAGTAATTGATGTTGCCAAGGAAAAGATATTTGACACCACTAAGTCGTTGAGCGAGATTGCCTATGGTTTAGGCTTTAAATATCCGCAGCATTTTACACGCCTGTTTAAGCAGGGTGTAGGGTACTCGCCTATTGAATACCGCTCGTTAAATTAATATTTCAATACAAAGAGCGCATGTTCGATTTAAACGTGCGCTCTTTGCAGATGGATTTTTCTTTATAGGATCAATTCATAACAGTTTCGCCGGGTTGCGCCACTATGCGCAGGTAAGGCTTAACAGTTTTCCAGCCGTTGGGAAATTTTTCTTTGGCCTCTTCGTCAGATACGGCAGGCACAATGATTACATCTTCACCGTTTTTCCAGTTTACCGGTGTAGCTACTTTGTAACCTGCTGTTAGTTGCAACGAATCCAGCACACGCAATATCTCATCAAAATTGCGGCCTGTAGCCATTGGATAGGTAAGCATCAGTTTAATTTTTTTATCCGGGCCAATGATAAACACCGAGCGCACAGTTTGATTGGTAGCAGCAGTGCGTCCCTCTGAGGTTCCTGGTTCATCGGCAGGTAACATATCGTATAATTTTGCTATAGCCAGGTCAGAGTCGCCTATCATGGGATAGTTTACAGCATATCCCTGTGTTTCGTGGATATCTTTTGCCCATTCGGCATGACGACCAACCGGGTCGACACTTAAGCCAATCACTTTACAATTACGCTGTTGAAATTCGGGCGCAAGTTTTGCCATGTAACCCAGTTCGGTAGTGCAAACAGGGGTAAAATCTTTAGGGTGCGAAAAAAGAATTGCCCAACCATCCCCTATCCAATTATGAAAATTGATAGTTCCTTCAGTTGTTTCTGCCTGAAAATCGGGAGCTGTGTCGTTTAATCTGATACTCATGATGCTTATAGTTTTAAGTGGTTAAAAAATAAATTGATCGTCTTTACAGGTCGCAAGGTTTACAGAGCCAATAAAACGAATAAGTTTTACAAGCATATTCATGCAAAAACCAGCAGGGATTTTAAATCCTGTAATTGGTTTTACATTAAAACTTACGGTAGGTTGAAGGGCTTGTGTTTTCATGGTCTGTTGCTTTTGACATAACAAAGATGCAACAGAAAGCAGGGCATATTTTGTAACAAAGGATACAATTGCCTGTAACAAAAGTTACAATTCGCTCAATAATTTGATCTGATTGTAGTAAAGCAGCAATTTATTATCTGTTTCCAGTTTCTTCAGCAGGCGCGATACAACAACCCGGCTTGTCCCCAGATCGTCACCAATTTGCTGATGGGTTAAGTTGATGAGCGAAGAACCAGTTGTTTTAGCTTTTTCTTTGAGATAATTAACCAGCCTGTCATCCAATTTTTTAAAAGCTATATCATCAATACTTTTCAGGATCTCGGTAAAGCGGTTCAATATGGTTTGCATTACAAAGCGTTTCCAGGTTGGGTATTTTATCATCCACCCGTCCATCACATCCATCGGTACGCAAAGCAATTCGCTGTCCTCCTCGGCAGTTCCCCTAATCACACTGAAATGCGACATCATACAGCAGGTAAATGTCATGGCACAGCTCTCGCCCTCTTTAACATAATACAGCAGTATTTCCTGCCCCTCGTCATTTACACGACTTACTTTGAATGTACCGCTTAACAGCAGCGGAACCGCACGAATGGTTTGCCCCGGGTTAAGCATGGTATCGCCGCCTTTTACATTCATCAGCATAGAACTGGCTTCAAGTTCGGCTAATAATGCGGGTTCAAATGTGGTTTCAAACTTTTTAACGGCGGCTTTTACATCAAACATTGTCATAGGTTTTAGGAAACCAAAATTAGTTAATTTATCGCATTTTAGGAGGGTAAGGGCCGTTGTGTGAAGTAAATTGTATAAGTAAAATCAATAAAACAGATATCGCGAAATTTCAGTATTAACACACTGTATCAGCTAAGGCTCCCGTTTGTTCATAACTGGGTAGAACGATGGCATTTGCGGCTTTTAATGGCATTTCGATCATCATATTTTTCCAGGGGGTATGAGGGAGTATTTTCCATATCTTACGGCTCATCCATAGTTTGAACCTGGTTTGCGGTACAAACCATTCGGCCCCTTCTGCCAACTTCTGGCATGCAGTTGTTAAGGGACGCATTTTTGTTTCATAGTTCTTAAAGGCAATCAAATGATCTCCGGCTGAGGCTTGCAGTTCGCCTGCCAAAATGTAGGCACCAACTACGGCCATGCTGGTACCCATACCCGACATTGGCGATGCGCAATAACCGGCATCTCCCAACAACACAACCCTGCCTTTGCTCCAGCGATCCATCCTGATCTGGCTTACCGAATCAAAATAAAAATCGGGTGCTTCATCCATCAGCTTCAATAGCTGCGGCACCTGCCATTGTTCAGCACTAAAACGGCTACGGATCATTTCTTTTTGCTGCGCGAGATCCCTGTAATTATAGTCGAGCTTTGGCGATGCGAAATAAAATGAAGCCCGGGCTTCGGTATCTTCTCTGGCACTAAACACGCCAACTCTTTTTCCTAATGTACCATAGTATAAACCTGCCATCTCTTTTAAGTTCATAAAATTGGGGGTGCTAAAAATGGCAAAGTAAATATTCAGGTGGTGCATAAACCGCGATTCTTCGCCAAAAGTCAGGGCCCGTACGTTGGAATGTAATCCATCGGCACCGACAACCAGGTCAAAACGCCGCGTTTCGCCGTTGCTAAAGCTTACATCAACGCCATCGGAATCTTCTTGTAGAGCGGTGATGCTATTGTCAAACAGGTATTCGGTATCATTTTTTGTCGCTTCATAAAATACGCCCGCCAGATCTCCGCGCATGATTTCCAATTCGCCACTGGTGAAAGCATCGGGCATACTGGCCAACTTTTTATTATTTTTATTTACGATAGTGATTTTACCAGCGCGGGTTTCATGTTTTCTGATAGCATCGATCAGGCCCATTTGCTCCAAAACCTGAATAGCAGGCCCGCGAAAATCAACAGCGTAGCCACCAGGCCTGATGCCGGGCGCACGCTCAACAATGGTTACTTCAAAGCCATAGCGATTGAGCCAGTAAGCCAAGGCAGGCCCGGCAACGCTGGCGCCTGAAATCAATATTTTATTTGCTTTCATGGCACCAAAACTATGGTAGAGCTATAAGCAGGGCAACCACAAACAGGTCAAGCAATAAGGTTAATCGGTAAAAGCATACTTTTTAACGGTGAAGTTTATTGCTGCCCGTCTCTTATCCTTTTCCCTTTACTATTTCGACTCACAATATCTCTACAAATCCATCCGTTCCGTTCACCCTGATCCGCTGCCCGTCTTTGATTAGTTTGGTGGCATCCTCAACACCCACTACTGCCGGTAAGCCATATTCGCGGGCTATAACAGCGCCATGGGTCATCAGGCCGCCAACTTCGGTAACAAGGCCTTTTATGGATACAAATAAGGGCGTCCAGCTGGGATCAGTAAACGTGGTGATCAATATATCGCCTTCTTCCAGGTCGGCATTTTCCATGTTTAAGATAACCCGCGCCCTCCCCTCAATAACCCCGGCAGAAACAGCTAAACCAACCATAGCTCCAACCGGAAAATCTTCACGGTTATACTTACCCGAAATAATTTCACCATCGGAAGTAATAACCCGCGGCGGGTTTAGCTTTTCATGCAATTGCTGCTCAATTTTGCGTTGATGGATAAGTTCATAATCCAGTTTGCCCACGCTTATAACTTCTCTAAACTCTTCAAAACTGAGGTAATAAATATCCTCTTCCTGGAGTATAATACCGGCTTGCACCAGCAGTTCGGCTTGTTTCAGCAATGCCTTCTTATAAACCCACAGCCGGCTAACTATGCTATATTTTGGATATTCGCGATACCCGGCAAAATTCCGGATCAGCCCAATCATTTGTTTTGTTTCTTCGGCCTTTTGCTCTCCATCCGGCAATTGTTTCAATCGCCCCATCAACTCCTGCTCTTTTTTCAAGGCCCCCTGCATTCCCTGTTCAAATTTTTGTTTGCCGGAGTCGGGTTCAAAGTTTTTAATATTATTCAGGATCATCGGGACAAGCGTAACGGGCTTTTCCATCCAGCGGGCTTTGGTGATGTCAATTTCACCGGCACAGCGCATTCCGTATTTATCAAGATAGGAATTGATGGCAGCCAAGGATTCTTGTCCTCCGTTAAGCATCACTAAGTCGTTAAAAAAATCATCTTTCGCATGTTGCAGATAATTAATTACTTCCGGGTAAGGACGAATTACATCGGCAACATCCAATAACTCAAGACCCATTTCTGAGGTGATATTGTTTGCTACCGATTGTGAAAGTATATCTGCGGCATTCTTTTCCCCCAACCACTCCTGCATTTTTTCATTGATCCATAATGCAGCATTCATGCCAGTCATAATAGCTGCAATGCTTTGCGGGGCAAATAGTTCTTTCCTCATTTCCTGAAGGTCTTCCAGGATAAAATCAAACAGATCGGTTCCTGACTTAGCCTGAATAGTTTGCTTTAATGTAGCCAAGGATGACTGACTGCTTCGGATCAATTCGGCAGCAATTGCCGGGTCATTAGCTAATTGCGGCGGCTGTGCCCAGGTTGCCGCAACCTGTTTGCTTTTAACTGTATCTTGTTGCTCTTCCGGTAAAACCTTTACAACATCACCACGCTCTATAATTGTTGTCACCGCATCTTTTATGAGCGGATCATGCTGCGCCATCGCTTTTAACAAAGTTGCCCGACCCGTTGCAGAAGCCAGGCTATCGGTTACATCAACAAACAATCTTCCACCGGCTTTATACATAGGCCGGGCCGCTGTTAACTGCCATAAAGATAGCCCTAAAGGCTTCATAGCATCAGTCATCATTTGCTGGTGACCGACAGATATAAAAACATGATTTCCTACGTCGTTAATTTCAGGAACAGGATATAATGTGGTAATCGGCCTGCTTTGTACAATGTAGAAAGTATCATTAGCCAAGCACCATTCAATGTCCTGTGGGTTGTTGAAGTGTTTTTCGATTTTTCTGCCGATGGTATTCAGTTGCAAAATTTGTCTATCCGTTAATACCTGATCATGCTGCAACTCAGATTCAATACTTTGCTCCTCGGTACCGCCATCTTTTAATGCATAAACGGCCAGCTTCTTAGCCGGGATTTTTTTGTCGACGACACTGCCATCGCGCACTTTATAGTTGTCGGCATTTACCAGGCCGGATACCAGGGCCTCTCCGAGCCCAAAGCCCGCATCAACAGAAATTATTTTCCGGTTACCGTTAACAGGATCGGCAGTGAATAAAATCCCCGAAGCATGTGGAAAAACCATCTGCTGAACAACTACAGCAAGCTGTACTTTACGATGATCAAAACCGTTTTGGATACGATAGGTCACCGCCCTATCGGTAAATAACGATGCCCAGCACTTGTTGATGTGTTTAAGGATAGCGGTCTTCCCAATGATATTTAAATAAGTATCCTGTTGCCCGGCAAAAGAGGCCGTAGGTAAGTCTTCCGCAGTGGCACTTGAACGTACAGCAAAGGCAGTGTTTTCATCAAACTTTGAGAGATAGCAGGCGACTTCTTCAGCTACAGCTTCGGGAACAGGTACAGTTTCAACTACAGCCCGAATCTTTGCGCTGATCTCATTAATAATTCCTCTATCATCGGCTTTGGCATGTGATAGCTGACTTAACAGATCACTAAACTCCAAATTGTTTTCCGTTATGATTTTATAAGCTTCCGTGGTAATGCAGAAGCCGTCAGGTACTTCGATTTCTCCAATCCCCGACAGCTCGCCCAAATTAGCCCCCTTGCCGCCAACCAAGGCAAGTTTTGAAATATCTGCATCCTGAAAACCGATCACATAATAGCCCATATTTTTCCTGTTAGCTTGATTAATAAGCCGAAAATAATGAGCCAGTGATAACTTTTACAGGCTTTTGAAGTATATTTTTTCATACGCAATAAGCATGCAAACAACACGTTATCCTTACAACGAAGCGTAAAAAATCTTAAGCCAATTGAGCAATAGATGAGGCAAATCGTGGAGACCGCATACTGTTCAATGCTTCATTAATCAAAGCTTTACCAAATAGTAATTGGCCTTTGTAAGCAGCAAGGTTTATCTCTCCTGTGCCTAATTTTTCTTTTACATTTTTCAGGCTGATGCCCTCCATATCCGGATCATGAACTCCATTGCTATTTGACATATATGCCAGTTTAAACATTAACATTGCATAAACCAGCCTGCATATTTGTCGCATTAAAAAGAACCTTGCTTTATGATAATTTGTTAAACCATCGCCAAAGTAGCTTTCAAGGAAAATATTTTCGTGCTCGTCATTAGAAACATAAAAATTTGCTGTTATAGCCAGGTCAACGTAGCGGTCGTTTGTAAAAGCTGCGTCCCAATCAATAATCCATATTTTTTCCCCATCAAAAACCATGTTGTTAGGGTTAAGGTCAATATGACTAAAAACTTTATCAGCATCATTCCATGGGTAATGTTTTCTAATTTCGTCGTAATAAGCAAAACCCTCATCAAAGGCCGCTCCCGTTAACATTCCCGAAAGTTTAAACTGAGCGATAAGCCCATCCACAGTATCTACTAAACTATTCCCGGTTGGCAATGCAGTCAGCCCGTGTATGCGTTTGATCGTTTTTCCGATTTCGGGCAACAACACTTCGGGCGACTTATAAACAGCCTGCAATGGTATGTTTTTTATAAAGCCCGTAATGGTTACCCCTGCTGCCCTGTTTAAATAATGAACCGGCGGGGCGATACCCGCTTCAGCAGCAACTTCCATACAGCTGATATTTTGACCATCAACAACTACGGGAGAGCTATCTGTTTTTAAAATGTAGGGTTGATCGTTAACCACAATTTTAAATACTGAGGATGCCGATAATCCGCCAGCTAATAATATTATTTCCGTTACTGTAGTTGTACCAAAAGTCTGTAATAACGCGCTTTCAACTGCTAATAAACTTGAAACAGGGATAATGGAATTTAGTGTTTGCATTTGTAACAGGTAATTAGGTGATATTACCGCCAAGTTTGGCGAGGATATTTGTTAACGAAGTAATATCTTTTGATTCTTTAGCAGGCATAATTTCAAGCGCAAGGGTGTTGGCTGTCTTTTCGGCATCAGTAAACAATTGCTTGCCGGCAGGGGTAAGTACTACATAACTTACTCTTGCATCACGCTCATTGGCTTCACGCGTTACCAATCCTATTTTTTCCATTGGCAACAGCATGCGTGTTATCCCGGAAGCAGTTATTCCGATTTTATCGGCTAAATCTATTCTCCGCGCCTTTCCCTCTTCCGATTGCTGCAAAAGATAGAGAATCACAAATTCGGTAAATCCGATGCCATGCATATTCAGGCGGTCAAATCTGCGGGCTATGACGGCTTGCACTTTTGCAAGGTTTATTAGTGTTTTGAGTGATGGATTAATCATTAACATATACTTGACTACTCAATGATTTTACAAGTATAAATATATTTCGGCAGATCACCGCGGTTAAATATTCATTAGCATGAAAATTAAAAAGATTCGATTATGACAGGTACCAATTCCGACACCTTATTTATACCGGCAATGTGAACCAGAAAGTGCTGCCCCTGCCCTGCTCACTTTCAACACCAATTTCGCCGCCGTGCTGTTTAACAATTTCAGAACTTATATATAAACCTAATCCAAGACCGGCCTGCGGAGCGCCGTTTTCAGAACGGAAATAGCGCTTAAATATATGTGGTAGCTGATCAGGATCAATGCCTGGCCCTTTATCCGACACTTCAATGCGAACATGATCAGACAACCGGGAAATCCGGATCAAAATGATCCTGGAGTCCGGGGCATATTTCATTGCATTTTCTATAAGGTTAACAAGTACCTGTTCTACCCTTTCCTCATCAGCAACAACCCGAACAGATAAATCACCTTCAATATCCAGCTCGTGTTTACCCGAAACCTTAAGCAAATCACAACAATGATTAATGAGTTTGCCTAAATCAAAATATGTTTTGTTTAAACTGTATTTACGCGCCGCAAGCCTGCTGGCGTCAAATAAGTCGTTTACCAGGAAAGCCAATTTGTTTACGCTCCTGTTGGCCTGCTCTATCATTGCTTTTTGCAGGGCAACCGCGCCTTCATCCTGGTGGGTATGTAAAATCTGAACCGCAGCTTTTAACGCTGTCACCGGGGTGCGCATCTCATGGCTGGCTACGGCAATAAATTCGTCCCGCTGCTGAAGCAAAGCAAGGTTTTCAGACCTTAGCTGTGTTTGTTCCATTGCCACATCCGCAAGCTTTTTTAATAGCTTTCTTTCTTTTTCGGTAAGCGAGCGGGGCTCCATGTCAATTAAACACAATGTACCGATGATAAAACCATCTGGAGTAATGATGGGCGCTCCGGCATAAAAACGGATTCGCAGTTTGTCTACAACATAAGGGTGATTAACAAAAAGTTCATGTTGATGAGTATCCTCAACCAGGAGCAGGTCGGGCTGCAAAATGGCTACAGCGCAAAAACCTTCATTACGGCTTACATATTGAATACCGTTCAGGCCTACTTCGGCTTTAATAAACTCTGTATCAGAATTTAAAAACGAAATATGACTGATTGGGCATGAGAACAATTCGCATGCAAGCTCACATATACTATCGAAGGCTTTTTCGCGGTGTGAATTAAATATCTGATAGCGTTCAAGCGCGGCAACTCGTTCCGCATCATTATCCGGTATCAGGTTAATTCCATAAACGTTGTCCATAAAGCGGTTATAGGTTTCTCAAAAGCTAATATATTATTTATTAATTAAAATACTTCATAAAATACTTAACAAACACACTACACAATTTTGATTCCTTTTAAAAACTTCGATTATTCTGTGAGGCAGCAGGAATCCAAACTTAATTCTCCTATTTAAACAAGCCCGGATAATACCTGGCAATCATATCTTTTTCGTCATTCTTCAGGTCTGATAATAAAACCGGTGTATCCTGGGGCCTTACGCCTTTCTGGTTGATCCGGTTCATCAGGCTCCAGTCTTTTACCGGCTTTTCTGGCGATGGATCGGCAGGTTCTTTTGCAGGCAGGTCGTAGCGCGTAAAGTCTACCACCATTTCTGGTGTGTTTTTGTGCCAGTTCCTCAGCGTAGCCAGGCGAAACTCCTTGTTCATATACCACTTGATTTCCTGATTGCCCCAGGAGTTGCCAATGCCCAATCCCCTTTCTTCAAACCTATAGTTCCAGCGGCTATTATCCCGGTATTGGTTGCGCCATAGTTCGCCATACTCTCCAAAGGTTACGAATTTCACATCAGGCCAGCGCTGCACTGTGGCACTTGTCCATTTCTCCAATGCCCGGTAAGCCAATGTATCGTCCCAGTTTTTACGTTCGGCTATTTTAACCAGGGCGGCTTCCCAGATGTTGGGGATCCAGCCGAAACCGTTAAGTTCAAACCCGCGGTCAAAATGTATAGACTGCGTATGCATTACCGAAAGATGCCCAATTTCCAGCCCCCAATCGCCATAACTCTCTATCGGGCCAACACCACGGCGACTTGCCGCGCCATTAAAAGGTGTTGTCCCCCATACATTTCCGCTTTGGAGCGCGCACAAAAAGTCAACACTCCAACCATCCAGGTTTACACAATCGATAAAATCGCTTTTACCTTGTGCCGGTTTACAAAAATGTTCTTTTGATGGGTAAAATGGGTAAGATGGCGATCCATCCGCACCGCCGCCATCCGTTTCGTGCTGGCTCCAGATCACTGCATGCGCCACATGGATATTTTCCTTTTCGGCCAAATAAGCCAGGTTATCAGCAGATAAAAAACCTCCCATTACGCTTTTGGGGCGGTATCCTTTACCAACCATGGCAGTGATACGCTGCAATGCCTCGGTCATCTCCTGGTTTACACGGTGCCTGGGCAGGTACATTGCCGGAAAATAACCCGGAAAATAAGAAACCTCATCGCCGTATTTAAGCTGGCACTCCGCGGCATAATTGCGGATATCCACATAGTTCTGGCGTTTATCTTCAAGCGCGTTTAAAGTAAAGCCCCAGGTTAGCCGCCCTCCGGGTACGTTTTTCGCAAAGGTTTCCCTTAAACGCTGCACTACTTCCAGCGTATGCGCAAAACCTTCGTCGCGCTTGATCAGCTTCACATCCCGCGATACTTCCCAAGGTGAAGTCCTAATCATGATACAGAAGGTTACAAAGCGATTGCCCATCAAAGATGTAGGAGGATTGCCGGTCAGAAAACTAAACGGATCAGCTTTTCCGATTAAGGGATTAGCCAATACCGCGGCACCTCCAAGTAATGTATTCTTAAAAAAAGTTCTTCTTTCCATTTAGCAGAAATATAGACCGGCTTATGCCAGCTTCAGGTTAACGCCTTCAAAAGTTAAGATCCCTGACTGAATTGTTTTTCCTATCGCTTCAGAAAGTTGCTGACGCATCTCTTCAGTAAGCCTGGCAAAGCCCAATTGTTTGGCCACTAACGGTATAGCGTCTTCCTCGGTAATTGAAATAGCACCACGCACTACATCCCTGATGGCCTCATAAATTTCTTCGGGCGCTATCAGTGCCAGCTTTTTATAGGCAGATGGCAACTTACTCCGGTCGCGAACAACGGGCCGTTCCATTTCCGGCGTCCACAAAAACTCATCTTTAACAATCACCCGGCCTTCATCTTTAGCCTGTTGCAAGGCCTGCGTTAACGTATAACGGATCCTTGAACCCATTTTAGCTATCCCGGCTGCTTCGGTGATCCGCTTTGCCATTTCATCGAAATGAACCGGGCTTTCTACCTGTACAACCTCCGAGATCCAATTCCCCAATTCGGCGAAGGTATACAGTTGAAACTCGTCGCGAAGATGTTCAATATGAATGTCCGCCAACTTGTATTCCTTAATTACAGGGGCTGTTTCGACTGCGGCTTCCCGGCGAATCTCATCCGGTAAAATATCGGCCTCCACATCATTGCTTTCCGTTGAATGTTTAGCTGCTTCAATGGCGCTAAGTAAGCGGTTTAATTCGCGTGACGGATTACGGTACCAGTCTGTGCTCCAAACCTGGTATAAGTTCCAGCCAAACAGCTCCAACACCTGCCCTCTTAAACGGTCGCGATCAGTTGCTGATGCCGCGCTGTCATAAGCCTTACCATCGCATATGAGCCCTAAAATGTAGCGACCAGGGTTTTCAGGATCAACAACAGCCAAATCCAGGTAGAAACCCGGTGAGCCCACACGGTCGCGTACAATGTGGCCGGCTTTTTTGAGTTGATGTGCTACTTCTTCTTCAAATGGTCTGAGTTCTTGCGGGATAAATGCCTCAGGCTTATCAAATTTGGCGTGCTGCGCAAAATACAGGAAGCTTTTGAGTGCGCGGATACCGAAGCGTGCCGACTCACCGAGCTTGATGTCTTCAGCAGTGATATTGGTAAACACTTCGCAGCGCATTTTGGCCCTTGTAATCAAAACATTTAACCGTCGCTCTCCGCCTTCATTATTCAGCGGACCGAAGTTCATGGGTATTTTGCCATCTTCCGTACGGCCATAGCCAATACTGATCAGGATCACATCCCGCTCATCGCCCTGTACATTTTCAAGGTTTTTGATAAAGAACGGTTCATCCGGTCGCCCGGTAAAAAAGCTTTCCGTTGCAGGGTTAGCCTTTCGCTCAATTTCAAGCGCCGCCTGTATAGCCTGTGCCTGGGCTGTGCTGAATGCAACTACACCAAGACTTTGTGCAGGATATTTGCCGGCATGAGCTATCACCGCTTTGGCTACAGCCTGTGCCTCTAAGGGATTGCTTCGGGTTTTGCCACGATCATAAATAGCGTCGGGCAAATGATTAAAACGCAAGCCGAGGTTTTGTCTTGAACCCGGGCTTGGAAATATCACCAGCTTATCCTCATAAAATTCATGGTTAGATAACGTGATCAGCGATTCGTGCTGGCTTCTGTAATGCCATTTGAGCATGCGGGTAGGAGCTCCCTGCCCGTCGCACATCCCCAAAATACTTTGCATATCCGCCGTAACATTCTCTTCCTCCTCAATATCGGTATTCAGCTTATCAAAAAAGCTGGTTGGAGGTAACTGACGGGTATCGCCAACTACCACCAATTGTTTACCGCGGGCAATGGCTCCGATAGCATCTACTGGACGTACCTGGCTGGCTTCGTCAAAAACAACCAGATCAAAATCTATAGCGCCCGGCGGCAAAAAGTTGGCTATAGACATAGGGCTCATCATCCACACCGGTTTAACAGCCTGCATGGCTTTGCCTGCTTCTTCTACCAATTTACGGATGGGCATATGCCGCGCTTTTTTGTTGAATTCCGTTTTTAGGGTATTTACCTGCCCACCGGCGCCGTTTTTGGGCAAACCTTCCCAATGCCTAAGCGCCACTACTGCCCTGTTATAATAAAGATTAACCTGATCAAGCTTTTTGAATTTGGCGATAACCTCTTCATGGCTGGCCCGCTCGAATTTGGTGATCTCCGGACTGGTTCTGAAAGCCTGCTCTATCAAATATTCATACCAGGTTTTCTGTAGGCTGATCTTTAACAAATCCCTTGCTTCGTCCCAGTTTGCGGCAAGTGTGGTCAGGAACGATAAGCCTTCTTTTTCGGCCTGCGCACATAGCTGGTTCCAGTCGATAGCCAATTGCAATTCTCCAAAGTGCGCTATCCAGCTTTTCCATGTATGTTCCTGCTCTGCATAGGTTTTCGGGAACAGGTTTAGTTTTAATGCAAGCAATGCCTTAACCCGCTGCTCACTGCTCACTTTTAACGCGTTACGGAGCTTGCTTAGATAATCGGCCGCTATTGCAGGCGATTCGAGTTTACTTAGATAGCTTAATAAAACCGGATCGTTGATGCACGCCAAATAGTTAGCTGCCGCGTGTAACGACTGCCAATCCGAACGTTGTTTAAGCCAGCGGTTGCCAAAAAGGCTTAGCGCAAAGGCATCATATTGCTGTAATTGATTTTCCAGCCTACGTGCTTCTGAAATGGCATCTACCAATTTAAGTTTTTCGGAAGCATCATCCGGTAAGGTAATTTTCAATAAAGATGCCAGTTGCTGTTTACTCTTGCGATAATCGCCATTGAAGATTTTATACCATTTATCGCCATAGCTAACAATATTACGCCGGATCTCAAGGATATCCTGCGACCATGCTTCCGCTACAAAAGTGTCTTTATAATGCCGGTATAAATTTTCAAGTTCTTCGCCTGTATCCAGCAACTCTTTGATATCAGCAGCCTTGGTACGCCAGACAGGGTCTGTAATATTTAGTTCTTTCAAATCTGGTGCCGAAGCTGCCTTTTCCAACAGCGCTTCTAACGCGGGGATTCCTTCATCTGTTAAGGGAACTGTGAAACCTGTACCTGCATGGATACTATTCAATAAGCTTAACAATTCGCTTACTGCCAGCTGCGCTGCCTCTATATCTGATAAAATTGTTCCCTTTTCGTGCGGGAGCAACACCATCAAACCGGTTCCGTAAAAGATCAGGTTGGACGGCGTTCCGATATCTTTAAGCCGAGCCTGTATCCGGTCGGCCCATTCTTCAGCCAGGCGAACTTTTTCGGCGTCCCAATCTGCCATGTTTTCGATAGGCAGCTTAATCAAGTTGCGGCCGGCGGCAAGTCCATCAATCTGCAATAAGAAGCCGATGACCTGCTGCGCGGTTAAACCGCTTCCGGAAAGCTGATTGTTGATTGCCCTGCAATAATCATTAAGCTCGGCCCGGTAAATCTCCAGCATCCTGATCTCCAGTTCCAGTTTGGCAGTTTGAGGTTTGCCGAGATCCATAACACGCTTTATTTCCTGCAGCACATCACGTTTATTGGTTTTATGGCTGTGCAGTTCAAGACATACCGTACCCAGATCAATATTATCCAGCCTTCGTTTTACTACATCAAGCGCCGCCATTTTTTCGGCCACGAATAAAACTTTCTTCCCCTGCCCCACGGCATTGGCAATAATATTAGTGATAGTTTGTGATTTACCTGTACCCGGCGGCCCCTGTATCACCAGGTTACTGCCTTCCTGTACCGCCAGCATTGCCATTAACTGAGAGCTATCAGCATCAACCACCCTAAAAAGTTCGTTAGCTTTGGTATCAGCATCAAGGTCCTGCTCATCCTCCGGTACATCTTCGTGAAACCCGTTATCCAAAAGCGCCTGCACATTGAGATGGTTTTCGGGCTTTACAGCTTTTGGCCATTGCTCGGTATCCAAATCATTATAGATGAGAAATTTGCCGAAGGAAAAGAAGCCAAGCTCAATGGCGTCAGGTTTAACCGACCAATTAGCTTGTTTCCCAATATGCGACCGGATATCGGCTATATAATCGTTAAAAACAAACTCTTCATCATCTGGCATATCGGGTATCGTGATATTGAAATCACTTTTCATTTTGGCCTGAAGGGATAGGTTTGCACCAATCTCGGCACCGGTATAACGTAACCGGAAACGTTCCTGGGCGCTTGACCGTTCCAAACTTACCGGCACCAACACCAGCGGTGCCGAGCGCAGTGTTTCGGGATCACCGGCATCACACCAATGCAACATGCCTAAAGCAAGGTATAACAGGTTAACGCCTTGCTCTTCAATGCTGGTTCTTGCAAAATAATAGGTATTTAGCAACCGAGTCTGGAGCTTTTGCTCATCCTCGTCGGTTTGCAGCCGGGTATCCTGGTATTTGGCCTCATCCTCCGGAAAAAGCTGCCCTTCCTTTAGCGCCAGAAAGGTCATGGCCTTTTGCTGCCTTACTAAAATATCATAAACATATTCTGCTTTTTCATCTGCGATATGTACGCCTTTACCTTTGGTGAGCTTATAATTCAGCAAAGGGTTCCGAAGCCCCAGGTCAAGCAATTCCTTCCTGGAGGATGCTAACCGGGACTGTATAGTTTCCTGCATATTTTCAAAGCTAATAAAAGGACTGTAATTTTTAAACTCCTGAGAACTGCGATGCGGTGATGATTTGTAACAATATCTATGCCTTATAGAAGATATCTGTAAACGAGCCGGGTGTTACTTTTTTAGATCAAGGATGCTTGACCTGCTATTACAACCTCAGTATTTATGATTTACTTTCATACCTCTCTAAAAGATCCTGTATAAATTCATTATACTCTTCACGCATCGGCAGCTCGAAATCAGTATGCAGAATACGTTTATCAACCAATACATATTCATTGGTCTTGGGATTAAACCCTTCTTTTTTTACATCTGTCCAATAAAAACCCATTCCTCTTTTTTGCCAGGCAGGAACATTATTAAAATTGATACCATATTGAAATAATAATTCGTTCTTGGCAGCAATACTCATACCTTCAATTTTAGAAGTGGCCTCCTTTACGGTATGGTTATCTTGTCTCAAACGCCAGTAGCAATGAGCATTCAAGGCATTCCTATGTGCATCTTCATTACGCCACCTAAAATAATCCTCTACCAATTTTTTATTGGGAAGCTCAGAAATACGACAGTCAAAAGCTCCTAAATCTCCCAAACCCGCTGAAAACTTAGCACTGGCCTCGCCTGCCAATACGGAGATATACTTCCTGGTTTTTCGCCCAAAAAGATTTTCGTCGGGGTGAAATAACAGTGATATTTCGTCACTTTGTGTATAACCGTAAATTACGTTGAAACCGCAATTCATGAGATGCTTTACAGTTTCAACCATGAGGTCACGAAACCTTTCATCAAAAGGTGCTTTAAACTGATGTACTTCTTTAGTCAACCGGGTAAAGCCCCGCCCATCAATTCTGGCTACGATATACATTTCAGGTAAAACGCAACGGTCCTGTGAGGTTTCATAAACCCTCATTTTAACATCCAGATCATCAAATTTCATTTGACCATGCTTTTATAGTAAATGTATTATTCTCAGTTGTTACATAAAATAACTCGTCGAAACCTTCGTCAACAGAAGGCAGGGTCAACCGCTTAAAAGTTCCTCTTATTCCAATTTCGGGGATCTTCTCTTTGCCGGAACGTTGGTTATTACGCTCCAACGCCTCAACCAACTTTGATTGGAAATAGTATCCGGTTACCTTGAACTTATTTGCTTTTGCAATAGCAATATATTTTGCCCTTTCTTTTAGAGTTGGATTGGTATTATCCACAACAAACGGATGACTGGTGGAAATACAGGTTTCGATAAACCTAAGTTCCTTATTTCTGGTATTTAACTGATCTAAGGAGATTCGGATATGCGTTTTAAAGAACCTTTCTTTGAAGAAAGTAGTTTTTCCTGTTGCCTGTATACCACAAAATATTACTGCTTCCATTTTTCTAAGGGTTCAATTTTATACATGCAAAAGAATTCTCAATCAAACATATAATACCTTTTTTGATATTTTAAGTTGTACTAAAATAAAAAAAGCCAGATAAATCATAAATCTATCTGGCTTCAATTTTATTTCGCTTCAACAATTCTCTTATACGCTTGCCACTGGCGGATTTCATCCGCCGTAACACGCCTCGGTGGGCAAAGGCGGAGAGAGAGGGATTCGAACCCTCGGTACCGTTTCCAGTACGACAGTTTAGCAAACTGTTCCTTTCGGCCTCTCAGGCATCTCTCCGGGTTTCACTATCTACAGCGCCAATTAATTTAATGCTATAATCGTGACATCATAAATAAAAAAAGCCCTCTTTGGGCTTTTTGCGGAGAGGGAGGGATTCGAACCCTCGGTACCGTTTCCAGTACGACAGTTTAGCAAACTGTTCCTTTCGGCCTCTCAGGCACCTCTCCGTTTTGCTTTTCAGCTATGTCCCGTTTTTCAGGGACTGCAAATATAGTAATTCAAGCCTCCCGTCAAAAAAAAAAATCATTTTCTAATAATCTATCCTAACGTGATAAATACTCATCAGCATCCGCTTAAAAATAGCCTTAATAGTTTCAATATCTTTTAAAGTTATATTACTGTCTTTCAACTGATTTTGATCAAGCTTATATTTTATAATCCGATCAACCAGCACACTGATCGATTCCTCGTCCGGTTCTTTTAACGAGCGGGAAGCGGCCTCAACCGAGTCGGCAAGCATCAAAACAGCCCCCTCTTTGGTGAAAGGGATAGGCCCGGGATAGCGAAAAATGTTCTCGTTGATGAATTTTTCAGGGAAATTTTTCAACGACGACTGGTAAAAATAGTCGACACGGGTATTACCATGATGGGTACGTATAAAGTCAATCACTACCTCAGGCAAATTGGCCTTGCGCGCCATTTCGATACCCTTGCTTACGTGGCGAATGATGATCTGCGCGCTTTCCTCATAAGGCAGCTTATCATGGGGGTTAAAGCCCGAGCTTTGGTTTTCGATAAAGAACAGCGGGTTCTCCATTTTGCCAATATCGTGGTAAAGCGCCCCTGCCCTAACCAGTAGTGCATTGCCGCCAACAGCATAAATAGCATTCTCGGCAAGGTTAGCTACCTGTAACGAGTGCTGAAAGGTACCCGGAGCATTAAAGGCCAGCTCACGTAATAACGGCGCGTTGGTATTGGTAAGCTCAATGAGCGTAATTTCTGATGTGATAGCAAATATCTTCTCAAACAGGTAAATAAGCGGATAAGCCAGGAGCGTAAGCAATACGCTAACCACGAAAGGCAAAAAGTCCATCCAGTCAATATTCATGAAATCACCTTCGCGGATAAAGGTGATGCCTAAAAACGCGACAAAATAAGTGAAGATGATGATCACCGCCGAGATCAGGAACTGTTCCCTGCGTACCAGGTTTTTAATACTATAAATAGATACCATGCCCGCCGTAATCTCATAATAGGCAAACTCAAAGCTATTCGGCACAAAAAAGCCGGCTATCAGTACCACCAATAAATGAATTTCAAGTGCCAAACGGGTATCAAACAATATGCGGATAATGATTGGTACAATACAGTAAGGAATATAATACAGATTGGTAGGAAACTGCAGTTTGATAGCGAGCGATAAAGTGGCCAACATGGCAGTAATTACCAGTAATATCAAACTTACCAGCCTGTTATCGGCATAAATATCCTTACGGAAAAGGTAAAGGAAAATCATAAGTAATGACAACGCGATAGCTACCAGGAAAAACTGCCCAAGCAATACCAGGTTCCGGTTGCCATTAACACGGGCATTATCCTCAAAGGCTTTTTTAAATGATTCCAGCTTTTGATAAACGTCATCATTAACTACCGAGCCTTTATAAACTATCACCTCCCCTTTTTGCACCATCCCCCGGGTTACCGAAAGGCCGTCAACAACTTCTTTCTCCAGTCTTGAGGTAAGGTTATTATCATAAGCAAGATTATTTTGAAGACGGTTACTGATCAAATCGAGCAGGAAAGCCTTGTCCAGATCGGTATGTTTACTTAGCACCTTATCACAATAAGCCTGTGCTTTTTCTTTAGTGAAAAGCTCGTTGGTGTTTTTATCAGTAGCAACATTTTTATCCAATATTCTTATGGGATAATTTTCTGTGCTTTGCTGGTATTTTGCATTCGGTTTAAAAACACCGGTTTGATAAATTTCTGTAAGCAGATCAACACCTGCAGCAATATATTTTGGTTTTAGTTTATCGTTAATACCCGCATTATGCCATTTGATTTCCAGATCGGCCTTGAAACCATCTATCTGCTGGTTTTGCATAGCGGCATCTAACTGGTAAATTGGCGTTATACTTTCCAGTGCCGACTTCTGGTCGGCCATGATTTCCTGGGGTGTTTTTAATATGGCAAAATTATAGGGCGATACCAGGTCTTTTTGGTTCCAGATCCTGCCCTTTTCGTGTTCATAGCTAAATTTTGCCTGCTTCGGTAAAAAATAAACAATGAGTATGACACTGAGCAGCATCATCAAAAACTTAACATTACGGGCGTATTTGCGCAGTAAAGCCTTTTGGCGCGAAGTGGATAGTTTTGCCATGTAAATAAATAACCTGCCAAAAATAATATAAGTTTCTGTTATATGCAGTTTTTCTTGCTTTTGCGAAAACAAATTTGATATCTTTGTGATATCACTTTAAAATCAATTTAAATCATGAATCCTGAAAAAACAATCAACCCGCCATCCGGCTTTGCCGTATTCTTTATATTTCTGGCATTGCTGGCAGTAGCCGCATTTTGTTTTTGGGCTGGCGAAGAACCTATTGGAGCAATATTAGCTATCGTAGGTTTCGTTTTTCTGCTCCCGGGACTTGTTGTCGTTAACCCAAACGAATCAAAAGTGCTTACCCTTTTCGGCAAGTACCTGGGCACTGTAAAAAAGGACGGCTTTTTTTGGGTAAACCCGTTCACCGTAAAAAGGAAAGTATCGTTAAGGGCTTTTAACCTTAACGGCCAGCAACTAAAGGTAAACGATAGTATTGGTAACCCTATTGAAATTGCGGCCGTTATTGTATGGCAGATCAAGGATACCGCTGCCGCCGTATTCGCGGTTGAAAATTATATACAATATGTAAACATCCAGAGCGAGGCCGCGGTGAGGCATTTGGCCAATTCTTTTCCTTATGATAACCTGGAAGATGAAAACGCTGCCATTACCCTGCGCGGCGGTGCGGAACAGGTAAGTACCATGTTAGAGAAAGAATTAAATGAAAGGCTTGATCGTGCCGGCATTGAGGTATTGGAAGCCCGCATCTCCCATTTGGCTTATGCTCCCGAAATTGCACATTCCATGTTACAGGTACAACAAGCCTCGGCCATTATTGCTGCACGTAAGCTTATTGTTGAAGGCGCGGTTGGTATGGTTGAAATGGCACTGAACAAACTATCTGAAAAAAACATTGTAGAACTTGATGAAGAACGCAAAGCGGCTATGGTGAGCAATCTGCTGGTTGTATTATGCGGGGATAAAGCTGTTAATCCTGTTGTTAATACCGGCACTTTATATCATTAATACTATGGATCAGTTCAGAAGTTTTGATCTTTTGCGTGTACAGGAACTACCTGTTTTAAGGCATGGCTTTTGGCGACCATGGTATGAGCTTACTGATGGGCAGTTTAGCTATGGTAAGCTCACCTATACCGGCGCTTTAAAACGGAATTGTATACTTGAAACGGCAAAAGGGAGCTGGATGGTAAAACGCAAGAGCTGGGTAGGTAGAAAACTTATAATTGAACAGCCCGACGGCATGGAAACGGGCTTAATAACACCTGAGATCTGGAGCCGCAAGATCACATTGGAATTAAACAACGGCCTTACGGCTACATTTTATAATAAAAAGATCCTTTCACGTACCTATACCTGGGTAAACGAACAGCTGGGCGATATACTAAGTGTTGAAACCAAGCTTTGGAGCAGAAAACAACCTTTTATTATAAAAATCGATCCGGATATGATCAAAAAAGTACCAGAACTACCTTTACTGGCTTTACTGGGCATAAATTTAGTTTTGTTAAAACAGGCCGAAGCAGCGGCCACAAGTTGATATGGCGGAGAAGAAAGCATTTGTATTACGTATTAATCCGGATATGTTGAAGGAGATTGAAACCTGGGCTGCCGAAGAATTCAGAAGCACCAATGGCCAGATCGAATACCTCATGCAACAAGCCCTGCTTGCCCGTAAAAAGGGAACTAAGAAGAAAAAGGAAGGTGGTGATTAGTGGCAGTAGCAGAGGCAGTTTGCAGTTATTAGTTTGCAGCTCCGACGTTTAATACTTTTATCCTATCGAAATAAACTGCCACCATTTCTCAAAAACTGCAACTATCCAATACTACTATCCGATTTAAAAAACTGCAACTGCCGCTGAAAAACTGCAACTGATTTTTATTATGCATGCATAGTATTTTCTTTCATCCAAATCACTAAATTTGCCCACCAATTTTAATGAGGGACACATGAAAGAAGTAGTAATAGTAGCGGCTACACGCACACCTATAGGCAGTTTTGGAGGTAGTTTGGCAGCCATAAGCGCCACACAGCTTGGTGCTGCGGTTATCAAATCGGCAGTAGAAAAAGCGGGTTTACGGCCCGACCAGGTGCAGGAAGTTTACATGGGCAATGTGATGTCGGCCAATGTAGGGCAGGCACCCGCCACTCAGGCAGCTATTTTCGCGGGGCTCCCCTACTTGCCTGCTACAACCGTTAATAAAGTATGTGCGTCGGGCATGAAAGCCATTATGCTGGCTGCCCAAAGCATAGCCATAGGCCAGAATGATATTATAGTAGCCGGTGGTATGGAAAGCATGAGTAATGTGCCTTACTATCTTGATAAAGCCCGCAACGGCTATCGCTTAGGCAACGGGCAGATTATTGACGGGCTGGTAAAAGATGGTCTTTGGGATGTATATAACGACTATCATATGGGTTCGGCAGCCGAACTTTGTGCTACCGACTGCAACATCAGCCGCGAAGAGCAGGATGCCTACGCTATATTATCTTATCACCGCGCTCAGAAGGCCCAGAGCGATGGCAAATTCAAAGACGAAATTACCCCTGTTGGTCTTAAAGATAAAAAGGGGGACATCACCATGTTTGCCGAAGACGAGGAGCCTAACACAGTAAAGTTTGATAAGATCCCAACCCTAAAACCGGTATTTAAAAAGGACGGTACTGTTACAGCCGCAAATGCATCAACCTTAAATGATGGCGCTGCCGCGGTAGTACTCATGAGCCGTGAAAAGGCTGATGAACTCGGCATAAAACCGCTTGCCAAAATAGTCTCTCACGCAGATGCGCAGCAAGCGCCGGAGTGGTTTACAACCGCGCCATCAAAAGCTATTCCGCTTGCGTTGCACAGGGCCGGTCTTCAAGCTTCGGATATTGATTTTTTTGAGATCAATGAGGCCTTCTCTGTAGTATCAATAGCCAATAACCAACTTTTAAATCTCGACCCCGAAAAGGTGAACGTTAACGGCGGAGCTGTTTCATTGGGGCATCCTCTTGGTGCCTCAGGTGCCCGGATCATTGTAACGCTTTTACACGTATTAAAACAAAACAACGGCAAATACGGCGCGGCCGGCATTTGTAATGGTGGCGGCGGCGCGAGCGCAATGGTTATCGAAAATTTACGTTAATACCCTAAAACTTATATAATTGTAAGGTATAACAGCTTTCATAAAGCTTGTTTTATACCCGGCACTGATATAAATAAGCTCACCTAATTAATTAAAATAGTGACAAAAAAAGCGCTTCTGACTGCATTTTCAATATTACTTTGTCTGCAAAGCTTTGCACAGTATTATGATGAGGGTACCCGGCTAAAAAAGCTCAACGAGTACCAGGATAGTCTGGCCAAACTCGGCAAAAAAATTGTGAATGATGAAAATGATATGGAGCGTAAAAATGCCAATTATCAGTTCATCAAAACATTGGTACAGGCCTTAAAAATCAATAACTCTTTCCTGTTCCCCTTTGATTCGCTCAAAAGCATAAGTATTGTTAACTCGCCCGATAACCGTTTTCGTATCCTGAGTTGGCATGTCATCAACCTTGATGGCAGCTACCGCTTTTACGGTACAGTACAAATAAATACCGGCGGCGCGCTTAAAATGTTCCCGCTTGAAGATTATTCACCGCTTCAAAAAAACCCGGAAGATTCCGTAACCGATAGCCATAAATGGTATGGCGCCCAATATTATAAAATAATGCCGGTGTATGGTCCTAAACCTTACTACGTATTATTAGGTTGGAAAGGTAACACTGTAAAATCCACCAAAAAAGTGATCGATGTAATCTCCTTTAATAACGGTGTACCTGAATTTGGCATGCCTGTATTTAATGGTAACGGCAAAACCCGCGACAGGGTGGTATTTGAATACGCCAGGCAGGTATCTATGCTATTGCGGTATCTCCCCGAACAAAATCTGATTGTTTTCGACCATCTTTCGGCCCCCGATGGCAGGAGCAAAGATAAACCCGAAACGTTTGGCCCGGATCTGAGTTACGATGGCTATAAACTGAAAGAAGGGCGCTGGACTTATGTAGAAGACCTCGACATGCGTAATATTTCCAGCGGAGAATCTTCAGCTACCGATACGGAATATGTTGATCCTAAAAAACAAGCGGCGAAAGATCGCGCACTCGTGCCAACACGTCATTAAGAAATTAAATAACAGCAATAATCAAAAATTAACCATTTTGTTACATAAAGTATCCCACTTTCGGTATTAAATTTTGGTTTAGAAGATTTATATTACCTTTAGCAAATTTTTAAGTTAACTGATGCAAGAAAAAACTGCTCCCCTAAAATCTCGATTCCCCAAGAGCGTCCCTTACATTATTGGCAACGAAGCCGCAGAACGTTTTAGCTTTTATGGCATGCGTTCCATACTCACCTTATTTTTGGTAAAACAATTCTTTAACCCTACCGGGGCTCAAGCATTGGCTCAACAGGCTGATGCCCATGCCAATAAATTGAATCACTTATTTGTGATGGTGGCCTACGCTTTGCCATTTGTAGGCGGTATGGTGGCCGACTGGTTTACCGGTAAATACAAACTCATCCTTTATATTTCCATGGTGTATTGCCTTGGCCACCTTTTGCTGGCTATGTTTGATACCAGTCTTAGCGGTTTCGAGATAGGTATGCTTGTTGTAGCTATCGGCGCCGGTGGTATCAAATCGTGCGTTTCGGCTAACGTAGGCGACCAGTTTGATGCCAGCAATCAAGATTTGCTATCAAAGGTTTACGGCTGGTTTTACTTTAGCATAAACGCGGGCTCTATGCTATCTACTGTTGCTATCCCTACTATTTACAAATATTATGGCCCTAAATGGGCTTTCGGCATTCCCGGCATATTAATGGGTTTGGCGACTGTTATATTTTTCATGGGCCGCAAAAAATATGTAAAAGTGCCTCCGCAGGGCGTAAACCGAAACAACCTGGTGTTTATTACATGGTATGCACTTACCAATTTGAGTAAAAGGAAACCTGGCCAATCATTCCTTGATATTGCTAAAGAAAGTTATGATCCGGAACGTGTTGAAGGAGTTAAAGCGGTATACCGCGTAATTGCCGTATTCTTTTTTGCATTGGCGTTTTGGGCTGTTTGGGACCAGTGCCTTTCAGAATGGACGCTTTATGCTGCAAAAATGGATCGTAACATTAATCTCGGTTTTACCTCATTCCAGATAGAACCGGGCTCAATGTCTACATTTAATACTATTTTCCTTCTGCTATTCATACCACTCTTTAACTATCTGATTTATCCTAATTTAGATAAGATCGGATTAAAAACAACACCTTTACGCAGACTTGGTGCCGGATTGGTTTTAACTGCATTATCATTTGTTGTTATTGGTTTTACCCATGTTAGTATTGATAATGGTGGCGCACCTTCCATGTGGTGGCAGGTACTGGCCTTTTTAATATTATCAGCTGCAGAAGTATTGGTATCAATTACCGGCCTTGAATACGCTTATACCCATTCTCCAAAATCAATGAAAAGTACCATGTCAGGTATTTGGTTCCTTGTTGTTTCATTCGGAAACCTGATCACCGCCCTTGTTAACGGACTTATTGAAGATGGCGGCTGGTGGGCTAAAAACCTGAAAGGCGCTAATTATGAATGGTTTTTTGTGACCTTTATTTGTGTGTTCATCATCATATTCCTGTTTGTTTCTCCGCGCCTTAAAGAAAGAAACTACATTACAGATCCGTACGAGGAAAACCAGGTTATTGCCGACACGAATAATCTTTAAAATATTAAAACAAGAAAAGGATAGCGCAAGCTTTCCTTTTTTTTTGTTTTGATGCCCTTTAAATTGATTAATTTCGCACCCTAAATATTACCTAATTTTCAAAATACTGTTCAGTGCCCGATAGCGTTGTAATCATACCTACCTATAATGAGAAGGAAAATATCGAGCGGATGATCCGCAAAGTATTTTCTCTGCCTCATGATTTCCATATTCTGATCATTGACGACGGATCGCCCGACGGTACGCCCCAGATTGTAAAAAGTTTACAGCCCGAATATGACGGACGCCTTTTTATTGAGGAACGTGCGGGTAAACAAGGACTGGGTACCGCCTATATACACGGTTTTAAATGGTGCATTGCCCGCCATTACGATTATATTTTTGAAATGGATGCCGATTTTTCGCATAATCCGGATGATCTGCTGAAATTAAGGCAAGCCTGCATTGATGGTGCCGACGCCGCTATTGGCTCACGTTATGTAACCGGTGTAAACGTGGTAAACTGGCCAATGAGCAGGGTACTCATGAGTTACTTTGCATCCGTTTATGTACGTTTTATAACCGGTATGAAAGTGCAGGATGCTACCGCGGGTTTTATGTGCTACAAACGTAAAGTACTGGAAACCGTACAACTTAATAAAATCAAATTTGTGGGCTATGCCTTCCAGATTGAGATGAAATATACCACCGTTAAACATGGCTTTAAGCTTGTTGAAGTACCCATCATATTTACAGATCGTACTGCAGGTACCTCTAAAATGTCAACCAGTATTTTCCGCGAAGCATTTTTGGGTGTTATCCAAATGAAGATCAACAGCATTTTCAGGAAATATCCGGAAGGATGATTTAATTTCGGATTTGGGAATTGTGATTTCGGATTTATTTTTGATTATTCAGGATAAATTCGGAATCATTTTTTTTGTAAAGATTTTAAAATAAACATCCGAAATCGAACATCCGAAATTCGAAATCAAAAATAAATACTAATTTCGTTGGCAATGAATGAGCATCTTGATCCTAACCGTGAACGCCTCAACAATGCCGAACGTGATATTGAAAAAGTATTACGGCCTCAGCAATTTGAGGATTTTACCGGTCAGCATAAAATATTAGCCAACTTAAAGATCTTTGTACAGGCAGCCCGCCAGCGGGGCGAGGCGCTTGACCATGTATTGTTGCATGGCCCTCCGGGTTTGGGTAAAACTACCCTATCACACATTATTGCCAACGAAATGGGCGTCGGTATTAAAATCACTTCGGGTCCTGTTTTGGATAAACCAGGAGATTTGGCAGGCTTGCTTACCAACCTGGAAACAGGCGACATCCTTTTTATTGACGAAATTCACCGTTTAAGTCCGCTGGTTGAGGAATATTTATACTCGGCCATGGAGGATTTTAAGATAGATATTATGCTGGAGAGCGGCCCCAATGCCCGCTCGGTACAGATCTCCCTTAATCCGTTCACATTGGTTGGTGCCACTACCCGTTCGGGCTTGCTTACCGCACCGTTAAGGGCCAGGTTTGGGATCAACTCCCGGTTAGAATATTATGATGCAAAACTGCTTACCACCATTGTATTACGTTCGGCATCGATATTAAAAACTCCTATTACCGATGAGGGCGCGTATGAAATTGCCCGCCGGAGCCGTGGTACCCCACGTATTGCCAATGCGCTGCTTCGCCGCACACGTGATTTTGCCCAGATTAAAGGCAACGGCAAAATTGATACTGAGATTGCTGAATATGCGCTTAATGCCTTAAACGTAGACAGTCACGGCCTTGACGAAATGGACAACAAGATCCTGTTGACCATTATTGATAAGTTTAAGGGCGGCCCTGTTGGCTTAAAAACTGTAGCCACAGCAGTTGGTGAGGACGAGGGCACCATTGAAGAAGTTTACGAACCATTTCTGATACAGGAAGGCTTTATCATGCGCACAGCGCGTGGGCGTGAAGTTACCGAAGCCGCCTACAAACATCTGGGCAAGATAAAGCTGGGGGGAAATCCATCATTATTTTGATATAAAACCTACATACATCGCCACCAATCATGAAAACCAAATTAAAACTACTGTTAACTACAACTGCGCTTATTTTAAGCGGTATAGGCATTGCATCGGCGCAAACAACACCTCCGCAACCGGTTCCTGCACCTACTCCTGCCCCAGCAGTGACTTTACCTGCCGACTCAGTTAATAAAGCCAAAAAGGATACGGTACCGGCAGTTCACAAACCTGTGCCTACTTTAAAAGTGGGCATAATGGGTTTAAACCACGATCATATTCACCTGATATTAAGTGAGTATCGTAAAGGCAACGTGAATATTGTAGGTATTGCCGAACCCAACAAGAAGCTTTGGGAAAAATTTGGCAAAGCATATAACCTGCCCGATTCCCTGTTTTTTGAGGATCTGAAGAAAATGTGTATTACCCGCAAACCTGCCATTGTATTAGGTTACAATGAGGTTGGCAAACATGTTGATATTGTGGAAACCTGCGCGCCTTTGGGTATTTCTGTTATGGTTGAAAAACCTTTGGCAGCTACCCTTGAACAGGCTAAACGCATGGAATTCCTGGCGCTCAAATATTACGTTAAGGTATTAACCAACTATGAAACTACCTGGTATCCATCGTTCCAGGATGCTTATAATACAGTTAAGCTGGATAGCGTAGGCATGATCCGCAGAATGGTAGTTCATGACGGACATCAGGGTCCTCGTGAAATTGGTTGCAGTGAAGATTTCCTGAGCTGGCTTACCGATCCTGTTCTGAATGGCGCAGGTGCGCTTAACGATTTTGGCTGCTATGGTGCCGATTTAATGACCTGGCTAATGAAAGGCCAGCGCCCAATAGCGGTAACCGCCATTGCAAGGCATTACAAACCCAACGTATACCCCAAAGTTGAAGATGACGCCACTATAATAGTTGAATACGCCAATGCCACCGGACAAATAGAGGCTTCGTGGAACTGGCCTTTCAGCATTAAGGATATGGAGATTTTTGGAGCTAAGGGTTATATTCATGCTTTTGATAAGGATAGCGTGGAACTAAAAGTTAATAACCGAGTGCGAGGCTATAAAGCAACACCGCTTGTTTCGCCTGCCGACGCACCTGTTGCATATTTTACTGCCGCTTTGCAAAATCCGCTCAGAAACCCTGATGACCGTTCATCATTAAAATATAACATGATAGTGATGCAGATCCTTGATGCTGCTAAACGATCGATAAAAGAAGGTAAACGCATCGTATTATAACAAACACAATAGGGCCGATGAAACATATAACGATACTACTGTTATTATCCTCGGCCCTATTTGGCTGTGGAGGCAACAAAGACAAAGCTTCACCTAAAGTTTACCCCACAGTTAGTTATTTAAAAATCAAACTGGATGCTGCCGGTCACCTACCGGCTAATCCCTATATCCTAAGATTTAAAAATGATAAAAAGGAGATCGTTTTTTGCGGCGTCAATCACCTGCCGGATAACAGCGATACCAAAAATCCCATGTTTACGGAGATAGAAAAAGCCTTTTTTGAATTTAAGCCGGATGTTTGTGTTAATGAAGGTGGTGATGTATCTAAAAAAGTTTTCACCTCAAAAAAAGAAGCCATACAAAAGGATGGCGAAATAGGGCTTACTAAAATTCTTGCCGACAGCCTTAAAATAAATACGGTTAACGGCGATATGACCGATAGTCTGGAATTTAGGGAACTTTTGAAAAGGTACACTACGGGTGAATTTTTAGCTTATATAGCTACTGAACGTTTTATGTGGGGACAACGACCGCCTATTACAGATAGCTCAGATTTTAAAGCAAATTATGCCAAATTCATCCAGGGCTATATTATGAAAACCGGAGCGATTAAGCTCTCTCCATCCGAGCAAACGCTTGAATTTTACGAAGCCAGCTATCAAAAACTGCTTAGCCGTCCGTTTAAACTGGAAGAATTAGAACCTACTAATCCGTTTGACCCAAAAGGAAAGTTTCAGCAAATTGGCAGGGCTTCTAAAGAGATTAGGGATCAAAACCTACTTCGTACCATCGACGGCCTACTTAAGACACACAACAAGGTATTTGTAGTTTTTGGCGGATGGCATTTACTTACCTGCGAGCCCGGTCTGAAACAGATTATCAACAGCAACCGGTGATATTACCCCACTTAAAGTATTGATTAATTTTATTTACATGTCTGGGCTTGCATGTTATATAATTATTAATTTAGCCGCCGTTAATTAAGGAATAAAACCAACCTATAATATGATAAAACAAACATTAGCCATGCTGGCTCTTTGTGCTTTCGGTGCTGTTTCATGCCAGTCAAAGCCATCTGATAAATCAACTACTGTCAGCCCGGCTACTGAGGCTCCGGCAACTACTAATAATGCTGTTCCGCAAGGCGATGCTGCCGCGATTTTAGCTCGGAAGCAGGTACCAATCCTTTGTTACCACCAAATCCGCGACTGGAAGCCCACAGATTCAAAAAACGCTAAAGATTACATAGTACAGGTTGCGGCTTTTAAAGAGCATATTAAAATGCTTGCCGATAGTGGTTACCACACCATACTGCCCGATCAGCTTTATGCCTACCTTACCAAAGGTGCGCCGCTGCCTAAAAAGCCTATCATGCTTACATTTGATGATACCGATCTGGATCAATTCACCATCGCCAACCCAACTCTTAAAAAATATGGTTTTAAAGCGGTTTATTTTGTGATGACCGTATCATTAGGCCGTCCGCATTACATGACCAAAGAGCAGGTAAAACAACTATCTGACGAAGGTAACGTTGTTGCCAGCCACACCTGGGACCACCACCGTGTTGACCGTTATTCACATACCTCAACCCTGAAAATCATTGGTAAAAACGGCAAAATAACGAATCGTCCGGTTGATGATTGGGTTACCCAGATTGAAAAACCAACCAAAACTTTGGAAGAGATCACAGGTAAAAAAATGGATTACTTTGCTTATCCGTTCGGTATCTGGAACAAAGCAGCTTTGCCTGAATTACGTAAACGTGGCTTTAAAATGGCTTTCCAATTGGCAGATAAACGTGACCAGACTGATCCGCTGATGACCGTACGCCGTATCCTGGACAGCGGTTACTGGAGCACTAAAACCCTGAGCAACAGCATCAGGAATAGCTTTTAGCGCCCCTGCCCCCTAAAGGGGGAGTGTTCGGAGAATATTTAACAAAAAATGCCCGCTTTTTAAGCGGGCATTTTTTGTTTCCTTTTTGGGGACGGGGTTTACAAATCCTCCCCTGCCGGGCCCTGCCCCTTGTTTGATGACGGCATTTTACTAATATCCTTTTCGTCCGGTGCTAAATGAACAATTTCGGCTATTATGGTATCATCGCCGGTGTTTTCACCTAACTCATCGTTGTGCAGGTCCGAATTATCATTATTCATAGCTGCAACTTTATCTATTGTTTCCATAACGATATATTTATTTAATTCCCGTTACCCATTTTACCGCTTCATCCAAATCCTCCAGCCGGTAGCCGGCAAACTTGCCCGGTAAAATATATTTAAACAGGTGGCTGAATTCGCGCACGCCATCCTGGTCAGTTACTACTGCAACCTTGTTCCAACGGGTAAAATACTTAAGGCCAAGCCTGACATTGCCACACCAGGCACCTGCCGTAAAATTTTTAATATTGGTTTCCAGCACCAATAAAAAATTTATCCGTCCGGTTTGTCTTACCTGCTGCTCAAGCAAAGGCTGTAAAGCTCTTTCGTAATCATCTACATTAACGTGGCCAACTGCATGTATCCCTAACACATGCGCAGGCAAATATCTTATATGCTCAAGCATGCCATAAATCCGTATTGCTTATAAGTTACAAAAACTGAACCAATAGTGATTTTATAGCCAAACGGAGTATTAATACCCTTTTATAGGTACGTAATACCGCTCAACATATTGCGATATATCGTAGCGGCCATCAATTTTAATTTGTACTATCTTTGCAGTAATGCAGCAAAACAAGGCCACATATAGCCAACTTATCAAAAACGAAGCACAAAAGCTTGGTTTTTTATTTTGCGGCATAGCCAAAGCTGAATTTCTGGAAGAAGAGGCCCCACGCCTCGAAGCCTGGCTCAATAAAAATATGCATGGCGAAATGGCCTACATGGAAAACCATTTCGATAAACGCCTCGACCCGCGGCTACTGGTTGATGGGGCAAAATCGGTTATATCATTAGGTATTAATTACTATACCGACCAGCGCCAGGATGACCATTTGGCACCCAAAATTTCCAAATATGCTTACGGCATTGATTACCATACTGTAATTAAAGACAAACTGAGGCAATTACTGCAGATCATCAACGAGCAGATTGGTGAAGTAGGTGGCCGCGCGTTTGTTGATTCGGCACCGGTGCTTGATAAAGCCTGGGCACGGAAAGCTGGCATGGGATGGATTGGAAAAAACAGCAACCTGCTCAACAAAAAGGCAGGGTCGTTCTTTTTCCTGGCCGAACTGATCATCGATCTTGAACTGGAATATGACATAGCCCCTACCGCCGATCATTGCGGCACCTGTACCAACTGTATTGATGCTTGTCCTACGGATGCCATCGTAGGACCCTATGTGGTTGACGGCAGCCGTTGTATCTCCTATCTAACCATCGAGCTTAAAAACGAGATCCCGCAGGAGTTTAAAGGTAAAATGGACAACTGGATGTTTGGCTGCGATGTTTGCCAGGATGTTTGTCCCTGGAACCGCTTCTCTGTTTTGAACACCGAGCCGGCCTTCAGCCCCCACCCCGATCTGCTGCACCTGAAAGCTGCCGACTGGCAAGACATCAGCCAGGATATTTTTCAAAAGGTATTTAAAAACTCGGCCGTTAAGCGCACAAAATTTAGCGGTTTGAAAAGGAATATTGATTTTTTGAAAGGCTAAAGGCTAAAGGCTAAAGGCTAAAGGCTAAAGGCTAAAGGCTAAAGGCTAAAGGCTAAAGGCTAAAGGCTAAAGGCTAAAGGCTAAAGGCTAAAGGCTAAAGTGGAACGAATTCACGAAGCTAAGGTTTCATGATATTATCAACAAAAACCCTTGCATAAATTCTTGCAAGGGTTTCAATATTAAATTCTGAAAATTCTTTAATTCTGAAAATTCTGATTCAGACGCTATCAGCCTTTCTTAAACTTTAAGGCTAATTGAGCAAGCATATCGTCGTTAACGGGCTGTGCAGGCTCATCTTTCTTTTTGTAAGGTTTGTTCTGATATTGTTGATTTTTGGTATGATCGGGCTTGGTATATTCTTTTTTCTGGTACTCTTGCTTTGGAGCTGCAGGCTGTTGATCGGCCGGTTTAGGCTGTGCCGCTTTGTTAGCCTGGCGTTCGGCTGTTTTCTTAGCGTTCCAGCGGGCATGGATCTCCTCGAGTTTACGTTTGGTATACAACGGAAAATCGCCCTGCATCATCCATGAATAATAGCTTGGTTCGGCAGTTAACACGTCCTCCACACGTTTGCCTTTGTGCTTACCAAAGTTTATCAACTCTTCACCCTGCTCGTTGTACACCATTCTGCCGGCAAAATCAACGGGTTTGCTCAGGTTGGTAAATACATGTAAAGCTTCAACATCGCCAACAACAGGAACTACTTTATTTCCTTTCTTATCTTCCCACTCCACGTTTTCATAACGTTCTATCTGTGCCAGCAAAACCTCCATGGTTGCACGGGTATCAGCCTCGGCCGAGTGTGCATTTTCAATTACCTTATTGCAATAAAATTGGTAGGCAGCCTTCAAGGTACGCTGCTCCATCTGGTGGAATATATTTTGCACATCCACAAAATGACGTGTATCCAGGTTAAAATCTACTCCCGCACGCAGAAACTCCTCCATGATCATCGGGATATCAAACTTATTAGAGTTATATCCGGCCAAATCGCTATCGCCAATAAAATCGGCAATTTCCTGGCCAAGCTCTTTAAACTGTTTTTCGTTTTGTATATGCTCGTCGTAAATACCGTGTACCAGCGACGACTCCAGCGGAATTGGGATGCCCGGGTGAACACGCCATGTTTTAACCTCCTCGCTACCATCGGGATTAAGCTTGATAACCGATATTTCAACTATGCGGTCGGCACCGATATTGGTACCAGTTGTTTCAAGATCGAAGAAAGCGAGGGGGCGTTTTAATTTTAATTTCATTTGTAAGTGTTCAGAGATGCAAAGGTCGCAAATGTCCTAAAATTAATCAGCAGAATAAATTTTTTAATTTATTTAATATACCAATTTATTATTTAATTTCATTATCCCTAATTATCACAATTTGTATGAACAGATTTTTTGTTATTCTTCTGATTTTTATCGGCTTATCAAATTGGGCTTCGGCACAGGATTTTGAAACCGGGGTAAGCAACGATGAAATTGAAATGGCCAAATATGATAAAGATCCTCAGGCCAATGCTGTTTTTTTAAATGAATTTGGTAATACCCGTATTGATGAGTATATGGACCACATCAGGCTCATCCATACGTATCATGCTAAAATTAAAATTTTCACCAAAGAAGGCCTTACCCACGGCACCATCGAAATACCGATCCATAACGGCGATAACTCAGCGGAGGAAGTTAATAATGTTACCGGTTTTACTTACTATAAAGACGATAACGGTATCATCCAAAAGGCAGAATTTGAATCTAAAAAGGTATATACGGTTAAAGATTACAAATACGGCAGCACAGTAAAATTTGCTTTACCTGCGCTACGCCCGGGTTGTGTTATTGAGTTTAAATATGAACTTATATCACCATACTGGGACCATTTCAGAGGATGGACATTCCAGGATGATATCCCTAAAATAAACTCACAATACGAAGTACATATCCCCGGCTTCTGGAACTTTAACGCGTCAATACGTGGTGTATTGAAGTTAACCAAAAGCACCTCGGAAGTTGAGCGTGAATGTTTTTCATCCGGCGGCTCAAAAGCCGATTGTTCTCATATCACTTATAATATGAAGGATATTCCGGCCTTTGTTGATGAAGACTTTATGACCGCGCGTAAAAACTTCCTATCGGCCATTTATTTTGAGCTGGTTGAGTTCACCAATCCTTATACCAGTGTTAAAACGGTAGTAACCAAACAGTGGAGCGATGTAGACCGTCAACTAAAAATAGCCGATGAATTTGGTTCGCAGGTAAAACGCATCAGCCTGCTTAAAGAACGGATAGCATCTGTTATAGCAGGTAAAACCGATGAGCTTGACAAAGCAAAAACCTTATATGCATGGATAAAAAGCCAGATTAAATGGAACGATTATATCGGCATTTATAGCAGCGAGGGTGAGAAAAAGGCATTAGATACTCACTCCGGAAGTATTGCTGATATCAACCTTACACTGATTACCGCCTTGAACGCAGCCGGTCTTAATGCCGAAGCCGTATTACTTTCAACCCGCGACCATGGCATGGTGAATACACTTTATCCGGTACTAACCGACTTTAACTATGTTATAGCGAGGCTAACTATTGGCGAACAAACCTACCTGCTTGATGCTACCGATCCGTTACTTTCATTCGGCTTACTGCCACTTAAATGTATCAATGATAAAGGCCGGGTTATCAGCATGACCAAACCATCGTACTGGATGGAATTAAGCACACAGCAAAAAGCCGCGACAACGCACATGTTCGATCTTACGCTGCTTGATAATGGTAAGCTGAAAGGCAGCATCGTGAATTATTACAAAGGTTACGATGCTTATGAGAAACGTAAAGCCATTAAAAAATTCAATAGTATTGATGAATATGTTGAGGACTTTGACGAGAAACAACCTAAGCTAAAAGTACTTAAATCAGACATTACAAATCTCGACAGCCTTGAAAGCCCTTTAAGGGAAACATTTGAAGTGGAGATTGACGCTTTTGATAATACCAATCATGACAAACTTGCATTTAACCCTTATTTCTGGGAAAAACGCACTACCAATCCGTTCAAACTTGCCGAGCGCGACTATCCTGTAGACTGGGCTTACGCTTCTGATAAACGCCTGGTTTTGGTAATGCACCTGCCGGCTCAGTACACTGTTGAAACCCCGCCGCAGGTTGTAGCCTATTCTTTACCAAATAAGGGAGGCATGTTTGCCACAACGTTTGAAAACCAGGACAATAACACCTTTACATTTTCAAACATTACACAGTTTAATAAGTCGGTTTATGATCCGGCGGAATATCCTTACTTGAAGGAGTTGTTTAATAAGATCATCCTTACCGAAAAAGGTGATATGATCTTCAAGAAAAAATAATGAAAGCATTTTTAAGTACACTGTTTATACTTTCGGCAATAACCTGTGTAAAAGCGCAGGACAACTATGATGTATCACTCATTTCGAAAGACCTTTTGCCTTATGCCAGTTCGGTTGTACGGAACGAAGAAATAACAACAGAGGTCCGCGACCTTGACAATGTGTTGCTCCACGTAAAAAGGGCTATAACTGTTTTTAATAAAAACGGAGACGAGGATGTTGAAATTGGCATCTGGCATAATAAAAGCCGTATCATAAAAGATGTTAAAGGGATAATTTATAACCAGTACGGAAAGCCGGTTAGTAAATTCAGTGAAAGCGATTTTGATGATGATAACAGCCATGACGGCTTTTCTCTTTTTACCGACGTCAAAATCAAACATTATCGCCCGTTGGTAACCGATTATCCTTACACAGTTAGCTATGAATACGATGTAAAATCCAAGCAAACACTGGAATTTCAGGACTGGCAACCTAATCCATCAACCGGAGTAGCTGTTGAAAAAAGTTCGTATACGTTTATTTGCAAGCCCGATTTTAAGATCAGGTATAAAGAAGTAAATACACCCTCCAAAGTAATCATAGGTAGCAATAAAGATGGGCTTAAAACTTACACATGGCTGGCAGCTAATTTAAAAGCTATAAAGTACGAACCGTTTAGCCCGCTTCGCACAGCAAACTTAAGCTACGTTAAAATAGCACCCGAAAAATTTAGCTATGGCGGTATTCCAGGCTCTTTCACCAACTGGAAAGAGCTGGGCATGTGGCAATACGAAAAGCTTAATGCAGGCAGGCAGGTTTTATCCCCACAAACCGTAAGCCGGATGAAAGAGCTTACCGGTGATATTGCCGATCCAAAGCAAAAGGCCCGCAAAATTTATGAGTATATGCAGAGTAAAACGCATTATATCAATATTTCAATTGGTATTGGCGGTTATCAGCCTTTTCCTGCATCAGATGTTGATCAACAAAATTATGGCGATTGCAAGGCTTTAGTTAATTATACACAGGCGCTATTTAAGGCGGTAGGTATCGATTCATATTACTGTGTGGTTGAGGCGGGCAGCGCCAAAGTTGGTATGTTTCCTGATTTTGCCAGTATGGATCAGGGTAACCATGTTATTTTGTGCCTGCCATTTAAAAGCGATACCACTTTTTTAGAGTGTACCAATCAAAACATGCCTTTCGGCTTTTTAGGCGACTTTACCGATGATCGTCTCGTATTTGCCTGTACGCCGGAAGGAGGCAAACTAATACATACACCAAAGTATACCGCCCAGGCTAACATGGAACAGCGCACCGCCGCATTTACTATTGCCGACGACGGCGGCCTTAAAGGTTCAATCACCACTAACTTTAAGGGAGCCAATTATGAAGACCGTGACCATGTAATTTATGAATCGGCAAAAGAGCAGGTAAAGGACCTCAAAAAGATTTACCCAATAAACAACCTCGAAATTGAAAGCGCTGATCTGAAACAGTTTAAAACCGCGCAACCATATACCACTGAAAATCTGAAGATCTCGGCAAGTGATTATGGGTCTGTAGCCGACGGAAAGATCATTTTTCTGGCCAATCCTGTCAACAGGTTAAATACCCCGCTGCGTGAGGTCCGTAACCGCCGTAATGATGTTTATATTAACAGAGGGTATACCGACGAAGATGAGATCACCTATACCCTGCCTGCGGGCTATAAAGTTGATACCCGGCCAAAAAAGGTAAGTATTGAAAAACCCTTCGGCAAATTTGAATCAAGCACAACGGTGAACGGGGATAAATTGATTTATAGCCGCAAGATGCAGCTTATTGATGGCACCTATAGTAAAGATACCTATCAGGCACTTGTAGATTTTTATCAATCAATAGCCGATGCTGATCACGATAATGTAACCCTTATTAAAGGTAACTAAATATTACAATGCCGAGGATAATGCCAATAACCATGATCACGTAAAGCATGATCTCGGTACCGGCAAAGCGTTTGTATTTAGTCCAGAATGAATAATCTTGTTTTTTATCGGCCATGATGGTGCAAAATTATTGAAATTACCACAAAAATTGAACGGGATTATTTAGTTCATGCTGGTGGTAACATTTTCAATTGACCCGGCCCTTGAAAAGTATTTGTATAACGATGGATCGCGAAGTTTTACAATGATCACTCCCCGGCGTGAGCTGGCGTGTACTACATAGCCATTCTGAAGGTATACGCCTACATGGCTGAACTGCTTACCGTCGAAATCAAAAAATACCAGGTCGCCTTCCTTTAGCTCATCCTCGTATTTGCGTTTTATTACGGTGATCTGCTTGCTGGTCATACGGGGAATGGTGATACCGTAAACCTGTTGCTCCAGTAAAAAAGTTAACCCGGAACAATCAACGCCGTCTTTATCAAGACCGCCGAACTTATAAGGAGTACCCATCCACTGATCAATAAAGGCATAAAGGCGACCATTTTGAATATCCCCCCTGCTTACTCCCATAATTTCAGAATATTTTGAGGCGATATCAGGCGAAGGGTTAACCACCTCACCCGGCTGGCCGCGCATTGCGGCCTTACGCGAGTGACATGAACTTAATATAAATGGGGAAAGGAAAAATATAAACAAATAAAAACTACGGCGCAGGTATATGCTCATGAAGTAAAATTAGCTTTAAAGTTTATTGATGTTATACAGATGTTTTTAACATATCAACACGATGTGGATGTGCAGATATGTAGATTTCAGATGTGCAGATGTTGGAAACAAATCTTCTCTTCTCCTGTTAGTCATTGCGAGGCACGAAGCAATCCCCGAAAAGCAGAGCAGCCATGCAAGTTTCTCTGTATAGTTCGGGATTGCTTCGTGCCTCGCAATGACGCTTTTTCGTCTGCACATTTGCACATCTGAAATCTGCACATCCAAACCATCAACTCTTCACCACACGCTGTATCTCATCCAGTTTCATCAGCGCTTCAACTGGGGTAAGTGTGTTTACATCGAGGTTATTTAGTGTATCGCGGATTTTTACCAGTACCGGGTCATCAATAGAAAACATCTGCATTTGTACAGCCTGTTTCTGTACCTTGCGGATACTTTCTTTGATATGTTCGCCGCCGGTGCGTTCGTTTTCCAGTTTCTTTAAGATTTCGTTGGCACGGGAAAGTACTTTTGATGGCATGCCGGCCAGTTTTGCAACGTGAATACCGAAGCTATGCTCGCTGCCACCGGGTACCAGCTTACGCAAAAAGATAATCTGCTGGCCAACCTCTTTTACCGATACATTAAAGTTTTTAATCCGATTAAACGAATTACTGAGTTCGTTCAACTCATGATAATGCGTAGCAAAAAGCGTTTTAGCCCTCGCGGCTGGATGATTATGCAAATACTCGGCAATTGACCAGGCAATAGAGATACCATCATAGGTTGATGTACCACGACCAATCTCATCAAGCAGGATCAGGCTCCTGTCGCTCAGGTTATTGAGGATACTGGCTGTTTCGTTCATCTCCACCATGAACGTCGATTCGCCGGACGAAAGGTTATCCGATGCGCCTACCCTTGTAAATATCTTGTCCACCAACCCAATGGTTGCAGCCTTAGCAGGTACAAAACATCCCATCTGGGCCATCAGTACAATTAAACCGGTTTGCCTTAACAAGGCCGATTTACCTGCCATATTGGGACCGGTAATAATGATGATCTGCTGGGTTTCCGAATCGAGGTATACGCTGTTGGTAATGTATTCCTCGCCTATCGGCAGGTTCTTCTCAATAACCGGGTGGCGGCCGCCGGCAATATCAAGTACTTTACTTTCGTTTATCTCCGGTTTTACGTAGTAGTTTTTAATGGAAATGGTGGCGAAGTTGAGCAATACATCCAAACGGGCTATGAGCTGGGCATTAAGCTGGATAGGTTTAATATATTCGGCAAGCGAATACAACAAGTCATTGTATAGCTGAGTTTCAAGTGCCAGAATCTTTTCTTCGGCACCTAAAATCTGCTCTTCATATTCTTTAAGTTCCGGAGTGATGTAACGCTCCGCGTTAACCAGGGTTTGCTTACGGATCCATTCGGTTGGTACCTTATCACGATGACTGTGCGTAACCTCCAGGTAATAACCAAACACATTATTGAACGATACTTTAAGTGATGGAATTCCGGTTAACTCTGCTTCACGTTTCTGAATCTCCAGCAGGTAACCTTTGCCGCCAAAAGCGATTTTGCGTAACCGGTCAAGCTCTTCATTAATCCCCTCGTTCATTACCGAACCTTTTACCAGCATTACCGGCGGCTCGGGGTTCAATTCGCGTTCTATCTTTTCACAGATCAGCGTGCATGGATTTAACTGCTCGCCTATGGCACGCAGCGGTGCGCTTTCCGATGATTCGGCAATACGCTTGATGTACGATATTGCTGTTAAAGCCTTTTTCAATTGGCAAACCTCGCGCGGATTAGCTTTTTGAAGGCCTATCTTTGAAATCAATCTTTCCAGATCACCTATCTGGCGCAGGTACTGCAATAACTCTTCTCTCAACTCCTCGTTGCCAATCAGGTATTCAACCACACCTAAACGGTCGTTAATAGCTTTGATCTGCTTTAACGGCATCACAATCCAGCGGCGCAGCAAACGTGCCCCCATTGGCGAGCAGGTATGATCAAGCACATCAACCAGGGTCATGGCATTTTCATTGGCCGAACCTACCAATTCCAGGTTACGGATACTGAACCTGTCGAGCCATAGGTACCTGTCTTCCTCTATCCTGCTGATGGCCGAGATATGCCCAAGGTTGCGGTGCTCTGTTTCATTAAGATAATGAATGGCGACACCGGCAGCAATAATGCCTAAATTCAGCTTATCGATACCAAAACCTTTTAACGATTTAACACCGAAATGCTTAAGCAATGTTTCATTGGCATAATCGCCGCTGTAAGGCCACTCATCAAGGGCATAGGTATAAAAGCGATCGCCATAGGTATCCTTAAAATCGCGTGTGCGGCTTTTAGGATAGATCACCTCACTGGGCGAAAAGCTTTGCAGCAGTTTATCAATATAATCGCTGTTACCCTGCGCGGTCATGAACTCGCCTGTCGAAATATCAATCAAGGCAATACCGATGCTATTTTTTTCAAAATGAAGCGATGCCAGGTAGTTATTGCTCTTTTGGTGCAGGATGTTATCGTTAGTAGCTACACCGGGTGTAACCAGTTCGGTTACGCCACGCTTAACAATGGTTTTGGTAGTTTTAGGATCTTCCAGCTGATCGCAGATGGCCACACGTTGCCCTGCCCTTACCAGTTTAGGCAGATACGTATCCAGTGAATGGTGCGGAAAGCCGGCAAGCTCAATATGTGTAGCGGCGCCGTTTGCCCGGCGGGTTAGTACTATGCCCAAAATGCCGGCAGCCTTTACGGCGTCTTCGCCAAATGTTTCATAAAAATCGCCCACCCTAAACAGCAGCAAAGCACCAGGGTACTTTACTTTGATAGCATTATATTGCTGCATTAAGGGGGTTTCTTTGGTAGTATCTTTAGCCAAGCGGTTACTCCTTCTGTTAATCGGGTAAAGTTAATGCATTGGCAGGTGTTTTAGGGCATTGTTGAAAAGTTGAGGTGGTGTGGAATATATGGGTAAAACAAACTATCCGCCTTATCTTACTTTTGAAAACTTATAATCTATTTCATAATAAACACTAAACCTTATGCGCAAAAAAATCACATATAAACTAACAATCTCTTGCATATTTATTTTAATACCAATGCTGGCAAGTGCGCAAAATATATACAGCGCTTTACACCTAAATGAAGAACGCGACTATAAAGGTACCCGACCTAAAAAAATAACTGAAACCATGACATTTTATAGAAACAGGGGTAACAGCAAAAACAAGAGCATAAAAAAGTTTGATAACGCTGGCATGCTTGTAACAGAAGAACGCTTTGACGATGATAACAAACTTAATTTAAGACTTGCCCAAACCAATGACACCACCAACAGGTTGATTTTATCAAGTACTGCGGAAAGCTGGACTGCCTTAGGCGTGCAGAAACACATGATAACTTACCAATACAACAATCAGCATTTTTTGGTGCAGATCATCTACCAAAACATAGCGGGCAATGTATTTGAGCATTACGAAATTGTAAATAATGAACGTGGTAACCCTGTGGAAATTTCGGGTTTTGCAGCTGACGGTAGCCCTTACGGTAAAGAAACGGCGAGCTATTTATATGACAAGAATAAAGTAATTACCTCTGTGATAAAACCGGATGGCACCATCTTGAATACAGATACCTCAACAATCAATTTTAAGAAAAACATCATAATGCCAGATGAAGGTATGACGTTTAATCCACAAGGCGATTTAGTAAGCTGGATAAGAAAAGATTACAAAGGAAATAAAAACTATTTTGAAGCCACATTAACCTATGATTCCCGCGGCAACTGCATTAACGAAACAGCTTACGAAATAAGTACCAAACCAAACGGCGAGCATAAAAAACAACTATATTCTGATAAAAAAAGAGAATATACTTATTAATTACTATTTCGCCACCAACTTCCCGTTCACAATCCTGTCTGCATAATCCTGGATCAGGGCCTTACAATCCTGCATACCTTTTTGCATTTCAGCGTTAGGTTGTGCGGTCATCAGGTTTTTCTCCAACCCTTTATCGCTCACATCAAAAATGCCGGTGAAGTTTTTGCCGTCGAACAAGTAAGTATAATTGCCCTGCATAAACTGGTAAATATTACCCGTTGAATTGATCACCTTGGGCTGTTCATCGGGCAAGTTACTTACCAGGCTCCTACCCCATGACCTGAAAGGTTTGTTATAACCTATGAGGTCAACAACTGTTGGGTAAATATCCATTTGCGAAGCCAAATCGGTACGTACACCTTTTAAGTTATAGGCGTTATTGGCACTATAAAAAAGGATAGGTACGGCAAAGCGGTTAACCTGTTTACTGTATTCGGGATAATAGGTCTGGCTGGTATGATCAGCAGTGATCACAAAAATGGTATTATTGAACCATGGCTGTGTTTTAGCGTAATTAAAAAAGATTCGCAAAGCATTATCCGTATATTGAACGCATTTATCAATAGCCAGCGGCCCTCCTTTAAACCTTGCTTTATACTTTTCGGGCAACTGATAAGGATCATGCGATGAAAGGGTGAAAAGCGTGGCCATAAAGGGCTGTTTCTGCGCGCTAAGTGTGCGACCCATGAACGGGAAAAAGTGCTCGTCCCAAATACCCCAGATACCGTCAAAGTCTTTATCATCATTATACTCTGTACGGCCATAATAGTGCTTGTACCCTAAAATACTACCAAAACCCTGAAAACCCATCGAACCGTTAGCGGCACCATGGAAGAAAGAGGTCTCGTACCCCATATTATCACAAATGGATACTACCGACTGGATTTTTTGCTTGGCGTATGGTGATGATGTAAATGCATTCTGAAACGAAGGAATACCAGCTATAACCGACGATACCGCATGAATAGATTGCCTGCCCGTTGCATAAGCATTGGTAAATATCAGGCTGCTGTTGGATAATGAATCTAAAAACGGTGTATATGATTTAAAGCCCGGTATATTAACATCGCGGTTCATGCTGCCCCAATATTCGCGGGCCATGCTTTCCAATATAATGATCACCACATTGGGTTTATTAGCAGGTTTAGTATTATATTGTTTTACGGGTTTTATGTTGGTGTTGATGTAGGCCTCATCCGCCCAATGCTGAAGCTTATAATTATTGGTACCCAGCGTACGAAAAATAGCGAAGGGCGTATTTAACACGATATCGCCCTGGTTAGGCACCGTGATATGCTTATAGGCATCAACCATATTAATTGGCCTTGTGCTATGGGCAAAATCACCACGAATCCCTCCGATAACCAGTGCAAAGATCAACAAAAAGGAAACTACAGATGATGAGAAATATACCTTCTTATCAGTCACCTTCGCGGATTTCAACTTTACACGTCCATACAGCCAGATCCAGCAAACAGCACACAGTATAAATATGGTTACTACATACCAATAGGCTTCAGAAAAATGAGTGAACAATAGTTTCTTGTTATTCTCATCGGCAAGTACATCAAGTGTAGCTTTGGTTGAACGCACCTGGCTGAAGCGGTAGTAAATAATATCAACAAAGTTGGTAGCGTACGCGAGTAAATTGGTAACAAAGTACAGGATGGCCATCCCTTTTTGAAATTTAGGCCGGGTATTAATAGTTAGCGGCAAAACGCTAAGCAAAATAAACAGGCTATTGATATAAAGCAGCGCAGTGGTATCAAAGGCCATACCGTAGTAGCATAACCTGAGCAGTGCCCAAAAGCTATCAACAGCAAACAGGTGCGTATTAAATGCAAAGAACAGCACCCTTGCAATAAAATAGAATAAATACCCCAAAAACAGCCTGTATAAAAGTACTTTATATTCGGCCAACCTTAATTTACTTTCCATGAAAAACACGTTGCTTTTAGTTTCCCCCAGGGACTGATCGGCAGGAGATGATCAAACCCATTTGCGCCGGGAGCTAATAAAAAGCGAAAGTAAAAAAAATAGGATTACAATTATTTAATACTAAATCAACAGCGATTTAATGACATTAAATTGGCAAAACGGAGTTAGGTATATTGCCGAAAACGAAAAAGTAAATCGGAGAAGGCTGCATGCCTTCTCCACAAAATAATAATTAAATAGCCTTTAACTGCCTATACTGCCTTAAAGTAGCCTGATTATTTCGTTTGATCCTATAAGGCAGCTTTTTCAGTTTTTCCTGCAATAACATATACGATTGAAAATCTGCATTGCCTTGTAATTTTTTCACCAGCTTTTCCAGTTGATCTTCAAACTTTACAATTTGCTTGTAGGCTTCATTATTATCTCGCAAATTGGGTAGAAACTCCCGTATGGTACTGTAAACCCAAACCTCAAATTTAGGATTTAGCCAGCCGGCAAATTTCAATGCCAGGATCTCGCACATCCATAAACCATCTATCTTATTTACAAATATCATCGATTCCAGATCGGTCTGACTATCGGCATAGCTTCGCTCTTCGTTTGCTTCATTAAAAGGTAAAGGCAAATTTTTCAGTTCTTCTATAAAATCTTTGGTTTGCTTCAACTTTAAAAACTCGGCCGGATTTTTTCCGAATATTTTGCCCATCTCCGTGGCATTTATCATCAAATCCTTATCGCTTATATCAAACTCAATAACCTGATTATTAAATTCAAACTCAAAAACTGCGTTTACCATATACCTGCTTAAATTAAAATACAAGTATACCAGTTGCAATTTAAAAACTATAAAAATTAGCATTCAAGTTTTAAACAATCATAAAAGACCACAAAAGTTAGCAGCTCAGATAAAAAACAGCCATCCCCCAAGGATAAAAAATAGGTTTGCCGATTGCGGATATAAAAACATTTATTAACTTTAAAATACAAAGTACTTTTTAAAAACCAAATGAAATTAAACAAAACATACGCCATCTTAACTTTACTACTTTTTATAATTGAAGTGTTTATCGGTGTATACCTACATGATGACCTTATCCGCCCTTTTGGCGGCGATCTTTTAGTGGTTATCCTTATTTATTGCTTTGTAAAAAGCGTGATCGATATCTCCTGGATTAAAGCTGCAATCGGTGCGTTGTTCTTTTCTTACATAGTTGAAATTTCCCAGTACTTTAACTTACTTAAGCACCTTGGTTTACAAAACTCAAAATTGGCTGCCATACTACTTGGGCAATCATTTTCATCGGGAGATATACTTTGTTATACTGTGGGCATATTTATAGTAATAATAGCCGAACTATTTTACAGGCAGGCCAAAAACAACTTATCAAAAGCTAACATTATATAGTATGGAACTTTTTGTGGATGAACATTCGATAGTGCGCAGGATTTGGGGCAAGGCAGATACCATCCTTTTTATTTTTGCAGGCGCGGCTGCCGAGTTTGCTTTAAACAAGGCGGTCGACTGGCTTTATTTTACAGGTAAGCTTCCGGCAGACCCTTTGGGCCGTCTATTCAGCACGGTGGCTTATTCCCGGCAGATTCTCTTTTCGGAGCGTGAAGCAGCTTTGAAGGCTATCGATAAAATAACTGCTATTCACAAAGGCGTTGAAACATCTCGCGGCTCCCAAATACCTGACTGGGCCTATCGTGATGTATTATTCTTACTCATAGATTTGTCAATCCGCTCGTATGAATTATTGGAAAAACCCTTAAGTGTAGCCGAAAAAACCGAAGTTTTTAACGTTTTTAAACAGGTTGGTGAACGGATGCATTTAACAGGTTTGCCTGCCGATTATCAGCAATACCTGCAAATGCGCGGGGAGCATCTTGAAACCGACCTCATCAATAGCGCTTTTACCATCGATTTGTATCATCAATACAGAAAACATCTCGGTTTGGTTCGTTATCAGATCCTGAAACAGGCGCAATTGCTTACTGTACCGGCACAAGTTAGCCAGCAACTACCGCTGGGCAAAACGGCCTGGCTTTGGCCAGTATTAAAAGTATATAAGGCTACAAAGAACCTTAAACCCGGGAAGTTTTTACGGGACGCCCTTCTCCCTGCACAATACAAAATCCAGATCCAGGGAATGGATCGACCTTATGCTTTTGGCTGACCCTAACCAGATCAAAGAGACCTGATCACCCGGCAGGGGTTCCCAACAGCCACTACATTTGCAGGAATATCTTTGGTAACCACGCTTCCGGCACCTATGGTGGTGTTATCGCCAATAGTAACACCCGGGCATACAATTACACCGCCACCCAGCCATACGTTATTGCCAATGGTGATGGGCGCGGCATATTCGGGGCCTTTTATCCGCTCCGCAGCTATGACGGGGTGATACGCTGTATAAAGCTGTACATTAGGCGCAAGGAAAACATTATCGCCAAAAGTAACACGGGCGCAATCCAGTATGATGCAGTTGAAATTCAGAAACAGGTTATCGCCGGCCGTGATATTAAAACCATAATCGCAGTAAAACGGCGACTGGATATCAATATTACCCTTAAAATTTCCCAGCAATTGTTTTAGCAGGGCAGTTTTGGTTTCCTTGTCGTCATAACTGGCAGCATTATATTGAGTAAACAGTTGTCGCGCTTTTGAACGGGCAGCTACAAGCTCAGCGTCGCCGGCGTTATAAAGCTCGCCGGATGTCATTTTTTCAAGTTCGGTCATAGGTAATTGATTTGCAGGTATATTGCAAATATAAAATCTTGCTGTTTAAACCGGCGATACATTAATCATTTTCAAATACCGCAATAATATAACAAACGGCGAATCAACGATATCGGCCACGGCAGTCACATTCATTTCAACTTTTTAAAACCCTTCCCCCTCTACTATGTTATATTATTAGTTAACTTTTCATAAATAAAAAGAAAAAATATGAAAAATCTAAGAATAGCAACAGCCGCTATCGCCCTGTCGTTAGCCGGTTCATTTGCATTAGCCAACGGCCACAAGTCTCAAAATAATGGCATTTCAATAGCGAAATACAACATGGCAACCGATACCGTGCCAGGTAAAAATAAAAAGAAACCAAAAACACCGGATCCAACCCCAAAACCAACAGATCCGGTGCCAAATCCAGCACCTACACCAACGCCTACAGATCCGAACCGTGTACCGATGCCAGTGCCAACACCGACACCTGCTCCTACACCAACGCCTACCCCAAGCCCATCACCAACACCTAATACACCAAACCCGGTGCCTCAGCCAAGCACACCTAATATGCCAACGCCGGCGCCAACCCCAAGCCCGACACCTAATCCGTCGAGCCCGACTACACCAAGTCCAACACCTAATCCATCAACCCCAACAAACCCCAATCATTATCAATAAGGAGATCAAAATAAAAAGCCCTGAAGCATAAATACTTCAGGGCTTTTTATTTTATTATTTGATATCTTATTGAGCGCTTTGACCAAACGTATAAGGTAAATTAGTGAACGTTCCACTTGCAATCTGAGACGTTTCAATAGATTCAATAGAACCATCCTGATTATAATTCACTTTCTTAGTGGTCATGCTATATGTACCTGTTATCAAGTTTTTGGTTGGATCAATAGCGGTAATTATAATAGATCCAGATCCCGATTCAACAACACCAACCTGGTCATATTCCACCCCACCTGCCGAAGTAAAATAAGCCATCTGTACCCTTTTGGTAGCATCAACCTTATAAGTGGCGAGTGGAAAAGTGTTAACATTGGTAGCAGTTGCATCACTTAATGTAATGGTCCATTTTACTCTTTTCAGGTCGGCAGTACCTACCACATTAAATGATTTTGTTTTAGCCTCAGTATCATAAGTTATCGTAGCGGTAACATCATCCGGAATCCACGATGTACCGTTTATAGTAGCAGCAAGTATTTGGTCGGAAGTAGTAGAAGCAGAAGTAACAACGTCCTTTTTACAGCCCTGGAATATTATAGCTGATAAAACGAACAGCATTAATAGTTGGATTTTCCTCATATATAAATTTTATGCAAATAACGATGTTTAGGAAGTAATAATCACAACCGAAATTACTTTTTTCACATATTTTAACATTCGCCAATGCGGCGGCTTTCAATAGTTAAGCCCCAATTATAATACAAATCATTTTATTTAACCATATTAGGCCGAAATTTTTAAACATGATCAACGTAAACGAATATTTTGAAGGTGCCGTGAAATCACTGGCATATACTACCCCTCAGGGTCGCTCAACCATCGGCGTTATTGAACCCGGCGAATATGAATTTGGCACATCAAGCCATGAAACCATGACCGTAATTGAAGGCAGCCTTGAAGCCCAACTCCCTGGCCAAAACCAATGGCAAACTTTTATAGGCGGACAAACATTTGAAATTGAAGCCAACACCTCCTTTAAAGTAAAAACAGAAGTACAGAGCTCTTATTTGTGTACTTATAGGTAGGTTGTGGCGTATGGTTCATAGATCATAGTTCATAGTTGATGCTCATTGTTAACTAAAGGTAATTACTCCACAATAGAGCTTATAAGGAAAACTTATCCAATTGATATTCAGACTTACGAAGCTTTCAAACTTCGTAAGTCTTTTAGTAACTAAAATTCCATTAATTCCTTAATTCTATAAATTCAGGTTCAGACAATTAAACCATTCCTTTATTTACCTTGCAAAATGTGATGTGTACCTTCGGCACAAAAAATTCTTCGAGCATATTTCACAAGGCTTTTGCATCTCAATTGCTTTCTGCCGTTTATTCCTCAATTAATCCAACCCTCAACCATCATTAGTGAACCGCTAACTACGAACCGATCTCCCAATTCCTACTAATCATATAGAAAAACACCACAAAATTTAATTTGGTTATAGCTAAAAAGTCAGCTTTAATAAATGTATTGCACAAGTTTGGTATAACTTTATATTGATTCTAAATAATTTTTTTTGTACTTTCATTTTGTACATCATAATATTTATCTCTTTTTGTTGAGATAATGTTAAATAATTATGATTTAAATAATTGATTTTTTAGAAATCTTTAAAAATTACCGTAAATTTTATAATTTATTTGAGTTTTGGTAACTTCGTGGTTACACCCCTTATAAATATTATAAACGGTTTAATTTAAACAATGGATCAAACTGATAGCCACCAGGGTCTTTACAGACCGGAATTTGAACACGATTCGTGCGGAACGGGATTTATAGCCAATATAAACGGTCATAAAACCAACGAAATCATCGATAACGCGTTGACCATGCTTGAAAACATGGAGCACCGTGGTGCGTGCGGATGCGACCCCGAAAGCGGGGACGGAGCGGGTATATTGATACAATTACCCCATGAGTTTTTAATGGAAGAATGCTCAAACCTTGAGATCAGCCTGCCGGAACCCGGCGAGTATGGTGTAGGTATGATTTTCTTACCCAAGGATTCGGCCCAGAAAAAGGCCTGCCGTACCATTATTAACAATGCAATTGAAAAATTAGGCTTGCAAAAACTGGGCGAGCGTAAACTTGTAGTTGATTCGTCGGTTATTGGCGAAACAGCCCGTCAGGCCGAGCCCGATGTTGAGCAAATTTATATTGCCCGTCCGCATCATATTACCAATGCCGATGATTTTGAGCGTAAGTTATTTGTGCTCAGAAGGTATATCAACAAAACCATTACCGAAACCGTAGCCGGTGCTTCTGAAAATTTCTATTTTACATCATTAAGCTGTAAAACAATTATTTACAAAGGCCAGCTTACTACTTACCAGCTACGTAAATACTATTCAGATCTTTCTGATCCGCGTATTGCATCTGGCTTTGCCATGATCCACTCGCGTTTTTCAACCAATACATTCCCATCATGGAAACTGGCTCAGCCATTCCGCTTAATTGCGCATAACGGCGAGATCAACACCTTAACAGGTAACTTAAACTGGTTTTACGCCGGCTTAAAATCTTACGCTTCATCATACTTCACTGCCGAAGAGATGGAGATGTTATTACCGGTGATTGATAACAACCAGTCTGACTCTGCTTGTTTGGATAATATTATTGAAGTGCTATTGCATTCAGGCCGTTCATTACCACACGTAATGATGATGCTGGTACCTGAAGCGTGGGATGGCAACGAAGCAATGGATCCGCTTAAAAAGGCATTCTATGAGTTCCACGCTACCTTGATGGAGCCATGGGATGGCCCTGCAGCAATTACCTTTACCGATGGTAAACTGGTAGGCGCGTTGCTTGACCGCAATGGCTTACGTCCGCTGCGTTTTGTGGTAACCAATGATGGCCGTGTTATCGCTGCTTCTGAAGCAGGTACTTTAACTATCGACGAAAGCACCGTTTTACGTAAAGGCCGTTTACAGCCAGGTAAAATGCTATTGATCGATACCGAAAAAGGCCGCATCATCACCGATGAGGAGATCAAGAAACAGGTTGCATCACAGCAACCTTACGGCCGCTGGCTTGAAAATTATAAAATTAACCTGAGCGAGCTTTCTGAACCACGTTTGGCTTTCGCTAACCTATCTGAAGCTTCTGTGTACCGTTACCAGCAGGTATTTGGTTACAGCCGCGAGGATATCGACACCATCATTAAGCCAATGGCGCTTGATGGAAAAGAACCTGTAGGTTCAATGGGTACCGACGTACCATTGGCTATCCTTTCGGACAAGCCCCAGCACCTGTCAAGCTACTTCAAACAATTCTTTGCGCAGGTAACCAACCCGCCGATTGACCCAATCCGCGAGCGTTTGGTAATGAGCCTTGCTACCTTCATTGGTAACAATGGCAACCTGCTTGATGAGGATAAAATGCATTGCCATTGCGTGGTATTAAAACACCCGATATTGAAAAACCACCAGTTAGAAAAACTGCGTAGTATTGATACCGGTCTGTTCCACGCTAAAACACTGCAAACATACTTTAAAGCTGATGGCCTGCCTGGTTCATTGGAAAAAGGTATTGCCCGCCTTTGCCGCTACGCCGAAGATGCCGTTGATGACGGCTTCGAGGTATTGATCCTTTCAGATCGCGCGGTTGACTCTGAGCATGCCCCTATCCCTACCCTATTGGCTGTTTCAGCCGTCCACCACCACCTGATCCGCAAAGGTCGCCGTGGTGCTGTAGGCCTGGTTGTTGAAACCGGCGATGCATGGGAGGTACACCACTTTGCCTGCTTACTGGCCTTTGGTGCTACTGCCATCAACCCGTACCTGGCGCTTTCAACCATTGAAACACTTAAGGACAATGGGAGCCTTGAAACCACCTACGATATCAAAAAACTGCGTAATAACTACGTTAAATCTATTAACGATGGCTTGTTGAAGATCTTCTCAAAAATGGGTATCTCAACACTGCAGTCATACCACGGCGCTCAGGTATTCGAGATCCTTGGTTTGAACAAAACCGTTGTTGACAAATACTTCCACGGTGCAGTAACCCGTATAGGCGGTTTAGGCCTTGACGAAATTGCCCGCGAAGCACTTTGCAAACACAAAATGGGCTTTGAAGCTAAAGGTGCTGATAACCTGTTGCCAGAGGGTGGTATTTACCAATGGAAACGTCGTGGTGAAGCCCACTTGTTTAACCCAACCACTGTTCACTTGTTGCAGCATGCAACACGCAGCAACAGCTACGAGGTATATAAAAACTATGCTAAGGTAGTTAATGAGCAAACTGAAAAGCATTTCACCATCCGTGGCCTGCTTGACTTCGCGCACCACCGCGAATCAATCAGCATTGATGAGGTTGAACCTGCTGAAAGCATCATGAAGCGTTTTGCTACAGGCGCCATGTCATTCGGCTCTATCTCCCACGAAGCGCACAGCACTATGGCTATTGCCATGAACCGCATTGGTGGTAAAAGCAATACTGGTGAAGGTGGCGAGGACGAAATGCGTTATGACAAATTGCCAAACGGCGATTCATTACGTTCGGCTATTAAACAAGTAGCATCAGGTCGTTTCGGGGTAACTTCAAACTACCTTACCAACGCCGACGAGTTACAGATAAAAATGGCGCAGGGCGCTAAACCAGGCGAAGGCGGTCAGCTGCCAGGCCACAAGGTTGACGACTGGATCGCTAAAACCCGTCACTCTACTCCGGGTGTAGGTTTGATCTCGCCTCCGCCGCACCACGATATTTACTCTATCGAAGATTTGGCACAACTTATCTTCGACCTTAAAAATGCCAACCGTGCTGCCCGTATCAACGTTAAGTTGGTATCAAAAGCAGGCGTAGGTACTATTGCTGCCGGTGTTGCCAAAGCACACGCCGATGTGATCCTGATTGCCGGCTATGACGGCGGTACCGGAGCATCGCCAATAAGCTCTATCAAACATGCGGGCTTACCATGGGAGCTTGGTTTAACCGAAGCACACCAAACATTGGTACGCAACAAACTCCGCAGCCGTGTGGTATTACAAACAGATGGTCAGTTGAAAACCGGTCGCGATTTGGCTATCGCAGCCCTGATGGGTGCCGAAGAATGGGGTGTAGCTACAGCTGCCCTTGTTGCAGGCGGTTGTATCATGATGCGTAAATGCCACCTGAATACCTGCCCTGTAGGTGTTGCCACACAAGATCCTGAATTACGTAAGCTATTCTCGGGCAAACCTGAGCATATCGTTAACCTGTTCCGCTTTATGGCTGAGGAGTTACGCGAGATCATGGCCGAGCTTGGTTTCCGTACCATTCATGAAATGGTTGGCCGCGTACAGTTCCTGAAAGTAAAAGATAACCTGCAAAGCTGGAAAGCCAAAAAGATTGATCTTAGCGGTATCCTGCACCCGGTTACCAACACCAAAGGCATGACCTTGTACAACAGCGAATCACAGGATCATGGCATGGCCAATATCCTTGATTGGAAACTGGTTGAAGCTGCTAAACCTGCTTTGGAAGATAAAACACCGGTATTTGCATCTTTCGATGTAATTAACGTTGACCGTACAATCGGTACCATGTTATCAAACGAAATCTCGAAAGTTTATGGTTCGGCAGGTTTACCTGACAATACTGTTAACTTCAAATTCAAAGGTTCGGCAGGTCAAAGCTTTGCTGCTTTCACTACTAAAGGCGTTTCTTTTGAGTTGGAAGGCGAAGCTAATGACTACGTAGGTAAAGGCCTTTCGGGCGCACAGATAGCCGTATATCCGGCAGCTAATGCAACCTTTGTTCCTGAAGACAACATCATCATCGGTAACGTAGCCCTTTACGGTGCTACATCGGGCGAGTTGTTTGTAGGCGGTATGGCCGGCGAACGTTTCGCGGTACGTAACTCAGGTGCTACCACAGTTGTTGAAGGTATTGGCGACCATGGTTGCGAGTACATGACCGGTGGCCGTGCACTCATCCTCGGTAATACAGGCCGCAACTTTGCGGCTGGTATGAGCGGTGGTATAGCATGGGTTTATAATCCTGAAGGTACTTTTGCAGAAAACTGTAATACCGAAATGGTTGACCTTGACCCGCTAACCGCGCAGGATGAAGAGCAGATCCTTACACTGTTGCGTAAACACATCTCTTTAACAGGCAGTAAGCTTGCACAAAAGATCCTGAACAACTGGAACGAAGCATCAACCCAGTTCGTGAAAGTGTATCCAAGAGAGTATAAAAAAGTATTAGAGAAATCACAATATCAAACTATAGGCTAAGAAATGGGAAAACCTACAGGATTTCAGGAGTTTAATCGCGAACTTCCATCAAAAGTTCCGGCTACTGAACGCGTTAAGAACTATAACGAATTTGTTAATTTATACACCGAAGAGAAGCTTAACCAGCAATCGGCAAGGTGTATGAATTGCGGTATCCCTTTCTGCCATTCGGGATGCCCTCTGGGTAACATCATCCCTGAGTTTAACGATGCAGTGTATCGTAAAAACTGGGAAGAAGCTTACCACATATTATCATCAACTAATAACTTCCCTGAGTTTACAGGCCGTATCTGCCCTGCTCCGTGCGAATCTGCATGTGTGTTAGGCATCAACAAGCCGCCTGTTGCTATCGAGGAAATTGAGCGCCATATCATTGAGATCGCTTACGAGAAAAACCTGGTAAAACCAACTGCTCCGCTTGTTAAAACAGGTAAAAAAGTAGCGGTTGTAGGTTCAGGTCCGGCAGGCCTTGCAGCTGCAGCCCAGCTGGTGAAAGTTGGTCACGCCGTTACCGTTTACGAACGTGACGACCGTGCAGGCGGTTTATTACGCTACGGTATCCCTGACTTTAAATTGGAGAAATGGGTAGTTGAGCGCCGCGTTGAAGTAATGGAAAAAGACGGCGTTGTATTTAAATACAATAGCGAAGTTGGTGTAAACGTAGCTGCCGACGAACTGGTACGTAACAACGATGCCGTAATTTTAGCAGGCGGCTCAACCATTCCACGTAACCTGAATATTCCGGGCCGCGAGCTAAAAGGGATCCATTTTGCGATGGATTTCCTGAAACAGCAAAACAAGCGCGTAAGCAATATTGATGTTACTGTTGAAGAGATCATAGCAACTGGTAAAGATGTTGTAGTAATTGGCGGTGGCGACACCGGATCTGATTGTGTGGGTACTTCAAACCGTCAGGGTGCAGCATCTATCAAGCAGTTTGAGGTGATGTTTCAGCCACCGGCCCAGCGTACACAACACATGCCATGGCCAACTTACCCAATGGTACTGAAAACTACCAGCTCACACGAGGAAGGTGCCGACCGTTTCTGGGGTGTTAATACCTTAGAGTTTTTAGGTGACGAAGAAGGCAATCTACGTGCATTGAGAGTAGTTGACGTTGAATGGGAACAGGACTTCATGGGCCGCCCGGTAAAATTCCATGTAGTTGAAGGCTCTGAGCGTGAAATCCCTTGTCAACGGGTATTCCTGGCAATGGGCTTTTTACACCCGCAGCATGATACCTTCATCAGTCAGCTTGGTGTTGAAATTGATGACCGTAAAAATGTTAAAGCCAAAGAAGGTGTTTACCGTACCAACGTGAGCAAAGTGTTTACAGCAGGCGATATGCGCCGCGGACAATCACTGGTGGTTTGGGCTATATCTGAGGGCCGCGAAGCAGCCCGCAAGGTTGACGAGTTTTTAATGGGACACTCTTTACTGGAAAGCAAAGATGCCGTTAACCAGTTTGACCAGGTGTTTTAATGCCAAAGTCTGGAGGTTGGCAATAAGCGATTAGCTGGCCTGCCTCCTTATCATATTGTTTTAATTATAAAGCCGGGCTTTTGCCCGGCTTTATTGTTTAGCTTCTATTTTAAATAGCACCCTGCTATTGTAGATACTACTTCTCCAGATACTCTTTAAGCGAGATACCGGTGATATGTGTCCAACCGGCAACAAAGTTTTCTTTTTTGAAGGCGTCTAACGGAGGGAAAGTTTCGAGCCCGCGGTGGGTGAGCACTAATTTTGTACCCTCACCTTCAGGGGAAAGTTCCCAGGTAACTTCCGAATCACCTTCGTAGCCATCGTATCGCCAGGTATAGGCTATGGTTTTGCCTTCAACAACTTTGGTTACACGGCAAAGGTGAAGATATTCCTTAATACCGTCACCGCCGATAAACTGAAACTCAAAACCTACTTCAGGTTTAAATTCTGCCAGGTCAAAATACCACTCTTTCATTTTTTCCTTAACGGTAATTGCCTCCCATACTTTTTGTATAGGTGCCGCATAAATCCTTTCAATAACAAATGGTTGTGTGCTCATAATTTATTGTTTTTTTGGTTATCTGTATTTTGTTCATTGGTTAAAAAAACGTCAAGGGCGTCCAGTTTCTGAGTCCAAAACTGGCGATATTGTTCGGCCCAGTCGGTAACTTGTTTTAGCTGTTTCAGGTCGGCCTGGCAGTAGCGCTCCCTCCCCTGCTGCTTAATAACAAGCAAACCGCATTCAGTTAATATTTTGATGTGTTTAGATACAGCCGGCCTGCTGATATCGAAATTATCGGCAACGGCATTAAGGTTCATTTGCCGGTAAGCAATCAAATTAATGATCTCGCGCCGGGTAGGATCGGCAATCGCCTGGAAAACGTCTCTTCGCATAATGAGCAAGCGGCCATATGAAACCGTTCGGTTACAAATTTAAATGAAACCTTTTGGTTACACAATAGTTTTCTCATCTTTTTAGCGATACAGAGAATACCTTATTGATAATCTGCATTTTAAACCATTACATTTTAATATTTCATCTCGTTATAAAGGTATCAGCACCTATGCAATAGGTAATTTTACGTAGTGAAAATTGGGTGATAACACCTATTTCTCCGTTTTGTTTTTTGCTATATTTTTATCGCACCTGAACATTTAATGTAAATAACACAATGGCAGTACGTATAGTATGTATAAAAACAGATACCAAACCACATCGTAACCCTTATGTGGCCATAGATTCGCTTGAGTGGATTAATGAAAGGATCAACGTAAAGGGCCTTACCGAACGGGCAAAACTTTACGACTGGATAAAAAATGAAGACGGCGACGCTTATATCATAGATAGCAACGGCAATAAAACCAGCCTGATTCCGGCAGTTTGCCCCGATGGTAACAAATATGTTAAAACGGTTACCGACGAATCAGAACCCGACTACCTATTGGGCCTGCCCGAATGTGCCTGAAAGCCTGTTACCAGTTTTTGAAGGGATTTACGCTTAAAAAGGAGTTATAATATCGCTTATCACCGGTTACTTCGATAGTTACCCAGGGAGGCAGTTCAAATTTTTCATCCTCGCTATCAAGTTCGATCTCGGCCATGAGCAGGCCCTGATTATCGCCTAAAAACTCATCAACTTCCCAAAGCTTACCAGCGTAGTTGATGTTAAAGCGATATTTCTCTAATTCAGAAACTGCAAAATTATCCAGCAATTGCACGCCGTCTGCCGCCGGGATGATATATTCAAACTCGCTGCGGCTAAAACCGGCCGAGCTTCCTTTTATAGTGATATACCCCTCAGCATCAGTAACTCGGATCCGGATAGTTTTCTTTTCATCGCTAAAAATATAGCCCTGCCTGAAATGCATAGGTTCGGGCTTTGCTACTTGCTGCCATTTTTCGTGATCTACCAAAAACTTACGTTCTATTTCAATTGCCATCAGATTGTTTTTTCAGTCTGCAATTTTAGCATAATTTAACATTTAGGAGTAGTTAGATATTGTATATTTATATTATATCAAACCTATATGCTTACCGCTAAACCTATTACAAAACTAACCTGCATTGTATTGACTTTGTTTTGCCTTGGCTGTAAACACCGCAACATTGTTAAGCACAACGGCGAAAAGGACCTAATCTCGTTCAAACCAGTCTTTGGTATCAGCTATACCGAAATAGCCCGGCGCACTCAAAACGGGCTTTCATTCAATAGCTTTGGCTACCAGTTAGAGCCGCAATGGAAAATGCAATTTGTTTCCAATGATTCAACCAGCATTTATAGTCCAACAAAAAAGCAGTTCATTAACTTCCCGCTTACACGTGGTTACGACTCCATTTTTAATACAGCCCGTACCTGGCTCAAGGTTAAAACCATGACAAAAGACAGCATGATCATCGAGTTACTTAACGCCTACGCAGACTCAGTTGATACCCGGGGTGCCAAAGTTTACATGATCTTTTATGCAGATAATTATATCAAAAATATACTTCGTGGTGATATAAGCCTATGCAAAAGTCCCAGCCGGAGAGATAGCGTGTATATACAGCGGCTGACCAATGCAGCTGATAAAGACTTTGAAAAAGGCTTTGCAGCCACGCAACCAGTTGAACTTAGAAGCAAAAGCTCGTCAGTTACTATCAGCAAACGCCATACAGAGCCAACCATGCTCAATAACTTCGATACTTCTTATGATTACATGAACCCCGAATTTGACATTACTGTCAATAATGCCTACTCAAATTTCTATTATTCATTTTCCATATTTGTTGATCCCATCGGACAAATGCATTACGGTAAACCGCTAACTGTATTTTTGGAAGAGAGCCGCCGAATTAGTTATACTCATCTGTCAAAAGCCGTCATGGAGAGTTATCTTAAATATTACCTTAATTTGATCCCCGGTAAAACGCTTGGCATAACACACACAAGTGAGATAGCTGTTCATGTTACCGGGAGGGTCGGATCTGAAAAGCTTCAAAAAAGTTCATTACTATCATCGTTGCCCTAATTTCCCTGCTTTTTTTAACCGTTTATTGAATTATCTATATCTTTAGCGGCAATGCTACTCATCAATCTGAAAACGTTAAAAACAGCAGCATTCGGGCTGCTCATCATATTATCTGCATTTACTTTTGGCTGCGGTGGCAACCAACCGGGGCAAAAGAAAAGAGAACTTATTTCTTTCAAACCCTACAACGGCATCAATTATTCCGAAGTATCAAGGCGTCAGCGCAACGGGCTTTCATTTAACGAATACGGTTACCAGTTAGAGCCGCAGTGGAAACTGAAATTTGTTTCAGACGATTCTGTGAGCATTTTCAGTCCTACTAAAAACGCGTTTATCAATTTCCCGCTTACCCGAGGGTACGATTCTATCTTTAATGCAGCCCGTTCATGGTTAAAAATAAGGCAGATCAACAAGGACAGTATAACCATGGAGATCCTGATCCAAAAAGGTGATTCTCTTGACGTTAAAGGTACCAAAGTGTTCATGCGATTTTTTGCTGATAACTATGTAAAAAACGTTTTGCACACCGATACAACTACACTTAGAAAGCCAAGCCGTGCCGATACTTTATTTATCCGCACACTGGCTGCAAAAGCGACGGCCGATTACACCAAGGCCTTTTCAGCGAGGCAACCGGCCGAACTAACCAGTAAAAGTCCCCTGGTTACAGTTTCGCGCCGCACTACTAAACCCGATATCCTCAACAATTTCGATAACTCTGACGATTACCTCGATCCCAATTATGATATCGTGATCAAAAATGCCTATAAGGATTTCTATTTTTCCTTCACCATGTATATTGATGATAAAGGCAATTTGTATTACGGCGCTCCCCTTGTTGGGTTTAACGGCGACCAGGAAAGAGAGGCTGACTACATCCACACATCCAAGGCTGTTATGGAAAGCTACTTTAAGTTTTATCTTAACGTAAAACCGGGCACAACCTTAGGAATAATTCACTCCAGTATGGTTTCAATACATGTTGAAGGCAAAGCTAAAAACCACACTAAGTAACAATTGTGCTATTTTGTATAGGCATATAGGTTTTAGCGTTTAACTTTCGCCAATGGGTTATAAAAACACATTTGTAAAAAAGTGTTAAATAAACCGGAGCCAAAAATGCAATACGGCTAAATGTTTATATTAGCCCCTGTTACTCCTTTAACTTATATTGATGATCATACGTCGATTTTTACTCCTATTATGCCTGTTAACTGCCTTTGGCGCATCTGTTTTTGCCCAGCAGGATAGCATCCCACTAACTACCATAATCGAAAAAACAAGCAAGTTTAGCAGCAACTACCCTATCGAAAAGGTTTATCTGCATACCGATAAACCTTACTATGCTGTTGGCGATACCGTTTGGTTTAAAGCCTATGTAACTATTGAAAAGCACCAGCCTTCGGCGCTGAGCCGTATCGTATATGTCGATCTGATCAACAACCGGGATTCGGTAGTTGAAAGTCAGCGTATCGCGGTTAATAATGGTTTTGCAAGCGGTAACATTGTGCTCAATGGCGATACTTATAAGCAGGGGGCCTATCGTCTGCGCAGCTACACCAACTGGATGCGTAATTTTGACCCTGATTATTTTTACGACCACACTTTCAACGTTGGTAACGCCATAGATAACCAGGTACGTACCAACATCTCGTATAAAAGTTCAACAAAAAGAACAGGCGTAAAGGTTGACGCAACCATTCTTTATAAAGGATCAGATAATACGCCTTATGCCAACAAAAAGGTAAGCTGGCAACTGATGAAAAATGGCGACCCGGTAAGCAAAGGCCGTGGCACTACCGATGATAAAGGCGTATTATTGGTAGACCTGCCCGAAAGCCAGGCCGACGTGATTACCGGCGGTATCCTGGTTACCTCTATTGATGTCGGCGACCGTAAAACCATCAACAGCAGCTTTTCTATGCGTACAGCAGTTAAGAGTTATGATGTGCAGTTTTTCCCGGAGGGTGGTCAGTTAACCAACGGTATCCGTACTAAAGTTGCCTTTAAGGCCATTGCCTCAAGCGGTTTAGGTGTTGATATTAAAGGAAATATAGTTGACGATAAAGGCACAGAAATTGCACAGATCAGCAGCGCACACTTAGGTATGGGCGTATTTGCCTTAACCCCTGACATCGAAAGATCATACAAAGCCAACATCACTTTTCCTGACGGCTCGCAGGCAAGTTATAATCTGCCACGCGTACAATCTATGGGGATAAACGTTGCGGTATACAGCAACGATCCGGCTAACTTAACTGTGAAAATATCGGCGAACGACCTGTTTTTTCAGCGTAAACAAAACAAAAGCTTTTACCTGGTAGCACAAAGCGGAGGCGTTATTTATTATGCCGCGCAAACAGTGTTGCAAAGCACAGTTTATTCGGCTAATATCCCTAAAAGTAAGTTCCCTACAGGTATTGTGCAGGTAACGCTGTTTTCTTCTGGCGGATACGCTTTATGCGAGCGAATAGTATTTATTCAACATAACGACCAGATGAACCTGGCCCTGAAAACAGATAAACCTTCGTACAGTACCAGAGGTAATGTAAAAATCACTGTATCAGCAAAAAACAATACCACACCGGTTGAAGGCAGTTTTTCGGTAGCGGTTGTTGACGATGGCACTGTACCATCAAATGAAGACGCGGAATCGACCATATTAAGTAATATGCTGCTCACTTCCGATCTGAAAGGCTATATCGAAAAGCCAAATTACTACTTCAACAAACCAGATGACGAAAAACTGGCTAACCTTGATATTTTAATGCTCACCCAAGGTTACCGCCGTTTTGATTATGAAGATATTTTGGCTGATAAAAACCCTCCTATTTACCTGATGCCGGAGCAAGGCATTGATGTAACGGGAACCTTAAGGACCAATACCGGCCTGCCGGTTGCAAAGGGAAGTCTACGTTTGTTGATCCCGGATAAAAACTTCTCAGCAGAAACGATAACCGACATGTCGGGCAATTTCAAATTCTCAAACATTAATGTGCCCGATACTTCAAAAATTACCCTTAGCGCGCGTAATAATCCCAACGGGCGCAACATGGTAGTATCTGTTAATGGCGAGGCTTATCAAAAGCTAAGCAAAAACAATAACATCCCGGAAGAGATCCTGAACATTGACAGTACCTTCCGTCCTTATCTGCAAAACAGCTATAAACAATATCAAAGCTCACGTACCATCAAAGAGATTGTGGTAAAATCGACCAAAATTGTAAAAAAAGCAAGCCATGCTGATTACGGTACGTTTGCCGGTTTAGCAATGCAGGCCGATCACGAGGTATCAGCACAACAATTACAGGGATGTCCTTTATTGCTGAACTGTTTATCAACCATGGCAATGGGCCTTACTTATATCGACAACAACTTTTATATCACCCGCGATTATAATTCAGGCAGCAGGACACCGGTGCAGGTATACGTAGGTAGCTTACCTGTTGACGCCAACTTTTTATCAAGCATGGCATCAAGCGAAGTAGAGTCTGTTGAGATCTTTTTAAATGACGGTGTAAGTGGTATTAACCGTACAACCCAAACCAAAGGTGTAATGGTGATTAACAAAAAGGTTGTTAAAAAAGAAAAGATCACGCTTGCTCAACTACAGGAGTTGATCCCGAAACAGAATGTGATCACTTTTGCAGTACAGGGTTATACCAAAGCCAAAGAATTTTACTCGCCTAAATATGATGTTACCAAACAAGGCACACTTGGCGGCGATTTACGCAATACCATTTACTGGAAACCAAACGTGATTACCGATAAAGCAACCGGTACCGCCACTATCAATTTCTTCAACAGCGATCAGCGTGGCTCATACCGTGCCATAATTGAAGGCATTGATGCTGAAGGCAATATAGGTCGCAGCGTGATACATTACAACGTTAAATAGTACATCGCAAATTTCATAAACAGATTTCCAAAAGCCCTGGTTGTTGAAAGCAACCAGGGCTTTTCATTTAGTATATATGCGAAAGTTTTGACAATGCAAAGCTTTGGCTTTCAGCGTTCCGCTTTTAGTTTCTAATAGTTTATATTAGTACAACCAATTAACTTAAATTATCTGATCATGAATTTTCAACTTATCAACTGGCTGGCCGTTTTGGTTGCAGCATTATCCGCATTTTTAGTTGGCGGGATCTGGTATTCCCCTGCCCTGTTTGCCAATGCCTGGATGGCCGATAACAAACTAACCACCGCCGAGCTTCAGGCATCCAACAAAGTCCGGGCATTTGGCTTTACGGCCTTTTTCTCCATTATAATGGCAGTAAACCTTGCCATGTTTTTAGCCGATGCAAAAACCGATCTGGCCTGGGGAACCGCGGCCGGTTTTCTTGCCGGTATCTGGACATTTTGCGCTATAGCCATTCACAGTTTGTTTGAGCTTAAAAGCTGGCGGTTAATATTCATAAACGGCGGTTATAGCGTAGTATCATTAACCCTCATGGGATTGATATTAGGTGCCTGGAGATAACGGCCAGATATAAATGAAATGACATTTGTGTTATACATTCCATGAACAATACCGGTGTTTTTTAGTTGAACTTTACAGTAGTAAACCAAAACACATTACCATGGCAAGCACAACAAGTTCATTTGAAAAAACATTCACCATTGGTGGCGACATTACTATCAATCGTTTGGGTTACGGCGCAATGCGCATTACCGGACCGGGCATTTGGGGACCGCCTAAAGACAAGGAAGAAAGCATCCGTGTATTAAAGCGTGCTGTTGAGCTGGGTGTTAATTTTATTGACACAGCCGACAGCTATGGGCCAAACGTATCGGAAGAATTAATTGCCGAAGCGCTGCACCCATACCCTGCCGACTTGTTAATAGGCACCAAAGGCGGCTTGCTGCGTACCGGACCTAATGAATGGCCTGTAGATTCATCGCCCGAGCATTTAAAAGAAGCCCTGCAAGGCAGCTTGAAACGCCTGAAAGTTGACCGTATCGATTTATACCAATTACACCGTATTGATCCTAAAGTACCTGCCGAAAAATCATTTGAGTTTTTACAAAAAGCGCAGCAAGACGGAAAAATCAGGCACATAGGCTTATCAGAAGTAAGCGTTGCGGATATTAAACTTGCACAGCAATTTTTTGAAGTCGTATCTATCCAAAATATGTACAGCGTTGATAACCGTAAATGGGAGGCAGAACTGGAGTATACCCACGATCATAACATCGCATTTATCCCCTGGTTCCCGCTTGGTGGCGGCAATGTACAGGGCGAAGCGATATTAAACCGGATTGCTGCCAAACATGGCGCTACCCTGCATCAGATTGCTTTGAGCTGGCTGTTGCACCATTCACCCAATATTTTGCTGATCCCGGGCACCTCGAGCGTTAAGCATTTGGAAGAAAACATGAAGACCGCCGATATTCAGTTATCTGAAGATGATATAGACATATTGAACACCTTGGCCGACGCATAATATAAACGCTTGAAGAATGAAAAATTAAAAGGATGTCAGTAATTTGGCATCCTTTTAATTTTTGAAATAAATATCAAAAGGTGTCATTACCTATGAATATCGAATGAGAAGCAAAGAAGAAATACTAAATAGTTACAATACCACCGGCACAGATGGATTACCCGAAATATCTGCCGGAGACCTGCTTAATGCTATGGAAGCTTATAAACAGGAATGGGCCGAAGCAGCTTTTGCAGCAGCACGACAGCAGGATGCTTCAGGTAATTATACATTCAACAATTACGCCGAATTTATCGCCAATATAGAAAAAGACACAAAACCGGTGGATGAATTTGGTATAACCCTGGCCGCCGTAGCCGATAGCATTGTTACCAACTTTTTGCCTGATGATGAATCGGTAACCGAATTTGACTTTAACTTCACCATGCAGGGAAAGGACTACACCGCTTTTTACACCAAAGATACTCAGGGATACTGGAAGATGAGCCGCTGGACAGAGCAGTAGCATTTAAAGATATGTCATTGCGAGCGAAGCGTGGCAATCGCACGGAAGCAAATTCGCTCTGTATAGCATGCGATTGCTTCGTCGTTCCTCCTCGCAATGACATTTATTGGGACCTACAAATCCGCCACTTTAAACGGCTTTACATCAACGCTTTCCCAAACCCGTTGTGTAATATACGGATCGTTCTGCTTCCAGGCCTCCAGCTCTTCCAATGATTCAAACTGTACTATCATAGTTGAGCCCACCATTTTCCCTTCTTCATTAAGCATGGCCCCGGCCACAATTAAGTTACCACTTGCTTTAAGTGCTTTCGCGCCATCAACGTGATGCGGACGAGCGGCCATGCGGCGGTCAAATGCTTCAGCATCTGTATAATCATATGCGGTTACAAGGTATTGTTTCATATGTACTTTTTAACTGGTTAAACAGGTTTTATCAAGGCCGAATATCTGCAAAACTATCCCATTAAAATAAATTAAAAATTAAATATAATTTATAACTGTAAACTTGACAATTTTTACAATATTTGTTTTCCGAAAAACCAACCTGAATAATGAAGAATAATTTGCACCAGGAATTTATTAAGATCTTTAACAAAGAAGCAGACAACGCGTACTTTTCGCCGGGCCGTGTAAACCTTATTGGCGAACATATTGATTATAACGGCGGTTTGGTTATGCCATGCGCTATTACTTTTGGCACTTATTTGCTAACCTCGCCTAATGAGGACGGTATTTTCCGCTTCAGAAGTTTAAATTTCAGTGAACAACAAGATATTCCACTGCAACTTCATTATGAAAAAACCGGCGAAAACTGGTTTAACTTCCCTATCGGTGTAATTAACCGTTTTGTTAAGGACGGACACCCGCTAAAAGGCCTGGATATGCTATTTTATGGCGATATTCCAATCGGTTCCGGATTGTCATCATCAGCCTCTATCGAGGTGGTGACTTCTTATGCTTTAAACGATCTGTTTAACAGCGGCTATGATAAGCTTGACCTGGTAAAACTCTCTAAAGATGTAGAAAACAACTTTATTGGTGTTAACTGCGGTATTATGGACCAGTTTGCTGTTGCCTTCGGTGAAAAAAATAAAGCCCTGATGCTTAACTGCGATACCCTGGATTACCAGGCGGTTGATAGTAACCTCGGCGATTATGTTTTGGCCATTATCAATACCAATAAGCCACGTAAACTGGCCGAATCAAAATACAACGAACGCGTACAAGAGTGCCAGGCAGCCCTGATGGCCCTGCAACAACAGCTGGATATCAAATACCTTTGCGAGATCAATAGCGCCACTTTTGAGCAATATAAACACCTGATCACCGATCCGGTTGTATTAAAACGTGCCAAACACGTAATTGAAGAAAACGACCGCGTAAAATTGGCTGCGACAGCCCTTGCCGCCAATGATGTAGCCGAATTTGGCAAGCTAATGTACTCTTCTCATGATTCTCTGCGCGACTTATACGAAGTAAGCGGTGTTGAATTAGATACTGTTGCCGAATACAGCAAAACCAATCCTGACGTGGCCGGTGCACGTATGACAGGTGCAGGTTTTGGCGGTTGCGCCATCGCCCTGGTAAAAGGCGATGCTTTTGATAAATTCAGCAAAGAAGTAACCGAATATTATACGCAGAAAATAGGCTACGCCCCATCTGTTTACAGCTCGCTAATTGGCGATGGCGTAGGCGAACTGGTTTCGGAACTTAACTAAACGCTTTTTTAGTATTTTTGCCATTGGTTCATAGTTAATAGATCATGGTTCATGGCCTGTTATTAAACACAGGTTGGCTATGAACTATAATCTATGAACCATGGACTAAAAAAATATGCGCAAATTAAAATTAGATGAGCTGAACCGGGCTACGGTTGATGAATTTAAAGCACAGGATAAATTACCAGTTGCCGTAGTATTGGATAACGTGCGCAGCATGCACAATATCGGCTCCATCTTCCGTACATCTGACGGTTTTGCTGTAGAGCAGATCTGCCTTTGCGGTATCACCGCTCAACCTCCCCACCGCGAAATTGAAAAAACCGCTCTCGGCGCAACCCAATCTGTCAACTGGACCTACTACGAAACCCCCTTACAAGCCGTTGAACAATTACGTAGAGATGGTTACAAGATCATAGCTATTGAACAGGCCGAAAACAGCACCATGCTTCACGAATTTCAACCGGCTGAAGATGGCAAATACGCCCTTATTTTCGGCAACGAGGTAAACGGCGTAAGTGATGAGGTAATGCAGGTCATCGACGGATGTATCGAGATCCCCCAGTTTGGCACCAAGCATTCTTTTAACATCGTAGTATCGGCAGGTATTGTACTTTGGGACTTTTTCGCCAAGATGGCGATATAGATAACAATTCGCTCTCCCCCGTCATTGCGAGGCACGAAGCAATCCCAAACTATACAGGGCGGACCTCCTGCAAATCGGGGATTGCTTCGTGCCTCGCAATGACGTTGTAAACCATAAAAAGAGGTTACTTCTTCAACACATAAAACGACATTTCCTTTCTCGTTACAAAACCGAGCTTTTCGTATACTTTAATCGCTCTTTCATTTTCAGATTTAACATGCAGAAAAGGGATTTCAGAAGCTGCTTTAATCCGCTTAGCCTGGTTCATCAATAGCTTCCCCGCATAACCGCGACCGAGGTAATCTGGATGGGTACAAACAGCGCTGATCTCGGCATAAGGTGTGGGATTTAACCGCTGACCGGCCATCGCTACTAACTTATCCCCATCAAAAATGCCATGGTAGTGTCCAAACTCTATTGTTCTTTCAATAAAAGGACCTGGGTTTGTTAGCTGCGTAAGTTCAATCATTTGCGGCACATGCTGTTCTGTAAGTGGTAACAGGCCTTTATCGGAAAAATCCGCGGGTATTTCTCCTTCAAAAACCATCTGAAGACATTTCAGATAGTTTACTATCGTCCACTGCTCGGGGATTACAATATCATGAGGGGCAATAAAAATAAAATAGCTTTCAAAAGGGATAGTACCGTAAAGGGTATTAAAATTTTCGGCAGATACTTCAGGTATTCCAACAAAGGGAGAGATCTCCTTAGGGAAATATTTAGCTATATCGTTTCCGCCTGCAAGCAATCTGTTACCCGTGTTAAGCGCGCTCCAGGCGGGATTATCAAGTACATGTTCCATTAGGGCAAAGCTATTAAAAATACCCTGCTACAGGGTTTAGGCCTGTCATTCAATTTTAATTTAATGCTTACATTAGCTTTATCCATTACTAAAAGCTTATTATGAACGCCCTCGCTAAAAAATTCCTGATCAAACCAAATTCACGCTGGCTGATCCAAAACGCGCCCGCTGGTTACCTGGATAGCCTTAATACCCTACCCGATAATGCCAATCTTGTTTTTAGTGCCGAGGGCGAATTTAATGGCATCCAGCTATTTGTAAAAAACAGCGAAGAGCTAATATCTGAGCTTAAAGTAATAACTCCATTGCTAAAAGCCGACACGGTTTTCTGGATCATTTATCCCAAAAAAAATTCGGGGATCCAAACCGATCTGGAAATGATGAGCAGTTGGGATGCTCCCGCTCAATATGGACTTAGGCCAGTAGCCTCAGCGGCTGTTAACGAAGTGTGGACGGCATTACGCTTTCGCCCTGTTGAAGCTGTAAAGGTTTCTGAAGGGCGTAATGAAGCCGTTCGCAATAACGAGCACAGCGCTTATATTGATGTAGACAATAAAATTGTTACCCTGCCTGATTATGTACAGGAAACGTTAGAACAACATCCAGGCGTACTTGATTACTTTCAATCGCTCGCTTATAGTCACAAAAAAGAATATGTGCTCTGGATCCTGACTGCTAAACAGGAGAAAACCCGGCAGGACCGTTTAGTGAAGATGGTGGATATGCTGCAGAATAAAAAGAAAAATCCTTCGGATAAATAGAAATACTTAGCAGATCATAACATAAATCGCCCAGCACTTTCAGCAAATACAGGGCGATTTTATGTTTTACTTTTATTTACCAGCCTGAGCCTTTTTTAGCGTTACCATTTTTGATATGCTCTTCGGCAGTAGCTTTACCCATAATGGCAGCCATCTTGTTACCTGCACTGTCAGTTCCTGTCGCAATGTATCTACCCGATTTTACATCGATAACTGGATTGATCATCGGTACATTTTTAGTCTTTGTTTTCACTGAATAAGCGGTAATACCACTTCCTTTTTCTGTTGCCATGATAAGTTTCTTTTGTTTTTTAATGTTAACCCCATTTAAACTGAATTGTTTTCAGCACAGGTATAATTGGTTTCTATGCGTAAACATGCATCATTTTTTTTTAATTAAAAATAGCTGGCATAAATAATTTGTTAACAGATTTAAGTTTGTGTTAATAACGAATAAATCATGGTATCGTTGAAACGACCGTTAAACAAATGATCCTCTTTAAAATAAGCTTCCTGAACAAATTTATTTTTAAGCAACAATTTAATTGAGGCGACATTACCGGGGCTAACACGAGCCTCTACCGAATGTAGCTTGAGTACATTAAAACCATAATCAAGAGCTGCCGTTACAGCTTCCTGCATGATACCCTGCCCCTGGTACACCGGGTTCAAAAGATAGCCAATTTCGGCACGGTGATTGTTTTTCTCTATCCGCCAGAAGCCTATACTACCTATATATTTATTACTGTTTTTCAGGCAGATACACCAGGTAATACCATCATTTTTGCTCAATAAGTCTTCTATCACATCTATCAACCCAACAGCATCACCGATAGTTTTATTTAACGGACGGCTAATGTACTGCATCACCGTTTCGTTTGATCGCATTTCAAACAGATCTGCCGCATCATCGTAAGTAAAACGCCTCAGCACAAGGCGCTCGGTTGTTAAAACCGGAAACGGGTTAAAGTTTGGGTTAAGCATAAATGAATACTATTGGTAAGGGCTAACGGCCACCGGCAAGTCTACTGTTAAATTTAACTATCAGGTTAAAAAGTTCGGTGTATTTATTGAGCGGTAGTGTGGGGCTGATGTCAAAAACATCATGATAAGCCTTTATACCGCCCAAAGTGTAAATAAAAAATGCAGGTACGCCTTGTTCGGTAAAAAAATAATGATCGCTGTTGGCAGCCTTGCCACGTGATGCCACTTTAACAAAGTAATTATTTTCCTTATTGATTTGCTGCATCACAGCAAACTCTTTTGGATAAACGCTGGCATTTACCACAGTTATGCCATCAACACCAGTTCCGTTAAGATCAAGGTTAATCAGGAAACGAATATTTGTAAGCGGAATAAGCGGGTTTTGCGTAAAATACTTTGAACCCAGCAAACCGGCCTCTTCTCCCGAAAAACAAATAAAAGCTATGCTATATGGCAAAGGATGCTTGGCATAATACCGGGCAAGCCCCATAAGTTCAGAAATACCGCTTGCATTATCATTAGCACCAGGGAAATAGGTTTTATCGCCCATGCCGCCTAAATGATCATAGTGCGCTGTGACCATGATAACGGAATCCGGTTTAGACGTCCCCTTTACAATACCGCAAATATTGGATGTTTTGAAATCTGTTATCAGCTTGTTTTCTATGGCAACATTAAGCGTTAGAGGAGTTTCCTTTATTGCTTTTTTATCAATTTGGATTATTGTATAGTCAAGAGTCCGCCCCTCAACCGACCATGTAAGCTTATCTTCCAGCGATAAAACAATCCTGTTTTGCTGATCGACAAAATGGGTACTGTCTTTTTTAATCAGTTGCCCTGCCCCCATCACACCACGGCTATCAGGCGAAACAATAAAATCTTTCCCAGGCCTCAGTTGTACGCCATTTATAGCAAGTTCCATTTTACCCGGGAAGATATTAACAGGATAGCTAAACTCTTGCAGGTAGTTTTTACCATCCATAGGCTTTACGCCGTAGCGCTTTAGTTGGGCAGATAAAAAATCTGCCGCTTTATGAACGCCATCCTTTGTATACCCCCTGCCCCAGAAATAGGGCGAGGTTAATGTATCAACCATTTTGCGGGCAAAAACGGTATCCTGGGCAAAAAGCGTGTTCGAAATAAAAAGAAATACAAGGGCAAGTTTAAATTTCATCAGCTTTCTAAATAAAGCTATCAGCCTCGCGGTAAGCTTTAATCAATGCAAGCTCTCCTTCTTTTCCCGCTCCGGCCGTGCCGTGCTCCATGCCCATTACACCTTTATAGCCTTTGTTATAGATGTGTTTAAAGATGTTTTTATAATTAACCTCGCCGGTTCCAGGCTCTTTACGACCAGGATTATCTCCTATCTGGTAATAGCCTATCTCATCATAAACCAGGTCAAGCGTTGGGATAATGTTTCCCTGGTTGCGCTGAACATGGTACATATCATACAAAATCTTGCATGATGGGCTTCCTACAGCTTTGCAAATGGCATAAGCCTGGTCGGGCGTGCGCAAAAACAGGTCGGGATTATCACTTAAGGGTTCAAGCACCATAATAATGCCGTGCGGCTCCAGTATAGCTGTCCCCTTTTTGATGGCTTCAATAACATTACCCGTCTGCACACCGATAGGTAGTTTACGCGCAAAATCACCGGGAACAACGGTAACCAACTTACTGCCTATACGCTTGGCTACTTCAACAGCTTCCTTGCATGAGGCAATAAACTTTTCAACCTGGTCGGCAGCGCCTGTTGCCAGCATGTTGCTGTCATTACCCAGGCCTGGCTGTACAAATACGCCCATGGCCATACCCAGCTTAGCCAGCGTATCGCCTATCTTTTTTTGCTGATCAGCCGGCCGGCCGCTCATACCGTTATCCTCAATAGCGCGGAAACCCTTATCGTAGGCAAATTTTATCTGTTCAATAAAATCATCACCGGCATGATTTTTAAACATACCATCATGAATACCGTAGTTAAGGTTAAAAGGTTTATCTCCGGCTATTATGCCTGCTTCGCCGTTAGGTTCGGTACACCCGGTAAGCGTAGCTGCTTTTAAAACACCTGTAGTAAATAACGAGGCCCCGGCTAATACCGAGCTTTGAACAAAATTTCTGCGTTTCATGAGGGTTATGTATTGGTTTGCGGCCTAAATATAGCACCTATGGTTTATTTTAAACGATGGAGGCAGCTGTTTTATAAGATTTTTTAACCAATTCATTACAACCGGTTAAAGCACCACAGTTAAAAATTCGCCTATTTTTATTATCTTTGTGTATAAACGGCAAATTTTTAAAGCTATTCCAGCTTACAGCGCCCAGCTATTTTGATGCTGATCTGTTTTATTCCCTGCTGATACCGTTGCTGCCCGGAACTTAACTTAAAGATCATTTTTTACGCTCACTGAAACAGGTATTTATTGTCTGGCCCGGCCTTTTTATTGCTACACGGAATAGCTATTATTTAACTTAATTAATCATAATTATGGCTAAATCGCAAGCAACATTCATGAAAAAACAACTGGAAAAAAATCGCCAGAAAAAAAAGGAAGATAAAGAACAACGCAAACAGGAACGCAAACAAAACGCCGGCGGAGGCGATCTTGAAAACATGCTGGCCTATGTAAATGAATTTGGTGAAATTGTGTCAACACCTCCCGAAAAGAAACAGGCATAGTGCTCTTTAAAAAAGTTACCTCATCAGAGTATTGTAACTATTTAGTGGCTGTCGCCTGAGTGATTGAACCTTTTATTATTTTAATTGTCATAACAAAAAATCACCCACAGTTATGAAATTTCAATTAGGCTTTGTTTCCTTTATCGCCCTAACCATTGCCTCTTGCTCAGGCAATCGTGCCACCAACGATACCGATACTACAATTAAAAAGGAAGACACGGCCATGGCCAATGCCCCCGATGCTCCGGCAGTAAATATGGAGTATTGTTTTTATGCCACTGAAGGTAGCGCCAACCAGGACACTACAAAAGTTAATCTGCACATAAACGGCAACAAAGTTACCGGCGATATGGATTGGCTGCCTAAAGAAAAAGATGCCCGGAAAGGTACATTAATGGGCAATTTAACCGGTAATGTTATCAAAGCGTTGTGGACCTACGGCCAGGAAGGCAGCACAGATACGCTGAGTGTTGAATTTCAGCTCAGGGGCACCAACCTTGCGCAAAAGCCTTATAAATACGATACTAAAACCGGCAAGCAGCAAACCAACAACGCCGCCGATTATTCGGTAATTTACAACATGAAAAATTGTCGTTAATTTAAACGCTATTTATAAATTAGCTCAAAAATAAAAGGGTCAATATGGAAAAGCGCGAAACCAGCATACTATACCTTGTATTGGGTTTATATACTTTAATGATAAGCTGGTACTACAACCACAGCGTAATTTTACTTATTATCCATTACGTGTTTTGGCCGGTTTATCTTATATACGAATTACTGATCGGTCATCTTGCCCATGGCATGTGGAAAACCATCCCGCTATCATACTTCAAATAAGGTATTTTAAGTATAAAGAAGAAAAGCACGCTGAAACTATTTTCAGCGTGCTTTTCTTCTTTATAGCGATAGGTTTAGATAGTTTTTTTATCTGCTGTTACCATAAAAACCACTGATAAACTGTGCGTTGATACCGAAAACCAGTAACGTTAAATTACGCGGTTTAATTGGGTAAATGTGCGTTTATGATAGCGTAACTCTCCTATTTCTTTTTTTGGGCGAGGTAAACAATTTTGGATTATGCTAACGGGAGCAGAATTAATCAAGCTGCCGAAAGTTGAATATTCAAACCCATTTTATCTACATCCACATGAAAAAAATCAATTACCTGTTAATCTCATTTATTGTACTTTTTGTATTTGTGCAAGCCTGTAAAAAAGGCGATGTTGGCCCGGCCGGAGCAAAAGGTGATACCGGTGCAACCGGCGCTGTAGGTCCTGCGGGAAGTGACGGCAGCGTTATCTATAGCGGTACTACCGCCCCTACTGCCACTATTGGTAAAGAAGGCGATTTCTACCTCAATACCTCAAACGGCTTGTTATACGGCCCTAAAACAACAGCAGGCTGGGGAACTAATTTCTCTTTAAAAGGCCCCACAGGTACGGCGGGCACCGACGGTAATACCGTATTAAGCGGCACAGGTGCTCCTGCAGCTACGTTGGGTAAAGCCGGTGATTATTACCTGGATAAAAACAATTATTCGTTATATGGCCCTAAGGTTGGCTCAACATGGGGAGCTGCATTTAGTTTGCGCGGGCCTGCCGGTACGGCCAATGTCATTTATTCGGATTGGGTATATGCCAAAAACTTTCGTGATAGTACCATCGATAACAGTTTGATGCACGTTGCGGATATCCCGGCCAACGATCTTACAACCGAAAATTTGTCGCACGCCCTTATACAAGTTTACTTTACCTACGGTGGTGGCGTATTTCCACTGCCTCACCTAACCTATGCAGGCAACAAGGCCAGCGTCATCAACTTTGCACCCCGGTTTAAGCATTTTAATATTACCCGCTATACACTTGATAATTCAAATTCGGTAAACCTTAGCACCGTATTACAATATCGTTATGTGATCATTCCGGGTGGTGTGGCGGCATCAGTAGCCAAAAATATCGATATCAATGATTATGAGTCGGTACGCAGATACCTGCGCATCAACAATTAATAATACTTTCAATAACCTTAACCCTCACTAAACCAACCGGGAGCGATTGTCGCTCCCGGTTTTTATATTTTAAATCTTTTCAACTACTACCGCTGTTCCGTAAGCCAGTACTTCGGTAATACCCTGCATTACTTCATTCGCATCGTAACGCATGTTAATAATGCCATTAGCACCAATAGCCTGAGCATGTTGGATTAGCAGTTGATAAGCTTCTTCACGTGCGTTTTCGCATAGCTCGACATAAATGGAAAGCCTGCCGCCAAATAGCGACTGAAAACCGCCTGCGATATTACCCAGGGCGCTCCGGCTCCTAACCGTAATGCCGCGTACAACGCCTAAATGCCTGGTAACTTTGTACCCTTCTAAAGATGTGCTTGTTGTAATAAGTGATGTATCCATTTTAGTTTAAGTTTGTGGGACAGGCGTTTAACCCGCCCGATTTTTATTTAGATGCAGTATCCTTAACGATATTACGAGGTTTTGTGTTTTTATTTTTTGAGATTGGTTACGGGCGTTTAATTCGGGGTCAGACAGCGACAAATCCATAAATCCTTTTAATCCAGGTTCAGACAAAACCATGAGCTATGCAATATCAACTATAAACTCAAAAAAACACTACCTTTGCCGAAAATTTAAAATCAATGCCTGATAAAGTTAAAGCTGTTTTTTTAGATCGTGATGGTGTGTTAAACCAGGAAATGGGCGATTATGTACGCCGTTTTGAGGATTTTCATGTACTTGATAACTTTGATGCCCTTAAGACCTTGCAAGACCGTGGTTATATGCTGCTTGTAGCAACCAACCAGGGTGGCTTAGCCAAAGGCTGGTACACAGAAGAAGAACTGGCAAAAATGCACAACCATCTGAAACAGGTTTACCAGGATCACGGCGTTGAAATTACCGACTTTTTTTACTGCCCACATCATCCCAACTTTACTGGTGACTGCGATTGCCGCAAACCAAAACCGGGATTGTTACTGCAAGGAATAGCCAAATACAATATTGATCCGTCGCAGTCATACTTTATAGGCGACCGTGAACGTGACGTTGAAGCAGGCACTGCCGCAGGCGTAAAAGGCATCCTGATTGACAGCGATCAGCCTATAAGCACCGTGCTTGATCAGATAGCATAAGCTAAATAATCTCTTAACAACGTCATTGCGAGGCACGAAGCAATCCCAAACTATCCAAGGCAAAATGCATATCGGGGATTGCTTCGTGCCTCGCAATGACGGTTTGGAAAGTGCATTTTGACCAAAAATAAAAGCCTCTTCCTTAAAACATTTTCTTCTCTCCTGCTTTTTACCAATATTTATATCATACTATGCAAAAAAGCCGTTACCTAAAAAATCTTGATGCTGTTATAGCCGCCCTTGTTGGCTGGTTTATTTTGAGCTTGTTTTTCAGGTATAGCGGAGTAGGTGTTTCGCCGGATAGTATCATGTACACCAGCGCGGCCAGGAGCTTTAAAAACCATGGTAACTTACTTACGTTTAACCATGTTCCCATTGTCGACTTCCCGGTTTTTTATCCGATTTTTCTTGGTATACTTTCATTTATCACGCAGATAGATCCGGTCAAGTTTGGCGCGATAATGAACGGTATCATGTTTGCAACACTGATATTCACCAGCGGGTGGATCATGGAGCACTTTGTACCTGCATCAAGAATTTATAAATGGTTAATGCTGGCGGCCATTATTCTGAGTCCGCCATTGTTGCAGGTTTATTCCTATTTATGGTCGGAAACGTTATTTATCCTCGAGATCCTGTTTTTCATCGTTGCCTTCCGCGAGTATCTGTTAAAACATACCCTTAAGGCACTTATAGTGGCTGCTGTTATAGCGGCCGTAAGCTGTATCACCCGGTATGCGGCTGTAACTATTGTGGGTACCGGCGGGCTTCTTTTATTGCTGGACAGGGTATTGCCTTTAAAAAAGAAAATCGTTCATATCATTGTTTACGGAATAATCTGTATCTCATTATTAGTAAGCAACCTCGTTTTCAACGCCTTTGTAACAGGGACAACAACAGGCCCGCGCGAACCATCTATTACGCCTTTCAGCAAAAACCTGTATTACTTCGGCACCGTAATGTGCGATTGGATGGGCCTAACGCCTAATCAATATTGGGCCGCCACACCTTTGGCTATCATTATTTTCCTGGGTTTTATCGCTGCACTCGCGTTCAATTATTTTCGCCGCAAGATTGATAGCTTCGAGAATTTGGCAATTACTTTCGCGTTGGTTTACGGGGCTTTTATCGTGTTATCATCTACCTTTTCAAGGTACGAGCGAATTAACCATCGCCTGTTATCGCCATTATATATCTCTGCATTATGGGGATATACCAGTTGGGCCCTGCTCCTGCTTAAAAAGATAAGCAATTCCACAACCCGGCGTATTGTTAGTGCTATAATGATTATACTGATGCTGGGCTTTATTACCAGCGAGTTTTTGATAGACAAGGCTCGTTATCAAGACCAGGTTGCAGATGAATATGGCAATCCCGGATTTACCGACGAAAGCTGGATCGACTCGGAGTTTGCCAGCTATTTGCGTGGTGGAGATCAAAGCCTGTTTAAGCCCGGAGTAAAAATTTATACCGATGCTCACGAAGCGGTTTACTTCTTCTCGGGCATGTCATCGTACCTGGTACCTCACCGTTTTTTCACAAAGGATATTGATAAGTTTTATAAGGCGAAACACTATTACCTTATCTGGCTCAATGTGCTTGAGAATCCTGAACTCATCAATTTAAAAGATATTCAGAAAGTTAAAAAGCTAAAACTGATCAAGGATTTTGGCGAAGAGGGCGGTATTTATGAGTATGAGGAGTAGTCAGAATCAGGATTTACAGAATTTTAAGATTTTCAGAGTCGTATATAATCAATGCTGCTAATTATTTAACTCTCCCACCGTTGTTGGTGTTGTCACCAACAACTATGCGCTGCGTATAAAGGCTTTGTTGATTCTTGATAAGATACGGGAATAAATTGTTGGTGACAACACCAACAACGGCGGGGATATAATTTCATCTCTCGAACACTTGTATTAACAATGGTAAGCCTTTCAACAAAATTAAATTCTAAAAGCGCACTTAATCCGGCAGAAAACTTCCCTAAAATTTCAAGTATCGCTGCACTTTTTCACATTAAATTTTGATTTAAAAAACATCTCTCTATATTTGCGCAACTAATCTATAGTTTTACTATACAAAAAATGAACGGTCTCGCACTACATCATCTTCATCTCCACCATCACCACTCTGTGGTGATAAGATAATGTATGTTTCTACGCGAAATAACAACCTCCGTTTATACTCTTTTTTATTATAGTTTCTTAAAACTTATTTTGTGAAAACACTTAAAATAGCTATCCAGAAATCTGGCAGGCTCAACGAAAAATCTGTTGAATTATTAAAAAATTGCGGCTTAAACTTCGAAAACTATAAAAGCTCGCTGATCTCTCCGGTATCTAATTTCCCTTTAGAAATTCTTTTCCTTCGCGATGATGATATTCCTGAATATGTTCAGGATGGCATTGCCGATTTAGGAATTGTTGGCGAAAACGTGATCCAGGAAACCGAAGTTGAAGTAAGCTACCTGCAACGCCTTGGCTTTGGAAAATGCTCGCTTAAAATAGCGGTACCAAATAACAGCGATATCAATTCACTGGCCGATTTACACGGCAAAGCAATTGCTACTACCTACCCTGCCATTTTAGGCAAATTTTTAAAAGAACAAAATATTACTTCAGATATCCGTACCATTTCCGGTTCGGTTGAAATTTCACCGGGCTTAGGTCTGAGTGATGCCATTTGCGACCTGGTTTCAACCGGTGGTACACTAAAAAGCAACGGATTGAAACCTTTTGCCGATGTAATGTCGTCAGAAGCTGTACTGATTGGAAGCAAATCCATTGCGGAAAGCGACCTGGTACAAGAGCTAATCCAACGTGTACAATCTGTTTTACGCGCTAAAGAGACTAAATACGTAGTGCTAAACGTTGAAAAGCAGAACCTTCCGGCTGTTATTGCTTTACTACCCGGCGTAAAAAGCCCATCAGTAGTACCATTGGCCGAAGAAGATTGGGTAGCCGTACACACCGTAATCCCGGAGCGTGATTTCTGGGACCGCATAAGTCAGCTTAAACAAGCCGGCGCACAAGGCATTGTGGTGATGCCTATTGAGAAGATCATTTTATAGTAGTTGGCAGTGGCAGTTAGCAGTTTGCGCTATGGTAAATTGCTAACTGTTGTAAACTGCAAACTGATAACTGCAAACTGGTATGAAGACATACAACTATTCAGAACTTTCATCCGCCGATATTCAGAAGTTGGTTCAACGCAATGTTGACCCGGCCAATGAGATCAGGACCATTGTTGAGGACGTGATCACCAATGTGCAGCAGCATGGCGACAGTGCCTTGTTTGACTACGCATTGAAATTTGACAAGGTGGAACTGAGCAAGCTTTATCTTGAAAAAGCAGAACTAGAAGAGATTGCCAAAGCGATATCCGCAGATCAGAAAGCTGCCCTGGAAACGGCTTACAGCAACATCTATAAATTTCACCAAACGCAGTTAAAAACCGAAGACAAGGTTGAAACTATGCCCGGCGTAACCTGCTGGCGCGAATTACGACCAATTGAAAAAGTTGGCTTGTACATCCCCGGCGGTTCGGCAGTATTGCCAAGTACTTTTTTGATGCTTGGTATCCCGGCAAGGATAGCAGGTTGTCATGAAATTGTGGTTTGTTCGCCTCCGCAAAAAAACGGCAAGGTAAATGCCTTTATCGCTTATGTAGCACTGATGCTGGGAATAGATAAGATCTACCTGGTTGGTGGTTCGCAAGCTGTAGCAGCTATGGCTTACGGAACTGCAAGTATCCCTAAAGTTGATAAGATCTTCGGTCCGGGTAACCAGTTTGTAACCAAAGCTAAAACCATTATCCAGTCAACTACCACAACGGCTATTGATATGCCCGCGGGGCCGTCAGAAGTTTTGGTTATCGCCGATGAAACCGCAATTCCTGCATATATCGCTGCCGATCTGCTGGCACAAGCAGAGCATGGCATTGATAGTCAGGCAGTCTTGGTTTGCACCTCTGCCGATATTGCCCAAAAAGCTATCGCGGAAGTAGAAAAGCAATTACCTGTATTGCCTCGCGCTGAGATAGCTAAATTGGCTATCGATAACTCTTATGTGGTGATTACCCGCAGTCTGAGCGAAGCCATGACTTTCAGCAATCAGTACGCGCCGGAGCACCTGATACTTGCTACCGGAAGCTGGGAGCAGATCACAGGAAGCATCATAAATGCAGGTTCGGTATTTTTAGGTAATCTAACACCAGAAAGCGCGGGCGATTATGCATCTGGAACCAACCATACCCTGCCAACCAGCAGTTATGCAAGGGCTTATTCAGGCGTATCCGTTGATTCGTTTGTGAAAAAGATCACCTTCCAGCACATTACCCGTGAGGGAATCAATAACATTGGCCACACAGTTGAAGTTTTGGCCGAACTGGAAAGCTTGCATGCGCATAGGAACGCGGTAAGTGTGAGGCTAAGCAATTAATAATAATATTAACACTACATGTCATTGCGAGGAGGAACGACGAAGCAATCGCATGCTATACAGGGCGACCATGCTTCCGTGCGGTTGCCACGCTATCGCTCGCAATGACATCATTTATATGAACAAACAATGTTCGACATTAATAATATACTCAGAGAAAATATAAAACGCCTTGTACCCTATTCATCTGCTCGTGATGAGTACCAGGGCGAAGCAAGCATCTTTCTGGATGCAAATGAAAACGCTTTCGGATCGCCTTTAGATCAGCAGTTTAACCGCTATCCGGATCCTTTACAGTACGACCTGAAAAAACGTATCACCGAAATAAAAGGGGTGCCACCACGCAATATTTTTGTTGGCAACGGTAGCGATGAGGCTATCGATATCCTGTTCCGCAGTTTTTGTAATCCGGGAGTTGATAATGTGATCCTGGTACCGCCTACTTACGGCATGTATGAGGTATCAGCAAACATCAATGATATTGAAGCCCGTAAAGTAAGCCTAACTGAAGATTATCAGCTTAATTTAGAAGGCATTGCCGAGGCTGTAGATAAAAACACCAAACTGATCTTTATTTGCTCGCCAAACAACCCTACCGGCAACTCTATTAACCGCGACGATATTCAAACCCTGTTGGCTAATTTCAACGGCATTGTCGTAGTTGATGAAGCTTACATCAACTTCAGCAGGCAAAAGTCATTTATCCAGGAACTTACCGAATATGCCAATCTTGTGGTAATGCAAACCTTATCAAAAGCATGGGGTTTGGCTGGTTTACGCGTAGGGATGGCCTTTGCCAGCGAAGAGATTATTGAGGTGATGAACAAGGTAAAGCCGCCTTACAATGTTAATGAATCATCGCAGCAACTGGCTTTGGCAGCTTTAGCCAATGTAGGTCAGGTAAACGAATGGATCAAAGAAACCCTTACACAACGCGACAGGTTAGTATTACAATTGAAAGATCTTGAATTTGTGCTGGATATATATCCGTCTGATGCCAACTTCATCCTTGTAAAAACAACCGATGCCAACTGCATTTATGATTACCTGGTAAAACAAGGCATCATCGTGCGCAACCGCTCAAAAGTTGAGCTTTGCGAGGGTTGCCTCCGCATAACCGTTGGCACTCCTGATGAAAACACTGTTTTGTTAGATACCTTACAAAATTTCAAATAAGGTAAAATCAATAATTATATTTTGATGAGTAATTTACAGAAAATATTGTTCGTTGACCGCGACGGCACCCTGATCAAAGAACCGGCTGATGAGCAAATTGATTCATTTGCCAAGCTGGAATTTTATCCAGGCGCATTAACCTATCTGCCTAAAATAGCTAAAGAGCTTGATTTTGAACTTGTAATGGTTACCAACCAGGACGGATTAGGCACTTCGGTTTACCCCGAGGATACCTTTTGGCCTGTTCATAACTTTGTATTGCAGGCATTTGAGGGCGAAGGCGTAAAATTTGCCAACCAGATCATCGACCGTACTTTTGCCCGTGACAATGCCCCCACCCGCAAGCCGGGCACCGCGCTGCTTACGCAATATCTTGATGCGGACAAATACGATCTAAAAAACTCATTCACCATCGGCGATCGTAAAAACGACGTATTACTGGCTAAAAACCTGGGCGCGAAAGCAATCTGGCTTAACAATAACAGCAACCTTGGAGGAAGCGAATTTTCTGAGGCCGATCATATCGATGATGTTATCGCTCTTGAAACTACCGACTGGCAGAAGGTATACGAGTTTTTAAAACTCGGCCAGCGGGTATTTGAGCATCGTCGTGCTACTAAGGAAACCGATATCCACATCAAAATAAACCTTGATGGTAAAGGGGATGCCAAAATATCAACCGGCCTGCACTTTTTTGACCACATGCTTGATCAAATTGCCCGTCACGGCAGTATCGATCTGGAAATTACCGCAAAAGGCGATCTCCATATCGACGAGCACCACACCATTGAAGATACCGGTATTGCTTTAGGCGAAGTATTCGCTACGGCCTTGGGTAACAAAATGGGCATCGAACGTTATGGTTTCTGCCTGCCAATGGATGATTGCCTGGCCCAGGCAGCTATCGACTTCGGTGGCCGCAACTGGATAGTTTGGGATGCCGATTTTAAACGCGAAAAAGTGGGTGATGTGCCAACCGAAATGTTTTACCACTTCTTCAAATCGTTTAGCGATGCCTCAAAAAGCAACCTGAATATCAAAGCCGAAGGACAAAACGAACATCACAAAATTGAAGCTATATTTAAAGCCTTTGCCAAGGCAATAAAAATGGCCGTAAAACGTGATGTAGATAAGATGGTTTTACCAAGCACTAAAGGACTGCTGTAAGAGCCCCCCAAGCCCCCTAAAGGGGGAGCAACTAATTAACATGAAAACACCAGATCAAAATAATAAAAAAAGCCTCGCAGAGGCACCCCCTTCAGGGAGCGGGGGGGGCATCGGCATTATCCTATACGGAGCCGGAAACATATTTTCCCTTACTGCTGCTTTAGAGCGCTTAGGTATCCCTTATGGCTTTATCAACAGCGAAGAGGATTTTGATAAATACGACCGCTATATTATTCCGGGGGTTGGGCATGCCGGTGCGGCCATGAATAAGCTTAAGGCTACCGGACTGGTACCAGCCATTAAGGCGTTAAAGAAACCAACCCTGGGTATTTGCGTAGGGATGCAGCTGCTTACCTCTTATTCAGAAGAGGGCGATTCTAACTTATTGGATATCATTCCGGTTAAAACTTTAAGGTTTGCAGATAGTGCAGAACACAAAGTACCGCACACCGGTTGGAACAGGGTTTACCCCGAAAAGGAAAATCCATTATTTGAAAATATACCGTCAGGTTCACACTTTTACTTTGTACATTCATACTTTATTGAGTATGATAAAGCATACACTTTACTGGCCGCTGACTATGGAAATCAATTTTCGGCATCAATTTGGCTTGATAATTTTTATGGCGTACAATTCCACCCGGAAAAGTCGGGTGAGTTTGGCGAAACATTGTTAACTAATTTCTCAAAAATATAAAGGATATGTACATTATTCCTGCCATTGACATTTTGAACAAGAAAGTAGTCCGTCTTCGTGAAGGCGACTATGCACAGGTAACCGAATACGATGTTACCCTTGAAGAAATGATTGAGCGCTACCAGAGCAACGGCACCAATTTCATCCACATCATTGACCTTAACGGTGCTAAAAACGATTTCAGCAATCAGCAATATCTGTTTGATGTGATCCGTAAAACAGACATGAAGGTGCAATATGGCGGCGGTATCCGCAGTATCGAAAAAGTAAAAGAACTGATAGACGCCGGCGTTCACCGTGTAATTGTTGGTACGCAGGCGCTTACCAATCCTAATTTCCTGCCCGATTTAAGTAAAGAAATTTGCGGCAAAGACAAATGCTCCGACCAGGTAGTTGTTGCTATCGACGTACTTGACGAAGTTATTAAATATTCAGGCTGGATGGAAAGCTCCCCCATCAAGCTAATGGACTACGTTGATAAATGCCTGAACTTAGGTTTCTTCCGTTTCCTTTGCACCGACATTAACAAAGACGGTAAACTTGGCGGCGCCGGCATCGAATTGTACGAAAAACTGCTCGATCATTCACCTTTCATCAAACTTATCGCATCTGGTGGCGTAAGCTCTATGGGCGATATCGAAAAGCTAAACCGCTTAAAAGTTGAGTCGGTAGTAGTGGGCAAAGCGATATACGAGGGCCACATCACCATTGAAGATGTGAAACACTGGAACCTGGACGCGCTGATTTCGATATAGCCCCCCAGCCCCCTCATTAAAAACCTGTACACCTCATGTCATTGCGAGCGATAGCGTGGCAATCGCACACCATACAGGTCGGACTTGTATAGTTCGCGATTGCTTCGTTCCTCGCAATGACATATTTTAATAAGCATGCTTGCAAAAAGAATTATCCCCTGTCTTGACGTTAAGGACGGGCGGACTGTAAAAGGCGTCAACTTTGTTGATCTCCGCGATGCCGGCGACCCGGTGGAACTGGCCTGGAACTACTCGAACCAGGGAGCCGACGAGTTGGTATTTCTGGATATTACAGCTACCGTTGAACGCCGCAAAACTATGGTTGAGCTGGTAAAAGCCGTAGCCCGGCAAATTAATATTCCGTTTACTATAGGCGGTGGCATCAATGAAATTGCCGATGCAGACGCCTTGCTGATTGCGGGAGCAGATAAGATCTCCATCAATTCGGCGGCTGTACGTAACCCCAAACTGATAGATGAACTGGCTGCCGCTTTTGGTGTTCAGTTTGTAGTAATAGCCGTTGACACCCGCAGCATAGGCGATAAAAATGTAGTTCACTTAAATGGCGGCAGGTTGCCTACAGAACGTCAAACGCTGGAGTGGATCCTGGAAGCCGAAAGCCGTGGCGCCGGTGAAATTCTGCTTACCTCTATGGACCATGACGGCACTAAAGGCGGTTTTGATAATGGCTTGCTAAAAATAGTAAATGATGCTGTTCATATACCGGTGATTGCTTCAGGCGGAGCAGGTAAAGTTGAACACTTTGTTGATGTTTTTGAAAAAACTAACGTCGACGCGGCATTAGCAGCCTCAGTATTTCACTATGGTGAGATATTGATACCTGATTTGAAGCGAACCCTGCAGGGTAATAAAATAGAAGTACGGATCTGATAAACTGATAACTTTGCAGCTGCTGTCTGAAGTCTCTGACTTCAGACGACTATGTTTGTAGTCTTCAGACTACAGTAAAGCACCTGTTAAAGCGAAAAACTGTATGTAGTTACAAACTACATACATAGCTAATTCGAAGTCAGAGACTTCGAACAGCATGTGAAACTTCAGACTATAGCAAAGCGGCAAAATTAATTTGAATTAGGACAAAATGAACATAGACTTTGAAAAAACCGGCGGACTTGTCCCCGTAATTATACAGGACGAGCAAACCCTTGAGGTATTGATGCTGGGTTATATGAACCAGGAAGCTTACGATAAAACTGTACAGGAAAATATCGTCACTTTCTATTCACGTTCAAAAAACCGCCTGTGGACCAAAGGCGAAACCAGCAATAATTTCCTGCATGTAAAAAGCATCAGCATTGATTGCGATAACGATACCTTGTTGATCAAAGTTAAAGCGGATGGCCCTACCTGCCACACAGGCTCACGCAGTTGTTTCAACACCGAGTTTAATCAAAACTTTATCCTGGAGCTGGAAAATATCATTGCCGACAGGTATGAGAATCCTGTAGAAGGATCATATGTGAACAAACTCCGTAATAAAGGTCTTAATAAAATAGCCCAAAAAGTTGGCGAAGAAGGCGTAGAAACTGTTATAGCAGCCCTGGCTGAAACAGAAACCGACCTGATCAATGAATCATCAGATCTTGTTTTCCATTTATTGGTGCTACTACGCGAAAAAGGTTTGACCTTAGAAACTATCGCTAAAAATTTAGAATCGAGACATAAGTAATTTTGTTCATGGTTGATAGATCATAGTTCATGGCTTAATTATCTAACTAATTAGCTATATCAATACTATGAACTATTAACCATAACCTATGAACCAAGAATGATCACCGTACAAAAAACTGCCGAGCTTACCGGACATACCAACCCTATATTCACGCTTGAGCTTTCGCAAAAGCCTGGAATATTGTTTACGGGTGGCAACGATAAGGGATTGGTTGAATGGAGTCTGAAAGATTTCTCTTTCATTAAGGTGATGTTTCCTGTTAACGCGTCTATTTATGCCATTCATTGCCCGGAGGGCTATCCATTAATGTTTGCCGGTTTGCGCAGTGGCGAGGTCTTGGTATTCGATTTTATCCAGCAAAAATTACTTAAGCCCTTAAGACATCATCGCAAATCCATTTTCGACATCAAATCGGCTGTTAAAAAGGATGAACTGTTAATAGCCTCAGAAGATGGCACGGTATCCGTATGGAGCCTTAAAACGCTTGAGATGGTGCATAGCATCACCGTGTCTAAAGACACTGTACGGTGTATTGCTGTTTCTCCGGACCAAAAACAGGTAGCATTTGGCTGTCGCGATAACCATATTGGTGTTTATGATCTGGAAGATTATACAATAATAAAAGCACTCCACGGACATACTATGGCTGTTTTTTCGATAGCCTACAGTCCTGATGGAACTTACATCGCTTCAGGTGCACGTGACGCCCAGGTTAAGATTTGGGATAGCAACACCTATCATGAAATAAAGAATATCCCCGCCCATCTTTTTGCCGTAAACCATATCCTATTCCACCCTACCCTGCCTTATTTTGCTACTGCCAGTATGGACAAAAGCATCAAGATTTGGGGATCAGATGATTTTAAACTTTATAAAAACATCAGCAGGGAAAAAGGCTATCCAAGCCATGTACTTTCCATCAATAAATTATCCTGGGCCGCTCCCGATCAATTGCTTTCTGTAAGTGACGACAAAGCCATCATCAACTGGGAAATTAAATTTGAATAAAACCCTTCGCAACGCGGCTTTTAGCAAGCTGTTAAATGAGACATTTTTATTTCTGCTGTAAATATCATTACCGCCTAGCCTCCCTATTTCTCTATCAAACCACAACTTAAATTTATTAAGGTTTTTGCTATTAAAATCCATGTTCAAACGCTCAATAATAGTATTAAATAACATATTTTACAGATTAAAAACGCAATTTTAAATACTTAAAACAGCCGCTTCGTTCATTCCTATTTTGTTTATTCATTTTATTCATTCGCTAAAATCAATAACATTTATAGCGCATTAATCGTAACTATACGTTGATACTCCCCTATTCATAAAAGCTATTACCAGCCAGCCATATAGCCTATAGGAATATAAAAAATAGTATCAAAATGTATACTTATGAAAAATAAAATCATCCTGATTCTATTTTTATTTCTTAGCTCGGCTGTGTCAGCGCAAAATACCTGGAACCCTCCACTTATTGGAGGATCAACAAGCTGGACAAATAACAGCAATTGGAGCGCGGGCCACTTTCCTCTGGCAAGCGAGGATGTTGTAATTAATCTCGCTTTACTAAATGCCTCTCAACCGGTAATCGCCAATGGTACCGCGGCTGTATGTAAGTCACTTACATTTAATGCGGTTAATGGCTTATCGCTTACAGTTAATGGCACCTTAACTGTTTCCGGAACAGGAGCCGGTACAATCACCCAAAACCCTCCAACGGTATCTTTGCTTGGTCTTGGCGGCACAGTTGTTAATACAATTACCGGTACCGGTACCGTAACATGCTCGTCACTACAAGTTGGCAATACCAACTTTTTAAGTGTAGGGGCGCTTACAAGCAACCAGGTATCTTTAATATCCACCGTTAACAGTTTACAAATATCGGGCGATGTGAATATCTATGGGACAACCAATGCTGTTTTAGGCGTGGGCGTTTTACAAAATAACAACTCTGCCTTTTATGTACGTGGTGGCACAACAACAGTTGGCGGACAATTATATACCAATACCTCCGTTTCGCCAACGGGTATCTCCTTAACACTTGGAACGGCAGCAACTGCCAATATCTATGTCGATGTACCTTCGGGCTCCTCGCTTAACCCGGTACTTAAATTAACTAATGCAACTCCTATTAAATCGGGAAGCAACGCAGCATCAATAGACTTTTATAGCAACGGAGGTGGATCAGGAACCTGTACGGTTGAATATGCCGGCAGCGGGCAAACCGTATATACCGAAAGTACCAGCCAACTTGATATTAGCCCTACTGCCTATCAAAATATAAACTTTTCGGCAACTGGTACCAAAACCATAAACTCCGGCGACCTAACCATTTACGGCGACTGGAACTCAGCATCCACGTCGGGTAAGGTTGACGCGATAACCAATAACCCTAATGTTTATTTTAAAGGTGTCACCGAGTCGCTTACCGATGCCGGATCTGACGGAGGCAATGGTGTGGTGTTCAAAAATGTATTTGTTCAGAATAGCGGCACTAAAACCATGTCGGGGGCCGGTAAGTTTTCCGTATCATCATTAGGCATATTAACCATGGCAGGTACTGCAACTCTTGCCACCGGGGGAATATTGACTTTAATCTCCGACGCATCGGGTTCGGCAACTGTAGCAAGCATTCCGTCGGGCACAGCCATTACCGGCAACGTAAATGCACAACGCTACATAAATGGCGGCTCAGGTCACCGTGGATACCGGTTGCTTGCATCGCCAATAAATAACGGATCGGGAGCGTTTACGCTGGCTTACCTTAAAGCCAACGCTTATGTAACAGGTACAACTTTGGCTGCAGGTGGTTTTGATCCTTCACCTAATGCTAACAATCCAACCATATATTTTTTCAGGGAAAACACAGCCCGCTCAATTTCGAGTTTTACAAGTGGTAATTACCGGGGACTAAATAATATAAACTCTTCACCATATTCATTTGATAGCGAATCAGGGACTTTTACGTTATACTCGGGCAATGGCTTTTTATTCTTTTTCAGGGGAGACAGGTCAACAACCATAGCACAGGCCACGGTGGTATCGCATATCCCTGAAAACACCACATTTACCGCTACAGGCTCTTTAAACCAGGGAAATATTACGGTTAAACACTGGTATACAGGCACTACATCGTTACTATATACCAATACTACCGGAAGCAGGGTACAAGGCTATAACCTGGTTGGTAACCCATATGCAAGTACCATCAATTTTGAAAAACTGAATCGTAAAGGGGTATCTGGTGGCAACGCCGATCCTTCTTCATCAATCTATATTTCCGGACAAAAAGCGCAGGTCTATACTACTGTAACAGCTAATATCCCCCCGGTTTTGTCGATGTGGGTCTATAATCCTATCAACAAACAATATGAAAGTTATCAGCAAAATGCCAACCAAATAACAGCAGTTGCTGATACCACAACCACAATTAATCCAGGGATCCAAAGCATAAGCGGCGGAGCGGCCAGTAACATGATTGCCAGTGGACAGGGCTTTTTTATCAGAGCTACGGCAACAGGGCAAACTATGGCTTTCAGTGAATCGGCCAAAACAAATACGCAACCGCCTTTATCAGGTACTCTTAACAAAATATTAAGCATACCTGACGGGAAAACCCCATTGGCCCTGATGAGCACTAAACAAAGCAGTTTTGCTGCCTCGGAACCAGCCCCCTCAAACCAACCTATATTGCCGCTGATCAGATTACAGCTTATCAAAGACTCTTTAAACATGGACGGGATAGCTATTGTCCTTGTCAAGGATATTTCTCCCGCCTTTGATAAAAACAAAGATACCGAAGATCTGGGGGGCAGCGGCGCTCTCGAAAGCTTATCGGCATTATCAAGCGACAGCGTGCAGGTTGCTATCCATCGTCGTCCTCTGCCGGGTAAAACTCAGGAAACAATCCGACTGCTTGCCGATGCCACCGCGTCCGGCCCTTATAAACTTAAATTAACCGATTTAAAAGATCTTCCCGACCTGTATGACGTTTGGTTAAAGGATAGTTTTTTAAAAGATTCGGTGAATATCAAAACACAGGCGGAATATAACTTCAACATAGACAAAAGCAACACTGCTACCTTCGGCACCGACAGGTTACAGCTTATTGTACGCCAAAATCAGGCACTCATGGTACACCTACTTAGCTTTGACGCTAAGAGAATAAATGAAAGCGCCCAGGTTACCTGGTTTGCCGAAAACGAAGCCAATTACACCACCTACGTTGTTGAAAGAAGTACTGACAACGGTAAAACCTTTGATCAGGTAGGCACGCTGAATTCAACCGGGGCAAAAAGCTATTCGCTTAATGATAAAACGCCGGCCCAGGGCCTTAATCAGTACCGCTTAAAACAAATTGATTTAAACGGCGATGCAACTTACTCAAAAATTGCCCCGGTAATGTTTACCAATAAACCGCAGAATACGCTGAGCGCCAACATGAACCTTTACCCCAATCCGGCTACTGATGTTATTCATGCCGAAATGCAATTTAACAATGGCAGTGCCATCAAGTATAAAATAAACATCACCAACAGCGAAGGGAAGCTAATGGCTACCGCTACATCATCGCAAGCCAACTGGCAAAATAATGTAGCAAGCTATGTACCCGGAACTTATATTATGCAGGTTGTTAACAGCAATGACAATACTGTTGTCGGGTTTAAAAAATTCATTAAGAAATAAATCCGGAGATCACTAAAAAAAGCGCCTGATCCCGCAAAGATTGTGGGTATGCTTCTTCAACTCAAGCGAGTATATGCCATCTTCATTGATGGTATCAATTTTAACTTTACCTGAAGCGTGAATAATATGCTCATTATTGAGCATGATGCCTACATGTGTTACGCGTCCTTCGGCATTATCAAAAAATGCCAAATCGCCAAGCTTTGCATCCTTTATCGCTTCAACCTTTGTGCCCTCTTTTACCTGCATGCTGGCGTCACGCTTAATCCTGAGGCCTTTAAGTTTATAAACTACCTGTGTAAAGCCCGAGCAGTCGATCCCAAAATGAGTCCGCCCCCCCCACAAATAGGGCGAGTTCAGAAATGTTTTGGCAGTAGCGGCAATATCTTCGGGTTCGCCAACCTTACCAATAATTTCAAAACGATCATTGCCAATCCTACAAGATGTGCCTTCCAAAAAAGCGAGCGAGCTGCCTGCTGGTAAATAAACAATACTGTTATCGCTTATTTTCCAGGCTTGGGTAACGGCCTGGTAAGTAAGTTGCGAAGGATGGCTTTTTATATGCTTATACGCTAAATGACCAAGCATAGCAAATTGTAAACGGCCTATCCATCCCACATACCCATCACTTTCGGCAATGATCTTAACCCAGTTAGTTTGCCACTCGGTTATTTCAAATGCCTCGCCAAATAATAATTGCGACACCTGCTCACTCCGTTCATTGGGCTCGGCCCTGAGCGGAATTACAGCAAGGTTACATATCCCGTACTCCATAGTTCTGTAAATGTCAAATAAACAAAAATTTCGCGCGTATTTTTAAACTATACACAGTTAACATTTAAATATGATGTTACTTTTATAATTGGTATTTGCTGCTCTGGGGTAAAAGCTTTACGATAATACAAAAAAAACGCTAAACAAAAAAGGGATATGCAATGCACATCCCCTTTAATATTTTGTAAGGCTTATACTATTCGTTCATGTGCAGCCAATCTTTTTTGGCAAGCAGTTCTTCTTCCGTTTCGCGGATATCTTCATCATCAACACAGCAATCAACCGGACAAACGGCAGCACACTGAGGCTCATCATGGAAACCCACACATTCGGTACACTTATCAGGTACTATATAATATATATCGTCAGATAATGCAGCTTGTGTTTCTTCAGCATTCAGGGTATTACCATCGCCAAAATCAATAATCCCTTTAAGGCCTGTCCCGTCGCTAAAACGCCAGGCAGCTCCTGCATCATAAATAGCATTATTAGGGCATTCCGGTTCGCAGGCCCCGCAGTTTATGCATTCGTCGGTGATTTTAATCGCCATATTTCTAAATATCTAATAATCTCAATTAACTTTGCCTGCAAATTGCAAGCGTACAAATATAACAAAAAAAGGCTTTAAGGGTTTATTCCCCTAACATATATATGTCAAAAATTAATCTAAAAACCTCAATAAATTCATTTTCGGAGTTGGGCAGGCAATTGCGAACTCCAGATGCTGCGTTAAGTGCCCTTATCGAAAACGAACAATACCACAATGCCTGGTTTACTCCGGCAAGCGTTTTGGAAGCTGTAACAGCCATTGGTAATATGCTTAACGAAGCTGATCTGAACACCTGGCTTTCAAAATATAACCTTGAAACGGACAAGGCCCCAAAAAAAGTTGGACTTATCCTGGCGGGCAATATCCCGCTGGTGGGTTTCCATGATGTGCTTTGTGTTATAGCTTCAGGTAATAAAGCGCTGATTAAAGCTTCATCCCAGGATGCCAGGCTTATCAAAGCTGTATTGGAAAAACTGGCAGCTATTGATCCCACTTTTGCAGATAGCTTTAGCTTTGTTGACAGGCTGGAAGGCTTTGATGCCATCATAGCTACGGGCAGCAACAACAGTTCACGTTACTTTGATTATTATTTTGGCAAAGTGCCTAATATCATCCGCAAAAACCGCAACAGTATTGCTGTACTAAGCGGCAATGAAAGCGCCGAAGACCTGTTTAACCTGGGCCATGATATTTTAGACTATTACGGACTTGGCTGCCGAAACGTATCTAAAATATTGGTACCTGAGGATTACGACTTCACTTTCTTTTTTGAATCGATAGAAAACCATAAGGCTATCATTAATCATCATAAATACAACAACAACTACGATTACAACAAATCTATTTACCTGGTAAACGGAGACAAACATCTTGACAATGGTTTTTTAATGGTGAAAGAAGATGACAGGCTGACATCTCCGCTGTCAGTATTGTTTTTTAATTACTATCACAACGCAGCAAATGCCGAAAACATCATCAATGAAAATGCCGAAAACATCCAGTGCATTGTAAGCACGCTCCCTTTACAGGTGAATAACCAGGTAGTTGGTTTTGGCCAAAGCCAGCAACCCAAATTATGGGATTACGCCGATGGTGTGGATACGATGGAATTTTTGTCAAGTCTTTAAATAAATAATACCTTTGGGAAGGACGGTCATCATTTCATTAGGTCATTAAGTCATTGAACTATTTGCAAAGCAAAAAAATGACTTAATGAGCAAAGCAAATGACCCAATGACACAATACGATGTATATCATAAAAGTTAAAGGTGTTGCCAAAATACCCGATTATGTGCAACTGCGCGATGATAAGTTTACGCTGTTGGCTTATTTCAGGGTTGACAGGCCGGATAAATCGCTTGACAAAGTTGGATTAGGCGATAAAGCCAACGAGATCATGAATATTATCAAAGACCTGCCGTTTGGGCAGATCTTAAAATTAGAGCTATAAAAACGATGATAGGAAATTCTATAATAAAACTAAACAACGTTGATATCTTTCAACAGGCGCACCTGGTACTTTCAAACGTAAATTTACATGTTGACAAAGGCGATTTTGTATGGCTGATTGGCCAGACAGGATCAGGAAAAAGTAGTCTGCTGAAGGTAATTTATGGCGATTTAGGAATAAAAGCCGGCACCGGCCATGCCTGTGGTTATGAACTGAGCAAGCTGCCAAGCCGCGATATTCCTTACCTGCGCCGTAAATTGGGTATAGTTTTCCAGGATTTCCAGTTACTTACCGACCGCACCATTGAGCAAAACCTGAACTTTGTGATGCGTGCAACCGGTTGGACCGACAAAAAGCTAATTGCCGACAAAGCTCTTGATGTACTTGAAAAAGTTGGCCTGCGTTCAAAGTTAAAGAAAATGCCTCATGAGCTTTCGGGTGGCGAGCAGCAGCGTGTAGTTATAGCACGTGCTTTGCTGAATGACCCTGAAATAATACTGGCGGATGAGCCGACAGGTAACCTCGACCCTGAAACATCTGAAGAAATTGTTATGCTGCTTAAACAGATCAGCCAATCGGGCACTGCTGTACTGGTGGCCACTCATGACTATCACATTATCCGCGCTTTTCCATCACGCATTATCAAATGCGAAAATGGCAAAGTTTTGGAAGATGTGGAGATATAGAACGAACCATGATTTTTAGGATTTAAAGATAGCCCTGATGTACAAAACTCAAGGCCATCTTTAACTCATGCGAATCATGGTTTTGGTTTGCCCATTTGGCGGTTCGCCTGTCACCCTTGCTTAAAATTACATCATCCCACTGACAGCTTGACTGCTTTGCAGCTATGGCAGGATACTTGATTGGCACTACTCGCTATGAAATTTAACGATATGTTGAAGAAAAAGAAGAAAGAAAATACGGATAATACAGAAAATATAAACGAAGTGGATAACGAGCAATTACAAAACGAAGGGCAGGATAACGCCCAGGAAACAGAAGCTACGGCTACAGAAACTGCAGCAGCCCCTACTGCCGAAGAAAAACTGAAAGACGAACTGGCACAGGCTAATGACAAGTACTTGCGTTTATATGCCGAATTTGATAACTTTAGAAGGCGTACCATTAAAGAACGCGAGGAAGCCCGCAAGACTGAAGGTAAAGACGTTATTGTGGCTTTATTACCTGTACTTGACGACTTTGAACGCGCACAGCGTGCCATGGATAAGGCTACCGAAGTAGCTCCTGTTAAAGAGGGTGTTACTTTGATACAAAACAAGCTGAAAAATATTTTAGGCCAAAAAGGCCTGAAAGAAATGACATCGATAGGCAATGCCTTTGATGCCGATCTGCATGAAGCTATCACCAACATTCCGGCTCCTACCGATGACCTTAAAGGCAAGGTAATGGACGAAATGGAAAAAGGCTATACTTTGAATGATAAAGTGATCCGCTTTGCTAAAGTGGTAGTTGGAGCGTAACTGATTTCGGATTTGGGACTTTCAATTTCGGATTTGTCCGAATGTGATAGTCTATCCTGATCTTACACAATATTAAATTATAATAAATCCGAAATCTGAATTTCGGAATCCGAAATTTTTAAAATTATGGCTAAGAGAGATTATTACGATGTGCTTGGAGTTGCAAAAGGTGCAAGTGCTGATGACATAAAAAAGGCATATCGTAAAATGGCTATTAAATATCACCCTGATAAAAACCAGGGCGATAAAGAAGCGGAAGAAAAGTTTAAAGAAGCTGCTGAAGCTTACGAAGTACTAAGTACTCCTGAAAAACGTCAGCGTTATGATCAGTTTGGTCATGCTGCCAACGCGTCATCGGCCAATGGCGGCGGTTACGGTGGTGGCGGCATGAATATGGATGACATATTCAGCCAGTTTGGCGATATTTTTGGCGGCGGCAGTCCGTTTGAAGGGTTCTTTGGCGGTGGCCGTCAAAGTGGTGGCGGTGGCAGGCGCGTAGCCCGCGGCAGCAACCTGCGTATTAAAGTGCGTTTAACACTTGAAGAGATTGCCAATGGCGCCGAAAAGAAAATCAAGGTTAACAAACAGATCATCTGTAAAACATGCGACGGCTCGGGTGCTAAAGATAAATCATCATTCCAAACCTGTAAAACTTGCGGCGGCTCGGGAGCAGTGCGCAGGGTAACCAATACTATATTGGGCCAGATGCAAACTACCAGCACCTGCCCTACCTGTAACGGCGAAGGTTCAACAATTTTGTCGAAATGTACCGTTTGTCATGGCGATGGCGTTGTTCGTGGTGAAGAATTGATCACCATCCAGGTGCCTGCAGGCGTTAGCGAAGGTATGCAGCTGAGCATGAGCGGCAAAGGTAACGCTGCTCCTCGTGGTGGCGTTCCCGGCGACCTTATTATACTGATTGAAGAAGTGCCTCACGAAACTTTGAAACGCGATGGCAACAACGTGATTTATGATTTACATGTAAACTTTGTTGATGCAACTTTAGGTACATCTGTTGAAGTGCCAACTATTGACGGCAAGGCCAAAATAAAAATTGATCCGGGAACACAAGGTGGCAAAATTCTGCGCCTGAAAGGTAAAGGTTTACCAGAAGTAAACTCATACCACCGCGGCGACCAGCTGGTGCACATCAACATCTGGACGCCAAAAGCACTGAGCCGCGAAGAGCGCGAAATATTGGAGAAACTGCAAGGTTCGCCTAACTTCAAACCTAATCCGGGCAAAAACGAAAAAAGTTTTTTTGAACGGATGAAGGAATATTTTGAATAATCTTTTAAGGTGAAAGGATAAAGGCGAAAGCTGAAAGGTATATGCAACGCCCGGAGTATTATTACTTCGGGCGTTTTTGTTTTTGCAAGTTCAAGCGTCCGCGCTTGAACTGTTATTCATTTGAGCGTCCACGCTCACGATGCCGACAGAGGTTCTTTTAAAGTAAGCGTGGACGCTTACTTTAAAATCAGGTTCAAGCGAAGGACGCTTGAACCTGCGTAAAAAGACACTTGAACCTGTGCTAAAACTTTACAAAAGCATTTGAGCCGGCAATTCAATTTTTACTAACCGGATAATTTCCGTTAATTAGGGCTATGCCCGTGAAATTCAAATTACTCTTCTTTACCTGTCTCTTTTTATCCATTCTTAATACTCGTGCCCAAACCCCATCCGTCAGCAACAACTACCAAACCGAAGCCGGCGTACCCAGGCTAAACATTGAGCGATCGATGATCTACTCGCCGGATAAGGAATGGCTGTACAATCATCATGCATCTATTATCCATTTTAAAGACCGTTTTGTAGCCATATGGAGCAACGGGATGATTGATGAAGATTCGCCGGGGCAAAGGGTGGTTTATGCTACTTCAACAGATTTTGAACACTGGTCGCCATTGAGGGTATTGGCTTCTCCGGGCAAAATCAATGATACACTTACTGTACTTACCGCTGCCGGGCTTTATCAATACAAGGGAACTTTAGTGGCCTATTACGGCGATTATGATAAACATCGTCAAAATACCCACCTATGGGCTAAAACCAGTATAGATGGTGAGCATTGGAGCAAACCACTTGACATGCACCTGCCCGTTGTACCCAATCACGGCCCGGAAATGACAAACAGCGGGCGATTAATTATCAGCGATAATTTCACCTTTCCTTACACCGATGATCCGCGCGGGCTTTCGGGCTGGAAACTCAGCAGCTTTTATCCCGATTCACTTTATAAGCAGGATAATCCGGCTATGTTTTATACTCCTGCCGCAAAATCAAGCCTACCACCACTTTGCGAAGGATCATTTTTCCAAACCGATGATAACGTTTTGCACATGCTTTTAAGAGTAACCGGCAAAGGCTGGAAAGGACATTTGTGGCTTACCGAAAGTAAAGACAATGGCAAAAGCTGGTCGCGCCCTACAGAAGCGCCATTTTCTGATAATGACAGTAAATTTCATTTCGGCAGATTGCCGGATAAGCGGTTTTATTATGTAGGTATCCCGGATACCTTACACCATTACGACCGGAATCCATTGGTGTTATCGCTTTCAAAGGATGGTAAATCATTCGATAAAAACTACATCATTGCCGACGAGCTTTATCATCTTAAGAAAGAAGGACTTTGGAAAGGCGGACAATATGGCTATCCGCATACAATCATTTATAAGGGTGATATGTACGTGATTATATCCCGGCAAAAGGAATCTATCGAAGCACTAAAGTTCGATCTAAATCAACTCAAATAGATAGGCTGCAAATTAGAGATATTAAAAATGGCGTATTTGTTTTTATTCAAATACGCCATTTTTTTATTTCAATAAACAACCTAAACCATAATTGGGGTTTGGGTATATTTATACGCATAATTTAAACCTACCCTGCTCATGAAACCAACCCGTGATACCGCTTATCTCACCATTGCTACATCAATTATCGGTGCGTTGATACAAATACTAATGCTACCAATGCAAAATCTACTTTTTAAATTTCCTGATAATTTCAAGTACCTGATATATTTCATCCCTTTGTTATGCTTCATTTGGTTAGTGGTATTTATGATAGGTATCGTAAAATACACCAATGAAAAACCTTTTGTATTTAACACCTTTATCATTTACTCAATTTTCAGCTCGCTCCAAGGTGCCGCCAGCATTACAATGAACTTTTTCCATGTACCGGTACAGTCAATGCTCATGTTTTATCAAGTTACAGCTATCATTAAACTGCTGATTGTAATAGGCTTTATTGTTGCTACATTTAATTTAAGTCCTACTCAATTCAGGTCACCTCTCCGTTTTTTTGCACTGAGCGAGTTATTTATCATGTTATTTTATATTGTAATGCCACCACTGCTTACTTTAACAGGAGGTAGCAATTATGTCGGGTATATAAGATATTTGGCCCTTATAAATCTCATCATTCCGGCAGCGGGCATTTACATAGCGGTAACCGCTTTAAATGTTATTAATAAACAGCAATGGCAAAAACCGTTTTACGAAATGGATAAACCCGACTGGCCGCCATATGATAAACCCGGCCTGTAACTTTTTTTGCTTACCTTCATCTAAAAGCAAAACAGATACATAAACCTTAACAAATGCTAAGCATCCGCAATATTGTTAAACAATACGCCGGTCACCGGGCCTTAAGCGATGTAAGTTTGGAAGTTGAGAGCGGACAGATATTTGGTCTGCTGGGGCCCAATGGCGCCGGTAAAACTTCACTTATTCGTATTGTTAACCAAATAACCGCACCTGATTCGGGCGACGTATATTTTAACGGCGAAAAACTTAATCAATCGCATATTGAGCGTATAGGTTACCTGCCTGAAGAACGCGGCCTTTATAAAAAGATGGAGATAGGCGAGCAGATGATATACCTTGCACGTTTAAAAGGCCTGAGCCGTGCCGAAGCCCAAAAGCGCCTGAAATTCTGGTTTGAAAAGCTGGAAATGGAAACCTGGTGGAAAAAGAAGATCGAAGAGCTATCAAAAGGGATGCAGCAAAAAGCCCAGTTTGTAGCCACAGTGTTGCATGAACCCGATCTGATCATTTTGGACGAACCTTTCAGTGGCTTTGACCCTGTAAACGCCGAGTTGATTAAAGATGAGATTCTGGAACTCAACAAAAAAGGCGCAACTATCCTGTTCTCTACCCACCGTATGGAATCAGTAGAAGAGCTTTGTGATGCCATAGCGCTTATCAATAAATCGCACAAGATCCTGGACGGCAAGGTTAAGCATATCCGCAACTCATACCGCAACGAAACTTATTTTGTTGAATATGAAGGTCCGCGGATAGCATTTGATGGCAGCCAGCCTTTTGAATTGCTTGATGAAACCCATAGTGTGGATGATAGCCATACCATCAAAATAAAACTTAGTGGGCAAAACAACTCAAACGATGTTTTGCAGTACCTGATTCCTAAAGCCAGGGTAAATATGCTGCAGGAGGTAATACCCAGTATGCATGAAATATTTATAGAAAAAGTTAACCTAAACTCGGCCGGTCATGAATAAAGTATTACTCATTATACAGCGCGAATACCTGACCCGGGTACGCAAAAAATCATTTATCATTATGCTGTTTGTAGTACCGGCATTGATATTTGTAATGGGCGTGGTAATAAAAATGGTGGCCGAAAACAGTGATAAACTATCCTCACTACAAACGGTTAACGTAATTGATAAAAGCGGCAGCTTCGCCAATAAGTTCCACGATGTAACTAACGTGAAGTTTACCTATGCCTTAACCGATTTAAAATCATCTAAGCAGTTACTGAAGGATAGCGAGGGTATCTCTATTTTGTATATACCTGCAAATTATATGCAAAAGGATTCGGTGCAGATCTTTTCAAAAAAGAAAGCCTCTATCCCCCTATCTGAAGAAATTGAAAAGCAAATCAGCGATATCGCTTTTTCAAACAACCTGATCAGCCACCATATTGATACAGCTCTTTTAAGTAGCATAAAGCGGACTAATATATCAGTGAATGCTATTGAAATTTCAGACAAAGGCGATAAAAATGCCAACATCGGCCCCAATATCTTAATTGGTATAGCCTGCGCCATCCTCATCTACCTATCGTTATTTATATATGGCGGGCAGGTAATGCGCGGGGTTATTGAAGAAAAAACCAACCGTATCATAGAAGTGGTAATATCATCAGTAAAGCCATTTCAATTAATGCTGGGTAAAATCATTGGTGTTGGTTTAGTTGGCTTAACACAATTTAGCGCCTGGATAATCTTATCCGTCATATCCACTAAAATAGCCGGTCATGCTTTTAGCTCGCCGGCCAGCCCCATGACTAACGCGCTCGCCGTATTGCAAACCATTCCGTTCGGTTATATTATGGGCTGCTTTATATTTTACTTTTTAAGTGGATATCTGTTTTACGCCGCCCTGTTTGCGGCTGTAGGGTCAGCAGTTGATAGCGAGACAGAAACTCAACAGTTTATGTTTCCAATCACCATGCCTTTGCTGTTTACTTATATATTATCGGTATCGGTACTTTTCAGGGCTCCAGATAGCCCGTTGGCTGTATGGCTGTCTATGATCCCTTTTACTGCCCCTGTAGCTATGATGGTGCGTATCCCATTTGATCCGCCGCACTGGCAGGTAGCTATTTCTATGGCTTTAATGGTTGTAGGCTTTTTATTTACCACTTACGTTGCTGCCCGCATTTACAGAGTAGGCGTATTGATGTATGGTAAAAAAGCAAGTTATAAAGAACTGGTTAAATGGTTTTTTTATAAAGAATAGTTTGATTTCGGATATCGGATGTTCGATTTCGGATTTACAAAATAAAATCCCCGGGAATAATTAAACAATTTCGGGGATTATTTATTTTAGCTGCATGACTAAACGCGTTGCAGTAATGGATCTGGGTACAAATACCTTCCATTTGTTGATTGCCGAAGGAGATATAAACAACTACTGTGAAATTGTACACATTACCGAAGCCGTAAAAATTGGCGAAGGCGGTATTAACAAAGGGTATGTTGTACCTGAGGCTTTTCAGCGTGGTTTAAATACCATGCAGCGTTTCCATGAGCTCATTGAAGCCAACCATATTACCGACGTGAGGGCTATAGCTACATCGGCCTTGCGAAATGCATCCAACGGAAATGATTTCATTAAAGAGGTAGAATCAAAAACAGGCATTGCCATTGAAATTATCGATGGTGAGCAGGAAGCCGGTTTCATTTACAATGGAGTAAAGTTAAGCGGTTGCTTATCAGCAAAAAACTCATTGATCATGGATATTGGTGGCGGCAGTGTGGAGTTCATATTAGGTAATACTGATAAAATTTTGTGGAAACAAAGTTTTGAAGTAGGCGCCGCCCGGCTCATGAACCAATTTCATCACACCGACCCTATCCCTCCGGCATCCATCGAAGCCTTAAATTTATACCTGGAGGACAAGCTGAATGATTTATTCGTTGCCATATCAGGCATTGAAATCGATTCGCTTGTTGGCTCATCAGGCTCATTTGAAACGTTCGCCGGGTTGATAGAAACCGACAAGGCAAAATCATTTGATTTAAAGAATATTAAGCACTATGACTTTGAGGAAGATGAATTGTTGACCATAACCAACAAACTCATTTTTTCGAGCCATAAAGAACGGGCAGGCAATCCGGGCATTATCCCGGTCCGGATTGATATGATTGTAACGGCATCATTGGTTACCCGTTTTATCATGCACACGTTGGACATCCATAATGTAAGTTTGTGTACAAACTCATTAAAAGAAGGCGTTTTGGCGGGGATGTTGACAGGAGCCAATTAAAGCCCGCTGACGTTTATCAAGCCTACGCATGTCGAGAAGCCAATAATTAAAACCATTAGCGCGCTTAATAGCCACACCCAGCTTCTTTTCATGATAGCAAATATGATACAGGCAAAAAACTGAATGCCGATAAAAAACATATCAAAAATAAACCCGCCATCTTTACTTGTAACCGCACAAATAACGGTGTAAGCCGCAAATACCAGCAGGTTATACCCCACTATTTTCATTGCTGATGGCTTCTTTTCTTCATGATTACCAGGGGCATCATTGCCGCCTTGCGATGTTACGTTATTGTTGTCAGCTTCCATCACGCTAAAATTTCTGTTCTTAATTGTTCCAGGTATTCCCGCTTATCGTCGCGGTAAAAAATGTTCATGGTTTCAAAGGGGATAATCTGCATATCCTTGTTTACGATATGCACACAGGATTTTTTGACGGCCCGCACATCAAAGTTATGCGCGTCAATAAATTGCATAATGATTACCCTGAACAGGTTATCATAGCCCAGGTTAGGTGCATCTATTTCGGGCAAACAGCATAACAACGAATGCAGGTGCTCTTTAGCCTTATCTACCGAATTACCCGTACTGAACATATTAAGAAGATGCCCTTTCAGGCGTTCATCATTTTCGTATACTATGGTATTTTTTGAATTATCCAGCAGATCATCCGGGTTAATCATCCGGGTTAGCGGGATCACCTCACCTCCCAGTTTAAGGGCATAGCCCATCACCAAAGCATCCGGATTACACGGTACGGGGATCAGGTCGTTTTTGTTGAACACATTGGTTTGTTTCAATATGGCATTCCGCACCTCGGTCATGGTATACCTGTCGGTTTGGGTGTTGAAATTCTCTATCCGGCCGGCTTCCTGCGTCGGCTGCAAAGTTACACCCCGTACACAGGGCTGCTTCAGCGCATATTCAATAATCTGCCCTATCTCATCGGTATTAAGACCTTTTTGCAGGGTAACAACCAAAGTAGTGGAGAGATTATATTTATTAAGATTTTCAATAGCCTTTTGTCTTACTTCACGCAAATCCTCGCCTCTCAGCTGTTCAAGGGCTTCCTTTTTAAACGAATCAAACTGCAGGTAGATCTCAAAATCGGGCATGTAACTGGCCAGGCGTTTCACAAAAGCCTCATCCTTAGCTATACGAATGCCGTTGGTATTTACCATTAAATGCTTAATGGGTTTTGTTTTGGCTATATCCAGGATCTCAAAAAACTGAGGATGCACAGTAGGCTCTCCTCCGCTAATCTGCACCACATCCGGCTGACCTTCATTAGCAACAACAACATCCAGCATCTGCTCAATTTCGGCTAAAGTACGGTGCCTGCCATAAGTAGGCGATGACATGGCATAGCACGTTGGGCAGCTTAAATTGCACCTGTCTGTAACCTCAACAACCGTAAGGCAGGAATGCTGCTCATGATCCTGGCAAAGACCGCAATCATAAGGGCAACCATAATGTGTTTTAGTATTGAACTTCAGCGGCATTTCACTCCGCTTGGCATAGTTGCGGCAGTTTTTATAATATTCAATATCCGTGGCAATCAGTACCTTTTCAAAACCATGCTCACGGCAGTTTTTAAGCATGTAAACCTTATCATCTTCAAAAACAATTTTAGCATCAACCCGGCGCAAACAGGTAGAGCAAATGCTCAGCGTAAAATCATAATAAATATATGGGCGTTCAGGCATGGTTTATAAACAGTTTTTTAGGATGTAGAAATACTTTATAATAATACAAAATACCGGCAATAGAAACTAACTGAATTACCGACAAGCCGAAACTGAAAAAATAATCGGGTTTGATAAACTCTACCAGGAGCCTGAAAATAAGATAGCTTGTCATAAATACTTTAAACCTTGCGCCATCGGCAAACTGCCGTTTTCGCTCTATAAGCTTCAGCACAACCCAAATCATCAGCCAAAATATAATTTCATAAAGATTGGTAGGGTGCCTGCGGATACCGTCGCCAAAATCGATAGCCCATGGCAAGTTTGATGCTACTCCATAGGTGCCATCCTCCAGCCCGGCCAAAAAGCATCCCGTACGCCCGATAACCATAGCCAGGATAAGGGGGTAAACCATCAGATCGCCGGAGGAAGCTGTTACACCCAATTGCTTTTTGGTAAGCTCAACCCCTATCAGCCCGCCAAGCATGCCGCCCACTATGGTTTTGTTGCTCATAAAGTAGATAATACTGAAATGCGAGAAGAGCAAAGCCGGATTTTCAAAAACACCTACAAGGTGTGAGCCGATGAACGCGCCTGTCGCCGCGCCAATAAAAATAATTAACCGGTGATGCGCAGAGATCTTATCAGTGGTGTGTTTACGCAGCCAGACATAGTATTGATAGCCTAAAAAGTACGATAGCGTTTCGCAAACAAAATGTACCGGAATTGATGACCGGCCTAAAGGGATATTTACTGGAAACTGCAAGTTTAGCTTTTATATGCACTAAAATATGCTTTTTATTTTACGCCAGATCCTTTTTGGTAAAGAAGCCCTTACATAAATACCGCCGGCTACAACAGTTTGCCAACGGGTATTTATTAGATCCTCAGCCATGGTTATCACAAAGTTCGGTTTGTTAATGATATCTGCAATTTTGAATTCCTGTGATACATAACCGATATATGATACCCTGAGCGTATCGTTTAGTGATGCAGCAGCAAGTTTAAACCGTCCCTCAGTATCTGATATTACTCTTGTCGCTTCTCCTTTTATGGAGATAGTAGCTCCTGGCATAAGTGAGTTCAGATCTTTAATAACTCCGTTAATAATAAACAACCTTGCAGTATCCTGCTGTAAAACCTTATTTTTTAATAGCCGGGGCCCTTGCTCGGTTTTATTTTGAGCTTTTGCCTCAACTTTGGTTATCGGCGTTAAAAACAAAAGCGACATAACGGTTAACCATGTCTTCCAATTTTGTTTGGGTGCATTCCACAATTTATTATTGATGGCACTTAACTGCTCCATATTCAAACGGCCGCAAACATTACCACTTCTTGCCAGGTAGTTGATCACATCCTGGTTGCTCATCACTGTAAAGTCAATCACCGTTTTGCAGCAATGACCGCAATAACGGCCATTGCTAACGGTTGTCATCTGTTGCCACTGTTCATGACAAGGTTTAGGTATGCTGACATGTGGAATAGGGCCCATTTTACTAATTTGCCTATAGGATGCAGTTGTCAGCATAATTCCATAAACCGTTTTAACTTTTTTATAAGATTATTTTTTACAGGCATCCTTTGTATATTGGGTGCTTAAATAAGCAGCATGAAATTAAGATCTATCGGCATTGGTTTAATGTCGGTTTTAGCACTTGGCGCGTCGGCGCAAAAAAGGAAACTCAATCCTAACGATACTTCATCAAACTATAATCCGGCAGAGGCTTTCAGGCCTATGTTTTATACCGAAAAAGGTAACGACTTTCATTCGCCAAACGGCGCTCCCGGCCCTAAATACTGGCAAAACCGGGCCGGCTACACCCTTAAAGTTAAACTTGATACCGCAAGCAAAACCATAAGCGGTACTGTTGTGATCAATTACACCAATAACAGTCCGGATGCCCTGCCATACCTTTGGCTGCAACTTGATCAAAACACATACAAACAAGATGCCCGCTCTAACTTTTTCACAGACCATTCGCCCGCTGCTGATCAGCATACCAGTGGTTACCAGATAGAATCCGTATCAGTTGATTATGGTGATGTGGTTAAACCTGTGCCCTTCGTAATTTCTGACGCCCGTATGCAGGTTCGTCTTGCACACCCACTGCAAAAAGGGACCATCAAACTGCGTATTAATTATCACTATACCATTCCCGGTGCTTTTGGTGGTCGTACCGATTATTGCGATACCAAAAATGGCAAGATCTATGAAATTGCCCAGTGGTTTCCGCGGATGTGCGTTTATGACGACAGTCATGGCTGGGATACCCTCCCGTTTTTAGGCAGCGGCGAATTTTATCTTGATTACGGAGATATAGATTATGCTGTTACTGTACCATGGGATATGATCGTAGCCGGATCGGGCGAATTGCTTAACCCTAAAGAAGTACTTACCGCTAAACAGATTGCCCGATTAGATCAGGCGCGAAATAGCGATAAAACCATCATGATCCGCGATTTGGCAGAGGTTAACGATCATGCCAGTCGCCCGGTTAATAAGGGAACACTTACCTGGCATTTTAAAATGCTTAATACGCGTGATGTTGCCTTTGGCGCATCAAAGGCTTATATATGGGATGCAGCAAGGGTGAACCTGCCCAGCGGCAAAAAGTCATTGGCAATGAGCGTTTACCCAGCCGAAAGTTACGGCAACGACGCCTGGGGCCGGGCTACCGAATACCTTAAAAAATCAATAGAATATTTTTCGGAAAAATGGTTTGAATACCCTTACCCTGTTGCCATTAATGAGGCTGGTATTGCCGGCGGTATGGAATACCCCGGTATAGTGTTTGACGGCATTACCGATAAAGGCAGCGTACTGTATTGGGTTACCGCGCACGAGATTGGCCACAACTGGTTCCCTATGATCGTAGGATCAAACGAGCGCCGCTACGGCTGGATGGACGAAGGCCTGAACACCTTTATAGATATCTACGCTTCCGACGCGTTTAACAAAGGAGAATATGCGCCTAAACGCGATAGCGAATATGCACCCGGCGGCGGCAACCCGGCCGATGAGATAATTCCGGCCATGCTTGACCCGCAATCACCGAGTATCATGACAGCCCCAGATGCTATTCCCGAAAAGTACCGCCATCCGCTCACCTACTATAAACCTGCTTTTGGCCTGGTTTTATTACGTGAACAGATTTTAGGGAAAGACAGGTTTGATTACGCATTTAAAAACTATATTAATCAATGGGCTTTTAAACATCCACAACCCGATGATTTCTTCAGGTCGATGGAGAATGGTGCCGGTGAAGACCTATCCTGGTTTTGGAAAGGCTGGTTTTACAATAACTGGTCAGTTGATATAGCGCTCATTGATGCTAAATATGCAGGCAGAGACGCGTCAAAGGGTATCACGATAAATGTGGTGAACAAAGAACAACTGCCAATGCCATTTACTGTAGAGGTAAAATTTAAAGACGGCAGCAAAAAACGCTTTTACCTGCCGGTTGAAACCTGGCTGCAATACAAACAGATAAACTACACACTGCCTACCACACAGGAAGCCGAATCGGTAACTATTGATCCCGATGCTGCCCTGCCCGATCTTAACCGAGGCAATAATAGCCAAAAGGTTAAATAACCTTCTCTCCTATGCCGGGTGCTCCGCATTACAGATGGAATACCCGGCATATTTTCCAGTGATATCTTCACACTCTCTTTTCAAAAAGCACAGCCACATTGTAAATATTTGGCTACCGTGCTCAATTATTAGCATCAACAACAAAAATTAACACTCTTTTTAGGAATACTCTTAAAAAATCTATCAATTATTGAAATTTTAAAATCTCTACCAGTAAGCTAATAACATGCTTATTGATTAAAAGCAAGGTGGAAATTATTCCCCAATGTGGGTAAATTATAATTAATAATTAACCACACTTTTATTTTCATTTTCATAACAAAACCTCAAATCCAAGCCATCATTTTCAACGTAAGTGCCTTATTGAGTGAAATATTGTAGTTTCGTCGCGTTTTTATTGAATTAGCATCATTATTGCAATTGCTCCCTAAAACCTATTAATTTGAAAGCACAATTACTCCGCGTTTTGTTTGCCGGCTACCTGCTATGCCTGTTCAGTACTGTTGCGGCGCAGGAAGTGCAGTTTACCGCTGCAAACCAGTTTTATTATAATCCTTATGATGATAATAATATTGGCAGCGTAGGTTACTTAAACCCATTAGCCAAAACCATTGTACTTACTTCAACTACAAGTACAACTTTCAATAATACCATTGCTTTAACATCTGTTGCCGGCGTTAATCAAAAAAATAACATTTACGGCTCAATTATAGCTCCTACTCTTGACAGAAATCTTAACGACTACGATTACGAATGGACTTTCCTTTATAAAAACAATTCGTCTACCTCGCCCATCGAACCTTATGATAACGGCCAAAAAACCGGGCCAGCAAATACAGGAGATGCAGCGTGGCAGTATTGGCTAAGTGCCAGTACCTATGACCAAACCTCCCAAACAATCCAGGGGTTTTATATGACACAGGTAGGAACAAACATGATCCTCCGTTACAGAAATACCCAGTATGATATCCAATCTTTAATTACGTTTCCTATTACCAATAATGTTGTCTGGTCAATAAAAGTGCAACGCCTAAATACCGGTAAATGGTCTGTTTGGGCCAATCCTGTTTCGGGCTCCAGCAATGAAGCAACAACATATGTCGGCACATCAACACAAAGCAATTTAAATACTTACTCCTATAGCATATTAGCTACTACCGATTTACGCACCACCGGTAATAATTTTTATTGGGATAACTTAAAATTGTACACCCGTCGTATGACAGTTACAGGTGTAAGCTCTGCCAGTAACGGTATCATACAGCCTCCATTTTATGCAGGGCAAACAAATGTTGTAACATCAGGCATTCAATTAAATATCAGGGGAACTTATACTATTGCCGATATTAATTTTGGCATAACTCCTTCCGGAAGTACCAACATTAACGCATTTTTCACTAACGGACGTTTGTATAAATCCATAGACGATACTTACACCACTACAAGTGATAATTCGTTATTGGCTACAGTAAATATAAACAGCCCGACGATGCAGTCCGCATCTATTAATTCGGGTTCAGGCGATCCAAATTACAGTTCCGGAAATTCAGACGGCTCATTGACCCGTGTAGCCGATTATTTTTTAGTGGTAGATGTGCTTTCGTCTCTAAATTATGGCAACCCAGCTCCGTACAACACCTACACTCAAACCGGCGCGGTACAAATCCGAACTACCGATTATACCAACCCAACTTATAACGGTTATACCAATAACTCAACTACCGGTAATAATATCGTATCGTTCACAAACGTGGCCCCTCCTACTGCGTCTTCAGTATCACGCTGCGGTGCCGGGCAGATAACTTTGACAGCTTCAGGCGGCTCTCCGTCGGGTGGTACCTATAAATGGTACACTGCCGCTACCGGCGGTACTGCAGTGGCAAGTACAGCAAGTTATTCGCCGACTATAACAACTACAACTACATTTTATGTTACTTATACTTCGGGCGGCTCAGAAAGCCCTCGTACTGCAGTTACAGCAACCATTAATCCCATAGTTAGTTCGCCGGTTTCTAATGCCGCGATTTCGTATTCATTCAGCGGTAATACAAAAGATGTTTCGGGCAATCAAAATGATGGCGTACTTGAAAATGCGCCTACCTTAACCACCGATAGGTATGGTTTCGCCAATAGTGCTTACAGCTTTAATGGCAGCACACAATGGATGTCATCAACAACGCAAATTGCCGGTCCTCAAACGTTTACCATGAGTTTGTGGTTTAAAACCACAACAACTTCGGGCGGGAAGCTTATGAGCTTTAGTGATGGCCAAAACGTATCAGCTTCAGGCGGTTATGACCGTCATCTATATATGACCAACAGCGGGCAGCTGATCTTTGGTGTTTATAATGGCGCAACGCGTACCGTAACTTCGACCTCAAGTTATAACGACGGCAACTGGCACCACGTGGTAGTTACATTTGGAGCAACATCCGGTATAGTGATGTATGTAGATAACACCAATGTTGGATCATTGGCATACTATGCGGCCGAAACCAGGAATGGTTATTGGAAAATAGGCTTCGATGATTTGGGAGGTTCATGGCCGTCGGTCCCTACCAGCAAATATTTTAATGGTAGTATCGATGATGTGGCCATATACAATACCGAACTTACAAGTTCAGCAGTTAGCGCACTTAATGATGTTAATCAGATAGGCAGCTATACTCCCGTTTGTGCCGGCAGTCCTATCAGCATTTATGCTCCAACCATTACCGGTGCTACCTATAACTGGACAAGCCCATCAGGTGCTACTTATCAGGGTAACCCGGGGGTATTTTCAAGTGCCGCAGCGGGTAATTATACCTTAACAGTAACCGGCGGGCCGGGCAGCTGTTCATCAACTGCGACTTATACTCCAACAGTAACCAGCTTACCTGGCAGCGTATTTACAGCCACATCTCCGGTTACTGTTGTTACGGGCACTTCTACTGTTACCCTTACAAGCACTTATGATGCTACCGCAACGTATACCTGGTCATTTGACAGCGGCACGGCAACAGGCAGCACACAAGCCGGATACAGCGTTTCATGGCTTACCTCGGGTACTAAAACCATAAGCCTGACTGTAACCAAAGGCTCATGTTCAAGCACAACAACCCAAACCGTGGTTGTCGGCCTCGCAGGCCCTACAGTAAGTGGCACAACTCTTTGCGGTGCGGGGAGTACAACACTTACAGTAACCGGAGCAATTGCCGGGGTTACCTACAACTGGTATATTGACAATACAACAACCACCGCCCTGCAAAGCAGTACTTCGGCAAGTTATACGCCATTTGTAGGCGGCACTACAACTTTTTATGTTTCGGCAACCTCCGGAACAACAACCACACTGCGCACCGCAGTTACGGTTACTGTAAATCCAAAAGTATCATCATCTATAAACAGCCCGATGTTAAGCTATCCGTTTGAAAGTGGCAGTTTAACGGACTGGTCGGGGTTAAGTAACAACGGCACTCTGCAAGGCACTACGCTGCCAACTACAGTAGCCGACAGAAATGGCCTTGCCAATGGTGCTTACAGCTTTAGCGGAACAAATGCAAGCCCGCAATATATATCAACGACTACGCAGTATGTTCCGCTAATTTTTAGTTACAGCATATGGTTTAAAACAACCGTTGCGGGCGGCAAGCTAATAGGCATAGGCGGGAATCAAACAGGTAGCAATGCAACGCAAGACCGTAACCTGTATATGAATGATGCAGGCCTGTTATATTACGGTGTTTACAACGGGGGCACTGTAACTATCAATACAACCACGGCTTACAACGATGGGTTATGGCACCATGTTATTGTAACCGATGGGCCTACCAATGGTATGCGTATATATGTAGACGGCACTCAGCAAGCATCAACAGCTACTTATACAGTTCCGCAGCAAATTAATGAGTTTTGGCGCATTGGAGGTGATAACCTGCAGGGTTGGCCAAGCCGTCCGTCAAATGATTATTTTGTTGGTATACTTGACGATGTGGCTATTTATAACCACGAACTTTCTGCTTCAGAGATCACATCAAACGATATGAACCTGTACAAGTTCTCGGCAGGTTACTGTGCTAACAACCCCTTAACTATTACCGCCCAAACAATGCCTGGTACGCCAACTTACAGTTGGGTTGATAATGCAACTCCAAGTATCACAGGAAGCGGTAACCCGGTTACATTTAGCAAAGCCACAACTACTAACTACACGCTTACCACAACGGTGAACGGTTGTACCCAGAACACAGCCATCGTAACACCAACCTTACAAACTTATACCTGGACCGGCTTGGCGGGAACCACAGCGGTAGGCACCGATAACAACTGGACTAACACCTCAACAGGTATTGCTGGCCAAGCGCCTAAACTGGATGGCACCGAAGCCATTATTATAGGTACAGCTTCAACCGGCTTTTATCCGGTTTTAACAGCGAATAAAAGCGCTTATACACTTACCGTTAATAGCGGTGCCAAACTGGATCTGGGAGGATTTACATTAAGCGTAGGTTGTAATATATTCAACAGCGCCGGCGGCACACTTACTATGGGTACCGGGACCAATTTCAACGCCTCTGGTATTACCTGGAATGGGGTATCACCAAATACCAATCAATCATTTACTGGTTCAAGTACCGCAAGCACATCGCAATTAGGTAATATGACAGTAAGCAACACAGTTACAGGTGGCAATGTAACAATAACTGCAGGCAAGCTTGATCTGTACAACGTACTTACCATGACCAGCGGTAACCTTATTGTTAGTTCCCCGGCTACAGTTACATTAAAAAGCTTAGCAACACAATCGGCTACTGTAGCCGCCATACCTTCTGGATTAACCATTACCGGTAACTTTAGTGTAGAAAGATATATCGCCGGTGGCACCTCAAAAAGAGGTTACCGCCTGTTAACCTCGCCGGTAAATAATGGCTCGGGTATTTATACCGTTAACTATTTTAAAAACAACGCATATGTGACCGGAACAACAACTACCTCCGGGGGATTTGACCTTTCGCCAAATGCCAACAACCCAACTATATATTTCTTCAGGGAAAACCTTGCATCGTCAAATACAAGTTTCACAAGCGGAAATTACAGGGGGCTTAACAATTTAAACAGCGCACCAAACTATGCGTTTGATGGAGAATCTGGCACATTTACTTTACCTGTAGGTAATGGTTTTCTATTCTTTTTCAGAGGCGACAGGTCTGTAGCCAGTATAGCAGCCGAAACTGTGGCAAGCTATGTACCAACAGGAACCACTTTTACCACTACCGGCACTTTAAATACCGGTAATATCACCGTTAAGCATTGGTATAGTCAGGCTTCTACGTTAATGTACAGCACTACCACAGGCAGTAAAGTATCCGGTTATAACCTGGTTGGCAACCCTTATGCAAGTACCATAAACATTGAGAAATTTAACAGGCAATCGGTACAGGCTAAATCCTCTATTTATGGAGGGGGCTTCCCGGATGAATCAGGAGCTACCTTAAGCAGCCCGCTTAAAATATGGGTGTTCAATCCAGTAACCAAACAATACTCAACTTACGAGCAAAAGAAAACAGCAATTGCTTCGGCAGATACAGTTTCAAATGTTAATCCCGGCATATCAAGCGATGGTTTTGCAAGTAACATGATAGCAACCGGCCAGGGTTTTTTTGTACGCGCAACTGCTACCGGACAGACATTAACCTTCAGAGAGTCGGCTAAAACAAATACACAACCAAACACCGGTTCGTTAAATGCTATATTAAGTACCCCGGACAGACCGGTTTTGGCTTCAACATCTAAACTTGCAAGCTTTGCAACTATGCAACCTCAGGCAGTTAACGAGAGTGATGCAGAACCAAGGCTCCGTTTCAGGCTCATAAAAGATTCGGTAAATGTTGATGCCGTGGTACTTGCGCTCGATAAAGATATCAGCCCACTGTTTAATAAAGAAAAAGATGCCGAGGATCTTGGAGGTAGTGGCGCTCTGGTAAGTTTGTCAATATTTTCTGCCGATAGCCTAAAAGCCACCATCCATCGCAGGCCTTTCCCACACAAACAACAGGAGGTAATTCCTCTATTTGCTGATGCTACTGCATCAGGCCCTTACCAGTTAAAACTATCTGATTTGACGGATCTACCGGACATTTATGAAGTTTGGTTAAAAGACGCCTTAACCAAGGATTCGTTGGATATCAAAAACAACCGCACTTACAACTTCAATATTGATAAAGGCAATGCGGCATCATTTGGTAAAGACCGTTTTTCAATTGTTTTACGCCAGGATCCGGCGTTGGCCTTAAAGTTGATTGATTTTACAGCTGTTAAGGTTATAGCGGCCGCAAAAGTAACCTGGACAGTTAAAAACGAAGCCAACTATACAACCTTTGTTGTGCAAAAAAGTACCGATAACGGAACAACATGGCAAAATATTGATGTGATTCAATCAAACAGTGCCGGCAGCTACAACTATACCGATGTTAACCCGGTTAAAGGGCTTAATAAATATCGTTTACAGCTTACAGATCTTAACAATGATATTAGTTTTTCAAAAGATGTTTCGCTGATGTATGCTAATATCAGTAATACTATAGCTAATAACTGGCTTTCTGTTTACCCGAACCCAACAGCAGAAAGTATTAACATTAAAATATCGCAACCAAACGCCTCATCTAATTATAATATTGAAATAACTAACAGTAGTGGTATAATATTAAAATCAGTAAATATTACTGAACTTTACTGGAAAAACAATGTAAGCAGCTTCGTTCCAGGAACCTACATCGTTAAGGTTATCAATAACAAAACCAGACAGTTAGTTGGGGTAAGTAAATTTGTTAAATTATAATAAAAGATACTGTGAGTATGATTAAGAAAATATTTCCAACTACCCTTATTTTCATGTTGGCGACATTAAGTTGTTTTGCCCAGTTAGAGTCTCCTTGTGAACCTACGGATAATGATTCGCCTTGCCCGCTTGACACCTGGGTAGTTGTTTTAGCAATTGTCGCATTTACATTTGCGGTTATACATTTATATCGCAAACAGAAAGCTATTCAGGCATAAATGTTAAGGCGGGCCATAAGCTGAGTGTTGTCAAAGTCACTTTTACAGTAATTAAATAAAATCGAACATTTTATCCAATTGCTGTATGGCTATTAAACCCATAAACAAAAATACCTTCTGACTTTACGCCAGAAGGTATTTTCATTTAGTTCAATAAATCGATCAGCAATTTTTTAAGCCTTTCTCATTGGTACCTGGGGTTGCTGTACCTGGTTAAGGTTCAGTTGTTCGATGATACCGTTAACCACTTTTGGTAATTCCTTTACGGTTCTTTGCGGATTGTGTAGTTCGCCTACACCAAAGCCGCGCCATACTAATTTGCGCGATCTGGCATCCATAATGTCAATGATTAGCGTACCTTCTTTATAAGGTACCCGGGCATAGCCACCACCACCGTAGCCATAGCCGTAACCATAAGGATATCCCCAGCCCCAGCCACCGTAGCCATAAAACGGACGATAGCCCCAGCCGCCGCCCCAACCCCAGCCAAATCCTAAGCCAAAACCAGGATAGCCGCCATAGTAGGCTGGATAATAAAACTCAGTTTTCATTCCCCTACCGGTAACGGTAGTATAACTCACCATTAAATCGGGGTTGCTTTCCTGAAATTTCAATCCTTTGTTTTCCAATGCAGAAATAGCCGCGTCCTTAACTCTTTCATCAGCCACTTCCTTTTTTACAACTGCGCCGGCTTTATTGGTCATGGTTGCAGGAGGTAGCCAGGCAAATGTACGGTAAGCGGATAAATCTGTTTTGTTTCGGGCTGCGGTGTAATAATTGTAGCTGCTGCATGCAGACAGAGTGGCCACCAGCAGTAACACCAGCCCTGTATTAATAGTTTTTTTCATGACAAATTACTCCCTTTATTTAAATCATTAGACTGTGCCGGAAATAAAGGTTTAATTTAAATAATTATTTATTTAAATATGCCGGGAAACCCCGCTTTATAAAAAAGTAACGATGTTTAGCAAAGATGTCACGACGAGCAAAGCTAAATTATAAAGGCATGAGGAAGGAAATCGGTGTGCGGAAAGCCCACTTAAACGATATCGAATTATTTATTTAACGCGATCAGTTGGGCATAAACCTTTTCGGTGGGTAAACCAACAACATTGGTGTATGACCCATCTATGCGTTCAATAGCTATCAGGCCAATCAATTCCTGGATACCGTATGATCCTGCTTTATCGAGCGGCTGATACTTATCTACATAATTGCCGATCTCAGCATCCGAAAGCTTGCGGAAGAATACTTCGGTAAGGTCGTAAAAATTATTATACCGCCCTTTATACAGCAAGCATACACCGGTAATAACCTGGTGCACCCTGCCAGATAATCTTTGCAGCATTTCAATAGCATGCTCACGGGTTTCGGGCTTGCCCAATATCAACCCATCAATACAAACTATGGTATCGGCGGTAAGCACAACCTCATCCCCTACCGTTTCATCAAAGGCTTCAGCTTTTTTACGGGCGATATGCAAGGCAACTTCAGGCGGGGTCAATCCTTCGGGAAAGGATTCATCAACATCTTTAAGTACAACCCTGAAATCAATATCCATAAGCCGGAGCAGCTCCTGCCGCCTTGGTGATTTTGATGCGAGAATTACGTGTGGGATGTTTTGCATGTGTTTTTAGTTCATAGTTGATGGTTCATAGATCATGGTATCAGCGGGCACTGTTCATAAAAAATTCACATATAGCATTTGTCTTACTGATTGCCATACGTCAATGGCTATGAACTATGAACCATAGCCCATGAACCCAACCCTACCAGCTATAGGCCTGCTTGCTCATCCATTTATCCTGGACTTTGAGCACTTTTTCGATAATATCGCGGGCGCAGCCTTTACCACCACCATAAGGAGATACGTAAGCACTAACGGCTTTGATCTCTTCAACGGCATCGGCAGGGCAAACCGGCAGGCCGGCGAGTTTCATCACTTCAAGATCAGGAATATCATCGCCCATGTACAGTACATTTGTAGCTATGATACTTTTTTCTTCAAGATAGATCTTAAATCTTTGAGATTTAGTATGTGTACCCATGTAAACATCCTGGATCCCAAGGCTATTTAAACGGTACATAGCACTTTTTGAGCGGCTGCCCGATATGGCACAAACATTATAACCACATTTAACAGCCAATTGCAGCGCATAGCCATCTTTAATGTTAAACGCGCGGCTTTGCTCGCCGGTGTCTGTTACAAAAACAGAGCCATCGGTTAAAACGCCATCCACATCAAAAATGAGAGTAGTAATATCTTTTAATTTATTCAGGAATGATTCCATTGTTGTAATTACAAAAATTCTTCGGTTCAAGAGTTGTTAGCTACGATCAACCGTTATTTGTAAACTGAAAACTGCCAACTAAAAACTGCCAGCTGAATTACTGATTATCACGCCACTCGTATACCCAAGCCGACTGGATCTGCTCAAGATGGCCTTCGTTTGATTCGGCACGTGTACCGGCAAAATTAGGAAGGCTTAATACCCACTCCAGCAGTTCGGTAAAACGGATCCGGTATATTCTTGATTCGTCAAAATCATCACCAAACTTTTCATAAAGTTCAATAGCAATATCTTCATAATCATTCCAATGAATTGGCAAGGCAAATTTATTGTCGCTCATTTTTATTGATTTTACGTACTAACTGGGGTAACACTAATACGCTGTAAGTTATACGTTTTATTTATTGTTTTAAACGGATCAAAGCAAATATTAGTGGCCTAAAAACTGCGATTGATCAGGCAGGGTAACTTCAATGTCGCCATCAACAATCACACACTGGCAGCCCAAACGCGAATTGATACGCGGGTTAACAGCCCTGTCAATAAAATCCTCTTCCTTATCGGATATCTCCTGGATGTTATCCATCCCTTTGTTTACGTAAACATGGCAGGTGCTGCATCCGCAAACACCACCGCAATTGTGCTGTAGTTCTATGCCATTCTCCAGGCATACGTCTAATACAGATTCTCCCTCGGCAATAGGCAACTCAACGCTTTCGTGCCCTTTTTCCTCGAAATTGACCTTTATTTTATAAATGTTCATTTAAGCAAAAGTAACAAAATTACTCGTCTGCCGTAAGCCCTTTATTGTTTTTGATAATACCCTGACTTAATAAAGTATAAACTTCCTGTAACATAGGCATATCACTCAACAACTGCATATGAGCGGCCATTGTACCTGCATCATTCCGCACCGCCGGACCGGTTTGCACATCGCGCGGTTCCTGCTCAAGCACCTTCTGTGCCGTCTCCAAAATCAACGGGCGCAACAGATCAAACTCCAGTTGATGCTGTGCCAGCAAGTCCTGTGCTACGCTATATAGATAGTTAGGGAAGTTACAAGCAAATACCGCTGCCAAATGTAATATCCTGCGCTGCGCAGAGCTTACTGTATATACATTATTGCTAATGGTAAATGCAAGTTGCTTTAAATCTGCAAGGATGGTATTGTTGGCCGCTTCAAGACAGAGCGGGACAGATCTGAAATCGAGCTCCTTTATCTTGCTAAAGGTTTGCAGCGGATAAAAAACGCCTGCATTGGACGTAAAAGCCAGTAAAGTGCTCAACTCGGTTGAACCGGAGGTATGTACTATTAACTTTTGATGCGCCGACAATGCTTCAGCAATTGTTGCTATGGCATCATCCTTAACCGAAACAACAAATAATCCCGTGTCCGGATTGATATCGGCAAGATTATCTATGGCTTCGGCACCAACGTGATAGGCCAGTAATGAAGCGTGTTGAATATCGCGGCTATAAACCTGGACAATGCGGTGCCCGGCATTTTTAAACGCGGCTGCCATGTGTGTAGCAACGTTGCCGGAGCCAATTATAGTAATGTTCATATATTCTTTACAATGAATAAATTATTTAACTATCTGTAGTATAAATATTTCTGTACTTTAGAAACCAACATCTACTACCGCATGAAAATACTTAAAGTAAGCATCATTATTGTGATATTTCTTGTCGGGGCCGCGTCATTAATACTTTACGGCTTCTACAGATATAACAATAAAGAAACCAAAACCTTAACCGATGCCGAGCGCAAAAACATTACCGGAAGCTTCATCAAATTAAGCGAGGGGATAACTCATTACCAGCTGGAAGGACCGGACAGTGCCGAAGTAGTTATACTTGTCCATGGATTCAGCGTGCCTTATTATATATGGGATCCTACCTATGACTTTCTGATAAAAAAAGGTTACCGGGTATTACGATATGATATGTATGGTCGTGGCTATTCGGACAGGCCCGATGTTGCTTACAACCAGGAGTTTTACAACACACAGTTATTTGAGCTTATTAAGGAGCTTAAGTTAACAGGAAAAATAAATTTAGCCGGAGTGTCGTTCGGTGGAGCAGTAGTAACTAACTTTACCTGCGCCCACCCCGAGCTCATCAACAAGGTAATCCTTGTCGACCCGGTATATGAGCAAAAAAAACCTACAGCACCACCGTATTTTACATTGTATAATGAAGCCGTAAATTCTGATGAACGCGCAAACGGGCAAACCTCCGATTTCCTTTATCCAAAAACTCATCCGGGATGGACGAAACTATACTTACCCCAAATGACTTATAAGGGCTTCAGAAACGCCCTGGTTTCAACCATGTATAACTATAACCAAAACGGTAAACAAAGCAACATCTGCCTAAACAGCACGGGTAAAAACGTTTTGCTGATATGGGGCAAAGCTGACAAAACAGTATTACCGCGTTTCGCCGATTCTATCCGCAGCGTACTAAAGACCGACTTCTTTCCTGTTGATGGCGCGGCACATTTACCTATGATTGAAAAAGCCGATACGGTAAATGCTAAGATACTTTCGTTTTTGAAGAGGTAGCCAATCAATTTAATCTGTAGTTTTAGCAGATGAAATTTAGATTGATTACGTGTTTACTATTATTGATAAACCTTGCCTGTTACGCAAATGTCAATTATCATTCAGCTGATTCCACAATACATAAAAAGATTAAACACGCTCAACGAAAAATTGTATATCATATAACATATCCGCGTGAAAGCATCAAGGGCTATAAGCCTGAATTCGACAATTGCTTCTATACAAACAGATTTACTGCTGCCCAACGGTTAAAGAAATATCCGTTTTCAGTTGCAACTAAAATTTTAGCAATATCATATGTTGGCCTGCCAAAAAATCCCAATATAATTATTGATTCGGCAGGTTTTCCTAAAACATCAGAAGAGCCTGATAGCATCGGAGGCATTATTATAGAAAATGGCCACTTAAGATACGACAATGTTAAGCAGGCGAAAGTCTTAACGCGTGAACAACTTGAAAAGTTCTCTGATATTATTTTCAACTATGGCTATAGCGGTATGAAAAACTACCTGATAACAGCCCTGCCAGGTTGCTTCGAGCCACGCAATTCGATCGTATTTCTTGATAAAAATGATAATGTAATTGACCATCTTGATATTTGCTTTGCTTGCAAGGCGAGTGAGTCCGGTTCAGAACAAATAAATGTAGGAACAGATTGTAAACAGAAATACGATATGTTGAAAGCGTTCTTCATAAATGTCGGAGTACCTTACGGAACAAGGAAGTACGATCAATAAATCTTTTCCGCCCAATCAATTCCCTCAGCAAGCTTTGCCTTACTAAATTCAATATGCATTACCCTTCTCTTTTTTTTAGTAGTACGGTTTGAGGCGTGCATAAGCAGCGGTCGCATGACCATGATACCGCCTGCTTGTACGTTGCAGCTTACTTCAGTTTCCTGCTGCCAGTCGATATTTTCGGGACGATAGACTTCCTTAAGATGTGAACCCGGTAACACCTTCAAGGCGCCGTTGCCTTCGTCGGTATCATCCAGGTGAATGCGGATGGTAAAATTATCTTGTAGGATACTTAATGGCGGCTGCACTGCAAACTGGTTATGCTTAACCGTCCACGGACCGTAACCGGCAATGTTAACTCTTTTATCAACCGAAACGGTTAAATCCTGATGCCAGGTCACAAACCAGTTAGATGCTTCGGGTTTATCAAAATAAATGGATTTAACAGCGAAATATCCGTCGCCAAACAACTGCCGTAAGCAGGTCTTTAATTTATCCGTAAAAATCAGTGGGGATATTTCGGGTACAGCTTTTAAAAACTGCCTTATGGCAAACAAATCGTCAGTTTGCCTGAACAGCGGACCAGTCTTATCTGCATGCTCAATAGTGGAGATGATTTCGTTTACTTCAGCATCAGTATAAATATGTTCAACAACAGAAAAACCGTGCTGAGCTATTTCATACTGATGCCTGATAAAATCCATTTAATAATAGTTAAACGGTTTTAAGCTCTTTATTACGCCTTTGAATAGAAAGCAGGAAGCCGATCACCATAATGATTGTACCACTCCAGAAGAAGTTGATATATGGGAAGCTGATGGCGCGCATCACTATCCACGGGCGTTTATTTTGTGGCTGCTGGTAAACTGTGATCTCCACTTTTTTATTCTCAGGGTTGATTCTTGAGAAACGCAGTTTTAAACCGGCATCGTCAACCTTGCGTGCAAAATCAAACACGTTACCGCCTCTGATCATGAATACTGGTTCGGCGTTATAAACTTTACCATCGCGACCATGCACTTCAATATTGGCACCTATAGCCACATCATTGGCAGTAAGCGGAATATTTTGAACTGTTGCTTGTTTATTTAATGACTTAACTATCATGAAGCCATCACGGTACCTGATGGTATCGCCTATGGCTACCTCATGGGCTACCGGCTCATCATAGTTTTTATCGTCGTTACCTTCGTCGTGGCCAGCTTCGCCCTGCATAGCAAAACCTTCGCTTGGGATAGCTGTAACGTGGGTATAAAGGTCATTAAACAGGTAATGCTTGGTATCCGGCGATGAAGCCATCCCCGCATCACGACTGGCCTGTACTTTTGGTTTCAATACAAACTCCTCAACCACCTTACCGGTGGCATCTACCTTTTTATAATTCACCCTGTAAAAATGGTACGGTGATGATATCGAGTCGCCAAGGTAAGTAACCGTATAATCGCCCATTTTAACCGGGGTGTTTTTGTAGATCATAATATTTTCGCGGGCATTACCGGCTTTAGCATCAAAGCCCTGTACGTTAACTACGCCGCTCGCGTTTTCAGATACTATTTTACTGGTACCAGCCGCTATGATTGAACCAACCAAAAGCAGGCCAAAACCGATGTGAGCTACAGCTGCACCTGCCAGTTTAAATTTACCTCTAAATGCGTCGGCCAAAACCTTGCCGTTAGCAATTACCGAATAAACGGAACCGCACATCATTAGGTTAAATACAAAGTTAAGACGGTAAACACCGGTTAAGTAAACAACAAGCACGGTAACCAATATCGCGAAAACGAAGTAAACTCCGGTGGTAATGAAGAACCTGGTAATATCTGTTTTTTTGTATTTCAAAAATTGGGTAAAACCGGTTAGCAATGTTATCACAAATGCAAAGGATGCCTGGATCACGTTATAATGCTTAACAGCATCGGCAGGTGGTGCTATCTTGGTGCCAAACATAGCGTTCCATACGGGTACCGATGTTACCACAATAAGGTGGAAACATGACAAGCCTAAAAACACGGCCCCCACAAACATCCAAAACTCGCGTGAGTATGTTTCTTCATCTTTTTTAGTGATAGGCAATTCCTTCCATCGCCATACCAAAACAAAAATTGAGAGCGCAAGGAATATCAGGATACCTATAACCAGTTGCCAGAACATACCTAAATCGGTAAAGGCATGTACCGAGCTCTCGCCCAGGATACCACTCCTTGACAGGAAAGACGTATACCAAACCAACACAAAGCTGATCAGCACCAAAAAAGTAGCTGTAAAATACGAGTGACCGCTGTTTTTATAAACAATGAGTACGTGCAAAGCCGCCACTATAGTTAACCATGGGAAAATAGAACCGTTTTCAACCGGGTCCCAGGCCCAGAAACCACCAAAGTTTAGTGACTCGTACGCCCAGAAAGAGCCCATGATAACACCCGTACCCAATATCATAGAACCAAACAAAGCGTATGATATAGCAGGTTGAACCCACTCTTTATAACGTTTTTGCCAAAGCCCTGCAACCGCGTAAGCAAACGGAACAATGATAGAAGCAAAACCCAGAAACAATGTTGGTGGGTGAATAACCATCCAGTAGTTCTGGAGTGATGGGTTCATGCCTTGTCCGTCTTTTATAAAATCAAGATAGTTTGGCTGTGAAAATATTGGCGCTTCGATGCCCGAATTGCGTAACAGCAAGAATGGCGAGCTACCGATACGTTTGCCAAAAATATCGATACCCAGCACCATAGTAGCTAATAACACCTGTGATAGAGCGACAACCGTCATCACCGGGCGCTCCCATGATTTGGCTTTAACAATAAGGATATTACCTAAAACACCTTGCCAGAAAGCCCAAAGTAAAAACCCTCCCTCTTGTCCGTTCCAGAAACCTGATACCAGGTAATAAACAGGCAACGAACGCGAAGTATAAGCCCAGGCGTAATGATATTCAAAATAATGATTGTAAAGTACATAGAACAGGCAGGTACCCATTCCTACAATGGCGACAGAGTTTACATAAAAGCCTAAACGACCTAAACGTTGCCAGCTGCTATCAGCCTTTCCGGCATCATCAGTAGTGGCAAAATAATAGCTAATAAATGACAGCAGGGCTGCACCAAACGAAAGAACAATAAAAAACTGGCCGATCTGCCCCGGTAAAAGGTGTTCGCCCTTAAAAACTGTATTCATCAAAAATGATTAAATGCTGGCTTGCTTAGCCTTTACTTCTGTAACTTCTAACTTATCCTGTGTGTATTTGGATGGACATTTCATCAGGATCTTGGAGGCGTGGAACTCGCTGCCAACCATCTGGCCGGTAAGTACCAGTTGTTCCGAGCGCTCAAAATCTTCGGGTTTGGTACCCGTAAAAACAACTTTACGCTCCTCGCCTTTATTATCTTTCATATAAAATGAAAAATAATTGGCATCCTTAGTTGCGTCATAAACCATTTCTTTTCCCTTGCTGAAATGACCTATTACATGCAGTTCGCTGCTGGTTTGCTGCGCTTCGGCAAAGGTAGCATAGGTGCTTGAGCTTGAATAAACACTAATGATAACCGCTATAGCTACAGCGATAACAACAAGACCAAAAATTGCACTTTTTTTCATCCGCGGTTTATATAATTAAAATAACGATTTGCAAAAATACAAAACGTGAAGCGAATAATGTTTATTACAAGACATATGTATTATTTAGAATCATTCTTGATAGATTACAGGAAGCGTCATCGTGTTTTGGCGATGCCTTCGGCCCGGGCTTTTCGTTCATACGCCTGTGGGCATTACGCTCGTGGGCCGGTATCCGCTGCAATCCCTATCGCGGATAAGTTAATCTTTTACGAATTTGGTGTCTTTCATAAGATAATACCCTAAATACCCTTTGCTTACTGTAAGCAAAATGTATGAAGACGTATCAACCTGTTCATTATCTACAGCGGTTACATTCTTCTCAATCCCCCCAAATTCCACTTCGGCAGATGCCCGGCTTCTCGAGTGCTCATGATGTTTATGCCTGATGCTAACCTTAAAAACCTGTTGTTCCTTATCAGAAAAAAAATCATTTAAAAGCAATGGTAAAGCAACGACTATTGATCCCGAGAAAATAACACCTGCCCAAAAAACTTTCATATCCTTAACAAGAAAAACAGATACTATCAAGCCTGACAGCCCCCACACAAACAGTACGGGTAAAAGCTTAACAAACGTATCATCAAGTTTGTCGAGCGCGTAAAAAAAGGATACAACCGATACACCCCAAAAAGCAGATTCTGCTATTTTCAATCTTATGGTTTTTAACTGGCGCTCTTTATTTTTTTGTTTTTGCTGATTTTTAAATTTTAGCGTCGTCTTATACACGCAATAAAGATGCAAAAACTATTCAAAACATCATTCTTATGTTCTATGACCTATTAAAACAAAACGAGGCGGGCTTTTTTCAAACCCACCTCGCTATATATAAAACTATTAAATCCTTAATTATGGCCAAATACCCAAATTCTGATAAGATACCGCTATTTTGTTAATAGCGCCAACCATGGCTGCATTACGCAAGGTACCGATATCAGGATTACTTTTATAGATCTCCCTGATCTCGTGGTATGAGCGGATCATGGTATCTTCCAACCCTGAATTTACCAGTTCTAACTCAGATGCACCTTTGATAATAGTTGAACGTTGGATTGGAGTTAAAGCAACACCGGTAATTCCTTCAACCATGTTTACCAGGTTCAAATTAGAGTTTTCTTCAAACCTGCGGTTCATACGGCCAAAAGCTACGTGGCTCAGGTTCTTCAACCATTCAAAATAAGATACGGTTACACCGCCAGCGTTCGCAAACATATCGGGTACAATGATACCGCCGTTGGCATAAAATATAGCCTCTGCTTCAGGTGATGTTGGGCCGTTTGCGCCTTCAACAATGATCTTAGCCTGGATATTGCGGATGTTAGCTTCGGTGATCTGATTTTCAAGGGCGGCAGGCACCAGGATATCGCATGGCTGCTCAAGGCCTTCCATGGTATTGGTAAACTCTTGTATTGCAGCAGCGTAACCTAAAATAGAACCGGTAGCTTTGCGATGCTGGAATACAGCTTCGATATCTAAACCGTTCTCGTTATAAATAGCACCTTCAAACTCACACAAACCAACTATTATCGCGCCCATTTCTGACAGGAACTTGGCGGAGTAATAGCCTACATTACCAAGACCTTGCACAATTACTCTTTTGCCAGATAAACCCGGCAACAAGCCAATCTTTTGCATATCCTCGCCAACGCTCACACACTCGCGGGTAGCTATAGCCACACCACGACCGGTTGCTTCCCTTCTGCCGGCAATGCCGTGCAGGGCAATAGGCTTACCAGTTACAGCACCCATAGCATCCAGTTGGCCAGGGTTCATGGTAGCATAGGTATCGGCAATCCAGCTCATTTCACGCTCGCCCGATCCATAGTCTGGTGCGGGCACGTCAATGCTGGGGCCGATAAAGTTCTTTTTAATTAATTCTACAGTGTAACGACGGGTGATGTTTTCAAGTTCGCTTACGGTGTAGTTTTTAGGGTTTATTTTGATACCGCCTTTGGCGCCGCCGAAAGGAACGTTAACAATGGCACATTTATAAGTCATTAGCGCGGCGAGGGCCATCACCTCATCCTCGTTCACCATTTCGCTATAGCGGATACCGCCTTTGGTTGGCGACTGGTGGTGCGAATGCTCAACACGCCATGCGTCAATTACCTCAAAGCTGTTTCCTTTACGGATAGGGAAACGGAAGCGGTAAACACTGTTACATGATTTAATTTGATCAAGCAGACCTGCATCGTGTTTGGTGAATTGTGCAGCGTGATCGAAGTTTTTACACACGTCGCTGAAGAAGTGTGTTTCTTGGTCGGCAATCAAAATATTCGTAGCCATAACTATTGTATAAATATTAATCTCTTAAAAAAGTGAGCAAATTTGGTACAATTTTTATCAATATTGCAAATATTTCTTAGTTAGTGTGCCCTATACACCATCAAACACCGCCCCGAATAATATGTTTAAATTGTTTAAACATATTATTTGAACTACTTTTCGTTTTCGACTTTTTTTAATCTGCGGTCTATCGAAAACAGGTAAAGGGCCAGGCCAACAAAAATTATGGAAATAGTTACCACAACTACGTAAATTTTTCCCGACTGGCGCAGGGCATCTGCCATTTCAACCTGCTGCCCCTGCTGCGCGAAAACAGCGGTACAAAACGTAAGCAGTAACAATAAAAGCGTTAATTTCTTCATCTTAATTTATAGCGTTCTTCTTATACTCAATTAAACGGATGCGGTAACGGATAGTAGCAATCCAAAGGGCAATAAAGCTCCAGCCCAGCATGGCCGGGTAAAAGGCTATCTTCATGCCATTATCAAGGTCGTATTTACCAAATGCAGGGTTACCACCGCTGCCCGGGTGCAATGAATCTGTTAAACGAGGCAAAACAAATATCAATACAATCATGATCGGAAACGCGAATATGTTGTAGATGGCCGAGATCTTGGCACGTTTCTGCTCCTCATCAATGGAGTTACGAAGTACCAGGTAAGCACAATACAACAAAAACGCGATAGCAGCACTATTTTGTTTAGGGTCGCCGCTCCAAAATTCGCCCCAGGTATATTTTGCCCACAGCATGCCAGTTAAAAGGCCTAAGCTGTAAAACAGCAGTCCGGTATTAACACATTCAACAGCGGCAAGGTCATGCTCTTCCTTACCATCCTGCAAATACTTTATGCTGAAATAAACCGATACAACAAATACCGTTAGCATCCCCATCCACATAGGTACGTGGAAATACAAATTACGGATGGTTTCGTGAATAATTGGTAGTCTTGGCGCTTTGAAAACCAAGCCGGTGTAAAAGGTAGATAGCACCAGCAAAACAGCCGCCACTTTCCACCACGTTTGATAAATAAACTTCATATTAAATTGTGCGGTAAAGGTAGTGAAATTTCATTGTCATTAAGTCATCAGGTCACTGAGTCATTATTCACACAAATAAAAAAATGACCTAATGATGCAATGACACAATGACTAAATCAATCCCCCGGCTCATAATCAACCGGCAGTAAATCGCCGAGTTTGGCTTTCGACCATGAACCTTCATATAACGGGCTTGGGCTTGAAACCACAATACCATTCATATCAAAAGCAATATAACCAGAGTATTTGGTCATGATACTGGTTTCGTAGTTGGGCATATCCAGCGGGTGGTAAACATCCTTAAACTCGGTGGTTTCCTCGCGTTTGGTATATACAACGTATAAAAAGTGCGGAAAAGTCAACGCGTAGATCCCATCTTGCGGTGTTTTGCGCAAGATCTCAAACTCCTGGTAGGGCAGCTTGGCCAGGTTTTCGCGATACCATTTAGTCATTTTCGACAAATTGTAATACCTCATTGCAGAATCACGCGGGCCGTCACGGTATTTCTTCATCTTCTGCATCAGTACAGCTTCCTCAGGCCGCTCAGGATTAATTTGCCTTGTAAAATCATGTGCTTCAAAGCCTTCCTCTTTTAGTTTCCCCTTATAAAGCGAACGGTAAAAATGTTGGGCCGAGCCGTAATAAGCCTGCTCTCGTTTCTGTTTCCAAAGCTTTTTCTGAGCAGCGCTACCAGGCAGGTTCTCAAATAGTGCACTTCCCGAGTAAGATATAGTATGCTCTATAGCATCATACAAAAAGCTTTTTAGCAAAAATTTGGTACGATAACCCAGCGCCAGGTTTTCAACCACCAGAAACTCATCGCCTGATGCTTCAAGCTGCTGCTTTCCCCTGTGATAAATAATATTAAGGATATGCGGATTGGTAACCTTGCACTCTTTGCCATTTTCGGTATCGCCCACAAATTCCTTGCGGAACAATTCGTAATTCTTTTTCCAGTCGGCACTGCTGCTGATCACAACCTCGCGCAGCATTAACACTTTCTGATTAACCTCGATGCTCAGCTTTGCAGGCTCGCGACCGACCAATACAGTTGTGGAATATTCTTCAATACTTACACCGGTAACTACCAACTGGTATTGGCCTGGCTTTACGCCGGCCAGTGTAAAAGTACCGTCCTCGGCAGTAGAAGTGCCGTACGTGGCATTATTTAAAAATACGCTGGCATTGGCTACCGGGCTTTTAGAATCTGCCCTAATTACCTTACCTGTAATAGTACCGGTTTGTGCCGAAACTATGAGCGGGCATATAAACGCGATAAGTAAAAACCAATAAAAACGCATTAAATAAAATTAGGATATTTTTTCAATCTACTAAAAAACACATTTTTTATGAACGGTTAATGAATTGTTGTTGTATAATTTTTGTTGCGGTGGGTTTTCCTTTAAACAGATTTTCTTGTGCTCGTTTTTAACGAGTGCTTAACGTGGGTTAGCGATTGTATCGCCTTCGCTTACGTTAAAAACTACAAGTGTTGGGAAGATGAGGGATCGCTGGGAATGTCAACATAAAAAATATGTCATTGCGAGGAGGAACGACGAAGCAATCTCGTAGCTATGCAGGTTGGGCATGCATTGGCTACGAGATTGCCACGCTTCGCTCGCAATGACGTGGATTTCAAAACTATCCAGGCGGTAATAAAAAAAGCGGCATGAATTACTCCATACCGCTTTCCAAATAACATAGAGAATAATATTACAAGCTTTTCAAAAAGCTCAGCATAGCGTCTCTGTCTACTTTTGATAAGGTACTGAAGAAAACTTTTGAAGATTCCGCCTCGCCTCCATGCCACATAATGGCTTCGGTAATGCTGCGGGCACGACCGTCATGAAGGTAATAGCCGGGGTAATTAACCTTTTCAAACAATCCCAAACCCCAAAGCGGAGCTGTACGCCATTCCTGCCCGTTAGCTAAAAAGTCGGGACGATTATCCGCAAGGCCAGGGCCCATATCATGTACCAGCATATCCGTGTAAGGATGGATCACCTGGTTTGACAGTGGCTTGAAAGCTACGTTTATCCCCGTTGTAAGGGTTTGACGATGACAACTTTCGCACTTGCCTTGTTTAAATAATAACTCGCCTCTTTTATTGGTAGCATCGGTAACATCACGACGGGCCGGAACCGCGAGCGTAGCGGCATAAAATCTCACAGCATTTAATGTACTATCGGCCAATTCGGGATCATCCTTTAGGCCATCATATTGAGATTGACCAAAGGAATTCTCAACCGGGAATATCTTATTGGTAATGCCGATATCCTGATTGTAAGCAGCAGCTACTTGCGTAAGTAACGATGCGGTGTTAGCTTTCCAGCCAAAACGCCCCAGCTTGCGCGATTGTGTAGCAACATCCCAAACGTAATTGGCATGCCCCTTTATGCCGTCGCCGTTTGCGTCGTTTGGATCGGCCATGGCAACGATGGTGCTTTCAGGAATAGCTTCCAGCAATCCTAAGCCATACATTGGCGGCGCCAAACGTGGCGATAACATATATCCTGCCGAAAGTGCTGTGTAAAGGTTTGTTAAAGTATAAGTAGGCGTACGCAAGGCATAGGCTTCACCATCCGGAAAGTTATATATCACATCATTGTATGCAATGTTAACCTTGCACTCAGGCGTTTTTCCAAAAACAGCTTTATCCTGCAACTGCAAACCGTACCCAGGGGCTGCAAGCGGACCTCCATGTTCATCGGTACCCGGAATACTGATGCGCACCAGGAGCGACGAATTTGATTCGCCGGCTGTTGGTAAGCCTATCCCATCGTTATGATGACACGAAATGCAGGAGTTATTATTGAAGATGGTTCCCAAACCCGGATTAATAGGTGCGGGCGCGGTAACAAAAATCTTGCTAAATGCCGCGTCGCCCAGGCCATGAACCTCAGCATCATAGCCAGAAAGTCCCGGGAACATATTACCAAACGAGTGCGAGGTAATATCAAACACAGTGGCATCACCTCCCGATAAACGCTCGTCATATCTATCTGCTGAGATTTGAGCCGCTTTCTGGCATTTTGCCAACAGCAGCACCAAAAGCACCAATGCGCCTATTACGCTTAACTTCTTCACCTTTAAAATTAGTCCTTAATATTAGTTTGTATAAATGTGGTCAAATCACCTTCAAGTGTGGCTTGCAGAGTTGCAAGGGCAGCCTGACTGTTTGATATTTTATCGCGGTTATCATAAATAGCTTTTTCAAAAGTTGGGGTAATCAAAGCCATTGACGATAAAGCAGTTTGTATTTGTGTTTTGATCTTAGTATCTAAAGCCAGGTTTTTTGAAGCAACCAAAGCGCTTAAGCTCGTTGTGCCTTTGGTACCATTATAAGTGGCGGTATAAACATTAAGTACACCTTGTATATTATTTATGAAATCGGTAGTAGTATTGTGCGAGTATGATGACTCATCTTTAGTCGAATCTCTTTCAGTGAAAGGTTCAGCCATTTTACCAGTACCTACTTCTTCGCAAATGCCCGCCATTTGAGTAACAATGGTAGTAAACAACTCTTTGCGTGTTTTAAAGGCTGTACTTCCATTTCCGGCAGTAGTAATTTTGGCTGCATAATTATCACCCGAAGCTGCCCAGCTATTCATAAGCGCGGTAGTAGTATTTAGCAAACTTTGAGAAGTAAACTTCAGATAATCTTTTTGGCGGGCTGTGATATCAGCGGCTTTTCTTGTACCACCCGGGCCAAATATAATGTACTCGATACCGTGGAAACCTTTGGAGAAACCATCAAGACCGTCTACATAAGACAACGTTATAACGTCTGAACTTCCTATTAAAGCATCCACATCCGTTCTGTTCAAAGGCCAGCTATCCATAGTTGGGTCATAGTTTTCATCTTCAACCGGACCAAACAAAAAGCCCTCGGCCTGCTCCCATGGCTGGCGGGTGTTTTTCCAGGCTACACGGGCAGCGGTTAGGTTAGCATCGGTGGGCGTTGCTAAAAACGTAGTTATTGATGTGTTTAATAAAGTAGCTTTTGCCTGAATATCAACGTAGTTTGGATTACCAACAACGCTAACAAACTGGGTTATTACTTCCTGCTCATCAACAGCAGTTGTCTGGGTTCCGCCTGGGTTATTATCTTTTCCACAGCTGCTTAAAGCGAGGATAGCAGCACATGACAGACCAAGTAAGGTATTTTTCATAGTAAAAATTAAGTTAGATGAATTATGATTTGATTTGATATTACTTCTGTTGTGTACTTTTTAAGCGGCCGCTCTGCAGGGCCGGTAGTTACCTGGCCTTCATTGTTGAAGGTGCTACCATGCAAATCGCATTTATAGCCATTGTTGCCAACAGGCGTGAGCTGGTTATCAGCATGAGTACATTTTAACAGCAATGCGGTATAAGTACCGTTAGCTTCTTTTTTTAAACCGATGTTATAATACTGGTTTTTAGGCTGGATCAATTGAAAATTAGTTGTGCCGAAAATAGTTTCCGGAACAGTTACCGTGTTGTTGGCCACAGCCGTTTTATAAACAGGCAGAGTAGCGCAGCCTGATAACGAACTCACCAGCATACCCGCACCTACAGCAAGGCATAAGGAGCATGACTGTTTTACAAAATCTCTTCTATCCATGTTGTTTAAGTTTAAAATGAATATCCAACACCCAAGTTTATCAAAGTATTGTTGGTTTGGTATGGCAATGCCACCGGACTTGGGTTCACTATCAGCGCCGGGTTTTGTGCACCGGTATGCGCCAACCGTACATCTCCCTTCACTACCACGTTACGAAGCGGTAGATAAGTTAAACCGGCTACCACAAAATTTTGATTAAGGGTTTGATCGGTTATACCGTTTGATGGGATGCGGTAATTAAGATCGAGCTTTTCATCACGCACAAAAACAATTAATTGCGGAGCGTTAAGTTTACCATAGTTGCTGCGGTAAAGCAGATCGTATCCTATTTCAGCATAGGCTCCGTAGGCTGCCTTTGGCGTATTGCTGGCATAGGCCCTGTTGATCTTGTCGGCATCTTTAATTGAAAGGATAGTGCCCAATACTTTTACTGAAAAGCCTTGTCCGTTATACTGGATATCGCCCTCACCCATGGCAACCGGGGTACCAAATACGCCCGAGTTTAAGCCAAGACTATCCGCCTCTGTTTTACGAAGACCCACGGTACCACCATAATAGCCTGATAACTGGGCTTTAAAACCACTTTGATAATACTGAAGCGCACCTGTAACTGCAAGGTTGGTGCCAGTAGCGTTACGGCCTTCAAACCTTCCGTCAACAATACCCGTTCCGTGTGTGAAGCCGCCCGCGCTTAAGCCGTTCATCAATCCAATTGAATAGTTAATTGGGAAGTTATTTAAACGACCATAAAAGCCAACACCTAACTCGCGCCAGGTTGCCGGGATCACCAGTGTTTCAACATAGTTACGCTCGTTACCGTTGAAGGTGGTTGGCAAGTGGTTCTCGTTCAGGATGCCTATCCTCGGCAAAAACAAACCCGCAACGATGTATTGATTGGGGTTAAGGTTAAACTTCAGGTAAGCCTGCTCAATAGTGATTTCACCGCCGGGTTGACCTCCATTTACTTTGGCGTCTTCCAGCTCGGTTTCAGAAAAGAACGAGATCTTATCGCTGAATTTGTGACCAACGAACAATACGAAGCGCTCAAGATCGACCTTGGCTGTACGGTGATTGTTATTGTACTGGTAAAAAGCATTGCCATAACCACCAATGGTAGTATTTGATAAAAGCGAGCTCTTAACAGTATTGTTGTTTAAAGAATCTTCGGCAGTTGAGTTATTGGGCTGTTGCGCCAACACTGTGCCTGAAATAAGAAAAGAAAGTATGACTAAAGTAAGGGTTTTAGCATGCATTGTTATCTGGTTAAGTCGGCGACAAAAGTAATTACTAATTTAGACTTAATCCAATTAAAATCAAATTAGAAGAAAATGTGAAAAACAGAGCAAAAATTTGCCGTCTCGCAGCAAGCAAAGGCATATCCGGCCAGAAACATTAGCTTAAAACAGGATCAGAAAAATTCAGAATGATTAAAGAGCTGCCAATAGAATAATTAATCGCGCCACAAATAAGGGAAGAGTAACAGTGCCGTGGCTATTACGATAGCATTGATAGCGCATAAAACACCGATGTTTCCATAAAAGAAGCTCCGGTCTACCCCATCCATCGCACTTTTACTTAATTTAATAAGCACCAGTATCACAGGAATGATAACCGGAAAACTCAAGATAGCCATAAGCGTACCATTATTACCTGCTTTAGAGGCAATGGCCGAGATCATGGTAAAAACAGTTGAAAAACTAACGCTCCCGAGCAACACCGCCAGGAAGTAATAAAGCAGATCGCCAATGGTATTTGGGAAAAAGACCTTATAAATCACTAAAGCTAATATGCTTAATAAAGCCATCAGCAAAATGTTATAAATTGTTTTTGATAGAATAATAGCCTGCGGACTTGCTATGGAATAATAATAAAGCAACCTGCTTTTACTCTCCTGCAGAAAGCTTTTGGCAATCGCGTTTACCGACGCAAACAGCATAATGATCCAGAACAATACGTTCCAAACTATAGGATAGCCGCTGCTATTTGAAAAACCCGGATTTAAATTAAGGGAGATATAACAAACAAAAACTGTTGAAACCACATAAAGCAAAACGCCATTAAAAGCATATTTTGACCGCCACTCGAGCAAAATTTCTTTTTTAAGCAGATACCAGGTTTCGTTAGCAAGTTTCATGACCGCAAATGTAATAATTACCCGCGAGTGACGGCGGGCATTTGACAAGCTAAAAAAATTAGCCTAATTTTGATTACAACACACCAATTACCCATGCCCATAGCCTATTTCCGCACACCAGTTGGCATTGCCCGTATTACCGAAGAAGATGGATTCATTGCATCAGTATCCATAAGGGATGAGGAATATGATATTGAGCCTGCTCCTACCGGATTGCTGCAAACAGCTATCGACCAGTTGAACGAATACTTTGCAGGAACACGCAAGGATTTTACCTTTCCGATAAAACAGCAAGGCAGTGAGTTTCAGCAACAGGTTTGGGACGAGTTGCTGCGTATTCCTTACGGTACAACCATTACTTATGCACAACAATCCAATCAAATGAATAATCCGCTGGCTATACGGGCCATAGCGTCTGCCAATGGCCGTAACCACCTTTGGGTAGTTGTGCCCTGCCACCGGGTAATAGGTTCAGATGGCAGCCTTACCGGGTATGCCGGCGGCGTGTGGCGCAAAAAATGGCTGCTTGAACATGAGGCAAAAGTATCAGGTGTTGGGCAAACCAAACTTGATTTTTAAGCGTCAACCCTTAACAATCTCGATATTTTTTCGTGCAGCTGATATGGCTGAAATGGTTTTGAAAGAACATCGTTCATGCCTGCCGACAAAGCTTCCTGCTGTTCATGATCATAACTTGCCGCCGACAGCGATATGATAGGTATGCTCCGTTTAGGCTCCTCAAAATCAACCCGGATAGTTTTGGCTGCCTGGTAGCCGTTCATTTCGGGCATATGGGTATCCATCAAGATAATGTCGTAATCTTTGTTGTTAAGCTTTTCAATAACCTTACGGCCGTTATCCACCATTTCTACCTCTACATTCCAGTCCTTCAATATCTTAGAAAGCATAAACTGATTCACCATATTATCTTCGGCCACCAATACCCGCACATTATTGAAAGGCGGCAATACTTTATCAGTTTTTGGGGTTTGCTTGTCTTTAGGTTTCAGGCTTATGGTATACCAGTTTACAAAGTTAAAAGTGCTGCCTCTGCCTACCTGGCTGCTCACCGTAAGTTCGCCGCCTTTTAATTCGGCAAGTTTTTTAACTATGGTGAGTCCCAAACCGGTACCGCCATATTTACTTACCGTGTCTTCCTCGGCCTGCTCAAACGATTCAAAGATCCGGTTAAGCCTGTCGGCCGGTATCCCGATACCTGTATCCTCAACACTGAACTTTATTTTTACCTTATCATTATGTTTTTGAAGTACGGTAATCTTAAGCTTCACATATCCCCTTTCGGTAAACTTAAGGGCATTGCTTAGCAGGTTCATTAGTATCTGGTTCAGGCGTAATGAATCGAGCATGAGGTATTGCGGTACTTCTTCTTCAATATCAAGCAAAAACTCGATGTTATTCTCATCCGCCTTAAACTTAAGCAGGTTGAAAACAGAGTTTACGATATCATAAACGTTGTTTGCAGTACGAACAATGCTAAATTTACCTGCTTCGATCTTCGAGATATCCAACACATCGTTTATAACTCCTAACAACGATTTAGATGAAGTATCCAGCAGATCAAGCATCCCCTTTTGCTGATCGGTAAGGCCTGTTTTACGTAAAAGAGAGGTAATACCTATAATCCCATTAACAGGGGTGCGCAATTCGTGGCTCATATTAGCCAAAAAGGTTTCTTTTACCTTTTTGCTATACTCGGCATTTTCTTTTGATTTAATTAATTGCTCCTGGTAACTCTTTTGCGGAGAGATATCACTGATGTTCAAAAAGATGATCTTATTCCGGTAGGATGCGCGGCATTCTATCCAGATCACTCTTTTATCAAAAGTTTCAAACTTAAACTCAAAAATGGCATAACTCAGGTTGTCCTTGATAATCTCACCCAGCTTTTTACGAAATGCTGCCCGATGATCATCAATAGCCAGGTCAACGATACTTTTACCAACAAGCTCGTCGGGCCTGAACCCCATTATTTTCTCGACAGTTGGGTTTATATTTACGATGCGAAGACTTTGTGCATCAACCGAGGTAATGATATCGGCCGAATTTTTTACGACAATGGCATAATCCTGCAACTCATCATTTTTCTGCTTGATTTCTGCCTGTGTGCGGGCCAGTTGCACAAACGAATCAACCTTGGCCGATGTAATATAGGGATCAAGCGGCTTATATAAATAATCAACAGCTCCGGCGCCAAAACCTTTAACGGCATATTTGGCCTCCTTTGAAATAGCTGTAACAAAAATAACAAGGATATCTTTGGTGCGCGGATTTGACTTAAGCATTTCAACCAGCTCAAAACCATCCATCTCAGGCATCTGAACATCAACCAGCGCGATAGCTATATTGGTTTCCCAGGCTATCTTGAGGGCTTCATTGGGTGATGTGGTAGAAAACATTTTGATGTCATCCCGCTTAAGCAAAGCCTCAAGAGCGATGATGTTCTCTTCTCTGTCATCAACTATAAGAATATTAACAGGGGTCATTTAATATTAATTAGGGGTCGGTGATTGTTACGATAGTAAAAGCTTAAAAATCTCATCCTGTGTCAAAATATAGTCGGCTGCTCCCAGGTTAATAGCCGACCGTGGCATTTCAGGCATTTCTGCGTCAGCGGGCTCCTGTGCTATAGTGAGCGCACCACTTTCGCGCAATTTCAGCATACCACCTGCACCGTCCTGGTTGGCACCTGAGAGTAATATGGCAGCGCATTTATTGCCATAAACCTCGGCCGCGCTTTCAAAGGTAACATCTATCGATGGCTTTGAATACCAAACCGGCTCCGAAACATCTAAACTAAAATATCCCCCATCCTCAATTAACGTATGATAATTGGCCGGGGCTATATACATGGTATTCGTTTTAAGAATATCCTTATCTTCAATTTCGCGCATGTACATACGGCTGTTCTCGGCAAATAGTTTTTCTATTTCGCTGAAAAAATTTTTTTTCCTGTGTATGATAAGGATTACGGTTTTTCCCAGTTTTTCGGGAAGATCTTTTATGATCCGAAACAAAATTTTGAACGAGCCCGCCGATCCGCCAAATAAAACTATTTGGGCGTCATGCCACCTCTCCAGTAATTTATTATCAGGTCCCAACTTTTTGATAGATATTTTCCTTTTGGTTGATCACCTTAAACTTACTCTTGAACGAATCGGACCGGATAGTTTCTTTGCTGCCAAGACACAAATACCCCAGCGGACAAAGGCTTTTATAAAACAGATCCAGGATCCGTTCCTGCAGAAACGTTTCAAAGTAAATAAAAACATTTCGGCAGCTTATCATCTGAAACTCATTAAATACGGTATCAGAGATCAAGTTATGTACCGAAAACAACGTATTCTGCTTTAATTCATTGTGTATTGATGCGGCATCATACAAAATGGTAAAATGATCGGTGATTGAACCTTTTAAACCAGTATACTGATAGTTTTCGGCATAGCTTTTTATATTACGCAAACTGTAAATACCTTTACGTGCTTCCCGTAAAACCTCGGTATTAATATCTGTACCGTATATAAACGACTTTTTACCTAAACCGGCCTCGTTTAATAATATGGCCATAGAGTAAACCTCTTCGCCTGTTGAACAACCCGCACTCCAAATTTTTACATGCTGATAGGTTGAAAGATATGGCACAACCTGCGTGTTAACTGCTTTATAAAACGAGGGATCGCGGAACATCTCGGTTACATTAACCGTTATCTCTTCCAAAAAGCCCTGAAAAAAATCCACATCGTTAATAAGTACATGCTTAAGGTCATAAAACTCAAACTTATTAAGCAGCATGATGCGGGTTAACCTCCTTTTTAGTGATGCTTTGGTATAACCCGAAAAATCAAACCCATGAACTTTTCTTACAATATCAATAAGTTCCTGGACCTGTGCATTTGATATGATTCCCTGCGCTGTATCCATAATTAACTTTCAAGCCACAACTGCATCAACGAAATCAGCCTGTCCATATCAACCGGTTTGGTGATATAGTCGTTGGCGCCGGCCGCTATACATTTTTCGCGGTCGTCTTTCATTGCTTTTGCAGTTAATGCTATTACGGGCAACTTAGCCCATTTGTTTTGCTTACGGATATGCCTTGTGGCCTCATAGCCATCCATTTTAGGCATCATGATATCCATAAGCACAATATCTATATCTTTTATTTCCTCAAGCTTGGTTATAGCTTCTTCCCCATCGTTCGCAATCTCTACATTAAGGTCATAACTTTGCAGTGCGCTGCTCAGCGCGAAGATATTACGCATATCGTCATCAACAATAAGCACCTTTTTGCCTTTTATGGCATCCTTGCTCTTGGTTATAATCTTAGGCTTAGCCGGAACTGCCGGCGAGGCTTGTTGTGGCTGTGTATTTGAGCTTTCGCTAATTTTGTTCAGGAACAGGTTAACCTCGTCAATCAGCCTGTCGGATGATTTGTTGGTTTTAACCACCATGGCGTTTGCATAATGCATCAATCTGTTAACCGAAGTTTTATCAAGCTCCATAGCAGTGTTGATAATAACCGGCAATGAAACAAAACGGTCAACCTCTTTGATCTTATCCAGCAAATCCAAACCTGAAATATCAGGTAGGTTAAGGTCAAGGATCACGCACTGGTACTCATTTTCATGCAGCATCCTGAATGCCGATTCACCATCAAATGCCTGATCGACAGTGATGCCCTGGCTTTGCATCAGGTCTTTCAGGGCCTGGCTTTGGGCCTTGTGATCTTCAACCAGCAGGATCTGTTTAAACCTGGTACCGCTTTGTACCATAATATCGGCGAAAAGTTTATCCAGTGTTTCGGTATTGATCGGCTTCTTCATGAAGTTAATGGCACCTTCCCTGCGCACACGGTTTGCAGCAGCATCTCCGGCCGACATCAAGTGGACAGGGATGTGCATCGTATCCTCATCATTCTTTAACTCTTTCAAGATCTGCCAGCCATCTTTACCCGGTAGCATGATATCCAATATCACGGCATCGGGCTTGGCTTCTTTAACAATTTCAACTGCACGGGTGCCTTCATAAACCATTACCGATTTATAACCATGATCACGAGCGTAATCCTGTAATATGTTGGCAAAGTTTTTATCATCCTCAACAATTACTACTAAAGGCTCCCTGCCTGGTTCGCGTTGCGCGGCTTTAACCGGCGCTAAAAATTCAGCTGTTGCTTTAAAGGTTTCGGCTGTCGGCAATATTACATCCTCACCTGTAGCCACCAGCTTAGCCTGGTAAGGTACTGTAAGTACAAACTCGCTACCAATTCCCGGCTCACTGCTCAAGGTTATGCTGCCACCCAAAAGGTAAGCAAGCTCTCGGCTTATTGATAAACCTAAACCCGTACCACCATATTTACGGCTTGTTGAACCATCGGCCTGTTGGAATGCCTCAAAAATAACTTTCTGCTTCTCGGCAGGGATCCCGATGCCAGAGTCTTTTATAGCAAAGCTGATAGTTCTGTCGTTAACTCCCGGCCTGACATTTATTGAGATCGAACCGTTCTCGCCGGTAAATTTAAACGCGTTACTTAACAGGTTCTTGATCACCTGCTCAATACGCACCTTATCCGTAAATATGGTTTGCGGCAGCTCATTGCTTATGTTAGTTGTGTAATGTATCTTTTTGTTGCTGGCCACTTCGGCAAACAGCATTTCCATATCGCCAACAATATCGCTTACCTTAATATCCTCATTCTGCATATCCAGTTTGCCCGATTCAATTTTTGAAAGGTCAAGGATATCATTGATCAAGGTTAACAGGTCGTTACCTGCGTTGAAGATAACGCTGGCATATTTGATCTGATCTTCAGACAGGTTTGCCGGCTTATTATCTTTCAGGATCCGCGCCAATACCAGGATACTGTTAAGCGGTGTACGCAGCTCATGGCTCATGTTGGCCAAAAACTCCGATTTATATTTACCCGTAGTTTCAAGCTCATCAACTTTAAGGTTGATAGCCTGACGGGCCTCTTCAATGGCCTGGTTTTTTTCTTCCAGCAGGCTGGCTTTTTCTTCCAGTTCCGCATTTGTAGTACGCAGCTCTTCCTGTTGCACACGAAGTTCTTCTTCCGAAGCCTGAAGTTCTTCTGTTTTTTGAACCAGCTCTTCGTTGGTAACACGTAGTTCCTCCTGTTGCGCTTCCAGTTCTTCGGCCTGTTGCTGGGTTTCTTCGTACAGGTCGTGCATAATGGTACGCGCCTGCGAAGTGTTAACGGCAATAGCAATTAGGTCGGTAACTGCAGTGATGTATTGTTTATCGTTATTTTCAAGCTCGCCGCTAAAGGCAACTTCCATCACGCCTTTCAGCTTTTTATCAAAGAAGAAAGGAACAATGAAACTTTCTGATAATTCGGACCTGATAATAGATGATGACAACTCAAGCCTGTCGTTCACCCTGCCTTTGATTACCGCCGACTTACCATCTTTTGCCACCTGGCCTAACCAGCCTTCGGCAAGTTGTACCGTTTTTTTCAGGAAGTCGGGGTTTTGGAACGCATATGACGCGTAAAGCTCCAAACGGTCTACTGATTCGTTATACAGATACAGCGTACCCGCTGCGGCTTCCGTGTAATTACAAACCTCAGATATGATGTTACCGGCAAGTTCTTTTTCAACCTGCTGGCCCTGCATTCTTTCGTTAAGCTGACTTATACCTGTAAGCAGCCAGTTTTTAGCTTCGTTATCCGCAAGGACCTTCTCCAACTCAACATTGGCAACCCTAATTTCTTCCTCAATCTTCTTTTGCTGATCAAAAGTTTTTTGAATATAGAAGAACAGTAACAAGATAATGAACAGGAAGATTAATGAACCACAAGCGATTACGATTTTAGCAAATGTAGAAGCCTCCTGCGAACTTTCTTTCCTGTTGCCAAGCAAGCGCTCTTCAGTATTGGTCATATGGTCAATGAGCATACGGATCTCATCCATATTTTCCTTGCCATTTAAAAACATATTGCGCTGTACCATATAATCAAGCCCCTGGCTTTCGCGGGTTTCGATATTGGTTTTAAGAATCAGCAATTGCTCTTTTACCAGTTTGTTTATCGAATCGACACGTTTAACCTGTACAGGGTTATCCCTAACCATGTCCTTTAAGGCATTCAGGTCATCAGCTATTTTAGGTAACGCGGCGTTGTAAGGATCAAGAAATACCTTTTTGCTGGTAGCTCCGTAACCGCGCATGCCCGTTTCTGCATCAACCAATTCCTGTAATAAACCTGTTGAGGTATGGATGACTTTTTGAGTGTGCTCAACCCAGGAATTATCCTCCTCAAATTGGCGTAAACTGTTAAACGACAGGATGCCAACTATAAAAACAAGGATAATTGATACCACAAAGCCCGCTAAAACCTGCTGGCGGAAAGAAAATTTCAACATTAGGTATTTGTATTAATCTGAATTACAAATATGTTTAAAAAAGCTGTAATGTAAAAGTTACAGCTTTTTTTAAACGGGATGGGAATATTAATTAGCTGTAGCAGTATCGGCAGCGGCAGATATAAACGTTTTTGGCTTACCACTTAAAGCACCAATTAATGCCAAAACCGGGCCGGCAAACATTACATACCACCCCCATTGAAATTTAAGCTGGCTGGTTAAAAACTTGTTGATGCCCTTGAACGGAATAAAGCTGAAAGCCGAATTTACTTTCATGATAGCTGCGCCAAGTAGCAATACAACAAGTGCTACTGATAGCCAGGCAGCTACACGCATTATCTTAGCCTGGTTAAGGAACGAAACAATGATACCAATAACGGCTACCAGTAAAAGCACCAGGCCATAAGGCTGATTAAGCTTATAAATATTCCAACTGGTTACATGGAATACCCGCAACAGCGGACAATAGGTTGCCGCAAATAGCAGGGCAAAGCCTACAAATGATAAAATTGAGCTAAGGCGCATATTTAGGTTGTTATTTTTGTGTGATTTCCATTTTGTCGGCAAAGTGGGCACAATAGTCACGCAGGTCCTCTACGATGTTTTTTTCACCGGTTGCGCGTAAAAAACTGTCGCCCATGGTTTGCAGGGTTTCGTAGAAAAAGCGTTTCATTTCGTCAACAGGCATATCCTTTGTCCATAGGTCGATACGCAGAGTGTTTTTATAGCTCTGATCCCACAGGGCAAGCATCATTGACTTTACAGGCAATGCTTCTTTATTGGTTGAATCGGTTGATTCCCAAAGGATATGTTCAGGAACGTTATTGTCATCAAGCGTAACGGTCAGCTTTATTTCAGCGGTTTTCATTTCAAGTTTTATTTAACAAGTAAGAATATAATTATAACCAGAACGATGAAGAATGTCTCCACCATCCATATTTTTTTGGTTTCGATAAAAAAGTTGCGGAACATGATGTCAATCACGAATACTACAAAAGCAAACAGCAAAAAGATCCAGCCAATGGTTCCTCCCCAATGTTCAAGCGGACGCCCTGCAATACCTGCTCCATAAATAAAAACATAGGCTGCCACCGCTACCAAAAACGCGGTAAAAAAGTTTAAAGGGGTAAATCTGAATTTCATTGATTGGGCTTAGTGTCGTTTTTTGCTTTTAGATGACCGGCCTGAACCTTGCCTTGCAGCTTTTGAGCCATATTTAGCTTTATCCTTATTGGCATCAAACTTTTTACGCTGATTGAGTGATTTCTTTTCGTGGAAAGCTCCTTTAAAATCAGGATCTTCCTTACGTTTTTGCATATCTATCTCCCGGGCCTGATCCTGACGCTCTTCATAAGGGGTTTCCTCTATGAACACATCATCGGGAATATTATCAACAGGGATAGTTTGCTTGATCAATTTTTCAATTTTGCGGATATAATACTCTTCAGAAGGCGTAGCGAAGGTAATAGCCTCGCCTGACTGCAACGCGCGACCTGTGCGACCGATCCGGTGTACGTAATCTTCATAAACCACAGGTACATCGAAATTGATCACATGGCTTACATCGCTCACATCAATACCGCGTGAGGCCACATCAGTAGCCACCAATATCTTTACATCATCATTTTTAAACGAGTTGATAGAGTTGATGCGTGTATTTTGTCCCTTATTGGCGTGAAGAACTTTTACTTCCTCTTCGCCAAACTTGCGGGTCAGGAATTTAAAAACATCTTCGGCCACTGCACGCGTTTTACAAAAAACGATCAGTTTGGTAACCTCGCCTTCAGTATCGAGCAGCTTTTTAAGCAGATTTATTTTGGTTTTGATATTGGGTACATGATACAAGTGCTGATTAACCGTTTGCGCCGGAGTAGCCTGCGGAGTAACCTCAATAACCGTCGGGAACTCCAGGAAGTTAGCCGAAAGCTGGTGCACTTTCTCGCTCATAGTAGCCGAGAAAAGCAGGTTTTGCCTTTTTACGGGCACTACCTCAAGTATTCGGTTAATCTGGGGCATAAAGCCCATATCCATCATCTTATCGGCTTCATCAAGTACCAATACCTGCAGCGGCTTGGTCATGATGTGCCCGGCAAGGTAAACATCCATAAACCTGCCTGGCGTAGCCACAATGATATCAACGCCTTTTTTTATCTGCTCAATTTGAGTTTTAGGACCGATACCTCCGTAAAGTAAAACAACCCGCAGGTCGGTGTAAGTTGCAAATGCTTTGATGTTTTCCTCAATTTGCATGGCCAGCTCACGGGTTGGCGAAATGATGAGCGCACGGGCATGTTCGCCCTGGGCGTATTTCAACTTCATGAGAATAGGCAAAACGTAGGCTGCCGTTTTTCCGGTGCCGGTTTGTGCTATGCCCATTACATCCTGCCCGTTCATTATCGGCGGAATAGCTTTTTGCTGTATAGGCGTAGCTTCGGTATAACCGGCGTCGGCTATCGCGTTTAAAATTTGCCGGTTAAATTTAAAATCTTCAAAGGTTACTGCCATGCCGCAAAGATAGGCTTTTTGTTGAAGTAGGAACAATGCCCGGAAAACACGGCGGTGTCAGGATTTTTTTTAGAAGCAAGATAGCAGGAATCAAGAAACAAGAAGGGTGTGTCGGAGTGACAAGGATTCAGGAAACGATAACGATATTAAAAACCATATCATCGCGAGCGAAGCGTGGCAACCGCATGCTATACAGAGTCGCTTTGCTTCCGTGCGATTGCTTCGTTCCTCGCAATGACATGGTTTTTACCTACCTGCTTGCATTAAGCATTATAAACCGCTGCAAATTCCTTTGCAAAATCATGCAAACTTACTTTACCCTTAGCGGCCGGTTTATGCTTATCATAATCCTCCCAGATTTTCGCGCTTCTTACAGCGGTGCCCATTTCAACAAAGTTGCGGGTCATTTCGGGTGGAACACCTGCCTGTAGCAAGCCCTCTGCAAGTTGTTCATCAGTAAATTCAACCCATGGTAAATTGGGGTTACCAATGGCTTCACCTAAAACAGCTGCCGCATTACCTGGAGTCGACTCATCGCTTACAATATAACGAACACTTTTGCCGGTAAAGTCCTGCTGCAGTTCTTCGGCCACTGCCGCGGCAATATCTCTGGGATGTACCATGATCAGTCTTGCATCTGCCGGATAATTTGAGCCGATAATGCCCTGATGCTTGATGAGCGGAATGTTACTGTAAAAGTTGATATAAAAGAACGGTGCACGGATAAATTTGATAGCTACTCCGTCAAGTTCGCTCAAGATACCTTCCACATCATGGATCCCTTTTATCGGGCCCACACCACTATCCAAATGCGCGCCGATGCTGCTTAACACGACAACTTTTTTTATGCCCGAACGCCTGATGGCTTCGGCATAACTTTTACCGGTTTCATTTTGGTATGCCCTTAAACTTTCGGCGGTGAAGCTTGGTGGCACCATGGCGTAAAGCGCATCGGCACCTGTAAAAGTTTCAGTCAAAAAATCGGCATCGGCCAGTGAACCAATTGCGGCTTCTGCGCCCAGTGCTTCAATATCTGCTACTTTATCGGCACTGCTGCTTATTACTGTTACGCTATGGCCTGCGGCTACTAAAGTTTGTGTTAATGGTTTGCTTATATTACCTGTTGAACCTGTTACTATAATTTTCATAATGTGTTTTGTTTTTATTGAAAGCAAAGGTATTTTTGTACTTACTTTTTTACAAGTACTTACCCTAAAGTATGTATCATCATGACTGCGATAAAAGAAAGCTCGACCATACAGGAAAACAAACAGAATGCTTTTAAGGAATGCCCGGTAACTTATGTGATGGAGCGGATAGGCGGCTATTGGAAACCGATCATTTTATTTCATTTGCTCACCGGTAGTAAACGTTACAGCGAGTTAAAAAAATCGATCCCGACCATTACCGAAAAAATGCTGATCCAGCACCTGAAACAACTGGAAGCCGATGGCCTCCTGATACGGGAAGCCAAGCCGGTTGTACCACCTTACGTAACCTACCGGCTTAGTGAAACGGGCATGGGTTTAAGGCCGGTGATGTACGCCATGTCTAAGTGGGCAGTTGAGGATAGTGAGGTGAGCGGCAACCCCATTTACCGGAGCCTTGGGGAGTTCCCAAGCGAGGAAACTTTTGCCGAAATGTAATTGATGTTTTAAGCCGAAACTTACGAAGTTTTAAAAACTTCGTAAGTTTGACCTACTGAAAAATAAATCCGAAATCGAAATCCCCAAATCCGAAATCCATAATATGTCTACAATCTTAATAAAAGCAGCCACTATAGTAAACGAACACAAACAATACGTTGCCGATGTATTGATTAAAGATGGTTTGATAGATCGGATCGACTCAGTAATCGATCAGCAAGCCGACGAAGTGATCAATGCCGAAGGCTTACATTTGCTTCCGGGTTGCATCGATGACCAGGTACATTTTCGTGAGCCGGGCCTGACTTACAAAGCCGATATTTATACCGAATCGCGTGCTGCCGTAGCCGGTGGTATTACTTCATTTATGGAGATGCCAAACACGGTTCCCAATACCTTAACCCAGGAACTTTTGGAAGACAAATACCAGATCGCCTCGCGAAATTCGCTGGCCAATTATTCGTTTTTCATGGGTGCTTCTAACAACAATTTAGATGAGGTTTTGCGCACCGATACCAGCAATGTTTGCGGCATAAAAGTATTCATGGGATCCTCTACCGGAAACATGCTTGTTGACGATCCGCACACGCTCGAAAAACTGTTTGCGCAGTCACCAATGTTGATCGCTACACATTGCGAAGATGAGGCAACAATTAAGAGTAATCTTGCACACTACAAACAACTGCTTGGCGAAAATATTCCGGTGCGTTTGCATCCAAAAATCAGGAGCGCCGAGGCTTGTTATTTGTCATCATCAATGGCTATTGAGCTGGCAAAAAAACATAACACCCGCCTGCATATTTTACATATCTCAACCGAGCGAGAGACGCATCTTTTTGATAACACAATACCGCTAAAAGATAAGCGTATTACTGCCGAAGCATGTATCCATCACTTATGGTTTACCGATGCCGATTATGAAACAAAAGGCAACTACATTAAGTGGAACCCGGCAGTAAAAACCGAGGCAGATCGCGACGGAATTTTGCGGGCCGTACTTGACGGAAGGATTGATGTTATTGCTACCGATCATGCCCCGCATACCATTGAAGAAAAAGAGCAACCTTACCTGCAGGCCCCCTCTGGCGGGCCACTGGTTCAGCACGCTTTACCAGCCATGCTTGAGCTGTATCATCATGGCAAAATCAGCCTTGAACAAATAGTAGAGAAAATGGCGCACAACGTTGCTACACTTTTCCAGATAGAAAAACGTGGTTTCATCCGCGAAGGCTACTGGGCCGACCTGGTACTGGTTGATCTGAACAAACCATGGAACGTAAATAAGAACAATATCCTGTATAAATGTAACTGGAGCCCGTTTGAAGGCAATACATTCCGCTCGCAGGTGGCCTATACATTGATATCAGGAAATCTTGCTTACGCCAACGGAAGTCTTATTGAAGGTAAAGCCGGCAAGCGGTTGACTTTTAACAGATAATATCTTTTATAATTTATAGCTAAAAAAGGGTTACAGAAAATTCTGTAACCCTTTTTTTTGATAATTGGCACAAGTCATCTCTGCACCAGAAATGCCACCAATAACGTGAATGGCAATATCAATTCACCCCAACAAACACTTCAACCTCTGCATTCGACGGATCCTTTGACCTATCGCCATAAACGTCAAAATCGGCCATATACCGTCTGTCGATATTGCTTGTCCAGATCTGATGCCAGGTTTCGCCTACAGCCTGTGGCAGCGCGCCTTTAGCTACATACCGGTTGTAACTTCCGGGAGGTACCGTTATGCAAATCAAGCCTTCGGGAATATTATCTTTTGTGGCAACCCTGCAGCCAAGTACCGTGGTATAAAAGCCGTCCTTGTCGCTTTCATAATCGGTATAAACACAATAAATCTCATCACTAAGGCGGTTCACTACCTGTTGCAAAACATGTTCACTCATAAACCAGTTCCAAAGCCCACTAATGTCTTTCATCGCCTGCCCGTTCTGATTTGTGGTACGCACCGAAATCCCGACTAAAAAGAAGCCTTTTATTGTTGCTTTATCCATAAATGGAGTCATTACTATTTGTTATATCTATTTATAATTAATTTTTAGTCAAATAATTATATTAATTATATAAACTATCTATTTAATTTTGTAAACTACTCTATCAACTTCCTCAATTCTTCGAAAAGCCCTTTCCAGTTTTGTTCAGAATGTGCTTTAGCTTCTTCGTTTTTCACGTTATCCTGGGTAACAGTAAGCTCTGTTTCACCGTTATTTTCGGTAAGGTTATAAGTGATGTTGGCGTAGTTTTCGGGCTTATCTTCGGTATCGCTCATGCTGCTCCAGTAACTATATTTCACAAAAGTGCCCGGATCAATATCCAGTATCGTTCCGTGGTCTTCGTATTTATGGCCATTCCATTCGCCGCTGAATTTAATGGGCTCCCCTACCCTCCAGCTTGTTTCCAGATTGGTGCCAAAAAAGTATTCTTTTACCATGGCCGGATCTGTTAATCCCTGCCAAACTTTGTCGATAGGTGCTTTAAATTTCACCCGCGCATTTACTGTTAGTTTTTCCATAGTGTAGCTTTATTTAATAGTGGTTTATCTTCGGTTATCATCTGCTCTTTTATCTTCTCAAAATCCGCGCCGGGAACTTCAAAAAACCCAAATCTGAAGTTATAACCCCATGCTTTTTTATTGGTGATAAAATCGAGCTCATCAATCATTTGGGCGATGGGAGCCTCGGCACATTCGTAGTAATTTACGTTGCGGCGATATGGGGTAAAATCAATGGCCATTTGTTTTTGGTAGATATCCTCATCCCTCACCTGGCCAATGGCTGTAAACGCCTGCAGAGGCTCATCGCCGTTCATTTTTTGCTTAGGCGAATACACCGCTACCCAGTCACCAACTGCCATACGTTTAAGCGGTGCAAGCTTGCCATGATTAGCCTGAATAAAGCCCCCGGAAATACCGCGGCTAATGTGATCTTTTGATACAACAACTATCCAATGTTTCATAAGTGTATGGTCTAAATTACCGGCAAAAACATAACCAATAAAGGTCCCGTCATTGCTATTATGAAACAAAGTAACAGCGCGCTGGTGACAGCCTTATGTCAGCAGGAAAAAAAGAATGAAAATTATTTTATTTTTTGGGCGATGGTAGAGGTGATTTCGCGCACACGTTGCAGCAGGGTATCAGGTTTGATGATCTCCGCACGATCACCAAAGGTCATATACCAACGGGCAAAACCTTCCAATGAAATAGTCAGAAAGGTCATTTCAATTTTGTTGCCGATAGTTTTTTCAGATACAAAACCGCCGTAGTATTTTTGATGGTCAAGGTAACTGTGAATTTCTTTATCAACTTTTATCACCACCTGCTCAAGTTGTTTTTCGCAGGCCATTTTATCAATGTAATCTTTTAATGTAGGGTGTTTGCTATTGACGTAACTTTTGTCGGTAACCAACAGTTTTTTGATGCGGTCTATTCTGAAATCGCGATAGTCATTACGCAGGCGGCAATAAGCTATCAGGTGCCAGAAACTATCCAGGAAAAAAACGCCTACCGGTTCAACTTCGCGCTTAGTATTTTCTTGCGAGTGGGCAGCGAAGTAATCAATACACATGATCTTTTTGCAAACTATGCAATCTAAAATAGTTTGGATGTGATCAATATTTCCAGCGCGTTTCTGGCTATGACTTTTCAAAACTTCAATACTGCCGTCAAGGTTTTCCAAAGCATCTTTTTCAGACGATTTCAGAATAGCCCGAACCTTATACATGGCAGATTGGTATTGCGCCATGGTAGATGTATCGGTAAGCTTTTCAACAAACTTTTCGGCGGTTAAAAACGCGGTAGCTTCCTCGCGGGTAAACATAACTGGAGGCAGACGGTAACCGTCCATTATGGAGTAACCAACACCGGCTTCACCTATAATGGGGATCCCTGCTTCTTCAAGTGTTTTGATATCGCGGTAAACTGTGCGAAGACTTATTTCGAACCTTTCGGCTATATCACCGGCCTTTACTACCCGGCGTGATTGTAATTGGATCAAAATAGCTGATATTCGGTCGATGCGATTCATGGCGTCCAAATTAAATAAAAAACAATTTACCTTTGATCAATATTTATCTACAATATGGCTGCTGAACCCGAAGAAAAGATCATAACATTTGAAACCTATTACGATGTGATGTTAGCGCACATCATTCGTACCAAACTGGAGGGCTATGGCATCCCCTGTTTCATCGCCGATGAAAATACCATAGGTTCAAATCCGCTTTACAACCAGGCGGTGGGTGGCATTAAACTAAAAATATTTGAGCGCGACCTGGAACGCTGCCGTGAAATTTTGGCTGCGGAGGGCGATCTGCATGACCAGGACCATATAGAAATTGATGACGAAACCCTTAACGCCGTTATCTGCCCATACTGCGGCTCAACCAACGTACGCTATGGTTCCGCAACCGAAAAACGGGTTCACTGGCTAACAGCCATCATATCATTTTTGATGATGATATTCCCCTTTTACAGCCGCAAGGCCTGGCATTGTTTTAACTGCCAGCGCGATTTTGAATAACACCTTTAAGTCATAAGTTCTAAGTCTTGAGTCAAAAGTCTTCAATTTTATAACTGACGGAACCTTGACTTCGAACTAAAGACTTCCGACTTAAGACTTAAGTCTGTTTTTTATATATTAGCGCTATGTACAACCGCCGTAAGTTCATCAAATTATCGGCTGCAGGTGCTTCACTTGCAGCGCTTTCTCAATCTGCTATAGCAAAAACTGTCATATCCAAGCCCGAGGGCGGTTATCCTATCGTAATCTCCACCTGGGATTTTGGTATCATTGCCAATAAAGGAGCATGGAAAGTATTATCAACAGGAGGCCGCGCTCTTGACGCTATTGAAGCCGGAGCACGCATCCCCGAAGCAGAAGACATTACCAACCATACCGTAGGCAGAACAGGTTTACCAGACCGCGACGGGCACGTTACCCTCGACTCCTGTATTATGGACGAGTTCGGGAACTGTGGCTCGGTAGCTGCCATGGAAGATATCGCCCACCCTATTTCTGTAGCCAGATTGGTGATGGAAAAAACCCCTCACGTAATGCTGGTTGGCGAAGGCGCAACCCAGTTTGCTGTTGAGCAGGGCATGAAAAAAGAAAAACTTTTAACTCCGGAATCTGAAAAGATCTGGAAAGAATGGCTTAAAAAAGCTCAATACAGCCCCGTAATGAATATCGAAAACGGAGGCAAGCCTGGCAATAAATACAACCACGATACCATTGGCATGCTGGCTATTGATGCAAAAGGCAATATATCCGGTGGTTGCACTACCAGTGGTATGGCCTTTAAACTACATGGCCGCGTTGGCGATAGCCCAATCATTGGTGCAGGTTTATATGTAGATAATGAAGTTGGCGGCGCTACATCAACCGGTGTTGGTGAAGAAGTGATCCGTAATGTGGGCAGCTTTTTGGTTGTCGAACTAATGCGTCAGGGTTTATCACCTGAGAATGCATGTAAGGAAGCTGTAAACCGCATTATCCGCAAAAAACCCGAGATCGCTAAGAAAATCCAGGTTGGCTTCTTAGCTATCAACAAAAAAGGCGAATATGGTGCTTACGCTATACAAAGCGGTTTTTCATACGCCGTTTGCAATGCACAACAGCAGGACCTATTAATACCAGGAAAGAGTTATTATAAATAAGTTCATAGATCATGGTTAATGGTTCATAGTTGAAATAATTATAAAGAATAGATTTTGCTATGAACCATGATCTATCGACTATGAACTAAACAGTGAACTAAAAGAAAAAAGAACATGCAACCCGTATCGCTCGAAGTTTGTGCTAATTCGGTAACATCGGCTCTGGCGGCCCAGGAGGGAGGCGCTGTACGTGTTGAACTTTGTGAAAATTTAAAGGAAGGTGGCACCACCCCATCGCACGGTACCATTTTAATGGCCCGTAGCCTGCTCCATATTAAGCTATATGTACTTATTCGCCCCCGTGGAGGTGATTTTTTGTACAATGATATGGAGTACCAACTCATGATGGCCGACATCAGGTATTGTATTGATGCCGGATGCGACGGCGTTGTGATCGGTATACTTAATGAAGATGGCGCCATAGATATAGAACGCTGCACCGAAATGGTACGCCTTGCCCGTCAATGGGGACTTGGCGTAACCTTTCATCGTGCTTTTGATATGTGCGCTGATCAGCATAAAGCCCTTGAAGAGATTATTGAAATGGGCTGTGAACGTGTCCTGACATCAGGAGGTAAAAGTACAGCTATTGAAGGTGCAAGCAACTTAAACCGACTTGTTGAACAAGCCGGAGACCGGATCAGCATTATGCCCGGTAGTGGTGTAAGTGAAGCCAACGTAGCCGATCTGATTCATTTTACCGGGGCAAAAGAAGTTCACTCATCTGCCCGGATCAAGGTACCCAGCAAAATGAAATTCCATAACGATCATATTATGATGAGCGCCGAAGCAGGCGATGAATATAGCATTGATGTTACCGGCGTTGACCGGGTTAAGGAATTGATAAGACTGGCGAACGGTTAAAAAAAAGATTCAGGATACAAGATATCAGGATGCAAGACTGGTATCTTGTAAAGCCTGTTAAAAGAAAGTTACCGGCAACACTAACTCAATCCTGTTGCGGCCGGTCCCGCCAAAGAAATCCTCATCCAGCAACCTGCTGTACCTGATACCGAATGTGATACTGTTTTGATTAAAGAATTTGGTATCGAAATATAGCGTCCCTCCTGCCGAGCGGAAATTTTGTTTAAAGCTGCTGCCATCGGTAAAAAAGTTAGCGGCATTAGCATGGGTATAATCAAAAAATAAGGCTGCGCGCAGTCGTAACAGGTAAAAAAGGTTACCAAAGCCGGCATCGGGGTAAGCTATCGGCAAGTGGTAGGTTAATCCTACCTTATTCATATTGTCGAGATTTTCGGCAGTATACCCCTTAGAGAAAGGGAAATCATTAGAGAAACTGATCACATTATCTTTTCCCTTTTGCTGATGGGCCAGGCTGATCACGAAGTTGTGGTTCACAAATAAACCGGGGAAATAAAAGCTTCCTGTAGCTAACAACTGTGTTGCGCCGGAGCCTGATACTGCCGATTTATAGTTAACGCCAATGCTTTGCGCAAACCGGGGGTAGATATTTTTTTGTGCCTGTTGAGTTTGGTTACTAAAACTGACATAGTTATTCAAATAACTGTATGACCTGTCAGAAAAGCTGTTTTTGTAAGCCTGCTGAAAATTTATACTGTTAAAATACAGATCGCTGCCAAAAGTAAGACCTGTTATACGCTTACCCTCGCTAAAGTTCAACGGTACTCGCAAACCGCCATGCACAGCGGTTTCGTTCCAGTAAACATACTGTCCTTTATAAAAACTTCGTCTGTCAAGCGTGTAATCTGCCCCTGCAGAAATATAGGGGAACAATGCCCCGTAGATGGCATCAAAGCCAAATTGCTTATACCCTTCATTAGTGTTATAGTCAAAAGACAGCTCCGATTGAAAAGTGTTCAGCACGTTTTCGCCTGTGATAGCGAACGAATAATTAGGGTCGCTGATGTTAGGGATAATGCTGTGAAAGTTAAACAAACCATGCGCTTTTGAATAATTGGTAACCGGCAATGGTTTATTAACAATACCTGCAACCAGATTGGCGGCCGAATCTTTTTTTAGCGCTGTGATACCCAGATCGGGCAGGTAACGTGCATAATCACCTCCGGCGGCTATCCATTTCAGATCTTTTTTATTAGCCTGATTTATTTGATAACCATCGGCAGTAAAGCCAACCCAGGCCAGTTTACCATCACTTACCGCCGGTTGATAATAGCCTAATCCCGTATAATTACCGGTAGGCAGCATCTCGAAAATGCTTCTATTATTAAGCATCATCACAAACAGGCGGTCGTTTTTGCCATCAGTCTGGGTAAAGTACAGCGTATCTTTTTTTATGGCGATAAAGCCTATCGGGCGGAAACTTAGCGGCGTTATATAAGCTGTTTTACCCGTAGCAATCTCTGTAAGCGCTATCCCCATTTTTCCCTCCTTATTACGGGCTGCCGAGATCAGTTTATCATCGCCATAAAACTTTGGATAGGTATAAAATAGCCCCAGAGGGTTCGGAATTTCTGTTTCTACTTTTCCTGCGGTATCTAAAATATGGAGCTGGCTTTTACCAGATGGATCAACCTGCACGGCAACTATACGCTTACCGTCAACATTGAAAGCGGGCGAAAAGTATTTTGCTTTTGAAGTGATACGATGCTCCTGGCCTGTTTGCGCATCAAGCAATATCAGCTCACTATAATTACGATAGCCCCAGCGTAAATCAGGTCGGTATGATGCATAAACAACTTTACCGTTGTTATAATCAAAATAGCTATCCAACGAATAAGAACGAGTACTGAGTTTTACTTCCTTATTGCCGGTTTTTATAACGAAAGCGGGCAAATGATCATAGGTACTTTCGGCGTAAACAATTGTGCTGTCGTTCACAAACGCCGGGTACTGCCTGTTGGCATCAAAATGCGTTCTTCGTTGGGCAGCGGGCTGGGTATCATCTTCGGCAAATTGTTGCTTAAAATAGCTGAACCCATTATTTGAGAAAGATTGGAAACTCTCGCCGGTATATTTTTTTACAGCCCATTGAAAAGGATAAAACCCTCCCCGATAAGCTGCAGCATCGTGCGTCACGTTCTTCCACAATTCGCTGCCATATTTTTCGCGACCGTACGCCACCATCATATAGCCAAGCGGATAATGATCGGGTACATAATCGCGGTACGAGCCATTGCGGAGTTTCATATAACTGTAGTTTTTGCCGGCAGCCCATAGCGCACGATAGCCGGTAAAGAAATAAGGCAGCCTTCCCCTGCCTTGTTCGCTCACCAGGGTTTCGTTAAATACGGCATCCCCTTCAAAAAACCAGTTAGGTACAGACAGGTCGTTACCCAACGCCTGCCCTCCCTCGCCAAAAATTATGCGGAGAAAGCGCGAAAGGCCTACATTAAAATTATTGTATTGCTGCACATGCCTGTACTCATGAATGGCCAGTTGCTGCGGCCATGGCAAACTGCCTATTTCAAAGCTGTTTTGATCGGGCGTTAAAAAAAACTCGCTCCTAAAAGGGGCTAAACCCACATAACCATTGGCTACGGTAGTTTGATTCTGCAATACAATACTAATCTGCTTTTGTTTAGAGCCAATTGTTGGCCTTACCAAACGGTTCATTTGCTGAACAATATTGGCCACTCTTAATCCCGCAGAATCCAATCCAGCCGGAAATATTACCCTGGCGGGCGGGGTGTTTACCTGTTTCCACTTTATTGAAGGCGGGTTGCCACCAAACACCTGCGCCTTTGATAGTGTAGCAGAAAATAACAGGGCAGGAAGTATTAATTTTTGAAGTGTTTTATAACCGGTAAACAGATGATTCATTGAGGGTGAAAGTAAGTACAAATTGCTACTTAAACAACAAAGCACTTACACAACGCTTATTAATTAAAACTGGTATAAAACAAAAAACACCCGTCAGGCAGACGGGTGCAAGACAAGGTTAAGGTTTAGGTTTTAAATATGTTTCAATGTTACATCGGCAACGTTAGCAGCCGGTTATAAGCAATGGCATTTTTGTATGCGTACATTTTAACCAACATCTAAATGTCGCTATTAAAAAACATTGCCGCAATCCGTGAAAACACGGTATTTTACATGGGTGTATTAACGGTAAAACGTTTTTAAAAACTAACAAGAGGCCGTTTAACTGCACTTTTGATTCCTGAAAACTTAAGTCTTTCTTTTTTTGGCAAAAAACAATCACTAAATTTCATTGTCGAAACAATATATTAGTAGTCCAATGAACATTGTACAGAAATTGAGACTGCGCGGATTCATCCTGATACTTTTTAGTATCGGAATTGCATACATAGGCGCAAAACATCACTTCTCCACAAAGCAACCGGGACATACCTGGGGCAGTATTTTGATGATGTTATCCTTTCCACTTATTGTGATAGGGCTGTTACCTTTTATAGCAATCAGAAGTGGTAAAAATTATTATAAAAAATATAGGCGTAGATACTAATCCTACTATTCAATTTTAGCGAGCCGACAAACCATTGTTTTATTCTGTTAAATGGTTCGGGCTATTGCAATAAAAAACCCAGTCATTTACTACCGGGTTTGCTATTTATATTTTAATTACCTTATCACTTTTTCTTTCGGGTGGTTTAAGCTGATCGGGTTTGGGGATATGTTTTACAATGTAAATCAGCGTATGGGCCATAGCGGTCACAGCCTTAATACCGAAATGCACAAAAGGCCTCATCACTTCCCAGGCATTACTGCGCTGTTGCACTTCCGGACCACGTTTACCTATTCTTTTCATGTCGTTGGCTGCCATAATTTTAATTTTAGATATGCTAAAGCGTATAAAAATCGCGCCGCAATTAGCACCCAACCTTTTAAGCTTACGTAAGCTTCTTCTTCAGCTCAATAACGGTAACCTCCGGCCAAATACCCAACCGGCCCGAAAATGCCAGAAAGCCGAAACCGCGATTTACATATAGATAACGGTTCTTTTCGTTGGCAAGACCTGCCCAATCAAGATAGCGATACTTTACAGGGCTCCATCTAAAACCTGGGATCTCTACACCAAACTGCGCCCCGTGGGTATGTCCCGAGAGCGTGAGATGAATGGTGGTTGGATTATACCGCACCTGCTCTTCCCAGTGGGTAGGATCATGCGACAACAGTATTTTAAAAGCATCTTTGGGTACACCCTGCATTGCTTTATTCAGATCTCCTACCTGTATAAAACCCCTACCCCAGTTCTGGATCCCGATGAGCGAGATAGTTTGCCCCCCTTTCTCGATAGTTACATTCTCATCCATCAATAAGCGATAACCTAACGCTTTATGGTGTTGCTTAAGCTTATCCAGGTTGGCAGCTTTCTCCTGTTCGCTGTTCCATACGATATAATCGCCATAATCATGATTCCCTAAAATAGAAAACTGCCCGTAAGGAGCTTTGATCTGTCCAAACCTATCGATATAGGGTTCAATTTCTGAGGCCGCGTTATTCACCAGATCGCCGGTAAAAACAAACAGATCACTTTTTTGAGCTTTTGCCAGATCGATACCACGCTGCATCGCCTCTGTATTGTCAAAACTGCCCGAATGGATATCAGAGAGCTGCGTTATGGTAAATCCGTCGAAGGCCTCCGGCAGGTCTTCAAAATAAAGTGTGGTTTTATGCAGCTTGTAATCGTATTTGCCTTTAAACATGGCATAAAAGAACGAGGTAAATGGCACGGCAGCTACAAGCACCGCTATCTCGCTGATAAATTTGCGCCTGCCGGGGAAAGCTGATTGCCCGTTGGCACTTCCAGAACCGCTGATCTTATTGAAAATCCCGACGAAGAAACGCCCAAGATCACCAAGGGAAAGTATAATTATAAAAACCAGTTTGGTGATAAAAAAGGTAAGGAACAGGCTCAGCATCCACTCGTGAAAAGGACGCATTCCGTTTGCCGTAGTAAAGGCGCCAAAGCCCAATAAAAACAAAACAGTTACACCTATCGAAATGATTAAATATCCCCATAAAACAATGCTTCGCCACAGGTTTGATTGCCAGTCGGTAGTTAGGGTTTTAAGGCCTGAGTGAACATACCAGTCAAACAATAAACTAATTAACGCAATAATTGCAAGTACTTTTAAAAAGCCACTACTGTGCATATAAATATGTATAAGACTGCAATTTAAAAAAGTAAAGGTAATTGAAGCGTAAAATTGCGCCGGGTGCAGGACTGGCGCAGAAATTATGTCAGTAAAAAGAAAAACTGGGATCTATGAAGGAGGAACAACATCTCCACCGTATCATTGCGAGGAACGAAGCAATCCCCGAATGGCGGGTAAGGACTATTGTTGTAATGAACTTACATCGTCGCGCTATTGGCCGCACCATAGTCGTTAACTTAAGCCGATGGTGGGGGGGTTAACAGGGTTAACAGAAATTCATTTATTTCTACACAAAACACTAATAATCAATCATATAAGTAAACGCAGGGGTTAACTCTAAATCCACTGCTTAGCTAAACTTAATCTACTAAATTTTAGGAATTTACTCCATGCAAAAATAGAGACCGATAACCAATAGTACTTGAATACAAATTACTACAGCAAGTCTCGTAAAGCCATTTATTCTCAAGGGGCCGAATACATAAACTATCCAGGACAATAAATATATAGCCGCAGCCAGGCCAATAATTATTAAAAGATTTGGGCCTTCGGGATCATTGAAAAAAACGAACAGCACTCTGGAGCAAACCAGGGCTGTTACCGCCAGTATTATTAACGAAACCTTTTTTGACCTGAAATATATGCTTGCAGTATTATTACCCATGGGCCTTAAAATGAGTATTTGCATAAATATAATTAATATCAATGTATCCTTTAATTTTAAAACTGATACATCACTGTAAAATTATGATCTCAATTGGTAAATACTAAATTCGTACCAACCAATTTGTATACTTTTAAACCCACATCTCACATCATCAAAAAATGAAATTAAAACATCTGTTGCTATCGGCAACACTTTTAACAGCATCGCAGGTATTTGCACAAAAGCATACCAAAACCGATACTGTTTTCTTCGAAGATTTTAACAAACCGGCCCTCAACCTCAGCAAATGGAACGTTGAAGTTACGGGCAACACGGTTAATGATGAACAGCAGGCCTATGTTGACTCGGCCGCTACCATTTATATGATTGATGGGAAAGACGAAGGGGCTACAAACGGCGCTTTAGTATTGAAGGCTCTTTATCAGCCTGGCTTTACCAGTAAGGAACAACGCAAATATGATTTTATTTCCGGCCGTATCAATACCCGGGCAAAAATGGAATTTACATACGGTACAGCATCATGCAGGATGAAAATGGCCTCAGGTGCGGGTTTATGGCCGGCATTTTGGGCGCTTGGCAACGGTAAATGGCCCGATTGCGGCGAAATTGACATCATGGAAACCGTGGGCGACTCAAGCTGGGTTAGCCATGCACTGCACGGCCCTAACTATTTTGGCAATACCCCGCTTGCAAAACGCGTATTTTTCCCGGCAGGTATTGACGTTACGCAATGGCACATCTATTCTGTCGACTGGTCGCCGGAGAGCCTTATTTTTAAAGTAGACGGCAAAGTTACCTACACCGTTACCAAAGCTATGGTTGAGAAATACGGGCGCTGGGCTTTCGATAACAAAAAATTCATCATTCTTAATTTCGCGTTAGGGGGCGGTTATCCGGGTGGCGTTAACAAGGTTACCAAGCCATATTATGGTATATCGGAAAGCTCGGTCAACAAAATAAAAGCAGGAGAAGCCAAAACTATTGTCGACTGGGTACTGGTAGCTAAAACCGCGAATTAATATTGTTGACACATTTGTAAAATAAAGGTTATTTAAATTTTACTTTCGTAAAACACAAGGTAAATTTTATTGCCATATTTTTGAATTATCAAAAAACAACATCATCTACCATGGCAATATTAACCGTTCAAATTCCCGACACAGAGATTCTTACACTATCAAGTATAGTTGAACAAATATCAGGCAGTATCATTAAAGTTACTTCTGAAGAAGATATTAATCACGGCGACTGCATTTTGCATAAAGACGACCTTTTTATTAAAAACAAATTGGAAAACAACCTTCACCACAAACACCTTTGGAACGATTGATTTTTCGATAAAAAGCCCCGGTTTTTAATCGCCATAAACAAAACAGGCCATGCTGATAAAGTATGGCCTGTTTTGTTGTATTTACTTTTGTTTAGTTGTGTATAACTACACGTTCGTGTACCCGTACCCTGTCGTCATGACGATGCCTGCGACGTTCACGGTACTCGGTCGAACAGCTTGTAAAGCCCATGGCTGCTAATATCAACAACGCAATTGAGCGTGAAACAATGGTTTTCATAGCAAATGATTTATTTTTTAAATAGATATATTTATTTACCCACTTATCATGCCATTAGGGTAATATCATAGCTGTAGTAAAAGGAATGTTACAGTGAAGGTTTCTGACTCAGGCACTAATTCAGGATTTGCGTTTTACCATGATCCGGTTGATCCAAACAAATAAAAAGCCAACGAGCAGAAAAGCGATAAGCATAAATAAGGAGTTGATTGCAACCTGGGGAATCCCTAATTTATCAACATCAAGAAACGGATAAGGATACAAATGACTTATGCTTCCGCGAATAAATATATACACCGAATAGATGAGGGGAAACCAAAGCCAGCTTAAAGCTTGTGTCCATTTTAAATTTGCCTTTGGCATATAGGCTAACCAATAAATTACAAACAGCACCGGATTTACTGAATGCAGCAGCTCATCGGCAAGCTTGGATAACCCTGTAGGATGCCACAAATTGCGAAGCACCAGGTTATAAACCAGGCCTACTATGGTAATGTATAAAGCAATAGCACTGAAAACATGGGGTTGGAAAAAGTATTTCCCTAAACGGCTGTTAATATTAAATAAAGCCGTCATGCTCAAAGCAGCAAGTAAATTGGTAAGGATGGTGAAGAAACTAAATAACTGCACCAGCGTACCCGCAAGGGTTCTTCCTGTTTGCAAATAATTGGGGATGGCTATCCCAATTTGCAGAATTAAAGCGAACCATAAAACGCTAACAGTAGCAATATGCAACCATTTACCGCCGGTAACCGTATAATTGTTATATAATTTATCTTGCTCCATAGCTATTTTACAATGTTTAAATTTATCATAAACATCCCGGTAAAATAAGATCAAAATAAATATTACCCCAAAACATATAATAAAATGCAAGGGTGAGTAACCTAATGCTTTTTTTATACGTAATATATTTTTATGGAGGATTTTATTCTAAATTAGTATAATATTAACTTTTTTGGATAAAATACGATAAACACCTTCATTAAGTTGAACGACCTGATAACTAATCGCAATTAAAAATTAATTAAACGCCAGATGAAGTATGAGGGGTTATGTAAATATACCAGGGTCGGTTAATTGCAACTGCTGCAAAGTTTGCGGTGCAAGGCCAATAATTGTGCTGATAAGAGATGTTGGATATGTGGTAAAATGCCCCGTTGATGACAGCCATTACAAGACCCATGCGGGCCTTATTGATATTAACGACTGGAACGTACACAACAGCGAATGTATTAATCACGAAGAAGAAAAACTGATATTCAGTTTTCATTGAATGTATTTATGTAATTTATTTGTGCACTGTTAAAACCACGATGTTAAACCTATATATTTAGGCCAATAAATTACCAATCCTAAATATGACATCGTTATCAACAATCATTAAAACAGCTAAAATAACTATACTGCTGCTTGCAATAACTGTGCTTTTGCCGGTAGCCTGCAAGGCGCAAACCGGCACCGATATCTCGCCTGTGGTTGATCACATAGCCATCACCACCAGTAACCTTAAAAAAAGCACTGAGTTTTATACCAAAGTACTGCATCTCAAAAAAGTTGACAATCCCTTTGCTGATACCGTACATCAATGGTACAGCCTCGGCAACAATGTAAAACTCCACGTTATTCAGGCCGAACGCAACGAAAAACAAGTTAAAGGAGTGCACCTTTGCTTTACGGTTTCATCGGTAAAAGAATTTGCAAAAAGCCTTGAGAAAATGAATATCCCCTACTCCAACTGGAAAGGCGATAGTAAAGAACCAACTTTTCGTGGTGATGGTGTACTGCAATTATATTTCCAGGATCCGGATGGTTATTGGATTGAAATAAACAGCCCGGCAAAGAAATAAGCCGGGCCGTAAAACAATCACTTAAACTAAAACTTTTGTGCCTGGTTCAATATTCAAGTTCCTGGCAATGGATGCCTGCTTTTTGCAACAGCGATTCGATAAAACGGGGTGAAATATCTTTAGCCTCTATACGTAAAATATTATCACAATCTTCCAGGTCAAAGTTCCATTGGGCTATGGCGGGCACTTTGGTTAACAGATTTTGTACCCGGCTCACCTGCCGTTTTTGTCGTACGCTTGTTGCAAATACCAGTACATCCATTATAATTTATTTTTAAGGTAGATAAAATCTCAAACCTTCCGCGAAGGTGTTACTATAAAGCTTATTCAGCTGTCTTTTCTTCGTTAGCTGTAGTTTTAAAATTATCCCAATCGCGGTCAAACCTGCCATAACCATGGCCGCGACCTTTCCATCCGCACATACGGTCTTCCCATTGGGCACGAAACTTTTCCCTGTCTTCGGGGCTCATGTTTTTAAAACGCTCGGCCATACGCCCGCGCATCCATGGTGCGCCGCCTCCGCCTTTAGGTCCGCCTTTGCCAAAGCCAAACAATATCTTACATAGTATAAATATGCCCATGGCCTGCCAGTAAGTGATTGCCGTTACATGCAAAATATCGGGCAATAAATGATTCCAAAGCTGCATCACAACAAAGCTGATAACAGCCAGGCAGGCAATCACCCCAAGTGGGATGAAGAAAAATCGCCTTTTATAAAAAAATGGTTTCATGTTATATAATGTCTTAATTTTTAATATTCTGTAATTTCCTGGTAAAGCTGGGCAAGCCGTTTGCGTAAGTGTAATACCGCATATCGTTTTCTTGATACCAGCGTATTGGTATTTAGCCCGGTACGTTTGGCAATTTCCTCAAAGGGGATATCTTCAAGCTCATGCCAAACAAATACCTGTTTTTGTTCTTCGGGCAATTCATCCAGCGCAAAAAATAACTGCTCCCAAAAAAGGTTGCGCAAATACTCGGTTTCAGGAGTAGTAGCTTCAGTAAGGAGTATGGCTTTAAAGTCCGGTGCCTCATCGTCATAATCCTCATCATCGGCCAGCATATCATCAAGCAGGGTTTCCGTCTTTTTTTTATGCTTGTCAGTTATTTTGTTCCGGGCCACCCGGTATAGCCAGGCGCTGGTTTGTTCAATCGGTTCAGAATTAATAACAGCGCTAAACTGGTACCAAACGTCCTGTAATATATCCTCGGCGTCGGCATCGTTTTTTACCCTCCGGCGAATAAATCCCAACAGGCTTTTACCATACGATGCTATTGTTTGTATGATGTGGCTGTTTTTGTCCTGGGGCATTATCGCTGTTGTCAATTTCTTTTCCTTTTAAAGATAAAGACGATTGTGATTTAAAAACATTTTAAATTTTTTGAAAAAATTTTCAGTAAACCTAAAAACCTCTTTTCTATTGCCAGGAGCAGGGTTATACCGCTTATCAGCAACGCAAATCAAAACGATGTTTAAACACAATAAATATACTTTTGTTGAATTAAATTCATTTAAATAAAAAATATTTGAATTTTATTCAATTTATCACGAATATTACTGTATGATTAACGAACCGGAAATTATTTTAGATAAAACCGATCTGCAAATTTTACGATTGATGCAGGAAAATGCCCGTATCTCCAATGCCGATCTGGCCCGTGAGCTTGGCATGGCCCCATCAGGCATACTGGAACGTGTAAAAAAACTGGAACAAAAAAACGTGATCCAACAATATACTACCCGTATTAACCCGGCAGCCCTGCAGCAAAAAATGCTGGCCTTTATTTTTATGAAAGCTGCAGATGGCCCCGGAAGTGATGCTACCTCGAGCGAATTGGCCAAAATTCCCGAAGTGCAGGAGGTACACCACATAGCCGGCGACGATTGCTACCTGATAAAAGTACGTACCTATGATTCAGCTTCGCTGATGAACTTAATGCGTACCCATTTTAGCAAAATCCCCAATATCCTGAGTACCCGCACTACCATAGTACTCGAAACCAAAAAAGAACAACAACAATTGGTTATACCCGAAAAATAAATACGCCATGACACCCACAACCACAAAATCTGCATCACCTGTATTAGTTGTTATAGCCTTCGCCATCGTTTATATTGTATGGGGTTCTACCTACTTTTTTATAAAAATGGCGGTCGCGGGCTTTCCGCCGTTGCTGCTGGGAGCAATGCGTTTTTTTACGGCTGGCTTGTTGTTAATGGCATGGTGTGCTATTAAGGGTGAAAAGATCTTTGTAAAACAAAATATATTGCATGCCGCGGTAAGTGGGTTTCTGTTGCTGGTGATAGGTAACGGCGCGGTAATATGGGCCGAGCAAACGTTGCCGAGTGCCATGGTGGCCATTATGGTAACCTCGCCACCAATTTGGTTTGTGTTGCTTGATAAACCTAACTGGGGCTCCAACTTTAAAAGTAAAAGCACCATCACCGGACTTATTATTGGCTTTATAGGCGTAATACTCTTATTTCGCGATCAGATTGAGGATGTATTAGGATCTGCAAACGGAGCATCAAAGTTACCGGGAATGTTATTGCTTTTATTCGGTACGCTTGGCTGGGCTTCGGGATCATTATATTCAAAACATTATAACACAAAAGGCTCGGTATCTGTAAACACAGCATGGCAAATGCTTGCGGCCGGCGCATTCTTTTTACCGGCAAGCTTCTTAAACAACGAAGTGGCAAGAGTTCAATGGAACAGTATACCTGCACAAAGCTGGTACGCATTAGCCTACCTGATTGTATTTGGTTCGATAGCCGCGTTTAGCGCTTATGTTTGGCTTTTGCAGGTTAAACCTGCTACCCAGGTTGGCACATACGCCTATGTTAACCCCGTGATAGCAGTATTACTCGGGGTAATTTTTGCCGGCGAACGCGTAACGCTAATACAGATTGTAGGATTAGTTGTGATATTGAGTAGTGTATTATTGATCAATTTATCGAAATACAGGAAAGCGAAAACCGGGGAATTGGCAGTTGCGAAGTGACGGGAGTTTTAATTAACTCTCCCACTTTCCAAATTCAAAATATTTACTGATGCTGATACCTACCTTGCTGCCAACCGGGTATTTACGCCTGTCATAATTAAGCACTCTTAACGTGATACCTTCTTTCTCGATAACAAGCTCTTCAAAAAAACCTTTAAACAATACCATCTTAACCAGCCATTTACTGCCAAGGCTGCTTATTTTAACGTGCTCGGCATAAACTACTACAGCACCACGTTTACTTTTTATACCGCAAACTTTCGCCTGGGTTGAAGTGAGGTGAGTGCAACTTGCCAAAATTTGGGCTGTATACAATAGCTTAGGCGAATGATACAATTGTTCGGGAGTACCATTTTCTACTATCTCCCCTTCTTTTAGCACGATCAGTTCATCGGCCATGGAAAGAATTTCCGCGGGATCATGGGATACTAATATTACCGTAACTCCCCAATCCTTTACAATATACCTGATATCGTGCTGTAGGGCTTCGCGATAGGTAGCGTCAACCTGGTTAAAAGGCTCATCAAGCAGCAATACTTCAGGGCGACTTATCAGCGCTTTGGCTATAGTTACCCGTTGCTTTTCGCCTCCGCTTAATTTTCCAAAAGCCATCTCCCTGATGGGGTAAATATTTAATAAATTTAACGCATCTGTAACCAAATGAATGGCCTGGCTTTGATCGCCATCCGGCAGACCTTCACATACCGTGTCCCACACCGATATACGGGGATCAAGATCAGTATCATTTTGAGTTACCATCCGCATAACTTCGTGTGCATGCTGCAGCCCATTCGCCCTGCTCAATACCTGTTCTTCCTTAAAAAACACTTCACCGTGATCTGGTTCCAATGTGCCGTAAAGCAGGTTTAACAATGTAGTTTTACCACTGCCACTTTCGCCAACTATAGCTGTTATTTTTCCTTTTGGAATAAAAATGGTAATGTTATTAACCCCCGAAGACTTATCTCCAAAAAAGTTTTTGGTAACCGATATGGTTTCCAGTATCAAATCATCTTGCATTTACGATCTACGGCGTTAATTTTCAGAATATTAGCGAAAGTACAACTCGCGGCGCACAATTCCGGATTCAGGCTTCTAATCTAAAAAAAAGTTAAACGCAAAAAAACTTTATGTACCCTCCAATTAACAACTGCAAACAAATAACTATAAAAAGCTATTTGTTTAAAAATAACCAAATTATAAAACCATGAACAAAACTATCGGAATCCTGCTCATCATTGTAGGTGTGGCCATGCTCATCTGGACGGGCTTTACTTATACTAAAAAAGAAAAAATCATTGACGCCGGCCCTATACAGGTATCAGCCGATAGGGAAAAGACTGTTAACTGGCCACCTTACCTTGGCGGTATACTTGTTATAGGCGGCATTGTTATAATCGCTGTTTCAAAAAAATAAAGGCGTTATTTATTATCCGCTGCTGTAAGAACACTAATATCCTTGCCAGCAAGTAACTGGCCGTAATTAATAAGCTGAAACTTTTTGCCAATCATCGCCGCAAACTCGGGAGATAACAAAGCGTTGAGTTCTGTTTGGCGGTGTACGCTTGTAAGTGGCTTGCCATCCTTCGAGTTCATCATATTGCTGTTCATATCAACCAGTACATCCATTTCGGGGCTGGGCGTAGCGGTGTGCAGCACCATCATGTTTGGTTTATCAGGGTTTAAGTTGCTTACATAAGCTAAAAAAGCCTCCTTTTTTGTAGCGATAGGTTCGCCCCACATCTCCTTATAGGTTTCGCCGAAATAAGTTACGCTGCTTAAGGTTGATATGGCCAGCTTGTACTTGCGCGCCAGTTTTTCTGTGAGGGCACGCAATTCGGGTGTAGAGAGCATAATACCCATATGCGGATCGATGTAGGTTATTTTTAATCCGGAAGCCTTGGCCCTTTCTATTTGTGCCGATAATTCGGTTTCAATTTCGCTCAGCTTATAGCCGCTTTTAGCAAACGCCCGTGTTGATTGAGGAAAATACCCGTTTGAATCAACCAGGCTTGGCACTGCTGTGCGCCCTGTTACCGGCCCCCAGCGGTAGTTTTTCCACTCGGATGTGAGCGTGAGATGAACGCCGACAGTAACATTTGGATATTGCTTTAATATTTCAACAGCCTCCTGGTACCATGGGCACGCGAACTGAACCGAAGCCGATAAGGGCATGCCGGTTTGCGCGGCCTTGAGCATGGCCATATTTACAGAATGGTTCATGCCGATATCATCCAACCTGACAAGCAAACGCGGAAGTTTACTATCCGTTTGCTGGGCCGATACCTTGCTAACAAAAGCACTACCAATAAGAATAAATGCTAATATGACTATCCTTTTCATAATTTTACACGATCAAGAAATGTTAAATGTCAGATAAACAGAAAAGAGCGCTAATAATTGATTGCTATAAATATCTCATTATGAACATCAACGGCAACAATTAAATTAAATTCCATAGTACATTGTTACACAACTCCCCAAAAGCACGTACAACCTATATGTTTATTTAATATTTTAGTAAACTGACGGTACCACATCTATGCCTTATTTTTTACCAGATTCGCAACTCGCGTTTGATACTCCGCGTCGTTTACTGCACTATAGCTGTAGTTCAACACACATTATAATATCAAGAAAAAACTGATGCAGATCTGGCAGGCCTATAAAAGCATCATTACCAAAAACTGCTCGGGCGATACTTCTCAATTGCATGGTTTACATTATTGGAGCAACAAATTATTTGCTACCATGATGCTATACCTGTTTCCGCTATTTCTTTTTGCACTGGTACCTGGCGTTTATATGAGCGTCATTAGCCATCTGTACGCACTTGCCGGGTTTGATATATTTATTGTTGTGAGCATTACAGCTTCGGTGTTATTGCCGGGCATGAGTGTTAAGGTGCGCAAATCATGGTTTATAGGTTTATTATACCTCCTTGCGGTTGGTTTACTTTATTACCTTGGCTGGTATGGCCCGGGATTATTGTATTTATTAGCGCTTACAATTTTCTGCCTGCTGGTTTTTCATGGTGAACATCCTTTTTCTACAGTTTACGCCAATACAGCCATTTGCGTATCGGTAGCCTTTTGTATCCATTTCAATTTATTAAAAAACGGCATTAGTTTACAATATTCTCTGGGGTCATGGATAGCGGTATCCAGTAACCTGATCATACTATGTATTGTAGTAGCCATATTGTTGCCAATGTTGTTTAATGGTTTACAGCAAAGCAATAACCGTTATGAAACGGTTGCACAGGCCACCAGTGATACCATTTGGGATTGGGATATAGCTAACGATACCATTTTATACAACTATGGTATGAGCCGGACATTTGGCCATCAGTTAACCGAGATTAGAGACGTGAATAAGTGGCTTAAAAATAGACTTCACCCTGCCGATCTGCATTTTATTAACAAGCAAATAAAGAAGTCTTTGGCAAACGGAGATACGTTGTTGCAGTTAAGCTACCGTTTTTTATGTGCCGATGGCAAATATAAACACGTATTTGACAGGGCTTTTATTGTAAGAAACTCAGATACCGGTGTTGCTGTAAGGGTTATTGGCGCCATGCAGGATATTACCCGCCAAAAAGAAGAAGAGCAATGGCTCAGGCTTACAGAATCGGCATTACGTTACGCTACCGACGCCGTATTAATTGTTGAGGCCGAGCCAAACAACGACCATCAGCGAAAAATTGTTTATGTTAACAAAGCTTTCACCCATATAACAGGATATAGCAAACACGAAGTTACCGGCACATACATAGATATTTTATTAAAAACAGACCATCTGCTTCAAAAAACAGCCACAAATTACGCTGCTGAACAAAACCAGAGCTTTGAAGTTGAAATTATAAGCCATAAGAAGAATGGCGAACGCTATTGGAGCCACAGATCAGCATCGCCGGTTAAGGATAGCTCTGGCGCTACAACCCACTGGATATTGATTGAGCGGGACGTTACCATGCTAAAAGACCATATCGACGCCGTAGAGAAACAAAACATCCAGTTAAAGGAAATTGCATGGACACAAGCCCATATTGTACGTGCTCCTGTTGCCCGGGTTATGGGGCTTGCCGATTTATTGAGCGACCATGTTGCTCAAAACCCTGATGCCGCCGAGCTGCTAAAATTTCTCACTATATCAGCCAATGAACTTGATAATATAGTAAGAGCAATCATCAAAAAGTCAGAATGGGTGAAAGGCGAAAGCTTATGAAGTTTTTCACTTCATAAGCTTTCAGTACTATGATAAGATTTGGCCGGTAATGCTATTAAGCCGAAACCAGGTCGGGATTATGATTTACCTGGCTTATGGTTAGCGCCTGCTGAATGTTTAGCCCAGCACCTAGTTGATCTGACATCCATTTTTGAATGAGGGCGTTCAGCGTGTTTAGCTGGCTGGCATAAGCATCGGGATTGATACCTTTTAATTTAGCGAGATACCCAACGGCGTCGGCTATTTTTTGCTCATCTGTTTTGCCATCTTCCTGCACTGCCCAATTCAATTCGGTTACAATTTTAGGAAGCCATAATTTGATACCATTTACAATTACTGCTGATGGTGGCACCAGCGTCTCAAGGGTGGCTTCCAGGAATTGCCCGGCCTGGCTTGCTTCAAGATTTTTAAGAGTATTGGCTACTTTGTCGGCCACGGTGATAATTTCATGCACAGCGCCCGAAGCGTTGTGAAACAGGGATTTTACATGGTCCCAAAGGTTTGATAAAAAAGACATAGGTTGTAAATTAAGGTTTATATAATTTGATTGTTGATTAGTTCGCGCTGATATTCCGGATCAAGCTCATCTATTAAAAAAACAAATTAATAGTAAGCCCGGTAGACTTTAATTAGAGAAGATAAAATTGAAGATAAAAATCCCCTGATTATATAGTGTTTATACGCGTTTAACGTTCGGTTTTTACGCTATTTAAGGTCTATAAAGCCCTGTTAATCATTCAACAAACAATAAATTACAATTACCAACAAGGCATTAAATCGTTATCATTATATACCGGCAAGCATATCATTCTCATTTGAAGACCGCCTTTCGTTCGTTGTTTGCTGATCCTCGTCAAATACCGAATATGGGGAACCCGATTCCGGAACAGGTGAAACAGGAGGCTCTGATGTAGGTTGAGGCACCGTAGGATTAGGAGGCGTTGGGTTATTTAAACCTGCTTCCGGCCCGGTAGACCCAGTTTGGCTGTTATCATTTTTACCGAAGTAATAACCAATAATAACCCCAACAAGCCCGGTGAACGCTCCTGATATTTTTGAAAAGTAGGCGGAGAACTTTTCAAGGTCAAATGACCGGATCCCCAGAACCGGATATATAACCGCTACTACTGTTAAGCAGATATATGTACCGATAATTACATAAGCAATAATGGTTCGGGGAGTCACATCTTTCATGACAAGTAGCTTATTATAAGACTAATATAAATTTTATTTTTCATTTTTCACTATATTCAAAACAAATTAAAGCGATACAGAGGTAAAGCATATTAGCAGCCTCGGGGAAAAGCAACTTTAATCCCATTCGCTCTTTTCGGCTAAACGCAGATTATCAAGCTAAACCCTTATATTTAATTCTAAAACCTTCACTATGACTCATTTAAAACACCTTTTCATTTCCGGTGCATTGCTGCTTGTCCATGCCGGTAGCTATGCCCAGCAGGACGTTGTTGACACGGCAACTTTCAACCGTATCCGTAAAGCGGAGCTTAGCAGTTCACAAATTCCACAAATAGCGCATTATTTGACCGATGTTTCGGGTGCGCGCCTAACCAATTCGCCGGGTTACGCCCGTGCAGCAAGCTGGGCGGTAGCCACCATGAAAAAATGGGGACTGGCCAATGCCGCTACCGAACGCTGGGGTACTTTTGGAAAATCATGGGAAGTACAGGATTTCAGCATGATGATGCGTACGCCATATAATGCCCAGATCAGGGCATATCCAACTCCATGGAGCCCAAGCAGTAAAGGTCAGCTACAAGGCGGGGTTGTGGTGATTACGCCAACACAGTCCATGGATACTACCTATTTGAGTAACCACGCTACAGAATACAAGGGCAAATTTGTACTGGTCACCGGTACCGCAGCCGATCATAAAAAGAATTTTGAACCATCGGCAGAAAGACTGACAGACACTGCTTTGGCCAATCTTAAGGACACTTATATGGTTCCGAAGGGAATAATTAACATGTATAATGACCGCATGAAGGTTTTTAAAACTGCCGACATGATACTGAAAAACGCCGGCGCTTTGGCGTTCATCAGCGCCGGTCGCAACAATGTAAACGGAACCGTTTTTGTGCAGGGTTATTATGGCTACAAATTAACCGATCCGGAAACTATACCCCAATTGAGTATCGCACTGGAAGATGCGCAAAAAATAAAACGCTTACTTCACTCCGGCCAAAAAGTGGAGTTGGCTATGAGCTTTACCGGCAAATCATCTTCCGAGGATACCAATGGCTATAACGTAGTGGGCGAAATTCCGGGTACCGATCTTAAACTAAAGTCACAGCTCGTGATGTTGGGCGGTCACCTTGATTCATGGCAAGCGGCCACCGGTGCTACAGATAATGCCGCGGGTTGTATTGTAATGCTGGAAGCCGTACGCCTGCTCGATTCGCTGGGCCTTAAGCCGAAGCGCACCATCCGCATAGCGCTTTGGAGTGGAGAAGAACAAGGCCTGCTGGGCTCGTTCGGGTATGTTAAAAATCATTTTAGGGATGCTGTTAAGTTTACAGTAAAACCTGAACAGGCGAAGGTATCGGCTTATTTTAACCTTGATAACGGTACCGGAAAAATCAGGGGCATCTACGCGCAAAGTAATGAAAAGGTGAAGCCCATTTTTGAACAGTGGTTAAAACCTTTTAACGACCTTGGCGCTACCGCGGTGACTTTGGCCAATACAGGGTCAACCGATCACCTTTCATTTGACTGGGCCGGCATCCCTGGTTTTCAGTTTGTGCAGGATCCTATCGACTATGAAACCCGTACCCACCACAGCAATATGGATGATTATGATCACCTGATGATTGACGATCTGAAACAGGCCGCAATCATCGTAGCATCATTTGTATATCAGGCCAGCATCCGCCCCGAAATGTTACCAAGAAAGCCACTTGAAAACGAAACCTTTGTTTTTGATGGTTTTTAGGAGATAAACATCATCAGTCTATATTAAAAACGGGCCATAAGGATAAAACCTTATGGCCCGTTTTTATGGCCGGTATTTTGTTTGATATTTCTCTTTTTGAGCATTCCTAAATCTATCGCCGCGAAAATATCGTAATTATATAAATATTACACTATTAAGAAACAAATGAAAACAATTGCCGTGCCTCGTGCAGAGATCAAGATCAGGCTTAAGCTGATCACAGATAATATCAGGAAGCTAAGGGAAAGCAGGAACTATTCGCAGGAGTATATGGCCGGTAAGCTTCGCATTTCTCAAAATACTTATAGCAAGCTTGAACTTGGATATACAGCGCTGACACTTGAACGGTTGATATTAATTGCGGCAATACTGGAGGTTAGTTTGATAAGTCTCGTGATTACACCAGACAACAGGCCCAATTAGATGAGCGTTTTCAGCAAGCCCCGCTTAAGTCACAGGGCCTGCTCATTTGAAGTGTTAAAAATCAGGAACGATTAGCATTTAGCGGTTTTAGCACTCGCCGTTGTTCGGCTCTTTTGCTCAGCCAGCATTTTACAAATGCGTTAATCATAATGCCCATAATACAGCAGGCAACCAATACGTAAATAATCAGGATGTGTTTTGGCATTTCAGTTTACAATTTCCTAAATGTAACAGGTTTGGTACATAATCTGCAAGCATTTTCAAAAATAAAGTTTCGACTTATCGGGTACAAAAGTCAATTTCTCGATTTCGGAATTCGGATGTTCGATTTCGGATTTAGCTGGGAATAATAATTGCATTTTCACTCCCCTGTTTTTTTCACTGCAATATTTACGAGTTCAATAAACTACTCAAATTCTTCCCCTGCGGAATCGGGCTATCACCGGTATAGTGCTCCAATGATTTTCGGTACAAGTCTTTCATTTGCTTAACCAATATCCGCGGACCAAGCACTTTCAATTTAGGCCCGAAGCCAAGCAGCTCGCGTTCAAGCTCAAAATTCATGACCACTTTTATGCTGAATATCGTCCCATCTACTGTAACCTTCAGTATCTTTTGGGTGTGATGTAGAGGCTTAGTGATAACGTAAGGCGCATTTTTATCATCTACCCAAAAGGTAATTTCAACATCGCGCTGCCCTGCCGACTTCGTTACACCCAGTACATCATTATAGTAAGTAGCCAGGTTCACCTGCGTATTTTCAATGTATTTGTCGGCGTGTATCTCAACGGTCTGGATCCTGTCGAGCGCCAGTGTAAGCAATTGGTTATTCCTTACATGCGTTACGCCCAGCACAAACCAACGGTTACGATATTCCTTAAGTAAATAAGCGCTGAAACAAAATGTACTGGCCTCTCTTGCCTTAAACGATTGATATGTGATACACAGCGTATTTTTAGCCACAATAGCCTTGCGGATGACCTCAATCCACTCCAACCCCTTCAGGTTGTCGTTTTTTTCAAAATCTACCACCGGTACGCTATGTGTTTTCTGGCTGTAGATCTTGTCTTCCAGTTTGGTAACCATTTCGTTAAGGTCGGCAAAATGCCCGAGGCCTTTAAACTGACCAAGCAAACCGGCTACTTCGCTAAGCACCTGCATATCCTGGTTGTTAAGTGGGATGTTATTGATACTGTAATTCTTATCCGAGTAGGTATAATATTTTTTCTCAACCACCACAATGGGCGCTTCATAGCCCAGCTTATTGCTGCGCATCATCTCAATATCGGCCTGAATGGTACGGCGGCTCACGCCGCTATCTATCCCCTGGTATTCATACAGGGCCTCGGAGCAGGCTTCAATCAGGGCATCAAGTGTCCATTGTTTGCGGCGGTTCTGCAGGCAACTATCAATGGTTCTGTAGCGGATAAGGGCATTACGGTTAACAGGCATATTTTGATTTGGGATTTCGGATGTTCGATTTCGGATAATTGATCACCCGTCATTGCGAGGAACGAAGCAATCCCAAACTGTGCAGGGTGACCTTCATAGCCGCTCTGCCTGGCGGAGATTGCTTCGTACCTCGCAATGACGGTATATTAAAGCGCATCATTTTTTTTATAATATTATCAAATTATTTTTCACTACGCAAATACATTGCGCAGTTGCAATTTTACTTTGTATCATTAAATAACAAAAGCAGCCGATTTAAGAAACCCCTCCGCCAATTGGCGGAGGTTTTAGAGCGCTATGGAAAAGATAAAAATAAGCAACAACGAACTTACCGCATTAGGTATTAACGACGTAAAAATATTAGAGAACTTTAGCCGTGTGGCCAACGGTCTGTTAAAACATGGTGTAATGGACAAGGAACAAATATTGGCAAATCTTGAAGCCCTTATTGACGACCCGATGCCTTATGCCCTTAAAAAAGGCGGTAAATTTAAAAACCTGGCCGAAGCCGTGATCGATCTTCGAAAAGAAGGAAAATTTCTGAAACAGCCCCGAGCCACCTTTGCCTTAAAGCAGGAGATAGCCGATTTCCCGGTATATGGTATTGAACATATTGAGGTTGGCGCCTTAGCGCAGATGAAAACTGCCGTTAAACTGCCTATAGCTGTTGCAGGTGCCTTAATGCCCGATGCACACCAGGGATACGGATTACCGATTGGTGGCGTATTGGCTACAACCGCCAACACAATTATCCCATTTGCGGTTGGGGTGGATATTGCCTGCCGTATGTGCTTAAGCATTTTTGATTTGCCCGCAGCTGTTGTGGATACTGAAAATGACATGCTTAAAAGCCTGTTGCTTAACCATACTCATTTTGGTATTGGCGGTGTTACCAAAACGCATTTCGATACTTCGCTGTTCGACCGCCCTACCTGGAGCGAGACTAAAACAATACGTAACCTGAAGGATAAAGCTTACGCCCAGTTAGGTACATCAGGTACGGGAAACCATTTTGTGGAATGGGGCGAACTTACCGTTGCCGAAGGTGCGCTTGAGGGGATTCCGGCGGGTAATTATCTTGCCTTGTTGTCGCACTCGGGTTCACGAGGCTTTGGAGGTAATATTGCTGATCATTACTCCAAAATTGCCATGAGCAAAACCAAGCTTCCGCAGGAAGCCAAACATTTGGCATGGTTAAATTTAGATAACGACGAAGGCCAGGAATACTGGATTGCCATGAACCTTGCCGGCGATTATGCCAGCGCAAATCACCACGAAATTCATAATAAAATTGCCCGTGCGCTTAATCTTAAACCGATTATGATGATAGAAAACCATCATAACTTTGCCTGGAAAGAGCAACTTGCCGATGGTACCGAAGTGATGGTACACCGAAAAGGTGCTACACCGGCCGGCGAAGGCGTGTTAGGTATTATTCCGGGAAGTATGAGCACACCGGGCTTTGTGGTACGCGGTAAAGGCGATGCGACTTCCATCAACTCAGCGTCGCATGGCGCGGGCCGTTTAATGAGCCGAAGCGCTGCCTTCAAAACTGTGGACCCGAAAGCGGTTGCCGCTAACCTGGTAGATAAACGCATCACGCTGATTGGCTCTGATCTTGACGAAGCCCCAATGGTGTATAAAGATATCCATGCCGTAATGGCCGCCCAGCACGATTTGGTTGATGTGTTAGCAAGCTTTCAGCCAAGGATTGTGCGTATGGCAGATGCTAAGGAGAAACCGGAGGATTAGCCCCCGGCCCCCTAAAGGGAGAATTTGTATTTTAATTTAGACGCTTGCTGAAACCGGGGCTTACCATTTAAATTAATCACTTGGTCTGTTTACGTGCGAAAAAGAAAGAATAATATATTTCATAACAGAAAATATTAAATTATTCATATGTTTAAAACAAATAAACCTTAATAACACATGAGTTTAATCAAAGAAATAGACGATAAGAAAAAAGAGATTTCAACCGACGGATACCCCATGTCTATAGGCGAATTAATTTCTTTATATAAAGAAGACGCGCTTGACGTTCATCCAGAATTTCAACGTTTCTTTAGATGGTCAATATTGCAAAAATCAAAATTGATAGAAAGTTTACTTTTAGGTATTCCGATACCGTCAATTTTTGTTTCACAAAGAAAGAATGGAGTATGGGATGTTGTTGATGGACAGCAACGTCTTTCTACAATTTTAGAATTTGTTGGTGAGTTGAAAGATTTGGATGGAAATTTACTACCGCCAAGTACATTAGTCAAAACAACATATCTACCCTCTTTGGATGGAATGACGTATAAAAGTGGCGATGACAATCACAGATTCAGTCAAGATTTACAATTCATCTTCAAACGTGAGAAACTTGATATAAAGATAGTTAAGAGAGAAAGCGACGAAAATGTCAAATATGAATTATTTCAAAGATTAAATACTTTAGGATCTAAGCTTTCCGACCAAGAGGTTAGAAATTGCCTATTGGTCATGATTAAACCTGATTTCTACGAATGGTTGATCGAATTGGCTAAATTTGACCCATTTTTAGAAGTCATATCGCTCGCAGACCGTCTTATTGATGAGCAGTTTAATGTTGAACTTGTTCTTAGATTTTTAATCTTAAGAAATCTTGAACTTAATGATATAAAAAGCACTCAGGACTTAGGCGTTTTTATCACAGATAAAATGATAGAAATGTGTCAAAACCCCAATTATAATCGCCAGGAAGAACAAGAAATTTTCAAATTCACATTCTCGTTACTAAATGAAATATTAGGAAGTGACAGCTTCAAAAGGTACAATTCCCAAAAGAGTAAATTTGAGGGAAGCTTTTTGATCTCAGGCTTTGAAGCCGTGGGTATTGCTCTGGGTAGAAATTACGTAATGTGGCAGAGTACTACTATTGATTCAACAATCAAAACTGAATTTATTAACAAAGTGCAAAGCATCTGGATAAACTCTGATTATCAAGCCAGATCCGGCACGGGAGTAAATGTAACAAGACGAGTTCCCTATATTATCCCTATTGGCCAGCGCATTTTAGTACCATGAATATCAGAACTAAAATTGACCTAAAGGACACTTTAGATAAAGATTTTGGATGGCGAAAACTTGAACTTTCACAGGTATTATTATCTGTAAAAGGCTCAATCGGTAAAACAAAAAATGTAGCACTAAGAACAGCCACATTACTTTTATATGCTCACTGGGAAGGATTTGTAAAGTGTGCTTGCACTGCTTATTTAAATTATGTTAAGAATCAAAGTTTAGCATATAAAGATCTTCCAAACTACTTAATTGCATTATCATTAAAGCAAAAATTAGTTTTATTCGAGAATACGAACAAAGCAACAATTCATACACAACTCATAGATTACTTAAAGAGCTGTGATAATGATGTCGCTATTATTGATGATTCTAATGCAATTTCAACTGGCTCCAATCTAAAGTCAACCATATTAAAAGAAATTCTCACAACAATTGGAATTGATTATACTCCATTCTCCTTAAAAGCAAATTTGATAGATGAACAATTATTAAACTATAGAAACACCATAGCTCATGGAGAATTCCTAAAAATCGATGAGAAAGAATACATCAAATTGCACGCAGAAATCTTTTCTATGATGACTTCTATTAAAACTTCGATTGAAAATGCAGTTGCTTTAGATCTATTTAAAGTAAATCGTTCAATTGCTGCTCCTTAAATTTCGGCATAAAGATGCATCTATATGCCATCCTAAGTAAGTCGCAATCCCTATCTTTACCATACCATGCAAGCCAAACCTTTTCTTAAAGAGATCCAACTAAAACGTGATATGGTGCCATCTTTTGATGCCTATCCGTTTCAGATCCCGGCTATCAGGAACCTGCATTCGTTAAAGTTTCACCCTGATGTTACTTTTATTATTGGCGAAAATGGTTCGGGGAAATCAACACTGATTGAGGCGATAGCTTTACAGATGGGTTTTAGTACCGAGGGCGGTTCAAAAAATGCGCAGTTTCAAACGCATAGTAATTCGTCGCAACTTTTTAATTATTTAACCGGTATTAAAAGCTTCAAAAAACCGACTGATTATTTTTTCCTTCGCGCCGAAAGCTATTACAATTTGGCCACGTACATGGAGGATGTTTACGAGGATGACCGGCGTAAATTTAAGGAGCAATATGGTGTAAGCTCATTACATGAATGCTCACATGGCGAATCGTTCATGGCTACGCTCACCAACAGGCTTACAGGCAATGGGCTTTACATATTTGACGAGCCCGAGGCCGCGTTGTCACCCAACCGGCAAATGGCTGCCTTGTCGCTCATCAACACGCTTGTACGCGAAAATTCACAATTCATTATTGCCACTCACTCCCCTATTTTATTAGCCTACCCGGGCGCCACCATTTACCAACTGGATGACTCGGGCATTAAGCGGGTACAATACGAGGAAACGGAGCATTACATGGTTACCCGGCATTTCCTGAATAACCATGCCGAAATGACCCGCATCCTGTTTGGTGAATGAGTGACTTCCTGAATTAATTTACGCACCAAGGTTACCTGTTTTGACTTCACCGGCCCGCTTATAATTAGCTACAATCACACCACTCGGCGTAACGGTGCTTTCTGTTAACTCCAGGGTCATCGGCAGGGTTTCAGGGCCGTATATGCTTTTTCCTTTACCAAGAAGCACGGGGTAAATCTTGAGCCAAAGTTCATCTACCAGGTCATGCTTCAGTAGTAGCTGAACAAGCTCGCCGCTACCCCACACCTTTAAATCCGAACCCTCTGAGTTTTTAAGTTTTTTAATATCCTCTACATTGGTAAGGAACACGCTATTGTTCCAGTCAGACTTATCTTTTGTATTGGACAGCACATATTTTGTTACGTCATTAATTCCCGGCCAATAATCGGCGTGCTGAGGCCAGTAGCTCTCAAAAATATCGAATGTTTCCCGGCCTAAAAGAATATCTGTAGCCCCCATCTGTTTCTGCATGATCTTGCCCGAAACTTCGTCGGTAAAAGGGGCTGACCAGCCGCCGAATTTAAAATTGCCTGATGTGTCCTCCTGCGGACCACCGGGTGCCTGCATTACGCCATCTAATGTAATGAATGTTAAAACGATTATCTTTCTCATAAGATTTGCCTCCTGTTATAGGTTTGTGTTTATAATTTGTTTTTGTTACAATACAAATCTCAGGAATAAGAAAACAACCGCTACGGTGTATATGCGACCAATAGTAGGGCAAATGCGACGAATAGTAAGCCGCTAAAGAGAATTTCCCGAAGTGAGATTTTGTAAAGGTGTAACCCCGGAGAGATTCAAACTCTCGACCCAAGAATTAAGCACACAGAAGTCTTTATAAATTTGGAGTGTGCCCAGAACGAGATTCGAACTCGTACATCTCTGAACCACATACTGGCTGGTGCGGTCAGGAGAACCGCATGGTTTAAAATTACAAAATTCCTTTCATCTGCAAACAATCATAACCAATGATTTTATAATTTCTTTATCCCGGTTATATAAGCTGTTAGCTATATTGCGGGCACTGTATGAAAAAGAACTATATCGACCTGCTTGAAAGTATATACGCCCTGGCTCAAAGCGGCATCAGGTACACGAAAAGCCCTTTTGACATGGAGCGCTACCAAAAACTACTTGAGATAGCTACCCAGGAATACAGCGAATTTACCGGCCTCGAAACCGAAGTTTTAAAAGAGCGCTTTAACAATGACCTGGGATATGCAACCCCGAAAGTAGGCGTTAATGGAATCTTGTTTGATGAACAGGGCCGCATACTGGTTGAACACCGTAGTGATGACTTTTTATGGGGATTGCCCGGTGGTTGGGTTGATATCGGTGAAGACCCGGAAACGGCCATTAAACGTGAATTTTGGGAAGAAGCGAAACTTGTTGTTGAACCCGTTGAGCTAATACAATTTCTGGCTGTGCCAGCCGGGAGGTTTGGACAACCTCATAGCTCCTTACAGGCGCTATACCTTTGCAAATACATCAGCGGCAACATCGAAATATCGTTAGAAAGCCTTGAGATAAAGTTTGTTGATCCGGCCGAGGTAACCAACTGGCATAAAAACCACGGGGAGCATGTACAGGCCGCGTTACGTCATCTAAAATCGCGGATTTAAAAAATCTTTCTGCCATATACTCTCCTTAAAACAGGCTATATTTTTCCTCTTTTGCCTCTTGCATCCTCATCAAATTCTCAAAGCGGCAAAATAATAGGCTATAGCATCACATCATTTTCACATAATGCGTAAAAATTTGATTATCAGTAAAATATAATTGTATATTTATATACCTGATCAATTAACAATTAACTGGTTTCAAACGGATTTTAAACTTTAAAGTCATGAGCGCATCAACCAAAGCATTTGACAAAAACACTTCAATGGGTTTTAGGGACAAAAACACCTCAATGGGATTTGCTGATAACGAAACAGGCCTCGAGCCGGAAAACGAAGTTACTGACGGATTTGCCGGCCCTCCTGAACCAGAAGATGCAGCTGAAGAACCTTCAATGGATAGTTAAATAACTATTTTAATAAGCCGATACCATTACCCCGTATATCTTTTATCCCCGTTTATTAAAACGGGGGCTTATGCTTTATAAATAATCTATGCTGAACCACATACAAAAGGTGATGGCTTGCGTATGCTTTTTCACGGGCATCGCGATAAATACCTACGCTCAAAAAAAAACACTAAACCAATTAAGGCAACAAGCCGATCAGCATAAAAATGACACAGCAGGCGTTGAGCCCTTGAGGCAATTAAGCCTGCAATTGCAAGCTACCCGCCCCGATAGCGCTTTGATGTACGCACAACAAGGACTTGAACTGGCCCGCAAATTCTCATTTAAAAAAGGCGAAGCCGACTGCATGAACCGCCTGGGCGTAGTTTTATGGAAAAATGGCAAGTACGACCGCGCCCTCTCATTTTTACTTAACTCCCTAAAAATCCGCGAAGAAATCAACGATCGCCTGGGTATTCTAAAAAGCCTGAGCGATATAGGCATTGTTTATTCCGACCAGATGGACAACGTAAAAGCTCTGTCCTATCATTTTAAAGCTAAAGCTGTTGCCGAAGAATTGCACGAAACCGCCCGCCTCGGTATTATCCTGGCCAATATCGGCAACTGCTATATCAAACTTAACAAAGTTGATTCGGCTTTAAATTATGAGATGCAGGCCTACACCATAAAACAAAACCTTAAGGATACGGCCACCATGCCCAACACCTTATCCATTTTAGGCGACATCAATTATAAAATGGGGCATACCGCCCTTGCCTTGGATTATTACCGGGTAAGTGTAAATTACGCTGTTAAAACCAACGATCAAAACAGCCTTGCCGACAGCTACAACAGCATAGCACAGCTCTATAAGCAAACCGGCGCGCCCGACTCAAGCGTATATTATGCCTCGTTGGCCCTTAACGCGGCAAAAAAAGCGGCATATCCTGAAGGCATTTTCCATGCCAGCAACCTGCTTACCGATGTATACCGGGGCAAAAATGATCACCTCGAACTGCAATACCTGAAAACCTCCATCGCCGCGAAGGACAGTATGTTCAACGCCGAAAAAGTCAAACAGATCCAAACGCTAAGCTTTAACGAAGCCGCCCGGCAGGAGGAAATTGCCGAAGAAAAGCACCGAGAAGAAGAAGCCCGGATAGTTAACCTGCAACTGGTTGGCATAGCTGTATTTATACCCACGTTTTTCCTGATTGTGCTGCTGCTTAGTAAAAGTCGCACCCACCGCAAGGTTATTGAATTTATGAGTGTATTATCCTTGTTGCTCGCTTTTGAATTTATTACCTTATTCATCCACCCTTTTGTACAACGCATCAGTAATCACTTACCTGTGCTTGAGCTAATCATTTTAGTATGTCTTGCATCGGTACTGGTGCCATTTCATCATAAGCTTACCCATTTTATGCGCGAACGGCTGGTACATGGTCATCAACAGCATCATCATCCATCAGCCCCTGCATCTACACCTTTATCCGAGAAAAAGGAAAGTAAAACGCATGCCACCAAACGCAAACCTGCGCAAGGTTAAAACTGCAACTTAATATTCCTCTTTTCAAGTCCGTCTTCTCGGTTAAAATGCCGGTTAAAAATTGGGTTAATGATTTTTTATAGGTTAAAACGCCATCAAGCAGCGTTTTTTTAACCTATAATTGCCCCGCCTATAATAAACAAAAGCAAATCTTATCTCGCTACCAGCCAAGCCAATTTTACTAACCTACATTTATAAATTATGAAAAAAACAATCTACCTGTTACTCCTGAGCTCTTTTATTACCGCGGTAAGCTGCAGTAAGGGAAAGGAAGTTACACCTGCTACTACCAAGCCCGATACCAATACCCCTACTCCAACCGATAACAGCACCGGCTTTAGCAGTGCAGATGCTGATCTTGCTTATACAGCGTTCAATAATGCCTTTTATGATTCAAACAATAAGCTTTATTTCAGCACCACCAAAAAAGACGGCGTAGCCGCTATATGGACACAGGCTGTTTACTGGGATATGGCCATGAATGTTTATGAACGCACCAAGGCTCCGGCGCAACTAACCCGGATCAGCGATATATACCAGGGAAACTACAATCATTACGATGGCTACAACTGGAACAATACTACCGTTTGGTTTATTTATGATGATATGATGTGGTGGGTAATTGCTTTGGCCCGCGCTAACCAGCTTACCGGTAATGCTGCTTATCTTGATAAAGCAAAAGCAGGGTTTGAGCGGGTATGGAATGGCTCATATGACCCGGTAGACGGCGGTATGTTCTGGGATTTTCAGCACAGCGGTAAAAACTCGTGCATCAATTTCCCAACTGTTATAGCGGCCATGAAACTGTATAGCATCACCAAAGATGCATCATACCTTGACAAGGCTAAATCCATCTACACATGGTCAAAAACCAATTTAGTTGACGCATCTGGTAAAGTAAACGACAATAAAATAGGCAATAACCCGGCCGGTGGTCAGGATTATACTTATAATTCGGGCACAGCCATCGGCGCGGCCATGGCGCTATACAAACAAACCAACGATGTAGCTTACCTGAATGATGCTAAACTATATGCCGATTATGTTAAAAACAACCTGTGTACCAACGGCATACTTCCTGCCGAAGGCGATTTTAACGAACAGGGTGTGCTAAAAGCTATTTTTGCCCAGTATATAGTACAGTTGATAAATGATGGCGGTCAAAGCCAGTACTTGAGCTGGATACAGACCAACGTCAACACAGGCTGGAAGAACCGCGACGCCCGTAATCTAACTTACCGTAATTATGCTGTAAGCACACCTACCGGCGATATTCAGTCGTACGAAGCCAGTAGTATTGTAACCTTCATGCAGTTGATACCGCCAACTAAATAAAAAAATAACTCTTGTTATTTACAAACAGAGGCGCAAGGATTTTCCTTAGCGCCTCTGTTCATTTTTATGGGAGTAATATGTGAACATCTAACTTTAAATCGTCCATAATTGTGGCGTGTCCCTAAAATGATTGATCTCTTCAATCACATCCACTACTTCGTCGTATGATAGCTCGTGTTCGCCATCAGCAAAATAACTAAACACTTTGCCCGGCTGCTCAAAGCTGACATACCCGAGATAATCAGGATTGGTTTTCTTATTTGGCAGCAAAAGCCTGTCGGGTTGGTTTAGCCTGGCAAGAATCGAGTCATCGCGCCGGAAAATACTGTAGGTATAAGTTAAAAACGGGTGCCCGTCGGCATGCGCCTCACTTTCGGGCATGATTACAAGTGACAGGTTATTGGCGGTGGTTACGAAAAAAGGTTTCATAATGCAGGTTTATCCGCAAAATATAACAATAGGGATGCCACAAAACACATTTCGCTAAAATTAATTCACTGTCAGTATAAATAATATTTTTACATAAAGAATGATTTATGGCATGGTTTTTAAAGTAGTTTATATAACAAACTAAAAACATCAAACTATGAGATCACTATTGTATATCATCGCGGTAATCCTGATTATAGGATGGGCGATCAGCGTTTTTGCCTACTCGGCAACAGGTTTAATACATGCATTATTGGTAATTGCCGTAATTTCATTTTTACTGGGCATTATCAGAAACCCATCAACTGTTTAATGCTAAAACTATCTTATAAATTAAACTGAGCGCGGGCCATATGCCCGCGTTTATTGTTTTGAAACATGCCACACAAACCCCGACGACATTTGTTAATAAGATAATAAACTTACTATCATGGCATTATCCGACGAAGAATTCAGGGAAGAATATAAACCGTTGCATATCCCCGCGCATTTCGATACGCAGGATACCCAGCAAAACAAAGCTATTTACGCGCTGGCCCAGATTGGCGAAGGTACGGCAGACAGGGTATTAAAAGAGCTGGAAAGCCTGCAGCCCGGCATTGTAAATGAGCAGCTTACCGCTCTGGTTAAAACCACCCTGGCCGACCTGTTTAACAAAGGCCTGCTCAAAGGCGAAGAGCATAACGGCCAAATGCACTACAACCTCAGCAAGATCACGGAAGCTAACGACGGGTCAACCGGGCATAAGTAAGTCGCCCCCATAAAGGGTTCGGCTAATCCTCTTCCCCGTTTAAATTTGCGGTGAGCACATCACTCATGTAATCAAAAAACGGGCGCATACTTTTAAAAGTGTCAGAAGCCTGTTTTACAAAATCCGGACTTAAAGCTTCGGCGTCGGTAAAGCGTCGTCTAACTAAAAACTGTTTATACCTCAAAAGCTCAATGGCATCATCATCGGCGGCGTAACCTTTGGGGGTTGTTTTAAGCTGCTCTCCCTCCAACACACCAAAAACAGTTTTAAATTCCTTACTGTTTATGATCTGCTTTAAAGGCGATGGATCAAAGGCGATATCGTCGCGGATCCGTTTAAGATCAGGCGTGTTAGGCGCCCAAAAACCTCCTCCTATAAAAGTATTTCCCGGTTCCAGGTGAAAATAGTACCCACCCCTGCGATGTTTGCCTGCACGTTTAAAACCGCCGCTCCAATTGCTTTTAAAAGGTGTTTTATCTTTTGAGAAACGGATATCGCGGTAAATACGGTGCAGCGCCTTTTTTGCGGTAGGCGTTTCAATTACGTCATGCGTATTAACCAAATTCAATAACCCTTCAGTAAAAGTCTCCACATATTCCAGTTGCAGCTGATAAGCTTCTTTATTTTGTGCAAACCATTCGCGGTTATTGTTCTGTTTCAGTTGCCTCATAAAATCGAATACAGAGGCGGGTAATAATAGCTGGCTCATAATAAATAGATGATCTGCAAAAGGCAGGTGACCAAATTAGAGAAATTTGCAAGCCGGCCAAAATCAGATGCCTTTGTATTACAATTAGATGATGCTTTCGTTTTCAAAAACATACAACAGCCGCGCCGCATTTTTGCCGAAAAGCCTATCTTAGCCAAACAATTAAACCTCCTATGAAAAGGCGCTCCTTTGTTAAATCAACCCTGTTAACCGGTGTAACCGCAACTGTTTTACCCGCTATGAGCAACGCTACAGAAACCGCCCTTAAAACTACCGAGTATTATGAGCTAAGAGTGTACAACCTCAAAAGTCCGGAACAACAAAAGCTTGTTGAAGATTTTTTGAGAGATACCGCTATACCGGCGCTTAATCATTTGGGCGTAAAACATGTAGGCGTATTTACTGAAATGAAACCCGAAAGCCAAACCAGGCTTTTTGTATTGATACAATTTAACAGTATCGCCCATTTCAACTCGGTGACAGAAAGCTTTGACACCGATGCCCAATTACAGGCTAAAGGGGCGGCCTATCTGAACGCCCCGGCTGCATCCCCCGCTTATGAGCGTATTGAAAGCTCATTATTAAAAGCATTTGTACACATGCCACACCTGGAAGTGCCGGAAAATAAGGCAAGGATTTTTGAATTGCGACAGTACCAAAGCGCCACCGAGGCCGCCGGGAAAAAGAAGATTGAAATGTTTAACGAGGAGGGCGAAATAGATGTATTTAAACGCCTCGGTTTCAAACCTGTTTTTTGGGGCGAAACGGTTATCGGTCCGCAAAGGCCTAATCTTACCTATATGATCACATTTGATGATATGGAAGCAAAAAGCGCCCATTGGAAAGCCTTTGGCAGCGACCCTGAATGGAAAAAGATCAGCGCCGTACCCGAATATGCCGATGCACTGTTGGTTAATAAAATAACTTCAACTATGCTGGTACCTACTGCGTATTCGCAGATATAATTTTTTTCGGTGTTATTTTTTCAGATTTACGGAGTTTTAAAAACTTCGTAAATCTGTTATCTGATGCTAACCAAGCGCCCCTTCTCTAATTTTGCCTTAAAGCTTATTTTTTCATAAATTTGATTAGTCACAGTATGGACAAAAACAAGCAAACACTTAGCGATGCTGAAATTGAACTCTTAAAAGAAGGGTTGAAACGAAGCTATAAAGAACGTTTTGAAATGGCTACTCGTTTATACAAAATACAGCAAACCATGAGCAAAGCCTCCATAGTGCATAAACCATTTATCAGCAAATAATTTGTGGATGTATTTGACGAAGAAATATTAAGTTTTTGGAAAGCGCTTCAGGACTTTAACGTTCAATATATCATGGTTGGCGGATTCGCCATCAACCTTCATGGCTATCAGCGCTTTACCGGAGACCTTGATATCTGGATAAAAGACACCCTTCAAAACAGACAACAACTACGCAAAGCTTTCATAGGTTGCGATATGGGCGACTATCCCATGATAGAATACATGCAATTTGTACCAGGCTGGACTGACTTTCAACTTAATAATAGCCTCAAATTAGATATTCTAATTGACATGAAAGGTTTAGAAGGTTACACGTTTGATGAATGCCTGGACATGGCCTCAGTTGCAGAAATTGAAGGTGTACAAGTACCGTTCCTGCACATCAACCAGTTGATAGAAAACAAACGTGTTATAAACAGACCGAAAGACCAACTGGATATCATAGCTCTCGAACAGATTCGTAAATTAAGAGACGGAAACAACTAACCCCCCGAAATCGAAATTCCCAATTCCGAAATCCCACATCCTCCCCTACATCACCTCTACTACCTGTTTTAGCATTTGTTTTATATAAATATTGATTTAAATTGGAATTAGATTTTACCGGGTTTCCCAAAAAATCAAAACCAATTTATAACCAGCCAGATAACCGTAAACAATGCTCAAAAAAAGATACTCTTTTTTAGCTCTTATTGCTCTTATACCCTTAAGTTTCATTTTAACCCAGTGCTATAACTCAACTCCTGCCGATCCGAGGGGCGAAATTTACGCCGGATCTGAGAGTTGTAAAAAATGCCATAGTGATGTTTACAGTTCCTTTCTGCACACCGCGCATTTTCAAACATCGCAGTTGGCTAATATTCATAACATCCGGGGCAGCTTTGCCAAAGATTCCAATACGTTTGAGTTTGGCATGGGCCAGAAAATAATAATGAAAAAGCGCAATGACAGCCTTTACCAGGTTGGTTATCTCAACGGAAAAGAAACCGAAGCCGAACCTTTTGATGTTTCCATTGGCAACGGCAAAGCCCAAACCTACATGTATTGGAAAGGCAAAATGCTTTATGAACTACCGGTATCCTATTTTGCGACTATCCATAATTGGGCCAATAGTCCTGGTTATTTGCCCGATCGTATGAATTTCGGTCGCCCTATTTTGCGCAGATGCCTGGAATGCCATAGTTCGTACGTAAAAGAACTTCCGCCGCAGGCTGGCGATTTCGGCTTTGAAAAAGCTTCCCTCATTTATGGTATCGATTGTGAGCGTTGTCATGGCCCTGCAGCCAATCACGTTAACTACCATACCGACAACCCCGATGATAAAAAGGCAAAATATATTGCCACTTACGCATCATTATCGCGCACGCAAAAAATGGATGCTTGCGCGGTTTGTCACTCGGGCAATAAAAATATCCCGCAACGCTCATCATTTGAGTTTGAAATGGGCGATACCTTGCTAAAAGACCGTACCCAACCGCGTGTAATACCCGGCAGCAATATGCCCGACGTTCATGGTAACCAATATGATTTGCTGATAGCCAGCAAGTGCTACACCATGAGCAAAATGGATTGTGGTAATTGCCACAACCCACACGTAAGTCAGCCTCAAAGTATGGTAACCTACACGCAAAAATGTCTGAGCTGCCACAGTGAGGCTAATCATAATTTTTGCAAACTGGCACCGCAAATGGGTACGGCTATAAAAACATATTGTATTGATTGCCACATGCCAAATAAGGCATCAAACGTGATCAGGCTCGAGGCTGCCCAAAGCAAAATGAAAGTGCCGTATATGGTGAGGAGCCATTACATTGGCATTTATCCGGAGGAGACCAAAAAGATTCTCGATTTTGTAAATGGCAAAAAAGGGGTGTAATTTTTGTATTTGTAATTTTAAATTTACTCAAAACATAACCACCATGTCATTCCAGGGATATTTAAAAACAATAAAAGAGAAAACGGGCAAAGGGCCGGCCGATTTCAGGCAATTGGCCGAAGAAAAAGGTTTTACAAAAAATGGCGACCTGCTTGCAAAAGCCGGCGACGTCACCAATTGGCTTAAGGCAGATTTTGAACTGGGGCATGGTCATGCCATGGCTATTTACGCTTTATTGAAAGGGATTAAGAACGAAGACAGCGAGTAGACTTAGTGCCAGTCATGGCCACAAAACCGGCATTGCCTGGCGAGAGGTGTACGGGCAACTTTACCACATATCTCACATCTGTTAAAATACACTTTATCAGGATGGTTTTTCAATGCATTTTCAGCAGCCCTTAATCGAAGCTGCTCGTAACCATCATCCAGTAATTTTAATATTTCCGGGTCTTCGGTAATCCTTTTATTTTCCAGGTACCATCGTTTACGTAAATTATTTCCGTTGATTTCGCCCACATAGAAATGGTGTTTCAAAGCAATCAGCTCCGGCTCACTAATCAGGCTATTGAAATGACTTATTATATAATCTACTTCCTCTTGAGTCATCAAGGATAAAAGTACAAATCCAACATCAATTATAGATCACATAATACAATCTGATAGCGATCAGGTATATCGATATCAGCTCTCCTTTAATACAGGCAGCCCTTTCCCCGGGCGAAAGCGTTTTATGGGGTATGAAAAGATATTTAAAAACTGAGATGAGGTTTCTTTTTACGGTAGATAATGTTTTCATGTTGGCTTTGCTTTCGGTTGATGCTTTTTAATTTACACCACCCATTGCCAAACAGAGGCCAAACACATATCACACTAAAAATCAAATACTTAAATAAAAACAACACTTATTTACAATCACTATATTTCGCAATATTACTTAGCAACGTCGAAATTCAGTGATTACCAATGCCTTCACACCCTTATTCTTCGGAGGTGAATAACAGGATTTAACCAGGTGAAGCCAACCTGATATCTTGTTAAGCATTTGAAGATATGTATTGGTATAAAGCTTTCCGGTCAGTTTTAGGTACTTTGGCAATAATTCCCGCATCCTCCATCCGCTTTAAGTGTCCGTAAATTGAGCCTATACTAAAAGTAGCCCCGTTAGCTTTCACATCCAACCAAATGGTTTCGGCATCCACAGGCTCCCGGTGATCCATCAGGTATTTTAAAATAACCTGTGATATGGGTCGTAACTTTATTTCATTAATCAAATCATGCATAGCAGGTGCAATCAGGCATTAGTGTTTGGTTATTAAAAAATACCGGCCAGAGATTCCTCTCCGACCGGCGTGTGATAAAGGTTAAAACTTAAATGAAGCTGAGGCAATCAGCTGGCGCAAAGGCTGCGGATTAGCTGTAAACGACGGCGACCAGTATTTTTCATTACCGATATTATTGGCAGCAATCCCCAAACGCCATTTAGGCTGTTCATAAAACACGATAGCATTCACCAGTACAAATGACGGGATCACGATGGTATTGCCCAGATCATAATAGCTTTTTTGAGCATAGTTACCACCTACGCCAAAACCAAAGTCCTGCAGTAAAGTGCCAGGTTGAAATTTATAGCTACCCCAAAAATTGGCCACATTTCTTGGCGTACCGGTTACATCCTTACCCTCGCCGGATGTAGCGCGGATGTATTGATTTTTGTTGTAAACATATCCCGCAATGAGGTTAAGGCCCTCTACAGGGTTAGCAACAATGCTTACCTCTGCTCCCTGGCTTTTTTGCTTACCGTCCTGATAGGTAAAATTGGCGTTATCGTAACGCAAAGCGTCGCGCACATCAATGTTGTAGTAACTTACCGTTGCCGAAAGCCTGTTATTGGCTGTACTTACTTTAACACCACCTTCCCATTGAAAAGCATGTTCCGGTTTCAAAACAATTCGCGTACCGTCGGGCTGCACAATTGGGCCATTGTTGGTAAAACCGCTCATGTAATTACCAAAAATGGATACCTGGTCTTTAACGGGTTGATATATTAAACCCAATTTTGGGGTAAGTGATGTTTGGCTATATCCACCATTGCCTTTAAGCTGATACCGGTCGACACGTAAGCTAACCAGCGTCATCAGCCTGTCTGTAATATTTACTAAATCAGAAGCGTAGGTAGCGTACTGGTTAAATTCTGAAGGATATAATCCGGTAAAGCCATTCTGAATAGCTTTATCAGCCAGTGGTTGCGTAACAGGGCCGTATGATTTTGTAATGTCGATAGTATCGATAGTGGCGCTGGCATAGGTAAAATCGCTTTTGGTGTGAATATAATCCAGTCCCCAAACCAGACGGTTACGGACCTTGCCGATCTTGAAATCGCCTTTTAAATTATGCTGAACATCTGTATTGATGGTAGTAATAGGGCCAAATAATGAGATTCCGCGTTCTATGAGCGTAGGGCTAATGAATGTTGGATATGCCTGGTAGCTTTTGGCAACCTTTTCGTTGTTTACAGAGATATTGGTTTGCGATGTCCAGCTATCATTGATCTTGTATTTAGCCTCAAAATATGAACGGAAGGTATTGGTCACAGCGTTGATCCCATCGCTGTAAAGTGAAGTGCGATAATCTAAAGGGTTTTGATTAATGTTGGTGATATTCAACCCGGTGTACCGCATATAAGGCACACGGGTAAGATCTTCGTGGTAAATTTCCAGATCGGCCGACAAAGTAAGGCGGTCATTTACCTTATACAACAGGCTCGGGTCGATAGTAAAAGTGTTGTTATGGCCGTTTACGAGGTAGCTTTGTTGTTTGTTTACAGCGGCATTAACACGAAATAATGCGGTTTTTTCCTGGTTAAGCGGGGTGTTAATATCGGCAGTAACGCGGTTTAAACCCCAGCTTCCAGCCGAATAGGTGATCTCACCTTTCGTTTCCGCAGTAGGTTTCTTGGTAACCATATTGATGGCACCACCATAAGATGATACCGTGTTGCCAAACAACGTAGCCGACGGGCCTTTTAACACTTCAAAATGATCAACATTCACCGGATCAACAGATGAGCGACCGGCCGCTATGAACTGGATGCCGTTTCGGGCGGCAATCTCGGCCGTAAAACCCCTCAAGGTAATACTGGTGCCACCAGCCGGATCAATAGATGGAACAGCGCCGGGTACGTTTGATAAAGCCTGAGATATATTTACGTTAAGCTGATCTTTTAGCAACTCGCTGGTTACAACGTTGTAAACCTGAGGATTCTCGAGGTTTTTAAGCGGAAGCTTGGCAACATCGTCGCTTTGCTGACGGCTAAATTTGTTAATCTTTTTGCCCGATGTTACCACCACTTCCTGCAATTGCTGGTTATTTTCGGTAAGGGTAAAGTTAACTTCAATAGTTTCGCCGGCTTTAACCTCAACCGTTTGGTTTTGTGTGTTAAGCCCAATATAACTGGCAACCAGGGTATAAGTACCCGGATTGATATTGTTTATGGTATACATACCATTAGCGTTTACATGGGTACCTTTACTGGTGCCTTTAAGGGCCACGTTCACAAACTCACCAGGCTGCCCGTCTGACGTGACAACTTTACCCTTAATTGTACCATGCGGGGTTTGGGCCTGCGCAACACTGCTAATAAGCAGTAACACAAGGCATCCCAGCCATTTTAGCGTATTGTAAATATTAACTTTTTGTAATGGATTGAATGTAGAAGGTTGACTGCATAGTCGGGAAGAATTCATAGTTTTGTTTAGAATGATTAATTAGATTAAAGGATCGGTTAACATTTACCCGGTGTGAAGTTTGGCGACCAGGCACCGGGGCTTTTTTACTTTCAGGCTATAACCCTACCTGAAAGGCTCATCTCATTAAATCTTTATACTTAGCTCTGCTTCTTTTTACCTATAACTAATGGATAGGCAAGTTGAATGAAGTCGAAAAAAGTAAAACTGCCACGTTGAAGTTTATTCATTTGCAAATTGAAATATTAAAGGATCGGTTAATTGCTGCCCGGTGTAAGGTTTGGCGACGGACACCGGGTGGTTTAGGATTGGATAGATTTTTCGCCCCGATTCAGGAACAAATGACCTGGAATTAAGCAGACATCTTATTTTGATGAAAAACCGGGGCGATATTACTTCAAGCAGTGGATTCATAACGGTAACAGATGAGTAATTGACTACAAAGAAATACTCTATTTAGAATAAATCCAAATAAAAATAACAATACATTTATTTACAGCTATTTACACGGCATTCTTTCAAACAATACAACACAGAAAACAATCGCCGATTGTTCAAGGATAGAAGATATCATTCAACAATTAAAACAGCAACCATAAAACAAAAAAAGACAAAAAATACCAATATAAATACTATTAAATAAGTATTTAATAACAAAAACAACTGATCGCCGCACAGGATATCCAACAATCAAATCCGCTGCGTATTGTAATTACGCATCAATAAAAAAGAGAGGCCGGTACAAGATTCGAACTTGCGAGCATTCCTTTTGCAGAGGACTCCCTTGAACCACTCGGGCAACCGGCCATGTTGTGGAAATAAAAGGACTTGAACCTTTAACCGACACCGTATAAGGGTGCTGCTCTTACCATTGAGCTATATTTCCAGCTGTAAATCAGTAGGGTAACCCGTACTCGAACCGGGAGCCTCCACATCCCAAATGTGGTAATCTGACCAATTGATATACTACCCTGTAAAGCAAAAAATCCCCTTAGTTTTTATCTAAGAGGATTTCTCAATGTTGTTATATACTTACTATATATACATAGCTATCTCCTCTGATAAATCAGTATGGGTGATGGACATGATATACATATTGTTGTTTTCATGATGCAATTATACAAACAATATTTAAATTAAAAAATAATTATGAAAAATATTTTTCTTAACAACTATTTGAACCTTGATTCGTAGGATTAAAGGATTACTTGAGTAGAACCCTAAAGCGACATTTAATCTTCTGAATTTTCACAAATCATTAAAGCATCAAGTCCATCTTTTAATCCTACGAATCAAGGTTTAGAAAAAAATAAAAATATTTTTCACTGCGCAAATACACTGCGCAGTAACATCTAACCTTTGTATCAACAAAACGAAATAAAGGAGGTTCAAAATGAAATTCAACCTGTTAAGCAGAGTAAAAACCAAAACGACAAATCATGAAGGAGCGAAAGCCTTTACCATGAGTGCCGAATTGGAATTGTACACCATGGTAGTAACCTGGAGCTTAAACAACACCTTTTATGAAAAAGACCAGGTACGTATGGAGCGCCTGCGCAACCTGATAGCTAAATGTAACCCGGTATTTGTTGGTAAACTGGCAGTTTATGCACGTACCAAAATGTATATGCGTTCGGTACCGCTGGTGTTGGTTACCGAATTGGCTAAGCTGCACTCGGGCAACGATCTGGTTGCCCGGGTTACCGACGGGGTTATCGGTCGCGCCGATGAAATCACCGAGTTACTGGCTTGCTATGAAACATTAAACCAGCGCAAGGGCACTAAAAAGCTCAATCGTTTGTCAAAGCAAATGCAAAAAGGTTTATCACAAGCGTTTAACCGCTTTGATGAATACCAGTTTGCTAAATATAACCGCGATGGCGCTATTAAAATGCGCGACGCTTTGTTCCTGGTGCACCCACGTGCCAAAGACGATTTGCAGCAGCTGATCTTTAACAAGATTGCAGCAAACGAACTGCAAACGCCTTACACCTGGGAAACAGAACTCTCGGCTCTTGGTCAGCTGAATTTTGACAGCGCCGAAGCCAGGGCAATAGCGTTCCGCGCCAAATGGGAAGAGCTGATTGATAGCGGTAAAGTTGGCTATATGGCCTTACTGCGTAACCTGCGCAACATACAGGATGCCGGCGTAAGCTATGCGCACTTTAAAAAAGTATGCACAACATTAGCCGATGGCGAACAGGTGGCTAAAGCCAAACAGTTCCCATTCCGTTATCTGGCGGCTTACCGTGAGTTGATAACTCCTGCATCGGCAGTACAAAATATTGCGAGGGCAGCCAAAGCAGCTATAACAGGCAACAAAGGCTACACCGGCGAACTGCTGGACGCTTTGGAAAAAGCAGTACAGGCAAGCGCCGCCAATATCAGGGGATTTGATGAAAACACCCGGGTAGTGCTGGCCTGCGACGTATCAGGATCAATGCAGAAACCTGTATCAGCAAAGTCAAAAGTGCTGTTGTATGATATCGGTTTGATGCTGGCCATGTTGCTGCAGTCTCGCTGCAAAAATGTGGAAGTGGGTATGTTTGGCGACCGTTGGAAAACCATTGCCATACCATATAACAACATATTAGGCAACGTACAGGAGTTTTACCGCCGCGAAGGCGAAGTGGGCTATTCAACCAATGGCTACCTGGTTATCCATGACCTGAGTACCCGCCGCGTAGTCATAGACAAGGTAATGTTATTTACCGATTGTCAGTTGTGGAACAGTAACGGTGGCAGCAACCACATCCAGGAGCAATGGGTTTATTACAAAAAACACGTTGCGCCAAAGGCAAAGCTATACTTGTTTGACCTGGCTGGTTATGGCCAGGCGCCATTGCAGCTATTGCAAAACGATGTGTACTTAATAGCAGGCTGGAGCGATAAAGTTTTTGATGTGTTAGCAGCAATTGAAAACGGAAGCACAGCGCTGGATATCATTAACAAAATAGATTTATAAAACGTGTAGGGACGCTAACATCCCTGCACTTAAAAAAATAAAGATGCCGTTTGCCTGGCGTTACTTCGTCCAAAGTTTAATTACGCGGGCTGCTTATTGCTCTTTATAAAGAAGGTGTCGTTTATAAGTGTTACTTCGATTTCCATTCCTGAAACGTCGGTTTGAGTCCGGCCCCGAAAGGGTAGTTTAGACGAGTAGAACGCAGTGTAAGCAAGCACTTATAGCTTATTACCCTTCTCTTTAAAATATAAAAAATAAAATAAGGTGCCGTAAACAAGTACTACTTCGTTTAGGGACGTTAGGGTCGCCGGTTCGATCCCGACCCGCTGGTAATGGCGGTAGCTCAGTTGGTAGAGCATAATGCAGAAAATTTGTTGACCATTGCCCTTATTTTTAAATGAACAACAGGTTAAAGTGTCGTAAACAAGTATTACTTCGCATTTTAACCCCAGGGTCGCCGGTAAAAATCCGGCCTTTAGCCAAAAGCTAAGGTAGCTCAGCAGATCAGAGCATGGGACAACCGAAACACTTGTTGCTTGTTGCCTTCAATCTGTTGTTCATCATTTTCTTTTACCTAAACCTGTTGCAATCAGGAATAAAGATGCCATTGGTAAGCGTTACTTCGCACCCTTAATGCTATACCCGCGCTTGCTGCCCGTTGCTCTTTATTCCCTGATTTTTAAACAAAGACACAAATCCCTTCGGGGATAAGTAATGAAAGATGCCGTAAGCGGGTGTTACTTCGATGGTTGAAAACGTGTAGCAATACATGTAGCCAGGTTCGAATCCTGAAAGCCACCTGTTGCCTTTTGCTCTTTCATTTTTAGCTTTTAGAGAGCCCAATCTACCTATAGGGTCACCTTCTGCTGTTTCCAGTATTAATTAAGGTAAACCAAACCTAAAAACCTTAATTATGAAAACCATTAAAAAAATTGCAAAAGTAATTTTAAGATTCGTGCTGGGCTTTGTGGCGTTTGTACTGCTTTACATCTTTGCGGCCTTTATATTCTCTGTATGGAGCGTTAAAAAAGAGGCAAAAACCTCAAATGATGTAGCCATTTATATCCTAACCAATGGCGATCATACAGATATCGTTGTCCCGGTAAAAAATACCGTTACCGATTGGAGCAAGGAAATAAGTTATCAAAATACTATAAGCAGGGATACCACAGCCCGATATTTAGCTATAGGCTGGGGTGATAAAGGCTTTTATCTGAATACCCCTACATGCGCCGACTTAAAATTCAGCACGGCGTTTAAAGCGGCGTTCGCTTTAAGTACATCGGCCATTCATACTACCTATTATCAAAGCATGCCTGAAAGTAACGATTGCAAACAGATCATGATCAGCAATGAGCAGTATAAGCGGCTGATAGCTTTTGTGGATGACAGTTTTAAAAGAGATGCCGCCGGCAACGTCATCAACATAAAAACAAATGCCAATTATGATAAAAACGATGCGTTTTATGAAGCACATCGTAAATATAATATGTTTTACACCTGCAATACCTGGGCCAATAACGCGCTAAAATCATGCGGCCAAACGGCCTGCATATGGACACCGTTTGACAGGGGCATTTTTTATCATTACAGATAAATAAAAATGATTAAACAAAAAGGGCTCTCCAATGCGGAAAGCCCTTTTTTAATTTCGAAATCGGAAATCCGAAATCAAAGTCAATCTCTACTTGTGCTTCGAGCTCATGTAAAAAGTGATTTCGCCACCGTTCATGATCTCGTCATGGCTGATAAACAACTTGTCAAGCGGCTTACCGTTCAGTACCATTTTTTGCACGTATACATTTTTAGGACCTTGATTTTTAACGTTTACGGTAAACTTCTTACCGTTATCCAGGTTGATAACCGCATGGTCAACAGCCGGGCTACCGGTTGAGTACTGGTCAGAACCTGGGGCTACCGGGTAAAAACCAAGCGAGGTAAATATATACCATGCGCTCATCTGGCCGGTATCATCGTTACCACCCAAACCATCCGGGGTTGGCTTGTACATCATTGGCAAAATCATGCGTACGCGTTCCTGTGTTTTCCATGGTTTATGTGTCCAGTTATACAGGTAAGCCACGTGGTGCGATGGCTCATTACCATGCACGTAGTTGCCGATAATACCGTCGCGGGTGATATCTTCCGTTTCGGCAAAATATTTATCAGGCAGGTTCATGGTAAACAATGAATCGAGGTAACGCACAAAACGTTTATCACCGCCCATCAGCTTGATCAGGCTTTTAGGGTCTTGCGGAGCGAACAGCGTATAGTTCCAGCTGTTGCCCTCAATAAAGCCTTCGTTAATGGTGCTCAGCGGATCAAACTTAGTTCTGAACGAGCCATTGGCCAGCTTAGGGCGCATGAAACCTATCGAGGCATCATAAACATTTTTATAGTTTTCAGAGCGTTTGATAAACTCTTCATAAATATCATTCCTGTTCAGTTTTTTGGCAAGCTGAGCAATTGCCCAATCATCAAAAGCATATTCAAGGGTTGAAGATACAGATACACCGCTTTTTTCGTCAGGGATGTATCCTTTATCCATATACTCGCCAATACCTTCATAATCGCGGTGGCGGGCTGTAGCAACGCAGGCATCAAGCGCTTTGTTGGCGTCAAAATTCACATTACCTTTTATAACGGCATCGGCAATTACAGCAACGCTGTGGTAGCCACTCATACACCAGTTTTCGTTACCCGAGTTTGACCAAACCGGCAACATGTGCTCCGGGCTCTGATCAAAGTGAGCCAGCATTGACTGGATCATGTCTGCGTTTCGTTTCGGCTCAATAATGTTGAATAACGGGTGCAAAGCTCGGTAAGTATCCCAAAGCGAAAATGTAGTATAGTTAGTGAAACCATCTGCCTTGTGTACATTTTGATCAAGACCTTTGTATTGGCCATCAGCATCCATGTACAACGTTGGGTTGATCATGGTATGGTACATGGAGGTGTAGAAGTTCAGTTTGGTTTCTTTGCTTCCGGCAATCTCTATTTTATGCAGTTCCTTTTCCCAAAGCTGCTGACCATCATTCTTGATCTTATCAAAGTCCCAGCCTGGCGCTTCGGTGCGCATGTTGTTCATCGCGCCATCCATGCTTACAGGAGATATGGCAAACTTGATCTTGATCTTCTCCCCTTCCTCGGTTTTAAAATCGAAGTAAGTACGGATCTGTCTGCCTGCGATTTCAGGGAAGTTTTTAGTTTGATTGAATTTACCCCAGAAACCACCGTATACTTCGCGTTTATCATACTTTTTATAGCCATGCTGATAAAAAGGTTTTGAAAAACTCATGGCAAAATACAACGTACGGGTACGTGCCCAGCCATTGGTTTGGCGGAAGCCAACAACAGTTGAATCGTTAACAACCTTAAGGTAAGTCCATACGTTTTTATCAGGATAGTTATAGATACCCGCCATCAGGTCAAGAATGATATGCGACTGATCTGACTTAGGAAAAGTATACTGGTGGAAACCAACCCTTGCAGTGGTTGTTAGCTCGGCCGTTATATTGTTATCATCCAGCCTTACTTTGTAGTAGTTAGCAGCGCTAACCTCATTCTGATGCGAAAATGCAGAACGATAACCGCTACCCGGTTTATCTGCAGTACCCGGATTTAGTTTAAGCTGGCCCACAGTCGGCATAATTAAAAAATCACCCAGATCCGAGTGACCGGTACCGCTGAAATGGGTATGACTAAAGCCGACTATCGTTTTATCATCGTATTGGTAACCCGCACAGTATTTATACACATCGGGATTATAGTGACCGTCTTTTTCATAGCTGGCCGTATCCGTTTCGGGGCTTAATTGCACCATACCAAATGGTACAGTAGCACCAGGATAAGTATGCCCCATACGTTGTGTGCCTATAATGGGATTAACATAATCAACCAGCTTTTCTGTTTTTGTTTGGGCCTGTGCATATGCCGCCGACCCTATTAATAACGCTGTAAGTAATTTTTTCATTTGTACTATTAAGTATATCCTTGTTCCCGGCTACGCCGGAAAAATATTCATCATCACCGGCCCTCCTGTTTATTTACATTACAGCCTTTAGCTTTTTTGTGATAAGGCAGCTAATTTATATAAAACACAGTGCCAATTGTGGTTTAGCTACATTTGTTACACAACAAACATAAACGTTTTAAATAGCAGGGTTTGCTGCATAGGCAGCCCACAATTCGTCGACAGTTTTACCGGTAAGATTTTTCCAGCTATCGTTTGTGTAAGTATGGTCGCGCAGTTGCTTATCCAGTTCCTTAACCAATCCTGGTTTAAAGTTTTTTTCTGTCCATACCAGGAAACGGGCGGTTATGCGGTAAGCATTATCATAGTTTTGGGTTGATTTAAAGGCAGGTAACGCCCATTTTGCACCGGCGTTATCAACTCCAAATTTAAAACGGACATAGTCGGCAATGCCTTCAGTTAACCATCCGGGACCAACGCTGTTACCGTAAGCCTGCACAATATGCATTACTTCGTGCGTAACTACATCAATGTCGCCAGGATGTTTAGTCATGTATTTAGCGCTGAATACTACGGTATCATTCCCGGTAGCCGCTACGCCATCATAGGCGGTGTCGATAACAAAAGTTACCTTTTTAGATGTGTTTTTGTTGTACTCTTTTGCCAGTTTAGGATATACCTCAAAAAAGGTTTTGATCAGCTTGTCTTTCAATTCGGTGCTGAAGGCAGCATCCTTATTAATGAAAGTTACCTGGTACCCTTTTTTCTTGAAAACTTCCTGGGCATTGGCTTTGGCGCCACAACATGTTGCCCCAATTAAAAGTAGTGGAATAAGTATTTTTTTCATGAATTGTTTTGGTTTTTGCGCGTGATAGTAGGTAAAACCGTCCAAATATAGATAAAACGTTTTATCATTAAAAACACAATCCTTTGTAATATTATTATGTATTTTTTTATCAGGTCAAAATAAACGCCTGTTGCTCTTCAAACAACAGGCGTCTTTATTAATTAAACAATATTAGTAAAAAAGAACTATGAAGCACTTGAACCCTCAGGAGATCATCTCCCCCTTCGCACTACCCAATTCAGATCAGTGCATTATTCAAATGTAGACAATTAAAACGTTTTACCAAATGATTTTCACAATATTTGTTTACCAATACTAAACTCCCTGTTACGCAGAGACCTTAGCTAAGGTTGATCCCCGCTCAATCAATTTAGACGGAATCTGCAAATCGATTTTTGAAGCATCAAGCTTGTGTGTATTGATTTGCGCCATCAAAATGTCAATTGCCGATTTAGCGATATCATAAGTAGGCTGCTGTATTGTAGTAATACCCGGCGGATATAAACTGAACACTTCATTATCATCAAAGCTGATTACCGCGATATCTTCAGGGATACGAAGCTTAAGATCCTTAATGGCCTGCAAGCCCATGGTACCCAGATAATTGGTGGTAAAAAAGATAGCATCCATCTGCTTTTGCTTTTCAATAAAGGCTTTTATGGCTTCCACCCCTTCATTCTTATCCATATCAAAAGGGATTTTCAAAAGCATTTTGCTACTATCCTTCAGCTTATTATCCTTTAAAGCCGCTTTGTAGCCCAGGCTACGGTCATTAAGCTGGATAAGGCCCAGATCGGCCGTCACCATGCCTATATTTTTATAGCCTGATCTTACAAAGCAATCAACGGCGTTATAGGCACTTGCAAAATTATCAACCAGTACGTGCGGGATGTTTGTTCCGGGAAAATATCCATCTATCAGTACTACCGGCTTTTCATTGTCAACCAGGTTCTGGATATCTTTTTCCAAACCTTTCATTGGGGTAATAATATAACCATCAACCAGTTGCTGGCTTAGCATCCGGATCATGTCCTTTCCCTTTTGCAGGTTATTGTTGGTGCTGCAATATATAATGCGGTATCCGCCTTTTTCGGCTTCCTCTTCTATCACCTTCGCCATCTCCCCAAAAAAAGGACCGCCAATGCTTTCTACTATTAACCCTATAACTTTGGAAACACCCGTACGCAGACCAACGGCCATACGATTAGGTTCATAACCGTTTTTTTGGGCTACATCCAATATTTTTTTGCTGATCTCTTTGCTAATACGGCCCTTTCCATTCAAAACAAATGAAACAGTGGTTATTGACGTATCGGTAAGTTTGGCTATATCCTTAATGGATATCTTTTTTTTCATCATCGTTTCTCAAATTCAGGTTTAAGGTTTAGAAAGCCCGCCACTTTAAATATTTGTCAATTTTATGCCTGATCTAAAGTCAGTTAAAAATCGGAGATCTTACTAAAAATCTCGCTTTACTCCATCTTTTCAATCAAAAAAGGCAATTTTATCCATCTAACTGCCAATATTTTAGCTATTCAATATAAACATTTAAAACCGGCTGGGTAAATATAGCTTATGACTTCCATTTTTAATCTTTTCAACAACAATTTGTTACAAAACAATGAAAACAAGCAATAATTGTCAGATACTATAGCTAAATATTTTTTAAAGAAGGAATTCAATAAAAGCTTTTACAATGCCCGGAGCTAACGAATTTATGCTACATTTAAATTTTGTGTTTCCCTTAATTAATTGGTATTTTAAAACTACATGAGCATAACGCCAAAACTCAACCGTTTTGATCTTTCAATGATTGTTGTGAGCCTTGTGATTGGCATGGGCATTTTCGCGGCGCCTGTCGAAGTGGCTAAAAACTCAAGCACTCCTCTTTTGTATTTCGGGGCCTGGCTACTTGGTGGTGCAGTGAGTTTATGTGGGGCACTTACCTTTGCCGAAATTGGTGCACGCTACCCTACTACCGGTGGTTTTTACAAGGTTTTTTCGTACTGCTTTCACCCTGCTTTTGCTTTTATGATTAATTGGGTACTGGTAATAAGCAACGCCGCGTCGGTGGCTGCCGTAGCACTTATAGGTGCAGAATATATTAATCCTGTTATTATGCCCCCAAGCCTTCAAAACGATACGGGCATCAAAATCATGACCATAACATCGGTGCTTATTTTGTACATCATCAATTACCTGGGTATTAAGATGAGTGCCCGTACCCAAAATATACTTACCCTTTTTAAAATATGCATGATCTTGATTTTGTGCGCCGCCGTGTTCAAAGGCAATATCCATACCGCCAAAGAAGTTATCGCATATCATAATAATAACAATATAAGTGCGTTCGGATTAAGTTTGGTGGCTGTATTTTTCACCTACGGCGGCTACCAGCAAACCATAAATTTTGGAGGCGATATTATAAACCCGAAAATCAATATCCCCAAGGCTATATTTTTTGGGATAGCCACCGTGATATCATTATATATGCTTATCAACTTTGCCTATTATTCTGTTCTGGGAATTAGCGGTCTTCAGCACAAGACCACGCTGGCGGCAACACTTGCCGGGGTTTTGTTTGGAGCGGCTGGATACAAAATAGTATCTCTGTTAATGTTTGTTTCGGTGCTGGCTTTTGTTAATGTAAATATCATGGCCAATCCGCGTGTTTACTATGCCATGGCCGAAGACGGCATATTACCGGCACGCTTTAAACGTGTAAACAGCCAAACCCAGGTACAGGAATTTGGACTTACCTTCTTTGTCGGTGCCGTACTCATCATCCTGTTTTTTGCCAGCTCGTTTCAAACCATATTAAGCTACGTGATGTTTTTTGATACTGTAGGCCTTTCAACCGCAGCTATTACGATCTTCATTTTACGGCGTAAAACCAAGCAGCTTAATAATACCGGTATATATGTTATGAAGTGGTACCCAGTTATACCTATCATATTTATTACCACATATTGGTTTGTTACCATCAGCATTTTTATTGAAAATCCGCAGGCTGCTTTGATATGCATCAGCGCATTTATAGCAGGCCTTATTATATACTATATCACAAAACGAAGCCAAAAACCTATTACTACACTTTAATTATGGATTTGTCATTTATTTTAAATGAACTTGGGGAGGAAAGAGAGAACTATTTTAACGCCGTTTCGCCACCCATTATGCAATCAAGCAACTTCAGTTTTAAAGATGTTGCAGGGCTTAGGGAGGCTATGAATGATGAATTTGAAAGCAGCTTGTACTCAAGGGGTCAAAACCCAACACTCAATATACTCAGAAAAAAACTTGCCGCGTTAGACGGTGCCGAAGACGCACTTTTGTTCAGCAGCGGCATCAGCGCCATTAGCATCCCAATCTTGTCCCTGCTGAAATCGGGCGATCATATTATTGCAGTGGATAACCTGTACAGCTGGACAATTAAACTTTTCAAAGACTTTTTACCCAAATTTGGCATCACCACCACATTTATTGACGGAACAGTTTTTGAAAATTTTGAACAAGCGGCAACTCCGCAAACCCGCTTAATTTACCTCGAAAGCCCCAATACATTTTGCTATGCGCTACAGGATATCAGAAAAGTGACCGGCTTCGCAAAATCAAGAGGTATCATAACCATGATCGATAACAGCTATTGCAGCCCCCTTTATCAGCAACCCATATCAATGGGGGTTGATTTGGTTGCGCAATCGGCAACAAAATATATTGGAGGGCACTCGGATGTGGTAGCCGGCGTACTTACCGGTAGCAAGGCTTTGCTTAAAAAGCTTTTTGAGCATGAATTCATGAATACCGGCCCTGCATTGTCCCCTCATTCGGCATGGCTGCTTTTGCGGGGCTTAAGGACCCTCCCGCTTCGTTTGCAACGTAGCTTTGAAAGCACCCGGATCATCACAGAATGGCTTGCAAACCACCCGGCAGTGCAGGAAGTGATCTGGCCGTTCAGTCCACAGTTTCAACAAGCCGATCTCGTAAATCAACAAATGCAGGGCTGTGGCGGTTTGTTTAGCCTGGTATTAAAAAACAGCACATTCAATAAAATTGAAACGTTTTGTAACAGCCTGCAGCATATCCTGCTGGCAGTTTCGTGGGGTGGCCACGAAAGCCTTGTTGTGCCGGCCATAGCATCATTTAAGAAAGAGGATTATTCAACCAATAACGGTCATCATCAATTAATACGGATGTATATTGGGCTCGAAGATCCGCACTATCTGATAGCAGATATCAAACAGGCTTTAGAACAATAAACAGCTCCCGGCCTCGCGCCGGGATTGCTGTTTGGTTTGGAAAATCAATAGTTAATTATTTATAAGGATGCGTGTTGAGTGCCCTTTGCATGTTGATGCTCAAAATACAGGTATTTGATCTGGTATTCCCGGTTTAAGCTGTCATAAGCCATCAAATCGGCATCACCGTGAAAGTAATTGCGGATGCTGTACCTGAAATCATTTTGTCCGGGAAAACTCCTGTACACGTTTGCTATAGTTAGGTTTAAAACCGGCGTTGTAGTATCAGTACTATAGAAATAAGTTTCGGTACGTGAATAGCCTTTACCTTGTGGCATTAGCTGTACATGGGCATAAAGCGGGAAGCCTGCCGTATCAATCACCTCGTACGCCTCGTTTTGGTAAAGCCTGTAATCCTTACCTTCATAGCGGTAGCCAAATATTTCGCTTTTTGCTAATCTAATCTTTTTGTCCCCAGAAAGAATACTAATGCGGCTACCACCTAAAAAATCGTTAAGTTTTAGCTTTTTTCCAGCTTCAGGCTCATAGCTCAATTTGCCTGATTTGTAATCCTGAACAGTTAAATAAATACCTGAATTGGCATCTGTATTTTGTGCCATAAGGCAATTTGCCTGTATACCGATCACCATCATGACGATGATCATTTTAATTGAATTTTTCATTTTGTTTACTATTTAATTCTTGAAATTAAGGGCATAAAAAAGCCGGGCGGCAAAACCCGGCCTCCAACCTTTACTAAACCTACCCTTACAATCCAAACGGGATAAGTTATCGCGGTTTTAAAGTACGTTTATATGATACGCCCACTGTGCTTAAAAGCGCACCAGCAGGGCTGCTATGAATCTCGTTTCAGAATTTACCAGATCGGGGGTAAAATTAGTTCCGGATAGCGGGGTAGTATTATAACCATCCGGAGAGGTAACACCACCGTGACCGGCAAAGTAAGGCACATCTGCATGACGGTGTACAACTTCCATCCTGAAGGTAAGGTAATCGTTAGGCATTAAATCGACTGTGGTTGAATAGTCATAAGCATGAAATTTATCACCAGGATTAGCCGAGAACGGATGTGTACCAATTGCGCCGGTACCTACTGCCGGAATTGGGTTTGCATCGCCTGTCGGGTAAAGCACCAGGTAACGGCCAGGGTTATTCATTACACCACCACCTATAGTCCAGCCTAAATGGCCGTTAGCCATCACCATACGGTTGTAAAACATAGCACTTGCAAAGTATTGGGCAGGGCCTTTAACCGGGTCAGATTTAAAGCCGTTAACACCGTCTCCTTTCTCATCGCCAAGGTCGCCGGTTAAAGAGAAAGCCATGCTATTTACAAACGTATTTTTGTTTTTATAGTAACGAACCTCTACGCTATTATCAGTATGGAAACGTTTACGGCCCGGTTTGTCCTGAGTATCGGCACCGTAGTAGTTATTGGTTAATACCTGTAACCATTCTTTTGGGCGCCAAAGAATTTGACCACCAATACCTGGTCTGCTGTTAAACATGCCATATGATTGCCAGCCGTTGATAAGCCAAGGCTCAATTTTCAGTTTATCCGATACAAAGATTTGTACACGAACGCCGTTAAAGAACCACGGTGTATTGTCGCTTGTAAATGATGGCTGATAAGCCCAGTTCTCGGCATTATAGTATGAGAATAAACCTACGTACGACATGAACAAGCCGGCATCAACGTTAATACCATTCAGCACGTTGAAGTGATAACCGGCGTTGGCCTCGCTCAGGTAGCGGTAGGCTGTTGTGAGGTCGAACTGCCCGCGGGTAACACTAAAATCGTTACGGGGCACCACTGTGGACCGGGTGCCGAACTGCGTGAGTACGCTGGCCCGCACGTTATCGTAGTGAAAATCGCCGCCAAAGGCAACTGTCGAAATTTCAAACTCATGGTCGCGTGCCAAAGCGGTTGAACCAACTACGGTATGGTCTACTGGGTTATTGTTTGAAGCGGTATAGTTAAAATCAAGCAGGAAACGACCGGTGAAATATTTGGTATCAAGTAAAGCTTTGTGACGGCGGTCGTTACCGTTAAGCCAGGTAAAATCGCCAAAAGCAAATGGCTCGGGTTTGGTTTTTACGGTGTCTTTAACAATGATGCTGTCTTGTAATGATGCAGCGTTTGCCTGGGCATAGGCTAAAAGAAGTGTAAGGCCTAAAGCAATAAATAAGAGAAGTTTTTTCATTTTGAATATGATATTATTTGTTCGCGGCAAGGGCGGGTTGCAGTGTTTAATTTTTTTTGCCCCTACCTGCGTTAATTATGGCACGCCTGCCAATTGCTATACCAAAGCGGCTGCAATATTTTTCGCCGATTTGATTATCAGCCTTTTAATTATTTTGTCTTTATTTTTTGATGAGCGGCATCTGAATGATCCTTTTCATTTTGAGAAGGTGGTTTTCTCATGGTGATTGGGAGGAAAGAGATGATCACGGGCGTCATGCTGAACTTGTTTCAGCACCCCACAGGATAGGTGGGCGTTTTGCTTAGCACGTGAGGTGTTGAAACAAGTTCAACATGACCATGATTTTAATTGCTCATAAGTATCAGTTCATAACAATGTGATACTCTTCAATTTTGCGGTATAGGGTAGCTAAACCAATCCCCAATACCCGGGCCGCTTCCGATTTATTACCTTTTACATATTTCAGGATCCTGCGGATGTGATGGCGCTCCACACTGTCGAGGTCAAGCGCAACCAGGTCGTAATAGCCGCCGTTATGAAATTCATTAGGTAAAAGCTTGGGAGTAAGCAGGGGTTCATCCATCAGGATAATAACCCGTTCAATTACATTTTTAAGCTCGCGGATGTTACCGTTCCATTTGTGTTGATTGAGCAGCTTAAAAAAGTTCTCATCTACGTCGGGCTGCTTTTTCTTCACCTTGGCCGAATAGAGTTTGATAAAATGCCTTGCGAGCACTTCTATGTCCCCTATCCTATCCCTCAGGGGCGGCAACACGATAGAAAACCCCGATAGGCGATAAAACAGATCCAGCCTGAAATGCCCCTCTTCCGATTCTTTTTGCAGATCGCGGTTGGTGGCCGCAATAAGCCGCACATTTACCTTTACAGTCCGCGTTTCTCCTATTTTTATGAAAGTACCGTTTTCAAGCACACGTAACAGTTTGGCCTGCAGGTCGTGGCTCATTTCGCCAAGCTCATCTAAAAATATGGTGCCGCCGTTGGCTTCTTCAAATAAGCCCTTCTTGTCCTTCAGCGCCCCGGTAAATGCACCGGCTTTGTATCCAAACAGTTCACTCTCCAATAACTCTTTACTAAAGGCACTGCAGTTAACAGCAACAAAGGGTTTGTCTTTACGCAGGCTTTCGTAATGAATAGCTTCGGCAAATACTTCTTTGCCTGTGCCCGTTTCGCCCAAAAGTAAAACGGTGGCATCCGTCCGGGCTACTTTCCTCGCCAGTTCAACAGCTTCAAGTATCGCCGGCGACTGCCCTAATACTATCGGAAAACCATGCAGGGTTTCAACCTCATTTTGTAGTTCGTTGATATGATATTGCAGGTTAGCTTTATCGAGCGCCTTACTTACCAGCGGTATGATCTTATCATTATCATCGCCCTTGGTTAAATAATCAAAAGCCCCGTTTTTGATAGCCAAAACCCCATCACTAATGGTGCCGAAAGCCGTAAGGTTAATGATCTCGATGTAGGGTTTTATTTGTTTGATGCGCTGCACCAACTCGACACCATTGGCATCCGGCAGTTTTACATCGCTCAAAACTACTCTTACATCCTCGCGCTCAATAAGGCGCAAACCTGCTTTAGCATTGGGAGCCTGAATCACATGATAGCCCTCCAGTACCAGGATGCGGGCCATTAGTTCGCTGAGCTTTACCTCGTCATCAATTATTAATATGCTTGATTTCATTTTTGTATTTGTTTGGATTATTGATGAGCATCAGCGGCAGCGTTTCAAGCAGCCTTACATATAAATTGATGCCCTTCTTGATCTCTTCGAGGTAGATAAATTCATCGGCCGAATGCGAACGGGCCGAGTCGCCAGGGCCGATCTTTACCGAAGGGATAGATAGCCAGGCCTGGTCAGATGTGGTAGGTGAAATATAGGTTTTGCAGCCAACCGCAATCCCGGTTTTAACAATAGGATGTTCGGTAGATACCGACGATGCCCCCAGTGAACCAGGGCGAGGGTTCACCTGGCATGATACATTGCGCCTAATGATATCAACTATCTCGTTTTGCGAAAAGGTATCATCATGCCTGATATCTACTGTAAACTCGCACCTGCCGGGCACGATATTATGCTGTGAACCGGCTTTGATGGTGGTAACCGTCATTTTTACCGGCGCAACTCCTTTCAATTGCTGCGGAAACTGGTAAAGGCTAAACCATTCCAGATCTCTTAAACATTTATGTATGGCATTATCACCTTCCTCGCGTGCGGCATGACCAGGGCGACCGTTACTTATACAATCAATAACCAGGTTACCTTTTTCGGCAATTGCCATTTGCAACAGTGTTGGCTCGCCAACTATGGCCAGTTCGCAACCGCCCAACAATGGCAGTATTGATTTGATCCCGTTTTCGCCAGAGTTTTCTTCTTCCGCCGTAATGGCAAGGCACAAGTTAAAGCCAAGGCCATGGTAGCTATAAAAATGCAGGAAAGCGGCAATGAGCGATACTACGCAACCGCCCGCATCATTGCTTCCGAGGCCATAAAGTTTCCCTTCGCTTATTTCCGGGCAAAACGGATCTTTTGTGTACCCCTCGTTTGGCACAACCGTATCCATATGAGAGTTAAGCAATATTGTCGGTTTAGTTTCATCGTAGTATTTATTAAAGCACCAGATATTGTTTCCCAGCCGTTTTACCTTTACCGAATAATCCAGCAAATGCTGATATATAATATCCGCAACCGCTTCTTCATTGCCGCTGAACGACGAGGCTTTGATCATATGCTGCAACAACACAACAGATTCGCTGAAGAAATGCGGGTTCAAAGGAAGCGTATGCCCTACTAAGGAGGTGACAGGTTGCTCATTCAATGTTTTTATCATAGGAAATTAGTTTAGTTGAGGATCGAATAACATGGCGGTACACAAGCAATTGCAACGGTTTTTACTTTGCAGCACATCGTAGTTAACACAACTTTTGCAGGCATCCCAAAAGCGGGGCTCTTGTGCTACTTCGCTGTAGGTTACCGGCTCAAAGCCAAGACGGGTATTCATTTTCATGATGGCCAGCCCAGAGGTAATGCTGAATATCTTTGCTGTTGGATATTTACTGCGCGACAGGTTAAATATCATGTTCTTGACTTCGGAGGCTACACCCTGGTTACGGTGCTGCGGCGAAACAATCAGACCGCTGTTTGATACAAACTTCCCATCGTCCCAGGTTTCGATATAGGAGAAACCTACCCATTCGCCATTTTCGGTTACAGCGACTATAGCTTTACCCGTGTCGATCTTTTCTATTACTGAGGCTGCCGATCTTTTAGAAATACCCGAGCCTCTTGCTATAGCCGAGCCTTCCATTTCTTTGATGATCTGATCGGCGAACACTACATCGGCCGGGATAGCAGGCCTCACAATAATTCGTTCATCTTCCATTTTATATGTTTATTTCAGTTACCCGCACGGATTTGTTGAATAACTGTACATACCCCAATGCCAAAAGAATGCCCGTTGTGGCACAGGCATGCCATTTATAGGTTTAGGCTGTGTAAATGAAGATTTTAGTTTCGGGAAAGAGATGAGCGCATAAAAAAAGCCTATCAAAATGAAAGGCTTCTATTTTCAAAACAAGTTAATTTACCGTTTATTCAACCGGCTGAGGGTATTCCGGGCTCTTTTTAAAATGCTCCAGGTAACCGTTGGGATTAACAGCAAACCCGCTCATTTCAGTTTTTGGAGATACTTTTTTCTTTTTCGGGCCGGTGATTGAAACAATGATAACTGCTAATAAAGCGGTTATTTTAAGTATGATATAAAACGTTGTCATAGCTTTTAGCTTAATGATAAAAACCGGCAATAAACCAAACCTATGCCAAAGGGCTATAAAAGTGCTCAAAATGCGCTCAGCATATTAAAAACGCGTATCCCCGCAACTACTATCCTATCATTTTGGGAGATATAAATTATCAAAATGATAAAGCACTGAAAATGAATACATTTTTTTTGATCGATACCTACTCCCATTTCTTAATACCCAGCTTTTGCATTTTTGAATGCAGTGTTGATGGCGGCAAACCTAATTTAGCCGCAGCCCCATCCTTACCACTTATTTTACCATTGCAGCGCCTCAATACATCTAAGATATGGTCACGGGCATGTTCGTCTATCGTTTTCAACCTGTCGGCTGCGACTTCAGCGTAAGCAGGGCTTTCCTTTTTCCCCTGAAGTTTGGGCAGGTAGGCATCTTTTATCAGCGGGCCATCAGTCAGCAATACACTTCGCTCAATAAAATGCTCAAGCTCGCGCACATTGCCCGGCCAGTGATAGTCAAACAACTGGTTCATCACATTAGGAGATATGCCTGTTATTACCTTACCGCTTTTTTGTGCGTATCGGTCTAAAAAATGACTGGCCAATACAGGAATATCATCTTTGCGTTCTCTTAATGGAGGGATTATGATAGGGAATACAAACAACCTGTAATACAAATCGAGCCGGAAACGACCTTCCTCAACTTCTTTTTCCAGGTTGCGGTTGGTGGCAGCCACTATACGCACGTTAATTTTAATAGGGCCTTTACCACCAATACGTTCTATTTCCTGTTCCTGTAAAACACGTAATAGTTTAACCTGCAGTTCGGCAGGCATTTCACCTATTTCGTCCAGGAAAATGGTTCCACCATCGGCCAGTTCAAATTTGCCGGTGCGTTTTTCAACAGCTCCGGTAAATGCGCCCTTTTCATGCCCAAACAATTCCGACTCAATCAAAGTGGCCGGCATAGAAGCACAATTCACCACCACTAAAGGCTTACTTTTACGAAGCGAAAGGTAATGGATACTTTTTGCAATCCGTTCCTTACCGGTTCCGCTTTCACCCAAAACCAATACTGATGTATCAAGCGGGGCTACTATAGCAATATGATCAAGCACGGTAAGCATCTGGTGGCTTTTACCTATAATATCCTTAAAACCAACCGCTTTATTTTTTTCGCTTATGCCATTATCAGCCTGTTTATCAACTTTATTTATTGATGGCTCAAGTGCATCAAACGGAATGATCTCTTCTATCGCCATTAATAACGACCGGTGCAGGCGATCCAGCAAAATCAAATGGTCATTATTATAACAATCTGTTTTGCGGCTGTAAAACGAAAAATGAATCACATTACCGCTTGAAGTAAGTAAAGGCAACCCTAAAAACGATTGCATATTAAAAACCTGGGCAATAACTTTTTTTAAAGGGAACTGCGGCCAGATCTTAACAAAATTAGTGGCATTGTAAAAGTCGGCCTTGGTGATCAGCGGACTGTCACCCTGCATTTGTTGCAGTTGCGACCTGTTGATTTTTGTGATGTTTAAGAATTCATCCGTACCTATCATCTGGTACTCATCAAAGCCGGTGCGTAAAAATGAGAGCGCATTATCAGGAAAACCGCTGCCGTTTTTCATGGTAATGGTTAAATAATCAAAGGGCATATGCGGCTGAATGCTCATGGCTATTTTCAGCAGCTTTTGCTTCCAGTTTATTGTTTCGGCAACAATGTTTTTGAATACCTGCTCTAATGCCTGTTCCTGGCGTAATTTTGATTCAATGCTGTTTTGATGCCTGTAAAAAGCAACATCAAGGGTTATCAGTAATTCTTTTTCGCGAAACGGTTTTACCAAAAAGCCGTAAGGCTGTGTTGCCTTTGCCCGCTCAAGAATACTCTCCTGAAAATTGGCCGACAGGTATACAAAAGCGATATTTTTTGATGTTAGGATTTTGGCCAGGTCAATTCCATTCTGGCTTCCTTTTAAAAATATATCAAGCAGTACCATTTCAGGCTTTTGCTCTTCAATGATCTCCAGTGCTTCGGGTACAGAATCGGCAATGCCGCAAACTTTGTAACCGGCACGCGTTAATATTAATTTCAGGTCGTATGCCACCAGCGATTCGTCCTCGACTATTAATATTTTCTTATTCATATAATTAGTTAGCTACAAAAGTTTTTCGTTCAATATTGCTCAACTGCTTCTCTGCCCTAAATTCAACAGTAATCAAAGCACCACCACAATTCTCCATCTTAAAATAACCACCCAACTGCTTGCTCAACGCCTTCATCATTTCCATACCCAACGAGCTTGCTTTCTGTATATCAAAATCAACAGGCAAGCCTATTCCGTTATCAGCTATGGTGAGTATAATGGTTTCTTCGGCAAGGCGTAAGGCTACCTTTATTTCGCCACACTGAGATGGGAAGGCGTATTTAATGGCGTTTGTTATGGCTTCATTTAGTATCAGGCCCACGGGTACAGCCTGTGCAACATCAAGCTTTATGGGTTGTACCGTTTGTTCAAAACGGATTCCTTTATCGCCCGGGTTGTAACAGTCGGCCAGGTAGCTGATCAGCTCATTAATATAAACCGACATATCGATGTATGACACATCCGAGTTACTATACAGCTTTTGGTGTATCAGCGCTATGGCCTGCACCCGATTCTGGCTTTCGCGAATGGCCGCAAGTGCAGCGTTATTCTTTAAAAATGCCGATTGGGTGTTCAGCAGGCTCATTACAATTTGCAGGTTGTTTTTTACCCGGTGATGCACTTCCTTCAGCAGCCAGTCTTTTTCATCTAACAGGTCATCTTTTTCACCGAGCAGCTTTTGCAGCGATAAGTTCTGATTGTTGATCTCGGTTTGCTTTAATTGTAGTTGCAGGTTGCTCCTCTGTTTATGCCTGTATCCGCTAAATGCCAGGCCGGCAATAATAATAAGCATGGCCACACCACCGAAGGTAATGTTACGCTGCGTGTTTACCTTTTGGAGTTCATCGCGCTGGCTCTTGTTTTTAATTTCCAGGTATTTAATTGATTGCTTGTTCTCCTTGGTTTTATTGGTGATCTCAAGTTCTTCAATCTGTTTATTTTTTATGGCATTAAACAGCGAGTCATCAAGGCGTTTGTGGATCTCGAAATGTTTTATTGCAGATACATAATTACCGGAAGCCGAATCAACCCGAAACTGCATACGATGGATCTTGGTAAGGGTGATAGGCCTTATTTTATTTGACGGCAATGAGAGGATCTGTTTGGTATACACACCCGCTTTTTTAAACTGTTGGGTAAGCAGATAAAAGCCGGCCATGGTTTCATTGTAGTGCACAAAATCGGTCACCATTTGCTCGTTGGTGGTATAAAAGTCTTTACTAAAATTAGTGATCTTATATACCTCCATCATTTTCAGATAATACAGCTCGGCCTTGGGGTAATCTTTCAGGGCAACATAGATATTGCCAAAGGCCTCGTACATATCAACCTTTTGCGCCAGTATCTTTGGCGGCACATCAATTACAGCCTGTTTCAGATACGCAAGGGCTTCTTTAGGCCTGTTAGCCGTAATAAAGTCGTATATAATAAGACTCAGGTAGCCGTAAAAATCCTCGTACTGCTTTCTTTTCTTTAGGATGTCGGCCGATTTAATAATGTAAATAAGGCTTTGATCATACTTGTTAAGATCGGCGTATACCAGCGCAAGCTTGGCATAATAAAAATCGGCCAAGGCAGTGTCGGCTGTAGCGTTCATGCTTTTTATTACCTCGTGCCGATATAAAAGTTCGTTGTGCAAATCAACCTTTTGCTTGCTTAACTCGGCAAGGGAGTGATAGGTATAATGAAGTTTTTTATATCCTATCGCTTTATATTGGGCCAATACCTTAAGCAATTCCGTTTCGGCCAGATCAAGCTTTTTTTGATTAAGATGGATATCCGCTATGTTTTTGCTCATATCGGCCGCATCCAGTTTGTGGCCGGTTTCCTGAAATAAATTCCGGGCCTGTTCATAACTGTTAATTTTATCCGGAACGGCAAGTGCATTATCTATAGACAGGTCATCACCTAAACGGGCCCAGGTTTTGCCCTCATTATATTTATCGCCCACTTTACGATAATAGTTAACCACCTCCATAAAAATGGATTTGCCCTGTTTCAGGTCACCTTGCTTTAAATATGCCGCCCCTTTAAGCATCATGGCTTCATTAAGCCATTTTGCCGAATGAATGGCAACACACATTTGTATAGCTTTATTAAAAGCAGTGATCCCGCTATCCAACACTTCTTTGTGCTCGCCAATTTTGTTGAGATAATAGCTGCCCAATTGTATTTGCAGCTTAATGGTATTGGTGTCGGATTTATTTTTTTGATTATCGAGGTTTAGCTTAATGGTAGCAATGTCCATCTTTTTTTGTCCCAAAGCTGTTGAGCCAAAAAACATGACAATAAAACATATTGCTACATATTTAAACATACACCACGTATTTTATTGTACTATAGACAATTAAAAGTTATACCATAACAAAATCACCTCCTGTGAAAGCCACGGAATTACAATAGGCGATGATTTGCTAATTTATTCAATATAATGCAAACCGCACCATTAAGTTGAAAGCTAAATTTTCGTTAATACAGGAATATCAATGGTACCCAAGCAATGATAAAAATCACAAATGTATCCAATACCATCAATGTACATTTTATGGATTCGGTTGTACAAACTATGGATTACAATGGGGTCTTTTGTGCCGAACCGGATTTTACCAAACCCGGTTCTCTTTGGTGTATTCGCGCTCTATGCCTTCCAGTATTAACTCTGATGAAATGCGACTTTCCTTGCGGGCCAGCATTTGTAAACAGGCGAATTGTACCACATTTAAAATACCGGAGCCACTGAGCTCATATTTACGGGAGATTTGTTCAAGGTTGATATGCCCGTTAAGGTTTGCTTTTGGCGGGAATGATTTTTGCCAGATAACGTACCGTTCATCGGCGTTTGGCAATGGGAAGTTAATAACGGATTGAAACCGGCGCATAAAGGCCTCATCAATGTTATTTTTAAAATTGGTTGCCAATATTACCAGGCCGTTATGCTGCTCTACCCGTTGCAGCAGGTAAGATGCTTCCTGATTGGCATATTTATCATGCGCGTCTTTAACATTGGTACGCTTGCCAAAAAGGGCGTCAGCTTCATCAAAAAACAGGATCCAGTTTTTGTTATCGGCCTTTTCAAATAATTTAGAGAGATTTTTCTCGGTTTCGCCTATAAACTTAGATACGATCATGGACAGGTCGATCCTGAATACCGGTTTGCCGGTGTATTTACCAAGCAACGAAGCTGTAAGCGTTTTTCCTGTTCCCGGCGGGCCATGGAATAGGGCACGGTAACCAGGTTTTAATTTACGTTCCATCCCCCAATCGGTCATTAATACCTGCTGATAGTTCACCCAGTTTTCCAGTTCGGCAATTTGTTTACGGGTAGTATCGTTCAATACCAGATCATCCCAGTTGTAAGTAGTTTCTAAATGCTGGGCCGGAAAATTCATGCTCAGTTTTGGAATAGATTCAGTACCACTGATCAAAAGCTCAATATACTCAGGCTGTAATATCAACCTGCCCGATAAAGCAGGCTCACCATCCGGTACATCCTCCAGGTGCAAAATATGTAGTTTGCCAAGTTTACCCTGATGATGAAACAGTTGGGCAACTTCTAAACGCTTGTCTACATCATTGCCGGCTAAAACAAAAACTGCAGTTTGGCCGGTTGGCAAAAAGCTACGCCCGTTTCGGCTCCTGACTCCCCCTATCTGCTGAAAATCGCCCGATTCGCGTATGTAGGGTTGGATGATCTCATCAAAAAACTCAACCTGCACATGCGGAGCTAAAGCCATCATCAGTATAATAACCTCGTTGCTGCTCAGGTCATGATCATCAATCAATTTTTCAAGCACACTACCGTTACGCTCAAGCTTGGGAAGCAGCGGTGGTAAATAGGTTGTATCATTCCCAAATACAGTTTGCAACCGGGCTTCAATACACCCTGCCGTATACTGCAACAGCGCTTTTAATTGTGTGGTATTAGTATTCATGATTTATTTACGCGGACCGTTTTGCTGAACAACATGGGTTAACTCGTGCGCCAGCAGGTTCATACCCGCTGTACTTTCGGGATCAAACTTGCCCGCATTAAAGTAAACATCATTACCATGTGTAAAGGCCTGGGCTTTTGAGAGGTTACAAAGCTCAACAGCCTGCTGGCCGGTATGGATCTTTACCTGCTCAAAATTGGCATTCATCTGGTGCTCTAACTGTGCACGTACCTTTGCAGGCAGAGGACTGCCACCACCTTTGCTTGCATCCAGCAACCTGTCAAATTTGGCCTCGTTGCTTTCGGGTTTACCTTCTGTTTTTTCTACGCCACCGCCTTTTTCCTCTTTCTTTTGTGCCGCAGCCTTATCATCTTTCTCTTCACCTTTTTCTTTTTTCTGCGGCTTACCTTCGTCTTTTTTATCTTCTTCGCCTTTTTTCTGAGGTTCTTTGTCTTTTTTATCCTCTTCTTTTTTCTGAACCCCTTCCTTATCTTTCTTATCCTCTTCTTTTTTCTGAGGTTCCTTATCCTTTTTCTCTTCCTCTTTCTTTTGCGTCGGCTTTTCCTCCTCTTTTTTCTCATCCTTTTTCTGTGGCTTACCTTCCTCCTTCTCATCCTTTTTTTCTTTCTTTTGGCCGGCCTTAGCATCCTTTTCCTCATCAGCACCTTTTTTCTGAACGCTCTTTTGCCCCATCCGTTGTGATGAATTAGCGGTTGCCTGCTGTGCCATGGTTACCTTGTGCGCTACCGCGTCGGCTTCCTGCTCAAGGGCCGAGTCCTGGTTTCCATCAATCTTTCTTGCCTGAAAAAAAGCATCGCTATCCTGTTTGCTTTTTTCGCGGCTGCCATTAAAGAAGGGTTTTTCGGCTTTATCCGCCTGTTTCTGACTAAGCGGCTGGCGTGTATTTTGGATGTATTTCATAGGTGGTTTAGTTTAAATTCATTAACAGATCCAGTTGCTTTTTGGCATGGGAAGCCCATTCGCCGGGATCATTCAGCAAATCTTCAAAAACCTGTTTCGCCTTGTCCCTTTCATTTAAATTGGCCAATGCTATACCCAGGTATAGCTTCCCTTTCTTATTTTCCGGATATTGTCCAAGCAAGAGGTTTAAATGTGCCAATGCCTCGTCAAAACGGTTAAGTCCCAGACAAAGCACCCCTAAATTCAACCTGATCTCCTCATGTTCGGGATGATATTCCAAAATGCGCCCGTACTCGGCAGCACCCTCACTTAACTGGCCGCTTTGCAGGTAAGCAACGGCCAGGTGATTACGTACCGCGATATCTGTAGGGAACAACATTAAATACCTGATGAGATACCCGGTAGCCATCGAATAGTTTTTTAGCATAAGCTGGGCCAAACCTCCTGTTTGCAATGCCCGGCTATTCTGCGAATTTTCCGACAAAACATAATCGGCCATTTCAAAAGCTTCATCATACCTACCGGTTGATAAATATACCTGTGCCAGGCCCATCAATAAGCTTAAACTTGTAGGATTAAGCTCAACCGCTTTAAGCCAGCAGGTTTCGGCGCTTTCCATATCTGCCGACAGCATGTACAGTTTAGCCAGCCCCTCCCAGGCCTCAAACTGGTCGGCTTTAAGGCTGATAGTTTGCCTGAAAGCTTGTAAAGCCTTATCATACTGGCCCAGCAAAACCTCGGTATTGGCCAGGTTTAGCCATGCCGAAGTATTTTGATTATCAATCTCCAGAGCACGCTCAAAAAGTGGCCGCGCTTCTGAGAATTTATTTTGCTGATAAAACAACATCCCGCGGTTATTGAGCAGGGTAACGTTTGGCTCGTTTAAATCTGCAGCTTTTGCATAATAAGCCTCGGCAGCTTCAAAATTGCCGCTTAATTGCTGCATAGCACCAAGATTTATCAATTCGGTTAGTTGACTTTGGTTGCTCATAACATTTCTTCTTTAACTTTATCTGCTATACCACCTGCTATATCAGAAATGCTGATTTCAGGATAGGTAACTTTAATATCATCAGTTTTCACATCAAATGGTTCGCCGTCTTTATAGTGGATTGGCAGCGAAACTTTCACCTGCAAATCCGGGCCGTAACTAAATGATGCCAGGTTTTTAGTCCACTCTTTGGAGATGTCGGTAACCCAAAGGTCAAGCTCGGCTTTAATGAAGGCATTTACATCAAACGTAAACTTAGGGTGCACCTCGATCTCGCCAAGGGCATTAAACTCAAAACCTGTTGTCGGCGACCATGCCAGGTCTGCCGCGGCACTTGCCTCTCCCTCCAATCCCAAACCACCAACTATCTGGATACCACCGGTAACACTGGCCGGACCGATACTCAAACCAATACCAAGCGCGGCTTTTAGTTTAAGGCCTGCGTGTGCCGGGATCACAAATTTTGCTCCACCGCTGATCCGGGTATTTTCGGGGTGCGAAGGATTAAATTCTATCTGCCCGAAAACGTCCTTCAATTGGCCGGGGCCGACAGCAGCGTCAAAATCAAGACCACCATCAATAGTGGCTACGATACCTATGCTCTTAGGCCCAAGCGGGATGGCGAATATTGGGATCTGGATAGTTGGAACTTTAAACAGCTCTTTATTGATACTCTTTTTAGGGAACACATCAACTGCCGAAGGAAGGTCTAAGCGGCCAACAACTTCAATTTCGCCAGCTGGGGTTACCCTTACACTCGCCGAAGCCTGCAGCCAGTCGGTAACTTTAAGTGTTAATTTACCCGAGCCATAGGCGGTAAACTTATCGCCTGCAGGGCCCGATGGTGTGCCATCAGCAGCTATAGCACGATTGGTTGCACCAACAGTCACCTCGCCCGATACCCTATCAGCAGCATATGATGCCTTACCCTCAATGGTCAACGCCCCATCGTCATAAGATATCGACAGTTCGGTATTGATCTTCGGTATTTTGGGAATAGCTTTACCGTTGGCTTTTACATGGTAAATTTCATCAGGGCCGCGGGTAACTTCAACATTACCACTACCACTCTGAATACCCGGCATGTTTTCGTCAAGTACAAAGCTGCCTCCTATAACTAAGGTTTCGTTACCGTAGGTTACGTGGATCTCCGCACTTTTTACACCCTTAATATCCGGCTCGGCAGTACCAGAGGCGTTAAATATGCCTTTCGCGTAATCAATTTTTATATGTGCCGATTTAAGGCCTTTTATCTTGCCTGCAGGAATGCCTATATCTCCCGATGCACTAAATTCGCCATTGCGGTATGCTGCCTTTATTTGTGCAGGATTAAAGGTTTTCGAGTCAAAATCAAACGAGCCTTCAAGCGCGAATTCACCTGAAGTATTGGCCATAGCACCAACCTTACCTTTACCAAGTTTCTTTATTTCAAAATTAGCTTCGCCCTTTACGCCGATGCCTGACGTGGCAGCATAAACTTCGAGCGACGTATTGGTAATTTTAAAAGGCGGCGGAACTTTGATCTCGCCTGAATTAAATACCTTACTTATTTTAATGCCGTCTTCATTAAAAATAATATCAATTGCCGAGCCGCCTATAAAAGGGACGTCGGTATTAATCTTACCGAACCCAATCAATCCGTTCTCACCGATATCCAGTTCTGTTATCACTATCGGGCTTAACCCTTTAGCCTTTAAATCAGCACTTAACGCCTGTTTAACGGCAACTCCGTTTAATCTACCACCGTATATACCTGGCACAGGTTCAATAGGTTGTGTTGTTGATATCCCGGAAACAAACGCATTATTCATGAAAACCTCAATAGTTGCCGATCCTTTTGAACCCGCACTATTGATTGTATTATCGTCTTTATCTTCGTAGGATATTTTCTGTATTTTCAGGTTAGCGCCGTTTCGTTTAATTTGCCCAACCTGTACGTTAACATCTTTCTCTGTTGTTTTACCCGCGTCAGGTGCCCATTTAATATATTTTGTTACGCCATATCTTTCACTTGTTATCAGTGAAAGGTTAGTATTATCAACAAGTTTTTTTCTCGCTTTATCATTCTTCGAAAGAAATGCAAGCTTTTTAAGATGGTCACCGGCTTCAATCTGACTTAGCTCCCATTTTTTTCCATCGCCACTCATACTCAAGCCACCGTCCAGTTTGCCTACCGTAATGGTATATTTATCAATAACTTCCGTGGCGCTTGGTTTAATTTGCCCATCCGGCATGGTAGTTATAGCGTTTAATGCAGCGTCAACCCTTGTTGTTATTTCGCTATGAATATTTGAACCCGATGATCTGTTTGATCCTGCCTCAAGCATCCAAAGATTTGAAATACCATCTTTGCCGCCTAATTGCAACTCCACTTTATGGTCAACATCATAGCCATTATTTATATCATGTCCGTTCTCATCCCAAAATGGCCGCGCAAAAGAAGCTTTAAGCTGAGTGACCGGACCGGTGAATAAATGCTTAAGATTGGTTAGTTTTTTTTCAGACTCAAGCGTCATAAAAAAAGTTGGTTCGTTTACTTCTCCGGGAATCTCAGCAGCTTTCTTAGCGTTAAAAATATTATCAAAACCGGCTCCCTTAGTAGCAGCGTCGTTCCAGTCGGCAATGTGCTTTCCTGACCTTTCTGTTTTTTTAAATGAATAGTTGGTAGTTGACCCTGGCATAAGGCCAAGTTTCAAAGTTGGTATTTTTATTTGCGGCACAAAAAGTGATTCTTTTGATGCCGTAGTATCAATCGGATTTTCAGCAGTCGCAACCTGACCAATATTACCTGAAATATCGCCTTTGGTTGCTTGGCGCTGTATCTTCTTTTTAACCCCATTTCCACCCTGTTGTACCGTATGCGTTACCTCATGCGCCAATAAATGCTGCCCCGATTGACTTTGCGGATCATATTTACCGGCACCGAAATAAATATCGTTACCATGGGTAAAAGCCTGCGCTTGTAAATCATTACTTAACCCGGCCGCTTCGCTGTTATTATGGATGCGCACCCCGCTCAGGTCTGCTCCCATGGCGCCTTCCATTTCCTCGCGGGTATTTGTTGGTAACGGTTCGCCGCCGCCTTTGCTATTTTCAATCTTTTGCTGGGTTTGCGGCGATACATCCGGCACGGGCGATTGGCTACTTCGCTTTAATGTATTTCCTTCATTTGGGTCGCCGTCACTTTCAAAAATGGGCCGGCGCTGTAATTCTTTATCGGCCCCGTTCTGCTCTTTTTCCTGTTTATCTTCCTTTTTATCTTCTTTCTTTTGTACGGCGGAAGTAGTGGCAGGAGCAGTTGCAGTAGCAGGCGCAACGTTAGCTACGGTTTTAGGCTGATTAATATGTTGAACAACTTTATCTGCTACCTGGTCGGCCTGCCTTTCAAAATTATCACCGGGTTCATTCACTGTCATTTTGCGCTGCAACTTGTTACCTTCGAAAAAGGGAGATTCCTGGATGGTATCGTGAGCGGCCGAGAAAAAAGTATCTTTCCCTGCAGCTTGCCGGTTAGCGGGCTGGTTTTGTTTGGAGTTTGCAGGTACTGCCTTTTGCTGTGTTTTCATTGCCATTCCACATAAAAAGGTTCATCCATCCAGGGCAGTTTAATTACACCTATACCCCAGGGCAGCGACGAAAGCAGGATATCCAGATCTTTGCGCTCCACAATAAGGCGGGCAGGTTTTTCGGCTTCAATAAGCTTACCGTTACGAGTCAGGAACGCATCGCGCAAACCACCAGGCGACGTATTTTTTAACGCTTTCCAGTATTTAATTACCGTGCGGAGCATATTATCTCCTTCTTCAAGCATACGCTGCGGAATTTCAACTTCACGCGCTAATATTTCGTTGGCGGGCCACCGGCATAAAAACTTTTCAAAATACAGGTCATATTCAAAAGCGCCTGTATTACCAGTGCCTAAATAATGCAGCAGGTGAACAGCCAGTTGCCTTGCGGGCAGGTCAACAAAATCGTTATCATGCAGTAAGCCAAAATCTTTGAAAAAATACTCCAGGAACGGATGGAGTATTACCAAACCAGCCTGATTTACATAGGCCCCTTCAGTTTCCTCGTCTTTTGTCAGGTTCGTTTCTGAATTATCGGGTGTTGCTGTTGGTTTAGTTATTCGTAAAGCAGGTTTACTTTCTGCTGTTTGAATTGCCTTATCTGCTATTTGAACAAGACTGGTTGCAGAGGTCGAAGAAAAAATCTTTAACTCGCCAGTTATTAAATCGATTAGCTTTTTCAGGATCCCATCGGGTAATACATCATACCCTGTGCGCAGGTGAAGCATGTGCAAAAGCTTTTCTATGACAGCACTGTATTCGCTACCCGGCTCTGATAGCAGCCTATCATTATCGTTAGGAGATTGGCGGCTTATGGAATCTTTAATATCATTGATAAGCGAATCAATCCCTGTTTGATATATACGCACATCAACCTTAAGCAAAACTGCCACCAGCTGTTTAATAAATACCATACCAAACTGACTGAACAGCCTGCTTATTGCGGGTTGACTACCTTTAAAAAGATTGATAAGTTTTAGCCTGTAAGTCGCGTCACTTATTAAAAGGCCGGACAGTTTACTTAACCAAACATCTTCCTGCTGCAACCATTCGGTTGTGGCTACAATGTACCATGGGAGCCTGCCTGTATTAAGGAAATAAACAAGCACATTAAAAACCTGCTGTTCGTCGGTTAGCGACGAATAACTGATCGCCTCATCGGGCTCATCTCCGTCAGGGATCATGTTGGGGTTTAAAGCTGGCTCAAGCGCTTTTGATAAACTTTGTTGCAGTTGCTCAAAAACTTCTTCCAGCTTACCTTTTCCCAAATCAAGATCAAGCCTATCTACCATAACATGGGCAGAAACATCCATACCATCCAATAACTGCTCCAGCTTTTTAAGTAATACCTGTTCAAAGTACCGCACGGCTTCGTCCTGTGCCTTTTGGGCGGCATTACGGTGCGGTACTTCAATATCAAGTATCAGCTTATGGATAATATGCGCGCTCCTTCCCATAGCTCAATCTATTTAACAGTACCCGGATCAGTTCCCGGTTCTTTTTTGATGATTATCTTCGGGTCTATTTTAGGCGTCACTGTCGGTGCAGGCGTTGCGGCCGGCGTTACTGTCGGGTTAGCTTTAATCGTAGATGTATCCACTTTCGGCGTTACAGTTGTTGGCGCTGGTGTTACCGGTTCAACCTTAGGTGTGGCAGCCGGAGTTACTACAGGGCTCGTTTTAACTGTAGTTGTAGCTGTGTCTACTTTCGGTGTTACAGCTGGCGCCGGTGTCGCTGCAGGCGTTACAGCCGGGGTTGTTTTAACCGTGGTTGTATCCGTTTTCGGCGTTACAGTTGGTGTCGGTGTTACCGACGGCGTTACTGCAGGTATTTCTCTAACAACTACAGGAGGCACATTGGTAGCTACCGGAGGCACTGTCGCTGTTGTTGGCGAGGTAAGCACAGGCGGAACAGTAGTAACTACTGGCGGATTAACAATTATCGGCGGTAAATTGGTTAATATAGGTGTAGAGGATATAGGAGGTAAAGCAACCGGCGGAGTTGGTGTAAACACAGCGCGGCATTTTTCAAACTTACCATTTACAGCCATAAGCGTAATAATCGTACTACGGCCACGAGGGAACTGGCGCATATCAAACACTTTTACAGTATTTACATCATTGCTGGTGGTGCCATCATCAAATGTCCAGGTAAATTTAAAGCTACCCGGGTTAGGCGTGTTATTAGTTAAAGTAACAGTAGCAGCAGCTTTTTCATTGTCCATAGTCACTTTATAGCCAAACGAAGCCTGCGGATGTTCGTGAATCATGAGCGTACATCCCGGAACCGGCTTGCCATTCACCATAAAGTCGTTAATAGTAACATCATAAGGACCGCTTGAAGGATCAACAACCCATTGACTGCCCAATAATTTCACAGCAGCTCCGGCAATTTTCGATGTAACAACTCCATTTGCAGGCTGTACGGTTGTGAAGTTAATATTGCCTCCGTCAGAGCAAACTTCGCTGGCAGCTAATGTCAGGTTTACAGGTTCTTCAGGAATCTGTACGGTGATTGTTACCGGTTCAACATCGGTACAGTCATTGTTATTAGCCGATAAAGTAAATGTAAGTTTACCATCAGGGAATTTCTGGCGGAGATCGGCATACAGGTACGTAACGCTATCATCCGGGGTGGTGAGGTTAGCATGTACCTGACCATCAGGCATTGTCCAGGTATAAGCAAATGTATCGCCTGTTGCCTGGTTTGTTTTCGCAGATAGTTTAATAGTAACCCCTACAGAAGCTGCATCTGTACCACCTGCCTGGGCTGCCGGGGTTACAGCAGGGTGTTTAAACACGGTAATAGTGCAATCTGTAGGCTGATCATTTACTGTAAATTTGATCTGCTGTCCAAATGTGCCATCTTTAACCTTGGTTGTATCAAAATAGTTTACAGCATCTTTAGTTACAACGGTGGCTTCAAAACCGGCTGCAGCTTTTATAACCCCATCAGCCGGACTTACTTTAAATTGCAGCAGGCCTTCATCAGAGCAAGCCACAGCTTTAGGCAAGCTGAGCCCTACCTGCGGCTTAGGCATAATGAATGCCACAGGCGGACAATCTGAGCAACACATGTACGGCAGGCAGAAATCAGCAAACACAATATCCTGAGGCACATCCGGGTTGGCTACCGCAGCCCTCAATTTACCCAGGTCAACAGCTAAGGCCTGGGTTTTGCTGATAACATCAGCCTCTATGGTAGGCGTAAATTTACGGGGTGATTGTACCTGGTAATATTTTACTGCTGCAGCAATATCCTCAAAATTGGTATTTTGGGCAATGAAGGTCATCGCGTCATTATCACTGGCAAAGCCTTTCACAAACTGCGGGTTGGCCTGAAGCACTTTCAACCTGTCATCAATTGGAATTGTGGTAACAGGAGTTGGGTTAGGCTTGGTCATGGTAGTAGCATAAACCATTACAAAGGTTCCCCCGGCAGGTACACCGGCCAGGTGCTCTAACCCGGTATGATTTGCGGCGTAGGCCGAAAAGGTAAGCTGGGCCAGAAGTTTGGCTTTACGGTCCTGTATCTCTTTTAAAATAACTGCAAGTGCCTGGCCTGCGCAGCAATTTTCAGATAAGCGCCATAATTGCAATTCGTAATCATCTTCATAACCCTTTCGCACATAATCGGCTTTAGCAAAAATCAAGCGGCTTCTTTGAGTTGCGTCTTTTACTTCGCTGCACAAGTCATCTATCCGGGCCGAGAAGTTACTGATAGTGTCATCGTCAATATCAACCAGCCTGTCGGGCAGCCACTGGCTAATATTACGCGTACCGGCAATTACACGTACCGGAATATCTACAGCGATGGCCTGCTCATACGAGCCTGTTGCCGATGTATCAATAGTTTTGCCTGCAGCATCTGCATAATCAGAAATACTTACGGCGCTGCCCTGGCGGCGGATCTGATCCAGATATGAACCAACACTATCCTTCGCTACGTTGATATTGTTATCAACCGCATTGATGCCGCCATTAATCAGAATATTGCTTATACTTTTATTAATTGCAAGTTCATTGGTTATCTGCATCCGGGCGCTTGGTACGGCAGCTGCCGTTTCAACTAATTTGGATGCGGCAGCCATCCGCACTTTGGTAGCGCCGGTAGTTGTTGCAGCCGTTGTATCGGTTGTCTTAACGTCGTCGGCTAATGACAATGTCTGTTGGGCTGCCTGGGCCTTAATCTCGTCGGCAAGTACATAGCCCGTTTTGGTATCAAAGCTGGAAAAAAACTTGCTTACATCACTGTAAAGGCAGTTTTGTTCGGCCTGAAATGCCCGCAATGTAGCTTCCAAATCATTAAACTGGCAGGCGTAATCATCAATATTAATATCGCTAAGCGTTACATCTCCAAGCCTGATCGCAACCGCATCAAACGGCAAATTGCTGTCCTGCCTGATCTTATCTACCGCGGCAAGCGCTTCAGTGTATTTTTTGCCGATATGCCCTTCTATCCTGAAAAAATTATTGGAGTCGATGCCGTAACTTAAGGGATTTACCACCATGTCATTGGCCGGAGAATAGGCAGAAGCATTATACCCCAGGATCAGTTTATCTGTCCCCTGCAGCCAACGGTTATAGCTCCACTTTTGAGCCAGATCAACCGGATTGCCGTAATAAAAAGGAATTGCCCGTGCCTCTAAAGGTTTGCTGTTATCTATAGATGGCGTTATTTTTACCACCGGGCTTGCAGGTAGCGAAAATCCACTGCTCATAGTATTCAACCTGTCCAGCAGGTTAAGGGCAAGGTTCAGCTTATCTTTATTGGCGCTGACTGCCGGCGAAGCATAAAATTTATGACGATACGGTGTAGGTTTAGCCGTCGGCGTAGTATTCAGTGCGCCCAACATGATATGTTTTGGAAAGGCATAAATATTAGGGCAACACTGATAAATGATATCCGACAGCAGGGCACGTAATTCGTTATACCCGGTTAGCAGATCTTTATAAAAATCATACAGGTATTGAGCCTGCATTGGCGCGGTAGCATTGCTTAGCGTAGTATTGATATTGGCAACAATGCTGGTTATGGAGTAAACAGATTGCGGATCGAGCGCGAATTTGAAAGTATTGTAAAGCGTTTGAACTGCGCCTGATAAACCGGCCGCGCCATCATTGGCAATTTTTGAAAAAGCCGCTGTAAGTGCCGATGACGAAGCTGTGGTTTGTGTATTAAAGAACACCCTTTTTGCAGCCAAAACAGGTGCGTCAAAGTACGCGTTGTAGGCGTTAAAGTATTTTTTGTAGATATCATCATAAATAACCTCCGAACCGGTTTGCTCAATAATCTGGTTCATATCGGCCTGAGATACCAGTAATACCTTGGGTTTAGCCACCTGTTTACGCCCCTGGTTATCGCAATCAATTGCTGTACAGGCGTCGGGATCTTTAGAATAATATTCGAGGTAAAGCAGACCGTACATTTCAGTAAGATCTTTTGTCGCCTTCGATTTAAAATCAGTTAAAGCAAAGCTATCAGCCGGAAAAGCACCTTTATCATCAGGAATAACCAGTTCCCATAAAGCCATCTGCGCGGCATCAGTACCTAAAGGATAAAACGGCGGGTACTTGATCAGCGAATTATCATACGCCCTGAAGTTTTTATATGTCGTTTCGGGCATGTAAAGCAAGTCGCCGTCGGTAGTTACGCCGCAGCCTTTACCAATTGTTATGCCGTTGGCATCGCCTTTAAAGCTAAGGCCGCACACCAAACCAACACCAATTAAACAGGTACGGGTAAGGCGCTGCTGATCTTCAAAAAACTCTACAATATCGTTCAGTTGCTTGGCTGTAAGCACCTGGCTATCAACAAAGGAGTTATACTCTAAAGTTATATCGGTGAGCTTTATGTTGGTTACTGGTGGCATGGCTTTGTCATTTAGGTTTTAACTGTTATTTTTTGTACCGCCCTGCAAAGTGCCAAGGCTGCTTTTGTTCAATATAATCGGGTTGGTTTCCTGGGTATCGTCATCGCAATCACTTAGCTGGCCCTGCTGATAAACGGTGTATAATTTTTCAAGTACATCTATGAATTTGCTGTTCAATACCGGGTCAATTGGCGTATCGGTACTTACGGCTATGTGTTTGGCGGCAAGCCAATCTTTATAAACAGCCTCAAATCCAACCATCTGATCGTGGCCTATGAAGCAGATCCGCGGTAAAATGTGAGCTGGCGTTTCCGTGCGGATAAGGCGCTCTGCATAAGTGCGGAAAGCGGTATTGCGCAACCTGACACTGTATCCCGGCAGTATTACACAAATGCGGAACGAGTATGGGTCAAGCGGTTCGCAGTATACTCCGTTAGGATCAAGGCAAACCGGCATAAACTGGTGATGGGTACTGTCATCGCCGGTGTAATCAAATGGCGGACGCAGCAGTATATTTTCAATCACATACATGCCCTCCATCTTGAAATCGTTTTGCATAAATTTGATAATAAACGCGATCTCTGTTTCGATGGAAGCGGCGCTAAATTCCATATCATTAAGCGTAAGCAGCGTACCTGCCGAGTTGGCTATGTTATATACATATTTACCCGCTGTAGGCCCCGGACTCAAACGGTAGTTTTCCCTGTCGCAGGCCAGCACGGATACCAGCCCCAGATCTTCATAGGCATCAATTTCCTTGAGATAGTTGGCATTACCTTTAAATTTCACTACACCAAGCTGCGATATTGTCCAGTTGTAATGCAGGGCATCGGCCTTAAACAAAAGGTAATCTTCAACACTAAGTTGCTGCATTTTATAATTGGAGAAACCCAGTAACATCGAGATCCGTTTTTCCATGCCCGATACATTCACCAATTGCTGATCGGGAGTTTTGGCATTATACAGGTCCATCCCACTGCCCCGGCAAATGCTCATCTGGTCATAATCTTTTAAAAAGTTAACCTTATGCCTGATGATATTCCGCTGGTAATCCTCGCCATAAATACGGTACATTAAAAACACATATTCATTAAACTGCTCGGCGAAACGGGCAAGCAAATGATCTAAAAATTTATTTTTCCTTTCGGGATAATTGTCCTGCCCGGTTTCCTTAATTACATCATCGACTGTTTGCTCCCATTGAGCATAGCCATCTACAAGTTTTTCTACATCGCGGATGCCGTTTACCGTATTACTGAAATAGGTTTTGCGGATACTGTCATCAGCCGTAAGCAAAATCCTGGCGTTAGAAAGCTGGGCGAAGTAATTAGCCAGTACCTGGTCATAAAACAACAAATATCCTTTAAGCTGCAAGGCCAGCGAACGCTGTTCGGTTGTGGCGGTATCGGGTAGGCCCAGAGGCGAAATGCCATAATTTTCGGGAAACTGGTTTTGCAGGGTTTCGTAGTGAGCTATGTCGCGATAATCACCCTCGGGTACCGGCAAATCAACTATCTTTTTAGCTTCAACGCTGTCTTGCCAGTCTTTACGTAACTGGTTAAGGTCGGCTTGAGCTTCAGCCTTTTTAAGCTCGATAGGTACTACATCCTTGTAAAAGGTGAATGACGAATTGGTTTCGCACAAAACGGGTTTATGACCATCCTGTATGCAAAGCAGCCATTCGTTTGATTTATAGATCTTATCGGCAACCTCGCTTTGCGGCGCTGTACAGCCGCAAAAGCCAAAGGAAATGCGTTTCACCAGCCGTACGCCGTCAATCTCCATAATAATACGGTACAGATCAGACAGACGCACCTCCGTCCGCAGCTGTGAAGCTGCAAGCTCGGAAGGAATGATGAAACCTTGTTTGGCAAATTTGGTATCAATGCCCTGCAAGTTTTCAAAATCAAGCACCGGACCTTCAAATATCTCATCAGGCTGCATGCCTTTGTCAAGCAGTTCCTGAAGCAGGTAAAAAGTAATATCAGGTGTAAGGTATTGTTCAATATTGAACATGATCGTAGCCCAGATCATTTCAGGATCGGCCTGGGGTTGCAGTTCAATTTCGGCGCAAATAACTATTTCCTGGTTTTCAACCGCTTTTACCTGGTCAAGGTCTTCGCATAACTCACGAAAATAATGATATACCGATTTTATTTGTTTGATGATATCATCCTGTTTGGCTTTGATCTTTGCGGCATCGCCATTAAGTTCAGGAAAATCTTCAAAATCTATCAGGATATCGTTTATGCCCTTTAAATCAAACTTAACCTCTTTACCGGTCAAGGCGTCTTCGCCGGGCTTTGCGTAACGAAGCAGAGGTTTGCCATCTGGCTGTTTATAATTAGCTATTATGCTATGGGGCGATTTTTTAATCCACGCATTACGCACACCGTCTATCCGTACAAAGAGCTGACGGTAATCATCGGGTGTAACCGGGTAACCGGGCAGTATTTTTATTGCAGATAAGAACTGCTCATGCATACTGGTGGTGTTGTCATGATCAACCGCTAAAATATTTTCAACCGGCAGCGTAATACGATAGTTAAGATCGGTAAGCGCATAGCAAAGCATTTCGAGCGTTGTAATGCCGGGATCATGCACGTTATAATCCGACCAGATAGCGCTGGCCAGGTCGCGGATATGCTGCATGCCCTCGGTGCGCAAAGTATTATACTCGGGCCCAAGGCTGGTATCAATTTGTTTCGGTATGGTTAACTGATCAATCATGGGCATGTAGGTATGGTTTTGGTATCAATTAGATGTTGCTTGGCCGATACAAGAATGGCCTTTGAATTGCCTGCCTCCAAAACATCGGGGTTTGCGGGCCCCGATGCTGTGAAGTACATCTTAAAATCGGTTATATAATCAACATAGGTCAACTCTTCAATAAAGCGGATCACAACGCTTTTGTACAAGGTGCCGCCAAAATCAATATCCGCATTGCGGTTGTAAGCCCAGGGCGACAGGTAATTGATCAGATCGGTATTCAGTTTTGCGGCATACAGATTTTCATCCAGCCCGAAATAAAACTTCACTTTGAAATCAAGAACCACCTCTTCATAATCGGGATTGATAGCCAGCAGATCAACATGCATGGAGTTTAAGCCCGACAAATATTTAGTGATCTCGCTCAGTGTATTTTTGCTTACACGGGGCTTAAATGGGTCAAAACTGATCTGGTTGCGGATATCGGGAATAGCTACTACCCTCACGCTGCCGGGAGCTACTTCTATATCATCATTGGTATGGTTAAGGCATTTCACCCTAAAAACCTGCGGAAACTGCGCCATTACCAGGTGTTCATAATCCCAGATGGTAATTGCACGATGTTTGTGCCTCAGGCGCTCGCTTACCCTCAAACGGAAGGCATCGTCATTTTCCGGAAGCAGACCACCAAAGGAAGCATAAGGTTGCGTAACCGATTTGATCTGTGGCAGCCTGTCAACCAGTTTACTGATAGTGGCTGCGGGCAACCCCGCTTCAAGGTGCGAAAGTTCATTATCGTTATCGGCAAACTGAGCTTTGGCAGCCTGGATATGTACATTGATGAACTTGCAAACCGAATCAATTGTAACCGCGGTTGGCAGCTCGACCCCAAGCCAGGTAAGGCTTTGGTTTAAGAAGGTATTGTTGGTTGTAGCCCCATCGGGGATCAAGAATTTGATGATCCCGGAGCGTAAAAAATCATTGGTATCATCGCTGATGATATTATTTTTATCTAAAGCAAGCCATTCATTGCCTGATAAATAATACCACTTAGGCTGAATGGTATCCGTAAATGACGGGGCAAGCGCGTCTTCGCTTCCCTCGGCCACCTGGAAAAGAATACTGGCTACCGAACCGGTTGCAATGCCTGCAATACCCAGGTAAAAAGCTGCAAGATCAGGAGCCTGCGGTATTGCTGTAATATTACCGTCAATAAGACCATGAAATTGTTTCTTCAGAAAAGCATGTTGCTCGGCCTGGCCAAAGGGCGTCTCGTGAAAAAACTGTACGTTATGGTTTACATAGTCGGCTAACAGCGTTGCATTATTATTACTGCCGGTAAGATTGTCAATATCGTTTGAAGCAAATGCCTTGTAATCTATAGTAAGCGATCCTATTTCGGGTGTATAAGGTACCGACGGTATAATTGATGTACCATCTTTTTTGATCATGGCCGCCGCAAATAGCTTAGGGTATTCGCCATGTAAAAAGTCGCGGTCTAAATTAATGCGGATATAATTGTCCTTAACTCCGGCCGAAAAGTTTTCGGTTTGCGTTTGCACCTGCGTGGCAGTTTGCTGAAAGCCTATAAAACCCAGCGTAGGAAAAAAGAACTGCATCGGTTGCACATATTGTTGTACAAGCGCTTTTTCGGCTTGTGCACCACCTCCATAGTTAAACGCCCCGGATACATTGAAGTAAAGATATTGATTAACAAAATGCGGGGCTTGATTTGCGGGCTGGGGTACACCATCCGGCTTTAAAGTAAACGAAGGATCGAGTACGTCGATTGTGCTGCCACCTCCGGTAGGAAACCAGTCGCCATCTTTTATATATGAAACCTTAGCCGTAAAACTGTCTTTACCGGTTATTACCCTGCCTCCAAAATCGGTTGTGGGCGAGTTGGCAACAATGGTATAAGCGCTCGGTGTAAAAGAGGGACTTACAAAGTCGGCACGGTAAGCATTATAATAGGTTTCTATCGGATCAGGAACACCTTTCCAATTAATTTGAGGTGTAATTTCTGTCCATTGTTTCTGAAATATCTCGGTATTACCAATATATAGGTTTGAATGGATCTTAGGTACAGCGCCAAAAGCGAGAAACGGCTTTGACGGATCTACCTTACCATTGTCATTTTCAACAGCGAGGTTTTTCATGCCTGTTACTTCCACCTCTATTTTCACGTCGTTAAGCCTGGCTTTACTTAATGCCTGATAAACCGGATAAGCCTTATCCTGAACGCTCATTAACAGACGGATTACAGGAAAATCTGTTTTGTAATTTTCTTTATGAATGGTTTGATCATAAGGCACTATAGCCTTGGCCTTTGGCGGTACATTTAAGGTAATAACCAATTTTTGCTGACTAAGCGTTGTAGGTACCTTTAAAGAAAAATCGGCCTGAAGCCAATCCTTTTCAGAGGTTAAGAAAACTTTGAACTGTTGTGCTATTAACGCCGGGTCGAAAGAATCAAGCCCGGTAAAGTTAAGTGTTAGTGTGATGGTACGATCTCCCTCGCTCAGCAGCAGTACTTTTGAGGCGAAAGCAAAACCCATTGAGGCGGTTGGCCAGCTTTGGCTGCCAAAAGGATTCCATTTAGGTACATCATCCTTAAAAGGAGTGCCCAAACCATCCGCAGAAAAGGTAACGTCGGCATAAGCTACCTTATTATCTGCCGGTGATTGATACCAGCTTTTCATAGCAGCTATAGTGGCACTATTTACGGCCAGTTCGGCGTTGGTTTTAAAAACAATTGGTTTAGGCTTTTGACTCTTATCTTTTCCTGCGTCAAGTGCTGTATCCTGCGGTAAAAGATAGCCTGTAAGGTTGCGGGCCAGTTCAAATATCACATGCACCTTATCCGGAACTTCGGGGCGGTTACGTAACTGCAATACCCGTTTAAAGTAAAAATCAAGATGGCGGCCGGTGAACTGGTTCAGCGCGTCTTCCGAGTGCTGCAACAGCATAATGAAACACATAAACAGCGCCAGGTGCGGCTCAACATCGCTTTTGATGCTCGAATCGGGGAAACCCAGCCCGGCATTTTGCATTTTAACCTCAACCTGTTTTAAAAAATCCTGCAGCGCTTTTTTATCCTGAATAAAAAATGGTTTCCAGTCGCCCTGCGGATAGTTACTGTCTTTGAGGGTATAGTAGTTTATCTTTTCGGCATAAGCAGCCGCAAACGTTAGCCAATCTTCCATGCCCAATTCTTCAATTGGGGCGCTGGCTGGGTCAAGCGCTTTCAGAAAGCGCTGTGACTGGCTTGAGCCATCACGTTGAAGCGGATTTTTATCGTTACAGGCCATGGTTTTGGTTATGGGTTGGTAGTTATGCTGGTAATATCATTCTTATAATAAGGGAACACGTAGTTGTACCTTGAATTGGTGGTACGCACGGTGTAATTGAGCTTAATAAGCAAAATCCCTTCATTATCCATACTGCTGTCAACCTCGGTGCTGTTAAGCGTTATCCTTGGTTCAAAGTACAATACGGCTGTTTCAATCAAATCTTTGATATAGGTTTTGAGGGTGAGGTTAACCGCCTCAAAAACCACTTTCTGTAAATCGCACCCGAAGGTTGGCTGCATAATGCGTTCGCCTAAACGGGTGGTGAACAATATGCCAAGACTACTTTCAATATCGGCCTCGTCGGTAAGCATTTCAACTTTGCCGGCAGCCTTGTCAAAGCTTGGCGGGAAGCTCCATCCCCTGCCTATAAAAGGTATTTTTGGTTCCATTGCTCAGCCTCCGATTATTACTGTTGGGCAGCCTAACACTATCGATCCGCCGTGGGCTGTGCTATCGCCCATGCGGGCGGCGGGTTTCCCCCCTATCAGCACCGTTGCCGAGCCCATGATTATTGAATCGGGCGGGCCCACGCAGGTACACATATCGCCAACACATACCGCGGGCATGCCACCAATGAGCACCGTTGGTACCCCCGGCCCTATCACCGGCCCGCCTACATGAGGCACAATGCCTGTAACCATCGGGCATACGTGCATATCGCCTATCCGTGCTGCTGCTCCCATTTTTGTTATTAGTTTATTTGTACTATTGAACCTTTAAGCGCCGCCGTGCCGCTTGATTTTACCTCAACACTGGCCGAGCCCTCGGCCGATAGCGCGGTGTTGGCTTTAAGGCCTAAATTCATTCCCTCGGCATTAAAATCCTGCTGGGCTTTAAGTACCAGTTTCCCCTGGGTTTCGATGGTTATGCCATCGCTGTTCATTTTTATCGAATTATTGTTCTCGTCCTTTAACTCTATCGCTCCGGCGTCCTCGTCCATGGTGATCTTTTTCCCGGCAGGTGTTTCGATGGTTACCGATTTTTTATCGTCATCAAAAACAAGTTTCATTTTACTGCGGGTTACAAAGCCCTTTTGGTTGTTGGCGTCGGCGGCGGTTAAAGGAGCGTTTTTACTGCTGCTGTTGAGCATACCAAGCACTACCGGTTTGCGTGGATCGCTGTTAAGAAAACCAACTACCACTTCGTCGCCCACTTCGGGTAAAAAGAAACTCCCGCGGTCTTTTCCGGCATCCAATGTAGCTACGCGGGCCCAGATCCCCTGATCATCCGGACTGATCACCGGCATACGTACCAGGATGCGGCATTCGCCATCGGGGTCGCTTTCCAACTGGGTAACCACCCCTATCTGCAAACCCGGAACCGCTTGGATTAAAGCCGAAGCCGGTTTAATACTGGTTTCAAACTTTTCGGTAAACCATTGTGGGTCTAAACCAAACTGCGCCTCAAGCTGCCAGTCGCCGGCAGATACATGATGCTGAATGTGACTTACAAAGGCATTGCCGTTAAACCTGTCGCTCAGGTTGCTCAGCTTAATGATCATGCCCGGTTTAACCGTATGAATACCTTTAAACTTTACCCTGCCCCGCACTTTTGAAAGTACCTGTTTTTGTTTGAGTGCTGTTGCCCAGGCCTGCAGCTCAGGCTGTGAAAGCTTGCCACCGTGGTTCAGGTGATAATTACTTTCACTGAACACCCCGGCCAGGTCATCGCTTGACAGGTTACCATTCAACTCGCCAGATGGCGGGTTTGCATCAACCTTCTCAATTTCCTGCGATGCGGGGTTCCAGGTGCGGCCGGTTATGGAGGGGAACTGAATGCGCGAATCAATTTCGGCATCCAACTCCAGCATGGTGGCTCCAAATGATAATTCTATAACTGCGCTGCCGCTTATTTCGGGTTTTTTGATGGATAAGGCATTATCATCCGTATAAACCAGCATCCCGTTTATTTCGGCCCGGCCGGTTATAAAATCCCAATCAGTAGCCTCATATTGTACCAGGTCGCTACTGGTAATGTTCATATCGGCAATATCAGCAGTTACACCACTGTAAGTACTGGCAACTGTGTTTATAGCATCGCTATCCTTCACGTTTTCGCCAAAGTATTTGCTGTGGCGGGCCAGGGTCATGGCAATAGCTTTGTCGCGGCATTCAATAACCAACTGCGAGCCGCTGTTGCGGAGTTTGATGCTGTGTTTAATAACCACGCCTTTAAACAACGTATAGTTATCTGATTCATAACCACATAGTATCTCAATGTTTTTTCCCGGTATAAATAAGTCGCCGTTGCTGGCATCAAACTTTTGTGCCGAGGTATCGCCATCAATGAGCACCAGTTTAGCTGCAGCAATACGGTTTATGCCCTTATCAATTACAATAGCCTCCACCTGCATGGTGCGCGGTATCTCGGTACCCTCAATTTTTACAATGTGGGTAACAACGGTAGCGGGCCGGGTGGTTTCTATGGTGCGGCTATCTGCCATGGCTTGTTATTGATTTAATGGTGGAAACTTGATCTTGGTACCTGTTTGCAGGTATCTGAAATCGTTGAGGCTGTTTGCCTGGGCTACTTCTATGTAATACTTTGAGTCGCCATAGATCTGGTAGCAGAGCAGCGGCAGGGTATCCCCTTCATTTACTACCCGTACTTTGGTTAAATCAGGCGATTGGGCGTTTTCCTTCGCTACCCGCTTTTTATCCTCAACCGAGCCAATGAATGTAGCTTTTACAATGGCCCTCAGCGGTCGGCCCTGGTTATCAAACAATTTATAGCTGATATCCATGGTTTCCAAAGCGCCATCAAACTGAAGCGTGCCCCAGTAAATGCTTACAAACCTTGGCCGGTGCTTATCGCCCTGGTACTCGATGATTAGTTTTTGCAGGTTATCGATATCTTCGTCAACCCCCAAATCGCCAGCTGTAGCACCGTTTATAACACCAGTACGGTCAAACATCAGCTCAAAATCCATCTTCTGCGGCTCGATCTTGGAAAACTTGGGCAGCTTGCCCGATGTTCCCTGCGCCTGCTTGTCAGAGTATTTGATCTCGATCTTCTGGCTGTAGCTTTCGGGGTTAACCTGTACCGTCATGGAGCCTTCTTCATTCTTGCTCTGCGGATCGGACCAGGCCACGATCTTCATTTTGGTTACATTATCAGGCATCAGCGTTCGTTTTTATTTTTCAAAATCTCCAATATCTGCTCCACGCATTCGGCAATGATCTCGTCTTTATCACCACCTCCTCCGCCTTTTGCACCACCGCCTCCACCACCGGCACCTGAATCCTGCTCGGCAGGGCTTTGGTTTACGCTCACGCGGATGTTCAATTCTCTGATCTCGATTGGCATAACATCAGGTTTGAAGGGTGTAATACTGGTATTGCAATTCAAAACTTTCAATCGCGATACTGTTCTGCTCGGCGTTCAGATCGCTCAGGCTCCACTTTTTGGGCCAGGCCTGCACTACATTCCACGTTAAAAGCGGGTCATGCTCTTCATTAAGCAGGCTTACGGTAAGGTCTTTAGGTTCGATAATAAAATTATTGAACACGTTATTACACCAATCCATCAGCAGTTTCGATTCGGTGATCAAACCCCGTTTCAGCACCAGTGCCGGAAACTTGGCCCTCACCGGCAGTGCATGTTCAAAACGGTTTTCGCCACCTTCCTTTTTGGATTCTGTTTCCATCTCCATAGATAGGCCCGATACGTTCTGAAAGCGGCTGTCGATATCTTCATCGCCAATGCCCGTAAACACCACCTTAAAGTGAAAGCCTAAAGGCGGATAACCCGATTTAGCGTCGAAGGCCATGATTAGCCGTTTTTAATGGTTAAACCTTCATGTGCAACCTCAAGCGTTTCAATTGCGGCTTCGTTGGCATCGGCCTTTAAATCGGCAGATTGGATCTTAACAGGGAAAGCGTTTTTAACCGACCAGGTAACTACCGGCTGATGCTCTTCATTAAGCAGGTTAATGGTAAGGTCGCGGCGGTCTATCTGGTTTAGTTTTACGGTATTCATCCAGTCATAAAACTCGTTGTCGTTAGCAAATGTGCCGCGTTTTAGGGTGATGTTACCGAATTTGCGCATGCCAGGCATCTTTACCTTGTTGTATTCCTTACTGCTACCTTCGCGATATTCAATCACTTCGGTTTCTATCTGTAATCCGGTTACTTCGGTAAAACCGATGCGTGTGCCACCCCAGTCAACCTGGAAATGGAATTTGGGTAGAGGATAATTTGCCATTTTATTTGTTTTAAAAGAAATTCAATTGATTTGATTTAATTAACTCTCCTGCATTTTGTGCGAAAAGCGAAGGATGATGAACTCAGCAGGCCTTACTACAGCCATACCTATTTCAACTATCATGCGACCTTCCAGAATATCAAGCGCTGTCATGGTTTCATTAAGGCCAACGTGAACAAAAAACGCGTCTTCGGGCTTAGCGCCTTGTAAGGCACCTGCACGCCATTGCAGCGTTAAAAAGTTCTGGATCATTACCCTAACCTTAGTCCAGGTGTTGGCATCGTTATTTTCAAATACAAAAGGATAGGTTGCTTTTTTAACCGATTCTTCAACCATGATGAAGAAACGCCTAACCGGAATGTAACGCCATTCGTTATCATTACCTGTTAAGGTTCGCGCTCCCCAAACCAGCGTACCGCGGCCTGCAAAAGCTCTGATAGCATTGATTGATTTACCGGTAGCGGTAACGTTCATGTCGTCCTGGTCGCTGTTGTCAATTTTTACAGCAGGCCCAATCACATTGTTCAGGCTCACATTGGCAGGTGCTTTCCAAACACCGCGTGTGCCATCAACATTGGCATAAACCCCGGCTATTGCTCCCGATGGAGGAATGGTGCTCATCTTAAGCGTTACCGCCGAGTTGGCTGCACCGAAGAATACGTTACCTGAAAACAGCGCCTGCTCGGCCAGGTTTTCGTAAAACAGAGCGCCGTTAAGTAAACCGCCAAAACCTGTTAAAATGGTAGCGACGGTATCGCTCAGTGCCTGTACAATTGAAAGCGCACCGGCAGCATCTTTGGTAAAATTATCAGCGTTGGCAGCTATTGCTGCATAGTTTGAGTTGGCAACCCAGGGCGTATTATCCAATACCGAATAAACAGGTGTTGGGTTACGGCCGGCAGTTGTGTTAGCGGCTACCTTCGCGTTTTTTTCGTAAGCAATAAGGGTGGTAATAGCTGCTTCAAGTTTCGGATCTTTGCTTAAGGCATCAATGTCCTTGCCATATAATGTGGCAACAGGTGCATCCTTAGCTTTTTTACCGGCTGTTACTATTGCTGCCAATAAATCCAGGTAGCTGGTTAGCTGTACATCCGGAGTTACGTTTTGAGCAATGTTGTTGGCCAGCGTGGTTAACTTGGCGTTTACAGCGTCAATACCATTTAACCTCAGCGCGGTTGCATCTGCCGCGGCGCTAAAAACAAAGCTTATTACTTTATCGGTATCTTTAATTGCATTTTGCAGATTGGTTACCAAAGCCTTTTCAGCAGGACTTTTCGAAAAGCTATCGTAATTGGTGATCTTTACCGATGGAGAAACATTATTCCAGAACTCCAATTGCCTGAAATCTACATTAACATCGTAGCTTGTGATAATCCATGGATAATAAGCCGCGCCGTAATTAAGGTTATTGATGCCTATTGAGCTGCGGAAATTATCTATAGGCTTATTGGTAACATCCTGGCGCTTATCCCCCTGCAGCACGTCAAGTATCGAAAACCTATCCTGCATAGTGGCGCACAGGCCCAATGCCTTGGTTTGCAAATTGCTGAAGGCAACAAGGTCAGGGTTACCAGCCGCAATCAGCTCAACCGCGTCGGGAAACAGGATGAGTGTTGGTTCATCTTCCGCTGTAAGGGTATCAATGCCTCCCGATATTGGCGGCGCAGTTACCGCAGATGAAAAATCACCAACAGAAACGATATAACATGGGCCGCCACCGTTATCAAAATACTGTCTTAGCGATACATACAGATGAAACCGTTTGTCTGGTGCTACGCCCAGGATCTGTCTGTTACCAGGGTTAACAGTAACTTTAATGGTAGCCGGTACATAGGCACCGCCAAATAAGCTTTCAAACTCCAGCAATGATTTTATACGGGTTGGTACATTCGCCAACGATTTACCTTCGGGTGTTAATGCAAAGGCGGTAAAGCCAATAAAGGCTGGTATAGCGGTTTCAACCTGGGCAACTGATGGCGGAAACAGTGCAATTTCCTGCACGTAAACTCCGGGTGTTTTATAAGCCATGACTAATTGATTTAAGATTGAACCATTTTATGACTGAAGCGAAGAATAATGAACTCTGCCGGGCGAACCACAGCCATGCCCACCTCAACAATGAGCCTGCCTTCCAGTATATCAAGCGAGGTCATGGTTTCGCCAAGGCCAACGTGTACAAAGAATGCGTCTTCGGGTTTCGCGCCTTGTAAGGCACCCGCGCGCCATTGCAGTATTAAAAAGTTGGCTATCATGCCGCGTACCTTCGCCCAGGTGTTACCATCATTGGGCTCAAATACAAAGGGCTGGGTTGAGTTTTTAACCGATTCTTCAACCATGTTAAAGAAACGTCTTACCGATATGTAGCGCCATTCGTTATCGTTGCCTGCCAGCGTACGTGCTCCCCAAACCAATACACCTTTACCAGAAAATGCCCTGATAGCATTTACCGATTTACCGGTACTGGTAACGTTCATATCTTCCTGGTCGGAGTCATCAATTTTCACCATTGGTGCCACAACCATGTTCAGGCTTACATTTGCCGGGGCTTTCCAAACACCGCGAGTGTTATCAACAGAAGCATACACGCCCGCTATTGCTGATGCCGGAGGTAAAATAACCGAGAACAGGCCGGTTTGCTGTTTGATATAGTTATACAGATCGCTGTTTATATGGTAGATGGAATTGGCTGTATTATTGTCATCACGCAGCACTGCCGTAGCCGGAAAATCTGTAGCGGTAACGCCTGTGCCTGTGACAATCAGCTGCTTGCTTTCATCGCTGAAATAATTGATACTGGTTTGCAGCCATGGATAATATGCAGCGCCATAACTAAGGTTATTAACCCCTATAGCTGTGCGGAAGGCGGTTGCGATATCGCCAAAAGCTTTTTTACCTTTATCGGCAACAGCTACGTACGGATCAATAAGCACAACCCTATCCTGTAAAAATGCAGCCTGGGCCAGTGCAGCGGTAAATAATCCGTAATAATCTGCCGGGGCGGTAAGCGTTGCAGCGTCGGTAAACAGCAGGATGGTTGGCTCATCTTCCTTCTGGACAGCGGCAAGCGCGTTGGTAAGCAAGGTTTTGTCAACCGCAACAGCCGCGCCTGTTTGCCCTGCCGATACGATATAGCATGGGCCACCACCATTGGCAAAATAAAGCTGCAGGCAATAGTACATCCTGAATTTCAGTGCTGCATAGGGATCATCAACCGCGGCATCAAATGAAAACACACCCGCCGCTTTCTTGATTTTGATACCTGTTGCTGTACCGGTTGTGGTGAACAAGGTATTTTCGGCAAAACCAAAGATCTGCTCATATTCCTTAAGCGATTTGATCCTGACAGGGTTGTACTGCAGCGACGCCCCGTTATAGCTAATGTTTTGTGTGTAGCCTATAAAGGCCGGGATAGCCGTTTCAACCTCGGCTACCGATGGAGGTAGGAGCGGAATTTCTTCCACATAAACACCCGGAGTTTTGTATGTTGTTGCCATGTTACTGTTTTTTACTTCCTAAAAAAATATGTCTGAAAAAATCTGGTTGGTTTCTGGTTTTATGAGCGATGCCGTAGCATTGGGCAAATCATCGGCAGTAAGCTTATTATTTTTGTCATTCACCTTTACCGATATAAAACCCTGCCGTGTAAGCGGCAGCGCGTTAGCACTTATGGAAGCCGCTCCAAACATAGCGCCTACGTACCGCCAATAGGTCGACCGGTTTTTGAACCTTAAGCTAAATACCGGCGCCTTCAGCGTTGTATCTGCCTGCAAAAGGTTATATACGGCGTTACTTGTTTTTACACAGATATCAATAAAAGCCCAGGCCGATGCATCCGTACTATAATAAAACGGAAAATCGTCGGTGTAACCGGTATCGGCCAGATGAGCAGTATACAAGCCCTCAGGCAAGCTGCTCATATCTGCTTTAATAATATTCAGTTCACCGGTTTCTAAACTGGTAGTTACATTTACCACGTTCCCCTGCCTGTCTTTTATCGTAAGAGCCGGGGTTTTGCCGGCTACCGTTACCTGGTAGATGAATACCCTTCCACATTGTCGGATCAGGTCGGCACCGCTTGCATAGCTCAATGGTTTACCACCCACCAGCGTATCGGAGATCCAGTTGCCCGCAGGGGTAGCTCCGGCAGTTGGGTCCAGGTTATTTTTTTTCTGGGCGATGAATAACTTAGTCGGTGTAGCCTGGTTATCAACCAGCATATCTCCCGGGTAATAATCCGTAGCCGCTTTATACACATTGGGTGTGGCGGTTAAAAAAGGCGATACACGTGGCGACAGCGACGGATCATTGGTAAAAAAGTACACCATGCCGTCTGGCGCTTTTAACGGCAGCGAACTATAATTGGCAAACAACCCATCGTTTATAGCTACGCTGAAGCTAAACACCATATTATCTGCCGGAACTATCTGCGGTTGCTCCTTAGTTCCGTTTAAAGTATATGGGATACCAGTGATAATACCGGTTTCTGTTTGCTTATAAACCACGTGCAAACCAGCAAACTTTGCCCGGGTAGCTTTGGTAGGCGTTACGCTCATGAAACTGCTTATGTCGTAACGCTCCAGCACAGCCAGGCGCGCATCGGCACTAAGCGTGTCAAAGAGCGTGGCACCGTCATCAAGGTGATAATGATGACTGATGGCAATCTCAAACAGTGTTTCGTAGTTCAGGTCCAGTACCATCGGGTTATAATTTATTGGTTAATCGCCCGCACTAATCTTCAACTCAGTTTATCGCTTAGTTCTATCTTTTTAATGATACCACGTGATTCGGTTACGTTATCGCGCAGTATTTCAACCAGCCGTACACGGTATAGTACATAGGGAAATTGTTTACCGCCCAGCGTGCTCCATAGGTAATTGGCTTGCTCAAATGTGGGCGAGTAAATGTCAAGTATGAGGCGAAAATCGCCGAGGCCAACTTTTGTAGTCGGACTGTTTTGTTGGGTAAAAGTGTTCTTCCCCTGAAAAAACTCGACGATGTGCGACAGGAAGATCAGGGATTTTTCGTAGGAAGAGTACAGACAAGCCGAGAACAAAACATATAAGTTAAGGTACATAGGCGCGTTGCGGTAGTTGATATCATCGCCGTTACGTACATAATTGGGCATGTTTTTCATGGTAAACTCCTCGGAAAGATTTACCAGTGTTACCAGGATATTTTCCAGCCCCTTGATCTCATCATCGCTCAGATGAGCCACATTTTTGAGCTGGGTAAAAGTTGAACTGAGCCCGCTGTTTCCATCGGTTGTTTTGAGGTAGTTGTTCAACTGCTCAGTTAAAAAACTTAACGTTTGGTAAATCATGATAAATAGATGTTTATAGGTTGGCTGCAGTTTGGCTGCTGATGTTATACCAAAGTTGGGCATCTCTGTTAAGTAACGTGCAAGTGTACGCACGGTAATTGCCGCGTATTTCTACGTAATCGCCCCGCGTATAATTACGTGGTAATGAACAGGTTAAAACAACACAAAACCTTTAAATTTCAATAAAAACGAACTTTTACCGGCGAGCGGCTGGGAGTAAAAAAGATCGTGCCATATAATCGGCGCAGTTTGATCAATTCAGAGCCGTTATCAAACAACACCAAACCTATCTAATTGATGTTCAAACAAATAAATTCAATTCAAGATACTACTATCCTAAAGGATATCGGTATCCTTTAGGATAGTAGTATCTTTTTGATAGTAAAGTAAAATAATTTTGCTTCCACAAAATTCAGAGCAATGAAAATATTACATCTTATCAGCAGCCCTCAGGGCGAAGCATCATTCAGCGTAAAATTAGGCAATGCCATTGTTAACGAAATTCAATCGGCACATCCGGATAATACTTTAACTACCCACGATTTAACCGCTACGCCATTCCCTCACCTGGAAGAAGCGCACCTTACTTCTTTTTATACCCCCGAAGAAAAAAGGACACCAGAACTTGTTGAAGCCGTTAAGCACTCGGACGAGGCGATTGCCGAGATAATGAACGCCGATGCTATAGTTATCGATACACCGATGTACAACTTTGGCATTCCATCTACTTTAAAAACATGGATAGACCATATAGCCCGCGCAGGTAAAACTTTCAGCTATGGCGAGAAAGGACCTGAAGGCCTGGTTAAAAACAAGAAAGTGTACCTGGCCATTTCATCTGGCGGTGTATACTCAGAAGGTTTTATGAAAGCTTATGATTTTACCGAACCTTATTTAAGGGCGGTTTTAGGCTTTATGGGCATGACCGATATTAAAACCTTCAGGGTTGAAGGCGTAAAAATGCCGGGCTTACAGGAAACGGCTTTAGATAAAGCCATACAGGCTATTGAACTTTAACTACAAACAAAAACGGGAGGCTAAACCTCCCGTTTTTGTTTTATACTTTTCAGATCCTGACTGTAAAGCTGTCAGTCAAAACAGCAGTATGTTCATCTTCATCCACTACGGTATAATACCCCCCGCTCAAGACTAATCCCCTGTTATCGCGCTCAACGGCAATCTTTAAAAAGCCATGTTTGGTATCGCAGTTACTTTCGAGGCGTACACCATCAAATCGCATATCATCGGCTGTAAAACCATCATTATCTGTCAGGGCAATAGAATGCAATTCATCAAAGCCTCCTGTACCGGCGACAATATAGGGCATTACCGTTAAATCGGCATATTGCTTACTGAAACGCTGGTAGTTATGCACGTGCCCGCTAAAAACAATATCGGGGCGGATGCCGGTCTCCTCAAAAACACCTTCCAGAAAATCGATCATCGGCAAACTGGCACCATGATTAATATCTGCCGAATAAGGAGCATGGTGCATGCAAAGGATAACGGCTTTGTCCGGCCGCTCCATATCTGCATATCTCAACTCCTCCAAAAACCAGTCGCGCTGTTCGCGGGTAACAACTCCGTATTTAGGTACATTGGTATGTAAACCGATGATAGTTGCCAGCGGGGTGTCCATAGTCCAGTATATATTGGGCTGAGGCATACTTTTACGGTCAATCCTTCGGCTCAGCATTACCTGGCGCGAAACCGTATCACAAAACACGGTAGTAAAAGCATCAAGGCTTTGATACGGCATGGCGGCAGCCGGATTTACATCGCTGTCGTGGTTACCCGCAATAGCGAATATAGGTGCGGGGTACAGACTGTAAGGTTCAAAAAACTGATCGTAATAGTTTTGAGCTTCGCCATAATTGTAAACAACATCGCCCAAATGGTATAAAAACTTAGGCTGCTCCTTACCCGAAATCGTTTCATACTGTGCAGCCATTAAGCCTGCTATCCGCCTTTGCGAACCGGGATTGCGAATGCTACCGGTATCCCCCACCATATGAAAAACCATTTTATTACCGGCCAGATCTGATATTACATCCTGTACCGATAAATGATACGGATAAGAGCCCGATGGCTCCGGCAGGGGTTGAAACTTATAGCTATCATCCGGCTGATCTTTTTTGATAACCGGGCTGGTATGTTTTAATGAAGAAATTAAAGCCATTTGCTCCATAATACCTGCAAAAATAAGCAAGCTATATTAAGGCAGGGTTAAGTTGTGATAGATATTGCAGGAATCGCAGAAAGACTATAAGAGTTTATTCAGCTATCCAATCTTTTGCCCCTGAAGGCTTAAATTTGCAGCATGAAAAACTACAAAATAATCTTATCTGCAGCGTTACTAACCTTATCGGCATGTAGCGTTAACCATGTAAAAAACACTTCTGCCGGTTCCGATTCTGCTAAAAATGAAAGCCCTGCTGCAAGCCCAGGCCTGTTTGCCAAAATGCAAATAAAGCCAACCATTAAAATCGGTGAAGCTGTTGAACTTAAATTCACGGTTTATAACGATGCTGATACCGCCCGTCAGTTTTGCAAATGGCATACGCCGTTTGAGCCGCTTATGAGCAAATACCTTGATGTGAAAGATGCAAGCGGTCAGGAAATGTTATACAAAGGAGCCATGGCCAAAAGGATAATGCCGCCACCGGCCAGCAGCTATATCAAAGTAAATCCAAAGGATAGCCTGTCAGTAACTGTCGACCTGTTAAAGGCCTATGATATCAGCAAACCATCAAAATACACTGTAATTTACGTAGGACAAAATATGAGCGGCCTTACGGTGAAGGATAGTATTGAGTTTGTTTATGGGGAAAAATAAGAAGTTCCCTCTAAGCGAACTATCGACTCACCCGGTCTGCGCTTCGCTGGACCACCCTCTCTCCGGCTTCGCCGCAAAGAGGGAAAGAAAATAAAAAACAAAATCCCCTCTTTACGCTTGCGTAGAGAGGGGTGACGAGCGCAGCGACGTCGGGGTGAGTCAATGCAGCGTTTAATCCATCTGGAGATCAAGCAGCCACTGCCTTCATCTTCGCCAAGGCTGTTTTAGCTACCGTTAAAGCATCCTGAGCGTAATAACTTTTATTAAAAACCTCGAACGAGATCACCAGCGGCCGTTCGGGGTTTTTAACTATTTGCAGGATTTGTTTAAGTGGCGCAATACCATCACCACAATAGATCCTATCCGGTTCAGAGATCTGCTCCGGACTGATCCCTGCCGGATAATCATTTACATGAAAAATATCCAGGGCATGGTGACCAACATAATTCAAACTCTCTACTGCCGATTGACCTTTAAAAATATGGAATACATCAAGCAAAATACGGGCGTTGGGGTTACCGCATTGCGTAGCCACATAAAGTACCTGGCTTATATGCTTGAGATTCTGCGAGCCGCCCCACATCTCTAACTGGGGCATAACGCCGGTTTGTTCGCCCATTTTGAGGATGGTAAGGTAGCGCTCCGTTACTACATCCAGGTCAAGCACCGGGCCTTTGGTCATACCTGCGGATGGGGCCGCTATGCGCTGACAACCTATTTTAGCCAGCATGTCCATTTCCTGCTGCAATTGTTCCAAACCCTTTTTCCGGGTTGCTTCGTCATCAACCAGCCAGGGGGCGAAGCCAATGGCATCTTCAATTTTAAGTCCAAGCCCGTCGATGATCTTTTTAGCCTCGGTTACAGAACCGCCACCCTGCAGATAGGTTTGCAGCGTATCTATCCAGATTTCAACGGAAGTAAAACCCGCTTTGGCGGCTACTTCAAGTTCCTTAACAAAACCAAGGTTATGCCCGCGAATGGTGCTCATGTTTAACGAGTAAACAAAGCCATTGCCAGTTTTGGGCGCAATGGGAGCCGAAGTTGCACTGGCTTCGCTTAAAACAGCTGCACCTGCCGTTAACCCTATTGCTTTTAACACTTGCCTGCGGTTTAAATTGCTCATATATTAATCTTTTAAACCTTTCAGATAGGCGATGGTAACCGGTAACTGCTCGCTGTATGACGGACTTTCATCCTCGATAAAATAATGTTTAATGCCCGCCTTTTTCGCAGCTTTCAGCACTTCGGGAATATCAATTTGACCGGTACCTAAGGCTACATCATTTTTAGTATCGGTGCCGCCAGTTAAATCATTAGCTACTCCCTTGCGGATATCTTTCAGGTGCATCAGTTTCATGCGCGAAGGATATTTATTGATAAGCGCGGCTGGATCCTGCCCGCCGTGGAATGACCACAAGATATCAATCTCAAACGAAACATATTTTGGGTTGGTGTTTTGAGCGATATAATCGAACAGCGTACCATCATTGTAAGGGCCAAACTCATAGCCATGATTATGATAGCAGAAGGTTAAGCCGGCTTCGCTCAAGATCTTACCCACACGATTAAAATCGGTAACAGCTTTTTTGGCGTCATCCAGGGTAAACTCCTTACCATGCGGAATCCAGGCAACCATCACATACTTTGCTCCCAATATTTTGGCCAGCTTGATCACGCTTCCCGGATCATTTACAATAGCATCGTATCCTGCCCCTGTAGATGGGATACTAATTCCACGATCATCGCACATCTTCCTGAACTCTTCGGGCGGCATGCCTTTGGGGCCTTCACCTTCAATTTCGGTGATGCCTAATGACTTGATTGTATCCAGTACAGTAGTTGTTGCTTTAGGCATACTGCTGCGAAATGTGTAGGCTTGTACACCAATAGCACCGGTAAACAACGGTTTGTTTTGTGCCGATGCTTTGTTTTGCCCCAAGGCCATAGCGGCTGAAAGAGCAATAAATAAGATTGATTTTTTCATGTTTTAATCAGGATTTAAAAAAGGCGTCATTGCGAGGTACGAAGCAATCGCGAACTATACAGAGCGGATCCGCCTATTGGGGATTGCTTCGTACCTCGCAATGACGTGGTTATGAATAAGGCTACTCAACAAATTGAATATCCTTCAGATTTAAAATACCATCACTCGGTTTAGAATGTTTTATAGCGAAGAAATATACATCGTGCTTTCCACTTACAGGCTTGCTTAACGCTCCGGTAACTTCGCCGGTTTTATCCCATGCACCTGTGGTTTGATAAGCTACGGAACTGATCACCGGCCCGGCCTGCGAATCTATCCTTACTTCAATCTCACCATCATAATCTTTTGACGCATATTTGTAGGCAAACTTACTGATATTGCTCAGGTCGATATTTCTGAACAGTACATACGATTTATGATTACCTGCCGACAGATCGTCTTTAAATCTGTTAAAGCCTTTCAATTCATCAGCATAAACAGCCTTAATTGCCGAATTACGCAAAACCACCATATCTCTAGCTTTCAGCGGACCAACAACTTTACCGCCTTTATCCGTATATGATGCCAACAGGGTGTATTCGCCACGCGGCTCAGCATTATTAAACTTTAAGTTAAGCGTGCCGGTTAAAGGTAGCGGCAATACAGGGTTCTTTTTATCGGTAAGCGAAAAAATGTATTTCACAATTTCCTTTGTATCGGCATTTGATAACTGCGGATGCGCGCTCATCACATGTTCGGTACCCCAACTACCTGCACCTCCTGCTATTATCTTTTTAGATAACTGATCAAGAGCTCCCTTCTGCGCTTTGTACCTGTTGGCAATTGCCAAAAAGCTTGGCCCTACCGCGGTTTTATTAATGGTATGGCACGATTTACAATCGCTGTTAGCAATGAGCCCTTTACCCGGATAGCTAACCTCGGTAGTTGATAAAGCAGTTAGGTTTTGCGTAGTACTATTGGCAGATGGCTGCGGATTATAAATGTAAAATAGCTTTACCTTTTTAGGGTCGATTTTGCCATCCTCCTTATCAGTAACCACCACATGATAGCGGAACGGTTTGCCTTTCCATATAAATGATTTATTGTCGGTACTGGCTATAGTAACTTCAGGTTTGGTATTGCCAACCCTTACAATTACAGTGTCGCGACCAGTTAAGCCGCCCCTGTCGGTCACTTTTAAAATAGTTTTATAAACGCCCGGTTTTGTAAATGTATAGCTGGCCGAAGGTGTAGATGCCCCAAACGTTTTACCATCAAACAGCCACTGATAAGTGATCTTATCATCGTCGTCCAGATCTTTACTGTTTTGACTGCTGAAGCTCACCTTAAGGGGAGCCTGCCCTGCTATTTCCTTTTTAGCCGGAAACTCTTTTACTTCGGAGGTCAGGAACTTCATCCTGTTGAATTTATTGAAAGCAGCGGTATCTGAGATGCTGGCTTTAGCAATCGGGGCACGGTTGCCCGTGTTATACTCGATCTTAACCAAACGAGCATCTTCATTTTGAGCACCATAGACTGAGCCATATTCAAGCATATATAAAGCACCATCGGGGCCAAATTGCATATCAATCGGGCGGCGGAAATCACCGTTGGCAGGCATAAATGCTTCGTTACGCAAATAGTTCTCGTTTTGGTCAAAACGGAGATCAATCACCCAGTTGCGCATCCAGTCGGCCACAAATAAGGTACCGTCATAATACTCGGGGAATTTATTAGGGTTTTTGACGCCCTTATCAAACTCATAAAAATCGCCGCCTATGGCACAGCGACCGCCCATACCAAGCTCAGGAAACTCATCCGAAGCTGCATAAGGGTACCAAATCATGGCCGGCATGGCGGGTGGCAGCACATTTAAACCGGTATTATTGGGCGAATTATTTACAGGTGCTTTAGGATCAAAATTTGGCCCAGGTTTGGCGTTCACAAAATCCCAGTGCGAGTACGCAAAGTTATTTCCCACAAAATAAGGCCAGCCGAAGTTGCCCGCTTTACGTGCCTGGTTAAACTCATCATACCCGCGCGGTCCACGAGGCGAATCATTACCTGCATCCGGCCCTATCTCGCCCCAATATAAAACGGATGTTTTAGGATTTACAGCGATACGGTAAGGATTACGGCATCCCATTACATAAATTTCGGGCTTGGTTTTAGCTGTACCCTTGGGGAAAAGGTTTCCTTCAGGAATAGTATACGTACCATCAGCTTCCGGGTGGATACGCAGGATCTTGCCTTTAAAATCATTAGTATTACCCGCGCTGCGTTGCGCGTCAAGGCTGTAATGCTCCGTACCGGGACGTTCATCCAGCGGCGCATAGCCGTCTGATGGAAATGGGCTTGAGCTATCACCTGTAGACAGATACAAGTTTTTATCTTTATCCCAGGCCAATGAGCCACCGTGGTGCGCGCCACTTACTTTTTGTACAGGCACTTTAAACAGGATCTTTTCTGATTTCAGGTCAAGCACATCCGCCGGGCTGAGCTTAAATCTGGATAGCTGAAAATTAAGCGGCTCAATGGTTTGTCCGGCGGGCATATAATAGATATAAACAAACTGGTTCTTTTCAAAATCGGGGTCGAGCGTAAGGCCAATAACGCCTGTGCCACCCTCATAAGTAATTGGGAATTTATGGATCACCTTAAACTTGTTGGTTTTGGTATTGTAAACCGAGAAGTTTCCCATCAACTGGGTAAAAAACACGCGACCGTCTTTGGCAGCAGCCAGTTCCATAGGCGAGGCAATGTTGCTCACCAAAACAGTTTTCACAAAGCGGGTTTGGTCAGGCGCTACTTTGGAGTACGATTTGCTATAATCAAGCGGTTTACCATTGCCCATGGCGTATTTGATACCACCAAGCAATTGCCCTAAAAACAGCGGATCGCTGTAACTTTCATCGGTATGACCACAACCGGTATAAAACGCCCTACCGCCATCAAATTCATGATACCAGGTTATAGGGTGATTGGCTCCGTTTGTACCTCCGTCGTACGTGTTTTCGTCAAGGCTTGCCAGTACGTGGATACCACTGTAAATAGATTTGTAATTATACCATTCGTCGGTACGCTCCCAACGTGTGGGCAAATTGGCTGTAGCCGGCTGGCTTTTATCCGTCACATCAATAGTTGCCTTACGGATATTGGAATTGTTAGGATGGCTTGAAAAATAAGCGCCAACCAGTTTGCCGTACCAAGGCCAGTCGTACTCGGTATCGGCAGCGGAGTGTACGCCCATAAAGCCACCTCCTGCCTGTATGTAACGTTCAAAAGCGGCCTGTTCAACAGCGTTAAGTACGTTGCCTGTGGTACAGTTAAAAATTACAGTCTGGTATTTTTTAAGGTTATCGTCGGTAAAATTGGCCGAATTGGTAGTGGTATCAACATCGAAGCCATTCTCATCGCCTAATTTTTGGATGGCCGCTATCCCAAACGGGATACATGAATGGTGCCAGCCTAAAGTTTTTGAAAATACCAGCACGCGTGGCTTATCAAACGGCTTTTTAAAGGAATAAAGCAGGAAAGTTAATCCTGTCAAAAAAACGTAGGTGAGTTTTGTTTTTAATGACATGTTTGAGGTTATTATTGGTTTACGTTTTATGAACAGTCATAAAAGCGGCATTATCCCCTCGCCTTGCTAAAAGGATTTATGTACGAGGCAAAAACATATAAAATGCTTGGTGCTAAAAGGGCTGTTCAAATAATTGGCTTACACAATAATAACTATTTAAAACATTCAGTGTGTATTAATTACACTTTATTTTTACCGGGGATTGGTTTGTAATTGAATTGTTACGGCTGTGGACAAAGCGAATACACAAATGCAATTGTACACCAATTTAAATCATTGCCGTTGACTTTAGTCAACGGATTGGCCGACAATATAAGTGGCTTTAGCCAAAACACCGGGAGATGGGGCTGAAGCCCGATTATTCGTTTCTTTTTTTACCGTTGACTAAAGTCAACGGCAATGAATAAAATTTCGATAAATACTGACAAAACAACGAACCCCACAGACATTTATCCGCGGGGCTCGTACTAACCATTACAACCCAGGGCACATTAACCTAACATATGCCCTTTATCTTTAAATGCCTGGTGCTACATCATCATAGTACTCAGGTATTATGGCTTTCTGAATCAGGGTATCCCTGTGTTTTTCGAGTAATTTTTTCCACCAGAACTGGTATTTACGGGGGTACACTACCCTATCTTTATAATCACGTTTACAAAGGCCTTCATACGAAAGCAATTTATTCATAACCTGGCGCGAATGATCAACCACCATGTGCGACTTGGGTGTATATCCCATAAGCCTGTTGATCTCCCTGTTGGCTTTGCCAAGCAGTATCAGCTCAAAAATTTGAATGTGAAAGGTTGAAAATCCTTTTGTTCTTAAAAACGGGCGGTGAAATGTTGCTGACTCTTTCATAAAAAATAGCTTAGGTTAATAAATCCATGATTACTCTGTTTTTACAACTGTAAATTCTGTGCGTCGGTTAAGTTGCCTTCCGGCAGGATTATCCTTGCCATTAGGTAATGAGTTTGGCGCAACAGGCATACTCTTTCCATATCCTTTTGCATAAATGCGTTCGCTGGTTATTCCCTGACTTATAATGTAATCCACGCATGATTGCGCCCTCGCCTGCGATAGTTTGAGGTTGTATTTCACGCTACCTATCGAGTCGGTATGCGCACCGAGCCTCACAATTATTTTAGGGTTATCTTTCATGATGGTAACCAGGCTATTGAGCACCGTTTTAGATTCGGGCCTTAGCGTTGCCTTGTTGAAATCGTATAAAATATTATTGATCACAATAGGCTTATCCTTTTCAAAAGCCTGCAGGCAGATCTCGGCGTTGTACAACGTATCGTTGCTCATTTGCCCGCTTGCCGGGATAGGCAATATTTTAGTGAAGTAGCCTGTTTTTTCGAGCTTTAAATTATATGGTCTTTTTGATGTTACCTTAAACGCATACTTGGCGTCGGTGCCAGTGGTTAATTCCTTTAGCGTTTGTTTTGCCAGCGAGTCAATAAAGCTCACTTTAACACCTGCCAATGGCTTGCGGGTTTCGCAATCGGTAATTATGCCGGCCAAAATAAAGCTCTTGTTATGCACTTCAAACAGGTTCAAACAGCAATCCGATTCTCTGTCCGAGCTGATGTACCATTTGCTGGCATCTTTGCTATCTGGCATAAAATACAGGTCGTCCTTGGCCGAGTTCATAGGATAGCCCATATTTACCGGTTTGCTCCAATTCCCTGCATCGCCTTTGCTTTCAAAAAAATCAAATCCGCCTAAACCTGTAAAACCTTTTGAGCTGTATATCAACCTTTTTTCATCGGCATTATAATATGGGGCTTGTTCATCACGATCTGTATTGATGGTACTGCCCAGGTTTACCGCGTTTGTGGCTTCACCGTCATCGCCCAGATCACTTACCCAGATATCATCGCCGCCAAAACCGCCAGGCTTATTTGAAACGAAGAACATCCGTTTGCCATCAGCTGTAATAAATGGCTGTATGGCGTTGTAACCATCGGCATTAACATTACTGCCCAGCTTGTGCAATGGCGACCAGATGCTATCCTGTTTTTGGGTAAAATAAATGCTATGATAAACTTTGGTACCTTCCTTGTACCAACGGGTAAGGTACATTCGTTTACCATCCGGCGTTAATGAAGGCGTGCCGTATTCTGTTTCCTTCTTGGCATCATTATCCTTTAAAGTAATTACCTGCGGTTTAAATTGGCTCGCGGCATTGGCCGTATAAATACGGTTGATATGCTTTTTATCATCCTTAGCAAAGCGCGATGAGGTAAACATGAAATTATCGCCGGTTTGCAGCAGTGCATAATCCGATCCATCAGAGTTCCAGTCGCCTTTGAGTTTTACGGCTTCAAGTAATTGCGGATACTTGTACTGCTCCTTAGCAAAAGTGCAGTTAGCAATTTCCTTGTTGGCGATAGCCTTGTATTCGTCGGTTTTATCATACCCGGCGTTAAACTGCTGCAACTCTGTAATTGCATCATCAAAGCGCTGTATAGCGCGAAGGCATACCCCATGCCAAAGCCTGGTTAAAGGATAAGTGGCCGCATCCGGGGCATCAACTGTCTTTTTGTACCAGCCTTCGGCCTCAATATAGTTTTCATACAAACGATACGACTCTGCAAGACGATAGCTCACGTAAGTAGCATCAGATGGTTTATCTTTTTTGGGCGCCTTATTCATGGTTTGAAACGGCACCTCCTTGTTTTGCAGAAGGTGCATACCTTCGGCAACCTTACGGTAATAAAAGGCGGCTTCGTAATAATCCTTATCCGCAAATGCCCTATCGCCCAGGTTACGAAAATCCTTACCGTACTGGCCAAAGCAGGTTAAAGTAATGGCCGATAAGAAAATAGTTATAATTATAGCTCTCATAGTTAAGCGATTAAAGCCTTGGGCAAACAGGTTCCGGCTCCTGTATACGTTTGCGGAATATATAGCTCAGCGATAGTTCAAAGCCACCATTACCACCTGTGGCACGGTTTAAGGACGATGTGTTTACATCATAACTGGCGCCTATAATCAGGCTTTTTACGTGGTAACCTACATCGGCAACAGCGGCATCTTTAAAGCGGTAAAGAAAGCCTAAAATGAGCCCGTTATCGTTCTGAAATTTAAATTCGGAGTAGGCACCCAGTCCTTTTATGTCAGCATATTGCTGTTTGATATAGACAGCGTTTGGAGTCAGGTCGAAGAAATCAGAAGCCTTGATCTTTAAACCACCATGAACGGTGTACCGGATCGGGATTTTCCCACCGGCATTTGCAGAAAAGGCATCTTTAGGCCTTGATAAGTGACCAACACTTACACCGCCGAAAGCGTTAACATCTTTAAACGGGTCACCATCATAGTAGAAAATACCGGCGTTGGCGTCAAATACGGTGCTGTTAGTGGTATTGAAGTTTTCAAAACTTGGCATGTTGGGATCAAAACCGCCTATGGGGCTGTACTGACTGCCAAATTGCAGCTTGTTCATATCAAAACTACGATTGATGATACCGGCCTGTACACCAAAGCTTAAACGCTGGTTGCCATCGGCCGAAATAGAGATCGCGTACCCCAAAGCACCGTAAGCACTCAGGTAATTGAAACTATGCCCGCCCGATGACTGGTCGAGGATATTGACACCAAGGCTCAGCTTATCGGTTGTACGCATATCTGCAGATATAGCCGCTGTTTGGTAGGCATTATTTATAGTTGCCCATTGGCTTTTAAAGTTTGCATTCACACGCGAATCGCCGTTGATAACTCCGGTTAATGCAGGGTTGAGCCATAACGGGTAAGCGTAGTATTGTGAAAAATGCGGATCAACCTGAGCTGATAACCGCCCTGCTACCACAATAAGAAGCAGCAGGGTTACAATTGTGATTTTATTTCTCATCGTAGTAGATTGATAGTTCCTTTTCTTTTGATCACTTGTCCGTCGTTAAGTGTGGCCTCAACATAGTATACATATACACCCACCGGCTGCGCCTTACCCTTATAGGTTCCATCCCATCCGGCCGACTGATTGGTAGATTTAAAGAGCAATCCACCCCACTGATCATAGATTGACATATTCATGCCTTTTATCACGGTGCCAAATACCAGGAACGTATCGTTATTGCCGTCGCCGTTAGGGCTAAAGGCATTAGGGATAAATATGCTGTTGCCAAGCGGATTGGTGGTAGTACCTGTTACCGCTGCCGAATTATCGCTCAGCTCGCAACCTGATGCACCCAGAGCCCTCACCACAATGGTGGCACTTTGCAACGGCTGAAGGTTATCAACCTTGAAGGTAAGCGCTGTGCCTACACTGCTAAACGTTGAGCCATTGTTCAGGCTTATTTCATATCCGGTAGCACCGGTTACTGCTGCCCAACCAAAGGTTATGCTTACCGCAGTGGTTTCCGTAACGTTAACTGCCGGTGTTGCAAGCTTTTGCAATACCTGTACGGTTACCGATGTACGTGTGCCGGAGTTACAACCACCGCTGTTTGATGCCTCGGCATAATAAGTGGTAGTTTGATTAAGTGCCGGTGTAGTATAGCTATCCCCGGTAGCCAGTGCTGTTCCGCCTGTTGCATTGGCATACCACTTAATGGTAATGTTGGCAGTGCTGTTAACAGTAAGCGTAGCCGTGCTGCCAGGACAAATACCCGCGTTTGGCCCGTTCACTGTTGGTGCAGTTGGAGCGCCAAGTATGGTTACCGTTGCCGATGCTCTTGACGTTGAACTGCAGCCCGTACCGTTCACTGCTTCTGCATAATAAGTTGTACTTGTCATTAACAAAGGCGTAGTAAAGTTTATTCCAGTGTAAACCGGTGTACCGCCAGTAGCCGCTGTGTACCAGTTGTAGCTAAAGCCCTGTTGTGGGTTTGAGATACTTAACAGCACCTGCGAGCCACCGCAAGCAGTAGGCGTGCTGTTAACCAGCAGCGGTGTTGATGGCGGTGCTGAAATAGTTACCTGAACAGTTGCTGCTGATGAGCTTGCACATGATCCGTTGCTGGCATCAACATAGAAGGTTGTATTTGCCTGGATCGGATCAGTTGTATAGGTTGAACCGGTAAACAGCAGGTTAGTACGTGCCGCGTTGCTGTACCATTTGTAAATAATATTCGCCTGCGGCGATTTTACCGATAAAGTAGCTGTACTTCCGGCGCACACAGGCACGTTGGCCAGTGCCGGTATCGGTGCATTTGGCTGCGGCACAATGACCACATTCACCGCCAGCCTTGCAGAAGCATTACAGTTTTGACTGTTTGATGCCTGTACATAGTAGGTTGTATTAGCCGATAACACCGGTGTTGTAAACGCTGTACCGGTATAAAGCGAGCTACCGCCAGTTGCCACGTTATACCAATTGTAGGTGGTGCCCGCATCAGGATTGCTGATGTGGATTATAGCCGCACTGTTTTGACATACCGACAGATCTGCCGCCACAACCTGCGGTGTTGGAGCCGTGGTATTGCCAATGGTTACCTGAACCGCGGTACGTGTGGTTGACGCACAGCTGCCGTTACTTACAGCTTCAACATAATAAGTTGTAGCGGCGGTAAGCGGTGGCGTAGTGTAAGTTGCGCCGGTAAATATTGGCGCACCGCCGGTTGCAGCCGTATACCAGTTAAAGCTTACGTTAGCTGTTGTACTGGTAGCGGTAAGCGCTATGGTACCACCCGAACATACGGTGGTATTTCCGCCCCCCTGCGCGGTTACCGTTGGCGCGGTTGGTATTTGATTAACGTTGATACTTACCGATGTACGATCTGTTGATGTACAACCAGTGCTGTTTACCGCTTCGGCATAGTAAGTGACATTACCTGCCAGTGCCGGTGTATTGAAGCTGGTTCCTGTAAACAATGGTGCACCTCCCGTAGCTGCGCTGTACCAATTGTAGGTAAAGCCTGCTTGTGGATTAGAGATATTGAGTGTTACAATGCTGTTGATACAAGTTTGTACTGTGCTGCCATTAGCAATTACCGGAGCAGACGGTGCTGCCTGGATGCTCACCTGGGCAATGGTTAAGTTAGCACTTTGGCAACCTGAAGCATTTACCGCGGCAACGTAATAAGTTGCGTTAGCGGTAAGCGGACCAGTTACATAGGTTGTGCCTTCAAACAGTTTTGTAGTTTGAGACGCCGTGCTGAACCACTGATAAGTGATACCGGCCACCGGCGACTGGATCTTCAACGTAGCCGGCGAACCTGAACAAATCTGTACATTGTTGCTGGCGAGCGCCGGATCTGCCGGCAGCGGGTTAACAGTAACATTTACCTGTGTTCGGGCTGAAGCATTACAGTTACCGGCCTGAGCCGCTTCTACATAATATGTTGTATTAGCCGTTAATACCGGTGTATTAAATTGTGTACCTGTGTATAACAGTGTACCACCAGTTGCGGCGGTGTACCAGCGGTAAACCACACCTGTTACAGGATTAGCAATGCTCAGGCTTGTTGATTCGCCCTCACATACGTTTAGACCGCCAGCATTGGCCTGCACAACCGGAGCAGTAGGTATCGGCTGCACCGTAATATCCGCACGGGCGCGGGTTGGACTTGTACATCCTGAACTGTTTGATGACTCCACAAAGTAGGACGCATCGGCAGTTAAATTATTAATAGTAAATATCGGACCAGTAAATACCGGCGAACCGCCTGTTGCAGCTGTGTACCATTTATAGGTTAAGCCGTTAACAGGGTTGTTAACGCTTAGCGTTGCGCTGCCACCGCTGCATACATTAGTAGTAGCCGCGCTTAGTACCGGTACGGTAAGCGTATTGGTAACTGTTACATCAACCGATGTACGTGCACCGTTACTTGAACAGCTTGTGGTAGCATTGGTTGCCTGTACATAATAAGTTGCGTCCTGTGTAAGAGCTACTGTAGTATAAGTATTACCGGTAAACAATACTGTGCCGCCGGTAGCACTCGCAAACCACTGGTAGTTAACACCTGCAACAGGGTTAAGTACGGCTAAAGTAGCGGTACTGCCCGGGCAAACCTGCACGGTACTTGCTTGTACACCAGGAGCAGCCGGACGAGGATTTACCGTAATTGTAGCTTTGGTACGCGATGGGCTTACGCAACTGCCGTTAGTAATCTCGGCATAATAACTAACTGTAGCAATTGGTGTCGCCTGGTAGTTAGCACCGGTGAATACCAGGGTTCCACCTGTCGGCGCATCATACCAGTTTACGGTTGCACCGGCAGCATTGGTTACCGATAGTGTAACCGCATCGCCAGAGCAAACAGATACCGCGTTTTGTGCGAGTATTGGATTTACTGGTGCCGGTGTTACGTTTGCAGTAGCCGCTACCCTGTTAGGGTTAGGACAGCTGTTTGATGTCCGGCTGCTTTCTACGTAGAAAGTAGTTGTTGCATTCAGGGCAGCAGTTGTATAATTATTGCCGGTGTGCAGTAAGGTTCCGCCAACCGCGGCTGAATACCATTTATAAGTAACACCTGCAACAGGATTAGCTACGGTAAATGTAGCAGTACCGCCTGCGCATATATTGTCCGTTTTAGCATTAAGCTGAGGTATCGGAACCTGCTTGGTTGCGTAGTAAATATTTAATGAGTTAAATAGTGATACGGTTGTGGTTAACCTAACCTCCACGGCATTGTAAGCAGCTTTCGGCACAAATTTCACCAAAGCTGTTTGACCGCCTGCAAGTATGGTTACCTTGATGAGCGTGCTGCTCAATGCAATCCTGTCGTTATTATCGGTATTGCCATTAAACGAACCTATCTGTAACTGACCTAATACACCAACTGATGCCAGGTTAACCGGTACTTTTATTTTCACAGTTACGGTATCTCCGGCAAGGCCCGCATCACCAAAAATCAATTTCTGGCCTACGTAGCCAACCGCGCCAACACCGAGGGTAAGCTGGCTAAAGTTGGTAGTATCCGTATCTACCGAGTTATCGGCACCGGTAACACCGCACAATAAGCAGGCAACGCCACTGGTACTGTTGGTTTGGGTGGATGCAAAATCGCACGAGGTTGAGAATACAGGGTTAACAATTACGGTAACAGGTGTACGCGTTGTGCTGATACAACCTGTAGCATTTGATACAGCCTCAACATAATAAGTAGTGTTGGTGGTTAAGGCGGGAGTTGTAAACGTTGCTCCTGAATGAACCGGAGTACCACCATTGGCCGTGCTGTACCAATTAAAGGTAACATTAGCAGTAGTCGAAGTAGCTGATAGCTGAGCTGTTTGACCAGATGTGATCTGCCCGCCAACCGGAACTACAGTAATGGTTGGAGCAACCGGCGTTGGGTTAACAATAACATCTGCCTTGGCGCGATTGGCGCTTGTACAAGTGCCAGTAGCAGCTTCAACATAATATGATGTATTAGCGGTTAAGGCCGGAGTAACATATTGGGCGCCTGTATGTACTGGCGTACCACCTGTTGCTGTTGTATACCAGTTAAAGGTAACACCAGGCTGCGTTGACGAAGCTGTTAAAGTAACTGTTGAACCTGAACAGGTTTGGGTACTGGCTTGTGACACTGTCGGATCAACAGGCGTTGCAGTCACATTAGCCGTTACTTTGGTGCGGGCACTACTGCTGCACTGGCCCGCGTTTGCTGCCTCAACATAATATGACGTGGTAGCAGTTAAAGCCGGAGTAGTAAAGCTGTTGCCTGTAGTTATAGGTGTACCACCTGTAGCCGAAGCATACCAGGTATAGGTAACACCGTTAACCGGAGTTACGGCAAAAGCAGCAGGCTGACCGGCACAAACCGTTGTATTAGGAACTGCCACAACCGGAGCAGCAGGTGGCGCGGTAACATTTACCTGTACCGGCGTACGAACAGCCTGCGAACAACCATCGGCAGTACGGCTGGCTTCAGCATAGTATGTTGTGGATGCGGTTAAAGCCGGAGTGGTAAAGGTAGCACCTGTGAATACCGGTGAACCACCTGTAGCCGAAGTATACCATCTTACGGTTACGTTTACCGGAGCAGTAGCTGTAAGTGTAGCCTGTGTGCCTGAACAAGCCGAAACAGGTGACGCGGCAATAACAGGAGCAGGAACTGATTGTGAAGCGTCGTAAATATTCAGGCTGCTGAACACACCTGCGAGGGCGGCGTTCAACCTTACTTCTACCCTGTCAAATGTATGGGCTGCTTTAAAGGCAATCCTGAAACGGCTGGTACCACTTAATAATTGAATATTGATCAGTGAACCATTTACACTGAAGTAATCATTATTAAATGTCGCGCCGTTGTAAGTACCTATTTGAATTTGAGACAGTACACTAACACTGGCCAGCGTTCCCGGAACTCCTAATTCCACTATCACACTATCACCTGCAATACCTGTATTGGCAAAGCGCAGGGTTTGGCTGGCATAAGCGTTAACCAATCCAACCGGAACCAGTAATTGCGAGAAGGTATTTCGATCCGCATCAACAGATCCGGCAGCATTCAATACACCACAGCCAACACACAGTAAACCGCTGGTGGTATTAGTTTGGTCGATGGCAGCATCGCAAGGTACAGGATTTGAACCCTGTTGATTTACAGTAACTATACCGGTTGCCCTGGTAGCCGATTTAACACCGGTTGCAGGAATTGATGCTTCAGCATAATAAATAGTATTGGCAAACTCTGGCGGCGTTGTATAAGTAGCGCCTGTAAAGATACTTGTACCACCTGTTGGTGTAGTAAACCAGTTAAACACAGCGCCCGGCGTAGTTGATGATGCGGTGAATGCAGTAGTCTGACCCGGACTAACAGTTGTAGTTGGCGGATTTACACTTACGTCAGGTATCACAACAGGCTGTACATTGATGATTACAGGGGTACGGGTAGCGGACACGCAATTACCCAGTGCTGTGCCAGCATAATAGGTTTTAGTAGCAGTTAAAACCGGGGTAACATAAGGATTACCGGTGAATACCAGGTTGCCACCTGTTGGCGCGTCAAACCATTGTATGGTGGCGCCATTGCTGGCCGTTGCATTTAAAGTAGCTGTCTGTCCGGCGGTGATAGTTACATTTTGAGCGGTAACTGTTGGTGCAGGCGGAGCATCGTCAACAATAACATTTACCGGGAACCTCACGGTTGATGCACATGAACCACGGCTGTATTCCACATAATAAGTGGTATTGGCATTTAGAGCCGGAGTGGTGTATGATGCACCTGTATGTACTACAGTTCCACCTACCGGTGCATTATACCAGGTAAATGTTCCGTTAGCAGGTGATGTAATATTAATAACCGCACTGCTGCCTTTACAAATTTCAGGGGCTGTTGGGTTAAATACCGGCTGAGGGAATTGCTGAGCAGCATAATAGATATTTAGCGGCGTAAGCAGGCTTGCAACACCTGAATTTATTTTCACGGTGATGCGATCATATGCTCCCGTTGCCGGAATATAAACAGCGTATTTATTTGAGCTACCTGCAAGCAGGTATACTTTTATTAAAGCACTGTTAAGCGCAAGCGTTGAAGTTGGAGTAGCTCCGTTAGCCAGCGTCACCTGGATATTACCCAGAACGGCGGCACTTAATAAACCGTTAGGATTTTGTAATACCAGCTTAATAGTATCACCTGCAAAACCCGGCTGCTGGAAACGAAGTTCCTGCTGAGCATATCCCCCCAGTAAACCGGCTAATACGTTAATGGTTGAAGCGGTTGTGGTGTCGGCATCGGTCGCGAGTAATTCATTAGTTACACCGCAACCAATACAGATGCCGTTTACAGTAACAGTTTCCTGGTTTGCAAATGTACATGGGGCATTAGTATTGATTGTTACGTTGATAGTTATCGCTGTGCGGCTTGCCGAAGTACAACCGGTGCTGTTAACCGCGCTTACGTAATAAGTAGTATTGTTGTACAACAACGGTGTCTGGAAGGTGGTACCCGTAAATACCGGCGAAGCAGCATTAGCTGATGTATACCAGTTATAGGTAACACCGGTTTGTGTATTGGTAACGCCAATAGTTGTTTGTTGTCCGGCAGCTATTGAAGTATTATTTGCTGATAGAGTTGGATTGGCAGGAAGCGGAACAACGGTAACATCGGCTTGGGTACGTTGCGCACTGGTGCAGCCGCCTGCGTTTACAGCCTCTACATAATAGCTTGTATTATTGTGTAAAGCCGCTGTTGTGTAAGTCGGTCCTGTAAATACAGGCGTGCCACCGGTCGCTGTGGTATACCAGTTATAGGTATTTCCGGCAGCAGGGTTGGTTACCGCTAAAGTTGCAACACTGCCATCACAAATGCTTACGCTGGTTGCGTTAAGTGCCGGCGCTATTGGCGGTGGGGCCAAAGTTGCTGTAACCTGGGTACGGGTAGTGCTGATACAGCTCGTACCTGAAACTGCTTCAACAAAATAGCTTGTGGTTGCATTGATAGCAGCAGTTGTAAAGCTGTTGCCTGTATGTATTAGGGTGCCGCCTGCTGCTGCAGAGTACCAGTTGTAAGTTACCCCGTTAACCGGAGTTACATTAAACGTTGCAGTTTGGCCTGTACATACAGTTACGTTTGGAGCAGCCAAAACTGGCGCTGTTGGTATTGTTACAACATTAATATTAACAGGGGTACGTACGGCCTGGGTACAACCATCAGCGGTACGGCTTGCTTCTGCATAATAAGTTGTAGATGCGCTTAAGGCCGGGGTTGTAAAATTAGCACCGGTGCCAACAGCGGTACCGCCGGTTGCTGATGTATACCATTTTACAGTTACGTTTGCAGGAACTGTAGCTGAAAGTACTACTGGCGCGCCTGAGCAAGTTGTTACTGGCGAAACAGCGATAACCGGAGCCGCTACAGATTGCAAAGCATCATAAACATTAAGAGCGCTGAATACGCCTGCCAAAGCGGCGTTGAGCTTAACCTCTACCCTATCGAAATTGTGAGTTGCTTTAAAAGCTACCCTGAAACGGCTGGTAACGCTTAACAATTGAATATTGATAAGCGATCCGTTTACGCTAAAGTAATCGTTATTGAAAGTTGCACCGTTGTAGGTGCCTATCTGGATCTGTGAAAGTACGCCTACACTGGCCAGCGTTCCCGGAACGCCTAATTCAATAACAACGCTGTCGCCGGCAAGGCCTGTATTGGTAAACCTTAAAGTTTGGCTTGCGTAAGAGTTAACCAAACCTATAGGTACATTTAATTGTGAGAAGGTATTGCGATCTGCATCAACAGCACCTGCAGGGTTTAGCACGGCGCATCCAACACATAATAAACCGCTGGTAGTATTGGTTTGGTCGATAGCCGCGCCGCAAGGAACAGGACTTGATGCCTGTTGATTGATAGTTACCGCGCCTGGTGCTCTTGTAGCTGATTTTACGCCGGTAGCCGTTACAGTAGCTTCGGCATAATAAGTGGTGTTAGCAAATTGAGGCGGAGTAGTATAGGTAGCACCTGTAAAAATGCTTGTGCCGCCGGTTGGTGTAGTAAACCAGTTAAAGGTTACGCCCGGCGTAGTTGATGAAGCAGTGAACGAAGTTGTTTGCCCTGCATTAAGTGCAACGGTTGGCGGTGTTACCGATACGGTTGGTATTACTATCGGCTGTACCGTAATGTTAACCGGTGTACGGGTTGCTGATACGCAGCTGCCCAAGGCAGTACCTGCATAATAAATTTTGTTAGCCGTAAGTACAGGAGTTACAAACGGGTTACCTGTGTGAACCAGGTTACCTCCTGTTGCAGCATCATACCACTGTATGGTTGCGCCATTGCTGGCAGTTGCATTCAAAGTAGCTGTTTGTCCGCTGGTTATAGTAACGTTTTGCGCGGTAACAGTTGGTGCTGCCGGTACATCATCAACCAAAATAGTAACCGGGAACCTTACAGTTCCGGTACATGTACCACGGGTGTATTCTATATAATAAGTTGTATTGGCATTTAAAGCCGGAGTTGTAAATGATGTACCTGTATGTACAACGGTTCCGCCTGTTGGGGCGTTATACCAAGTAAATGTTCCGTTGGCCGGCGAAGTAATATTTACAACCGCGCTGCTGCCTTTACAAATTTCAGGAGCAGTTGGGTTAAATACCGGTTTCGGGAATTGCTGCGAAGCATAGTAAATATTAAGCGGTGTTAAAACACTTGCAAGGCCAGAGTTTATACTTACGGTAATTCTGTCATAAGCGCCGGTAGCCGGGATATAAACCGCGTATTTGTTTGAGCTACCTGCAAGCAGGAACACTTTTATCAACGCGTTATTAAGCTGGTAACTTGCAGTTGTGGTGGTACCATTGGCAAGTGTTACGCCGATATTGCCTAAAACGGCAGCACCTAACAGGCCGTTAGGGTTTTGCAATACCAGCTTAATGGTATCACCCGCGAAACCGGCCTGTTGAAAGCGCAACTCCTGTTGAACATTTCCACCTATCAAACCGGCTAATACATTGATTGTTGAAGCTGTGGTGGTATCGGCATCGGTAGCTAAAGCAGGATTAGTAACGGTACAACCTAAACAAAGTCCGTTTACTGTTGGCGTTTGCTGATTGGCAAAAGTACATGGCGCATTGGTGTTGATAGTTACGGTAATGGTAACAGCTGTACGGTTTGCCGATGCACAACCTGTGGCATTTAAAGCGCTTACATAGTAAGTTGTATTGTTATATAATAAAGGTGTCTGGAAGGTAGTACCGGTAAACACAGGCGCACCGGCGTTTGCTGATGTGTACCAGTTATAGGTAATGCCAGCTTGTGGACTGGTCACGCTGATACTTGTTTTCTGCCCGGCAGCTATTGAACCATTTGCCGCAGCCACGGTTGGATCAGCAGGAAGCGGCGTAACGGTAACTGTTGCCTGGGTACGTACGGCACTGCTGCAACCACCTGCATTTACAGCCTCAACATAATAAGTTGCATTGGCTGTTAGGGCCGCGGTAGTATAAGTAGCCCCGGTGAATATGGGAGTCCCCCCGGTTGCGGCCGTGTACCAGTTATAAGTGGTACCCGCCACGGCTCCGCTTACAGATAAAGTAGCCACACCGCCACTACAAATAGTAACATTGGCGGCGGTAAGTGTTGGCGCAACCGGCGGCGGTGTAATATTAGCGGTTACTTTGGTACGGGCAGCACTTGCGCAGCTTCCGCCGGCAACCACTGCTTCTGCATAATAGCTGGTAGCCGCGGTTAAAGCAGGCGTAGTAAAGCTATCGCCGGTGTGCAATAAAGTACCGCCGGTAGCGGCGCTATACCAGTTTATGGTAACGCCGGCTACACTGGTGGCGGTAAACGTAGCGGTTTGCCCTGAACAAACGCTAACAGTATTGTTGGCTATAACCGGTGAAGCCGGCACAGCATTTACAGTAACAGTTACTTTAGTTCGGTCCGACTCGTCGGTGCATCCACTCCGCATGGCGGCAACGTAATAGGTTGCCGAAGCTGTTAAAACAGGTGTTGTAAAGGCAGCCCCGGTAAATACCGGCGATCCGCCTGTTGCTTGTGTATACCAGTGAAACACGGTATTAGGTACAGCCGTAGCAGTAAATGTTGCTGTGGTACCTGTACAGATCTGGGCATCGTTTGATGCTACATTATTTATTTTGATTACCGGTTTGGCAATTAATCGTTGTATCTCATATAAATCAAGGGTTGATAAAACGTTGGCAATACCACCTAATCTTAACTGCACCCTGTCAAAAACTTTGCCTGGCACAAAAGTGATCACCACTTTGCGCCGGTTATTGGTAAGATCGAGTAAACGAACCTGTAATAATGAGGAACTTAAAAAGGTTTGATCATTATTATCTGTATTACCATAAAAAGTGTTTACTGATGAACCTGCCAGTAAACCTACCTGCAGCAAAGCCTCAGGCACCGAAAGGGTTAACCTTACCGAGTCGCCAATTACTGATGGGTTTGAAAATATTACGGTTTGCTGTGCATAAGCTCCTAACAGGCCTACACCCGCATTTAAAGTAGATGCGGTATTCAGGTTTCCGTCGATGGCATTTTGCGGATTCACAACTCCACCTACATTAAGACCTAAATTCAGTAGTGCTGAAGATATGCCGTGCAGCTCATCTATAGCAGTATTACATACGGCAGGACCTGCCGTGGTTACAAATCCCTCATATAAATATAAGCTGCTCAGCGCCCCTACCAGGCCGCCGTTTAACGTAACCCTTATACCATCATAAGCTTGTGTAGGTGCAAAGCTCAATTCAACCTGGTTGTTATTGCTCAATACCGATACAAGTGTTGCCGCCGAAACAGGAGAGCCTACAGGTGTATTACCATTATAAGCCTGTAAAGTTACCCCTCCAAGAGCTGTAAGACTAAGTAGATTATCCCCGGTACCTAATTTAACAGAAACCGGTGTTCCGGCTGGTTTGGTACCACCGGGAAATGTAAGCGTTTGATAAGTTTGAGCAGCAACACCTACGGTTACATTTAAGGTAGAATAAGTTTGCAGGTTGCCATCAGCTGCGTTACCCGGATTAGTTACCGTACAACCAAGGCATAATAAACCACCCGCCCCTGGTTGCTGCGTATTGGCATAAGTGCGCACTCCCGACGGATTAACCGGTGGCGTAGGGGTTGTAGATCCTACAGTAAGTGAAATTTTTGTCCGTTCTGATTCATCGGTACAACCTGTGCGCGAAGCCGATACATAATAATCGGTAGACGCTGTTAGCGTTGGTGTTGTATAACTCGGGCCTGTTGCAACTGCTGATCCGCCTGTGGCCTGGGTATACCAGTGAAAAGTAGTGTTGGCAACAGCATTTGCAGTAAGCGTAGCGGTTGAGCCCGAATTAATCTGGGCGGTTACACCCAGCGCATTATTAATTTTTGTAACAGGCCTTGGTATCAGTCTAACAGCCTCATAAAGGTCAAGTGTTGATAATACGTTAGCTACGCCCCCAAGTGTAAGCTGCACCCGGTCAAAAACATTCGCGGGCGCAAACGTTATAGTAACCTTGCGCCTGTTGTTGGTTAAATCGAGCAATCGCAGGTTTAAAAGCGATGCGTTTATTGCTGTTTGATCATTATTATAAGTATTACCCAGATAAGTTGCTACCGAAATGTTCGAAAGCAGCCCCACATCTATTAACGATTGAGGGATTGACAAGGTCATTCGTACCGAATCACCAATTACCGATGGGCTTCCATATATGATAGTTTGCTGGGCATATGCCCCAAGCAAACCTACGCCCGCATTTAAGGTAGATGCAGTATTAAGATTACCGTCGATAGCATTTTGGGGATTTGCTACACCGCCCACATCAACTCCCAAACCCAATAAGCCTGATGATATACCATGTAATTCGTCAACTGCAGCGCTGCAAATACCGGCGCCTGTACCTGTAGTAAAGGCATCATATAAATAAGTACTTGCCAAAACACCGGCAAGGCCTCCGTTAACAGTTACCCTGATACGATCATAAGCCTGGGCTGGGGTTATACTAACCTCAACCTGGTTGTTATTACTTAGTGCTGTAAGCAACGTAGCCACTGCTACCGGGGTACCAATGGCTGTATTTCCATTATATGCCTGTAAAGAAACGCCTCCAAGTGCGGTAAGCGTCAGCAATTTATCCCCCGAACCTAATTTAACTGAGACAGGAGTACCGGAAGGTTTAGCGCTTTGAAATATTAGTTCCTGGTAGGTTTGTGCAGCTACACCAACAACAACATTTATTGATGAAAATGTTTGAACATTCCCATCTGCCGCATTGGCTGCATTTAGCACGGTGCAGTTTACGCAGGCAACGCCTGTTGCACCATGTTGCTCGGATGTGGCATATGTCCGTTGTGCTTTCGCATATTTAATATTAAACAATGCCAATAAAATAAATAACACCCAAAAAGCGTTCTTGTTAAAGGCGAGGTTTCTCATAAGGCATAGATGTTTGAAATGAACTCCGTAAAGCTAAATCACGCCTATGCAATACGAAAAAGGCTTTTCATTCATTAAAAACCATTCTGGTCATATCATTCAGTATTCATGCAGGTCTGTTCATTCTGTTTTCTGCATTCATTTTCTGTTCATTTTATTCATTCAGCAAATACAACCTAACGGAATATCATTTTTAATAAAATATAAATCCATTTTCAATTAACATACGTATTATTGATTAAACAAAATATGTGAAAATATTTGTTTAGCCATGTATTAACAATATCCCGTTACCCCAGGGAATTGCTTGAACCTTTTACAATATTTTAAATAAGTTTTCAAGATTACTTGCTGATACTGTTTGCGCTAATTTGTTCGACTGACTGACGTATATAGTTAATATATTCACTCTAAAACCTTTACCTATGCATCTATTTTCGACTTATCATTTTGATCTGTTAAAAAAAGAACTAACGGAGAAAGCGGGTATGGCCTACATTACCCCTGCCGATTGCAAGGCCTTATCATTAATGCTGTTTGGCAAAACCCAGAAAAGCATTAGTGAAACTACGCTTAAACGTATTTTTGGATTTGCCTACAGCAAGTTTACCCCATCATTATTCACCATGAACGCGCTGGCTGAGTTTTGCGGTTATACAGGTTGGGATGCATTTTGCCAAAGCAAGCAAAAGACAGTTGTTAAAAAAGAAAGCCATGTATATAAACCTGGGAAGATAACGGCCAAAGCAGACAGGATCACCAATTTCACTTTGCAAACCCAGATCAATCATTCAGGGATACCGTTCCAGTATACCATTCCCCGGAATTTTATTAATGAACAATTGTCCATATTTATGCAGCAGCCTTATACAGCCACTGTGTTTACAGCTCCGGCAGGCTATGGCAAAACAATTGGACTATGCCATTGGGTAAAAGATTTGATAAAAGCCAACACACAAAAAGATGAAAAAGACCTGATACTGTTTTTTAACGGTAACACGCTCAATTCATCGCTCCAAAACATCCATCTTAACCATTGGCTGATGGGGCTTATTGGCCTGTCGCCAGATGAAGACCTTGACGGCCTTGCAGAAATGGCCGAAGATTTTAGCGGGCGCTTTATTTTAATTATAGATGGTTTCGATGAGTTTTATTTCAAGAATAACACATTCGAAACGGTATTTAAGCAATTGGCCGATATTATAGCCATGTACCACAAATACCCCTGGTTTAAGGTGATACTAACCATGCGTTCGTCAACCTGGAGTAACTTCAGGGAAGATATAATAGCCCAACCTGATCTGTGGTTCACCGGTTTTATGATGGATAGCAGTCAAAAACTTAATGTGCCGCTGTTTACTACCGAACAAATCAAAAAACTTTGCGATAATATAAACCCTAATATTGCCCATGATATAACTTTACCTATTATTGATAAACTAAGTCATCCTTTATACTTCCAGTACTATTACCAGCGATACAGCGATAATTTCAGCTTAAGCCACTTTAATGACCTTACTTATTACAACCTTGTAGCCGCAAACTACTATCATAATGTTTACAAAGGTCATTATGCCATTGAAAAGGTATTGTTGATTACCGGCATCATTAATCAAATGGATACCGATAACCGGGTATACGAGGTTAGTAAGATCAGGATCTATGAGCTGATCAAAAAATATGGATCGGCATACCAGGAGATGCTTAGCGCAGGGATCATTGAGGAACTTAACCTCTCGCGCGAAAACAAGCTCAACTTCGTAGTTAAAATGATTGACGATACTACCCTGGAGTATGCGTTGGCTATGATACTGATGTACAACAATAACTATGTATTTGATGATAACCTGGTAAACCTAACCGACCTGGTATTCGGCAGGGATAAAAAACTGCCTATCATAAAATGGTTTATTTATAATGCAGTTCATAAAGACTATAGGTTCGAGCTTAAAGCTTTACTAAGTGTACAGTTGTTGCCAAAAGAAAAATCGGAGATCATCAGGTTTATTGGTGAATTACTCAAAATTCAGCATGTAAACACAAAAATGACCGAGCGAATGGAAGATTTGTTTAGACAGGTTTGCAGCGAGGAGTTCTTTAACTACTTTATCAGCCTTGAATTTATCGATATTGGTTATGAGGAAGTGCTGGAAACATTTTTACAATTCCGCTTATCAAACCAGCAACAAATTTTAATAAAAACCTGCCTTGCTGCCATTGCCATCATGCAGCTTGATTTAACAAAAATCGAAAAACACTTTAATGATTTAAAGCAATACAATTTAAAAGCGCTTCAAAACTTGCCTATCAACCCGGTAAACTGCATTGAAACTATTTTGTTTTACCTCAAGTATGGCATCATAAAAAAGGAGTCGCTTACCGAAATCACAAGGTTCTATTTCAATCCGGTTCAAAACACCGGTGTTTCAAAAGGATTTACAGAAGTAGTTTATTTGTTGGCTTTATACACATCAACCATCTGTCAAAAACACAACAAAGCAGCCAAATTTATTAACGGTTTAAATAAGGTATACCGGGGTTATTCTACAGGATATGCTTTCATTTTAAAAACCGTTATGGCCGAGTCATACCTGGCGTCGGGTTATGAAGATAAAGCCAAAGCCGTTTTTAATGAGATAAGCATCACTTACAATGAACAGGATGGCGGTTTCACTACTTTTATGAAAGTGCTTTACGAGGGCTTAAAAATAAAACTCACCCTGCCGGTAAGTAACCAGCTTGCAGTTGTTAACAATATTAAAAACCTCATTAAATTATGCGATGACTCGAAACAGATCATAGTTAAGGTAAACACGCTTGGTTTTATACTTACTAACTATGCTGTATTGAAAGAAAACGTATACGTTTTTAACGATCTGTATTTCGATTTCATTAAAAGCATCCGCAACAACGGCTGCCGTACCGAACATTTCATGAACGATGAAATAAAATGGGCCGAAACGCCTCCTGCAAATAGTACGACAAACAGGTTGCAAAACTTTAGCCTAAATCGCAACTAAGACAAAATCTGGTTCCGGTACTCGCGGGGGCTTACTTTTTTAATCACCTTAAAAAAGCGGTTAAAGTTTGATACGTTATTAAAACCGCATTCATAGGCTATATCTGTAATACTGGTTTCTTTATGGCCCAGCAATTTACAGGCATAGCCTATTCTTGTTTCATTTACAAACTGAGTAAATGACTTTTGCGTGCGGGCCTTAAAAAACCGGCAAAACGCAAAGGTGTTCATGTTAGCCACATCGGCTATTGTGTTTAGTGAGATATCTTCCCTGAAATTGTCAAAGATGTACTTAAATACCTGGTCCATACGTTTGCTATCATTGTACTGGTAGTAGTTGATATAATTGATACTGGCCAGCAGATCATATTCCGTATCTGATGAACTCATGGCATTCAGGATCTCAAGCAGGGTGATGATTTTTTGCAGCCCCTCTTGCTGCAAAATCTGGTACATTAATTTTACTACCATATCCCGGCTTCTGCCTTTCAACTCCACCCCTCTTTGTGCCTTGTTCAAAAACGACTCGATTTTGCGCACATTTCCAAAAGCCGAAAGGTGCAGCAATAACTTCGATGGGTTAAAATAGATAGATAGAGAATGCGCATAAGGCTCCGGTTCGTCTCCGTTAGTTTGCTCCTGTGTGTTGTGCCAAACGTGCGGGATATTTGACCCCAGGAAAATAAGCTCGCCGCTTTCAAAATAATCAACCAGGTCGCCGATTATCCTTTTGCCCGAACTTTTTACGATGTGAACCAGCTGGCATTCCTCATGAAAATGAAACTCATTGGAGAAAAAAGGAAGCCTGACTTCCTTGGCAACAAAAAGGTCTTCTGACTGTACCCCGTCAGACAATACGGCTAAAATTGGTTTCATTTTAACAAGATCAGATCACAAAAGCTAAATATAAGCAAAAATACTATCGAAAGTTGCCAATTAAAGTGAAAGTAAAAAATCAAACCGCGCTAATTTTACAACATCATACCTTATCTGAAAAGGTATAATAAACCGATTTATAAACACAGGAAACAAGATTTTATCGAGGACTTTTCTATAGAGAACAGTCTGAATTTATTTGCAAAATATATTTACTTACATGTACATTAATAAAATTGAAGTTACCGACAAGCGTTTTAATTTAGGCAATGGCGCCGGATCTGATGCCGTAAACGATTCTACCCAGTACGCTTACGCCATTTGTGAACTGCATACCGATAGCAGCGTAAAAGGCATTGGCCTGGCCTTTACCCTTGGCGCCGGCAACGACCTGGTATGCAAAGCCATACAATACCTTTCCGAAACATTGAAAGGCCGCGAAATTGAGGAACTGATGTCTGATTTCGGTTCGGTTTACCGTTCGATACTTGACTCGCCTACTTACCGTTGGCTGGGGCCGCACAAAGGTGTTATGCAACTGGCGCTGGCGGCTATAGTTAACGCATGTTTCGATCTATGGGCTAAAAGTCGCCAGGTACCACTCTGGAAACTTTTGCTCGATTTAAGCCCGAAAGACCTCGTAGCTACACTCGATCTTAATTACCTGGAAGATGTATTAACCATTGAAGAAGCAGAAAACATTTTAGGGAACAATCTTACCGGCCGTACGCTACGCAACAGCGTTTTGCAAACAGGTTATAAAGCCTATGATACATCGGTAGGTTGGTTTAACTACTCAGATGAAAAAATTAAGGAAAATGTGGCGCGCGCCATCGATCGCGGGTTTACGGCCATGAAATTAAAAGTAGGCTCAAACGACCCGTTACGCGATATCCGCAGGGCAAAGTTGGTTCGGGCCGAAGCTGGCGACAGAACTACCATCATGCTTGATGCCAACCAAAAATGGAACCTTCCGCAGGCCATCTCCATTTGTAAAGAGTTAAGCACCATAAACCCTTACTGGATTGAAGAGCCTACCCACCCCGATGACGTATTGGCTCATCAGACACTGGCTAAAGAAATTGCACCTCTTAAAATTGCAGCCGGTGAGCATATTCCTAACAAGATCATCTTCAAAAACTTTTTGCAGGCAGGCGCCATGGATTTTTGCCAGGTTGATTGTGTGCGCGTTGGTGGTGTGTCTGAATTTCTGACGATTAGTCTGCTGGCAAAAAAATTCAACGTACCGGTAGTCCCTCATGTGGGTGATATGGGGCAGATCCATCAGCATTTAGTGTTGTTTAATCATGTTGCTATTGGGCACGAAAACTTATTTTTGGAACACATACCGCATTTGGCCAAATACTTTAAAAATCCGGCCAATATTAGCGAGGGCTTTTACGCCGTACCTGCCGAAGCAGGCAACAGCAGCGATCTTGTAACCAGCTAAAAACCAAAAATGAACCAGTTATTAAACAAAGTAATATTTATTACAGGAGGCGCGTCGGGCATTGGTTTAGCTTGTGCCGAAGCTTATATCCGTGAGGGGGCAACCGTTTTTATCATGGATGTTAATGAGCGGGCCCTTTATAAAACGCTTGACCGTTTTGGCGGCAAACATGAAGGCATTGCGGGTGATGTATCAAACAGCGCCGATGTAAAAGCCGCTTTTGAAACTATTAATAAACATTATGGCAAGCTTGATGCTATTCATAACAATGCGGCAATAGCTCATCCATCAAAACCTGTTGACGAAACAGAAGAAAATGAGTGGGATGCCCTGATGGATATTAACCTCAAAAGCCTGTTCTGGACAACCAAATATGGCATCAACATGCTTAAAGCATCAAAAGGCAGTATCCTGAATACCAGCAGTATGGCCGGCGATATCGGGCAAAGTCTGCATGCTGCTTATACCGCAACCAAAGGGGGCATCAACGCGCTTACCAAATCTATGGCGCTTGATTATGCGCAATATGGGATCCGGGTAAACGCGGTTTCGCCGGCTGGGGTGTGGACGCCATTACTTAAGCAATGGGCGGCAGAACAGCCGGATCCCGGATCGATAGAGAAATACCTGAATGATATACACGCTTTAGGCTACTGCCCGGAGGGTGATGTAGTAGCCGACGCGGCAGTTTTCCTGCTTTCGGATGCTGCACGATTTGTAACCGGATGCATTATGCCAGTAAGCGGCGGCGCTGAATTAGGCTATAGAAGATAAAACAGGATAAGCATGAACAAAACCAATGGTAACGCATCAAAATATTTAGCTCCGCTGCTGATAGTAATGAGCCTGATGTTTTTCTGGAACCTGAGCCGCAATATTAACGATGTGCTGATCCCACATCTGAAAAGGGCCTGCCAGTTAACCGATCTGCAATCGTCGCTGATCCAATCCGCATTTTTTGGGGCTTATTTTCTGATGGCTTTACCTGCAGGGCGCTTCATTGAAAAAATGGGTTACAGGGCAGGGATGCTTACCGGACTTATTCTGGCGGCTATTGGTGCAGCAATATTTTACCCGGCAGCAACTACCAGATTTTACCCGGTATTCCTGCTGGCATTATTTACCATGGCATCAGGCTTTGCCATATTGGAAGTTACTGCTACACCCTATATTTCAAAACTTGGCAACCCGAACCACGCATCAAGCCGGTTAAGCCTAGCGGCTGCAGTTGGCTCAATGGGTGCCACAATAGGGCCTTTCATTGGTTCCAGATTTTTGCTGCATGAAAAAGATATCCCGGCAAGCCTTATACAATCCTTTAGCCCGGAACAACTTCAATCGTTTTTAAACAGCGAAGCACACCTTGTGATTCCGCCTTATTTAACTTTGGCGGTGTTATTTATAGCCCTGTGCATGGTACTATACTTTTTAAAGTTGCCGGTGATTCATGAAGGTAACAGCAGGCAAAAACTCTCTGGAGTATTTAAGTTCAGGCATACTATATTGGGCGTACTTGCTGTTTTCGCATACCTGGGTGCCGAAGTTGGCGTGGTAAGTTTCATTATCCGGTACACGAAATCATTAAATATTGCAGGCATTACGGAGCAAAAGGCCGCCTTATTTATTACGCTTTATATGGCGCTGGTATTAACCGGGCGTTTATTGGGTGCATTTTTGCTCAAGCAGGTTAAACCTAATAAAGTGCTTATGCTATGCAGTATCGGCGCGTTTGTGCTGATATTGATATCGGTACTTACAAGTGGCTATGTATCCATAATTTCATTATCCGTAGTTGGGCTGTTTACTTCGGTAATGTACCCGATCATTTTTACCCTCAGCATTAAAAACATAGGCGATTATACCAAAGTAGCTTCATCATTGCTCATTATGGGCGTTGTTGGTGGTGCTATTATCCCACCAATAATGGGCCTGATATCTGATCACTCGGGCATCAGGATGGCATTTATAGTACCCCTTGTTTGCTATGTATATGTGCTATACTACGGCGTTAAAGGGTACGTGGTGACAAACAAAACTTATTCGGACGAATCCGAAGAACCGCTATTGACAGTAATAGGTCATTAGGCCCGATCTATCAAACTTACGAGGTTTTAAAACTTCGTAAGTTTCTGAATTTTCACCCCACGGCTCTTGGCATAAGCCATCAATAATGAACCGTGAACTAAAAACAACCGATACAATTTTGCGCAACTTTTAGTTTTTTCGACACTATTTTGTTGTGAAAAAGACACTTAATACAACTAAATTGTTTCAGCAAGACATTTTTTGCCAAAAACAGAAAAAGCAATGTCAAAATAGTATCGAAACAAATCAATTTAGATGCAATTTATTGTTAATGCCCTTCATACTTTTATCTTAATTATAAACGCCAACTACTAAGGTTTTTACAAAAAAATTTTAATCGAAAACATCAATCCTCAAAAAAGGACGAAGTTTTTGAACTGGGATTGCTATAACCAATACTGAATGATTAAAACTTTACTAATTACGCTATTATTTGGGTTCACGGCCGGTATTGCCTCAGCACAAAACCATGAAAGTGGCGGTGCGGGCAATGCCCCAGCCGTATATACCATTCAACATACAGCCAATGATAGCTGGAAAGGATTTGAACGGGTAAATATTACTATTGGTACCCACAAAGCCTATTTTATAAACCCCAAAAAACCGCTTGAAGGTAATCCATGGGTGTGGCGGGCCTCATTTCCGGATTGGCATACCGATATTGACAGCATCCTGCTAACCAAAGGCTTTCGTATAGCTTTTGTAAACGTTGATGATCAATATGGTAGCCCTTATGCTTTACAGGTATGGGATGCTTTCTATAAATATTTAACCACCAAACAATCATTTGCCACAAAAGTTGCTCTCGAAGGCGTAAGCCGCGGAGGTTTATATGTATACGGCTGGGCCAAACGCAACCCCGATAAAATTAGTTGCATTTATAACGAAGCACCTGTTTGCAACATTAAAAGCTGGCCGGGTGGTAAACTAAGCGCTCCTGGAGATGCCGGTTTGTGGAAACAATTGCAGCAGGTATATCACTTTACAGAGCAACAGGCACTTGATTATAAAGACAATCCTATTGATAACCTTGATGGGCTTGCTGCTTTCAAAGTTCCTGTAATGCACATTATTGGCATAAACGACCAGGTTGTGCCTAATGCCGATAATACCAACATCCTTGCTCAACGTTATACGGCCTTAGGCGGTCCGATGATGGTATACCCGGTAACTGCCGGTCCGCAGGAGTTGAACGGGCACCACTTCCCTATTGAACATCCGGAACAATGGGCAGATTTGATCATGGGGTACAGCTACCCGATAAAAAAGGCATTGCCCTATGCCAATTACTTTACAATCCGGGACGGTTTAGCCAATAGCCTCAGTGTATTTAACGCAGGCCAAAAAGCTACCGTAGCTTTTTTAGGCGGATCCATCACCTACAACCCAGGCTGGCGCGAAAAGATCAGTCGTTATCTTACCGAGCGCTTTCCATCAACTAATTTTCACTTTATACAAGCCGGTATCCCGTCCTTAGGAAGTGTGCCTCATGCATTCCGTTTACAGCGGGATGTGCTTGATTCGGGCAAAGTAGATTTGATGTTTGTTGAGGCTGCCGTTAACGACAATGTAAACGGCCTGGATAGCCTGACCGAAGTACGTGCTTTAGAAGGTATCGTAAGGCATGCAAAAAAAGCAAATCCGCTGATGGATATTGTCATGATGTCATTTGTTGATCCGGATAAGATCAGGGATTACAACAATGGCAAAACCCCACTACAAATTAAAAATCATGAACTGGTAGCTGGACATTACGGCTTGCCGTCTATCAATTTGGCTAAGGAAGTTACCGACAAACTTAACAACCAGGAGTTTTCATGGCAATATGACTTTAAAGACCTGCACCCGGCCATATACGGACAGGAACTTTACTTCGCTTCCATAAAAAGCTTACTGAATGCATGCTTTGATGATCAACAAAACAAGGCATCAAAATTATCTGCATTACCAAAACCACTCAATAACCTCAATTTAAATAACGGCAAATATTACAACATCCAGTACGCTAAAAGCCTGAATGGATGGGCTATTAACCCCGATTGGGCACCTGATAACAACGTGACAACCCGCGAAGGTTTTGTACACAAGCCAATGCTTATCGCAACAAAATCGAGCTCGTCATTAACACTGCCATTTACGGGCACTGCAATTGGAATGGCCATAGTATCGGGTCCGGACGCGGGCATTATAAGCTATAGTATTGATGGCGGCCCCGAAAAGAAAATGGATCTGTACACACAATTCAGCTCATGGATCTACCTGCCATGGTATGTAACCTTCAGTACCGATCTTAAAAAAGGTGCACATACGCTCAATTTAAAAATTGACACTGATAAGAATGCAAACAGTAAAGGAAACGCGTGCCAGGTAGTTTATTTTTTAACCAATTGATTTTTTCAAAAAAGCAACAGCAAGCTTAAACACGGCTAAAAAATTTTAATTGTCAACTTAACATATTTTAACTCTCAATAAACAACATGATTAAACCAGTTTTTAAAGGAAAAACCTTTTACCAACTCCGCATTTAAATGCATTAAAACCGACACACCCAAAAACCAAACTCAAAAAACAAAAAACCATTATCAAACCAATTTTATGAAACAATTTTACCAATGTATCAAAACCCGGCGGGAGCTTAAGCGCTCGTACAAACCTGCACCGGGTTTTTATTGCTTTGTATTATTACTGCTGAGCTTTATTGGTTCGGCACAATTTGCACACGCGCAAACAACCAAGGTAACCATTACCGGACGTGTAACAGATACCCTGGGAGCAACAATTGCCGGTGCCAACATCATAGCCACTAACCGTAAAAACCTGGGTACCACTACCGATGTAAACGGCAAGTTTGTGATTGATGCAGAACCCGGTACCATCCTTAAGGTATCGTACGTAACTTTTGTCGATCAGTTTTTTACCGTTTCGGCCAGTAAACTGGTGGTAAACATTGTACTTAAAGAATCAAAACGAGGCCTTGAAGAAGTTGTAGTACTGGCCTACGGTAAAAAAGAACGTAAGGAAGCTGTAGTAGGTTCTGTAACTACCGTTAAACCTGCCGACCTTAAAATCCCCGCCAGTAACTTAACCAACGCGCTTGCAGGTCAGGTGGCGGGTATTATCGCATTTCAGCCAAGCGGCCAGCCGGGGCAGGATAATTCCAGCTTTTTTATTCGTGGCGTAACCACTTTCGGCTATAAAAAAGACCCGCTCATTTTGATCGACAACGTTGAGCTTTCTACATCTGACCTTGCCCGCTTACAGGTTGATGATATCGCCAGCTTTTCGATACTAAAAGACGCCAGTGCCACCGCGCTTTACGGTGCCCGCGGTGCCAACGGTGTAATTTTAGTAAGTACCAAAGAAGGTAAAATTGGTAAGGCTAAGATTAACGTACGCGTGGAAAACTCCATTTCACAATCGGCCAAAACCCTGCAACTTGCCGATCCTATCACTTACATGAAGCTTTTTAACGAAGCCACCATAACCCGCGATCCGTTAAGCCCACTCCCCTTCTCGCAAAATAAAATATTAAATACCCAGGCCACGCTGAGCAATGCCCCGGGCAGCAATAAATATGTTTATCCGGCTGTTGACTGGCTGGGTATGCTTTTCAAAAAGCGTACAGCTACGCAACGTGCGGATATGAGCGTGAGCGGTGGCGGTGACGTTGCCCGTTACTATGTATCAGGATCGTATAACGTTGACCACGGTATTTTAAGGCAGGATATCGCCAACAATAATAACAACAACGTTAAGTTTGAAAACTACCAGTTACGCTCAAACGTTAACATCAATTTAAGCAAAACTACCGAGCTTATTGTAAGGCTTGCGGGCTCGTTCAATGAGTACAATGGACCTCTTACAGCCGACGCTTCGTTTTCGACCGACCTTTATAACGTTGCCGTACATACCAGCCCGGTATTATTCCCTGCTTATTTCCCTGCCGATTCGGCCAACCGCAATGTTAAACACATTTTGTTTGGTAACGCGGCACCGGCAAATGCGGGCTCGGCATCAAATGCTATCGCCTACAATAACCCTTACGCAGCGTTATTGCGCGGCCATAAAAACTATTCTGAATCAAGGCTATCTGCCCAGTTAGAGCTAAACCAAAAACTGGATTTTATAACCAGCGGACTTAACTTCCATGGTTTATTTCATACCAACAGATATTCATATTTTCAGTCGCAAATGGGGTATTCGCCATTTTACTACAACGTGAATACTTATGATAAAGCCACCAATCAGTATACCTTAACATGGCTTAACCCACAGCCAACCGGCAACAATGTTGCTACCGAATATTTAAGTTACTACCGCGACCCAAGTACAGATAACCTGAACACCTATATCTATTTCCAGGGTGTTTTAGATTACAACCACGCGTTTGGTGATCATAACGTGAGCGCGTCATTGATCGGCACACGCCAACAAACTGTGTATTCAGCAGCAAAAGATCCGGTATTAAACTATCCAACTTTACAGTACTCGCTGCCTTACCGCAACTTAACACTTGCAGGCCGCGCTACTTATTCATTTAAAAGCCGCTACTTCCTGGAGTTTAACTTCGGTTATAACGGTACCGAGCGTTTTTCGGCCAATCACAGGTACGGTTTCTTCCCTACCATTGGCGGTTCATGGATCGTATCTGACGAAAAATTCTGGGGGCAAGGGCTTTATGATGTTGTCACTCGTATGAAGTTACGGGCCAGCTATGGTTTAGTAGGTAATGACGCTATCGGTTCACAACGCTTCTTCTTCCTTTCGGATGTTAACCTTAACGGCGGAAACCCGGCTTCGTTTGGTACTTACAATGGTTATACCCGCAATGGTGTTTACATCAACAACTACGAAAACCCAAATGTAACCTGGGAAACCTCGCGCCAGCTAAATCTTGGTCTTGAGTTCACCCTGTTTAAAAATCTGAATGTAGTAGCAGAGGTTTATAAATATCACCGTTACAACATTCTGCAAACACGTAGCTCACTCCCGACAACACTGGGACTTGAAGCGCTTGACCAATACGGAAACCCTAACGTCACTGCTAATATAGGTACAGCCAATACCAAAGGTATTGACCTGCAGATGGACTATAAGGCGACCATAAACAACAATGTATGGCTGCAGGGCCGCGGTAACTTTACCTTAGCAAGCAGCAAATATGGCAACTATGAGGAGCCTCAGTATAAAGAAGCCTACCGATACCACAATGGTCAGGAAATAGGCAGGCAGTACGGCTATATTGCCGAACGTTTATTTGTTGATGATAACGAAGCAAGGAACTCTCCTTCACAGGTCTTTTCGACCAATGGCATCCCTCCGGGTGGTGGCGATATCAAATACCGCGATTTGAATGGCGACGGTAAAATTGACGGTGCCGACCAAACCTTTATCGGCTATCCAACCGTTCCGGAAATTGTGTACGGCTATGGTTTATCTGCAGGCATCAAAAACTTTGATATTTCCTGCTTTTTCCAGGGTCAGGCACGTGTATCATTCTTTATCGATCCTAACCGTACCAGTCCGTTCATTCAAAGCCCCGACCCATATATCTATGGTAATACACAGCTGATCAAAGCATTTGCCGACAGTCACTGGAGCGAAGAAAACCAGGATCTGTACGCTACCTATCCACGGTTAGGCGTAACCGGCAACCAGATCGAAAACAACCGCCAAAACAGTACCTGGTGGATGCGTGACGGTAGTTTCCTGAGGCTGAAATCTGTTGAAATAGGCTACTCGCTGCCGCCATCAATTTTAAAGCGCCTAAACGTAAGCAAATGCCGCATTTACTTTAACGGCTTAAACCTGTATACCTGGAGCGCCTTTAAACTTTGGGACCCTGAGCTTGGCGGTAATGGCTTTGCCTACCCTATACAAAAGGTGTTCAACTTAGGCTTAAATGTTAACCTGTAATTTTTTACTGATCAATACTTAGTATTATGAAACAATATTATAAACTTTTATTACTGGTAGGGCTCCTGGTTTCGGGCGCATCATGTAAAAAATATCTTGATGTTACACCAGATAATACCGGTACCCTTGAGTACGCTTTCAGGAACCGTAATGAGGCCGAAAACTACCTGTTTACCTGCTATGCGACCCTACAGCAGTTTTATGACCCTACTTCAAACATAGGTTTCACTACCTCGTCAGAAATCATTTATCCAAACAACCTTACCAACCACCCGCTTAATGAAAATGGGTTTAACCTTATCCGTGGTACGCAAAACAGCGCAAGCCCGGGTGTAAACTGGTGGGATGGTGAAAATGGCGGACAGGCATTGTTCCGTTCAATTCGCAGGTGTAACATCATGCTTGAGAATATCGATAAACCTGTCGACCTTTCACCATCAGAGAAAGCAAGATGGATGGCGGAGGTAAAATTTCTTAAAGCATATTATCATTATTACCTATGCCGCTTATATGGCCCGGTGCCATTGGTAAAAACCAACATCGACATTACTGCAAGCACAGAGGATGTGAGGGTAAAACGTTCGCCGGTCGATTCGGTATTTAATTATTGCGTACAGTTACTGGACGAAGCCATTCCAGATCTGCCACCGGTTATCACTAACCAAGCAAAAGAACTTGGTCGTATTACGCAGTTAACCGCTTTATCAATTAAAGCTGAAATGTTGGCAACACAAGCCAGCCCGTTATTTAACGGTAACCCTGATTATGCCAGCATGAAGAATAAAGATGGACAAGCTTTATTTTCAAGCACTGTCGATCCGCAGAAATGGAAACGCGCTGCTGATGCCTGTAAAGCGGCTATTGATGCCTGCGAAGCTAACGGCCTTAAATTATACACCTTTGTATCGCCTCCAACGGTAGGTTCCCTGTCAGATCAGTTACGTAATGAACTGACTATTCAAAACGCCGTTACCGAAAAATGGGATGTAAACCCAGAGTTAATCTGGGCATTAAACCCAACGTTCCCTTGCCAGGGTTATGCTACCCCAAGGTTAACGCCAAAATCTGCGGTTAATATCTTCTCAAACCCGTCAACATTTGCTGTTCCTATTTCAACACAGGAACTTTTTTATACCGCTAACGGTGTACCGCTAACTGAGGATAAGAATTATGATTACGCTGACCGTTTCGCGCTTAAAACCGCCGGCGATGCCGACAAATATTATATTGCTCAAGGCTATACCACTATTAACGAGCACTACGGCCGCGAAACACGTTTTTATGCCAACATCGCTTTTGACGGCAGCATCTGGTATGGTAACGGCATTTATAACCAGGATCAGGCTTATCATGTTGAAGCCCGCGGTTCCGGTTCATTAGCCGGCCCTAAAGACCTGAATACGCTCAATATTACTGGTTACTGGCCTAAAAAACTGGCCAATTATCTTTCAGTTTATGACGATGGCTTTCAGCCGATAGAATATCATTTACCACTGATGAGGCTTGCCGGCTTATATCTTTTATATGCCGAAACCCTGAACGAGGCCAATGGCCCAACCAGCGACGTATACAATTACATTGACAAAGTACGTGCAAGAGCGGGATTAAAAGGTGTTTTGGAATCATGGTCAACCTATTCAAAAAATCCGGCTAAACCAACAACTAAAGAAGGTTTGCGCGATATCATACACCGTGAGCGCCGCATTGAGCTTTGTTTTGAAGCACAAAGCGGATGGGATCTTCGCCGCTGGAAAGAAATTCAAAATGTGTTGAGCACACCACTGCAAGGCTGGAATATATATGAGTCAGAGGCTGGCAACTATTACAGGCCGCATACAGTGTTAACACCTGTTTTTGGGCTAAAAAATTATTTCTGGCCGGTTAAGGACAACGACCTGATTGTTAATAACAACCTGGTACAAACCACCTACTGGTAGGCATCCCATCCATTTAAAAATGAATTAATTCAACATAAATAAGAATTATGAAACGCATTAAAAATTATTCGGTAACAGCGCTGGTGCTTGCAGCGGCGTTGTTTATAGCGTGCTTAAATTCATGCAAAAAGAACGATGGGTATGTTAAAGAGGTTTCGACCGATTTAAGCAAGCCTGCCGTGGTTACCAACGTAAAAGTTAAAAACTTTAACGGCGGTGCTTATATCACCTACGATCTGCCAAACTCAGATAACCTGCTATATGTTCAGGCCGAGTACCGCATCAACGATAAAACTACACGCCAAACCAAATCAAGCTATTACTCGGATACAGTTACGGTTGACGGTTTTGCCAAAAGCCAGGAGTATGAAGTAACACTTTATTCGGTGAGCAGGGCTAATGTTAAATCCGATCCACTGGTTGTTAAGGTGCATCCTGATACACCTTTTTATAAGCTTATAAAGCCTACACTGACTATCACCTCTGATTTTGGCGGTGTAAACATCAAAGCGATGAACCCTGATCAAAAAGATATCGGTGTTATTTTATTGGCTTTTGATAAGTCAACACAGGCATTGGAGGTTGTAGACCAGCATTATACCAAGGTTGATACCATCAACTATTCCATAAGAGGGTATGCGGCGGTACCTCAGCAATTTGGCGTATATGTTACCGATAAATTTGGCAATATATCTGATACTACCGTTGTAAATATCACCCCTATATTTGAAACGCTACTGGATAAGAGCAAGTTTTCAGTATATAAAACACCTACCGATAGCCCTACTGCTTACGGCTGGGAGGTTCCATACTTATGGGATAACAAAACTGATGGATACTCAAACGGCTGGCATACAGCTCCGGGAGCGCCTGCCCCAATGCAGGTTACTTTCAGCCTTGGCGTATCTGCACAATTAAGCCGTTTTGTTTTATGGGAAAGACCCGATCAATATGCCTACGCGCATGGTAACCCTAAAGATTTCAGCATCTGGGGATCAAATGTGAATGCTCCGCAGGATGTAAGGCTGCCTGATTATGCCCCTGTTGGAACCGTAGTTGGCGACTGGGTTAATATCGGCAATTATCATTATCCAAACCCGCCATCGGGACTTACACCAGGTTTTACCAATTCGGCCGATGCCGACTTTGTTAAGGCTGGGGTTAACTTTAACATTCCACCGGGTTCAACACCAATTAAATACTTCCGCTTCATGGTGCATGATACCTGGTCAAACGGTGACTTTGCCCACATGATGGAGCTTTCAATTTATGGTAACCCACAATAGGTATTAACTCATTTAGATTAAACGAACATGAAAAATATTGTCAGAATAGCTGCTTTCTGTTTGCTTGGATACCTGTTGTATGGTTGCAGCAAGCAAGACACACAGTTTGAATCGTACTTAAATGGTCACGAAGTTAAGTACCCGGGCACAGTGGCCAACGCCCACTCCCGTCCCGGAAATTTACGTGCCGCCCTTACCTGGAATCCAAGCTCCGATCCCAGCATAACCCGTTACGTGATATACTGGAACAATAAAGCCGATTCCATCATTTACAATTCCACCAATCACAATACGTCGGATAGTTTAACGGTTGTTATACCAAACCTTAACGAATACATTTATTCGTTCACAGTTTTCTCGTATGATGCAAAAGGCAACCGTTCTATTCCGCTTGATATCAACAATGTGAGGGTTTACGGGCCTATCTATCAGTCGGGCTTATCAAACAGGGGTTATGATGTTACCAATCCATACGGTATCAGTGCCGATGGAAAGCTTACACTTAATTTCCTGAAAGTTGATACCAGTACCCATAATGTGTTCACAAACATAAAATACACTAATAAAGCCGGTAAGGAAAGTTTCGGAAAACTTAGTGCAGATAGCATGTCGGTTACCCTGGCAGATTATAAGGCGGATACTAAAATCCAGTTTTTATCAGCCTTTAAACCTGCTGTAAATGCTCTTGACACATTTTATGTAGCCAATTATGAGGACTTCCCGACCATTAACTCTGTTGCCATTTGCGATAAAAAGCTTTTCAAAAAAGTATACTTGCCTAACGACGCCAAACCTTATGAAGGTGATACAGATATAGACAGGCTTTGGGACGGCAGTACAGGTCCTCAGGGTTTCCCTAACATCTTCCATAGCGATGGCAACGGACCGCTTCCGGTGGTTATCACTTTTGATATGGGCGCACTATACAGAGGCCTGGTAGCTATTGAAGAAACCGGTCGTAACTGCTGTCACAATCCTGATGATTTTGAGGTATGGGGCATAGCGGACATTACCAACGCTGCTACTACCCTAAAAGCTAATGATGCAGGCTGGACTGCCGAGGCAATTTCTAAAGGCTGGAAACTGTTAAAAGAGATCAAACGGACCGATGACGGTAGCGCACCGTTAAAAGTAAACTTCGATCCCAATCCGCCGGCTGTACGCTATATCCGTATCAGGATTAAACACAACTCAAACAACGAAGGTAATTACACCAATATGAGTGAGCTTACCTTCTGGAATAACGCATTACTATAATAATAATACCCCTATGACCGGGCCGCATGGCGCGGCCTGGTCATATTTATAAAATTCAAGGACAACTGACCACAATTAATGCATTAATAAAAATTCATCAATGAAAAAACCGGCAATTATACTCCTTTACCTGTTTTCAATAATCAAAGTGGGCTTTGGCCAGCAAGCCGCTCCTGTAAAAACGCCGAAAGTGGTTTTGGATGATTTCATGACCAAACGCTTTGGCATGTTTGTGCACTTTGGGCCGGTAACCTTACGCGGCACCGAAATTGGCTGGAGCCGTAACAAGGAAGTAGCCCAGGATGATTACGATAACCTGTACAAGGAGTTTAACCCGGTTTTATTTAATGCCGATGCCATTGTAAAAACCGCTAAAGAAGCGGGCATGAAATACTTGGTGATTACCGCCAAACATCATGATGGCTTCGCTTTATGGCCATCTGCCTTTACTGATTATAATATCGGTAAAACACCCTATAAACGCGACATGGTTGCCGAACTGGCCTTGGCCTGCAAAAAGCAGGGTATACTTTTCTGCATCTATCACACCGTGCTCGACTGGCACGATCCTAACTACCCTATCCATAATCCTTATGATTCAACAAAAAATGTTAAGGGAGATATGGTAGCCTTTAAAACGCAAATGAAGAATGAGCTAAAAGAGCTCATCACCAAATATCACCCTTACCTGCTTTGGTTTGATGGTTACTGGGAAAAACCATGGACCAATGCCGATGGCCAGGAGATTTACGCCTTTATAAAAAGCGTTGATCCAAACGTTATTGTGAACAACCGCTTAGGTAAAGAAAGCGAAAAACTGAATGACCAATCAGTAGGTGATTATCTTACCCCGGAACAGCGCATCGGACAATTGAATATGAACGAGCCATGGGAAAGCTGCATCACAATTTGCCAGCAATGGGCCTGGAAACCTAATGATAAAATGAAAAGTGCGCAGGAATGTATCCAAACACTGGTAAAAACGGCTGCAGGCAATGGCAACCTGCTGTTTAATGTTGGCCCTATGCCTGATGGCCGTATTGAGGCCCGGCAGGTTGGAACCCTGCGGCAAATGGGTGCATGGCTTAAAAAATATGGCGAAAGCATTTACGGCACCAAAGGTGGCCCCATCGCCCCAAATGATAACTATGCTGTTACACGCAAGGGAAACAAGATCTATTTGCACATATTTCAGAAAAAAGATGATAAAATTGTATTGCCGAATTTACCAGGCGTTAGCGTAACCAATGCGTACGTACTGGGAGGAAGCAAACTAACTTATAAACCAAATGCAGCAGGTTATATTATTGATTTGCCGCAAACTTTGCCCGATGCCAACAGCAATGTAATTGTATTGGAGCTTAACAAAAATGCCGAAGAGATCCCCGTTATTACCGCGGTTAAATAAACTTAAAAACAGAAAACCTAATTAACATAAAGCATGCTAAAAAGAACGCCCCTGCTAATAACTGTAATGATAACAGGTATTACAACGTTTACTCACGCGCAAACAAAACAATTAAAACTTTGGTACAAACAGCCTGCCCAACGCTGGGAAGAGACAGTTGCGCTTGGCAATGGCCGTTTAGGCATGATGCCCGATGGCGGCATCAGCAACGAAAAGGTAGTATTAAATGATATTACCATGTGGTCGGGATCATCACAGGATGCCAATAATTATGAAGCCTATAAAAAACTACCCGAGATCAGGAGCTTGCTTGCATCCGGTAAAAACGTGGAAGCTCAGGCTATTATTGATAAATCATTTGTGTGTACGGGTAAAGGATCGGGTGGTGTGCCATTTGGCTGCTTCCAGATGCTTGGCGACCTTAACCTGAGCTACCAGTACAAAGGTATTGATGAGAAAGATGTAAAATATGAAAACTACGAACGTGAGCTTTCATTAAACAACGCACTTGCCAAAACCACTTACCAGGTAAATGGCGTAACCTACAAGCGTGAGTATTTCACCAGCTTTGGTGACGATGTAGATGTAATTAAACTAAGCGCCGATAAACCGGGAATGCTTAACCTGAGCATCAACATCAGCCGTCCGGAACGTGGTGTCGCCAGTATCGAGGGTAATGAACTTGACCTTACCGGTCAGTTGGATAATGGCACTGACGGTAAAGGCGTGGCTTATAAAGCCAGGGTTAAAGCGCAACTAACCGGCGGTTTGTTAAGTACTACCCCAACTGCGCTGGTTATTAAGGATGCTACAGAGGTGATCATTTATGTATCGGCAGGTACCGATTTCAAAAATCCCCAGTATCTCACCAAAATGGATGGCGCACTGAAGGCCGCTATGAAAAAGCCGTATGCACAGGAGAAACAACAGCATATCGCCAATTTCCAAAAATTATTCAACCGGGTAAAGGTTGATCTTGGTGCATCAGAGGCCGAGAAACTAACAACAGATCAAAGGCTTATCGCTTTCCGCAATAATCCCGATGAGGATAAAGGTCTGCCGGTTTTATTTTACCAGTTTGGCCGCTATCTGAGCATTTGCAGCACCCGTGTTGGATTGCTTCCGCCAAACTTGCAGGGCTTATGGGCAAATGAAGTGCATACGCCATGGAACGGCGATTACCACCTGGATATCAACATTGAAATGAACCAATGGCCGGTTGAGGTTTCCAACCTGTCGGAATTAAACCTGCCCCTTGCCGATTTGGTTAAAGGCATGGTACCTCATGGCGAAAAAACAGCAAAAGCCTACTACAATGCGGATGGCTGGGTAGCTCACGTAATCACTAACCCATGGGGCTTTACCGAGCCGGGCGAAAGCGCTTCATGGGGTGTTTGTAAGGTTGGCTCGGGCTGGCTTTGCGATAACCTTTGGCAGCACTATGATTTCACCGGTGATAAAAACTACCTGAAACAAATTTACCCGATATTGAAAGGCGCGGCACAGTTTTATAACAGCATGCTCATCAGCGATGCCAAAACCGGCTGGCTGGTTACTTCACCTTCATCATCGCCCGAAAACAGCTTTTATTTACCAGATGGTACGCATGCCAGCATCTGCGTAGGCCCAACTATTGATAACCAGATCATCCGCCAGTTGTTCAACAACGTAATAACTGCAAGCAAAGTACTGGGTACCGACGAAGCCTTCAGCAAAACCTTGGCAGCTAAAGTAAAAAAACTGCCTCCTCCGGGTGTCATAGCTAAAGATGGCCGCATCCAGGAATGGATGGAAGATTACAAAGAAACCGAACCGCAACACCGCCACGTATCGCACTTGTACGGCTTATTCCCGGCATCACAAATTACGCCGGAGGCTACCCCCGCCCTTGCCGAAGCCGCCAGAAAAACTTTGGAGGTAAGGGGCGACGACGGGCCAAGCTGGTCTATCGCTTACAAAATATTGTGGTGGGCACGTCTGCATGATGGCAACCGTACCTACAAACTGTTTAAAGAGCTGATGAAGCCAACCATCAAAACCGACATTAATTACGGTGCAGGCGGTGGTGTGTATCCTAACCTGTTGTCGGCAGGCCCTCCGTTCCAGATTGATGGTAACTTCGGCGCGACAGCCGGTATTGCCGAAATGCTGATCCAGAGCCATGCAGGCTTTATCGACTTAGTACCTTCAATTCCTGATGCATGGAAAGCTTATGGAGAAGTTAAAGGCCTTAAAGCCCGCGGTAATTTCACCGTTGATATGAAATGGAAGGATGGAAAGATTACCGGTTATAAAGTAACCTCGCCTACCCCACGTATGGTTAAGGTGAAAGTTAACGGACAAATCAAAAACGTTATGGCTGTTAAGGCGTAATAGCATCTTACCAGCACAACTAAGGCATCCTTTTTCAGGGTGCCTTAGTTATAGCAAACTCCAGGTCATAAAGACCGTATTTTGTAAAGAATACGTTAATATTTAGATACAATTTTGTGCTTAACAAATAAAATGTATCTTAGACATTTAATAACCTAAATTCATGCGAAAAATTTCTAATTGGTTAATGATAGCTGTACAGTTGTCCGGCTTGCTTTGCGTTTGGCAGCCGGCAATTGTTTCAGCATCAACCAAAATCATTAAGGCTCAGCCAACTCAGCAGGGCGATATTTCCTTTTCTTACAGTCCTGTAGGCACAGTCCGTTACAATCAAAAGTCGGGCACTTTTTCTGTCACCGAAAATGGCAAGGCTATACTTAGCAATTGTTATAGTAAAGCCGGCATCGATGGCAAATTCTTTACCTCAAAAGATTATAAACAGATTGCCTACAGCCAGGCACAGGTAAACGATGGCTTTGGTAAAGGCCTTAAACATACCTTTACCCTAACCGGCAATAATTTACCAAGCATGGTGCAGATGTTTTATACCTATCCATCGCATAAAGGTTACTTTTTTGTTGAGCTTTATGTTGAAGGTAAAAACCTTAAAACAAATTACATGGAGCCAATTGCCGGTAATATGGCCACAATTGCCGGCGACACCCGCTCGTTATTTGTACCATTTGATAACGATACCTTCATCAGCTATAATTCAAAAGCATTTAAAGCCCCGGTTAGCAATACCAGTGCCGAGGTAGGTACTGTTTTTGACAACAACAGCCGCAAAGGTTTGGTATTTGGATCGGTTGAGCACGAAACCTGGAAAACAGGTGTGCGCACCATCGCCAAAAAAGACAGCGCTAATACGTTTGAAGTATGGGGCGGTTATATTGAAGAAGCTGTAAACCGCGATAAAATAACCCATGGTTTTATCAGCGGCAATACGGTTAAATCGCCTAAAGTATTTGTAGGCTGGTTTACCGACTGGCGAAATGGTATGGAAGAGTTTGGTAAAGCCAACCGCGTTGCCGAGCCCCCTTACATTTTTAACTGGACCAAGCCTACTCCTGTTGGCTGGAACAGTTGGGGCGTTATGCAGGAAAAGCTGAATTACGACAAAGCTATTAAAGTAGCCAACTTTTTTGCCGACAGCATCCCGGCTTTCCGCAACGGTAACACCGCGTTTATTGACCTTGACTCGTTTTGGGATAACATGATCAGCGGTGGCTGGGAAGGCGACTTTGGCAAGCTGAAATCATTTGCAGATTACTGTAAATCAAAAGGCCTGCAACCCGGCGTATACTGGGCTCCCTTTACCGATTGGGGATGGCAGGGCGGCCCCAACCGTAAAGTTTTAGGCAGCAACTATACCTATGGCGAAACGTGGACAAAAGTTGGCGATGGCTATCACGATATTGACGGTGCCCGTGCTACAGACCCAACCCATCCCGGCACTTTGCAGCATATCGACTATGTAATTGGCAAGTTAAAAGCCTGTGGTTTTAAAATGATCAAGATAGATTTTCTGGGGCACGCCGCTGCAGAGTCAACTCATTTCTATGATCCGAAAATCACTACCGGCATGGAGGCTTATAAAAAAGGCATGGAACATTTGATTGATCAATTGGGCAACCAGATGCTGGTTTACGCAGCCATCTCCCCCAGCCTTGCAACTGGTCGTTACGCGCACATGCGGCGCATTGCATGCGATGCCTTTAAAACCATAAAAGACACCCGCTATACGCTCAACAGCGTAAATTACGGCTGGTGGCAAACCTACCTGTATAACTATGTTGATGCCGACCACGTGGTGCTTTCAACCGAAAGCGAGGGTGCTAACCGGGCAAGGATGCTCTCGGCAATTGTTACCGGTACCTTTATAACCGGCGATGATTTCTCTACTCACGGTCAATGGTCGGCCCGGGCAAAAGCCATGTATCAAAACCCTGAAATTTTAAAGGTAGTGGCAAACGGAAAAGCTTTCAGACCGGTTGAGGGTAATACAGAAACCGGAACTACCGAGCAGTTTGCACTAAAAATTGGCAACAGCTTTTACCTGGCCTTGTTTAATTATGGCGATGCAGATAAAACTTACGCTATTGATGCTAAAAGGATAGGCCTCGATGCCGATAAGGCAACAAATGGCAAAGCATTGTTACAAGGTGTTAGTGTAAGTGACGCGAAGGGCGTTTTAGTAAAAGCAGGCGATGCTGAACTAATTAAATTTGATTTGAGCAAATAAACGCTGCAAAGGCGCCGGCAAAAGATTCCCCTTAAATCGCCGGACGCCTTTTGAGGGGATGAAACCCTGTATCGTTTTTAACCGTTTAATTTAACCGATTTTGCCCGTTTGCATGCAAGCGGGCATTTTGATTTTTTGGCATTCATACAGCATTTGTTTTTACTGTGTTTTGTGCTTGCCATGTTGCTTTTTTCTACCTGAAGCGAAGAAAAAAACAATCCGCCGGTAACGGCCAGTATCGTAAAAAATTTCATAGTAGTAGGTTTTAACTTAAAAGACGAAGTTTTTTGGCAAACGTTACAGCCAATTAGCAAATGTTGATTTTCGCATATTTTACTAACAAGGATAAGCCTCAAAGACACGTCATTGCGAGGCACGAAGCAATCCCCAATTTGCAGATCCACCCTGTATAGTTTGGGATTGCTTCGTGCCTCACAATGACGAAATGGAGAGTTCCCCTCCCGCTAAAAAGCAAAAAGTCAGTGACCTCGCGTTACTGACTTTTTCATTAACTATTAACTGACCAAATATCCTTAACAAAAAACTATCTGGTACTACAAACATAGGGTGTTAAAGGCGGGCTATATGTGTGAAAAGCACCATCTTAACACAAGAAGAAAACTCTTATTACGCTGATTGCCTGTACTTTAAAGGCGTTATCTTATAATGTGTACGGAACAACCTGATAAACGAACTTGGGCATTCAAAACCTACCATACCAACTACCTCATTTACAGGGTAACGGGTATCCTTCAAGAGCATTAATGAGCGTTTTAAACGCAGCTGTATTAAAAACTGATGAGGTGTTAAGCCAAATGCCTGCTTAAAGGTGCGCAGCAAATGGTTAACCGAAAGGCAGGCATGTTCGGCCAAATCCTCAAGGCTAATGTTCTGATTATAATTGCTGTACAAGAATTCTTTAGCCAGGTTAAGGCGGCGCAAGATCTCTACTCGGGTGCCCTGGTTTAAGAAATCAAGTTTCTCGGCTTTTTTGCAGATCTCATCATTATAAATATGAAAATAGTTGATGAGCGTATGGTGCAGGTATTCGTTAATCAGCATTTCATCCTGCATGCCATCGTCAAGGTGTTGTTTCAGGTGGAACACATTGTATTTAATGTCACCGGCAAATGGGTAAATAGTTTCATTAAACTCAGGTTGTACTTTTCCGTTTCCGTTGCCTTTATCTAATAAGCTGTCATGATCAAAAGTCCAGCAATCTTTAAAATCCTGCAAAAACTGCTGATCAAAATTGATAGCGAACGATTGTACCTGCTGATCCAGATCGGTATCGGTTGAATATTGAGTGCCCCGGTTCAGGATCAAAAATGAATCGGGGTATATGGATAAATGCCTGCGGCCAATATCATAACGTTCACTACCGCTTAAAACAAAGCGAAGGCTTAAATCTGAAGTATACTGCGGCCCCTGTCTCTGACCGCCGGTGCGGCTTACAATCTTATTGTTGTTGCGTAATACTTTTGAATAGTCCATTGTGATATGATTTTATTATTCGTTATAATTTCTTTCTTCCAGTAACATAAACTTGTTGCCCGCCGGATCTAAAAACTCGGCTGCTAAACCTGCCGGCAAATAAGCCGGCGATTTGCAGAAAAACACTCCAGCCGTGCGTAGCGCGTGATAATCATTTAAACAGTCGGCTGTGTTAATGATGATGTTACTCTTATCACTGTTGCTATCGTTATTAGTTACAAGCAACGCCACATTTAATTTATCCGACCGGATCACCGTGCTCTCTCTTCCCTCGTAAAATGTCATTGTACCTGTTATTCTGAAACCTAATTTTTGAGTATAAAAGTTTATTTGTTCCTCAAAATCGGCTGTGTACACAGGTATATATTTCAATTTCATTTACAGTAGTTTTAACAGAAACCAGATTTAATAATGGAAATCAACCTGTTGGCCAAGGGGCAGCATACGGGATGATTTTTTGAAGCGGGTTTACAGTAGCCGGTCAGTTAAAACTACTTAACATATCAAAGGTACTTTACCGGCAGGGGGATAGTATCCCCCTATTTGGGGGATTTATGAATTAGTGGAATTGGGAGTATTGGAAGGGTTATCGGCTCAAATGCGAGCTGTGTGGACATTGATACGCTGTCCGAAGTCTCTGACTTCGGACGACTATGCATGTAGTTTACAACTACAGAAACTAAAAAAACAATATCTGTAGTTACAAACTACAGGCATACTAAATTCGAAGTCAGAGACTTCGAACAGCAAATAGCGACTCTGTAAGCATGCGGTTGCCACGCTTCGCTCTCAATACCATAGCTTTTAATACGCCAAGTAAAAAGATAATGCCTATAGCATTTAACTACAGGCATTATACATTCGCGGTCAACGACAGCGAATATTTGTGGAGCAGGTTTTAGTCTACTGTTAAAACACCATCAATATTTGACAGGGTTTTACCTGTTGATAAATGAGTGATGTCTAAAGTAGAATATTGCCAGCTTTGGTCTCTTTTTTGGCACAGTGCTGATAAGATCACCACTTCGCCAGTTGAAGTAATGGTATAGCTGCCGCCTGGTACATAACCGCTTGCTGATGCGCTACCTGGTTGATTTACCAAATAACCATCTAAGTTTTCAACGTTAGCTTGTGAAAGCGCGGTTAAATCTAACTCGGCAGGGATGGTAGATTGGTTTCTTTTTCTTGATTGGCAAAACAAAGTGCTTTTGATGTTTTTTGAGGTTTTGGCATAGCTGCCGCCTGGGATAAATGTTGACATGATAGTGTATTTTTTTAGGTTTTCTCGGCTTTTGAAGGATGTCTGAGTTTTCCTATCAGTCCTGAAAGTTAAGCTGCTTAAACCGGTAGTTTCGAACTGACAATACAAATTTGCAACGAAACATGCCCCGGTTTAAAGAGTATAAATACTCAGATTTTATTATCCGTAGTTTTACTTAGATGAACAGGGAGCGGACGTTTGAGATGATGGAACGCGATCCGTGGGGACACGGATCGGGGAACAAAAATAATTATTCCTGCTAAACGTTCGTGTCCTCACGAACGCTTAATCAACTATATCAATTTATTTTGCCTTGCCAGTTTAATGGCGTCTGCACGGGAGTTTACATCCAGCTTGAGGTAGATGTTTTTGATGTGGCTACGAACCGTTTCAAGGTCGATAAAAAGTTCGTTGGCAATCTGGCCGCGACTTTTACCCTCTCCTATCAGTTCCAGGATCTGAGTTTCACGTTTAGACAATGGCGATTCCTGGTTTTTCTGGAACGAGCGGATCACCAGTCGCGCGATATTGATACTCATAGGGCCTCCTCCCTCCCGCACCTCCTTTATCGATTCGATGATTTTGGTTGATGGTGTATTTTTGGTAAGATAACCCGAAGCGCCTGCCGCCAGCGCGTTAAAGATCTGTTTTTCGGATTCGTAAACCGTGAGGATCAGGATATAGCAATTGGGCAGCAGTTTTTTTAATTTGGGGATAGCATCAATACCGTTAACGCCGGGGAGCTCGATGTCCAGCAATATTACATCTGGCTTATCGGTAGCAATTTTTTTTGATGCCTCATCATACGAGCAATAGGTACTAATCACATCATAACCTTCGGTAGCACCAATTAAAAAGGCATAACCATCGCGCAGTGTTTCATCATCCTCAATTATACTTACCTTAATGTTACGCGCCATGCCTAATTATTTAACTGGTTTTTACTAAACTTTAATGTTACTGATGTGCCCTTCCCCGCTTCCGAATTAATGAGCAGCGACGCGTTAATCCGTTTTGCACGGGCATTAATATTATTAATCCCCCTACCGCGATGGGCCGCACCGCTGTCAAAGCCTTTACCATCATCGGTAACACGCAGTGCTATCGCGTTTTTATCGCTCTGATCAAGCTCAAAAGTCACAAGCCCGGCATCCGCATGTTTAAGGATATTATTTAACAGCTCCTTAAATATCATAGTGATGTTACGGCTATACTCCATGGGCAATTTTATCAGCTGGATATCCTCATCAACAGCGGCAAATTCAAAATCAACAGGTACATCATGAAAAACCTCTATCCCTATCTCGCGGATATGGTTGAGAGTTTCGTAAAGATTATCGCTTTTAGGGTCAAGCGCCCACAGGATATCCTTGGTACCGTTGTATAGTGATGCCGCGTTCTGTTTGATCTGATCAACAATTCCACGCTGATCTGCCTGCCCTTTATCAATCTTGGCATTCAGTATCTCTGATAAGACGGTGATACGGGTCAATTTGTTACCCAAATCGTCATGAAAATCTTCGGCCGTTTGCTGGCGGATTTTGAGCTTCTCTTCCCGCTTCATTGCCTCAATTGCCTTTTCGCGTTTTATTTTACGCTGATGTACCAAATTTTGCACCCCGAAACCGAGCAGCACCAACAGTACAATAGCCAGCAACCTGAAGTAAAATGTTTGATAAAACGGAGGAATGATCACAAAGCTGAAACTGGCCATCTTGGGCGAAACCTGTCCGTCCGGACTTATTGCCTTTACTCTAAAAGTATATTTCCCAGGCGGCAGGGATGGATAATTAACCACATTATTGCGCATGGGCGAGCTGAAAGCGCTATCCAGCCCAACCAGTTTATATTGGTAAGATACAGCGTCGGGGTTTTTGAGGTATACGCCAAGAAACGATATCGATAAGTGATTTTGGTTATGCTTAAGTTCGGCCCAGTCATCCAGATCAATTGAGGAACGTTTTTCGCCATCCTCCTTCATAAGCTGTACCGATTTGATAAACACGTGCGGCGGCGGCGATGGTACCATTTTAGTCATGGTATTATACACCATAACCGCTTTGGTTGTGCTTATCCAAATTTCATGCCCACGGTGCATAATGGCGTTTTGATTAGCCTCAACCACGGGCTCTTTCGAGCCTATGTTATCAATTACCCAAAAAGTTTTCTTCTCGGGGTCGTATTGCATGCGGTTAATTCCACGACCGGTTCCCATCCAGAGCCTGCCACGTTCGTCAGCAGCTAAACTGTAAATACTATTGGCTTTTAATCCGTCGCCAACGTTATAAATATTAACCGCGCCGGTCGTCATATCCCAGGTATACAGACCACTGTCATCAGTACCTACCAACAACAGATCGCGATACCGGATCATGCTATAAACTGCCGTATTGGGAAATGATTTAAGTTTAAACCCGGGAACTATCTTTTTATTAACGGCAAGCATAACGCCATTTTGGGTACCTATCAAAACAGAATCGCCCCCAAGGCCAAGCATCGAGGCCGAATATGACGGAATTCCCTCCAGTTGCTTCATTTCACCGTTTTGATAATAGAAACAGCCCATAGAAGTTGCAAGCCATAGCGTACCACTTTCATCAGCAGTAATAAAGTTATAGGCAAAACCCGAGCTGTTTTTTACCTGCTTAAAACCGCTTTTATCATATTGCCACAAACCTGTTGCCCCGGTGCCAATCCAAACGGTACCGGTTTTATCCGTATACAAACTCTGCACGCCTTTTAAATATGGCGAACCGCCAGGCACGGATACTTCGCTCAGCTTTTTTCCATCATACCGCAAAATACCGGCTCCGTCAATACCCATTAAAACATTTTTGTTCCAGTCCTGGGTTATCGTCATAACAATTTTTGATTCGGGAATACCTTGTGTACGGTCAAAAACGGTGTACCGGTCGCCTTCACAACGGTATAGGCCATTGCCCAAGCTGCCCAGCCACAGGTTTTTATCGGCATCAAAATAAATATCAGGAACTGAGTTATCTGTAAGGCCGTTTGATGAGTTGTAATGGATCACATCACCATCCATGATACAGTAAGCGCCGTTATCAGTACCCAGCCAGATGTTGGCATCAGCATCCTGTTCAATACATAAAAGCTGACCCTTGATTTTTTCGGTAACGTTTTTTATATCCAGCGGTTTAGCCGCACCATCCCTGGCGCATAGCAGACCTGTCCGTGTTAAAAGGTAAATTTTGTCTTTATCAAAACGATCAAAAAATATCCTTTTAATAATTTGTTCGTCATACACCGAAGGAACATCAATTACATGCTCCCATTTTTGCCCATTAAGGCGATAGATACCTTTTTTGTAAACAGCGGCATATAAAACACCCGCATTGTTAACGGCTAAGCTGGTAATGAAAAGTTCTGCATCGTTATTAATAACCACGTGCTGCATCTTATCATTTTTAACCCTGAACAGCGTACCTGCGCATGTAACCCAGATGGTACCTTCGCCATCCTGGGTTATATTCCCAACGAAATAGCGTTTTAGTGCTATATCGGGTTTGTAACGGATAATTTTTCCTTTATAAAGCCTTGCAAGCCCGTTCATTGTACCAAACCAGGTACAGCCTCCCTTATCAGAAAAAACCGTTGCAACATAGTTATCCGGCAGGCCTGTTAAACGGGTATAGGCGGTAAAATCCTTACCATCAAAGCGGCAGGCCCCGCCAAAAGTACCAATCCACAGGCGGTGGTCGATATCCATCGACATTTTGTTGATCTGCGACTGGATTAAGCCATCCTCAATATCATAATGCGCAAAAATGTATTTCTGTGCGTAGGCCCGGCCCGTAAACATCACCATACATACCAGGGAACACAAAAGCAGAAAAAAGGGGAAACGGAATAGCTTTTTCAATTAAAAACGTAATTTAAATTACCTGTATGGGGGTACAATTAAAAAGTTAAAATAAAGCTAATTAAAATAAAAAAAATCACCCCAATAGGGTGATTAATTATTGTTGGCTGTGGAAGTAAAATTTAGTTTTTTGCTACTACTGAGTTGTCGTTAGGTAAAGGTGTTTTGATGTCCTCAAACATTTTGCAAACCTGGGTAATTTTCCAGTCTTGCTTTTCATTTTTTTCGATGATGAGATAATCGTGCTGTGAGCAATTTTCGTAGTTAAAATCAACCCGGGCAATTACCATGGCATCGCTTTTGGCAAGCACCTCATAGTTCGACTGGCAGTTTTGCTGCGTGCCAGCGTCTTTTTTCATCATACTTACCAGATCATCTTTTTCTTGTACAAGTACTTTTTCGCCGCGCGGTATTTTTAATACGGAATTATCGCTCATTATTGATTTTAACTTTTTGAAGTTGGTGGTCATGTGGCTGTCAATGAAATCGCGGATCACACTGGCGTATCCTGTTTCGGCGGCCGGACGGCCGTAACTGATGCTGGCGGATAATAAACTTATTATGCATGCCAATAAGAACTTATTTTTCATTTGTGATATTTTTTTGATCAAATGTGGGCAGGCTTTAATCAAAAAAATATGCCTATAACACCTAAGCCGCGCGGTTTCTCCAGCTCATAGCGGGCGAAGCTCAAAACCGGTGTTTTTCGCCTATCAAAGCCGTTTTTCGCATATTTCTGAAGAACAAGTCCATGTTTCAGAACCGCTTCTGATAATTCTTTTAATTATCAATAAACAATGCCGGAACATGGCGTGGATATTTAAATCTGTACGAAAATATTTTTATTTTTGAGAGCATCGTTTACCGAATAAAACTACTACCGCAACTTGGAACCTACCGAAAATTTTTTCCGAAGCATTGTTGAGGCCTCGCCTTTTCCCGTTTATATGTGTATAGGCGAAGACAAGCTTATAGCCATAGCTAACGATGCCACGCTGAAAGCATGGGGTAAGGACAAATCGATAATTGGAAAACCGTTTGACGAGGCATTGCCTGATCTTAAAGGGCAGCCTTTCAGCAATCTTATAAGTGAAGTTTACAAGACCGGCGAAACCTACTATGGCAACAATGAACCTGCCGAATTTATAATTAACGGCAAACGGCAAGTCAACTATTTTAAATTTACATTTCAGGCGGTACGTAACTCGCGCGATAAAATTGTGGGTGTTATCTGCTTTTCGACTGATGTTACCGAAATTGAGCATTCCCGCCAGGCCATGGAGGAAAGCAGGCATACCCTATACAACATGGTAAAACAGGCCCCGGTAGGAATCTGCATCATCAACAGTGATAACCTTGTAATTGAAGTAGTTAATGATTCATACCTTGAGCTTGTTGGGCGTAAACGCATAGAAATGGAAAACCGTGGTATCTGGGATGCCATACCCGAGGCAGCGGATCTGTATGCGCCTGTGATGGACAACGTTATTGAAACAGGCCAGCCCATTACAGCAAAGGAGCACAAGCTGTTACTGGTGCGCAATGGCATCCCCGAAATGGTATTTATTGATTTTGTTTATGAACCTATAAGGGGTTTTGATGGCGAGATTAGCGCTGTTATGGTCATAGCTATTGATGTAACCGAAAAGTTTCTTGCCCGGCGCAAAATTGAGGAGGCAGAAGAACGGGCCAGGCTGGCTGTAGAAGCAGCTGAAATAGGTACGTTTGATCTTGACCTGATAACCGACGAATTGCTGACATCCGAAAAATTTAATAAGATCTTCGGATTTGAGCGTAACGTTCCTCATGATTTATTTGTTAAGGCGTTACACCCCGATGATATCGAGCTTCGGGATAATGCTCATAAAGCCGCGCTTATTAGCGGCAAACTTTTTTATGAGGCAAGGATCATCTGGCCGGATGGTTCAACCCACTGGGTCAGGGCACAGGGTAAAGTATACTACGGTTCCATAAACAAGCCGCTCAGGATATTAGGAACGCTTCTTGACATCACTGAGTTTAAACACCTGCAGCAGCAAAAAGACGATTTTATTAGCGTAGCCAGTCATGAGCTTAAAACCCCAATGACGTCTATCAAAGCGTCGATGCAATTGCTTGACAGACTGATAAAAGTTGATCCCTCGTCTGAAAAAATTCCGCAGTTTATCAGCCGTGGTAATAATAGCCTCAACAAAATGCAGCAATTGGTAGATAGCCTGCTTAATGTTTCAAAGATTACCGCGGGCCAACTTACGTTATACAAAACCAATTTTTTAGCGTCTCAGATGATTAGCGAATGTTGTGATCATGTCAGACTTGCAGGCACACACGAGTTGGAACTTACAGGTGACACTGAACTCCAGTTATTTGCTGACAGGCAACGTATTGACCAGGTTGTTGTTAACTTTGTAAACAACGCCGTTAAGTACGCGCCTGAAAGTAACCGCATAATCATAAACATCAGCAAGCAGGATGATATGGCTAAAATATCGGTACAGGATTTTGGTAAAGGCATCCCGGCAGAGAAGATTCCACATTTATTTGAACGCTACTACAGAGTTGATACTTCAGGTATACAATACTCCGGCCTGGGGCTTGGCCTATACATCAGCGCCGAAATTATTGAACGGCATGGCGGCGAAATGGGAGTTGAAAGTGAAGTTGATAAAGGCAGCACTTTTTGGTTTACGTTACCGCTGAATTAATCCACTAATGGTCCACCTGTATTTTACAATATTTAATTAAAGGGCAATATTTTAACCAAAACAGTTAAATTATTCTTATTCCAACAAATGCATACTTTTGGTGTTTGTAATATTCGTATTTTTAAACACAATCCCCTATTTGATCCTTTAAAATGACAGGCAATTTAGACCCTAATCTCCATGCAGATCTGGAAGCCATAAACCAGATCCCCGTAATCAATTCAATACTGGAGGTTATTTGCCGTACTACAGGAATGGGTTTTGCCGCCGTAGCCCGCGTTACCGAAAAAAAATGGATAGCTTGCGCGGTGCTTGATAACATCCAGTTTGGGCTGGTTCCTGGTGGGGAATTAACATTAGAAACTACCATCTGTCATGAAATAAGGCAAACGCAGGAAGCCGTTATCATTGATCATGTTGAAAAGGACGAGCGCTTCCGCACACACCACACCCCTTTGATGTATGGCTTTCAAAGCTATATTTCTATGCCTATCATCCGTAAGGACGGTACTTTTTTCGGTACGCTTTGCGCTATCGACCCTAACCCGGCAAGGCTCAATACGCCGGAGGTGACCAATATGTTTAAGCTTTATGCCGATCTTATTTCGTTTCACTTGCAGGCAACCGAAAAGTTAGCACTTACCGAAGAAAAACTTTTAGAAGAACGTAAAACAGCCGAGCTTAGGGAACAGTTTATCGCTATTTTGGGGCATGATCTGCGCAACCCTGTTACCGCTGTATCAAACGTTGGTCAGCTAATGATGCGGATGCCACTTAATGACAGGCTTAAACGCCTTGCTACAATCCTTCAAGATTCGTCCATGCGAATGAAAGGCCTCATTGACAACCTGCTCGATTTTGCCCGTGGCCGGCTTGGAGATGGCATTACGTTAGCATTAAGCCATAACGAACACCTTGAAAAAACGCTTAGACACGTAATTTCTGAACTTCTTCTCGCTGCTCCTGAACGGGAGATCATTACCGACTTTAATATTACCGAAACTGTATTTTGCGATGGTACAAGGGTAGCGCAATTATTCTCTAACCTGTTATCAAACGCGCTCACACATGGGCAAAAAGATGCACCGGTAAAGGTGGCAGCAGGTAAAATCGATAATAAATTTATACTATCAGTAACTAACCCCGGCGATCAGATTCCTTTTGCGGCAATGGAACGGTTATTTCAACCATTTTCGCGTGGTGAAGTTAAACAAGGCCAGCAGGGTTTAGGGCTTGGTTTGTATATTTCATCGGAGATAGCCAAAGCCCATGGAGGTACAATAGATGTAACATCAACCCCGGAAGAAACTTGCTTTACTTTTCAGTTTCCGGCGTAAGGATTAAAACAAATTTCCCAGCAATTTCCTTCGGGATCGGCAACAAAAGCGGCATATCCGCCCCAAAATGTTTCGGATGGCTGTTTTATTATTTCTACCCCCACCTTGTTTAATTTCGCTATCTGTTCATCAACTTTAGCTTTTGAAGCGAGGTTTATGGTAAAGTAGACAGCCTTACTCCCGGTATTATTATGTATATTTGTGTACTCCTTAAAAAGCGGCTCATCGCATAGGGTGAGTATTAAATTATCAAGCTTTAGCATTACGACCTTTTCGTTTTCGGCAATAATTTGCCACCCGAATTTTTCGGTATAAAACTCCTTTATCTCATCAAGATCTTTAACAGCAAGCGTTACGGCGGCTACATGGGTTTGCATGATCTATTACTTTTATAAGGGGTTCTTGTACACAAAAACTACAGGCTTTGCATGTTTTATTTCACACTAAAATTTAATCGCCAGTTAATACAGCTCGTCTAAATTTAGTTAACCAAATATATAAACATGCAGATCAATTATTTTATAGTAGGGATTGTAATAACCCTGTTAATAGCACTGATGATATGGATTGTAAAAACCGACCGGAAGGATGAAAAAAATTTCGAGCAAAACATTATTGATCAGGAACTTAAACCCAGGGAACACCCAAAGCCACAAAAAGCAGATAAAGCGATGTGATTGGGTAAAACCCGCTATTAACTCACGTATTTTTACGCATTTCTTTACAATATCCTTTTTCTAAATTTCACCACCCAACCTAAAATCTATCTCCATGGCAGCAGAAAAAACTTCAGATCAGCAAGTATTTTATGTAGGACTTTGTATGGCCGGCGCGGTATCTGCCGGGGCCTACACCGCAGGCGTTATTGATTACCTGCTCCAGGCACTAACCGAGTGGGACAAGCGCCGCGGCCAACCCGGCGTTCCGTCACACAGGGTACAGATCCCCGTGATGGGTGGCGCATCCGCCGGGGGCATGACCAGTATCATGGCAGCGTCTTCACTCAACAACCCTATAACCCATATCGATAAGCCATCGGGCGATATCCTGGCCGAACATCCGGAAAATAAACTCTACCATTCGTGGGTTGATCTTGTTCAGGCAGATATGTTTTCAAAAATGCTGGATACCTCTGACATTAAAAGCTCAGGTGTGATATCCGCCCTTAACTCTGATTTTATTAACGATGTTGCCAAACGCGTAGTTGCTGCCGATCCAAAGCAATGGCAACCTACGCCTGCTTATATTAAACCAGGTTTAAAGATCTTCACCACGCTTACCAACCTGCAGGGCTATGCTTATAACGTTCCGTTCAATTCATCATCGCCGCAGCCTACTAAGTACAACATGCGCATCCATAATGATTATGCCTGTTTTCAGCTTACCGAGAACGCTATAACAGGACATAATGATGGTTGGATGCCTTTGGACCTGAAGAATAAAGTTAATACTGATATAGCCGCCGATGCCGCTATGGCAACAGGCGCTTTTCCTGTTGGTTTGCAATCAAGAATAGTAAAACGCGATGCCCAGTATGTTAACAACAACCCATGGCTAAGCAATTACCTGGTTAATAGTCCCGTAGCTGCCGGTGGGTACCAAACCCTGAATGTTGACGGCGGCATGATCAACAACGAACCTTTTGATAAAGTGCGGAGTGTATTGGATGATCTTACCGGTCAGCCGGATGTTGATTATAACAACTACAATAAGTTTGTTTCAACCGTGTTGATGATAGAGCCCTTCCCTACCCAGGCGCCAACACCAATTTCACAATCAAGGGCTATATCAAATATAGTAGGCTTAACGCTATCTTCCATGTTATCGCAAATGCGCTCAAAGGCCGTTAATATTAAAGATGCCATGGACTCGGATTGTGCCGGTCAGTATCTGATCACACCATCGCGCAGGGTAGATACACCTGACGGCAAATCAACCGATCTCACCGGCGAGCAAGCCATTGCCTGTGGCGCATTGAGCGGCTTCAGCGGTTTTTTAAATAAAGAATTCAGGGTGCATGATTTCTTTTTAGGCCGTCATAACTGTAAGATCTTTTTACGTGATTACTTTACCGTGCCCGCCAAAGCACTAACTACCAACTCTATTTTTGTTGATGGCTACGCCAACGCGGATAAAGCCAAATATAAATCAACCCAAAACGATAGCTACCAGATCATACCTGTATTTGAAGAGGAAATCAAATTCCCTGATATTAAATTCAGCTCGGGCAACAACTGGCCTACTATTAAGGAACAGGATATTGATAGGTTTAGCGGCGGTATGAAAGACCGTATCCAAACCATTATGCTTAATGTGGCAGACCTGGGCTGGCTTACCAAAAGCTTACTATGGATAGGTGCCAAAGTGATTTTGAACCGCATGGTAACCAACAAAATTATGGTGACAATAAAAGGCGAACTTAAAACCTGGAAACTGCTGCCATAACGCTGCATTCTTAACTCATTGGCGGGAACAGATTAAGGTAAATTAAGCTTGTCAAAAAAGATTTTGCTTAATTACATTTGCCGCCGTATGTATAAAAAATATTAGCCGGTGTGGTGTTCACCGCGCTTTGGTCTACCGGTGCAATAGCAGCCAAGTTCGGCATTCGTTCGGCCGATGCTTTGATCCTGGCCAGTGTCAGGTTTATTAGTACAGGTTTAATATTTGGCCCTTATTTTTTATTACATAACAAGCACCGCTTTTGGCCCCGCGGCAGCGAGTGGAAGCCTATTATTATTTACGGGCTTTTAAATACCACGTTTACGCTGGGTTCTTTTTTCGCGGCACAGAAATACGCGTCGGCAGGCATGAGTACGCTGTTTTTAGCTGTGGCTCCCTTGCTCATGGCGCTGTTCTCGTCGTGGTTTTTAGGCCGTAAGCTTAGCCGCTTTGAAATTATTGGGATGCTGGTGGCATTTAGCGGGTTGATACTTTCCGCCGCTTCTGAGTTGCCCAAAGGGCATATCAAACCTTTAGGCTTAGTATTACTCATTATCTACATGGTATCCTACGCGTGCAGCAGCATTTATTTTTCATCAATAAAGCGAACGCTCACTAATATTGTTTTTAACGTTTGGCAGGTATTTACCGGCGGCATCATGCTATTGCCCTTTGCCTTCCTGTTTAAAGACTATCACATTCATCATTTAGATACGAACCTCTTGCTATCTATGGCCTGGATGGTCATTGTGCTCTCGTTCATAGCCAATCAGTTATGGCTTTACCTGGTAAAGATAGATACCGTTAAGGCTGCGGCGTGGTTGTACCTTGCCCCTGTTTTCGGATATGCGCTTGGTTACATTTTCTTCAATGAAACCATAACCGTGTTCACCATTTCCGGTACACTGTTAGTAATTGCAGGATTAGTTGTAGCGGGAAGAAATAAGAAAGCAGTTAAGGCTGTAGAGTAGCTATAACTTGCTTCTTAGGTTTGTCATGTTGAACGCAGTGAAACATCTTCTCCGATCTGTAATAGTGGTTGTAAGATGAAGAAGATCCTTCACTACGTTCAGGATGACAAAAAAGAATATTGTTATATCGCCTTAAACACCACTATCCCATTATGGCCGCCAAAGCCAAAAGTATTGCTCATAGCTACTTTTACTTTGTGGTCCATGGCATCCTTCAATACAAATTTCAAAGTATCAGGAATAGCCGGGTCTAAAGTTGTGGTATTGATAGTTGGCGGGATCACTTGGTTTTCTATCGATTTAATAGCCGCGATAGCCTCAATAGCACCGGCAGCACCCAACAGGTGACCAGTCATTGATTTAGTTGATCCTATGATGGTTTTTATCTCTTTATTTTTGCTAACTGCCAACAAAGCATTGATCTCTGAAAGATCGCCTACCGGAGTTGAGGTAGCATGCATGTTCAGGTAGTCAACGTCTTCAATGCTTAAACCTGATTCGGTAAGCGCCTGCTGCATAGCACGGGCAGCGCCAAGTCCTTCGGGGTGAGTTGCTGTCATGTGGTAAGCATCGGCTGTCATTGATGCTCCCGTTACTTCGGCATAAATATGCGCGCCACGGCTAACCGCGTGATCATAATCTTCCAGTACCAAAGCACCCGCGCCTTCGCCCATAACAAAGCCATCACGATCGATATCAAACGGCCTTGAGGCATGTTGCGGATCATTATTACGGGCCGACATCGCTTTCATAGAACTAAAACCACCGATAGAAGCTGGTGTAATAGGCGCTTCAGAACCACCGGTAACTATGATTTTAGCCTTGCCTAAACGGATATAGTTAAAGGCATCCATAATGGCGGTGTTAGACGTTGCACAGGCCGAAACGGTTGTATAATTAATCCCCATAAAACCATTACGGATAGAGATCATACCAGAGGCCATGTTAGAAATGAACTTAGGCACAAAGAACGGGCTGAACCTTGGCTGTCCGTTTCCCCTGGCGTATTCGGTCACCTGTTCTTCAAAGGTTTCCATACCGCCTTGTCCGCTGCCCCAGATAATACCAATATCAAACGGGTCCATTTTACTCAACTCAAATCCCGAATCTTTGATAGCCTCATCTGCTGCTACAAGGGCATATTGAGTAAAGGTATCAGTACGTTTTAGTTCGGCTTTATCCAGATGATCTGTGATATTGAAATCTTTAAGTTCGCAGGCAAATTGCGTACGGAACAATGATGCATCAAAACGGGTGATGGTTGCCGCGCCACTTTTACCGGCAACTAAGTTTTGCCAATAAGTTTCTACATTATTTCCAAGCGGTGTTAAAGCGCCCAGACCTGTTATAACTACTCTGTTTAACATGATGGTTTTATTAAAATCGGCGCAAAGATATAACAATATACCAAATGGTATTTTGACAAATCAATACTAACAGGTTTTAAACGCTGAAAATTACCGGGTTATGGCATGACCAAAAGCTAAAACAGTTCAAAAACCAACCTGATTTAGGCAAGAAAAGAGATGGAATTATTTTCCAAAAATTTTATTTAATTCCAAATAAGGTACCGCATCATTCACAAAACTATAGCCTCCATTGCTTAATTCAATAGCAGCCCGCTGAAATGCGCCCAAAGCTGCCCTTGCCAATGCCGAACCAAGGCTTACCCTTTTTACGCCCAGATCGGCAAGTTCATCAAAGCTGATATCAAACCCGGCAGCACCAAGTACAATATTTACAGGTTTGGGTGCAACAGCCTTTACCACCTGGCTTATTTGCTCCCTTGTTTTAAGTCCCGGCGCAAAAAGCACATCAGCCCCGGCATCGGCATAAGCCACAAGGCGTTTGATGGTATCTTGGAGATCAATTTTCCCGTGGATCATATTTTCGGCCCTGGCGGTTAACATGAAGTGAAAAGGCAGGCTTCGAGCCGCTTCGACAGCAGCCTTTACACGGGCAACCGAAAGCTCAAAATTATATATGGGGTCCTGGTCTTTACCGGTTGCATCCTCTATCGAACCGCCAACCAACCCTACACCGGCCGCGGCTAAAATTGTTTCGGCGCAGGTTTCCGGAGTATCGCCAAAACCATTCTCCAGGTCGGCGGCCACAGGCAAGTGAGTGGCGTTGATAATAGCCAGTGCATTATCAAGGGTTTCCTCGCGACTGATCATAGCATGCCCATCCGGGCGGCCAAGCGCGTAAGCCAACCCAGCGCTTGTAGTAGTAAAAGCCTCAAAGCCTAACCCTGTTAAAATTTTGGCCGAACCTGCATCCCATGGGTTAGGGATAACGAACAAACCATCGCGTTCATGCAACGCTTTAAAAATTTCAGCTTTTTGATATTGGGGGGTATTTATTGCAGATGACATTTTCAGGCAGATTAGTATTTATCGAAGTTAAGTTAAAAAACAGTCGGTAGTCATAAGTCTTAAGTCAAAAAGCAAATTTCCAGCTTAAGACTTAGTACTTCTAACTTACAACTTAATACTATTAATATCCTTAATATTGCAGCAGCAATAGTTATGAAACAACAAGTAGATATTGAAAACTGGATCAGAAAAGAGCATTACAACTTTTTTAAACAGTTTGAGGAACCCTATTACGGCGTGAATGTAGACATTGACGTAACCGCCGCCTATAAGTTTGTTAAGGACAACGGGATCTCGTTTTTCCTTTATACCATGTATCAGTCGTTAGCCGCCTCACAAATTATTGAGCCGTTCAAATACCGCATGGAAAACGACGAAGTTTTCATTTATGACCGGATTGATGCCAGTTCAACCGTTCCGAGAGCTAATGGCACGTTTGGTTTTGGCGAGTGGTCGTTTCACCCATTATTTGAAGATTTTACCCGCGAGGCCAACACAGAAATTGAGCGGGTGCAAAGCAATAACCTGCTTGAGCGCAAAGCTTTAAATAACGTGATCCGTTATTCTTCGCTGCCGTGGATCGACTTCACTTCGCTATCTCATGCGCGGATGTTCGCGTTTGTGGATAGCTGCCCTAAAATTTCATTTGGTAAAATGACCGAACATCATGGCAAACGCACAATGCCTGTATCCATCCATGTAAATCATGCATTAGTTGATGGGATTCACGTTGGCCAGTATATTGATTATTACCAGGAGCTGTTAAATAAAGGATTTTAGGTTAACGTAAAAAAGCGCAGAAGTTGCGTACCTAAGGCACGCCAAAATCTGTTATAATCTAATCTGCTACAAACCTTTAGCACCTCTGGTGTTTTTTCAAACGGCGTGATTTGCCTAAGGAAAGGATTTTAACCTTTCTTAAACACGTTTTCCTTCACCATAAACAATGGTAGCGAGCCATGGTCAAGCACGCGTGAATGGAAATCGCGGATATTAAATTTGGAGCCTTGCTTTTGCTGTAACTCCTGTTTCCAGTGCAGTATTTGCAATGCGCCGTATTTGTAGGTAACAACCTGTGCCGGCCAACGACGGATCCGGGCAATTTCGCGCATGGCTATATCATCCTGTCCGCGGATGTTCTTTTTCCAGAAGGCAAGTGCCTGCTCGTCCGTCCATCCGTAATAATTCAGCGCTACATCCAGTGGTACCCTAACCGAACGCACAATATCCCACTCCCATTTGCCCAACTCATCATAAGGCGTTTTGTATACACCCAATTGCTTGCCCAATTCCTCGGTATAAGCGCCCCAGCCTTCGGCAAAACCCATGTAATAAAACAGCTGCTGCACAGCCGATGTTTTGGTTTGTGCCTCGGTACTGGCCTGATAATGATGTCCGGGAACACCCTCGTGAATAAATAGCCAGTCGACCTGGCGTTTATTGTAAGGCTTGTCAAAAAGGTTATAGTAAAATACATTGCTATCGTAGTAGCCGGGGGTTTGAGCTAATTGCCGGCTTTCGCCTTTTACAATTTTTAGCGGTGCGATATTGGTGTTATCAAACAGCTTCGGCAGGTTAGCGTAAATGATAGTCTTAGTGCTTTCGAACGATTGTTGTACTACTTTCGGATCGCTGATAAAAAAGGAAGGATCGTTGAGGTGTTTATAAAAGTCGTCTTCGTTTAAACCAGTCTGCAGCCGGATAGCTTCGATATGTTTTTGAACGCGACTTACTTCGGTCAAACCAAATTGGTAGATTTCATCAGGAGTAGCGTTGGCGCTTGTCCAACGTTTAAGCAGATAAGCATACCAGGCTTTGCCGTTAGGGATATTTATAATACCGTTGGTTGGAACAGTTGCCGGTTTGTTTTTTAACCAATCCTGTTCAAGGGCAATGCGTTCCAGGTTAAGGCCGGTTTCATAACTGATCAGCTGATAATCTACCTTTTCCGATTCATTTAAATGATCTGCCATAAAAGCCGACAGACCGGTCTTGACTTTTGTAAAAAAGTCCAATTGCTTTTGAACATCGGCAGCGGTACCGATATGCTCTAAACCATTTACATAGCTTAGCTCTAATTGCGGCAGATGCAAATTGTTGTAGCCCGTTACAAAATCTTTGCTAAAGTCATCAAATGTTTGTTGTTTTTTGACCGGGAATACCGACAGCACAAATGCACTAACAGCTACAATAAAAACCTTCATAAAAACGGATTGGATAAACAAACATAATTAATAAACCGTATTTTAATTCAGCAAAGCCCAATATCCCCCTGTTGGGGTGATAAGCCTGTAATCCTTACCGTATAAATTTGATAATCATGGTGTATAGCAAGTTAATTTCGCTTTGTATTTTTATGCTGATTGCCTGTAGTGGATTTGCACAGCTAAGCTATCCCGACGCAACTCTTCCGGCCGATACGCCACATCTGTTTGCTCAAGGAATCCTTACCGATGGGCTGAGTAACCGCGATTTCACCATCTCACTACAGGGCGATGAAATATTTTTCACCCTGCAGCAACCACGTTTTATCACCAGTACTATTTTACATATCAAAAAGAAAAACGGCAAATGGGGTAAGCCCGAAGTCGCGCCGTTCTCCGGCCGTTACCGTGATTTGGAGGCAAGCTTTTCACCGGATGGACAAACCATTTATTTCTCGTCAGACAGGCCTCTGAATGAGAATGATTCTGTAGCAAAAAAAGACTTTGACATTTGGCGGGTTAAACGCGGTAAAAGCGGGGATTGGAGCCAACTGGAAAATCTCGGTCCGCAGGTAAATTCCGCTAAAAGCGAATACTACCCAAGCGTAGCTAAAAATGGCAATCTGTATTTTACGGTAGAAGCCGATTACGGCAAAGGCAGCGAGGACATTGTAGTTTGCAAACCTACCACAACAGGCTACACCAAACCCGAAAGCCTGCCCGAAGATGTGAATACCAAATACGATGAGTTTAACGCCTTCATTGCCCCCAACGAACAGTTTATCATATTTAGCTGCTATGGCCGGGCCGATGACCTGGGGCATGGCGATCTTTACATAAGCCATAAAGATAAATCCGGCAACTGGCTACCTGCCAAACATCTGCCTGCTCCTATCAACAGCACAGCGCTTGATTATTGCCCTTATGTAACCGCCGATAAAAAACACCTGATCTTCACCAGCAATCGTATCAACAATCAGCTAAATAACGGCGAAACCAAAACCTACCAACAATTACGAGCGCTGCTTAACAGTCCCGGTAACGGCTGGGATGACATTTATTGGGTGAAGTTTAACGAGGCCTGGTAAAATAGTTTACGTTGATTGAATATAGCTGTGCAATTGCTCAATGGTTTCCCTTTGTGAATGAATGGTTTCATATACCACATCGCTCATAGAAACAATGCCACACAAGTTATCGGCAACATCAAACACCGGTAAATACCTGATATTGTTTTCGCTCATGATCAGCATACATTCATCAACAGATGACTCGGGAGTGATTCTTGGAAAATTGGTACTTATGATCTCGCCGGCTGTGGTTTCGTCAGAGTGCTTGCCCATCAGGATAATTTTACGGGAATAGTCCCTCTCGGTCATCAAGCCCATATATTTACCATTTTCAGTTACTACTACCGAACCGATATTTTTATCGGCCATCAATTTCAACACATTAAACACAGTAGTTTCGGCAGGTACGGCAGTAACATTGCTCCCCTTGCGAGCCAGGATATGCTTTACACTTTTCATAAATACTCAGGTTAATTTGGTATTTTCAAGATACGAATAAGTAACAGAAAAACAATGGATTATTTAAAAAAACTAAGATTTGGGTCCTGATTTAACTACACCTATAAACACTTAAGCATATAATCCATCTATTTAATTATCATGTCCATTGTTTGGCTAAAGCATAACGTTAATTTAGTAGTTAGCTAATTATATTTTACCTAAACCTGAATTATGAAAACCTGCCTGTTATTGCTCAGCCTGTTTATTACACTTAATTTAAATGCCCAAAGCAAAAAATCTTATACAATCACTATCAATGCCAATATTAAAGGCTTAAAAGATGGCGATAAATATTTTTTAAATGGCCCCAGTGCTGTTGGATTTGATTCATGCGTAGCCCAAAATGGTCGCCTTCATTTTAAATACACCGGCGAACCCGAACCGTTGGTAATAGGCCGAATGAAAGATTCTGGCGGTAATTCGGACGATTTTTTAATTAGCTTTTTTTCTGATGTTTACAATATCAGCATTAGCGGCGACAACGCGTATAAAGACAACATCAAGATATCCGGCTCCCCTTTGATGGACAGCCTCATCCGGTTTAGTAAAATAGTACGACCTATTGAAGACAAGCGTGAGGAAATAGTTATCAGCAGCGTCCGCCGTAATCCTGATAGCATTAAAATCCAACTGGATAGTATCGCGTTGTTAAAGAAAAAAACAATGTCGGCCTATATCCAAGCAAACCTGCATTCATATGCTGGCATTATTCTGCTTTACTATAGTAAAATCGATAAAACATTTACCCCTGCTGAGGCCGATGGGTTGCTAAGAAAGTTTGACCTGGATCTTCAAAATTCGAAATACGGACATCTGGTAAAGCAATTGAATAGAAGGTACAACCAAATTCAAATCGGACAAGTGGCACCCGATTTTGAACAGACCAACCAATACGGAAAACCTATGCGTTTATCCGCTTTTAAAGGCAAATACGTTTTATTGGAATTTTCATCATCATGGTGCGGGCCATGCCGCACCATGAACCCTCAATTAGTATCGCTTTATGACAAATTTAAGGGCAAAGATTTTGAGATCGTTAGCATTTCAAATGATGTTAACAGGCAAACCTGGCTAAAAACCATTAAAGACGATAAACTAACCTGGCCTCAGCTATCTGATTTAAAAGGTCAGCAAAATGAGGTTGCGATAATGTATAACATCAATGCAATACCCCACAATTTCCTGATAGATAGACAAGGAAAAATCATCGCAGATAACATTTACCCTGAACAGCTTACAGAAAAACTGACTAAGCTTTTGAAATAAAAGGGTAACAAAAAGCCCCCCGGTAATTAAACCGAAGGGCTACCAACCTATATAAAACAAACCTATTGTTTTCTCTTTCCCCAAATGGCAGTGCCATGATTGTCTAACCCGGTAAATATCAGGGTTGATGTTATTTTATTTTCCCAATCGCGCTCACGCTCAACTTTCAGTTTGTAGGTGTCGCCGCTGCTGTATTTAAGTTCAAGCCATGGGCTTGTAAATGTCCATTTATCGGCAGCGTTACCATCAATTGTGCCCGCGGCATCCAGCTTAAAGGTTGTTGAAACCTGGAAATCCGGATTGGTTTGCTCGGTACCGTATCCCGGAACAACATGATAATTCAGTGTTATTTTTTCATAGGTTCCCGGGACATCCGTAGAGGCTATCGCCGTTTGGGCCACGTTGGCATACCGCTCCGGCGATACTATCGGCCAGCCATCAGGTGTCCATGATATTTTACGAACATGCAGGTCCATAAAGTAAGAGTTAATACCCGGCCTGCCCTGGTGTGCCATAAAATACTGTCCGCTGCCGTTATCAAATACCGCGCAATGCCCTGTACCCTGCCATCCGCTTTGATTGGTGAACTGATATGGTGCAAGGATCATCGGACCATGATCTTCGTCGGTATTAACGTCGTGCCCGTTATAATCATAGAAAGGCCCGGTCGGACTATCTGCTCGCCCTACCCTAACATTATATTTAGTTTGCAGCCAATCATAACTGATAAACAGGAAATACTTTTTCAGATCAGGGTTGTAGATCACCTCGGCACCTTCAATATTGCCATTGTATTTACCGCCGGTAAAGCCCCGGTTGGCAATGCGTTTACCCTTATCACCCGGCGAAACTGCAAGACCTGTTGAAGGGTCAAGTTTCAGGATATAAATGCCATCCCAGGCCGAGCCGTAGTACATATACTGCTCGCCGCTGGTTGTAACAATCACCGTTGGATCGATAGCATTGGTTTGGATACTGGCATCATTGGCAGATGTTACTACGATACCCTTCTCAGTCCAAGGTCCGTCAGGAGCTGATGCCGTTGCCATACCAATAACACTTAAACGCGCCACCGCCGATGAAAGCGAGTAATACAACCTGTACTCCGATCCCACCTTCATCACATAAGGTGCCCATAGCGCGTTATAAGGTGTACCACCCTTGCCGGTTATATAAGCAGAACCCTGCGCCGGTAACGATGAAAATACCCAGCCCACATATTCCCACTGCACCAAATCTTTCGACCGGCGAATTTGCAGCCCCGACCTTACATCGGTACCAAAAGCCACGTCCGTACTATAGCAGTAGTAATAGTCGCCAAACTTTTTAATGGAAGGGTCATGCACATTGTACACCGTCCATTTAGGATAATAGGTAAAAGCGGAGATATCAGCATAAGTATCGCTAATGCTGTTGATATCAAAACTGCTTGTTACCGGTGTAGTTGTGGTATCCGTTTTAGTGGGTGTTGGCGTTGGTGTTTCCTTTTTTGAGCAGGAAAATATTACTGTTGCCAGCGTTGCTATTAAGTATAGATTTTTCGCTTTCATAAGCCGTCTCTATATCTCCTCCTACAGAAGAGATTTTTTTGTTTATATATTAACCTTCGCGAAAAGCGCGGGATTGTGCGATTCCCCTCTTGAGAGGGGTGTAGGGGTGTGTTTCTGCTTCAAGCATCGCTCTTATAACACACCCCTGCTTTCGCTCATTCCTACGCGCCCCCTCTCAAGAGGGGAACTTAAAGTACCCTCTCCGCTCTCTTTATTAATACCCAGTATTCTGTACCAAACCCACATTAGTTTGCACCTCTGTAAGCGGTATCGGCAAATACTCTTTACCCGGAGTATAAGTATTAAATTCCGGATCCCTGGCTTTTAACCAGGCCAGCTTGGTGGCATCCTGCAACCAGCCCCAGCGGCGGATATCATCAAACCTATGGCCTTCCAGCGAAAACTCCAGGAAGCGCTCATGACCTATCTGTTCGCGCATTTCGGCCTGGCTCATGCCCGGCTTAACGGTAGCCAGATTAGGCAAACCAACACGGTTACGCACCATTTGAATGTATTGATAAGCATCGTTTGTGGTACCTAACTCGTTCAAACACTCGGCATACATCAGCAGCACATCGGCGTAACGCATCAGCCTTTCATTAATGCCCGATCTCCAGTCATACTCATCGGCCTGACCGCTGTCGCCATTTTCATATTTATGGCAAAACAGGGCATTTAATGATGAACTGCCTGCGTAGCGGGTTGCGAAATCCTGGTTGTATAATTTTTCGCCGGGTTTGTTATAGTACATGGTTACATCCAAACGTGGGTCGGTACCGCCACTGGTAGTTTTTTCCTGCAGATATTCGTTATACAATACGGGGGTCGGTTGCACATCTGTAAAACCAAAACTAGCAGCTCCGAAGGTGATGGCACGGGCAGATGTACGCCCCCAACCTGACGTCGGATCACCGCCCCAGCCCAGATCTGTACCTCCGGCATCTCTTGAAAACTGCACCTCGAAAATCGATTCGGCGTTGTTCTCGTTGTTTGCAAAAAAGTTATCGTAATAGTTAGGCACCAGGCTGTAAAGCCCCATATCAATAACCGATTTAAATTCGGCCGCGGCCTCAGTATACTTTTTGGTAAACAGGTAGGTTTTTCCCAGGTATGCCGATGCCGCACCTTTTGTAGCGCGACCAACCTGTCCATCTGGTGATAAGCCACTGTAGGTTGTTGGCAGCATGCTTTCGGCCGATTTGAAATCGCTGATCACCTGCGCCCAAACTACGTCTTGCGGCTGCTGCTTCTGGAAATAATCGGTACTTGAAGCGGCAGGCACTAATGGCATAGGCACGTTTTTATAAAAATCGGCCAGGTGGAAATAATACAATCCACGAAGAAAATAGGCTTGACCTAATACGCGTTTCTTTAACTCGGCATCCATGTTGATGGCCGGCACATATTTCAGCACCTCGTTGGCACGAAGAATACCCTGGTAATAAGCTGTCCATGAAAACAGCACCCCATCACCGGTGCTTTGCATGTTGAATTTGCCCATGTTATAGATCTGGTCCCAGGGGCTGTAGCTTGTAGCGTCATCGCCCCGGGTATTCTCCACTATTGGGGAAAAGCGCATGTATGAACCATCAATAATTAAGCTGCCGTACACCGCGTTTATGCCTTTCACGGCATCGCTGGAGTTTTGCCAGAAAGTTTGAGTTGTTTGCGCGTTGGGGTTTACCGTAGTCAGATCGCTCTTTTTACATCCCATGGCAAATGCAGCCACCAACAATAGCGTAAATACTGCCTTTGTATATATCGTTTTCATTATAAATAATGTTAAATCGTTAATCAGTTTTTATAATCCTAATTGTAAGCCTACCAGTAAAGTGCGCGGGTTAGGGAACGAGCCGTAATCAAAACCGCGGTTAATGGTACCATCGTTAATAAAATCCGGGTCGAAGCCTTTGTACTTGGTTATAGTGTACAAATTTTGGCCCGACAGATATACCCTGAAGCTCCTGATCACATGCGTGCGGTTCAGCAAGCTTGTCGGCAATGTATAACCCAATTGCGCGGTTTGCAGGCGTGCATATGAGCCACTCTGAATAAACCTGTCGGAATTGCGGTTATTGGCATTAGGATCGCCGATTATTGGGCGCGGAACATTGGTGTTGGTATTAGTAGGTGTCCAATAGTTCAGTTCATCGGTGCTGGCATTGGTATACTGGCCGGTCATTAACGACTGGTATACACCGTTGGCTATTTTACTGCCATAGTTACCCTGGATAAATACCGAAGCATCGAAGTTTTTATAATTGGCACTGAAGTTAAAACCATAATACAATTTAGGGATCGCCGAACCTAAGTAAACACGGTCGGCATCATTGATTATACCGTCTTTATTGGTATCCACAAACTTAACATCACCGGGGGCAGCACCTGTTTGGGTAGCATGAGCTGCTACATCAGCGGCATCTTTAAAAATACCTTCGGTTTTAAAGGCGTACAATTCACCAACTTCGCCACCTACAGCGGTTTTGCTATAAGCGCCATAAATTGGGTTACCGCCATTACCTAATGATGTTACTTTGTTTTTAACCGTTGAGGCGTTAGCACTAATAGTGTAATTAAACGGCCCGGTATCCCTGCTACGGTAAGTTACTGTAAACTCGATACCCTTGTTGGTAAACGACGCAGCGTTAACCAGCGGTGTATTGATGGCCCCTACCGAAATTGGAATAGGCACTGATAAAAGGATCCCCTTGATCTTGTTCACATAATATTCTGACGAAAAGCTCAGCTGATCATGAAACAAGCTCAGGTCGATACCAACGTTGGTTGTGCGTTTCTGTTCCCACTTGTTGGTTTGATCAAATACCTGGGTTTGGGTTGCACCAGAAGCCAGGGTGTTACCAAATACATAACTGGCATTAGCATTTACTACTGCCTGGTACGGATAAAACGCAAGGGCATTTACGTTACCCAATGTACCGTAACCGGCTTTCAATTTTAATTGGCTGATGGTTTCGGGCAGATGAAGGAACTTTTCTTTATTGATATTCCAACCTGCGGATACACCTGCAAAATTACCAAAACGGTTATATTCGGGTAATTGCGATGTACCGTCACGACGATAGTTTGCTGTAAGCAAGTAACGGTCATCATAGTTATAGTTTACGCGGCCAAATATTGGCGAATAAAACTTACGCTCGTTACTATTACCGAATACGGTTTTATCGGTTGTATTGCTTACGTTATCAAACGAGAACAGATATGGCTGAGGCAAGTTATAGGCTATACCTGTAAGGTTATCGTTTTTATCTTTTTGATAAGCAGTACCCGCTAATAACTCCACATGATGTTTACTGATATCAAACTTGTAGCTTAACGTATTTTCAATAAGGGCGGTGTAATAATTGCCGCGCGCGTCGCTGTAATAAGCTGTTGTATTTGGGTAGAACCAACCAAGATCATAGATTGGGTCGAAATAAGTATTCTTGAAATCGTTACGGTCATAGCTCGCGTTTAAACGGTATTTCAGGTTTTTGATGAACTCAATTTCCATCCATGCCGATGCCAGCATACGGTTACGCTGCCCCGTGCTGTTCAACAGGTTATTTACACCGATGATGTTAAGTGAAATAGCTCTTTGCGTGTTTTGATCAACACCGCCGTAACCACCCACGCGGTTAGGATCATAAATAGGCATGGTTGGAATAGCAGTAACCAAATCGACTATTTGGTTGCCTGTACCGTGCAGGTGCGGGTAGGCCAGGTTATTATAATCGCCCTCAGTATAGGCAAACTTGGTACCAAAGGATACAATTCCTTTTTTGCCCTGAATATTACCGCTCAGGTTATAACGGGTATATGAAGGGCCGGATACTGTGGTACCGGTTTGGTTAAAATAATCGAAAGCAACATTATAGCTCATATTTTCGTTACCGCCCGATAGCCCTAAATCATGGCTTTGAGTATAACCGGTTTTAAAAGCCGACTTTTGCCAATCGGTATTTACATTGTTAATAAATTTGCTTGAAGAAGGATCATTGCCCGGTGCCAGGGATAAACCGGCATTGGTTTCGGCAGCGTTTGCTATCTGCTGATAACCTACCCTATCGGTAACAGATAACGTTTTTGGATTTTTCTGATAACCAACATAACCGTTGTAGTTGATTTTCATGGCGCCGTTTTTGCCTTTTTTAGTAGTGATGATAACCACACCGTTTGCACCACGGAAACCGTAGATGGCGCCGGCAGACGCGTCTTTAATTACCTGTAAGCTTTCAATATCAGTTGTTGGGAAATCAAACGGCTCCATAGTTGGCACGCCATCAATGATGTAAAGCGGGTTGTTATTAATAAGTGAGCTTACGCCACGGATACGGATAGAAACACCCTCGCCTGGTACACCCGAACCGTTTACTTGCACACCTGCAACCTGGCCTTGTAAAGCCCTGGCAACATCAGGTGTTACCCTTTTACCGGCATCTTTCATGTTGACCACTGCAACAGAGCCTGTAAGGTTTTCTTTCTTCTGCGTACCGTAACCAACCACAATTACTTCGTTCAGTGAGTTAGACGCAGCTTTCAACTGTACATTGATGAGCGAGTTTCCACTCACCGGTACTTCCTGCGAAGCGTAACCAATAAAAGAGAATACGAGAATCACACCATCTGTATTGGCATCCGGGATGTTTATGCTATAGCGTCCCTGCAAATCGGTTTGGGCGCTTACGTTTGTTCCTTTTACTTTTACGGTAACGCCGGGCATTGGCAATCCGGCATCGTCGGTTACTTTACCATTAATACTTCCGGGAGCCATCGCTTTACCCTTTTCGGTAAGTATAACCAGGTTATTATCACTCAGCGTATAATTCAGGTTAGTGTTGCCAAGTACAATTTTCATCACCTCTTCAAGTGATGCATCTTTTGTATTTAAACTGGCGGGCATGTCATTTTTCAACAACATATCGTCGTTATACAAAAAGCGATAGTCAGACTTTTTCTCAATTTCCTTTAGCGCTTTTTTTAGCGATACGTTTTGGAAATTAACGTTGATGCGGGTCTGACCATATCCTTTTGAAAACGCCTGCAACGAGGAGACGAGTACCAGGATACAGATAAATTTAAACATAAGAAGTACTTTCAAAAATTGGTTCAGCCGCACTTGGTTAATGCGGTGTGCATTTTTTTTCATAATTTAGCATTAAGGTTATTTAACTATTTGGTTTATAGAAGGACTGGTAGTTAAGTTGTACCACATTATAATGGGGGGATGCGGGAACATCTTCCCATTTTTTATGGTCTGAAGTTTTATACTTTTCTATGCATAGGCTTATCTCATAAAGTTTTAATAATTAATAAATTACAATTTGGTTAGCATCTGTTTTATAACGAAAGGCCGCAGTTTTTTGCAGGCTTAATAAGGCTTTGTTAATTGATTCTTTTTCAAACTTGCCGGTAAACCGCAGCTTTTTCACCTCCTCATTTTCAAAAACAATATTCACATTATAGCGTCGTTCCATTTTTTGGGCGATGCTTTCAAAATCCTCGGCGTCAAAGGCCAGTTTATTTTCAAGCCATAAAGCTTCAGAGGGCAGGGTATCTTTTTTAGCCTGGTGAATACGGCTAAGGGCTATAAGCGGAGTTTCTTCGGCTATGCTACCTGTAGGGATATTACTTTTAGCCAGCGGCTCCTGGTTATTGATTATTGTAAGTTTTTCTGATGGGTTAAGGATGATCTTCTTTTCAGGATTTTTCAGAACAGTAAGCTCAATTTTACCCCGAACCAAGGCGGCCTCAGATGTTTTATCATGATCATACGAGCGCACATTAAATTTGGTACCCAACACCCTCACACTGATAGTTGGCGTGGTAACAATAAATGGACGTTGCGCATCTTTAACCACATCAAAAAAAGCCTCGCCAACAAGGCTTACTCTTCTTTGATCTGTACCAAAATCATTGTTGTAAGTAAGCTTACTGCCCATATTAAGCCAAACCCGACTACCATCGGGCAACTGAATTTTACTGATGCCGTTTTTGGGAGCAGTTATTTCGTTTGACTTCCCCGGCACAATAGTTTCTTTACGGGTAAACCAAAAAACGCCCAGCATTAAACATGCAGCTGCCAGTAACGATCCCAGTTTAATGATCCTGTCTTTTTTCCTTTTGGTTTGAATGGCGATAACTTCAGCAGCCTCTTGAGCTTCCTTTTCTTCGATGGCATCAAGCTCTGCTTCAAAAGCATCCCATTTGTCCAACAGTTTCTCGTCGTCGGTAGTTTGCTGATCGTTTTTCCAGATCTCCTCCAACTCACCTACAGCGTACAAATCGGCCGCCCCCTGTTGCTGCAACAGTTGCTCAAGTTCAAGTAACTCTTCGGGCGAAGCTTCACCATTTAACTTTTTGCCAATAAGTATCCAGATGTTGTTGATCATTATTTACGGTTCTATATATAAAGACTGTAAATAATCGGGATACCCCAGTGGAAGATTAAATATTTTTTGAAATTTTTTCGGAGGTAGCGGCAGGAGCTGATTTTTGAACTTCCTTAAGACCCTGGGCAAGGTTTTTTAACGCGTTACCCATGTGGTATTCAACAGTTTTTATAGAGATATCAAGCAAGTCGGCTACCTCACGATATTTTAAACCATCCTCTTTTATCAGCTTAAAAACCAGGCGGCATTGATCGGACAGTTTGCTTAAAGTAGTATTTATGAGTTTTGTAAGATCTTCACATACCAGTTTATCCTCGCCGGTAGCGCTTGAGTCAGCAACATCTACATTCACATCATCAATGTTTACGCTTTTGAGCTGATTTTTTGCAAGACTGGTAAGCGATTTGTTTTTAACCGAGGTGTAGCAGTAATAAGTAAAATTATTGATCTCGGGAAGAGAAGCCCGACGTGCCCAAAGGTTCATGAAAACATCGTTGGTGATCTCTTCGGCCAATTCATCCTGCTTTACCAACGATTTTGCCAGATTAAACAGTTTACCATAATAAAGCAAATACAGCCTTTTAAAGGAAGCCCTGCTGCTGTTTAAAGCAATATCATTAAGTAAGTACTTAATCTCGGTATCCAACATTCCTTTATCGGTTGTAATTACTTTAATCAAAAACCTAAGCAGGTTTCTGTTTGGTTCAAATCAATAATTGGTATTAATTAAGGCGAGGGTATCGCACTAATTAAAATCTAAGGTATAATATTTTATTTTAATTGTTCAAAAAACAATTAAAATATTTTTTAACATCAAATGAGAACCTTATGCTAAATTGTTTTACTAAATGGCAAACATGCAATACACCACAATCATCGTCTACGCAAACAAAACACCCTAATCTTATCTTAAGACATCTATTTTAATTGTCACTTATACAATAATAAGACAGTCCAAATTCTTTTTTTGGATTTGTAAACCTCGTGCTATCCCGAAATTAAATTGAGGGCAAATTTTGAAGAAAGTTTTCCATGCCAGATTGAAACCAGCGCAACTAACTATAAAATGGAGTACAGTACAATACATAAAAAAACACCAGGCCTTAAACTACAGGCACTGGTGCTTTTTATAATTTATTTAAATGATTTATTCAATCACCACAGTAGCAATTGAATGCGCAAGGCTTTTGGTTTTAGCAGCTTTGCCTTTAATCCAAAGGCGATAATCAATATCATCATCGGTTTTATTCATGACCACAACTGCCAGTTTACCATCGGTATTTACGTAAGCCGTAGTAAGCAGATTGTTGCGGCTTGATGAACTGGCTACACGTTTTGCACCCGGATGGATAAATTTGGAGAACTGACCTAAATAATAGTATGCATTGGTATAGATCAGTTTATCATTTTTGGTATCGTAGTGAATGGGCGCCATGCAGAAATTGCCCACGTGGTTGGGGCCTCCTTTTTCATCAAGCAATACATTCCAGTCTGTCCAGGCTACGGTACCGATGTTAAAATCGTTAATCATAGATGCGCCATATTTCTCGCCGAAACTCCAGTCGGTATATTTTTCAGGATTAAAATCTGCCGCACAGCCTTCGGTAAGCATTAATGGCTTATCAGGAAAAGTTTGGGCAACCATACGCTCGTTTTCAAAGTTCATACCTGCCCCTTTCGCCGCAATATCTTCATACCAGTGATAGGCAACGCCCCACACGTATTTTGCAGCCTCAGGATCTTCCAGTACGGTGCTTACGCGCTGGTACATCAGATCGCGGTTATGATCCCAGATCAAGAGTTTACGATCCGCATAACCGGCTTTTTTCATAGCCGGACCTAAAAAGTTCTTGATAAAGTCACGCTCTTCTTCGGCTGTGAACACGCATGATTCCCAGGTTTGCACTGCCATTTCTTCATTTTGTACCGTGATACCCCAAATAGGGACACCTTGCTTTTCGTAGGCGTTGATAAACTTACCATACAAATTGGCCCAGCTTTGGTTGTATTCGGCTTTCAGCTTACCGCCGTGTAAGGCATCGTTATTGGTTTTCATCCAGGCGGGTGGGCTCCACGGTGAAGCGAACAAGGTAAGCTTTCCTCCTGCAGCAGCCAGCACCTCTTTAATAAAGGGCACACGATACTTCATATCATGGCTGATATCAAAAGTTTTAAGCGCGGCATCGCCCTCTTTTACGTAAGCATAAGTATCACTCGAAAAATCACAGCTTTGGATATTAGTGCGCCCGAGTGTATAGGCAATGCCTTTGTCTTTATCATAATAATCAGTCAAGACTTCCTGCTGCTTATCCTTCGGCATTTTGTAAAATACCTCGGCCGAGGCATCGGTAAGTGCCCCTCCAATGCCCAGCATGGTTTGATAGGTTTGAGCGGGATCAACAAAAATGGTAATCTCGTTCTCCAAAGGCTGCGGGTAAGCTTCAAACTGAAGTGTACCGCTTTCCGTCATCTTTTTATCGGTGTTTTTGGCGGTTACGTAAACCTTTGCCGTTTTACCATCTACAGAAAACGTAGCCTTTTGGGCATTGGCCAGGTTTGCCGATAGCAGCAAAAGTGCCAATCCTAAGGGGCGGGTATAAAATTCAATTCTCATAATTTAGGTTGATTGGTTGATTGATTTTTACGCCAGGATATGGTTAATCTGCTTTAATTCCTCATCACTAAATGAAGTATTTGCCAAACAACCGATAGAATCCGTCACCTGTTCGGGCTTACTTGCGCCAATTAATACCGATGTAATACGCATGTCTTTCAAGATCCATGATAACGCCATTTGCGCCAGGTTTTGACCGCGTTGCAGTGCTATCTCATTTAGTTTTGCTGCTTTCGCGATATTTTGCTCAGTTATCGCGTCTTCATCGATAGCACCGTTACCGCGGTGAGCTGCTGCTCTTGAACCTTCAGGAATACCTTTCAGGTATTTATTGGTCAACAAACCCTGCGCCAGCGGCGAGAATGGGATACAACCAACCCCTTTATCTTCCAGCACATCAAGCAGTGCACCTTCAACCCACCTGTCGAACATGGAGTATTTAGGCTGATGGATCAAGCATGGCGTACCAAGCTCCTTTAGTACGGCTACCGCTTTTTCTGTTTCGGAAGCGCTGTAGCTTGAGATACCTACATACAAGGCTTTACCCTGGCGAACAATCAGATCCAGCGCGCCCATAGTTTCTTCGATTGGGGTTTCAGGATCCGGACGGTGATGGTAGAAAATATCTACATAATCCAATCCCATGCGCTTCAGACTTTGATCAAGACTGGCTACGAGGTATTTTTTTGAACCCCAGTCGCCATAAGGACCAGGCCACATACCCCAACCTGCTTTACTTGAGATGATGAGCTCATCGCGGTATCTTTTAAAGTCATCTTTAAAAATGTGCCCAAAGGTCTCCTCGGCTGAGCCTGCAGGCGGACCGTAGTTATTAGCAAGATCAAAATGGGTAATACCTTTGTCAAAAGCCAGGCGTAAAATATTACGGGCATTTTCCAGGCTGTCGATACCGCCGAAGTTGTGCCATAAGCCAAGCGATACCGCGGGCAGTTTTAAACCACTGTTACCGCAACGGCGGTATTCCATATCCTGGTAGCGATTTGCATTGGGTAGATAGGTCATATTTTGTTTGATTAATGAATGCCCAAAATTGACCTATCTATCGCAAAAATCCATTGAACTGGGACAAGAAATGAAATTATTTACCGGCTAATATTTGGAAGGATGCCCACAGGCCGACTTATATTTGAGCCATGTTTCAAAATATCAATAATTACGCGGCCCGATCGGTTAATTTAACCACTGAAGAAACAGCGCTGTTTAATGAGATATTGGAATACAGAAAAGTCCCCAAAAAGACCCGCTTGCTCCAGGCCGGCGACATCTGCAATTTTGAAGCATACGTAAACAAAGGCTGTATCCGCGAATATGTTATAGATGAAAATGGGGCCGAAGTTACCCTGCAATTTGCCGTTGAGGACTGGTGGGTAAGTGACCTGGCCAGTTTTCAGGATCAAACTCCGGCCCACATGAACATCGAAACGCTGGAAGATTGTGAGCTCCTCATCCTCACCCGCGATTCAAAAGAGCGCCTGCTAACCGAAGTGCCCAAACTGGAACGCATGTTCAGGCTCATGCTGCAAAGGCATTTAACTGTGGTTCAAAAACGATTATTTAAAACCATATCCACCACCGCAATGGAAAAATACCTGGAATTTATTAACCGTTATCCAAATATTCCGCAAAGGGTGCCACAGCATTATATAGCCTCATACCTGGGTATTTCGCCTGAATTTTTGAGTAAGTTGAGAGCGAGGAGTTTGAAGAAATGATTATATAAACTTCTGGCAATTGCGTTCCCAATACTGTTTAATAAAACCCCATTTGTAATTTTTATACTTTTCAATTACGTCAATTGGGTACTTTTTGATAATTATCTTTTCTCTTCCCTCCGTTTTTGATATAAATATTCCAGGCTCTTCATCGCAACCTCGTCCCGAAATATTACCTATTTTGACGACCTTGTTATTTATGATCTTAAAGAGGTCGCTATCCCAATCCGAATCGGCGCATCCGCTACGGCGGTATGAATAATATAGAAATGTACCTCTCAATTTTTGAGGATCGGGATATTCCGAAAAATTATCTACCAGCACAAATTTCTTAGCGCGTTTATCGTACAGTGCAAGTTCGCACACTCCTGGAACATTCGACATGTATTCAATAAGCAGATCTTGATATCCATCGTCATTAAAATCAATAAACTTAAATGAAGACAAACCATAATCAGACTGTCGAATTAAACTTATTTTGCCATCGCGACTAACAATCGATATCGACAAATCACTTGTTTTATAAATAGCCCGGTAAGGTACACCATCAACCTGCGCCTTAACGGTTTTATAAGTATCTTCCTGAGCAAATAAACAATTAGCAGTAATAGTTAAAACCAATGCGATAAGGAAGGTTTTCATTGAAATACATTTATGTCTCTAATTTAAAACAAAAGGGCAAATCGTTATAAACCATCTGCCCTTTTATCAAATTATTAAAGATAAACGCTACTTAATTCCTGTGAATATGTAACCCATTAAACTGCCTTTTACCGTTTTCGTAGGTTGTATTTCCTTTGGCAAAACGCGGATATTTTGCGCTGTATTTCTTAAATACACTTTCAGGTTGTTTCACTCCGTTAACGATCATTTCTTCGCCGTTGAATGAAAGCTCGTGCAGGGCATCTTCGTTAGGGAGAATATGATCCGCTACCATATCGCCGATCATCTGTTTTAACATCCGCTGATCTTCGGCGGCACGCTCCTGGTCTTTTTTGGCCTGAATTTGATCCAGGTGGGCCTGTTCCTGATCTCGTTTAGCTTGTACCTGGTCACGGCTGGCTTGTTCCTGATCACGGGAAGCCTGCTCCTGGTCACGTTTGGCCTGGACCTGATCTTTAGATGCCTGCTCCTGATCGCGTTTTGCTTGCTCCTGATCTCGTGCGGCTTCTTCCTGTTCAACTTTTGCCTGTCGCTGATCACGTTCGGCCTGTTCCTGGTCGCGTTTCGCCTGCTGCTGATCACGACCGGCTTGCTCCTGATCGCGTTTAGCCTGCGCCTGGTCTTTCTTTGCCTGGATCCTGTCTTTCCTGATTTGCTCACGGATAGCTGCTATAGCTGCGCTATAATTACCCCATTTGCTTGATGGAATAGTTTCACCATCTACGGCCAAAGCGGTTAGTTTATTATTAACCAGTTCCATTTGGTAAGTTTTACCCTTCCAGTTGGTTTGAATTTTCTCATGGCCCTTCCCGTCAATACTATGGTAGTTGTTATAAGGATCATAAGCGGTTCTTTTAGCTGGTTGCTGAGCGTTTACCGCTGTTGTGAAAGCTAAAGCAGCTATCAATATCAGGCTGCTTTTTAAATAATTGGTTTTCATTTTTCTGTTGATTTAAATTTTGAAAAGCCTATAGGCTTCGTATTTGTTGATTCCTGTTATTTTCCTTTTAGTTTTTCCAATGCCTTTTTTCCGCCCTCATTTTGCGGATTTAGCGCAATTGATTTTTGGTACATTTTTATGGCATCTTCCTTTTTGCCTGCACCGGCAAGCGCTTCAGCATAGCTATCATAAGTATTAAAACTGGCCGGATATAGGAGTGTATTGAGTTTAAAAACCTCCAAAGCCTGGCCGAGGAAGCCATCGTTCATCATGTCATAACCCAGCCGATTTAATTCCCTCTCGTCCATGAAATAATGAGCTGTGTCTGTTTTAGCCTCATTGAAAAGTACAGTTGCGGCATCGGGGCCTTTCTGATGCAGGGTTATTACATAATCTTTAGCCAGCGACCGCTTGCCCCGGTAGATATCATTCCCATTGTTTAAAATATAAAAGGCATTAAGTCCTTCGGGATGAAGGCCGCGATGGGTTACATTATCAAGCAGGATCACAGTTTGCTTCCGGGTTATATTGCGAAGAAATACGGTAACCACACCCGATGAACCACCCGAATGCCATACTACTTTGCCATAAGTTGTATCCTTGAGGATCTCCCAGCCGAGACCATAATATGATTTCGTGTTTGCCCAGCCGGCGCTTGCTTTACTTCCGTCATTAAGTAAAGTTGGAACAAAGGCTTCTTCAAGCACTTTCTGTTGCAGTAATTTGCCACCGTATAAAGCTTCATCGAACTTTAGCAGATCACCGCTGGTACTCACAACCGCTGTAGGCCCAATTATAGCCCCCAATATTACCGATTCGATATGATCACCTTTTACCGAATCAACACGCTTCAACTGCCCTGGCGAGTAGCTGATAAATTCATAGCGCTGAGCCCGGTTCTTGTCGGCTACCGGCAACAGAGGCGTTTCAATGTAGCTATGAGCCATCCCCGCAGGATTAAAAACATATTTAGCCAAATAGTCCTGAAACTTCATTCCGCTCAGCTTTTCAACTAACAGCGCAAGCAAACCGAACCCGGTATTTGAATAGCTGTATCTTTCACCTGTTTTGGATAATAAGCCGCGACTGTAATTTTTTAATGCAGGGATCAAGTCATTCAATGCATAAATCTTTTCCGGGTTTTCGCTATAAGGCTTCTCAAAAATCTGGTAGTCGGGCAAGCCGGAAGTATGTGATAACAAGTGCCGCAAAGTGATCTGCTTCCAGGGGAACTCGGGAAAATACTTGATGAACGGATCATCCAGTTTAAGCTTGCCGTTTTGCTTAAGCTGTAAAATTGCCACCGCCGTAAACGTCTTTGATACCGAAGCCATATTAAAAGCAGTTTGATCGGTATTTAACAACTTCGAGGCCACATCGGCATAGCCAAATGAACGCTGATAAACAACTTTCCCTTTTTCGGCAACCAGCACGTTGCCATTAAACTCATGCTGACCATACAATGCCGTAAACAAGCTATCCAGTCGCTTTTGCTTGTCCTGTGCCAGCAAAACGCTTGTTGTCCCGTTGAAAAGTATAAGCAACAGGCATGTAATCACCATACCTCCCGATAAATAATGTTCCTTCATTTCCAATTAAATTTTTGTTAGTAAAAAGGCAATACAATGCCATCCAACTCAAAGCCGGTTGTTAAAAATCTTGGCTTTCCTGAATTAAAAATGCAAAGCTCCGCCTACAGGCAGCGCTGCCTGCGATTAAAAAGCCTGTTCTGTTGTTAATTGATTTACTCTACGCTTACGCTGTTTTTTGGTTTAGCTGGTTTTGGTGCTATGGGTTGTATTACGTGTGCCTGGTCACGCTTTGCCTGCTCCTGATCGCGCTTAGCTTGTATCTGATCCCTTTCGGCCTGCTGCTGGTCAAGTTTAGCCTGCACCTGATCGCGCGCGGCTTGTTCCTGATCCCGCTTAGCCTGCTCCTGATCGCGAAGGGCCTGTTCCTGCTCTATTTTGGCATGTTCCTCGTCACGGCGAGCCTGCTCCTTCTCGCGGTTATAATCGGCTTTAGCTGCCGAAACTTGCTGGCTATCTTTTTCGGCCTGTTGCTTTACAGCCTTTGCATCAGCTTCAAGCTGCTCCTGTGGTGAACTCGGCTCGGCATTAGCAATAACTACATTTTCATTTGCAGCAACAGGCTTTTGAGCTACAGCAATGTTTTTGTGCCTTCCATGTTTTGGTTTATCAACCGACATGACAGCTGCAACAGATTGTATACCTGCAGTTGGTATTATATATCGCTCCTGCTTGTATATATAGGCTTTATCGTTTCCGGGGTTATTAATTTTCCTGATCTGCGCGATAGCCGCTGTAGCTATTATTGCCGAAAGGATAACAACACCACTTATTAAAAACGCTTTATCGCCTGGGGTTACTGTTTGATTTTTATTACTCATGATGCGGCTTACCCTTTGCAACAGCTGATTCTTTTTACCAGGAAACGCAACCGCATAATTTGAGCCGTACAATGAATGTTCTTTAAAGCTGATAAGTGCCTGTACAAACTCACGTTTGTTTTTTGTTTGAGCTATAGCGATATCATCACAGCAGTTTTCCCGCTCGTCACGAAGCAGGGTCGAGATCCACAGTAAACCGGGATTGAAGAAGAATACCGTTTCTGCGATGGTCTGTAAGAAATTAACAATATAATCATGCCTGCGGATGTGCGCCAGCTCATGCAATAACACAGCCTCAACCTGCTCGGGCGGTAAACCTGCCAACAAACCGGCCGGGATCAGGATAACCGGTTTCAGGTGACCAATAACCATAGGCATTTTTACATAGCCCGATTCCAGCAGTTTAACCGCCTGCTTTAGCTGCAGCTTTTCGCAAAGCAGTTCAACCCTGTTTTTCCAATAAACAGCCGGTTCAGATACCTGCCTGTGTTTAGCCACATGGATAAACATAATCCCGCGCATCATCCGTACCGATCGGAACAGGAAAAACACAAACCATAACAATACAACCATAGGCGCATTGGCTGTAAAATAGCCAACACAGGTATTGGCAAAAGCCCGGATCCCATCGGCATTAAGGCTCAATAATTGCGATGCCCTGTTGCCAATAGCATTACCAAATTGCATCATCCCCTGTTGTGGCTGCCTGCTCCACTCCCACGCAAAAGTGAACACACAGGCCCCAATAAATAATAAAAACTGTACAAGTACCAGGTTGTACCTTACTGCCGCGCTTGCTTTTTTGGTAAAGAGCATTACCAGCGCGCTGATAACAGCCAACACTAAACCTTGCCATAGCGAATGGATCAGCATCCAGCTAAAAGCCTGTATCAGGCTATGAGAAATGGTGTTGGTGTTAAGGAGCAGGTACATATCTGTAAGGTTTAATTATTTATCATCCATGTTTTTGAGCAGCTCTTTTATTTTTTTGAGTTCTTCGGCCGATGTTTTATCGTTGCCCAACAGGGCTACCATCAAATCGCTCGGCGAACCATTGTACATCGAATCAACAAAGCGGCCAAGCATATTGCCTTTTATCTTGCTTTCTTCAACCGCGGCACTGTAAACGTGCTTCATATTGGTTTCGTCGCGGTCAAGCATTCCCTTCTCTTTCATCACCTGCATCAGCTTTAGGGTACTGGTATAAATTACCGCCTCCTTTTGCTCGTTAAGCTTATCATGCACAAATCTCACCGTAGATGGGCCGTACTGCCATAACACCTGCAAAACATCCATTTCGGTTTTGGTGGGCGTTAAATCAGCAGTAATATCCTTTTTAAACAAACTCATAAACCAAAGGTATGCATTAAAAACGTACGTTGCAATAACTAAGTTATTTTTTTATAAAAAATTTTCATCCTAAAACAAAACAACCACCCTAATACTAAGGTGGTTGTACGTTATAAATATAAGATCAGTCGTTAAAAGCTTTTGGCGAAGGTTAAACCTACCCTTCCATCCTGGTAGGTTGGCAGCAATAATGAGTTATTGTTTTTGCCTTTTTCATTACCTCCACGGAACAGACCATTTCGAATAAGCGGATACAAGTAATACGCCGCTTTGGTAGACAAGATTCCAAAACCAGCACCGGCTACGATATCACTAAACCAGTGTTTGTTGTTGTATACGCGTAATATCGCAGTAGTAGTAGCGAAAGCATAACCAACACCTCCGTATATCGGCGAGCGGTCGCCATACTCCTGGGCCATAAACTCGGCCGAAACAAAGGCATTACCGGTATGCCCTGATGGAAAAGAAAACTTATCCGAGCCATCGGGACGCTCACGATGGGTAACACGTTTTAAACCAAAAGTGGTACCGGCAAATATAGCCTCAGATAGTACAAGCAGCATGGTACGATCAATAAACGTATTTTTACCGTGTACCCCTGCCGCGTTCAAACCGTAAACGGAGATGATTGGTGCATACTGAAGGTAGTTATCAACCTTAGTATGAAAGCCCGGATGGTCTTTCATCATATCTGTCCTTACATCGTAATCGATATTACGGATAAACTTTACTTTTAGTGATAATAAACCATAGGTAATGAAAGCCGCTGGCGGTATATATGAAGGAAATTTACTTTGCAGATGCTTAACCGTATCGGGCAAAGTGAGGATATTCCGGGCAGAGTCTTTCTGCAAAGAATCCTTCTTTACTGCAATTTTTTGTAACGTATCTTTAACCTGGGCATATACAGGCAGCGAGAACGAGGCCGCCAATAGCATCGAAATAAAATAAAACCTGAACTTTTGCAAAGAAATCCCCCTTATTAAGCGCTGATAAGCACAATTATACAATTTAATTCTGTAGAATTTCTGAAGCGCGTGAACAATAAATTAACACGCTGTTAACGTAAATTATATCCATTATGTTGTATCGCTTTTAAATTGATTTTAAGGCAGATAGATTTTGCTTTTAATTGTTCTTTTAACAATAAATAAAAATCACTATGTTTGATTGCACCTCCAATAAACCTCCAAACCACCTAAATGAAGATCATCAAATTTATCCTTTGCATTTTGTTGCTTACTTGCAGCCGTATTTTTGCCCAGGAACAAGCTCATATCACCATTAACCTGAATGATAAAATTGGCGATATGTATCCCTTTTGGGCATGGTTTGGCCATGATGAGCCTAACTATACTTACATGAAGGACGGTCGGAAACTGCTTTCCGAACTGGCGGCTTTGAGCCCTGTTCCCGTGCGTATGCGGGTTCACAACCTGCTTACCAGTGGTGATGGCACTGCGGCGCTAAAGTGGGGATCAACCAATGCTTATACTGAAGACACCAATGGCAACCCGGTTTACAACTGGCATTTGGTAGACAGCATTTTTGATACTTACGTAAAACTGGGGATGAAGCCTTACGCTCAGATAGGTTTTATGCCCGAGGCTTTATCAACCCACCCAAAACCTTATCGCCATTACTGGAAGCCCGGCGATAATTATGATGATGTTTATACGGGTTGGGCATATCCGCCAAAAGATTACAACAAGTGGGAAGAGCTTGTTTACCAATGGGTAAAGCACTGCGTACAACGCTACGGCCAGACAGAAGTGGAAAGCTGGTATTGGGAAGTTTGGAACGAGCCCAATATTGGCTATTGGAAAGGTACCATGCAGGAGTTTTTTAAATTATACGATTATGCCGCGCATGGCGTAAAACGCGCTTTACCAACCACACATGTTGGCGGACCAGAAGTTGCCGGTGGATCAAGCCCCGGCGGGATGAAGTTTTTAAACGCGTTCATTAAACATTGTATCGCCGATACCAATTACGCTACAGGCAAAATAGGTTCCCCTATTGATGTGATCTCTTTTCACGCCAAGGGGCAACCTACATTGGTTAATGGTAAGGTACGTATGAATATGGCGCCACAGATCCGTGATATCAGGGAAGGCTTTAAAATAGTAGCCTCATACCCCGAGACTAAAAATACACCGATAGTGGTCGGCGAATCGGACCCGGAGGGTTGCGCGGCTTGCGGTATGGCTACCAATCCGTCAAACGCTTATCGTAACGGCACTATGTATTCGAGTTACACCGCGGCATCTATCGCAAGAGAATATCAACTGGCCGATTCACTGGGCGTAAACTTTATGGGTTCAGTATCATGGTCGTTCGAGTTTGAAAACCAGCCCTGGTTTTATGGCTTCCGCGATCTGGCTACCAATGGTGTCGACAAGCCGGTACTTAACGTTTTCAGGATGCTGGGGATGATGAAAGGTAAGCGCCTGAAGATAAATGGCGATCAGATGTACACGCTCAAGACAGTAGCTGATTCAAGCATCAGGGGCCGCAATACAGATATCGGCGCGCTGGCATCGGTTGATAAAAAAGAAATGACGGTACTGTTGTGGAACTATCATGATGATGACCTGAAAGATGCCGGAAAAACTGTAGAGATCAGGATAGAACACCTGCCGCCAACCTTTGTAAAACTAACCCAATACCGGATAGACGATGAGCATAGCAATGCCTACGAAGTCTGGAAAAAGATGGGGTCTCCACAAAACCCTACCGCGGCTCAAATCAAAGAACTTGAAAAAGCCGGTCAGCTCCAAAAGTTCGGAAAACCTGTTACCCTGATAGCTAAATCGGGCTTGTCCGGTGCTACGGTTTCATTACCACGTCAGGGAGTGGCGTTTCTGAAATTCAGCTGGTAATTAAATTACCGGCCATTTTGTAAATAAAAACCCTCCCCCGATAAAAACCGGGAGAGGGCCAGTCAACCTAACATAACCTGGGTGAGTAGGCTCTGTTAGTTAATAGTTACATTGAACGCTAAATTATAAGGCAAATCCGTAGGCCAAACGCAGACCAAGCATACCGAAATGATCCTGGTTAGCACCAGAGAAATTTTCATAACGGAAGCTTACATCCCAGCTTTTATTAGCCCAGCCTATACCTGGCGAAAGATCAAGCCTGTGAGGGCCCCAGCCATGTTCCAGTTTTTCGTAAGCTATACCAACTTCGCCGGCAACGTATACACTTGGTACAAAAAATTCTTTAACACCAAACTTGATAGGGATTTCGCCGTAGCTTCCGTAACGCTGATCTGTTCCCGGAATTTTCTTCGGAAAGAAGTGATAGCCGCCCATAGTATAGGTAAGCGCAAAACTATCGCTTATACCGTATTGCAAACGGGCTGTACCACCTAACGTAAAAGTGCTGCCAAGTTTGGCTACGCCTGTGGGCAAGCCGGTTTCAATTCCTAAACCTAAACGGAAAGCGTTTGCAGGAGTGGTTTGCGCTTTTACCGTATTTGTGAAAAACAGGGCTCCCGCTACAAGGACCGCTGCTGTTAACTTTGATAGTAATTTCATTTAGTGATATTTTGTGTACATAATGATTACTACCATTTTAAGGCTGGCGTTGCCTCCGGGTGCAGATTTTTTACAATGGCAAAATATTTACCTTATAAAGTGCTTATTCTTTAATATAATGCAACCCCATAACACCATCTGGAAAAGCGTTACTTTTTTCCAGCCTGAGTTTTATTTCTGTATTGGGAAACAGTGGGATACCGGCACCGAGCACTATCGGGTTAACAAATAGCCAAAATTCATCAATCAGGCCTTCCTTCATCAGGAAGCGGGCAAGGCCGGGGCTGCCAAACATAATAATTTCACAGCCATCCTGCTTTTTGAGGTCCAAAACTTGTGCTTTTATATCACCACTAATAAACTTAATCTTATCTGTATCTTGTTGTGCAGCAGTTTCGGATACTACATACTTAAGCGTTTTATTATACCAGGTGGAGTGTTCAATGTCGTGCTTTGATGCATTGGGTTTATTGCCGGCGGTTGGCCAGTAGGCATCCATCATTTCAAAAGTTTTGCGGCCATATAAAGCCGTATCTGCAGCCTGGGTACGGGCATTGGCATATTCAAATATTTCATCGCTTACTTTTATCCAGTTCATAGCACCGTCAGCCCGGGCGGTAAAACCATCAAGCGAAATGTGCATAAATACCACTAAATTCCTCATAATATCATTGTTTATATTTTGTATCTCAAATTTAAAGGGTACCATACTTTACACAAGGGGCTAAAACGACTTTTAAAGGGTGCAAATATGCCCGCACAAAAAAGGCCATGCTTTCGCACAGCCCTCTTCTGAACAATGATAAGTTGCCTACAAAGTAGCCATATCAATTACAAACCTGTAACGCACGTCGCCTTTTTCCATGCGGTCATACGCAGTGTGAATATCTTTGATATCAATCATTTCAATATCGGATACAATGTTGTTTTCGGCACAGAAATCAAGCATTTCCTGGGTTTCTTTAATACCACCAATGCCCGAACCCGCTAAGCTTTTACGGCCTCCCAATAAACTAAAGGCAGCAATCTGCGCCGGTTTAGGAGGTACACCCACACAAATATGAACGCCATCGGTACGTAATAGCGACAGGTACATGTTAAAGTCATGCTCGGCCGATACCGTATCCAAAATAAAATCAAATGTATTTTTAGCGGCTTCAACCTGTTTAGGATCAGTAGTAACCACAAAATGGTGTGCGCCTAATTTTTTAGCGTCTTCTTCTTTTTTAGGAGATGTACTTAATACAGTAACATCAGCACCAAAAGCCACACCAAATTTAACCGCCATGTGGCCTAAACCACCTAAACCAAGCACTGCCAGTTTATGGCCTTTGCCTACCTTCCAATGCCTTAAAGGTGAGTACGTGGTAATACCGGCACATAACAATGGAGCAACGGCTGCCAGGTCAACACCTTCTTTAAGGTGCAGTACAAAATCCTGGTTAACAACAATGGTGTTTGAATAACCGCCGTAAGTAGGTGTTTTATGATCCTGCTCGAGACCGTTATAGGTTTGTGAGCTGCCGTTTAAGCAATACTGTTCCAAGTCGCGTTTGCAGTTTTCGCATACCCGGCATGAGTCAACCATACAGCCGGTAGCTGCCAGATCGCCAACTTTAAAGCCTTTTACATTTTCGCCAACTTTAACTACACGACCAACAATTTCGTGTCCGGGTACCATCGGGAATATGCCGGGGAACCAGTCGTTTTTAATCTGGTGTAAATCTGAGTGGCAAACGCCGCAGTACAAAATATCAAACTGCACATCATTTGGGCCAACCTCGCGTCTTTCAAAAGTCCAGGGAGCAAGCGGCGTGTTTTCGTCTTGCGCGGCATACGCTTTAGTTTCAATCATAGTAGTAAATGTTAAGTAGTGTGAATGATGATTTATGAATCTTGGAGAGGATCTCCCTAACAAATGTACAATGATATTTTGCAAACATTACAAGCTCAATGGCTTTTTAAAACAAAAAACTGTCTCTTGAATGGATATTGTTACGATGGGTAAAATCAAACTTTTAATTTAGCATATAGATTCATACCTCATGAAAGTAGCAATAGCCACTCCCCCATTTCCTAAATCAATTAATGATGGTTTAACTCAGGCCGAAAAGCTAATCAAAGATGCAGCAGCCCAGGATGCACAGGTGATTTGCTTTCCTGAATCATACATACCGGGATACCCGGGTATGATTGCCGAACCAGAGCCAACATCGCCCGCCATATTGCAGCAGGCATTAGATGAAGTATGCCGGATAGCCGTCGAAAACAAAATAGCAGTGATTATGCCTATGGATTGGTACGGCGAAAACGGGTTATTAAACATTGCCCACGTAATATCGGATACCGGTGAAGTACTTGGCTATCAAACTAAAAACCAGTTAGATCCATCGGAAGATACTATGTGGGTTCCGGGTACTCAAAGGAGCGTTTTTGAAATTAATGGGTTAAAATTTGGCATCACCATCTGTCATGAAGGCTTCCGCTATCCCGAATCGGTAAGATGGGCGGCACGCAATGGCGCGCATATTGTTTTTCATCCGCATTTTTCGGGTAGTAACACAGAAGGTACAATCCTTACCGAATGGGGCAGTATGGCCAATCCGTATTATGAAAAAGCGATGATGATGCGCGCTTTGGAAAACACCATCTACTTTGCCAGCTCCAATTATGGCTCGCTTTACCCGGAATCTGCAAGCTCGATAATAGCACCTGATGGTAGTTGTCTGGCTTATCAGGCTTACGGAACAACCGGCGTGATTATAGCAGATATAGCTATTGAAAAAGCCACAGGCTATTTAGCCAAACGGTTTAAGCCGCAATTGTACGATTATTGATTGCCGCCATTTTAACCATTATTTGAATTTTGCAAATAATAGATTGATTTATTCAAACACCTGGCTGCTTGTCTGTTTTACTTTTGTATCATAAACAAAAAACAAAATGGAAAACAGAAATAAAATAGCGGTAGTAACCGGTGGTAGCCGCGGCTTAGGCAGGGACATGGCCTTAAGGCTTGCCGAAAAAGGAATAAACGTTGTTATAACCTACAATACCAATGCCGGAGAAGCTTCAAAAGTTGTAAACCTGGTTGAGCAAAGCGGCGCAAAAGCAGCGGCATTGCAACTGAATACAGGGGTAATTAAAAGCTTCGACGTTTTTACCGAAAAACTTCGCGAAGTGTTAACAGATAAATTCGGGACCGATCATATTGATTTTTTAGTAAACAATGCGGGCCAGGGCGGCTATAGCGCCATCAGTGATGTTACCGAGGAGTTTTTTGATGACTTATTGAACGTACACTTTAAAGGCGTATACTTTTTAACCCAAAAACTGATCCCGCTTATGGCCGATGGCGGCGGTATCGTGAATGTATCGTCAGGACTAACCCGCGTATCTGTTCCCCGTTCTTCTGCCTATGCTTCAATGAAAGGCGCGGTAGAAATTTTCACCCGTTACCTGGCTAAAGAACTCGGAGGAAGAGGAATCCGTGCTAATGTAGTTGCCCCTGGCGCCATCATGACTGATTTTGGCGGCGGCCATTTGCGTAACAGTGAAGAAACCCAGAAAATGGTGAGTAGCATCACCGCCCTTGGTCGACCGGGCGTAGCTGAAGATATCGGCGGTGTAGTAGCTTTCTTATGTACTGAGGATGCGCGTTGGGTTAACGGCCAACGCATAGAGGCTTCAGGCGGGATGGCTATTTAATCGAAATCCCCCCAATAAAAAGTGTCTCTCAGAAATTCTGAGAGACACTTTTTATTATAAAATCGCGAAAAAAGAATCACCATAATATTTCCAGTATCACAACCACCGCGTTATTGCTTAACGCTTCCAGGTCGGCCTCTTCCAGTTGCCATAAGGCCAGACCATCACGCTCGTGCATCAGGCGACCCTGCAATTCAAAAGCCCCTGCAAGCACAAAGGCGTAAAATAACGAACTATCGCTTTGAACCCTGTAAAGCGCATCCGTACGCCCGCCAAACTGCCCAATATGTAAACGAAAAGGATGATCTGCGGTATGCGGTACCACATTGATCAGTTGATTTTGCTTATCTGTGAGATCGAAATTAAAAACCTCATCGCAAGCCACATTTACAACCTCATTATCTTTTAATTGTAAATAAATGTAATTGATCCAATCACTTTCATAAAGGTTCATCAACTCAAATCGCTCGCCGGCAGCTGCCTGGCCCACGAATACTTCTCCTACATCAATCAAACGCATATCGCCATTGGACTTTTTTAACAGTACCTCACCGGTAACAGGTATCAACACGAAACGGCAGGGGCTTTCGACAGTAACAATAGCTGATTTACCGCCCGCCAGCATTTCATCGTTCCATACCTCCAGCCTGCCGAAGGGCCTGCGATACTCGTTAAAGTAATCTCCATAGTTAAAACTGCTGTAGCGCCTCCAAACCTGAGTTTTCACAAGTCCCCTTTGATCGGCTAAATATATTTGTCCCGGTGAGATCATTTCCATTTTAATCAAGATATTGTAATGAACTGATGTTTACATATGGTTGCAACTGCATAAGATTGGTTGTTATGGTGTCGCCCTCTGCGGAAGGTTGATTTTCGGGCAGATGATCGGAGATCAGCAAATAACTGTCAATGGTATCATGCCAGATCAACGGAGCCGAATAAAAGTTAACCGCCACCTGGTGTTTATCCTTATCATTAATATCAGAGTTGATGATTTCGAACTGAAATCTGCTAAACGTAAGAAAGCGCCTGCCAACGTTATTTAAAATGTCGGGCATAATACTGCCAAGCTGCTGAATATATCCTGTGGCAGATGGTGTTACCATACCGTTTAAACGCCGGGCATTAGCAACATTCCTCATCAGCTCAGCATAGGAAGTATAAGCTGTTCCCTGGCTAAAGTTCTGGGCCTGTATTTTAAATTCCAGGTAGGTGCTATCAAACACCAGTTTATCCCACTGCTTAACCGACCGGTTATCGATCACCTTACGGTAGCACAGAACAATCACAGGCTTTTGCATAATAAAGAATAATGAAAACAAGACGCCGGCAGTAACCGACGCCCTTTAACAAAAAACAAAATGAAAATTTTAGGCGGGCACACTCAGGCTAATGCTTAATACAAACCCATCGGTAGTATTACCCGTAACCGTTGCCAGCTCAAGCGAATAGCCATCGCTGAATACATTATCGGTAGCATTATAGGTATAACCGCTCATACCCTTACTATAACCGTTAACTGCTGCCAGCGCTGTGCCTGTCCCCTCCGGGAAAGCAATCTGCGTTACTTTTAATGAGGTCCCCGATGAATTATACGCATGCACATGGATATGCGTTGCCCTCCCGGTATACCAACCCGGAAATATTGATGTAAAAGTTACCAGTCCGTTTGAATCGGTTGTTTGCCTGCCGCGTAAAAAGTGAACCAAAGTGTAATTAGTTGATTGCGAGCCGCTGCCGCCGTATTCTGAATAATTACCTTCAGCATCGCAATGCCAGATATCAACCAGCGCCGAAGGAAGCGCGGCGCAGCTACTATTGCTGTTATTGATTGTAATTTTCACGGTAAGCTTGTACCCGGTACGGCCGTCGGTAATATCGCTTCGTACATATGATGCAGGAGAATGTGTTGGGTATGGGCCCTCAGTTTCTGTTGGCGCAACACTGCAAGTACCAGAATCGGTTGAACCTGAACTGCTGCCGGAAGATGAACTCCCCGAGGTGGTGGTAGTTCCTGTAACAGTATCTGCATCTTTTTTACAGGCTTCAACCAATGCCGAGGTTGATACCGCGCCAATTACCAGGCTTTTTAAAAAGTTCTTTCTTTCCATTATATGCTCTCCTTTTAAGTTTAATCTAAGTTGTTGATTCAAAAGTAACAGGAACGTTACTGAGGTTTTAGGATGTGTCGTTTAGAAGCCTTTTTGTGTCGACAAATGGTAAATTATTGCTGTGTCCGAAAACGCAATTATATAATCATACAGTTGCATGACACCATTAAACCGCCAAATTTCCCTATCTTTGCATGTTTTTTGAGAATATATAATATTTATGGCATTAAAAAGTAGCGCGGTTATTACCGGTGTAGGCGGCTATGTTCCTGACAACATTTTAACTAATAGCGATTTAGAAAAAATGGTTGACACCAACAGCGATTGGATAGTTTCGCGTACAGGGATTAAGGAAAGAAGGATTCTTGCCGATCGGACACTTGCTACTTCAGACATGGCGGCCTTTGCAGTAAAAAATTTACTTGAAAATGCCAAAGTTGCCCCTTCTGAAATTGAGTGCGTAATTGTAGCTACTTCTACCCCTGATTACCTGCTGATTTCGACAGCCAGTATTGTTTGCGACAAATGCGGATTAAACAACGCCTGGGCATCTGATGTTAACGCGGCCTGCAGTGGTTTCCTTTATGCATTTACTCTTGGCTCAAGCCTGGTTGAAAGCAACCGCTATAAAAAAGTAATAGTTATCGGCGCCGATCAAAACAGTGCCATCGTTAACTATGCCGACCGTAATACCTGTATCCTTTTTGGCGATGGCGCGGGAGCTGTATTGCTTGAAGCTTCAACCGAAGATACCGGTGTTGTCGACAGTGTATTTAAAACTGACGGCCACGGACGCGAACACTTATATGTTCCTGGTGGTGGTTCAATGAACCCGGCCTCAGAAGAAACTATCGATGGCAAACTACATTATATTCGCCAGGACGGTCGCGTGGTTTTCAAAGCAGCCATTAAAGGCATGACTGAAAGCTGTACCTCCATCTTGCAGCGCAACAACCTCACCATTGATGACATTAACTGGCTGATCCCTCACCAGGCTAACTACCGCATTATCCATGCCGTAGGCGATGCATTGGGTTTACCGGAAAGCCGCGTTAAGATCAATATCGACCGCTACGGTAACACTACAGCCGCTACCATCCCGTTGGCGTTGTGGGATTACAAAGCCGATTTCAAAGAGAACGATAACGTGATCCTGACTGCATTTGGTGCAGGCTTTTCATGGGGGGCCACTTATTTAAAGTGGGGCAAACTAAGATAATTCCCGTTTATAACACAATCTGAAAATACAAAGGCTTTCCTTTACCACAGGAAAGCCTTATTTATTAATATACTATGAGTATGACAACCGAAGAACGAATTAAGGACGCGGAATCAAGAATATTTAAAACGGTATTCCCAAGTGATACCAATCATTACGATACACTTTTCGGCGGTTCGGCAATGGCTATGATGGATGAAGTTGCCTTTATTACCGCTACCCGCTTTACCCGTAAAAGGATGGTTACTGTATCATCAGACAGGATCGATTTTAAGCGCCCTATTCCCGCAGGCACCATTATTGAGCTGGTCGGCAATATATCGCACATAGGCAACACCAGCCTTAAAGTTTCGGTTGAAATTTTTATTGAAGAAATGTATTCCTTCGTCCGCGAAAAAGCCATCACCGGCACATTCACCTTTGTGGCCATTGATGAACACAAACACCCGATAAACGTTTTGTAAGCAATTTGAAGCATAAAGCCGAAAGCTTAAAGCGAAAAAAAAGAAAAAAAGCTTTCAGCCTTCGGCTTTATGCTTTGTGCTTCTTAATGAAGTTTCTTGCGCTTTAATAACCCTCCCGTAGTATCATCGATGCTTTGTTGTACAATGAACGCTTTGGGATCAATGCGAAGAATGGTTTGTTTTAGTGATGGAATCTCCAAACGAGTTGCTACTGTGAAAACGATATCGCGGGGATCATTAACATGACCATCCTTACCGTAGCCGCTTTTACCCTGATAAATAGTAACACCACGGCCAAGGGTAACGGTAATAGCCCGGCGGATAGCATCACTCTTAGTGGAGATCACGGTAATACCCGAATATTGTTCGATACCATTCAGCAGGAAGTCGATCATTTTAGCGGCAGCCATGTAGGTTAATATCGAATACATGGCAGGTTCTACCCCCAGTACCGACGCGGCGATTCCAAATATCAAAACGTTAAGCAACAGGATAAAGTCGCTCACTTTAAGGATCTGCGTTTTTTTACTAACCAATACTGCCGCAATTTCGGTACCGTCAAGCACTGCTCCTCCGCGCATGGCCAATCCGCTGCCCATGCCAATAAATACACCACCAAATACAGCGGTAAGTAACTTATCGTGGGTAACATCAGGAAATTTAACTACAGCAAGGCATAAGGAAAGTAGTGCTATAGCAGCCGTGCTTTTAATAGCGAACCAAAGCCCAAGCTTTCGGTAACCTATCCACAAAAAAGGCACGTTAATAACAAATATCAATACAGATATAGGCAAAGAAGTAATATCTGATATCAGCATGGATACACCGGTAGCACCGCCATCGATAAAATGGCTTGATAACAAAAAGCCTTTTAGTCCGAATGCTGCCGATAATATCCCGATACCAATATTAGCCGAATCTCTGATGATGTTAATTACCTTCATGCCCAAATATAGTTTTTTGAGGCTAAAGGCGGGCATTGAAGGATGAAATAGCTAAGACCAATCAGTCTAAATTATTAACAATAGTGTTTAATTAGCAATTAAACGATCAATGATAGATTGTGTTCTTTTAATACGTCTCCAACACCAATGAGTGAACCATGATGATTTTCACAAAGTAACCACTTGTAATCTTTGTCTATTATATAATACTCAAAACCAAAACACTCATTTAAAATGTCACATATATAATTAGGAGCAACATCATAAATCGGATAAAACGGCTCCTGATCATCTTCAATCATTAGCCATACCTTTCGGGTTAGATTTGGAATAATTTCTGAAAAGCTATTGGGAGGGTAATCCAACCTTTTAAAACTGAAAGAAGATTTAAAAGCTTCCCACCACCATCTCCTATCATTACCTTTAACAAAAAAGGCAAGTAACTCAAAATACAGCAGACTGTTATATTGAAGGTCAATTTTTGATATAATACTTTTATCAAGCTTTAATTTGGCTATTGCAGCTTCTATTTCTATCGTTACCTCGCCCATTTTATTACCTCACCACCACCTGTATAGTATTTCTGCTGATCTGCTCCAATAAAAGTGTTTTGCCTTCGGTTAATTTTTCAATAACGTTTACACCATCATGGCGTACAGTAATGAGTGTTAAACCATTATTGTACTTCACATTAAAATCCTGTTTAAGGCCTGTTAACAGTTTTTCAAAACGCTCCTCATTCAGGTCGAAACAAACAGAAAAACTTAGTGCCGAGGTTTGCATAACATTCACTTTGATGTTGTTTTGTGCAAACAAACGAAACACGTCGCTCAGGTGATCTTCGGTAATAAATGAATAATCCTTACCGGATACCGATAGCAGCACCTGGTTTTGTTTAAGAATGATTACCGGCTTGGTAAATTGGTTATGTCCGTCTTCTTTAATTACGGTACCTGATGCCGAAGGATTGGTAAATGGCTTTACCAATAGCGGGATTTTAGCGTTCTGCAAAGGCTTAATGGTTTTAGGGTGGATAACACTTGCCCCGTAATAAGTCATCTCGATGGCTTCTGTATAAGATAACTCTTCAAATTTTACGGTATCGGTAAAGTATCGCGGATCGGCGTTCAGTATGCCAGGAACATCTTTCCAGGCGGTTACCGATTCGGCGCTCAAACAGGCGGCAAATATTGAAGCTGTATAATCTGAACCTTCGCGACCAAGAGTGGTTGTGAAATTTTCAGATGTACCGCCCAGGAAACCCTGAGTTACAACGATACTCTTTTCGAGCAATCCAGGAAGATCTTTGCCGATGCTTGCTTTGGTTTTATCCCACTCAACAATGCCTTCACGGTAAGTATTATCGGTATGTACATACCCACGTACATCAAGCCATTTGCTTTTCAGCCCGGCCTGGTTTAAATAGGCGTCAACTATCCGGGTTGATACTAATTCGCCAATAGATACGATCTGATCATATACAAAATCGTAGCTGTCGTGTGGTTCATCTTCAATAGCCCAGTCAATCTCTACAAAAGTATTAGCTACTTCATCAAATACGGGGTGTCCGGCCTCAAACAGCCCACTCAAGATATTATAATGATATTCCTTGATCTCGTTAAAGATATCATGCATATCATCAGCCTGATCCATATAGGCCTTAGTAAGCTTTTCGAGCGCGTTGGTAGTTTTGCCCATAGCCGATACCACGATGAGCAATTGTTGATCTGTATATTGTTTTACAACATTAGCAAGGTTGGTAACACCCGCGGCATCCTTAACCGATGCCCCTCCGAATTTAAAAACAAGCATTTATTTGATGAATTGACTTACAACCGAACCCGGCTGTATTAATGATTTGATCTGTGTGTAAGGAATAAACAATTCGGTTATACCGGCCGCGTAAGGCTTTATCTCGTACTGGTTATACAAAAACTTGATACCAAGCGGTGTAATGGAAAAGTTTTCATTAAGCGCGAACTTATCATCTTTAAAAAAGTAGTTATCCTTCAACGATGCTGTATCGCTGAGCTTTTCATTCTTCCTGAAAATCTTTTCGGCAATGCCAGTTAATTTGTCGTGGTAACCGCTGATAAAAACATCATCAAGTTTGAGATTTTTACCGGCTTTAGTATCCCAGTTTATGAAACCTACCGATGTGCCCCCATGAGCGCCGCCGGTGTATGAATAACCGCGCACCTCAAGCGTAGTTAAGCTGGAATCTTGTTGGAGTACTTTAACCGAATCTTCAAGCGTAAAAAACATACCGGTACGCGGGTCTGTCTTTTTGAAATCATCATATGACTTCAGGAAGTTTTTGGTCATCAGTTCCAGGCTGCTGTCCGCTTTACCATCCATGGCAAACATCACGGTTAGTTTGTTCACTATAGTATCATTCAAGGCTTTGGCGCTATCAAAAACCGGGTAGTTGATTTTTACTACCGTGCAGGCGCTATCTGCTTTAGTGCCGCAATCCGCAGCCCGTGCCTTTATTACTTTATAAACATAGTGCAGTGTATCAAGCGGTTTTTCGGGAGTTTTTTTAGGCACTCCCCATTGGCACGATGACAGCCCAAGGGCAATAAAAAACAACAGGCACAGGTTTTTCATAGGTATAGTTTTTAGTAGTTTAATAACTGCTCTTTTGACAGAGAAGCATTTAACCAGCCTGCTTCAATATTCGCGCCGTATTTGTTGTAAAAGTTAATAGCCGGCTCATTCCAGTCGAGCACCTGCCAAACCATTCCGCTGAAACCTCTCTCTTTGGCCTCCTGTATCAACCTGTCGAAAAGCATTTTACCAATCTTTTTACCGCGCATATCTTCGGTCACAATCAGGTCTTCCAGGTACATGCGACTGCCTTTCCAAGTAGAATAGCGGACATAGTATACAGCAAAGCCAACAACAATGCCATCAACTTCGGCAACAAAGGCCTTCCAAACAGGGTTAGGGCCAAAGCCAGCTTCTTCAAAGTGCTGTAAGGTAACGGTAACCTCTTCAGGTGCTTTTTCATACATGGCCAGTTCATGAACCAGCTCCATCAAACGCGGGCAATCCGCCTGAATAGCTTCTCTTATTGTTACTTCCCCTGCTCCCTGAAAGGGCTGACTTTCAATTTTATTTTCTGTATTGCTCATTTTTATTGTTTCGCAGTTACCCAAAAACCATGTCATTGCGAGGAGGAACGACGAAGCAACCGCATGCTATACAAAGCGTGCGATTGCCGCGCTACGCTCGCAATGACATCTTTAATTGATTACTCTCCCATGTCACTCGCCATTGTTGATGCGGCCACCAACAACTTTCTATCTATTTTAACAGGTGTTCAACTTTTTTAGGTGTAAACACATATGGCCATTCTCCCCAAAAAATCTATTTGATAATCAGCTATTTAATTTTAATACCTATTATCCATTCAAACAAAATGAACACATAATAACTGACAATCAACCACTTAAATTTTCACAGTTCTAAAAGTTGAACACCCGTTTTTAAAAAATTGAACACTTAAATTCAATTTCAAAAAAAACCAACAGCGGGCGGTCATGCTTCCGTGCGATTGCCACGCTGCGCTCGCAATGACATCAGGCGTTTAATCAATTATTTTTCCAATGCTTGATCACCCGGCCGCCAAATATGGTGCTGCCTAACCTCACCATATTACTCCCCTGCTCAATGGCCAGTTTATAATCTGACGACATACCCATCGACAGGATATCAAAACTCTCCTCTTTCCGGAAGTAGCTCACTTTTATACCTTCAAAAAAAGTATTCAGTTCGTAATACTCTTCCTTGATCTGTTTTTCGTTGTCGGTATTGGTGGCGATGCCCATCAATCCGCGGATCCGGATGTTTTTCAGCGTGGTAAACTCTTCTGAGCGAAGTAGTTCAATAGCCTCGTCAAAGCCCAGGCCGTATTTGGTTTCTTCGTCGGCAATATAAATCTGCAGCAGGCAATCAATCACCCTTCCGGCTTTTTCAGCATGCTTGTTAATCTCCTGCAAAAGTTTCAGGCTATCAACAGATTGGATCATGCTTACAAACGGCGCGATATATTTTACCTTGTTGGTTTGCAGGTGGCCAATCAAATGCCACTCAATATCTTTGGGAAGCTGATCGTGTTTTTCAACCATCTCCTGCACCAAATTTTCGCCAAACAACCGCTGACCAGCATCATAAGCTTCCTGTATATCGGTTACCGGTTTTGTTTTTGATACCGCCAATAATATTACCTTATCTGCTTCCGTTTCCTTTTTTAAGCTTTTGATGTTATCTGCAATGCTCATTTATCCGTAAATTTGCTTAATTAATCAGCCGCTAAATTACTGAATGCATAAATATATAACCTTGTTTTTTTCTGCAGCACTTTTTTTATGTGCCTGCAATGGCAAAAGTGTTCCCGGCGATGTGCTCAAACCGGCAGCAATGGCCGAAGTTTTGACCGAGATGCACATTATTGATGGCACCCTGTACAATGCTACACAAGTGCCGGATAGTTTGTACAAATACGGTGCGGGTAAATACGTTGCCATGTTTCAGCGCCTGCACACCGATACCGCTCATTTTAACAAAAGTATGCGATATTACGCTACTCAGCCCGATAAGCTACTTGCCATTTATGACCAGGTGGATATCAAAATTAAAAACAAAACCGATTCGCTTAACAAAGTGCAGCTTGAACAAAGCAAAGCAGCTCATAGGGCCGATTCGTTAAAAAACTTAAATATTAAAACTAAAACCGACTCGGCAAAGAAGCCTGTTCCTCATGAAAACCCGGCAGCCCGCAGAGCCGATTCATTAGAAAATTTAAAAACTAAACCCAAAACCGATCCGGCTAAAAAACTTGACCTTCGCAAAAGCAAGGCAAAACACATAGCCGATTCGTTAAGAAATTTAAAGTCATAACCTGATGCTTTACCCCCAAAACAGTGTAGATAAGCTGGGTTTTACCGAAATAAAAGAACTGATAAAAGCACATTGTCTGAGCGAAATGGGTCAACAAATGGTTGACAAGATTCAGGTGATGAGCAATTATGACCAGATACATAAATTCCTGAGCCAGGCAAATGAGTTTAAGAATATCCTGGTTAATGATGAGGCCCTGCCCATTCAGCATTTTTTCGATATAAAATCCCTTGCCAATAAAGCCCGCATAGAGGGCGTTTTTTTAACCGAGGAAGAATTTTACCAGGTACAAGCCTCGCTCACCACAGTATTTGCTGTAATAGCTTACTTTAATGAGCGCGAAGGCCTATATCCTAATCTCGAAGCCCTTTTTGAACACCTGCCTATTGAAAAGGCTATCCTTAAAAAGATTGACGCGGTAATTGACCAGAAAGGCAAGATCAGGCCAAATGCATCGCGCGAGCTGATGGAAATAACTACAGGCATTGCCAAAGCCGAGCAGGAAGCCCGCAAAAAAATTGATATGGTATTTAAAAATGCCACATCAAACGGCTGGGCTGCCGATGGTTCGCTAACTATACGAGATGGCCGCTTGGTGATCCCCCTGCTGGCCGAAAACAAACGTAAGCTTAAAGGTTTTGTTCATGACGAATCAGCTTCGGGCCAAACTGTTTACATTGAGCCCGAAGAGGTTTTTGTGCTCAACAACCGCATCCGCGACCTGGAATTTGAGCGTCGCCGTGAGATAGTAAAGATCCTAACCGCTTTAACCAACGACTTAAGACCTTACGTACCTTTGCTACTCTCCTATCATAGCTTGTTAACCAAGCTTGATTTTGTACGCGCAAAAGCCCTGTTTGCCATCGATATTGAGGCCGAAATGCCACAGGTTGTAAATGAAGCCCGGGTAAAACTATACAATGCCCGCCACCCGCTTTTGTTCCTGAATTTTAAGGCCGAGAAAAAAACGGTGGTTCCGCTCAATATGCAGATAGATGAAGGCACCCGTATCATCGTGGTATCTGGCCCTAACGCCGGCGGTAAATCTGTTTGTATGAAAACCGTTGGCTTACTGCAAATGATGGTACAGGCCGGCTTGCTGATCCCTGCCGATGAAGCGAGTGTTGTAGGTGTATTCAAACAGCTTTTTGTTGATATCGGTGATGATCAATCGATTGAAAGTGATTTGAGTACATACAGCGCCCACCTGTCCAAAATGAAAAACTTTGTGGAGCAGGCCAATGGCAAAACCCTCATCCTGATAGATGAGTTTGGTACCGGTACAGATCCGCAATTTGGCGGACCAATTGCTGAGGCTGTTCTTGAAGCGCTCAATCAAAAAAAGGTTAAGGGTATGGTAACTACCCACTACTCTAATCTTAAAATATTTGCCAGCAATACCGAAGGGATCGAAAACGCGTCGATGTTGTTCAACAACGTTGAAATGAGGCCGCTTTATCAATTGGAAATTGGCAAACCCGGTAGTTCGTACGCCTTTGAAATTGCTCAAAAAATAGGTTTACCGGCCAACGTGCTTAACCTCGCCAAAAACAAAATAAGCGAAGGGCAAAAAAAGGTTGATACCTTACTGGTTGACCTGGAACGTGAAAAACGCTCCATTTTTGAAACCAAACAAAAGCTGGATAAACAACAGCGTAAGGTAAATGAGCTGCTTGCCGAAAACGAGAAACTGAAAAGCTATCTCGAAGAAAACAAACGCACGCTTATTAAAGAAGCCAAGGATCAGGCCAAGAATATTATCCTGAACGCCAACAAGCTGGTTGAAAACACCATTTCTGAAATTAAAAGCAGTAATGCCGATAAGGAAAAAACCAGGCAGCTACGCGAAAACCTTAACGTTGAACTTAAAAAGAACACCGTTAAGGCAGAAACACCTAAACCGGCCGCCCCTGCCAATGAGGAGTTAAAACCGGGCGACTGGGTAAAACTTACCGATTCGGAAACTACAGGGCAGGTAATTGAGATCATTAAAGAAAATGTGGTGATTGCCATTGGCGATCTGCGAACCGTAGCCAAAAAGAAACGTGTAGTTAAAGTTTCCAAATCATCGGTACCTAAGGAGATTAGGCGGAGTTTCAGCGCTCAAACTAATGATATGGCCAGTTTTAGTCCGGAGATTGATGTGCGTGGTCAACGTACCGAAGATGCGCTGCATGCCATTGAAAAACTGTTCGACCGGGCGCTTATGATGGGCTTTAACAACCTCAAGATCATTCATGGCAAAGGCGATGGCATTTTGCGTAAAATGATCAGGCAGTACCTCAAAAAATACGAGCAGGTTGACCGCATGGAAGATGAACACGCAGACCGTGGCGGGGATGGAATAACTTATGTATATTTGAAGTAAACGTAAGGTTAAGAAACCACTAAAAAGCGTCATTGCGAGGAACGAAGCAATCCCAAACCATACAGAGCGGCTCTGCTTATCGGGGATTGCTTCGTTCCTCGCAATGACGGTTCTCAATTTATTTGCCAGTAATTAAACCTTAACTTATTTCAATATATGTCTTTAAAATCTATTGCTCCTATGTTATATACCCGGCAGGTACGGGAAACTGTCGACTTTTATGTTACTAACCTCGGCTTTACCTGTATCGGATACGATGAAGATTGGGGATGGGCTACCGTAAGCCGCGATGATATCGAAATCATGTTTGCTTTACCGGTTGATAACGCGTCATTTACGGTGCCTAAATTTACCGGCTCGTTTTATATCCGCACCGATAAGGTAGACCAGTTATGGGCCGAACTTAAAGACAGGGCAGTAATTTGCTATCCTATTGAAGATTTTAATTACGGCATGCGCGAGTTTGGTGTTTTTGATTACAATGGCTATCTGCTGCAATTCGGGATGCCAATTGAGTAATAACCGAATATAAAAGCAAGGGTATGCGCGATTCCCCTCTTGAGAGGGGCGGAGGGGTGTGTTTCGCTTTGTTTACATACTAATCGCATAAACACACCCCTTCCAACGCTCTTTCCCGCCGCGCCCCCTCTCAAGATGGGATTTTTTGCTGCATTAATTTTAGCATAATTTCTTATTTTTAAGCCAAACAAACCCTACTTCCTACTTAAAAATGCGCAAACTATATTTCCTTATACTTTTCATTGCTTTTACCGGCACTATAAATACCTGCGCCGCTCAAAGCGTTATACTTAAAAGCAAAGATCAACGCATCCGTTATACCGGGCGCATTAACCAAACCGATGAGGCTGCCGAACTTTACTGGACAGGTTCATCCCTAAAGATCAATTTCAACGGAACCGGAGCATCGGCCCTGATGCAGGACGAACGCGGTGAAAACTATTATACCATCATTGTTGACGATAAGGTGATCAACACCATCCACCTTGATAATACTAAGCAAGCCTACACGCTGGCCGAAAACCTGCCGGCCGGCAAACACACCCTCGAATTATTTAAACGTACCGAATGGGATAAAGGCAAAACCCTTTTTTACCAGTTTATTTTAGCCAAAGAGGCGACAGCACTCCCGCCACCGGAGCCCAAAAAACGTAAGATCGAGTTTTTCGGTAATTCCATCACCTGTGGGTATGCCGATGAGGACACTACCGGGCAAGACCGTGGTACGGCGCCTTACGAAAACGGATATCTGAGCTATGCCGCGCTAACCGCACGTCACTTTGATGCACAGTATGTTTGTACCTCAAAAAGTGGTATCGGCATTACGGTAAGCTGGTTTCCGCTCATCATGCCAGAGATGTATAACCGCCTGGATCCAACAGACCCAACAAGTATTTGGGATTTCAAAAAGTATACACCTGATGTTGTGGTGATTAACCTGTTTCAGAATGACTCATGGATTGTAAACCAACCCAATAACCCACAATTTAAAGAGCGTTTCGGCACAAAGGCTCCTGAGCCCGACCAGATCATAAAAGCTTATAAAGATTTTGTAAAAAATATTCGGAAGGCTTATCCCAAAGCGCAGATCATTTGCGCGTTAGGCAGTATGGATGCAACCAAAGCGGGTTCGCCATGGCCTGGATATATTGAAAAGGCTGTTACTGCTTTAAACGACAAGCAGATCTATACCCATTTTATTCCATACAAAAACACGCCGGGACACCCAAGTCTTAAAGAGCAACAAGCTATGGCCGATGATTTGATAGCTTTTATGGAAAAGACGGTTAAGTGGTAGAAAAAACTCAACAAAAGATGTCATTTCGAAACGAGGAACGAGTGAGAAATCTTATACGCCTCGTTAGCAGGCACTGTATTTTCGCTATTCAGGGCGTATAAGATTTCTCTTTCGCCCTGATGTTCAACCCTCTCCGCTCAGTCGAAATGACAGAGAGAGATAATACCTACGGCACCAGCAATTTTTCAAACTCGGTACTGTCACCCTTAAAAACATTAAAATCCACCACATGGTTAATGCCGTTAACGTGGGCCTTATCCGAGTGCTGCCAAAATTTCCAGTTGGTTTTGTTTGATACAAGCAATTTGGGTTGATAATAATGCGCTATCCAAAGTGTGTAGCCGTCAAAATAACCTTCCAGATAATCCTGGTAAAATTTCAGGTTGGTATATATAATAGGCTTGATACCTGTACGGGTTTCAATAGTTTTGATGAAACTCTCCAATTGCTCCCTCATTTTTTCCGGACTGGTACGGTATAGTCGCTCTATATCAACCACCATGGGCAGGTCGCCTTTTTCGGTTTTTACCGTTTGCAGAAAAAACTTGGCTTGCCATACGCCGCTTTTTTGCGGAAGGAAGAAATGATAAGCTCCGCACATGATACCTGCCTTAGGTGCTTCGCGCCAGTTGCGTTGAAAATATGGGTCGACACTTAATACACCTTCTGTCGCTTTTATAAAAGCGAAACTTACATGCACATCACCCTCGCGCATGGCTTTTACCTGTTTCCAGTTGATACGGCCCTGGTATGATGATACATCGACGCCATACACCGAGTACCCATCGGGAATATGAATTGCAAAGTCCTTGTATTTACGGTAATGCGTATCCTCTCCGGCATCCATGATCCACCGCCAGGTGGCGCTGCCGAATTTTAGAATATAGCCATAATAAAAAGGGGAGAGCAGGATAAGCAGTAAAGCACCAATTGTCACTATCCATGATGTGGAAAAGCCAGACTGTTGTTTTGTTTTGACTACCGGTTTTTTACGGGCAGGCGCTTTCTTTCTTACAGGTGTTGTTTTCTTTTCAGGAGCAGGCACGGGGTAAAATTACGAAAAACGAACCGTTGATTTGACCCTGATTTTTATGATTAATGGATTGCCTTGATGACCAGCAGGAATAGCTAAATTTATCTTAGAAATTCATGAAAATCCTTTAATCAGGCAAGTCAAGGTTGTGACATTCCCTTAACAAATCAATCTCTATATTTGTAAGGTAAACTTACAAGTTTAACTGATTAATTATATGAGCGACGAAAAAGAGGTTCAACTGGCTTCCGAATTGAGGTTTATCATTGGCAGGCTAAGCAAAAAGATCAGGAAGACCTCGGCTACTGCCGAGAAACTTTCATTGACTGAACGATCAACCCTGGCCTTGATATTTCAGTATGAAGAGATCCTGCCTAATGAACTGGCAGCTATGGAAAAGATCACCACGCAATCTATGTCGCAAATATTGAGCAACCTGCTCAACGTTGGGCTCATCAAAAGGCGCATTTCTGAACTGGATAAACGTAAGGTGATCATCTCGCTTTCGGAAGAAGGGATCAGCCTCATTCATAAATCAAGAAGCGAAAAGGACGAGTGGCTTAACCGGGCTCTTGAGGCCACCTGTACTGCCGAAGAGCAGGAGATATTGAAGAAAGCGCTGGCCCCGCTGGCCAAATTGTTGAATTTTGACTGATAAAACCGACAGCAGAACAAATGAGTAAGATAACTACTTTCAATGCTTTTAAAAGCCGCAACTACCGGTTGTATTTCGGCGGGCAATCGGTTTCATTACTGGGCACCTGGATGCAGAAAACTGCTGTAAGCTGGGTGATCTATTCGCAAACACACTCCAAGTTTATGCTGGGGTTAACGTTGTTTGCCAGCCTGTTCCCGTCATTCCTGTTTTCGTTTATCGGTGGCGTAGTATCCGACAGGTATAACCGCTTCAAAGTGCTGTTATTTACACAGGTGGCATCAATGGTGCAGGCCGTTTTGCTTACTGTACTCGTGTATTTTGGCTATTATTCCGTTTGGGCAATTCTGGCTTTAACCGCTATGCTGGGACTCATCAACGCTTTTGACGTACCTGCACGGCAATCGCTGGTTTACGAAATGGTTGATGATAAATCTGACCTACCCAACGCGCTTGCACTTAATTCATCCATGGTAAACCTGTCGCGACTGATAGGGCCGGGAATTGCAGGCCTGATCATCGAAAAATTTGGCGATTCGGTTTGTTTCGGAGCTAACGCGGTAAGCTTTATCGCGGTAATTGGCTCGTTGCTCATGATGCGCCTACCCAAGTTCGCTCCAAAACCCCACGGTAAAAACGTACTTGCCGATTTGAAAGACGGTTTCGAATACATCCAAAATACACCCACTATAAAATTTATGTTGCTGATGCTTGCTACGGTAAGCCTGTTCGTGCTACCTTTTAGTACGCTGATTCCGGTTTATGCTAAGGATATTTTTAAAGGCACGGCATCAACCTTTGGGGTGATAGACAGCGTGATAGGGCTCGGCGCATTTGGTGGTGGGATCTTCCTGGCCTCGTTGAGTGCCGGTACCGATCTGAAAAGGATCCTCGCTATTAATACGCTGATATTTGGAGTAGGGCTCATCGTGTTTTCGCACATGCATAATTACCCGGTGGCACTGTTTTTAGCAGCATTTATCGGTTTCGGTATGATGTCGCAGGTTACCATTGGTAATACCATAATTCAAACTACCGCCAGTCCCGAAATGCGCGGCCGGGTGATCAGTTATTACGCCATGTCCTTTTTTGGGATGCAGCCGCTTGGCGGTTTACTTATTGGCGCGGTATCGCAAAAAATAGGCGTACCGGACACCGTTATGGCCGAAGGCATGGTGGCACTTCTGTTAGGTATTATACACTTTAGCTTTTTAAGGCGGAGCCGACTGAAAAAGGCAGCCGCAGCGGCCGCTTTGCAGCAGCAACCTATAGAAGTTATTCCTTAAATATTAAACAATCAAATAACTATGATAACTACAATTGATCAAAACGCGGCATTGGTATTGATAGATTTGCAAAAGTACATTGTACAGTTGCAATGCGCTCATTCGATGGACGGTATCCTTGAAAAATCGGCTCAATTAGTTGAAGCTTTCCGCAAAGCCGGTAAACCTATTGTTATTGTTCACGTTGAACCAATCAGCGGTTCATTTAAAACCAGGCGCGATGCCAAAGGTCCCGCCATGACCGAACTTCCGGCCGACTGGAATGAAATTGCTCCCGAAATAAAAACTGAGCCAACCGATATTTTCATTACCAAGAAAACATGGGGCGCTTTTTATAACACAGGCCTGCATGAGGAACTGCAAAAAAGAGGTGTTACACAAATCGTATTGGCTGGTGTAGCAACAAGCATTGGTGTTGAAGGTACCGCGCGTTCGGCTAATGACTATGCTTACAACATTACCTTTGCAAGCGATGCCATGACCGATATGTTTGCCGAAGCGCATGACCACAGCTTCAAATACATTTTCCCGAGGATTGGCGAGGTAGGTACCACTGCCGAGATCATTGAGAAATTGGGGTAATGTTAGGAAGCTTAGTTCGCTATTCTTAGATCACAGATAATAGTGCGTCATTGCGAGGTACGAAGCAATCCCCTATAAGCAGGTCCGCTCTGCATAGTTCATGATTGCTTCGTACCTCGCAATGGCGCTTTTTTCAATCTTTTGTACCCAAACAAACCCCTCGAGATAGTTATTAATAACTACATTCGTGGAATCATCTGCCATTGCAAAGAAACTGCTGATTGAATACCTGTTGCCTATGAAAAAAATCTCCCTGCTTAAATTCCTGGTAGTTTTGGTTCATTTGCAGTGTTTGTTAACTTGTTTTACAAACAAGGCTTTCGCACAGGCCGATTCGGCAAAGATCACTGTAAATAGTCCGGCATTTATTCCTCCGGCTGTTCAACGCTGGGATGATCGTGTGATGATCGATCTGCAAAATCATCGCACACCCGGTCAAACCGGCTTTTTCATGTTCCTGAGCAAAAATGTTTTGTATGGCGATATTGGCATTCCGGCCGGTTTGTTGGTGGGCGGAATTGTAAGTAACAATAAAGAAATGCGACAGAATGCGGGTTATGTGGCCAGCAGCACCGCGGTATCATACGGTTTTATGCTGCTGATAAAACATTTGGTAAAACGACCGCGGCCATTTGTTCAGAATATTAATATTACACCTGTTTACCGGGCAGGAGGCACCTCATTCCCTTCAGGGCACACTTCATCAAGCTTTGCCACTGCTACCGCCTTGTCGGCTGCTTACCCTAAATGGTATGTGATAGCGCCGTCATTCTTTTGGGCAGGGGCTACCAGCTATTCAAGAATGTACCTCGGTGTTCATTATCCAACAGATGTAGCCGCGGGTTTAACATTGGGTGTTGGAAGCGCGGCGGAAATGTCTTTTTTGAGGAAGTAAATTTTATCGTTATTTTGCTCCTCCTAAAGTTATAAATCACCCACCCGTAGTAAAACACAACACTCCGGTTATTTCAACTACATTTCTTTCAAATGGAGTTCTTATGAACCCTGGAGCGAATGTAATCTCCAATAAATATGAGTTTGCAGTTGATAGGTTAATAGGTCCCAATATACAACAGGTTATGCAAACAATGCTCTTAAAAGGGGCAACGCTTGCCAAAACTAAGATTGCTATAACTATTTACACAAGACAAGAAAACAAAAGCATTTCGACTATAAAAAACCTAATTTTATCACGTTTTAGAGTTAATGTCAATATTGTTTACAAGCCGCTTCTGGTTGAGCATTTACCAACGCAAACAACCGGTGTCGAAGATATGATGTATAAGATCGAAGCAAAGGGTACCCATTAAACAATAAATAAATACTGATGGTTTCCAACAAATGGGCAAGATAATCTAAAAATAAATATTTCTCGTTAAGAATATTAAACGCTCAATATGGGCTGTAAAAATATGTTATATATGAAAGTACTGATCTTTTTTCTGTTAATTATATTCATTGTTCCCGTCTTAGCGCAGACTAAGCAAACAAGACCAAGCATTTGCCGCTTATCTTAAAGCGACTGGATTTTCAAATTTATAATCCTTCGTTGCGTCGAAGTGTTCGGGCTAAGCTAAATGATACATCTACAATAGTTTACGTACTAAGTGATTATAGAGGGTCTCTTATTTTCTCTGTTTTTAATTCAAAAGAGGAGTTGATTCAATCTGGACAATATAGCAACGCGCTAGATGTTTTTAAACGTTATACTTATACCTATTACGGGCTAAGCGGCGGGTTTGAAATCCATGTTCAACCATATTATGAACCCTTGCCCAATGGGATTTGGATTTGGTATGTTAACAATAAAATATTAAAAAAGGAAAAGTACCAACAAGGCCAACAAATTGAATGATTGCGGAAAACCGTTATGCGGATGTTATCATCACCGTTGTTACGGGGTTTTGGATCTTCAGCAATCGATGTGCCCTCGGGCTTCGTTAAAGCGTTGCCGGGCCGATCCGAGTGCCCTGTAGTAATAGCTTCTCATAAACCTGGGGTGTTTTTTTATCGTAAAGTTTGATATAGTGCGGTAACAATACCGACCAGAAGCAAAAAAACCTTCAGTCTTTTCGACTAAAGGTTTTTTTGACATTTTCAGATCATATATTACCAGGATACGTTGGCTGTGTAAGTACTTTTACCATCAACATTCCACGGTGGCAATACTTTTGCGTAGTAATTGCCTGTTAAGGTAACCGTTATATTTGGTCGAGAGGCTTGAAAAGTACATAAAGTATAGTCAAGCTTGGTGATATCTGTTTCTGACAAATTAATGTTTGAACCATTTACGTAACTTAAAGTTCCATTACCGGTATTGAAAAAAGCAACCTGAAAATTCATGCCGGTTATCTTTTTTTCATAAGTCTCCGAAGAGGTAGGTAACCAGTTCCCAGGTTTGTTGCCACCTAAATATTCTTGTTTTATACGTGTGCGTACATAACATATCGAAGTTTGGCCGGCAGATTCAACATAATTGAAAATTTCAAATACAAATTTACGTTGGCTGTTAGGATCTCCGTTTCTTAAAAATTGATATTGATAACGTGCATCAGTTCCGCCTCCGGGAAGCGATGTGCTTTCTGTAGAAAGAGAACCAGATTTAACAACAGATGAAGTGCTTATCGGCACAACCCCTGCTTTGAATTTTAACGTTGCAATTGAGGGGTCTTTTTTAATTTTATTTAACAATGCTTCATCATTATTGGGAACCAAATATTTGTAACCATTATTAAAATAAACAATCGTGTCGGCTATCATATACTCGCCTTTATTGTTTAAAATAGCCCCATAGAATGTGGGAAAGTCGAAGCTGTCGTAAATTCGTGATGCTGATGAATCGCTTCTTAATGAGATAAAATTAAAATCACTTTCCCATTTTGTTAAGTAATTCGAGTCTTTATTAATCAATCTGCTTACGGTTTCTTTAAAAGCGTTGCTGTTTTTAAATACCAGCCTGCCGTTTTTACTTGTAACAGGCGCAGCAGAGATTTTATCTTCATCTTGCACATTTGGGTGAATTTCCTTTTTGCAAGAAAAGATTGTTGTAGCGATAGCAATAAGTGCTAAATTAATAAACAGATTTTTTTTCATGATAATTGTTTAGATATGCAACAAATATAACAAAAAAGCATTTATTTAACTGTTAATAAAATAATAATTAATTATTATTTTATTAACTTGAGTTGAGGGTTCATAAAAGGGAATAGCGAGTGAGCAAATAAGGATAACTTTGAGTTACCACACTTAAGGCAAACGATCAACCATACAGCCCGACACAGGTATAACGAATTGATCCGGAATATCCTGAATCTCTCCAGAGGTTTCAGCTGCATATCATCGTCTTTTACTAAGGGTTACTAATGAAACCCTTAAGCGTATTCGCAATATTTTTTTAAAGTGGTGAGAAGATCAATGGCAAGTTCAAGTTCCTAAAAAAATCAATTAGCTGAGATATCCTTTACCGGCAGTACATCAATCTCGTCTTCTTTCTTTAACTCCAGCTTTGGCGAACTTATTGAACCGTTTGGTTATAATAAGGTAAACGATTCGGTCAGGATAGTAGGCATTTGTTGTCAAAACGACTGAAAAACTTATTCTGAAACTTGAGCAGTTATAGATTACTTTTTTCTTTTAACAAACTCAATACCCCAACCTGAACCTGGTCGATAATAGACCAATCAGTAGCTATATAAATATCGGTGGTTTTACGGCTAAGGTCGATGTGATCGATAAGCTCGAAAAAAAAGATAGCAAAACTTAACGACTCTGGATGAATCCGAAATTTGCATTTTTTTTCATAAATCCTCAAAAATGCGTGTATGTGCATGAAAAAAGCCCTTAGCTGTATTGCTAAGGGCTTTTTTTATTAGTTTTCCTACAAGGGCTCGAACCTCAATCTTCAGAGCCAGAATCTGACGTGATACCATTACACCATAGGAAAATAACAGAACAACTTCGCCACCAAAACAGTGGCAGTTTGTACAGTGCAAATATACTAAATATGCAAATTGGTGTAAAGTCAATTTGAAAAAAGCCGCAGCTCATTTTACTGAACTACGGCTTTTTTACAGTAGGATTATTCGGGATTAGTCTTCGTTTACGAATGAACGCAGCATCCAGGTATTTTTCTCGTTAAACTGCATGAAACGGTTAATCATATCATTAGTGCCATCATCGCCGGCCTCTGCGGTGATATTCAGTATTTCGCGTTCCATTTTTATTAACGAGGCCAGGTCATCAATAATGGCTTTTACCATCAGGGTATCTTTCAAGCCAATAGTCTGGATCTCTTTGATGCTTGATGTTTCGATATAATCTTTAAAGGTGCTGATAGGAGGTTTGCCAAGGCTCAGGATCCTTTCGGCAAGTTCGTCGATGGTGGTGAGCGCCGCTGTGTACAGTTCTTCAAATTTCAGGTGCAGGGTAAAAAAGCTTGTGCCTTTAACGTTCCAGTGGCAGCCACGCAGTTTTTGGTAGTGGATGTGATAGTTTGCCAACAGGTCGTTCAGGTGGTCAACTACCGGTTTTACTTTAACTTCTTCGAGGCTTATTTCTTTTGCGTCCATAAATAATAGTGATGTTTTTAAGTGTAACATGCCGCTGCCGGCAATGTTTGGCAAAGGTAAACAGTTTTGATTTTAATGAGCATATTTGCAACTTTATGACTTCGCTTTTACCCTTCATCAGCAAAACTTACCAGGCTCCGGTTTGGCGTATGGAAATTGACGATTTTACCCAAACGCTGTTCCTCGAAATAAGGGATCATGCCAATAAACAGGTTAGTTTTTCGGCCCTGAGCCTGCAAAACGGCGATGTTTATTTTGAAGGTTTTACAACACCCGAGCGTTGGCTTACCGGTATTGAAGCCGCTTATGATGGTGTTTTGTTGCTGCATAATTACCAGTCGGCAACAGGGCCGGTACATAAAGGGATTACCGCTATTGAAGCTGTATCAGGCAAAGAATTGTGGAGTAATTTTACTTTGGCCTTTGATCATCTGTCGGTTAATGGCCCTGTGGTTTATAATGTCCAGTTACAACCGCGGAAGTTATTGTTAATTGATGTAAAAACAGGAGCTACTTTAAGAGGATATGAACCGGTGGTGGATCAGCCTCGGGATAATAAGATCGTCAGCCCTCAACTGTTGCCCGCAGCGGAAGTAAATAATTTATATTTACCGCTTAGCGTACATGCAAATGCGGTTCATTATATCAGCTACAATAGTTTCAGAATTGTATCTTTGCACACGCTTTTGCAGGAGCATCTTGAACAGCACTTGTTTGTATATAACGAGGAGGGTACCCTTTTGTATCATGATTTGTTACACAACGCTATACAAAAAATGCAACCCGAGGCGTTTGTACTACATAATAATCAGCTTATCTATTTAAAAAACAGATCGGGCTTAATAGTGTTGAAATTGTAATTTACTGTATTTATAAATTATCATGAAATTTAAGATTTTATTATTGGTCACTCCTTTACTCACATTCTCCATATCAATTTTTGCTAACCCGCTTGCCGACTCAGTTGGTGTTGAAAACCTTAACGGTAAAAAGGTAATTGTTCATAAGCTCGATCCCAAAGATAACTACTACTCAATAGGCCGCCGTTACAACGTTAGCCCTAAAGCCATTATACAATTTAATAATAATGCGCCGCTTAAAATCGGCGGTACAATAAAAGTTCCTACTGAGTTGCCTTTTTCTGGCGAGTCTGCGTCTGCTGCCCAACCCGCAAAACAGGTAGCGACAACTACTCCGCCGCCTGCGCAACAACAGCAAAACAAGCCTGTTACACAAGCTCCGATTCAGCAAAGCAAACCACAGGTTCAGCAACAGGTAAGTTCACCTGCCCCTGTAGTACAAACTGCAGTAGCCAAAACGCAACAGGCAGTTGCTGATACTGTTAAAAAAGTAAGCATGCTTAATGTACAGCAATACAAAGTATCAGCAGGCGAAACCTTATATTCTATCGCTAAACGTTTTAATACTTCTGTAGATGATATTAAAGCACTTAATAAACTAAGTTCTGATTCTGTAGCCCCCAACCAGGTTATTAACGTGCGCACCGGTTTACCTCCTCAGGAAACTAAAGAACCGGTAATGCAACGCGACTCGACTACTGTTGTAGCACAACAAGATACTACAGGCGGCGACCATGGTAAAGCCAACCGTTTTGGCCTGTACGAAAAAATTGAAAAAGGTGTAGCCACCTGGATGGATGATGCCGGCTTAGATCCTAAAAAGGAACTGGTACTGCACCGTACAGCGCCAATTGGCACCATCATTAAAATTACAAACCCTATGAACAATCATACCACCTTTGCAAAGGTTGTTGGCCGTTTTACCGATAACGAAACAAACAAAAATGTTTTGATCATCATGACCAAAAACACTGCCGACGCTTTAGGTGCTTTAGACAAACGTTTTCAGGTAAATATCAGCTACGGTAGCCCGAATGAATAAACCTTATATTATTGGAATTGCCGGCGGAAGCGGCTCAGGCAAAACCTTTTTCTTAAAGTGCTTTTTAGAACATTTTACTGCCGACGAGGTGAGCCTCGTATCGCAGGACGATTATTACATCCCGGTAGCACATAACATGACGAAGGAAGAAAACAAAGAGTATAACTTTGATCTTCCTTCAACTATTGATCACGAACATTTTCAGCAGGATATCAGCAAGCTTTTAAATAAGGAAGCTATCCTGAAGCAGGAATATACTTTTAATAACCCCGATGCTATCCCTAAAATGATAGAGATCAAGCCGGCACCTATTTTAATAGTGGAAGGTTTGTTTATTCTACATTTTAAAGATATTGCCGAGTTGCTTGATCTTAAAGTTTTTATCGATGCTGATGAAGATGTAGCGCTGCAGCGTCGTCTTAAACGGGATTTGATAGAGCGTGGCTATTCGCATGATGATGTGATGTATAAATGGATCAACCACGTTGTACCGGCATATAAAGAATACCTGCTGCCCTACAAAGATGAGTGCGACCGTGTGATCACCAATAATACTCACGTTGCAGAGGATATTATGGTAATTACCGAAGAGATCTCGGCTGATTTAAGGAAGAAGCTTTTTTAATGCGGATTATTGCCTAAGATATTTTTGAGGGCATTGTCATAATCTGTTTTGGTGATAACCCCTGCATCAAATTGGTTTTGCAGGGCCCGAAGTTTAAGCGCGTTTTCGGTTGTATAACCAGGATAGCCTGGTTTATAATAATCTAAAGGCGCTTTTTCTTTTTCAAACGCCCATACAAGCGCACAAATCCAGCCGATGATGGTCCAACCCAGAAACAGGTTAAGCAGGAAAATTAATTTAAAGTCGGCCTTTTCGCGGGCTATGATGGCTGGTATAAAATATAGCAGTCCGGCTATGGCCATGCCAGTCATCCCAACTATTCCAAACATGAAATCCATGTTTTAAAGATAGTGTTTCTTTTGTGGGGAGTTTTAGTTGCTTCGCTAAATTTGATTATTATATAATTTGAATATAGGAGCGTCATTGCGAGGAACGAAGCAATCCCCAATTAGCAGAGCGGCTATATAAGTCCCCTGTGCAGTTCGCGATTGCTTCGTTCCTCGCAATGACGTAACTATAGAATTATCTCCGGCACATCTCCCTCAACAATAAGTTTACCGGCTGTGGCCTGTTTAATTTCTTCAACACTTACACCCGGCGCACGTTCTATTAGCCTGAAACCGCCTTCGGGCAATACATCAAATACACCCAATTCGGTCACTATTTTTTTAACGCAGTGAACACCAGTGAGCGGTAAGGTGCATTGGGGTAGTAACTTTGATTCGCCTGCCTTGTTAACCTGTTGCATGGCCACAATAATATTCTCTGCGGATGCCACCAGATCCATAGCGCCACCCATACCTTTAACCATTTTGCCGGGAATTTTCCAGTTAGCGATGTCGCCGTTTTCGGATACTTCCATAGCACCAAGGATGGTGAGGTTAACTTTTTTAGCCCTGATCATCCCAAAGCTCATAGCCGAATCAAATATGGCCGAGCCGGGCAACATGGTGATGGTTTGTTTGCCGGCGTTAATAACGTCCGGATCTTCCTCGCCCTCAAAAGGAAAAGGCCCCATACCCAATAAGCCATTCTCTGATTGTAACACCACATCCATGGTATCCGGTATATAATTGGCTACCAGCGTAGGTATGCCAATGCCGAGGTTAACATAGTAACCGTCTTTTATCTCTTTTGCTATTCGCTTTGCGATGCCCTGTTTATCAAGCATAATATAATGTTATAATACATGTCATTGCGAGGAGGAACGACGAAGCAATCGCATGCTATACAGGGCGGCTTTGCCTCCGTGCGATTGCCACGCTTCGCTCGCAATGACATGAAGTTTATTGTTTGTTCCTCACTGTTACATGTTCAATCCGTTTCTCATAATCCACACCCTTAAAAATCCTATGCACATAAATACCGGGTGTATGGATATGGTCCGGGTCAAGCTCGCCGGGTTGTACCAGTTCTTCTACTTCGGCAATGGTTATTTTACCGGCCATGGCCATTACAGGATTAAAATTGCGGGCGGTAGAACGGTATACCAGGTTCCCCATGGTATCGCCCTTCCAGGCTTTTACAATGGCGAAATTGGCATCAAAGGCCATCTCCATTAAATAATCCTTGCCATTAAAATTGCGTATTTCTTTGCCTTCAGCCACTTCGGTACCAATACCTGCAGGAGTAAATATGGCTGGCATACCATAGCCGGCAGCCATGCAACGGGTGGCCAAAGTACCTTGTGGTATTAGCTCAACCTCCAGTTCTCCATTCAATAGCTGGCGTTCAAATTCGGCGTTTTCACCTACGTACGATGAGATCATTTTTTTTACCTGGCGTTGCTTCAGCATCAGGCCGATACCAAAATCATCGACCCCGGCATTGTTGGAGATACAGGTGAGTTGTTTAACCCCTTTTTTCACCAGCGCGGCAATACAATTTTCGGGCAATCCGCATAAACCGAAGCCGCCCAGCATGAGGGTCATGCCGTCGGTAATGTCGCGGATGGCCTCCTCGGCACCACTAACTACTTTATTCATATATTATAATTGGTTGCTATAAATTTAAATAAAATAAGCTTGAAGCTTGTTGTTATGTAGATAACTTATTACGGTAGGCTTGTGTTTTGTAGATATAACGAATATGATTTTGATTTAGCACCGCTTTTGAAGATTGCCGGCAGATGGGGATTGGGGGGAGTAATAAATATATTAAAAGGTGTCATTTCCTTTAGAACTGCATGGGACTATGGTGAGGAGGTGAGGAGAAATCTTATACGAGCAGTTTCAAGCAGGGCGAATAACGCATGTCGTATAAGATTTCTCACCCTTGCCTCTCTATTTCCCCCTCAAAGGGTTCGAAATGACAACGTGTTTTCAATTATTTGCAATTTATTGCCGCTGCTTACGATAAAGAAAATACGATCCTCCCAAAATCCCCAAAAACACCAATGGCATAACACGGTTTGCTACCGGATCACCTGAAACGGTATGCGCTATAAAAGCCGAAACAAATACAAAAGTATATCCTCCATAAGCCCACTCTTTTACCTTTGCGGGTACTGGCGCTAATAATACAACGGCTCCCATAAGCTTTGCTATTGCCAATTCAATCCTGAAATAATCCGGAAAACCTAAATGATGAAACGCGGCGGTCATTTCGGGCTTGGTTAAATATGCGTAGGATGAAAATGCCATCATCAAGGCTACTATTGCGGTCAGTATCCAGTAAAAAATTTTAGTTGCTTTCATTTTATTAATTATTTGTCGCAAACTTAGCTACCTTTACTTTCAAAAAGATACTACTATCCTAAAGGATACCGGTATCGTTGAGGATAGCAGCATGAACAACGGAAAGATCATCCACAATAAAGAGGCCTGCAACGCCGCGGTAAACGCCGTGCGCGATACACTTTACGTAGTTAACGGCAAATGGAAATTACTGATGCTGGTAAGTTTAATGACCGGCCCCAAACGGTTTAAGGAACTTCAGCGCGATCTGGAAAATATCACGCCCAAGGTACTCTCTAAAGAATTAAGAGACCTGGAATTAAACGGTTTTATTAAAAGAACGGTTTATGACACCACTCCGGTAACCGTAATTTATGAGCGTACCGAATATGCCAATTCGCTAAGTAATGTTATTAATGAAATGCGCGAATGGGGCCTGAAACACCGTGAGCATATAAAACAAATGAGCCGTGATGAGGCTGAAGCCCGAAAAGCTGTAGTTGTTTAATTTATCACTGGTAAGCCACTAAATTTATCTCTAAAACAAAACGCCTTTACCTGATAAGCAAAGGCGTTTTGTTTTAGATAACAACCTTAGGTTTTTTTCATTTGTTGAATTTAGATATAGCTAAAATTACTCATAACCGGTTGTAGCGTTAACAACAAGTTCCATAGCCCCCTCTGCCCCAAGGCGTTCCATCAAATTAAATTCTTTCGACTCAAGGCGATTGTAATTGGTAAAAAAGGCCTCTATCTGGTCGGTAAGGCTATGCGGCAACTGTGCAGCATCATGCAGATCGGTAAAAAATTTTGACACCACAGGCACTGCCAGCAGCCTGTCGTTACGGTAACGTTTTCCTTCCGGACTGGTTTGCTCTACCTTAAAAGCCCCTATTAACCTGCAATCAATCACACAACCTGGAAAAGTACTTATCTCTGATATCACCAGCACATCCAGCGGATCGCCATCGCCCCCAATGGTATTGGGTATAAACCCAAAATCAAATGGAAAAACCATGCCGGCAGGTAATAATTTTTTAAGTTTAAACTGCTTTGTCGCGGTATCGTAATCATACTTGTGCCCACTGCCTTTGGGCGTTTCCACAATTACCGTAATGCCGTTTTCTAAATTATCCATGTTTTATCTTATTATAGACCGGGGATCTTTATTCCTGCCGCTTTGATATCCTGCAAAATGTTTTCCTGAACGGCCAGCTTCGTATCCTGAAAACCATGGGCATGCACCCATACGTTCACCCCTACCCGGTAACCATCCGGATCTAATCCGGCAACGCCAATCCTGCGGTTAGGCGACTCCAATATATTTTCCGATTTATCAATAGCCGAGTCAATAACCGACTTTACCTGGTTATAATCTATATTATTGGCAAACTTCAGTTCAATATCCAGCCTTCGAGTACCTTCCCTGCTGATGTTAATGATCACCTCATTTGATAATTTGCCGTTAGGAACAATAACTATCCGGTTATCAAAAGTTTTCACAATGGTATAAAAGATCTGGATGGCGGTAACCGTTCCTTCAAGTCCCTGGGTAATGATATTTTCGCCAACAACAAAGGGTTTGAGCAAGAGGATCAGTACACCGCTGGCAAAATTTTGCAGCGTACCAGAAAGTGCTAAACCGGCAGCTACACCAAAAGCACCAACCAAGGCGGTGAATAAGGTAATAGGAATTCCCATAATCTGCACTACGCCCAATATTAGCAACACACGCAGCACAACACCTACAAGGCTTTGCAAAAACGGCTTTATGGTGGGATCTATTTCCTTTTTTTGCATGTGTGCCTGCCACCATTTCAATAATAGGCTAATCATCCAAAGGCCTATAAACAAAACCACTAAGCCTATCAAAAAACTGGGTGCATAACGGATCACCCATATATAAAGCTGATCATAAAACTTCTCTATCTTCATAGTATAAACGTTAAGCTTCCGAATAAAAAACAACTAAAGCTTAACGCTTATTTGAGGGAACAGTTTGTTTTAACAACCATTTAACACTTCGGCCCATTAAGTGTTAATAATTGTTAAAAGTGTTAAATTTCAATACGTTACCAATTTTAAGCCCTAATTTGGTATTAACTATTTGAAAAAACTTTTACACTTTATCATGAACTACAACAAAATCAACAACCTTTTGGGCTGGCTTTGTTTTACCCTTGCATCCCTAACTTACATCCTTACTTTAGAGCCCTCTGTAAGCTTTTGGGATTGCGGCGAATTTATTTCCTGCGCCTATAAACTCCAGGTGTCGCACCAGCCGGGTTATCCGCTTTTTGCTATGATAGGTAAGGCTTTTTCCCTGCTATCCATGGGCGATAGAACCAAAGTAGCCTACTTCACCAACCTTGGTTCGGCATTGGCCAGCGGCGCTACCATTATGTTTTTATTTTGGAGTATAACCGCATTTGCCAAAAAGCTCCTCGCTATAAAAGATTTCCAACTAAACAAAACCCAAACCTTACAAATAATGGGTGCCGGGTTAACCGGCGCCCTTGCATTCGCCTTTACCGATACCTTTTGGTTTTCGGCGGTTGAAACCATTGTTTTTGCCTGGTCGTCGTTATGTACCGCAGTGGTATTCTGGGCAATTTTAAAATGGGACGCCGTTGCAGATGAGCCAAGAGCCGACAGGTGGCTGGTGTTCATCGCCTATATCATTGGTCTTTCCATAGGCATTCACCTGCTTAACTTATTGACTATACCGGCCCTGGTTATGGTTTACTACTTTCGCAGGCATAAAAAAATCAATATCAAAAGTGGCCTTATCGCATTCGCTATCAGCATCCTGATATTGGCATTTGTTCAGTTTGGGATAAGGGGATATACTATCTCACTTGCCGCCCGGTTCGATCTGTTTTTTGTAAACACGATTGGTCTTGGTTTCGGAAGCGGCGTTTTATTCTTCTTTTTATTGCTAATAGGATCATTAGTAGCAGGCATATGGTACAGTATCCGCAATCAAAAACACTTTTTAAATGTGGGCCTGCTTTGCATCGTGTTTATTTACTTTGGCTATAGCTCATTTATATATATCCCAATCCGGGCATCGGCTGGTACAAATCTCAACAACTCGCATCCGAGCGACGCGTTCACCATGGTTGAATACCTTAATCGTACCCAATACGGCGAAACACCGTTATTAAGCGGCCCATACTTTGATGCTAAAATAACCGACGTTACCGATGGCACGCCCCTGTACCGCAAAGGCAAAAACAAATATGAGATTGCCTATAACAAACCTAATTATGTTTATGACCATACCAGTATTTTGCCCCGCATGTGGTCGACAGAGGAGAATACTACCTATACCCAGGATGCCCAATTTTATCGAGACTGGCTTCAACTGCGCGACAACGCTACTCCTACTTTTTCAGATAACTTAAAGTGGATGTTCAGTTGGCAAATGTACCAGATGTATTGGCGCTACTTTATGTGGAATTTTGTTGGCCGCTACAGTGATGACGATATGGAAGGGCAAACCAATATGAACGGCGTAGGCGGCAACTGGACATCGGGTTTATTCAACAACACTTCCAATACCCCCAAGTTTGTTTTGAACAATGTTACCTATACCCCGCTTTATGCTCTGCCTTTGGTTGTTGGTTTATTAGGAATGCTGTATCATTTCCAAAAACGACGAAAAGACGCGCTGGTGATCACATTACTATTCTTTTTCACCGGACTGGCCATTGTGCTGTATGTTAACCAAGCATCGGTACAACCGCGCGAACGTGATTACTCATACGTTGGTTCGTTTTATGCCTTCGCTATTTGGATTGGAGTAGGGTTAATCGCGTTGATTGACCTGGTACCTAAAAAAATCAATCCACGATTTGCAACCATTGGGGCATTTGTACTTTGCACCATTGTTGGCCCTGTTTTATTGGCCAGCAAGGAATGGAAAAACCATGACCGTTCAACCAAGATGGCAGCGCATGATATGGCTTACAACTACCTGATGTCGTGCCCTAAAAACGCCATTTTGTTTGATCTGGGCGATAATGACACCTACTCCTTATGGTACGATCAGGAAGTGGAAAATATTCGCCCCGACGTACGCATCGTAAACCTGAGCCTGCTAAGTGCCGATTGGTCGGTAAGGCAAATGCAGCATAAAATAAACGAGGCCGATGCCCTGCCTATCACTATGAACTTTGATAAATACAAGTTAGGCACGCGCGACGTGATCAGGTATAATGATGCCAAAATACCGGGCTACGTTGATGTAAAGGACATATTTGATTTTATTACCTCAGATGATAAACGCACCCAGGTTGAATATACCAACGGAACTACCGAAAACTATTTGCCAACCAAAAACTTCAAGCTTGCGGTTAACGCAAATGACGTGATGAAAAACAAGGTTATCACGCCCGAGCAAAAAGGGTTATTGACGGATACCATGAAATGGAAATTCCCTCCTAATTACATTACCAAAGAAAACCTTGCTATGATTGACATCCTGGCTCATAACGACTGGAAACGACCAATTTGCTTTACCACCTCTATCGGGCAGACAAGCATGGTTGGGCTACAGCCTTATTTATACCAGGAAGGTTTTGCGTACCGATTATTACCATTCAAAACAGATTCATCATTGGCAGATCAGCTTTCAAAAACCAATAGCTTAGTGATGTACAGCAACATGATGAACAAGTTTAAATTCGGCAATTTTAAAACTGCTAAATACCTTGATCAGCAGTCAACAACCATGTTTTATCCGCAGATGGTATCAGCTTTTTCCGACCTTTCTGCAGGGCTGCTAAAGGACGGGCATCCCGATCTTGCACTTAATGCGCTGCATAAATACGAGGAAGTGATGCCTGATATCAACCCAAATTTCATGGCTGCACAAGGTAAAATTACCATGGCCGATACTTCCTACAAACTTGACTATGCCAAACTGGGTAACAAGCTGATAAAAAGCGTTAACAGCTACTTAACTGATCAGCTTGAGTACAATTACCATCAATTGCAAAAGGATACAGGCAAGTTAAGCCCACGTGATGTACACAATAGTATGTTGCTGCTAAACAACATGGTGGCAGTAACCCACAATGGCAACCAAAAAGAGTTAAGCGGGCAATTGATGGCGCAGTTTAATGATTATGCCGAAAAATTTAAAAGTATTCTCCAGCTCTAAACAACCAACATATATATGCAATGGGGCGGGCTATTTAATTTAGTCCGCCCCTTTTTTATGTTTTAGTAATTCACGTATTTTTCCTCGAAGGTACCATCGGCATACAGGTCAATCAAACCATAGCCGGGTGCCGTTTCGCGGCGGCTACCCTCCCACCAGGCGCCGGATACCGCGCCGTTACACAGGTAAGTAACATTATTATAAACCACTTTATCGCGCATGTGCAGGTGCCCGCTCAGGCATAACTTCACGTTAGGGTGCTGATAAAACAGGTTAATGATCTTAGCGGTATCGGTGTGCATATCGCCGCCAAGCATCGTCCATTTGTTTACAATATCATCTTCAATCATCAGCAAAGCGGTAAGTATCGGAATGTGCGACATTACCATCACCGGCATATTAGCATCGGTAGCTTTCAGTTCGTCGCTAAGCCAGTTAAATTGCTCATCGCCCAGTTTGCCTATGTACCAGGTATTATCAATATCCAGATGCACACTATCAAGCACAATAATTTTCCAGCCGTTTTTAACCATGCTGTAGTATGGTTTTACAAGCTGCAGCTTATCTAAAGCATATTTTTTGCCATAGATGGCCTGGCCTTTATCATCCTCATACCACCAGATATCATGATTACCCAAACAATAATGAACCGGCAAGCTGCATTCGTTTTTCATTATGTTTTGCACCAGTTTCCATTGATCGTTAATAGTGCCGATGTTTTCTTTATTCATATCAAAAACAATATCGCCACCATTTAATACCATATCAACTTTAGGTGTTTGTTGTTGCAGATGGTGCAGGCACCTCGTAAACCTCGCGGGTGCATCAAACTTATCTTTCAGGTGCACATCGGTAATATGGGCTATCCGTAACGAAGGTTTGGTCGATGTTGTTGTTTTGCCAAGTGCCAATGAAGGCGCCAAAAGCAGGCCTCCTATATTTTTTAATGCCGATCTTCTTTCCATTGTATAAGTGCCGCCTCTTTAACACAGGCAATAGCAGCGTCAAAAATACATTTATATTGCTCCTGACATACCCGAACCTTTGTTAAACTTTTATTAAGAAAACGAATGCTATGTTTTACAAAAACAAAAAGCCTCCTGAATTAACAGAAAGCTTAATGCGATTTGTGTAGGAATGGTTAAAGTATTGTTCCGGTAATTAGCCGTTATATTAATTAATACTAATATGATCTACTTTGTTACGTAATAAAGCTCAGTTTCTGAAATCATTTTCTGCACCGGCGGCAAATTTGGTTTCATAAATTGATTCTTTATTTTGCAATACTGATTTATAATAAAGCAACAGAAAATCATATACGCCCAGCTCATAAACACGCTGCCTTGTTTTAAACAAACGGTTCATATTCATTTGAATAAGGCTGATCACGAGCAGATTCAAATCCTGATGTACAGTGCCGGATGAAATGAGTTCATTAAGCAATAAAGCAACTGGCTTGTTATTTAAACTCCGATACCTGAGCAGGTCATCACCGGTAACTACCGCGCCTTCGGCAAAAAGGCCTTCAATTCTGCTACGGTAGTGCCTGTATTTAAAGGTAAGCTGCTTCGAGAGCAGGTTATCATAGTTAACATCGGGGTAAGATGAGGCGACAAGCAATTCCATCAGCTCGGTTTTCTGCGAAAGCTGAAAGTCAAAGTCATCCAGTAACCTATCGATTGATAAAAGTCCCCAAAGCCATCTTACTTCATCAAAGTTTTCGGTCATTTCCGCCCTTGATATAAGGCTGGCTACAGCAAGGCTGTCATTAAAAAACAATTGTTCCACAAGCTCTATCGATGCTTCACCGTAGCGTTCCAATTCGCGCTCATAGGTATCAAACTGAACCTTCCAGATCTGCTTTGATTTAATCAGGGCCGAAAAAGTGCTATTAACACTTTGAATCACCCTACCTAACGCAAATACCGACGCCAGGTGAACCCTGAAACGGATATGTGGTTCTGGATCGGCATATCGCACGTAAAACCACTGATCTATCAGGTCTTCGTGATAAAGCTTTTTGCTTAGTTGGATCAATTCGTTACCAATTACCTGCTCAGCGGTTTTAACACCGCAATATAGTTTTACGTACAGCCATTCATCGCCCGGGAAAAACTGCCTTTTTGCCGCGTTTGTACTTAATGGAACCATACTACCATACTTGCTGGTTGTTTTTTCGCCACGTTTTAAAACAGCTACAAACTGGTTTCCGATAAGTTTCTCATCCTTCTTTTTAAGAACAATGTTTTTGCGTTCGCCAATGTATTCACGCAAAACAATTTCATTCTTTTTTTTGCACGATGAAAGCCATGCCGCAACTTCAAGTCGACTGCCGGTGTGTACAACCAATTCACTATCGGTGTCTGTAAAAACAAAAGCATCCGGCAAGTCCCAGTATTTAACAAACTTTGCCCAGGCCTGGTCGTAATCAACAGCTAAATCTTTTGCTAACTGTTGTAAATCGGCATTGGTCATGTACCATGTTTTTAAGGCTAATATTACGCCCTCATAAACTACTCTTGGCGTTCTGGTTACCCCAAGTTTAGGTAATATATCAAGATTAAAACCAAGCTGATATTTTGAATCCTCACATTGTAGATCAGCCAGGAACTGATATACAGGTAAAGACGTCATTCCGTAATTGTAGGCGGTATTTAACCGTGGAATAATCCGTTTACCCAATTTCGCCGAGCGTAGTATAATATTGCCCCCTTTAACTGATATTAATAGATCTGTTAAGTTAACTTCCTGCTCGCCTGCACTTATCTGCGGTTGTAACTGGTAATTCCGATACGGAGCGGATGTAAAGCTCCCCAAACTGTCATCCGGTTTATGTATAATTTCGGCTACTACGGCCGGCTCATAAATACGCGCCTCTGTTTCGGCAATCTCTTCAAGAATCTGTCCAAAATTCCTATCGGCGCCTGCCAAACGGCCAAGCATGGCGGCACCCGCCGGCCAACCACAATGTTCAAGATAAAGCAAAGGCTCATCGTGCCCCGAAATACGGAACATTACCGAAAAACTTGGCGGCAATTCATCATCGCCAATTTTGACGTCCTCAAACTGCGATTTTTGTAAATGGATAACTTCCTGCCCGGGATTATTAACAATTTGGCCTATAAGCCATTTTACTGCATCCGTATATTGAGGATCTTTATGATCTGGCCTACGGCCTGACGACTCTGTGTGCCGTTTTCCGGCGTAACCAATGCCTTTTTCAGGATCAAGCGCGTCTGTAAGCCGAACCTCCTGCTCGTGGTAACGGTCGCTAAAGCGCTTTATAAATGTTTTTAAATTTTTACTTTGATGCCTGGGTGAAATCCGGTTAAGCATATCAATAGCATCAAGCAATTGATCGGCATAAGCTCTATCAAGCGTAGCCGAAGCTCCCTGCCTAAAATAATCTACCTGCAGCAGTGTCCCCTGTGAGGCGTCCCCTGACAAATCTTTCAAAATCATAGCTACCTTATTATTTTTCTTAATTACACTATCGGTGCCAGACAGCACCTCCTTAATCGAATTCAGTGTTGATAAACAGGCTTGCGCTTTCGCGCTTTTTTTTTCTAATCGGGTAAAAATTTCAATAGCGTGGCCAAGATATTCTTTACCTTCTCCGCAAGGTTCCAATTCGCTCCATAAAACCTGGTTTTCAATAAGTTGATTCAAAAAAACCAAAGCAGACTCCCCAGTTTTTCCGAGTGTCTGCATTAAAAACAGCCTGATTGAATCATATGACTTAAAATCCTGGCAAAACCGGATGACAGACTGAAGATCATCGGTTATCTTTACCGACGAGGCTTTATATTTGCCACAGTTTAAAGTTTGATAATCAATCTTATTGTAAGCCCCGTTTAACGTATACAGCGTTTTATTCACCCTGTAATTCAGCAATGATCTTATAACCTCATCATCTAAAAACCGATGCGTTATATTAACAGCAGCTGCTACATTTAGCCTTGCATGTTGATAAATGCCGCCAAGCTCCAAATCTGTGCACTCGCCCCAATTAACCACCGCGTAACCAGCAAACAATCCCGACGAATTGGCACTGGCTACGCTCCGGTTTATAAATTTTGTAAGGGTTATTTCAATTTTCTCCCGCTTTTTTTGATCACTTATATCATCAATATTTAAAACAGCTTCGTACAGATCTTTAGAAGTAAGCCAAAGCGCCTGCATAAACAGTTCATCCCTGATGAATGCTCCGATAATTTTCTTATCAATCATCTCCCGGCAACTAAATGCAGGAAGCTTTAGCATCAATCCTGATGAAAATTTATATTGTTCAGAAAGCTTTGCTGTTTTCATTATAATTACTATTAGCTTTAACTATTAATGCACATACATCACTATCCGTAGCGAAACAGATTAAAAGCCGGTTGAAGTGGTCATTGTATCTGTAGTGGGATAGTTAACAGCAGCGTTAACATTTTTAACGGTTTGACTATTTATTGACCTGTTTAAAATTTGCACTTGTTTGATTTGAATTTTTGGCAGTGAGGCTTTGTTATGATTTTTCATAATTTTAATTTTTAATGGTTACTAAATGGGGGTGATTAGCCGTTAATTGAGATAAATGTGGCTAAAGGGCTCCTGGAGAGGAAAATTTTAGTACCAATGCCCCGTTCTGAATGACCAAAACCGCTAAATGCAGGGACAAAAAAATTATGATTTTAAATTTGAGAGCCGATAAATCGAGGTTAAAAACAATAGGCTGGCATTTGCTTTTTTGGCTTATATATATACTTTACGAAGAAGTAATAGTTTTTTATGCCAAGCAACCCGCCGAGCCCCTGGGCACCCTTTATTCGTTTTTGATAAACGCCTGGGTGTTTTATAACTATTGGCGTGGTGTGAGGTATTTAACCAAAAAAATAAAGAATATTTTCTTGCTGATATTGGCAATAGCAGTTGCCTTTACCATTGTTACTTCAATAGTAGTTTTTTTTAAGATCCTTGGCGATTCTCTTATACAACATGTCAGTTTTAACGCGCACGCAAGCCCCTTCCGGCGAATGTCGCTTATTATGCGAACGGTTTACTTTGCGGGAATGGGTGCGGCGTATGGTTTTGCCAAAGAAGTGATCCAAAAAGAACGTGAAGCCGCCCAGCTCATTGAAAAGCAACAGATACTTGAAAAGAAAGCTCTTCAAGCCGAATTAAACGTGATTAAATCGCAGATAAATCCTCACTTTGTGTTTAATACACTTGGCTTTTTATACGCCGAAACCTACAAAAAACTCCCTCAAGTTGGCGAATCGATCATTACCCTATCAAACATTATGCGGTATGCGCTAACCAAAAATGAAGATGGTTATAGCAGCCTTGAAAGCGAGTTTACTTACATCAGGGATTTTATAAAAATTCATGAAAGCCGGAGCAAAGCTTTTTTTATGAAGGTAAATATTGAAAGCAGCGCTGTACCATATCAGGTGGTTTCATTGGTTTTGATAACGCTTATCGAAAACATGTTTAAGCACGGTATTTTCAATCAGGCTACCAAAGAAGCCACTTTGAACATTACTATTCACGATGGGAAACTGCACTTTTATTCGCTTAATTATAAAAACAATAACAGCGTTAACAAAGTACAGTCAAATGGCATAGGACTTAATTATATTCGCGAACGATTAATGGATGAATATGGGCGGGAAGGATATGAATTGTTGGTGGATGAAACGCATAACAGTTATGAGTGTAAACTTATAATGCCTTTAAAGTATCATGAAAGTAATTAATTGTATTATAGTTGAGGATGAGCCTTATGCCATTGATATATTAAGCGATTTTATATCAAAGGTACCTTTTCTTAATCTCACTCAAACATTTACAAATCCTATTGAGGCATTATTATATCTGAAAGAATCGGCTGTTGATCTCATATTCCTTGATATCAATATGCCCGAGCTCTCAGGTATCGACCTGATCAAAATGCTGCCCAAAAGCACTGAAATCATTATAACATCGGCATTTAGCGAGTTTGCGCTTGCCGGCTTTGAGAATAACGTACTTGATTACCTGCTCAAACCATTTGCCTTTGACAGGTTTTTACAGGCTTCGCAAAAGGCACTTGATAAACTTTTATTGCTTGCAGCACTTAAGCCAGCTGTTCCTGTAATTGACCTCCAATCAAAATCCGACTCCTTTTATCTAAAAACCGATCGGGGCAAAATAGTGAGGATAAACTTCGAGGATATAATTTATATAGAGGGACTTAAAAACTACTGCTCGGTTTTCACTGAAACAGAAAGACATATTTCGCTGGTAAGCATGAAAACGCTGGCCGACAGCCTGCCGCAGGAAGATTTTGCGCGTACCCATAAATCATACATCATAGCGTTAAAACGCATTAAAGCAATAGACGGCAACATGGTAATATTTGATAAGATCAAAGAAAAAGTTCCAATAGGAGTTACTTACCGGGACGGCTTTTTTGCGTTGCTCAATAATAAAATGTTTAAATAGCCTAAGCTTTACCTTTTCTGGCTTTTTCCGATTTGAGGAACTTTAACATAAGGCCGTACAGGATACATTCGTGCAGGCGTTGCCTGTTACTGAAATAACGATTAACAGCCATATGGATCACACTACCTAAAAACTTTGCATTCCAATTAATGGTGTATTTCTGTAAAAGTAACTCTACCTGTTTCCTTTTTTCCTGAAGCAGATCATCATACGCCAATAATAGATTATTTAAGCTGCCGTGATATTTCCTGTATAACTGGTCAATCTGTATTTTAACGGCTTTATCATCAAATTCGGTAAAAAAATAAGCTTGCTGCCTTTCAACAAACTGCAGTTGCTGGTTAATATCGGGACTCATCAGATTAAGGTAATCTTTGATGAGCCAAAAAATCAGCAACCAATCTTCAGTGTCATAACGGTTACTTTCAAGCAGCCTGAACACATTGCAGCAAAACATGGTTTCTATGCAAAAAAGGCGTTCGGCCTGTTCAATCTGGTGTCCATAACGTTCCAACTCGCGCACGTAAGTATCAAGCTGCACAACGTGAACCTGCCCACTCAGCAAAAATGGCGAAAGCACCTCTCTTATTGCAAGATAAACTTCCTGAAAGTCAATCTCATCAACCAAATTAACCCTTACCCGGATATGGTTATCAGGATCATGGTACCTGATAAAAAACCATTGCTTTATCTTAATCTCAGCCGAGTAGTTTAACAGCTCATCGAGCTTTAATAATACCTCATTGGCAATATTACTACTGAGGTAAAGTTTGATGAACAACCATTCACTGCCAGGAAAAAAGCTACGCTGAAGCGTATTTTCAACAAATTGAAAGTATTGGGCACTTAATGGCCTTTCGAAATAAAAAGGAGCAACAAACTGGTGCATATAGGGGTCTGCTTCAGCATCTTTCACAACTGCGTTATGTTGATGATGAATACATTCAGACAAGACCAAAACCGGCGCTTGTCTGGATACTTCTTTTGCAAGCACCTGCATACTGATTTCATTTTCCGTATCAATCAATAACTCGTTATCTCCCTTTATGATATAAAACTTATCGGGAAGGAGCCACTCTTTTCTGAACCCGTTAAACAAATCGCAAAATTTATCTATGTGTTTTTCAGTCTTACTAAGTTCATCTAAAATAGCTGGCGTAAACTTCCAGGTTGCCCTGTGCAGAATAATACCGTAATTGGTTTCAACACGCGGAAAAAAAACAAAGTCAGTTGAAAGCGCGCCCCAGTTAAAGCTCAGGCTTCCATTGCCATGCTGATGCTGAATATCGCACAAAAACGTATAAATAGGGTGTTGCGACCTGTTAAAATTGTATGCACTGCTCAGCCTCGGAATTACTTCCTTTTGATGCTCTTTTGAAAACAGCTTGAACACATTTTGTTCAAGTTTAATATATATATCATTCAGCCTTAAAACTGATTTGCCCTTAGCATCATCAATATAAGCCAGTTCGTGAGGCCAAAAAGGAGGATGTGTCATGATATTTAAGATGCGTTCCTCCGGCATATGGATCACTTCGGCAAACATCGCATCCGGACTATTTTCCGCTTCTTTTGCAGCTATCTCTAAACCTGTTTTATAAATTCCTGCATCACCAACTGCAAACCGTGCTACCATGCTTAAAGCTCCCGGACCAATAACCCTTTCAAGAAACAAAAGATCATTTTCATAAAGCTGAAAAAGCGCGCACATAGAAAAAGGCAGGTTATCGGCGCTCCGTTCCTTAACAAAATTATCAGGTATGGTTACTTTATACTGCTTTTCAATTTTGGCCCGGTTTAATAGGTTAAGCATCTTAAAATCTATCTCAGTGTAATCTACCCACGGAGCAGCGCCCTCGCTTGTTGCATACAAACCCTCGGTAAAAAGGGTTTCGTGTTCATACCATTGCCCGTATTCTATTCCGGTATCGGTATCAAACGCCTCCAGAAGCGGAACGCTTTGTTCCTCGTACCTTTTTCTGAACCTGCTTTTAAACTGCTCAACTCTTTTATTGAGCACCGGTGGATTCAGGTTATTAAGCAATGCAATTCCTTTGGCTATTTTCTTTTGTAACGATTTATCAAGCTCCTGCTCATTTAGTTCATTAAACCTGGTTATATGGATCTGATCTTTGAGTTCACGTCCTGCTACCTGATTGGTAAGCTGCTCAATAAGGGTATAAAATGAAAACCAGTTTGGGTTATCGGGACTATAATTATTTATTTCATTAATCAGGTTGATTAACTCATTGACAGTGCTGTTTAACCCTGCATCGTCCGTTTTTTGCAAAAAGACAGGAAAATCATAACCTATTGCCGGTTCAAACGCAGGCTTTAATACTTGTCCTTCTATTAGCTCATCAATAAAGGCAATAAAATCATCCGGTTCAAAATCCGGAAACCTTTCAAGCAACTGCTGTTTATTCCATATCTCATTTCCGGCAATAGCAATAATATCATCAAGCACATCATTGCAGGCAATAGCACTTACCTGGTAAATTCTCTGATCATCAATAATCTGATAAGTAATAAAACGTAAATCGTCCCCAACTTTATAAAGGGTATTATTAACCTTATACCCCGCCAATTGCTGATTGGCATTTTCAATTTGCTTGGCAAGCGAAAAGCTCACCACAGCATCGGGCACGGTGTATTTTCTGAATTTTGCCGAAAGTTTTATCCGGCTGATTTCTCCCCAGTAAACTGATGAACAGCCCGCAAACAAACCAAAGGGTGTGGCCCGGTTAGCCATGCGGGCCATATATTTATAAAAACTTGATAATAATTGAGCCTCTTTAGCATGAGGCTGATCGTCTGCAAACAAAATATCAAGTTCGTTATAAAGCGATTTGCTTGCTATATAAATACTTTCTTTTATTAGCCTGTTATTCCATAAAGTAAGCAAACTATTTTTCCCAAGCTTTTGCCTGTATGACAAAGCAGCCGAGCGTAAAATTAAACCGTTAATAAAATTAACTTTCATTGTATATAAAAAGGCAAGGTCAGGTATATAATAGCGAACTTAAGTTAAGCTATTTTAGTTAGCGGGCAAAAAACTGAGTTAATCTGATGCATAATTCCAACAAAAAATGGGGCAGTTACCTGAATAAGGCACTGCCCCATTTTAAAGGACAAATGTAATAAGCAATTTGGATTTAATATCTAATAATAAGTATTATCCATAAATTTAATTTAAGGAAATAATTATTAATCCGTATTGTTTTTCCCGCCCCTGAATATCATTCTTAGCGCCTGATCTCTTGTTAAAAAAGCCACTGCCCAGTTATACAAGGTTTTAATTTTATTATTATAATTTACTAATGATATCAAATGAATAAATAACCATACAAACAACGCGGCAAAACCACTTAAGTGTACTTTATGCTTAAACAGGTCAACAACAGCATTATGCCTGCCAACTATGGCCATATCACCTCTGTCAAAATATTTAAAAGGCTTTATATTTTTACCTTTTGCCATGGCTATAAAATTTTTAGCCGTATTGCGCCCCATTTGTATAGCCACCTGCGCCAGCTGCGGGTGCCCTTTAGGATAAACCGGATCGGTCATCTGTACACTTATATCGCCTATGGCATAGATATCTTCCAGATCTTTCACCCGGTTATATTCGTCAGTTATCATTCGGCGGCCAATACCCAAACTTGTGGCGGGTATACCTTCAAAGGTATTGGCAATGATACCGGCTGCCCAGATCAGGGTTTTAGCTTCAAGCGTTTCGCCATTGGCAAATGTTACCACACCATTGCTAAAATCACTCACATGGGCATTTAACTTAACTTCAACACCCAAATCAATAAGCGCCTGGCGGGTTTCGCTATGAGTTTTATCACTCATTGGAGCAAGCAAATTGGGGCCACCATCAACTATATAAATTTTGCCCCTGGCATTAGTTAATTCAGGATAATCTTTTTTAAGGATATAGTTTTTCATTTCGGCCAGCATACCTGCCACTTCCACACCGGTAGGGCCACCACCGGCAACAACTATGGTTAAAAGCTTTTGGCGCTCAACCGAATCGGTAGTAATAGCCGCCTGCTCTATTGTTTTAATAAGGCTGTTACGCATGTATAGCGCGTCGTCAATTTCTTTAAGTGATATGGCGTTTTGCTTGATGCTTTCGATACCATAAAAATTGGTACTGGCACCGGCTGCAAATATCAGGTAATCATAAGTTAGCTCGCCATTGTTTAAATACAGGATCTTTGCCACTGGATCAACCTTAACTACTGAGGCCATCCTAAAACTTAATCTTTTATCTCTGAATAATTTACGGAACGGATAGCTAATGCTTGATGGCTCAAGGAAACTGGTTGCTACCTGGTAAAGCAGCGGCGTAAAATAATTGTAGTTATTTTTATCAACCAGGGTTACATCATAGTGCTTATTTTTATATAGTTGCTCGGCAACATTAAGACCGGCAAAGCCGCCGCCAACTATTACTATCTTTTTTTTATCGTTGTTGGATGTTATGCTTGTCATGATATTTAATATTTATAAGCGTTTTGCAGGCAGACGAAGCAGGAAAACATTGATTTCGAAAAAATATCCCGGCTTTATTTGCTTTGTTTTTCTACTATAAATTTACTGAGATTTATAAAAAACAGCCTCATCTTAGTGTAATTATTACACACTTAAAATCAACTTCATCTTCACTACTTTAACTACTCCAAACGAACACAAAGCTGCAAGTTAATCATCAATAAAAAAATGCCTAAAAGGCGGATAACCCGGTCGATTTTACTGTTGTATGCAATTAATGATCCGGGTATGACATACGGCAGGTTAAAGTGTAAACAAGGCCTTATTTTTAATCACCGCAGATACTACCGGGCACATAAAAACACAAGCATTTACTAAACTGGGCTATCCATTAAAAACAGTAAATTTAGTACCATGAAAATGATCCCACTTTTTAAATGCCGCGACCTGAAGCAGTCTGTAGGTTTTTATACCAATGTGCTCAACTTTAGGCTAAAATATCCTGAAGAAACAGCCGATGATGGCGTTGTTGACCTGATCAATGAATTTGGAGAATTGCAGCTAACGGTATATGAAAGCGACCGGCTGTTTGGCTCGGTGGTAAATGTTTGGGTTGATGATGTAGACGGTAGATTTAAATTTTATGTTTCCCGAGGACTGGATACTACAGAAAAAAAGAACTCACCTGTTCACCAGGGTCCAACCGACCAAACCTGGGGAACACGCGAGTTTTACGTTACCGATACAGATGGCAATACTTTACGTTTTTGCCAGCCGCAGCGATAAGTATCACTGAATTACTTTAACCCCGTCAGGGGCTTTAATAGTTGATTTTATCTTCCCGTTAGCTTGTTTATCGTGCCTGATCTTCACCACGCCGTATGGTGTTGGATACGCCCCCTCGGCAAAGCTTAAATCTCCTAAATGTGGTTCAATCTTAATAACCTTACAACCCGGTGCCACTACTTTTACACCAAGCACGTACTCTGTTAACCAAGGCGTTGGCCCCGATGCCCAGCCATGCGACAAGCTATGCCTGAAACCCTTGTAACAATAAGCGCCGTAATCGCCATGGATATCTTTTTTCCCCTCGGGTACCAATTCATCAATCCGCGAAGCGTTAGGTAACCAGTCGATATTAAAATCTTCCCAAAATGTGGTAGCGCCGAGGTTTAGCATCGGTCCCCAGAAATTGCGGATAGCATCAATCCCGCCCTGGTAATCGCCCGCTTTAGCTTTGGCCAGCAGCATATAGTAACCAAAAAAGGTTGAGTAATTATGTACCCCGCCAGCCGAAAGTATCTCATTGGCTTTTTGAGCAGGCAATAAACCCGATAGCCCCAATAAAGCGGCGGCTTGCTTTGAACCTCCTGCATCCGGCACGTTGGTTTTAAGTTTGGCAACAGCAGCCTCGCATTTTTTGGCGGTGATCGGATCGTTCAAAACTTTGCAAAGTTCGGCGCCGGCATTCAGGGTCATAACCAGCATGGCTTGTAAACCGGCATGGATAGCAGGCTTATTTTCGCTGGATGGCCAATCTAAAAACCTCCCAGCTCCATCAAGCTTCTCGCTGCCATTGGCATCAACCTGCACAGCATACTGGTTCAATAATTTAATCAGGTAAGCTTTTTGCTGTTGCAGATACTTGAGATTACCAGTATGCATATACCAATCCCGCTGAATCAGAATCCACCACATGGAGTACGATACCATGCCGTTCATATAGCCCGGCAGCGGGGTAATATCGCGGGCAAGGTCAAGACTTTTAGGAACAACGGGATTATCGCCAAAAACAGCGGCAATAGTTGATGTCTCGGGATGCATATCCCCTACCCAAACCAGCCTGTCACGCTTAATGCCATCCCAAAGGTAATCCTGCATATTGAGGTGTACGGTGTAAGCTCCGGTAAGCCAGATTTTATTAAGTAACGTATCGCTGCATTTAAACGAGCCCAGGTAAGGGAGATCCCGATAAACAAAAATAGCTCTCGCCTCTTTTAATTTCAACTGGCTGTTATCATCTACCAAATCAATCCGTACAAAACGGAAACCGGTATTACCGATTTCCAGTTTGCCCAGCCATGGCAGCGATACTATCATATCGCGCATGGCATGATCATTAGTTGCGCCTTTTATGGTATCGATATTAGACATAGCCTCGCTTGCCGATTCACCAAAACGAATGCGTACTCTTACCGGCTTTCCTCCCCTGGATTGATCTGTTACCAATTGCAGGCCACCATGCAGTTCTTTACCAAAATCAAGCAGTAAACCCGGTTTCCCCTTTTCATTACTTTGAAGAATGCAAAGGTCGTTCCCCGATAAATCTGCCTGTCCGGTGCCTTGCTTTAGTAGTTTTTCGGCATTGGAGATATTGTTTGCCGCGTCGGGCGATTTCCACAGTATGCGGACCGGCGAAAGATATTTCCTGACTGTCTCCGTTGATTGCGCTTCGGCAGATCGTTTAGCGTCAAAAACAGGTGGAAGTTTCTGGGCTTTACCGACTGAACAGGCAAGGGTTAATATAAGTATAGATAGGGTTTTCTTCACGTGATAATGTATTTTAAATTCTTGGATACTGCTTAAAAAAGGCATTGGAAGAGTAAAAACCATGTCATTGCGAGGAGGAACGACGAAGTAATCGCTTGCTATACAGGGCGGATATGCTTCCGTGCGATTGCCACGCTTCGCTCGCAATGACATAGTTGTTTTTATATACTCTCTTAATAAACCACCGCCCTAACAGTAACCGGCCCTGTCAGCCCCGAAGCTTCAAGCTGGCTTTCGGGCTTGTAAGGATTAACAGTTGTCCAAGTGTGACGTTCATTAGGCTGCAGCTTACTATCACCAATTAAGCGGTTAACCCAGGTGTTTACTACTTCAATATCTACGGTGTTACTGCCTTGCTTCAGTGCTCTGGTTACATCAAGCTGATATGGGGCCGTCCAAACGCCACCAACCGCTATGCCGTTCACTTTTACTTTAGCCATGGCTTTTACCTGGCCCAGATCAAGCAGCAGATGTTTACCTTTTTCTATCTGGGCTATATTAAACGTGTTATGATAAACCGCCGGACCCGAATAGTATTTAATATCATCCTCCGGTCTTAGTGTCCAGTCTATTAATTTATCAAAAGTAACAGGATTTGCCGGTCCCCATCTTTTCGGATCAAAGGTAACCTGCCATGGAGTATTTATATCAACCCAAACCTGCTGATCGGGGAAGTTTTCGCCTTTAGCTAAATTGGCGGCGGCTGGTTTTCTGAAAATTACAAATGCGCTTTGATACGCTGCCAATTTTAAAGGCACCGTAGTAATAGCCCCCTCCTGTTTATACTCGGGCAGGTTACGGCTGCTGCCTGTTGTAGAATCCCAAAGTTCAGGTGCTTTTCCCTGCACCCGGAAAGCGGCATTAATGTCAATATCCTGGCCTGTTTGGTTGGATACAAAATACACATCACCATCATTCAGTTTCCGGTGGATAAATAAAGCCTGACCAACAGTATTAAACTTACAATCAGGGGCAACTTTTAGCAGATCAAGCGCCTGCTGTGTATCCATACCGTTAATTACTATCCCCTTACCATACTGATGTGTTTTTACCGAAACGCTATCGATATTGCCCCAAAGTACGGAAGCCATTTTCTTGATTTCAGCATCGGCCGCACCGTAGTTTTGCAAACTTGGTGAGCGCTCCGGTTTAGGGCCTAATATGGCTAACCCATCGTTAACCAGCTTGGTGATAGTTTTCAGCAATTCAGGTCGCATGGTTGAGAGTTTAGGTAATACTAAAAGCTTATAGCTCATGCCTCCTGGCAATACCAGTTTGCCGTTCACAACTTTTGCACGGCCATTCAACACCTCGGCATTAATATAATCGAATGAGTAACCCTGCGGCAATTCCGGATCACGTACACCGGTCATCTTTGGTGCATCTTCACCTATAAAATAAGCCACATCGGCCACATAATTGCCCTGCCTTAGCATATAATTACAGCGCTTGATATAGCTGGTAAACATATCCATATCGTAAAACCAGGTATTGTTGCGGTTAAACTCGTTACCAAACCAGGCATTAGCTCCGGGTACCCTGTCATCAGCAGGTTGCGTTACATACACATGTAGCAGCGTGTTATTGATCCCCTCGGTAAAAAAGCGGTCGCCGCGCTGCTTCATCAAAGCTGGGTAACGCGAAAACGGGCCTCCCGCGCAGGTAAATGATTCGGCAGAAACCTTGGTTTTACCATAAATATGTGCCGACGATGAAGCCGCCCGGTTCTCGATATTACCCAGATCGCCCTCGCTCCAAAACTCACCACCTATCTCATCCGATTGGCCACCGTACTGCAAAAACTCGCCGGGAAAGCCCCAGTGTCCATAATTTTCGAGCCAGGTTGTAAGCCCCTGTTTATGACTGGCATCCCTCAACCCACCAACGTAATCATAAGCTACCCTATCAGCAACAAAACGGCGCAGGTCCCATAAAAACCTGTCACTTTGATCCTGGCTGCCTACTACACTGCCGTTAAGTACCGGCAGGTAAGGCAAGGCATCGTAGCCATATTTAGCCTTAAAGTTTTTGAGCATATCGTCCGTCCAGTTTTGGCTGCCGGTTTCGTAGCTGTCTTCAACAGCAACTTTAAAGCTTTTGCGATCGGCCGCGGGAATACGCTTTATAATTTGACCTAGGAAAGCGTCAAAATGTGATGCGATATGCTTTTTGCTCATCTTATCAATCTCAAGCCCGCGACCTTCGGGCGGTGCGGGGGCGTTGGTAACCTGCGTTGGCGTCATTCCGGTACGCATGATGATCCAGTTGCCGACTGGTACTTCCCACTTCAGGGTACCATCAGCCTGCATATATTTTGAGATATCTATAACCTTTTGTGGGTCGATGACATATTGCTGATCATTAACCACCGGTTGAGGTTTCCACTGATATTCTTTCCAGTAGGGAAGCGGTGTCTGGAACATTTTCGCCAACGTCTTTTCGGCATAATTTTCTACGTTGGGCGATGCCGAAATTTTGAGCTCGGCTATATCGCTGCCCTGAGAGCCATTGCTGAACACTATCCTGAAGCTTTGACTTGTTGTTGCCGGAATAGATACCGCGGCAGGCGAAAAAGGGCTAAAACCCACATTTAAATTGGTATTGCTCCTGTCAACCACAAAATGCTTAATGGTTTGATAGCTACCTGCAGCGTCGCGGGCCTGGATATCGCCCTCAAACCTCAACTCTTTATGCGCGGGGTAAAAAACAAAACTACGCGCCGTATAAGGCGAGGCGGCATCAATAGTCACCGTAGGCTTTGGATCATTGGGAATGGTATACACCGTGTTTTCGTTACCATCCATCAGGTTATTGGCGCGCGCATCAACCGGTAAGGAACTGATAAATGAGCTTGCCATTTGTTCACCGTAGCCCACAGGTGCAGGAAAGGCGATCACCTTTACATCCTGAAATTGTTTTTGGGGCTGATCCAGCTTTTTATCAAGGCTCACAGGCCCTTTAACCGTTATGTTTGATGAAGTCAGGTACCTCATAGACTGCTCCGGCTTAACCCATGGGCCACCAGACTGGCTCCAACCCGGACCATTGAAAACACCGATATCTATTTTGAGTTTAGTAGCCGTTTTAAGCGCCGTATGCATAATATCCCACCATTCGTCCGAAAACATTTTCACCTTACCATAAGGGATTTCATCCAGGCCAACGTTACCGATAAAAGCCCGGTTAATGCCAACCTTTTTCATCGATTCAAGGTCTTTAACCACGCCTTCCTTTGATACATTCCCGGAAATCCAATACCAGTATACACTGGTTTGCACCGAATCGGGCGTGGTTTTAAAGCCACTGTAAAGTGGATCGGTTTTAGGTGATCTGGTTTGGGCGAAGCTTTGGGCTCCAAAACCAATTGCATTGACCGCAAGTAATGTTAAGATGGCCCTTTTGTAGACATTTTGCATCAGGTAGATATTTTGTTTTATAAAGCTTTGTACTTCCATACTGTTAAGCAGAATGGTTGAGTTTGTACCCGGAAAAGCTGTTAAGTTTATAATTAAACAATACTAAAGCTTTAGATATGATTTGGCATCCTGTACTATCTTGCCTTTAAAATATATCATGTTATCAATTCAAAATTTATGGCTGCGTTTTGAAGTACTTTGAAAAAAACAATTTCCCAAACTTTTCATTTATCTTGGCTATGGTACCTGAGTTAGACAATTCAATAAAAGCGTAGCTGCTTATGGAAAACTACACCATAGTTATACTTATCCTCGCTATCATGATCGGCTTATCGGCTATTGCCAATAATATAAAACTGCCCTATCCTATTTTACTCATTGTAGCGGGAATAGCCGTTGGTTTTATTCCGTCTATCCCCAATATTGAGCTTAATCCCGAAATTGTTTTCTTGATTTTTTTACCTCCCTTATTGTATGACGCGGCTTTTAACATCTCCTATCAAACATTTAAAACCAATATCAACACTATAGGTACGCTGGCTATTTCGTTGGTATTTATTACAGCCTCAGGCATTGCAGTGGTAGCGCATTTCATGATACCCGGCATGACCTGGCCGCTGGCTTTTGTATTGGGAGCTATTCTTTCGGCTACAGATGCTGTTGCTGCCATGAGTATCACCAAAGGGCTCGGAATATCGCACAACACCAACACCATTTTGGAGGGTGAAAGCCTGGTGAATGATGCCTCGGCCCTTGTTGCTTATCGTTTTGCCGTAGCCGCCGTAACAGGCGCCGCCTTTATATTCTGGAAGGCGACCTTGCAGTTTTTTATATTGATGGCCGGCGGCTTTGTGGTTGGACTGGTCATGGGAAAAATATTGGCATTCATCATTAAGCGGGTACATAAAAATGATATGGTGACAGTTAGCTTTTTGTTGCTGATGCCATTTGTAACCTACCTGGTTGCCGAGCACTTTCACGTATCGGGAGTTATAGCGGTAGTGGTTTTGGGACTGAGCATTGCCCGTTTCAGCGCTAAGGTTTTCCCCGAAAAATTGAAACAGCAGTCCAAATCAATCTGGGATATCATCATCTTTTTACTAAATGGATTGATCTTTATTTTCATTGGGCTGCAATTCCCTTTCGTGATTAAAAACATCCCAAAGGCACAGGTATGGCCTTATGTGGGTTACTCTTTCCTGATTACTGTTGTTGCCCTGGTACTACGAATGGTACGTGTTTTTCTTCAAAAAGTAAATCTGCAAAATGCCTTCAAAAAGGGGAAGCATAAAATAACGATAGACGCGTTGCTTGATTTTAAAAGCAGTTTGATCATTAGCTGGTCGGGTATGAGGGGAATTGTATCGCTGGCTATTGCCATTGGCTTACCGGTTACTTTGGCCGATGGTAGTCCATTCCCCGAGCGCAATGCCATTATATTTATCTCGGTTGTGGTAGTGTTGTTTACCCTGATTGGCCAGGGCCTGACTTTGCCATGGATTGTAAAACGGCTTACTGATGAATAGCAGAACTCCAGATTTACGAAGTTTTGGAAACTTCGTAAATCTTCCCCTCCCACGCAGCAAATGACCTACTTAACCGGCAACTTAAAATAAAACGCTGAGCCTTTGCCATATTCACTGTTCACCCCTACTTCTCCGCCATGGCTTTCAACAATCTCACGCGAGAGGTATAAGCCTAAGCCATACCCTTTTGCACCGCCAGTTTTTTCATGATGAATACGCGAATAGCGGCAAAACAGCAACTTTTGATCGGCTTCTTTTATTCCACGGCCCTTATCCTCTACGGTTACGATAGCCTCACCGCTAACCATTTGACAGCCCAGGGTAATTACACTCTTTACCGGCGAAAACTTAACCGCGTTGTTCGCATAATTTACCAGCACCTGTACCAGTTTATCATAATCGGCAGTAACCCAAATTTCCTTTGCCTCTTTTACCTTGAATTTCCGGTCGGGATAAAGCACCATCATATTTGCCGTTACATCCTCGAGCAGTTCGCTCAAATCAAAATGGCTTTTTTGCAAACTAAGCTTCTCATCCTGTACCTGCGACAGTGTTAAAAAGTTATTGATCATCTGGGTCATGCTCACGGTTTGCTGATCTGCCTTGAGCATTTTATCTTCCAACGATTTGTTGTTTTCCATCCGCGCAACGCGGGCGGTATTCTGGATATAAAGTTTAATGGTACTCAGTGGTGTTCGCAATTCATGATTTAGGAAAGCCATCAAGTCATTCTTACGCAATTCCTCTTGTTTTGCGGCAGTAATATCTGTTAATGTGCCCATCATTTTCATGGCCAGACCATCACTGCAATAAAGCTTTCCGGTTATTTTGAGCCAACGGGTGTAGCAACTATCGGCGGTGTTGATGTGCAATTCGGCTTCAAATTCCTGCTGCATGCGGCAGGCTGTTTTAGCAGTATCTAAAACATGTTTCTGGTTCCACTGCACCAGCTTTTGCATCAGCATACCCAAACCAAAAGTACTGCTGCCTTTCATGCCTAAAAAGCCGCTGGCAACCGGGCATAAATGAAACTTTTTGTTGTATATCCCATAACTCCACATGCCTATCCCGGCGGTAGCCAATACGTTGGTAATGGCCATTTCGCGGGTGTGTACCCGTTCTGATATATCAACCAAAAAGGCATATTGGTTTAATACCTGCCCCGGAAGAACCGGCTCAATAAAATTATCAGGATTGCCAAACGCGGCAATTTGCGGATTAGCATTAATTAATTGTTGTGGGGTTGCGGTTAATGTTGCCATGAGCTTAGGGTAACAATTTTTGTTATCATAAAACTAAGGCTACTTTAAAGGCTTTGGCTTCGGGATTCGTTGAACGGGCAAAAACTGTCGGTGAAGGGTTAACAAGTAGAGACGCATTACATGCGTCTCCCGGCTTACACTGGTCGAAGTTTAGCGATAGCGTAACTTCGTCCCAAAACAAGGCAAGCTTTCAGCTTGACCCTGTAAAAAGTATTATGTAACTGCTTTGCTTTTATCTGCTAATCATTAAACGCGGAAGCAGGATGCTTCCACTATTTTAGGACGAAGTTACGCTATCGCTAAACTTCGACCAGTATTAGAATTCAATAAAAGGCTTTAAACCAGCGTACTATAAAAGCGCTTGGCATCATCAATGGCATTAAGGCACACCGCGGTGATATCGTTGATCAGCCTTAAAGTTTCGGTATCAGCTACAGTCGCCTGCTCAAGCTCATCTAAATCGGCTTCTAAAGCGGGCAGCAAGCCCATAATGGCTACCGTGGTTTTCATATTGTGCGCGGTGCTTTTCAGGCCCGCAAAATCCTCGGTACTGAACATGTTTTTGAGCGTGCTTACATCAGCTAAGGTAAGTTCAATAAATTGCGACGTTACCAGTTTTTCATAGTCGATATTCCCTTTACTGATATCTTTCATATAATTGAGATCAATAAATGGATAATCGTATTCATTTATTGCCGTAGCCTGCTCCTGCCGCGATGCGCCGGGCACAAATTTTAAGATGAGCTTAAACAGATCATCATCATTTACAGGCTTGGCAATATATTCGTTCATACCGTGGCTCAGGCATTTTTCACGTTCACCGGCCATAGCGTGGGCTGTCATCGCAATAATCGGTACATCCAGTTTCAGCTCATTGCGAATGTGATAAGTTGCAGTATATCCATCCATCTTTGGCATCTGGATATCCATGAGTACCACATTATAAGTTTCTGATTGCAGTTTGCTGATCGCTTCTTCGCCGTTTGATACCACATCAAAGGCAGCATCCCACTGGGTAAGCATATGCTTCATCAAACTTTGGTTCATAATGTTATCATCAACCACCAGAATATTTAAGTCGTGGTTTACTTTTACTTCCGAACCTAACGCTTCTTCATCAATGTGCGCGGTAACCTGGTCGTCGGCAATAATGTACGGGATATAAAAATTAAACTCGGTGCCTCTTCCGGGCTCGCTTGAAACTTCTATTTCGCCAAGCTGTAAAACAACAAGGTCTTTAACTATCGAAAGACCAAGCCCCGTACCGCCATAACTACGTGTAATGGAATCTTCGGCCTGATTAAAGCGCTCAAATATGGAGGCCAGCTTATCTTTTTGAATTCCTATGCCATCATCGGTCACACGGATACCCAGCTTTATGGTTTTACCCGCTGTTTGTTTACTATAAACCTCGACCCTGATACAACCATGCTCGCTAAATTTCAGGGCATTACCAATAAGGTTTACCAATATCTGTGTTAAACGTGTAGCATCGCCAACAAGGGTATCAGGCACATCTGAAGCAATTTTGCTGCTAAAAGTGAGACCTTTTTCCCTGATGCGTTCGTTAAACAAAGTTTCGATAGAGTCTATCAAACCGCGCACACTGAATGGCGATTGCACTATCCGCATCATCCCTGCCTCAATCTTCGACAGATCGAGAATATCATTAATAATAGCCAGCAGGTTCTCACCGGCCTTTTGGATCGAACCTACAAACTCACCTGCGTCCGGATCAATTTTACGACGTTTTAGCAGATTGGTAAAACCCAGTATTGAATTAAGCGGCGTGCGGATCTCGTGGCTCATATTTGCCAGGAAGTTCTCTTTGATCAGCAATGCCTCCCGTGCGGTTTTTTCCGATTCGTTAAGCCTGCTAATGAGCCTGTTTTGCTGCCTGAACTGATTAACAATAAACCAGCATAGAGTTCCGCCGCTCAAAAACATGAAAATCATCAGCATATTGCCGTACATCCTGGCCCGGGCACTGTTATCAATAACGTCCACACTTAGCTCATCCATCATTTTTTGACGATTGTCGTAGATCTTATGCGTTACTTCAGTGATTTCATTGGAGATACGGCGTGCGCCCGGATTAGCTATAAAACTGGTATCGTTCATATTACCAGTTTTATAGTAGTGTTTCAGCAAGTCGTTTTTAATCCTGACTTTTTCATCAGCTAAAATATTCAACCTATCAAGGTACTGCCTAACCGTAGGATTATGGTTTCCTCCACGAAGCGAGTCCAGGTAATCTTTAACCGCTTTGATCTTGGCGTCAACCCCCTCAAGGTGCGATATATCATCGGTGGCTATGGCAGCCCTAATCCGGGCTTCAACGCCGAGCAAATCGCGGTCAACTTCACGCAGGTGGTTACTGGTATGCAGCTCGCGCAACAGGCTCTCGTTGCCCTTACGCATCGATTGCATATTTTGCGAAAAATTATATTGAATAACCAGCAACAAAATTGTACCTGCTACAAATGATGCCAGTATGAGGTAAGCAAACTTTTTATTAGCCATTACTGATGACGCTGAACGCATTGGTGATAAGTAAATATGCAGGTGTTAAATTTATTTTAATTGCAAAAATCGTTCAGCAAGGCAAAACTGTCGTTAAACTGCCAGCCTCTGTCGGCGGCTAAAAAACGTTCATTCGACTATTTAACGTCTTTCGGTAGGCGTCGGCCACGGGCAAAAATTTGCCGGCAATTACCAAACCACCATCCTGCAGGGTATCAATTTTATCCAGGGCAATAATGTATGAGCGGTGCACCCTGATAAACCTCGATGATGGCAGCTTTTCTTCGGCCGATTTTAGTGTACCGTGTATGGCATATTCTTTTTTGGGGGTATAAAACTTTACATAGTCGCCCATTGCCTCGGCATACAAAATATCGTCGAGCATAAGTTTACGGGTGATGTTTGAATCGCGTACGAAAATAAATTCGTCGTTCTTCACCTGCACTTCTTCCTTTCGGCCGTCCAATATTTCGCGGGCTTTATTTACGGCCTGCAAAAAACGGCCGGGAGTAACCGGCTTAACCAGGTAATCGGCTACGTTAAGTTCAAACGCTTCAACGGCGTATTCTTTTTTTGAAGTAGTAAAAATTACAACTATATCCTTGTTTTTAAGGTTGCGGGTGAGTTCCAAACCGTCCATTCCGGGCATTTCAATATCCAGAAAAAGTAAATCAACGTTTTGGCTTTGAAGATGATTATAAGCCTCCATGGCGGTACAATACTCGCAAATAATATCCAGGTCATTAACCTGGCCGGCCAGATGGCTCAATGTTGCGCGGGCAATGGGATTATCATCAACAATTAAACTGGTCATGAGCAGGCTTGAATAATATTGCTAAGATAATCAATTTACTTTTTGCTCATGGCCTTCCGTTTGCATCCGGAAAGCCAATTGAGCCAAAAGCGGTTATTTAATAGGGGGATTTTATCTAAAGTGCGACCTTAGCATCCAGGCCATGCCTTCGTGAGTTTCCATTAAGCCAGTAATAAAATCGCTGGTGCCTGCGTCATTGTACTTGCTAACAAAGGGATCGATATTACCGCGAATAAACTCAATAATACTTTCATGATCCTCAAGCAACTCTTTCAAAAAGCCCAGACTATCGTTTTTATGGTCAAGCTTTTCGGTTAAATGGGTAAGTTGTAATAACTGGGTTAAAGTAGCAGGTGCATAATGACCAATTTTACGGATACGCTCGGCAACGCTGTCCATGATCTCGTCAAGCTCGTTGTACTGTTGTTCAAAAAACACGTGCATTGAGTGAAAATCAGGGCCTTCAATGTTCCAATGCGCGTTACGGGTTTTGGTGTACAATAAAAATTCGTCAGCCAGTAATTTTGCTAACTGGTCTGAAACGGCCTGGCGGTCTGCTTCGTTAATTCCGATGTTTGCTTTCATGATATTGTGTTTTGTTGGGTTGATATATTTTCTGTTTTATAACTTACTCATATTTTGATGGATGAGTATAGTTACTAAACAGTCTTTTCACGGGACAATATAGGGTAAATGCTGTTACCTCAAGGTAAAATATTACCGGTGCTATGATAATCATGGCATGAGTATGATAATTCCAGTCAATTGCTGACAGTGCGGGCATGGTAAACACCAGCGCCCCTCGTATCACCGCCTCCGTAGTGCTCAGGTTTTCCGGAGCATCATCCGGAAAAAAGCGCTTCAGAAAATTATCCAGAACAGGTTTTGGCTGCTTAACAGTTTGCTGTACGGTGGCTTTCTTTAAATCGAGATCTACTTTAGTTCTCTTACTTTTTGCAAAGTCTCTTGGATCTGGCGGTAACTGCAATATTTTCATGGCATAGCTTTTAAAGTATGACATAAAATTAGCAGCAGGCTATTCAACACAGGTGCCAAATTCGTTGAACAGGCAAAATCCATCGTTAAAAGGCGTTTTTAAACAAAGCGTGTTTAAACCGCTATCAAGCCCTGATCATTTCTATATGGTCGATACCATCCTCGTCGTAAATCTCTCCCTCCATTTTAAAGCCCAGTTGCTCATAAAATTTAACGGCATAGTATTGGGCTCCTATCCGGATAGGCACATCACCATAAAGGTTTTTAGCTGCATCTATAGCCGCCTGTGTCAGTATTTTACCAACGCCTTTGCCGCGTACTTTTTTACTGCTTACTATACGCCCTATTGATGTTTCGGTATATGATTTACCTGCCGGAACAATACGGGCGTAGGCTACCAGTTCCTGCTCATCATCAAATAATAACAAGTGATGACAGGCATAATCCTTATCATCGGCGTCTAAAAACACACAATTTTGCTCAACCACAAATATCTCGCTCCGGAGTTTCAACAGCTGGTATAGTTCGGTAACTGTTAAATCATTGAAGGCTTTGCAAATTTGAGTATAGTTCATGATGCTTTGGTTTTATGGCAAGTGCGCAGGGTTTTGTTTATGGGTGCTAAAGTAAATATTTCTGATAATATGGGGAGTGATGTAGCTAAATGATCCCATTCAGAGTTCTGCATCAGGTATGAAGTAATGTCATCCTGAGTGGGAGAAAATAGAGATCTACGAAGGTCAAATGACATATCCACCGCGTCATTGCGAGGCACGAAGCAATCGCACGGAAGCATAGTTACTCTGTATAGTATGCGATTGCCGCGCTTCGCTCGCAATGACATGTTTTATAAAAAGTCAGTACTCATACAAAAGCCCAACCTGCTTTAAACAAGTTGGGCTTTTTTGAAAGCGCTTTATCCTTTTATTTGTTATAAGTGATCTTATAAATAGTTCCTTTAACATCATCGCTTACATAAAGCGAACCATCGGGGCCTTGCGCAAGCCCGCATGGACGGTGTTCGGCTTTTCCCGGAGATGTTTCTTCGGCGGTACCTGCGAAACCATCGGCAAATACTTCCCATTTACCGTCGGGTTTGCCATCCTTAAATGGCTGGAAAACCACAAAGTAACCGGCCTGCGGCTCGGGCGCCCTGTTCCATGAACCATGGAAAGCGATGAAAGCCCCATTTTTATATTTTTCCGGAAATTGGTTGCCGGTATAAAACAACAAGCCATCGGGTGCAAGGTGACCGGGATATGCTGCTACCGGTTCGGCATACTTGGCGTCTGCTTCGGTTTCTCCATCGCCACCATACTCAGGGCCTTTTATTTTTTTGTGTTTAACGTCATCATAATACATATAGGGCCAGCCGGCATTGTCACCCTCTTTCAAAGCATACATACATTCAGCAGGTAACAAGGCCGATTGCTGGGTGGTATAATATTTAGGAAACAGGTCGTGCAAAGCATCACGACCGTGTTGCATCACAAAAAGCTGGTTATCCTGCTGGTTCCAGTCGAGCCCAACTACATTACGCAAGCCTGTAGCGAAGCGTACGCCATCGCGTTGTTTTTGGTTGAGCTTATCTGTTTTAAAACGCCAGATGCCGCCTGCCGAATCAAGGATAGGGCAACCTGTTTTCTGCGGATCAAATTCCGAACAGATATTTGAATAGGCGCCAATGTTCACGTATAGATTCCCGCCATTATCAAACGCGATAGCCTTGGGTTTATGTGCCCGTTTAGATACTAAGCCGCTCACAACAATTTCAGGATGCTCCGGGTCGATCACCTCCTGGCTGGCGTTCAACTTAAAGCGATAAACCGCTTTATCAGAAGATGCATACAGATATCCGTTATTGATGCGGATGCCTGTACCAGAGAAATTACCAAAACTGGTTTTAACATCGGCCTTATCGCCATTGTCATGCAAAACCACAATGCCTTTGCCATTTTTCAAACCCTCAAGGTGTACGTAAATATCATTATTGGGGGTTACCACCATGTACCTCGCGCTACCTAAATTATCGGCTATGACAGCGGCACTAAATCCATCAGGAATTTTAAGGCCTGCATTAGCAGCAGCATGCTGATCGTTTTTGGTAAGCCTGAACGAGGCAAGCCCGCCTATCGCAATTAACGATAAGCCAAGCAACAAGGTTGTTCTTTGATTCATAAAAGCAGATTTTGGTTAGGCTAATTTAACGATTCAGTTTTTCAATGCGAAAGCCTGCATCGATTTAGCAATGCTAAAATCCACTTTTGATAACACTAAGTCAGGCACTTACAAAACAAACCAGGTATACCGTCAAACACTCAAAAATCATTCTAAACCATTAAACAAGCATATTCCACGCGGTCATGTCGTCCACAACTGCTACCAAGCTACCTTTAAATCAATTGCCAAACATGTGTTGTAAAATTTGCGTTACCGCAGATTTTAACAGCCAAACTTATAAGCAGTTACTACTGCTTGCTTAGGGTGTACACATCCATCATACCGGTAGCGTAACTCTTAGAAATGATTATTTTGTTGCCTGATACAGCAATATCGTAATCACCACTCAGAATCAGCGACCAGTCGAACTCTGCTGTCCAGACCGATTCATTTTTAAAATTGATCTTGTTGCCGGTTGTACTGAATGAACCATGACTAAGCGCCGGATATTTAACAGTTTGAGATTCGCCATTCCAGGCATCGGTCGAAAAGCTAAGGGAAACATTTGATACAGCACCACTTCCTGACACTTTACGCTGAAAAGTGCCGGCGTAGGTCCCGCTAAGTTTAATTGCCTGATTATCGTTCTTTTTGCATGAGGCACCGAGGGTAACTATCAATACCAGGAAGCAGAGTAATGATTTCATAATTGTAGATTTTTATCAATTACGAAAGCAGGCGATATAATGCTACAACATTCGAAAAAAGCCTCTAAGATGAGTTTCTGCAGCCTTTTTTTTCCACAAACGACAATTGAATTCCGTTAATAATTTATTTTCGCGGCCTGATAATTAACTATTCTAATACCCAACATGTCTGCATCTCATTCCCTGTCGCCGGTACAGGCCGATCTTGTACGAATTGTTTCAAAATATGTGCTGCTTGAAGAAAGCCGGAGAAATTTAAAAGGCCGCTGCCCTTTTCATAAAGACCAGGCCACCTCACTCATGGTATCGCCCGAAAAAAATATTTTCCAATGCTTTGGCTGTGGCAAAGGTGGTGGCCCCGTTGAGTTTGTAATGGCCATTGAACACAAAACCCGTGAAGAAGCTATTCAGATGATAGCTGCAAGCCATGCGTAAAGTTTCCCGCTTTTAAGTAATAAAAATCATGTCATTGCGCAGCGTAGCAATCTCGTAGCCAGTGCATGACCGATTTGTATAGCTAAGAGATTGTCGGCTGTTCGAAGTCTATGACTTCGAATTCGATATGCCTGTAGTTTGCAACTACAGACGCAAGAATCAAAAGGCTATAATACAAGCAGTTACAAACTACAAACATAGACATCCGAAGTCAGGAGACTTCGGACAGCATTTATTTAGGGCTAAATAAGTATCAATACAGCTTTTTAACCGCCCTCATCCATTCACGGGCAATAAGCTCATGGCCGGCTGGCATAGGATGAACACCATCCCAGATCCAGTGTTCGGCTTTGGCTTTTTGCAGGGCTTTGTTAAAAACATCCTGCAAAGGCACAAAAATGGCATTAAATTTTGATGCAAGTGCTTTAACTATTACCTGCCGCTTTTGCACTTCTGACGCCCACAGTTCGGGATTTTTACTTACCATGCCTAACGGTAAAATAAAGGGTTCCAGCAAAATCAATTTAACATTGGGTAATGCGGCTTTTGTTTGGGTCAACAACCGGTCATAGGCTGTTCCAAAATCATAGGCTGTTGCTTTATCGCCTTGCATTATTACGTGATGCACGTCGTTAATACCTATCAGTATGCTCAACACATCGGGTTTAATATCAAGTGTATCCTTTTGCCAGCGTGCCGCGAGATCATTGACCGTGTTACCGCTGATTCCCCGGTTAAAAAACAGGTAATCCCGACCAGGGTAATCAAAATTGATCCGGGCGGTTATCAGATAAGCATAACCTTGTCCGTAAACGTGGTTCCAATCTTTATCAAAACTGCGGCCACCATCCGTTATCGAATCGCCCTGGAAAAGGAAAGTTTTTCCTACGCCATCATCGGGCAGATAATCATTTCCTTTTACAGATGCTGTAGCAATGCCGGGTGCAGCCATTACAGCCGCGCCAGCCAACGAGGCTCTCTTTAAAAAGTTTCTCCTGCTGTTGCTCATAACGCGCTTACTAATTGGTATGATTTACCTTTTTCGGTGTTTATAACCAACTCATATCCTTTTTTTACTTTAACAGCGGCAGCATTTGAACCTTTTACAGTAAGTTTTGATTTGGAAATGATACGGCATATACCTCCCGCTTTCGAAAACACATCAGCAGATGTAACCCTTCCCCCTGTCCATTTCATACCCACAACAAACGCGCCTCTTGCTACCAAACCTTTTATTTCGCCATTGGCCCAGGCATCAGGTAATGCAGGCAGTAAATGGATGTTACCATCCTGGCTTTGCAGCAACATTTCGGCCAGACCGGATGTGCCACCAAAGTTTCCATCAATCTGAAATGGTGGATGCGCGTCAAACATATTTGGATATAGTCCCCCACCCTCGCTGTAATTATAGCCGCTTTCGCCGGTTAAGCGCAACAGGTCGCGGTATAATTTGTAAGCGTGGTTGCCATCCCTCAGGCGCGCCCAAAGGTTTACCTTCCAGGCCAGGCTCCAGCCGGTGCTTTCATCGCCACGTAATTCTAACGTACGTTTTGCAGCCGCGGCCAGTTCAGGGTTTGTTGCTATTGAAATTTCATTTGCCGGGTATACGGAATACAGGTGCGATACATGGCGGTGATGCGGATCCGGCGACTCCTGGTCTTTATACCATTCCTGTAACTGGCCCTTACTACCTATTTGATATGGAATAAGTTTTGCTTTTTTAGCGATAAGCGAATCCCGGAAAGCCGCGTCAATGTCCAATACTTTTGTTGCTACTATCAGGTTATCAAACAAATCGCGGATGATGCCCATATCCATAGTGGTGGACACAGAAACGTCCGACTTTTTACCCTCGGCATAAATAAACTCATTTTCGGGCGACATGGACGGCGCGGTTACCAAATGCCCCTGACCATCGGGTACCAGCCAATCAAATGTAAATTCGGCTGCACCTTTCATTAAGGGGTAGGCTGTATTTTTCAGAAACTCTTTATCACCGGTGTATAAATAATGCTCCCACAGATGGCGAGTAAGCCAGTCGCCCCCCATTGGCCAATTGGCCCATGCCGGGTCACCATGACCAAGATCACCTACTGGATTGGCCAATGCCCAGATATCGGTATTGTGGTGCGTTACCCAACCTTTGGCATGGTAAAAATCTTTAGCTACCTCTGTACCCGTTTCGGACAGACCTTTGATCAACTGAAATAAAGGCTGGTGCATTTCAGACAGGTTACAATCCTCGGCCATCCAGTAGTTCATCTGCACATTGATGTTGCTGGTATAATTAGAACTCCATGGCGCGCGTAATTCTTTGTTCCAGATGCCCTGCAGGTTGGCAGGTACAGCCGGTGTTCTTGAACTGCTTATCAACAGGTAACGGCCGTACTGAAAATACAAGGCTTCAATACCGGGATCGGCACCCTGATTTTTATTATAAAGTGCAAGCCTTTCATCTGTAGGCAATTCGGCATGGCTGCCTTTATTATCATTAAGTTTAAGGTTTACACGGTTAAAAAAGTGATGATAGTCGGCAAGGTGGGCTGCAAGCAATTGCGCGTAAGGCTTAGCAGCGGCTTTGTCGAGATTTTTCTCAGCAACTTTTTCGTCGCCATCCGGGCATTGGTTGTAGGCCTTAAAACTTGTAGCCGCGGTGACATAAAGTGTTACTGTTGATGCCCCTTTTACCGTGATACCACTGGTATCGGCAGTTATTTTACCGTCATTACTTACAGCTTTTACCAGCACCTCATAGCGCATACCCCTGCATTTATCGTCATCGGCATAAACTATCGGATTTTTTGAGTCGACATAGCTTGGCTCGACATGGGCGGGAGCCTTGCCGCTCAGTTCCAATACTGTTTTATTCAGCACATCTTTTTGAAAACGAAGCTGGCTGCTGGTATTTATGCCGAGGTTGATCTGTTTGGGTTTATCGGCAGTGATACGGATCACGATCACCTTATCGGGTGCTGAAGCAAAAATCTCACGTTTATAGTTTACGCCATTAACCGCATATTTTGTTGTTGCCACGGCATTGCCGATATTCAGGTCGCGGTAATAGTTGCCAGCTTTACCTCCGTTATATGATTGCTTGATATGCAGATCTGCCATAGGCAGGAAACTTTCTGAATATATACCCTGCATCTTTTTGGTAAGGTCGCGGGCGGTTTGGTAATCACCTTTAAACAACGCCTCCCTTACCTGTGCCAGATATTGAAAAGCTTCGGGATTTACATTTTGCTTCACCGGGCCGCCCGACCATAGGGTAGCTTCGTTGAGTTGCAGCAATTCGTCATTAACGCCTCCAAAAATCATCGCCCCTAAACGACCATTACCTATGGGCAAGGCCTCCGTCCATGTTTTGGCGGGTTGTTTGTACCATAACGTATTATTTTGCGCGTTTGCGTTAAGCGTAATTAATTGCGTGCATAGCGGTAAAACTACAGACAGGAGTGTTGCTTTCAGACCTTGGTTCATAAAGTAGGATACAATTGTTTTTACAAGTATAACAATGCGGCGGCTATAAAAAATAATGCTTATTGGCATTTTTATATCCAAAACGGTTAATTGTAAATGAAAAACCCGCCTTGCGGGCGGGTCTTCATTAGTAAGTAGTAGGTCAGTTATAGTGTATTATCTTCTTTCGTTATAAACCTGGAATTCGGCTATCGAAACCTGGTGATCGGCCTTATCTACAGAGATCCGAACTTTACCGGCCCATACCCTGTCAAAACGGTGAACCTTGATCTTGTTGGCGTTTTCACCATCAAACAACGGTTTCCAGCTTCCGTTCAGGTAATACTCCAGGCGGTAATGTGAAATGTTTGGTTTTTCCTCGGCGATTACGATGGTATTCAGCGCCTGATCTTTCTTAAAATCGATCTCATACCATGGATTTTTAACCGTTGGGTTTGACACCCATGAGCTATGAAAATCATCATCGTTAGCAAAATCCATAATGGCCGAATCATCACTCCAGCTTGAGCTTGCAGGCTGATTTTTAGCAATGTTTGATGAAATGATCGGCGCATCCAGTTTAGAAAGTTTAGCAACAGGGCCTTCGTTTTTCCAAAGCTTACCAATTTCTTTAAGTGCGGCAAGCGCGTTGTCGTCAAACAAACCATCGCGGTTTGGCGCTACGTTCAGGATAAAATTACAATCAACATTATTTAATGGTTTCAGGATATCATTAACCAGTTTAGCGGGTTCTTTAACCGGGGTTGTAGGGTGGCTTGTTTCCCAAAACCAGTTGGCCTGCAACGGCAAACAGGCAATGGCCGGCATGCGGTTATCTTTGGTTGATACGCGCTGTCCCGCTCCCATTTCATAGGTTTTAATATCGGTATAGTACATACCCTCAGCCGGATATTTGGCACCGTTAAGGTCCATTACCAAACAGTTAGGCTGCAATGATTTTACTAAGGTATAGATCTCTTCAAACGGCACATCATCATACGAAATTCTTGACCATGGGGCATCCCATCCGTCGATGATCAATGCCGAGATCTCGCCGTACTTGGTCATCAGCTCGGTGATCTGCGCTTTAACCATATCAATATGCTTTGGCGTGATCATGTTTGGCCTTAACCTGTGGTGGGTATCCAGTATAGAATAATACAGGAACACTTTCAGACCGTTAGCCCTGAACGCATCCGTATATTCTTTAACCACATCCTTTTTCAGGGGACTGTTCATCACGTTATAATCGGTTGTTTTGGTATCCCAGATACAAAAACCGCTGTGGTGCTTGGTGGTAATACAACCGTAGGTCATGTTTGCCGATTTGGCCGCTTTTGCCCACTGATCGCAATTCAGTTTTTTTGGATTGAAGATGGTTGGCAGCGCATCCGGATCTGCCCAGTCCTGATCCATATAGGTTGGAATGTTAAAGTGGATGAACATACCAAAACGCAGGTCGACAAATTCCTGCTGAAGCTGGGCAAGCGGTTTTACAGGCTGTTGGGCCATTTGTGCTTTTAATGAGAGTGAAGCCGCACAAAGTGCCATGAAGCATAAAGCTCGTAATTTAAACATGATTGGGTTGTTGGTTAAATTGATAAAACGTTTTAACAACCGCAATATCACATTTAAATTTAATGTTTAGATTATCGGAAATTGACATTACATTCAGCTTATTTGGCGTGAGCGCGAAAATTAAAATATGTCTTGCGAGGAGCAAAACGGGTATGAGCATCGGCGCGACGCGGCAATCGCATACTATACAGAGCGGCTATGCTTCCGTGCGATTGCCGCGCTGCGCTCGCAATGACATATTTTTTTCCCTCAATACAAATCCGGGTAATCGGAAATTACGCCATCTACACCCAAAGCTTTAAGCTGTTCAATTTCATCTTTGGTGTTCACCGTCCATGGCAATACTTTTATCTTAGCATCGTGGCATTTCTTTACCAGATCGGCATTAACCAGTTTATAGGCCGGGCTTAGGATGAAAGGTGTAAAACCCAGATCGGTCATGTTATCTTCAAACGATTTTTTATTTTCGATAAGATAGGATGTACGTACATCCGGATATTGCTTGTGAATGATCTGCAGCGTGCGTTTATCAAACGACTGGATCACCACATAAGGCAGGATCTTCTTTTTGATCAGTACCGCCATCAGCTTATCTACAAACTCTTGCGGACCAGGATTATAAATCCCATCACCTGCGGGAGAACACTTGGTTTCGATATTATAAAAAACCGGCTTCTTATGATTTATCTTAATATAGTTCTGTACCGAATCGATCAATTCGGATAACAGCGGCATATAGGTTTTGAGCTTTTTTTGGCGGGGAAACTTGCTGTAGAATTTAGAACCGACATCATATTTCTTCAGATCCTCATACTTCATTTTGTACAAGATCAGGTTTTTCCCTTCCTCGTTGCTGATCTCTTTGCCATCAGGCGTGAGCGAGAACAGCGGATTGATGTATTCATCGTGCGATAATACCACCTCTCCATCGGCCGTGATGTGGGTATCCATCTCCAACGTGGTAACGCCAAGATCAATACCATTCTTCATGGCCGGAATGGTATTTTCAGGCATCAGTCCTCTGCCGCCGCGGTGTGCTTCGGCACTGAACGAAGGATAATCGGCATTTTTAAATTCCATGTTTTTAACAACCGTAAAGCCTGATAACAAGATAAGGCTTATTCCGGCAACAATGTTTAATTTATTTTGCATCTAATTCGCTTGTATATTTATTCCCAAAACGATCTGTAGCTTCTACCCTAACCTTTTTAACCGATGGGTCAAAGTGTGCCACAAACAGGTGCCCGGTTTCATGCGGCTCCACAAAATGACGACCTGCCGGTAACTGATCGCCCTTGTACAAACTTACCGATAAAGGATCATATCCCTGCTCTTTTGATAAAGCCCCTATCGGTTTGTCATCTAAATAATACACTACCTTCCATTGCGGGTCATAGTTCCAAACATTAGCGATAAGGCGCATCTGATCCGTCAGTTTTTCGGCATAAACGCTTATCTGATTTTCGGCAGGCAAACCGGTAGATTTATAGTACCACTTTAATTCTGTACCATTAACAGAATAAACACCATAACCGCGCGGCGTACCATCCACACAGATGGGGCCTGTCCACCAGCCACCGCATACAGTACCGTGGTTATGCTCAAAAATGCCGTTGGTGATATTGTTATCATGGTAATGGGTATGGCCCGACATGATGTGTACATTACTGAAACCATCAAGCACCTTATAAAAATCCTGATTGTTTTTTACCTGGTTATAAACCGGGATATGCAGGTTGATGATCAGCAATTGGTCTTTATTAACATGTTGCAGGTCTTTTGCCAGCCAGCTTAACTGATCTTCGGTAATATATCCATCATACTCCCGTTCAACGCCGAGATAACGTACATTATCCAATACCACATAATGCGCCTTGCCCCTGTTAAACGAGTAATAAGTTGGCCCATAGATCTGCTTAAAAGTAACATCCGAGGTTTCATCGCCGCCCTGGCGGTAATCCATATCATGATTACCAATCGCCTGAAAAAACGGGATCCCCATTTGGGCAACAGCCTCATTATAGTCCGGGAAAAGTTCGTGATTATCCCAAACGATATCGCCTACGCAAATGCCGTGTACCAGCGCGTTTTTACCTAATGATTTAATGGTAGCAATGGTATCCGGAACCGAGGTATCCATCATTTGCTTAACATCCTTTTTGTTTTTAACCTGCGGATCGGCCCAGATGATGAAATGATGGTTATTGTCATCAACTTTTAGCGGCTCCAGTTTAAAATCAAAATACGAGCTGGTTCCGATTTTTTCGTAATGTTTGGCAATATTATAATCGGTTTTAAACTCGTAACCCGATGGAGTGCTCATGAAAATGCTTTTGGCCTTTTCGTTGGGTGTAAGTTCGTAATTGCCCTTATCATCGGTAAGCACTACGGAAAAACCATCGGATATCACTACTCCTTTAATTCCTTTTTTTCCGGCTGTAACCCGGCCTTTTACCGTATCGCCTGTTAATATTTGAGTAAGTGCGTTGGCACGCAGCGAGATGAATGCGCCACCGGTTATAAGGCCTACGCCCTGTAAAAATGATCTTCTGTTCATTGGGTTATGTTTTCAAAGTTCAAACGGGTGTTGAGCTTTGGTAAATGTGGATGAAAAAAAGGCTCGATAATAAATTGCAGGTGGTCACAAGCTTTCAATTCCCTCCCTCGGGAGGGGCGCGACGGAAACGTGTGACGGCAGGGAGGGGTTATCCGCCTTACCGATCAAATGATCTTGCGGATGAAACCCCTCCCTACACCCTCCCAGGGGAGGTAATCGCACATTCCCTGGCTTTTACACCTATAAATTCATCACTGGCCCTTTATTGTGTTTAATTTTGAATTGTTGTTACACCTGTAGCTGTTTCAATAGCAGTAATCGGCGATGTCAATGTCAGCGGAACGCTGGTCACTGTCCTGCCGGTTGTCCACCTGCCGGTAAGCGCATCGTACACACCGCCCAACTGGCTAAATAAACCATCCGTCGGTAATGGCAGCTTTGATGTATTTGAGCCGCCACCATAAAAACCCTGCTCTGTACGTGTTACCGGGTTAATGGTGCTATAATAATCGGTATTGGTGATACGGTAACCTACCTCCGGTGGGCCAGCTGAATAAACGGTACCACCTCCACCGTACATGATCACATCAAGCGGAACACTTGAAGCATTAACCGTTATACCGGCAAACACAGCCACACCCGCAACGTTACCGCTGTTGGCCAGCAGGTTTGTAGTTACGTTACCAAAATCGGCACCCGGAACTTCGGCGTACATGGTGCTGTTGATCCAGTTTGAAGTGCTGATATCTGTTGAGCCTTTGCCCCAGATATTTTTATTACCACCTACATAAAAGAACTGGCCTTTTTTAACCGAACCCGATGTAAGGTTGAACTTATAGGTTTTTGCCAAACCTTGTGCCCAGCCATTTACCGGTGCCGGGTTTGTCCCAGCGTTATTACAGGTTACTACGGCATAGTTGGTTACCGAGAAATCAATATCCTTAGTGGCCTTAAACTGGATGTATTCATAATCAGCATCGCTGCCCGAAGGATTTGTTAAATAGCCCGTTATGATAATTGGCGATGGCTTGGTTGCTGCAAGCGTAAACACATCATCAATAGTGCGTGGCCAAAGTTGCATTTTGGTATCGGTACCTGATGTTACCGCGAACGGGATCCCGCTAAAATTAGCGCTGAATGGCAATTCAGTTGTCGCAAAACTGGCATTAGCCTCGGTGTGCATGGTGATCTTGCCAAAACCATCATTAATAGTTTTATCACCGGCATAGGTTTCACCCTGTTGCGGCTCCGGATCGGTTACTGCCTTGGCTATGGTAACCAGTGTTTCTTCATAAACATCCGGCGAAGCAAGCAGCGTAGCCGATGGAACCGATTGTACCTTGATAGTCTTATTATCGGCAACTTTACTTACCGATGCTTCAGTAAGGCCTTTAACGCGCATACTGCCGTTTACTTTGGTTAGTGTAGCGCCATTAACCTGTACCACAACAGAATCGCCGGGAACATAGTTGGCAGCGGCATTACCTATTTCAAGGGCTATACCCCTAATCGCATTACGGCGATTATTTTGTACCACCAATACACCGGCCGGGCAGTTACCAGCAGCAGCGTTTGAGATCACCACCCCTACTATTTCCTTAGCACCGCCCATGTTGTTGCTGTTAAGCACAACATCCGAACCTTTGTAAATACCGCGAAGGTCAACAACAGCTATGATGGGGCTCAACGTCCCTTCGGCATAGTTATTCTTTTTACATGAATTCATACTGACAGCAGCCGTAGCCAGCACCAGTAATAAATATATCTTTTTCATTTTATTGATATCTTAGTTTAAAACCGGTTCATTATTGTTTCTGCCACCATACCTGTGTACTGATCTCGTCGGCGCCTTGCGCGGCTACCGCAGCTTTATAACTATCAGGGTTGGCCGATTGTACGTAAACCGGGTATTGCAGCCTTGCAGGCATAATACCATTGTTCCTTAAACCGGCACCTTTTGGCAATACTGGGTGACCGGTACGGCGATACTCAAACCACTGCTCAAAATCGGTATAGAACATGGAATAATATTTTTGTACATGGATCATTTCCATCTTCTCATCAAGCGGACCAGCATTATCCCAAACTATATCGGCAGCGGCTAAATAAGCGTCTATTGATGTGGTATCCGTCGGGATCCAGAATGTAATACCAGCTTTGATGCCATTTTTATAGTAAGTAGCAGCATCACCGGCTATCCAGCCTTTTGCCGCGGCTTCGGCAAGGATAAACTGCAGCTCCGAATAATTCATTATATTACCCATCAATGGGTCATTCATTAATGTGGTAGTTGAGGTAGTTGACTGGAAGTATGATTTGATACCTATATTTTGCCCCGGAGCGTAACCGCTGGGAATCCCCTGAATACCTCCCTGGTAACTTGATATCGACCAACGATTATTAACCAGTCTCGGATCGGCCCATTTGGCCAGGTTATTTACAAAAAACTCGCAAACACCGGGTTGTCTCCAATCCTGCTCACGCACCCCGCCTATAAATGGCGATGTCAACGCACCAGAGCCAGTCCACCTTAAAACTGCCGAATCATCATTACTGCCCATGATAGGGTAAGCATCCGGATTAGTATCAACAATCTGTTTGATTTTGGCTATCACATCGGCAGAAACATCGGCCTTGCCGGATACCCTTAACAATAACCTTAAATAAAGTGAGTTACCAAACTTACGCCATTTTAAAGCATTGCCATTAAATACAGGGTCGCTACCGGCAACAACGTTTGCAGATGCGTTAAGCAGGGTGTCTGCCGCTTCCAGGTTTTTGAAAATATCCAGGTAGATATCTTTTTGTTTATCAAACTTAGGCGTAAAGTTTCCGTCCTTCCCTTTGTTCGAATCGAAGTAAGGCACATCGCCATACGTATCGGTCAGCAAAGAATATAACCAGGCCTGACATATCAACGAAATACCCATATAGCTTTTGCTGTAAGTTACTTCCTTGCTGGCAATGGTATAAATATCTTTAAAGTTGGTTAACTGCGTATACCAGGCGTTCCAGGTAACATCGGCCCAGGTACGTTTAATATCATACCTGAATACTTTACCTTCCGAATCGCCCGGATCAACGGTAACCTGCATCAGCTCGTTATTAAAATTACGGGCGCGAAGCATATTGGTACCCAAAGTATTTACCAATGCCGGGGCAAGCAATTGCTGCGGCAGGGCGTTAGGCGTACCATTGGGGTCGGTATTAAGTTCAATAAAATCTTTTTTACATGACGACATTATGCTAACGAACAACATCATCATTGATATAAGTATATATCCGTTCCTTTTCATATTGTTAATTATTAAATGCCAATAACTATGTTAAAACCAAATGTGCGGGTTGAGGGGAACTGGGCAATCTCAAAGCCCTGTACAATGTCGCTGCCCGAAAGGGTACCAAATTCAGGGTCGAAGATTGGCCACTTAGTCCAGATGTACAGGTCACGGCCATATACACCTACAGTAGCACGCTGTAAGCCAAGGCGTTTAACCAAACGCGGGCTCAATGAATAATCAAACCTTGCTTCGCGGAATTTCAGGAAGTTGGTTGAAAACGTATTGCCTTCGGCATTGTCAATACCATAGTGAGAGCGGTAATAACCGTCAATATCTGTGGCTATAACATCGTTTGGCCTGTAGCTTCCGTCAGGGTTTTGGATCACACCTTTACCTATGATGCCGTTGTAACGGCCCGGTAAGGTAAGCGTAGTTTTACCCTGCTCGGCCAGTTTGTAGTTTGATAGCGAGTATGATACGCCGCCAACCTGCGCATCAAACAACAGGTGCAGGTTAAATTGCTTATACCTGAAATCGTGCCCCATGCTTGCCTTCCATTTAGGAATGGTATTGCCTAAATAAACCAGGTTATCTGATAGTTTGGCAAAACCTGTAGTCGCGTCGTATACAATTTGACCATCAGGTGAGCGTAAATAACCGCGACCATACATATCGCCCATGCTACCGCCTACGCGTGCCACAATCTGGCCACCGCCCGTAGGGCCGTTACGCAATACTACAGCGCTATCGGCAAGCTGTTCAATGGTGTTTTTATTGGCACTGAATGTAGCTGTAACATTCCAGCTAAATACGTTGGCTTTGCGTACAGGCGTACCGTTTAATGAAATCTCGATACCTTTATTGTTTACCCTCCCAACGTTAATAACCGCCTGGCTATAACCCGATGATTGATCGACAGTACGGCTCAGGATCTGGTTTTTAGTATTGCCTGTGTATAAAGCGATATCAAAACCTAAGCGATTGCTAAACATTCTCATTTCGGCGCCAACCTCAAGTGTTGTTGTGCGTAGTGGTTTCAGATCAGGGTTTGACAGTGTACGTGGATTTTGCAGACCGCCGGCATAGGTGCTACCTGCAGTTACATAATTAAATGTTGTTTGATAAGGGTTTGTTGTACCACTGCCCACACCGGCAAGTGAGGCCCTTACTTTTGCATAATCAATAAATTTAGGCAGCTTAAATGCTTCAGACGGCAAAAAACTCATACTTGCCGACGGATAAAAGAACCCAACCTGATCGGTACGATTTGCGGTAGCCAATGTACTGATCCAGTCCTGGCGGGCTGTTAAATCCACATACAAATAATCTTTAAAAGATGTAGATAACAAGCCGTAAAAGCTGTTGATAGCATATTTTGATTTATATGGCAGCGTAACCAGCGGACCAGCGTTGTTAGCCATTGAATATACACCAGGATATACCAGCGAGTCGGCACGTACCTCATCGCGGTTATAATTATTACGGAGCATACTACCACCCGCTGTTGCTGTGATGTTAACATCATGGGTTATTTTCTTGTTGTATTTCAACAAGAAATCGGCCCCTTGTTCTTCCGAATAAATATTTTGAGTGCGGAATGAGCCTTTAGGGTATTTGGTACCCGCGTCATATGGGCGCTGTTGTGCGCGCTGCTCATAACCCATATCTAAAGTAGCACGTACCTGTACACTAAATTCTTTCGTAACATTGTAAAGCGCCTCAACGTTACCGGTAACCGAGTTACGGTTTGATTTGTTGATAAACTCGTACGATACGGCGTAAGGGTTTTCAGGGAACGAGCTGAAAGGATAAAATATGGTTTTACCTTCCTGGCCGTTTCTCCAGTAGTTTTTTAACCAGTTTAAATCGGCATTGGGTTGCCAGAAAATAAACCAGTACATGAGCGATTGGTTACCATAGCCCGCGCCGGGTAAGTTATCGCTGTTTTTATTATTGTAATTTACTTTTGCGCTGATGGTTAACTTATCATTGATTTTTGAGTTAACCGATAAAGCGATGCTGTTACGGGTATAACCTGTATTTGGGGTTATCCAGTGATTGGTAACGTTGGTTGCCGAGAAACGGGCTGTTGTTTTATCGCTACCGCCATCAACACTTACCGAGTTGGTAAAAGTTTGCCCTACATCAAAAAAATCGCGGATCTGATTTTTGTATGGTACCCATGGCGTACGTGTTGTGCCTTGCTTTTGGGTAACCGGATCAAGCTGATAAAAAAGCTGACCATCAAATTTGGGGCCGTAAGCAGAGCTTGTTGCGCTGGTGCTGGCACCATCAGGACCTGCACCGAATGAATAATAACGCGAACCGGCTGTACCTTGTCCATATTCATACTGAAGATCAGGCCAGCGGTTTACGCTTTCAAGGCTTGCGTTTGAGTTAAAGGTAATACCTAAACCACTATGCTTTTTACCCGATTTGGTGGTGATGATAATGGCACCGTTAGCGCCACGCTGACCATAAAGTGCAGCAGCACCCGGGCCTTTCAACACGGTTACTGTTTCAATGTCTTCCGGGTTGATATCATTCAGGTTACTGCCGTAATCTGCCGGCATGTTATCGCTGCTGGTACCATAGGCCGATTCGCCGGAGTTACTTGTACGCCTGCCGCTGCCCTGGTTAATTACCACACCGTCAACCACTATCAGGGCTTCGTTATCGCCTGTAAGGTTGCTTTCACCACGAAGAATTATTTTGTTTGATCCCGCCGGGCCGCTGTTTGAACGGATCAGGTTTAAACCCGCTACCTTACCCGATAAAGCGTCTGTCCAGTTGCCAGAAAGCGCATTGGTTAGCTGATCACCTTTAATAACCGGTGCAGAATAGCCCAAACTTTTATCTTCCCTTTTTATACCGAGCGCTGTTACTACAACCTCATTAAGTTTGTTATCGGCCGGGTTAAGCGTAATACTTAAAGCAGTATTAGCATTTGAGCTGACGCTAACATTCTGAATCCTTTTGGTTTCGTATGAGATAAAGCTTGCTTCAACCGTATAGGTGCCCTGCATAACATTTAATGTATATGAGCCATCAATTCCACTAATAGTGGTGGCTCCTGCTCCGGGTATTTTTACAGTAGCACCGGGAAGTGGCTGCCCTTTTTCATCAACCACTTTCCCTTTAATGCTACCCCTATCCTGTGTTTTTGCAATGATGAGGATATTACGTTCGCCTGCTGCCCTGTAGGTGCAGGTAGTTCCTTTTAAAAGCAGGTCAAGAGTTTCGCCTAAAGAGCGGTCTGCTTTTGTTATGTTTACTTTGCGTTTATCATCAAGCAGGCTATTGTTGTAGCTGATAGAGATATCGCTTAATTTTTCAATTTGCTGAAAGGCATCCCTGAGCATAGTGCCGTCGGCACCAAAGGTGATCCTTTTGTTTGTTACTGTTTGAGCTTCAGCGTTTATGTCGCCAAAAAACAATTGTAAAAAGAACAGCATGGTTAATAACCATAACTTTTTCATATATTTACTTTAATTTATACTTGTCTAACCGTGAGTTTAAATTGTCAAAATTCTGAAGCCTGGGGTTGTTACCAGCAACGTCCAGGCTTTTACCAATAGCCGGGTAAATACTATTTCATTATACTCCCTCCTTTTTGATTATTGTTTGAAATAAATAGCTGATCGCCTTTTTGCGTATAGCCCAATCCCGATAGCGCGCTTAAGGTTTCCATGGCATCAACCAATGTCATTCCTCTTAACTTTGCCGTAAGCCTCACATTGCCAAGGTCCTGTTCTGTAAACCTGATCTTAACGCCATAATGATGCTCAAGCGACGCAGCTATCTCCCTGTAAGTTGTATTGTAAAAAACAAATTCGTTATTGATCCACGCGCTTACCGCGGATGCATCGGTATTGTTAAAAGTGTAGATCCCGTTTTGGGTATTGATGCTGATCGCCTCATCCTTCACCAGGTATTTAACCAGTTGAGGTTTTCCATGTACGCTGGCCATTACGCCAACTTTACCGCTTTGTACAGTTACTGCTACCTTATGCTCGGCTAAATAGGCCCTGACATTAAATGATGTGCCTAATACCACGGTAATGATATCACCGCTTTTTACTACAAAGGGGTTGGCTTTATGAACAACATCAAAAAAAGCTTCGCCATCAAGCGTTACATCGCGCTTTTCGCCATCGAAGTTTTTGGCGTATTTAAATTTACTGCCGCCACCGAGATAAACTACAGAACCATCGGGTAGTACTATTTTTGAATGTTTGCCATCTGCATTACTGATCTCTTCATAAACTAAAGCCGGTGACTGGTTAAAATACCTGTATCCAAACCAACCGGTAGCACAAATTAGCAGACAGGCAGCAGCATAAGCTATCCAGTTGAATTTGGGAGTTTGTTTTTTTGCAGATATTTGAGGTTGCGTTATATGCGCGTTGATCTTAGCCCAGCTGCTTTCGATATGCTCGGGCTGTTTAAAGTATGCTTTAGATGCCTCCAGGATCTGGATGGTTTCACTGAACTGGGCAAGATTTTCCGGGCTTTCCTCAATCCACTCCTGTAACTGCGTTAAGCCATCATCACTGATGGTCTTTTCAAAATATTCAACTATTAAGCGATAGCTATTATCTTCCATTAAATCTGTCTCTGAACTTAAAGACCGATTTTACGTAGCCGATACGTAGCGAAATGAGTTAAGTTTACATTAAGAAATCATTAACCCTCAGAAGTGAAATTATGCTGTCCTTTTAACAGCTGACGAAGTTTTTTAATAGACTGGTAAAGCGTGGTTTCAACCGTGCGCACAGAAATACCCAGCACTTTGGCTATTTCGTTTTTGTCGAGGTTATCTATCCGGCTCATGAGCAGCACCTGCCTTTGGCTGGCTGGCAGGGTATCAATCAGGCTCAAAATTTTATTGTACGATTCGCGGCCCGAAAGAATCTTGAACGGGTTATCCCTGTCTTTTAATACATAGGCTTGCAGGTCGAGATCTTCGATGGAATGTACCGGGTCTTTCTTTTTTTGAATATGATTTAGGGACAGGTTTTTGGCGGCAACAAAAAGGTAACTCTTTACATTAAGAATGGCGGTATCGCGGTTATCCCAAAGTTTAATGAAAAGGTTGGCGGTGATCTCTTCGGCAATGGTATAATCTTTAGTGTATACCGTGCAAAGCTGGCATAAAGTTTTGTAATAACGATTAAAAAGTGTTTCAAGGGCAACGGGATCGCTTTGTTGCAAAAGCCCCATCAACGCTTCATCAGTAAGTGCAGGATACATGCCAAAGTGTTGTTTTGGCTCAAATGTAAGACTGCCATGTTAGGATAATGTTAAGAGAAGACAAAACAGCAGAAATGGCTGGCAAAAGATATAAAAGCGTCATTGCGAGGCACGAAGCAATCCCCGATCTACAGAGCGACTCTGTATAGTTTGGGATTGCTTCGTGCCTCGCAATGACGCTTTTTTTGCTTTTGAAGTATTTGAATTAGAATTATTCCGGCAGCAACATTACAACAAGAAAAACACTTCTTTTAAAGGCATACTAACCGGCGAATGATCAGGATTGGTATCCATAATATCGGCCATATACAACCACCATTTTTTCATGATCGGACTATCCGGTAAATGGTCAAGGGCTTGCTCATCTTCAACGTCCATCACCCCAAAAAGCAGGTGCGTATCCTCATCTAAAAAAATAGAATAATTGCTTACTCCAACATCCTTAAGCAAGCTACTTAACTCCGGCCAGATGGCATCGTGCCGGGCTTTATATTCAGCCGCTTTACCTTCGTGAAGTTTCATTTTGAACGCTACTCTCGCCATGGTAATGATATTATGGGTTTAATTTATCTAATATCGGTTTATCTAATCCTGCTAACTGATTTACTTCGGGTTTTAACAACTCAAGTACCTCAATATCATTATATCCTTTCTTCAGCCACTCAACCGGCAGATATAAAGTTTGCTGCGGACCAATGCCCCAGTACCTACCAAGATTATGACCATTTACCCATACCACACCCTTACCCCAATTGCTCATATCAAGATAAGTATCGCCTACTTTATCCAGCGTAAATCCGCCTTTCCTGACAACCGGCGATTGCGCATTTTGCTTCGCGGCGGAAAATTTAACCGCGCTTAAATCATGAAACGGCAATGAGTACATTTTCCAATGCTGCAATTCGATTCCATTTAAAAGCACTTTTTCTGTGATCCCTTTTTTATTTTGCAAAAGATACTTACCAAAATTGATGCGGCCCAGATTTTCTACCAAAATATCGAGCGTTACTTTGCCAGCAGGTAATTTTAAATCTAGGCTATCCTGGTTAAGCCTGCGGTCGAGCGTGCCCACTTTTTTGCCGTTTATCATAATCACCGCATAGTCCCTAAGCTCTTTAAGTTTAAGTTGCCCGCTTTTGCTTCCGTTTAAAACAGTCCGGTACAGCACAAAACCGTAGTCCTGGTGCAGATCTTCAAAAGTGAGGGGACTATTATATTCTTTAGCCGCCGGTAAGGTGTTTAATAAACTTACAGATTGTGTTAATTTAAAGGCAGGTATTACGATGGTCGGTTTAGCAACAGGGACCTCGGGCAGTTGCGTGCCAGCAGGTAAATGCTTTTGAATTGCCTGCCTAAACTGCATGAACTTTGGCGTGGCGTTCCCGGCCTCATCCAACGGCGCATCATAATCATAACTGCTTGTCTGCGGTTCATACGGTGAAGTGTCCTTAAAATTGGCTCCATTCATAAACGCGCGGGTTGTGCCCCCGTGAAACATATACATGTTAATGGAGATTCCCGCCGCCAGTACAGAATCAAGCCTGCCTGCATAGCGCTCGGCAGGAACGGTGTGATGGGCAGTTCCCCACCAATCAAACCAGGCCGGATACCATTCGGCAATATAATATGGCCCTTTACCATTATGATTTTCATTAATGATCTTTTTCACTTTAGAAGGATCGTCCAGACCGTTAACGGCAGGCAGTAATCCAGGCAAATGCCCGTTTACCAAATCCGGAGCAGGATCGCAGGTGTACAGCAGCCCGTCAAAACCAGCTTCTTTAAAGAACTTTTGGTTGATAGCGAGGTATTCCTTATCGCTGCCGTAAGAGCCGTACTCATTTTCGATTTGCACCATCAGAATGTTACCGCCATGATTTATCTGCAGCGGGGCCAATTGCTTGCCGACCTCTTTAATATAGCTTTGATACTCCTTAAGATATTGCGCTTCCTTGCTACGCACCTCAAGGCCTTTTTCGTTCTGAAGCCAGTAAGGATATCCCCCAAACTCCCATTCCGCGCACACATACGGACTTGGGCGAAGTATTACCCAGAGGCCTTCCTGTTGGGCTATGCGCACAAATTCGGCCACATCATTATTACCGGTAAAGTCAAACTTCCCTTTTTGCGGCTCGTGCAGGTTCCAGAACACGTAAGTGCCGATGGTATTTAAGCCCATGGCCTTAGCCATTTTCATGCGTGCGCGCCAGGCCTCGCGCGGTACCCTGGGATAATGCATTTCGCCCGAGATCATCTGGAATGGTTTCCCGTCCAGCAGAAAAGCCTCATCGCCAAGCGCGAATGTATGTTTAGGTGCCTGGCAAAAACCGGTTATGCCCAGGCTTAAAAAAAGTGTTAAAAATGATAAAATAGTTTTTTTCATCGCGGTTGGCTATCTGTTGAGCGCTTCCGCGCTTTTTTGTTTGTAATAGTTTTGAAGAATATAAAATGCTTTCTTTTTGTTGCCTTTATCATCATATAGCCCTTTACGGTTCCAGCCTTCCTGGTAAAGCGGGTTATTACGTTTTGGCGACCGGAAATCGGCCATTACCCATGGCGATAAGCCTACAAAATTTGCAGGCATCCGTTTAAACATGGCCACCTGTTCTTTAAAATACCATTCCTGATACTCCTCGCTAAAGCGGGTCAATGAATCTGCATGAAAACCGGTTTTAGCCTCTGCTCCGGTTTCGCTGATAAACAGCGGTTTGTTATACGGTGTGCTCCAGTTGGTAGTACGGCATTTATCAGGCGAACCGCCATACCAGCCAAGGTATTCGTTAAAGGCAACAAGGTCAACAAACTCGCCCAGCGGATCATCTACCACATTCACATCCTTACCCGAACTGTAGTTTACCTCGAGCGCTGCCGATACCAGGCGCGTACCATCCAGTTGTTTGGCCCTGATAATCAAATTATGCATAAAATTGGTGCGCGTTGGGCTAACAGGCGTTTCGTTCCCTACCGACCAGATAATGATACTGGCGCGGTTATGATCGCGGGTGATCATTTCATTTAGCTGAGCCTTTGCCTTTTCAAGTACCGCTGTATTGCCAAAGTCGATAGTCCAGTAAACCGGAATCTCCGACCAAACCATAATCCCCAGTGAATCGGCCAGGCGGGTTATTTTTTCATCGTGCGGATAATGTGCCAGCCTGACCATATTGCAGCCCAGTTCATGCGCCTGATTTAACAATTGTTCGGCATCCTGCTGGCTATAAGCTCTTCTCACTTCCTGCGGTATTTCTCCGTGGATGCAAATCCCGCGCAAAAACACAGGCTTACCGTTTAACAACAGCTGTGGCCCACGGGCCTCAATAGTCCGGAAGCCGATCTTATCCTCCGTTTTATCGGCACCGGCACTTACAATAACCTTATACAGCTTAGGCGTTTCGGGCGACCATAACTGAACCTTAGGTAATTTAAAGCTCAGCTGGGTAAGTGCGCCAGTAGTAGCAAATTGCTTACTAAACTTAAGCTCGGGTATTTGTACAGTAATATTTTGAGCAGATGCCGGGATATCGTTTAATTTAACCCATCCGCTAACTTCTGGTTGTTTACCGAGTGCCTGGCCATTAACGGGCTTTTTAAGCTGGATCACAAAATCGCGGATATAAGTTGCCGGCACTTCAACCAGTTTTACATCGCGGGTAATGCCGCCATAATTCCACCAGTCGGTATTAAGGGTAGGCACTTCATCAGCGTAGCGTTTATTATCAACCTTAACTACCAGCAAATTATCTTTGTCCTTAAGCAGCCCGGCCGGAACCTCGAAGTTAAATGGCGTAAATCCACCTTTATGCATCCCAAGTTTTTTGCCGTTCAGGTACACATCAGCACGATAATTTACAGCTCCAAAATAGATGTATTGCCTGCTATTATCGGCAGACTTTACGTAGTCAAATGATTTTTTGTACCAGATGGTGCCCTCGTAGTAAGTAAATTCGGGCTTTTGATGGTTCCAGTCGCCGGGCACATCAATACTATATTTGTCAATATAACCGTGCTCCTTTTTCTCGGATTTGTTGGCTGGGATTCCGCTGTTCCAGTAGGCATCGCCGTTCTTCTCGTTAAGTTCCTTGTAACGGTAATCATAAAAACCGGTTTCGTACGGATCGACAATGTATTGCCATATACCATTCAAATCAAGCGATTTACGACTTTGAATATTGGTGATTAGGCTGTCCTGTGCGGCTACCTTACCGGTAATGACCAGCAGGCAGCATAAGCTTATGAAATTTCGCATGTTATTTCTTAAATACATCCAAGTTCCAGTTGTCTGTCCAGTTTATTTCAATATCGTTGCCTTTAAAGTTGATAGGCAGCCACAGGTAACGGCCGTCAATAGCATCTTTAGGCGTCCATTTGTCGGCTATAAATATGAAAGCATCTTTTTTACCTGCCACAGGCAGCACATGGGTGCTTTGCCCACCATAAGTAATTTGACTATCCGGTCCCTGGCATGGGTTTCCGTGGTAAGTCCATGGCCCCCAGATTGATTTGGCACTGAACCAGCGGGCAGCATTAGGTGCCCATCCTGTACAACCCGAACCAATCATGTAATAAATTCCGTTGCGTTTAAACAAGGCTGGCGCTTCGGTTTGATGGCCAATGTAGATGCGGATAAACTTACCGGTATGACCAGTATAATCAGGTGTTAACTCAGCAAGGTCAAGCGTAAAATTTTCTTCTGATGAGAACACATGGTAAGCTTTGCCATCGTCATCAACAAAAACGGTCATATCGCGGGCCATTTGGCCGTCCGGCAAATCGCGGCAAAAGAAGCCATCGCTTTTATTAGCCGGATTAACACAGTTCACTTTATCGGCCTCAGGAGTAAGCGCCGGGTAAAACGGCATCTGTCCCGGATTTGGGCGATAGCTTTTAATAAATTTATAGGGGCCGGTCACCTTGTCGCTTATTGCCACTCCTGCACGGGCAGCACTATAACCCTTACCTAACAGCTCCAGGTGAAACCACATTACATATTTCTTAGTCTTTTTATTATAAACAACTTTCGGCCGTTCCAAAATGCAGCCTTTGGCAATATCATTAGTGGTATCTGGTGAAACACTCAGGGAAATCCCTTCATCCTTCCAGTTGTACAGATCTTTTGACGAATAGCAGTGAACCCCAACCATTGCGCGGTTACCGGCATCGCCGGCAATCTTGTGTTCGCCAAACCAATAATAAACCCCATTATTATATAGTATGCCGCCACCATGGGCATTAATGTGTACCCCTTTATCATCTGGCCAGATAGCGCCCGGACTAAAACTGCTTAGTTTGGTTTGCGCGCGGCCAATGATGCTAAGCAGCAAAAAGGCCGGTAATAAAAAGCGATAGTATTTCATATAAAGATGTTTGTGTTATTTTCTGATATCAAGTGCATGATCGGCAGGTGCATCCTGTCCGCTCCAGATTTTTACAGCTGTCCATGGTTCATCGGCGTCGGCCCAGAACGGGTCTGTTTCAGGCAAGCCCAATGGAACAAAAGCGTTAGCGCAGAAATACAGACTGCCGGTTGTGATATAAAAATCGGCCAGACCGGGCTGTTTGCCATATAACCCCATATTAAGCCAGCCATCGGCAGTAAAAGTTTGCGGCGCACCTAATGTTTTTTTGATCATGGCCGTCAGCGCGCACCTTACCTGCGCAGGTTTAAGGCTTTCAGGCAATTGTTTTTTGTAGGCGATATTGGCTAAATGATGAAAAGCGCCGCCACGATAAACTATTGAGCGACCAATGGCAGGGTAACTGCCATCAGCATTAATAAGGCGCTCCAACACTTCTGCATATCGCTGCCCTATGGCCAATTCGCGCTGCAATTCACGTGTATAATTTTTCTTTTTAGCGTTAACTTCTTCCAGTATGGTGCTCAGGTTTGGATGAATTACAATACTGTTATAGTAATCAAGATGAAAGCTCATACCATCCGAATACATGCCATCGCCAACATACCAGTGTTCAGTAAATTCGCGGATACCAAATTCAACCCTCACCGGATCGTATCCCAGGTCATATTTACAAAAAAATGCTTCAATCATTCCCGAAAACAAGATCCAGTTTGAGTAAACCGGAACAGTTTCGCGGGTAGCTTTCATTACCTCGACAACTTGTTTCTTGGTGGCTTCATCAAGATGTTCCCATAACCAGGGGCTCCTTACCAGTGCAAAAGCTACAAATGAGGCGTCCACCAACGGCTGCCCCCCCTTCCATTCCAGGTAATCTTTCGCCTGCGGATTAACCGCGTTAGCGATTGCCTTTAACGACCATTCCCTGTATTGCTCACGAAGTTTCACTTCGGCAGCATCCCCGCTTTCTAATTGTAACCAGGGGGCTATGCCACTTAATGTGCGGCCAAAAGCTTCCAGATACCCCACTTTTGCCCGGCTTTCTTTATTGTCGATCTTATCGGATAACTGCATAGGCATTTTTTCCTTAAGCTGATCGGCAGCAAGGTTGCTGATCACCGGGCGGGCTACCTTATCCATGTAGCTTAGCCACAATTTTCTGTCAGATATCTGAGAGGTTTTTTTATTGCTTTGAGCCGATGCACAAAACGGGATGCTTAGTAGTAAAAAGTAAATTATGAGCTTTTTCATCCGGGCTATTTTTCAGTTGCGTTTTATCAATATTGAGCTTAGTAATTAATCTTCAAGGCTTCCATTCCAATACCTGCACATTAGTGGGCTGTATGCTGGCCTTCCCTTCACCATCAACCTGGGTCACCTTTTGTACAAACAGGCTCAGCACTTTCTTATCTTTCCATAGTTCGGTGTCATAAGTGGGCTCCCACTCTCCCACCGATTCAGAACTTAAATCGCTAATCTGCCAGTTTCCACTTTGCAAATCGTTATTTACAGCTACAGAAACGTTATCGCCACGTTCGGTATCTCTGAAAATAATGGCGGCTAACTGCCTCCCTCCTTTATTCCAGGCAATAATTTGTGGGCGGGATATCGGGATCCGTTTAGTACCTGTTCCACCAAGACTGAATGCCGTTTTCCTGAAACCAAGACTGGCTGATTTCCAGCTATCGCCTATTTTATAAACCATATGATACTGAGGTATGGTGGTACTGCTATCGCGCCAGTAAGTAGCAATGAAAGGATTACCCTGATCATCGGCAAACATAGATGTTTGATTGATGAGCTCGCTATGCTGTGGTATTCTGCAGGCATATTCTGCATTGGCCGCATTAATTGGCAATGTATATTTTTCGCCGGTAGATTTCTCCCAGGTTAAGCCGCCATCGTTTGAGCGGGCATAGCACATGTCATGATTGCTTGCCACATCCGGTGTTTCGCGCCACACCCAAGAAATATGGATAGTTCCTTTTTTATCGATACACATTTGCCAGTAGGCATTGCGTTTACCTTCGCCATCTATAAGGTTTTGCTGTATGTTAACCCATTTTTTTGAAGCTACGCTATACCTGTTCATCACCAGGTTACCATTCCCCGAACCACCATCGCGGTAAACAAACAACAGATCGCCTCCGGGCAGGCGATAAAACTCGGGATAACTCACCTTGTTTTCGGCAATGCCTGTCATGTTTTGTTTTGCCGATAAAATAAGGCTGCCGGGCTTAATGCTTTTAGCATAATTCAAAGCCTGATTATGATGGCCCCAGGCAACATGTAAATAACCGGCACCATCAACCATAATGCTAATATCCTTATGGGCATCGGCTGCATCGGCTTTATATTGTGTTGTAACGGTTTGCCAGTTAGCCGAACCGGTCTTCCTTTTAGCCAATACCAATACCTGATCGTTATTGTAATAGGCCGCGTACTGTTCACCCTTAAAACTAACCAGTGAGTTTTTGCGGAATACAACCGTATTAACCGAGTTATTTGCCCATGCCGGGCCGATGGTAGTAGTAACCTTTTCTGTTTGAGCAGATACCATGACAGTACCTCCAAACAGGATACAGATAAAAAGCAGCGATTTAAAAAGGTATGGCTTCATAAATAGTAAAAGTAAGGGCAATAACTACTGCCCTTACTTTTTATTTGTGTTTTAATTAATAACCCGGATTTTGCTCCAGTACTGCATCTTTATTTAGCTGTATTTCTGATAGAGGAATAGGCAGCAACATATTTTTATCGGCCAAGCCGGTTGTAGGATGTTGTGCATCGCCAGAGTTAAGGCGCAATGAGCGCTCAACCAGGGTTCCGGTACGCATCAGGGTTTGGCGGCGATTTTCTTCACCGATAAGCTCCCTTGCACGTTCATCTAACACAAAATTAAGCGTCATCTGATCTGCAGTTACCTGTGGTGCATTAGCCCGCGTTCTCAATACATTGATCGATGCAGCGGCATCTGCAGTTTTGCCTTGTTTAACCTGTGCTTCGGCAAGCAGCAGGTAAGTTTCGCCTAAACGCATCATGATAAAATCTTTGATCATAGCATAACCAAATGTATCGTTAGGATCAAAGGCGCCCCATTTAGTAGTGCTTGGACAGATCTTATATAAAGTATCCGGACCACTGAACGGCACCATTTTTCCGTAATTGGCGTTTGCCGGGTCGTTATAGTAATAGCGTCTTTTGATGCTGTATTGCGAGTTACGCATGTCGCCGTTAGGATATAAGCCATACAAAACCCAGTTACTCAACCTGAGCCTGGCAATACTACGGCCACCCAATGAGTCACAAAGTACCATACCATTAATATTATAGTAAGCAGCACCCCACACACGGCGTTGCTGGGCATTATCGGTATTACCACCAACTACAGAGCTTGGGTTTTCCTGCTCCAATACCCAGATGGCTTCAGAGTTGCCCTGCGCGCGTCTTTCGTTGCCATACACAAACATATCTGAATAATAATCGCCTGTACCGCCTGCCCTTACACCGTAACGCGCTTTGATCAAGCTGAATTTGCCGCTGCTTATCACAGCCTGTGCCTGTTGTTCGGCCAGGTCATTTTTGCCCATGCGTAAGTAAACCTCTGATAAAAGCTGCATAGCCATATATTTATTGGCCCTGCCAACAGGTTTACCCTGAACATTTAATTTTGAGGTACCTGCATTCAGATCGGATAGATTGGCGCTTGCATACGTAAGGTCGCTAACTATCAGACTATTTACATCATCAAGCGATGCGCGTGTGAAATTGGTTTTGGGAGCCGTAAGTGGCGCTGTAACCAACGGAACCTTACCAAATAAAGTTACCAGGTTGTTATAAGCATATGCCCTGAAAAACTTAGCCTCGGCATCAATAGCACTTTTACCTTTTGCACCAAGCTTAGTATTTGAAGGATCTTCAACCGAAGCAATAATGATGTTAGCATTATTGATGAGCGAATAATATTTACCCCAGATGTATGACGCTGCCCCATCGTTTGAAGTAAGCTGGGCGTAATTATAATAAGGAACTTCAATACCCTGCTGGTTGGCGGTAGCGTTGGCCACATCGGTACCTACCTGCCAAACGCTTGGCCAGCCTTGCGCACTTGAGTAGGTTAAAATGGTGCTTTCGTAGTTGTAAAGACCTACAGCCGCTGCCTCAAAACCCAATGAATCATTAAGGGTTAGCGGGGTATATGATGAATATGGCTTTTCGTCCAGATATGATTTTTTGCAGGAAGCAAACGCGGTAATAAGCACTGATATGGAAACCAATATGATTGAATACTTTTTCATGTGTTTATGTTTTATCAGTTTATTTTAATGAAATATTAGCGCCAAAAACAAAAGTGCGCGTTACAGGATAGTTGTTGGTCCAATCGCCTGAACCCCTGGTTGAGTAACTATTTTCAGGATCCCAGCCAATCCACTTGGTGAAAGTGTGCAGGTTACGACCGCTTGCATAAAAGGTTAAGCCATTTAAGTGCAGCTTATCCAACAGGTTTTGTCCTACTACATAACTAAAGGTCACATCCTTGATGCGGGTATAGCTTGCATCGCGCGGGTATCCGTAACCACGGGTATTGGTATAAGCCAGCGATTGGAATGAATTATTGTTGTTGGTTGGTGTCCAGTAACCAATTTCGGCAGGGGTATTCCTTCTGCCTGATTCATCAGCATAGTTTAAATCGGCATTATTACGCATCATACCTTGCGCTGTTTGAATAAATATGCTCAGATTAAATTGCTTGTAGTGGAACGTATTGGTGATACCGCCTGTCCATTTTGGAGTAGTTTGGCCTTGTATCACGCGGTCATCGGCAGTAATTTTACCATCACCATTTGTGTCAGCAAATTTAAGATCGCCTGGCTTTGCTCCCGGATCTTGTTTGGAAGCATCTTCGCCTGTTTGCCAAACACCGGTCATTTTGTAATCATAAATTACGCCGATGGGTTTACCAATGAACCAGCGGTTACCCAAATCATCTTTGCCATCGCCGTACAGACTAACAATCTTATTACGGTTAAGCGCATAAACGATGTTTGATTCCCAGCGGAAGTTTTTACCATCAATATTGCGGGTATTCAGGTTAACCTCTAAACCCTTGTTGGCTACTTTACCAATGTTGTCCCAAACCTTTGAATAACCAGTTATTAGCGGAAGGCTTCGTTGTAGCAAGAGGCCAGAAGTACGGGTATTATAAGCATCAACCGAACCACTGATACGGCTACCCAGCAAAGCAAAATCAACACCAACGTTTGCACCAGTAGTGGTTTCCCAGTGCAGGTTAGCATTACCTAAATTATTGGCCTGCACACCGATTGTACTTACACCGTTAAAAGGGGAACGTACCGTTCCGTCAAGCGTGATGGTTTGATAAACGCTGATCGCTTCGTTACCTGTTTTACCGTAAGAGCCACGAAGTTTTAAGCTGTTAACGATCTTTGAGTTTTTCAGGAAGCTTTCCTGGTCGATATTCCAGCCCAAAGCAGCTGAAGGGAATACGCCATACTTGGTGGTATTTGCACCAAACACCGATGAACCATCGCGGCGGGCAGTAACAGTAACCAGGTATTTGCCTGCATACGAGTAATTAACACGGCCCATTTGCGAGTTTAATGCGTACCTGTCTGAATATGATGACGCGGTTTGTGTGGCACCTGCACCCAGGTTATTGAATGAAAGCTCATCGTTAACAAAGCCAGTTGCGGCCGCTGTTGATGTAAAATACCTGCGGCGTTGTGCACTGTATAAGCCCGTGAAATCTAAGTGATGCTTACCAAAATCACGGTTGTAGTACAACAGGTTTTCGATAGTATAAGTATTAGTTTCAGAGCTTGCCGCGCTTGCGCTGCCGAGCGGAGTATTGGCCAAACGGCCGCTGTAGCTATCAACCCTTGTAGGCAGGTAGGTGTAGCCCGCATTTAAACGATATTTTAATCCTTTTAAAACACCACCAAATTTCACTTCAGCATAGCCATTACCGTTAAGGTTTACACTGCGGTTTATCTGATCGGTGGTTAAGCCTAATAAAGGGTTAACATATAATTGCTCAGGTGCCATCGGGTAAATAGTATAAGTGCCATCGGCATTATATTCGTTACCATAAGGGCTCATCGCGGTAGCGTTTAACAGGTTAGCGCGGCCACCATCATAGTTATTGTTAGCGAAGTAAGATGACATACCCACCGTTAAAAAGTTGGTTACGTTGATATCCAGGTTTGAACGGATACTTACCCTGTTGTATTGGTAGCCTTTTACCACACCCTTTTGTTTCAGATAATCACCTGATACATAGTATTTAGTATCGGGGCTGCCGCCTGATATGCTCAGGTTGTGATCCTGGATGACGCCAGTTTGTGTAACTTCCTTTACCCAATCAATAGTTTTGCCTGCGGTATAGTTTGGTAATTCGGTATAGTTAGGTACCGGGCTTGTTTGTTTTTGGCCGGTTTGCGACATGTAGTCGGCATATTTTTGGATATATGCGGCAGGGTCACGCGGTTCGAGCATATGCGCTATGTTTTCTACACCGGCATATGCGTTATAACGGATAACCGGTTTGCCACCATTACCTCTTTTTGTAGTGATAAGGATCACACCGTTTGAACCGTTGGTACCATAAATGGCCACAGCCGATGCATCTTTAAGCACCTCCATCGACGCGATATCATTTGGGTTGATATCATTTAACGAGCCACCACTTTTGCTAAGTGGGATACCATCAACAACAATGTACGGACCAGTACCCGCGTTGATTGAGTTTTGCCCCCTCACGATAGATGAAGGCTGAGCTCCAGGTACCGAAGATGTAGTTGTGATATTTACACCTGCTACGGCACCTTCTAAAGCCTGCAATACGTTGGTTACCGGTAACTGCGATAAACGTGCCTTAGGTACAGACACTACAGCGCCAGTAACATCCGAACGTTTTTGCGTGCCGTAACCTACCACCACTACCTCGTTAAGTTGCTTGTTGCTATCCTCAAGTACGATGCTCAACGTGGTTGTATTTTTAGTAACCACAATGGTTTTGGCAACCATGCTAACAAATGAGATCTTTAATGTGGATCCTTCGGCAACTTCAATTTTAAAGGCACCGTTAACATCTGTTGTGGTTGACTGGCTTGTACCCTGAATGTTTACTGTTGCACCCGGGAGTACGTTGCCGGTAGCGTCTTTTACAACGCCTTTTACATTAATTTTTGTTTGCGCCTTGGTCGGTAGGGTAATGCCCATCAGCATTATTATCGCAAGCAATACGGAAAAACTGTTTAAGAGAGTAAATCTATATTTCATAATTTAATTGGTTTATTGGGTTCATTTTTCATGTGTTTTTTAATCATAATCCAGACTTATCCCGGGCGGTTTAATACCACAGCAGGAGCCATCCCCTTGCGCGTTTTTGAAATTTCCATAGCATTGGTTATCGTTTATAATTTGCAGGCAATAAAATATCAGTGCTGATTATTCCCTGTTGGTTGAGACGAAATAAGCGGAATTTGGGATTGCGAGAGAGGGGTAAAACTATAAATTGACGGGGTCAAAATATATAAAAATGCCCCTTTTTGAGAGAATTTGTAGAAAACACGATAAAATAAGTGTTAAAATAACCTTTATTTTATTTTCGATGTTTTTTATAACGAGGACATGCCGATTGATTGAAGAAGGATTTTATTTAGCTGAGCTTTTTTCAAACTCGTTCATCCGGTAGGAGATTTGAAAACTGGCGCGGTGTTTTTTGATGAAATCGGAAGGGTTAGATCCGTACTGTTTGAAGAACTGCTCGCGGAAGTATTTTACATCGCTAAAGCCCACCTGGAACGCGGCCTCATTAACGTTGCAATTGGTTTGGATGAGTAACTCGGCAGCTTTACGCAGGCGCACAAAGCGGATAAAATTATTTACAGACTGCCCGGTGATACTTTTCAGGCGTTTAAATAATGTTGGATAACTGATGCCTATCTCTTTAGCCAGTACATATACATCAAACTTATCATCGGTAAAATAATGTTCGATCACCGAAATACAGTTATTCAGGAAGTCCTTATTTTCCTGTGAGATACTGCGGCCGGCGCTCTTTTTCGTAACCTCTTTATAGAAGTAATTTTGAAGTTCAATCTTATTACGCAATACACTTTTTACCCTGGCAATAAGCAATTCCTTATCAAAAGGCTTACGCAGAAAGTCGATAGCACCTTCTTCCATGCTTTTTAGCATGATATCGGGCGTTGTATCGCCGGTTAGCAGGATAACCGGGATATGACTTATAGCCTGGTCCTCTTTTATGATCCGGCAAAGATCGAGCCCGCTCAGGCCATCCATCACAATATCGCTTACAACCACATCGGGCATGTGTTTCTTAATCAGTTCGAGGCCGATACTGCCATTTTGAGCTTCAATTACATTATACCCCGGCGTGAAGATCTTTTTGATGTATGCACGGATCTGGTCGTTGTCGTCAATCACCATAAGCGTATGCCTGGCAGAACTGAAGAGTTCTAAAGCGCTTAACTCACCCTCCTCCGGTACAACTTCCTTATTATCGCCATCAATAAGCTCGTTTACGTAAGTATAATCAGGCACAACATCATCCACAATCGTGTCGCCTGCAAAATGGGCTTTACCTTTTGGTAGGGCAAGTACAAAGGTAGTGCCGCCATCAAGGTTATTGGAGTAACTGATATTGCCTTTATGGTTCTCAATAAAAACCTTAACCAGGTATAGACCTATACCAAACCCTTTTCGGAAATAGTTTTTGTCCTTTGCCTGGTAAAATTTATCAAACAGCCTGTCGCCTACCTCTGCGTTTATACCTATGCCGTTATCAATTATTTTAAAATACACCTTATTATCGTCCTGCTCAATAATGATATGGATGGTACCATGATCAGGAGTAAATTTTATAGCATTTGAAATGAGGTTAAACAGGGCAATTTCTATTTTCTCCAGGTCGCCGTATACTTCTATACTTTCCCCTGCCCCCTCAATACTGTAGTTAATATGCTTGATTTTAGCCTGCTGGATAAAGCAGGAATAAACTTCATTACTCAGGCTCACAAAATTCAGTTTACTCACTTTCAATGATGCGTTTTCACTTTCAGTTTTCCTGAACAGCAATAAATGATCAACCAAACCAAGCAGGCGGCGGGCATTCCGGTAAATGGTGCTTAACTCTTCTGTGTTGCCTTTACTTTGATTCAGAAGGTCTTTTATCGGGTTAATGATCAGCGTTAGCGGCGTCCTGAATTCGTGCGATACATTGGTAAAGAACGTCAGTTTCTTTTCGTTAAGCTCTTTTTCCTTTTCAACCTGCAGGTTTGCCAGTTTCACTTTAAACCGAAGCCTTGCCTGATTTACCCTGTAATTATAAAAGATGTAACCTACAGCAAACAGGATTGTTCCGTAAATGATATAAGCCCACCACGTGCGGTACCATGGCGGTAATACGATGATTTTTATGGCGATAGGTGGCGCAGCCCAGCGGCCTTCTGTATTGGTGGCCTTAATCCGGAGGGTGTACGTACCTTCATTAAGTCGTGAAAAATACGCCGACTTTAATTTACCTACATAGTTCCACCCATGATCCCAGCCTTCCAGGTAATAGGCATATGATATTTTATCAGGAAATGAGTATTCAAGCGCCGTATAGCTGATATTCAAGGTAGCCTCACTAAAGGGAATGGTTATTTTTTTAAGCTCATTTAGTGGCTGCTTTTGTGCGTACGCACAATCCTGCTCAATGGATACATTGTTTATTTTAAAATCTGACAGCATCAGGCGCGGCTGGTGCGCGTAGGGAGCAATGCTATCCGGCGAAAAAAGGTTAAACCCTTTTATACCGCCAAAAAGCATTTTACCTGATGACAATTTAAGGGCCGCATTGTAATTGAACTGGTTGCTTTGCAAGCCGTCAGAAGCATTGTAATTGGTGATCTTTTTAGTAGTGACATTAAAATTAGAAAGCCCGTTGTAGGTACTGCACCATAAGTTGCCGCTGTTATCTACCAGTATATTCAATACCGTATTGCTCGGTAGGCCTGCCGATTCTGTGTATCGTTTATACTGTTGGGCATTAGTATCATACTGAAGTAACCCGCCGCCTTCTGTACCAACCCAAAAGTTATTCTTGTTATCTTCGATAATTGCCCTTATAGCCTGACCTATAAAATAAACCTGGTGCTTTTTATGCTCAACATCAATTTTAATGAGGCTGGTGTAATTTCCGGCCCATAAGTTACCGGCATGATCTTCAAAAAGCGCGTGGATGTTTACCAGGCTGTTATCAAAAAGTTCAAACTGATCTTTAGCCCTATTATACAAAAACAAAGCTCCTCCCCAGGTACTGCCGGCCCAAAGGCGGTGCTGCGAATCCTCGTACAGTTTCCAGAAATTCCGCTCTTCCTTTTTTTCTATTGGGTTGTAGCAACTGTAATGCTTAAACCGCTTTGTAGCATTATCAAAAGCATCAATACCGCCGTTAAAGGTTGCTACCCATATTTTGTTGGTATAATCATTTAATATACTAACCACAAAATTACTGCTGATGCTTCCGCCACCGTTTTGATGCTCGTAGGCCGTAAAGGTGTTGGTTTTGGTATCCCAATAATTTAAGCCGCCGCCATCAGTACCAACCCAAACATTATGGAGTTTATCTTCACAAAACGACAAAATGAAATTATTGATGACACTGTTTTTATTAAACACATCATGCGCAAACAAATGGAATGATGTTGGTTTGCGGTCGATAATGTTTACCCCGCCCCTCAATGTCGCTATCCAGATGCGGGATTCATCATCTTCATAAACGGCATCCACCGCGCCGCTGCGCAAGCTATTGGGCGTTTCACCTGCCGTAATATAGGTGATCTGATTTTTGGCCGGATCCCATACTTTGATGCCACCACCGTTTGTGGTAACCCAGATATCGCCATTTTTTGTTGTGGCGAGGCTGAAGATATTGTTATTAGTTAATTTATTAAGCCCTATATCAAGTTTGGCTGCTTTTTGGGCGACAGGATCGTACATAAATAATTCGTTGCCCCAGCCTGCTATTACTTTACCTTTTCCGTCAATGGTCATGCAACCCGAGTTAGCAAGTTCAGGCGCCACTATTTTTATCCTTTCAGTTGCTACGTCATATTTACCCAGCCCTGCACCACTCACCAGCACCCAAATGGTGCCCTGTTTATCCATCCGGGCAGCGAGCGTATTAAACCGCTGCTTATTAACATCGTACAGGATCTCTTTACCAATAGTATCAGTTTTTCCGAATTTTAAAAACCCGTAAGTTCCGTTGGTTACAAAGATATTGCCCTGCCTGTCGGCTACTATTTCATTGATATTAAACCCAATCTTAACCGGCTCATGTTTTTCATTGTAACAATACATGGGATGAAAGCGCGAATCGGCATAATCAAAATACATCAGACCTTTTTCTGTCCCCACATATATTCTTGCACCGCAGGCATTTATGGATTTAATGTGGTTGTTAACCAACGAACTTTTATCGCCCCATATATTCCTGAAAACTTTAAACGAGTAGCCATCATAGCGGTTGAGGCCATCATAGGTCCCCATCCACATAAAACCGTATTGATCCTGCGTTATACAGGTTACCGCGTTATTTGAAAGACCATCTTCAATGCCTAAATATCTAACCGGAAAACCAGGGCCTTTTGCTAAGGCTACCCAAGAAGAGCATAAAAAACAAATAAGCAAAAAGGCCTTTAATCGCTGAAACATTCGCCGCAAAATCAATAACTGGTTACCTCCAAAGATATCAAAATGCATCTGGCTTTAATTAGCGAATTTTATCCTGTTTGAACGCTGGAGAGGATACAATATAACAAAAGCATAAAAACAAAATTCCTGTTCGGCAAACAATCAAAACGTGTGGAGAAAATACCCGTTCAATAACGACATATAATTAACAAATAATTATATTTGGGCATATTATAAACCGGTTCTTAATAAACATTTATTGCACCATGGCCCGCCATTAAAAGGTAGCGAAGGATTTAAATTATACAATGACACCTGTATATTTAAAGTGCGCCATACTATTTATTAAAAGCTTTTGATTAAACGTTTACCAAAGTTGACTAAGTATTTATTCGTTTTTTATTTGTGCCTGTGGGCGCCTAACCTGCGTGCGCAAAACATACTCAGGGTTGATAAAAATGTTCAGCAACATAAGTTTACCCTTAACGAGGTAAAATACCTTCAGGATAGTTCGGGCAAGTTAAGCTTCCAGGATATCCAGGAAATGGGAGCATCCTTTACCGAAAACAGCTCCTATTATCCCAGCAATCACCATAAAAATTCAACCTACTGGTTCCGGGTGCGTATGTACTTTACCGAACCTATAAGCAGTAACAGCATTATTGAGCTTTTTGACCAAACAACCGACGAAGTAACCGCTTACATGCCCGATAAATCAGGCAGCTATACTAAAAGTGAGTCGGGGGCTAACCTTGATTTCAGCAGCAGGCTTTTTCACCATAAAAACTTCGAGTTTTTAATTGGCGATACACAGCCCGGTTATCATACCTATTATTTCAGGGTAAAATCGCATAACGCGGTAAATGTGATCATAGTTTACCGTACCATCAATTACTTTATTCATTACGCGCTTAATGAGTATTTAACCTATGGGCTGTTTTATGGGATGATCCTTATTTTCTGTTTCCATAACCTGCTCATGTTCCTGGCGGTAAAAAAGAAACAGTACTTATACTACGTATTTTACATTTTAAGTGTAGGCCTGTACGAAATGAGTGCCGATGGCATTGCCTTCCAATATTTATGGCCCGAAACACCAGGTTTAAACCATTACGGCAACGGCATCTCGTTATATTTTATCAGTATTTGCGCTCTGATATTCAGTAAAGAATTATTACAGGTTAAAACAAAGGCACCTCAGTTTAATAGGACCATCAATTATGTAATCCTGCTGCGCTCTGTTTACTTCTTGTACTGCCTGTTTTTCAACAAATCATTGTTTGTATACAAGTTTGTTGAGGTGATCCCGCTATCGCTGGCCTTTGCTACCGGCGTTTATATTTACAAAAACGGCTACAAACCGGCACGTTTTTTTGTGCTGGCCTATCTGGTATTATTTATAGGCTTTATTGTTAAAGCCCTTAGCGCCCTTGGTTATGCCTACTTTTTACCGGCCCCGATAAGCTATTACAGCCTCAGTTTCTGTTTTATTATTGAGATGGTGCTGTTGTCATTTGCCATTGGCGATCAGGTACGTATTCTCCGGAAAGAAAAGGATGCCGCCCATGAAGAAACCATAAGACAAATGCACCTGAACAGCCAGTTACAGGATTCGATTAACGAAGAACTGGAAAAACAGGTCCGGGCCCGCACACATGAACTGGTTGCCAAATCAGACGAAGTAAGACAGCAAAGCCTGATTATCGAAAACCAGAATAAAGAACTACTGGACGCTAACCTGCAACTGGAAAAACAGGCCGGCGAGATACTGCGCATGAACGTTTTACTTGAAAAGGACAACGTTCAGCTTAAAACAAACATTGAAAAGGTTACTGAATCGCGGGCATTATCTACCGAACTGGACTATGAAGAATTTAGCGCCAAATACCCCGACCAGGAAACCTGTTTTAAATTCCTATCTGCTTTAAAATGGAAAGATGGTTTTGTTTGTACCCGCTGCTCAAACACTACCTATTGTGCGGGAAGATTGCCGCACAGTCGCCGGTGTACGAAGTGCAGCTATGAAGAATCGGCCCTGCATAATACTATATTTCAAAACAGCAGGATTCCCATTAACAAAGCTTTTTATCTTACTTATCTTATCTACAGCACTAACGGCACCATCTCATCGCATCAATTATCCGAAAAGCTTGATATCCGCCAAAGCACTTGCTGGACTTATGCCATCCGCATAAAAAAAGTACTACAGGAAAAGAAAAAATCACGAAAGAAGAATGACCAGCAAGGCTGGACAATGTTGGTGATGTGATAGGTTGGCCTTCATCTGTGGAAATTCGCTGTCCGTAGAGTCTTACTTCGGACAACGACACAGAATCTACGGGCAGCTTTATAAAACTATGTCATTGCGAGCGCAGCGTGGCAATCTCGTAGCCAATGCATGTTCGCCTTGTAGAGCTACGAGATTGCTTCGTCGTTCCTCCTCGCAATGACATATTTGTTTACCGTTGCTTGCGTTCTTCGCTGTCCGTAGACTCTGTCTACGGACTTTTTATGCCTGTAGTCTCTGACTACAGGATCAGGTATCGCCAGAAACCCATTCATTCATCTTGCCTGTAGTTGCAAACTACAGGCATAGTGCATTCGTAGACAGAGTCTACTGACAGCGGTAAACGAGATAATTGCAATACCCTCTTTCCCTACCAAAACCCCATTTCCGGCATAAAAAAGCAGATTACAACCGTCTACCACTCCCCTCAATTGTCATTTTTTAAAATATTTTTACTTTTTTTTCTTGTTCACAAAGCGTATCAGCTACAAAACCGAAGCAGGTGTAACCCGCTGTAAATACGCCACTTCAACGTTTGAGTTCCTCGTTATCAAAACGTATCAAAATTGATTTAATTATCTTAAAATCAATAACTTACATAAGTTCACCCTGTTGCATTATTGGTTTATTCCACTTTAAATTTACCCCACCAATTACCAATTAGTAATACGCTTAACCAACAAATCACCTATATGAAGTAAAGATCGCGCTACGGCATTTACCTGCATCGCTATTGTGTAAACCAGGTTTCCCTTTAGCTCATTCTGGCAGCAATGGCTGCTTAACCAACTAAACAGCAATAAATTATGAAGAAAAAAATTACGCTAATTTTTGTTTTACTTATTACAATACTAACACGGACGTTTGCACAGGACGTTACCGTGAAAGGTATTGTTAAAGACAGCCAGGGTCTGCCAATACCTGGCGCCACTGTAAAAAACAAATCAACAGGTGCCGTAACAGTTACGGATGTAAAAGGTGGCTATTCAATTACCGCAAACAGCAACGCGACGCTGGTATTTAGCTTCGTGGGTTCGGCTACACAGGAGCAACAAATTAAAGGCCGCACAACAATTGATGTAACACTGGCCGATGCCAATAAACAACTGGAAGAGGTTGTAGTGATAGGCTACGGCACACGGGCCGTTAAAGACGTTACCGGTGCCATAAGCAGTGTTAAGGCTGAAAAATTAGAGAATGAACACCCGGCCAGCACTACCGACATTATCAGGGGTAACATTCCTGGTATTTCGGTTGGCTTGAATACAAGCGCCAAAGGCGGTGGTACAGGCGATCTGCAGATAAGGGGTAAAGCTTCCCTTTCGGGCAACGTTCAGCCTGTTATCGTATTGGATGGTGTTATTTATCCTGGTCAGCTGGCTGATATCAACCCTAACGATATCGACCGTGTGGACGTACTCCGCGACCCAAGCGCGCTTGCCGTATACGGTGCGCAATCTGCCGGTGGCGTTGTAGCTATTACTACAAAAAAAGGTAAAAAAGGCGGCACGCAAATCACCTTAAATGCCAACTTCGGTATTGCGCAACTATTGCAAAATCAAAAATACTACACCGGCGACGGCTTCCTGAACTGGCGTGCCGATGGGGCCCGCAGTTCCAACACTTCAAACCCCTATTACTACTATAGCAATCCTAACAAGCTGCCGGATGGTGTAACGCTTGCCCAATTCCTTAACGGAGCTACAGGCGACCCAACTACCATCTGGCTGCAACGTTTAGGTTTATTCCCTAACGAAATTACCAATTACCAGGCTGGTAAAATGACTGATTGGTCGAAACTGATATTCCGCAATGGCTTCCGCCAGGATTATACCGGTAGCTTCTCCGGTAGTTCAGAAACAGTTAAGTACTACGTATCGGGCAATTATACCAAAAACCAAAACCTGATACAGGGCGGACAGTATACCGACGGCCGTTTCCGTGTAAACCTGGAAGGTAAAGCCGCCAAATTTTTGACGCTTGGTGTAAACGCCCAATTCGCAAGCCGCGATGAAGGCGCAGCCAGCACGCCACTTAGCGGACAAGCCATAGACGCCACTGAAGCAGACTGGACGCAGATCATCAACTCATCACCTTATGGCGATATGTACAATGCTGATGGCTCTTTGCGTCGTATTGATACTGATGACAGTGGTTTGAACCAGCGTAACCCTTTCCTGGGCAATCGCTACAATCAAAACGTGGCTGTGCAAAACACATTATTCTCGGTACTTTTTGCCCGTTTGGATCTTCCATTTGGTATCAAGTATACGGTGAACTATGCACCAACTATCGAGTCGTACAGGAATTTCTTCTTCCGCCCCGTAGCTAACCCTAACGAGCTTTCAGGTGGTACTGCCATCCGCACGCAGGAAAACCGGTACAGGTACAACCTGGATAACATTTTAAGCTGGAATAAATCTTTTGGTATCCACAGCTTTGATGCAACCTTCCTGCTTAACAAAGAAAAATACCAAACCTGGTATACCAATGCTTCAAACACTCAATTAACCCCTACCGATATTTTGGGTTACCACAACATTGGTGCAGGCACCTTACCTGTTGAAAGCAGCGACGACCGTATTTATAACGCCGACGCGATCATGGGCAGGATTAACTACACCCTGTTAGGCCGGTATATCCTTACTGCAACTGTACGTCGTGACGGTTTCTCTGCATTCGGTTTAGAACACCCACGCGAGGTTTATCCTTCAGCAGCCGTGGCATGGGTATTTAGTGATGAAAGCTTTATGAAAGGCGACGCCTTTAAATGGCTTGATTATGGTAAATTACGTTTCAGCTACGGTGCCAACGGTAACCGTACATCTACCACCACTGCCGATCCTTCTATCTCATTAGCGGTATTAGGCGGTATTAAATATCCAACCGCAAACAACTCCGGTACAGTTACCAATAACAGTGGTATTTATGTAAGCACCCTGCAAAACGCGCAGCTGAAATGGGAACGTACTGTAGGACCAAACATCGGTCTTGACTTCACCATACTACACAACAGGCTTAGCGGTTCGATAGATGTTTACGACCGTAAAACTACCGACCTGCTTGTTAAACGCAGTATTCTTGACGTTCAGGGCTATAACTCGTCTGGTGATTTGCCGGGTGGTGCCAACAACTCCAACCCGTATACCAACATCGGCCAGGTTAATAACAAAGGTTTTGAGATCTCATTGGATGGCAAGATCATGAAAAGTGAAAACTTTAACTGGAATGCCAGCGGAACTTTCTTCCTTAATCGCAACAAAATTGTTCACCTGTATGGCGCATTCCCGGTTACTGATGCTAACGGCGTTACTACCAATGTAGAAAAAGATGATATCGGTAACGGCTGGTTCATTGGCCATGATATCAACGCTGTATGGGATTACAAGATCCAGGGCGTTTGGAAAACAACCGAAGCTGATCAGGCCGCTAAATACGGCGCAAAACCGGGTGATTTTAAACTTCAAGATGTTAACGGCGACTTTAAGTTTACCAACGATGACAAACAATTCTTAGGCTCACAAAATCCAAGCTTTAGCTGGTCGTTACGTAATGATTTCAACATATTCAAACATTTTGATGTATCGTTCCTGCTGGTATCAAGCATTGGCGCATTAAAACAGTATAATCAAGCCTTAAACAATCCGGGGAGCGTAGGCTTTGCACGTATGAACTCATATGTATTGCCGTATTGGACACCAGATAACCAGATTGATGATTACGCCCGCTTAAACTCAGGTTCATCTGGCACTACCATCAACGTTTGGCGCAAAGCTTCATTTGTAAGGCTGCAAACAGCTTCTATCGGCTATACTTTCAGCCCGCAATTAATCAAACGCCTGGGTATCTCAAGCGCCAAATTATTTGTGAACGCAAGCAACGCCGCCGTGTTTTCAAGCTGGCCGCTTTGGGACCCGCAAAACGGCGGTCCTACGCCAAGATATTTATCAGCCGGGTTTAACGTAGTTTTTTAAAGAAGGGATTTTAATACATGAACAAGATAAACAAAAACATCATGGCGGCGGCTTTAACAGCGGCAACCATATTTATAACCGGAGGCTGTACCAAGCGAGCTGATCTGTATCCGCAGGCACCTTCAAAATTCACACCCGACGTAACTTATACCTCGCCTGCCGCATTTAAAGCTGCTTTGGCTACGCTGAACGTAAGCGTTAGGTTTGAATATTTCGGCGATTCTGCCCCGTTGCTTACCGAGTCGATTTTTACAGATGCCGCGGTTGAAGGCACCACAGATAAAACCACACCGGCGCAGGATTTGAACGCCCGTATCACCCCTACCGCCAACCTAAACAGCGACGACTATAACAAAATAGGCCGCTATTGGAGCGCCTGGTACCAGGGCATACATGACTGTAACGTAATTTTATCAAGGATAGATAACATCAAATGGCCATCAGATGCCGATAAAAACCTGGTAAAAGCTACCGCCTTATTTCACAGGGCTTACCGTTACTATCGTTTAGTGCATGAGTTTGGCGATGTGCCTCTGTTGCTTAAAGAAGAAACAGCGGTAAACACAGGCTACTTCAGCACACAGCGTATCGTTATCCTGAAGCAAATGAAAACCGACCTGGAATTTGCCGTAGCTAACCTTACCGACGCGAACGCAAAAGGTGATATTTCAAAAGGCGGTGCCGCCCACCTTTTAGCTAAGGTTGACCTTGCCCTTGGTTTATTTGATGATGCTATCGCGGCATGTAACGTTGCTATCAATGGGCCGTATCACCTCATGACCAATCGTTTTGGTATAGTTGCGGGCGATGCCTCTAAAAACATCATCTGGGACCTTCACAGGCCCGAAAACAAAGCATTGGGAACCAATGCCGAGGCTTTGTACGTAGTGCTTGACCGCGAAACCCTTGACGGTGCAACACCAAACGGGTCGCAGGTGATGAGGAACTGTGTGCCGATGTGGCATAACGGTACCATCCTTACCCCAGGAGCGCTTAAGCCAGGTATCTCAGATAAAGTAACCGAAGAATTTCCGCTTACCTTATGGTATGGCCGTGGTATTGGCCGTTTACGCGGTACGCCTTATGCTACCAAATACATCTGGACAGATAATACCGACTTAAGGCACGCGCCGGGAAACTGGATGAACATGACCGATTTGGTTTATAACAGCCCGGCGATCAAAACCTCCGACCCTACCTGGTATGGCAAACATCTGGAACAATATACCGATGCCAACGTAAGCAAACGCTTTTTGAATGGTGCAAAAGATACCATCCGTGCATGGTTTAGCTGGCCGCATTACAAAGTGTTCATCGGCTCAGGACCTATCGCACTTGACAAATGGTGGAGCCCGCCACGCGGTACCAATACCGACTGGTACGTTTTCCGTTTAGCTGAAACTTACCTGTTACGTGCCGAAGCTTACGTATGGAAAGGACAAACAGGTCTTGCTATGGATGACATCAATAAGGTAAGGGCACGTGCCAATGCGCAGCTGTTAACGGATGCAGGCAGTGTTAACATAGGTACAATTCTTGATGAACGCCAGAGAGAACTGTACTGGGAAGAGCCACGTAAAACCGAACTTACACGCATGGCTTATATATTCGCGCAAACAGGTATCCCTGCTTATAATGGCAAAACCTACAATGTGGCTAATTTTTCAACAAGCAATTTTTTCTACGACAGGATCATGGAGAAGAACGACTTTTATAAAAACCCTAACGTTGTAACCAACTCAGGTAACCACTTCACTATTTCACCATACCACGTGCTATGGCCTATCCCGCAGAGCGAGATCGACCTGAACGTAAATGGTCATATTAACCAAAGCAAAGGTTACGCAGGTGCCGAAACCAACATACCAGCACTTGATAAGATAGTTCCATAATTTAGTTGATTGTGTAACATTTGGGCCGGGCATTAGTCAATTGATTAGTGTCCGGTTTTTTGTTTTATGTAGATTTTAAAGAATAAAATAATTAACCGCTGGCGCATTCATGTATTTGTTTTTTTCACATATTTAATCATTATTTAAACCTGACATCAAAAAACATGGGCCTGTTCAATATCCTTCGTAACGAATTTATAGATGTAATAGAGTGGGTTGATACCACTCAGAATACGCTTGTATGGAAATTCCCTCGCCATGACAACGCCATTAAAATGGGAGCAAAACTCATTGTACGCGAGTCGCAGGCCGCTGTTTTCATGAACGAGGGACGCATTGCTGATGTATATACGCCGGGTACCTATGAGCTTCAGACTCAGAACATGCCCCTGTTAACTACCTTAATGAGCTGGAAATATGGTTTTGAAAGCCCGTTTAAGGTTGATATATTTTTTGTGAGCCTGCGCCAGTTCACCAACCAAAAATGGGGAACAAAAAATCCGGTAATGATCCGTGATGCAGAGTTTGGCCCTGTGAGACTAAGGGCATTCGGTTCTTTTAACTTTAAAGTTCAGGACCCGAAGAAATTCATCGCGGAAATCTCTGCCACCAATCCGGATTTTGTTATTGAAGATATTAATGAGCAGTTGCGTAATACCGTTGTATCACGCGGCATGGATGCCGTAGCCGAATCGAAAATAAACGTACTCGACCTGGCAGCCAACTACAACGAAATGGGCAAATTCATCACAGAATCTATCCAGCCCGATTTTGCCGAACTTGGCCTTAACCTGACCAAGCTACTGGTTGAAAATATCTCCCTGCCACCCGAAGTGGAGCAGATACTTGACAAACGCAGCGAAATGGGCATATTGGGCAATCTTGGTGCCTACGCGCAATTCCAGGCTGCCAATGCTATCGAAAAATCTGCAGAGAACACTATAGGTGGCAACCTGGGCGCTGCCGGTATGGGTTTGGGTGTTGGCGCAGCCATGATGGGCCAGGTTGGCAACATCTTTCAGCAAAACCAGGTTACCCCTAATAACACCGGTGACAATGTGCCCCCACCTCCCCCTGCGCCTGCTGTTCAATATCACATTGTAAAAGACGGCAAATCTGACGGGCCACACTCATTCAACGACATCAACGCAATGATTTCCGGCGGAGCGTTAAGCAGGGAGAGTATGATCTGGAAAAAAGGTATGGCTGCATGGGCCGCCGCATCGTCTGTTGAAGAGATTGCAGAACTGTTTAGTAATGTACCTCCGCCGATAGCTTAACCTTCATCCGTTCCTAAATCTATATCTCTGAAATGAACAACGAGGTTAACCCATCGGCCATAAACAATTCATTAAACTGTTCGGGCTGCGGCGCATTGCTTCACTTTAATCCCGGCACCCATAATTTACTGTGCGATTATTGCGGCGTGAGCAATGCTATTGAAGCTGCTCCCGATAGTCGCGACATTTTACCTTACGACTATGAAGAGTTTATTGCCGGTATCGATAGCAATAAACAAGGTGCCGATCTTAAAGTAGTTAATTGCAAAAACTGTGGTTCACAAACTATTCTTGATCAGTTTGTAACTTCAGATAAATGTCCGTTTTGTACAGCTCCACTGGTGCTTGACCTTGAAAGCGGGCAGCAATATGTACTTCCGCATTATATTTTACCCTTTGCCATAACGCAGCAACAGGGTATCGAATTTTTCAAAAAATGGTTGAAAAGCCTTTGGTGGGCGCCTAATGACCTGGCTAAAAAAGTAAGCGATGCTTCATCGGCATTAAAAGGCGTTTACCTCCCCCACTGGACATACGATACCTACACCGTAACCGATTACAGCGGAGAACGGGGAGATTATTATTACACAACAGAAACCTATACCGAAACCGTTAACGGACGCGAAGAAACCAGAACCAGACAGGTACGCCATACCGATTGGTCGTACGCTTCGGGAAGAGTGGAATGCGATTTTAGGGATTTAATGGTACCTGCCAGTAAATCGCTACCCGAAAAAACGCTAAATAAGCTTGGCCCCTGGAATTTTAACATGCTGGTTAAGTTTGATGAACGGTATATGAGCGGTTTCCGTTCCGAGACCTACCAGCTAAACCCAGAACAAGGCTTTGTAAAAGCAGCTAAACAAACCGTTGGAGCCATAGATTCGGCCATAAGGGATGATATCGGTGGCGATGAGCAAAGGATAGATAATACAGATACGCAATACCTCAATAAAGCTATCAAATACCTGATGCTACCGGTTTGGGTAAGTGCTTATAACTACAATAACAAGATCTATCAATTTACGGTTAATGCCAGCACAGGCGAAGTTATTGGTCAGCGGCCGATAAGTGCTATCAAGATCATACTCGCGGTGTTGTTTGTAATAGCGCTGATAATAATTGGTGTGGTATTATATCAGAATGCGCATTCAGCGTAAAAGAACGTTATTGTACTACGCTTAAAGACTTACGAAGTTTTGAAAACTTCGTAAGTCTGGGCTTCATTAAAAAAAGCGTCATTGCGAAGTACGAAGCAATGACGCTTTATGGTCTATCTCGATCCCTTTTATTGAATAACTAATTCAGACCGCACCTTTTTAAGCCGCTGTGGCTTTACAACTGGCTTTTTATTACGCTTTCCCCACCATATATAAAAACCTGTGATAGGTAAGCTGGCAGACACCATCGCCAGGAAAAACGCTACCACCTTACCCGGAATACCCAATATAGCACCCACATGGATATCGTAATTCATACGGCGCAACTTATCGGCAGCACCGGCATCAGCATAGCGGCCTGAATATGGCCCCGATGCTTTAATCGGCTTCAGTGTGTATTGATCAAAATTGTAAATATTGGTTTTATAGTAAGTACCCAAACGCAGGTAGGCTATCACCTCAACCAAATCTGCTTTTTGACGGGGTAAATTAATATAAAAGCCCTCTGGCTTATCTTGTATGGCAATCTGGTTCCATAATTTATCTACCGATGCCATGTTAAAAGAAAGCTTTGTGGTAGTATCTGATACCATGGCGGTTTCTTCGGTTAATGATTTACCACCCGATGTAGCCCAATATATTGATTTACTCACCCACTGAAAACTCCACACCAAACCGGTTAAAGCTATGATAAGCAGCAATAGCATACTGTAGAAACCAAAAACATTATGCAGATCATAATTTACCCGCTTAAAGCTGGCGTTCCATTTTACTTTAAAGCTTTTATCGCGCGTGGCTTTAGTCCACTTTTTGGGCCACCATAATACCAGGCCCGATAGCAAAAGCACTACAAAAATCAGTATGGCTACCCCAATTATCGGTCGGCCAATGGGATATGGCAACCACAAGGCACGGTGCCCGTGCAGTATAAACCTAAAGAAATCAAAATCACCCTTGTTACCCACAAAATCTGTAGTCGTTTTTTTCAATACACGGCCGCTGTAGGGATCAATAAAAACGGTTATCAGCAAACCTGTTTTACGGCTGTAAGAAACCGCCGCGGCAGACTGATCTGGCAGTCCGTAATTTAGCGCGGTAGGTTTCATACCTGGCACAGTTTTAACAGCGATATCTGTCAACGCCGAAGGAGGTAGCATTTTTTTATTTTGCGGCTGTACGTGCGTCCAGGGTTCGGTTACACTACGGATCTCTTTTTCAAAAACATAAATGGCGCCTGTAATACTTACAATCACCACAATAATTCCCGAAAAAAGCCCAAGCCACAGGTGCAGCCACGCCGAGATCCTTTTAAACAGTGAGTCGCCTTTCTTTTTGGGTTTAACGGCTTTGGCCGGAGTAGCAATTTTAAGCATACTGAACTAAAAAAGGCAGGCCGGAATCCCGGCCTGCAGGTGAATAAATATTTTTTTAGAAACGATAGCTGATGCCAAGGCGGTAGTTGCGTCCCGCTTCGGCCTGCCAGTAGTAATAAGTGGCATAAGCCGCGCCGCTGTACAGGTATTTATCAAGCAGGTTATACACGTTGGCGCTTATCTTGATATGATCCTTACCCCAGAACAGACCGCCGTCAAACTTGTAATAATCCGGCAACTGTAGCTGGCCGCTGCTGGCGTTCCAGGTCCATGTGGTACGGTCGCCCTGGTACGTTGCACCCGCGTAAACACCACTGTTTTTCAACGGGCCGCTTTGTATGGTATAAGTTAATGAAGCATTGATGTTATGCTTAGCATATCCCGGAACCTTTGCACCAACAACAGCCGTAGCAGGCAGGTTAGCCGCACCACCTGTTTTTGAGATCTTTGAATCGGTATAAGCATAGTTGGCTACCAATGAAAGGCCGCTGAAGATCTGTCCGCGGGTATCAAACTCAATACCCTGGGTTTTGGTTTGACCAACATCTATCACAAAACCTTCTGAACCTTTGTTATCCGGGTCGGCGGTAAGGGTATTGTTTTTGAGAATGCGATAGGCAGATAATGTAGTGCTCCAGCTGCCGTCAAACCAGTCTCGTTTAATACCGGCTTCCAGGTTGTTACCGGTGATTGGTTTTGGTAGGCTACCATCGCGGATCAGGGCGCTTTGCGGCACAAATGATTGGTCATACAGGCCATAAACGGATGTTTGCCTATCGATATTTACACTTACACCAAAACGGGGTGTAAATTTCTTCTGGTTACGGCCGGCAAGGTAATTGATCTCTTTTACATAAGTATAACGGCCGGCAAGGGTTACACGTAGTACATTATCAAAAAAGCCCAGTTCGTCCTGACCGTACACACCGGTGTAAGATTGACTTGAAAGGTTACCCGCACCGCGCTGTGCAAGAGGTTTCGATCTGTCAAATACTGGTAAACCCAAAGCAGGCTGATTGTAAACCGGGTTATTGATATTAAAAGGTTTAGCATCGCTGTCAATAGCGCCGCCTTGTCCCCAATCGGCAATATATTGCTTGTTGCCCAAGTCAAGGCCACCCAATATCCGGTGACGCACCACGCCGGTTTGTACATCGCCATTTAAAAATACCTGGCCAAATTTCATCACGTTTGATGCATCCCAGATACTAACGCTCCTGATCAGATCGCCATTGGCCTTTACACTGTTTACCCATGCCGAGCTTCCCTGCTGTTGGTAGTTAAAATAACCCAGCTGACCGGTTAATTTCCAGTGTTCATCAATCTGGTGGTTAAGGTAGATAAAGGCGCTGTTATCTTTAATATAAGTTGGGGCTATACCGGGTTCTGTTATGGTAAAATCGCGGGGTTTTATCGCATAGCCCTGGGTTGCAAAAACATAGTACGAACCAAGGTTTGATAATTTGGCGTGCTGATAGGTATACTCAAAGGTAAGTGATGTTTTATCATCAACTTTCCAGGTAAGTACAGGCGCTATGCTGAAACGGTCATTAAACTCGTAATTGCGGAACGAGTTTTTGGTTTGATCCATTAAGTTTAAGCGATAAGATAGGCTACCCGATTTAGTGGCTTTACCATCCAGATCTAAAGTGGCACGATACAGGTCATAGCTGCCCATGGTCATCGTAACCTCGCCGTTAAAATCGCGGCCGGTAGGCTTCTTGGTAACTACGTTATAGATACCGCTTGGCTCACCATTGCTCATCATAAAGCCGGCGGGACCTTTTACGAATTCAATACGATCAACAAAGCTCATATCTTCGCTAAGCGGGCCCCAGTTTGAGGTTACGTTCATACCGTTGCGAAATGCCGCGGCACGGCTACCGCGCATATTTACACGGGTGTACAGATCGCCCCAGTGCTCCAGGCGGGTTGCACCACTCACGTTACGGGTAACGCCGTCACTCATGGAGATCACCTGCTGATCGGATAGGGTTTGTGAAGTAATTACCTGGATGTTTTGAGGGGCCTCCAGCAAAGGTTCATTTAGGCGGATAGAGTTGGAGGGCACATCTGCCTTATAACGGCTTTTAGCGCCGGTGATAGCTACTTCTTTTAATAAGCTGGCATTTTCTTTCAGCATAAAATCAAGCGTTTGGGTACTGCCGGACGCTACAGTTACCGATTGTTCTTCGGGAGCAAGGCCCACGGCAGATACACGGATAGTGTAGCTTCCGGGCTTGATTTTCCCAATGGCATAACGACCATCGGCATCGGTAAGGGCACCATAAGTTGTGTTTTTTAAGGCAACGGTAATGCCGATTGCAGGCTGGCCGTCGGCTGTGGTAACCTTACCTTTTATGCTACCGGTTGCACCATCATCAGCCTTAGCTGCGAAAGTTGAAAAAGACAGGATGATTAAGAGAAAGTAAAAATGTTGAAATAATAGTGAAGTAAAGTTTGACCGTTTACTGCAGAGTAAAACAGATTTCATAATTTTGAGTGAAATGATTAATGGATTAAAAGGATCGGTTAACATTAACCCGATGTAAAGTTTGGCGACGGAGCATCGGGATTTTTGTTTTTATAAGAACCTTCAAGGGGGTGCGTTGATGTTCATTGCTAACAGGATTTAGTGCAAAGAAACAACTTATTTAGAATCAGTCCAAATAAAATTAAGGTTACTACTGGTATTAATCAGATTTACAAAGCCTTATGAACAATTTTACTGACGTGACTTTCATCTGTTAATCCAAACTCGGCGGCTATTTGTTTAAGATTATACCTACCACTGGCAATTCGCTGTTTAATTAATTCATTGCGATAATCGCGGATGTAATCGCGTAGCGTAACACCAGTATTCCTTTTAAAATAAGGCCCCATATATTCGCCGGCGATATTGAAGCTGGCAGCCATCACCGGCAGTTTAAGCAACCTGGGTTCGTAAATGTGTTTATGAATATAGCAAAAGATGGCCTGCATATCTTTACTGCCGTTAGCGGGCTTCTTTAACTCAGGCATATTTCTTTGCAACACAGCCGATAACGCAATGATCTGCATCCAAATAAGCTGCTCATTTAAAAACATATCATGCTTTAAAGAAACTATTACATTAAAGATCATCTCAATAGTGTGCCTGTCAGCGTTATTTAATGCAAAGCCTGATAAATGTGTTTCTCTGCTTTTAATCAGATATTCAAGGTTTTGGGCACCATTGCTGGTCTTGTTGCCCGCCTGATGAATATACAGATCGGTAAATTTCAGGTAGATAAACCGGGTGGTCTCTTCTATCTCAAAATAATGAGATTCTTCCGGCCCCAGTAAAAACACATCCCCGGCATTGTAACTAACAGATAACCTGTTTATGATGTGCGAACCTGTCCCTTTTTTGATATAGATCAATTCATAATGGTTATGATTATGTTCGGGGTGAGACCATTTTCCCGTTTCAAAATCAGAAATCAGCACAGGTTCAAATTGCCGGTAACGTTCCATAGCGGAAATATACCATATTATCACAGATAATTACAATTTTGGCTTGTAGCTTTTACCCAATTTTGATCAACAAATATTTGTTATCAAACAAAAAAAAATGGAAACTATAAAAAACACAGCTCTTGTTGTTGGCGCCAACGGGGTGATAGGCAGTAATTTGATAAATTACCTTGCAGGACTTAACAATTGGAACATTATCGCATTATCCCGCCGTGGCGGATCAAACAACGGGAATATCCGCTACGTAGCAGTGGATTTGCTGGATGAAAACGACTATAAGCAAAAACTCAGTGTATTAACTGACGTTACACACATATTTTACGCTGCTTATCAAGACAGACCCACGTGGGCCGGACTGGTACAACCCAACCTTGCAATGCTGATGAATGTTGTTTTAGCAATTGAGCCCATTGCCTACAATTTGCAGCACATCAGTCTTATGCAAGGATACAAAGTATATGGCGCGCACCATGGCCCATTCAAAACACCTGCAAAGGAAAGTGATGCTGGGCATATGCCGCCCGAATTTAATGTAGATCAGCAAATTTTCCTGGAAAAACAGCAGCAAGGTAAAAAATGGTCGTGGTCGGCCATTCGCCCATCAGTGGTCGGCGGTACGGCTATAGGTAACCCTATGAACCTGGCCCTGGTGATTGCGCTATACGCGACAATTTCAAAAGAACTTGGCCTACCTCTTCGTTTTCCGGGTAAACCGGGCGCTTATGATAAACTGTTGGAAATAACAGATGCCACCTTATTGGCTAAGGCTACTGTATGGGCGGCCACTACTCAGGCTGCAGTAAACCAGGCTTTTAATATTAACAATGGTGATTTATTTAGATGGACCGAGCTTTGGCCTAAAATTGCGGCTTACTTTAAAATGGAAACAGCACCGCCGCTTCAAATGCCACTGCAAACTGTTATGGCCGATAAAGAACCACAATGGGAAGCTATCCGGGAAAAATACAACCTTGCGCCACATAGTTACCGCCAGCTATCATCATGGGCGTTCGGCGATTTTGTATTTTCATGGGATTACGATTTTTTTGCCGATGGCAGCAAGGCAAGGCGCATGGGCTTTCATGAATTTATTGATACCGAACAAATGTTCTATGACCTGTTTAATGAACTCCGGGTAAAAAAGATTATACCCTGAACCATCATGCCCCGGTATTTCAAAGAAATAGTTTCTGCCAGAGCAATAGCATGCTATAAGAGTTAAAAAAATGAAAATAAATTTGCGTAACCCACAAGTTACATATAAATTTGAGTAACTTAAAAGTTACCTATTATGGCAAAAATCATTCAACACCAATTATTCTACCCTCACCCACCCGAGGTGGTTTGGGAGTACATTACAAACCAGGAGCTGATAAGCCAGTGGCTAATGCCCGGCGATCTGAAGCCTATATTAGGCCATGAATTTCAATTGAGGGCCAAACCCATGCCTGAAATGGATTTTGACGGAATTTTTTATTGCAAGATCCTGGAAGTTATCCCACACAAAAAACTTTCGTATTCATGGAAATTTGGCCCCGGCAATGGCGAACTGTGCGACTCGACAGTGAACTGGACGCTTATTGAAAAAGATAATGGTACCGAACTTTTGCTGGTACACCGTGACTTTGCCGGCGCTGTAAGTCCGTTGATACTTACATCGATGGAAAAAGGCTGGTTAAGCAATATGCATAAAATACTGAATGCTATAAACGCTGAAAAAGATGGAGCAGCACAGGCTTGATGTATTCCAGGTAATTGCCGACCCGAGCAGGCGACAAATACTGCACCTGCTTTCGAAAGACAGCAGCACGATTAATTCGCTGGCCGAAAATTTTGATATGAGCCGCCCCGCGGTTTCAAAGCATATCAAAGTGCTTTACCATGCCGGCTTTATTGAAATTCAGGACATTGGCCGGGAAAGACATTGCATTTTAAAACAGGATGGCTTTAAAGAACTTAATGAGTGGCTTGCTTACTATGATAAGTTCTGGGGCGATAAACTGGATAAGCTGGGAGCATTAATGAACGATAATTTAAATAAGAAATGAAAGATCAGGATTTAACTGTAACTATAGCGGTAGACAAATCGCCTAAAGAGGCATTTGACGCTATCAATAACGTTCGCGGATGGTGGTCGGAAGAAGTTAAAGGCGGTACGGAAAACCTCAACGATGAGTTTACCTATAAAGCCCGTGACCTCCATCGCTGCACCATGAAGCTCATAGAAGTTGTCCCCAACCAAAAAGTAGTTTGGCTTGTGCTGGACAACTATTTCAGCTTCACCAAAGATCAAACTGAATGGAAAGGCACAAAAGTAATTTTTGAAATTTCTGAAAAGGACGGCAAAACGCAAATCCAATTCACACATCAGGGTTTAGTTCCTCAACATGAGTGCTATGAGGTTTGTTCAAACGCCTGGACAGGTTACATCACAGGCAGCCTGTATAACCTGATCACCACCGGCAAGGGCGAACCCAATCCGAAAGAACGTTAGTTATTATACCGGATAATCCAGACTTCCGAAGTTTTAAAAACTTCGGAAGTCTTCTTATGGGCGATTGATCAGAAACGGCACCTGTATTTACCCGGTCAATTCATTTATATGTTATCTTTAGATAAAACATATAACATGAAAAAGTTTCTGCTCCTCGGGCTGTTTTGCGTGGCCTTTTTACTGGGCTATAGTTTCAATCGTTTAACCAATCCCGTAAACAAAGGCCCGCGGGTAACGGGCCTCGGCGGCATTTTCTTTAAGGCCAAAGATCCCAAGGCTTTAGAAGCATGGTACAGTAAGAACCTCGGAATCCGGGTTGGCGATTACGGTGCAAATTTTGAGTGGCACCAGGGCATGGACAGCACAAAAAAGGGATTTACCGTATGGGCGCCATTTAAAGAAACCACCAAATACTTTCAGCCTTCCGAAAAGCAATTCATGATCAATTACCGTGTTGAAGGCTTAACCCAGCTTTTAGCCCAAATGAAATCGGCAGGTATCCTACCGACCGACACCGTAGAAAAAACAAGCTATGGTGATTTTGTACACCTGATGGACCCCGAGGGCAATAAAATTGAACTATGGGAACCCAATGATGTAGGGTATGCAAAAATGGGTTCTAACACCACCAAATAAAACCCGCCAAACACTACCATGAAAAACCTGTTCAAAACCACCTGGCTTTGCCTGCCCATATTGTTCATAACAGTTAACACCTCCATAGCATCGACATCTGTACTTAACACCGAGGTATGCATTTATGGCGGGACTTCTGCTGGAGTTATAGCCGCTTATACCGCTAAAAAGATGGGGAAACAAGTGCTGCTGATTGAGCCAGGGCTACACCTGGGCGGAATGTCGAGCGGTGGCCTAGGCTTTACCGATATTGGGAACAAGTACGTAGTGACTGGCCTCGCGCGCGATTTTTATCGCCGGATTGGGGCCAATTACGGCAGGTTTGAGCAATGGATATTTGAGCCTAAAGTGGCCGAAAAGATCTTTGATGATTATGTAAACCGCGCCGGTTTCAAAGTTTTAAAAAGCACCCGTATCGTATCGGCACAAAAACAAGGCAGTAAGATCATTAGTATTACCACCGAAGACTCCGAACATCCCGGCAAAATATCCTACCGAACCATTAAAGCAACTATGTTTATCGACTGCTCTTATGAGGGCGACCTGATGGCAAGGGCCGGTGTATCTTATTCTGCCGGTCGCGAGGCCAATAGTGAGTATAACGAAACCATCGACGGCGTTCAGGTGATGGATGGTCATCAGATGCCAGATGGAATTGATCCCTATAAAATACCAGGCGATACTAACAGTGGTCTGTTATGGGGCATCAACCAAGGTAATGTTCGACCTAATGGCAGCGGTGATAAAAAAATCCAGGCCTATAACTATCGTATAACCTTAACTAACGTTCCCGAAAACAGAATTCCCATAACCAGGCCGGACAATTATACCCCCGAACGGTACGAGCTGCTGAAGCGGTTAAAGCAATTGAAACCCTGGAAATCATTTACCGATATTCTCTTTTTGAGCAACATGCCTAACGGAAAAACAGATATCAATAATCTGGGCGGTTTTTCTACCGATATGATCGGGATGAACTGGGATTATCCTGATGCTGACTATGCTAAACGTGCGCAGATCATCAAAGCACATGAGGATTACACCAAGGGCTTGCTCTATTTTGTTAGCCATGATACTTCTGTGCCTGAACAGGTGAGGGAGCAAATGCTGCAATGGGGCTATCCTAAAGATGAGTTTACAGACCATCAGCACTTTAGTCCTCAACTTTACATTCGCGAGGCCCGCCGAATGAAGGGAGAACTGATCATGACCCAACATCATTGCCAAGGCCAGGAAACCGTAACAGACGGCGTGGGCATGGCCGCCTATACTATGGATTCGCACAATTGCGACCGCCAGGTTATCAACGGCATGGCAAAAAATGAAGGCAACGTAGAAGTAGGTGGCTTTGGCCCCTACCCGGTATCTTACCGTGCTATTACCCCTAAAAAGGCGGAGGCTACTAACCTCCTGGTACCGGTTTGCCTGTCAGCAACCCATATCGCATATGGTTCTATTCGCATGGAACCCGTTTTCATGGTACTCGGGCAATCGGCCGCGGTTGCCGCTTGCATAGCTATAGATAAAGGTACAACTGTACAACAGGTTGATGTAGCGTTGATCCGTCAACAACTGCGTGATAACCCGCTTGCCGATGGCAGCATACCCGAAGTTTTGGTTGATAATGATGACACCGCGCACTGCCGGATTACAGGCAACTGGCAAAAAGAAAAATCAGGAGGCTATGGCCCTTCATATTTGCTCGATACCCTGAATTCCGGCGAAGGCAAATCGATAAAATACCTGCCGGAAATAAAGGCGAGTGGAAGCTACAGCGTTTATGCCTATTTCCCAAAAGTCAAGAAAGCGTCGACTAAAACGATGATTAAGATTTTTGATGGTAAACAACTGAATGAAAAAACGATCAACGCGGCATCTCTTGAAGTTGCCGGGCAAACCTCGGGCGAGTGGATTGTGCTGGGCAGCTTTCCTTTATCCAAAGGGCAACAACCATATGTAGAAATCAGCACCAGGTATGCCGACGGAGCTACAGCCGCGGATGCCATTCTGTTTGTGCCGCAAAAAAAGCTTTAGTTAGCTGACAACAACTTGTCCTCAAAAACAAAAAAGCACCCAGATCATACATATGTAGTCCGGGTGCAGTTTTCAGGCCTTTTCCTTACGGATAGCGCTTTTTATTATTTACCGGCAGTTGCTTCCGGAAGCAATTGCATACGGATATAGTTTTTGCCGCTCAGGTATTTTTGCGCGGTGGCTTTTACGCTTTCTATAGTTACACTATTTAAATCCTTAACATAGGTATCTAACTGGTGTAGGTCTTCCTTGTCGTTAATCTGCCCGCCAATATAACCCAACCAGAAGCCGTTGGTACGTACCGCCGTTTCGCGGCTACGGATACTCTCAGCACGCCATTTATCAATGTTTACCTGTGCAGGGCCATTGGTTTTGATCTTGTTTATCTCATCCAGTGTTGAGGCTACCAGCTTGTCGGCATTTTTAGGATCGCAACCGAAGTAAACGAATATTGAATAACGTTGCGTAGGGAACTTGCTGTTATTGGCAAACGCTCCCGGCGAATAAACGCCGCTTTCATCTTCCCTTAAACGCTCAATCAGCCTGATCTCTAAACACTCTTTCAAAGCATCCAGCTGGATCTTTTCGGCAGCACTGTATTCAAACTGGCCAGACCAGATCAAATCAACAGAAGCTTTAGGTTCCGAACCTTTGTATACGTTTTTAGCTATCTGCCCTTCCGGGATGTGGATACCTAAATCTTTAGCCTGTTCGCCCAGGTTTTTGGCCGGTAACGAGGCTATGTATTTTTCAAGCAGCGGTTTAATTTTTTCAATGTCGATATTACCAACAAAGGTGAAGGTCATGCCCGATGCATCGGCAAAACGCTCTTTATAAATAGCATATTCCCGGTCAAGGTCAATCTGATCGATCTTGGCAATACTCGGACCGGTACGGCGAACGTTGTGATTACCCAGTACCGCGCTTAAAGTATCCTGGAACACCGCATTAGGATCGTTCAACCTGTTGGCAAGCCCGGCTTTTGAGCTGGTGATAATACCCTGAAAAAGATCGGCATCTTTACGTGGCTCGGTTAAGTATCCGTAAATAAGCTCAAAGGCCGTTTCCAGGTCTTTAGGGGTTGAGCTTCCGCTAACGCCTTGTGTACGCTCGCTAATGTACGGGCTAACGCTTAGCTGCTTACCCGAAAGGTATTTCTCTAATTGTGTAGGATTATAATTACCTACGCCAAATGATTCCACCATCCCCGACGCGTTTTTAGCCGACTCAAAATCAGCATCGCTGTAAAGCGATGTACCACCCGGTGCAGAAGCACTGAACAAGATCTCGTTATCTTTAAAGTCGGTTGGTTTTAATACTACCTTGATACCATTGCTTAGCGTAAGGGTTGTTGTGCCCAGTGCGGCATCTTTGGTTTCGGCTGTGATTTTGCCGGCTACAGGCGCATTGGCTAACAACGCTTGTTTGCTAACCTCATCGTTATAAGGTTTCAGATCTTCTGCTTCAACATCCTTTATCCAGGTGTTAACCACTGTTTCTGATGGCAGAGTGGCTTTATCCTTTTCAGGCGCAAGCAGCATCACATCACGATTGCTGTTTTTGATAGATGTTTTGGTAACAGCATTCACCTCGCTTAACGCAATACCAGGCAGGTCATTTTTTACCAGGTCATACTCGTAGCTGATACCCGGAGCTGCAGTACCCTTTAAAAAGTATTGCAGGTATTCGTTCACGTAGCTATCGGAATTGGTTTTGTTTTTCTCTTTCAGCGCCGATTCCATATCGCTCAGGAAGCTTTGTTTGGCACGGTCAAGTTCGGTTTGGGTAAAGCCAAAACGTTTAATCCTTTCTGTTTCGCGCCAGGCAGTTTTGAAGCCTTTTTCAAGCTCACCAGGTTTAGCTACAGCGTATACGCTATAGGTATCTAATCCGCCTAAAAAGCCGCTCAGGTCGGCACCACCCTGTAAATATGGCGGATTAGCCTGACGCATGATCTCAGCATAACGGGCGCCAGACATCCTGTTGAATAAACCACGGATAATGCTTTGACGGTATTGAGAAGCGGTATGCAGATCAAGCGCCGGTTGTTTCATGAACACCTGCGCTACAGTAACCGTCATCTCCTTATCGGTAATGGCAATAAACTGATTTTGCCCGGTCAACGGCACTGTATATTTAGTACGAGGCTTTTCAGGAGACGGTTTCTTCAGGTCGCTAAACTTGGCCTTAACGATTTTCTCCATCTCATTAACATCGATATCACCTACTACTATTAAGGCCTGCAAATCCGGACGGTACCAATCGTGGTAAAAACGTTTGATGGTTTCTGGTTTAAAGTTATTCAGCACTTCATCCGTACCGATAGGCAGGCGCAGTGAATAACGTGAGTGGTTAAGGATTATCGGCAGGTAAGCCCTTTGCATGCGTTCCTGTGCGCCTTTACCAAGACGTTTTTCTTCCAGCACAACACCGCGTTCTTTATCAATCTCAGTCGGATCTAAGGTAGCATCCTGGGCCCAGTCGCGCATAATCTGGATGCCGTTTTTCAGGATCTCAGGATTATCAGACGGGATAGGCAATTGATATACCGTTTCATCAAATGAGGTATAAGCATTTAAATCGGCTCCGAAACGTACGCCAGATTTTTGCAGGTAACTCACCAGCTCATTTTTAGGAAAATGTTTGGTGCCGTTAAAGCTCATGTGCTCCATAAAGTGAGCAAGGCCGCGCTGGCTGTCATCTTCCAATACCGAACCAATTTTGTTGGCCAGGTAAAAGGTAACACGTTTTTTGGGTTCTTCGTTATGGCGTATATAGTAGGTAAAACCGTTGGGCAGTTTGCCTGTACGCACTGCCGGGTCAAGAGGCAGGTTCTTTTCGGCTGCGGCCTTTGTTATTTTAGGTTTGCTTACCTGCGCCCATGTAGGAGCTGCCTGAAACGACCAACTGAGGGCAAGGCCCACGCTGGCCAGTAAAATAGTACTTTTTATGCTTTTCATATTTTGTTTATCGGATTAGGATTCAGCGCTAATTTAAAAAAGAGCCGGTATTAAAACCGGCTCTCCGGAAAATTAAACTAACTAAACTGATGAAAACGCCCGAAAGCTTCTTTAAAGGTTGCTAAACGCAATCCTGTTAATGTCTTTTATTTATTAAATGTATCTTTCAGATACCCGTCCATATCGGCAGCAGCCGGGTTAACCAGTATCACCTTCCCTCCGGCATCAAGCATAATAGCAAATGGTACAGACTGGATCCCTAAGGCCGCCATCATTATTGATGCGTCTTTACCTTCCTCGTACCTATCAATTCCCTGCTGCCACGGCATAGCTTCTTTAAGCATCGCGTTTTTCCAGGCTTTGCTGTTCTGATCTATCGAAATGCTAAGTATCTCAAATCCTTTAGCGTGGTACTGTTTATATAACTCTTTAAGGTGCGGAATAGCGGCCCGGCAGGGCATACACCACGACGCCCAGAAATCAACAAGTACCACTTTGCCTTTAACCGATGACAATTTGATGGTTTTACCACCTGCAGTTTGTAACTCAAAAACCGGCAATGGTTTTCCAACAGTCAGATTTTGACTGGCGGCAACCGTATCCCGTTTTGATGATGAAGCTTTTCCATCTGCCTTCCATCCTGTGCTTAAGGCAAGTGCTACCGGTGTTACCAGCATCAACCTTTTAAAATTTATTTTCATAGGGCCGGATTATAAAACCTGTATTTCAATTATTTTTCTTTTTGGCGGGAAACATTTGTTGTTATCACAAACCTGGTAGTAAAGGCCGCATTTGATCACCATTCCGGGCTTTAGTGAGGCCGCGCTTATTTCCGTTTTAAAAGTTGCCTTGTCTTCCCACACAAACATGCCTTCGCCACCGGTAAATGGTACCCCGGCTGATGTTTGCCATTCGGTGCTGGTTATGCCTTTGGGCAACTCAATAATAGGTTGCGTGGTAATAAAAGGGCTGTCTCTGGGCACATACGCGTAAATATGCCAGCCTTGTAAAATATCGGCTTTAACAACCACCTGTTTTTTTCCGTTTGCTTCGTCAACCAATGTGGCGCTCACTACCACCGGGTCGGTACGGGTTGGTATTGTTGCCGCGTTTGCAGTTTTAATGTCGCCGGTTGATGCCGGTACAACTGCCGCTGTTTCAGCTTTATAAGTATTCACCATGAATTTGAAACCACCCGATTCGGTGTAATAAAGGTTCGCTTTGTTCCTGGTCAACCAGTCGCGCCACTCTTTAGCCGACGTGAATTTTTCGATGGTATACCTTTCCAGTATCCTTTGCGCCAGGGCAGGCTCCTCTCCTTTCTCAAGCATTTTGATACATTTCTCCAGCAGCTCAACTTTACGGTTGGAGATACCCAGTTTTTTGGCATCCTCATCAACCTGTAGTGAGTAAGCATCAAGCGGGTAAAAGTATTCGAGGTTGGCAAGGTAGTACTTATGATAAGCTGAGGTATTGGTACCAAACATATCATACATACCACTACCAGCCCAGCTTTTAAGGTAATCGTCAAAGCTTTGTGTATCATCGGTAACCGGCATTTTCAAAAACATCTCGTTTCCACGGCCAATATCTTCGCCTTTGGCTTTGCGGTCTTTAAGTTCCTGCTGCATTTTCAGCAAACGGGCGTTACCCTCTTTTCGGGCAATCAGCGCTTTTTCATACAAATCCTTATCTGTGCGATAGATCATTTCGTTAACCCATTCACGGTTCTCGATCTGCACTTTTTTCATGATAGGTTTCCGGTGATCAAACTTTTTGATGTAGCAAACAGTATTCACCAATACATCCTTAGCTTCATCAGTCATGTGATTGGGCGAACCCGAAAATCCCCACATAAAATAATTACCCTGACGCCCCAATGCTACAGCTTCGGCATTTTTAAGACAAACGCCACCACTTATCGCTTCCGCATCGGGCGAATCATTGAAGCCCTCGCCGTGGGCTACCATGCCGATAATGTATTTATCCTTAGCAGCCGGATCTTCTTTGATCACCTTCCACATTGGCAGTTCCTTTGGCGTTGTGGCTCCCTGGAAACCGTTAAAAAAAGAACCCGGTGTGGGCCTGTTAACCAAAGTCAAATTCACCTTTATAGGTGTATTAAATATAGCATGGCTGGTTTTAATGTTCAGCGCGTCATCCTCCAGACACTGGCAATACCAATCGAATTTCAGGCCAATAGGCAAGCCTACGTTTGGGGCCATTTCATGCATCAGAACTATAGGACGATCAAAACCGGCAGGCAATTTTACTGGCCCGGCATCAAGAATGGTAACATCTACCTTCTCCGACATCGTGGCATCATAATCCCTTACATCCACAACATCAGCCTTTTCAAATCTTTGCTCTAAAAATGCCTTAAAATCGGCCATGCGGGTTTTCCATGCTTCATCAATGGCACCGGTAGCCGTACTGTAATAATTTACATGCTCCGGCTTGGGTTTTGCAGGGTCATAGCCTACATATAACACATGGAGGGCTATTTTACCTGCTCCATGTTTTATTGCATTAGCAAATGTGGCCGCGCCAAACACAAGGCAAAGCAGCAAAGCCAAACTGATCTTTTTCATATCCGTTTTAGTTAAAAATTTCGGCGAGTTTGGTATTCAGGAATTCATCGCGCAAGGTATTGCCGATGATTTTACCATCTTTATCAAGCAAGAAGCTTTGCGGTACAGCCCTAACGCCATATAAACGGCCAACGGCATTGTTCCAGCCTTTAAGGTCAGACACATGGATCCACGGCAAGCCATCTTTAGCGATAGCATCAACCCATTTTTCCTTTACATTATCAAGTGAAACTGAAATGATCTCGAAGCCTTTATCCTTATAAAGCTCGTATTGCTTTTTCAGGTTAGGATTACCTGCACGGCAGGGTGCGCACCAGCTTGCCCAAAACTCAACCAAAACATATTTGCCTTTTAAATCGCTCAGCGAAACCGGCTTTCCGTTTACATCATTTTGGGTAAACATTGGTGCAGCTTTACCGATTGCGGTGATACCGGCAGCCTGTATGCGCTGCTCAAGCTCTTTACCCACATCGGTTCCGCGCAACGTTGCGTTAAGTGCTTTAAATACCGGGCCAACTTTATCTGCATCAACCTTAACACCTGCCGACTCAGACAAGCCTACCAAACCAAAATATGAGTTGGGGTTGTTTTTGGCGAAGAGAAATTGTTTTTCATTTCTATCGGCAATGTTTTTGCGATAACGTGCATCAATAGCTTTTACAAAAGCGGTATCTTTTTGCTGCTCAGGAGTAGCACGTGAAAATTCGGCGTTAACGGCTTTGGTTAAATCCATAATGGTACCGCCTATCTGCTTGTTATATGCCTGAAACTCGTCGTAAACTTTTGAGCCCGTAACTTTAGCATTCACCAGTGAATCGGCCGAGGTATATACCATATTCTCTTTACCGAAATAGATATAAACCACATCTGCATTTGGGGCATAAATAGCGTGTTGTTTGCCCTGCCCGGTATGGTCAAACGCCATGCGGCTGGTAGTTATACCTGATACATTGCCTGTAAATTTAAATGTACCATTGGTAACCACGCATGAATCTTCATGACTGCTGCCGTTATCCATATAATCGATATAGGCTTTGGCAGGTTTATCCAGTTTACCTATGTGTCCGGTAATGCTGAAGTTAGCTTTCTGAGCCGAAGCCATGAGCGGCAACAAGGCAGCCAGAATTGATAATTTTAATTTCATTTTATGTTGTGAGAGTTTAAAAAATGTTATTTGTATTTCAATTTAGGGAACTCCTTGCGGGCCGCGTTGTACTGTGCTTCCCATTCGTCTGTCCAGCCGAAGGCTTGTTTGGCCTGTTCTTTAAGGTTTACACCTGCGGCCCCGCTCCAGAAATGGACAAACTCACCCCAATTGATATCGCGTGTATATTCGCGCCCCTGTTGGTTTTTCTGTTGAGAAAAGTTGGCCGCCAGTAAGGCAAAATATTTATTGAGCACCTTTGCTTTGCCATAGTTGCTGTAAATAGGATAAAACCAGTTTTTAAACCAAAGACTTTTTGGCCGGGGGAAATCATCATACTGGGTTTGCATTTGCTGGTATATTTTTTCAGCCTCATCTTCGCGACCGATATGCAGCATCACATCGTAATTGAAGATCTCCATGAACTTACTGTCGCCCCAAAGCGCATCTGATGGTGAGCCTTTTACTCCATGACTTGCTCCGCTTACTATATGCCCCATTTCATGGATTGGCATCGCGAGCTGTTCGCCGGTTGGCTTTTGCCAGGTACCTAAACCACAGTCGATGGTGTTGCGGTAGTCATGACTATCATCAAAATAAGTAGCAGGATGACCGCCGCCATAAATGCCCTGGTGAAAAACAGTGTATAGCCTTGTTGAATCGCCGAAACGGCCGTAAGTACTTTTAACATATGCCCAGGCGGCCGACATGGTTTTGTACGGCCAGGTAACCGACTTATCCATGCCTTTATCATAGTAAACAGCCACATTTTTATCCTGGTAAACCAATGATAATGCCTGGTCATGCTCAAACCAATGCTCATGCCAGGTTGATGATGGCAGCCCCTGTTTGTAATTTGCTTTTAACTCATCAATTGTTAAACATTTACCATAAAAAAAGGAAAATGATGCAATGATGATCCCCCCTACAAGGAGTTTAGCCGTTGTACTCTTTTTCATTATGATGTAATATCAGTTAACGTATGCAGAACCGGGAACGGCACCCCTACTCTTAAATGAGCGCCGCCCGGCCTGCAAAAATTTTGTTCTATATTCAAGTTCGATGTAATGCGTACCTGCATTAAAAAGGACTATTAATCTTTGTATTTAATATCCGGAAAATCTATCCGGGCCTGGTTAAACTCCTCTTCCCATTCATCGCTCCAGCCAAAAGCGATAGTTGCCTGAAACTTGAGGTTTACCCCTGCTGCTCCACTCCAGAAATGGATCCATTCGCCCCAGTTGAGATCGCGGTTAGACGGAACATATTTGGCATACAACTGGAAATATTTACTAAGCACCGGCCCTTTGCCATAATTATTCCAAACGGGGTAAAACCAACCTGCAAACCAATTTGACTCCGGGTTCGGAAAGACCTCGCGCAGGTCCTTGAGCTGGTAGTAAAGCCGGGAAGCTTCGTCCTGCCTACCGATGTTCATGAGTACATCGTAAATGAAAATCTCAGCAAATTTGCTGTCGTGCCAGATGTTTTGATCTTCATGTGCGTGTCCCCATGAAGCATTAGCTACAATATGTCCCATTTCATGAATAGGGATAGCGATCTGCGTACCTGTTGGATATGTCCAGTTATCCAGCCCGTCGTCGATAGTATTGTGATAATCGTGTGTCGAATCGCGCCAGGATGCGGGGTGGCCGCCGCCTAATTCGCCGGTGGTATCAACCGTTGAATGGAAAATGCAATACAGACGTGGATCTTTGCCAAAGTCGCCATAGTTTTTCTTAACATAAGCCCAGGAGTCAGACATGGCCTTAAAGGTCCACGTAACCGACGGATCCATGTTGGCATCATAGTAAATGGCTACATTATCATCATAATAAACGCGTTTCAACAACTGGTGATGCAAGCCCCAATGCTCCTGCCATGTTTTGGCCGGCGCACCCGGCGGATCAACCTCTTCCTTAACTGTATCCTTTGTTTTTTTGCATGACGCAATGGTTAATACGGCCATGAGCAAGCCTATTAAGAATGTTGTTATCCTTATCAATTTCATGTCGATTTTAATAAATGGTTAATTTTTAGACACTTCATCAACCGGCGCGCCCGGGATGCCTGTAACTGTTCTTTTTATGGTTCCGTTAACGCCAACACTTATATCAAGGAACATCAAAGCTCCATCAACCCCAACAATGAGTTTATTATCATTATCATCCAGCTTGAGCATGGTTACTTTTTTGCCGCCAAAATTGGCGTCAAGCGTCCGCAGGTCCTGGTTAATAGGGTTGTAGCGATAGATTTTATCATTTGATGTAAAGTAAAACACATCCAGGTATGAGCGCTGCCATTTGGTATCGGCGTTTACTAATGCTGCACCTTTAAAAATGCGCTTATCATCGGCGCTGATAATGCGGGTGTTTGAATAATCGTCCATATCAACATTGAACGAAAATTCATAGATCTGTCCATCGTTACTTTTCATGAAAGCATAGTTGCGGCCCGATACTGGTTTCATGAACAGCAAATCTTTCATACCCAATTTTTGCGGGTTAAATGCAGTCCCGGTTACGGTATAAAGTGTATCCAGATAAGCACCTGATGGACTGAAAGACACAAAAGCCGACCGCTTTTTATCGTATCCAAAAAAGAAATTATTGGTATTTGAAAAGTAGGGCGACAATTCATAATTCCCGGCAACCGGATTGGCAAACTTACCCCAGTCTTCGGCAAAAGGAGCGGTTGATGTTACACTCAGATATAATTTATCATTAATAACACCCGATACCCAGCCTTTTGTTGCTTCAAATGCCTCTGGTTTTATTGTTGCCGGCGGAGAAAAGAACTGACCGGGAAAATCCCTTTTCTTTAGCATAGTACTGCCGTCAATAATAACGCTACTCTTATTGGCATCTGCACAAATTACCCAGTAGTCTTGTACGGTGCCGGGCTGATAAAATACAGGCCTCGCAAACAGCTGCAAAGGGGTTTCGGGTAAATTTTCATGGTGAAGAGCAAAATATAGGTCGGGCAGTACGCCAATGGTATCTGCCTTAACAAATGATAGTTTTGTTATGCCGTCCTGCACACTTAAAACCGCTAAACCTTTTGAAAACTGCGTTTTGCCCGATATTTTAAAATCGTAAAAGTATTTCATGCTGTTACGTTTATCGGTAACGGTAAGCTTTGCCGCACGCACACCGGGGGCAAGGCTGTACACCACTTTCAGGGGATAACCTGTGTAATGAATATCACGGGCTTCTTCCTGGATGCTTATCCGCCAGTCAAAATCCAGGTCTTTAGTCGGGTCCGCATCTTTAAAACTGATGTATGGTTGTAGTACAAGGGTATCGCCAATGGTGGCATCAACCGTAGCGTCCTGCAGGTTAACAACAATGGGCTCGGTAGGCGGCGAATATTTATAGTTACCCAAATCCTTTTTGCATGAGCAAAAGGCAAGGATAAGAAGAACACAAATAGTTATAGGATTAAATTTCATGATACGCTGGTTTTATCAATTATTCCATTGTTACTTTTGCCCCTGTTTCGCTGTCAATAAAATAGGATTTATCTACCTCGGGGAAATATTTGTACAGGAACCGTTTGGTTGGCGAATTGATATAGTAAAACTCGTAATCCCTGGTGCCTGCTTTTGGTGTTATAACGTAGCCCTTTTCAGGGTGCTCCTGAACCCAGCCAATAGGATCTCTTAAAAAAGTTCGGGTGTTTTCTATGTAGTACAGGCAACGCGGAATCTGGAAATTAGGATCGCCATAGGTTTTATAGTCAATCAGATCGCGTGTGCCCGAAGTAATTAAAAACAACTGGTGCTTTGTACGGCCGTATTCCTTCACCTCATCAAGCCACGAATTCCACCAGAAAGGTTTTTCAAGCCGGTTTGAGAACAAAATGGTTTTGGTACGCAAACTATCGGGCATATTATTGGTAAAATCACCGGTACCCGAAACACGGATAGTTAATATCACAGAGTTGTTCTCAAGCGCAGCATCCGTATTTTTAAGAATAACTGGAACCTTTACCACGCCCGAATCGGCAGGCATAGTATAAGTTGGTTTCAGTGCTTCGTAATGCAGCGGGCTGGTTGCTGTGGTAGCAGTATCAACCAGGCTAATTGAAAAACTCCTGGCCTGATGGCTCCGTTTACCCGAAATTATTACCGGGATCCAAACCGTATCCTGTACAAGGGTAGGATCGTAAGCAAAAGAATAGGTAAGCGTATCCTTTTTAGGGTAATTGAAATAAATATTATCGGTTGAATTGTAGAAAAACTTTGCATCTTTCTTACATCCAAATAAAATGGTGCCCGCAAGCAGTATAAAAAGTATTTGCTTTTTCATCGTCATCATTATTATTAGTTATTTCTGAAAGCCTCCTCATCTGGCGGCAGCGGGAACACAAATATTTTATCGGTAGCCGGATAGCTAATTCCCGAAGTTGCTTTAACAGGTACGTTAAGCCTTTTATACATGTAAAAGATCTGACTTTCGCCATAAAACTCTTTCCGGGCTTCTTTCAGCAGCAAATCAATAAAATCGGCTTTGGCCGGAATCTCGGTTAAATCGTTCCCTATGCCACGGCTTCGCCTTACGGTGTTATAGTAATTCATTGCTTTAAGCGGATCGGTATCAAAGCTGGCCTCGGCGGCTATGTAGTACATTTCGCTAAGCCTTAATGCCGGTGCAACCAACGGATGCAAGTTTTTTACAGGGGCTGTGTTGGTGAGATATTTTTGCAGCAAAGCTCGTTCAATACTGCTTGACCCAATTTTAGTTTTGAAAAACCATTGCCTGTATCGCCAATCGTCGGCGCCATCCGCACCTGATTCATAGATATCATCTATCTGTGTGCTGGTTGGCGAAAAAAGAGGCGCATCGCCGGCAAAGGCAGCCAACAGGTAGTTTTTAATATCCTTGTTATCATTAATATACCAGCAGCTAATAAGTTCCTTGTAAAAAATACGATCTTTTTTAGTGTTATCGCTTTGGTTAAAATCGGTACCGTTTGTTGCCGGGAAACGTTTTGAATTAATCACCTCATTGGCCATGGCCAAACTATTAACCATGTCGTTTTTATACAGGTATGCCCTTGCAAGCTCGCCGCAAGCTGTAAAATAGTTCATGCGCTGGCGGCGGTTTTGCATAAATAATTCAGGATCAGAAACTTCAGGGTTACCGTCATCGCCAGGATACCCAACGGTATAATTTGAAACGATGGGATCTGAAGAGCGGAACAATGTTCTTGCGGTTTTCAAATCGGTAATAACACTGTCAAGCGCCTGGCTCACCGTCGAGAACTTAGTGCTTTTGATAGTGACCGATGTTACATAAGGGATACCGCTTGCATTAGGCTTGCTTTTGTATGATGGCGCAAACATCCTGAGCATATCAAAATGCAGGTAAGCCCTTAGCGCCAGTGCCTCGCCTTTTATCAGCTCATAATTGTGCCCGGTAAACAGGTTTTTCTTTTTCTCGATATTATTTAAAATGTAGTTGCAATTGGCAATGGCGCGGTAACCTGAATTCCAGATGTCTGTATTGCGGTTAATAAGATCAACATAAGTATAGTTGAAGCTGGCGATATTGGAATAACCAACATCAGTAAAATCATAGTTTTGAGCCATAATATCCAGGTAGCCGAACGTAAGACTTTCGCCATATAGTGACGGACCTGCGCACAGGGTGTACACACCATTAAGAGCCTCTTTAAAACCCTGCTCGTTTTCAAACAGCTGATCCTGCTCAATTTGCGAGGTAGGCTTTACATCCAGAAACTTTTTACATGATGTAAAGGCCATCAGCACGGTTAGTATATATAAATATTTCTTCATTGCTGTATTTGTTAAAATGTAGCCTGTAATGAACATGTTAAACTGCGGGCAAACGGATAATCGATACCCCGCTCCACTCCCGCACTTGCCGAACGGAAAATATCATTGGCCGTAAACGCGATTCTGAGCAGTTGCAGCCCGAGTTTTTTAGCCACTATGCGGTTCACATCGTATGATAAATAAACCGACTTAAGCTCAACCAGGTTATCCTTTTGTACAAAGCGCGATGTGGCGTAAGTAGTACCCAAATCGGCTATATTTTTGTAAAAGGAGATATCGCCAGGCTTTTTCCAGCGCTCTTCAAGGGCACGGCTGTCAACGTTAAACCGCGGATCGGCATTCTCTACCCTATCAACTAAAGTTTGGTTATACAACTGGCCACCAAACTGGTAGTGAAAATTAAAACTTAACAAAAACTGCTTGTAGGTAACATTGCCGCCAAAGTAACCTTCGGCCTTTGGTGTTATATCGCCCACGGGCTGGGTATCTTTTACATCGTAAACGTAAGTGAGCGTGCCATCCCTTTTAACGTAGATCTCCTTTCCTGTTTCCGGGTCAATCCCCATTGACTTTACGGCCCAGATAGTGTTTAATGATAAACCTTCCCGGTACCTGAGCAAAGGTGTACCCTGCAGGTTATTTTTGGTGTTGGCCTGCATGGTATCAACCATGTTGTTGTATGACTTTAAGGCATTGGAAATTTTAACAATGGTGTTTTTATTATGCGCCAGGTTGGCAGTAAGGTTAACATTAATATCCTTTGCCCGGTAAGCATTTACTGTTACAGCAAGCTCATAACCCTTATTGGTCATATCGCCCAGGTTGGCTTTGTAAGTTGTAAAACCGGTTGATGGGGCTATGTTAATATCATTAACCAGGCCATGTGTAAGCTTATAATAGTAATGCGGAATAAGGGTAACCTTGTCATTAAACAAACCCAGATCAAGCCCTACATCATAGTTATCGGTTTTTTGCCATTTCAAGCTTTCGTTACCATAATTATTTACGGTAGCACCTATGCCTGTTGAGTACCAATTGGCACTTTGATAACTATAGGTAGTTTTTGACAGGTACGCCGGAAAATCTACCGAACCAACCATACCTGCGGTTACGGTTAATTTCATCCTGTTAATAACCGGTGAAAGGTTTTTCATAAAATTCTCGCGGTGGATGTTCCAGCCCAAACCGCCCGAATAAAACGGCGCATACCTGCTATTTGAACCAAAAGCCGATGAACCATCAAGGCGGAATGTAGCATCAACCAGGTACCTGTTTTTGTATGAATAGTTGGTTGAGAAAAGCGTACCCACCAGCCTTGTCAGTGTAATATCCCCATTGGGGTGGCCGTCGGGCTCATAGCTGCGGGCAAAGCCTACATTGGTAAACTTATCATTTGAAAAGCCCCTTGCTACAAATGATTTAGCGTCGTTTCTGTCTGATGTGATATTGGCGCCTAAAACCGCGTTAATGGCATGATCGCCCATTATTTTGTTGTAGCTAAGCCTGGCGTTACCATCAATATTGAGCATATTATTGCTGCCATAGGTGTAACTGCCACGGTTTTGAATTTCGCTGGCAGGGGTTAAATAAAATACGTTGCTATATGGCGAAATAAATTGATCGGCAGTAGCTTTATTATCAATCAGGCTAACCAGGCCTAAAAATCGTAAAGACGGCGTAATCCTCCAATCGATTGAAAGATTATCCAAAACCTCAAGGTAAGCGTTCTTATCAAAATTACCCAGGCTGGCTTCATAAAGCGGGTTTAACACAGGTACGTTCTTAAACTGATCCTGCCCTTCGCCATGGGTGTCAACACGCCAGTTGGCAATTTCCCTGATCAGGTTACCGCTTGCATCGCGGATGGGATAATAAGGGTTCATGCGTACATAGGTGCTAAAATCGCCATATTTAGAGTTAGCAGCGTTAACCTGCGTAACCGTAAGCTCATTCTTAAAAAGCAAATTGCGCGTAGGGTTATAGTTAAACACCATACCACCACTGTACCGGGTACGACCCGAACCTTTCATTACACCCGGAGTGTTCTGATAACGCAGATCAATACCATACCTGAATGTTGTATCGCCACCCTCGGCATATAAAGTATGTTTATGGCCAAAGGTGTTTTGCAGGGGCTGCGACAGCCAATAGGTATTTACGCCGCTTACCACATTTTTAAGCCTGCTATAATACATTTCATCAAGCTGGTCTTGCGTATAGGCCGCCGAATTTCCTGTAACATATAAACCCGCCAGCTTTTCATATTCCAGCTTTTGCGATGCGTTAAGTACGTGATAATCGGTTAAATCGGGTGCGGTAACGGTTAGTTCATAGTTATAGGTAAGCTGTAATTTACCGGGCTTGGGCACTTTAGTGGTTATCACAATAACACCGTTTGCAGCGCGTGAGCCATAAACTGCCGTAGCTGCAGCATCTTTTAAAATGGTGATACTGGCTATACGATTGATATCAAGGTCGGTTACTTTTTGCAGGGTTGCCTCAAAGCCGTCCAATATAAAAGCAGGTAAATTGTACGAGCTTGAAAGATTGTTGCGGTCAAGCACACCGCCGTTTAATGATGGTAGCGTGGTTGATCCCCTAACGTTAATTTTGGGCAACGCGTTAGGGTCCGAGCCTAAAAGATTATTTTGATCTATCCTGAAAGAGGGATCAAACGATGCTAAACTCTGAATTATATTATTAGGGTTAACGCGTTTAAGATCATCCCCTTTTATAGTGATGGCGCTACCCGTATAATTATCTCTTTTGATAACCTGGTAGCCGGTTACCACCACATCATTGATATTATTCATTTTTTGCCCAAGCTTTATTAGCATTGGTTTACCTGCAACTGCCTTAATTTCCTTTGTGTTGTAGCCGATATAGGTAAATACCAGCATATCACCTTCATCAACAGTTACTTTAAACTCGCCGTTGCCGTTAGTTTGCCCTAAAAAGGTTTTAGTTTTTTTAAGAGTGATGCTTACCCCCGGCAGGGTTGTTTTATTGTTTGCAGAGTCGATAACTGTGCCGCTTATTTCTATCTTTTTTGCAGCTTCTGCCGGCCCCTCCTCGGGCACCTTATTCCTGATCACGATCGTTTTATTTACTATGGTATAGGTGAGTTCATAGTTTTTGAGCAGGATACCAAGAGCATCGGTTAAAGGCACATTCTTAAGCTCAACATTTTGAGTTTTGCCACCCGTATTTATTTTTTCGCTGTAAAAAAACAAATACCCGGTTTGCAGCTTTATATCCCTGAAAAGAACTTCAAGCGTGGCGTTCTTACGCGATATGGTTACCGTTTGCGAATAACTCGCAGCAGATAAGTGCAATGCGCCAATAAGCAGCAGGATAGTGGTGAGTTTCAATACTAATAAGAATTTGCACTTTACCCCCCGCATTGCGCATACGGCGTTGTAAAGAAAAGTTAATTTCATATTTTTGAATAAGATTGGGTTAATAAAATGCAGCCCAGGGCTTCGACATCTTGTGCTGCCTGACCTATTTTAAACCGGAAGCGGTGAGAGGCTTCCGGTTAATTTTTGGTCTGTTAATAGGAGATATGGCTGAGATTTATCGTAGTTGTTTATCCATCAAGCATTGTTTTAGTGATTAGCATTTAGTTTTGTTCAGTTGTTAGTATAAAGTTTAAGGTTAAATATTATTTACTATACGATACGGTCACTGTTTTACCCTCCACCCTAAATTTCATGTTGTTAAGTTCCAGGATCTTGAAAACATCGGCCAGGTTGCTGCTTCTTGAAATTTCGCCGAAGAATTTTTCAGTCGGCATATCACCCTCATAAACCACATCAATATCATACCAGCGGCTTACCTGGCGCATTACCTCACGGATATCCTCATCTGCAAATGAGAACACACCGTTTTTCCAGGCCACTTCCGCATCAAGATTTACTTGTTGCTTGCTGATAACACCATTACCCTGACGGTTTATTACAGCCTGCTCGCCGGGAACAATAAGCGTTGAGTTGGTTTCTGATATTACCTTCACCGAACCTTCCAGCAGGGTTGTTTTAACAACTGCTTCATCCGCATAAGCATTGATATTAAAATGCGTACCTAATACTTCAATAGTTTGCAATGCTGATTTTACCCTGAAAGGCATCGCTTTATTTTTAGTAACTTCAAAGTACCCTTCACCATTAAGTGTTACCACCCGCTCTGCTCCCTTAAAAACTGTTGGATAGCTTATTGATGATGACGCGTTGAGCCATACGTTGGTACCATCGGGCAGGATCACTTTATATTGCCCCCCTTTTGGTGTGGCCACTGTATTTTGAACAGCCTGATCCTGTCCTGTCGCGTCGGCCTGGTAAACTATCTGCCCATCGGCAGTTTTGGTAATTTTTACGCCAGCCTGTTTGGCTATCTGCCCCTTAGCGGCATCATCAAGCAATATGGTGGTACCGTTAGCCAAAGTAAGCGTAGCCTTGTTTGTTCCGGGCACTATTCCTTTATAGGCATTTGCCGCGAAATTATTGGCCGTATGATTACCACGAATCAAAAAGTAAGCGCCAACCGAAATAAACAACATAATTGATGCCGCCACAGCGTACCTGATCCAGCCAGATCTTGAAGACATGGTAACCGGCTTTTTTTCGAATTGCGCTATCCGCTCGTCAACGTTAGCTTTAATGGCATGTTTCAGATATAGATAGTCGGCCTCATTCTCGTCGGTAATCAGATCATCATTTAAATCAAACAGGTTATAATACGACTCCAGGAATTTAATTTCTTCCTGGGTAGCCTCGCCAAGCCTGTATTTTGTTAGTATTTGTATGAAATATTGTTTGTTCGCCTCGTCCATTTACATCCTTTATATATACATGAGTCGGCAAAATGAAAATAGCCCATGTTAATTGAAAATATTTTTAATGTTTTATTTAAAAATAGCACATATTACCAATCAAACTGATAAAATTGAACCAACAAAGCTGCATTATTAATAAAAAAACGACACCGACTTTAGAGAAAAAACGTTTTATCAGCCCTTTTGATAAAAATAAAGCAATACATGAAATAAAAAAAGTGACTTCCGGAGTGTGGCAAGGGCCTTTCCCATCTGGTTACGGACAGTTTTTGGTGAGATCTGCAGCTGATCTGCAATTTGCTGGCTTGAGAGGCCTTCATTAAAGCGCAAATTGAATATAATACGCTGCTGGGGTGGTAAAGTATCTATGAGCTCGTTAAAAGCTTTTAAAAATTCGTCATGAAGCATATTGGCATCGGCACGACCAAGAGGGCTTTCAATTTCCTGCACGGTATCCGGCAATGCCGCATAGCGCGATTCCTTCTCCATGTATTTGAAAACGCCGTTACGGGCGGCAACCAACAAATAAGCCGACAGGTTTTCAATAGGCGATTTTGACCCGCGCATCCATAATTGCACAAATACATCCTGGGCAATATCCTGCGCGCGCTCAATATCATTAACCCGTTTGTATGCCGTGTTATAAACCTGTTTCCAATATTTGTTATACAACGCGTCAAAGGCAGGTTTGTAGCCTTCGCTGATAAGTTTCAGAAGTTCAGCATCGTCGGCTGATAAGTCAAGGGGGGCCATGTGTTATTTCAATTTCCTATAGCAATCAGGTTAATTACACAAACATCATGGTGGTTCAATGCTTCTTGTTTATGTGTCAAATCCAAATATAGAAATTATCTTATAAAATAGATTTTATAGATTGACATTGGCTGAAGAAATGATCTCGCCCCTTCAACACGATACAAAACCAGCCTGTCATATCAGCTACTCCCCTACCAAAAGCCTTGTAATGTCATACAACTATAAAAGAATTAAATTAAAACATCAGATGTTTAAATAAACATCATACATTTGTGCAGTTTAATAGCTCAACATGGCAGAGAAACTTAGCAATAAAATTATCCGGCTTATCAAAAACGATATTGTTGCCGGTAAATGGAACGAAGGCGATAAGATGCCTTCGGAGTTTGAATTGATGGATTTATATAATGTTGGCCGTTCAACAGTACGCGAAGCCATCAAATCACTCGCAGATGCAGGCGTGCTACGCGTACAGCAGGGATCAGGAACATTTGTAAACGCAATAGCCGATTCAGACAATATTGACCAGCGATTAAAACTTGCCGCCTTTGATGAGATTAATGCAGTGCGCCAGATGCTTGAACTGGAAATTGTCACCCTCGCTTCAAAACACCGTACGGAAGATAACCTCCAGGAAATTAAACTCAGGTTGCAACAGCGTAAGGATGCGATAATGGCCGGGCAGCGGTTAGCCTGTATCGATGCCGATTTATCTTTTCACTCGGCAGTTGCAAAGGCATCTTCAAACAGCGTATTGGCCGATCTGTACCATAGTTTCACAGTAATCATCCGCGATTTTTTTGAAAAACGCGAAAAACAGGGCGTAAATCATTTTGCCATGAGCCATCATTTGCATGAGGCGCTTTATGACGCCATAGCAAAAGGCGATGCCGAAGTCGCACGACAGATTACTACCGAAATTTTAAAAAATAATTATTAAATCATGACCATTTTAACTTTCACCATCATACTATTGGTCGGCGCATATCTGGCTGGCCTTGTAGGTTCATTAACCGGCCTCGGAGGCGGAGTAGTTGTTATTCCTTTGTTAACCCTGGTTTTCCATGTGGATATTCGCTATGCCATTGGCGCGGCCCTGCTTGCTTCTATTGCCAACTCATCAGGCGCGGCAAGCGCGTATGTAAAGGAGGGTATTACCAATATTCGTTTAGGCATGTTCCTGGAAATTGCTACTACCGTTGGGGCGGTCATAGGCGCGTTACTTGCAGTATACACTCCTACTAATACCATCGCGATACTTTTTGGGTGTATCCTGCTTTTTTCGGCAGCAATGACTTTGAGAAAGAAGAACCAGCTTGCACTTACAGAAGGAAGCAAAACATCGGAATTTTTAAAGCTTAACGGTAGCTATCCAACCCCGGCAGGACCGGTTGACTACAAACTTAAAAATGTAGGGGCCGGATTTTCTATCATGACCTTAGCCGGTATACTTTCAGGCTTGCTGGGCATAGGCTCGGGGGCACTCAAGGTACTGGCCATGGATTCAACCATGCACATACCATTTAAAGTAAGCACTACCACAAGTAATTTCATGATTGGCGTTACTGCCGCAGCCAGCGCGGTGGTTTACCTGCAACGGGGCTATATGGACCCGGCAATCGCCTTTCCGGTTGTACTGGGCGTATTAGGAGGGGCATTTACCGGAGCCAGATTACTTAAAAAACTTGATCCAAAAGTATTACGCTATATTTTTTGTGCCGCCATAGTTTTTGTAGCTGCCGAAATGATGTATAACGGATTTCAACACAAATTTTAATTGAAAATATATGAACGCAAATAACAATGGCAAAAACCTGGGCGACCGCGATATTGAGCTCCTTGTAGGGCGATTGCTACGTACCGGTGTAATAACAGCAAGTTGTATAGTACTGCTCGGGGGCATATTATTTCTTATTCAGCATGGTTCGGCCCCGATGCCTTCTTATCATCATTTTAACGGCGAGGATAGTAATTACACTACTTTCGGCGGTATCATTTCAAGCACACTGCAGTTCAATCCAAAAGGCATTGTGCAATTCGGTGTTATGGTGCTTATTGCCACGCCGGTTTTGCGGATAGCATTGTCGCTATTAGGTTTTGCATTAGAAAAAGATAAGCTTTATGTGATTATTACCACAATAGTACTCTGCGTAATGCTATTCAGTACTATAGGCGGATTGAAAGTATAAAACAGCTCAAAGCAGAGGTGATAGCTGTCTTTAAAGCTTCCCTCTGCAATTTAATATCCTACGTTAAGAGATATTCCAATCAGATAACCTGTGCGCAAAGTCGACTCACTCTGTTCTCAAATTCTTTACCGGGTTAGTAATAGCCGCTTTGACTGATTGAAAGCTGATGGTAATCAGGGCAATGAGTATCACTAACATAGCACCTGACGCAAATAGCCACCAGTTAAGTGCTATCCGGTAGGGATAATACTGCAGCCACCTGCTTGTCGCTATCCACGCAAACGGAATGGATACAGCAAGTGCGATCAGGATCAGTTTTAAGAAACCCGCCGATAAGAGTATAACGATCCTGTCTGCCGAGGCTCCAAGTATTTTGCGTACGCCAATCTCCTTAACACGTTTTTCAACGGCTAAAACGGACAGCCCGAATAAACCAATGCACGAGATAAAAATGGTTAATACCGCACTGAACAAAATAATCCCTTTCCACCTGGCTTCGGTGGTATAGCTTTGCTGATTCTGGTCTTGTTTAAAATTGTAACTAAACGGATTTAACGGAAAGAGCGCTCTAAATACTTTAGAGATATGTTGCAGGCTTGCTGTTTCGGTACCGGGCCTGATCCTGATGTACATCATTCCATAATTATTTGCAGGGCTCGCGGTAAATAACTGGGGAAGGATCTTTTCTGTTAAAGGCCGGTAATGATAGTCTTTTACTACGCCTATAACCTGGTAGGTTTCGTTTTCAAAGCTTGATATTTGCTGCCCTATGGCTTGCTTCCACCCTGCCTGTTGCACAAATGCTTCGTTCACCAGTACAGAACGCGTGCGGTCTGAGGAGTATTCGGCAGAAAAGTTCCGGCCTGCCAGTAATGGTATTTTAAGGAGCGGCACGTAAGCTGCATCAACCGTTTCAACAGAAACATTGATCGACTGGTCGCCGTTTACTTTCACCGTATTATTATTGTAGCCGCCGTTCCTGGGTGCCGCATCAATAATATCCGGATCCTTTATCAACTCCTGCCTGAACAAAGCAGCCTGATCGGCACTTAACGGAAATTGATCAATAGTTATTAAATGTCTGTCGTCGTAACCCAGCTTTTGAGTCGTCAGATAATCGAACTGGCGATAAATAGCCATAGCACCAATAATTAAAAACGACGCAAGTGCGAATTGAAAGATGACAAGCGCCTTCTGCAGGCCATTTTTCCCGGCCAGGTTAAACCGGCTGTACAATGTTTCAACAGGCCGATAGCCAGATAAAACCATCGACGGGTAAGCGCCGGCCAATAAGCCGGCAACTATAAAAAGTGCGATATAATCAATGATCAGTTTCGGGCTAAATAAGTAAGAAAGCGATAAGGCTTTATTGGCCAGACTACTGAAGAAAGGTAATACGATAACGACAATTGCAAATGCGAAGATGAAAGCGATGAAACAAAGTACAAAGGACTCGCTTAAGAATTGAAACCGCAACTGCCGGCTTGTACCCCCAATCACCTTACGGATGCCGATCTCCTTGGCCCTTTTTACAGAGCGTGCTACCGTTAGGTTAATGAAATTGATACAGGCAATCAGCAGGACAAAAACGGCTATAGCCGAGAGGATATAAGAAAACTCGGGATTGCTTTTATCACTCAATATCTCATCTTCATTGGGGATGATCTTACCGAGATGGATCCCGGTTAGCGGCTCCAACATATACGACTGGCCAATATGCTGAACATGATATTTGTTTTTGATCTCGCTGATGGCTTTACTGGCGTCCGATTCAAATACCTGGTTCATTTTATCCTGAACCGCTTTGATATCGGCGCCGGGAGAAAGCACCACAAAGGTGCTCAGAAAGGAATTGAACCAATTACCGTTGTTGCTTTCATCTGCCGCCGAAACGCTCAACCGGAGCAGCACCTGGAATTTGATGGATGAATTCTCCGGGCAATTTCTGGCGACTCCAGTGATCATAAAAGGTTTAAAATTACCTTCGTTTTTTACAGAGATGATCTTGCCCAGGGCATCCGCGCTGCCAAAATATTTTTTAGCGACATCTTCTGTAATTACTACCGAATTAGGTTCTGTTAATGCAGATCTGGCATCGCCGTTAAGTAGCGGAAAATTAAATACCGACAAGAAATTTGCATCGACTAAGCAAATTGCCTGCGACCGAATGTCGGTCCCCGTTTTGATATCCGCCTGCGATGGTTGAAAACGGACGAAGCTTTGTATTTCGGGAATTTTCGCGGTAAAACGAGGTCCGGGAAAATAGCCTGTGTAGCTACCATTGTTAATACTTCCATCATCCCTTTTCATTTGCTTATCTATCCGGTAGATCTGACCAACGTTCTGATGAAAACGATCGAAGCTTACCTCGTCCTGAACATAAAGGAGGATCAGCATAGCGCAGGCGAGACCAATGCTCAGCCCGGCGATGTTAATGAAAGAATATACCTTGCTATGCAGCAGGTTTCTGAATGCCGTTTTGAAATAATTCCTGAACATATAATTGCGTTTTAATGTGTTACCTGTCCAAACAGACAGTGTTTCCTGACGCAATATTACAGGGCGAATTGCCGGCGGAACAGCCAATTTATGAGTTGGCCACTCTTTTTCCAGGCTCTTTTTATATTCTGCAGGTGTTTTACCGGTCATTTCCTTGAAAACACGATTGAACGTTCTTTGAGAGTTAAATCCGGATTCGTAGGCGATACCCAGCAACGTGAAATGATTATAACGCGGGTCCTGCATTTTACGGGCTATTTCCCGAACGCGGAGTTCATTAATAAAATCGTTGAAGCTCCTGTTCAATCCTGTATTGATAATGCGGGATAAATCATGTGGATGCATTGTTAATTTCACAGCCAGGGAGCTCAGGGTTAATTCAGCGTCCGCATATAGACGATTGGCAACAACGACCTCCTTCAGCCGCCTGCCCTTCTCCCTCACATCCGAACGATCTGCAAAAGATGCTGCTGGTTGGCCATTACTATCTGGTTGCAATATCGTGCTGGCCGCCACGCCGAACAACACATAAGTAACAGCGAAAGAGAAAAGATCATTCAAGGGCCAGCACAGGCAGAGCAAAGCCAGGAGAATGTGAACTTTTTCCAGCCGCCTGAAAGTAAAACGCGGTTTATCCATCAGTACTGGCTTCAGGCGGCTATAGAACTTTTGGATCAAACTGTATGATAAATAAAGATAACCGATGTTCGAGATCAAGACCAGCCATGGTGATGCAATCAAATACGCAGCCGGCAGGGGCCAGAAATGCATGCTATCCCGCCAGCGAAATTGCCTGTCGGGGTCTGTTTGCCGGCGAACAAAAAAACACCATAAAGGCCCCACCAGTGGTAAGCAGAACGCTATAAGGCCTACAACCTTTAATATAATGGCAACTATAGCCAAACTCAAAAACAAGTTTGCCCATTGGTCTCCCCGTTTTGAAAGCAGTAAAAGAACCACGAGGGGCATTCCCGAAAACAAGGTTCCGAGAGATGCCAGTTCGTAAAAGCCAATATGAAAGGTTATAAATTCCAAGTGAATAAAACAGGGGCAACCATCATTCCAAAATTACAAACAACTAATCAACAACAAATTACACTAAGAAATACCAATTAAACCGTACCGAAAGCGGACGATAAGGTGTACGTTTCCGAAAAGAAACCTCCCTTGAATTAGCCTATAAAATATTGGACATATTCCCTTTTCCAATTAACTAAAGTTTTGAAGTCGGGTTATAACGTGTTAAATTAGTTTAGTCTTTGACTCGCGTTGCCCGCGTTAACTTTAACCGAGGCATAAACGTAGAATTAGGTTCTGAATCAATAGCAACCATATTTAAGTATTACAAATGAAACTAAAGCTAAATCATTTAAAGGCAGAAAAAACCTGGCATCAATTACACAAGGAATCATTAGATTTTGGTCAGCGATTAGCCGACTCAGTTGCGACAGGCATGGGTTCATGGCGCTTTATCATTATCCAAACTATTATTGTAGCCCTTTGGATGATCCTGAATGCCGTTGCATATATCTATCATTGGGATCCGTATCCTTATATATTACTAAACCTTCTTTTTTCAACGCAAGCGGCCTATGCTGCACCTATCATCATGATGGCACAAAACCGCCAAAATGAACGAGACAGGGCCCAGGCCGACGCTGACTATAAGACAAACTGCGATGCTAAAGAAGAAATTGAGGCATTAACAAAAAAACTAAACTCCATTGAAGTTGATAAGCTGGACCGCATATTGGAACTTCTTGAAAAGATGGAAAATAAGAAGTAGTGCCCGTAACGAACCTGCCAAAATTTTCAGCAAGGAAAGAAAAGATTTTAAGCAGGCTTATGCTCTTTATTCAAACACAAGCAAATACGTCAAATTCCGTGGAATAGCCTGTTCAAGATTCCCGGAATTTCTAACGATTGCCTCCTTGTAAGGAATTCCCTCTTATACTCCGCGCCTTTTTATTATCCCATTTTTTCAGGGACTAAAAACTCCTCACAAGATTAGGGAATAGGCCAACCCAACATTTCCTTATACTAAAAGATAGCAACTTCATAACCAACGAGAATTTTAAAGCACCAATTACATTGTTTTAACTAAAAATGTAATTCTTACATTTTATGACAGTTTTTTAATGCACCAAGAACATTTTTTAGCGCGCTGTTAGAATTTAGCATGATGTTTTCAATGATAAAATATCAAAAAAGACAAACATTCTGCCAATTTTGTTAACACTTTTTCAATTGAGATCGATTGTTATTGCTTGAAATAGCAAAAATTTAATATTTCATCAATATCTCTTGGTAAAACGTTTTTGTTAATTATATTTGTTAAAACCAGTTATAAAAATACGTTTACCACTTAATCGTTTAAGCCACCTGACCTGCTTTTTTCGAGATTTACGTAACAAATATATTAACCAATATCACTGACATGAAAAACCTGATTTACCTGTACCTCGTCCTTCAGAAACCAATCATCTGACAAGGAAAAAATTTCGTGCTGAGATTTTAGGCATCAAAGATTTTTATTAATTAACCTAATCACCAAAAGTGAAAAGAACGCTTAGGCATTGCCTTTTTGATGGCAAACCTGAGGGGGCATAACTATGCACCGCTGTCGAGAGTATTCCTGCAGACTACTCCTAACTTCCTGTTCTTTTCACTTGAAAATCAACACTATGGAAAAAGAATTACACGCTACCTAACCTAAGGGCACATGTTATCTGCATAACTCTTTTGCAGGCATAGCAACACATGGCCGTTAAATCAAAATTTTATTTCACAAACTAAAAGATCCATTCATTATGCGATACTTATGGCTGTGCTTTGTGGTTTTCGCAGCAATTACCACGAATGCACTTACGGGCTTAGCTAAGGGGAATGCGGGTAAAAAAAGCAAGGTAAAACGTCCTTTCTATAGTAAGCCTTATGTCCGTCGGGATACAACGGCAAAAGACTCATTATTAAAAGATAGTATAAATATTATTATCAGGCATACCTTATATAATAAGCTTGCGGATAGTGTTACCAAAAAGCCCTATGACCTATCCAAATTCCCGGCTGTTTCCCTGCAGCAACTGTTAAAAGGGCAATTTGCGGGGCTCTATGTGCAGGAACCTTCGGGCGAACCAGGCACTGTTCAAAATATGTTTATAAGGGGCGTACCTATGCCGCTTCTTTCTCAAAGGGATGTTTATCAATCGCAGCCGCTGGTTGTGCTTGATGGTATTCCGCTGGTAACAGAACACCCCTTTGCGTTTGATATACAGTTATATGACTATAACAGGATGGGAACCGCCACCAACCCGTTTGCTGCTATCGATATGAATAATATCGCCTCGGTTGAGGTATTAAAAGACCTGTCGGCTACAGCAATTTATGGTCCCCGTGCGGTTAATGGCGTTATCGTGTTAACCTCTAAAACCCCGGTGGCTGCTAAAAGCATCACCTTTGATTCATATATAGGTTTAGCGCAGCGCCCTCATGTAACTACCATAAACGGCAAGTATGAAAACGCTTTCAGACAGCGCTTTTATGACCTGTATACCACCAATGGCAGGTACTCAGACGATGAAAACTACCCTATTTATCTGAGCGATTCATTGAACAATGTTTATAGCGGAAAATCTGATTGGAGCGATCTTTACTATCGTAACGCGGTAGTTTACGGCATAAACTTCGGCATCTCCGGAGGTACAGATCGTGCTAACTTTCGTTTTTCCCTGGGGGATCTGAAAAACAATGGCATTGCTGATGGAACTATGCTAAACCGTTATAGCGCCATGTTCAATATCAATATGAAGCCGCTCAAATGGTTGCTTTTCTCGACTATGGTAAATGCCAACCGACTGGACAGGCAACGAAACAAATATCTCCGGGACAGATTTGCCCAGATCAATTACTTCCCCGATCTCAGTGCTCCGCTGCCACCCAACAAAGAATATTATGCCGATTATCTGGCACAATACAAAAAGGGCTTTGATAACAACAAGACAAATATTGTTGATGGTTATGCCAAAATAGGCCTCGATCTTGGAAAATTTAAATTCACTACTACCTTTAATGTAGATTATAATGAAGGTTACCGCGACGTATTTTACGCGCGTACCCTTTTGCAAGGCAATAGTTATGCTTCCAATTACTTTGGGTTTAGCCAAAGAATAATGGCAGATAACAGAGCAACTTATGATCTGACAATCAACAAGGTAAACGATTTCCATTTTGAGCTGGGGCAATCAACGCAATGGGATATTTACAAGTACAGCAATGCCTATGCGTACAAAGGCGTAAACGACTACATTAAGATAGACCTCCTGGATTCAAACCCGAAAAATCCTGACGGGTCTGACAATCCTAACTATCTTAATCCTACGGCATTTCCGCGCGAGTTAACCTTCCGTTTTCTGGATAAGATCAAGCATAACCTGGTTTCGTTTTATGCAAAAACCGACTATTCGTTCAAACAAAAATATTTCCTTTCTGCAACCGTGCGTGCCGATGGCTCATCAAACGCTCAGCCTACCAGCCGATGGTTCTATTCGCCTGTGGTATCTGCAGCCTGGAATATTAAGAAAGAGTTATTAGCCAACAACACTATCATCAACGATCTTATTTTACGTGCAAGCGCGGGCAGAATAGGCCGCCTTAACGCGTTTGATAATTACGCACAGGGGCCTCAATACACAGCTTCTGTGGGCTATACCGGTAACTTAACCGTTCCCGGATATAACGCGTTTGGTGTGCTTACCCGGCCCTACTCTACCGGCTGGATTGGTTATGGTATACCGTGGTCATATTCCAATCAGCTTAATATAGGTACCGATGCGGGCTTAATTAATAACCGTTTACACCTTTCGGTTGATTGGTATCTGAAACAGGAAAAGAATTTGCTGATAGGTATCCCGGCCTTTGCCGAGTATGGTTATAAACAGTCTATCGAGAGCGGTATGGCTGTGAATAATACCGGTATAGATGTATCTGTATCTGCCAATATCATTCAGAATACAAAATTTGGCTGGTCATCTTCCTTAAATCTAAATCATAATATCAATAAGCTGAAAGCTTTGCCAAGGGGCTTAAACCAAATCACCATTGATAACAAGCTTTTAAAGGTTGGCAGCCCGGTTGATCAATATTGGTTGCTGATAAACGATGGCATTTATAAATCTGAAAGTGAAATACCTGTTGTAAACGGGCAGCCGCTCAAATACAATGGCATTGCCATGCATGCCGGCGATCCAAAATGGCGGGATATCAATGGCAATAATGTAATTGATAATAACGATAAAGTATTAAAGGGGCATTCATTACCCAAAATATCAGGAGGATACGATAACAATTTCAGGTATGGCAACTGGAATTTGAATATCAACCTGTATTTCAATCTCGGGCGCGACCTTATACACCAGGAAATGGCCAACCGGTTTGATTTTATTAACCGCGAAGGCAACAGCGATGTAAATTCTGTTAAAGAGATCACCTTTTGGGAAAAACGCGGCGACTATAGCAAATACCCGCTGTATAACCCCTGGAGTACAGTTATCCCCTACCGTGTAGATCAGGACCTGTTTCTTGAAAATGCTTCATTCCTGAAATTAAGAACGGTTTCAATCGGGTATGATCTCACCAAAGCCATGCGCTTAAAGAAAATCAAGCTAACCCGGTTCTACGTGTATGCCACTGCCAATAATGTGTTCACTATAACACCTTACACAGGCCAGGATCCCGAATTGGTGAACTATGACGGGTATGATACAGGCTATGGCCTGCCTATACCAAGAACATACACGCTGGGTGTAAAAATGGAATTATGATATGAAAAACGATCACAAAAATCATGTTGTAAAAATGAAAAAGACATTATGTATCGTCCTGATCCTGTTTACCGCAGCAATTACAAGCTGTAATAAAACACTGGATATTGATTCAACAAGGGTTGTGGGCGAAAAAAATATGTGGAATAAGCTTGAAGACGCACGCGCGGGCTTATTAGGTGTGTATGCGCTTACGCGTGCCGCTTTATCTGACAACGATGGCCACTGGCTTTACGGCGATGTACGCACCGGCGAATTTATTAGCCCCAATCGTCAGGACCTGAAAGCAATTTCAACTAATCAGCTCAACGCGTCATACCCAACTGTTGATGCTTTGTCTGACTGGACAAGGTTTTACGCTATCATTAATGCTGCAAACATTTTTCTTGAGCGCATTGGTGATGTAAAAGCAGCCGATAAGCGCTATACAGAAAATTATTTGATAGTTGATGTTGCCCAGGTTCGTTTTTTAAGGGCCTTTACCTATTTCTATATGGTAAGGATCTGGGGAGATGTGCCATTCATCACTGCATCGCACGATGGTAAGTTTGAAAATCAGGCCCGCGAAAGCGGCAGCAAAATATTAGTATGGGCACAGCAGGAAATGCTTAAAGCAGCTGCCGATCTGCCGTTTGTATACAGCAATAACGATGTACAGCAGCCCGGCAATTATTATAATGAAGATGCTACCCGCTGGGGCGGAGCTTTAGCTACCAAAAACTCGGCATACGCGGTGCTGGCCCATTTAGCGGCATGGCAGGGCAACTACACCGATGTTGCTACCTACGCCAAGTTTGTTGAAGATAATTACAGCAAAAGCGGTATCAATTTTCAAAGCACAGAAGATTTGACCAAATCAAACGGGTTCTTTTTTAATAAGAACACCAGCCAGATGTTCGGCTTTAACTCTGACTGGGGACATGTTGACGGATCTGTGACCGGTCACCTCGAAGAGTTAACCCTGGCCGAACCCGTGGTGAATAAAAAAGTGCCGGATATTTATATGCCTAAGGATACCATCCTTAAAATATTTGATATGCCTAAAGACGAACGCTTTAGCATAGATACGCTTGGCCAGCCCCGTACCGAGCGATACTTCACCAATATTAACGGCAAGTACCCCATTTTCAGCAAAGTGAAAGTAATACTGGGGGGCGTTTCTGATCCCACATTCCGGTACTTCACCAGCGCCTTGATCTTTACAAGGATAGAAGATGTCGTATTACTCCGGGCCGAAGCGCTGGCTGTTTTAGGAGATGTGAACGGCGCAGTAAATGAAGTGTTTAATATCATGACCCGCCGGGGGATGACAGATCTTACGATAGACAGCAACCAGGATATTATCGATGTGATATTCAAAGAGCGGCACCGCGAGCTTATGGGCGAGGGCCACCGCTGGTATGATCTGGTACGATACAACAAGATCAAGCAAAACAACCCGGCATTCCTCAAACTCATCAATTCAGGGGGGATTTACTGGCCTGTATCGCGCAAGCTCATCGCACAAAATAACCTGTTAACTCAAAACCCATTTTGGAAATAAACTGACCATATATGAAAAAGTTGATAAAATATATGAGTGCCTTAACGCCGGTGTTGATTGCAGCCTTGCTGCAAAGCGCCTGCAAAAAGGATGGCGGTTATCATGACGCTACAGGCACCAACTCAAAATTTGCGGGTAATACCTATGAGTATTTGAAAAGCAAGCCCGGTGTATATGATTCATTACTGGCGGTAATAAACCGGATGGGCCTGCAACAGACGCTCATGGATAGTAACGTTACCCTTTTTGCGGTTACCAACCCAAGCTTTCAACTGGCAATCAGAAACCTGAATACACTGAGGAGGCAAAGCGACAAAGACCCTTTGTTTTTGGCAAAAGTAGATGGTGTGCAGTTAGACACCATGGTGTCGTACTACATTATCAGGGGTAAACGTACAACCGATTCCCTGCTGCTGCAGGACGGGCTTGACCTTTCCAGCGTACGTTTCGGATACCCTATGCATGGCAAGGTTTCCAAGATTTCAGCTTCAGGACTTACAGGCGGTGGCCCCGATGTTATTGAATTTAGCAATACTAAACGCAGCAAGTTTATCAGAAACTGGGCAACCACTACAACAGGTTCTAATAATATCAGCACCAAAAACGGTATTGTTCATGTGCTAAGCCCCGATCACATTTTTGGTTTTGATGAATTTGTATCGCGCTTAACCTTTGTTCCGCCACCGCCCAACCTCATGACCCTGATAGGTGGTAAGCTTACCGTTTTAAGGGATAACAACGGCGGTCCGGATAATGGCGAAGGCTCTAAAAAAGTAATAGACGGCGACGACCATACCAAGTTCCTGGCCGACCTTCAGGGACGCCTGTGGATGCAGTTTGAGCTAAATGAGCCTGCCGTATCAGGGGTCTACACCCTCACATCTGCCAATGACGCGCCCGAACGTGATCCCAGGGCCTGGACCTACGAAGGCTCAAATGACGGCAAAACCTGGACAGAGTTAGATCGACGGAGCAACTTCTTCTTTGAAGAACGATACCAGACCAAAGTTTTCAGATGCCCCAATACCACAGCTTATAAATTCTACAGGGTAGATATTTCCGAGCTGCGCGATGGCGGCCTTTTCCAACTGGCCGAGTGGACCATCAATAAAGTAAAGTAAGGTATGGAACATCAAAATATCAATGCATTTAAAAAACGAAGAGAGATGCAAACATTCATAAAAATGGGATCTGTAGCGCTGCTGTTTGCTGCGGTCGCGCTCAGTAGTTGCAAAAAGATGTATGGCATTCCAGATGAAAAAGATTATCTGAGTTCGAATGTAAACTACAGCAATAAAGTTTTTGAACCGATTTTAGGCCGAACCACTTTAATGGGCGGGTTTAATGGCGACAATTCAACCCAGCCACTAAAGTTTGAGATCATCAACGCTCGTTTTGGTGACGGCAGGCCGGTGACCGATCTTTTTCAAAAAAGGCCAACCTACGTATGGACAGCACCCTACAACGGGCTTGAAAAGAGCCTGGCCGAGATAGAGGCAAAACGTAAGCTGGAAGATCATCCCTTATTTGAAGTGCGCTCATCTGGCGAATTCATCATGTGGGCCTCTTCCAGCAATGACCTTATCAAGCCAAGACCATCTGACAGTACCAATTTCCCGCAGGATACGCGTTATTTCGACATAAAAATAACCAATACAGGCGGTAGCACCATAATTCGTGACTTGCAGGTACGGCCATTCCGCGAACGCCCATATGAGCCTTCTGACGACTTTAACATTTATTCGGGCGGACCGGCACCTCACCCTAAAACGCCTTATAACCCTGCGAGCCGCAACTATATCAGGCCATTTTTGAACGGGGTAATAGGTGATGCCACCGACATTCCGCTACAGAGTAATGACGATAAAAAAGATGTGGTGGTTTATATCCGTCCGTTTACCGGCGGTACAGGGAACTCGTTAAGGTTTAAGTTTTTGAATAAGGATTCGGTAGAGATGAACCCGGCTTTGCTTAACGAAACAGCCTGGGACAAAATAGTGCATGGCTTTAACATGCAAAAAACTGCCACCTATGTGCAATATGATGTTGCCTATCCTATCCCTTTAGTGGAGGTATCAACTGCTTATGCGCCCGGAGGAACCAGGGACCATGCCGAATTCAAATATTCGCGAATTGGTTTTGGCGGCGGCCGCACAGTGGCAAGTTTCGGGATAGATTTCGCCATATACAAAAAAGGCGACTGGGAGATAGTGTTCCATTTTTTGAAGGACAATCCAAAGTTTAAAGACGAATAACCGATTTAAAACTTATCACGATGAGAAAACACATACTATTTTATATAGTGCTTGTTGTTTGCACAATCTTCTGCTGCACAGAGGTTGATGCACAGGCACAAAATATAACGGTTACCGGTACGGTGGTTGAAAAGGCAACCAATAAAATTTTGCCCGGCGTAAATATTTATATGGGCAGTAAAGGCTTAACGCAAACCGATTATAAAGGAAAGTTTACCATTAGCGTACCAGCTAACAGTACACTTACTTTCACCTTTGTTGGTTTTGTTACGGAAAAAGTAAAGCTTGAACCCGGACAAAAAAATATAACTGTAACATTAACCGAGGATAAGAAGGGCCTTAATGAGGTAATCATTGTAGCCTACCAGAACAGGAATAAAGAATCAACCCCGGGTGCCTCTGTTACTATAACAGCCAAAGATATCCAGGACGTACCAACATCAAACGTTGAAAGCTTGCTGCAAGGTAAGGTAGCCGGCTTAAATATTCAAAATAATACTGGTGCACCAGGTTTCAGGGGCTCTGTTCAGGTACGAGGTTTATCAACCCTGAGTGTATCCGGCAGCGGCAGCGAATCATTCTTACAACCTACGTCTCCACTGTATATCATTGATGGGGTACCGCTGGATGCGGATAAGGCAGCCGAGTTTGGTTTTCAAACGCAGGGGCCGGGTGTGAGTCCTTTATCATTGATACCGGTAGAGGATATCCAGAGCATACAGATCATGAAGGATGCCCAGGCCACCTCCATGTACGGATCAAGAGGTGCTTATGGTGTAATCATCATTACTACCAAGCGCGGAAACTCCAAAGTGCCGCGGGTACGTTATACCGGGAACTTCTTTGTAAACGCTACCCCACAACTACGTGCAACAATTGGAGGTAATGCCGAACGCAGGGCAAAAATCCAGCAGATATTATCAAACGCTACCGTTATTGATGAGCTTAGAAAATTAGGGCAAACCGGCTTCCTGGCCGATAGTTTGAACGCCTATTGGAATAATTCAACAAACTGGCAGTCTATTTTTTATGGCACAACACACAACCAGAGCCATAACGTAGCCTTAGACGGTGGCAACGACCGCTTTAACTATAAAGTGAACATGGGCTACTATTCAGAAAAAGGGGTTATCAAAAACACAGGTTTCGACAGGTATAACCTGAATATGAACATGGAGTTTAAACCTAATGATAAATTCAGGTTCTTCGGCTCATTATTCGGCTCATTAGGAAGTCAGGCTAAGGGTAACGGTGTGGGCTTGCTGCAACAGGGCGTGGCACAAAACGGCCAGGCTTCTACCCTGCTGCCGCCTCCGTCGTTTTATCTTTCGCCCGATGGTGTAACATCGGCCCTTCAAACTCAAAACAGTAACAGCACAAGAAACATCCGTACCAATATTGATGGCCGTTACGAGTTTATCCGGGGTCTGGCGTTATCTTCAAGCATCAGTTACGATTATACATCGGATGCGGAATCAACATTTACACCGGCAGCTGCAAATGCCCAGTTTGCACAGATGTATGATTATGAGGGGCGCAACTTTACATTATATAACCGTAACGCGCTTACTTACGCTAAAACATTCAGCGCCGATCATACCATATTCATTAATACATTTAATGAGATATATAAGCAAGGCGGCCAGAGCGGAATCATCCGCCAAAGCCGTGTCCCTAATGATCAGTTACAGGGGCCGGTTGGGTCCGACTCTTATAATTCAAGAGGCGGTGGCGTATTATCAAACTTCAAAAATGCCACTATCGCATCATTTGCAGGTTCCTTTAATTACGATTATAAAAAGAAATACGTACTGGAGCTATCTTACCGCTTGGATGGTACATCCTCAAACGGCCTGGAGAATCCGTATTCCAAAAACCCTGCAGCCGGTTTAAGGTGGAATTACTATAAGGAAAACTGGTTTAAAAACTGGGACTGGCTCACATCGGGTGGTTTAAGGTTAACCTGGGGCCAGAATATCGTGCCAACCGGTAGCTTGCAAAGTATCTATGGCTTGTACAACCTGAATGGCAATTTCAATAATAATCCAACTATCGGTATTAACTATGAGTTTGTACCTAATCCTGCGCTAAAGCCAACTACAACCACGCAGTATAACCTTGGGTTTGACATGACGATTTTGCAAGGTAAGGTTGACCTGAGTTTTGATACTTATTATAAAAAGGTTGATAATTTATTGTTTGACAGGTTTTTACCTAACAGTACAGGCTTTCAGAAAAAATCAAGTAACGATGTATCCATTGCCGATTATGGGTATGAGCTGATGGTAACCGTAAGACCGCTAACCGCTAAGGATTTTAACTGGACGGTATCATTTAATGGCGCCATTAATCGCGATTACCTGCTGAGGTTACCGGCCGAATACAACGGACAATACATCAAGTTTGATTATAACAACTATCAGCACATCGTTTTCAGGGTGGGTAAAAACACCTTGTCAAACTATCTGCTGGTTAACCAGGGTGTTTATCCAACAGATGCCAATGTGCCTGTAGATCCGGTAACAGGTAAAAAATATCAAACCAATGGGCTTGCCTTCAAAGGCGGTGACCCGATTTTTAAAGACGTTAACGGCGACTATATTCTTGACGACCGGGATTATGAAATAACCGGCAACTCACAACCTTTAATTACGGGTGGTGTATCTACAAATATAAACTACAAGAATTTCGGATTAAATATTTATGCCAGTTATACAGCCAAGAGAACAATATTAAATAACGCGCTGTCAGACAGGCTGTCAATCATGAAGGATCCTTATGCCCTACTGGCCGCGGTTCCATTGGATGACATGGACATTTGGCGAAAACCGGGTGATCATGCTAAGTATCCTAACCCCTATTCGTTTTCAAGGTTTAACCAAATAAGGCCGCTTCGCTCCGATCAGAGTTTATGGCAGGAAGAAGGGGCATACCTCAAGATCAACACGGTTACGCTATCCTACATGTTTGACCGGAAATTTGTACGGCGCTTTGGGTTTAACAACGTAAGGGTTTATTTCTCAACCAATAACCTGATCACATTTTCAGGATATAATGGCCCTAACCCCGAAAACGTAACCTCCCTGGGCCGCGATATATCAAGCGGATACCCGGTACCACGTACTTACAACTTAGGTTTAAATATTGAACTCAATACAAGTAAATAAAACTCAAGATCATGAAAAAAAGTGTTATATACATTTTAGCAGCGGCAGCAAGCTTGTGTTTACCATCCTGTAAAAAGTTTCTGAATGTACAACCCATTGATAAACTAACAGGGAATAACTTTTACCAATCGAAAGATGACGTTGTGGCCAATATTTATGATATGTCAAGAACGTTTTTTGGCAAGATCAACGAAACACATTTTATTGGCGCAACCGGCGAATACCGTTCAGGAGAGGTTTTATATGAGCCCCAATCAGACCTGGGGCCGGCACGTGCATTTGTGGAGGTACTGGGCAGGAATGACCTGCTTGGCCTCATCAACGGAAACCCACCCTGGAATTTCTACAACTTTGGCCTTATTACCGACTGGACAGGCTATTACCAGGTGATACAAAGCGCCAATATCCTTATTTCAAAATTGGAAACCGGCATACCCGGCGTAAGTGCTGCCGAGAAGAAGCAGTTTGAAGGTGAAGCCGCTTTTATACGCGGGCTTGCATACTTCTACATGGTGAGGCTTTATGGCGATGTGCCTTATTATACCGACGCTTTCCATTCAACAGCTTTACCTCGCGAAAACATGGTATCTGTTTTAAATAAATGTATCGCCGATCTTAAAAATTACAAGGACGGTTTACCCTGGACCTACGCCGATCCGGCCTTAAAAGGTGTAAGGGCCAGCAGGGGCAGCGTAATCGCGCTCATCATGAATATGAACATGTGGAATGCCGGCTTTGATAAGCCCAATGCAAACAAATACTACCAGGAAACCGCAGATCTGGGACAGGAGCTTGTTAAGAGCAATGCTTACAGGCTACTGCCAATAACTGAGTGGGCTACTGTTATAAAAGGACGATCGGACGAAAGCCTTTTTGAATTTTACCGCAGTATTAACTATGGCGATCAGAATACCAATGTTGCACCGATTGGTGATATGTTTCTGCACTATCCTTACAAAAGGCCTGAGTACACGCACCGTATCAGCTTTGCTTATTTCAGAGGGGAGTATATGCAAAAACTATATCCGGGATCCTCTGATAAGCGCGCTACTATATGGTTTAACTCCGATATATATGCCGACAACGGAAAATTCATGATGCTCAAGTTTGCTCAGAATGCCTTTGCAACCGGCGAAGAGGATGCCAATCCAGATAACACTTTCATGATATTCAGGTATGCCGGTGAAATACTGCTATGCGCGGAAGCACTGGCCGAACTGGGACAGGATGACCAGGCCATCGCTATGCTGAATAAAGTAAGGGACAGGGCCGAAGCATCACGCTATGCCGGAAGTGGCGGGCAGGATCTTAAAGACTTCATTTTCCTGGAAAGATCGCGCGAACTGATGGGCGAAGGGCACCATTACTTTGACCTGGTACGTACCCGGAGGATCATGAGCAGTGAGTGGTCATACAATGTATTGACACTGGACAAATTTAACCGTGGCGCCTGGACCTGGCCAATCAACAGTAACGCGCTTGCAAATAACCCGTTTATGTCATTAAACATGTATTGGGTAAACGGAGGTAATTAACCTATTCCTAAAAAGTAATGATAAGAAATATGAAAAATATAATTATTGTTTTTGCCGGTTTTTTACTGGTACTCACCGGCTGTAAACGCGATGAGTATTATAAAGATGGCGGTAAAGCCCAGGCCAATTATCCTGCCGATATGCTTCAATATCTGCAAGATAAAGCGGTACCGTTTGATACCATCGCCCAGATCGTAAAACTGGCCGGCATGGAAGAAACATTCCGCAAAAGTGATTTTACCTTTTTTGCGCCTGATGATGACGTGATCAAAAGAACCATAGGCAATAACAAAACCAGCGGCTCTTTAAACTATTTTTTGTTTTATTCCGGTCGTGATACTGTGAAAAAGCTGTCAGATATCGACTCAGCCATATGGAAAAAATACCTGCAACGGTATATGTTCAAAGGTATTAACCACCTTAAAGATTATCCGCAGATAGATTTCAACCTGCAAAATCAGTATCCGGGAGCCCTTTATTATTCTTACAGTGGCGATGTGGAGAACATTGGTGTACTATACGGCGACGCCAATAACATCAAATACATTGGCCCGCGCACGTTGGTTATCAGTTACATATACGACATCAACAACGCTCAAAACGCGGTTTTTCGAAATAATGTCTCCTCATCTGATATCAAACCCACAAATGGGATAGTGCATACCCTGCAGTATAACGCGGCTTACTTCGGATTTAACCAGGATGACTTTTATGAGGAAATATACTTCGCAGGCCTTCATCATTCTGAGTAAAACATTATTAACGACATTCTTTCAATGATAATAAATTGAATATGAGAAGATTTAACCATATCATGATGTTTATCCTGCTGGCACTCACCATAGCGGCTTGCAAAAAGGATAAAACAGTTTATTCCGACCCATATGGGGACGGAAAACCACCATTGGGTGTTACCCTCAGCCCTGACGCTGTACCTGCGCCGGCAGTTGGAACGGTGGGTACAGAGGTAACATTCAAAGCTACAGGCCTGGTCCCCTACAAAGACAAAATAAAGTTCATGTTTAACGGCGAACCCGGTCAGGTTACCGAAGTAACAGAATCAACCATTAAAGTAAAGGTGCCCCCGTTTGGCAGTACCGGTATTACGTCAATTGCCATTGATGATCAGTTAGTACTGGGGCCACTATTTAAGGTATCCGGATTAATTAACATTGATCCTTCTTTCAGGGCCACAGCCGGCGCGAACGGCACTGTAAACCAGGTATATCCTCTTGCTGACGGCAGGAACCTGGTATTGGGTTGGTTTACCAATTACGATAATAAAGGTATTATCACCCCTCTTAACCGCATTGTACGGACTTCGGCTGATGGTGAGTTTGATCGTACTTTCCGGACTGGTAAAGCAGCAAACGGATCATTATCAAGGGTGATAGAACTTGGCGGAAAATATGTTATCGCAGGGGGCTTTAGCGGCTACAACCAGCGTACAGAAAACATCAGCAATATTACCACTTTAAATATTGATGGTAGCATTGATACTATCGGCGTAAAAACTTACAGGCGTCCGTCGCAGACAGATACAACTAAATACTTTCCAAAGTTTAACGGCGGTACCAATGAGTACATATCTAAGATATATAAGCATCAGAACAAAATACTGGCAACCGGCAGCTTCAGATACTATGTAAACCGGGTTTATACCGAGCATAATCATGATTTCACCCGCGATACGGTGATCCTTGATAGTACAGAAATACGACAGATTGCCCGCTTTAACCTGGACGGATCGCTGGACAAAACCTATCGGTTTAATATAGCAAGCAATAAAGGTTTGCCTTCGGCAAATGGCCCGGTTGACTCCTACATGCATACTGATGCTGATCAACTGGAAAAACTGGTGTTATTTGGAAGCTTTACCACGTTTGATCAAGCACCCGCAGGACGCTTGGTTCGCTTAAATGCAAATGGAAACATCGACGACTCATTTAAAACCGGAGCCGGTACAGATAATAGTATCTCATCGCTGACATACAACCCTGTAACCAAAAAATACCTGATAACAGGGATCTTCAGAACATACGATGGCAAACCGGCCATCAGCATGGCGCTGGTTAACCTTGATGGATCTCTTGACCAAAGCTTTGTGGCTAAAACATTTGAAGGAGGTTACCCCGGTTTTGCCCGCCAGCTCAACGATGGATTGATAGTGGTTAGCGGCAGCTTTAAAAAATATAACAATGTTACCCGTAATGGCTTTATGGTGTTGAATACCAAAGGTGAACTTGCCGGAAATTATAACACTACCGGCCCATTCTCAGGTAGCTTGTCTGATATCATCGAAACAAAATCCACTGATGGTAAACGGGCGTTATTGCTGATCGGTAGCATATATCGCTTTGATAATACCCCGGTTAACAATATCATACGTGTAACCATCGAATAAATTTTATGAGAACCTATAATCTATAAGGAAATGCAGAACAGGAAAAAATATAAAGGAATCATTTTTTCAATTATTTGTGCATTGGCTGTTGCAACCATATCATGCAACAAGGATTTTGTACGTACCCTCCCCGATAAAAACTATACGGATACAGCCAAAGCAACATCCGGCGAACGCAAGGTGTTGTACCTGATTGTTGACGGGGCAAGGGGCTCATCCGTAAACAGCGCCAATGTTCCTAATATTAAAACACTACTCCCCTACTCCATTTATAGCTGGGTAGCATTGAGCGATCCGGATTCGACACGGGATGTAAGCAATTGGGCCAATATGCTAACCGGTGTAAAGAAAGAAAAACACAAGATCCTATCAGATGATTTTGCCGGAAACAACCTGGCAACTTATCCTGTGTTTTTTGAAAGGATAAAGGAAGAAAAGCCCAACGCCAAAATTGTCTCTTTTTCATCTTCGGCTATTTTTAAAAACAAATTAACCCAGGGCGCTGCCATAAGCCAGCAATTTGACACCGACGAGCAAATCAAAACTGCCGTAGTTAATAGCCTGAATACAGATACAGCGCAATTGATACTTGGCCATTTTAATGATATCAAAGAAGCCGGCGCCAAATATGGATTTGACAACTCATCATCGCAGTATAAAGCCTCTATTGAAAAGTTTGATGGCTATGTAGGTGAGATGATTGATGCCCTGAAAAAAAGGAAAAATTACGCCAATGAAGATTGGTTGGTAGTAATTGCATCAAGCGGCGGCGGAAAGTTTGCTATTCCGGCTAACCAGGACGACAATACTGTTTTCAGCAACACGGCAGTTAACACGTTTACCATTTATTACAATCCTAAATATAAACAAAGGATAATAGGTAAACCGTTTACCGGCAACAGGTATCTGGGGCGCACAGTGCGTTTAAAGGATACCGGGATACGGGCCGAAATTGATACGGCCGATATTTTTAACCTTGATGACACTACCAAATTCACCATTGAGCTAAAAGTTAAGAAAAATGAGGACAAATTCTTTTGGCCAAGTATTTTGGGTAAAAGGGCACAATGGTCTTCAGGACACCCGGGCGTTGGCTGGGTAATTTACCTGGAAGATGCTTACTGGTATTTTGAATACCGCGGTACTAAAGACGGAGACTATCATCAATGCCGTGGCGGCGACCTGCAAAAAGGCAGATGGCAAAACCTTTCGGTTAAATGCGAAATACGAGCAGGCAGGCGATATATCAGAACCTACACCGACGGGGTTTTCAATAATGAACTGGACGTAACCGAATCGGGGAGTTTTAGCAACCACAGCCCGCTAAAATTGGGGTACTTAAACGGCCAGGGGCATGGTACCCCCGACGTGTATGTAACTGACATCAGATTTTTCAAGATTGACGTGCCCGATGCCGTAATAGGAAATTATGCATGCGAAACATCCATCAGCGAAGGTCACCCTTACTATACTTTTCTGGCGGCGTACTGGCCGGGCACAGATGGTCAGGGTGATAAGATCAGGGATATAGGTCCACAGGCCCGCGACTTCCAATTAAAAGGCAATTATCAATGGGAAGATTTTAATGACCTGATATGCCCGCCACCGGCAGGGGCGCTTGCCCAGTTTGTTCCGCAAACGGCAGATATTCCTGCACAAATAATCAACTGGTTCAGGATACCTAACAGGCAGGCCTGGGGGCTTGATGGCCGCGTTTGGCTTGATCAGTAAAAGTTAACCATTACAAACTAAATTATTTGATGATGAAAAAATACAGATATGTTTTGTTTATCGGATTAATTGTTCTGATAGCGGGAGCCTGCAGGCAAAATAATCTTGATGAGCTTAAAGCAATTCAAAACACCGACAGGAATGTTTCCGGCGCAGGAGCCGATGCCAATGGTGTAGTTGCCGGCAATGAAATAGTTAAAGTACCATTTAAAATATCCTTATCGGGCCCCGCAACTAAGGCGTTCCAGGTAGGTATAACGTTTAATAATGATACCGTTTCCAAACTGATAGCCAACGGTACGCTTAAAAATACGGTAATGCTACCTGCCGGTGCAATTGATTACGACGGCGTGATCAATGTAGCATTCGGGGCTGATACCGCATCCTCTGTTGCCAGTGTCAGGCTATCAGCCATTGAAGCCAATTATGGTAAAAATGTAGCTTTTGCATTTAAATTGACAGATCCCGGCAAGGGCAACCAGATTAAAGGATCACAATCAAATATCCTGGTAGTACTTGATACCAAAACACTTATTAAAGAAAGCGATATTCATTACGTTTCGCTTTTGAATGGCGGTGGTATCTTGAATGTTGATTATCAAAAAAACTACACAACATCGCCGGCAGGTATCACCATTCCGTTAACTATAAACCTGGCGGGTGTGCCGGCAGGTGCATTTAATGTTAATGTGAAACTGAATATGGATACCATTGCCGACCTGGTAAGTAAAAAGGTGCTGCCTGATAACACTATCGCTCTCAAACCCGATCAGTTTAACATTGATACATTGATCAGGGTAAACTCTAACGCCAGCACAGCGGTGATACGCTTATCAATAGGATGGCCTGTTTTTGATGCCAACATAGCCGCTAATAAACGTTTTGGCTTTGTAGTGAGTTTGGTTAATCCGTCAAAACACATCCTGCATCCAACAAACAGCAAAATGATTGTTTTGGTACAGCCAGAGGTTAATCTTGATAACAACTCATACATCACAGGCAACGGTACAGGTTTAAAGGCGGAATACTTTTCGAATAATCAACAGCTTGATTTTGATGGCAGAAAGCCTGATCTTGTACAAATAGAACCCACTATTGATTGGCCTAACGACGGGGTTTGGCAAGCTGCTATACCAAGTATAAGCCATGATAATTTTTCAACCAGGTGGACGGGTGAGTTTCTTGCGCCCGTTCGGGGTGAATACGTGTTCTGGCAGAATGAATGGGACGATGGATCGAGGTTATACATAGACGGTAAGGCCATTATTAATGATTTCACCACCGAATGGGATAAAGACAGCCGTACAGCCAAAATATTCTTAGAACGCGGTAAACGCTATAAAATAGAAGCCGATCATCGTGAAAACGTGGGCGGCCAGCGTGCCCGTTTAACTTTTGAAGTACCATCGGCCGGTATTAATGGCAGAAGGATAGTACCGCAAAGCCAATTATTCCCAGCCCCTTAAGGCAGCTATGCTAATTGATTAATGAAAATTAAGGACATGAAAAAAATATTGCATATCATATCGGTATTTTCAACAGTAGCCCTGTTGTTTGCCGGATGTAAAAAAGATAAGCCCGCGCCACAACCCGAACCGGATGAGCCAAAACCTATTGTGGGTTTTACAGCCGTACGTACAGATAGTGTTGACTTTTTAAGTTATCAATTCACCAGTACGGCCGTCAATTACAAAGATATCCTGTGGCAGTTTGGCGACGATAGCACATCGGCGGAAAAAGCGCCTAAGCACAGGTATGCTTTCGACGGATTATATCACGTAACATTAACAGCCAGAAATTCGCAGGGTTACTCGGCGGCACGGGAAATAATACTGAACGTTGCCGATCCTAATTTTGACCGCACCAAGGTTGGAGAAAACTACTTTGCTACCATAGGCGGCACGTTTACCGTATCGCGCGATAATGGTGGCGGCCCAAACTCAAACGAGGGTTCGTTAAAAGTGGTTGACGGCGACCCGAATACCAAGTTTTTCCAGTCGGGTTTTTCCGGCGACCTGGTGATGAAATATGAACTTAAAACTGCGGTTGTTGCAGGAGCCTATACCATGACATCGGCAAATGATTCTCCTGATCGTGACCCTAAAGGATGGATACTTCAGGGCTCGGAGGACGGTATACGCTGGATAAACCTGCACAGTAAAAACAATGAAGTTTTTGCCAATCGCTTTCAGCGGATCATATATCACTTTAACAATAACGTAGCTTATAAATTTTACAGGATAACCATTAAAACCAATAATGGCAGCCGCGATTTCCAGATGGCTGAGTGGACCGTTAACAAAAAGCAGCCGTAAGGGCTGCTTTTTGTTATAATAAATGAGATGTTAGTATTAAGCTTTTCTTCGGCGGTTGGCTGGTTTCGAACCGAAAAATAAAGAAATGAAAAGGTTCCAATGATGCTGCTATTTTGCCCCGTACACCTTAAATTACTCGAAATCCCACCAGGGTGATAGCTTAGGCGGATTACCCAGGGTGTAAGGCTCCCCAATGCGGGGTACATTCACTGGCATACCCAGCTTTTTGGCTGCCGGCAGGAGTTTTTTTATCGGTTCGTTCCAGGGATGATTTGCTTCTACAAACTTGGCCCAATGGATAGGCTGCAGTAATCGGGTCCGCAGGTCAACAGCTGCCTGCGCGGCCTGCCCCAGCCATAAATGTGTCCATGGCCAGTTCGGGCTATATTGCCCACATTCCAACAGCGCCAAATCGAATGGCCCGTATTGCTTACCAATCTGTTTAAAATGCGGCCCGTATCCGCTGTCACCGCTGTAAAACAAGCGATAGCCGTTTGTTTGTATTACGTACGATGCCCAAAGGGTTTTATTTTCTGTACCATAGGTGCGGTTACTCTTATGTTGTGCAGGGGTGCAGGTAATGCCAAGTCCGCCGGGCAGCGTGGCCGACTGGTTCCAGTTCAATTCTGTAATCCGTTTCGGATCAAACCCCCAGTACACCAGATCTGCCCCTACCCCCATTGGTACTATGGCCATTTTGATACGGCTTTTTAATTTCTTCATCGTGCGGTAATCCAGGTGATCATAATGATCATGAGAAATGATCAGCACATCAATTTGCGGCATATCTTCAGCATGATAATGCATCGTCCCCCGGAACGCTTTCATCAGTCCGGGCACAGGCCCTGCATGGTTACTAAAAACCGGATCGATAAGGATATTACCCTGCCCTGTTTTGATTAACAAAGAAGAATGCCCGAACCAAACTATAACAGGCGCCGGCGCCGTCAATGCTTTCAAATCGGTTTTAACCCAGGGTAACGGATGCGAAGGCCTGACGATTTCCGGATGCCCCCGGAGAAAAAGAAATCTCGTTTTAACGGTTGTATCGGCACGCTCCGCCAGGTTTTCGAAGGCGCCATTTTTATAATTAGGCAAAGTATCAAGCCGGGCAAGTGCCTCGCCATCTGGGTCGTGTCCTAATGACTTCCATATACCACAACCGGCCAACGCCATCAGCGACAACACAGCCATCCCCAACCATAAACTTTTCATACCCAAACCATTGGAATAACGTTCTATCCTTCCAATTATTTCATGAACCTGGCTCCCGTAGTCACGAGGTTAATCAATAAAACTATTTTCCCCACCCACCTAAAGATCAACGCTTGATCTCGTAAAACTCACCGCGTTGCCAGAATATGAAGTCTAAATCATGGATATCCGGCCTGTAAACAGAGTTTATTTTCGCTCACAAATTCAGTTGTTTAAACATAAACACGTACTGATCTGCAAGGGTATAATCCATCATTTCATAAAAGTTATAAACCGGCAGATACTTATTGGTCATTAAAACCAATAGCTCAATTTGGTTGGCGTTAGCATAGTCCTCGCTATATTGCAGCAACTTTTTTCCGTAACCTTTTTTCTGAAACGCAGGCGAAACAAACAATTCATCAATCATTAATTGCCTGTTGGTCCACCAGGTTTTTTTATGACCTAAAATGGCTCCAGCTGGTTCATTATTATCGTAAATAATAAATCCAACAAAATCTCTGTGACCAACTAATTCGGCCAGGTACTGGTGTGCCTTTTCGCTTGTCCATTGGCAATTCCAGGGCGGTGCGTTATAGGCATCAACCAGGATAGCGGCGCAGTGAGACAGATGACTTTCGGTTATTGAGATAATTTCCATGCTGATGTTTGTTAGCTGACCGCTTCAGTAAACCCGAAATAATAAAAAACAGGGGCATCCTGAAACCGTACAAGAATACGCCAATGTAATTCAGAACAGGGTATTCATCGAGCGCGAGTCCATGATCTTTTAATATCTCGTAACAATGACCATAGGCTACAAGTATGATACTTATCCCTTTATCGTAATCGATCCATGACCACCTTTTTTGATTTTGTATAAATCGGGTGTTAAATGGATCCATGAAAAAAAATGCGTTTTTTTGTTTTGCAGGTATTAGATGTAATCATATACCAACACAATTCAAACACCCTAAAATTGTTTGTTTTAATCAAAAAAGTTACGGAAGTAACGAAAATTGAATATTAAACTGCAGTGCGGGTGCGTAATACCGGGCCGGTAACATTTTAGCTATAACAAACATAACAATATGAACTTCCGCGAAATTGTATTTACGATCAAGACGATACCTGAAGAGTCATTCTTGAAGTTGGAAGACATCGTAAAGCAAGTTGCATTACCTAAAGGTCATCTGCTATTTAAAGCAAATAAGATCAACAACCGTATTTATTTTATTGCAAAAGGCATTTCAAGGGCTTTTATTGAGGGTGATCAAAACGAAGTAACCTTTGCTTTTTTTGACGAAGGAAAAATCCTCCTGTCTATTCAAAGCTATGTGATGGATATTGCAGGTTACGAAAGCATCGAATTATTGGAAGATTGCGAGTTGTTCCAGCTCCATAAAAACGACTTGGAAGCCTTATACAGTTCCGATATCCACCTCGCTAATTGGGGACGAAAACTTGCCGATATCTCGTTTGTGGAAACTGAAAAACAAACGATCTCAAGGCAATTCAAAAGCACGCTTGACCGGTACGAGGAGTTTGTTAAATCATATCCAGATATTTTACAGCGGGTGAAACTGAAACATATCGCATCATACCTTGGCATGACCCAGGTTTCCCTGAGCCGCATCAGGGCAAAGGACAAGAGGCGCTTAAGGCAAGCTCAATTAAAGAGTACAGAATCAGGCAAAAGCCTTTAAGCCTATTACAGATGCGATAAGTGTAGTAATGAAAAACATCCGGATAAACGACAAAGGCTCACTAAAGAAAAAAGCCCCAACAATAACAGTTCCGGCGGCACCTATCCCGGTCCACACGGCGTAAGCAGTTCCCAGCGGAATGGTTTGGGTAGCTTTATTAATCAGCACAAAACTAAAAATAATACATACAACGAAACCCAACGTCCATTTCAGGTTGGAGAAGTTGTCAGATAATTTCAAACAAGTGGTAAATCCAATTTCTAAGAGGCCGGCAAAAATTAAACAGATCCAGTTCATGATATTTTTTCCGGCAAAACTAACCGGTAATATCACGCAAAAATTTATCCGATGTTAAATTCTGCAAGGTATATACGACACGAAAAAACGCTTAAAAAACAATTCGGATCCCGCTTCAATTAGATATTGCCAGGGCTGCTTCTTTGCGTTTTTTGGCACGAAGCATAATGGTGATCAGGCAATTGACTATTAAGGAGATAAAAAAAACAAGTCCGATAAGCCAGGAATTCCCCAGCTTGCTGAACAAAAACACGCTACCTATAGAAAGCAAACTCATTACCGAAAGGCATAAGGTTGCCTGAGCATGGTTAAACCCGAGTCGCAGTATACGGTGATGAATGTGGTTCCGATCTGCATCAAACGGCGATTTCCCTTTAGATAACCGGATGGTAAAAACACGCAGCGTATCAAAAACAGGCCCCGCTAATATCGCTACCGTTAGCGCAGGACTATAGAACATCAGATCAGGTGCCCCTCCTCCACTCATGCTTAGGGCGATAAACTTCAATGCCATAACAGACGATACCAATCCAATCAACAAGGCTCCGGTATCGCCCATAAAGATCCTTGCAGGCAATAAGTTAAAACGAAGAAAACCGAGAATTGCACCCGCCATGGCCAAACCTATAGCTGCAAGCTCGTATTGCCTGATATAAAAAAACAAAAAAGCAAAAGTACAATTAACAATGATTCCGGTTGAGGCCGCCAGCGCGTTAATACCATCAATCAGGTTGAAGGAATTGACAATGAGCATAATCAACAAAACAGACATTAAAACACTTGGCAAATAAGGTAAACTGTATATACCAAAAATGCCATACATGCTTGAGATACGGATATCGGCCGGAACAACAAGGATCAGTGCTGCAATTGCCTGTATAACAAATTTTGTACGTGGGTTTACTCCAGACAAGTCATCCTTAAGCCCCATAGCAAACAGAATAATACATGCGGTAAGCATGTAACTTACCGGCAACGACTTGTCAAGTATGCCGAATAAAAGGGCTGTTATGTTAAAACTTACAAAGATCGCCACACCGCCTAAACGGGGTATGCCATGGTCATGCTCCTTTCTAAAATGACCAATATCATCATACAAATGTCGGGCGCGCGCCACGTGCAAAATTGAAGGAATACACAACCAGGTAATTGTGGCCGAAACCAGAAAAATAAGGGTATAAAATACTAAGTGTTGAGATCGTAAAATTTCAAGCATAGTTTATAAAAATCAGGGTGAAGGCCAATTTTAACCGGATAAATGCAACTATTCCCCTCACACAAGCACGATCTCCTTATCCGGATAAAACTGCTTAAGTCATAGCTCCGCATAAACCTTACCAGTATTTTATAAACAATGGTTTAAGCGTAATTAAGGCGATGTTGGCTCTTTTTTCGTCGATTCCATTTATTGTAAAGGAAACACATGGGCGCGTAATCCTCAGATAAAGGAATTATTTCCACACTCGTACTGCTCCATATCTTGAAACATCACCCATAATTTCGTTTTCATTTACAATGCACACGATGTAAGTATCCAACAACAGAGCAAAAAGAAATTGCTGAATAAAGCTTATTTTTAATATGCTCTCGATATTTAAAACGCTGACATTCTGCAGCGAACTAAATATTGAAAGGCTCGCAAATATTTAACAAAAGGGAAACTAAACAAATCCATGTAAGGCTATTAGAAGTTTCATTAGCCAGTAAAAAAAACGTTACATTAGGCAATCTGGTCTGTTGCTTGTTTATTTCGCCGCCACGTGATGAAACTTTGGCGATCGGATAATTAAGAACCCGGGTATTGGTATACTTGCATTGTCATGTAGTTGAGATTGCAAGATCCAATACGTGAACTGCCGATCATATCAATAAATGTTATTATACAACCCATCAACTAACTTATACCCACAGATCATAAGCACATGAGCTCATACCAGGATTACGGTTATCCTAACGACGAAGCCAGCCACGCTTTCAATTATCTTGAACGGCCGTTAACCTCGTTACTAAATCACGATCAAAATACCAGCATCCTCGACCTTGGTTGCGGCAATGGCTTTTTGGTAAATTACCTGCTTAAACACGGTTTTAATGCTTACGGAACTGATGCATCAAAGCAGGGCATTGAAATTGCAGACAAAATAAATCCGGGAAGGTTTTTCGTACAGGATCTTTCGGTTCCCGGCTTACCTAAACAACTCGAAGACATAAAATTCGATACCGTTATCTCAACAGAGGTAATTGAACATCTTTACGACCCTCATGCTTTTATAGCGCTTTGCCGGGATATACTAACACCAACTAAAGGTGAACTGATCATATCAACACCCTATCATGGCTATTTAAAAAACCTGTTCCTGAGCATTTTCAATAAATGGGATAACCATATTAGTCCATTGTGGCAAGGTGGACATATCAAATTCTGGTCGGTAAAAACGCTTACTCAAATTTTAAATGAGCATGGTTTTGAGGTAACTGCATTCAGGGGATGTGGAAGGATACCTTATTTCTGGATGAGCATGATCATTAAGGCCAAGCTCAAGTAACTATGCTTTAAGTTTTAAAAATTGATGCAGCTTGCGAAGCGGTTTTAAAACAACTGTAAGCACAGGTATTTTTATACGGTTATGGTGCATAGCTTTTAAGTCAAATTTCCAGGCTTTAATCCTGTTGCTAAAACTGCTGTTACTAACGCCGCCCGCAAGCATATTAACCAATACCTTATTTAAAAAACAACCATTAACCCTGTGCTTATACATAAATCTAAGCATCAGTTCATAATCTGCCGCCGAACCAAATTCAAGGCTATAAAAACCGTATTTCCCGAACAATTCCCGCTTACAATAAAATGTTGGATGTGGAGGCATAAAACCCCAGCTGAACGAGTTTCTTAAACACTGTTTTGATACCCACCTGCGGATTATATGACCCTGCATCCCTATAACATTTAAGTTTCCGTAAACAACATCTGCATTTTGCTGCTCAAATGAGCGGACAACAGCGGCCAACACATCATTGTCTGCCAGTGCGTCATCTGCATTAAGTGTACCAACAATATTGCCGGTTGCGCGCCTGATCCCTTTGTTCATGGCATCGTATATTCCTTGATCAGGTTCGGAGATAACAACACTTATAAAATCGCGGTATTTGTCGATGATCCGGAGGGTTCCATCTGTCGAACCGCCATCGACGATAATGTATTCTATTTCAGGGTAATTTTGGCTGATAACCGAGTCGATACACCGGGCCAATGTGTTCTCGGCGTTATAAACAACAGTGATTAATGAAACCTTCAAATTCTAAAAATTGGAAAAACACACATCGGTAACACAAATTGTGTATTTTTGAAATATTACACAATAATAGAAATATTCAGCGTAGATACCGCCAATATGCGTAGATCGATATATATTTATTCCTGTTCTTTGATCTTACTTGTTCTAACCTCTTGCGCCGGAAAACAATACCAGGTGCTTTTTGAACAAAAAACTCCCGTTACAGACACAACTTCTTCCAAAAGCACGGGTGATCTCAGCGGTTATCATATCAAGTCTCAGGATATCCTTCAGATCCGGAACCTGCAAAACATCAAATACGTTGTTGACGAATCCCCTTCAGGCAGTTCGCAGACAGGTGGTGCCGGAGGTGCTGGTTCAGGGCAAACTTACCAGGTTGAAGAAGATGGTACCGTAGCGTTGCCGGTGGTAGGCCACGTTGCTGTTGCGGGGCTAACCCGCAGTCAGGCGGCCAAACTTATTGAGGATCTTTACCGTAAAAAGCTTCTTAAAGACCCCATTATTGAGTTAAAGATTACAAATCTGAAGGTGACGCTATTAGGAGAATTTAAAGGGCAGGGAAATTTCCCATTGCTCAAAGACAGGACTACACTTGTTGAGATGATTGGCGAAGCGGGCGGACTATCTGAAAGAGCCAATGAAACTAATATCAAGATTATCCGTGGAGATCAACTAAATCCCCAGGTAACATATATCAACCTGAGGGACATCCAATCAATCAATGATCCCCGGGCTATTTTACAAAGTGGGGATATTATTTACGCGTCTCAAAACAAACGGGCTATTCGTAGTGACAAACTGCAAAACCTATCAACGCTAACACAGCCGATATTGCTTTTGCTTAACACCGCCCTGGTAATTTTATCGCTTTCACGCCGCTAATGGAAGAAACAGAAAAAGTACAGAGAAAGCTTCCTACACAGGAGTTAGATTATTTCAAGATAGCGAAAATATTGCTGAGCCGATGGTATTGGATTGCAGCCTCGGTTGGCATTGCCTTAATTATATCCTACTCCTACCTCTGGTATACGCCTAAAACGTATGCCACATCAGGCACTTTGCGGGTTGAAGAGAAAAAGTCGGAAGTATCTGACCTGATAACGGTAATGGCTACCCCCGATCGCGGGCCGTCAAAAATTCAAAGTATCATATCGGTATTACAAAGCCGGGGCGTGATGCTGAGCGCAATCAAAGATATTGACTATAGGGTGAGCTTTTTCATCTCGGGCCGGGTACGCACAAGCGAAACATATCCTTCCAAGCCGTTGAACATTCAGTTCATTAAATTTGACAGCCTGAATTTTTTCCATGATCTGATCACCTACAAACCTATCGACAAACATAAATTTTCGTTGAGCTATAAGGCCGGAGAAAAAGAGATCGCCAATAATTACGCATACAACAGCCCTGTAACCATAGGTAATACCAGTTTCAATATTAAATCTCCGGGCGAGATGGGGAATAATACTATCCTCCTGTTTAAGTTTAATATCCCGGAAGACTATATCGGTCGTGTTCAGAGCGGTTTCAGGGCTGGTGAAACAGGTAGAAATACCAATATCATTTCCTTACAGGAAACAGACTCAAATCCTGTTTTCGCTGCTGATATTCTTAACAATATCATGAAGGAGTATGTCATTTTTGACAGGAATCAGAAAGCGCAATCTGCCTCTCAGATGATAGACTTTATTGATACACAGCTATCTTTCCTGCTAAACGAGGTAAAAGGCTCAGAAAGCTCTATAGAAAAATACAAAAACAAAACTAAAATACTCGATGTAAGTACAACGTCAACCTCTGCTGGTGCGAAAGCTGCCGAAATCGAGACCAACCGTTCGTTATTAAAAATCCAGATCATCGCGTTAGATCAATTAAAAGATCAGATCACGAATAACAAAGAAAACGTTACCCTGAATTTCAGTACGGGCGGGGCTGCTTTCCCGGCAATAGAAGCCCTAATTGGTAAGCTGGACGCAATACTCGCTGAAAAGGCAACTGTGTTGAAGACGTTTACACCAAATTCTCAGCCGATCCTTGACATTAACCAGCAAATTCTGCAAACCAAGCTTAATCTGTTAAATAACATTAAAGGTATCCGTACCAATATTGAAAAAAACATTGCTTACTTAGATTCGCAGCTGGCACAAATCAACCAAACCATCCAGGCATTACCTGCTGCTCAACGAGATATGGTTAGCCTGCAACGTGATTTTGACATTAATGACAAGGTATATTCTTTTTTATCTGAAAAGAAACTGGAAGCCCAGATCAGCCGTGCGGGAATTTTGCCTGGTGCTACAGTGATTGAAAATGCCCAGCCCAATTTTAGCCCGGTTTCACCTAATGAGCACGATATACACCGCGCCGCAATCATTTTTGGCCTGGCGATAGGTCTCGGTCTTATTGTCCTGATCCGGATTCTTAATCCTTATATTTATGATAAGGAAACTATCGAGAGCCTGACCTCCATCCCTATTCTCGGTATTATCAGAAAATATCCGGACATTGTAGATGAAAACAGCCGCGAAATTCTGGCGCTGAGTAAACCCCGCTCCATATTTGCCGAATCCGTGCGCTCGGTACGAACCAATTTAAGTTTTCTGGCCTCAGAAAAAGCAAGCAAAATTATCTGCGTTACTTCAGAAGTTGCCGGCGAAGGCAAGTCATTTGTGGCTGTAAATTTGTCAAGTACACTTTCACTTATCGATAAAAAAGTAGTTCTTGTGGGTGCGGACTTAAGACGTTCAAGACTCCACAAAACCTTCCATTTATCAAACGATATTGGCTTAAGTAATTACCTTGCCCACCAAAATAATATCGACGATATTATTGTTCATTCGGAACAGGCAAATTTCGACATCATCGTTTCAGGCCCTGTTCCTCCCAATCCTTCCGAGTTGTTGCACAGCGAAAGAATGAAAGCGTTGATTAACGAGTTAAAACAAAGGTATGATGTGATCATGATTGATACGGCGCCAATAGGCCTTGTGTCTGATGCCGTCCCTTTGATCAGATTAAGTGACATCAACATTTTTGTGATCCGCTCAGGCAGATCCAAATTTTATGCAGCCACCATTCCGCAACGTTTAGCAAATGAATACCACCTTGACAATACGGTTATTGTGCTCAACGCTTTTGAAGAAGACCTGCTTCATGCCCGTTATTATACAACCAAATTTACAGGTGAAAACGCGGGTTCAAGGTACTATTACTATTCAACCTACGACGGCTATGAAGGATCCGGATACTATCTGGATGATAAAAAAACTAAATGGTGGGATGTGAGACGATGGTTCAAATAAATTTGCTGAATAATGATGGATTTGAAAGCAGATGGAACAAATAAAAGATGGTATCCTGTTTACACGCACCCACGCGCCGAAAAAAAAGCATGCGAGGCCCTTGCGGGTAAAAAGATCGAGGTATACCTGCCCTTACACCGGCAGTTGAAACAGTGGAGCGACCGAAAGAAATGGGTGGAAGAACCACTTATTAAATCATACCTGTTTGTTAACATTGCCCCACATGAACAAGGCGATGTGCTAATGACAAAAGGAATTTCCCGTTTCCTGTATTTCAGCGGCAAACCCGCGACAATGCCTACCAGTCAGATAACCGAATTAAAGTTATTAATGGCGGGCCCATATGAATTGGAAGTAACTGAAGATAATTTACAGCCCGGCGAAAAAATCAAGGTGAAAGCAGGTGCACTAAAAGGAATGACAGGAGAAATTATATCGCACAAATCGCAAAAACAGTTTATCCTGCGGTTAGAAAGCATAGGACAGTCTATCATTGTTCATACCCTGGCTTCTTACATTCAACGCATTTAATCTTAAGGAATTATTTTTAACTAAAAATCCGGTTATTTTTGTTACCGGGGATCAACCATACGCATTACATTCATTAATGCGCAAACAAATGACTATTAATAAGTTACAATAAAACATTGTGACTTACGCGGCGAAGCCATGTACAAACAGCAAACAAAATGTGCCGGATAGCGGGTATAATTAATAACATGGTACAGCCCGAGGTTCTACTTGAAAAGGTAAAAGTTATGTGCCGTACACTTCAGCATGGAGGACCGGACGACGAGGGGGTACATTATGACCAGAACGGTCACCTGGTATTCGGGCACCGCAGGCTCTCGATCATCGATCTGAGCAGTGGTGGTCATCAGCCAATGGCGGATACGCATGGCAGAGCCTTAATAACGTTCAACGGCGAGATCTATAATTACCTGGAGTTGCGAGGTGAGCTCACCGGACTTGGCATCACATTTAACTCGGCTACAGACACCGAAGTTATATTGCAGGCTTATCTGAAATGGGGTGTAGAAGCCTTCGGAAAATTTAGGGGAATGTTCGCGTTTGCCCTGTTTGATACTGCCCGACGGCTAACCTACCTCGTGCGCGACACCGCCGGTATTAAACCGATTTACTATACCACGCAGGACAATGACTTAAGTTTTGCCTCAGAAATCAGTGCATTTACAGCAGCCGGTATTGCTGCTCAAGAAGACCCAAACTGGCCCATCAGGTTTTTAGCCTTCGGTCATATCCCTGAACCTTATACCACGTTGCTCCAGGTATACAGCTTACCTAAAGGACATTATTTATGCTGGAACCATTCCCTTTCCACTTATCAAATCTGTAGATATCAGCAGCAGGAAAACACAAACAGGATAAACGATATCAACGAGGCGCACGAAATTATTAAGCAAGCTTTGACAAAAGCCGTAAAACGGCAAATGGTTGCAGATGCGCCGCTGGGTGTTTTTTTAAGCGGCGGGATCGACTCAAGCTTGTTAACACTGCTGGCCGACGAAGAAAAAGGCCAACAGCTGAAAACCATATCCATTTTCTTTGACGAAAAACAATACGACGAACAGGCTTACCAAAAGGTAATCTTAAACAAAACCAGGGGAGAAAATTTTTCGCACCTGGTTAAACAAGAAGATTTTGAAAACCACTTCGAACACATCCTGGAAGCTATGGATATGCCAACCACAGATGGTATCAATAGCTGGTTTATTAGTAAATACGCTCATGACAACGGTTTAAAGGCAGTATTATCAGGTATTGGTGCAGATGAGTATTTTGGAGGTTATCCTTCTTTTAGCCGCATCAGATACCTGGGTTATTTACGCAATATTCCACCATTTCTATTCTCTTCTGTACATGGGCTGTTACCCGACGCCTACAAAAAACTTACGTTCCTGGTTGATAAAAGCCCGATTGCCGACTACCTTTTACTTCGAGGCCTGTTCTCACCCGGCGATATCAGCAGGATACTTGACACTGATACCACACAAGTTAAAACTGTACTTTTTGACAATAATGAGGGGTCGGAGTCAAGCCGGTACAGCCCTGAACAGGCTTCATGGTTTGAAACAAACCTTTACATGCAAAATCAACTGCTTCGGGATACCGATGTAATGAGCATGAGCCATGGCCTGGAGGTACGGGTACCATTTTTGGATGAAGATTTTACTGCTGCTGTGCAAAGCATCGCATCCGATATTCGCTTTAATCGTCAGCAACCCAAAAAGCTGCTTATTGATAGCTTCGACATATTACCGGCTTCGGTTTGGAACCGGCCCAAGATGGGTTTTTCATTCCCGCTACAAATATGGATGCGCGAGAACACGCGTATTAACAACCCCGAACACTATAAGGGGAAGTTAGCGCGATACAATATTCAGAAATTTAAAAACGGCCAGATCCACTGGTCAAAAGCCTTTGCACTTTACCAGATACAACCCCATGTCTAAAAAAGTGATCCTTTTCACCCTGCAAACCTTCAGTACCACCGGCGGTATCCAGAAAATGACCCGCACGCTTGGTTACTCCTTACACAAACTTGCCCTTAGCAACAAATGGAATTTTGAACTCTGGTCCGCCTATGATAAACAGGAAGACCTGATGGAACAATACCTTCCACAAAGCAAATTCAAGGGTTTTGGTACAAACCGCATTAATTTTGTTTTAAAAGCGATAAGCCGATATGTAAAACCTGATATCATCATACTTAGCCACATCAACCTCTCCATTATAGGCTTGTTGATTAAATGGGCCCGCCCCAACTGCAAAGTATGGTTGATTGCACATGGCATAGAAGTGTGGCGCAAACTTTCGCCCGTAAAAAAACACCTGCTAAGTAAATGCGACAAGGTAATTTGTGTAAGCAATTTTACCATGCATCAAATGATGGAAAGACACCAGATAAAACGGGATGTTTGCAGTGTGCTCAACAACGCCGTTGATCCTTTTATGAAACAGCCGCCTCTTAGTGATAAGCCGCTGTATCTGGAGTCTCGTTATCAACTGAATAACAGCTCGCCCATTATATTTACGCTTACACGTCTGGCATCTACGGAAAAATATAAAGGATACGAGCTTGTTATACAAGCCATAAACAACTTAAAGCATCAATTCCCGAATATAAAATATGTACTTTCGGGCAAATATGATGAACAGGAAGAGTTGAGGATCAATGAACTGATCACCAGACTGGGAGTAGCAGACCAGGTAATACTCACCGGCTTTATTGAGGAAAATGAACTGGCCGATCATTTTTTAATGGCCGATCTTTTTGTGCTGCCCAGCAGAAAAGAGGGCTTCGGTATCGTTTTTATAGAAGCCATGGCCTGCGGTTTACCTGTTATTTGCGGCAATGCCGATGGCAGTCTCGATGCAGTCAGGAACGGCGAGCTGGGCAGCGCTATCAGCGTTGACGATCCGGATGAACTGGTCAGATGTATAAAAAAGCACTTAGAAAATCCCTTAACAATAGCGAAAAGAAAAGAATTGCAGGAACAGTGCCTTATGCATTTCAATGAACTCGATTACAGGCTAAAAATAAAAACGCTGCTGAACGAATGAGTAAATTAACAGATGAAAAATGGGATATTGAACTAAGCCCACAAAGCAGTCCCTTTGATTTGAAGCTAAAGGATATGTGGCACTACCGGGACTTGTTGGTTTTACTGGTGAGAAGAGACTTTGTTTCCTTTTACAAACAAACCATCCTCGGCCCTTTGTGGTTTTTTGTTCAGCCGCTGTTCACCACAATTATATACACCTTTGTATTTGGGAGTCTTGCTGATATCTCTGCAGACAACCTACCCAAGCCCTTGTTTTACCTTGCAGGTATCACTGCCTGGAATTATTTTGCCGATTGCCTCACGAAAACATCAACTGTTTTTACGGTTAATGCCGGGCTTTTTGGAAAGGTTTACTTTCCAAGGCTGATCGTTCCGTTGAGCATTGTGGTATCAAACCTGCTTCGGTTTGGCGTTCAGATGATCCTGTTCCTTTTAATCATGTTCATTTATGTTTTCAAAGGCGCAAACATCCATCCTAACGCTTTCCTGTTGATATTCCCGTTACTTCTGATACTTATGGCCATGCTTGGTTTGGGGCTCGGTATGATCATATCTGCCATGACTACAAAATACCGCGATCTGAGTTTCCTGGTCACCTTCGGGATCCAACTCATGATGTACTTAACAACAGTAATTTATCCCCTTTCGGCGGTAAAGCAAAAATTTCCAAGTTATACATGGATTGTTGAGTACAACCCGATGACCTCCATTATTGAGGCCTTTAGATATGGCTTTCTCGGCCAGGGAACGTTTACCATGTTGTCATTGGGTATTACTACATTGGTAACCTTCATTATACTTCTGGTTGGCATCTTAATATTTAATCGCGTGGAGCGCACATTCATTGATACTGTCTGATATATGCCAGTTGTTATTAAAGCAGAAAAACTCTCCAAAGCATACCAGTTAGGAGAAATTGGAACGGGAACCATCTCTCGTGACCTTGAACGCTACTGGGCAAAACTGCGCGGCAAGGAAGATCCGTTTTTAAAGATCGGGGAAATCAATGATCGTGCTAAAAAAGGAGAAAGCGACGTCATATGGAGCCTTAAGGACATTAATTTTGACATCAACCAGGGAGACGCCGTTGGCATAATCGGTAAAAACGGTGCAGGCAAAAGCACGCTGCTTAAAATCTTAAGTCGGGTTACCGCTCCAACCACAGGATCCGTTAAGGTGAAAGGCCGCATTGCCAGTTTGCTGGAAGTTGGAACCGGATTTCATCCTGAACTGAGCGGCAAGGAAAACATTTACCTGAATGGGGCCATACTTGGCATGCGCAAGGCCGAAATAAAACGAAAGTTTGATGAGATCGTAGATTTCTCGGGGGTGGAACGCTACATCGACACACCGGTAAAGCGTTACTCATCAGGGATGTACGTACGGCTTGCCTTCGCCGTGGCTGCACACCTGGAGTCAGAAATTCTTATCGTTGACGAGGTTTTAGCTGTTGGCGACGCCGAATTCCAAAAAAAATGTCTTGGAAAAATGGGCGATATCAGCAAAGGCGAAGGCCGGACTGTATTGTTTGTAAGCCATAATATGGGGGCGATAATATCTCTTTGTAATCAGGGAATTTATTTAAAAAACGGCCAGATTACCGGTAACGGCAGCATTGAAGAGGTAATGAAGATCTATTCGGACGACAGGGATGGGGGATATTCAAAAGCCGTCAAGATTCTGAATGACGGTAAAAAAGCCTGGCTATCCGGCTTTAAGGTTACAGATGAAGATGGCACCGAGCATATTCAAATGGAGGGTAAAAAAACTGTACAGCTGGAAATAGACTCAACCAAGCAACTTGAAAACGTTTCTGTCGGGATAGGCATAAACGATGTGAACGATGTAAGGATAACCACGCTCTTTAGTAAATTTTTTGATAAAAAATACACGTTACAGCAGGGTACCAATCAGATAAGTTGCAAAATAAATCACCTCAATTTAAAGCCCGGAACTTACAAAATCGCAATCTATATTGGCAATGATCAGGAAACCCTCGACTATTACGACAATGGTTTGCAATTTGAGATATTCCACTCCGTAAAACAGACACACTTATTACCGGATTCGAGCCAGGGCAGCATATTTACCGAACAAATCTGGATATAAACATGACTGAAGCTGAACGTTTAACCGAAGAAGTTTTCTGCTTAAATTTTGAATTGAACACGCTGGCCAATCAACTGCTCAGGCAGTCGTCAGAACGCTGGGTGCCCGGATTTTTATATGAGAAAACTGAGTATTCACATATTGAAAGATATAAGCTTGCCTGTAATTATACAGCCGGTAAACGGGTAATTGATATTGCATGCGGCGTGGGTAAGGGTAGTAACCTGATGGCTCTTCAAGGTGCAGCCAACAGCGTATACGGGGCCGACATTCAGCCAGATGCTATCAGGTATGCGCAATGGCGCAATGGCCGGGAAAATATTACCTTTCAGGTTAACGACGCCCAACAGTTAGGCATTGAGAACGCCTTTGACATCGCCGTAAGCTTTGAAACGATTGAACATTTACCCGACTATAGAAAATTTTTGACCAGTATAAAAACTACCCTAACAACAAACGGACTGTTTTTGGTTTCTACACCAATTGCATCTATTCCAATAGATAATACTCCGGCAAATCCTTATCATGTGCAGGAATGGGGTTTTCGGGAGTTTCACCATGTAATCGATGAGTTTTTTAATATCGAAAAGGTGTATGTTCAGCTTTACCCTGAAATCCCTCTTCCGCCACCTGTGGTACGGATTGGTTTAACCAGGCGGGTCCTTAATAAAATTAAAAATAAACTGCTCCCCCCGCCCCATAAAGCAGAAACACCGGATCCGGTCATCAAGCCGGATAATGGTTTTTCAAAGATTGAAGAATATACAGGTCAATACAATACTGAAGAACTCGGTAAATCAAGATTAGGTTATCAAATTATTGTAGCCCGGGTAAAATGAGCGATTTAGCTATCATCATACCTGCTTATAAGAAGATATATTTTGATCAAACGCTGGCATCGCTTGCCGCTCAAAGCAACAAAAATTTCACGGTTTATATCGGAGATGATTGCAGCCCGGAAGATTTAAGGTCTATAGCAGAACGGCATCAGGAAGATCTGGACATTGTATACAACCGTTTTGAAAACAATATCGGAGCTAAAAACCTGGTTTTACAATGGAAGAGGTGTGTTGCATTAAGTAAAACTGAAAAATGGATCTGTCTATTTTCGGATGATGACCTGATGGACAGCAATTGCGTTGAAGAGTTTTATAGTACCGTCGACGTTGCAACAAATGATTTTGATATTTTCAGGTTTAACACCGTGGTGATCAATCAGCATGGCGAAATTATGAACCGAGGCACAACTGGCCCGCAAACGGAGAGTTCGGCACAGATGGCTTATAACCTTTTACATGGCAGACGCGGAAATTCTATGCCTGACCATATTTTTTCAAGGAGTATTTATGAAGAATGCGGAGGTTTTGTATTTACCCTTTACGCTCAAGGGGCTGATTGGGCGATGTCTATATTGTTTTCCAGGAAAAAAGGGATGTTTATAATCCCGAACGCCCAAATATATTGGCGTTACAGCGGTATCAATATTTCATCTAACGCTGCCAGGAACAAAAATGATATGATTTGCGGCCATCTGGATTTCATCAGCTGGGCGCTTGTACATTTCGAATACCTGAAAACTACAGCACTGGATATCACTTACGAGATGATTGTTGAGGCCTTACGGTTTAACCTTAAAATGGTGATGCTTTATCATTATAAAGGATTCAATTATAAACAGGCTCCTGCCCTGCTTTTCTTTTATCACAATAAATTGCAGCTATCTTACCGTGAGTCCATCCGGCAAATGATGGAAATCAATGGGCTATCGTTTCTTAATGTGCAAACTGTGAAGCGGGTATTGGTGAAGCTGAGAGATAAAATACTCAAACGGTCATGATCGGCATCAATTTATGGTAATTGTTAAACTACAGGGAGGGCTCGGAAATCAAATGTTTCAGTATGCCGCGGGCAGAGGCCTTTCACAGGGTTCTCCGGTGTATATTGACCATCAGTTCCTGGAAGAAAATCAAACAGACTCACCACATTTTACGGCGAGGAAGTATGAACTGCAGCTATTTAAAAATATAAAGGCTGTTAAAGCCACAGCTAAACAATTAGCAATCTTTAATAAAAATAGCTTTTATTATCGGTTATACAGGCGTTTTTTTAAAACCGTAATAAGCCGGCAGATAGAAAACGAATATATTGACTTTGAAAAAGCGTACGGTAAGCCTGTAAATACATACCTTGATGGCTATTTTCAGTCGGAGAAATATTTCAAACACCTGCGCAATCAATTGTTAGGAGATTTTGAGTTCCCTGCACTCGATACCGACAATGACAACATCAGGAAAAAGATTGAAGCTTCAGCCAACCCGGTGAGCATTCATGTGCGCAGAGGTGATTATTTGAAGTCGCCGGAAGTATATAAGATTCATGGCGTACTTGAAGTACAATATTACCAACAAACATTGAACCTTTTAACAGCAAAGTACGCCGATCTGACCCTTTTTATCTTCTCTGACGACATAGACTGGGCAATGAAAAATTTAAACTTAAACAGCGATCAAACCTGCTATGTAAGTGGTAATCAATCCGAAAATAGCTGGAAGGATATGGCTTTAATGAGTTATTGTAAACATCATATCATCGCAAACAGCAGTTTCAGCTGGTGGGGTGCATGGCTGTCAAAAAGCAACGGCGAAGTTTTTGCACCGGCCAATTGGTTTAATGCCAACAATGTGAAGTTCAATATTCATGACTTTATCCCGGCAAACTGGCATATTATAAGCAATGAATGATCAGCTTGTTTCTGTAATTATGCCTGCTTATAATGCTGAAAAATATATTGCAGCAAGCATTGAAAGTGTAATTCAACAAACCTATACCAATTGGGAGCTACTCATTGTTGACGACGGCTCGACAGATCAAACAGCAGCGGTTATAAAACGTTACGCTTCTGCAGACAAGCGCATTAAATGCTTTTTCCAGGAAAATGGCAGGCAGGGCAAAGCAAAAAATCTTGCTATTGCAAACAGTTCCGGCGTTTTTTTAGCATTTCTGGATGCCGATGATCTTTGGCTTAAAGAAAAGCTGGAGGTTAGTATACATGAAATCAATACAGGGGATTATTCCTTGGTTTTCACAGATTGTTACATTTTTGAAGGGGAGTTGCCCGAGGATTTCTCTACTTTAAAAACAATGGGCGTTCAGTCTGCAGTATACGAAGGGCGCCCGGCCTTACTAACGTTTTTGAATTACAACCAGATTCCTAACCTCACAGTACTGGCAAAAAAAGAGCTATTTCTGAATGCAGGCGGCTTTATTGATAAAGTGGTTGCCGAAGATTACGAAATGTGGCTGCGGCTGTTGAAAAATGGTGCCGTGTTTAAAGCACTTCCGCTTCAACTATCCCTTTACAGGGTGCATAATGAGTCAATAACAGCAAGGGACAGGCATGCAACTCTTGAGCTTATTGAAATCATCAAAACTTTCGGCAAAGAAAACCCGGAATATTGGCAGGATACACAATTGATCATCAGGGAAAAACTTAAACACTGGCTTTATTACGGGCATCAGCGTACTTCCCAAAATTTCAGAACCCTGATCAAAGATGTTTTTAACTTGCCTTTAACTGTTTTGTTTTATACACTAAGTTTGCTAATGCCGGTTGATCAGTTAAGAAAAATAGTTGTCAGGACCTATTAATACCGCTCTGTGGCAATAAAACATATCATCTTCACTAAGTTATTTGATTTCAGCGGAAGTAATACGCACCTGCGAGCCTTGATAAAAGTTTTGGGGCCGCAAAACGTACTACTGGTTTTGGAGGATGAGGACGAAGTAAAATTTCTTGAAAAAGTGGATGAAAGCGGTCTTATAAGTTATAGGATCAAAACAAATCTTTGTGGTTACGCCCATTTACAATACCGGTGGACCACCACTCTAAAAGAGGCGTTTCGACTTTTGAAATCAGTACTTTATATTCAATTACTGAGCATTAGATATGGCCTGGCCGATATTACAGTTTGCGCGGTGGAGCCGGAGAAACATTTATACTTTTTTTGGGCTCCATTCTGCAAGGTTTATTATATCCTGCACACAACGCCCAGCAAAAGATATACATCTTTCACCTCATATACCTGCAACAGAAAACTGGGCAACAGAAAAAAAATCATTACCGTTTCACAGTCCAATAAATCACTGATTAGTAAAAACTGGGAAATAGCCAAAAAGAAGCAAGCATACGTAAACGTTGTTTATAACTGCGTCACAGAACCTAACAGCGGCGTGCAACCCAATATAAAACAGAGTGCTGCCCCTCCGATATATGTCATCACAATGGGGCACGTCATCGGGTACAAAAATCCGGAAACCTGGCTCAGGGTAGCTAAGGCAGTTACCGCAGCACGCCCCCAGGTTACTTTTATCTGGCTTGGGAATGGCCCTTTACTGTATCAATACCTATCGGAAGTAACCAATCAAGAGCAGATCTTTTTTAAAGGAGCCGTAAACAATACCAATGATTATTTGAAAACGGCACATATCTATTACCAACCCAGTTTTTATGAAACTCATGGCATTGCAGTAGTGGAAGCCATGTCTCAATCATTGCCTTGTGTAGTATCAAATGTAGGCGGCCTTCCAGAATCTGTCTGGCATGATTATAATGGCTACCTTGTTGAGTCGGAAAATGTATCTCAACACGTTGAAGCTATCCTTAAATTGATAGATAACGCAGATCTACGCCATTTCTTAGGCGAAAATGCGTTCACAAGGTTTGAAGAAAAATTTAGTTTTGAGCAATTTAAAACACAGCTTAATTCCATTTACAGTTGAATAATACCAGGGGCATATCCGTAATTGTATGCTGCTATAACTCCACGTTACGCCTGCCTGAAACTATCAGGCATTTGGCGCAACAACAGGTTCCGGCTCATTTACCCTGGGAAATATGGATCGTTAACAATGCATCTTCCGATAATACGGCACAGGTTGCTATAAATGAATGGCAAAAATATTCATCCGCAGGTATTGAGTATAATGTAGTGGACGAACCCGTACCAGGATTATTCAATGCCCGGAGAAAAGGAATTGATTGCGCACGCTATGAATACCTGCTATTTTGCGATGATGACAACTGGTTAAACCCCTCCTACCTGGCCACTGCATTTGAAATTATGCAGGCCAATCCGAAAATCGGGGTATTAGGGGGCTGTGGAGAGATCCTTCCGGAAGAACCGGTCACAATGAATGAAACCTTGCTTAGCCAACTGAATGCCAATGGGCCACAGCACTGGGCCGCGACAGACCATTGGGTTTACGGTGCCGGGATGACGATAAGGAAAAGCATTTTTATGGAATTGGCGGAACATGGCTGGTTACAAATTACCACCGGGCGAACAGGTTCTAACTTCCTTTCGGGCGAAGACGCGGAAATTTGTTTTATGTTTTATTTATGCGGCCATCAGATTGTAGCCGATGATAGGTTAACATTCAAACATTTAATTCCAGTAAAAAGACAGAGCATTAAAACCATTATTAATATGGCATTCTGGCTTAGTTACTCCTACTACTTTTTGTATGGCTATATCGCTATGATCAATAAAGAACCTGTGTCTTTGAACGATTTAAGTACCAGGCTATTAAAAAGTCATAGCATATCCTTATTAAGGAGCGTACAAGCGGTAGTGATACAAGCGCTAAAAAAAAGGAAACGACCAACACTGGAACAAAGATGCACCGTATTGAGGCACTACGGCATGGTATCCTCCATTATAAAAAACCGGAAGAAAGTGATAAATCACCAACAACATATTCAGCAGGTTTTGAACTCGGTCAAGCAAGCGGCAAATGAGTAGTACCACTGTTCCGGTATTATTTCTGATTTTCAACCGCCCGGAAAACGCCCAACGTGTATTTGATTGCATCAGGCTGCATCAACCTGAATACCTGTTTATTGCAGCGGATGGTCCGAGGCCAGAAGTACTAACAGACGAGGCATTATGCGCTTTAACAAGAAGTATAGCCACCCAAATAGATTGGGAATGTGAGCTCAAAACACTATTCAGGCCGCAAAATTTAGGTTGTAAGAATGCTGTAAGCGACGCGATCAATTGGTTTTTTGACCATGTGGAGGAAGGCATTATCCTTGAAGATGACTGTTTGCCGGATAATACCTTTTTTTCATTTTGTTCGGAATTACTGGAACGGTTCCGGGATAACGAGCAGGTTATGTCCATCTCCGGTTCTAATTTATTAGGTAAGTCGGGCGATGAGCATTCTCCGTCTTACTTCAGGGCTCATGGCGGGATCTGGGGATGGGCTACATGGAAAAGGGCCTGGAAACGCTACGACATCGACATGAAAGCCTGGCCGGAGAAAGCAACTCAAACGCAGATCAGACAGGCGATTGGAAGCCAGGAATGGTTTAATACCTACTACACTATGTTTGAGAGCGCACACAACAATACATTGGATACCTGGGATATTCAGTGGTTTTATAGCATCCTTATCAATGATGGAATAGCTATTAACCCTTCGGTTAACCTTGTAAAAAACATCGGATTTGAGAGCGGTACGCATATGAATTCGGTAGATAATCCGATAGCTCTATTGCCTGCGTTTTCCATGTCATTCCCCCTGAAACACCCCGGAGAACTTCCGTTGGATGCGGCTTATCTGGAAAATTTATATTTAGCTTTAAATCCGCCTGCTAAACGCAGGCGTTCATTGATCCGGCGGCTAATTAACCTGTGGCGTAACAAACGATGAAAAAACTGATAAAGAAACTGATCACCGGCTTTTTAAAGAAGATCAATATCCACCATATACTTAATACTCTATATCAGGAGCAAAACAACAGGCACATTGAAGCCAATGTGGTTAATTCAGGAGCTATTTTTTATCCTGAAGCCACAGTTTCTAACGCGCAGGACCGGTCAAAAATAACAGTTGGCCAAGGCACTCATATCAGGGGGATGCTGCATGTATTTAAATATGGCGGACAGATCACTATTGGCGAAAACTGCTATATAGGTGATCATTCCAGGATATGGTCGGGCGACAGCGTTAGCATTGGTGATTATGTACAGATATCACATAACGTAAATGTTATGGACACCAATGCCCATGAACTTGACGCCATAGAAAGAGCGGAAAGATATGTAGACCTGGTTAATAATGGCTCGTGGGCAGAAAAGGGCAATGTGCTCACCGCACCCGTGATCATTGAGGATTATGCCTGGATAAGTTTTAATGCCACCATTTTAAAAGGTGTAACTATTGGTAAAGGAGCTATTGTTGGTGCTAATACCGTTGTGACTAAAGATGTGCCACCCTTTACATTAGTGACCGGTAATCCGGCCAGGGTAAAAAAGCAACTTACTGAAAAATGAATATTCTGATCATAGGCTCAAAAGGATTTATAGGCTCTGTCTGCTACAACTTTTTCAAAGATCTGGATGGCTATGATGTTTACGGAGCGGATGTTGTAACGGAATACAACGATCCCAACTATTTTTTAATAGATGCCACCAATGCGGATTTTAAATCGGTGTTCCGAAAACATCAATTTACCTGGTGTGTTAATTGCGCCGGCGCTGCCTCTGTACCAGATTCTTTCATTCGTCCGGAAAAAGATTATCTGTTGAATGTGAACCTGACAGTTGCCCTGCTTAACGCCATCAGGGAAGAAAACAATGATTGTAAGTTCCTGCAGATGTCAAGCGCGGCAGTTTATGGCAATCCCGTTGTTATGCCGATCAAAGAAACCGATAGGCTGGCTCCCCTATCCCCTTATGGCATTCATAAAAAGCAGGCAGAAGAGCTTTGTGAACTATATCATAAATATTATGGGCTAAGCATCTTCATTTTCCGTGTATTTTCCGCATACGGCAGAGGCTTACAAAAGCAATTATTCTGGGATCTTTTCAAAAAATCAAGGTCACAGCAGCATTTCGCTCTTTTTGGTACCGGTGAAGAAACCCGCGAGTTTATTCACGTAACCGACATCGTGAATGCAATGTCACTAGTTATTAGTGGAAACCAAACAGGTTTCAAAATTATTAATATCGCCAATGGCAGCCCAATCACCATAGCAGCAGCTGCCAGTGCGTTTCTTGAAAATATAGAATTTAAGGGAGTCTTTAGCTTTGAAGGAGTGAATCGATCCGGCGACCCGCTTTATTGGCAAGCCGATACAAGTTTGCTGAAAAGTTTAGGCTACCAGCAGCAAATAAGTTTTGAAGATGGTATAAAAGACTATTGTAAATGGCTAAAAGAAAGAGGATAGCGCTCAATTACTCATACAACGAAAATTGGATTGGCGGTACTTATTATATAGAGAATCTTGTAAGCGCATTAAACACACTTGATGAAGAGCTTAAACCGCACCTCGTTTTGATCATTAATAAGCGAAGCGATTATCAAGCTGCTAAAAATAACATATCCTACCCATATATAAGCTTTAGGTTAGGTACCGGAGAGGCCAGTTTTGCCACCCGCTTTTTTAATAAAATAACCAATCGCCTGGTTAAGACCGCATTCTTTAATCAAACTATAAAAAACCTGGATGCGGTATTTCCATATTACAAAAGCATGGCCCAATCTCTCGCCAGTAATAAAATTTATTGGGTAGCAGATTTTCAGGAACATTTCGCCCCCGAATTTTTTAGTGCAGAGGCTATTGAAGGCAGAAAAAGAAGCCAGATGGAGATTCAGGGTTCGTCAGAGCATCTTATTCTGAGCAGCCAAAACGCGGCGGGACATTTTAAATCGCTTTATCCCGGACATCTTGTTAAAGTGCATGTGCTGCCCTTCGCCGTCACTCACCCAGTCTACCGGAATTTGACTATCGGCCCCCTGCTTAAGAAGTTTGATTTGCCTGATATTTATTTCCTTTGCCCCAACCAGTTTTGGAAGCATAAAAACCAGCTTACGGTTATCCAGGCCGTACACAGGCTTAAAAATAATGGTACCAACATTACTGTTGCTTTTACCGGCAATACGGCAGACCTCAGGAACCCTGAATATTTTACAGAACTTAATACTTATGTTCAGCAAAATAATCTTACCGACAATATCAGGTTTCTTGGTTTTATCAAAAGAGAGGAACAATTACAGCTAATGAATAATGCTGTTGCTATTGTTCAGCCATCCCTTTTTGAGGGCTGGAGCACCGTAGTTGAAGACGCTAAATCAATGAATAAGGCATTAATTGTTTCCGATATAGAAGTTCACCAGGAGCAACTTGTTGATAGCAGCGCCAGGTTCTTCGCTCCTTTGGATGTAAAGGACTTAGCGGCAAAATTGGAGCTTGCCATTAGTGCACATCCGCTCCCTTCGCTTTATGCCAATCCTGATTATCAACGCAATATTAAAAATTTCGGCAATGGATTTCTGCGCATAGCGCTACAGGAAACGGCATAACCATTTATTAAGCAAGCAGGATGAATTTACCTGATCTGAAAAAATACCGGGAAGATTTTATAGCAGCAGGCGTTAACGTACCTTTACAGGTAATACCGTCGGGTGGTCTGCTTAAAGTTTTGCCCGCTCCCGATAATCAGCAAACCGGCTGGCCCTGGACCGAGGAAACAGATCCGGAGGTTTACCGCACCAACAATAACTGGCCTAAGCTGACGATAGTTACACCATCCTATAATCAAGGCAGGTTCATTGAACAAACCATTCGCTCCATCCTGCTGCAAAACTATCCTAACCTGGAATATATCGTAATAGATGGCGGAAGTAACGATGAGACCGTCTCTATTCTTGAAAAATACGCACCATGGATCAGCTACTACCGCAGTGCCAGGGATAACGGGCAGGGCCAAGCTATTAACCTGGGGTTTAGCCTGGCATCAGGCGATTTTTATGCATGGATCAATAGCGACGATTATTATCTGAAAGATGTTTTTCAGGAAGTTATCCAACTATTTACACGGTCGAAAGCTAAATTCGTTTATGGTTATGGTTTGAATTATCGCGAAACCACACAACAGTTCGATGTAAGCAAGGTACTGCCATCACTGGACTTCTTTTTGAAAATACCCAATCTTGTACAGCCGTCGTCGTTTTGGAGCGCGACAATACATCAACCTATCTGGGAAAGACTGCATTGCGCGCTTGACTTTGAACTCTGGCTTCGCCTGGTTAAAGGTCAGAAAAGGAAACTAATCAAAAAGCCGCTATCGGTAGCTAATATTCATGATACCGCTAAAACATCAGATGCAAAGATGAAAATGAAGTGGGATGAGGATGAAAAACTGATGTGGTCAGACGAGGGACATGGCGCTGTTCCTCATTGGGGGAAAGTTAACTTCATTAATCGTATAAGAACTAAAATTTACAGATCATTAGGTCTGATATAAAAGGCAGCAGATGAAAATCGCGTATATATCTTATGAATATCCTCCTGACACTGCCGTTGGCGGTATAGCCACCTACGTTCAACAGGTTTCGCGGATGATGCTTGAACGAGGACATATTGTTGAGGTCTTTTGCGCTTCAACGCACCGTACGGTTACAGAGGTAGTGGATGGGATCAAAGTAAATCGCGTATTATGTACAGACAGGGAAATTTTCCATACTGTAATTCTGCCTTTTTTTGAAGCGGCTAACGAAGCCGGAAAATTCGACCTGATTGAGTCGCCGGAATTCTCCGGAGATGGCCTGTCTATTAAACGGAATTTCATGCATATCCCGCTCGTGGTGAGGCTGCATATACCCTGGTTCCTGGTTGATATAATTAATAATCATTATTTAACCTATTTACAAAAATGCAGGTTCATACTCAGCGGTATTATTCGCGGAAAACTATACAGACGTTTCTGGAAACCGCGCAATACTAAAACAGATCCTGATTATCTAACCACGGTGCTGGCAGAGCAAATACATACGCCTTCCATCAGCCTGGGCGATATTGTTGCCCGCAAGTGGCGTATAGACAGGAACCGGATATTGAACATTCCCAATCTGTTTGCTCCCGGAAAAGAACTTCTTAGTATTCCATCAAGCACCAACACAAACACGATAACCTATATAGGCCGCCTGGAAGTTAGAAAAGGGCTTGTAAAGCTGGCAGCTGCCCTGTCAATCGTTTTAAAAGCAAAACCATTTATCAAGGTTAAATTCGTAGGCGGGATACAAAAATCGCCAGTTAAAGGCCTTGATATGAAAGAGTATCTGCTTGAGGTACTGAAAGATTACCGCGATAACCTGGAATTTACCCTGGTACCGGCTCACCTTATTTCAGAAATTTACGCCGGTACGGATATCTGCGTTTTCCCGAGTATCTGGGAAAATTTCCCCTACAGTTGCCTTGAGGCTATGAGCGCCGCGCGTGGCATTGTAGCCAGCCGGGAGGGCGGCATGAAAGATATGCTTGAAGATTGCGATGGAGGCCTGCTTATTGATCCCTCCAACCACATGGAAATAGCGAGGGCACTTATCCGTCTTATTGATAATCCAGACCTGCGAATACAATTGGGAGAAAATGCAAGGAAAAAAGTAGTTGCGGCGTATAGTAACGAAAAAATCGGAGCACTTTTGGAAGAAAATTACAGTAAACTTATTTAAAACAAATCCACAATTTTACCGGTCATGTACCTCTCCGTCGTTATACCAACTTATAACCCGAACAGCGAACGGCTTCTTGCCACAATTGAAGGGCTCAAAAAGCAAAGCGCAGCGCCCGAAGCCTGGGAACTCATTTTAGTAGATAATAACTCTAACAATAAAGTTATTGATGAGATTTCATTACAGTGGAAAGCGGCAGCCCGGGTGGTTATCGAAAAAAATCAAGGACTGACCTACGCCCGGTTAAGAGGTGTAGACGAAGCTAAGGGCGATATTGTAATTTTTGTAGATGATGATAATATTTTGGACGAAAACTATGTTCAAAATGCGAGTACTATTTTTACTGATCACCCAAACATGGGCGCAATAGGTGGAAAATCGCTTCCTGAATTGCCATATGAAGAGCCGGAATGGCTACCCACTTTCTATTTCAGTTTAGCGCTGCGCGATTTCGGCGACGAGGTAATCATTCAGCAATGGGAAAACAAATTCCCCGAATATGGCCCCATAGGTGCCGGTATGGCAGTGCGTAAGGCTGCATTACAATCTTACCGCGCTAAGATCACATCAGGAAAATCGATCATTACCGATCGGAAAGGAAACTCCTTAAGTTCTGGCGGAGATAACGATATATTGCTTGAAATTGTAAAGTCGGGATGGGACAGCGGGTATTTTCCACAGCTGTCCCTGCGCCATATCATCCCGGCAGAGAGGCTGGAAATAAACTACCTTGGCCGGCTTTGCAAAGATCTGAGTAAATCATGGATCTATGTACTGGAAAGTCATGGCATCAGCCCCTGGAAAAAAATACCGGGATGGACAGTGCCTTTAAGGAAACTGAAAAGTTTTGTTGTTTATAAAGCCTGGAAAAACAGCTATAATTACCTCAAATGGAAAGGGGCTTGTGGAACCTTTGAAGGTTTGGCAGGCTAAGCATCTAACAGCAAAAAACTATCAAGTTGCTCCAAAAAATTATAAATATCCTGTACCGTTACCCCAAAGCCAGGCTGAAGACCTTTAAAAGGTTCGGGGGATACAGGAGTTACAAGAAGATGATCCGCCTGAGCCATTTGATGGCATCAAAATCAGCGGAACTCCCCCCGGTGAAATCTTTTGAAGATGGCTTGCCAGTCTATTTCCTGACAGGCAAAAAATATCTTTATCAAACATTGTTTTGCATCCAATCGCTCAACCGGGTGGCCAATGCGCCGCTCAGATTTATATTGGTTGATGATGGCAGTTTTGATGAAGACCTGCTGGCTCAAATCCGTAAACAGCTTCCGGGTGCAGGTATTGTAACCCGGCAGATGATAGAGAAAAATCTCAACAGTATATTACCGGAACAGCGATACCCGCATTTAAACCATAAAAGGAAGGTTTATCCGCACATCAAAAAATTAACGGATATACATACAATCGTGCCTTCAGGCTGGAAAGTAGTTTTAGATTCTGACATGTTATTTTGGAATGAACCAACGGAATTGTTGAATTGGCTACAAAACCCGACATCCCCTATTTATATGCTGGACTGCCAGGAATCGTACGGGTACTCAAGGCACCTGATGGAAGAACTTTGCGGCAGTAAAATACCTGAATTATTAAACGTAGGCGTTATCGGCATGAACAGTGCCGATGTCAACTGGGATAAAATAGACCGGTGGATAGGTGTCCTGGAAGAAAAAGAGGGAGCGTCTTACTACCTGGAACAAGCCTTGACCGCTATGCTACTGACAGGTGTTAAAACAGAAATACTGCCATCTAATACCTACATCGTTAACCCCGATAGCTCAATGGTTAATAATGCGGCAGGTGTGCTACACCATTATGTAGACCTGTCTAAAGATGATTATTTTACAACCGCGTGGAAGAAACTGATTTGAGTCCCCTGGTTTCCATTATCATACCGGTTTATAATTCGGCGCTATATCTCGCCGAAGCTATCAATTCCTGTATTAACCAGACCTGGCAAAATATCGAGGTAATTATTATCGACGACGGATCGACGGATCAATCTCTTTCTATCGCGAAAACCTTTCAAAACGAGCGAATCAGGGTTTATCACCAGGAAAATAAAAACGCTGCTGCTGCCAGGAACAGCGGATTAATGAAAGTAAAAGGAGATTATATTCAGTTCCTCGACGCTGATGACATACTAAGTGCTGATAAAATAGAAAAACAGGTAACCCTGTTAGCCGCGAATCCCGACATGGTTGCAGTTTGCAGCACCATCCATTTTACAGATGGCCGTCAGCCTACCGAATTTGCGCCATCAGCATATGAAGAAGCATTTTTGTTAGACCTGCCCCCATTCAATTTTCTCTTTAATCTTTACGGGGGAAATAATGAAGGCAACGGCTCTATGGTGCAGCCGAATGCCTGGCTATGCCCAAAAAACATTGTAGAAAAAGCCGGCAAATGGAATGAAGACCTAACATTAGATGACGACGGTGAGTTTTTTTGCAGGGTAGTACTGGCATCCAAGGGTGTTTTAAAATCAGCCGGTTACAATTATTACAGGAAATACCAGGGAAGTAAAAACCTGTCGGGCTTAACAACACAGAAACATCTGCGCTCACAGTACGATGCCCTAAGCCTTAAAATTTCATGGCTAAAAGCTAAAAACACATTGCCGGAATTGAAGAATATGCACGCCCGATGGTTACACGGTTTGCTTTTCAAAGCATATCCAGCCTATTCTGAGCTTGAGCGGCAAATCAAAAACGATCTTAAGACATTAAAAGCGGAAATTCGCACGGAGTATCCGTTTGGTACAACAAGCGGCAAATTATTATCCATGGTGTTTGGATGGAAATTTACTAAACGGCTGCAGCTCTTCAAACATCAATTGAGTAAAAGGCCAAACAACTCAGGCAAGCTATCATGAAACGCATTCACCTTTACTTTCGCAAACCACCGGAAAAAGACCGTTATTTTCCCGGCGACAGATATATTTTCTCGGCTGCGCGAAAACTTTTACGGCCGAAGAAAATAAGCGGCATAGAGAAGGTTTTTATTAACCTACGCCTCGGATTCGATGAAATTGGGGTAAACTATGTGGTAAACCGGCCGTTTAAAGAAATAGCCCCCGGTGAACCCGTAGTAGTATTAGGGATTGGCAAACAAGCACTTGAAGGCTATAATAAACCTAATCCTATTATAGCCGGTATCGCATTGGTATCTCATCCCACACAATGGCTCACCATGTGCCAGGATTTTTCAATAGTTAAATACCTGCAACATTCCAAATGGGCTAATGACATTTACATTCCTTATTATGGGGCCGAAGTCTGCGAACTCTGGCCTGCAGGAATAGAAACCCAAAAGTGGCTTCCTGAAAAAGATAAAAAACCGGTTTACGATGTTCTGATATATAATAAAATTAGATGGAATCATGCGGAAATGGAAGCGGAATTGGTTGAGCCTGTCAAAAATAAACTAAAAGAACTTGGGTTGTCATTCACGGAAATCATTTACGGACATTACCAGGAAGCAGATTATCACAAGCTTTTAAAACTATGCCGGTCGATGGTGTTCCTATGTGAACATGAAAGCCAGGGATTTGCCTGTTGCGAAGCTTTATCTATGGATATACCTGTTTACGCCTGGGACCAAAATTTTTGTCTTGACCCTGAAAGAGATAAATGGGGCACACCGGATATACCTGCTTCATCCGTTCCTTTTTTTGATGATACCTGCGGGATGAAATTCAAGAACTATGCAGCGTTTGAAACCGGGTTTGATGCTTTTTGGGAGAAGGTTACACAACAGCAATTTACCCCAAGGGATTATATATTGAAAAACATCACCCTGGAGAAAAGTGCCCGGCGTATGCTGGAAATCATACAGGAAGTTTACGATTAACCGGTAACTAAAACACTCCTATCCATACCGTCCATGAATTTCTCCATCTTATATAAACCAAAAAGACTGATTGAAAGGTTGGCGCTTGAAATAGCGCGTAAACGCCGTATCAGAAAATTAAAAAACACACCAGGGGAAGCGCTGAAACTCGGGCATATCGATTCGCTTGAGCTACTTGAAATAATCGGTAAAGACCCTTTATTGAGCGCAAACCCCATTGTTTATGATGTGGGCAGCAACATCGGTACCTGGACCTTACTTGCCAAATCTGTTTTGCCAAAGGCTTCGGTCCACGCGTTTGAGCCATTATCTTTTCATATTTCACAATTCAATGAAAATTGCAGGGCGTTGAATGATATTTACCTGCACGCGTATTGCGCGGGGAACGAAAACGGAACTGCCACCATCAACATATCCAGTTTTTCTGACTCATCAAGCTTACTATCTGCTACCCCGCTTGAGTTTGAGCATTTTCATATTCAAAAGGCAAATGAGGAGCAAGTAGAAGTTAAACGCCTTGCCGACCTGATTGATAATAAATCTTTATCGCCACCTGATATTATCAAACTTGATGTACAGGGATTTGAATTAGAGGTGCTTAAAGGACTTGGAGATTGGCTAAACTCCTCGAAGTATATTATCTGCGAAGTATCCTTTAAAGAATACTACTATGGCCAGGCACAGTTTCTTGACATTGCCAATTACCTGGCGGGATACCGGTTTCAACTTTTTGCATTCGGCAACAACACACCTTTGGGCACAGAGCTCAACCAGATTGACGTGCTGTTCAAACGACTTTCATGAGGATCTTACTTTCTTTTATGCAGGATAGTGGGGCAGCACCGCACGCAATCCCGGCCTATCGTTTCTGGACTTACTATATCAAAAATGGTATAAACGAAGCTGGTATGAAATGGATAGAGATCCCCGGATTGGATTGGGCCGCCGGGATGGTCCCTTATGAGAAAGACCCGGCCTTAGAACTGTGGAAACAAGAGACCTGGGCGCAAACTGTCAATTACGTAAAAAACAACCGGCAGCATTTTGACATTTTTCTTTGTTACCTGTATCCCAAGCAGATTGACATTAACGCCATTAAACAAATAAGGGCGATGGGCGTGCCTTGTGTTAATTTTTACTGCGATAATATCAGGTCCTTCAGCAAATTACCCCCTGAATTTAAAATATTTGATCTGGTGTGGGTACCGGAATTTGAAGCCCTTAATATGTACCAGGTAGCGGGGGTAGCTCATATTCATCTCCCAATGCCTATGTGGGTGGCGCCAGAATATCGGACGCTTCCTGTTAGGGAAACAGGTGCCATTACCTTTATTGGTTCTAAAGACTACCTGCGTGCGCAACTCCTGGCAAATGTGATCGACAAAGGATTACCGGTACAAATAACCGGAACGGGGTGGCACAATGAAAACGAATCGGCGACTGTGTTACCAGCATCAAATCTATCTGCAAAAATCAGTAATCAACTGCAACTGATACGCCAAACCGGACTGAAAGCCTTTGCTGCCTATCATGTTAAACGGTTTAACAAACAGGAACCGGTTGTTGTACCGCCGGAAAACTTGTTTGAAAAGCCGGATTTTGAAGAATACTTCCGGCTTAGCCGGGAAAGTATGATCACCCTGGGTATAAACCGGGTACCAACCTTTCACAGCTTTGGAAAAAACATATTGACTTACAGCAGGCTCCGGGACCTGGAAGCCTCTATGTTGGGCGCCTGCTACCTTACAGAATATACCGAAGGGCTCGCCCATTTATACGAATTAGGCACTGACATTGAGACATATGCTGATGCAGATGAATTGGTGTTGAAAAGCCGGGAATTAGTCCGGTCCGAAAGTAGGCGAAAAGAATTGAGGGCCAAAAGCCAGCAGAAAGCGCTCGGAGCACATTCAATCCCGGAGTCCCTCCAAAAAATAAAAACCAGGTTATTTAATTAACAACTTGCACGAAACGATCTGCATTGTTACCCAATCGCACCTTTGCCGGAACCCCAGGGTTTTGAAAGAGGCTACAGCACTGGCAGCTGCAGGTTATGATATTCATATTTTAACCGGCAGCGTTTCGGCCGATCTTTATGCTCAGGATTTGTCGGCCATCGCTAACTTTCCAAATATTCGTCTGCAATTGGTATCTGATCTATCCAAAACCAACTCGAAATCAATTTCGGATAGGTTTTTCAATAAATTAGGGCGTTGGGTGATTCGCAGGTTTAAGATAGAAAATAGCCTCGCGCTTGGTTATGGCGCCTTGCGCTATTATGATGCAGCCAGGGCAATAAAAGCCGATCTGTACATTTGCCATCAGGAACTGCCCACCCACATCGGTAGCCGTCTGCTAAAGGCAGGTTTTAAAGTTGCATTTGACCTGGAAGACTGGTACTCTGAAGACCTGCTTCCTGAGGCGCGCACAGAGCGACCGATTGGTTTATTACGCCATGCCGAATCAGAAGCACTTAAAAAAGGAACCTTTTGTATAACAACATCAAACACACTTGCCGAGAAATTGGCCCAACAATATTCATCCCCAAAGCCACAGGTAATTTATAATGTTTTTCCAAGTCCGGAGATCTCCTTTCAAAAGACAAAGCTCTTTAGCAAACCACTAAAACTGTTTTGGTTTTCACAAACCATAGGCCCCGGACGTGGGCTGGAACAGTTTATAAAAGTCCTTTATCTACTAAAAACACCCGTCGAATTGCACTTGTTGGGAAACGTAACGGAGGCCTACAGGCAAAGTTTAATGGCATTGCTCCACAGTCAACATCATCTGTTTTTTCACGACCTTGTACCTGAAAACCAGCTCGCTGCAAAAATAGCTGAATTTGATATTGGCCTGGCTTTGGAACTGAATACACCGGCAAGCCGCAATTATACCATCACCAATAAATTTTTCCAATATATTCAATCCGGATTACCCGTTATCACGAGTGAAACCGAAGGGCAAAAAGAGGGTTATGATTTGTTCAAACCAGGCTTTAAATTATCCCAACAGCCTGATGGTGCAGAAATTGAAGCGCTCGAAAAATGGCTTAATAGTCAGGAGGAATTGCAGTTAGCACGGAACCGGGCAATTGAAGCCGGAACATTTTACAATTGGGAAAACGAATCTAAAAAACTGATTTCATTAGTCGGCACAGCCCTTGAAAAATAAAGTAAGCTTACAGATAAACCTTGCGCCCGGCGACTACCCGCATCTACGCTTCATGCTTAAACATCAGTTGGAGGTATTGGCCGGACAAGTTGACGACATTGTTTTAACAGTTGATACTCGCCCAAGCAAGGGGCGTTTCGCTGATGGCTGGGAGGCCAATAAAACCTTGCTGGACAAATTTCTGGAAACAGACATTAAAAGCAATTATGCAATAAGTATAAACTACGTTGATTACACCCCGGCGACGAAACAAAAGATAGCCGATAAATTCTTTGGTAAAAAGAATATGCCCGACAAAGATTTCAGGGGCGGTCCGTTTTACGCCTACTTTTTCGGGTTGTACTCGGCCCAAAACAATCTCGTTTTACACCTGGATTCGGACATGTTTTTAGGCGGAGGAAGTCAGCAATGGATTGGCGAAGCGGTTAAACTTTTCGAGTCTGATCCAGATTGCTTTGTCGCTTCACCATTACCCGGCCCACCGCACCCGGCCGACATTCTGGTTGGTCAGAATGTTATTCAAAAAGTCGCCCCCTATACATGGGCACTAAAGGGCATGAGTACCAGGATTTTCATGATCGATAAAAGCCGATTTGATGCTGATAAATTGGTATTAACTCAGCCACCGCTTCGTGGACAAATAAAAGCGATTATTGAAGGAAACCCTAATGCCGACCTTCCTGAGCACCTATTTTCGGACTATCTTACAAAGCATCATTTAAAACGGGTCGACTTTTTAGGCAGCGGTAAGGGATTATGGTCGTTACATCCCCCTTATCGTACCGAAGCTTTTTATCAGCACCTACCACAACTCATTGAAAAGATCGGGCAGAATGATCTGCCTGAAAAGCAACAGGGTTTCTATGACATTATCGATGAGGTTTGCGATTGGTCGCCGGCTCGTGAAAAGATCAGCGGTAACCGGTGGTGGAAAAGGATCATAAAATAATCCATGAAAAAACTACTGATCATATCCCCTTATTTTCCACCTGTAAATGCTGCCGATATGCAACGCGTAAGGATGAGTATTCCTTATTTTGTAGCAAACGGCTGGGAAGCAGAAGTAGTTGTTGTGGATGAGCAATATTCAGATCTCCCTACCGATCAATTGCTTTTACAAAGTATCCCGGAAGATATCAGGATCTATAAAATAAAAGCGCTCCCCAAAAACCTCACCTCAAAATTTGGCTTGGGCAGTATTGCTTTGCGGTCGTTGCCGTTTTACAAGAAAAAAATCAGGTCTCTTTTAAAGTCGAAACAATATGATCTGATCTATTTTTCGACTACGCAGTTCCCCGTTTGTATTTTAGGGGCATATTTAAAAAAGCGCTTTGGCATTCCCTATGTAATTGACATGCAGGACCCCTGGCACTCGGATTATTACCAGAATAAACCAAAGGCCCAACGACCGCGTAAATACTGGTTTTCATACCGATTGAACAAATACCTGGAGCCCATTGCCCTGAACAACGCGGACGGTTTGATCAGCGTATCTGACCATTACATTACCGATCTTAAAAACCGATACCCTCGTATTCAGCATATCCCGGCCGCTACAATTACTTTCGGGGCCTTTGAACCCGATATGGAAATTGCCGAAAAAAATCAAAGCAATTTTCCCAAGCTGCTTGATGACTCTCACGTCAATATAGTATATGTAGGGCGTGGTGGAGCAGACATGCAAAAAGCAGTAAGTACCCTTTTCAAGGCGTTCAAAGCCGGACTGGATGCGGGAAACAAAGCTTTGGAGCTTGCAAGGTTCTACTTTATTGGCACCAGTTATGCTCCCGCCGGCGAAGGCAAGCCCAGCATCCTGTCAGTTGCTGATCATTTTGGTGTAACCGGCTACGTAACCGAAATTACCGACAGAATAAGTTATTATCATACATTGCTCACACTAAAGCAGGCCGATGCCCTGTTCATACCGGGCTCCGATGATCCCAAATACACCGCCTCGAAAATTTATCCCTATTTGCTTACGCAAAAACCGATCTTGGCTATCTTTAACGCCTCAAGTTCGGCAATTGGCATTATGAAGGAATATGGAGTAAAACAAGTGTATAATTACGATACGGTTACGGATGATAAGATCAATACCTTTTTACTTTCTATCGTTCAGGGTAATGAACCGCTCCCTAATTATAACGAGGAAGCCGCTGATAAATATTCCGCAAGGCAAATGACTGTAGAACAATGTAAACTTTTTGACCGTGTTATCAGTGGAAAAAATTAAGAGAACTTTCGGCTTTATTTTAAATCACCCTTTAGGTAAAAAGCATCCGTTTAAAGCGTTTTTGAGATTTGTAGGCTGGCAGCTTCAAAGCAGTATTCAACCCTCAAAATTGTTGATAAAACCTTTTGTAGGCAACGTAAATTTTTATGCCCGTAAAGGCCTTACCGGGATAACAGGAAACATTTATACCGGGCTGCACGAATTTGAGGACATGGCATTCCTGCTTCACTTTTTGACCGCGCAGGATGTATTCTTTGATATCGGCGCTAACGCGGGTTCGTACACCTTACTGGCCTCTGGCGTTAGTAATGCAAAAACCATTGCTATTGAGGCTTCGTCAGCCACGGCGATATTAACCGCTAAAAATATCGAGCTAAACCGGCTTCAAAACAAGGTTACGCTGATCCATGCGGCGGCAGGTGCAACGGCAGGACAGTTAAGCTTTTCAAAAAATGAAGATACCACCAACCACGTGGTGCTCGATACTGAAAAAGCAGATGCGGAAATGATAGATGTGATCACTGTAGATTCGTTAACTGCTGACGACTGTCCCTCACTCATTAAGATTGATGTGGAAGGCTTTGAAACGGAAGTGCTTAAAGGAATGAACGAAACTTTAAAACAACCAACGCTAAAAGCCATTATCATTGAGCTGAACGGCAGTGGCTCGCGTTACGGATTTAACGAAGAAGATATTCACCAAACCCTGGTATCTTCGGGTTTTACGCCATACCGGTATGATCCGTTTACGAGGGGATTAAATTTGATACCCTCATTTGGGCATTACAATACCATTTACTGCCGTGACATTGATTTTATCCTGTTACGATTAAAATCGACCCCGAAGTTTACAGCATTGGGGGAAAAAATTTAACATGCGCCTCGCCATTATTACCACCCACCCTATTCAATACTATGCGCCGGTGTTTAAGCTGCTAAGCCAAAGCATAGAGGTGATGGTATTTTATACTTGGGGTGAGGAAGCTCAACAAAAGTTTGATCCCGGTTTCGGCAAAACGATAGCCTGGGATATTCCGCTGCTTGATGGCTACCCTTACCAGTGGGTTAAAAACACGGCTCCAAACCCAGGCTCCCATCATTTTAAAGGAATCGTTAATCCCGACCTGATCAATCAGGTAAAAAATTGGCAACCCGATGCTATTTTAGTGTACGGATGGGCTTACAATAGTCATTTGAAAGTTATACGCCATTTCAAAAATAAAATACCGCTTTATTTTCGGGGCGATTCAACATTACTTGACGGGCAAACAGGCTTCAAAAACCTGTTACGCTCGCTTGCGCTGCGCTGGGTGTACAGCCATGTTGACTATGTTTTTTACGTTGGTACTAACAACAAGGCATATTTTCAGAAATATGGGTTAAAAAACGATCAGCTTTTTTTTGCACCTCACGCTATCGATAACAGCAGGTTCGCTGCAGACCGGTCACAGGAAGCAATTGAGATCAGATCCGGCCTTGGCATTAAACCAAATGATAGGGTTATTTTATTCGCAGGTAAACTGGAGGAAAAAAAATCTCCGCAGATGTTACTTGATGCTTTCCTATCGATGGGCATACCAAATGCTCATCTGTTGTTTGTTGGAAATGGGCCTTTGGAAAATTCCCTTAAAGCAAGTGCAGCTGATTCGGAAAAAGTTCATTTCTTACCATTCCAAAATCAATCGGCCATGCCAGCCATATATCAGGCATGCAATATATTTTGCCTCCCTTCAAAAGGGCCTAACGAAACATGGGGACTTGCGGTAAACGAGGCAATGGCCGCAGGCCGCCCTGTACTTGTATCTGATAAATGTGGCTGTGCAATTGATCTTGTAGATTCGGGTATCAACGGGGAGATGTTTGAAGCCGGAAGCCGGTCTTCTTTAATCCAAAAGTTATCTTTGTTGCTTGAAAACAAAACAGGGTTGAGCACCTTAGGCAACAACGCCAAAACTAAGGTAGCCTCCTGGAGCTTTGAAATCCAGGCCGAAACCATCCTGAAAACGCTGAAGAATACATATGCAAAATAACCAGGCGCCCCTTGAGCGTATTATTGTACTATTCATACCCTGGGCTTTAGCCATGTTGTTTAGCGGCGATCCTAAGCTATCATACTGCGTGGCCTGGCTGGGTTCTTTCCTCATATTTTTCCTTACCCTGACCGGATGGGTAAAACCCCTACCAACAGACAGAGGCATAGCCGAACAACTCATGCGCCCTATTTTTATGGTGCAAATCATTTTTGCGGGCTATATGGCTTGTACATCTATTTTTTATTTTATGGATGTGTTGGGTTATGAGAATTTCGAAAAGGTGGCTACCACCCTGATTGATAAAGACCGGCTGGAGCATACTGCTCAATGCCAGCGTTATTATTGCCTTGCGCATGCTTCTTTTGCTTCGGGTATTTTAATGTTCATGAATTATGAAACCAAGTCAAAGTACTATATCTCGAAGGAAAAGCTGGCTAATCTTTTGATGATGTTCGCTGTCGTCAGCTTTCCGGCGTCTATACTTTTCACCAAGGTTCCTGGTCTGTCCCAATTTGCCAATCAATTCAGTTCACTTAGTTTTATCGCAGGCACCCTGGCCCTCGCTTTCGCTATACCCTTAAAAAAGCCCGGTAACACATTAATTTGTTTCATCTTCTACATATTTAACTTCTACCAGGCCTTAACGTCGGGATTTAAAGAACCGATCATTATCAGTGTATTGGTTTTAGGCATTTTCTTATATCCCAACTATAAAAAAATTGTGATAGGTGTTTTCGTTCCTGCATTGTTACTTTTATTCATGTTCCTCCCCACCTATAACCGTATTTTCCGGCAGAACGCATGGTCGGGGGATGCATCTGCCGATGAGGCTACACAACTGGCTCTTGACGCAGCCATAAACAGCGCAAATACAGGAGAGGAAGATGACTCTAACTGGGGCTTCCTGGTCTTCAGGCTCAGCGAAGTCGATATGTTCATCAAGTTCACGCAATCGACACCAAAAACCATTGATTTTTACGGAACGAAATTGTTCGAGCAATCAGCAATAGCACTTGTACCACGTATTTTCTGGCCTGCAAAACCTATTACGGAAGACTTGGTGATGGAGCGCGTTTTTGACGCTGGTGTAGTTAACAGGGCTTCTTCGGTATCGGCTAAGCCGGCTTTTATTGTCGATGCTTATCTCACCGCCGGCGCTCCGGGCATATTTGTCATTATGCTGGTTTATGGGGCTATTGCGCAAATAATTTCGGTAAAGGCAGAGAAACTCTTCGGCGGCTATATCCTGGGCACTGCCTTGATCTTTAGCGGATTATTCCAAATCATGTGGCGCGGACTTAGCTTCGAGTTTATCATCAACAACATATTCTGGAGCTATATCAGTATGTTGGCCATCCACAAGATCCTTACTGCAGCCAACATTTTAAAAGAGGTTTAAAGCCGTTAAAGAAAACGTAAGTTTGTATAACAGATAGCGTAATTATTGACACCGTTATATTCATTTATCATTTTAACCTATAACGAGGAGCGGCATCTGCCCCGTTTGCTGGCATCCATCAGGGATTTAAACGCCCCTGTTTTTATCTTAGACTCCGGCAGTGAAGATAATACCATCAATATAGCGCAAAACGCAGGGGCTGTTATTTTACAGCATCCATTCGAAAATCATCCTAAACAATGGGATTTCGCGCTTAAAAATTTCGATATTAAAACGCCATGGGTCATTTGCCTGGATGCCGACCAGGAAGTAACGCCCGAGCTTCAACAAAAACTTCGTGATTTCAAAGATGAAGACCACCAGGATATTGATGGCATTTACTTTAACCGTAAAAATTACTTTAAGGGGCAATGGATAAAACATGGAGGCTATTATCCTTTTTACTTGTTAAAAATGATCCGCTACGGCAAAGGGTATTCAGACCTTAATGAAAACATGGACCACCGCTTCATTGTACCGGGCAATACCGAAGTTTGGAAGGATGGGCACATTTTGGAAGAAAACCTAAAAGAAAATCAAATCAGTTTTTGGATAGCCAAACACAACCGCTACAGCGATTTACTGGCGAATGAAGAGGTGGAACGCATAAAAAAATTGAGGACACAAACACTCAATCCAACTTTATTTGGCTCGCCCGATGAACGTACCGCCTGGCTAAAAAATTTATGGTGGCAACTACCTCGCTATGTGAGACCCCTGATTTATTTTACCTATAGGATGATTTTTCAGTTGGGTATTTTAGAAGGGCGAACCGGTGTAATATTCCATTTTTTACAGGGCTTTTGGTTCAGGTTAATTGTGGATGTAAAAATTGACGAGCTTATTAAAGGACCGCAGAAGAAAGAAGATAAAAAATACGCAATGGTTTCCCCTTTCAAATTCGCGTTTAGTTTCCTGTTTTTGTTTGTGATATTTTATTATTTCAACATCCTGTTTTATGGTGCAACCAGCCCGGGAAACCATTATTATCCTTTCCTTGCCGATAACCTCAATTACATCCAGAGCTTACGCTGGTTTTTATTAAGCTGCAGTACGCAAATCTTAAACTGGCTGGGCTTCACGGCTATACATAACGGGACTCAGCTATTAGTGGCTGGTAAAGGCTCTATTGAGGTTGTTTACTCCTGCCTGGGATTAGGATTAATGAGTTTTTTTGCTGCCTTTGTGATTTCTTACCCTAAACAACTAAAGCAGAAGATGATTTTCCTGGTATCAGGGATCCTGGTTATCCAGACTTTAAATATCATGCGCTTTGTACTTTTGGCTTTATTCTGGAGCAAAAAGGCCAACCGCATTGTTGATCATCACACCATCTTCAATATCATCATATACATTATCATCATGATCAGCCTCTATTTTTGGATTACCAAACACGACCAGGTCAAAAGTCAGGGTGATTAAATCTTTCTACTTCTCAAAATAACCCTACTTTCAGCTTCTCCGCTCCCATCCGCAACCGACGTAAACGTCCCGAAAACGAAAAGTTAAAATCCCTGGTTTTGAAAATTATCTATTAAAATTTTTGATTTTATAAGCGGCTTAAACTGTAAACTTCCCGGCTGCAAAAAGTTCATAAAAAAAATTTCAGATCGCATTATGATGCAAACTGAAATTAGCTACTTTGCTTTGCTTCAGCAAAGAAACCCGCGACCTTACGGTCACGAATTTAGATTTATGATAAGGTTTAGGTTTTAAATCACTAACAGGCAGCAAATTTAAACTCCACCCCTCAGTTTCTTTATGATGCTAAATTAGCTTTAACGTCCGGTCTCCGCAATACTGAAAAAGTGGTATATCAGATAGCCCTGAATTTATTAATGGCTTCCACTTTGTTTTGTACCTGCAGCTTAACGTAGGTATTGCGGATATGTTTTTTAACCGTACCTGTAGAAATTTCAAGGCGATCTGCAATTTCTTTGTATTGCAGACCACGCGCCAGGTGGTTAAGGACTTCAACTTCACGCTCTGTAAGATTTTCGGAGGAAACAACAGCCGGCTTTGCCGATGCTGTATTAAATGATGCTATCACCCTGCGCGAGATATAGGCGCTCATGGGCGAACCGCCCGCCGCTATCTCGTTGATCGCGCTCCTGATCTCATCTGCCGATGATTCCTTGAGCATATAACCGGTCGCGCCGCTTTTTAACGATTCAAAAATATTGGTATTATCGTCGTTTATAGTACACACTAAAAATTCGGTATTTGGCAGAAAAGGTTTAGCCCGTCGTATAAATTCAATTCCAGACATACCCTCAAGATTGATGTCAACTATGAAAATATCCGGTTTAAGCTGATCTATCTTTTTTAATACGGATTCGGCATTGGTATATGATCCCATCAAGCTTACTCCGCTCATGTCATGAATAATCTGTTCCAGTCCGCGCCGGTAATGTAAATTATCCTCTATTAAAATGATCTGGAGCATGCCTTCGGTAAATATAAAACGCTAATATCTTAATTTGTCCCGGCTTTCGTTATACCTATTATGGGGTAGTTAAAGGCTTAGTTTAATGCTTACGGATGTACCTTTTCGGGGGGCCGTATCAATTTTCAACTCTGCATTTAACCTTTTTGCACGCGCATGAATGTTACGGAGCCCCATGGTTTCATGCTTACGAATATCCGGATCAAAACCGCGGCCATCATCACGGATGCTGATATGCAGCCGTTCCTTATAAAGGTTGATTGTCAAATAGGCGTTTCGCGCCTTGGAATGCTTAACAATATTATTTAAAACTTCTTTCACAAGCAGGTATATCTGCCGCCTCTTCTCGCCACTGATAATAGTTACAGTTTCCCCAACCGAGGTGTTTTCATGAAAGCTTACATTACTGAATTCAAATATCTTAATAGCTTGCTTATGAATAAAGTTGGCCAGGTTACTTACCTCATCGTTTTCCGGGTCAAGGCTCCAGATAATCAGCCTCATCTGGGTAGATATATCCGTAATAGCCTCATGAATGCCATCTATTTCCTGAAAGTCGGGTTGATCGGCTACCTTCCGGCTCAACAGCTCGGTTCGTAACTTAATACCGGAGATACTTGCCCCCAAATCGTCATGTACTTCACTACTAATCCGCTGACGTTCACGTTGCAGGGCAAGCTCGTTTTCATAATCCTTTTTTTGTAAGCCGATAATAGACAGATAGTATTTACGTACCAGCAAAAACACTATAACTATCGCGCTGATAACAGCCAGGGCCTGGAGCCATACCTGCTGATACCATAAAGGCATCACCGTAAACTGAAAAATAAGCGAAGAGCTCAATTGGTTGAAACGGTCGGCCGCCACTGCTTCCAGCTCATAGTTTCCCGGAGGCAACAGGTCAAACCTTTTTTCGCCGGTAGGTGCAACACTCCAATTTTTATCAACACCTTTTAGCCTGAACCGGTATTGTATTTTGCCCATGCTTTTGTAGGATAAGGCAACGCAATTAAACACAACCGGCTGGCCGTAAGTAAAATTATTTTGAGCTCCGGGCGCCCCGTCATTAATCAGTACCGGTTTGGGCAGGTGCCTGTTCCCCAGGTTTTGAGTAACTGCTATGCCCCTGTCTGTCGCTATATAATAATTAAGACCGTATTTTACTACATCGGCCACATTATCTGACGGAAGCCCGTTACTGGTATTAATCAGGCTTACCTTGTAATCGTGATAATTGTTACTGAAGCTAATAACACTTACCCCATTTGCCGTACAAGCCCACAAGGTGTTAGCATCCGTCCATACCAGCCTACGGATATCGCCCGAAGAGATCAAAGGCGAGTTAAATTGAATCGTTCTTTCCCCGGCAAATAAAAATAAGCCCTGGGCTTCGGTACCTACTGCATATGCCTTATCATTTGCGGCCAGGCATTTAACAGCATTTATCCCTTTATTGGCTAATACCCGCACATAATAAATATCATTGGTGGTTGGCTTTAACCGATACAACCCGTAAAGTGAACCTATCAGCAGCTTGTTGTCAAACCAGGCAAGGGATGTCATGCGTACTGGTTTAAATCTGTAACCTTTTATACGTTTGAACTGCTTTGACAATGCAACAACTGCGTTTTGTGAAATAAAATACACTGTATCAGGCCGCTGCTCAATTCCTTTTATTGGGCCGAAAAAATAGTTTTCGGGGTGCCATGATGACGGGTTATTTTTGGAAACATCTAATCCGAATATGCCGTTATCTGTGCCAATAAGGAGCCTGTTACCCGGAATGGTAAGCAGATTGGTGATCCGGTTAAAGTCCGACCGGTTTTGATTTAAGGATATAGTGCCTATCGGCGGCCTCGGATTAGCGTCAAGTTTTATATAACTCAGCGTGCTTAAAACATGCCCGGCAAAAAGGTAGCCTCCCGCGATGCCCAATTTTAAAGCATCTTCATTTGCCAAACCGCTTTCCTGATCAATAACCTTTACTTCGGGATTGGTGCTTAAAAAAAAGCCTTTATCATAACTGCCAAACCATAAATTATTTTCTCTGTCGATAAGGGTTGAGGTAGTGATATGATTATTCAAATAGTTTCTTCGTTCGCCGGTGATATAGTCTATAATATATGTTCCTTGTTTTACCGTGGTAACGGCAAAGGTGTGTTTCCCGGTGAGATAAACTGAGGTCACGTTACCGGTAAAGGAGAATTTCTCAAGAGGAATGATCCCGCTTCTTTCATACTGATAAACATGCACCCAGTCTTTAGTTATCAATAACAGGTGATTTTGTTCAATAGCTAATCTGTAAGGCCTGGTATTGTTATTAGCTGTTTCATAGTTTAGCTGGCCTTCCGACAGCTCTTTTTCGAGCATATCAAGGTCATTTTCAGATAGGATAATCTCTTCTCCGTCCGAGCCATAAATATACCCGCTTAGGTGTCGGAGGGTATGCCTTTTTGATTTTAGCTCGTCAAAGTGATATACTTTAGTAGTTAGCCTGTAATTTACACAAAGCTCATTATAACGGTTAAAAAAGAAATTGGCAAAAGGTAATACAAGTACCTTCTGAGATGAGTTAACCTTATGTATAAGCCCGTTTTCATAATAACAAACCTTATAATTACTGCAGTAAAAAAAGATCCGGCGATAATTGTCTTCGGCTATCCGGAAGCACTCGTTGCTTTCCAGGCCATCGGCCGATGTGAAATTTTTGAAATGCTGACCATCAAACCTGCTTACGCCCTTATCTGTGGCTATCCAGATAAAACCCCGGCTGTCTTGCATGATATAATTAACCCTCGAACTGAGCAAGCCCTCCGTAGCGTTGTAGTTTTTAAGGTAAACTACCTGGTAGGGCGTATCGGCATATACCCGCCACGGGAATAAAAACAACGTTATTACTAAGAATTTAAAAAAAAAGCTTTTTAGCGGCATTTTTATTATTTGTATCGATTTACTATCGGTACTTTTTAAACATTATACAACTATACAGAATATATAACCCTGTCAATTATATCAACTGATAAATATAGAAAGAAATGCCATGCAAATAAGTAAGCTCCTTCCCTATTATAATTATATATAATCTGTCTAAACGTAATATTAATTGATATGGTTCAGGCTGATATTTTATACAGTGGATATAACAGTACTATCAAACACGAAAAAGTTACCCTACACAAGCGGTGAAGATCTTAATACGTTGCTTATTTTTGAGCAGACATGAGCATATTACCTTTTAAATCAAAGATTGGCCAGGAGCAGATTTTAAAGATCAGTCCTTTTAAGGAAGTGATTAAACCTACCGTGCCGCACAAACACGCCGGGTATTTTGAGCTGATTGTTTTGAGCGACGGGGCAGGCGAACACGTAATAGATGATATTATATACGAGGTAAACCCGCCCATGATATTTTTCCTGAAACCAGGGCAAACGCATTGCTGGAATTTTACCCGGATCCCCAAAGGTTATGTGGTATTGTTTAAGGAGGAGTTGTTGGACGCGCAGCTACTGGCACTGGTTTACCAGCTAAATATTCTGATAGATTTGCAGGACAGCCGCGCTTATATGCAGTTACTGGCCTTATTTCATGAAGAATACGCGCAAACCCAAACAGAGATCCCGGTACTAATGGCTTATATGCGCCTGCTCCTGGAAAAAACCGCCGCACTTTCTGGCAAGGGCCCAAAGCCGCCCGCAAACGCCTTATATTATCAGTTCAAGAGCCTGTTACATAATACTGATGCTGGGGCAAAAAATGTGAAAGATTATGCAGATGAACTGAATGTATCCACACACCAGCTCATCCAGGTTTGCCGCGAAGCCAACGGCAAAACCCCGTCGATGATGCTGACTGAACGCCTGCTGCTGGAGGCTAAAACCTTATTATCGGCCACAGATCACCCGATCAAAGAGATTGCGCATGTATTGCATTTCACCGATACCTCCCACTTTGTTAAGTTTTTTAAAACCAATACTAACCTTACCCCGGGGGCATACCGCGAATTATCACAGTCCAGGCACTAAATATACCGTATAAGGCTGCAATACTACCGCGCACCCTGCAAACGTCAGGGTATTTTTGGGCAAGAATCAGCCATGAAACAACTGTTTGCTTTTTTTCTGCTTTGCAGCCCGGTACTCCTTCTCGCACAAACCGCCCAGCTAAAAGGCAGGGTATTGGATAGTCAAAATCATCAGCCCATAGAATATGCGAGCGTTGCCATGATCCATTCCGGCGATTCGGTCCTGGTGGCGGGCACGGTTACCAAAGCCAACGGCGTATTCGAATTCGGCAAAATAGCAGCCGGAACTTATCGCTTAAAAATTGCATTTATCGGCTACCGTGACATAATCAAAACAGATATCCGCCTAACTCAAGGCCAGCAACTCAATCTCGGCGACGTGCTTTTACAACCGGCCAGTAAACTGCTGAACGAAGTAAATGTGAGGGGACAGCAGGTAAATGCTGTTAATAAAATTGACAGGCAGGTTTACAGAGCCGGTCAGTTTGAGGCAGCCCGCGGTGGCTCGGCTATTGATGTGATCAAAAACCTGCCATCGGTATCTGTTAATGGCGAAGGGAACATCAGCATGCGAGGTTCAGAAAGCTTTATGGTGCTTGTAAATGGCAAACCAGTTATTATCGATGCGCAAACCGTGCTTTCGCAAATACCGGCTAATTCGATAGCGAATATTGAAGTGATAACTTCCCCATCGGCCAAATACGATCCCGACGGGCGTGGCGGTATTCTCAATATCATCACCAAAAAAGGGGCTATAGATGGCGTAACACTGGCCACCAACGTACAGGGTGGTTTACCCAGTACCGGCGATTTCGGTAATACGCGTAAACCTTTACGATTTGGGGCCGATGCCACCCTGAATTACCGCAAAGGCAAATGGGATATTTCGGTAGGTGGTAACTATAACCGCAACGACAATGCCGGGTATCGCGAAGGTGATGTTTACACCAAAAACTTTGCTGCAGGCACTATCACTCGCGTCCCTTCAACCGGCGAACGCAGTTTCAAAAAGTACAATTATGCCGGTCGCGCATCCATCAACTTCACGGCAGACGCGGCCAATGTTTTCTCGGGAGGCCTGTTCCTGGGTCAACGTTACCAGGACCGTGTTGCAGATCTGCTCTATCACAACACTACATCAAACCTGAGCAATAACGCGCTTATTAAAAATACAACCTATTATAATTCCAACCTCCAAACAAAAGAGGGTAGCTTTGCCCTGGCCAACTTGGATTATACGCATACTTTTCAGGATAAGTCAACCTTGGCTGCGGGTATGGTTTATGAACACGCAGATCTTTACGGCAACACCAAAAACCGGAACCAGCATTATCCCAACACAGCCGATACCATCCAATATGTATATAACCCTTACAAACGCCCTATCACGGGCTATCGCTTAACGTTGGATCATAGCTTGCCCATAGGAAAAGGCAAGTTGGAAAGCGGTTACCAGCTAAGGTATGATACGCAGGACGGGCAGTTTGATTATTTAGTTACTCCTCCCACTTCGCAGCCAGACGCGGCCAAGTTTCAGGGCAGCCTTCATGCCAAAAATGTTATCAACGCTGTTTATAGTCAGTATACAGGTAAATCCGGCCAATGGGAATATAACGGAGGCCTGCGATATGAATATGCCACCCGGTCTGTTACCCTTTCCTATGATCCAATGGTACACCGGCTCAATTTGTCAAACCTGTTCCGCTCTGTATTGATACAGTATAATTTAAGCGAGGGTTGGAAGCTTAAGGCCGATTACAGCAGACGCATTAACCGTACCACCAACCTGGAGCTGAACCCTATCCCCGAGCGTGAGCATTCGGAAACGCTGGAAGAAGGTGACCCAGATCTGCTACCAGAATTTATTGACCAGGCAGAACTGGGTTTAACACATAGCTTTAAATCGGGCACGTTTTTTTTAACCGGCTATTATCAGCATATCAAAAACCCGATACAGCGCCTTAACAGTGTTTATGCTGATACCATACTGAACCGGGTTTATACCAATGCAGGCGCAGCCACCCAAATAGGCGTAGAAATGGGCACTAACCTGCAACTAAAGAAATGGTGGAGCTTATACATAGGCGCCAACGCTTATAATTATCATATCAGCGGCGATATCCGCATTCTTGATGAGCCTTTTATCGTTAACAACCGGCGCTGGGCCTATACATTGAATATGAACACAGCTTTCCTGTTTAGTAAAACCTGGAGCGCGCAGGCTAACTTTAACTACCTTTCTAAGCGTCCTACCGCCCAGGGCGAAGATTCCCGGTATTTTATCCCTAATACTTCGGTAAAGAAAACTTTTATGAACGGCCGTTTGGCGGCATCATTGCTTTGGCAAAATATCGACATTTTTAACGCGGCCAAACAACGGATCACCACTTCGGGTACCGACTTCTATACAACTACTAATTACATCTATGAAACCAATATGTTATTGATCAACCTGAGTTTTAACCTCAACCGTTTTACCAGCAAGCTAAAATTACCTAACAGCGAATTGAACGACCGGGAGTTTTAGTGTTTCATAATCAGCAAACATAGCCCGATGTAAATCTGTTTAACTTAAAGTCCAAGAAGTTTTTCGGCATTCCCATGTGCAATTTTTGCTACCTGATCAGGCGGTAGCTGTATTTCATTCAAAAAATCAATACCCATCTGGTTACTGCTAAAGGGGTAATCTACCGATAGGATAATGTTGTCAATACCGATAGTATCCAGGGCCAGTTGCAATGGTGGTTGTGTAAAAAAGCCGCTTGTGGTAATATACAACTGCTCACGAAAAGTATCCTCCAGTGTACGCTGATTCGCTGCCCCGTTACCCGGTTGAAAAGCGCGATTTGACCGCACCCACATCATAGGCAGCATTTCACCCATGTGGCCAATGACAACCTTTAGCTTCGGATACTTATCAAATGTACCTGCTGCTAAAAGCCGAAGTACGTGAACAGCCGTTTCAGAATGCCAGCCCCATCCCCAGCAAGCTATCGCCTCAAACGCTCCTGTTTTACCGCCAACATTACTATAGTATGCGTCCAGTACTGTTTGCGGCGGCAGTCCCGGATGAATGTAGATTGGAACGTCAAGTTTTTCGGCTTTTTCAAATATTGGCGCAAATTTAGGTGTATCCAGAAATTCGCCGTTGGTAAGGCCTCTGATCATTGCACCTCGGAAACCTAAATCATTTACCGTACGTTCCAATTCATCTGCGGCAGCCATCGGCGCGGTCATCGGAAGGTGGGCAAATGCAGTAAAACGCCCGCGGTGATCGCTGATCTTTTCGGCCAGCATGTTATTGTATTTTGTGGCAAAATATGGTGCAGCAGTACTATCTAATAAATTTACATCTGTGTTTTCGACTGAAAGCACCTGCATAGAAATGCCGCATTGATCCATCGAGGTTAAACGTTCGCCGGAGATGTCGGCCAGCTTGGGCATCATCTGTGCTGCTGCGCTCGAATGTCGTCTTTTACTAAGTATATCAGCCGGCAAAAATCCGCTCATCTCCGGAAATGAAACATGCTCTTCTATGGTTACTATTCTCATTTTCACAAGTATTTAAATCAATACAAAGTAAATACAGCGCGTGTTGACCATCAATGGACAATTAACGAGATTAATAGCACAATTCACGGTATAACACACTGTTCAAAATAGATTATGAGCAATATAATCTATATAGAATTGAACAATTACCGGAAAACAAACAAGGAGTACCGCGCAATGTTATGCGCTTACTATTTAAAAAACATATAATATAGGCAAAGTATAGTCGAAACTTGTTTAAAGCAGGTCCGCAGATGTTTTAAGGCCATGGTTATCTGGTTTTCGACGGTTCGTTTGGATATTCCGAGGCGGCCGGCTATTTCCTGATTGCTCAGGTTGTCCATACGGCTCATATAAAATATTTCCTGGCAGCGTTTAGGTAGTTTTTCCAGGTACTGACTTAGCTCCTGTAACAATTCCTGGTTTTTGATACGGAAATCGCCCTGATTATAATCTGGCAGGTTGCTCATTTCCAGGTCGCCAAGTTCTAAGGTTACTGGTGGCTTCGCGGCACGCATACGGTTGTAAACCTGGTAGCGAATGGCCGATAATAAAAAATTAGGAACAGATTCTATTTCCAGTTGACCGCGGCGTTCCCAAATATTCAGGAAAACATCATGTACTGCCTCTTCGCTTTGCTCGCGGTCTTTCAGGTATCTGAGGGCAGTTTTATACAACCTCACCCAATAACGGTCAAAAAGCATAGCAAACGCATGCTCATCGTCGTTACGCACGGCAAGCCAAAGCTCCGGATCACTAACAGGGGTATTGTGCATATAACTGGTCGGATAAAATTAGGAATAATTCAACACTTAAGACAGCCTGTAAAAAAAAATCAAAAAATGTATGTGTGTGCCCGCATGAAATTTACACTAACACCATATAAACCTGCAATTACAACCTAATGATAACCAAAGACGAGTTCCTGGCACTGTATGAGAAATACATGAGCGGCCAATGTACCGATGCTGAAAAACAGCTATTGGATACATACCGCGATGAAATGCTATTGGCCGAAGAAGGTTGGGATGATGAAGATGCTAATGAAACCGATGTACGCGCCCGTATATGGCAACGCCTAAACCAAAACCGCAAAGTAGTATCAATAAGCAAACACAAAATTTATAAAAGCTGGTGGTTGCAAATAGCGGCAGTTTTACTGGTGGCTTTATCAGCAGGATTGCTTTTTATCCCTGCTAAAAAAAATCAGGAAACTGGTAATGTAAACCTGACAGCAAATAAACACCCAAAACCTATTGTTCCGGGCAGCAACAAGGCCTACCTCACCTTAGCCAATGGATCGCAGATTGTACTCGATGACGCAAAAAATGGAGCACTGGCAAATCAATCCGGGGTGAAAGTAAATAAAACAAGTAATGGAGTAGTAGTTTATAAATTCGACAGAAAAGCTGGCGAAAAGGGGCAAAAAGATATTCCTGAAATCAATACCATTACCACCCCCCGTGGCGGCCAATACCAGGTTATATTGGCAGATGGCACCAAAGTGCTGCTCAACGCGGCTTCATCAATCAGGTTCCCGGAGTTTTTTAACGGAACCAACCGCGAAGTTGAATTGACCGGCGAAGCCTATTTTGAGGTTGCAAAAGATAAGGCCCATCCATTTATAGTTAAGGCTAATGGTACGCAGGTGCAGGTATTTGGCACCCACTTTAACATTAATGCTTATAACGATAACCAGGAAATCACCACCACATTGCTTGAGGGATCGGTTAAAATGAGCAAAGGCCTGGCGGCAGTAATGCTTTTACCGGGTCAGCAAGGCAGTGTAAATCAAAACGGTTCATCAATAAAAGTACAAAAGGCCGATGTTGAAGCAAACATGGCGTGGATAAACGGCTTTTTTGTATTTCATGATCAAAGTATTGTGAACATCATGAAGCAGGTAAGCCGCTGGTACGATGTGGATGTTGAATATCAGGATGCCCAGGTTCAGGAAAATGAATTTGGTGGTACTATATCAAAATACAAGGATATTAAAGAGTTGCTTGATAACATTAAGCTAACCGGCAGTATCCATTACAAAATTGAAGGAAGGAGGGTTATCATTATGAAGTAATCAGCTACTTACATAATGCTATCCTTAAAGATGGCCAGGAGCGTTCGCACCGCCCCTGGCACAATGCTACGGGTAGCAAATCAGGTCAGTTAACGATCATTTTTCTCACAACCAATTATTTAACCTAACATTCAAATGTACAAAAATTCTACTGCATTAAAGCGCGGGCAGATACCCCGTGCTGTATCAAAAATATTTCTGATCATGAAATTGTCGTTCTTTTTGTGTCTGGTTTCGATACTTCAGGTAAGTGCCTCAACCACATTTGCACAAAGGATAAGCCTAAGTAAAAATAACGCTTCGCTGGTGGAAACGCTTAAGGACATCCACAGGCAAAGCGGTTATAGCGTGCTTTATAACACCAAAATGCTAAAAAAGGCTTTGCCGGTAAGTGTAGACTTTAAAGATGCAGCACTTGAAGAGGTATTGCGCGAGTGTTTCCGCGATCAGCCTTTTAGTTATGTCATTAACAATACTACCATTGTGGTCACCCCCAAACCCGCCGAAAAGAAACCGGCACAGGTGATAACAGTTACAGGTACGGTAAAAGATCAGAAAGGCGCCCCTTTACCGGGAGTAACCATAAAGGTTAAAGGCAGCAACACAGGTGCGCAAACCAATATCGACGGTAATTATAGCATTACTGTGGATAATAACGCCGTACTGGTTTACTCATTTGTAGGCTTTGTTAACCAGGAGATAACGGTTGGTAACCAAACCAAAATTGATGTGGTACTTAAAGAACAAACATCGGCACTTAACGAAATTGTGGTGGTTGGTTACGGTACACAAAAGAAGGTAAACCTTACAGGTGCCGTAGCAACGGTAACCGGCGAAACACTGAATAAACGCCCGGTAGTGAATACAGCGTCGATGCTTGAGGGTTTAGCTCCGGGTGTACAGGTAAACACAGGTTCTGGCGAGCCGGGAAACGAGGCTGTATCTATCCGCATCCGCGGTAACAGCACGTTTAGCGGTGCAGGTTCAGATCCATTGGTGTTGATTGATGGTGTTCCGGGTAACTTTGCTGATCTTAACCCAACTGATATTGATAACATATCTGTTTTGAAAGACGCAGCTTCGGCTTCCATATATGGTTCAAGGGCCGCAAACGGTGTAGTATTGGTGACAACCAAACAAGGTAAAGCCGGCCAAATGTCTGTTACTTATGATGGTAATTTAGGCTACAACAGTCCTACTAAAATGTTTAAACTGGTAACCAACTCTGCCCAATATATGGAGATGTTTAACCAGGCCCGTATCAACAGCGGTACAACAGATCCGGGTTCACTTTATCCGCAAGATCAGATCGACCTTTACCGCACCAGTACCGACAGGCTGCATTACCCGAATACCGATTGGTTAAGCCTCATCTTCAGGACAGCGGTAACACAAAACCACAACCTGACTTTTAGCGGCGGCAGCGAAAAAACCACTTACAATGTATCATTAGGCTATGTTGATCAGGATGGTATTGAGCGGGGATTTGATTACAAAAGATATAGCGCGCGTATCAACCTAACTTCAAAAATCAATGATCATATCAAATTTGGTACTAACGTATTGCTAAAATCGGGTACCAGGGGCGCTGTAGCCGGTAACCCTTCATCGCCAAGCCAATGGGACGGTTCATCTATGGACCTTTTCCTTTCGGCTATGTCACAGGCTCCTACTTACGGGCCTTACCTGACTGATGGCAGCGGACATTACACCTACAAAGCTTACGACTTTGAGTACAACAACAAAAATCCTATAGCCGTACTGGATCAAAACTTTAGGAGGATCACTAACGATTATGCGGTAAATGCCCAGGGCTGGTTTGAAGTTCAGTTTAACAAAGACTTTTCATGGTATACCAAAGGTGCGGTAAACTTTAACATGAATAAGTACAAGGATTTTAAAGCTACCCTTGATGAGTACAACTTCAAAACAAATCAACTGGCTACCTCGCTTGACCTTGGTAAAGGTTTAACCGATCAGGATGAGCAAACCGTATACACCAACTTATTCAGTTATTTAAACTACGCACACAACTTTCATGGGCATAACCTTAAGGCACAAGTTGGCTACAGTATTGAGCAAAGTAAATATCAATACCTGCAGGGCTACCGCAAAAACTTTCCAGACCTTGATCTGCAGGAGTTGAATGCAGGCGGTTCGGACATACAAAATGCTTATGGCAGCAGCAATCAATGGGCTTTAATGTCGTACTTCGGCCGTTTAAATTATGATTATCTGGGCCGTTACCTGTTAGAGGCTAACGTGCGCGATGACGGAAGTTCAAAATTTGCCGGCAAAAACAAATGGGGCGTGTTTCCATCGTTTTCGGCGGGCTGGCGTGTTACAGAAGAGCCTTTTGTAAAAGCTATGAATTTAACCTGGCTGGATAACTTCAAACTAAGAGGGTCATGGGGACAATTGGGTAATCAGAATATAGTTATTAATGGCTACGGCGCCAATTATCCATATCAGGCCTTACTGAATTTCACCGGTAACTATTCTTTTGACAATTCAACATTGGTAACCGGTGTAGCTCAGCAAAACCTGAACAACCCGGCCATTAAATGGGAAACTACCACCATGACTGATATTGGCCTGGATGTTACCGTTTTCAAAAACTTTAACTTAACTGCCGATTGGTATAACAAAACAACATCTGATATTTTAAGACAGGCCCAGGTTACAGCGGCTGTTGGCTTAAGCGCACCTACTATTAATGACGGTTCGGTGAATAACCGTGGTATTGAGCTTGGCATATCATACAATAACGTAATAACTGACGGTGCTTTAAGAGGTTTAGCCTTTAATGTAGGCGCAAACGTTGATCATAACAGGAACAAACTGGTAAAATTTGGTCAGACCGAAATTGGCGACTATACCATTAACCAAAACGGACAGCCATGGAATTCATTCTATATGTTGCAGGTTGTCGGCATATTCCAGTCGGCACAAGAAGTAGCTAACTCTCCTAAACAGTTCTCTGACTCTACGCTACCAGGCGATTTAAAATACAAAGACGTAAACGGTGACGGCAAAATTGACCAGAATGACAGAACAATTATTGGCGGTGTTTATCCAAAATTAAATTACTCATTTAACCTATCGGCCAGCTTTAAAGGTTTTGATTTGTCGGCCATGATGCAGGGCGTTTACGGCGTTAAATCATACGTGTCTGGCTGGGGTACTATACCTTTTGTACAGGGATCATCGCCAACTACAGATTGGCTGAACGCCTGGACACCAGAGCATCCTTCAACCACTATGCCACGCCTTTATTTCGGCCAAAGTGCACCTGATAAAATCGGTCGCCGGTCTTCATATTTCCTGCAGGATGCATCATACTTAAGACTTAAAAACCTCGTGTTTGGTTATACCCTTCCGTCGCAGCTTACCAAAAAGATAGGTATCAACAGGTTAAGGGTTTATTTTGCAGGCGATAACTTGTTAACCATTACCAAGTTTAAAGGCCTTGATCCTGAACGTTACGGCAGCGGCGACCAGGTGCAGTACCCGCAAAATAAAATCTACTCTTTTGGTTTGAACGTTTCCTTTTAATTAGCCCCATGAAAAATCGAATTATAATAACCATCATATTAATTACATCGCTGTTTTTAGGCGCATGTAAAAAGGCGCTGGACCTTAATCCTAACGACCAGATCGCCACCTCAACTTTCTATAAAACAAAGGCGGATTTTGATGCAGCTTTAGCAGCTGTTTACGCTTCACTTCAAACCGAAGAATTTTCCTACGGCATGGGCTTTAGGGATGGGTTTACCGATAACGGCTATAACCAGTTCAATTCGGGAGCTGCTAAAGATTTTGTACAGGGTAATTTTAACCCTACAACCGGCGGTTACGAAACTGCTATTTATAACGACAGCTATGTTGGCATTGCAAGGGTAAATCTGTTTCTGCAAAACTTAGGCGGTTACAAAGGCGCGGATATTTCTGATAGCCAGCGTAAAATTTACGAAGGCGAAGTAAGGTTTATCCGTGCATTTCTTTACTTCCAGCTATATAGTATTTATGGAGATGTGCCGCTGGTAGTACAGCCGCTTGACCTGAGCAACCAAAAGCAACCTAAAGTGCCTGCTGCGCAAGTACTCGCCCAAATCACTGCAGACCTTGATTATGGCATTGCTAATTTGAGCAGCAACGCTTATTACGCTAACGGTGGCCATGCCGCGGCATCATCTGCCAAAGCTTTAAAGGCAAGGGTATTATTATTTGCGGCTTTCGGTAACACCGGTACCGCTGACGCTACCATGCTAACCCAAGTACGCGACCTTTGCCTCGACTTGATGGGCCAATACAAATTGAGTACCAATTTTGAGGATATCTTCAGAGATGCTACCCAGAAAAACAACACCGAGATCATGTTTTCGGTTAACTTCCTGGCACCAAACAATACAGCTCCATGGGATATGTATTATGGCGACTGGGATGCCTGCGCGCCAATGCAAAATATGGTAGATGCCTACGAGTGTACTGATGGTCAACCGTATGGTACTTCGCCATTGACTGATACTAAAAACCAGTTTAATAACCGCGACCCAAGGCTTGCTAAAACCGTATATGCTGATTCGGTTTATTTTGGCCCCGGCAAAGTTCATCATCCTTCAAACTTAAGGCCTACAGGCTACGGCATTATCAAGTTCCTCGAGCCTAACAATATCCCTTATGGTTTCTCCACCCTTAGCCAACAGGATGCAGTTATATTACGTTTAGGCGAAGTAATGCTGATGTATGCGGAAGCACAAAATGAGATTGCAGGCCCTGACGCGACAGTTTATAAAGCGATGGCCGATTTGCGCGCACGTGTAAATATGCCTGCCTATCCGACCGGTTACACTAAAGATCAGATGCGCGAACGCATCAGGCATGAACGCCGTGTTGAGCTTGCTTTTGAAGGCTTGCGCCATTACGATTTGTTAAGATGGCACATTGCCGGTCCGGTGCTTAACGCGGTAAAATCAACCCTCATTAATTATCATTTTGAGGATAAGTTTTACCACTGGCCACTCCCTCAAACAGAAATTGATAAGAGCGGGGGTGTATTGATACAAAACCCCGATTATAAATAATCTTGTTTTAAAAAGCAGCGGCAAACTCACCGCTGCTTTTTTATTAACACTAAAATATTTCGTCGACATCCTTTGTAAAAGTTAGCGACACCGCTAAATCCAAGTTCAATACCAAGCTCCGGCAAACAAAATTTTAAACATAATAGTTTTAAATTCGTATAATTAACCCGTTTTAGCATTCCGAAGCGTGTTTTTTACGATAGTTACAATTATACATTTGCAGGTTGGTAGTTTTTGATAAAATTTCAGGGATTTGGTCCCGCCTGGTTGGGAATGGAAAGGATTTGCCGCTAACAACCCGGATTTTTCACTCCATCTGCCTGATATGCGTTCTTGCCCTTGTCTATAACATTCCCTTGAATTTTTTTGTAGGCCTTCCTGACATCGCTTTTATAAGCGCGGGGACTCTACTGATTGTTATTGTTCTCTATCTCGCGTCCAGGATCAAAGCGTATACCGGTATAGGCATCTTTATATTTTGCTCTACAAGTCTTGTTCTGTTTACCGTCAACTACTTTCTAAACTCCGGTGTAGATGGCCCAACAGATCTTTTCTTTGTACTGGTGATGGTTATCATGGTTGCTGTTGTACCCGTTAAACGGTATTGGATTGCAGTGACAAGTAATATCCTGATCCTTTTGGCATTGCATTATCTTCAATACCAACATGGTAACTGGGTGCCGTTTACCTACACCAGGAAACTTGACCGATATGTTGATCTTAGTTCAGCATATGTCACTGTGGTAGGAGTTATCTTATTTACGTTTTACGTAATAAGAAGGAATTATGAAATTGAGAAGCAATCTGCAGAAGAAAAAACGGCCGAAATGAAAGTGCTTAATGATGAGAAGAATAAATTGCTATCTATCATCTCGCATGATTTGCGGGCGCCCCTTTCAAACATTCAAAACTACCTCGAGCTTCTTTCCCAAATCAACCTGAGTATGGAGGAAAGATCAGAGATAGAGGAACAGCTGCTCCTTTCAACCAGGGGGACATTAGATTTGCTTAATAATGTACTTTCCTGGTCGAAGAACCAAATGGATGGGATCAAATTTACAAGGACTGTTGTTAATGTTTCCGCATTGCTTTCTTCGCATCTGCTTATTTTTCAACCAATAGCACAACGAAAGAAGATCACATTTCAGATGGCACTTGATCCGCTTTCTGAAATTATTGCGAATGGAGATATGGTTCAACTGATTATCAGGAACCTGGTTAACAATGCCATTAAATTCACCGCTCCGGGCGGAACCATAACTGTTACTACCGCCTCCGAAAATGGCATATGCAGGATAGCTGTAAGCGATAGCGGAAACGGACAGCCGGTTCAATTATCGGATGATATCTTCAATTTAAATTCAGGATCTGTACCGGGAACAGGCAATGAGAAAGGCGCAGGCCTTGGTCTTGTGCTATGTAAACAGTTTACCGAAGCGCTTGAAGGAAAAATATGGTTTGAATGCCATCCTAAAAGTGGTACCACATTTTTTGTAGAGTTTCCTTTACACCAACGGGAAACCATTAAAACAGGGACGAGCGAAACGCTTACTGCAATTTAGAGCGGTCGGATAATCAGCGTGCAATTCCGCCCCAATCCCTTCCATTGTACACTAAGAGATGAAAGACTTCTTATCTATCACTTCCCGAAATAAAGATTAAAAACAGAGATTCGCTTACTATCGGGATATGATACAGACAGTATTCCTATCGTGTTCTTAGCAAACACGTACGCCATTAATTACTCCGCATTAAATAATTTATGCAGATGTTCTGGCGATAGTGGCTTGCTTATAAAATCAAAAACCACATTATATGCCATAGCGCGATCAGCGTCATGTTTAAATACCGATGAGCTTAAAATAACAATCCGGGTACCTTCAGGAGAATAGCCCGACGCGATATATTCGTCGAGAAAATCCCAGCCATCCATTACACGCATGTTAAGATCCAGAAAAATGTATTCGGGTAATGAGTTACCATCCGCTTTAAGTTTATGTAAAAAATCAAGGCCCTCCTGGGCACTCAGGCAACACTTAACATTAATATCGGGATAGTATTTTTTGAGTATAGACTGAGCTATAAAATTGTTAATAGATTCGTCATCAATAACCAGAACCCTTTCAGGTTTAGTATAATTCATGTTGTTCCTCCGGTAATTTAGTAGATGCTTAGGTCGCCCGAACCATGTACGGCTCCGGCTTTATTTAAACTGCCGGTATTACCAGCATAATATTTTTACAACTGAACGGGTACAAGATATGATTTCTTTGGCATATGAAAAAATAAACAACGGTCTGTTAATTTAATTACCGGGTCATAAACTAATTAATTGTTGCATATATATAATCAAACACATAGATTTATTTGTGAGTATTCACTGGTTAAAACAAGGTTGATTATTTATTGTTATAGCTTCCGAAGATGAATCCATTAGAGCTTTCCCAAATAGCCGATCTCAGTTCGGCTGTAGCCCACCTGATCAAAAGCCAGCTGGCAGCAGGCGGAACCGTTACTGCAGTTGCCAACCAAATTGTTGTATCAATTTCCCGTTTTGAAGTAGAGCATAAGCTGGGTAGCCTGCTTCAGCACATCTACCAATCTGTTGATCAGCATTTCCCGGTACGCAAGGAGCACCTTTCGCTGATCATTCGTGATGCTGAAGGCGTTTACGAAAACAGTTTCAAGATCTGGAAGTCGGGTTCTTAATGCTGTCCTCAAAAGATATTATTTAAGCCCCAATCTGCTGCGTAAAAGATCACGATAAGTACTGCCGATGGGGATTTTTTCGCCATTGATGATAAGTTGATGTACTTCGATCATGGCTATATGTTTAATGGCCACTACATATGATTTGTGCACCCGCAAAAAATCTGTTGCCGGTACAAGATCAAAAATATCTCCCATGTTTTCGCGGATAAGGATATTTCTGTCCTTCAAATGAATGGTAATGTAGTTGCCGTCTTTTTCCAGGTATAAGATGTCCCCTACCTTAACCTGGTACGTTTGCGGCCCGCTTTTGATAAAAACGGTTTGCTCATCCTCATTACCTGCATTATTTTTTGACGGCTGTTTGCTTACAGCTTTATTTATTGCCGCAAGATAACGCTCAAAAGTGATGGGTTTAAGCAGGTAATCGAGCGCGTTGAGGTCGTAACTTTCTACCGCATAATGGCTGTAGGCAGTTGTAAAAATGATCATTGGCCTGGGCGATAAGGTTTGCACCAACTGCATTCCGCTGATATCCGGCATGTTAATGTCCAGGAAAATGAGATCTATCTTCTCGCGGTTCAAAAACTCAATTGCCTTTACCGGCTCACGGAAGGTGGCCTTTAAATCAACCAGGCTGGTTTTGTGGCAATAACGTTCAATCACTTCCAGCGCTTTGGGTTCATCATCAATGGCAATACAGGATATCATTCCAGGTCAATTTCAAGTTTAACAATATATTTCCCCTCATCTTCATTTATCTGCAGGTTATGCCTATCCGGATATAGCAGATCAAGCCGCCGTTTTACATTTTCAAGACCTATCCCACTCTTTTCATCTTCCATCTTTTTTACGGCCGCGTATTTAGGATTGGTACAGGTAAAAATCAACCTATTATCTGAAAACAAAATAGCTATATAAATATCAGATGTATGGCCAATAGCAACGCCATGTTTAAAGGCATTTTCTACAAAGGGAATAAACAGCATTGGTGCTATGGTGATATTTCCGGTTTGTGCAGGATGATCAAATAATACGCTTACCTCATCATCGGCATAACGCAGTTTATTAAGTGTGATACAATCTTCCAGATAGGCTATCTCCTTGCTGAGCGGCACACCGCCCGCATTGCTATCATAGATCATATAACGCATCATGCCCGAAAGTTTGGAGATCCCATCGGCAAGTTCATCATTCCCTTTTTCCTGCGCCATCGAAAACAAATTATTAAGCGTATTGAACAAAAAATGCGGATTGATCTGTGATTTGAGGAACTTAATCTCGGTGCTCAGCTGATAGGCCTGCAGTTGATTTCGCGCCAGTTCATTGCGTGCCCATTCCTTTAAAAAGAAATAAGCTATCGACAGCCCGGCTGTAGTAAAAAAGATTAGCAGCATTGTGAGCTGCATGTGCACCCAGTTGCCCAGGGCAAAAATGGAGGTACGGTTTGAAATAAGATGGTCGTGACTATCCTTAGCCCCTGGAAAATCGGGTATTGGCGGCCCAATCGGAAGGTTACTACTTAGCTTAGATCCGACGAAAATATAATTCGCAACAAAGATCAATATAAACCATCCCAAAGCTATGGCAATACCCGCAACCATACTTTTATAATGGAGCGCCTTTTTAAACACCCAGAATATGTTACTATAAAACAGCAGGATCAAAAAAACAAGAGTGAAGCGCGAATAGGGAAAAATGGTATCCACCGCTCTTTTTTCCATGATATTCCCGTTGTGGTTTACACGTACGCTGATTGTTGAACTGGTTAATGAGTTCAGCGTATAGTAAACCCCAATCCAGAACGCCAGGTGGATCAGTATTTCAATAATGTATTTGGCTTTAATGCGGCGCATAAGGTCAAAGGTATATTACCACCCTGCTCATTTATAAATTATTGATGTTAATATAGTGATTTGATGGATAAACCTGCATTTTTTGAAATCCGGACACGAAACCGCCGACGACTTGTTTTGGGTAGCACCTCAAATAACAAATATCCATTTTACACCCGGGCGAATAAGTGGTTCATCACAATGTTTTTGGCGGGTTTAAAGCGCAAAGTAGTATTGCTTAAAAATATCCGAAATTATGAAAAAGCAATTTCTATTAAGTGCCGCCCTTTTATCATGTGCCATCATGGCCCGGGCGCAAAAGCCTGATACCGCTCAATTATTGGTGCATTACAAGTTTTCCCACATCCGCGATACCACCAACCGCGAACACCCCTTCACCGAAAACATGGTTTTAATTGTGGGTAAAAGCGCTGGAGCTTACAAGAGTTATGACAAGCAACTACAGGATGCGCTATTCAGGAAACAAGTGCAGGAACAAATGGCTAACTCGGCAGATGGGCATATAAACATCCAGCGGAAGGCGTCAGGTTCAGGCACGGAATATTATCAATTCCCAAATGGTAAAAAATTGGCAAGGAAAGAGCCGCTGCTATTCAATAATTATCTGATAACAGATGTACTACCCCCGATAGACTGGAAAATAAGCGGCGATACAGCAACTTTTGGCGGCTTGCACTGCCAAAAAGCTACGGCTCATTTCAAAGGGCGGGATTATACGGCCTGGTTCAGCCCCGACTTGCCATTACACATAGGCCCATGGAAACTCAATGGCTTACCGGGAGTAATTGTAGAAGCTTACGATACCAAAAAAGAGGTTGATTTTAAGTTTGACGGAATTGAGAAAGCGGTGATCTCGGCAAAAAAGGATGACCAGCCAACCAGCCAGGCGCCGGGTAACCAGGGACGAATGGCAGTCATGATAGGCATGGACGAAGAAGCCAGCGATCCCAATATTATCCAGATGCCGACCAAGGCCATCAAAACTACCGAAAAGGAGTTTGCCAACCTGCAGGAAGCCATGCGTAAAGACCCTAATGCTTTTGCGCAGTCGATGGCCGCTGCCCAGGCCGCAAGCCAGGGTAGGCCTGCACCCAAAATTGACATCAGGATAGGTCCGCAGCCTGTAATCAATAACCCCATCGAATTACCTGAAAAGAAATGAGCCGATTTATAAAAGCTGTACTGTTGCCGGTTGTGGCCTTACTGTTTTCGGCTCCAGGCTTTGGTCAAAGTATTAAGGGGATAGTGAAAGACAGCACCGGCAAGGTTGTGTCTTATGCTACCGTCAACCTAAAAAACTCGACCAACAACGGTATAATAACGTATGCTATTTCTGATGTAAAAGGTGCGTATACTTTGCTGCTCCCGGTCAATGTACCGGTGAGCAGCCTGGTGATAGAAGTACGTTGCATAGGCTATAAAAATCAGAGCAAAAGTATTACAGATGTACAAGCATCTGTAGATTTTACCTTGTCGCCCTCTATCAACCAGTTACAGGCAGTAGTGATCAAAAGCAGCCGGCCGGTATTGCGCACAAGCGGCGACACCCTCAGTTATAAGGTATCAGATTTCAGCAGCGTGCAGGACAGGGTTATAGGCGATGTGATCAAAAAGCTGCCGGGCATAACGGTTGCAGCCGATGGCAAGATCAGCTACAACAATAAACCTATCTCCAACCTGTACATCGGCGGCGATAACCTGTTGGATGATAAATATAATATCGCTACCGGCACTATTCCGCAGGGCGTGGTAGACCAGGTACAAGTGATCCAAAATCATCAACCGGTTAAAGTACTTCAGAATAAGGTAGTAAGCGACGATGTAGCGCTAAACCTCAGCATAAAAAAAGGGGCTAAGCTACAAATGGTTGGGCAGGAAAGTGTTGGTGCAGGCTTACCCGGCAATTACGATATAAACCTTAACGCCATGATGTTTAAGGATAAGTACAAGGCTATTAATTACATCAAAGGCAACAACACGGGCAACGATTTGCAGGAGGACCTGGTATCGCACAATTTTGCCGATTACGTAAACCGGATAGATAACAACGTACCACCAACCGTGCTATCGCTTGGTTCGGTGAATGATCCGGCCTTATCACGCGACAGGTATTTGTTCGACCGCTCCGGTCTTCTCAATCTGAATAACCTTGTCAACTTTAAGAAGAGTGTCCAACTTAAAATCAACGCATGGTATTTACATGATACCCGGCGGCAGGACTATAGCCAGCACACCACTATCTACTTGCCCGGCGACACCGTGCGCTATGATGAAACCCAACGCAACCGTTTTCAGCCCGATTTGTTGCATACCCAATTTACATTGAATATCAACCGGGATAAGTATTACCTGAATAATGTGCTGTTATTGGATAATAACCGGTCTACCAATTATTCGAGCCTCAATACCAATGGCAACATGGTAAACCAGGTATTCAGGGACAACGCGCTGAGTTTTTCCAATGAATTTAACCTGATCAAATCAATGCGATCAGGCAATATCATCGAAGCCTATTCATATATCAGTCATTCATCCGAGCCAGAGAACAGGGCTATCGAACCCAATTATAATGCAGCGACATTCAATAACAATGTACCCTACGCCCGGCTGTTGCAAAATGTAAATGTGCCCACGTGGTTTACCAATAACTACATATCCTTCAAAATACCATCAAATCTCATCACGCAAAGTTTCCGGACAGGATTCAATATACAATCGCAAACGTTAACGTCAAACCTGAACGTTGTGCAGACTAACAATACGGTGAACCTGGAATCGGACAGTTCAATCAATCATTTAAGCTGGAGCCGGAAAAAACTGTATGCCGAAGCAGCTTATGACCTGCCGGGCGAAATCCTTAAAGTAAACCTGACACTACCGGTAAGCCTGCAGCAGATCAACTATTCGGATACATTATATGCGCTGCAAAAAAGTTTGACACGGTTGTATTTCAATCCGCAATTAAGAGTAAAGTATCAAACAGGCCTTGAAAACTACCTAACGTTCCTATACAGCTATCGCAACGAAACAGGCGCTATAACAGATATGTACCAGGGCTACATATTGAAAGATTACCGGACGCTTTACGCCAATAACGCCGCCCTAACCGAACGGCAGAACCAACAAGCAGCCTTGGGCTTCAACTACCGAAAAGCACTCACTCTGTTTTTCGCCAGCCTGAACGCGCAATACAATCATATCGCTTCCAATAATATCGCTTCTTATATGATCACCAATAACTTGCAGCAGCGCATGGTACTCCCCTCCCCAAACAGCACCGATTCCTGGGCGGCGAGCGGTACAGTTAGTAAATATTCCTTCGCGTTAAAAACTACTTTTGGTGCCGGCGTCCAATGGCAAAGCAACAGATCGGTACAGATTCAGAATAATTCACTTTTGCCTTTCAACACCACATCAGAAACCGTTAACATAAGTGCCAATACCAAAGTAGATGAGCAGGTAAACTTTAGCTACAAGGCTATTTTTACGCAAACCGATAGTCATTCGGCGGCAGTGGCATCGGCGTATCATATTAACCAATTGCTTCAGCAGGCATTTATCAACTATAGCCCAACAACCAATTTACAATTCAAATTATCGGGCGAGCATTATTTTACCCGCCAGCGCGGCAACCCCGATCTAAAATACTTTTTCGCAGATGCTTCCGCAAGACTACGGGTAGAAAAATGGAAAACCGACCTGGAGCTGAGTGCCGTCAACTTCCTGAATGTAAAAACCTATGATGCGCTTTACCTAACGGCCAATACGTTAACAGCGAGTTCCTATACTTTGCCGGGCAGGATTATACTGTTAAAGGTGATGTTTAATCTATAATGTTTTGTTCAATTTATTGAGATCGGCCATGCAATCAATTCCCTCAAACCTGTCGGCTCGGAGCGGCGTCACTACTTCCAAAGTACAACCCAGTCAATCAAATAGTTAAGGCATTTTTTACTAATAATTGTTTATATTATTTAAACACGCTTAACACATCTTTGGGTATATTTATATCAACCAATTCCTGCAACCTTAAATTTATCACTATGGCGACTTTATCACTTAAAAAACCTGCAGATATCCACATCAAGGTTACTGCCTGTAACAACTGCGATGACGTTCAGCTCACCTGGCGTACACTTGACAACATGAATACCGACAGCCCGGTAGAAGGCTGTTTAGGCTTTATGATTGAAAGACAAAGAAAAACTAAAAATAAGTGGGGAAAAACAGAGATCCTTCGAAACCGTGTTGGGTTTGACTCTGCTAACGTTGATCCTGAAAAACCTGAATCGCTCTCCCAACCATCTTCTATCTGGCCATTTCAACGATACAGTTGGACAGAACATGGTGCAAACAATAACGATAGCGTCCGTTATCGCGTTTCATGCCTGGGGAAGAAAGCAAATACAGTGCTTGGGGAAACCAAACTACAGGTAATTGCGAAATCTTCATGGACGGCTCAAATCGATGTAAACGCGGCCGCGGGTGATGATATCGAAGTTTATTTTAACCGGGGCGCGGTGATGTCGCAGTATGTGGCCAGAATAGCCCGCGAAAAAAAATGGACTGCTAATGATATTTCTAATAACGTTAGATTGATCCAGGAACCGTTACGGATCTTTTTATCCGGAGAATTACGGATTGCACTGCTCAAGCTGCTGAATACCGTAATACAAGATCCGTTTCTGGATATTCATGCCGCACTCTTCGAATTGTCGGATACAGAACTGATAGATAAACTGAAACAAATAGGCCCAAGGGCGCACATCGTCCTGTCTGACGGTGCAAATACAAAAACAATTGATGGTCATACCGCTTTTGTCGATGAAAACGAAGATGTACGCGCTGATCTAAAGTTGGCCGGTGTAAACGTATCAGACAGATTGCTGGCTAAAGAAGGCCTGGGCCACAACAAAATACTCATCACCGTTGATAACCGTACGGATAAGGCAGTGTCTGCCTGGACTGGCAGCACCAATTGGTCGCCTACCGGGCTCTGCACTCAATTAAATAATGGCATCCTGTTAAAAGATGCTGCTGTAGCCGGTTTATATTACGATTATTGGAAAAAGCTAAAACAAGCCGGAAGCGCCTTTACATCAGACCTGGTGACTTTCAATGGCAATACTCCCAAAACTATCGGTAATGTAAGCGCATGGTTCACCAGGACAGAGAAGGCTGCAAAAAAAACAACCCCGGTTGATATCAAATATCTGCAGAATTTGGTTAACAATGCAAAAGAATCCATCCTGTATGTTATGTTTCAGCCCGGCGGTGAACCTTTGACAAGTATCGTAAAAAAGGCAGCACAAGATGGGATGTATATACGCGGTGTTGTGAGTACGGTAATTGCCAGCAATCGGGAAAACTTCAGGCTCCTGGACGAAACCAAGGACATGCCTTATACCACCAACCTGGTTCAGCCGGAAGGGATCGGGAATGATTTTAGCTTTTGGGTTGGTGAAGTTACCCGGAACATATTTTTAAGTAAAATAGGCTTCGCAATTACACACGCCAAAATGATTGTTATAGATGCTTTTACTGATAACCCGATTGTTGTTACCGGCTCTCACAATTTCTCATCAAGCGCCAGCCAGGCAAATGACGAAAATTTTGTTGTAATTACAGGAAATAAAGCGCTGGCAAAACATTACGCGGTTGCCTGTATATCTACATACGCTCATTATCGCTGGCGTGCTTATTTGCATGATATGGAAGCTGCCGGTAAAAAGCCATGGAGCCAGCTTAACAGTGATCCTGCCTGGCAAAACAGTTACCTGCAAAATACCCGAACCCTCAGGGAACTTAGTGAATGGTGCTAAACTATAAAGGCTTCCTGTTTTAGCAGGAAGCCTTTATGATAAGTATTTCGATCATATCTACATCACCATCAAATCCACAAATTCATTAACCGGGGTGTTCACCAGTCTATCATAATCCAATGCAGCACTCAAAATATTTTGCTGCTGTTTTTCGGCAAAGATCCTGGCCAGGTTAATTTTAAATTTATCCAGCAGTTTAGGTATGCCTTCTTCACGGCGGCGTTTATGACCTATTGGATATTCAACCACTACTTCATCCAGTATAGTTCCATCATTCAGTTCAACTGTCAGGGCATTGGAAATTGAGCGTTTTTCGGGGTCGAGGTAATCTTTAGTGAACTGCGGGTCTTCCACGCAGGCCATTTTATCACGTAGTATATCGATACGGATATCCGCGGCAACATTGTCTTCATAATCGGCGGCGGTGAGCCTTCCAAATATCAGCGGCACCGCAATCATGTATTGGATACAATGATCCCTGTCCGCAGGGTTATTTAAAGGCCCTTTTTTATCGATGATACGTATAGCGGCCTCATGGGTACGAATAGTGATTCTCTTAATGTCGTTAGCAGTTTTACCGACTTCCTTCAGTTTATTGTGCAGGGTCATTGCCGCTTCAACTGCGGTTTGCGAGTGAAATTCAGCAGGGAACGAAATCTTAAACAGGATATGCTCCATTACATAAGAACCATAATCACGCTGAAACTTAAACGCATTCCCTTTAAATGAAACATCATAAAAGCCCCATGTTTTGGCGGTAAGTACCGATGGATATCCCATTTCGCCTGTTTGGGCTATTAAGGCCAAGCGTACAGCTCTTGATGTAGCATCGCCGGCTGCCCATGATTTGCGGCTGCCCGTATTAGGTGAATGGCGGTAGGTACGTAAAGCCTGCCCATCAACAAAAGCTAATGATACTGCGTTTATCAACTCATCGCGGGTTAAGCCAATCAGCCTGCCAACTACCGCTACAGAAGCCACTTTCACTAAAAACACATGATCCAGGCCTACTTTATTAAATGAGTTTTCAAGCGCCAGCACACCTTGTATTTCGTGCGCCCGCACCATAGCGTCAAGCACGTCTTTCATCAGCAATGCGGGTTTACCTTCAGCAACTAATGTACGCGACAGCCAATCTGCTACAGCTAAAATACCACCGAGGTTATCTGAGGGGTGCCCCCACTCTGCCGCCAGCCAGGTATCGTTAAAATCCAGCCAGCGCACAATCGCGCCTATATTAAACGCAGCCTGAATAGGATCAAGCTGAAATGATGTTCCGGGAACTTTAGCGCCGTTGGGCACTATGGTACCTTTAACTACGGGGCCCAACAACTTGGTGCAGGCCGGATAAGTTAAAGCTTCAAACCCGCAGCCCAAAGTATCCAGCAGGCAATAGTGTGCTGTTTTCCAGGCCTGGTCACTTTTAATTTCATAGTTTAACACATAATCTACTATATCGGTTAGTACTTTATCCGGTTGTGGTCGTTCGTTTGAGATATGGGCTGACATGAATTTATTTTAGATTTTTGGTTATTAAAGATTTCTATTGGCGATTAACATCTTTTATCCAGCGGGACAAACTCCTTGTTATCCGGTCCGATATAATTAGCGCTCGGGCGGATGATCTTGCCATCCTGCCGTTGTTCAATGATATGAGCGCTCCATCCTGTGATACGTGATATCACAAAAAGCGGTGTGAACATTAAGGTTGGTACACCCATCAGGTGATAGGAAACAGCAGAGAACCAATCGAGGTTGGGGAACATCTTCTTTTCGTTCCACATCAGTGTTTCCAGACGCTCGGCAATGTTAAACAGCAGCATATCACCCGATTCTTCCGAGAGGCTTTTTGCTACTTTTTTGATCACCACATTTCGTGGGTCGGATATGGTATATACCGGGTGCCCAAAACCAATAATCACCTCCTTATTGGCCAAACGTTTGCGGATATCCTCTTCGGCCTCATCCGGCGAATTATAACGGCTTTGGATATCAAAAGCCACCTCATTTGCGCCACCATGTTTAGGCCCCCGCAAAGCGCCGATCGCTCCTGTAACGGCCGAATAAATATCTGAACCCGTACCTGCAATTACCCTGCTGGTAAAGGTGGAAGCATTAAACTCATGCTCGGCATACAGGTTTAAAGAGATCTGCATAGCACGCTCCCATGAAGCTGAAGGTTTACGGCCATGCAACAGGTGAAGAAAATGCGCGCCAATACTATCGTCATCGGTTTCCACCTCAATGCTTTTGCCGTTGTGCGCATAATGGTACCAATATAACAAAGCCGAACTGAAGCAGGCTAATAGCTTATCCGCGATATCCCTCGCTCCGGAAACATTGTGGTCATCTTTTTCGGGCTGAATGCTCCCGATAGCCGATACGGTTGAGCGCATAACATCCATAGGATGCGCCGCCGCCGGAATCTGCTGCAGAATATTCTTTACCGAGTTAGGCAATCCCCGCATTGATTTCAGCTTGGTTTTATAGTTGGCCAGTTGCGGTTTACTGGGTAGCGAACCATAAATGAGCAGGTAAGCTACCTCCTCAAACTCCGCCTGGTCGGCAAGGTCAAGAATATTGTATCCCCGGTAATGCAGGTCATTACCGCTTTTTCCTACGCTGCACAAGGCAGTATTTCCGGCAATAACTCCCGAAAGAGCCACGCTCTTTTTAGGTTTGAACGTATTTTCAGTATTACTTTCCATCCTGGTTCTTCTTAAAAAGGTCGTCTAATTTTTGCTCATAAGCGTGGTACCCTATGCTTTTATATAACTCTTCGCGGGTTTGCATCGTGTCCAGTACATTTTTCTGGGTGCCATCCTTACGGATATGCTGATATACATTTTGTGCGGCCTTATTTGCTGCCCTAAATGCCGAAAGCGGGTAAAGCACCAGCTCTACACCTGCCTCTCCAAGTTCTTCAACCGTATACATCGGGATCATGCCAAACTCTGTAATATTGGCCAGTACTGGGATACCGGTTGCTTCCACAAACTTCCGGTAATAGCTTAGGTCTGGAACGGCCTCAGCAAAAATGAAATCGGCACCGGCTTCTTTGTAAGCAACCGCCCGCTCCAGGGTTTTCTCTAATCCCTCGTTGGCAAAGGCATCGGTGCGGGCACCTATTACAAAATGCTCATCTGTACGGGCGTCTGCCGCAGCTTTTAAACGGTCAACCATTTCATCTTTACTTACTACTTCCTTACCGGGGCGATGCCCGCAGCGTTTGGCCCCTACCTGGTCTTCAATATGCAAAGCAGCTGCTCCGGCTTTAATTAGAGACTTAACAGTACGGGCAACATTAAACGCGGATGGTCCAAAGCCGGTGTCAACATCTACCAGTAATGGCAGGTCACAAACATTGGTGATCCTTTGAATGTCGATAAGCACATCTTCCAGAGTTGTGATTCCCAAATCAGGGATGCCTAAGGATCCGGCGGCTACGCCGCCGCCTGATAAATAAATAGCGTTAAAGCCGGCCTGTTGTGCCAGCAATGCGTGGTTGGCATTTATAGCGCCAACTATTTGTAGTGGTTTTTCATTTCGCAAGGCCTCACGAAATTTCTGGCCCGGCGATTTAGGGTTATTTGGTTGCATCGTAAACTTTTTAGAAAAGTACGTTTGTTAAAGCCCCTTTAATTGGAAAAGGAACTATTGCCAAGTTAGAAAATAAATCCAAACAAATCCCCTCCATCAACCGGCTTTAAAAACATCAGCATTATAAAAACGAGTCCGTTAAGCAACCCGGCGCAAAATTCTCCCGTAACTAATAGTGATTACAATGCTTTAGAAAGGTTTATCCCTATTCCGAAAAGCATTAAATATTATTTCAATGAAGCACAAAACACTGGTCATTTTAACTCCCGGCTTTCCCGAACATGAAGGCGACAGTACCTGCATCCCCCCGCAGCAGGTTTTTGTAAAGGCCTTACAGGAAGAACATCCGGAATTAAATATAGTGGTGCTTACTTTTCAATATCCCTTTTTCAGTGGCGAATATCTGTGGCATGGTATAAAGGTTATCGCGTTTGGCAATCCCCGCAACAGCAGGGTTGTCCGGCGTTTTACCGGGCTCAAGGTGCTCAGGGTTTTACATAAGCTTCACAAGGAGACCCAGATCATTGGTATGTTAAGTTTCTGGCTTGGCAAATGTGCTTACATCGGTAATATATTTGCCCGCAGATATGGGCTAAAGCATTACACCTGGCTATTAGGGCAGGATGCGAAAGCGGGCAATAAGTATTTTACCAAAGCAAAACCAACTGCAAATAGATTGATCGCTTTGTCTGATTTCCTGGTGCGTGAGTTTAATAACAATTATGCTATAAAACCGGCACATATAATTCCGGTTGGGATTGATGTTACCCGGTTTAAAGACTCTAATGCCAAACGGGATATTGATATTATTGGAGCAGGCTCATTGATCCCATTAAAACAATACCATGTGTTTTTAGAAGTAATTGCTTCGCTGAAAATAGCTATCCCCGGCGTAAAAGCGGCAATTATTGGCGATGGTACCGAAATGAAGCGTCTAAAGGAAATGGCTGCAGCACTTGGCCTGACAAATAATGTTTCCTTTGCAGGCAGGTTGCCTCATGAAGAGGTATTACAAATGATGCAGCGTGCCAAGGTATTTTTACACACCTCAAATTATGAAGGTTTCGGTGCGGTTTGCCTGGAGGCATTGTACGCCGGGGCGCAGGTTTTGAGTTTTGTAAAACCGATGGACGCCACAATCGAAAACTGGCGTATCGCTGCTGATAAAATGGAAATGGTTAATATGCTCAGACGTTTACTAACTAACCCGGATGCCGGCTATCAAAGCATTTTACCTTTCACAATACAACAAAACGCGAAAGCAATGATGCAGTTATTTGAATCAAACGAAGCAACTAACGTGAGGGTTCGGCCTGCGGAAACTTCAAAACTAAATCACCAACTATATATTTGAGCGACCGTTTTAAATGCAAAATATTCGTTGCCGTTGGTTTTAACCAACGGTACAAAGACTGAAAAGCTCTGGCTTTAGCCTAATTACACATGTGGATTTGGGCTAAAGCCCGCTTGTTACCATTCATTATTCCGTTGGTTAAAACCAACGGCAATGAAGCATTGCTTAACGAATAATCTTTCATCAAATTTAAAGACGCATGTGATGCGTCTCCACGTGAAACTTTCAAATAAAATCTAATATCCTTTAGATCATCATTATAAATTGATATTATAAGAGTTCTTATTCTCACACATGACAAAAGTGCTGTGTGTACTCCCGATGCTTGTCACCGAGCCCAGTTTATTAAATACAAAATCCTGGTAGTGTTTCATATCCCTCGCGTAAACTTTCAGCAGAAAATCGAAATCACCGGAAATATTATAACATTCTACTACTTCTTTAAGCTTCAGGATATCGGTCACAAAGCTATGCCCAATGCTTTTATCGTGTTGTTTAAGCTTGATATTGCAGAAAACTATTAAACCGTAATTAAGCTTTTCTGCATCAATCAGGGCAATGTATTTTTTGATGTACCCGTTGGCCTTCAGTCGTTTTACCCTTTCAAAAACCGGCGTTGGCGAAAGGTTTACTTTGGCCGCCAGTTCTTTTATGGTTAGTTCCGAATCGTCGCCCAGCAGCTTGAGCAATTGTATATCTGTATCGTCCAGTTCTTCCATAGAATATTTTTCTTTTATCGCGAAGATTACAACCTTCAATTAGTTCAATAATCTTAAATAAAAACCAAATGTAGATTTTTAAACCTATTTAAATACCATTAATTAGTTATTAAATCTTACTTATTAGCTTTGTTCAGAATTTAATCCTAAAACAAGAGGATAAATCACAACAAAAGTTCTTTACTTTCTCTACCGGAAAAGGTTGTCCCATAAGCTATGGGAAATTAAAAGGGAACCGTGTGCAAATCACGGGCTGTCGCGCAACTGTAAATAACAAGAAAGTTTCGGCCTGCAATGTCCACTGACCACCAAACAGCGGTTGGGAAGGACGGCGGAAATGTTATAAGCCAGGATACCTGCCCTTTTCGGAAAGACGATGCTTTCGCGAAATAAAGCAAATGGTCTGACCTGATGGTTTTCAATAGCTGGCAATAGCCTGCCCGAACGCCTGAGTATGCCCTGTTTTTTCGTGAATCGCTGTAAAGTTTGTAAAAACACTTTCAACTGTTTTCTAACTAAAATCTTTAAAGAAATGCTAACGCAAAACCTCGGTTATCCGCGAATAGGTAGCCAAAGACAACTCAAAAAAGCCTGCGAACAATTCTGGGCAGGTAAAATCGACCTGAAAGAATTAAAGGAAGTTGCCCGTAAAATCAAAGAAGAGAACTGGCAAACCCAGTTGGATGCAGGTATCGACCTAATCCCCTGCAACGATTTTAGCTTTTACGACCAGGTATTAGACACCAGCCTAATGCTGGGCGTTATTCCTCAGCGTTATTCGCCTGTACTATCCCAGGTAAAAGCCAACAGCGAAATTGACCTTTATTTTGCCATGGCGCGTGGTTATCAGAAAGATGGACTTGATATTACCGCCATGGAAATGACCAAATGGCTGGATACCAATTATCATTACATCGTTCCTGAATTTACCGCTAATCAGGAGTTCAGCATTTTTCACGAAAATGTTTTTGGCGAATACAACAGCGCCAAACAACAATTGGGGCAAAAGGCCAAGCCAGTATTGGTTGGCCCCGTAAGCTACCTGCTGCTGGGCAAAGAGAAAGAAGCAGGCTTTGAGCGTGTTGACCTGATCAAAAAATTGGTGCCTGTTTATATCGAGATCATTAACCGCCTGAAACAACAGGGCGCCGAATGGATCCAGCTTGATGAGCCTTGTCTGGCCCTTGATCTGTCGAAAAAAGAAAAAGAAGCTTTTGAATTTGCCTACCGCTCAATTGCCAACAGGGTAAGCGGCGTTAAGCTACTGGTAGCAACCTATTTTGAAGCTTTACTGGACAATACACAACTGGCCGTTAATCTTCCTGTAAGTGCATTGCATATCGACCTTGTACGTGCTCCAGAACAACTGGACGAAGTTCTCGCACTGATCCCGGCTCACCTTAAACTCTCTCTCGGCCTGGTTGACGGGCGTAACGTATGGAAAAACGACTACGAAAAATCGCTAAGCCTGATCAATAAAGCAGTTGAGAAATTGGGTACCGAAAGGGTGATTATCGCTCCTTCGTGCTCGTTGCTGCATAGCCCGATAGATCTTGACCTTGAAACGGCCATCGATCCTGAAATTAAACACTGGATGGCATTTGCCAAACAAAAGCTAAATGAGATAAGTGAACTGAAGCAGATAACCGAAGGAAATAACGATTTGCTTGAAACGAATATAAAAGCGATCGCCAGCAGAAGATCATCGCAAAAAGTGCATAAACAAACGGTGAAAGACCGTGTTACGGCTATTACCGCAGCTGATGCTACCCGCCAAAGCGCTTTCCCGGCACGTCAGCAATTGCAGCGTGAGCGTTTTAACTTACCTTCCTTCCCTACTACTACCATTGGTTCCTTTCCACAAACAGATGATATCCGCCAGTTAAGGGCAAAATTCAAAAAGGGCGACCTGACCATCGAGCAATACGAAAAGGAAATAGAACAGGCAACTATCGAAGCTATCCGCTGGCAGGAAGACATAGGCCTTGATGTACTGGTGCATGGCGAATTTGAGCGCAATGACATGGTTGAATATTTTGGCGAACAGCTTGATGGCTTCCTGTTCAGTAAAAATGGATGGGTACAAAGCTATGGCAGCCGCTGTGTAAAACCACCTGTAATTTATGGTGATGTAAGTCGCCCTAAGGATATGACTGTACGCTGGAGCGCATTTGCCGCGGCACAAACCGACAAACCGATGAAGGGTATGTTAACCGGTCCGGTAACTATTTTACAATGGTCGTTTGTGCGCGATGATCAGCCGAGAGATGTAACTACCAACCAGATCGCTTTGGCTATTCATGATGAAGTTTTGGCGTTGGAAGCCGCTGGCATTGGCATTGTACAAATTGACGAGGCGGCCATTCGTGAGGGTTTGCCGTTACGGAAAGCTAAGCGCCCGCATTATTTGGATTGGGCGGTTAACGCATTCCGGATCACAGCCAGTGGCGTTCAGGATCAAACACAGATCCACACGCATATGTGTTACAGCGAGTTTAACGATATCATTGAACATATAGCGGCGATGGATGCCGATGTGATCACGATTGAAACATCGAGGTCGCAAATGGAACTGTTACAGGCATTTGCCTATTTTGAATATCCAAACGAGATAGGCCCCGGTGTGTATGACATCCATTCGCCACGAGTGCCTACAACCCAGGAAATGGCTTCCCTGCTGGCCAAAGCAGCCGATCTGCTCCCGGCGCAACGCCTATGGGTAAATCCCGATTGTGGCTTGAAAACCCGCAAATGGCCTGAAACCAAAGCCGCCTTAGAAAATATGGTAGCCGCGGCCAGACAGGCAAGGGAGCAGATTAGTGTAGAAGTGTAATTAGTTAACAGATGTTGCTTTAAAAGAAATATTAAATCCCCTCTTGAGAGGGGCGCGGAGGAAAGGGCGTTGGCAGGGGTGGGTTTACACGATTAGTATATTGGAGTAGAGACACACCCCTCCACCCCTATCAAGAGGGGAATCGCACTTCCCCCGCTTTTTATGGCTACAGCGTTTACCAGCTTTTTTATAAGAATTAAAAATGATTGTACATGTTACCCGCCGGGAACACTTTAACGCCGCGCACCGGATGTACCGGGAAGAATGGAGCGCCGAACAAAACGAAGCCGTATTTGGCAAATGCGCCAACCCGAACTGGCATGGCCATAACTACAACCTTTTTGTAACAGTTAAAGGCGAGATCAGCTACGAAAGTGGCTACCTTATTGATCTGAAATCACTTAAAGTGATCATACAGGAATACGTGATCGAAAAACTCGACCATAAAAACCTGAACCTTGATGTTGATTTTATGAAAGGAAAAATGGCAACCACGGAATTAATCTGTGTCGAAATCTTCAATCAGCTGAAAACACCTGTAGAGGCAAATAAAGGCGTTTTCCTGCATTCGGTAAGGCTGTATGAAACCGAAAATAATTCGGCGGAGTATTTTGGAGGGTAAATTGTTACACTGGTTAACAGGTATGTTTTTATACATTGTACCTGTAAATCATCTCACTATGTTATCCAAGATCAACGCATTTTGTATTGGCATTCTGTTTTCAACCTCACCACTGCTTTCATTTGCACAGCAGGTAAATTATCCTCCTGCAGATAAAGTCGCGTGGGATTTTAAGAAACTGCTGGAAAGACCGCGGGTGCCATTAAACCCATCTTTTACTATAACTAAAACAGATTCTGTTATTATAGAGCATGGTTTTATTTACAGCGAAAAGAACGAGCGCGTCCCTATCCTGATCTACAAACCGGTTACAGGGGCCAAACCATACCCTGCTGTTATTTTTCTGCATGGCACAGGGGGTAAAAAAGAAGATAACAGGAAAATGCTTTACCAGCTTACTAAAAAAGGGATCATAGGCGTGGCTATTGATGCACGCTTTCATGGTGAACGCATTGCCGGTGGCGCCCATGGCTCAAAAGAATACGCGGCCGCAGCTACCGCGGCCTGGGAAAATAAAGACAATGCACATCAAACCCACCCGTTTTTGTTTGACACCGCTTTTGACCTTTGGCGGGTAACAGATTACTTAACCAGCCGACCAGATGTTGACGCCAACCGGATTGGCATGGGAGGCATTTCTATGGGAGGTATTGAAACATGGCTTGCGGCATCGGTTGATAAGCGGATAAAAGTGGTGGTACTGGATATCGCTGTACAAAGCTTCAAATGGTCGTTAGAAAATGATAAATGGCAAGGGCGTGCGGGTACCATTCAGGCTGCTCATTTGCGGGCAGCTAAAGATCTCGGTGATTCGGCTGTGAATAAACGAAATGTTAAAGCGGTATGGGATAAGCTGCTGCCGGGCATCACCGGCGAGTTTGATTGCCCATCGATGATCCGGTTGATAGCTCCCCGCCCGATGTTGGTTCTTGGCACCGAAAATGACCAGAATTGCCCACTCCCGGGAGCAGATATCGCCTATGCCTCTGCTTTAAAAATGTATACCGCAAAAAATGCGAACGATAAAATTAAACGGGATGTAACACCGAAACTCCCGCATACATCAACACCCGAACATTTTAAAATGACACTGGATTGGTTTAGTAAGTGGCTGTAAGCTCTTTTACTAACAGGTTTAATCTATTTGGGCCAGCGGCAGATCGTTTACTGTAGTAGCTCTTGTATAAAAATCTTTAACTAACGAGGTAAGATGCCGTTTTAAGCGTGTCTTTTCTTTTTTCAACGCGTCTACCAGTTGCTCGTTTTCGGCCTCCCCTGTTGCGAATAAGGCGATAGCGACTTCCTTATCGTGCCACTCACCAATAATATCCTGCACCTCATCCAGATAAGCGATGTTAAAAGGTTGATTGAGCACCGGTTTAACCAGCTTATAATTATAAATTAGCATTTTTAACTGCTTGCGGCAGGCATGTAAAGCGGTATCCGCATAAGGCGGGGCAAGGCAAACAGCAAGCTGCTCCAATTGCTGTCTGTAGTAAAAATCAATATGGATATCGCTGATTTTCGGGATAACTTTTTTGAGCTTTCGCCGGGCCCAGCGCAGGCGTTGCAGGTGTTTACTTGCCTCCGAACGAAAATCATGAGCAGATTGCTTCATTAACTTGCGCTGCCCCTCCATCATTTCAGGCTGCGCTATTAAAAACTGCTTTGTTAGTTCGAGGTTGATATAGGCGTTCCTGATCTCTCCGGCCGCTTTAAATAACTTGCGCACAGGCTTCAGCTCTTTTTCCAATTGCTTAACCGGCAAACCACTGTCTGCCAATATCAAAAAAGCCCGCAACTTCTTCACCTGTACCCTGAAACGGTGCAGATCTTCCTGTTTGCCTTTTTTATCAAAGGCTTTCAGATGCGAACGCAGGTTTGTCCACTCATCTTTAAAGTATAAAAGTTCTTCTTTTAATTTCATGCCGGGGATCCTATCACAAATGTTTATTATACAAGATAAGGAAAAATAATTCAATTAGGCTTGGCTTGCTGACGGAAGCTCAGGATCCTTCGAAAGACGAGTATCACAACCGGAAAAAAGTAATTGAGTATGACCAATTCAGGAGCAGAAATGTCTGTTTAAAGTATAATATGGCCTAACTCATCGCCATAATATTCTGTTACAGGCAAATGCGGTTGTAGCTTTACTAAAAATTAAAACCAAAAGCTATGAAAACTAATAAAAACAGACTGGCTACAGTCATCATTATCGCCATCCTTGCCATTTTTACACTGCCTGCATCGTCCCAGGCACAACAGAAAATAAACGGTCGTACCGAATTGCAACGTCATGACCTCAGCATTCCCAACCACGAAATGGTACAGATCCGTGTAGACATCGAAAAAGGCCAGTCTTACCCACAGCACAAACACCCCGGCGAAGAAATTATTTATGTACTTGAAGGCGTGTTAGAATACCAGGTAGAGGGCAAACAACCGACAACGCTTAAAGCTGGTGATGTTTTATTTATCCCTTACGGAACGGTGCATGCGGTAAAAAATGTGGGCGATACCAAGGCGGTTGAACTTGCTACTTATATTGTTGAAAAAGACAAGCCGCTTGTTACGCTTATTAAGTAATAACCTCACCCAAACCCTCTCCAAAGGAGAGGGCTTAAAAAGCATTAATGTATATGACGTTATTATATCACAAGCTCGATTTAAACTGATACGAGCCGGGCATTAATTTATAAACGGCTTTACCGCTTTCAAACCTGACAAAACTGATACCTTTTGCACTGGCAACAGGTTTACCACCTTCGGTTACCTGTTTAGCAGTACTTACAGGCAAAAATAATGTTGCCGAAGTATTTGCTGGCACTGTAGCATTATAAGTTAATGTTTTGCCACTTACAGACCAGCTGCTGTTTATCCTGCCGTAAGGCGAATCATAGGATCCTTTTGCCCAGGTCATCCCACCGGTTGGGTCGGGCTCTGGTTGCAGGATAAACTTTTTAAAGCCAGGTTCATCGCGTTGGATGCCGATGGAATAAGCCAGCATCCACTGACCAATGGCTCCAAACGAATAATGATTAAACGAGTTCATACTGTTATTCCCGCCGAAACCATTCTCTACGGTATAGCCGTTCAACCTTTCCCAAATGGTTGTAGCTCCCTGGTCAATGGCGTATAACCATGACGGATAATGCTCGTTTTGCAGCAGTTTATAAGCCAGATCTGAATGCCCATGATCAGAAAGCGCCTTGCTGATACCGGCGGTACCTACAAAGCCTGTCATCAAAGAATAAGCCGGGCGAACAATTCCCTGGTCGTCTTTATTTTCACGCTCAACAGCAGCTGCCAGATTTTTCGCCATATCGCTGATATTGTCTGTGTTGAACACCCCGAGCGCCAAACCAGTAGCATAAGCGGTTTGGGTATCCGATTCTTTAAACTCCTTTTTGCCCGGTTCGCCAAACATACCGCCGCCAATCAAACCAACTGCCTTTTTATCGGCATTAACAAAGGTTTTATTAAAGAATGCTTTACGCTCATCGTATTTCTTCCTGAACTTTTCGGCATCATCTTTCTTCCCTAAAATACCTGCAACCTTTGCCATAATTCCCAGGTCATAAACATGATATGCCGTAACCGGGAAAGCTGTGCCCAATTGCATATACTGCGGACCAAGCCAATCGCCCAGTACACCATCAGTACTGAAGCCTGTTTTCGGATCGATAGTTCCATCCACATAATCCATATACTTGCTCATGGCATCATAATGCTCGGCAAGCAGGGCTACGTCGTTATATTGCTGATAGGTTTCCCAAGCCACAGTGATCCCGGCGCTCCCCCATATCACACCACCAAAGCCGCCGCCCACAGGGGCAATATCAGTAAATCTGCCTTGCTCGGCCTGCATATCGCGCATGGCCAGCATATGTCTGCGCAAAAACTGATCGGCATTGGATACATAAGTGGCAGTACGCGAAAAGATGCTGATATCGCCCGACCAGCCCATCCGTTCATTCCTTTGGGGGCAATCTGTCGGTATGGTTAAAAAGTTATCGATGTTTGACCAGGTCAGGTTAGACCATAGCTTATTCACTTTCGGGTTAGACGTAGCGTAATCGGCCGTTAGTTGTTTTACCGAACTGATTGCCAGTCCCTGCACATCGTTAAGCGGCAGCGGACTATCAATACCGGTAATTTCAATATACTGATACCCATGCGAAGTAAAATGCGGTTGAAACACCTGTTCGCCATCTTTCATGATATAAAGATCCTGGCTTAGGGCTGCACGGTAATTCTCGGTCATGATCATGCCTACATTTTTACCAGATTCTTTAAGAGCAGGGTACAGGATCTCGGCATAACGAAAAGTGAGTTTCTTGCCGGCGATACCATTTTTGATGCTTATTTTAGGTACCCCCACAAAGTTCTGCCCCATATCATAAACATAAACGCCTTTTCTAACCTCTTTCACCGCTTTTGCAGTCAGCGTTTTATAAATGCCTGCCGATGTTCCGATCTGTCCGATCATCGAAATGTGATCAAAATCAAGCGGGATCTTTTTTCCGAAGTAATCAGTCTCATCGCCTGTATAAGTGGTTCCTTTAAGCGATATTTCCGTAGCTTTTTGCCAACCATGATCATCATAAGCTGCCGTATTCCAATTTTTAACAGCGGCTTCTCTTGTAGCATCATCAACCTCGCCCATATCCAAGCTGCTGTAAACCACAGGACCATGATTAAAATATTTCCAGTTTTTTTCGTTGGTTTTGATCACTTCCTCCGAACCATCGGCATAGGTAATTACCAGTTTAGCCAACAGTGATTGCCTGTCGCCAAAATGGTTCCAGACAGAACCGTAGCTGAGCAAGCCACTCCACCAGCCTTCGCCAAGCATGGCGCCAATAGCGTTTTGCCCTTTACCTATCATGGCGGTTACATCATAAGTTTGGTAAAGGTGGGTTTTGTTGTACTGGGTAAGACCTGGATTATAATAATCATTCCCAACCCTTTTTCCGTTCAGATAAACCTCATAAATACCTCTCGCGGTTACATAAAGCCTTGCTTTGGCAATTGCTTTATCCGCATTAAATACCGAGCGCAGCATTGGCATAGCATTGCGGCTTGGGTCGGCAAGGACAAAAGCTCCAGCGCTGCCACCGCTCAGTTCATATTTCCCATCTTTAATAGCTAAACCTGATCCGGACGAAGCAACCGCTTCCTTAAAAATCCCATTATAATTATTTGCCTCTGGATTTTCGCTAAACAAGATATTACGCGGCGACCTGATATTGGGAACCGACAAATCAGAAAATTCAGCCTTCTGACCCTGATCTGCAGAGAAGCCGATTTCGCCCAGCATACCGTACGAAATTACATCATGACCCGGCCCCAGCGGGTTAAGCGTAATTACGGCCCCGCGGTTGGCCGGTACCGGTTTGGCAACAGCTACACCGTTTTTCTCGTCGGCAATAAATGTTATATCGTCATCAACAGTAAATGTGAGCGTGCCAAATTCATTATGGATTTGAATGGCGTGCGGTTTGTTCTTATTGCCATTTCCAATCAGGTCGGTTTTTACCGGGAAGCTTTTAAAAACTTTACCTAAGGTATCTTTATCAGAGTACCCCGCCCGGTATACATTGATCCGTGCATTGCCCTCCTGCTCCAGACCTGAAATATCCAGTTCCACCTTAAAGTAGGATTGATTTTTTTTATTGGCGAGTTGAAAAATGTTCTTGTTGCTATCCATCAAACGCGGATCGTTAGCGGCAAAAACAACGCTCGCCTTTGAACTGCCTTCGGCGATAGCCACTTTATATTTCAGGTTATACAGGGGCAGATAATGCGCGTAAAGCACCAGGTCATCGTCCCCACCTCCTATCCATTGCGCACCATCCCAGGCCGACATGCCGGTATCCATCAGTCCGGTTTCAAACCAGGAGCTGGCGGATGAAACTGCACCTGTTTGATCCCACACATTCACCGTCCAGTTATAACGGGTTGTGGCTTTGAGCGCGGAGCCCGCATAAACCACGGATAAAGCTGTTCCGCTTTTCATTTTGGCGCTGTTCCAAACTACTTTTCCCTGCGGGTCTTTTACAGTGATCTGGTAGGCTGTTTGGGTGTATCCCCTCGCCCCTTCGGGCGCAAGCATCTGCCAGCTAAACCGGGGCAGTTTAACATCAATGCCAATAGGATGCTCCGTATACTCTACCTCCAGGTTAACAATTCTGGTTCCTTTTGTAGCAGCGTACAGGTTAATACATGTGAATGAAAATAACAGCAATAAAATAAAGGCAGCCGATGGGGCTATCGAAGCGCGACTTTTTATCATGGTTGGGTTTACAGTAAAAATAATTGGTTAAAGCAATATGCATATTAAATAGCGCTTAACTGTCCCCTACTTACCCCCTGATATATAATTTTCTTGTATACGATGAACCCACAATATTCCTGAGAAATTAAATTCAAAACAAATGGTTGATATATCAACCATTTGTTTACCTTTGTAATATGGATCAAAATAAGATTAATCCTGTACCACCCTACATGATCGCACAGATCGGGATGGTATCTAACAGGCTGCGCCGGGAATGTGATAAAGTATTCCGTGATCAGGATTTTCCCCTGGAGATGGACCAACTGCAGGTCTTACTTAGTCTTTATTACTGTGGGCCATCTTCTCAGCAGGAGATCTGTTATGGACTGCAACGTGACAAGGCATCCGTTAACAGAACCATTGCTTTTTTGCTCAAAAACGACATGGTGAAAGTAGAGCAGGACATTGATGATAAACGGAAAACCCGTGTAGAGTTAACAGAATATGGTCAAAAACTCTCTTTGCAGGCCAACGCCGTACTCGAAAAATTTGATAAAGCCTTGGTTGCTGAATTTACTGAGGAAGAGAAAATACTGTTTGACAGCCTCTTGAAGAAACTAATTTCAATAGTTACCCCTATGTAATCAACCCGCATCTCCTATAAATTTTCTTAAAACAACTAACGGACATGAAAAAATGCATTTTTCTTCTGACAGGATTCCTATTGCCTGTGCTATCCTACTGCCAAAGCCCCGATACTGTAAAACATAAAAAGTTTCTTACCACAGCGCCTTTTCTCGGTGGAGTTAATGTAACCGATATTGTTACCCCTGTTAAAGTAAACAACAACACCATAACCATCCAACAGCCGATAGCCGATATCGGCATCCCGGTTTATAAAGATTTTTCGAGTGTAAATTCGGTATTGGTAAAAACCGGAGTCCGCTACCGGGGGCTTTTCCTGTCGAACGAGGAAAAGATTGGCGAAAACGCGTTCCATTCCATCACGGTTCCGCTGTTACTGAATTACTCGCTTTCACGCACTAAAACAATTTCTTTTTTAAGTTTAGCTACCGCAGGTTCGGATTTTAAACGCGGTATTGAAGCCAACGACATCCTATATACACTTGGTGTACGCCTCGGCTTCCGGTCGAGCCAGGCTTTTAAATGGGGAGTTACGCTGATCTATACCCGCAACTACTCAGGAGAGTTTCTGTTACCACTGCCCGATTTTGACTGGACCATTAACGAAAACTGGAACCTTACCGCCGTTTTACCCTCAAGGGCTTCGTTAAAGCGCAGGCTTTCAAGTTCGCAATCATTGGGTATAACCACGGCCATTGACGGAAGCATGTACCGGCTCAATACCGGCAACCAAGCGCAATATCTGCATTTACGCCAAAACAGCGCCGGCTTACTTTATGACCTTACACTTGGCAGGAGGTGGAAGTTCACCCTCGTGGCCGGCCATACTTTTATGCAAAAACTGGAAACATTCAACATGGATCAAAAAGTGCCTTTTGAAGGATTTGCAAAGCTTAACGACAGGGTGGCGAATATTTCCTATAACAAAAACTCGTTTTTATTTCAGGGCGGGCTGAGTTATCAGTTTTGATGACTGACTGTTTGATGGTTCGACTCCGGGATGGGGTATCTGGCCGGTGTTATCTCGATTTCTTGAATTAACTCCGGCCTTTTTTATAATACATTGTTAATATGACAGATGATAACCTTGTAGGATACTTATTTTCGATCGCCCCTACCGCTTTTTACCCTGTTTTAAAAAGGAATAGTTATAACCTTTTGGCGCTCATCATATCGCCAACTTCCTCGCCGCTTTCCCATCACTTTTTATTTTAATCCCGTAAAGTTCGCCCGCTCGCCATCCAACAGCTGTTCCCACCGATCAAATAATTACAGTTCTCATATAGATATTTACTTACGTTTTTTTAATAATAAACTTTATTAAAAAAATACCTATCTTACTGATCACAAATCAGTTGAACCGATCACAACCTATAACCATGGCCAACGACCCGAGCAAACCAAATGAAGCTATCCTTAGCCAAACCATTGTATTTCCTAATAAAGAGATTCTGGCATTGCTACCTGACCTGCATTGCGATAATCAGGAGCTTGCTGCAGCCCTTAATCTAAAGGATTTTTCTTCGCTGGTTGTGCTTATGGGTGGCGCGGGCAGCCTTGATACTACCCTCATTCCACGGCTTAATCGCCTGTATAATCTCGCTATTGTGCCAGCCGTTGCCGAATCTGGCGCAGTAGTAATTGATGGAGGAACCGACGCCGGTGTAATGCGCCTGATGGGGCAAAGTTTATCTGATCGAAAAAGCGAAGCCCATCTTATCGGTGTTGCTCCAGCCGCCTTAGTCACCTATCCCCACATGGAAGGAACTCCTGCAACCGACAGTGCGCCACTCGAACCTAACCATGACCATTTTATTCTTACCCCGGGCAATGTCTGGGGCGATGAGACAGATACTTTTTTTGATATCGTAAGCATACTACTTGAACGGGACGTCGTAAGCTTACCCACAACAAAATCGAAGAAGCAGCCCCCTATAGACAAGGTCAAAGGTGTAGGATTGCTCATCGGCGGGGACACCATTAGTCGACAGGAAGTTCTACGCGCCGTGAGATTAGGAATTGGAATTATACTCGTAGCGGGCAGTGGAGGATTGGCTGACCTTCTTTGCAATGCATTAAAGGACTCTTCCACAATATCTGCCGATGCCGACATCGCCGAGATTATAGCCAACGGCAAACTATATCCCTATCAATTAACCGACCCAGATAAAGGACTTTACAGACTTATCATCCGGGAACTCGGCATTGACAATGTATTGCTCAAGGCTTGGGAACTTTTTGCAGATTATGATGCTAACGCGAAAATCCATCAAAAGCGTCAACTTAACATTCAACTAATCCTGATTTTACTGGGGATCATTTCGGCAATCTTTGGCATCTGGCTGAAAAGCGGTGATTTTAAACCAGATGCTAAAGATAAAGAATGGCATGGACTAGGCTGGTATCTACACACTGCGCTTTTAGTACTTCCCATCCTGACGGCAGTATGCCTGACAGTCACCAATAAATTCAAACCTGGGGTTAAATGGCTCCTGCTACGTGCAGGCGCAGAAACACTTAAATCGGAAATATATGCTTATCGAGCCCGTGCCGCAGCTTACGCACTCAATCCTGAACATACCCTTGCCGAGCAGGTCCGGACTATCAGCCAGCGTATTATGCGTACTGAAGTGAATCATTCCGCTATGATTCCTTATGATAAATCAAAAGGCTTTCCGCCTTACATGTTTGCCGCATCCGGAAAGGATAATGGCTTTAGTATGCTTAATCCCGACCAATACATTCGCTTTCGTCTCGACGATCAACTGAACTATTATCGTAAAACTGTTCGAAAACTTGACGCCAAGGTCCGTGTACTCTATTACACCAGTTTTATTATTGCCGGTGGTGCTACATTGTTGAGTTTCACCGAGAATCAAGCCTGGATCGCAGTGTCCTCGTCAGCAATCGCTGGTATCGCCAGTTATCTCGGCTATGCACAACTAGAAAGTTCGATTGTCAAATACAACCAAGGTAGAACCGACTTGGATAATATTAAAACCTGGTGGCTAACACTTAGCGCAAAAGAACAGGCGCTGCCTGAGAACTTCGATTCACTGGTTAAACATACAGAACAAACTATCACCGCCGAGATAGACGGTTGGGTACAACGCATGCAGAACTCACTGGCTGACCTTAATAAAGCGCAACAAAAATCTTCCGGCGGCGGTTTAAGCCGAAAATCCCCTGAAAGAGGCAGCCGTAGTAATAGTAATAACGCAAAAGGAAAAAAGAAAAAAACATCCTAAACAGCAAAAAATGGAGGAAAAAATCATCTTTAAGGCATTTTTAAGCCACAGGTATCGCTCCCCGAAATCAACCTGTATTTTTTTAAGGTTTTTGATCGGATGGCTGAAGTCCAGTTCGATGTTGACGAAGGGGTTTTCAGCACAAACGTCAGCCGTCTGCAACGCATTATCCGTGAATCGGATGCTTTTATTGGTATTTATCCTTTCCCTGGTACTGAAGATGAAGCACGTAATTTTGAAGAATTAAGAAAACAATCCCGTTATTTTCGACTGGAAATGGATATGGCCATTCGATCAAACAAACCGGTAATTGTTTTTTACGATCGGCGTTATAGGGATCTCATCCGCCCGGTACCGGGAGCGGTTACCGTTGCCTTTAATCATCGCGACGTCACCGGCACAGGCGGCTATGCTAACCAGGCCAGCCATGAAAAAGCTTTTCAAGAGTTTGCTAACGTCGTTGAACGCCACAAAGCCTTCGAAGTTTCTCTTAATCGGCCTGAAAGAACAAAGGTGCTTTTATTTTCCAGCAGCGAAAATCAGGAATATATTGACCAGTTGAGCACCACAATTAGAGATCACTATTTTGCAGAACCACTGATTGTTAGAAATGCGCCTGTATTGGATGCAGTTTTACAATGCTTACTTGCGGAAGTTGATCTTGTAATAATCGATGAAGCGCAACAACCTGTTAATACAGGTTTGGTTGCCTACCTTCATGGTCGCTTCGTTCCGGCTATCCGACTTCAATATCAAGCAAACGAAGCAATAGTGCCGATGAGCCTAACTGAACAATTTTTATTTAGCGGCCTCGAGATTGGCTATCGTAAGGACCTGATTATTTGGACGAATCGAGAGACGCTTATTGAAGAACTGGCCGCAAAACTTGATCAGATTTGTTCAGATATCCGACGTATAAATACTTACAACGAAGCTGCGAATTATTTCAATAGTGCCAGCCTACGAAAAGAAGCCATCTTTGTCAGTTATTCCGGAAAGGATATTGAGGTAGCCCAAGCCGTTATCACTGTTCTGAAGAAACATTTTCAGACAGTCTTCGATTATCGAGACGGCGCTTCCATCCAGCCAGGTAAACCTTGGCTGAACGAGATATTCGAAAAATTAGCGGTCAGCGCAATTGGTATCAACCTATTTTCCGAAAACTATTTTCAAAGCGAAAATTGCAAACACGAAGCTTTACAAATGGTTGCTAATCACGACAATGGTAAGCTAAGATTATTCCCTGTCAAATTGTACGAGCAATCCCTGGAGATACCCTCTTACTTTCAAAGCATACAATATCTTCGTTATTACGAGCTTAAGAATGATCCTGAAAAGTTGATCGGCATCATTCTTAAACTAATTAATAGCCTTTAATCATCAGCCAGAAAACAAAGAAAACAGCAAAGAAGCCTTCGAGATAATCAGCAACCTTTACCTATAAATCTATCACCAATGCCATCAAAAACGCCCACTGATGTCACTGACTCCGGAAGCGAATGCCAGATTCTGATCAACCGTGCACAGAAGCAGCGCCGCGACGCCCGAATCATCAATATCCTCATCCGGTTCCTGATGACGCTATGCTTTCTCGCGCTTCCAATCTGGTTCCTGTACCTTGTTTTTGTGATCAATGGAGCCAGCTATATTCCCTTTCTATTGATGCCTCTCGTTTACGCAGTATTTTTTGTAGTTCCTTTTTTAATTAGTTTACCGGTTGTCCTACCTTTAGCATTGCGTCATCAAAACATCGCACGCATCGTTGTATTTCGGAAGTTTAACCACCCTGCATCTTCACGTGCTCTGCGCCGTATCATACGTTACGATCTTTCACCATTCGGACACCTGTTTACCCTCTCTGACAGTCGCCTAAAAATCAAATGGTATATTCGCATTCCATTCTTTATTGGCCAATTCGGTCTTTTTCATTTCCAGCAGCGAATAATCAAAACCCAAGTTCATCTTCAAAGACTTGAGACACGGCTCCGCCATACCACCTGGTTAAATATTAATTGGCTACTCAGTTCGCAAAAGCTTTTTGCAGTTAAGACAGTAGATGCGCTATGGCGTGATGCTGCACAAATATTGTTGAATAATTGCAGCCTGGTGATTTTTGACATCAGTCAGCCTACTGACGCTATGGGATGGGAGGTACAGGAAGCAACTCTACTCGTTTCCCAGCGATCTTTTATTTTTATTGCTTCTTTATACGCCAAAGAAGTAGCGACACAATGGAAGGAACACCTCGATCACAGCGAAAATCATGATATTCCACTATTTTTTTACGACAAAAGAGGACGTCTTGAGCAACCTGCCGAGTTTCGCCAAAAAGTGGCCGAAGTAATCTCTTTGAACAGGCGGCAAGCAAAAGCGGAAACCAGCGAAGACCAATATGTACTCCGCAGGACCATGTTAACTTCCGGTATCATGCTCGCGGGTTTCTCGCTGTTACTCTTTTTGCTCAGCCCGTATCTGTTTCCTGCCTGGGTTGGTAAGCATTCCCCGTTTCCGCAACAAGCCGTCCGCGCCTACATTCAGGAAGAGATCAGGGACAGTCCAACCAATGTTGCTGATATTGCCCAGAGGCTCAAAACCGAATGGCCTAAAACAGTTGCCGCAATTTCCATCGCTGATGCCCGCGATCATGATGCGGGCGAATGCATCGGTATTCAACGCGCCCTTTATCAACTCGCCGATTCTACCTTTTTTAAACAGTATCAAGAACTTGCTACTGATGGGGAGCCTGCTATAGCAGATACTGCCGCATCCTTACTCAAGCGTTGGCCAGGGCCTCGACTCCGCCAGGCTGTATTTCAACTTTTACCATATCCTCGAATTGACACCCGTGTTCGTGCAGTACAATTGCTTGAAAAGCTGCCGATGGACACGACACTTAGCGGTGCCATCATTGACATACTTAAGCAAACGCCCGATAAGGTACAAAGAATGCCGGTTGTGCACCATCAAAAGTCAGATACACTTTATGCCGATGCGGAATTACACCAGGCTGAAAGTGATGCTTATCTTGGTCTTTATTATCACCTTAAGCCTTTTATAACGGCAACTCTAATTGGTAATGTGCAACGAGCTTACCTCGGTAGCCATTACCTGCCACTAAAAGTTGCCACAGGATTATGGCTTGCCGATCATCAGGATGCCACGGGGCTACCAGCACTTATTGCCAGTTATCGGGTCACAGGCACTAAACAAATACTCATTCGCTGGTTCACGCATCCTTACGAGGATGAGATCGCCACTGCAATTAAAGGTCTAATTCGGCCAACCGCCTTGCCCGATCTAAAAGCACTGTCTGCTGTTCTGGATAGCATCCGTCTATATGAAAGCGATGCTTTAAGAATACATGTTTACCAACTCATTGCCGAAAATGTGCCCGAAGTAGACGCAAAAACCTTTTTCAAATCGGTAAAACCTAATGACATTGCCCTACACTACCTTTTAACCGATGCTTTCAACCAAACAAAATCAGCAAATAAACCTATCTGGATTGCTCTGATCAAGTACGCTCGCCCCGGGCTACACGAACAATTAAAAGCTGATACCGCGGACACCCGAACGGAAGCCGCTCAACTACTCGCCAGAATAGGCGACCCTGCAGGCGTACCTACTGTGATACACGACAGCAAAATAACCCGGAAAGTACTTTTAATTTTTCAAACACACCCATATCAGCAGGTAGCCGTCAACACGCTGATCCTGCTTGAACAAACCCTTAAAAAACCGTATAATCCAAAGATATTCCACGACGCGCAAAAGAACACGACCGATCCCAAATTGCTTGCAGAATTGCAAAAACTTACCGGCCCATAACCAGATTCTGTTGACATGTTAAAGTTCGATTTCTCCCAATAACTGAAACACGCCACTTACTTTCATGCCTTTACGCAGTTCAGTAAATCGCATATTTTCAATATTAATAAACATCGGAATGGTAAAGAAATCTTCAATATCGTCGTTATTGATCAGTTTTATTTTAACCACATAGCCTTCAGCACTACCACGCTCCAGCACATCGTTCCTGTAAAAATTCTCAACTATACCAATAAATTCAAAGCAACCAAATTCAGCCAGTTGTTTATGAGGTATATAGCCGGTAAATCCTTCAGAAAGGGTAATATCTTGACCTTCATTTTGAATGTCAGTTTCAGATTCAGCCAATACAAATAATATCGCACTGAATAAAATATCCAGTTTGGGTTGATTGTGATAAATATCTTTATTTATAGCGTAGTCGGTAGCGAAATATGTTACCCCAAATGTATCACGTCCCCCTCCGCTAATTACTGCTTCTAAATCCTTAGTGTGTTCCCATTCGTTGATCTGTTCGTTTACCACGTCAATAGATTTTGTGGCCCTGACATGTGGCACAATAGTTCGGTTTGAACCGTCCGCAGTTTTCGCACCTCTAAAAATCACATCACCGTATGACATCTCATAAACAGATATTTCAGGGGTAGAATTTTTCAGATGATCGTTCATGAAAGTTGCGGCCATATATTGAGCCAATAAGCTTTTTGAAACAGCCTGTTTTTTGAAGCCCAGTATACCTCCCCACATGTTACTTAATGATCCGCTATTTGTTTTTTTGATTTGAAGACCAGCTTCATTTTCATATGTCTCGGCCCTAATTTCTATTTTTTCCTGAAAATAATCTTTGCCATCCTCCAATTTGGTTGATAGAATAGCGTCGTTTTGCCTCTTTGAAAAACCATGAAACCCTTTAAAAATTACTTCATCGCCTTTCATTGTATAAGGAATAGCCAAATACTCAATAGTATTGTTGAGTTTATATTTTACGGTAATCGCGTGCATATCCGCAGAGTTGTCGGCTACATGGTGATTATCATCTTTTTTAAATTCAGAATGATAAAGAATAACCCATGACTTGATTTGCCCTGCATCTACTCTTTTATTTAATTCTGCTTCCATCCGTTCAACTCCCTGTACCGCTGTAAGGCTATAATTATCGTCGCCGACTATAAAAAGATAACCGACTAATTCTCCATCGAGCTTTTCATAAGCAGCAATGGGAGCTGTAACACCCTGAAACATCATACCCAAAAAGCGCACTACATATTCTGCGTATTTGAAAATGAAATTAAAGCTTTCTTCTGCACCGTCCGCGCGATCATCAATATAGTGGTTGGTGTTAATTTCCGGATCAGGAGGAGCGTCGATTACCTGCGTTTTTAACGCAGCGGCATGGGGCGGCACTTCCGTTATTGCTATTTTTTCGGTTTCTTTACTTTGGTTTTTTCTTCTCAAAAAATCAAATAATCCCATAGTTGACAGTTTACAGTTAATAGGTTTTTGATCAAATGTAAAAAAGTTTACGATTCAACAGCAAACAGGACGGATAATCAAAGCACTCTTAAAATGATGCAAACGATCGTCGCTTTTGGTCTACAATGCTATGTTTTCGGTTCGACTCCAATTCACGCCCCCCACTCAAAAAACTGTAACTTTATCCTATGCTAATTGAAAATCACAAATGAAAGACGAAGATTATAAGCCTTTCTACCTTAATAATATACTGGTAATAGATGAAGGCTATTACGTTTTAAATGGATTCCCATTATACTTCCCCAATGAAGACTTATATTATGAGATACATATTAAATCGAATGACAGTTTAAAAATCATCAAAAGTTATGTCGAAGATTGGATATATATTGATTTGATCTCCACAGTAGAGTTAGAAATTTACACTGGTGAACATATTCAAGAGTGTTTTAGCGATGGGCCAAGCTCATATACATATTACTCTTACAGGGAAATAGAAAAGACTTTTAAAAACGAATGGAAACCGAAGGTTAAGAATTTAGAAGTTAAATTTCACAAGCTATTAAATCAACGACTGCCTGCCTATATAACGGCAAGAAGCAACGTCGTTCAGAATTTCAAATGCCTATATAAAGAAATTTCCCCTAACAACAATAACACCGACAAAGCCCATACTTTTCTTTTTGCGTCTTTATATAGTTTTCCTGGCTCTGATCTCGCTTCTGAAGCTTATTTACATTCACTTATAAATCCGAGCAAAGAACTGATCTTATTTAAAGATTGGAAATCTGACTACCTATACTTGGAAGCAAAATATAATAGTTTAGTAAATATCGACTTGGACAACTATGTCATTGTTAAAAACCACGTAATTGATATTTATAAGAATATGTTTAACCACGTGCTGCCATCTTTGAAATACAATTTCGAAGATGTTGATGAACCGAAATATACGACGCTTTTTACCTCTTTGATTAAAATGCTTGATAAAACAGAAGCTTAATAATTAGTTGACATTGTGCTGTCGGATTTATTTAAAATCCATAATAAATTGGTTCAAATTCAATAACCCCTTTATAATAAGAGCCTATCATTCAATTTTTAACAATGGCTACTTTTCACCAACCTCATTCCCCTACCCAAGCTTCTTCCGCAGCCATTTCCTAACCGGCTCATCATACCATTTCAATGCGGCGTAGGCTAAAACTATTCCGCCTATTAAAATAAGTAACGCGTAAGGCCAGGCCTGTGCAATGGTTATGCCTTTGTTATTGCTGATCCAGGCCACGTAAAAATAAACCAGCGGGTAATGTACCAGGTAAAGCGGATAAGATATGTCGCCCAGGAATTTGCAGATCCTGCTTTCCCGTTGAGTTTGCATCACGCCACTGGCGCCAAGGTATACGATAACCGGGAAAACGATAATGATACAAACAGATTCATAGATCCCATTCATCCAGCCATTGTCGGCACCGCCAATGCGCGGCATATACAATACAATGGCCACTAAAAGGCTGCACCATAAAAAAGCGTTTTTAATTTGAGTTGGCTTAACTATGCGTGAAAGTAATAAACCGGCAAAGAAAGGGTACATGGTACGGGTTATCCCGATCCTGACCTGCTCTACATTCAACGTCCAGCCACCGCTGACATCGCCATTACTAATAGCCAGGTGTGCAAGCGCGATAGCAGCAATGCCTACCAGAATACTCAATGCTGTTTTAGAAAATTTCCTGATCCAGAGGGCGTAAAGAATGTTGGCAATGTATTCGAAAAATAACGACCAGCCCACGCTATTCATCGGGTGCATCTCTTCCCATCCACGGATATCAAGCGATAGCGGCACCGGCAGAATAGTATAACCGATTAGCGTTACCAGCAGCATTTTCCAAACCGGAACGGTATGAATGAGCGGCCAAAGCGTAGAATCTGTAAAATAAAACCCGATAGCGCCGAGCGTCATCCCCAAAACCACCATAGGTTGAAGGCGCTCGATACGGCGTTTGAAAAAACTGCCGACAGTCATTTTATGCCAGCGGTCGTCATATGCATAGCCGATCACGAAACCGGATAGTAAAAAGAAAAAGTCGACAGCGAGATAGCCGTGATTGACAAGATTATCTAAATGACCGGTTGATAAAGGCTCGGTTAAGTGAAAGGTTACTACGATTATGGCCGCGACGCCGCGAAGGCCATCTAAGATGGGATAGTGTGGCTTGGTCGCCAGCTCATTATTGTTCATTAATAAATTTAGATTTGCAGGATAAGAATTAAAATCGGCGCAAAATATAAAAAAAATGCATCTATCAAGTAGAAAATCGATTTATCATGTCATTACTACAGGGAAGCATGGTAGCTCTGTATAGCATGCGATTGCTTCGTTCCTTCTCCCCCATGACATAATTAAAATTGGGGTCATACTGAGCCCGTCGAAGCATAGCGGGGCGGGCCTCTGCGCGCGTCCTTCGACAGGCTACTCATGACATAATTAAAACCGGATGTTTTTCGCAGCAGATCAGCTTCAGGTGAAAACGGGCAGAACAATGCGGGCAGTGTGCGGCTGCAGGGGCATAGCAAGTTTTTGCAGAAGCTGGGGAAAGGGCGAATCGGGGCAAAATAATTGCAGCCCGTGGTTCTGTTCGTTTTGCAGGGCAAAGGCCGGGCGGTGGACTTAGGATAGGGTGTGCGCAAAGAAGCCTTTCTGCTGCAAGCCTTTTTGGGTACTTTTGTGGCGACAAAAGTACCTGGCCCCGCGCGGCCAGGAGCGCGACGATGTAAGTTCAATACAACAATAGTCATTACCTGCCTCTGTGCGATTGCTTCGTGCCTCGCAATGACGCGGCGGATATGTCATTTAGCCTTTGCAGATCTCTATTTTCTCCCACTCAGCGCGAGAGGCGCATTTTTTATCACCGCCTAACTACCCAGGCCAAACCATCTGCCCCGCGAATATCAATATGCCCGCTTACTTCTAATTTTTTTAGATCAATCACGGCCACATAGTTATCAGAAGTGCAACCTATAAACGCGCGTGATCCGTCATCATCTACCAGGATGCCCGCCGCGCCGCGGCCGGTATTTATGCGTTTTATTTCCCGGTGCGATGCCGCGTCAAAAATAAACAGATCACCTGTCCGGAGACTGGTAACCAATACCCGTTTGCCATCAGGCGTAAACTGAAGACGGTTGGCTCCCACAACCTTCGCATCAATTGTAGCGGTTACTTTTTTGGCTGTAACATCAATAACTGAAATATTACCATCTTCAGCACCGGCAGTCCACAATTCACGGCCATCGGGTGATACATCAAAACCTTCAGAACCTTTGGACACCGGGATAACCGTTTGCCTCCATTCCTGACGCGCCGGAGGTGCAAATCCGGGTGGAGGTGTTGGTCCCGGCGGAGGGCCTGCCGGCTGACTGGGGCCATCAGCCAAAATACTTACAGTTGCCGAGTTAACATTTGTAGTATAAACCTGCTTCCCATCGGCAGTAACATAGATCATGTGCGTCCGGTCCTGCCCTGTTCCCATTGCCCAGTCAAATTTATTGGTTGCCGGATCATAACGGCCAACAGCTTTAGCCCCTTCTGCCGAAAACCACACTTTACCCGCGGCAAACATTAAGCCATGCGGCCCCATCAGCGGCCTGGTATCAAGCGCGGGTAAAGCTTTTTGTGCCACAAGATCAACCAGGCTAAGCTCATGTAGGCTCCCGCCGCCATAAATGGATACATAGGCCGTCTTCCCGTCAGCCGAGGCGATAACCTCATGCGGATCGGAACCTACGGGAACACTGGCTATAACCTTCAGCGTAACCGGATCTATAACAGACAGAGTATGATCACTTTTAGAAAGCGCAAGCAACGAACGTACTGGCGTTGACTGCGCCTTACATCGGGCGGCAATAAAAACTATCAACAAAAAACTTAAGGTAAACAATTTGCTCAGGCTGGATTTTGCATCTTTAAATACCTGGCTGCGTGCAGCTTTATTCATAGGGCTTACAAATTGGAGAACGGTTTATAACTCGGTGGAGGATATGACCAGAAGAACTGATCTCTCCTTAAAACAAATATACTGATCCCCTAAATTGTTTTCCCCACCAACGGCGTACAAATCGACGATAACCAGAACGTTACCTATTACGACTCATTTTTTATAGACCAGCCGCCGTAAAACTGAGATGAAAGCTATTGCCTATCTACTATCCGCTCCATATATTTATGTAAGCAATTCCCCTCAATGAATCAGGCATATATCGCAGGTATCGCTCCATTCTTTATCGTTCATAATGTTACGGCTTCACTTTCGTTTTATGGCGAAATGCTCAACTTTGAAACTGTTTTCCAGGAACCTGCTCATGATCCGTTTTTTGCCATTGTGCAGCGCGATGGAGCTATGATCTTTCTTAAGGCGGTAGAGGCAGATCCGCTTCCTAATTCCAGTCGTGCCCGGGATGCCCGTTGGGATGCTTATGTAAGCGTTCCTAACCCAGATATACTGGCTGCAGAATTCATATCACGGGATGTTACTTTCACCCAACCATTACAGGATACCCATGACGGCCTGCGTGGTTTTGAACTGACAGACGCCGATGGCTACATCCTGTTTTTTGGCAGGCCGCTTTAACGGTCTAACTGCTAAACAGGTACGTTTTTTGCCGCAGGTATAGCATGGATCAACATTATTTACTGAACTCCATTGATGGGGTCGACGTTATTTTAATTCCGGGTTCAGGCAGTAGCGTGTGCGTGTTTGACCCGGGAGCGCAGCCCAGTCCGGGTTTGCCAGAGCCTCTTAGGGCAACTATATTGGATAAAGAACTGGCTTTTCAGCAAACAGGCGGCATTACCATTTCAGAAGAGGAACTGTTGAAAGTTATTCGCTGGTATAGCTACCGCAAAACGTTTTCCTGAAAACATTACTGGAATTTACCCTACAAACCCACCTTTGTGCCTGTTAAAAGGTAAATCAGGCGTATACAAACTTTCCCGAACCGGGGAAGATTTAACCCTGCCATAGCACCTCCCTGCTATCCCCTCCTATCACTGATCTTATTGTATCAAAACTGTTACAGATTTTCTTTTCTATAAAAATGGCCTTTAAAACAAAAAACATCGGCCTTTAAAACAAAGGCGCTGTAGCCCCTTGCCCATACTTTTGTTTCATTAAAACATTAAAAAATGGAACAAGTAAAAGATAATTATAATGGAGCATTACAGAAACCGCTGAATTCAGGATTTGGCGCCCAATCAACCACTGCCGACGTTATTAAAGGGATTGACCTTAGCGGTAAAACAGCTATTGTAACCGGCGGCTATGCGGGCATCGGTTTAGAAACCGTAAAAACATTGGTATCGGCCGGGGCAAAAGTTATTGTACCTGCACGCGATTACAACAAAGCCGCTAAAAATCTTGAAGGTGTACCTAACGTAACCATTAAAGTGATGGACCTGATGGATCCTGCCTCTGTTGATTCCTTCGCTGTAGATTTTCTGAAAACCGCCGCCCCGCTTCACCTGCTCATCAATAACGCGGGTATCATGTGGGTGCCGCTTCAGCACGATGCGAAGGGCTATGAATCGCAACTGGTAACCAATCACCTCGGGCATTTCCAGCTTACCGCCTTACTTTGGCCAGCGCTTAAAAAAGCCAATGGCGCAAGGGTGATCAATGTATCTTCTTACGGTCATCAGATTTCGCCTTTTGATTTTGACGATCCTAATTTCCTCCGTCGCGATTATGAAACCCTGACGGCCTACGGTCAATCAAAAACAGCCAATAATCTTTTTACTGTAGAGCTTGACCACCGGGGTAAAGATTTCGGGGTTCGCTCCTACTCATTGCATCCTGGTTCGGTAAACGGTACCGACCTTGGCAGGGCCGCCTCGGTAGAGTTATTTCAACAGATGGGCATGTTTGATGCCGACGGAAATATATTCCCGGAAGTGGCAGCCCGGCTAAAAACTGTAGAGCAGGGTGCCGCCACTTCAGTGTGGTGTGCCACCAGTCCGCAACTTGATAACATAGGCGGTGTTTATTGTGAAAATGCCGATGTTGCCGATCTGGACTTGGGGGACATTGAACATAAATATGATGAGCCCCTCACTTTACGTGGCGTAAAACCATATTCGGTTGATGCGGAAAGTGCCCAAAAACTGTGGGTATTAAGCGAAGAAATGACAGGTGTAAAATTTGCGGCAAACTAAGATCGGTTGTAGCTTTATATTAACCGGCAGCATCAATGAACCATGGAATTTAAAACACATTATTTAAGCCCAGATATTAAACTCTCAAATTTTGAGGATAAGCCTTTCCGAACAGAGGTGTTGTTTGAACATCACATGCTGATCTGGTTTATTTCGGGCGAAACAAAGATAGTGCAGGCCGATTCGATACATGTTTTTGGTGCCGGTGATATATTCCTGATCCCCCGTAATCAGCTAACCACGGTAATTAACTATCCCAAGGATGGTTTACCTCATAAAACAGTAGCCATGCACCTCACCATGCCAATGCTCAAAGAGTTTTATACCAAGAACCCGCCAAAGACTCGCCTGTTGCATTCGCCAGGGATCAGGAACTTTGGTAAGCACCCGCTATTGGAAAGCTGCCTGGCCTCGCTGATCCCGTACTTTGACCTGAAGGATGGATTGCCGGAAAACCTCGCTTCGCTGAAAATTGAAGAAGCGGTAAACGTTTTGAGGATAATTGATAGCGATATAGATGGAATACTGGCAAATTTCCAGGAGCCCGGCAAAATTGACCTGACCAGTTTTATGGAGCGAAACTTCATGTTCAATATGCCGATGGAAAAGTTTGGTTACCTCACCGGCCGCAGCCTGACTACCTTTAAACGGGACTTTAAGAAAAGCTTTGATTCCACCCCACAAAAGTGGCTCACCCAAAAACGACTGGAGCTGGCGCACTACCGCATCCGGGAACAAAACAGAAAACCATCAGATGTATATGCAGAAGTGGGATTTGAAAACCTGTCGCATTTTACCTATGCTTTTAAGAAGCATTTCAGTTATTCGCCAACGGCTGACAGCCATTAATCAAAAAAACGCTGGATTGTGCAATTCCACCTTGAAGGCGATAGCAGATATACGTCATGATATGATGCACCATCGGTGCTACCTATTTGTAGCCAGAAGACAAAAACAACCATTTGCGCCGTTAGGTGCTACCCAAATACGGCGATGTTTATAACCATGTTGAAAGGGTAGCCTCTACGAGGCAAAGGATTATTATAGTTATTTTGCTACAAACAGGTATCCCCTACGGGGAATTAGAAACTATTAAATTGCGAATAAACACCAGCTCTCAAGGATAAATTAACAAAAGCTGAAAAAGAAAAAGCCTTTCTCTGAACAGAAAAAGGCTTTTGAGCGAAAGACGAGATTCGAACTCGCGACCCCGACCTTGGCAAGGTCGTGCTCTACCAACTGAGCTACTTTCGCGTTGGTGGCCGCAAATATATAACTTCAGGTATATGCAGTCAAAATATTTTTTCACTTTTTAAGTATTAAAATTAACACGCTTTTAATCAAATATTTACACAAGCAAAATTTCGCAATCCTATCAAATATCGTTGACCTCATCAAAAAACAGGCACTCAAAAAACTTCAAAAATGGTCTATTTCTCCTTTTCATTATCCATTTTGCGTAATTACCCCGTAAAATCAACTGACGGAAATTGCTCCCTTCTTTCTTAATTTCTCCAAGCTTTTGCCCTGCTTGTCCGATATTTTAGTCCATCATTTATTTAGGTTTGTCCATTTTTATAACGAGGTCAAAGAACTACTTTGCTGCATTCATATCCATGAAATAATGGCCAGTACAAACCCTACATCAGTAACCATAAATTAATCTCAAGTCATTTTGTTCAAATTGGTGAAACGTTTTATCTTCGCATTTATATTCGCAATCGATTGCGCATATTATTCAATCTATAATCAATTAAAACCCAATACGCCTACTACCTAACATTTTATGAAAAGAAGCTCCGTTTTAATCTCCATACTGCTTTTAATTACGATAAAAAGCTTCGGTGCCTCGTGCACAGCAGCCGATACCCCATTATACAAAAACAAAAAAGCAGCTGTAAATGCCCGGGTTGAAGACTTGCTGGCGAGAATGACGCTGAAAGAAAAAATTGAGCAGCTGCAAAACAGGGCATCGGGCAGGGCCGATGAAATTGAAAACATTTTTAAAGGCGAAAGCTACGGCTGCACCCATGAAATGAACATGAAAGCAGCCGATTGCGCCGATATGTACCAAAAATTGCAAACCTACATGCTCACCAAAACCAGGCTGGGTATCCCGATCCTTACCGCGGCAGAAGGGATTGAAGGCATCCTGCAAAACGGTTGCACCCTGTTCCCCCAAGAACTTGCCCAGGGCAGCACCTTTAATCCGGCGCTGATCCGTAAAATGACCGAGGCAGCCGGAGCCGAAGCAGACGTGATCGGTATTCACCAGATCCTTTCGCCTGTATTGGATATTGCCCGCGAGCTGAGATGGGGCCGTGTTGAAGAAACTTACGGCGAAGATCCTTACCTGATAGCTCAAATGGGTGTTGCCTTTGTTAACGGTTATCAAAAATACAATATCACCTGTACGCCTAAGCATTTCATGGCGCATGGCTCCCCTTCCGGTGGGTTAAATTGCGCTAATGTAAGCGGCGGTGAACGCGAACTGCGCAGCCTGTATATGTATCCGTTTAAAAGGGTTATTGCCGAGGCCAATCCGTTGGCTGTTATGTCATGCTATAGCTCGTACGATGGCATCGCGCTTAGCGGCTCTCATTACTACATGACCGATATCCTGCGTAACGAACTTGGCTTTAAAGGCTATGTATATTCTGACTGGGGATCGGTTGACCGGTTGCTAACTTTCCACCATGCGGTTTCAACCCAGGAAGATGCCGCTAAGATGGCCCTCATTGCCGGCATTGATCTTGATATTGACGATGCGTATCAACACCTGCAAAAACTGGTTGAAAGCGGTAAACTGGATCTGAAATATATTGATCTGGCAGTTCGCCGGGTTTTGACGGTTAAGTTTACCCTGGGTTTGTTTGATGCTCCATATAGCAATCCGGCCAGGGTTGATAAAGTGGTACACAGTGCCGCAAACGTGGCTATATCAAAGGAAGTAGCCGACGAAAGTGCCGTGCTTGTTAAGAACAGCAATAATATTTTGCCGTTAAACCTGTCCAAATACAAATCAATAGCTGTTGTAGGCCCCAACAGTAACCAAACCATTTTCGGCGATTACTCCTGGACACAACGTGACCCGAAAGAAGGAATAACTTTACTGCAGGGCCTCAAGGAAGTTATCGGCAATAAAATCACTATAAATAATGCCGAGGGCTGCGACTGGTGGAGCCAGGATAAAACGCATATTGCCGAGGCTGTTAAGGCTGTAGAGGCAAGCGATATCGCCATAGTTGCTATCGGTACACGCAGTACATTTTTAGGTCGAAGCCCTAAATATTCAACATCCGGCGAAGGTTTCGACCTTTCATCGCTTGAGCTGCCGGGGGTACAAATGGATTTACTGAAAGCTATAAAAGCAACCGGCAAGCCAATGATTGTGGTATTTATTGCAGGTAAGCCCCTGGCTATGCCATGGGTTAAAGACAATGCCGATGCTGTACTTGTACAATGGTATGGCGGCGAAAAACAAGGACGTACAATTGCCGATATCCTTACCGGTGCAGTAAACCCATCGGGTAGGTTAAATGTATCGTTCCCACGCAGCACCGGTAACACCCCTTGTTTCTACAACCATTATGTAACTGACAGGGAAGAACCATTTGACCAGCCCGGCACTCCTGAAGATCCTAAAATGCACTACATTTTTGATAAACCCGAACCTGTTTGGAATTTTGGCTACGGTTTAAGCTACACCAGTTTTAAATACAGCAATTGCACTTTGGCTGATTCCGTTTTTTCGGCCAAAGGTGGAACCATCAAGGTATCTGTTGATGTAGAAAATACCGGCACCCGTGATGGCAAAGAAGTGGTGCAGCTATATATCCACGATAAATTCAGCTCGGTTGCTACACCTGTAAAACAACTTAAAGCTTTCAGCAAAGTATTGATCAAGGCAGGCAAACGCGCAACCGTAACCCTTGAAGTACCTGTTTCTGAACTGGGACTATATAACGACAAGATGCAATATGTGGTGGAGCCCGGTGAATTTGAAGTTCAGGTAGGTAAGGCCGCAGATGATATTATGTTTACTAAAACTGTAATTATAAAGGAATAAAACGTCATTGCGAGGCACGAAGCAATCTCCGATTAGCAAAGTCCCTCTGTATAGTTCGCGATTGCTTCGTGCCTCGCAATGACGCCATTTTTACCAATACGTTCTTGAATTTTAACTGTTGATAACCCAATCCCTCACTCTCATACCTAATTATTAAATTTGAAAATGATTTCCTGGTTGGGAAGCGGTGATATAATAACAAGTGTATGGTGTTGGAGCCTTTTCATGAACTCGTCCTTAAATTTATTGAAAATACAAACCGACCTATATTTTTAACCGGTAAGGCGGGTACAGGTAAAACCACTTTTTTGCGCTGGATCAGGGCAAACATTACCAAAAACCTGGCAGTTGTAGCACCTACGGCGGTCGCCGCCATTAATGCCGGAGGTGTAACCATCCATTCATTTTTCCAGGTGCCTTTCGGTCCACAAGTACCGGTAACCGATCACAACAATCCTAATATTCTGTTAAGACAGGTAAGCCTCGAAAAATCGAACATATTAAAATGCCTTGATCTACTTATTATCGATGAGATCAGTATGGTGCGGGCAGATACTCTCGACTATATCGATACCGTATTGCGCCAGGTTAAAGGATCAGCACGACCTTTCGGCGGTGTTCAGTTGCTGATGATTGGCGACCTGTTTCAGCTCCCTCCTGTTTATGAAAAAGATTGGCCGGTATTGCGGAACTTTTATAAAGGCCCCTATTTTTTTGATAGCCTGGCATTTCAAAAATTTCCGGTGCTAACTTTTGAACTCACGCAGGTTTACCGCCAAAAGGATCCGGTATTTGTGGAGATCCTGAACAGCATCAGGAATGGTTATGCTAATGGCGAAATGCTTGATAAGCTGAACGCGCATTATAACCCTAACCTTAACGCCAACTGGCTTAAGGACTATGTAACCCTGTCAACCCATAACCAACTGGTTAACGAAATTAACCAGCAACGTTTAACGGAGCTTGATGGCGAAGCACATACTTTTAAGGCCACTGTAACAGGAGATTTCCCGAAAGAAGCCTACCCTGCCGAAGAAGAACTGGTATTAAAGGTTGGCGCGCAGGTAATGTTTATCAAAAATGACAGCTCGGGTAAAAAGCAATATTATAACGGGCGCACCGGGCGCATCATTGCTATGGGGCCGGGCAATATCCGCCTAAGCTTTCTGGATGACAGCTCTGAATTTGAGGTGATCCCCGAAAGCTGGCAAAATGTAAAGTATGCCTTGGCCGAAGATGAGCAAAAAGTAAATGAGCAAAATAATGGCTCTTTCAGCCAGTATCCATTGCGCCTGGCCTGGGCTATAACCATCCATAAAAGCCAGGGCCTTACTTTTGAAAAAGCGGTTATTGATGTTGATGCGGCTTTTGCTTTCGGGCAGGCTTATGTGGCATTAAGTCGCTGCCGTTCATTGGAAGGCATGATCCTGAAATCGCCTGTACGGCCCGAAAATATCCGTACCGATCCCGAGATCATCAGCTTTATGCAAAACGCGGCCATTTCCATGCCCGACGAAAGCTTACTGGAAAGTACTATCCGGCAAATTGCATTGGAAGAGATGAAAGATGTTTTTGACTTTTCGATGCTTACCGGTGCCTGGAAACAGCTTAAAACTATTATGCTTGCAGGAGGGGTTAAAAACAGCCCTTTATCTGACAGTATCAACAAAACAGACCTTAATTGGGATACCGATATAAAAAGCGTTGGCGACCGCTTTATCCGGAAAGAACTCGCCGCTTTGCCCGATGATCAATTGATATGGGATAACACAACATTTATAGCCAGGTTAAAAAATGCCGCCAACTATTTTCTGCCCAAACTAAATGCGTTTTCTGAAGCTATTAACAGTTTATATACTGCCGTAAATAGCACCAACCCGCCGGCAGAATTTTACGATAGCTTAAATCACTTATTGGTAAACCTGAAGGCCAAAACAGCCGCCTTTGTACGCCTGCCTATTGCCTCGTCGGGCAGGGATATTTTATCATCAGTGCAGGAAGCCGGGATAAGCTATAAGCCGGTATACAAAAACTGGAACCCTAAAGCCCTGCCAAAAGAAAAGGAAATTGTAAACCCCGAACTTTACAAGCAGTTGTTAAACTGGCGTAAGGTAACCAGTCTTGAGCGCAAAATTCCTGAACATACTTTAGTATCAGAAAATATGCTTCGCGACATCACCGCAAAACTGCCACGATCATTAAACCAGCTTTCGCAGTTAAAAAGCTTTGGTGATGCCAAAGCAACAGACCTGGGCGAACCCATCCTGAAAATGATCAGAAGCTATTTAGGCGAAAACGATCTATTTTCTTAAAACCTTGGAATTTCGGGTCCGTTGTAAGGGTTTTCGAGGGCGTGTTTGATCCGCATTAACTGGTACTGGTGACGCCAGTTATCGGGATAGTTTTTCATGTTTTTCAACAATTGCTTAACAAAATCGGCAACATGGAGCTGAGTCGTAGCGCGGTCTAATCTTAATTCCTGGGGTAATGTAACATTATTAAAGTATTCACTCAATTCTTCGTAGCTCATGGCGCAAAAGTAGCGGTTTTTTAACTTATCTGCGTAAAAAACACACCTGCATTACTTTCCTTTCGGAAATTTATCGCCAACTAAATTTAAATGAATACCATGTTCCAGCCAGGCTTTCAATCCATCTAAAACTGTGGTAAATCCACCTGTCGAATCTTTGATAGCAGCAATGAGTTCATCCCCCGTTTTATTAAAGCCGTAATGCTGGATCTCTACATAGGTAGCGTTATCGCCCATGGGTTTAAAATTAAAATCGACAGTTGTTGCTGGTGTTCCCCATTCAATGGTTATTAACTCGTTCTCTTTAATGGCAGATGCAACAACCACCGATGATACACCATACATTTCCCATGACCAGGTAACTTGTTTGCCGGTTTCCAGTTTACCTGTAGATTGGGTAAACCAGAAATGTGTGGTAACAGCAGGATCAGTAAAGGCGTTAAAAACTTCCGCAACTGGCTTGCGGACCAACATTTGGGCTTCGGCACTTTTTGATTTTTCGGCTTTCATTTTTAATAATTATAGGTTGGGATAACTGGCTTTGACTAATAAACATACTCCTATTTTAAATGTTTGTAATAAACACGCTAAAAACAAATGGCTTCATATTATCCTCATTTATGATGTGTATCTTTGTTTAACATTATTTAACTATCATTCGCTTGGAGTTTCGCGTTTGCTTTCTTTTATTTATAAGCGTAATGCTGGCATTGTTATCCCCAACTAAAATCCGCAGAATATTTTTTATCTGCCTGTTTATCTTTATTTTACCTTCAGCCCTATCGGCGCAAAATCTTTTTTTGCAAAAGGTAGAGATGTGTAATATCACTAATTATTGCATGGACTGCGGCGATGAAAAGGCCAGCTGTGATCAGCTTGCCATTGATTTTGTTTCTGCAAGGATCAATAACCGTTATCTGCTAAAAGACGCGACCGGCGCAATAACCTTTCAAGTGTTGGTTGATGAACGGGGTTTCAGCTGCGTGCTCAGTCATAACGATGCGACTAAAAGCGCGCTTACCAACGAGCTGATAACCTATCTTAATGGCTGTATCTGGAAGCCGGCTAAAATTGATGGCAAACCTGTAGCTGCATCTGTAAATGTTATCTTCCGCTTTATCAGTGGAGGCGTTTACGGCCAGGTACAAAGGCTTGATCTCACCGAGATGAAACCTCCAGGCGACCCAATCATTTATAATAAAAACGTTACCTACCCCAACCCATCGTTAAAAAACTACGATTTTACGGTTTGGACAAAATACAACTCGCCGCTGGTTGATAATATCAGTAAATCGGCAGCGATGGATCAATCGGATTTGTTATGGTATGCCACCGAAAAAGGCATGACCCGTTTTGAAGGCACAACCTTTATCCCGGTTAATGAATACAATTCGCCATTCCCGTCAGATGCCAACATTAAAGAAGTAACTATCGACAGGGACAACAACAAGTGGGTTTATTACGATAACAAAATATTTATGTATGGCAGCGGTGGCTGGCAGCTGTTTGATTTTAAACAGTTTTTAACAGGCGGCGTAAACCAGGTATTGAATAGCCGCAATGGCGAATTACTTTTCACCACACCAAACGGCCTCGTTGTAAAACGGAAGGATAAAGTAGTAGTGATCAACAAAAAATCGATGCCTGAAATGCCTTCAAGCAATGTGCTTTTTGCTTATGTAGATGGTCAGAAACGGCTTTGGATTGGTACTTCAAAAGGCACCATCATGATTGATAAAAACATTATTACTTCATTTAACAGCCTTAACAATACCCCGTTAAAAAACACTACCATTTCGGGAGCGGTTGAGGATGAAAAAGGCAATGTTTACTTCTCATTGGTTGATTGCAATAAACAACCCGGCGAAACTGATAGCGAAAAAGAAGGTGTGGCAGTATTAAAGTTTAATGGAACCTGGTTGCATTATAACGATCAAAACTCGGGCATGCCTGCCAACCACGTCAACACCATGCTGTATGATAAATTTGATCACGTTTTGTGGCTGGGTACAGATGAATCGGGCATAGTCAGGTTTGACCTGAATAACGGCTGGGAGAATTACCACAACAACAATTCGCCGCTACCTGGATTTACCATTTACCAGATGGTGCAGGACTCAAAAGGAGTTATTTACGCTACCACCGCTAATGGTTTATTAAGGATCAGGAAAAAATCGGGGGCATAAAAGGTTAATTAATCTTCAGAAATCTCCATGTAGATCTCTGTTGTTACTAATCCTTCGTTAAAAGTCAGGATCTGGTAGCCCGCGTTTGATTTCAATTTGGTTTGGCGTGCATGGATATACGCAAACAGATCACCGTAGCCTTTCATGATGGCCTGCATCGGATCGCCGGTAACTCTTGTGTACAGGAACGTTCCAAGCATATCAATGGCAGTAAGTGATGTTTCTGACAGATCAGTATTGCCTTCTGTAACTACACCTTGAAAGCTTCTTTGTTCGTCAGCCGGGGTAACCTCCGGGTTGTCATAATAGATGCCGCAAATTTTATACGGAATAAACGGTATTTGAGCCGAGGCTAACTCATTTTGAACAGCTGAAACATATGACGATGCTCCTGAATAGCTACCTGTAAATACTTTCCCAATAAGCTTTGTAGGATTATTAATTGCTATTACCTGTACTGTATCTTCCATTTTGGTTTGTATTTGGCATAACTAATATAACGGCATTTTTTATATCATCTGCTATTAATTTAGCATACCGCCCAAAAACAAAAGCCCGCTATCATGACAGATAAGCCGGGCTTTTGCTTTTTTCAGGTTTATGCAGGGTTAGCTTTGTACAGTAACGGTTGGATCCCAGTAATAGTAGCCAAATAATACAGGCTGATCAACACCTCTTTGGCGTGTATAAAGCGCAAATGACACATTATACTGCTCGGTGCCTTTGGCCACTACAGTTGCCTGGTTAAACCAAAAATTTTGAGTTGAAAACCCAACCGGGATAGCGGTACCATCGGCAGGTAAAATACCGGTACGGGTATATACGCTGAAAGTTACGTTATTGAATACAGTATCCTGGGCGTACTTTTCTAACTTGTAAATAACTACAGCCGAATCAAAGTTGCCGAACTCTGATACCGCGTACCAACGTATAACGTCACCTACATCGGCTTTGATGTTAAGGTCGGCGCCGCCAGAACCTGTAATAGTATTGCCGCGGGTAGCAACCATATACATATAGCTGTGAGGCAGGCCTGTAGGAGCGTTAGGATCCTGGCTTGGAGTTGGAAAATCGGTAGTGATAGCATCGGTATCTATCACAATCTGGATGTTGATGATCTCCTGCGTGGTGGAGACAAATTCGCTGGTAATTGCCATGACTAAAAGGGTTTTAGGATAAATAAATGTCCCTACTCTTTAAAGGATTTTCGGGTTAACTCCTTTGTCAAAGCAAAAAAGACCGAAGCGCTTCTTAACCGGTTTTTCTCAATTGCTTATCACACTACAAACTTCCGCTTATTTAAACCGGCTTATTAGAGAATAAATACACTTAAATAAAATAAGTATTTATACGTATACAAACCATAAAAACACCCTTTCACACTTTTTCACACATCATAACTTTGCCACAAAGGAAAATCATTAATAAACTATAAGAAAAATCAATAATTTGCGTGAAATTATTTCACAGTAGTATAATTAATTTCTCACTTATATAATTTATTATTACCAACACAAAACACAAATAATACAACTATATTACCTACTTATATAAACCTATAATATCATGAAAAAACGACCCCTTAACTTTTTGAAGCCAATTGCGATAGCAAGTGCCGTTTGCTTGTTTTTCGCCATGACATCGTGCAAGCAGGCTACCAGGTTTGCCCAGGTAAAGTACACAGCAACTCAGGTTAACTACTGGCTCGACTCGTCAACAACCGACAGTTTCATTTTCCAGTTTTACAGTCCGCAGGTTGATGATGTTAAAAAACCTTATCAGCTTGTATCATACATCCTTGACACTGCCGGCAACTACCTTAACCCGGTACACCCGGATACTTTAGCCATTGCAAAAGATACGTTGATTAACTTAACCGGTCCCGTAGTTTTAGGCAATAACTATCTTACCAAAAAAGCAATAAAAGCTGTAATATCTACCGACAGCGGAAAGAAACGTGATTATGACTACCTGGTTTTTACGCCTAAAATCTTAGCTTCGAACCAGCACCTGGTGTATGCTATAGGGCTGGTAAAAAATGGCCAGCTTATTAACTATGCCGATTCGGATACGCAGGACATTGACTCAAATCCATCACCTCCGGCAAAAATGTAATATTGGCTAAAACTGTTGCAAAGTGGAACAGCTAATTAAAGGTATATCTGACTGGTCGGAGGTTTGGGCGTTGCTCATTCCTTTGGCCATTCTTTGCTTGAAGAAAAAACAGCCGGCCTTTAATAAACCTGTTGTTAGTTATTTATGGGCGGCACTGGTAATCAATATAACTATTGATGTAATATGGAAGTTAAAAACGATACTGCCACGCCCGTATAACACCAATAACTATTTATATAACGTACATTCTATAATCAGGCTGTTGCTGTTTAGCTCGTTTTTTATAAAGCTTAATCAACAGTTCCTGTCAAAAACAAAAAAGTTGGCGCCGTATGTTTTTTTAGGATTTGTACTTATTAACTTCGGCTTCTATCAAAACTTTTTTGATTACGGGCAACTGAGCAGCAGGCTACTGTCGTTCGAGGCGGTAATTATGATGTTTTATTGTATGCAATATTATCTGTTTAAAATAACCGAAGATGAAGAACCCGGCAAAAAACAGCCCGACTTTTGGATAGTTACCGGTCTGGGCATTTATTATACCGTAAACTTCTTCATTTTTTTATTATACAATGAACTAACGGTCCGCTTGCACAACTTTGCCATAAACCTGTGGAACATTCACAATTTCACGTATACCATTTTATGTGTATTTATAGCTAAAGGGTTGTATGAAACAAACGAATGATGATATCAGGCTCCTGCTCTTTATGGGTATTGCGGTTATGCTTTCATTATTCGCGAGCATATTGCTCATTTTCATATTTTTTCAACGGAAAAAATACCAGTATCAGCAAAAAATACAAAAACTGCACCAAACCCAACAAAATCAGCTAATAGAAGCCGCCGTGCGCAGCGAAGAAACTGAACGGCACCGTATTGCCGAAGAATTGCATGACGAGGTTGGGGCTATTTTATCAGCGTCGAAGCTGCATTTGCAGGGGGTAAAGATCAACGTTATTGATAAAAACAACGAGCCCAGGTATGAGAAAGGTCAGGAATTACTTGACATAGCCATTAAACAGGTGCGTGGCATTTCGCATAACCTGCATTCGAGTATACTCAAGGAGTTTGGCTTAAATGAGGCCATCAGACATTTTGCCGAAAAAATAGCCAATAATGACCTTATATATATCACAACAGATCTCGATGATTCATACACCGCCCAGGCCAATGAAAACGATATCAGCATATATCGTATGGTACAGGAGTTAATGAACAATATACTTAAACACGCCAAACCTCAAAAAATACATATTACATCAGTTTATAATCCGGATGCTTTGAACTTGAGCATTTTCCATAACGGGCAGGGATTAAGTCACGCCCAATATGAGGAACTGAAATTTGATAAGCGGGGACTTGGATTAAAGGCAATCCAAACCCGTATAATTTTGCTAAAGGGCGAAGTATCTTTTAATTACAAACCTGAGGGGTATTACATTAACATCAATATCCCGCGGGCAATTACAATCTAATTATTACAACACTTCAAATACAAGGCGATGAAACCTATTAAAATTGCCATAGCCGATGATTACACCATTTACAGGGAAGGCCTGAAAGTTGGCCTTACCCAGGATGAAAACCTGGAGGTGATACTTGAAGCCGCAGATGGAGAAGACCTGATATCGGGCATAGAAAGCAATATGCCCGATGTTATTATTATGGACCTTAAAATGCCTGTAATGGATGGCATGGAGGCTACCAAACTGGTAAAAAAGAAATACCCTGATATAAAAATTTTAGTGGTAACGATGTATGACGATGAAAAATTCGTAATTCATTTAATGGAGATTGGTGCAAACGGCTACCTATTAAAAAATGCAGAGGCGGAGGAGATCAGGAAAGCGATTTACTCGGTACATGAAACGGGCTACTACTTTAATAATATAGTAAGTAACGCGCTGTTAAAAAAACTGGTGATAAAAGGCAATATCAAACCTTCCTTTAAAGAAGGCGTTGAGCTTACCGAGCGGGAACAAGATGTACTAAAACTGATCTGTGCCGAAAAAACAGCCAACGAAATGGGCAAACAACTTTTTCTTAGTCCACGTTCTGTTGAAGGTATCAGACAGCGACTAATTGATAAGGTAGGAGTTAGAAATACCGCCGGACTCGTCATGTTTGCAGTAAAAAATGGAATAATTGAATAAAAATCAACAAAAAACCAACACAAATTTTATCCAAAAATAAAAATCACATTAAAACACATCGAAAAAACCAAAATAAAAGACAACACTAAATTAAAAATATCAAAATATAGTCAACAAAAAGCATTTAAAATCCATTTAAATCAAACAATTAGCAATATAAATTGCAAATAATTAAATAAATTATCGATAAATTTAATTTTCCTTAATATTTTTACAACTAAGGTTGACTGATTGATTTAAGATTTGAATGAAAAGAAATATTCAATGCGATAATAACACGTGTTTTTTATGCAAAGGCTGCATAAAAGAATGGCTGCCTGCCATAGCAGCCAACAAAAAGAACTTTAGCGTAAAAAAAGGACAGGTTATTTTCAGTGAGGGAGATCCTGTGAAGGGTATTTATTTTGTATATGAAGGCAATGTAAAAGTTCATAAAAAATGGGGTGCCGACAAAGAGCTTATTATCCGCTTTGCCAATAAGGGCGCTATTTTTGGCCACCGTGTTTTAGGCAAACACGCAACCCACTACCCTATTTCGGCCACAGCTTTAGAACCCGGCATAATATGCTTTATTGACATGGAGTTTTTTGAGGCTACCTTAAAGGTGAACCCTCAGTTTGCATACCAGTTACTTTTATTTTTTGCTGATGAGCTACAGGAGGCTGAACACAAAATGCGTAACCTTGCGCATATGCCGGTAAAAGGCCGTGTAGCCCAGGCCCTCATAAGCCTTCAGGAACAATTTGGAACAAATCCAGATGGCCATATTAATGTAGAACTTACCCGGCAGGATTTAGCCTCTTATGCCGGCGCTACTTATGAAACGGTTTTCAGGGTGGTTAATGAACTGCTACAGGAAAAACTGATCAGTACCAACGGCAAAAAGATCAGTATCATAAACCATGAAGGGCTGCTTGCTTTAACGCAGGATGATGATTTGTAAGGAAGACAAATAACAACCTCACCCAACCAAATTCCGCACCTCAACCGGCGACAATGACGTTTGCTTTTTAAAGAAGTTTGAAAAATGCGACAGCTGTTCAAAGCCCAAGCTGTAGGCAATTTCCGAGATGTTCCAGTCGGTTTGTTTGAGCAGGATGCGGGCTTCCTGAATGATCCTGCTTGCTATATGCTCCGTCGTAGTTTTTCCGGTGCTTTCTTTTAACACCTTATTAAGGTGGTTGCTGTGTACGGCAAGCCTGTCGGCATAATCTTTCGCGGTACGGAGAACAACTTTTTGATCGGGCGATGCGATAGGGAATTGCCTTTCCAACAATTCAATAAATAACGATGACACTCTCGCAGATGCATTGTTACTATTACTGTAATTGGTAAACGGCTGCAATTTCTGCCCGTAATGAATCAGCTCCATTACGTAATTCCTTATCAGGTCATACTTGTAAGGGTAATCGGATGCTATTTCCTGCTGCATCTTTTTAAAAATGAGGCTAATCTCCTCCGCCTGCGCGTCGGTAAGCATAAACACGGGGCAACCTCCCGGACTAAAAATCGGTAACGCGTCAAGCACTACACCACTTTTTGATTGTACAAGAAATGCGTCAGTAAAAATGCAGAAATACCCCGACTGGTCTGCATCCTGCGGCTTCCAACTGTACGGTATTTTAGGGGTACCAAATACTAAAGCGTTTTTCTCAATATCTATAACTTTATCAGCATATTCGGCAATATTGCGTCCCTTAACCAGGTTTATTTTGTAGTACAACCTACGATTGTAGGGCACATGGGTTGGATCCTTTTTTATTTTGGTGATTATGTCGGCAAGGTTGAAGACATTGAAATGGCCAACCTCCTTGTCAATATCAACAGGAAGCAAATCCCCTACCGTGCTATTGGTGAGTGCGGCAGCATTCTTGTAAAAATCCTCTACAGTTACAGTTTTCATTTTAAGCCCTTGGAGTTACCACACGAATTTAGCAATAAAACATACCATTACCTTTACACCTAAATCATCGAGGTGTAAATAAGTGGCAATTTAATAGCTTTTACATATCAAACGGGGTCATAAAAGCAGAGGTCATAAAAAAACCGGCTTTAAAGTTAAAGCCGGTTCTTATTTTATTTATGCAGGCGCTTTTTACGCAGATATTCCAGCATTAACTGCGGGCGATCTGTTTGAATGATGGTAGCTCCGTGGGCAATGATCCAGTCCCAGCTGTCTTTTTTATTGTCATCTTCCACAGCGGTATCATCATCGTGCCCGGCATTCAATGAAGCCCAAAGCGAGTTGATCCACACTCTTGAACCTGTTTGAGTAATGAATTTATTATCACGCAAAATAGCAGAGGTATCTTTGGTGAAGTTCAACTCAAAAGCGTAAGGCTTCATATTTTTCAGATAATCGACAATAATTTGTTTTGCGTCCGGCTTATCCAGATTAACCACAGGCATATAAATGATGCTATCTAAAAGGCTTGGGTAGCGGGCTTTAAGATCAGCATAAGGCACTTCCGATTTAAAGATAGCCTGTTGTACTGTACCGGTTTCTTTCAATACTGCTAAAGCTTCATGATAGTAATCATAGCTTTTATCAAGGTTTACCTTTACACCTGTACCCTTAAGTGCCAGCATTACTTCTTTAAGTGTCGGGATCTGATTTTTAGTTACTCGTCCGATGCCATTCCTCAAGCCAAATTTCCTGATCTCTTCAAAAGTATAATCGGCAGGTTTGCCTTTGCCATTTGTTGTACGATCAATGGTACCATCGTGCATGATCACCACAACGCCATCTTTGGTTTTCTTCAGGTCAAGCTCAACAATATCAACACCCATTTGAGCGGCATATTGAAAAGCCCTTAATGAATTTTCGGGTGCATTGCGCCAATCGCCGCGGTGCGCGGTTACCTGAATTTTGTTTTGTGCAGCCGCAGATAATGAAATAGCAGAGGCCAGTATTAATAGTTTTAATTTCATGTTATTTTATATTCTATTTTAAAACGTCGCTGCTCGGCTTCGGCCAAGTGGCTATCCCCCCAACTTTTAAACGACGGCAAGAGGCCGCTTGGTAGTTACCACTCGGCAGGAGCCGAGTGGCGGCAGGTTCTATCTTTTTACTTCATATCAATATCCGACACCCACTGATCGCTCACACCAAATTGCTCATTTGGTTTATCAGCGGCGGTGATCACCAGCGTTCCGCCGCTCATAATTTCCTGATGGGTAAGCCAGTTACGGTTCAACTTTTTACCATTTAACATGACCGACTGGATATATATCCTGCCTTCCACATAGTTAGGCACATTTATGGTGAAAGCTTTGCCGCCTGGCCATGTAAATTGCACCTGCTTAAACAGCGGCACATTCAAATAATAAACCGGCCAACCTACGCAAGCAGGTGAAACGCCTGTAGCAGCGAAAACAAACCATGCCGACATAGCACCGGCATCGTCATCCATAGTGCGCACATAGGTATCCGGCTTATTTTGATAAATAACATCAACAAAGGGATCAATACCACGGCTATTATCATTAAAATAATATTGCACTACGGTATCTGCTGCATATTTATGAACAGCAGCTTGTGATTTCCATGGTTGTGCCGATGCATTGTACATAAACGGTACCTGGATATCGGGTTCGTTTGCGTGATTATAATAATCGTTATCAAAAAACTGATCTAACTGACGAATGTATTCCTTTTCACCGCCTATCAGTTCGGTCAGTCCTTTGATATCAAACGGAACAAACCAACGGTATTGCCAGATGGTTCCCTGGTAAAGCCCGCGCGCCGAAACACGGTCGACATCATTTTTGGTGATATCTTTAAAATCCTTGTTCCAAAACTCTTTATAGCCCAGTGCTTTTTGTTTGTACTGATTAGCAAGCTCAGTTTTACCGGCAATGGCCAGGATCTGTGAAAATGCCCAGGTATCATAGCTCGATTCCAAAGCCTTGTCCGGGTGCGAAAAATCAAGCTTATCTACATCTGATTTCAGCGAATCCAAAACACCCGCAAAATCAACCTTGTAACCTTTGCGGTAAGCATCCAGCAATACAACAATAGCATGTTCAGTACGCACAGTATTTGAGGGCTCATGCTTTGTAGCATAATCCTTTTTACCGAAACGATAAAGATTGGTAAGCGATGTAGTTATGGATTGGTATCTGTCGGGATATAAAATGGACAACAACGGTAATTGCGTACGGTAATTATCCCAAATAGCCCAGCCATTATAAATACTGTCTTTGGTAGTTTGTAAACTGCCATCAGTTGCCCGGAAGCTGCCATCGGTTTCCGAAACCACATAAGGCGATTGAACTGTGCGGTAAAGCATAGAATAAAAAAGTTTTTCGCGCTCGGGATTGCCTTTTACCTTGATGCGACTTAATATTTTATTCCATCCTTCACTGCTTTGCACTTTCATTTGCTCAAAGCCGATGGTTTTAACCGATGCCTTAGCATGTGCTATATCAACCGAAGAAACAGCTACACTTAACTGCACCTGATCTGCATTGGCATTCGCTATTAATTTATGTGCGTCGCCCGGAACAAAAGTTACAGGCTGGTTAAATTTGATACAATAGTAAACCCGGTAAGTGCCCACATTACAAGTTGTTCGCGAATCTATCCAGCCGGTGATTTCGTTGTTTCCCAACTCATGCTCTTCGGCAACAAAACGGTTGGCAAGCGTATGACTTAAGTCGATAAAAAACCCCTTTTTGCCCTGCGGAAAACTATAGCTTTCGACACCGGCATTTTGATAGACTGCAATTTTGGTTGAGATATGGTTACTGAAAGCTACCTGGTAAAATCCAGGTCCGGCTTGTTCCGTTACTTTGTTAAGAACAGAAGCGCCTGCATCATCACCTAAAAAAGGCTTAATTAAGATGTTACCACCGCTGCCCTGGCAGCCCACACCCTCAAAACGGTTGTGGGTAAAGCCTAAAAACAACTTAGCCTTATGCTCGTAACCCATGTGCAGGTTAGGGTAAGTTTGAGGCCCTATACTTAACATACTGAAAGGATACGAAGCGGCAGGCGACATTTGCCCATGATCGCCGGAGGAGCCTACAAAAACATTTACCTGGCTGGCAGGGCTGGCTTCGGCGGGCTTTTTAGTTTGGGATGAAGCCTTAAAACCGATAAATAACGAAGAGAATACAGATAGAATAATGAACGTATTTTTCATGGCGCAAAATAAAAAAAGGAGGGGCTGGGCCCCTCCTTTTCTATGTAACATCAATATTAATAACCCGGGTTTTGGTACATCTTAACAGGGTCAAGTTTGTACTCATCAAACGGAATTGGATAATAACGATCTTTAGTAGTAAAGTTTGCCAATGAAGCCAAACCAAAATCGGTTTGCTTTTTAGCGTGGAAGTAAGCAACCAGTTCGTCGGTGGTAAACGTACGCAGCAAATCAAACCAGCGGTGGTGCTCAAATGCAAGCTCAACACGGCGCTCGTGTAAAATAGCAAGCTTAAGCGTTGGGTACCTTGTAGCATAATCGCTGTTAGTAATTGATACCGCATAGGTTGGCATACCTGCCCGGGTACGCACCTGGTCAAGGAAGCTGATAGCAGTAGCCTGATCGCCAAGGTAGTTGTTAACTTCGGCCAATGAAAGGATCACGTCGGCATAACGCATCAGGATCCAGTCGTTACCACCGTAACCGTTAATACCTGCAGCAGTGCTAACATCTCTGAATTTGGTAACAAACCAATCTTTTACAATTGGATCATTTGCGTATTTTACAGAGAAAGTCATACGCGGGTCGCCGGTTTCATACTCGTTAATCAAATCATGAGTAACGTTATAACCTGCACCTGTCGACACTTTCTGCGAGTTAATAGTTTCGCCTTTAGCCTGGAAATTGGCAGCTATTGATGAGCTATAGTTTAAGTCGCCTTGAATGTTCACAATCTGGAAGATCAGCTCCGGACATGTTGTTTTCTTAGAAACATCAAAAACATCGGTATAAGGAACAGCATTCAACGCGCCGAAAGTGCGCATGTTGTAAGCATTCATTAAAAATGTTTTAGCATTGTTAAGGTTAGCTGTACGGTTAGCCTGATCCTGTGTAGTAGCCATGGTAAGGTAAACCTGGCCTAACAGGAAGTTGGCAGCAGCTTTTGAAGCACGACCGGTTGAAGCCTGCAGGTTAGGCAGCGGGCTGGCAATCACATCGGTTAAATCGGTAACAATTTGCTGATAAACAGTTGCCTGTTTTTCGCGGAAAGTTTGTGCCGAAACATCGCCTGCTGATGATAACGCTTTAGTTACCAAAGGCACATCGCCCCAGGTGCGTACCAGATCGAAATAAATAAAGGCACGCAAAAATTTAGCTTCAGCAGCATATTTCAGTTTTACTGAGTTATCAGGAAACGGAACCTGATCAATATGCGACAACACAGAATTTGCACGGCTAACTGTAGTATACAACGATACCCAGTGGCTTTTAAGGTAAGTGTTGGTTGGTAATATAGAAAAGTTACCAAACTGGAAAGGCTCACCTGAGTTTGACTGGTTATCCTGTGTACCGGTATCATCCGAGCGTTGGTCTGTCCAAAGGTCACTGCCTTCACCAACGTTATTGCCGCTGCGCAATGATTGGTATATACCGTTTACGGCAAGCAAAACATCGTTAGGAGTTTTATAGCTCGCGTCAACTGATATGGCGTTCGGATCGCTTTCATTCAAGAAGTCTTTTTTACAAGACGGGGCTATCGCCACAACTGCAGCAAGGCAGGCCATGGCTATAAATTTCTTATTCATCATCTATATCTCTTTAAAAAATTTATTAAAAAGTAACATTAACACCTAAGTTGTACGATCTAACCAGTGGATAAGTACCATAATCGATACCCGGAGCAAGGTTAGGGTTTTGAGTGTTGTTTGAAGCAGCACCCGAGTAGTTGTAATCAACGTCAGGGTTATAACCTTTGTACTTGGTAATGGTAAACGCGTTAACCACACTTGCAAATACACGTGCTTTGCTCAGGCCTAAAGTTTGTTGTAAGAAATTAGGCAGCGTATAACCTAAAGTCAGGTTAGTACAACGCAGGTATGAGCCGCTTTGCAGGTAAAAGGTTGATAAACGGGTACTGTTACTTTGTGTACCGGCACGTGAAGCGCGGTAAAATGAACCGTCGCCAGGATCGGCTTCATTACGGTAACGTTGTGCAACGTTAGCATACTGGTTGCCTGAACCTTCACCATTGTACAAGTAATAATCCTGTCCGTCAAGGATCTGGTTACCATATGAACCGTTAAAAGAAGCACTTGCATCAAAACGTTTCCAGGTACTGTTGAAAGCAAAGCCGTAAGTGAATTTGGCGTATGGTGAACCGATAACGGTTTTATCAGCATCGTTAACAATACCGTCTTTATTGGTGTCAACAAACCAAAGGTCACCAATTTTGGCAGGGTTTGTTTGTGAGGCCGATGGTGCTGTTTTACCTAAGTTTGAAGCATTAATTATACCACCAACTTTAAAGCCGTAAAACATACCTAAAGGCTGGCCTTGTGTTGTGATGCTGGTTAAGTATGAACGCTCAGCACCGTTAATGATGATTGTATTTTGTGCAGGCAATTTAACTACCTTGTTGCGGTTTAATGAAATGTTACCGCTTGCACCAAAAGTAAAGTCCTTGTTGTTGATGATCTTACCGTCTAACTGCAGGTCAAAACCGGTGTTACGGATTTTTGAATCGCGCAGGTTGGTAAGGATGGTTGTACTGCCCGAAATAGCCGATATTGGCTGGTTGTACAACAGGTTGTATGAATAACTCAGGTAATAGTTGGCAATAACCTGCAACCTGCCGTTAAATAAACCTATATCAGTACCAAAGTTATACTGCGAAGTAGTTTCCCATTTCAGGGTGTTGTCTTTAAGACCACCAGGATAAGTAGCTGTTACAGCACTGTTACCATCAAGTACTACACCTGTAGGAGTTGCCAATGTTTGCTGGATGTTGTAGTTACCAATGTTGTAGTTACCACTTTTACCCCAGCTTGCACGGATTTTAACTGTTGATTGATCACCAAGAAAGCTATGGTAGAACGATTCGTCAGAAAGGTTCCAGCCTGCAGCAACAGAAGGGAAATAACCATATTTATTTGCCGGTCCGAAACGTGATGAACCATCGGCACGGAAAGATGCGGTTAAGAAATATTTACCAGCGTAGTTATAGTTGGCACGACCAAGATATGACAACAAAGTGAAAGCATTTTTGTAAGCTGAGTTTAAGCTAAAGTTAGCCGCCAAAGCTCCTTTGTTTGATATTTCGGGGATATTGTCATTCTGGAAACCGTTAGCAGTAACACTAAAATAGTCATTAGTAGTACGCTGCGCTGTATAACCGGCCAAAGCATCAAAATGGTGTTTACCAATTTGTTTGTTATAGTTTAAGGTAAACTCGGCAAGCTTATCAACCGTTGTTAAGTTTGAAGCCTGAGCGTTGGCTGCCAATATTGATTGTTGAGAACCCGGAGGGAAAGCACCGCTACTCAATGTAGTAGGGTAATAATAATCGTACTTTTCAGTATAAGTTTGAGTACCCAGGTTAGTTTTAAAGTTAAAACCAGGTAATATGTTATACGTTACGTTAGCATTATAAGTGCTGCGGTAACCTTTCCTGTTAATTTTAACACGCTCTGCAAGGGCAACCGGGTTTTCAATTCCCTGGTAACCATATTGGGTTGAACCGGCAGCTTCAGCATTGGTTGCCAGTGTACCGTCGGCATTATAAGCCGGCAGATATGGCATATAGATCAAAGCGCCCAACACCGGACCGTGGTCAAAACGACCTTCGGGAATTTCCTGGTTGGTGTTTTGAGTATACGATACGTTTGCACCAATGTGGATACGTTTGCTTACATCGCCCTCAACATTTGAACGGAAGTTATAACGCTGCTGACCTGATGATACGATAATACCAGGGTTGTTTTGGTAAGAACCGCTAACATAATAACGCACATTATTAGCTGCGCCACCAGAGAATGAAAGGGTATGTTTCTGGAAAATAGCGTTACGATATAATTCGTCCTGCCAGTCGGTATTTACAGTTTGCTTAATAGGGCTTTGTGTTGCAAAATTGTATAAACCATCCGGGATACTCACACTACCAGTATTACCAACATTGGCAACACGGGTTGCATTGTTATCAGAGTACATGGCGTCGTTCCAAGTGTGACCGCTGTTTATCCAAAGATCATGATAAGCGTTGTTACGGCCATCAATAACCAATAAAGCAGCCTGATCGGCATCTAACAATTTCACTTTGTGCGCAAGCTGGTCAACACCGGTTTGTACATCATATTCAAAACGGCCTTTGCCTTCCTTGCCTTTTTTGGTAGTGATCAATACTACACCACCAGAAGCACGGGAACCGTAAATGGCAGCAGATGCAGCATCTTTCAAAATGTCGATGCTTTCGATATCATCAGGGTTAATGAAAATATCATTGCCCGCAGGATAGCCATCAATTACATATAAAGGATCAGAGCTGGCATTTAACGAACCAACACCTCTTACCCTGATCTTGGTGCTTGTGTAAGGCGCACCACTGGTTTGTGATATTTGCACACCTGCTACTTTACCTGCAAGGGCCTGGCCTAATGAAGGAGCCGAAAGATTAAGATCACCCGGTTTTATGCTGGCAATAGCACCGGTAACGTCGCTTTTACGGATAGTTTGGTAACCGATGGCTACAACCTCGTTTAGCATGTTTGCCTTTGGCTTCATCTTAACGTTAATGGTTGATGAATTGCCAACAGTTACTTCCTGCTGATCGTAACCAATAAAATTGAATACCAACACGGCGCCTTCTTCGGCCGAAATGGTGTATTTACCGTTTGTGTTAGTTGCAGTACCCTTGTCAGAACCTTTAATCCTAACAGATACGCCTGGTAATGGAAGATTAGTTTCGTCGGTAACTGTACCGGTAATTGGCTTTGCGGCATTAAATACTATATTCTTTGCCGAAGCGTTTGAGATAAAAGGTTTTAGCAAAACCAGTAAAAATAATACAGGAATTAAAAAAAACCTGCTCAAAAGATTTGGATTAATCTTTTTATTCATACTTTTAAAATTGATTGTTGAAAGAAATGACTTAAAGCCTTGGATCGCTTTTGAGTTATTTGACAATTTTCCCGGACCAGGTGAGTGTTAGCGCATTCACCGGTTCTTAGTTTTATCGCCGAGCTCGATGTTAAGTTGAAGTTAATGTTACATAGGCGGCTTTTTTAAAGAAGTGAGCAAATAATTAATAGTTTCATAATTATTATTGCGTTAATATTAAACAATATTAATAAATAGTTATTAATATTGTAATAATTGCAGCAAAGCTAAACCAGTTATCTTAACCAAAGGATACCTTAGTGTTAAGTTTATATTAACAAACAATAAAAAATACCTGCCTTTTTGCAGGCATTTTTACTTTAGTAAAGTCTTAAACACTACCATGAAGTAGTGGTAAAATTCACGTTATTTTTTCTTGATGAAGTAACGGCTATCCCCTTAACATCGCCGCCAAGCAATGAAAAACCTTCCAACTCGTCGCCCCTGTCTATGCCATCAACCTGCCTAAGCACCACCTGCTTACCCGTCTCAATCGACTTTTTAAGATCAACGTAAGTAAACCGCCACTGCCTCCCTTCAAGCTTATTCTGAATAAGCACCAGAACGCCTTTATCAGCCTTCCAAAACAAGTTTTGTACCCACGGTGTGCATGTAAACTTTTTGTAAAGTACGCCGGGCTCCTTGGTGCTTTTGGCTTTAGCCAGTTTTTCCGGGTCGTATAAACGTACTTCGTTGCCGTGATCACCATAATCGGCAGTGGCTACATACCACTTATTATTATATTTAACATACTCCGGCCGAGTGCCTTGTATACAGGCGTCGTCCTCAATGGTGTTGATCAGGTTACCATCAAGCGTACCTGTTTTAAGCAAGCCTTTCCAGTTTACGTTATAAATTACAGCGCGCCATTGACTTCCGGCAGCGTTTAGCCTGATAGAATTACCTATAAAAGTTGGCCCTTTATCATTATTGTAAGCAATACCTGTGGGATGGTTAATAACATCCTGCCCGCTTTGGGTTAGCTTATATTCTTTATGCTGATACATCAGGCTATCGTGATCCAGCTTAAACTCGCGGATCATCCCTACTTCCCTGTCGCCATATAAAAATATACGACCGTTTTGGTAAGAGATGCCCTGGCAGGCGCCCAACGAATCGACGGTGATGGCGCGATCAAGTTTTTGATCAATTGTCCCGGTGGTGATACTGCCGATACCTAAAACAGCAGCTATTATAGTTAGAGTAAGTTTTTGCATGTGTTTAAATGATGTAATTACATTAATGATCTCACAGCCGCTTTAAGCTTTTCGCATTCTGCTTTCAGCTTCTTAACGAGGGTCAAGTGGTTCGTCCGGATCAATTTGTTTCGCTTCTTCAACCGGGTAATATTCTACTTCGGTTTCAGAGTTACGTTTAGCCAGTTTATAAGGCACATAGTTGAGTTCCTTTTGGCAGCGGGCATCCATAGTCATGATAAAATCAGTTTGTGATTTATCGGTTACTACAATCCCCGGCTTATCGGCAGGGATACCATACTTATAAAGCAACCTTGCGCTGTTACGCATGTTGGTAGTTGTATGGCGAGCATGCGGTTCAATGATGATCACGTTTTCCGGCATATGAAGCGCTTTCATCAGGTAAACCTTCATTTCTTCGGCCTCGTTATATTTTGTTTTATAAGGGTGCACCTTACCACCCGATACAATAATAAAAGGTGCCTTGCCAGCCTTATATTCCTGTACCGCCAGCCTGCAGCGCAGCATCCCCTCCCCGCTCAGCGGCGATGTTAAATTATCAGGCCCAGCACCCGGCACAAGGATGTTTGAATATGGATAATCGGCCCACTTAATGGTTTTAACACTGGTTACCGCGGCTTTATTGGCATTCAGCTCCATCGGCTCGTAATTAGCAGGATCCTGCCTTTCGTTAATCTGCAAATAAAGTAAAGCAGCCTGCATAGCCGGTTCAAAAAACAATTTGGTTCCTTTAATGTCGCCTATCAAAGTAGCAGAGGCATCATACATCAGCGTATAATATGCCCTCGATCTAACATTATAGCTAATGGAATCTATTTGCGGATAGTTAGGCTTTTTACCTTCGGCATAAACAGCTATTGTGTAGTTAATACTACCTGCATCCTGCTCCCATGCTTTTACAAGCAGCTGCTCAGGGGATAATTTTTTATACAAACTATAAAAGCCAGATGGAATTAGTTTTGATTTAACCAGCTTATCAAGAGCATTGCCTGTTTTATACAAAGCAGTAAGGCGCTCGCTCACCGTTTTGATATCATCATCGGTCAGTTTTACGGCTGCTGTAAGGCATGAGGCATCTTTACAATCGGTAAGTGAAGCATTAAGGGCGCTTAGCTTCTTTTGTAAAAGCTGAGCCAGTTCCGGATCATTCTTGAGTAAAGCGCTTACTTCGGCATCCTGTTCAAAAAAAGTAAGCAGGCCGTAGTTTTTTGTCTTTACGTAATCTGTCGGGGTATTTTTAACAGAAGCCGGGGCTTGTGCGGAAGCGCTTAAACCGCCTAAACCAAGCATTGCTAATAGCAGGAGTTTTTTCATTGAGCTGTTTTTTAACAAGGCGCAAATAACGCCCAAGCAGATAAACTCAAGGTTAACTACCGGTAACTTTCCTCTTACAAAACAGGCCTAATTTTGATTTAAATTAAGATATGCAATCTTTGGGATAAAATAATCCATGTCAATTTTGATATTTGCAAAAGCTGATAATTATACCGAATATCCCTCATGGAAAATGCCGCCTTACTGAAAGCCATTATTGAAAACGCTATTGATGGTATTATCACCATTGATGAACGGGGGAATATCGAAACCATCAACCCTTCGGCATGTAAACTTTTTCAGTACGAACCCAGTGAGGTTGTTGGCAAAAACGTATCCATATTAATGCCCCAGCCTTACAAGCAGGAGCATGATCATTATATTGACCGTTATCAAACTACCGGCAGGGCGCACATTATAGGTATAGGTCGTGAAGTAACGGGATTACGGAAAGATGGCTCGCAATTCCCGTTCAGGCTTGGCGTTAGCGACGTGAATTTTTCAGGTCGTAAAATATATGCAGGCTTTATCCATGACCTGAGCCGCGAAAAGGAAGCCGAGGACAAACTGAAAGAGTACGCCGCTCACTTAGAGGATGTAGTTGAAGAACGCACCTTATCATTAAAGCAATCTGTCCGTGAACTGCAAAAAGCAAAAGAAGAGGTCAGTCAGTCCCTCGAAAAAGAGAAAGAACTGGGACAACTGAAGAGCCGCTTTGTATCCATGGCCTCGCATGAGTTTCGCACCCCCCTGAGTGCTGTGCAGCTGTCGGCTTCACTTATTGATAAATATGCCGAGCCGCTGCATAGTCCGCAAATAGGCAAACATGTGAATAAGATCAAGAACGCCGTTGGTAACCTTACCACTATCCTGAATGATTTTCTTTCGCTCGAAAAACTGGAAGCCGGCCGTGTTGAACCATCATACACTTCTTTTGATATCGTTAAGCTGGCCGAGGAAATAACTGAAGAAATGCAGCTCATGGCTAAGCAGAATCAAAATATCCTTTACCAACATACCGGTACCACCAGCATGGTACAGCTTGATACCAACCTGCTTAAAAACTGCATTATCAACCTTATTACCAACGCCATCAAATATTCGGGCGAAAACAGCTTTATTGAGTTTAACACCGAAATAAATGAATCAGGTTGTTCCGTAACTATCAAAGACAACGGCATAGGGATACCGGAGAGCGATCAGAAACATTTATTCGAAGCATTTTTCAGGGCGCACAATACCGGTAATATCCCCGGCACTGGTTTAGGACTAAACATTGTTGCCCGGTATGCCGCGCTCATGAACGGTAGGGTTGATTTTGAAAGCAATGTAAACGAAGGCACTTCATTCACCATTTCATTCCCCGCATAATGAGCCAAAAGATCCTGATCATAGAAGATAATACCGACATCCGCGAAAATGTAGTAGAAATACTGGAATTGGCCGGTTACACTGTTTTTGAAGCGGACAATGGCAAAACCGGTGTGGACCTTGCCATAAAAAACCTACCCGATGTTATTTTGTGCGATATTATGATGCCCGAGCTTGATGGCTATGGCGTTTTATACATGCTGAACAAAAACCCGGAAACGGCCACCATCCCCTTTATATTTTTAACCGCGAAAGCCGAACGCATTGACCAGCGCAAGGGCATGGAAATGGGCGCGGATGATTACCTGACCAAGCCCTTTGATGATATGGAACTACTAAGCGCTATTGAAAGCAGAATCCGAAAAAAAACTGCCCAGCAAAACTTTTATAGCCAATCGCTTGATAATTTAAGTTCTATCGTATCAAAAAACACCGGTCTCGCCGAACTAAAACGCATTATTGCCGAACGTAAGGCGCGCCTGTTTAAAAAAGACCAGGTTATTTATTATGATGGCGATAAAGGGACTGGCTTATACCTGATATTGAAAGGCAGGGTTAAAACCGTTAAACTGGCCGACGATGGCCGCGAACTGATGACAGGCATCCACTCGGCCGAAGAGTACCTGGGTGTAAATGCCATGCTCTCCAACGAGGCATATACCGATACCGCCACGGCGATGGAGGATAGCCTGCTCTGTCTGATTCCTAAAGAACAGTTGGATAACCTGCTTAATTTATATCCGGACGTAGCACGTGAATTTATCAAGTTACTCTCCAATCATATCCGCGACAGGGAAGAACAGCTTTTGCAGCTGGCCTATAACTCGGTACGGAAAAGAATGGCCGATACCCTGATGCGATTGTATAAACAACAGGGAGGTGATTTCAAAGTTTCACGCGAGGACCTTGCGGCCATGGCCGGCGTCGCGACAGAAACTGTAAGCCGTACCCTTACCGATTTTAAAGATGAAAACCTCATTGATAAAAAAGGCAGTCACATCACGGTACTCTCACCCGAACGGCTCGGCAAAATGAAAAACTGACCTTCATCACTTTTTTAGCTGATATTGCTCATTCTTGCAACGATGGCTTAAGGGTAGCTTTGCCTTTGGTTAAGTAAATTAAGGATGAAAGCGATAGCCTACAATATCAAGCCCTTCGAAAAAGAATTTTTGGCGATAGCCAACCATAAAAAGCATGAGATTACGCTGATATCAAACAATCTCACAACAGATACCGCCATATTTGCGGAGGGGAAAACGGCAGCTATCATAACTGTTGATGATGAAGTATCTGCTGATGTTATGGAGAAGCTGGCGACAGCAGGTATTAAATACATTGTTACCCGATCTTCCGAGACAAACCATATTAATAAAGCAGCCGCAGCGCAATTTGGCATTAAACTGGCCAATATTCCCTTAACCTCACCACAACATATCCAGAGTGGCGATGACGAATTACAAGAGATTTCCAATCAAACCATCCGTTGCCTGGATTTGTGGCAGTTAAATAAATGTGTAGGCAAAGCTTGTGTTTGTGCTAAAGGGTGCAGAGCTGTAATTGAGGATGAGGTAAAGGAAACTGTATAGTCATCTTTCGAAAATTCCCTCCAACCTATATTTCTAAAGTTGCCATTTTACCGTATCTAAAAAAAGTACGTAGTATATTTCTTGATATGCACCATTAGGTGCTACCTATTTATAGAATCTCATTCCAAAAGGTCTTTTTGCGCCGTGGGTGCTACCCTATTAATGAAGTTTATAATCGACATTATAAGGGTAGCCTCTATGAGGCAAAGGATTGTTGTTCCTATTTTACTACAAATAGGTATCCCCTACGGGGAATTGTAAATGAAGAGTTATAAAGCATATGCGTTTCAATAAAAAAACAAACAGGCTTACTTCTGTATCAACACCAACAATTGCTGTGGGGTTTCGTAGGTTGTACCTTTATAACTAAGGGCTTTAACGCCAACACATACGGTGTCTACAGTCTTAGCAGCATGTGTGATGTAGATTTTTCCCCTTACATCCGGCTCGGTACCGTCATTCACCATTTTCATTCCGGTTAATAACTGCATTACACTGTCGATACCAGGCTTCTTATCAAAATGTTTTTCTTTCCCTTCGGGGAAGTAATAATCAAACTTATCGCAGGTGATCCTAAACTGGGTTTCACGGCCAAGCTCAGTAAACTTAAACTTGATAGATTGAACATCGTCATTTGAGTTAGTTTTGCTTTTGCAGGCTACAAATGATGCTATCGCAAGTAATAAAAAGGCATTAAGTTTTTTCATTGGTTTATAGGCTCTTAAACGTATACTAATATCGGGGTTTTACATATACAACGTAAATATAATCCTGATAAGCCATCCATGTACTTGCCTTTTCAGTATAACAAATATCAAGGGCGTTTACATATGTCCAATATTGCGATTTATTGCCAAAATGAAAGCGTACGCCAAGAGTAGTATTTCTGGTCTTAAGCATGGTACGGATTTCCATACGGGCAAAATCAAGCAACGACCTGTCACTTACCGGGTTCCCATTGATGTTAACATCGACATAACTTCTATTGGGCAGAAAGCTAACCTTATATTCTGCAGGTGTAAACCTTGGCCATGAAGGATCAAACATCACCAAATCAATACAGTTTCGCTGTGTAAACACTTTATGCTGGTGAAAGAAAAACACACAGAGCACGGGGAATAAAACCAGACTAATCAATCCGGGAGCATAGGTTATAGGTTTATGGGGAGCTAAGGTTAAGATTTTCATGATGAGGTTTATAGGATTAAGCTAAGTCTATAACGTCAAATCATGAAAATTATTCCGTCAACCAGCCCAATCCCCTACTTCAACTCATCCAACACCCTGAACATTTTTTCCTTTATCCCCCGGCTCGATCCGCTGAAGTTGTTGACCATGATAGAAAAGCAAAGCTCTCGCCCATTTTTGGTTTGATAGCCTGCGTAGCATAACACATTGTTGATGCTTCCGCTTTTCATTTTCATATCGTTATAGACTGGTAAACTGGTATAAAAATCAGCAAACCAGCTTTCTTTTTTAGCCGATTGCAGGATCCGGGCCAGCGTAAGAGTAGTTACCCTATCGCCGGGCGAAAGACCGCTGCCATCATAAATATTTAAACTCCGCGTATCTATCCCCCTTGCTGCCCAAAACTTTTGCACCTCGTCAACGCCATTGGCAGTTGTAGGTTTTCGGCCCTGTTTCCAGGCTATGGTTTTGAGCAATTGCTCGGCATACAGGTTTATACTTTTCTGGTTAAGCCAGTAAACTATTTTGCTTAAAGCAGGTGAAGATATAGTCGCCAGATTTTTACTGATAACTGGTAATGGCAGATTCTTAGCGCTTAATGTCGCCGCCGATTCCGGCTCATTGCTAATGATAATACCTAAGCTCCTGAGCGTATCATTAAGGCGTAAAGCAGCATCATAAGCGGCATCGGGCAGGGCTGCAGAAATACTTTTCTTTTCCTGATCAACGGCATAGCTGCCACGCAGGTACATTACTTTGCTACCAACCGGTAAAAACGCGTAAGCGTTATCTCCCGAGCCCGATGAGCCATTGAGCAATTCGCTTTTAAATGAGAGATAAGGCATTAGCGGAACAGTACGGGACACACCAACCGGGTTACCAACAACACCCGTACGCAACTTAATATCAAACTGGTTTTCGCGCCAGCAAAGACCGGAGGTACCTGCTCCATAATAATTGCCTATATCCTGCCAGATCCATCCTTCGGGGATAGATTGTGTTCCGAAAATACTGTCATCACCAATAATTCGGCCGGTAATCTTTTTAATGCCCGCCTTTCGCAAAGCATCAGCCATTAAGGTCAATACGTGCCCCTCTTTAGTTTGCTCATAGCGCCAGCTGCCCAGGGTTGGGTCGCCGGCACCTTTTATGATGATATCGCCGTTCAGGGTACCATCGGCACCAATATCGCCGGTATAACCCAATTGCGTTTGATACTGAAAATCCGGACCTAAAACGTTAAAGGCCGTAATACTGGTAATAGTTTTTAACGTTGAAGCCGTAGCCAGGCCCATATTTGGATTGCCGGCAAACACCTGTTCGCCGGTTTTGGCATCAAGTACAGTTAACGATAGCGAAGCATAACTGCATTGACTATCGGCCTGCAAACGCCCAAATGCATTTGATATTTTTTGCTGAAGCGTTTGTCCCGCAACAGATCCTCCTATAAATAAAAAACTAACTAACAGTAACCGTTTCATCCTCATTCTTAACGTTCCGCTTCGAAATATAATATAGCGGAATCCCTATCAATACAATTACAAGGCCATACAAAGCGAAATCCCGTTTGTAGGCAAACAACAATATACAAAACGCTACGCCCATAATAATATAAAGGGCGGGCAAAATTGGATAACCAATAGCTTTATAAGGGCGCTCGGCATTGGGCAGCTTAGCACGTAAAATAAATATGCCCAATATGGTTAACACGTAAAATACTACTACTACAAATGAGATCATATCAAGCAAATCGCCATATCTACCGCTAAGGCACAATAACGAAGCAACCACGCACTGGATCCACAAACCAAACTGCGGCACGCCGAATTTATTGAGGTTACCGGTTTGCTTAAAAAACAATCTGTCTTTAGCCATAGTGTAATATACCCTTGCTCCTGAAAGGATCAAACCGTTGTTGCAACCAAACGTTGATATCATGATCATTACCGCAATTACATAAGTACCGATATTACCAAAAATAACGTGCGAAGCCGCCACAGCCACCCTGTCCTTATCGGCGACAGTAATTTCGTGTAATGATAGTACACCTGTATAAACTACGTTAGCCATTACATAAATAAAGGTTACAATGATAGTACCCCACATCATGCTTAAAGCAACATCGCGTTTTGGATTTTTCATTTCGCCGGCAACAAAGGTTACGCTGTTCCAGGCATCGCTGCTAAAGATTGAACCCACCATGGCCGCTGCGATAGCGCCAAGGGCAGTACCTGTTGTGAGTGTAGTAATACTGCCGTCTTTATTCAGGTTATGTAAATCCCAGGCATTTGTCCAGTTGGCATGCCATATATCTGCCTTGAAAGCGAATAATCCAAAAACTATCAGACCGAAAAGACTAATCAACTTTGTTAAGGTGAACACGGTTTGAATCACCTTACCACCCTTCACACCCCGGGTATTTACATAAGTTAAAATAATGATCAGTATAATAGATACCACCTGCGCGGCACTTATGGTAAAAAATTTCGGATCGCCGGTTGATGTTGCCCCGATTTGCCATTTCCATAATATATTATCCTCACTAAAAGCTGGGATCAAATATGCGGTAAATTTACTAAAGGCCACCCCTACCGCGGCAATGGTACCGGTTTGGATCACCGCGAAAAAACTCCATCCATATAAAAAAGCGATCAGCTTATTGTAGGCCTCTTTTAAATAAACATATTGGCCTCCTGCTTTAGGAAACATACCGCTCAGTTCTCCATAACTCAGGGCGGCAGTGAGCGTCATGAATCCGGTGATTATCCAAATGGCTATAAGCCAACCGGCTGAGCCTACGTTACGGGTAATATCTGCACTAACAATAAAAATACCTGAGCCTATCATGGAGCCTGATACCAGCATGGTACCATCCAGCAGGCTAAGCTCATGTTTCATTTTGGGTTGCGATGAGTTTTTCGCCATATATAATTTTAGAGTTTAAATCTCTAAACTATTCAAAAACTTTAATATTAAGGATCACTATTGTAAATAAATAAAATTACTATTTTGCAATACCAATTATTATTTACACACTGTGTAAAAACCAACACAGTGCCTACTTACTAAACCAAATTTGTGATATGGATTTTCTGAACAATTACTTAATTTATTTAATTCCTGTTTTTGGACTTATCGGGATCCTTGTTATGGCAATTAAAGCCGCCTGGGTTACCAAACAAAACGCCGGCGACGGCGACATGGCTACACTGGCCGGTTACATTGCAGATGGTGCTATGGCCTTTTTACGTGCCGAGTGGAAAATACTTGGAGGCTTTGTTGCCGTTGCCGGTATTTTACTGGCATGGTCAGGTACAACAGTTGCTACATCAAGCCCGGTTATAGCCATATCATTTGTGATTGGCGCGTTTTTATCGGCATTTGCCGGTTACCTGGGGATGCGTATTGCTACAAAAGCTAACGTACGAACTACACAAGCTGCCCGTACCAGCCTGGCGCAAGCGTTAAAAGTATCATTTACCGGCGGAACAGTAATGGGCCTTGGTGTTGCCGGTTTGGCTATCATTGGTTTAGGGTCACTGTTTATTGTTTTTTACCAGGTTTATGTAGTTAAGGTAACAGGCAGTACGGTTAACGGCGAGGCCATGGCAAAAGCGCTTGATGTTTTAGCCGGCTTTTCGTTAGGTGCAGAATCTATAGCGCTGTTTGCACGTGTTGGCGGCGGCATATATACCAAAGCGGCCGACGTAGGTGCCGACCTTGTAGGTAAGGTTGAAGCTGGTATCCCTGAGGATGATGTTCGTAATCCAGCTACAATTGCAGATAACGTGGGTGATAACGTGGGCGACGTTGCCGGTATGGGTGCCGACCTTTTTGGCTCTTATGTGGCTACCATGCTTGCTACCATGGTATTGGGCCGCGAAATTGTATCTCACGATAATTTTGGAGGGATAGCACCGGTTTTATTACCGATGGTAATTGCAGGCCTTGGTCTGATATTCTCAATTGTTGGTGCCGCTATGGTGAAAATCAAATCAGAAACAGACAGCGTGCAAAACGCGTTGAATATAGGCAACTGGGCATCTATTGTGCTAACTGCTATCGCTACTTATTTTGTAGTGCAATGGATGCTACCATCCGGCGAATTTCATATGGTACGTGATGAAGTTAACGGCGTTGTAAAAGCAACAGTGATACCTTTCACTAAAAATGGTGTTTTTGGCGCAATTGTGGTTGGTCTTGTAGTGGGTACCTTAATGTCTATTATTACCGAGTATTATACGGCTATGGGGAAACGCCCGGTGCTAAGCATTATCAGGCAATCTTCAACCGGGCACGCTACAAATATCATCGGTGGCTTATCAGTAGGCATGGAATCAACCGTGCTGCCTATTCTTGTTTTGGCATCAGGTATTTATGGCTCGTACTATTTTGCCGGTTTATACGGTGTTGCTATTGCAGCTGCAGGCATGATGGCTACCACTGCTATGCAACTGGCTATTGACGCATTTGGACCAATTGCAGATAATGCCGGAGGTATAGCTGAAATGAGCCGTCTGCCCGAAGAAGTTCGTCACCGCACCGATAACCTGGATGCTGTGGGCAATACTACAGCTGCTACAGGCAAGGGCTTCGCTATTGCTTCGGCAGCATTAACTTCACTGGCGCTATTCGCTGCCTTTGTGGGTGTTGCAGGCATTGAGCATATTGATATTTACAAAGCAGATGTATTGGCTGGCTTATTTGTTGGCGGGATGATCCCTTTTATCTTTTCGGCCCTGTGTATTTCGGCGGTAGGCCGTGCGGCTATGGCTATGGTAGAAGAAGTTAGGCGTCAATTCCGCGAGATACCAGGCATTATGGAATATAAAGCTAAACCCGAGTATGAGAAATGCGTAGCCATATCAACCAAAGCTTCTATCCGCGAAATGGTGGCGCCGGGTTTAATAGCCCTGATCACTCCTGTTATTATCGGCTTTGCATTTGGCCCCGAAGTATTGGGCGGCCTGCTTGCGGGCGTTACGGTATCTGGCGTACTGATGGGTATTTTTCAAAGCAACGCGGGCGGCGCGTGGGATAACGCTAAAAAATCATTTGAGAAAGGCTGCGATATTAACGGCGAGATCTTTTACAAAAAATCCGAACCGCATAAAGCATCAGTAACCGGTGATACTGTGGGTGATCCGTTTAAAGATACTTCTGGCCCATCAATGAACATTTTGATCAAGTTAATGTCGATTGTTTCATTGGTTATCGCACCTCACCTCAACAGCCATCAAACTGCAACCGCTGCCAGGGTTCAAAAGGAGATGAATAAACAACCTATGAGCATTCATATGGTTGTTAAAGCAGAGAAAAGTGTTTAATAGTTTTTATATCTAATGAGAAAAGCCGCCTGTTGAGGGCGGCTTTTTTGTTATTGTCTGAACCGCGATTTATGGAATTTGCCGGATTATTGGATTTACTGATCTTACATTCTATATTTCGTGTTAGGGATTGCAGCGGATACCGGCCTGTGGTTAATGCCTGTGCAGTATGAGCGGAAAGCCCGGGCCGAAGGTAACACCATAATTATGTGAATCAGGCCCTGTCCTAAAAATTCAGCAAATTAAACACCAGACTTACGAAGTTTTAAAAACTTCGTAAGTCTTCAACTCATTTGAATACTTAGCTAAATTTTCGGAATGCTAAAATCCTGCCCATCCTGAAAATCCCATAAATCCAGGTTCAGACATTTTTTTTCAAATAAATTTCCGCAACCGATTAATTGCATATATATTTGCAATCAAACGGTTGCAAAAAGAGTTTTTATGAGAAGAGATGTATTCCAGGCGATTGCCGATCCTACCCGCCGCGCTATTATCAGTCTGCTGGCCTTACAGGCCATGACGCCCAATGCCATTGCCGAACATTTTCAGAGCAGCAGGCAAGCTGTATCCAAACATATCCAGATCCTTAGCGAATGCCAGCTGGTTAGTCAAAAACAAACCGGCCGCGAAATCTATTATCATTTTAACGCTCAAAAAATGAAAGAAGTGGATGTTTGGATGGATCAGTTCCGCGCCCTGTGGGAAACCCGTTTTAGCCAATTAGATAATGTATTACAAAACCTAAAAAACAAACAGTCATGACAAAAAACGAAGCCGTATTTACCAAAGACCTGCAAAACAAAAAGCTAAATGTAATTAGGACTTTTGACGCACCGATTAACTTAGTATGGCAGGCATGGACAGAAAGCGAGATTCTTGACCAATGGTGGGCACCTAAACCCTATCGTGCCGAAACCAAAACTATGGATTTCAGGGAAGGGGGATACTGGCTATACCAGATGGTTGGCCCCGAACATACGGAGCATCCAACATGGTGTAAGGAAGCATTCAAAACTATTGTAGTTCCTGAAAAAATAACCAACGCGGTTTCATTTTGTGACGAAAATGGCGAAACAAACACCAACTTCCCTATCATGAACTGGGAGAAGAATTTCACCGACGAAGGTGAACATACCACCGTTAACATCGATATCTATTTTGATAAAGTGGAGGATATGCAAACTATTGTTGGCATGGGCTTCCAGGAAGGTTTCACCGCCGGCTTAAGCAACCTGGATCATTACCTGAGCACCGCTTTCAAGATCAGGAAAGAACTCAAAACAAGCACCGCCGCAAGGGTCACCACTTATCTAAACTTTCCGGGCAATACCGAAGAAGCTTTCATATTTTACAAAGAGGTTTTTAGAGGCGAATTTACCGGCAAAAAGCTTACCCGTTTTAGTGATATAGAGCTGCCTCCCGAGGTTCAGATGAACGAAGCCGATAAAAAGCTGATCATACATGCGGAGCTTACTATTATGGGCGGGCATGTATTAATGGCAACCGATGCTCCGGAAAGCATGGGTTTTAAAATGCATACAGGTAACAACATGCACATCAACGTCGAGCCTGAAAGCCGAGAGGAAACAGAACGCCTGTTCAATGAACTTTCGGCCGGAGGAAAGGTAAGCATGCCGTTGCGGGATATGTTCTTTGGAGCGTACTTCGCAGAGCTTACGGATAAGTATGGTATTAACTGGATGCTGAATTATCAGACAAAGGAGTAAGACTGTCTGAATCAGAATGTCTGAACCGGAATTTGTTGAATTCTTTGAATGGGCAGAATTTAATGGTCGTCCTACATCTTCGACAGAATAAAATTCGATTAATTACTTAATTCAATAAATTCCGGTTCAGACATTTTTTTAATACACCGGCTCCTTCGCCTTGCTTCCCATCAAAAATACCAGTTTCCCGCCTTTCATAATATCCTGATGTGTTATATATTCCTTACTGTAAGGCTTACCATTTAAGCTGATACTTTGCACATACTTATTCTCCTTCGATAATCCCCTGGCCTCTATCACAAAGCTTTTACCACCCGTCAAAGCAATACTCACTTTATCAAGCAGTGGCGCGCCAAAAACATAACGACCATCAGCGGGATTTACCGGGTAAAAACCCATCGCCGTAAAAATATACCAGGCCGACATCTGACCGCAATCATCGTTGCCCGAAAGGCCATCGGGTTTGTTTATATAAAATTGATCGGCAATTTGCCTTACCAGTTCCTGCGTTCTGGCTGGGTTACCGGCAAGCGTATATAAATAAGCTACATGATGATTAGGCTCGTTCCCGTGGGCATATTGCCCTATCAGCCCGGTTACATCAAGTGTTGAACCTTTTCCAAACACTTTCGAATCCATCAAAAACAACGAATCCAGCTTACCCAAAAACGCCTTTTTGCCACCCATCAATTTGATTAGGCCCGGAATATCATGCTGCACCTGCCAGGTGTATTGCCAGGCGTTGCCTTCGGTATAGTCGCCCCCTACGGCCAGTTGACCACTATCAAGGTTGGCAAAGGGATTTACCCATTCGCCGTTTGAGTTGCGGCCGCGCATCAACCGGGTACTTTTATCAAACAGGTTATTATAAAACCGCGACCGTTTAATGAAATAATTATAGTCGCTTTGTTTATTTAGCGCTTTGGCCAGTTGAGCTGCACACCAATCGTCATAAGTGGCTTCCAAAGTACGGGAAACGGCTTCACGTTTTACAGTATCCGATGGCAGGTAACCGTAACGCATATACAGGCTCCAATCGTATTTGGGGTTTTTGTTATGCGTGAGTGTGTTTTTAATAGCCTTAAAGGCCTTTTGCTTGTCAAAGCCTTTAATACCTTTCAGGGCGGCATCTACAATTACAGGCACTGCATGGTTACCAATCATAGCGTAACTTTCCTTGCCCCACAGCGTCCAGATGGGCAGCATGCCTGCAACAGCATTGTGCTGTAACATGCTCTCAGCCATTTGTCCATCCTTGTCCGGGCAAATAATGGTATACAATGGATGGGCTGCCCTGTAAGTATCCCAAAGCGAGAAGGTGGAATAAAACACTTTATCGGCAGAGCGGTGCATCAGGCTATCGGCTCCACGATACTGCCCATCAACATCGGCAATATTATTGGGTTGGATAAGTGCATGGTACAGACTGGTATAAAAGGCGATTTTCTCATTTTCGCTGCCCTGAGCTTTAAGCTTGCCAAAATTTCGTTCCCAGGCTTGACTCGCCTCGGTTCTAACCTGCTCAAATGTTTTATTTTGCGTTTCGGCCAGCAGGTTTTTACGAGCCCCGGCAATACTCACGCCCGAAATGCCAACTTTAGCTTCTACAGCTTCGCCAGGTTTCAGATCGAAATCAAGCACCAAACGGCGTTTGTTTTCTCCATCGATAAAATGGTGACCGGTAAACGGACGGTTAAAAATAGCGGCAAAATACACCTGCTTATCAACCCACTGGCTCGAAAAGGCATAGCCGCTTATAGCAGTTTTACTGTCGATAGTAATCTCTCCTTCAGATACATGCTCCGCCAGCTGCTCGGCACTTTCTACCAGTCCGCTTTGCATATCAACAAGCAGGTGGGCTTTACCGGTTTTATTAAAAGTATACCTATGCAAACCGGTATGCACGGAAGCTGTTAGCTGAGCTCTGATGTTGTTGTCGCTTAAAACTACCTCGTAGTAGCCTGGAGAAGCTTTTTCTTGCTGATGAGAAAACCTGCTTTGAAACTTTTGCGGATCTTTGCCTTGAAATGGGAAAAACAGTACGTCGCCTAAATCAACCCCTCCCGTACCACTCAGGTGCGTATGTGCAAAGCCCGTGATCACGGTATCCTCGTAGCGATAACCTGAACAATAGTTCCAGCCGAAGTTACCGGTTTCAGGACTAAGCTGTATCATACCAAATGGCACCGTAGCCCCCGGAAAGGTATGCCCGGTTGCAGATGTGCCAATGAACGTGTTTACATATTTAATCAGCGAATCCGGAGGCTTTTGATGAAAAAATGACATCGCGAGCAAGGGCTTGTCTCCCTGAGCTTGTCGAAGGGTCGCGCGCAGAGGCCTTGCCCACCATGCTTCGACAAGCTCAGCATGACACCCATTTTTGAACGCCTTTGGCACTGCCCCGACAGATGCAACCGATAATATTAGAACAACGACAATCAACTTTTTCATACACTTATTCCTTGTACTCGATTGTTTTTTTGAGCACCACATCCTCGGCCGAACGGGCTATCATTACATCAAATGTACCGGGTTCAGTCATTTGTTTCATATTGTTATTCCAGATGGAAATATCCTCAGGTTTTACCTTAAACTCTACTGTCCGGGTTTCGCCGGGTTTAAGGCTAATCTTATCAAAACCTTTGAGGGCCATCACCGGCGTTGTTACTGAATTTACTTTATTGCCGAGATACATCTGCACTACTTCTTTACCTGCCACGCTGCCGGTATTGGTTACATCTACAGAAACGGTGATAGCTTCATTTTTAGTGAATGATGCAGCCGAAACCTGCATATTACTGTATTTAAAAGAGGTATAACTCAACCCATAACCAAAAGGGAACAATACATCGGGCGACGAAAAAACATAGTCCTGCCCCGGTTTTTCGGGTGAACCCGGATTATGGTAAAAACCTTTATTGGATGCTACATGATTATAAAATACCGGGATGTGTCCGGTTGATTGTGGAATTGATACAGTTAGCCTTCCCGATGGATTTACCTTACCAAACAGGACATTGGCTATAGCATTGCCGCCCCGCTCGCCGGGATACCATGCTTCCACAATGGCTGGGACATTTTCCTTTTCCCATTTGATGCTTTGTGGGCGACCATGTACCAGTACCAATATCACGGGCTTACCGGTTTTATAAACGGCCTGTAGCAGTTCACGCTGTACGCCATCAGGGTTAATATCGGTAACGTCATAGCCCTCACCGCAAGTGAAAGGATCTTTAGGCTCGCTTTCGGGTGCATGGCCATTCCACCCTACGCCAGAAAACACAACGCTTGTTGTACCTAAAACTACTACCACAGCATCGCTATTTTTTGCGGCGGTAATAGCATCAGCAAAACCGCTTTTATCGGAGCCGGAAAGCGCACAGCCCTTTGCATAGTTGATCTTTACCTTGCTGCCAACCAATTGCTTAATACCATTAAGCGCGGTTGTGCCCGATCGGCTATCTCGGGTGGAGCTGTAGTCGCCGTACTGAACCTGGTTGGCATTGGGGCCAATCACAGCCAAAGATTTCAGGTTATTTATATGAAGCGGCAAGAGCTGTTTATCATTTTTAAGCAGGATGATTGACTCTTCGGCTATTTGCTGTGATAATGCCACATGATCTGGCGTATGCACCCGCTTTTTTAATGCCGAAGTATTAGGTAACGCCTTTTCAAACAAACCTGCTTTAAACTTTATCGTGAGGATGCGGGCAACAGCACTATCAATCTGTGCTTCTTTTACTTTACCCTCGTTCACCAAAGCAATCAGCTTGCCATAAACATCTGAGCTTGGTGCTTCCAGATCAACCCCTGCACTCAGGCCTATGGGCGCGGCACCTTCAGCATCTTTAGCGATATGATGAAAGGTGTACAGATGTTTGAGCCCTTCATAATCCGAAAACACATAACCCTCAAAACCCCACTCCTGCTTTAAGATAGTTTGCAGCAGGAAATGATTGGCATGCGCAGGCACGCCGTCAATCTCGTTGTAGGCAGGCATTATGGCATAGATATTTGCCTTTTGCACGGCATCTTTAAAAGGAGGTAAAAACATCGACCTTAATTCGCGTTCCCCTACTGATGCCGGGGCCAGGTTAATGCCAGCCACAGGGATGCTGTAAGCCGCGAAATGTTTGGCTGTACACATCACCTTATCTTTGCCTATATCGTTTATGGTTTGTGAAGTGTCGCCTTGCATCCCTATTACAAAGGAAGTACCCATTTTGCTCACGAGGTAAGGATCTTCGGCGTAACATTCTTCGTTACGGCCGTAACGTGGGTCGCGAATCAAATCAAACAGTGGCGAAAGCGCCTGGTCAACTCCCGATGAGGAAGCTTCATAAGCGATTACCGAACCCATTTTTTCTATCAACGCCGGGTTCCAGGTACTGCCTTGTGCTATTGCCTGCGGAAAAATAGTAGCACCTGCCGCCAATTGTCCGTGCAAGCATTCTCCTATTTGGATGGGCGGGATCCCAAGTCTTGTTTTTTCCTTCGCGTATTTTTTGGCAGCAATTGAAAGCGATGCTATATCATTGATATTGGTAAACGGGCTTTCACAAACGCCGTACGCAATTGGGTTTTGCATAGAGCCTTTTAACGAGTTCATACTCATCTGCCCAACCTTTTCCTCCAAAGTCATGCGGCCCAGCAAGTCCTTCACCCGATCGGTTAAAGGCGCTTTAGGATCTTTATAAACCTGTGCCCCTGCAACGTTAATTACAAAAGCGAACACGGCAAGCAAGAATAATTTCTTTTGCATAGGTGTATGGTTTGGCAGTTTATAAAACGATAAATGCACCACAAGAACCGTCATTGCGAGGAACGAAGCAATCGCGAGCTATACAGAGCGGACCTGCAAATCGGGGATTGCTTCGTTCCTCCCAATGACGCTTTTTTATTGTTAATGCACCAAATAAAACTTCGGGTAGAGCTTCTCTCCTCCTGCAATCTTTAATGCTATCAGGGTTTGATTTTCATTCGCCTTATCGGCAATGTAATGTCCGCTTAATGCATACACACCTTTTTTCAAATGTAATAAAGCTTTTTGCGGTTCAACATAAGTATTCAGTCCCATTTTTATTACCGGCTCGTCATCCAGAAACAAAGCGGGACTAACCTCAAACCCGGAAGTTAATTCATAATCCGCTTCCTTGGTTATCTTGATGAACCCCTTAATTTTCACCCAATTAATAAACCCTTCGCCCAATGACCTCACAGGCACAATCAGATTTGTTTCCCCTGTTTCTGCGGGTCTTTCATTTTCCAGCTTATCTATATCGTGCTCTTTGGTTTTAAAAACCTCGTAAAACATTCCCGGTTTCAAGTTAGCTGCTTTTTCGCGGGATGCTTTGATAGTTATCCGTTTGATATTGGCCATTTGACGAATATGCTGATCATTCAGCGTCCAGGTAGTAAATGTTCTCAGGCCGATGCTATCTTTCAAAGGCACATCTATATTAACCGGGAAAGCAACAGCCGCGCTATTAACGTCCGGCATTTTGCCGTTTAGCGCATAACGAACTTTAGCTCCCGTTAACGGGTAATTCAGCGTTAATTTAAACCTGTTTTTATTGGTGATGATATTATCCACACCGTCAATATCAGGCAAACGGGCATTAAAATTCCATAGCTTAAACAAGCCGTACTGGTTTTTCATTTTCCAGCCAAAGCGATCAAGGTTCTTTTCATTTTTCGGGCTCCAGGTGAGTTCGGCCACGGCAAGGGCGCGTGGGTAAACCATGTACTGCAGGTGTTGTGCATTGGGTACCTTTTCATTCCAGATATTGCCTTGTGCCCCTAAAATGTATTCAGCTTCGGCATTGGTAAGCTCTTTTGATTGCGGCTCATAATTGTACACCATTTGCCATGTCACCGGCGGGTTCCAGCCTATTGGCTCCAGATCTTCATTGGCCTGCGGGGCATCAAAATACATGTAGGGTAAGGGCGTCATTACTACGTGGTGGCGCATCTTGGCAGCGGCTATGCCCCCAGCCTCACCCTGCCAGCTCATTACTGTGGCCGATTCGGCAAGACCGCCTTGAAGAATCTCATCCCAGCCTACCAGGCGTTTGTTTTTTGATAGCAGAAATTTCTCTATTCGCTTGATGAAATAACTTTGTACCTCTTTTTCACTTTTCAGATGCTCCCGTTTCATGAGGGCAACGGCAGTAGGGCTCTTCAGCCAATCAACCATTTCGGCCTCATCACCGCCTATGTGCACATACTGGTTCGGAAATAACCCGATTACTTCAGTCAGTACATCCTCCATAAATTTGAAGGTGAACTCGCTCGGGTCCAGCATTCGTACCCGGTGTTTGGCACCTGTGGAGTCTTGACAGCCCAACTGCGGATAAGCAAAAATGGCCGCTTCGCTGTGCCCCGGCATCTCTATTTCGGGCAGAATGGTTACAAACCTGTCCTGCGCGTATTTGATCACATCACGGATTTCATCTTTGGTATAAAAACCATCACGGCCGTCATCTATCAGGTTGTCCAGTTTTCTGAACTCACTCCTCTTAGCGTAGTAGCTGATTTTTGAGCCCACTTCGGTTAGGCGTGGATATTTATCAATCTGAATGCGCCAGCCCTCATCGTCGGTTAAGTGCCAGTGAAAGGTATTGAGCTTATAATGAGCCATTACATCTATATACTTTTTCACTTCATCAACCGTAAAAAAATGGCGACTTACATCCAGGCTTAAACCCCGCCAGCCAAATCGTGGCTGATCGGCCACGGTACAGGCAGCAACTTTTATGGCAGTCGCTTTATCCGTCGGCAACAACTGAATCAGTGTTTGAACCCCATAAAACACGCCTGCACCGCTCCCGCTGATGCTCACGGATGCAGGGCTTACATTCATGGTATAAGTGCTTTCGGCATTAGACCAAACATTGTTTAACCTGATGGCTGTTTTGACAGGGATCTTTTCAAATACCTTTACTGTTGTTTGCAGACCATAGTTTTGATTAAGATAATCCTGAAGGTATTTGCCTACCGGTTCGGTTTCTTTATTAACCCCGATTACAGCATTCTTGCTCAATAAAAAGCTCCCTTTACCTCCTTTTAAACTTACAGGCTGCGGAATAATATGAAACTGCGCCCTTGTTGTTACCGATAAAAACAGCGAAGCGAATAGTAAAATATATTTCAGAGATAGTGTTTTCTTCATTTCAGCAGATAATGAAACGGGGTTATACCTTAACGGTGATATTCTTTTTATAAAGGATCCAAACCGGAACAAATATGATCAGTACGGTCAGGATGGCTCCGGCCAGTGAGGCGTTTTCGGGCGAAAGATACGGTACGAACAGATTATTGTAGGTGAACGACCATAAATTAGTTTTTTGCACCGGAATAGCAGCTATTAAAGCGGGAATGATATCGGCCAAAACATAAGCAGCAATGGCATTACGGCCGAAAGCCAAAAATGGCGACAGTAAAGCTTTATTCCCTTTAATATCAATAAACCAGTATGAAAGCGCAAGGATATTAATAGCTAAACCTGCAGTAAGCAGCACGAACGAGCTTGTCCACAGTTGTTTGTTTATAGGGAAAAAAGTATTCCAAATTAAGGCAAGCGCTATCAACAAAATACCCACGCCCATCATTTTAAACAGCTCAGCACTGGTTTTAAACTTTCCGGTTTTAAGCCAGGTACCGGTAAATACACCCAGCAGGCAGGTAGCAACAGATGGGATAGTTCCCAGCAAGCCTTCCGGATCCCAGGTTTTGGATGCCCCCCAAAGGTGATTTTCGGTAAAAACCGATCTATCTATCCAGGCCCCTAAATTGGTAGCAGGTTCAAGGTTTGGCGTTCCGAAACCCGGTACAGGTACCAGGGTCATTAATAGATAATAGCCGATAAGACAGCTTACAGCGATAATTACCTGTGTACGGATGTCGGTTTTAACATACAACAAGGCAGTTATGCCAAATACGAGCCCGATGCGCTGCAACACACCGGGAAAACGCAGATGCGCGAATTGAAAATCGTTTATCAGGGGTAAGCAAACGCCAAGGGCTATGATAATCAGCGTACGCCTTAATATTGATAAGAGCAATTTGTTATGGTTAACTGTGTCAGCCTTTTTGCTTTCCATAGCGTACACGATGGATACGCCCACCATAAACAGGAAAAACGGAAACACAAGGTCAGTCGGGGTACAGCCATTCCATTTAGAATGTTCAAGCGGCCAATAGATATGTCCCCAATCGCCGGGATCATTTACCAGGATCATGGCAGCTACAGTAAAACCCCTGAAAAAATCAAGCGATAGCAGCCTTGGACGGCTCGCCTTTGCGGTGCCAGTATTTTTAAGTGGTTCCTGCTGATTGATTACCGAAGCTGCCATGTGTTATTATCCTGTTAGCTATTCTTTTTATGTGTTTTTAAGATGTATTTAAATTGGTATATGCCCGAACCAATGTCCATCTGCATATCGCCGCCAGCAGGTTTGATGTTGGCAATATCTTTATTGCTGTTAATATCGATATTACCTTCGGTAACCGGGCCATCAACTGCCGGCAAAGTTATAGTAGCAGTTGTATTTGGCGGCACAATCACATCAAGGGTAAAAATCCCATTATCAATACTCCATGCCGATTTTACCTTTCCGTAAAGGGTTTCCAGCTCGGCGTTGGCATTGGTTAATTTACCTCCCGGATGCGGAAAGATATTGATTTTATGAAAACCCGGCGAACCCTCGTCCGTGTTGATACCGGCTATTACGCGGTACATCCAATCGCCTATGGCACCATAGGCATAGTGGTTAAAAGAGTTCATTTCCGGATCTTCAAAGGTACCGTTGGGTTTTATACCATCCCAGCGTTCCCAAATTGTAGTTGCCCCGTTTTTTACGGGATAAAGCCATGAGGGGTATGACTCCTTCATCAACAGGTCATAGGCGATATCGGTGTGACCGAAACGACTTAACACGTGGCAGATGTAGGGTGTGCCTAAAAAGCCTGTTGTAATGTGCTCGTCATAATCCTCAATATTGTTCACCAGCCTTTTGGCTGCAGATTCGCGCAGATTTTCGGGCAGCAGATCAAAGTTCAGCGCCAGTACATAAGATGTCTGCGTGCCGGAGATCATGCGGCCGTTGGGCGTAACATATTCTGCCAGGAAAGCCTTTTTAACATCTGCCAGCAAATCGGTGTATTTTTTAATGTCGTCCTGCTTACCTAATATGGTAGCGGCATTGATAACCAATTGGGTTGAGTAAGCATAAAATGCCTGCGCTATCAGATTTTTATCGGTAAGGGCGGCGCCATCAGCATAGTCGGTACCCGCGTAAAACAGCCAGTCGCCAAAGTGATTACCTGTGTCCCATAAACCATTACGGGTATGGCGGGTAATGTATGCCACCCAGGCTGTCATACTTGGATATTGATTTTCTAAAACCTGCTTATCGCCATAAGCCAGGTAAATATTCCAGGGAGCAATTGTTGCCACATCGCTCCAACCCGAAGCTGCTGCTGATGCACTGTCCAACATATCAGGAATCACATAGGGAACAGCTCCGTTTTTATGCTGATCGGCAGAAAGATCTTTTAGCCACTTGGTAAAAAATCCGGCTACATCCATATTGAAAGTTGCAGTGCGGCAAAACGCCTGGGCATCACCTGTCCAGCCCATTCGTTCGTCGCGTTGCGGGCAGTCAGTAGGCACATCAATAAAATTACCTTTTTGTCCCCACTGAATATTATGCTGTAACTGGTTAATAAGCGGGTTAGATGTTGAGAACATGCCCGTTTGCGCCATATCTGAGTATAAAGCAAAAGCAGCTACGTTTGTTGAATCCAGTTGTCCGTTATATCCTTCTATCTTCAGGTATCTAAAGCCCTGAAAGGTAAAATGCGGCTCGAAGGTTTCTACACTATCCCCTTTAAAAATGTAAACATTTTCCTGTTTGGCTGTACGAAGGTTTTTGGTGTAGAAGTTACCTTTCTGATCCAGCACCTCGGCATGAAATAGTTTTACAGTATCTCCGGCCTTTGCCTTCAGCTTAAATTGTACCCAGCCCACCAGGTTCTGACCAAAGTCAACCACATGCTCGCCTGCCGGGGTAGTAAATACCTTAAGCGGCTTAAACATTTCGTGCTTGCGCACCGGCGGGCCAAGGGTTGCCACTAAATTATCTTTAACGGTATCAATCGTACGTACCGAATCCCAATTCAGATCTTTATAAGCAATTGTCGACCAGCCTTTCTTCTCCTTACGGGCGTCATAAACCTCGCCATCAAAAAACGATGATGAACGGATTGGCCCATAAGCCACTTTCCATGTTTTATCCGAATTGATCAGTACGCGTTTGCCATTGGTATAAACTACTTCTAACTGAAACAACAAACCGAGCTTGGTACCGTATACATTTTTTCTGCGATTGTAAGTGTAGCCGCGGTACCAGCCATCGCCCAATGTCACTCCTACGGCATTATCGCCTTTCAGTAAATCAGCAGTTACATCATAAACCTGGTATTGCAGGCGTTTATTGTAGCTTGTCCATCCCGGGCCGAAGTAATCTGTGCTAATCCGTTTTCCGTTGAATTGTGCCTCGTAAAGGCCGTGTGCTGTGATGTATAAATGAGCGGCACGTACTTTATGATCAAGCTTAAATGTTTTCCGGAACATAGGGCTTGGGCCGCCTGTAGTATCCGACAGGTAGTTATCTTCAATCCATTTGGCGCTCCAATCGGCAGGTTTAAGCAAGCCCATTTTCCAGGAGTTAACCATGCTCCAGGGGGTAACCTGCTGCCTGTTGTTCCAGATACGCACCTGCCAGTAAACTTTTTGACGTGAGGCAAGCGCCGGGCCAGCATAATAAACATGAAGCGATTCGCCTGAGGCAACCTTACCTGAAGTCCAGAGCAGTTCTTTGCCTTTAAGTAACGATACCGCATTAGTGCCCACCCTTACTTCATAAGCAACCTGCTGTACATTCCGGTCGCGCGTTATGAGTTTCCAGCCGAGGCGGGGTGTAGCCTGGTCTATGGAGATGGGATTTATTTTGTATTCACAAATCAGGTTATCAACCCGGAACGGTGGGGGAACCGGCGGCGCTTTTTGCGCTTGTGCAATTATCGGCAGATACAAAAAAAGCAATATAGTGATGCGTGTGCATACCTTTTTACACATACCTTTTTGGGTTTAATAATTCATGCTATTAAATATACTTTAACAGCGATATTGTTTTGATATGCAACACTAATTTTTATTAAGCAGGCCTTAAAAATGATGTGATCATTGCAATACACATTATAAACGTAATATGGCCCGGTAAAAGTTTTAACCTGGCCATGTAACATTATCAGTGCTCAAGGTTGCCCTCGTTTAAAGGGTATTGGAACAACAGGCGAATATTGTTATATGCTGCTGAATTAATTTGCCATGAACTATTTTTATATGCCCTTTCGCTAACGGCATGAGCTTTCATCACCTCGGTAGCTTTACCTGTGCGAAGCAAATCAAACCAGCGATGGTTTTCAAAAGCAAGCTCAACCTGGCGCTCATGCGCCATAGCCGCACGAAACTCCTCCTGGCTGGAAACATTCAGATCTGCGTTTGAGTTACCCATTGTTTTATCCTCTAAACCAGCACGTTCTCTAACCAGGTTAAGATATTTAAAAGCGTCCCCGCCGCCTGCAAAACCTTGTTCATTTAAACATTCGGCCAGCATCAGGTAAACATCAGCATAACGGTAAACAGGGAAGTTGTTTGGCGTTACGCCTTTAACTGCTGTTTTGGGCCCGGTATATTTCTTTATGAAAGGCAGATCGATACCATACTCATCCGAAGTAAAATCGATAAGTGAAGCGTCTTTTCTTTGATCGCCATCTTCAAAGGCATTCACCAGATCCTGGGTGGGGATATTCCATCCGTTTTGGGCATTGTTATCAATGGAATAACCTGTAACATCTTCATCATAATAATCCCAGGGGATAAATGTGTCGATAAAATCGCTACCCAAGCCATTGGGACCTTCTATGTATTGAATTTCAAAGATCGATTCCGGGCCATTTTCCTTACTTAGATTGAAGTTGTCCGCATAATTAGCGTTCAAACTGTAAACGCCTGATGATATCACACTACGTAAAAGCGGGATAGCCAAATCAAATTTTTTCTGGGTCATGTATACTTCGGCAAGCATGGTTTCGGCGGTGCCTTTGGTAACCCTGCCTTTATCCGATGTATTCTCATATTTTAAAGGCAATTTAGTAATGGCAGCTTGCGCATCGGCTATAATCTGCGTATAAACCGATGCCGCCGGCGATTTAGTAGCCAGATTATAAGCATCGCCCACCGATTTTGGTTCGGTAAGTACCAGCGGTACATCACCAAACATACGTACCAGGTTAAAGTAATTGAATGCACGTAAAAACAAAGCCTGCCCGCCAATAGTATCCGTAGTTGCGGCATCAAGCTTGGCAAGTGGCAAACGGTTAAGGATCACGTTGCACCTGCCGATATCCGTATATGAGGTATTAAAGTAGGTTTCTACAATATCATTATTATTTAATTCACGAAACTCATCCAGTTCCTCTTTACTGGTGCCCGAACGGTCATAAGGGTCAAACTCGTATGATGTATTATCAGACCGCATTTCGCCAAGCGCCCAAAACGATCCCGTATATAGTCCCTGAAGCGGTTCGTAAGCGCCATTTATAGCTTGTACAAACTGCGCTTTTGATTTATAAAAGTTGGCGCTGTTCTGCGTGTCTGTAGGTTGCAGGTTCAGGTAGTCTTTTTTACAGCCATAAAAACCAACAACTGCCAGGGTAAGAAAAAGGTATATGCTTTTTTTCATGTTTTCCGATTCTTAATGTTGCTCAATTGAGTTCTAAATAATTGCAGCGCTTAAAAAGTAAGGTTACAACCTAAAGTATAAACCGCCGAAACAGGATAACCTGTAAAGTTCACATTTGGAGATAACGAACGGTTACCCTGCTGCCCCTCTATACCAACTTCGGGATTACCGCCTTTGTACCCAGTTATAAGAATGGCATTCTGAGCGCTGAAATACACCCTGAAATTTCTACTGAACTTAGTTTTGAAATTATACCCAAGGTCGATATTCTTTACCATCAAATAGGAATTGCTCTCCACCCAGTATGAGGGGTAAAAATCGCGGGCCAAACCAGTATTTGATGTTGTGGTTGGTATTAAACCAGCTCCCGGTTGTTGCGGTGACCGCCAGCGGTTTATAACGCTTTGTTCAACATTAAAAATACCATCCAGGTTGGTAGTAAACTGCTTGTACATGTCAAAAACATGCCCCCCTACCGAGCCAGCTGATATGATATTCAAATCAAATTGTTTATAACTGAAGTGGTTATTAAAGCCAAATGTAAATTTAGGCCACGGGTTGCCAATTGGCACCTGGTCTTTCCCGTCAAGAACGCCATCATGATTTACGTCCTTATACCTGATATTGCCCACTGTTTCGCCGTCAAAGTGAGGATACTTGTCCAAATCGGCCTGACTTTGAAATATACCTTCAAAAATATATCCGTAAAACTGCCCGAGAGGCAACCCTACCATAGTAATACTGGTTGGGTTGTCATTCAAGGGTGCGTCATAGATTTGAGGTGTAGGGCCAAGACTCATAACCTTGTTACGATTAAACGATATGTTAAAATCTGTATTCCAGTTAAAAGCTTTGCTAACGATATTCTTGGTGGTTACTGTAAATTCAAAACCTCTGTTGCGTACATTTCCAACGTTTGATAACGCATATCCATAGCCTGAAACAGTCGGGATAGGTATATATTGTAATAACCTTTCGGTAAAGCGGTTATAATACTCGGCAATTAAGTAAACACGACCTTTGAATAATGAAAGGTCCATGCCAACGTCAAACTGTTTGGTAGTTTCCCAGCCTACTTCGGCGTTACCAAGGGAGGTAATTGATTTACCGGGAGCTATTCCGCCACCAAAAGTATAATTAGTTTGATCTACCGTAGCAATGTAATCATAGTTACCAACGCTATTGTTACCGGCATGACCGTAACTGGCTGTAAATTTAACCTGATCGATCACATTTGTTTTCGGAAAGAATGATTCGTCTGAAATACGCCAACCGCCTGATACCGATGGGAAGGTGCCCCACCTGTGCCCTGGTGCAAACCTCGAAGATCCGTCACGGCGTATAGATGCACTTAGCAGGTATTTGTCTTTAAACGCGTAATTTACCCTGCCTATTAATGATAATAGCCTCCACTCTTCGTCGGTTGAGCTTGCTGTAATTATTGTAGCTGCCCTCACTGATTGGATCACATCATCCGGATAACCTGTACCATAGGTTAAACGATAATGATTGGTTTCCTGCTGTATTGAATAATCGCCCAAAACAGTTAAAGAGTGATTACCCCAGGTTTTTTTATAGGTAACTGAGTTTTCACTTAACCAGTTAAATGAATTTGACGAGTTAAATGATCCAACAGCCTTTACCTGTGTTCCATCTTTATTAGCATTCCGGAAGCCGCCCAAAAACGAGGGACGAAAGTAGTCGCCATTGCTGTTCTGATAATCGATACCAAAGGTAGATTTGATATCAAGCCCTTTAATTACTTCCCAGTTAACATACGTATTGGCCAATGTGCGGAACTGAGCATACTTGTTGGTGGTATTTAACAACTCGCTTACAGGATTGGCATTCAATGCTGTACCGGCAATATTTCCGTTGCCCGCCGAACCCACCACACTTGTATACGATCCATCGGGTTGCTTCACCGGTGTAAGCGGACTTTCAAGATAAGCCTGGCTTAGTATAGCCTGGTCAAAGTGACCATCGGTTTGCTGTAATTTACGTTGGCTATAAGTTGGCGCTATACTAAGACCTGCGGTAACATTTTTAAAAAGGTCTGCGTCCATATTGGCTTTTACAGAATATCTTCTGAAGCCGGTATTAAGCACCGTGCCCTCCTGATCAAAGTACCCTAATGAAAATAAGGAACGCATTTTATCAGTACCGTTTGCTACGGTAACATCATAATTTTGCATAGGTGCATTACGTGTAACCGCGTTATACCAATCGGTACCTTTACCCAACGCCTGTGGGTTCCTGAACGCTTCGGGTACCTGATCTGTACTAAAAGGTATATTGTTTATCTTATCCAGATCCTGTAAAGCCTCAATACGCCATTGCGCATATTGCTGGGCGGTCATCATTTTGAGCTTGGTTCCCGACAATATCGTTTGCACACCTGTCGAGGTATTAACAGTAACACTTGATTCCCCTTTTTTTGCTCTTTTCGTGGTGATTAGAATAACCCCGTTTGAACCTCTCGAGCCGTAAATAGCAGTAGAAGCGGCATCTTTTAATACGCTGATATTTTCAATATCATCCGGGTTAATAGTACTTAAAGGGTTAGAATACTGATCAAACCCGGGCGAGATAGGAAAACCATCAACTACATATAGTGGATCATCACCCGCACCTACTGAACCTGCACCCCGGATATTAACAGATACGCCGCCGCCTGGAGTACCTGTCACCTGGTTTACAGTAACGCCGGCCAGCTGACCAGCCAGCTTCAAATCAACACTTGCGGCCTTGATCTCTTTAATATTGGCCATTTTTACCGTACCGACTGCGCCTGTTACATCTTTACGTTCCTGGTTACCATAGCCAACAACAACAACCTCTTTTAATTCTTTGTTATCCTCACCCAAAACAACGTTGATAGTTGTCCGCTTATTAACTGCTTCCTCTTTGGTTTGAAAACCGATAAATGTAAAAACCAGCGTAGCATTGTCTTCAGCGCTGAGCGTGTACTTTCCATCCACACCTGTTATAGCGCCAACATTGGTGCCTTTTACTTTAACATTAACGCCCGGCAGCGGTTGATTTTTATCATCCACCACAGTACCGCTTATGGTTATAGGTGCTTGTGCCGCGCTTCCATCTGAAGCATTCTTTTTATTCACGATGATATTTTTATCATCAATAACATAAGTTAAAGGTTCATCCTTAAAGCACTGTTGTAAAGCTTCCTGTAATGTGGCGTTATTAAGTGAAAGATTAACCGGTTTAGTTTTGGAGATATCCTTGTACCTGTAGAAAAAATAGTAGCCGCTTTGCTTCTCAATTGCTTTAAAAGCTTTATCAAGTGCTATACTCCTCTCATTCAGAGTTATAGATTGTGAAAAGCTTTTAGCACTTAGCTGCAGGCAGCCGATAGTTAGTAATAAGACGGTTAATCTCATCGTCAAAAACAGTTTTGAATGTGTACCAAAGGCACTAAATACTTTACCAGTAAAGTTTAAATGCATAACTTCGTGATGTTTGGGTTAAAAAAATCTGTTATTGAAAACTCAGGAAAGATTGATCCAATTCATTATGCCGGAAGCGTTGCAGCGCTTCCGGCTTTTCTTTCAATTTGGATAAGGGAACTTAGGTTGGAATATTTTGAGGTTTTATAGTCAGTGTTTCTTCATAGATTGGGTTTAGTGGTTAAAAATCAGTTGCCGGTTATTTTAAGGGGTAACAATTATCTTTTTGTTCTCGATCCTAAAACGCACGTGGCTTAATTCAAGGATATGCAACACCTGCGATAGTTTTACATCCCTCCTGATCTTACCTACAAACTCATCATCAGGTATTTTACCTTCGTAAATTACTTCGGTACCATACCACCTCGAAAGCTGCTTCATAATATCTTGTATGTTTACCCGCTCAAAGTCAAAAAAGCCATTTTTCCAGGCTACTGTTTCGTCGGTATCAACATCAATAATTTTAATGCCTTTATCATTTATGACACCCTGCTGACCGGGTTTAAGCGTACCACTTACATTGCCATGCGTTAAACGCACCAGGCCTTCAAGCAGCGTAGTTTTAACCGCGGCTTCGTCATTGTAGGCCATGATGTTAAAATGGGTACCCAATACAGATACGTTAATATCTTTAACCTTCACATTAAAAGGTTTTGCTTTATTTCTGGCCACTTCAAAATAACCTTCGCCGCTAAGTTCTACTTCACGTTCGTTACCGGTAAACGCTGTAGGAAACTTCAGGGAAGAGGCCGAATTAAGCCAAACCTTTGAACCATCGGGCAGTACAACCTGGTACTGGCCTCCTACAGGGGTGCTGATAGAGTTATAAGCAACAGGTCCGTTTTGCTGATCCTTATCGGCAGAATAAACTACCTGGCCATCACTGATTTTATTTACGCTGATGTTGCCAGTCTGGTTCAACAAACCAATCTTTGCCGAATCCAATATCAGTTTGGTACCGTTGGCTAGGGTTAAAATAGCCCTGTTATCACCAGGATCCACATCGTGTTTTACAACCGCTTTATTTTGCGCCGTTAATTGCTGCTGATCATGTTTATGATACCAGTGATAAACAGCGGTACCTGATACGGCCAATAGTATTACAGCAGCGGCTACATTTCTGAAAAAGTGAAGCCCTACAACTTTCGGGCTTTTGTTAGATACCGGTTCGGCTATAGCTTGCCTGATATTGCCTAACATACGGTCTTCCAGTTCCTGTTTAACGCCAAGAACTGTTTCATCCCACTCGTCGGCATCGCCCTGAAAGCTTTCGAAGAAATTCAACAGCTTTTCCTTGTCCTCAGCAGTTGTCTGCCCGGCCAGGTATTTATCTATCAGCTGTAAAAATTCTTGCTTTTGCACCATAGTGGTTTTGTGAGGGAGAGTAAAAAAATGGGGGTATCCCCTACGCCGAAATGAAAAAAAATTAAAAATATTTTTGAAGATGCATTAACCGCAGAAATACATACTGAAAATCAGCAACTTGAATATTATTTATCCAACAGAAACATTAGCGCTTCCACGATAAATACAGTACTCAAAGAGCCTCGGAGCTCACGAAGCGCTTTAGTTAAGTGATTTTCGACGGTTTTGGTGGAGATATTTAGCTGCAAGGCAATTTCTTTATGACTAAGGCACTCTTCGCGACTCAGCTTGTACACTTCCCGGCATTTTTCGGGCAGGGTATCAATTACCTGGTTTATTTGCAATAAAAGTTCTTTATGTTCGATGCTGTTGTGTGTGGCAGGGGTATGCAAGCGTTCAATCAGATCATCAAAAATTTCGTTTCTAACGGGTGCGCCTGTCCGGATCTGCCTGTAAACACCATACCGTACCGATGCATACAAATAGGCTTTTAACGATACGTTGATCTGAACTTCAGCACGGCAATCCCAAAGTTTTATAAACAGCTCCTGGATGATATCTTCGCAGGCCTGCCTGTCTTTCAGAATATTATATGCTGCCTTAAAAAGCGAAGCCCAATATCGCCTGTAAATCATGGTTAGCGCCGCTTCATCATCAGCCTTTAAGCGGCTAATGAGCACCGTATCGCTCATCACAATTTTATCAGACATAGTCTACCAATTAAGTTATCAGAAAAACAAAGGCTAAAATTACTTAAATATTAAGTTATTATATTTAAAAAGTAAAAATAAGCTTAACTGCTGTTTACCAATGAGTTAATTACAAATTCCATCTATCAAATATTCATATAAAATAAGTTAAAGATTAACAAAAAATGCGGATATAATTTATTTGTTAAGCAACCATTATCAACCAGTCTTTCTATCGAAACATAAAAAAAGAGCCACCCCTCCGGGCGGCTCTCCACTCTTAAAACACTCAACTTTGAAAACAATCAATTCTTCAATATCTCATTTGCCAATACTAATTCTTCGTGTGAGATAGTATGCTGGCGGCCTTTATAAATTTTAAGGGTAACATCCGCGTTTAAAGTTTTTAATATTTCAACGCTATCATTAACCCTGCTCACAGGTACGTGTGGGTCCGGATCGCCGGTGGTAACAAGTATTGGGGTATTATTAAAATCGCCTTTATAGTTTTCTTTAACTAACTGCTCTCCTATCAATCCTCCTGTAAAAGCGATTGCTCCGCCATAGCTGCCCGCGTTACGGGTAACGTATTCAAGCGTTAAACAAGCTCCCTGCGAAAAACCAAGGAAATAAATATTTTCCTGCGCTATTCCTTTTTGTTTAATATCCTCAACCAACTCGCCAATTACCTCAAGGGCCGAATCCAATGCAGGCTGGTTATTCTGAACCGGAGCCATAAAACTGTAAGGATACCAGCTATGTTCATTAGCCTGTGGAGCAAAGATGGCGTAACCATCCAGTTCAAGATGATCTTTAAGCGAGATTATACTGTTTGCCGATGCTCCGCGACCATGTAGCATAATGATGGCTTTATCGGCCTGCTCGGCGGGAACTCCCGCCGAAACAACCTGTTTTGTGTGCCTGTACATCTGATTAAACTAATGATGGTAATGCTTTTTCTAACTCGCCGCGCAGGTTTTCATACTGTGCAGGCAATTTTAAACCTGTACCCAATAATTCCACCGGTTCGTCAACCGCGAAGCCTGGGTTATCAGTTGCAATTTCAAACAAAACACCACCTGGTTCGCGGAAGTATAGTGAATAGAAATAGTTCCTGTCTATTTTGTCGGTGATATGCAAACCAAGGTTGGCTATCTTTTCACGGTATTCCATCAGCACTTTTTCGTTAGGTACGCGAAACGCTACGTGGTGAACAGAGCCACCGGCTACATGACCGGCAACTTCTCCGGCAACTTCAACCAGATCAACAATTGCTGCATTTTCAACAGCATCGGTAATAAACCTGTAGCGATTAACGTGTTGCTCTAACAAACGGTAGCCTAATACATCGGTTAATATTTTGGCAGTCGCCTCAATTTTGTTTGATGTGATGGTGATGCTGTGAAAACCTTTGGTAGCGTTAGCAGCGGTTACTTCGGCTGTTTCCCAGGGTTTGCGGCTATCGGCTGTTTTTGGTACGATGAGCTCAAATTTCAAACCATCGGGATCCAGGAAAGTAAGATACTGTTCGCCAAATTTTTCGGCAGGTTTATTATAGATCACGTTGTTATCTTCAAACCTTTTCAACCAGAAATCAAGACTTCCTTCCGGCACTGAATAGCCAATTTCGGTTACCTGCCTTGCACCACGACGACCGCTTGTTATACCTTCCCAGGGGAAGAAAGTAAGGATAGAGCCGGGAGTACCGTTTCTATCGCCGTAGTATAAGTGATATGTACCGGGATCATCAAAGTTTACGGTTTTTTTTACCAACCTTAAGCCTAATATACGGGTATAAAAATCATAGTTTTTTTTGGCATTACCTGCAATTGCAGTGATGTGGTGAATGCCGTTTATAGTGTTTTCCATTGTTGTCCTTGTTTTAAATCTTTTAATACTTGCTGTGTTATTATGATTCAAAATTACGGTCAAATTAGCCGGCGGCACTTGATGTAGGATAAGAAAAACGGGGAGGGGATTTTTATTTGAAGAGAATTTCTAAGTAACGGTCTTCATTATGTCATTGCGAGGAGGAACGACGAAGCAATCGCATGCTCTACAGGGCGGTCCTGCTTCCGTGCGATTGCTTCGTTCCTCGCAATGACATATTTTAACAATGGCCAATAACACTAAACTAAGATGCCACCGTACTATACAAAAACACCGCCGATTCACCCAATATAACCTGATCACCTTCACTAAGCGGGTGGCCTATCTGGGTTGAATTAAGTTTGATCATTTTGCCATCGGCGGCTATATGAATCTTGGTTTTGTTGCGTGGCGGAACCCCGCCCTCATCGGCAAAGATCATGAAACGTTCGCTTTCATTATCCCATTCAATGTGAGCGTGCTGCCTGCTGATGTATTTGTTGCTTTCGTCCCGGCTCTCACCCGGAAAAACCAGTTGATTTAGCCTGAATGAACCATTTTCGGTCACGGCCTTTTTATCCCGACCGATGTTGAGCTTAGGGTCGGCAGCTTTGATCTGGTATTCTTCTTTTTCGGCCTCGCCACTCAGGATGCGCAAATAGGCGGTAAAGGAGGCTGCATTATGGGCAACCTGCTTACGGGTATTCATGACAAAGGCCACATCCAGGTCGTGCATTCTTTTGGCGTCTGTAGGAAACTGCTCTGTAAATTCAACATCAAGCGTCCAGTCGGATGGTAGGTTGATAGCAAAATCGTCGGCTATTTTTTGCACCTCGTTTTTGAATAGCTGTTTGTCGTGCACATAAACCGCCCCTTCATAAATAGATTTATCCTCGTTATCGGCAGCTATAAAAAGCTTCAATTCTTTAATATGGCCGCCCTCTCCGCCTTCTATCTTCTGTAACGATTCTTTAATGAAACGCAATATCGCTTCACGTAAGCTTTTTACATCCCAGGGTTGCTTTTCGCCGCTTCTTTTAAATAAACTAAATGCCATTTGCTCTTTCCTTTCTGCTTAAACACTATTCTTCGGTGGTAGTTTCCGCTTCCATGCTTTTTATGTAACCCTTCTTTAACAGGAATGGTATCACATGGTTCCCGGCCAAATGCACCGCGTCTGATGATCCGCGTGTGGATTCAATACGGATACAAACTACGATATAACCGCTGCCTTTTTCTTTTGGTGCAAAGAAAACATACCAGCCATCGTTAACACTCTGATTCCTGACAATACGCTCGGGCGTACCGGTTTTACCCGCAACCTTTATACCTAATATAGGCGTTTTAGGCGCACTTTGCTCAATCATATATTGTTTTAACAAAGCGGCATAACGCGGGTCATCGGCCAGTTTGATGCCGCTTTTCACATTCACTGTCGAGTCGGCAATTTTAAGCGCAAACCTGTTAGGCATCAATACGCCGCTATTGGCTACGCCGGATACCAGTCTCGCCACTGCTGCCGGAGTAGCAATCAACTCGCCCTGTCCCCAAGCCATACCCGAAATACCCTTGGCCCTTGTTTTATGGATATTATTAGGATCGTACCGTGGCTTGGTATTAAACTCGGTTTTACGCCATAAAGCGCGCCACTTATCTTCCTGAGAGACGTTTAGCACTGGCTTATTGTAATAATAACCACCTACCCCATGCAAAAACATACCTGTTTTAAGATACAGCGTAGCCATGTATTCTTCAAGGTGCTCCTGGTTGGCCAGCTTAATAAAGTAAACGTTGTTTGATTTGGCGATAGCCCGTTCCATCGTGATCATCCCGGTTTCATCGGGCTCGATACCTTTGGTACGGATCCGCTCTTCGGTGCTTACATGATACTGTACTTCAGCGGCGGCTATTCCCAATTTATTAAATGCCGACATCGCCGTTAAAACTTTGGCTGTTGAACCCGGTTGACTGGCATAGGTAAAACCCAGATCGGTAGTGGTTAACCATGTTGCCAGCTTATTCTGATCGGCGAGGGGCATAGTAAGCTGATCCCAGTTATGCACCGGAGGCAACGGATATTGTGCAGAGGTAAGCACATCGCCGGTATTTGATTCAACAATCACAACGGAAACCCGGTTATCATACAACGAAGTGTCAGACGCTATAGATTGCTGGATACTGGTTTGCAAATCGGCATCCATCGTAAGCTTTACATCGCGATTCTTATTTTTAAACGCCTCTACTTCCGGTCCGTTGATGTCGCTGATAAGAAGGTTAGCCAAAGCGCTGTAATCTTTTTTAGCTACGGTCATTTCCTTCATGCCGCGGGGCAAAAACCGGTCTTCCTGGTAGCGTGATGCCTTAACGTTATAATTGGTAATAGGCATATGGAAACCGCGAAGCTCGGCGGCATGTTCATATTCGGCAAAATAACCATTGGTGCTCCCGTTAAATACCCCGGTATTTTGATCGCCCGTCCAAAAAAACATTTGCTCTTCAAAAGGATAAAACCTGTCCAAACGCTTGTGCATAGCAGAATCCAGGTCATAATGCAGCATGCCCGAAGCGCTTAACTTATTCTTTTGTTTTTCGATAAGCTCGGGCTTGCTGGTAGCCAAGATAAGTCCGTTACGATCATAGATAGTACCGGCCTGCAATCTGTTCATTAATATGGCTATACGCGGATTATAGCTAAACATGCGCAGTCCGCTTTTATCGGCAACTAAAGCAGGTTTTACCACCCACTGTTTATTATCAGTTGTATAACGTGAAACATTGGTTACCAGCAATATCACTCCGGCCAACGCAGCCGCCAATGCAGGCACCAGGTTTTTGTCCTGTTGTTTGGTGATATAATCCATTTGCACTGCCGTACCACGTACCGAAGATACAGATAACAGGAAACCGGCCGCTAACAGGTTTATTACCAGCGATGAGCCACCATAACTTTCAAAAGGCAGGGAAACACCCGATAATGGCAACGCGCCAATAGAGCCGCCCGCTATCAGCAAAAACTGCACAAAGGTACATACCCCTATGCCTGCGCTGAGGTAGAATAGTAGTGGCATCCCCGTTTGCCTGCCTATGATTATAGACCGATGCAGGTACAATAAAAACAGGATGAACACGGCTGCCATACCGGCCCAGCCAAATTCTTCGCCGATAGATGGCAGGATCATATCGGTATGTGCTTCAGGAATTGTTTTGGCAAAGCCCTGCCCTACGCCCTGCCCGCTTAAGCCACCACTGGCCATAGCCCAAAGGCCGTTGGCTACCTGGTCGCCGCCATATACCTCGTTATTCCAGGCATCCTGCCAAATGGCTTTACGCTCCACCAAACGCTCTACCGGACCGGGGATGATTTTATCAAGACCAGGAATTTTATCAATGGTTAAAAACGCTGTGATCACCACCAAAGCCATAATGGCCGATTCGCTCAACCTTCTGCGCCTGAAAAACACAACGCCGCCAAGGGAGCAGAACGTGATAAGGGCACTAAGCCACACATTATCAAAAAACCATGTGGTAAGTACAAACAGCACCACAAAGCCGGCCATGTACAGGAAATCGCCCCGCGAAAACGAGAACAGGATAATGAAAGTGAAGCAAATTACCATGGCCGGGCCCAAATCGCCCAAAACCAAAAACAGTAACAGCGTGATTATAGTAGCGATAAGCGCGAACGAAAAGAACGACCAACGCTTGCTCCAGCTGGCGTACTGACTGATGAATTTTTCGTTAGTGGCAAAAAATCCTGCAAGGAAAATAACAATGAGATACTTCACAATCTCGCTCGGCTGAAAACCCAACAGGTTAACTTTTACCCCGCTACCCTCCGGACCGGAGCCGAATAAAATAGTAGAGAAAAGTATAGCCATTGCTACAATAGCCCATGGCCAGCCGTTGGCAGCGCTCCTGCTCCATTTAAAAATAAGCAAACGGTAAAAGCCCGAATCCGGATTGAGCTTACGCAGGTTAAACAACTGAATAATACAGATGCCTGCTATACCTATACCAAGATAAATAAGCGTATCCTTAGCCAAAAACCTGTCGCGCAGTGGGTCCTGCAAACTTAAAAGGGTAAGGAACGAGATCCCGGTAAGCATCATGATCAGCGGTAAAATGATCTGATCGGCGTTGGGATACCGCGCGCTGAGTAATAAGTGTACGATGATAAACCCGGCAAAAAAACTGCCGGCTATAATCCAGTACCACATATTAAACTCATCCTGGTAACGTACTATGAACGCGCCTTCTTTTTTCAGGATATTAAAATCGCGGGTAGAAAGCAGCTTGATGCTATGTGGCGCCTGGCTAAACTTAAAGCTTACATCTTTATCCAGCTCATCAATGCCTTGCGAGCGGCCAAATTCAAAACCTGGTTGCATCGGCAACACCGAAAATGCTTTACCCGTGGGCAATTGCGCAAACACAAACCGGCCTTCGGCATCGGTACGCGTAAATGCTGTTAATGACTGTAGTACTTTCTTTTTCTGATCGTTAAGCACATACAGTTTTTTGTACGATGAGCCGTTTTCCGAAAAAGACGTCTTCGCCCCGGTTTCTTCATCGCTATAAATACTATCACGAGGCAATATCATGGTTAGTTTAACCAATACACCGGGCACAGGTTCGCCTTTATGCGCTATAGTTCCTTTGATGCTGTATTCGCCGAGGTTGAGGTCTGTTTGGGCACCCAAAGATGGCGGATTCTTTAATTCCTGCTCAAAGCGAATAGAGTCATCGCCGGTATAGCCTAAAAGCGTACGGGAAGTAAGTACACGTTTCTTGAAAGTTTCGCCACCCTTTTCAAAAGCCTCATCGGCATTTACATAATATTTGCGTTTGTTGAGTTCGCCGGTATTATCAACCAGGTCGCCGGCTGCTTTACGGGATGCGATTACGGATTCAATGTAATCCACATCACGCGGATCATCGAAATAATAGCCCTTTTTAAGCAACGCTTTTACATTTTGGGCAGTGTTGGGCGAATTAAGATTTACGATTGTACCATCTTTCAGGCGTTTATCAACATCGGTAAACTTAAGTTGCAGCACACTGTAAAGCCTTACAAATAAAACGGCCAGCAGTATGCCTGTAAGCAACAGGAACAGCCGCTCCATTCCTCTGCCGGGTACTTTTGGTTTTTCCTGGGCCATTTATTAGTGGGTAGCTTTAGTTGGGACAGAATCAGTTTTGAACATACTGCCAAACAACCTGCCTGAGATATATTTTTTATTAGGGAACAGGTACGATACCTGTACCGGTGTTAAACAGTTATTGAACTGCACATTTTTCAAAACCAAAGCATCATTATGCGTCACGATAGCTGTGGGGAAACCATCAAAGGCTACACTATCAAGCACTACATATTTACAATTTGCAGCCAACACAATAGCAGGCCCCTTATAGATTGAATCTTTTTTAAATACAATGGCACCTTTAGTTTTGATGTAAAGACTATCCTTATTGATATGCAAGGTATCGCTCAACACAATTGGCTGCTGAAAATCTGCTGCCGAAAGTAATAGCGTATGGCCTTTTAATTTATTGATGGTATCCTGTAGCTTAAGTTCTACTGCGTTTTTCACCGGACGGGCCACCAGGGTATCTATCTTCTTGGGGATAGCGGCTTGGTCGGCGTTCTTTTTAAACTGCCAGATAAATCCGCCTAAAAAAATGAAACAGAGCAGGGTGAGTATGGCTACTGTACCGCCATTGCCTTTGGTTTTCACTACAGGTTCGGGCTCCTCCTGCTTCTTTATCGGCGCAGGAACTACTTCTGGCTGATCTACCGTTTTTGCGGCAACTACGGGCTTGGTGGCACTGTGTTGTTTGCGTTCTTTATCGTTATGAACCAAAACCACGGTCACGTTATCTTTGCCGCCCCGACTATTGGCAGCATCAATCAGTTTTTTACCTTTTTGAGGCAAGTTGTCACTGCTTGTAAGAATTTCGGTGATTTTACCTTTGTCAACCAGATCGGTGAGGCCATCGCTGCAAAGCAACAGGATATCGCCCGGCAAAAACGGAGAATTACCTGTTTCTACAAAATCAGGGTCTTTACTGATCTGTCCTGCAAAACCAAGTGCCTTATTGATCTCGTTGCGTTTGGGATGATCCATAGCCGCTTCTTCGGTCAGCCTGCCGGAATCTTCCAGGAAGCCAACAAAAGAATGATCTTTTGAGATCTTGATCAGTGAATAATCGCGAAGCAAATACAGGCGGGTATCCCCTACGTGGGCATAGTAAAACTTATTATTGATCACATCAACAACGGCCAGCGTAAGCACACAGGCCATATTTTCCAACTCTTTGTTCTGTACCTTTTCATCATAAATACGCTGATTGGCAATGGTGAACGTATTTACCAGCAACGGCACAATATCGCCTGCTATGTATTGCAACTGCTCCAGGATGGTGGCGCGGGCAATTTCGGCGGCTATTTCACCACCGGCATAACCTCCTACCCCATCAACCACACAGGCTATGATAAAATTACCATCGCCCGATTTTTCGGCAATAAAGGCATCTTCATTGTTTTGCCTTTGTTTACCGGTATCTGTTATCCCGAAAAAATTATTTGCCATGGTTTTAACTGGATTTTTTTATGTCGATAAAATGAGCTACCAATAACAGCACACATATAGCCAGCAGCCCTATTGATAATATTTGTGACATTATGGTTCGGGTTTAAATATGTTGATACCTACTATACCGTTAAGCAATATCCTGGAGTTGAACGGCAGCTCCACCCATTGCGGCGAGTTTACATCGCTTCCGGCTACTTCCATTTCATTGATCAGCGTACGCTCGCCAAATGAGGCCAGGTAAAATTTACCATCAGCTTTATTTAACCTGATGCGAAGGTGCGGCGTATTTACCCATTCAGACGGCACTTTGAATACCGCCTGCTCGTCCCTTTCCTCGTCCTCGCCCGATACTACGATATCATCGTCCTTTACCAGGTATTCTACCTTACGGCCAACAAATTGCTTATCGGGCATAATAGTTTCCAAACGGGCCAATACCTTGGTTCCGGGCTTGCTTACCTCTTTTTCGTTATAATGCAGATCGTTAGCGTAAGGCAATTCGTAATAGCCCTCGCTATAATAAGTGAAACCTTTTAAAACATCATTGCTGATATCAAGCGTTTGGGCAACCCCTGTTTGACGGGGAATGAAAGTAACCCGCAGGTTTTCTTCCTTTTTATTACTTGTACCGGGCAGCAGTTTTCCTATAAAGCCTTTATCGCCACGTTTGTAATCGGGGTGCGATACCAGCCTGAATACCCATTTTGAGCTTGAAGGCTCTACCTTTTTGCCTACTTCCTGGTATTCGCGCAGCAGCTCGTAAAATTTCTTCACCGATTCATTAACAATGATGCCGAACAAGCCCGATCTGTTATTCACAAAATCCTGGTAGTCTTCCTCATTAAAGCTGATGATAAACTCGTGGTAAAAAACTACCCTATCGGCAAAAGACAGCTGTTTGATTGATTCCTTGAATTTTTCAATGATGTACATATACACGTCATCAGGCGTGAGGGCTTTTATTTTAACGGCCTCTTCATTTACCGGTTTTCCGTTGGGCAAAAACCAATCCTGCAGACCAATTCGTTTCCAAAAAGTTGATTTAGGTTCCATTCCGTATTTGCTAAATCATTAAAAATTTAAGTTAGAGGTGTCCGCCCTTTTTACACTGTCGCGGTAAAACTGGGTATCCTGTTTTTGTTGTTTTGCACGCTGAATGTTGCGTAATATCGAATCGGCAGTGGAATCCACTTCGGGTGGGATATTGCTTTCATCCCTAAAATCATTTGCTTTAGGTTCCTGTGTAACAGAATCTTTTTTTTCTGGCAGAATTGCTTTATTATTTGCAGCTGAGTCGGTCTGCTTTTTCGAGGATTTAAACAACCTGTTCACCACGCCATGATAAATGCGGCCACCAAACTTATCCATCACCACTGCCGAAAACACAGTGAAACCGCAAAGCAGTATCATGAACAAAACGAAAATAGGTTTTGACATACGCACAGCTTTATTATCAACCGGGGCGTTGTTAATTACCTGTGCAGGCTGCTTGTTTTCGTTTTCCTGGTAATATAAAACAAGGCCTTGCAGGCGTTCGTTTTCCTTCAGCAAAACTTCGGTATTCCATGATTCATCAGGATGCGTTGGGCTGATAGCGCCAATACTGCCCTGCATTAAAGCTTCCTGAAGCTCGATGCCGTTGGCGTACCGGTTACTGACATCCTTTTGCAAACATTTGGCAACTATCTGTAACAACCAGGCCGGAACCTGCATCTGCATTTCCTTTTGCTCTTCCGACCAGCTTTCGGGTAGGTTTTTACGGCGCAGTTCCATCACATCCGGAACTTCCGATTCCATATGGGCCAGCATCACGGCTGTACGGGCTGTTTCGCCATTGTCTTTTAACGGAAAAGGCACCTGGCCGGCTATCAGCTCATATAGAATAATACCGTAGCTGTACACATCCGTTTGGAAATACATCAGGCCCTCGTTTTGCTCGGGCGCCATAAATTCAATAGCCCCGGCATGGCGAATACTGGTGCGGCGCTGATCATCAGACATAGCCGAAAGACCGAAGTCAAGCAGTACATAATTGCCGGTGTGTACGTTAAATTTTACGTTATTACTTTTGATATCGCCGTGCTTTACCGAAACCTTATGGCAGTGCGATAAAGCGTTTGCCAGCTGATCGGCCAGTTTAATGATCTCTTTAATATTGAAGATGGCCTCATGAGGCGGCTTCAGCAGATCTTCCAGATCGGGACCATCAATATATTCCATTTCGATAAACGGGAACGAGCCACTTTCGGTAATGCCCGAATTAAGGATCTTAACCACATTGGGATTAGGTTCTTCGTTTACCTTTTTTAATTTTTCGACCTCATTCTGGAAATTACGAAAATTTTTATCGTCGGTACTTTCGGTATGAATAGGTGTTGGCAGGAGTTTTACCGCGGTAATAATAGGCCCATAACGGCGACCTTTATAAACAGAGCCCTGACCGCCCGTTCGTAAAGCCCCCATGTTTTCCAAACCTTCGGTAATAGTAAATACTTTGCTCATTGAGTTATACTTGGGGAATCAGTATTAGTGACAAATATTAAAAACTTTTTACTCAACATAACGCAGGCATTAGTGTTTGGTATAAAAATATAAAAAAATAACCGCTGATTAGGGTGATTTCGTTGATTACGCTGATTAAGAATTCTGTCTGAACTCGAATTTGTCGAATTTAAAGAATGGAAAGAATGCTTAGCAAATTCAATAAATTCCCCTAATTCGATAAATTCGAGTTCAGACAAAAATCATGGTTCCTTATTGAATAATTATCTCATCCACCATTAACCAGGCCTTTGCTCCGGCGATGTACTCGCCCGGCGGAATAATGCCTTTATTTGTTGCCTTTACCCTGATGTAACGCGCCTGCTGTGTTTTGATGTTGGCCCGTACCGTGTTGATGCCATTATCCGGGAAATCCGTTTGCCGGTAAACCTCGGTGTAGTTAGTACCATCTGCCGATACCTCAAAGGTTAGCAGCATTGGCTCCCACATTTTTTGCCAGTGGTATTTTAAGATATTGATGCCTAATTTCGATACACCTTGCATCGATCCGAGATCAACAACTGCTTCCAGATCATCTCCACTGAAGCCATACCACTGCCCATCATTATACAGCTTACTACCGAAAACACCGTTTACCAAACCAAATGTATTACCGGGATTATAGCCCCCCTGCGGCTGATTTTTAAGTGTTACCGCCTTGCCAATAGCCTGATGAATGGTAAACGATTTTTCATAAACGCGCCCAACCTGTTTATCTTTCATAAAAACTGCAGCCTTGATCGCTCCGGTTGAAGCAACAGTGATGGGGCCGTTGTATTCTTTGGCATTCACCCCAGGTTCGGTGCCATCTGTAGTATAAAATATTTTGGCACCTGGTAAGGTGGTATGGAGATTTAAGGCTACCAGGTGATCTGCTGTTTCGGTAACAGAATCGGTGATCTCGTCAAATACCTCGGCAGCATTTATATTCAGATTGAGTAACGGTTGATGATACCTCAGTCGTTTTAAAAAGTCATCATAGTTTTTGTTTTCCTTAGAGCTCCAGGCTACTTCGGCCAAAGCCAGCATCCGCGGAAATAACTGCCGCTCGGCCTGTGCCGGACTGGCCATGTACTCGCTCCAAGCATTGGCTTGTACGCCTTTGATATATTGGGCTTCCTCACCACTGAGCTCACTGGTTATCGGTTCGTAATTATATACTTTGCTTAACGGCGTGTAACCGCCACCCGCTAATGGCTCGGCAGCATAAAGCGACTGGTAATAGTCCAGGTACACGTATTTTTCGGGCGTCATGATGGCTTCATGATGTTGTTTGGCTGCGGCTATACCACCCTCCTCACCCGTCCAGCTCATTACGGTTGCGCCGGGTGTAAGTCCGCCCTCCAATATCTCGTCCCAGCCTATGATTTGCCTGCCTTTACTGTTCAGGTATTTTTCCATACGGCCGATGAAATAGCTTTGCAGTTCCTTTTCATCCTTCAGGTGTTCGTCCTTAATACGTTTTTGACATTTAGGGCAGGCTTTCCATTTGGTTTTAGGGCATTCATCGCCGCCAATATGGATGTATTTTGAGGGGAACAGGGGCAACACCTCATCCATTACGTTTTGTAAAAAAGTAAAAGTTTCATCATTACCGGCACAATACACATCATCAAAAATCCCCCAATAAGTGGCGGCTTTATACGGTCCGCCGGTACAGCCCAATTGTGGATAAGCGGCCAATGCAGCCAACGCATGCCCCGGCATTTCAATTTCCGGGATCACGGTGATATGTCTTTGGGTAGCATATTTTACAATATCTTTTACCTCGTCCTGCGTGTAATAGCCGCCATAGCGTTTACCATCAAACCTGTGCGGACTATCTTTTTTATGGCCGATGATGGTTTCATCGCGGTAAGCAGATACGCTTTGCAGCAAAGGATATTTCTTTATTTCGATGCGCCAGCCTTGATCATCAGTAAGGTGCCAATGGAAAGTATTGATCTTGTACAACGCCAGCAGGTCAATCCACTTTTTAATAGTTTGAGGATCGAAAAAATGACGGCTTACATCAAGGTGCATGCCCCGGTAAGCGAAACGGGGATAATCGGTAATGGAGTAGCCTTTAACCGTTATTTTATCTTTACTGATATCTAATAATTGAATAAGCGATTGCAAGCCATAAAAAACACCGGCCTCGTCATGCCCGGTGATGGTTATTCTATGAGGTTTAACTTCTAAGGTGTATCCTTCAGGTTGGCTAACGCGCTTCGGATTAAGCTGAAGCCACAAATTTGAAGCAGTCATCTTGTGATTTACAAACGGCGTAGTTTCATGAATATCTCTTACCAAACGTATATAATCCCTGAAAAAGGTAACATTATTTACACCAATACCATTCCCTATACCAATTTTAAATTCCCGTGGAAATACATAGACTGTGTTGTCACTTTTTATTTTGACAGGCTGCGGTATAATGCCCTGTGTGCCGGTCTGCGCTTTACCTGGCAAAACAAAGCCAATACACAACAGAATTAAAGCAACAATTTTTATGCGTTTGCGCGAGGGTAAATTATAACTGATCATCAAAAGTAAATGTAAAACCGAATATACTTTTTTTGATGATGGAAAGGGAAGAATCTCGTTAAAAGGTTTTTTGTAGAGACGCATCACATGTGTCTCCCACAGGACAATCCCGTGCAGTGCAGGCAAAAAAACGCATGTGATGCGTCTCTACGTTTAATTTTATGGGCACTTACGACCCTATCGCTTTCCGGTAATTCCGAAGCGCCCGGATGATCGACATTACAATTTCATGTTGCCCTTCGTCGGAATTCAGATACTCTTCTTCTTCAGGATTATTAATAAAACCCGTTTCTATCAGTACAGCGGGCATAGCGCTGTGGGCCAGCACCAATACGCCCTGCTCTTTTACGCCATTGCTTTCGCGCCCATCTATCCCGGTAAATTCGTCGTCAAGCAAATCGCCGAAACGGATGCTTTGTTTGCGGTATTTCTGGATATAGGCATTAAGGATAATGAGGTTGGAGGGATCACTTTCGTCATAGCTCTCGTAGTTTTGCTTGTAATCCTTCTCCTGGAAAATAGAAGAGTTTTCACGTACTGCCTCTTCCTGTTCTTTAAGGCGATGGAAACCGTATACCAATAACAATACACCTTTTTGTTTATGCGCACGAGCGGCAGTGCCCTCCGGCGACGAGTTACAGTGAATGGAGATAAACAAATTGCCATGATTTTGATTGGCAATAGCCGAACGCTGGTTTAGCGGAATAAAAGTATCATCGGTACGGGTAAGGATAGATTTTACATCGGTGATGGCCGTATCCCATGCTGCCTTGAGTTTCAGCGCTATCGATAACGTTACATTTTTCTCAAACGAATGCGAGCCGCGTGCACCGGCATCCTTACCGCCATGCCCGGCATCTATAACAACCGTTTTAAACTTAAATGTTGAAACAGCAGCCGGTATAGTATCTTTTTGCTGCGCGAATGAACTTTGAAACAAAAACAACAGGATGGTTATCCCCAGGAAAGCGGAGTATCTCATTTCTTAACCGCCTTTTTACTGCATCTTGGACACAAGCCATGCGCATATAAAGTAAAGCCATGCGGCTCAAAACCTGCCGGAAGATTGATAGCAGGCAGGTTCAGATCATTTAAACAATATACATTTTTGCACTGTGTACAATTAAAATGCAGGTGCTCGTCATGATGATCGTGCTCATTACAGTTTGATGAACACAGCGCATAATTTGCTGTTCCGTCCAGATCAAATACTTTGTGAATGATCCCTTTCTCTTCAAAAGCGTTCAGGATCCGGTAAAGGGTAACCCTATCGATATCATGCATCAGGCTTTCCAGATCGGGCTGGGAAGTAGCCGTATGCCTTGACGACATCATTGACAAAACCCGCAATCGAGGCGCGGTTTTTTTCAGGTGATGCTTATCAAGCAAATGCTCAAAATGATGGATATCCCGGGTTTGTGTCATGTATTAATCAGGTCTTTATTTTTATAAGGCCGCTAATTTAATAATGGTACGTATAATATGCGCTATTAGTTGCCGGCTTTTATAACGGTATTTTTTATTGGCTTAGTATGATGCTTAGATATCAAAACGTTATGCTTTTCATGATTGCAAGCCGGGCTCAAAAAGCAATTGAATATCAAAAATGCATAAAAGAATTTCCTGTGGCGCTTGTCCATTATTCAACTTTTTTCAGTTTATAAGTTTTATGATCATGGCTGCAGGCTCCTGTATACTTATAGTTTACATAATGCGCGGCAGCAATCAATAAACCTCCAAATGGAACAATCATCGCCTCAGTTTTTCCTATAGCCAACCCGTGGCCGCCTATAATGATAGCAAAACCCAATACCAGCATAGCTAAAGGTAAAGCACGGTGATGTGTTCGCCTATATGATAGCCCAATAGAATACACACCTATAGCTAAAGCAAAAATGATCATCCCCCACTCTACCCAGGCATTGGCCAAAAAACCAAGACCAACCAGCGGTAAACTGGTAAACGCCAAAGGCACCACCGCGCAATGAACGGCGCAAAGCGTTGACGCGGTTATACCGATATTATCCAGCCGGGGCGAAAGCTTTTGAAAATCCATGACGCAAATATAAATAAGTTAATGCAACAAAATTGCATCTGATTTTATTATACTTACAATAGCTTCTTAAATTAACAAATACCTGACAATTACTTAATATTAATCAGCAAACCGTATTTTTGCGGCCTTATAATAAAATACAGTTTGAATTTATCCCACATTTACCATATAAAACAACTTTGGCAAAGCGCTTACAATACAAAGGCCAGCAGGCTTAAATTATTGAGCGCCACTATTGTCATAGTTACTATCATCAACCTGCTGCCCTCCTTTTTCAAGTACATTGAACGCCGCACAGATGGCGTTGTATTGAATGATTGGATATTGGCCCATTTGCCATCTCACGATCTTTCGGTACCAATTTTTATACTCATCTGGAGTATGGGCCTGCTCATGATGTGGCGGGGATTGTATAACCCAAGGATATGCATCAGCTACATCTGGACGCTAAACCTTGTTTGTATAGCCCGTTTTGTTACCATCAGTTTGGTAAAGCTTAATCCACCGGTTGGGCTCGTCCCTCTTATTGATCCGAGTACCAGCGTTTTTTACGGACATACGTTTATCACTAAAGACCTGTTTTTTTCAGGCCATACAGCAACCATGGTACTGGTATACCTGCACCTGCAAAAACCTGTTGATAAACTAATCGCTCTAATTTGCGCCATAGTATTAGTAGTGTTGTTACTCATACAGCACATTCATTATACTATTGACGTTGTTGCCGCACCATTTTTTGTATATGGTTGCTGGAGATTGGTTAAGTGGCTTGGACTGGATTAAATTACTCGATAACCCATCATCCTGAACTTGTTTCAGGATCCCACAAGCCAGGTTTACTCCTTGCAAATCGGCTTAGCGAGTGAGGTGCCGAAATAAATTCGGCATGACGAAATTTTGAATTTCACTCCCATCCATCTACGAGATGCATGCTGTCCTTTAAATCGCCGTACAGTTTTTTAAATACCGGGAACATTCGGCTGTAAAGCGAATGGTTATCAATATTAGGTTCAATGAATTCCTGATGCTCCACGTGGGTGAGCGTTTCATAACTTTTAGGATATAATACCCGTGCTGCCAGGTAGATTGCACCTAATGCCGATGAATCTTCAGATTGCAGTACCGCCAACTTTTTGCCCGTAATATCGGCCAAAATCTGTGTCCACACCGCCGAACTGGTAAAACCGCCGCTGATATTTACCTGAGTAATTTCACCCGATGCATCTTCCAGTGTTTTAAGTACATCGTTCAGCGCAAAACAGATGCCCTCCAATCCTGCGCGTAAAAAGTGCGAACGGGTGTGTGCCGGTTTGATATTAAAGAAAGTACCGCTGGTTTTGGTGTCCCAAAGCGGGGCACGTTCGCCGTACAGGTAAGGTAAAAATATCAGTCCGTTACTACCTGCCGGTACGGATGCGATCTCAGCAAACAAAGCATCGTAATCGGCAGCAGTAAGGTTTTCCTTCTGCAAAAAGTTTTTCAGCAACCAATTTACCGCTATCCCGCCGTTATTTACGGCACCGCCACAAACATAAGTTTGTTCGTCCAGCAGATAGTTAAAAATCATGGCTTCGTAATTGTAAACCGGCTTTGGGTTTGTAATACGTACCGCGCCACTGGTGCCAATGGTAAGCGCGGCCACACCGGGGCTATTGGTATGGCTGCCGAGGTTAGCACATGCACCATCGCTCGCTCCTGTTACAAATGACGTGTCAGCAATGATACCGGTTAATGAAACAACTTCGGGCTTAACATCATTACGATAATAAGTGGTATTAACCGGGGCTGATAACTTTGCGGTTGTAATGCCCGTTACCCTCATGGCCTCCTCATTCCACTCTTTTTTTACAATATCAAACAAACCTGTTGCTGAAGCAATAGAATAATCCACCTCAAAAACACCAAAAAGCCTAAACCAGATAAACTCTTTTATCGAAATAAATTTGTGCGCCGCTTCAAAAACATCGACCCGGTTAGCACGCAGCCACAGCAACTTATTTAAAGGCGACATAGCATGAATAGCTGTACCGCAGTTGTGATATAATGATGCACCTTGCTCGGTTTGCCTTAAAGCTTGTGCTATATTCTCGCTCCGGGCATCGGCCCAGGTCATCATGGGTAACAGTGCTTCGCCATGCTCATTAACGGGAATAATGCTGTGCATGGCACTGCTCAGGCTTACAGCTTGTGGCACCGCTCCTAATTTGGCAGTAATACCAGCGAGGCATTTTACAAAAGCATCCCAGATCAACAGTGGATCCTGCTCACTATAACCGGGTTCGGGGCTATTAATAGGATAATGATTGGATACCGTACCCAATGGTTCGCCCGTTAAGCTAATAGCTACGGCCTTAGTACTGCCGGTGCCAATATCAATCCCTAAAATATATGCCTGCATAGTGATGTATTTGACGCCAAATTAATAAACAGAACCGGGATTGTCTGAATCAGAATTGTCTGAATTATGTCTGAACTCGAATTAAACGAATTTATAGAATCACCAGAAATTAAAAAATTCGATAAATTCATTTCATTGTTAATTCCGGTTCAGACAATCCCGGTTCAGACAAAATCAACGGTCAAAACCGACAGCAGGGGACAGTTCGGGTATATTTATTATCTACATTAGCCTTACCAATATAAACCAATTAGAGAATATGCAAGTAATTTTAGGGGTCATCTTTCATTTTATCGGTGGCTTTGCTTCGGGGAGCTTTTACATCCCCTACAAAAAAATAAAAGACTGGGCCTGGGAAAGCTACTGGATAGTAGGTGGCATTTTTTCATGGCTTATTGTACCACCGCTGGCAGCATGGCTAACTATACCGGGTTTCGCGGATATTATAAGCCATACCGATACAGCAACCCTGGGCTGGACATACCTGATGGGGCTGTTATGGGGAATTGGAGGTTTAACATACGGCCTTGGAGTACGCTATTTAGGAGTTTCATTGGGCAGCACCATCATTCTGGGCTTATGCTCAGTTTTTGGGTCGATAATCCCATCGGTGTATTACGATTTTTTTCCGAAGGAAGGGAAAGACACTTTTACCCTGATGCTGCATACCCAATGGGGGCAAATGGTTTTATTAGGTATTTTGCTTTGTGTGGTGGGTATTATCATATGCGGTAAGGCCGGCACCATGAAAGAGAAAGAACTATCAAGCGATAAAACCATAGCACAAGAAAACAAGGATTACCGATTTGGCCTGGGTATCGTAGTAGCTATAATATCAGGTGTATTAAGCGCCTGTTTTAACTTTGGTATAGAGGCCGGTAAAACTATGGCCGATACAGCTAACCACGCATGGCAGGCTGGGCATCCGGGGCAAGGTAATTTCCTCTATGCCAATAATGTAACCTATATCATTATTCTCTGGGGAGGCCTTACAACCAACTTTATATGGTGTATGGTGCTAAATACCCGCAACAAAACGTTTGATAATTATACCGATAAAAAAACACCATTGCTTAAAAACTACCTGTTTGCGGCATTGGCCGGTACAACCTGGTTTTTACAATTCTTTTTTTACGGCATGGGCGAAAGCAAAATGGGCAATGGCGCAAGCTCGTGGATCCTGCACATGGCTTTCATTATCCTGATAGCCAATACCTGGGGACTTGTTCTTAAAGAATGGAAAGGTGTAAGCAAAAAAGCCTTCGCCACAGTAATAGCCGGTATAGCAGTCATCATCCTATCGGTGCTGGTTGTAGGCTACGGAAACTCAATTAAATAACAATCAAAATAAATCAATAATTCACTAATTCAACAATTCAGTAATTAAACATATGTCTGTCAAAACAACACAATTTAAGCATGTAAGCTACCTTTGGGATGATGCTAAGGCCGCCGAACTGGAAGGCGACGAAGTTGCCCTGCTTATATACCGTTCAAACCTTTTAGGTGCCGATCTGCGCCTTACTAACTACGGCGGCGGCAATACTTCATGTAAACTGATGAGTAAAGACCCGCTTACCGGTAACGAGGTTGAAGTAATGTGGATTAAAGGATCTGGCGGCGACATCGGTACGCTGAAAAAAAGCGGTCTCGCAGCCCTGTATGTTGATCGTTTACGCAGCCTGAAAAATATCTATCGCGGGGTGGAATTTGAAGATGAAATGGTTGAACTTTTTAACCACTGCATCTACGATCTTAACTCAAAAGCGCCATCAATTGATACACCGTTACACGGCTTCCTGCCATTTAAACATATCGATCACCTGCACCCGGATGCAGCCATTGCAATCGCGGCAGCAAAAGATGGAAAGAAAATTACCCAGGAACTCTTTAACGGCACTATTGGTTGGGTTGAATGGAAAAAACCCGGCTTTGAGCTTGGCCTGCAATTAAAACAATGTTTGGATGAAAATCCGGGTATCCGTGGCATCATGCTGGGTTCGCACGGTTTATTTACCTGGGGCGATACCGCTTACGAAAGCTACATGAACACGCTTGAAGTTATTGAGCGCTGTGCAGAATATCTTGAAGAAAATTACGGCAAAAAAGGCCCTGTTTTTGGCGGACAAAAAGTTGAAAGCCTTGACGAATCGGCCCGTAAAAAACAGGCTGCCGCCCTTGCACCGGTATTACGTGGCTTTTGCTCAAGCTACAGGCACATGGTAGGTCATTTTACCGATGATGCCCGCGTATTGGAGTTTATCAATTCAAATGATCTTGATCGCTTAGCACCGCTGGGTACCAGTTGTCCGGATCACTTCCTGCGTACCAAAATCAGTCCGCTGGTACTTGACCTCGCCCCAGGCGAAGACCTGAGCGATGTTACTGCTTTAAAAGCACGCTTAGCTCCTGCATTTGAGGCCTACCGCCAAATGTATACCGACTATTACAACACTTGCAAACATGATAATAGCCCGGCCATCAGGGATACCAACCCGGTAATTATCCTTTACCCGGGTGTAGGTTTGTTCTCTTTCTCGAAAGACAAACAAACAGCCCGTGTTGCCGCCGAGTTTTATACCAATGCCATCAACGTAATGAAAGGCGCCGAGGCTATCTCTGAATATACCTCTCTCCCACGCCAGGAAGCTTTTGATATCGAGTACTGGTTACTGGAAGAGGCCAAATTACAGCGTATGCCTAAGCCAAAAGCTTTATCGGGTAAAATTGCCCTGATCACAGGCAGCGCGGGCGGCATAGGTAAAGCCATCGCCAAAAAATTTGTTGACGAGGGTGCGGTAGTTATCTTAAATGATATGAACGCAGAGCGTTTGGAAGGTGCCGGCGAAGAGTTCAAAAAACAATACGGTAAGGATTCATACACTACTGCCATACTTGATGTTACCAAAGCCGATCAGATCAACGAAGCCCTTGAAATTGCCGCATTAGCATTCGGAGGTGTGGATATCGTGGTGAACAATGCCGGTTTATCTATCTCTAAATCAATTGCAGATCATACCGAAAAAGATTGGGACCTGTTGTATGATGTATTGGTGAAAGGCCAGTTCTTCATTACACAGGCTGCCGTAGCTGTGATGAAAAAACAAGATATTGGCGGCGATATCATTAACATTGTAAGTAAAAACGCTTTGGTAAGCGGACCGAACAACGCGGGCTACGGTTCCGCGAAATCGGCCCAGTTACACCTGAGCAGGCTGAACGCTGCTGAGCTTGGCACCGATAAGATCCGTGTGAACGTGGTTAACCCGGATGCCGTAATCAGCGACAGCAATATTTGGGCCGGCGGATGGGCCGAAGGTCGCGCCAAAGCTTATGGCGTTACTGTTGACGAGCTACCTGCTTACTATGCCAAACGTACTTTATTAAACGAGGTGATTTTACCTGCTGATATCGCCAACGCTTGTTTCGCCTTTACAGGCGGCCTGCTCAACAAATCAACCGGCAACGTGTTGAATGTTGATGGTGGCGTGGCCATGGCGTTTGTAAGATAGTTAATGGCTCATAGATCATGGTTCATGGTCTTAGCTTAAAGACTTACGAAGTTTTAAAAACTTCGTAAGTCTGGTTAATCGTTTAGCTTTAAAGAAAATAAAACCATGTCATTGCGAGCGATAGAGTGGCAATCGCACGGAAGCGTGGTCACCATGCGTAGCCACTCTGTATAGCATGCGATTGCTTCGTTCCTCGCAATGACATAAATATAAACTTAGCAAGTTTAAGTGCTCTTGCTTAACTTGCTATATAACCAATACCAATTATGCAGTTAGAAAAATATAAAATTGATGAAGCCAATCATCAACAGCTAAAAGATCATCAGCGCAAATTTGATTTTGTTGCCGGTGATGTGAAAAATCTGGATGCTATCCTGCAAAAACTGATTGATTTTAATATCGCTATACCAAGCTGGGCTTTAGGTACCGGCGGTACACGCTTCGGCAGATTTTCGGGTGGTGGCGAGCCCCGCAGCCTGGAAGAAAAGATAGAAGATGTAGGTTTAATCCACGCGCTTAACCGCAGCAGCAACTCTATATCGCTGCATATTCCCTGGGATATCCCATCTAATGCTTCGGCCATCAAAGCTCATGCAGCACAATTAGGTCTGCATTTTGACGCCGTTAACTCCAATACCTTTCAGGATCAACCGGATCAGGAATTTAGCTACAAATTTGGCTCATTGCACCATGTAGATAAAGCGGTGCGTAAACAGGCTGTTGCCCACAATATCGAGGTAATTAAATACGGCGTTGAGCTTGACTCCAAAGCATTATCGGTGTGGCTGTCGGACGGATCCAATTTCCCTGGTCAGCTGAATATGCGTGGTGCGTTTGAACGCACTTTAGAAAGCTTGCAGGAAATTTATGATGCCCTGCCCGATGACTGGAAAGTTTGGGTAGAGTACAAACCTTACGAGCCAAACTTTTATTCAACTACCATCGGCGATTGGGGGCAATCATACTTATTGTCGTCTAAATTGGGCCAAAAAGCCCAAACCCTGGTTGACTTGGGGCACCACTTACAGGGTGCGAATATTGAGCAGATAGTTTCATTATTGCTGATGGAAGGAAAGCTTGCAGGTTTCCACTTTAACGATTCAAAATATGGCGATGATGACCTTACCGTTGGCAGCATCAACCCATATCAATTGTTCCTGATCTTTAACGAATTGGTTGAAGGTATGGATGCCCGTGGTATGACACACGCTACCTCTATAGGCTGGATGATCGACGCGTCGCACAACATTAAAGATCCGATTGAAGATCTGTTGCAATCTGTTGAGGCTATTAAGATAGCTTATGCGCAAGCACTTTTAGTAGATACACAGGCATTAGTACAGGCACAACAGGATAACGATGTGGTTTTGGCCCAGGAAATATTACAGCAAGCTTATCGCACCGATGTTCGTTCGCTATTGGCCGAGGCGCGTTTAAGGGCAGGCGGCGCGTTAAACCCGCTGGCTATTTACAGACAGCAAACCATCAGGCAGCAACTGATAAACGAAAGAGGAGCTAAAGCGGTATCAACCGGATTGTAAGCCTATGGAGCCGATACCCGTTATAGCCGTTTTTGATGTGGGTAAAACCAACAAGAAGCTGTTCCTGTTCGATCAGAACTACAAGATAGTTTTTGAACGCACGGCCCGCTTCCTGGAAACCCACGACGAGGACGGCGACGCATGTGAAAACCTCGACAGCCTCAGGCTATCGGTGTTTGACTCATTGCGCGAAATTTTCAAGCATAAAGAATTTGATCTTAAGGCGGTTAACTTTTCAACTTACGGAGCCAGCTTTGTTTATGTTGATGAATATGGCAAGCCGCTTACGCCATTGTATAATTACCTAAAGCCATATCCGCCTGAATTGGGCAGGCAGTTTTATGAAAGCCATGGCGATGAAGCCAGGTTTGCACTTGAAACTGCTTCGCCCGTTCTGGGCAACCTCAATTCCGGCCTGCAATTGTACAGGCTCAAGTATGAACAACCCGAAGTATTTAAGCGGATAAAGTATGCGCTGCATTTGCCGCAGTACATGAGTTACCTCATCAGCGGGCAAATGGTGAGCGATCTAACCAGCATCGGCTGCCACACTGCGCTTTGGGACTTTGGTAAAAACAATTATCACAATTGGTTGAGCGAGGAGGGTATTCTGCCTAAAATGGCCCCCCTTCACCCTGCCGATAGTGTTTTGTCCGCCGAATTTCCGGGCAGTACTTATAAAGTTGGCATTGGGTTACATGATAGCTCTGCGGCATTGATCCCTTACCTCGTAAGCTTTAATATGCCTTTTGTGCTGATCTCGACAGGTACATGGTCTATCAGCTTAAATCCATTCAACCAAACGCCACTTACCCCCGATGAGTTGAAACATGATTGCCTCAACTACCTGCAATACAAAGGTAGCCCGGTAAAGGCATCGCGCTTGTTTACCGGCTACGAGTATGAGCAACAGGTAAAACGGATAGCCGCTCATTTTAACCAGGACGAGATCAGGTACCGTACCATAAATTACGATCCGGCTATTGCAGCGCGGTTAAGTAGTCAACCGGCATTACAGGCTAACGAAAGTGAAGGATTACAGAAGTCGGTATTTGAGCAGCGTGATTTAAACAGCTTTGCAGATGATGTTGAAGCCTATCATCAACTCATGATTGATATTGTTGCTCAGCAAACCATATCAACCAATTATGTTTTAAATGGCTGTAAGGTAAAACGCATTTTTGTTGACGGCGGGTTTAGTAAAAACAGTGTATTTATGCACTTACTGGCGCTGGCATTCCCTCATTTGGAGGTCTACGCCGCGTCAATGGCGCAGGCAACCGCCGTTGGAACCGCACTCGCCATACATCATGCCTGGAATACCAAAACATTACCACATGACCTGATCGAATTGAAATACTACTCGGGAGTGCAGAGCGAAGTATATTAAACTTAAAAATCCGGTTATCAGCCGGATTTTTTTATTTTAGGGCAACCAATCAAAGGCCCCCCTCATGAAAAAATTAGCGCTATTTCTGTTATTGCTCAACTTTGTGTCTGTTGCCAACGCGCAACAAACTAAACGCAAAAAAGCGATTATTGTACTTACTTATGATGATGGCATCAATTCGCAGTTAAACATCGCTATTCCCCAGTTAGATTCGGCACATCTCACTGCCACATTCTTTTTAATGGGCAACATGACCGAAACTACTTTGCCCCGCTGGCGCGAGGTTGGCAAAAAAGGATATGAGCTGGCTAATCACACTTTATATCATCCTTGTCTGCTTACCAACGTAAAGGCCAACCCGGCAAATAACTCGGCTATTTATACACCGTACATGATGCTTCGCGAAATAAACGAGATGAATACCCTGCTTTTTGCTGTCGATGGAAAAACAGGCAGCCGCACCTATGCATATCCATGTACCGAGGTTGAAGTTGGAGGTATAAATTATGTTGATACGCTGCGAAAAGCAGGACTGGCAAAATATGCCCGTATCGGCGGCGGACCGGATGCCGTGATCACCGACTTTAAAAACCTCGATCCGTTAAAAGTACCTTCATGGGGTGTAACAGGTAACCCGGTAACCGGCGATGCCCTGATAGATTTTGTGAAGAAAGTTCAGCAAAGCGGAGGCCTTGGTATTTTCATGTTTCACGGCGTAGGCGGCGACTACCTGATCACCCCTGCTGATGCCCACAGGAAATTATTGGCCTACCTTGCAGCCCACCGAAACGAGATTGAAGTAACCACATTCATGAAGGCGATGGATGAAGTAATGGCTGCTAAATAATCAGTTTAACGATATCAGCTATTACCGCTTCATCTTTAATGATACGTTCATGTCCACGGCCCTCGTAGGCTTTAGTTTCGATGGACGGATACACGGCAAGGAAATCTTTCAAAAACGTGTACGGTGCAGTTTTATCATCCTCATCGTAGGCCAGCCAATGCTTTTTAATAGCGTTCTTCGGGTATAATTTATCCATCGTAAAACCTGAAGCCTTCATAGCAAAAAGGTATTCAAAATCGGCAAAGAATTTATCTTGAACCGCTGGCGCAACATCGGCGGCGTTCAAGCTTGCAACAAAGTTTTCTTTAAGGTTTATAAGCGGCGCGATGCTGATGAGCAGAGCGGGCTTGATAGCGGTTTCCTTTACAGCGATGCCATTGGCCATGGCACCTAACGAATGACCGATAATTGTATCCGGCGTACCAAAAGTATTGATCACAGCTTCCGCTGCTTTGGCAAAGAGCAATAAATTTGACAATTCTCCTTCCGAACTACCATTACCAGGTGCGTCGAAAGCGATGACCTGTGTATCTATAATATTTTTTAAAGCGACGATAAGCTCGGCAAAATCGGCAGCTTTTGAACCCCAGCCATGTGTGATCATGATCTTTCGGTTGCCTTCGCCCCAGACAAAACCATTAAACTTCAACGCTGATTTAGCAAAATGAGGATCATCAACTTCAAGTGTAAAAGGTTTAGCTTCGTCAAGCAAATGTTGCTGCTGCAGGCGTACCGGCATTTTTGGCGAATAACAGATAAGCTGCCACAGCAGGTTTACCATATCTGGCGCTTCGGCTCCGTTCAGGGATTTTACCTGGTTAAATACCGTCTTAAACTTTTTCATAAATAGATACAGGTTTCGCCTGCAAAGTAAACAAATACCTTTTAAAATATACCGAAAGGTATTTTATTTACATTTTCCCGACGAAATCCTATAAATGAGTGGATATGTAAAGGTGATAAGACGCGAAACGGGATTGAGTATAGGTGTACAATAAAACATGTCATTGCGAAGCGCGGCAACTGCACAGGAGTAAAGCCGCTCTGTAGAGCATGCGATTGCTTCGTCGTTCCTCCTCGCAATGACATGGAGTGAATAAAGCCGACGACTATTTCCCTCTCCCCAGCCAAAGCAGCGAATTGATGATCAGCTTATCTACATCATCATTGGCAAAAGTCTGCGATAGTGTTTTATTGGTGCCACCATCATAGTCCATAGCATTGTGACCAATGTTAAAGTAAACCATTTTGTATTTTTTGTTTGTCCAGGCTACAGGGTAATAGCCGCTATGCCAGATTTCGTATTGCTTTGGACCCGTACCTAAAGGAAAGCTTGTTGAGTCAACCGCCAACAGGATGTCTATATCCGGGTTCTTGCGCAGGTCATGCTCCCAGCGGTACCATTCGTTAGGCTGAGTTTTAAAAGTTTTAGGCAAACCCTTGGTAACCGGATGCATTGGATCCTCAACCCTTAATATGGCCGCGGTTGGGTGCCAGGTATTACTCACATATTGGCCTGAGCCTAAAAATTCGTTATGATACCAGTCCCAATTTTGCGGAAAATCCGAGGGCGTAAGTGCGAAAGCCGAGAAGTGGAAACCCATCCAGGCACCGCCTTTTTTCATATACTGTTCAAAAGCCGCGCGTTGTTCAGAATTATCGGCGCGGGTATCTAAAAATATCACCACCTGGTATTTGGCCAAAAACTCAGGGTTCATGTTTGCCCAGTTATTGGTGCTATCGTAAGTGAAATTATACTTCTTCGCCATTTCAGGGAACCAGCGGTTAGCCTCATGCATAAAGCTGATATGCGCCAGATCGTTCCGCCCGGTGTAAAAGGCTATTACTTTAAATTTCTTTCGCTGAGCATTAGCCGTGTTTAAACTAAAAAATGCCATACAAAGCGCAATGGCAAATACCAATGCTTTACTGAAATTGGTTTGGTTAATCATAATATATCCATGTGGTTATAATGGTGATATAAAACTAAAGCATTTAGAGGGATAGCGGTTGGAAAAGTGCGGAATGAGAGGTGATGTAGGGGTTATACATGTTGGTGATAGCGCCAATATCGGCGGAAGTGATGTTTAACTGTACTTCATAAAAAATATGTCATTGCGAAGCGTGGCGATCGCACGGTAGCATAACCGCCCTGTATAGTATGCGATTGCTTCGTGCCTCGCAATGACATGGTTTTTATCCCGCTGCCCGTGTCCCCACGGGCAACACGTACCTTATAACACCATCTGCTCAAACAACCTGTTCAATGTAGCTTCAGCATCAGCTGTCATCCCAGGATGCACTTTTGACGCCTGTACCACTGTACTACGTGTTGCCGTAAGCCAGCGGAAGCGCGATGGCTGATCCAACTGTGCGATAGGGCCAGCATCCTTCTCGCCATTACAAATACGCTCGAGCGAATTGATATTTTCCTTGAGGCAATCCAGGTCCAGGTCACCACAAAAAGCAGCCAGGCGTTCGTCATCAGGCTTGAACAGTACTTTTAAAAACTTTTGCTTAGGACAAAACAGGATCACTCCTATATTGATAAATTCTTCACGCTCCACCCTGGGTACAACGCGGATAACTGCGTACTCAAATACCTGCATATAGGGCTTGTTTTGCGGCGTTAACAAATACTTCTGAAGCGGCCAGCCGGGTTATTAAAAACTCGGCATAAATATTCCGTACTTCATCAGGGGTTTCTTCAAAATCCCGGTAAGTAATCCATTCATCAGGGATCAGCGCAACGATATCACGGATCTTTTCGGGCGTTAGTATCGTCTTAAACTCGGCGTCAACAGTATCTAACTGATTTGCACGGGCAAGCAACACATGATCTTTTACCTGCAAAAACGGACGAGTAGCCATTTCCTGCCAGTTGTTCCAGGAGTGATGAAAATACAGGGCGGCACCGTTATCAATCATCCATAGCTCCTTATGCCATATCAGCATATTGGTATTGCGCGCGGTACGGTCTACATTGGTAAGCAAGCAATCAAACCAAACAATCTGTGAAGCCAGCTTTGAATCAACCACGGTAACCGCCGGATCAAAGGTAATAGCGCCCGACAAATAGTGCAGCGCCAGGTTAAGGCCTACGCTGAATTTCAGCAGGTCCTGGATCTCTTCATCAGCTTCCGAGCGACCGAATGCTTCATCAAGATTAGCGAAAACCAATTCGGGCACTTTAAACCCAAGCAAACGGGCAATCTCGCCGCCAATCAATTCGGCAATGAGGGCTTTTACCCCCTGACCCGCTCCGCGGAATTTCAGTACATATAAAAACTCGTCGTCAGCTTCGGCAATGGCCGGTAGTGACCCGCCCTCACGCAACGGCGTTACGTAACGGATCACGTTAACGGTGCGGAGCTGTGGTGGTGTATAATTCATAGTTTTAGTTAAGCAAAAGCCAGCGTTAGGGATTGCAGCGGATACCGGCCCGAGCGTAATGCCTGCAGGCGTATGAGCGGAAAGCCCGCCCGTTAACTAACGGGAACGCCCACCCTACTAACGAGCTAATTCTAAATTAAGATCATTCGCCGCTCAATTGCCGCGGTGGCTGTTACTTTTGTCTTGATACAAAAGTAACCAAAAAATCAAGTCAGCAGAGAGGTTTCTTTGCCGCACTCGCCTTGCCCTGCAAAGCGGTCAGAACCACGGGCTGCAAAAAGTTGCCCCACTGCGTTCGCTCCATCCCACCCATCTGCAAATATTTGCTATGCCCCTACTGCCGCACCATCCACCATTGTTCTACCCGCTTTCTTCCGAAACTTATCTGCTGACGGAAAAACCCCGTTTTATATAATCATTCGTCTAAAAAAGAGAATCCGATTAATCCTCAAATCCCCAAAATCATGGTTCAGAAAAAAAAATCAGCGAAATCAAAAAAATCAGTGACACCTGCTGACATAGGGCTGTCATTAGCCTGCCGTTACTTTACATCAGAAAACAAAAACACAACACTTATGGACACTTTGAAATCATTATTGCAGGAGATGGAACAGGAAGCTCAAACCACCGAAAAAATGCTGAGCCGCATCCCCGACGATAAATACCAATGGAAACCGCACCCAAAAAGCATGACCATTGAACAACTATCTACCCACATTGCTGAATTACCTACCTGGGTAAGCCTGACCCTACATACCGATGGACTTGACTTTGCTACCGTACCCTATGAACCAAAAAAAGTAAGCGGCACAGCCGAATTGATGAAACTATTCGAAGATTCATTGGCCGATGGCTACTCCAACCTGCAAAAGGCCGATGTCAGCACTTTTGATAAGATCTGGACATTGCGCAACGGAGAACAAATTCTGAATCAACGTTCGAAGGCTGAAGTAATCAGGATGACTTACTGCCAGATAGTGCACCACAGGGCACAGTTGGGCGTTTATTTGCGTTTGCTGGATATTCCTATTCCGGGAAGTTATGGCCCGAGCGCGGATGAGCAGGGCTTTTAAAAAGACGGGAAGAAATAAGATCAGTTAATAGTTAATACAAAAGCAAAGCGGGCACAGGCAAGCTTTGCTTTTGTATTTCTTTTTGCACTCAGCTACGGTGCTTTGAGAGCTTGCCTGTATTAATTTCTTCCAGGAAGCCATTTTCGTTAATAGCATATCGGGCCTCTGAGGTATCGGTATCTATTTTGTAATTAACGGTCTTTACTTTTTTGTTCCTGATCCTTTTGCCAAAAATGAACATAGGCAAAATGAAAACCGCAAGCAGGACTACAACTTGTAACAGGGTTGTGTACATAACGTCTAACATAAAAATTTAAGTCTGATTGGTACCTATATAACGTTATCCGGAGCCAAATGGTTCACCTTTTTAGTTATATTTTGCATCAATCATGTGCAAGTATAGCTAAATGTGTGCCATACTTATATCTGACGTTGTATGTTACCTTAATATTACACTGAAGTTGATATTTAATTGATTTATAACGAAATGAACCAAACGCTACACTATCATATTGATAATAGCGCCTATCGTTTTGAAATAAATAATATACAGTACAGTTTCGTGATTTTAGTACAGTAGCGAAGTATCGTGAAAGCACGAAATTTGATGGTTTGGGAAGCGTCCGTGAGGACACGGACGCGGGGTGGATCAAGCAATTTTATTTCTCCGATCCGTGTCCCCACAGATCGACTGTTCTTTATAACCCATAAAACGCTATCGCGTTCCCGCCAAAAAACAATTCTTTTTCTGTAGCAGAAAGCCTTTCAACATATAGGTTCATCACCTCCATAGTTTTTTCATAGCCGCCAGCCAGTAAACATACCGGCCAATCAGATCCAAACATTACCCTGTTGATTCCGAAAGCGTTGAAAACAATATCGATATATGGAATAAAATCAGCAGCCGGAGTATTGTGCCAGTCGGCTTCTGTAAGTAAGGCCGATACTTTACAAGACACATTCGGATAACTTGCCAGCTTTTCAATATCCTGTTTCCAGCCATCAATTTTACCGGCTTTGATGTACGGTTTGGCCATATGGTCGAGCACAAGCTTTTGATCCGGGAATTCGGCTGCTAACTGTGCGGCATAAGGCAAGTGATTGGGAAAGACCAGGATATCATAAGTATATCCGTATTTACTCAAACTTGCAATCCCTTTTTTAAATGCGGGATTGAGCATATATTGCTCATCGGGTTCCGACTGTAAGATGTGTCTGAAACCTTTGAGCTTTTCATACTTTTTAAAATGATGCAACCTTTCGTCCAGGTCATCGGCCTTCAGATCAATCCAGCCCACTACCCCTTTAATAAAAGGATTAACGGAAGCCAGGTCGAGCAAAAATTCGGTTTCCTTTTCCGACTGATCCGCCTGAACTGCTACACAGCCGTCTATGCCGTGTTTTTGCAATACAGGTAACAGGTCTTCCGGATAAAAATCCCGACCTATTACCTGCATCTCTTCAGTAATCCAGCTGTCCCTTACCGGGTTATATTGCCAGAAATGCTGATGTGCATCAATTTTTAGCATACGCTATTAAGTTTTGCTTTGATTGGCCAAGGCCTTCAATACCCAATTCAACCACGTCGCCCGCTTTTAAATAAATTGGCGGCTTCATCCCTAAACCAACACCTGCAGGTGTACCTGTTGAAATGATATCACCTGGCAACAAGGTCATGAACTGGCTGGTATATGAGATCAGGTGCGGCAGATTAAATATAAAGTTTGATGTAGTACCATCTTGCATGGTTTCGCCGTTTACAGTTAACCAAAGGCGCAGGTTATGCGGGTCGGCAATTTCATCAGGTGTAGCCAAAAACGGACCAAGCGGTGCAAAAGTGTCGCAACCTTTACCTTTATCCCAGGTTCCGTTACGCTCTAACTGAAACTCACGTTCGCTCACGTCGTTATGCAATACGTATCCGGCAACATAGTCCATAGCTTCAGCTTCTTCAACATATGAGGCTTTTTTACCGATAACCACAGCCAATTCCACTTCCCAATCGGTTTTAACCGAATTCTTAGGGATCATGATATCATCAAACGGACCAACAATAGCTGTAGTTGATTTCATGAAGATAACCGGCTCCGGTGGCAGTGGCGCGTTGGTTTCTTTGGCGTGGTCGGCATAATTTAAACCAATACAAACCAGTTTTGAAGGGCGGGCGATAGGGCTTCCTAAGCGTACATCTTCGGCAACTTCAGGCAGCAGGTTATCTTTGATGAAATCAGCAAGGCGGCTAAGTCCATCAGTTTCAAAAAACTGCTCGGTGTAATCTTCGCCAAAGGCAGATACATCATATCTTTTATCGTTTTGTATAATTCCCGGTTTCTCTTTACCTGGCTCGCCAAATCGTATAAGTTTCATATTATCGTTGTATTAGTTAGTTGTCAGTTTAATAATAGTATCGTTAGGGTCAGTTGCAACACCACTTAGGTATACAAACACGCCCTCTGTTTGTTGTTTAAATTTCACCGCGCTGCCATCTGCCAGTAAAGCGGCTTTAGTTACCTTACCTTTTAATTGCGGAATGAAAACATATGGCTGTTGTGGCGGTGTCATCACGTGCACATAAAGGTTTTTATCTTTTTGTGTGATAACTCCCCAGGGCTGCGCAGGGATGCCGCTGCCACGGGTACCGTAAATAGCTTCACCGTTTTTTTGTACCCAGGCGCCTACAATGGCCAATGTATCGGTAAACTCAGGCTGAATTTTACCATTTGGCATTGGGCCTATGTTTAATAAAAAGTTGGCGTTTAAACCTGCCGCATTTACCAGGTAATGGATAATGCGTTTGGATGATTTAAAGCTCCTGTCGGTAATGTTAAAGCCCCAGCTATTGTTGATGGTTTCGCAGGTTTCTAAAGGCAGGATACCGATTTTTGATTTACCGCTGAAGCCAGTGGTGTTGGCTCCGGGCAGGTCTTTTTCAAACATCTGGAAATCTTCGCCTTCCTTTGGTTCAAGATGGTGGTTATTACCTACCAGTATCGCGGGGTTCAATTTATGGATCAGGCCGTAAATCTCGTCATAATGCCAGTTAACATCACGCTCCCAATGGCCATCAAACCATATGCCTTTAACACCCGGATATTTGGTAATGAGTTCGGTAAGCTGGGCTTTCATGAAATTGATATAGCTGTCCCAATCGCCGTTTACAGGTTTACCATCCGCAATCGGACTGCCATAAGCGTAATCTTTACGTCCCCAATCCAGCAGTGAATAATAAAAGTGCAGTTCGATACCTTCCTTAACGCATTCCTGTGCAAGCTCCATCAATGGGTCTTTATGGTAAGGCGTAGCATCAACAATATTATATGGCGATGCCTTGGTACCAAACATGCTAAAGCCATCGTGATGGCGCGAAGTAATGGTGATATACTTCATGCCTGCTTTTTTTGCAAACATCACCCATTCATGGGCGTTAAAAGCCTGCGGATAAAAAAAATCGGCCAGGCGTTTATAGCTATCATAAGGAATATGCTTCTCGTTCATCACCCACTCACCCGCGCCAAGCTCACTGTAAATGCCCCAGTGAATAAACAGACCGAACTTCATATCCTGGAAGTTTTTCCTTGCGGCAAGGTTATCGGCAGTTGGTGTGTAGGTTTGAGCGCCCGCGCGTACCACGCCAAGCAGCATACCCATTAATAATAGCTTTTTAATCATATCAAATCAGGTTTTAATTGTTCAGAGTGATAAAGCCGCCATCGATAGGATAATCGGTACCGGTAATGAAACCAGCTTCGTCCGAGCAGAGGTAAAGTGCCAAAGCTGCTACTTCTTCCGGTTTGCCCATCCTGCCTATCGGCTGGCTTTTTGATAGCTTTTCAAAAATCTCTTCTTCGCGGCCTGCATAGTTTTTAGCGATAAAGCCATCCACAAAAGGTGTATGAACCCTTGCCGGCGAGATACAGTTACAACGGATATTATCATGCAGATAATCACGCGCTACAGACAAAGTCATGGCGTGAATAGCGCCCTTGCTCATAGAGTAAGCAAACCTGTCGGTGATACCTACACTGGCTGCTATTGAAGCTGTGTTCAGGATTACGCCGCCACCGTTGTTTTTTAATACCGGAATAGCCGCGTATAAGCAGTTGTAAGCACCTTTAACGTTTACATTAAATACACGCTCAAAATCTTCGGTACTGGTATTATCCGCGCGACCGATGTGCGCTATACCCGCGTTATTGATCAGGATATCTATCTTACCTATTTTGGTGAAAGTATCAACTACTTGTTGTTGATTACTTACATCGCAAGCATAGCCGGTAGCCTTTCCGCCAGCCGTGGTTATTTCGGTCACGGTATCTGCCGCTGCCTGATCGTTTAATTCGATGATATGAACTTCGGCGCCTTGCTGTGCAAATAATACCGCCATAGCTTTACCTATGCCGCTGCCACCGCCGGTTACAATTACTGATTTATTGGTTAGTTTAAACATAAGCCCCCTCTAAATCTCCCCTAAAAGGAGAGAATTTTGTTTTATGGTTATTAAATATTTCGTAATTCAAAACGGTGGCCAAGTGCGATTCCCCTCTTGAGAGGGGTGTAGGGGTGTGTTTCTACGTTTATATTCTGCTCGCATAGACACACCCCTCCTAACGCTCTTTTCCATCGCGCCCCCTCTCAAGAGGGGAGCTTTTTATAGTTTGCCGTTGTTGATGTTGCCACCAACAACTTTCTTTATTTACAACGACACCCCTCTCTTCCACGGAATAAAATCGTCCTGGCCAAGCTTTACCGATTTCGGTTCTGCTTCGCCGCTGGCAACTTTTATTACGTAATCCAGGATCCGCTCACCGGCCTGCTGGATGGTTTCAGCACCTTCAATAATGGTTCCGCAATTGATATCAATAATATCGGGCATGCGCTGAAACATAGCCGTATTGGTTGATAGTTTAATAACAGGCGTAACAGGGTTACCTGTAGGCGTGCCCAAACCAGTGGTGAACAGTACGATATTGGCACCTGCACCTACCTCGGCAGTGGTACTTTCAACATCACTACCCGGAGTACATAACAGATTTAATCCTGGCTTGGTTACTTTTTCAGGATAATCTAATACCGCTGTTACCGGAGATGTGCCACCTTTTTTTGCTGCCCCTGCCGATTTAATGGCATCGGTAATTAAGCCATCACGGATATTGCCCGGCGATGGGTTGGCGTAAAAGCCGGAACCATCGGCCTCTGCACGGGCATTGTAAGTGGTCATGAGGTGCATGAAGCGGTTGGCTGTGTCTACATCGATACAGCGGTCACTCAGCTCCTGCTCTACCCCGCAAAGCTCCGGAAACTCCGACAGGATCACCGAACCGCCCATGGTAACCAGCAGATCGGATAAATAGCCCAATGCCGGGTTAGCCGAAATACCTGAAAAGCCATCAGAACCACCGCACTCCAAACCAACACACAATTTCGATAACGGCGCAGGCTGGCGTGTAGTTTCATTAGCCTTCACTAAACCGGCAAAGGTTTGCTTTAAAGCTTGTTTCAGTAGCTCACTTTCGGTACCTACTTTTTGCTGTTCCAAAACAACCAGCGGCTTGCTGAAGTTAGCATCGCGTTTGGCAATTTCATTTTGTAAAATACTTACCTGCGCGTGCTGGCAGCCCAAGCTCAATATAGTTGCACCGGCTACGTTAGGATGCGTGATATAACCAGCTATTAAACCGCAAAGCGCGTCAGAATCTTCACGCGTGCCACCGCAGCCCAAGCTGTGGCTCAGAAATTTGATGCCGTCGATATTTTTAAATAATCGTTTGGAGTTTGGCTTCTCTTCAGTACCCTGGATATCGGCATTCAGAATCTCCTCTACCGATTTACCTGCCTGATAAAGCTCCATCAGCTGCTCAACATCGCCCTCGTAGCTCTTGGCTTTTTTATAGCCCAGTTTATCAACCAATGCTTCTTTTAACACGTTGATATTCCTGTTCTCGCAGAAAACAAGCGGTACTACTATCCAATAGTTACCTGTACCAACCGAACCATCGGCACGGTGATACCCCATAAAGGTTTTGCCATCAAAATTGCCGGTATCAGGTTTGTGCCAGTTCAGTTTACGCTCGCCAAGGTGAAAACCTTCGGCAGCGTGATGTACGTTTTCGGTAGTAAGCAAACCACCCTGCGGTATAGTTGCAGAGGCCTTGCCTACCAGTACGCCATACATGTAAATTTCTTTGCCTTCGGGCAATTCATTAATAGCAAACTTGTGCTTTGCCGCTATTTTATCTACCAGTGGAAAAGTCTGTCCATCAAACGTGATAACTGTTCCCTGTGCCAAATCTTGTAAGGCTACCAGTACGTTATCATGCGGATGGATCCTTAAATATGTTTCTTTTTGTGTTGACATTATATTATATGATCGGTCCTTCTTTTTATAAGGACAATATTTTTTAGCTTATTGCTGAAGCGTAAGTTCAATTACCGGTATTTCGTAATTAGGCTTCTGCGCGGGCAGCGTTATCTCCAGATCCTCGCCGTTAGTTTCTTTATATAAAAGCTCCGAGCTGTCGTTCAAAAACTGCGCATATTTGATCTTGCCTTTGTAACCAGGCAATACCAGTTTACCCTGCGGATAGCTGAACAATTGTACATACAATTTACCGGCGGCTTTGTTATAAGTAAGTTTAGTTCCTTCGGGTACTTTATAGCTATCAGGTGCAAAAGTACAGTTGTAAATAGATTTACTGTTGGCATGCATCCAGTAAGCCAAACTATCCAGCGCATTAGTAGCACGATAATCAAATTCGCCACGCGCGGTTGGCCCAACGTTCAATATCAGGTTACCACCATTGCTTACCGAAGTAATTAAGAGGTCGAGCAATTGACGGTGGGTTTTCCATGTATGCTCATCCCTGTAGTATCCCCACGAACCTGAAAATGTTTGGCAGGTTTCCCAGGTTTTGCCGCGGTATTTAGCCAGCTCGGCGGTGCTTACCTGTTCAGGTGTTTCAAAATCTGCACCATCTTTATATTCTTCCAGGTTTAGGCGGTTATCTACAATAATACCCGGCTGTAATTTTCTGATCAGTTTAAGTAATTCAACTGATCCCCATTCGTCTTTGCCTTTACCATGACCATCTTTGCGCGGAAATGAAAAATCAAGCCAAAGGATGTCGATCTTGCCATATTTGGTTAACAGCTCGGTGATCTGATCGCGCATGTACTGGCGGTATTTAGCCATGTCTCTTCCCTTGTTCAGTTTAGCGTATGACGCATCACTTTTATCAGCAGGAGACTGTGGATGGATATCATCAATAGTATATTGTGGGTGGTGCCAGTCTAACAGCGAATAATAAAAGCCAACTTTTAAACCTTGTGCCCGGAAAGCGTTCACATATTCGCGCACCAAATCGCGTTTAGCCTTGGTATTGGGGGCTTTATAATCAGTAAATTTTGAATCGAACAGGCAAAAACCTTCGTGGTGTTTTGTGGTCAACACAGCATATTTCATCCCTGCCGCTTTGGCTTGTTTAGCCCATTTTTGTGGGTCGAACAGATCGGGGTTAAACTGGTCGAAATATTTCTGATAACCGGCATTATCAATTTTTTCGTTGTGCTTTACCCATTCGTGACGGGCCGCCTGCGAATACAGGCCCCAGTGAATGAACATACCAAAGCGGTCGTCCTTCCACCATTCCATGCGTTTCTCTTTTTGGGCATCAGTTTCGGTGCCTATCATCTTTTGCGCGAATACCGATGGAGCCATCAGTAACGCGAACATCAGTAGTAATTGTAGTTTCTTTAGCATAGCTATCCTGTTTTATAATGAGAAAACTTTATCCATTAAAACCCATTTAGCACCTACCGGCGCATTTTTTACCGGCGACTGGTAGCCCCACATCAAATCTTCCCACTCCTGTACTTTTGGATTTGCCGCATCCATTGCTGCCGATTTTTCAAAGCTGAAAGTATCATCAACCTCCATGATCATGAACATGCGGGTATCAAAACGGTAGATCTCCATATTGGTGATTCCCTTAGCAGTAATGCTTTCATGAATTTCGGGCCAAATGGCTTCGTGGTATTTTTCGTATTCGGCAATGAGTGCCGCGTCGTCTTTCAGATCGAGGGTTAAACAGTATCGTTGGCTCATAGAATAGCTCTCAAAAAAGTTTATATCGGTAATACAAAGAAATAAGGTTTACAGGTAAATAAGTATCTAAAATTGGCCAAAACGTTCAGCTTTTTTGGCATAGATCTGAACCATGATTTTTAGGATTAAAGGATTGTCAGGATTCTTATCTGCAACCGGAATTTGCCTGAATCAGAATTTTCAGAATTAGAAAATTTTCAAAATGCTAATCAATCAGCAAGCCGTGGGGACACGGCCGCAGGGGAAAGTAAAATTTGATAAATTTGTTTAATTCCAGTTTCAGAAAAATCGACGCCATCAGCGTAATCAAAATAATCAACGGTCATTCATTCCTTAACGAATTTGTAGGATTAGTAAGCGCCGCCCTGAAGGTCAAATAAAAAGTGGTTGCTACTGCAATTGTTACCAGCGCGAAAACAGGCAGTACAAACTGCCACCAGGTAAGTTGAACCCTGAAAGCGTAGCGATTAAGCCATTGATTAATGAAAATGTACGCCAGCGGGATAGCCACAAGGCTTGATATAAAGATGAGCTTTACTACATCCCAGGTAAGCAACGATATAATGTTTTGTACGGATGCGCCGAGTACTTTGCGCACGCCAATCTCTTTAGTACGACGGGCAGCTGAATAAGCCGTTAAACCGAACAAGCCAATGCAGGCGATAAATATAGCCAGTGAAGCAAACAATGTAAACACATGGCCAAACTGGGTATCCTGAGCATATTGACGATTGTAAAAATCGTCAAGGAAAAAGAAATCGAATGATGACTCGGGGAAGGTATCATTCCAGGTGGCTTTGATATGCTCAACCATCTGGCGCATGTTGTTACCGTTCACTTTTATGGAGATATAATCGGCCGGGATCCATGGTAGTTTGGGATCCATGAACATGATAACAGGCGTATAATTTTTTTGTAAGGATTGCTGGTGATAATCCTTCACTACACCAATGATCTCGTTGGGCTCTTTATCCAAGGTTTCAATCCATACCTTTTTGCCAACGGCGTCCTGTGGCGATTCAAAACCGAATTGTTTTACAGCGGCTTCGTTCATCACCAGGCCAACGGAATCTGTAGGCCGGTTTCTGTCAAACGCCCTGCCAGCTATCACCTGCAAGCCGTAAGTTTTAATAAAATCATGATCAGCGCGCAGCATTTCATAAGTACGCTCTTCCGATTTAGGGGCTCCGAAACGCCTGTCGGCTAAAAACTTACCTACTTCCTTGCCCGGTACCGCGCCTGAAAGCGTAACAGCCTTTACACCAGCAAAAGCCTGCAACGTGGTTTTAAAGCTGGCTGTTTTCTGGTTATAATTTGGCGTATTGACAGGCATTTTCACAACAATGGTTTGATCGATGTTAACGCCGGTACTCTGGCTGTTCATGTAAACTATCTGCCTGTAAACCGCGAAGGTGCCTGCAATAAGCAATACCGAAGCCATAAACTGGAACGCCACCATGCCGCGGCGCAGGAGTATCCCACTTTTTGAAAATGAAAAACGACCTTTTAATACCGCAATAGGCTTCATTCGGGCCAGTACCGTTGCCGGGTAAATCCCCGAAAGCAAGATACTGCCAATAAATACTGACCCCAATTTCAAATATAAAGCGCCATCAAACAACAAACCGTACGCCCCTTCACCATATAAATAGTTCATGACGCCATAGCGGCCCACTAATACTAATATCAACGCAACCGCCAGGGCAGCAAGGTTGATGATCACAGATTCGGCAAGAAACTGCATAATAAGTTGCGGGGCATGTGCGCCACTTACCTTGCGGATACCTACCTCCCGCGCCCTGTCCACCGATTTAGTGGTAGCCAGGTTGATGTAATTAATGCAGGCAATGAGCAAAATGATATAGGCTATGATGCTTAGAAAATCAACCGCGAAACGGTTGCCTTTTACCTCAATTTCATTGGGTTTGGCTGGATTTAAATGAATCTCGGTAAGCGGAACAAGCTTAATTGTCCACTTCAAATCTTTCAGGGAAAGACCGGTTTTATACCGTTCAGCCAGTGCCGGAAATTTGGCCTCAACCGCCGCCGGGCTGGCATGTGGCTTCAATTTCACAAAAGTGTAGCTTTCATGCAGGTACCAAAAATCCTTTTCAAACCTGGGTATGGTAGCCCATGAAACCAGGAAATTAAATTGCATAGTTGAGTTAGCGGGCAGATCTTTAAACACACCAGTAACCATGCAATGGTAGCTATCGCTCAGCGTGGTAATATCCAGAAACTTGCCCATCGGCTCGGCGTTACCAAAATATTTTTTAGCGGCAGATTCCGAAATCACTATGGAATTAACTTCATTAAGCGCGGTAAGCTTATCGCCCTTAAGTATAGGGTAAGCAAAAAAGTTAAAGAAATTGCTATCGGCAAAGCAAACATGCTCTTCCCTGAATTTAATGTTATTGTATTTCACCACCCGCTCGGCATTATGCCAGTCGATACGGGCAAATGATTCAATTTCGGGAAAGTTAGCCTTCATAGCTGTGGCGTAGCCGTTGGTACTTGTTGGCCAGCTATCACTGAGGTTATCGCCGCGGTAAAACTGGCTTTCAACCCGGTAAATGTTCGCAGCATCCGGATGCATCCGGTCAAAGCTTTTTTCAAAATTTACGTATGCAAATATCAATATGAACGCCGCCATACCTAAGGCAAGCCCGGTAACATTAATAAAAGTGTAAGTTTTGTTTTTAACAAGGTTGCGCCAGGTAACAAGCAGAATATTGCGGATCATATCGTAAAAGGTTGAGGTTTACAATATAAGGATATAATAATAAAATGTTATTGCGAGGAGCGAAACGGGAGTGAGCCAGGGCGCGACGTGGCAATCGCATGCTATACAGAACGGCCATGTCTCCGTGCAATTGCTACGCCATTGATAATGACGTAATCCTAAGCTGTTGATTATTAAATATGTTTTTGATTGGTATTATAAATATGGGCGTTGCCTGCGGCCCGTGCAATTCGCTCATACTGCACAGGCATTAGCCACAAGGCCGGTATCTGCTACTATCACTAACGCGGCCTGCGTACCACAGCTAAGATACATTTTCACTGATGGTTACTCAGAATGACAATCTTTATGCTGCACCCTTCTTCGTAAACTCCTTCTGATACATCAGCGGACTTTTACCTGTTACCTGCTTAAAATGCTTATGAAAGGTAGAGAAGTTATTAAACCCGCTGTCGTAGCAAAGCTGCTTGATATTGAGCTTGTTTTCGATGAGCAGTTTACAGGCGTAACCTACCTTTATTTCGATCACGAACTGCGAATAAGTTTTGCGGGTTTTTGATTTAAAATAACGGCAAAAAGAATTGGCACTTACCCCGGCTATATCGGCAATTTCTTCGAGATAGATCTTTTTGCGGAAGTTACGCACCGAATACTCGTAGATATTATTGAGCCTGTCACTTTCTGATTCGTTATGATCATACTTAAACCCGATAGATGTTAAATAATTAAGCGGCGAACTGCCCGCAATGGTATTCAATGCTTTGAGCAGCATGATGATCCTTTCGGCCCCATCAGTATTGAGCATAGCGGCCAAAATATTGGCTACTTGCGCTTTTGTTTCGCCTGTTATCTGTAAGCCGCGTTTGGAGCGTTCAAGCAATACTTTAATCAGCTTGTTTTCGGGAAGCTGAAGAAACTGATCGCCCCAAAAATTTTCGCAAAAATGCACTACAATAGTATCAACCGGCACTTGATCGCTATTGTGGCCAAAGTGCACATCGTCAAAGCGCCAGTAATGTGGCAGGTTTGAGCCAACCAGTACCATGTCGCCGGCTTCAAACTGCTTAATGCTATCACCTATAAACTGCGTTCCTCCACCTTTTGTGAAATAAATAAGCTCCAGTTCCGGGTGGCAATGCCAGCGGTTATTGATATCCGGCAATACATCATGCCTTACGCTAAAGGAATGCGCCGGATCGGCAGATACTTTGAGTAAAAGCGGTTTCATTCAGTTTTATTTACAAACAACGGGCTAAATGTAGTAAAAAAGTGTAAAAATTGCTCAATTTCAAAAAAGTGTAAAGCGTATCCTATTTTTTAGATTATCTTAAACTACCAATTAAACCCGAACCAATTTTATAATGAAACCTAAGTACCTTTTAATTTCCCTATTGATCCTATTTCCATTTATTTTACAAGCCCAAAGTAACTTCAAGCCTGGTTATGTTATTACTATTAACGGCCAAACCATTCAGGGCTTTATTAACGAAAAAGAGTGGGATACCAATCCTGCCATTATCACTTTTAAAACCGCCTTAAGCGGAGCCGAAGTAAAAAACTACACGCCGAACAATATCTCCTATTTTGAAATAACCAATTCGGTGGCTTATCAACGTTACAGTGGCTTTATTAGTACAGATGAAACAAATACAGCGAAGCTGTCAACCGGACGCGATTCAAGTAAAAAACAAGATGTTGTATTCCTAAAACTGCAACAAAAGGGGCCTAATGTTTCTCTTTACTCCTACAACGACGCTATTAAAATGCGGTATTTTATAACGGACAACAAAGCCGGCAAAACCGCGGAACTAATATTCAGACAGTATTTTTTACCGGAAATGAGTACAACTACCCACAGCGAAAATGAATATGTTCCGCAATTATATGATCTGGCCGCAAAATATAACCCAGGTTCGGCTGAGTTGAAGCGCCTTATAGAAAATGCACGATATAGCCTGTCTGATCTAAAAAAAGTGTCCCAACAAATTAATAATCTTTCTGTCGATAATACTCATTATGGAACCTCACCATCAATTGATTTCTTTGTCGGTGCAGGAGCTGATGCTACTACCTACACTTATTCAGGCGCAGCTCCATTTTTATATAGTATCCCAAACAAAACATCCGTAGCGCCTTTTATAACAGCTGGCCTTAACTTTTACCCTAACTATGATGCGGGCAGATTTGCATTTAGGGCTGAAATACTATACACATCAAGCTCATACGAATCTCAGGTCGACCTTTATTACGCTCAGCCCGAGAAACCAAAAGGCACATACCGACTTAAACAACACGAAATTGGCTTAGGCCCTGAAGTTTTATATTTCATATATAATACGAAAGATCTAAAAGTTTACCTCGGAGCAGGCCTTTTGATAAATTTGGCCAGCTATAGTGGCAATACTACCACAAATAATGCTGACGCTTCGCAAGTAATGGTCAATGTAATTCAGCTTGATAAAAGATGGTTATCATATCCGGTAAAAGCCGGATTACTTATAAATAAGAAGCTTGAGGTAGCTTTATCTTATGCCTTCCCATCATCAATAACAGACATCGCTTCAAACTCTCCTTATAAATATGCGCTCAAAGTAAGTAGTATTAAAGGTGGTTTAAACTATCATTTTTAACATCACTAATATTAATCCACAATTAAAGCGTATTAGTATACAAGAGCGGTATTTTTAAGCAAACACTACCATTTTATTATGTATAACCTTTATTTATTTTAATATAAATCTAAAAAACAATAAAACCCGGACGAGCAACTTAACGTATAATTAAATAAAAGGGGCGTTCCGTATCTCACCCCGAAACGCCCTGTAGTTATCAAATGATAACATCTCAACTAAATCTCAGATCATCATGCTTTGATCTGATCTCACCATCTTTCTCAGGGATGGGAAGGTTTTTAATATTTTATGAACCTTGCCGTTCTTTAAAACGGTGGCGGTCCGCCGGGGCCGCCGCCCGGAGGGGGACCACCAGGTCCGCCACGTTCAGGAGTGGGCCTTTTACCGGCAAATTTCTGTAGCTTAAGTGTAAAGGTTAGCAAATAGTAACGCCCTAACCTGTTGCTGTTGGTTTGGGTTATATAGCTACCGTTCTGCGTAGTTGTGTAGCCGGTATTTTCGTTAAATACATCCATTACCGAAAAACGCAACGTCCCCGCGTTCCCCTTCAAAAAACGGCGCTCTACGTAGGTATTCAAAATATTAGGGTTTGTAGCGCCGGTATAGCCGTAATAGATCATTTTTGAATAATCATAACTTACAGTCCAGTCTTTGAAATAGCTTTTGCCATTAACACCCAGGTTAAGGGTTTGAAAATTGCTGTTAACGTTTGCCTGCTTGATAGAATTGCTTGAGGTATTAACGCTGTATGTAGTGCTTGCTTCGGCGTCAATAACGTCGGTAATGCTTACCCTAAAGCGCGCGCCTTGAGATAGTACCAAATTTTTGGCTATATTCTTCTCGGTTGTCATGTTATAGGTAGCAGAATCGACATTACTAATATATGAGACGTTGTTATTGTACGAAATGTTACCAATCATGAACAAATTATATTTTCTTTTTTCCCAGGGCTTGGCAAACACATAAAATCCCTGTGCCGAGTAATAGCCATCTGCGTTCAGATATTGCGTTAAAATACTCCCTGCAAGCTTGCTGTTAGGCGCGTAATTTTTCGGATAAGTAATGGTATTGGCTACTATTTTATTATCCGTTTTAATGAACGACAGGTTACTGAAAAACACGTTGCCGCTTTCAAAATTGAACTTATTGTATTTTAAGGAAAGGGTATTGTTAAACTCCGGCTTCAGATCGGGGTTACCCTGTACCGGGTATGAGGCGTTGCTGAAATCGGTAACCGGTTGTAACTCGGTATATGTAGGCTGATTGCTGCTGCCGTTATAATTTAAACTAAGCGATTGACTGCGCGAAAAGTTATAAATGAACCGTGCGGTTGGCGCCCAGTTAAAAGTATTGTTATTGGTTTTAAAAGGTTGCGCGTCAACAACAGATGAGCCACGTAAAATTGTTGGCTGGGCAACTATACCTAAGGTATAATTATACTTCTTTTCGATAAAGCGATAGTTCAACCCAAACCTATTGGTAATAAAGGTTGAAGCATAATTGTTGCTCAACAGATCATACCTGTTTCTTGCTCCATCATCCGCCAGGGTATCAGTCGCCCTATCGGCAGTAGTGTAAGCGTAATGGTACGCATAGTTAAGTTCAAGATATCCTTTTTTGCTGATGGGCTCCATGTATGATACGGTAGTTCCCACACTATCGGTACGGCTATCGGTATTAATGAACTGGTTTAAAGGCGCGTTTCGGGCACCATCAATATAAGTGTAAACCGGGTTTTGATATTTATTAATGCTGTAGCTGCCAGCACCAACATTTACACTAAAGTTTCGGCCGTGGCTATTGAAGCGATGATTAAACAACACGTTAGCACCATAATTAGGCTCGGTTGACTTGCTAAGATTGGCAAGCGAATAGTTTGAAATCGTTTCCGAATTCCGGAGCAGCAAACTGGTAGCGTCAGATGTGGTATTGGTACTGGCATAAGCATACGTTGGCGTAATTTTCACATAATTTACGGTGTCCGGCTTATACTCGATATTAAAATTAACCCTATGGTTTAGCTTTTCGTCCTGCTGATTATTAGTTTGTGTATTGGTGCTCGGATTGCTCGACGAAAGGTTATTTTGAATAGTACTGCTAATAGTATTCACCGAATTATCGGCAAAGCTATAACTGCCATAAGCAGTGATCTTTTTTCCCCAGCTATCGCGATAGTTGAAACCAAAGGAACGGGCGGTAGTAATCCCGTTTGATGAGTTGCTGTTGCCTCCCGGGGGGCCACCAGGACCACCACCTCTCGGCCCGCCGCCGCCAAAAGTAAACAGGTTTGTATTGGTATTATTCAGGTTACCCAAAAAGGCAAGCTGCCTGTTACCATTAAAACTAAACACGTTTGCCGACGCTACATACCTGTTGCTCTCCTTATCGCTTGATACACCCGGAATAGCATCATGACCGCCACCTACGCTGGCCTGCCCAAAGTATCCATAGTTTTTATTTTGCTTAATGGTAATGTTCAGCACCTTATCGGGTTCGCCGGTTTTTACACCTGTAAGATTGGCCTGATCGCCGTAATCATCAATAATCTGGATATTCTGCACAATATCTGCAGGAAGATTTTTGGTAGCCGTTTTAACATCTCCTCCAAAAAAATCTTTACCGTTAACCCTTACCTTGGTTACACTTTTACCCTGGGCGGTGATATTGCCGTCTTTATCCACATCCATACCCGGCAGCTTTTTAATCACGTCCTCAACCGGGGCATTATCACGCACTTTGTAAGCATCCGCGTTAAACTCAATGGTATCTTCTTTAAGCTTCACCGGGTTCACATCCGCAATCACAACGGTTTTAAGCATGGTGGTTTCTATCTTCAGGACAACAGGAGGCAAATTGGCCGGCTTATTATCATTAGCCAACACAAACCTGCGCCTGAGCGGTTGATAACCTATCGAACTAAAAACCAAACTAAATTGGTTTACCGTTACGTTGTTAAAGGTAAAGGTACCGTCGGCACCTGTAATAACGGTAGTGCTATCGGTTCCGGTAAGCATTTTTACGCTGGTGCCGGCAACCAGGTAACCGGTTGAGTCTTTTACGACACCTTTAATTGTACGACCGGGTTCGGCTTTTGCGTTAAACGGTATTGTAAACGCTAAGGCAATGATTACTGCTAAGGAGTATAGGATTTTCATTTTATGCTGATTAACAGCCGCAAAACAATAGCATTCATTTTAGTGTAAAAAACAGAATAGACCGGTACCATATATGTATCGACGGGAATAGCTTTTTTACCTATAAATGAGGGTGGTCAACACGCCAAAAGCAGGATATACCTTTCAAAGATGGATTTAAACCCTTCGTCGGTATTTTTTGTCTGCCCGGCGATTACGCTTGCCTTTAAGCGTGGCTGGTTTGTAATATTGCTGAATTATATGTGTAGATTTATCATTCGGCGTAATGTCATAAAGTAGTTTAAATGAGCCTTAAATCAAAAAGCAATACCATTACCGCGCTTATCCATATTTTGATATGGGTTGTTTTTGGCTTGCTGCTATTCTTCTATCAGCCCCTCACCTGGAATGTTGAGTTTCCATACCAGTTTTGGGTAAAACAAGCCATCACATTTTTCCTGCTTGTTGCAGCCTATTATTTTAATAACCGGATACTTGTCCCACGTTTTTTACTGCATGACCGTACCGCGATGTACCTGGTTACGGTGGTAGTAGTGGTGATCGCTTTTTTACTGCTTAATCAATGGGCAGATAAGGCACTTCATATGCATGAGCATATGGAAGCCATATTCCATAAAGACCACCGTCCGCCCAAACCAAAGGGGCGCGGGGGAGGCTGGGATATTTTCGGCACGGTTATCATAGCTTTGGTTTTAGGTATAAGTACCAGTATTACAGCCATACAAAAGTGGCAGTCAGATATCAGGCTACGTGCGGCCCTTGAGCAGGAAAAGATAAGCTCCGAGTTATCATTCCTGAAAGCCCAGATCAACCCGCATTTCTTTTTCAATACACTTAATAACATTTACGCGCTTACCCATGTTAACGCCGAAACATCGCGCAAGGCATTGCACCAGCTATCACGCATGATGCGGTATGTGTTATATGATACGCAGCATGGTACAGCTTTATTGAGCCAGGAAATAGCTTTTATAAAAGACTATATCAGCCTGATGGAACTACGGCTTACCGAAAAAGTAACAGTTACTTTTACCCCGCCCGAACAGGCTAATGACGTAACTATTGCCCCTATGCTTTTTTTACCTTTTGTAGAAAACGCCTTTAAACATGGTATCAGTGCAACAGAACCAAGTACCATCCTGATTGCTGTCAGTCAGCATGATGAAGTGCTGGAGTTGAAAGTAGAAAACGGCATCTACAAAGACCACAACCTTAATATCGGCGAAAATAAAGGCATCGGGCTTACCAACACCATTCGCCGGCTTGACCTGCTTTATGCCGGTAAGTATAAACTGGATATTAGCGAAAATGCCGCCGCCAACACATACACTATTCATTTAACCCTTAACCTGTCATGATCATTAACTGTATAGCTGTTGACGATGAACCCCTGGCACTGGGATTGGTTTGTGCCTTTATTGAGCAAACCCCTTTTCTGAAACTGGTTGGCCGCTATAGCAGTGCTGTTGAGGCCCTTGTAGGTTTGCAGGATCAAAAAGTGGACCTTATTTTTCTTGATATCCAGATGCCTAACCTTAATGGTATGGAACTGGCGCGTGTACTTGACAGTCGCGGAGCAAACAAACCACGCATTATTTTTACCACAGCCTACAACCAGTTTGCTATTGAGGGTTACCGGGTAGATGCACTTGACTACCTGCTTAAACCTTTTAATTATGAGGAGTTTCTGCATGCCTCAAACAAGGCATTAAGCTATTTTGAATTGATAAATCGTTCAAACAGTAGTACTGTTACAGCCTCTGCTGCGCCTGCCGAAGAAGAGGAATACCTGTTTTTAAAAATCGAATATCAATTGGTACGGATAGCCCTTAACGAGATCCTTTATATTGAAGGCTTAAAGGACTATGTAAAAATTTACCTGCAGGATAAGGAGAAGCCGCTGTTGTCGCTCACCAGCTTAAAGGCATTGGAAGAGAAACTGCCTGCTAAAAGATTTATGCGCGTACACCGTTCATTCATTGTATCACTCAATAAAATCAATTCTATTACCCGCAATGCCTTGCAGATAGGCAAGGTGAATATTACTGTTGGCGATCAGTATAAAGAGGCCTTTGGCGCTTTCCTGAGCAAATGGAACTGAACCGGAATTTATAGGATTTTCATGATTCCTGGATTTTTGAATGCAGCTTGAAGATACCCAAACTCTGTGATTCCCCCGCGATCGTGTCCCCAAGATCGCCATCAGGCATGTCAACTGTTCATAATAGCAAAAGATTCGTGAGGACACGAATCAAGGGAAGAAAATCCAACTAATCCAATAATCCCCCAAATCCCGGCGCAGACAAAATCCCCGGTTCAGACAAACAAAATCACTTCCATCGCAGTTCACCTGATTGCAATTTTTTGCCTCATTTTTACATCATTAAATAATATTCCCTACTTTTAAGTTATGCAAAAGGTAAGTGAACTACAGGTAACCGTATCAGACTTAAAAGCTTTTGAAGCTTTGGCCAATATACCCGACGATCAGCTACAGTGGCTGATAGATAAAAGTGAAGTACAAACATTTGAAGATGGTGAGTACCTCATGGAACCGGGACAGGACCTTTCAGGTCCGCATTTTTTACTGGAAGGCAATATGCGCTTTTTTATGATGCAACAGGGATCGCGCCGTGATTATACCCTGGTTGAAAAAGGCAGCATCACCGGCTATATGCCCTACTCGCGCGGCCTGATAGCCAAAGGTTATGCCCAGGCTGTTGGCGAATTAACACTACTAAGCTATCCCACAGCGGATATCATGGAAATGATCCAGCACCATTTTGAGCTTACCCAGGCCCTGGTGCATATCATGACCACCCGTGTACGTGATTTTACGGCCATGCAGCAGCAAAACGATAAGATGATGGCTTTGGGTAAGTTATCCGCAGGCTTGGCCCACGAACTTAACAACCCGGCATCGGCCATTGTACGCGATTCTTTATCGTTAAGAAAGCACCTGCGTATGGTACCCTCCCATCTGAAAAACATGTTTGCTATAAGGGCCAGTGATGAACAGGTAGATGGCCTTACCGACGAACTTTTTAGAATCCTGAATAAAAAAGAATGCTATACCCGTTTAACGCTTAAACAACGCACCCAACTTGAAGATGAAATATCTGAGTGGCTGGAAGACAACGGTGTTGAAGATGCTTATGATATAGCCGAAAGTTTTGTTGATTTTAGTTTTACCACCGAAAATCTTGAAGCGTTAAAATTACACATCCCCGAACACGCCGTACCTATCATAATGGGCTGGCTTAGCAGTAAGCTTATGGGTGAAAAAATGATTGAGGATATCCAGGAGTCGGCGCGCCGCATTGCCGAGTTGGTGAGCTCAGTTAAAACATTTACCCATATGGACCGTGCACAGGATAAGCAATACGCTGATATCCACATCGGTATCCGCAATACCATTACCATGTTGGGCTACAAGATCAGGAAAGAAAACATCACTGTTATTGAAGAGTTTGATGATACCCTGCCCGAAGTTAAAGCCCTTATTGGCGAGCTTAACCAGGTGTGGACCAACTTAGTTGATAACGCCCTTGATGCTATGGAAATCAACGAAAAAGGCACGCTTATCATCCGTACTAAAAAAGATAATGAATTTGTTGAAGTGACCATTATTGATGATGGCCCTGGCATCCCGGAAGATAACATCAGCCAGATCTATGATCCCTTCTTCACAACAAAAGAAATGGGCAAAGGTACCGGTATGGGCCTTGAAGTGGTGCATCGCATAGTGAAACAGCACCGCGGTTCAATAAAAGTAAAATCAAAACCCGGCCATACTGAGTTTATAGTTTGCTTCCCGATAAATGGTTAGCAAAAACTGATTTTACCAAAAATATTAGTTAATTTGCCTGCATATTTACCCCTATGAGCCGTCCGATAATATTTTCTATAGATGATGATCCGCAGGTATTGCGGTCAATAAGCCGCGATTTAAAATCGCAGTATAGTAAAGAATATAAGATCTTAAGCACAACATCGGCAAAGGAAGCTTATGAAACCCTTATTGAGCTAAAAAACAGTTCGGAAGTGGTTGCCCTGTTTTTGTGCGACCAACGCATGCCTGAAATGGAAGGCGTTAAATTTTTAGAGAAAGCCAAAAAAGTATTCCCCGAAGCAAAACGGGTACTGCTTACCGCCTACTCCGATACCGATGCTGCTATCAAAGCGATCAACGATGTACAGCTCGATTATTACCTGATGAAGCCCTGGAACCCACCAGAAGAGAAGCTTTACCCGGTAATAAACGATTTGCTCGACGACTGGCACAGTCATTACATTCCCGAGTTTGTAGGCATGAAACTGGTAGGATACCAGTTCTCTCCGCAATCGCATGTTATCAAAGATTTCCTGGCCGGTAATCTGATCCCTTACCGTTGGTTCGATATCGAAAAAAATATCGATTCGGCGAATTTATTGACCATCAATAACCGCACTACCGACGATTTGCCAATGGTGATATTTGAGGATGGCAGTTGCTTAACCAAGCCAAGCATCAGGGATATTGCCGATAAAATGGGCAAAAACACCACCGAGCTTACCGATGTTTATGACGTAGTAATCATAGGTGCTGGCCCCGCGGGGTTAGCTGCTGCTGTTTATGGTTCGTCTGAAGGATTAAAAACCTTATTGATAGAGCGCAAAGCACCGGGCGGACAAGCCGGTACCAGTTCACGCATTGAAAACTACCTGGGTTTCCCGGCAGGCTTGAGCGGGGCCGATCTTACGCGTCGTGCTATAAGCCAGGCCATGCGTTTAGGTGCTGAGTTTTTATCGCCGCAATCTGTTAGCGATATTAAACAAAAAGATGGCTACAAAACCATTATCCTGGATGATGGCCCGGAGATCATTAGCCGCACGGTAGTAATTACCACAGGCGTCGATTACCGTAAGCTGGAAGTTAAAGGTGTTGATAATTTTACCGGTGCAGGTATTTATTACGGCGCCGCTACAACCGAAGCTTCGGCATGTACAGGTAAAGAGGTGTTTGTGATTGGCGGGGGTAACTCGGCCGGGCAGGCAGCTATGTACTTGTCTAAATTTGCAAAAAACGTGCATATCATTATCCGCAGGGATGATTTGACGGATACTATGTCGGCTTATCTTATTACTCAAATAGGTGATACGCCTAATATAAAGGTACTGCCCAACACCGAAGTAATTGAGGCCGAAGGCACTAATTGCCTTGAAAAAATTACTATACAAAACTGCAAAACCAAGGAAACTGAGGTCAAAACAGCCAATGCATTGTATATATTTATTGGCGCTAAACCCTATACCGACTGGATAAAGCTCGATATCATTAAAAACAATAAAGACTTTATTGAAACAGGTCGCGAGTTGCGCAGCTATGAAAATTTCAGCAAGGTTTGGAAGCTCAAACGCGACCCGTTCTTGTTAGAAACCAGTTGCCCGGGCATATTTGCTGCCGGCGATGTACGCGCGGGGGCTATGAATCGTGTGGCATCTGCCGTAGGCGAAGGCTCAATGGCAATAAGCTTTGTACACAAATACCTGGCTGAAGTATAAATCATCAAACATCACCTATACCTATGGAAGAAACTTGCGCCCACATTGAAGCTGTTGAAAGCATAACCGAACCGAAAGATTATATTTGTGAAGAATGCGTAAAACATCACGGAACCTGGTTACACCTGCGTACCTGCCAAACATGCGGTGTTACGTTATGCTGCGACAGTTCGCCCAATACCCACATGACCAAGCATTTTCACGCTACAGGCCACCCTGTAGTTATATCTGCCGAGCCCGGTGAACGCTGGCTTTGGTGCTATGTGGATGAAGCGGTTAAAGGATATTAATTTAAGTCTTAAGTTTTAAGTCAGGAGTCTCATAACCAGAGGTTCCTGACTTTTTTATTTCTTTTGTAAAGGGATAGTACCTAATCGCTAATCACTGACCTCTAATCTCTCCCTCCAGCTACCCTTTAAATGATAATACCTTATCTAACGACCATGGGCCGGAACCTATAATAGTAAAGAGTATAAGTAAGCCGAGCGCTGTAACCGTTGGCCACAACATAGCATTGATGGGCTCCTGAAAAATACCAATCAGAAATACCGCCCCAACCAGGATCGGAATCTGGATTATACAACCAAGGCGGGTTAAGATGCCCATAGCTATCAATATGCCACCCACCATATGGGCAAATGCCACATAATATACCAGGATCATCAGCATATCCGGCGATACATCAATAACATTTTGATCATTAATGATGCCACGCAGATAGGAGGTGTTTTCCATAAAGGTAATGCCTTTTACCAACAAAAACACACCAAGAACAATACGCACAATATCCAAAGCTTTAGGGTGATGAGTATCGCCCCAATGTTCAATTTTATGAACCAGATTCATAAAGCCCTCCTTTTAGTTTAATAATTGGTTACCAGCAGCCTGGAGTTAAACCGGAGAGGTTAAACTACCTGGGTGCCTTTACTAAATTTAGTAACAAATTTGTTATAAAACAAGTTTTTTGAAAGGAAAAAAATCGGGTGATTAGTTAGCGTAGATTAATAAAATGTCATTGCGAGGAGGAACGACGAAGCAATCTCGTAGCCATACAGATCGGACATGCATTGGCTACGAGATTGCCACGCTTCGCTCGCAATGACATGGTTTTTTATTTTTTGCACCTAAAGCTTATAGCCCTACAAATCATGCTCCGCCAGCCAGCCTCGCAGTTTAACCAGGTCTTTCTTTAATGCTGCTGAAAATTCTTCTTTACTGATGGTTAGCTTACGTGCGCCGTCTTCTGCGCCTCCTAATGGGTATTCGCAATGCAGGCTCATTGGGCCGTTGATATTGTATTGTTTTAGCAAACCGAAGTACTTTTTAAAATCAACCATCCCCTCTCCCAACGGCACACTTTTTACCTGCCATTTGTCGCCCTTCTTTTCCCAGTAAAAATCTTTTACATTAACGGTTTTGGAATAAGCTTTTAATAGGTCAAGCGTTACCGGCCAGGTGTCGGCGCCCTCGGTGGTCGCATGCCGTACATCGTACTGGCAACCGATATTTTTAGGATCAAGTCCTTCAAGGCTCAGCCACAAATCCCATTGAGACGCCCCAAACAAATCGCCGGAGTGATTTTGATAGCCACCGTGCATACCATATTTCTTGTTAAGATTGGCAAGACTGGCCAGCTGTTTATTGATAGCTTTGATGTTGGCTTGTATACTTATAGTCTTATCATAGTTAAACCAGGCCGTGCGGTAATATTTTATCCCAAGTGCCGAAGCTGTTTTCAGGATAGGTTCTGTATCCTTTTCATCTGGGGTTTTAATATTGGTTACTATGGTATATACCTTAAGTCCGGCTTTTTCAATAGCCTCAACCGCTTTGGGCAAATCATCGGCCACACGCTCTGGTAATACGTGACCGTCGGGCCTTACGGTAAGGTCGATACCATCAAAGCCGAGTTGGGCTGTTAAAGCAGCCATATCAGTATAATTAAGCCAGTGCATATGCTTTGAAAATATGCTCAGCTTTATTTTTTCGTCCGGCGATGGATTGCCTGCAAACTCCCCTGGATAAGGAGTTGCCTCTTTAGCTAAGGCACTTAATCCAAAAGGTAAACCGGCAGCGGCCAACGCGGCTGAAGCAATGAATTTTTTGCGGCTAATATTTTCCATGAGGTATAAAATTGGTAATGCAATATGTAGATTTTTGCTGTTATTATTCCTGATTTTTACTCACCTTTATCCAAACCTATTTTATCATGATACTTTTCTGGTATAGTGTAATACTGTTTGTAACAACCTTAGGTTTAAACTTTTATCTATTATGGGGTTTTAGTCAAATTAAGCAGGTAAGCCAGCAGCCGCTGATGGATAATCCGCCGTCCCTTTCCATCATTATACCGGTGCGTAACGAGGAAGAAGATCTTGAAAAAGCGTTGCAGAGTGTTTGCCACATCAACTACCCCAACCACAGAATTATTGTAATTAATGACCGCTCAACCGACCGGACTGCCGAAATCCTGGAAAGCTTTGCCTCACACTATCCACAATTACAGGTTACTACCATCAGTACTTTACCCGAGGGCTGGCTTGGTAAAAACAATGCTCTATACCAGGGGTACCTTAGCAATACAGACGAATGGATGCTTTTTGCCGATGCCGATATTGTTTTTCATCCTGATGCTATCAACAAAGCGGTTGGTTACGCGGTTAAGCAACAACTTGATCATTTAACCATATTACCCGAAGTGGTATCGCGCTCCTCGATTTTAAACAGTGTATTGGCAACCTTCGGCATTATGCTCATGATCGATATGAAACCCTGGGAAGCTAAAAATCCAAAATCAAAAGCGTCATCGGGTATAGGCGCATTTAATTTGGTCAGGCGTACAGCTTACGAAAAATTTGGCACTCATCAGCGCATTAAGCTCCGCCCGGATGACGACCTGCAGCTTGGCCGGATCATGAAGCACGATGGTTTCCGTCAGGATGTTTTGGCCGGCCTTGGATATGTTTGCCTTGAATGGTACAAAAACCTTGGCGAGTTTGGCCGCGGTGTACAGAAAAACTCGTTTGCCGTAGCCAACTATAGCCTGGCACAAGCCATTTTTAACGTGATCAATATGTTGTTGTCGGTAGCCTTGCCAATGCCTTTGATGTTCATTTTTGGCGATACAACAATCCGCATTATGGCGGGGATAATGCTACTTTTTCATATGATTTACATGATGATGGTACCGCCCAACAAGTGGTGGTACGCATTTATGATCCCCTTTTCGGGTTTCTTTTTAGCCTGGCATTTTTTAAAAGCATCAATATTGACTGTTGCCCGGGGCGGCATTTACTGGCGGGATAGTTTTTACTCGCTGAAGGTGTTGAAGGGGGAAGAGTAAGATGCGGCAGTATAATTTTTATACTTATATATTAACTAACTATACCAAAAGAGTGTTGTATACCGGTGTAACCAACAACCTTGAGCGCCGTCTGCAGGAACACTATTATGGTATTGACCAAGTGGATAGTTTTACCGCTAAGTATAAATGCTACCACTTAGTTTGGTATGAAAGGCATCAATATATTAATCACGCAATTGAACGTGAAAAAGAAGTAAAAGGATGGGTTAGAACGAAGAAAATAGCACTAATAGAGCAAGAAAACCCTGATTGGCATTTTTTGAATAAAGATATAATGGAGTGGCCACCAAAACTTAATGAATAAAGATTTGTCATCCTGAGCGATAGCGAAGGATCCTCTTCAACATACAAAGCCGCTTTACAGGGCAAAGAAGATGCTTCGTTCCTCAGCATGGCAAAAAAACTCTTTTCAACTTGTCATCCTGAGCGATAGCGAAGGATCTTCTGCGATAGGCAGAGCCGCTTTACAGGGCGAAGAAGATGCTTCGTACCTCAGCATGACAAAAAAACTCTTTTCAACTTGTCATCCTGAGCGATAGCGAAGGATCTTCTGCGATAGGCAGAGCCGCTTTACAGGGCGAAGAAGATGCTTCGTACCTCAGCATGACAAAAAAACTCTTTTCAACTTGTCATCCTGAGCGATAGCGAAGGATCTTCTGCGATAGGCAGAGCCGCTTTACAGGGCGAAGAAGATGCTTCGTACCTCAGCATGACAAAAGCTTTTTTTACTTGTCATCCTGGGCGATAGCGAAGGATCTTCTGCGATAGGCAGAGCCGCTTTACAGGGCGAAGAAGATACTTCGTACCTCAGCATGACAAAATCCTTAATCAAACCCTAAATATTCCTTCTGGTGTACTTCAACCGAGCCGGATACATTATCGTGATTGAGGAACATCACGATATGAAAAAAGTCGTTATCAAAAATGTAGATATCGTTTTTGGCATCTGCTCCCTGAAGACGCATTTTGAGCCCCATGTGCTTGGCCTGCCCTATCAGGTTAATAATATGTTGCGAGGTGGACGTAGTATAAGTAACCGTGCGCAACACCGCACCGCTGCTGAGTTTACTGCCAACACCTATTACCACAGTTTCTTCCTTATTATCAGGCCCTATTTTGTTCAGGTGTTCGATGCTGTTGCCGTCAACATCCTGGATATATTGACGTTTGAATTTTTTGCCGAGGGTAAGATAGTTATGCGCTTCGGCATTGGAAAGGTTGGAGATATTTGCCAAATCATTAACAGTTACGCTTTGGGCAAACAAATCCGCACCACAAAACAACAATAAGGCAACTAACAGGATTCTCTTCATTTTTAACTTACCAAATATACTTTTTTACTATTTAAAATAATCGCCCGGATGATAGGTGCGCTGTGCGTGTTTTAAAACATCTTTTTTATAAAACAGCACATCCTTAAACTTGCCATCTATTATACCCTGCTCCTGATCGGTAAAATTTTTTGACGCCGGATCGAAGGAACTACCTCCGTTCACAATACTTTTTGCCTTTAACCGTGTACCAAATTCTACAGCAGCGATAAAACTATTACCCGAATATCCATAACGTTTATTGGTATTCATGGTGCGACTTTGGAACGACGGCAGCTGTCCGAAGCCAGATCCGGTTAAACCAACGGGGATACTGGGCTTGTTATCATCAAAGGTAATGCCATCGTCCGGTCGTTGGTAGCAGTTCATATTCCCCCACTCTACTTTCCAGGTACCAAAACGGCTTTGCAGATTTTTGACAACATCATTCAACAAAGCCAATTGCTGTGCAGGGGGCATCGTTTTAATCAACTTTTGAAAACGACAGATAATAAACGTACCCTCCTGATCGGTTTGAGGCGGAGGCAGGGCTTTCATCATCAAGGTGCCCCATTCAATAGCAAGCGAGCTGGCTACGGAATGAATGGCAGTATTCCTGTTCCATTCCTGCAAGACCTTTATCGGCTCGGCAAGCGATTGTTTCACCGAATCCGGAGCTGCATCATAGGCTTTAAACAGTGACGGCAGCAAGTCATCAAATGCGGCAAGATAATGATCGTAACCTTTGGCTATCAGGTCATCAAGCGTAAGGTTCTTTGCATCTTTCAAGATTTTAATAGCCGTTATCGCCCTATAGTTTTCTCCATCCGGGCCCATGTAAACAGGATATTTATTTTTATCCGGGCTTGACGGGCCAGACCCGGTAAACGGCGACGAATTACAGTTCTGGATCCAACCGGTAGCAGGGTTAGCGTTAGTAATAATCTCACTCAGTTTGTGAACTCCTTGCCATTCAGTCGCAGATATGCTGCCATCAACCGGTAAACTCCAATCATATTTGGGGTTGCGCTTAGGAATATAATTTCCGTACCAAAAAATGATGTTTCCCTTATCATCAGCATAAACAGTACTGTTGGTTGCGTTTGATAACAGGTTCATGGCCTTTTTATATTCGACAAGGTTATTGGCCTTGGTTATCAACCATGATTCTACAAGCGCATTGTACGAGCGGTTATTAGCTTTAAGCGCCAGCCATTTACCGTTCCTTGCACCCAATACCGGACCATGATGCGTATAATAGCCAGTAATGGTTCGATGCTCAATCTGGTTTCCATTCTTTATATTAAGCGATAGCTCACGGGGAACCACCGGCCTTAGCTTGCCATCATATTCATAATACCATTTTCCATCCTTCTTGCTCACCTTTTCGGCGTACAGATCGGCTACGTCGGCATAAGCACTTGTATGCATCCAGCCGCAATGCTGATTAAAACCCTGGTAAATAAAAAACTGTCCCCAGGTAACCGCGCCATAAGCGTTAAGTCCTTCATTGCTCACCAATTCAACCTCGCTACGGAAATAAAACGGCACATGCGGATTAATGTACAACAAAGCATGACCGGATGCCGATCTGGATGGCGCTATAGCAAAACCGTTTGACCCGGTTTCGCGCTCATTTACCATATTGTAAATATTGTTTTCAGGTTTACCAGTCAGCATGCCCAATTTTTCGGGCCCTATGCTATAAAAATCTTTTGTTTCGCTTAGCTTAAGTCCGCCAGTTTCTGTTGCGGCAACACTGCCATCAGTAAACATTAACGCATACCATGGCTCAAAATGCTTAAATACCTGCGGTTTTACTTCGGGATGCTTGTACAGGTAATAGTTAACGCCATCGGCAAAAGCATCCAATAACTTCCGGAACCAGGGGGCGCTGGTTTTATAATCCTTAATAGCGTCTGCGCTATCGGCAATTAATTGCAGTTGTACATCGGTGTACAAATTGGCCTCACCATCAACTTCGGCCTGTTTGCCCATCTGGTAAAGGTAATTGCGTTCAATACCTTTAAAATTATCTTCACACTGGGCGTACATCAATCCAAAAACAGCAGCGACATCTGTTTTTCCATAAATGTGAGGAACTCCCCAGTTATCACGAATGATAGTTACCGACTTTGCTAATGTTTCCGCCCGTTTTATTTCTTTCTGATTAATTTTTTGAGCAAAAACCAATACCGGAAGAAACATCAAAACAATCACAAAAACAGCTTTCATAGTAACAGCAATTTTACCAAACAAATTATCCATATAAATGTGAAGTAAACGAGGCTTTTTAAAGATTTTGAGGTAAATTTGAAAATTAATTCATAATAATTACATCGCACCGCCGTTTTCATTCAAATATTTACAATCGGCTTTCTGGAGAGTAATTATTACTATACTGCTAAAACGGTATAGTTGTTTGTTATTGAATTTTCTGTACCGGTTTCTGTTCCGGTATCCGAATATAAGAGCTTGGGTACGCATTTAATATGATATCTGAGATTTAGTTGATTCAATATCATTTGAGACGTGATATTGTGTGCGTTCCGGGGTGAGATACGGAACGCATTTTTTTTGTCTGCTTCGGTCATTTCTTTGTTTGTCATTTGCTTCGCGTCATTAGGTCATTCAGTCATTTTGCTAATTGGCAAAAATTGCCATGTAGCAAACCGCCCAATGACATAAAATAGAATAATGCAAAGCAAATGACCTAATGACGCGAAGCAAATGACGAAAAGCAAATGACTTAATGACGCGAAGCAGAATGATCTGATGACGCCCACTGATCTCGGTACCACGCCATTGCCAGTAGCACCATTCTGTTATAGGTTTCTAATCCTTGCGGTTGATTATTAGCCTTCAGGAAATTGTCGTAAAAAATGCTGCTTATGGCACCCAGCTTATTTTCATAGGCAAGCCAGTAATTTCGTTCGGCAATATAGTCGCTGCGTACTTCTTTGCTGATCAAAGCTTTAAGCTCCTTGTGAGCAGCTGTATCCCGCACGCCCAGCGAGTGCATAAATTCCTGAACGGCAAGATGATAGGCCGAATAGCGCAACATCCTGTCATGCGACTTTACAGCGATAATAAAACCGGCAAAATCGGCCTCATCCTCTGCCCCATACCCCATCTGATGCGACATTTCATGGCAAACCACAAATGGCCTGGTAAAAACGGGCATCTGGTAGTTTACCTGCGCTTCAGAAGTAAAAGGATTATAATACCCCGATGTGCCGATATAGTTTAATAAAGGCGTAAGTATTGACGGTTTTATATCCGGATTATATGCCCTGAAATTAGCCGAATCTTTACTGATGGTGTAAATAGCGTGACGGGCGGTGTTATAAATATGCGTATTGCTCTGGGCCCAATCTGCAGGTGTTAACCGAGAACGGGTTATGTTGGCGCTGTCTATCAGCGTCCGGGTTACGGCTTTAAGATCGGCAGTGGTAAAAGCGGTATCACGGAGTCCAAATCGCTCGGAAGCAGGCAGCCTGAAATAATTCATCCCCCATAAAAGATAAAAAGCCACAATACCGGCCTGTACGCCTATAATTAGTCCTAAAAAAAGCCTGCCTGCTGTTTGAAACTGCTTTTTAAACAGCAAGACTATCAGCCTGATCACGGCATAAATCAAATAAAGCACTACGGCTATATATACGATATCGCCAACGCTAAACGGAAATACATTTAAAACGGAATGAAAAATCCGGCAGACAACAATGTAAAAACCATTGGCATAGTAACGTTCAACGGCGGCAGGATGATCTGCAAAGAGCATCAGCAAAAAGATAGCTAATGCCAGCGATAATATAATGATGATCCTTTTTAGTACGGGCTTTTTATTGGTTCGGCTACGCATTGTATTGGGTAAATATAGTGCTTTACCGGCAGCTTAAAAATAGCTGCGTTGTTACATGCAATAACCTTTTTCATGCAAAAGGCCCCTGTTTCCAGAGGCCTTTAAAATTGTGAAAAACAAGGTTACTGAATATCTTTTACTTTACAGAAACCGGTACTACGATTTTATCCCAGAACATGCAAAAGCTTTTTGCATCCACGGTATAAACTAATCTTTCGTGCATTGGCGCTGCTTTGGTTTTAACATCTACCCGCAGGGCATCTTTTGATTCATCATATTTAAATGCGCCCCATTGTTTAGCAACCTTGTTAAAAATAACTGTCCAGGTACCGTTTTCGTTAGGAATCAGGAAAAAGCCGTATGTGCCTGCAGCCAATGATTTACCTTCAACTTTAATATCTTTTGTTGTTGTAAACGTAGTAGCTTCGTTAGCACCTGCACGCCAAACTTTACCATAAGCTTCAAGTCCGCCCCAAATTTTACGGCCTTTTACCGAAGGGCTTCCGTAGTTAATAGTAATGGTTGAACCTGCAGCTTTACCGCTTACGCTATCGCGCGGGCTGGCTGGTTTGTTTTGAGCAAAAGTTACTGTTGATAACAATAAGGCAAAAGCGAACAGGAATGCCGCCTTTAGCTGAAATGATTTTTTCATAAGATTTCTCATAATTATTTAAGTATAAATATAGATTGAAATTTGGTTTAAAAGCAACTATTCATTCAAATACCTGTAAGAGGTGATTTCAACACATAAAACACTGAAAATAAACATGTGGTGTTTAAACTATTTGAATTTTATATTGTTTAATTAATTGAAAGATCATATTGCAGTTAGGAATAGACCGGAGGGATTCATAGCCCAAAGGTTAAACAATTGTTGTGGTTTTTTTACCCTGCCTACCATGGCAGGGTTTTTTATTTACCGCCATCATTGTACCTTGTAGGTTAATACACTACGCCCTATATTACCCGCTTCATCAATACCTTCTATCACCAAACGGTAAGTACCTTTACCATCTGCATTAAAAAAATCAAACGAAGCATTGCCATCTTTATCTGTCACCATATCAGGGTTCCAGTATATCGTGCTTCGGGCATCGGGCTTGTTAGCTGTTTGTTGCGAGCCTTCATAAACAGGCGAATAAAATGTACGTGCCTTATAAAATCCCTGTGCTGTATAATACAACAAACCTGGCAAAGCAATGTCCTTTACCATTCCTGAAGATGCTGACTTTCTCATTTTTATTATCAATACACCGTTTGCTCCCCTTATGCCATATATGGCAGCATCACTATTTTTTAACACTGTTATGCTTTCAACATCAACTGGATTGTAATTATTAACACTCGTTCCTGCAGGCATGGCGGTATCATCAGCAATGATAAGCATTGGTCCGGTTTGCATAACAGCATTTGCTTTATCTGCCAAAAAAGGCACCCCATCCCTCAGTATAACTCCAGGTAAGCGTCCTTCCAAGCCGGTAGTCAACAAACTCTGATCCCGCACGTTTTTGTCGTCCAATGTTTCTGTAGTATGTTGCCGTTCACCAGCTCTTTTATCACTATTTATAACAGCATTAAACCCTCTCTTATTTGCATCAGCTAAATAAACAGGTTGTTGCATTGTTTGATCATTTCTTGTAATATTTGAATCTTTCACCGGACTAATGATATCTTCAGTATTAATGTTTGCTAACGTTGGCTCCAGATAAACGGATATATGAGTATTATTTCCCCCTGTAGCTGTTTTAGCTTGTATCACAAAAGTGGTTTCGTCACTATATACCATGTTCCTAAAAGCAAAGTTCCCTTCATGATCGGTGTTTTGGGACAGTAAAGCTCCACCAGCCCGGGGCATTAATGTAACTATACCGCCATCAACCGGCTTTCCCGTTGTTGTTTTTACCTGCCCGGATATATCAAACCCATTTTCGGCACTGTACACTTTGGCCGGTTTTTCATTGCTCAGTAGTTGCTTCCATTCAAATCTGCTAAAGTTTCGGGTAAGCATCAGGATATCCAGGTTGGCCCGGGTATCGTTGTTAACATTAACAAAGTAGTAATTGGGCTGCTCAATTTTTCCTTTTAGATCAGAGGTTAATAAGAGGTTCGATAATATCGTATTTTCGTCATCTTCAGCGCTGGGTACTTTACCAGCATCCACTACTGTTGCCGATAGATAACTTTTAACCGCTTCTCCGTTTTTATTTTTTGTATTAATGGAAATATGCACTTTTCCTCTTTCCGAATATAAAGTCTTATCGCAGGTTGGAGCAATTGTTAGTAAATCGGGATTCTGGATAAAGGCCAGTCGCTCATTAAGCAGTTCACCTTGTGCCGAAAAAAGTGTTACCTGTACCACTCCTGTTTTAAAATCTTTTTTATTGAGATTTAAATCAAGCACCTGGTTATCAAGAACCGCCTTTACCGACCTGACATCACCAGCCGAATATATGATTACCCCTATCTCTTTGTTCTTATTTTTAAGGTAATAAGCTTTATTGGCATTTATTTCAATACCGAGCTTATCAGCACTATCATTGTTAACCATTAACGAGATCCCCTCGTTATCAGCTTTGGGCAAATCAACTGTAGCTTTAGTGCCATCGGCATAAGTTAAATTGGCCTTATATGTTTTACCGGCTTCAGGAGTAATAAATATAAGTCCCATACCAAGGTGAGTCGATTCAAATTTAGTTACTTCCGCATTGGTATTATCAACCACAACACCTTTAACATTAACGCCCAATCCATTTGTTCCGACGGCCTTAAAGGCCAATTTGGCCGGTATGCTGCTCACAAAACGTCCACCTTCCGGAAAGAATTCGACCCCGGCTTTTGCGATCCCCGCTTTATTTCCTGCAGGCGGCCCGTTATTAATGTTTATCCGCCTATCAAAAAAATTCACCTGGCCGTTATTCAGCATCCATTTGGTGTACGCCCTTATACGATAGCTCCCCCCGGGCAATGTATTGGGGAGGCTAAAATCACCTACCGCTAAACCATTAGCCAGTTGTAGCGAAATGGATTTCAAGAGAGAACCGGTGGGGCTGATAAGATCAACATGTAGTATACCGCTTAATTTTGATAACTCATGCTGTTCGCCAAGGGTAACATAAGCTTTAAAATAAAGCGTATCGCCGGCGTTATAATAAGGTTTGTCAAAATGCAGGTAAGGTTTTTCAATTGCTTTATCTGCAGACAAAGTTTGCAGGCGCGATACGGCTGTATCCAAAGAGATAACAGGTGATAACCGTTGGCTATTTTGCGATAAAACAGGCACAGAAAAGCACAATGCCGCTAACAGCAGTAATATTATTTTTTTCATAACAAGGAATAATGATAGGTTTAAACTGGTTATATAAGAGTAATTAAATGTAGGTATTTATTTCCAAATAAAGTACTTATTTAAAACCAGTTATATTTCAAACCTATAACCTTACTGCTATTGCGTCAGCTCGGCGTCCTGTTTCATTTCCTCCCAGTAAAGTGTTTCAAGATAAATACCGTTTTGAATAGCTACGCGTGCACGTATTTTTTCTAATTCAGCCTTTACTTCTTCATTGCTGAGCTCCCGGCCCAGCGAATGGTAATAAATAGCGTAACCGGTTTTGCTGTTTACGCATTTAAAATGTTTATCCCCGGCTTTCATAATCGGATTAACTAATATAATCACAAGTAGCAAGCGCCGGGATTTGTTTTAATTAAACTTAAATGTTACACAATTTTCTTCGTACTACCAATGGGTTTCTTTTTACTTTAAATCAGCTATTTACATCGATATTATGACTACTTTATTACATTGGCTTAACCATTCTTAACATTAACTTAACAATTAGCATTGTATTAATGGTTACTTTTACATGCTGAATAATTTATAGTGACATATTTTAAAACCCGCTTAATATAACTACTGTAAATTCACGACTGATAAAACAGATCAATGAAGAGCACTAACTCAAAATCGATATTTCCGAATTCTAACCAGCTTTTTTACGATTTATTCAACACAGCTGTAGCTAATGTTACCGAAATGGCCAGACTGTTAGATGAAGCCGTAAATTCCCCAACTTCATATGAGCAAAAATTCAATTTTGCCCATATCGATAAGCTGAAATTTAAAAGCTACGAGATAACGCACAGGGTGTTTTCAGAATCGGGCCGCATGCTGATATCACCGTTTAACCGCAAGGATATGTGCGATCTGGCATCGGCAATTGATGATGTGGCCGACAGGATCACCATGGCTGCCCGCAGGATAAACCTGTATAACGTACCTGTTATTACACAGCCAATGATAGAGCTGGCCGCGCTGATCCTGCAAACCAGTACCGAGCTTGAAAAAGCAGTAAACGCAATGAATGATCTTAGCAAGTCTGCTATCATCTTTGAGCTTTGCAGCAACATAAAAAAACTGGAAGCCCAGGCCGATTCAGTTCATAATAAAGCTTTTGCCGATCTGCTTAACAACGAAAAAGATCCTATTGAGTTAATTAAATACACTGATGTTTTTGCAGCTATGGAAACAGCTACAGACAGCTGTGAAGATACTACGCTGATCATTGAAAGTATTTTGATCAAGAACGGGTAAACCTCACCCAATCCTCTCCAAAGGAGAGGGCTTTATAATAAACGGTATAAAACAAAAAAAGCGATGAGTGTCATCGCTTTTTTGTTTTAAAGCCCTCTCCTTTGGAGAGGATTGGGTGAGGTGTTATTTTCCTTTTTCGGATTGAGGGCCATTATCTCCGCCGCCATTATCCTGGTCATTGTTTTTATCTTTCTCCCTGTCTTTCTTAAACTCAAGTTTACCAAACTTATAGCTCAGGCTTATACCGAACGATTGTACCGGTACCAACCTTACGTTAGTTTGGTAAAAATTGCTGCCAAATGTTGATGAGCTTTGGCTAACATATTTCGCGAATGGATTGGTAGCAGTAAGACCAATGCTTGCCTTTTTATTCCAGAACATTTTGCGCATAGCAAAGTTGTAGAACACAAATTTTGGATTCGTTCCCTGGATACCTTTTTGCGATGAGTTATAGTTACCAAAAAACTCAGCACTCAGGTCATGGCCAAAGCTATATTGTGCGTTAAGATTAAGGCGATAAGCAAAAGCGCTTACATTGGCAAAACCAGGGTTGGTACTGCGCCTGTCGCTGAAAATCATGTTAGTACGCAGGCTCAGTTTACTGGTTACCGGTATCGAACCATAAAGGTTGATGCCGATACGCTCTTCCGAACCAATATTATAACGCTGGGTTAACGAAACATCGGTATAAGTGGTGCCATTTGCATCAAACGTAGAGTAAAATGTAGTGAACTGCTGGATATCATCGGTGTTGCGACGATAGAAAGCGGCTATATTGATATTAGCACCTTTGTCATATGATTTGTTGTAGCCTAACTCGAAGTTATCGCCTTTTTCGGGCCTTAAATTGGGGTTACCTGTGTTGATGTTGTGCGGATCGCTGATATTCAGGAAAGGGTTCAAATCGCCATAATCCGGACGCTGGATGCGGCGGGTATAGCTTAATTTAAGTGATTCGCTGCCATCACCAAACTTGTGCGAAAACACCAGTGACGGCGCAAGGATATTATATGACGGAATGCTTACGCCCTGAAAATCGGCTTTGGTGGTAGTATACTCGTCGCGCAAACCGGCCTTTATATCTAAAAACTTGTTAAATACCGATGCTGAGGCCGAAACATAGTAGGCATACACCTTACGGTCATAAGTAAAACCATACGTTTGATTAGGGTTAGGCACAAACGCGTTACCACCAAAAAGGGTATCGGTTATTACATTATTATTGATATGGTTAAATACAAGTTTACCGCCAGTTTCAAGTGTAAAGTTTTTGCTTACAGGTTGTGTATAATCAACAGAAATGTCGGTTTCCCTATCTTTGCCCGGGTTATTGTTAGAGATACCTGATGAAGTTATACCCGATTCATAATCCTGGCGCTGGAATGAGCTGAATGAGTTACTGCCAAAACTTGATGAATATAATACATCAAGCTCCTGCCCTTCTTTGGCGAAGGTCTTTTTATAGTTCAAATTTACGTCGGTTGAGGTACCGTTGAATTTACTGCTTGAGTTACGGATGCTCCTTATATCAGATACCGGGTTACCGGCTGCATCAACCTCGCTTTGATCCTGGTTGGTGATACCGTTACCATGGTTGCCAAAGTGGTTAAAACCAACCCCGGCAGTAAGCTGATCCTTAGGGGTAATATCCCATGAAAAATTAATGCCCGATTCATAACCGTTCCGCCTGAAGTTATTGCTACCCTGTTGAAAAAGGGTAGTTTGATTTCCCTGATCATCGGTTGATACACGGTTACGGGTATTTGGCGCATTGGTATTGATCTGGGCATTGCCGCTAAAAAATGCGTTCACCCCAAAATTGCCTTTACGGGCATTCAGGTTAAAAGAGCCATTTTCACGGCGGGTACCTGCCGATAGATTGACGCTACCATTAACACCCTGCACTTTACTATCCTTCAAAATAATGTTTACGATACCTCCTGTACCGGCTGCATCATACTTTGCGCCCGGACTGGTAATAACCTCAATACTTTTGATCTGGCTGGCAGGAATACTGGCCAAAGCATCAGCAAGGCTGGCGCCAAAAATGCTTGATGGTTTTCCGTTGATCAGGAAGCGGATATTGGCATTTCCCTGCAATTCCACATTGCCATCAATATCAACGGTAATTTGCGGAACCTTCTTCAAAACGTCGATAGCAACTCCGCCTTGTGCACTTAAATCGTTTTGAGGGTTATAAACCATTTTATCAATCCGGTTTTCAACGGTTGGCACTTTGGCGGTTATAGTTACTCCCTTTAATTCATTAGCGGTGGGAGCCAGTTTGATCTCGCCCAATGACACAGCGCCATCTTTAACTATCACATGCTCGATAATTGCTTTTTGATAGCCTAAAAATTCGGCGGTTATTTTATACTCCCCGGCAGGGATATTGTTAATAGAAAAATTTCCTTTAGGATCGGTACTGATACCATTAAACGGCGAAGCGGCACCTTGTTTAAATACAGAAACGGTAGCATAATCTACCGGTTGTTTCGTGGTAGCATCGGTTACTTTACCTGTGATTTTCCCCTTAGCTCCGGGGGCTGTTTGGGCGTGTAAGGCGGTTATAAAAACAAAAGAAAATAATATCAAAAAAACAGACTTCATTATATGATGTGGGTATTTGAACCACAAATTTTATAAGAAAGATTGGATTAAATCTGAATTATGTGGTATTGAAGTGTATTTGTTACAATATGATTTTGCTATGTATACATGCTTGTTACATTGTATATGAGCCCGTTACAAAAAAATTAGAAAATTAATACAATTGTGCCCCCTATAATAAGCAAAGCGCCTATGGCGTTTTTCAAGGTTAAAGGTTCGCCCAGGAAGATAACAGAGAGCGCGATGGCTAAAGCCACACTCAGTTTATCAACCGGGGCAACCTGGCTTACCTTGCCCAGTTGCAGTGCCCGGAAATAACAAATCCATGAAAGCCCTGTAGCGCAGCCCGACAAGATTAAAAATGTCCAGTTGGTTTTAGTGAGGCTGCCAATACCAGCATGCCCGCCTTTAAAAAGCGCTATGCCCCAGGCCAGTATCAGGATAACCACTGTACGAATGGCTGTCGCCAAATCCGTATCAACCCCTTTAATACCTATTTTGGCAAAAATTGCGGTAAGCGCCGCAAACAGTGCCGAAAGTAAAGCGTAGATCCACCACATAATGATCAGATTTTGTATTTAACTTGCAACAAGCTAAAGGCAAATTTGCTTACGTATTCTGTATAAAATCTGTGAGCATAATTTCGTGAAGCTAACCACTAACCAAAAAATCCAAAATCCGTACAAATTCACCATATACCTTTACTCAAAAAAGATTTGAAATTACTGATCATTGAAGATGAAGAAGGCCTGCGCGAAAGTATTGAAGAATACTTTACCGAAGCCGGCAATATCTGCGAAACTGCGGCCAGCTATACTGCTGCCCTTGCCAAGGTTGAACTGTACAGATACGATTGCATCCTGCTGGATATTACCTTGCCCGGCGGCAATGGTATAGATTTATTGAAAGTACTTAAAAACAATAATTATACGGATGGTGTACTCATCATCTCGGCCAAAAACTCATTAGATGACCGCCTTCAGGGCCTTGACCTGGGTGCCGACGACTATTTAGTAAAACCCTTTCACCTTTCCGAACTTAAGGCAAGGGTGTCGGCCATCATCAGGCGTAAAATGTTTAATGGCAGCAACGTGCTTAACTTTAACGAGCTCAGCATCGATCTGATGGCTAAAACCGTAGCTGTAAACGGAATACCTGTAAAATTTACCCGTAAGGAGTTTGCCCTGCTTATCTATTTCATATCTAATAAAGGCAAAGTAATCTCCAAAAACGCCATTGCCGAGCATTTATGGGGCGATGGCATCGACCTGGCCAATAATTTCGACTTTATTTATTCGCACATCAAAAACATCCGAAAAAAAATAATGGAAGCCGGCGGTAAGGACTATATTTATGCAGCCTATGGTATGGGCTACAAATTCGCCGATCAATAATAATGAAACTTTCCGAAAGGTATAACCGGGTAAACTTAATAGCCACCATTGTTATCATGCTGATAACAGGCGCTATTTATTACCAGGCTATCAGCCTTATTCTTACCAACCAAAAGGACAAATCGCTTGAGGTTGAAGAGCAGGAGGTTTTTGATTATGTGAAGCTCAATCATCACTTGCCCCAGGTTTTTGAATCAAAAGATCAGCAGATCACTTTTGTTTCGGCCGAACCGAACTCCGTTAAACGTGAGTTTTTCAACACTACCTATTATCGCGAAAAAGATGAACCGGAATCCGGCAGGGGCCTGGTTAGTTCGGTAAGCGTTGGCGGCAGGTACTATAAGATCCTGATAGTTGAATCGAAAGTGGAGACTGAAGATCTGATCCAGATCATCTTCGCTATCACCATTGGTGTTATTCTATTATTATTACTGGTGTTGGTGATCACCAACCGCCTTATCCTGGGTAGGCTTTGGCAACCTTTTTATAGCATACTTAGCGAACTAAAGCTATTCAACGTTACCGATAACCGGGAAATGCTCTCACCTAACTCGTCTATCGACGAATTTAATGAGTTGCAGGCCGAAGTAACTGCAATGGCCGAAAGGGTAAAAAAAGACTACAAAGATCTTAAAACATTTACCGAGAACGCCTCGCATGAACTGCTTACCCCTATCGCTGTTATCAATTCTAAATTGGACACTTTAATCCAGACAGAAAACTTCAGCGAACATCAAAGTAAACTACTTAACGACCTTTACAGTGCAGTATCGCGGTTGAGCAGGCTCAACCAATCGTTATTATTACTGGTTAAAATAGAAAACAAACTATTAAACGACCGCCAGCACCTGGATTTGAATGAACTGATAGAAGAATTATTGTATCAACTGGAGGATATTTTTAGCGATAAAGAAATAACCGTCACTTCAATCCTCGGCGAAAAGGAGGTGGAGGCTGGGGCTTATTTGATTGATATTTTACTCAATAACCTGATCATTAATGCCGTTAGGCACAATATTGAAGGCGGAGAGATCATCATCAATCTCACAGCCGAAAGCCTAACCATTAAAAACACAGGGGAAAACATTGCCCTCAATCCTGAAAATATCTTTACACGCTTCCATAAATCATCACATTCCGAGGGCAGTGGACTTGGGCTTACCATCTCCAAACAAATCTGCGAAAGCCTGGGTTACCAGCTCATTTACAGTTATGAAGCACCGTACCATACTTTCACGGTTAACTTTTAATTTGTTACAATGGCAGTCCCAATTTTTTCCAGAATTATCCTGTAGCTTAGCTATTATTTAACACAACATATATTATTTTGACCATCCGGATAAAATGGGTTTTCGGCTTTTTATTTTGCCTGCTTAGTGCTGTTACACAGGCACAAACCTACAATCTCGAACATTATTTGGAGCTTGCCAAAAGCAATAGTCCGCTATTAAAAGATCTCCAAAACCAGATAGCCTCTGGTCAGTTAGATAGCCTCCGTATCAAAGCCGGTTACAGGCCTCAGGTAAGCGCCAACAGCACCGGGCTCTACGCTCCTGTTGCAGGCGGTTACGGCTATGCTCCTGCTATTACCAATGAACATACACTTGCGGCCTTACTGGGTATCAATCAGTCGCTGGATAGCAAAAAAAATATCGCCGCGCAGATAGACGCGGTAAAACTGCAATCGCAATCGGTGCTCAATACCTCCAAAATATCCGAGCAGGATTTGAGAAAGGCTGTTACCGCGCAATACATAGCCGCTTTTGGTAGCTTGCAGCAGGTAAAATTTAACCAAGAGGTTATTTCCCTGCTCAACCGCGAAGAAGAACTGCTTAAAAAACTAACCCGCACCAACGTTTATCGTCAAAGCGATTACCTTACCTTTTTAGTTACCCTTAAGCAGCAAGAACTTACGTTATCGCAAGCACGCTTACAGTATAAAAACGACTATACCACACTCAACTATTTAACCGGCATTGCAGATACCAGCTATATTGAGCTTCAGGACCCCGGCATTCAAAAAAACATGCGGGCAGATATCAGTAACAGCATCTTTTTCAGCCAGTATAAAACGGATAGTCTTAAACTGGTAAACAGCCGCACACTGCTTGATTTTAGTTACAAACCTAAGATAAACCTGATGGCCGACGGCGGTTACAACTCCGACTTTTTGAGCGGACCGGCCTACAAAAACTTTGGTGTAAGTGTTGGATTCAGTTTCACGCTTCCATTATATGATGGTGGTCAGCGCAAAATCCAGTACCGCAAACTTTCGTTAGAAGAAGATACCCGGCGTAATTACAAAGCTTTTTTTGATACACAATACCGCCAGCAGCTTGCCCAGTTAAATCAACAGATAGATGGCTCTGAAAAGCTGATTGCGCAGATAGACGAGCAAATGAAATATACCGAAAGTCTTATAAAGGTTGATACCCAATTACTGCAAACCGGCGACGTACGCATGGCTGACCTCGTATTGGCTATTAACAATTATCTTGCTATAAAAAACCTTAAAACACAAACCACTATTAATAAGCTGCAACTTATTAATCAGCTCAATTACTGGAATAAATAACATGAAATTTAAACACATATACCTGGCTGCCGGGATTTTAACACTGCTGTATAGCTGCAAAGGCAATACCCAACCGGCTGATGATGCAGGCGACGGCGGTGCTGCCCAAACACCGGTAACCGTAACCACAGTTGCCGATAGTGCCATGGTTGATTATATTGACCTGAGCGCCACATCTGTATTTCAGCAAAAAAACATTGTTAAGGCCAATGCCAATGGCTATATCCAAAAGGTAAATATCCTGCCCGGGCACTTTGTAAACAGGGGCGAATTTTTATTCAGCATCAAAACAAAAGAAGCGCAAAGCATTGGTAACAGCATCAATGTGCTGGATACTACCTTTAAGTTTTCGGGCATTAACAAAATAAAGGCCGCCGGTAATGGCTATGTTACCCAGCTAAACCATCAGCAAGGCGATTATGTACAGGACGGTGAGCAACTTGCCGTAATCAGCGACCGCTCAAGCTTTGTATTTGTAATGCAGTTGCCTTACGAGCTTCGCTCCTATCTAAAAAACAATCAGGATGTACAATTAACACTTCCCGGAGGAGAAAAACTAACAGCACAGGTAAGTTCAACAATGCCCGCTGTTGATTCGTTGTCGCAAACACAGGGCATTGTACTTAAAGTAAACAGCACCAATCCTATCCCCGAAAACCTTGTAGCCAGAGCGCGCATCATTAAATCGGTAAGGCCGCATACGGTATCGTTGCCCAAATCGGCCATATTGAGTAACGAAACCCAAACCGAGTTTTGGGTAATGAAACTCATTAACCCTACAACCGCGGTAAAAACACCGGTAACAAAGGGTATTGAGGCGGGTAACAGGATAGAGATCTTAACACCAAAATTCTCGCCGGGCGATAAGATTGTAGCAACGGGTAATTACGGACTTGCAGATACGGCTAAAGTTAAAATTACGGAGTAATGAAGGAAAACCAGCGTAAAAATTACTTCATAACCCATCGCAAGCCCTTAGGCCTTGTGCTGGCCCTTTTTATTATGGGCGGTTTGTTTGCCTATTCTAAATTGCAAACCTCCCTATTCCCGGAAATCACTTTCCCTAAAATAAAGATCATTGCCGATCAAGGCCTGCAGCCGGTAAACAAAATGATGGTTACGGTTACCAAACCGTTAGAGAACGCCATTAAACAAGTACCCGACCTGCAACTGGTACGCAGTACCACAAGCCGTGGCAGTTGCGAAATTTCTGCATTGTTTAACTGGAATGCCGATATCGATCTGAGTCAGCAACGCATCCAATCAAGTATTGACCAGATCAAAAACGATCTGCCACCAGATGTAAATATCAGCGTGGCTAAGATGAACCCATCCATTTTACCGGTGAGTGGTTACACGCTGGAAAGCCATAACCTGTCGCCTATTGAGTTAAGGCAATTGGCTACTTACACGGTAAAACCATTCCTCTCGCAGGTTGACGGGGTATCTGAGATTAGGGTAATTGGCGGTAAGCTGAAGGAATACTGGCTCACGCTTGATCAGCAGAAAATGACTTCATTGGGACTAACGCCTGATATTATCAGTACCACGCTTGCTACCACCAACTTTGTAAAATCAGAAGGCTACCTGTCTGATTATAAGCGCATGTACCTTACCGTTACCGATGCCACCATTAATGCCAAAGATCAGCTGGAACAATTGGTGATAAGCAATAACCGAAAAAGGATAGTGCGCCTTAAGGATTTTGCAAGCATACAGGTTAATGAAGGTATCGAGTATACCCGCATTAACGCCAACGGGCACGACGGGGTACTTATTGCTGTTATAAAACAACCCAACGCCAATCTGATATCGGTGAGTAATGACATGGCCGATAAGGTTGATGCGTTAAAAAAACTACTTCCGCACGGCGTAACGATCAGGCCGTACTATGTACAGGCCGATTTTGTGAACGATTCGGTAAAGAGTGTAAGCGACAGCCTTTGGATAGGTCTGCTGCTGGCCATTATCGTAGCGGTGATCTTTTTAAGATCGTTTAAAGCAAGTATCACCATATTAATCACCATCCCGGTTACGCTTGGGCTTACCCTGCTTATACTATACTGGCTTGGCTATACCTTCAATATCATGACCCTTGGCGCTATTGCGGCATCCATAGGCTTAATTATTGACGATGCCATAGTAGTTGTTGAGCAGATTCACCGGGTACACGAAGAACACCCCGATGAGCTAAGCAGCCATTTGGTTAGGAAAGCCATTGATTACCTTTTCCCGGCAATGGTGGGCTCATCTATTAGTACCATCGTAATCTTTATTCCTTTTGTGCTGATGACCGGTGTGGCCGGGGCATATTTCAAGGTACTTACCGATACTATGATCATTACCTTGCTAAGTTCATTCTTTGTAACTTGGATCGGTCTGCCGGTAATTTACCTGCTGGTTACCCCTAAGCCTAAATTAAATGCCGCAGCAAAAACTAAAAAAGAGGAAGTACATACAGTAAGACGACAAAAATGGGTAAGCTTCTTTATCCTCAGGCCATATGTAAGTATTATCATTATTGCCGCATTAGCAGCGGTTATTGTGATAGTACCGCCAATGCTTGAAACCGGCTTCCTGCCTGATATGGACGAGGGCGCTATCGTGCTTGATTACAAATCCCCTCCCGGAACCTCACTGGAAGAAACCGACCGCATGTTGCGCCAAATTGAAAAGCAAATCGTAAAACATCCCGATGTAACTGCGTACTCGCGCCGCACGGGCACACAAATGGGCTTTTTCATCACAGAACCTAACAGCGGCGATTATCTTATCCAGCTTAAAAAAGATCGTACCAAAAGCACAGAAGAGGTAATAAGCGACCTGCGCAAAATTGTTGAAGAAACTCAACCGGCGCTGGAGGTAGAATTTGGCCAGGTGATAACCGATATGCTTGGCGACCTTACCACATCGGCCGAGCCTATCGAAATCAAGGTATTTGGCGATAACCAGCAAACACTGCAAAACCTGTCCCGCCAAATAGCCGGACTGGTTGAAAAGGTTAAAGGTGCAGCCGACGTACTACCAGGCATCATCATTGCCGGTCCTACGGTAAGTATCCAACCGCATTACAGCAAAATTGCACAGTACGGAATTACCGCCGCAGATCTGCAAATGCAGATTCAAACCGCGCTGGAAGGTAATGTGATAGGCAATTTATTGGAGAAAGAACAGCTATCCCCTATCCGCATGGTTTACCCGGGCAATCGCTCGCTTAACGTAAATGATATCCATAACCTGCATATATTTTTACCAAACGGAAAGCTTATCCCGATAACTGAACTTGCCTCGGTTGAGCTAAGGCCCGGCGACGCCGAAATAAACCGCGAAAACCTGCAAAGCATGAACGTGGTAAGTGCCAGGCTGGAAGGCAGCGACCTGGGTACTGTGATAACCGCCATTCAGAAAACCATACATGATAACGTAAACTTGCCAACCGGTTATCATGTGGAATATGGCGGTGCTTATGCTCAGCAGCAGCAGTCGTTTAAAGAGTTACTTATTATCCTGGTAACTGCTTGCCTGCTGGTTTTTGGGGTGATATTATTCCTGTTCAGGCAATTCAGGATAGCACTGCTTATTTTAGTGATAGGCATTTTGGGAATTGCCGGCAGTTTTCTGGCTTTATTTATTACAGGAACGCCGCTTAACGTGGGCAGCTATACCGGGCTAATTATGATTGTAGGCATAATTGGCGAAAATGCCATTTTTACTTTTCTCCAGTTTAAAGAAAGCGCCATCGAAAATGGAAACAAAAACATTGATGAGGCCATAACTTTTGCTATCAGTACCCGTTTAAGACCTAAACTAATGACTGCCCTGGGTGCTATTATAGCGTTGATGCCGCTTGCTTTAGGTATAGGCGCAGGGGCACAATTGCATCAACCGTTGGCCATTGCAGTTATTGGAGGTTTTTTAGCGGCATTGCCATTATTACTTATTGTTTTACCGGCTATGCTGCGTATATTGTACCGCAAAGGGTTTACAACCCATTTAAATGAACTTAATGAAAGCCACAACGGTTAACACAGCATTTTTACAGATTCGGGATTTAATTTCATGGCAATAAACAATCCCGAGAAATGAAAAAACAAATTTTGGCTGTGGCTATGCTTATTGCTGGCTTGGCTCCTTTTAAGTTGACCGCGCAAACCTATGTAGCCGATAAAACTATCGCGCTTCCGGGCGATGGCGGTTATGACTATTTATCTATTGATAAGGTTAACCGCAATCTTTATGTATCTCACGGCACTGCTGTAAATGTCATTAACCTGGATACCGAAAAACCGGTTGGCGCTATCGAGAACATGAAAGGCGTGCACGGCATAGCTATAGTAAATAAGGTTAACCGTGGTTTTATTAGCGATGGCAAAGCAAACGCCGTAGTAGTTTTCGATTTGAAAACGTTTAAAACCATCACTACCATTGCTCTTACGGGCGCTAACGGGCCGGATGCTATTATGTATGATCCCTCTGCCGATCGCGTGTTTACTTTTAATGGCGAGAGCAACAATTCGTCGGTAATTAACCCGTCTGCACTTAAACAAGTTGGTTCAGTAGCCCTGAGCGGCGCACCTGAATTTGCAGTATCCGACGGAAAAGGAAAGATATACAACAATCTTGAAGATAAAAGCAGTCTTGATGTTATCGATAGCAAAAGCCTTAAAGTAATTAAAAACTATCCCCTTGCCCCTTGCGGCGGGCCTACAGGCTTAGCGCTTGATGCCGTTAATCAAAAACTGTTTACTGTTTGCCGTGAAAATAAAGGCGTAAGCGTTTTCGATATCAAAACAGGTAAAGTAACCACAACCCTGCCAATTGGCGCCGGCGTTGACGCGGTAGCTTATGATCCGGAAACTAAACTGATTTTTTGCTCATGCGGCGATGGTGTTACAACTATCATCAAACAAAAATCGGCAGATGCCTATGAGGTGATCCAAACCTTAAAAACAGCTGAAAGAGCCAGAACAATGGCCCTGGACGCTAAAACGCATAAAATTTATTTAAGCGTAGCACAATTTGAACCCGGCACACGTAAAACCATCCCTAATACCTTTAAAGTAATTGTTTTCAAACAAAATTAACGTAAATTCTATATAAAATTTACATGAAACAATCGTGAAGATTCTACGTATTCCTGATATTGCTAATTAATTTTTACAAAAAAATGAAGTTTTGCGCACGTTATCGCTATATTTAACGTTTTAACACTATATGATTAAAAAGACTGATTTTGTTTATTCCCAGGAGTCTGAACCTCATCGAATCCGTACAAAAAAAATCTTGAAAGAGTTTCCGCAACTGCGTAAGCTTATCGGTAAAAATCCAAAAACCATATGGGCCATTATTGGATTAGTAGCTTTCCAGGTAGTTTTAGCCTGGTTTGTACGCGATCAATCATGGTGGATAGTTTTCGGAGCTGCTTATTTACTTGGCGCTTTTGCCGATCATGCATTGTTTGTAATGATACACGAATGTACACACCAGTTGCTTTTTAAAAACCGTAACGCCAACCGCTGGGCCTCTATGTTTGCCAATTTGCCGCAAATATTGCCAAGCGCTATTTCATTCGAAAAGTATCATATCAAACACCATTCTTTTCAGGGTGTACACGAGCTTGATGCCGATTTGCCAAACCGCTGGGAAGCAAAATTGATCAGCAATTCGTTTTTTGGTAAAGCACTATGGTTGTTGTTTTTCCCGGTATTTCAGTTATTCCGCTTATCGCGTTTAAGGGAAATTCACCCATTTGATGGCTGGATCCTGACTAACTGGTTATTACAGGCCGCATTTACAACTGCAATAGCCTACTTTATGGGATGGCATGCTGTTGCCTTTTTATTGTTAAGCTTTTCATTTTCAGTTGGTCTTCACCCACTGGGTGCCCGCTGGATCCAGGAGCACTACCTTACTGTTACCGAAGAGCAGGAAACATACAGCTATTACGGTAATTTCAACGCGGTAGCCTTCAACGTAGGCTTCCACAATGAGCACCACGATTTTCCATCTATCCCATGGAACAAACTTCCTGAGATCAGGAAAACCGCTCCTGAGTACTACGATACTTTACACTATCATACCTCATGGACTAAACTGTTTTTCCAGTTTCTGTTCGATAGGGAGATCTCGCTGTTTAATCGTATCCTGCGTAAGGATCGCGGTCGTGTAGCGTTAACAGACATTTCAAAACCAGATATCGACCTCACTAAAGCCGAGCCAACAAAGTCGGAACTTGTGGAAGTTGAAAAATAAGAAAATCAAAAAGGGCCTCAAAAGGGCCCTTTTTTGTTAACATAGGTTTACATAAAAACTATATTTCGTTTCAAATAATTCTTGTATTTCATCAACTAAATTCCGTATTTTGCTAATAAAATTAGCAAAATGAAACATATAAGCATAGCCGATCAACTCCTGATTTTTAGCCGTTATATTGGTCAGCAGGTTGTAATCATTAGTTTATTAAATAACAGCGACGTTAATATCGGTACGCTTATAGGTGTAAAACATAATGCCATAGCTGTTAATATTGATGATGTGATACGCTGGATCCCGCTTTATGATAATTTCAAGCTTTGCGAAATTAAACTGCTTCTGAAGCCATTAAAGAAATTAACGCCCGAAGTTGTTTCTGCTGCCAATGATCTCCCGGTAAAAGCATTCATCACCCCGTATTACCAGCAACAGGGTTATGACATGCCTGTTTTTATTGAACCCGGACACCCCTACAATTGCAAATATGTTCAGGAAATTGAACTGGCAGACTACCGTAGCCCGACAGAAATATTCCGGCAAAACGCCTTATTACATGCTTTTGAATCGGCATAAATGCTTCATGGTACGAATATTGCTCATTTTGCCTGTTGTCGACCGTTAAATTTTCATATAGTCGTAACAAAATCAAATAATTAATGTCAACTTCATACTAATGCGCTTTATTTGCGTTATTGTTTGCAAGAAACAGAATGAGCCGATCAAAAAAATTAAATATATTACTACCCATCATATCCCTGCTTTTTATGGGGGCCTTTGCCAAGCACAGGCTACTCGACAAGCAGGATATTACGGGCACCCTCAATAACAAGGAGATGGATGAAACTTCGGGCATTGCGGCCTCATCCATCAACCCGGATACCTACTATGTACATAACGACAGCGGCGATACCAGCCGTTTTTTTGCAATAAGTTCAGCAGGTAAGCTAAAATCAACTATCTATTTTAAAGGTGATAGTATCCACCAACTTGGCGTACAAGATTGCGAAGACATAGACGTTGGCCCGGGCCCCGAAAAAGGCAGAAGCTACGTTTACATTGGCGATATAGGCGATAATGCGCAAAACAGGCCATTCATTACGATTTACCGTGCGATCGAAAAAAAATCGTGGGCTAAAGACAATACTGCAAATGTAAATACCCCGGTTGCGAGCGCAAACTTTACATACCCCGATGGCCCTAAAGATGCTGAAACCATGATGATTGACCCTATTGATAAGCAATTGATCATTGTAAGTAAAAGAGGTGATACCGTTGGAGTTTATACTACCCCCTTAAATTATAAGGCCAATACAACAACCGTATTAACCAAACGCTGCAAACTGTTCTTTTCTGGTTTTAAGCCTTTCAAATGGATCACAGCCGGTGATATCTCCAAAGACGGGCAACAGATCCTGCTGAAAAGCTACGACAAGGTTTACTACTGGCGTCGCCAGCATAACGAGCCTATTTGGGACACCATGGTTCGTCAGCCACGCGAATTGGAATACAAAGTTGAAAAGCAGGGAGAAGCTATAGGCTTTCAGCCAGATGGTAAAGGCTATTACACTACCAGCGAGGGCGTTTTTGCGCCGATATATCATTATGACATACCGAATTGATCGGCAGCAGTTACAACATAGCAAAAAAGGCCTTTATCTATCCGATAAAGGCTTTTTTTGCTATTAATAAAACGTAAACGTCATTGCGAGGTACGAAGCAATCCCCAAACTATACAGGGCGAACCTGCTTATTGGGGATTGCTTCGTACCTAGCAATGACGCGTGTCCATAGTTGTTTCTTTTCAATTTGCATCCTATCAGGGTCTCTCATAGACTCCCTGAGGTATATTTACATAACCCGGATAAGCTTAACGCCATGCGGAGGTATTTTGAAAGTATATTTATGGTTCACTGCTATCAGGTATTTCTGCTCCCAGGCGTCACGCGCTTTGGTAAAGCCTTTTAACAGCTTATCGTTAGCATCAAGGTTAACAGTTTGGTATTTGTCAGATGTATTGAAGAAACCTATAGCCTTTTCGCCTTTGGTAAGTTCTTTCACCCAAATCTGCTGTTCATCCGTTTTAGAAACCTGCCTTGCACCTTTACCTAAAGCATCCTGATCTATGGCCAGCACTTCATCATTGGTTAATAAGCTAAGTGTAAACCTGTCCAGGTGTCCCATATCGCAACCAATTAATAAAGGTGCCGATAGCAAACTCCATAAACTGATATGGGTATATTGCTCATCATAAGTTAAACGGCTGTTGTGCAGGCTTGGGCCCCATCCTACTTTACCCACCACCAGCATATCCGGATCATTAAAGTGTCCCGGGCCCGCATAAGGTGAAGCTGGATCTTGTCCAAAACCAATATCGCTCATACTTCTCCAGGTATCCTGTATGTCGCCAGTAGTACGCCAGCTGTTACCGCCGGTTTCGGCACCCCATTTCCAAACATCGCCCCAGCCATACTGACAAAAGCTAAACATGATATCACGGTTTACCTTGTTTAAAGACGAGCGCATCAGCTCATAAGGTTTTTTAAGTGCAGGCAGGTCAGGGTGCGGCGGCGTAACTTCTGAATAAGAGCACCAGTCATATTTCAAATAGTCAAATCCCCAATCGGCATAGGTTTTGGCATCCTGATCTTCGTGTTGCCAACTGCCTAAAAAACCACCGCATGTACGAGGGCCCGGCGATGAATAAATACCGGTATGCAAACCAAGGCTATGTACATAATCCGTTAAACCTTTCATATCCGGAAATTTGCTGTTGGCTACAATAGCCCCATCGGCAGCACGATTTTCCGCTTCCCATCCATCATCAATATTAATATAGTTCCACCCGTAAGCGCCCAGTTTGTCTGACATTTCTTTGGCCGAAATCTTTACTTTTTCATCATTCACGCTTAATCCCCAGGCGTTCCAGCTGTTCCATCCCAAAGCCGGAGTAAGACCAATTTTATCGCCAATGCTAATTGTAAGCACTTTGGTTTTACTACCCAATTTATTGGTAACAGTAAGGGTTACCGGGTAGTCACCTTTTTGGTTTACCACACCGGTAATAATGCCAGTCGTGGCGTCAAGTTTTAAACCGTCCGGCAATCCATCCGCTTTATAACTAAGCGGTTTTTTACCGGTAGCCGGAATTAAATACAAGAACGGGTTTCCGGGCCTCGCGCCGTAAACATCGGGGCCGTTAATTTTTGGTTTGGCCGATGGATAAGGCGTAAGTACATAAGGAGTTGTTTCGGTTCTGACAATCTCCTTAGCCGATTTTTGATCGTTGAATGTATACGTAATGGTATATGATTTTTTAGCTAAACGGGCTATCACGAATGAATACGTGAATGGTTTGCCAGCAGTAAAGTTTGCAGGATTTGTTTTTTCGTAAATCACAGCGCCGTTTTCCGGATCAGTAACTTTAAAGGCCAAAGTACCCTGGTATTGATACTTATTGGTAGTGACCAATTTAACCGATTTTGCCAGGCTGTTATTTTCGCCGAACGTGAAATCACCATCGGTATTTACCGCTACGTGATCCATTACATCGGCCATTCCAATGCTAAAATTATCGCCATAAATACCGCCATCGCCACCGGTATCATAAATACGGATAGCTAATACATTCTCTTTATCCCACAAAATTGCCGGATCAGAAGCTGAAATATTATAGATACGCGGACCATAATTACCATCTTTTATAGTTCCGTTTCTACCGCCATACTTAGCGATCAGCTTTCCGTTCAAATATAGCTCGTCATTATCATCAACACTGGCCAGGTTTAACCTCAAACTATCCTTTAAATAAGCCTTTTCTTTGAGTGATGAAGGGATCACCACATGAATGCGATACCAGCCGAAACCATCATAATTTGGATGCCCCTGTGGCTCCCAGGAATGGGCGACATCAATATTCTGCCAGTTTTGATCGTTAAACGTTGGCGACGACCATTGGGTAGAGTCGCCAACGGCAAATTTCCAGCCCTTGTTAAGCTGAACGTCCTGTGCCGAAGCGGCCAGGCAACTACCGCCCAGCAAAAGCAGCGCGGTAAAAATCTTTTTTATCATTATAGGTTGTTTAATAGTGTATAGCGAAACAGGATTTCGCCAGGTTAGTGTATGCTTTTTAAAGGTACAATCATTTTGAATAATTAGAAATGTATTGTTAACATTTATCTTCAAAAACCGGTGTATAAAAAAATTAATCTTGCTGTCTTTCGGCCTGTAATTGTTTAAACGCCCGGGTCACTTGTTTACACCGCATGTAATTGATAAAAGCACAGAACAAGGAAGGTTCATCATGGCGGTCGAGAGAGCTTATGTTAAGGTAAACCCTATCTTCGGTATACAAACAGGTGATAAGGCGTTTTTGAGACGAATAATCATAAGGGTATTGAATGTATCTTGTTAAACGATCTCCATTTGTATCCAAAATTTCCAGGCGCCCTTCGTCCAAAGACTTGCGTATATCTTGCCTGCTGCTCTGCACACTGATACCTTTAACAACCAGTAACTTGTTAAACAGCAACAAATTCGCAATCATCCAGCTATCAAAAACCAATGCAAATGCAAACATCGGTGGCGATGATAAAGAGCTAATATATTGATTAACGCTCCAATTTGGGGCGAATGGCAATACCATTAATACAAAAGCAAAGAAGTAGTTAAAGAGATAATTCATTCTTGTGTTATCACCTGTATTACACACCAATCTTCCGGCATCTACACTTTTCTGAAAGTCAATTCTGTCCAAATCATTTTATTATTTATGATGCTAATATAGCATTCGGAATGAATGGTTTGCGGCATCGTTACTATAAAACCTACGCAAAAGCACCTAAAATTTCAACTGCATGTAAAAAAAGTGCAAGAGCTGATCATCAAGCTTTTGTAGTACAGTTTTTGCCATGTAATTATCAAAGACACCGACTGTAAACTTAATGTACAGTTTACGTTCTGGTTTAATATCGATTATACATTTACCATTGAAAACAACAGCTATGAAAAAGACTTTTTTAACCTTAGCCCTTGTAACAGTTTGTTTTGTGGCATGCTTTGCAGCCATTGCCGGAATGGCGGGTAAATGGGAAGGTAAACTTGAAACAGAAACCGGCGAGGTTTATCCGTTGCTTTATAATTTTCAGATAGATGGCAATAAGCTTACCGGCACTGCCAAAACCCCTAAAGGTGATATGCCTATCGAAGATGGCAAAATAACAGGTGATAGTCTTAAATTTACAGTTAGTATCGAAAATATTCATATCGCCCACACCGGTAAATTTTATGGCGATTCTGTTGGTGTGGATATCGAAGCTAACGGTTCAAAAGCCCATAGCACTTTAAAAAGAGCTCAATAGCCTTAATTTCTCCAATTTCAAGGATTAAATGCTATTTAAATCGCACAAAATATCATGTAATCATTTCATCCTATAAATCAAGGTTCTTATATTTATCTCAACCAAAATTCAATTTTATGAAAAAGATTTTTACTACTACTTTATTGGTAAGTTGCTTTATGATTTGCCTTGCGGCAATAGCTGATTTAAACGGCAAATGGTCAGGTAAACTGACTACAAGCGATGGCCAAGAATATCCATTATTATATAACTTTAAAGTTGACGGCGATAAATTAACCGGAACAGCTTTAACCCCGGAAGGAGATGTTGACATTAAAGAAGGTAAAACCAACGGCACCGATTTTTCCTTTACTGTAGCTACCAGCGGTATCGTGATCCCTCACAAAGGTAAATTTATGGGCGATTCGATCAGTGTTGAACTTGATATCAATGGCTCAAAAAGCAGCTCAGTATTAAAAAGGCCGGTTGAGAAGAAGTAAGCTTCAAAGATGATCGTCATGCCGAACTTGTTTCGGCACCCCACTTGCTAAGTTGTACCACCAGGTTGACCTACTCTTGGGATCCTGAAACAAGTTCAGGGTGACCTCTCTCTGATAAAAAGAAAAACCTTACCCAACCGGTAAGGTTTTTCTTTTTTATTTAAACTTAAAGGCAACAAAATTGTATATAGTTTAATATTACTGCATATAGGCATCTGCTTAAACTGTATCAACAATGAAAAAGGAGTTCCTGGCGATTAGTGCGTTTGTTATTATTACCGTTTTTAGTTTTATTTCAATGGCCGATATCAACGGCAAATGGATAGGTTCATTAAAGCTTCCCGGCGATGACCATTTTCCCTTAAGTTATACTTTTAAGATAGATAGCGGCAAACTTACGGGTACAGCCCATGCCCCGCAAGGCGATGTTGCCATTACCGATGGCATGATCAACGGCGACAATTTTTCGTTCAGTATCCCGGTACCGGGCGGCAGTTCGCCCCATACCGGTAAAGTTTACCAGGACTCTATCGGTATGAACCTGGTTTACAAAGGCCAGCATATGCATGCTACGTTGAAACGGGGGCAATAAAGTCTTAGGTTCAAAGTCGGAAGTCAGTTTCGAATGGAGAATTTGGACTTCAGACTTTTGACTTAGAACTTAAGCCTACCGACTTTTAACTAAAGTTGCGTATTAAGATTGCAGGGGTTACCTTTGCGCCATGCTGCAACGTATTACAGCCTATTTACTCATCTTTTCGCTGATCACGGTCAATTTCTCGCGGTTATTCATTTTCGCGGGTTTTGAAATGAACAGGAACTACATTGCCACCAAGCTTTGCGAAAACAGGAACAGACCCTGGCTGCATTGCGATGGTAAATGTTACTTCGCGAAAAAGATCAAACAGGCAGAGGACAAGCAGGCCAGCGACGAAAGGCAGTCGCAAAAGAGCCTCTTTCAGGAGGTTTATGTCATCAGCTCAACTGATGTTAAATTCCACTCCAGCCTGTTGCAGGTTATTTCAACCCCTTACACCCCAACCGTACCGGCCGACCGCCCGGTTACGATATTTCAGCCTCCCCAGTTAGGATAATCATTTCATTTTTATTGGTTTTTGATTGATGGTACAGGATAGTTATATCTGCTGTATAACTACAACTAAGTTGTTGCTATAGGTGCATGCCAATTGCGCACACGTATAGCATATACTCATTCCCTAAATCAAAAAACAATTGTCATTGGATTTGAAAAATGACAATCGCGTCCCTGTAGACTGAATCTGCATAGTTCGCGATTGCTTCGTCGTTCCTCCTCGCAATGACATATAGTACCCTACTCTACCCATTTTTTACACCGGGAGGCAACTCCTGTAATACTATATAATGAAACGATATTTAATCCTACTTATAACTTTTATACTTACTAAAACACTGGCTTACGGCCAAACAACACTCCAGGGTACCGTTACAGATGCCATTACTCACGAAGCCATAGCGGGTGCATCTATCTGTAAAGCTGATGCTAAAACAGGCGAAAAACTGGGCATGACCAATGCCAAGGGTCATTATAGCATCAACGTGCAAGGCATCTCCCAAATCAAATTTGCCATGGTGGGATACAGTGCCCGCATTGTTGAAGTATCTGCCATAAAAGGCTCAAAACTTGACGTAGCATTAGAGCCATCAACCGTGGATTTGCAACCTGTTGTAGTAACAGCCAGCCGCGAAGGCCAGGCAAGGCAAGACGCTCCTATTGCCATCAGCAAAATTAATTCAACCCAGATCAAGGATACCAAAGCAACAGCACTTTATCAGTTGCTGAACAAAGTAGCCGGCGTTTACATGGTGAACCTGGGCAACGAGCAACATACCATGGCTATTCGCCAGCCTATTACTTATAATGCGCTTTACTTGTATATGGAAGATGGTGTACCTATTCGCCCTACGGGAATCTTTAACCATAACTCGCTTTATGAGATCAACATGTCGGGGGTTAAAGATATCGAAGTGATCAAAGGCCCTGCATCATCGCTTTATGGCAGTAACTCCATTGGCGGCGCGGTTAACTTTATTACCCAGGGACCGCCTACAGGTTATGCAGGTAATGTGTCTGTTCAGGGTGATAATTACCATTACCGTCGTGTAGATGCTGATGGAGGGTTTACGCAAGGTAAATTTGGCTTGTATGTAGGCGGATATGTAGCCCACCAGGCCGATAGCTGGCAGGATTATTCTGATTTTGATAAATATTCGGCCAACTTCAAAACTACTTATGATTTCAGCGCCAAAACCAAGCTCACCACTTCGGCAGCGTATAACTATCTTAATACCCAAACCCCGGGTAGTTTAGATAGCGCCCGTTTTTATGACCGCAGCTACGGGTCAAATCAACGCTTTACCTATCGTAAGGTAAAATCGTTCCGTGCCAGCACACGTTTAGACCATCAGTGGGACGATAAGAACAGCACTTTTGTAACCCTGTTTCTCCGTGGCAATTCAACCGCGCAATTGCCAAGTTATTTTATATCGGACGTTCGCGATGCAAACGGCGTTTACAAAAGCAGTAATGGACAAGTGAACGATCAAAAATTTAACAGCTACGGCTTACTGGCGCAACACCGGGTTGATTTTGATTTCCTGCATTCGAGGTTGATTGGTGGTGTTTATATGGATGACAGCCCAAGCTCATACTATGCCCAATATCTTGACATCACCAAAGATGTAGCCAACAACTATTACACCAGCTTCACCAACACCGGCAGGTATATCGATAACTACAAGATCAAGTTATTCAACACAGCGGCTTATGTTCAATACGAGATCAAGCCAGTAGAAGCTTTGCGTATAGTAGGCGGTTTACGTTACGATAGGGTTCATTATAATTTTGACAATGAAATCCCGGCAGGGCAAACCAAATACAAGCAGCAGGAAACCAACAATTTTAATATCGTGGCCCCTAAACTGGGCATCACCTATAACTTTGGCAACAACAAAGGTATTTATGCCAACTACAGTGTAGGCTTTCAACCACCAGAAACCGGCGATTTGTACAGCTCGCGCCAGCTAACACAACTTAAACAAGCCACTTTTGATAATTACGAAGCAGGCGGCTGGTTTTCGGCATTTAATAAAAAACTATACTTTGAGCTGAGCATATTTGATTTGGAAGGTCATAACGAGATTATTAACCAGTTACTGCCCGATAACACCACGCAAAACCAAAACGCCGGTGCTACACGTCACCGCGGCATCGAATACTCGCTTACCGTAGCCCCGGTTAAAGAGCTAACCTTTAGGTTTAGCGGTACCAATGCCAAACATACCTACGTTGAGTACAGCGAAGTAACCACCAATTACACAACCGGCACCAACACGGTAACCAACTATGATGGCAAACGCATGAACAACGCTCCGGCCTGGATAGCAAACTCCGAGCTTACCTACAAGCCACAATACCTGCCCGGTTTTAGGATAGCAACAGAGTGGCAGCACATTAACCAATATTTTACCAACCCAGCCAATACCAAAACTTATTCGGGTTATGATATCTATAATCTGCGTTTAGGTTATGACGTAAAAAGCAGCGTATTGAAAGGTGCGGGCATCTGGTTCAACGTATTGAACTTAACCAATAAGCTTTACGCCACAACGGTAACCAGCAGCCAGTACGGCGATACTTATAACGCCGCGCCGCCGCGTACATATACCCTTGGCATCAGTTATTCATTTTCAAAATATTGATCAATGGCATCAGCAGCAGTAAAAAGCAAGTTTTATAAATGGCACCGGGTGTTGGGCTTAATAGCCCTCATCCCGGTGATATTCTGGACATTGAGCGGGCTTTCACACCCGTTCATGTCCAATTGGTTCAGACCGTCTATCGCGGAGGAGGTATTTAAACCGGTGCCGCAAAGCCAAATGAAACCAGTGCTCAGCATTCAGCAGGTGATGGACAAAAACAGCATTACAGCTATCCGGAATTTTGGCCTGGTTAATTTTAACCATAACACCTATTACCAGGTGTTGGATAAGGATAGTGTGTACAATTATTACTCGGCCAACGATGCCATATTGTTAAAAGATGGCGACAGGTTATATGCGACTTACCTCGCCCGTTATTTTACACAGGATTCAACATCCAAAATCAAAAATATAGATTACCAAACAACCTTTGATGGGCAATACCAGCCTATCAATCATCTTTTGCCTGTTTGGAAAATCAGTTTTGACCGCCCGGATGGGATGGATATTTACATTGAGACCTCGCAGAGCCGCATGGGCACGTTCAATAATAATACCCGTAAGGTTTTCCTGTGGCTGTTTGAGCAGTTTCATACCTGGCAGTTTTTGGCCGATATTGGCGGCGATACTTTCCGGAATGTAGTGTTGCTCATCATCATGACAGTGATGTTATTTGCCTTGATTAGCGGCCTTACTGTTTATGGTTTAATGTGGAAGAAGTTTAAATCCATTACCCAAAAGCGTAAAGAAAATGGTAGCGAGGATAAACGGATCGTTCATCGTTATCACCGGCAAATTGGGATCATCGTTTCCTTTGTGATGTTTACGTTTGTGATCAGCGGTGCATTTCACCTTGCGGTAAAGCTGCACAATACCGAAACACCCAAGCCCGATTACGGGCAGGTGATAGACAGGAAACAGTTAGCGATATCAAATTTGCAACTGCCTATTGCCGATAGCCTTGCCAAAAGAGTTGCCACAGTTAGTTTTAGCGGTAATACTTACTACCAGGTAACCGATAACAAAAAGCGGATCTCCTATTTCAATACCTTAACTGGTAAAGAACAAATTAATGGCGATGAGGATTATGCCCGCTTTCTGAGTACCTATTATCATACCGTCCAGGATCCTGATAAGTTTTACGGCCGGGTAAAAGTTAGCCAGGTAAAGCAGTTTGATAACGAGTATGGATTCATCAACAAACGACTGCCAGTTGAGCGGGTGAGCTATGCCGATGGCAGCAATTGGTACATTGAAACAACTTCATCAAAACTGGCTACAAAAGTTGCAGGTATTGACAGGGCCGAAGGGCTTTCTTTTATATTTTTACACAAGTATTTCGGCATGACCTGGGCGGGTAAAAATATCCGCGACATAGTGAGTATGCTGGCTGCCTTAGGCGTGCTGGTAGTATCACTGTTCGGCCTTGCCTCATTCGTCAAAAATAAATAATCAATGAAAAAAAGCTTTATCATTTTGGCCTTGGCGAGCCTTGCACTTGGCGCCTGCAGCAGTTCGGTTAAAAGCACCAGCAAAACCGACAGCACCGCCACCGTAAAGAAAAAAGGTAAGTACACCTGTACCATGCACCCCGATCTTACTTTTGATAAACCCGGTACCTGCCCTAAGTGCGGCATGGCTTTAGTTGAAAGGGATACTACAGAGGATAAGAAATAATAACAGAAAAATGTCATTGCTGTAAGGAGCGGCGCAGGCAACGTGCCTTGGGGCGACGTGGCAATCTCGTAGCTATGCAGCTCAGGCATGCATTGGCTACGAGATTGCTTCGTGCCTCGCAATGACATGGTTCTAAATTTATCACAATTGCGCACATTAAAAACGTGCGCAATTTTTGCTCGTAACAATCACGCGGTTTAGCCGTCTCATTCCTACAAACAAATCAACTTATCCGCGGTTATACCCCTTGTTACAAATAAATCATTAATTTTGGCGCTGATGAAAAAGGTGGAAGTATTAAAACTTATTGACTTGGTTGAAGAGATCAAGAAACTTGATGAACTCATACAACAAAGTCGCAGTAAGAAAACTTCTGATTTCGTGATCAATCAATACGAGGCTAAAAAGCTTAAGCTCATCGGCTCAACCATCACCGAACTGGCCTCCGCCCCTATTCAATCTATTGAAAGCTATCAACTTATTCAAAAAATCCTGAATAAGTATTACCCTAATGTATCAGAAGACAGCCTGCTTAGCAACGATGATATCAGTAAAATAGCGACAGCTATTTAATAAAGCTGTTTATTAAAATGGTGGGTAAATAGATGCCGTTTGCTCCAGCGATTCGTCGCCCTTCCAGAAAGTAGTGGCGGGATGGAAATGTTTCCATGAATGCCAGTACTCCTGATAGGCCTGTATTTTGGCAAGGCGCTGCCCTTTTTGCGAACCGGTTAGGCACAAACCGTCCCAATCCCAAACCGAAGCTGTTTCTTCATCGGTAAGCATACCTTTATCGTCCAATTTAAAATGAAGCGTTTTGCCGTTTACCGAAGTATTCCAGGCGTGATAGCTTAGGCTATCCTTTTCAATACCAATAAGTAGCGAGCTTTTGTTTAATTCGTCGTTAAGCAGGCGTTTGGCATACATGTGGCGCCAGTCGTAGGCTTTCGCTTTTCCGTTGATGATCACCCCGATAATCCAGCTTTTGCGCATCAGGGAATCTTTATTTTTTAAAGTGCTGTCGCGATCAACAAACTGTACACGGTCATAGTTTTTTAAGTCGGCATAATCGGCAGTATATAACCTGTCAGGCTGCAGAATAAGCGTTTCGGGATGTTTCTGTAACCACGAAGCAAGCGTCATTTGCTCATAGGGTAATTCGGTTAATTGCTGCCCTTTAAGCTTACCAACAGCGGCGTTACCAGTAGCCTGATACCACCATGTTTTTGTGCTTTCGTCCTCAATAATAGCGTTATAATGCCTTGCCCCCACCAGTCTGAAGTTTTGCCTCACTCCGTTGATAAGCGGACTGTAAACCCTGCCGGTACGGCACATTGTACAGTAGGTAACCAATACAGGTTTATTACCCACCTCATCCTGTAACTTATGATGATAACCGAGATAAATGAGTGGGTAAGCCTTTGCCACGCCGTTATTTACCACACCAACCACCAGATAGTTTAGTGGCACATGGTTGCTCAAACCGTTTGTAAAAACAGCTTTTTCTGTTTCTTTAAACATGGTTTCGGCTTTATACATATAATCGGTGATGTAAAAGCTGCCTAAACAAAGTACAAAAACAGCGGCTTTAACGGCCTTTTGTTTAAAGGTATTTTTATTGTAGAATTTAAACAGATACCAAACAATAAACAGCATGCCGATCAGGCGCAGGGGCATAACTATTTTTTCGAGATAATAACAAACAGTTATGGCATTTAGGTCCTGACTGCCGGGAAAAGGCATTAACAGGTAAGCATGAATAAGACCCGGCACTACCAGCAGGATAATGCCTATCCAGAATATTTTAGCACTGTTCCATCTCATGCTTGTTCAATAAATCTTGAGCAATGGGCTTAATCTCAATAAGTTTATAATCGGTTTATAATTTCCTAATTTATAAAAATTTACAAATACAAAAAACTATCGTTCAAATAAAAAAACAATTAGATGTTAAGGGGAGGCTTTTAAATTTTACTTTGCCCTTACGGGGATAGCAACTGTAGCTATTAAATTTGTTTAAACACTAAATAAGAAATGATGAAAGTAGAAATATGGTCGGACGTGATGTGCCCGTTTTGTTATATAGGCAAACGCAGGTTTGAAGAAGCACTTGCCGGGTTGGATGGGAAAGATCAAATTGAGATTGAATGGAAAAGCTTCCAGCTCAATCCCGATCTTAAAACCAACCCCGACATCAGCATTAATCAATACCTGGCAGATATAAAAGGCTGGACACTCGATCATGCCGAACAGATGAATAATCATGTTACCCAAATGGCGGCACAGGCCGGACTTACCTATGATTTCAGCAAATCGGTTGTGGCCAACAGTTTTAACGCGCACAGGCTGGCTCATCTGGCCAAAAAACATGGCCTGGGCGATGCAGCCGAAGAAGCTTTGTTTAAGGCATATTTTACTGAAGGCCGTAATATTGATGATAATCAAACCCTTATTGAACTGGGTACAGCCATAGGCCTCAACGCCGATGAAATTAAACTAACGCTTGAAACCGACAGCTATGCCGATGATGTAAAACATGACATTGCCGAGGCTCAATACTTAGGCGTACGAGGCGTGCCGTTTTTTGTAATGAACCGTAAATATGCGGTTTCCGGCGCGCAGGAAGTGGCGATTTTTAAAGATACGCTTGCTAAAGCTTTCGCCGGTTGGCAACTGGAAAACCCCAAACCGGCATTTGATATTATCGAAGGAGAATCATGCAGCCCGGATGGAGACTGTGAATAATTGAAAAGGTTGTAAACTTTTCTTAACAATATTTGTATCAAATATTTTCAAATACACGTACAAAGGGCTAAACTATTTATATTTAAGGCATTAAAACTATTGCTTAGCCCTTTGTATATGAAAAAAATCTACTATAAAGTATTTACCCTGCTTTTAATAACCGCTTCTGTAAGCAGCTGCAAACTCGATCCCCCTCTTGGACCCGACAAAGAAACCAAGGCTATTGATGTAAGTCCTACTACAAATACAGGGACTGGTACTGGCACGGGAACTGGTACAGGTACTGGTACTGGTACTGGAACTGGAACTGGAACTGGAACTGGCACAGGTACTGGAACTGGAACTGGAACCGGTACAGGAACAGGAACAGGAACTGGCACAGGTACAGGAACTGGTACCGGGACAGGCACGGGAACTGGCACAGGAACCAGTACTGCCGACGATGGTTCTGATTACCCGGCTGCTGCGCAGGGAACAATTTCTTACCGGGTTGATGGCGGTGCCACAGTTGTTAAAAATGGCCCTATGCTCACGTCTATCGATCAAAGTCCGATATCTACTACCGGAACTACTATGATTTCATACATTAATGGCAATGGCTCAGATATATTTCAAATAGGTGCCAACACATTATCTGCCGGAACCTTCGACATTACAGCTATAAATGCCGATGCGCCGGGAACTTTTTGGGGCGGTAAAATTAAATTCACTACGCTAAACCATTCAAGCCCTACAAAAGGGAATGCAGTGGGCACGTTTAAAGCTGAATTTAAGGATCTGGGTACTGGTGATATGCATACCATTGTTGGTTCATTTAACATAAAAGGCTAAAATAAACCGAGGCTATATTATCTGGAGGCGGTCATTTATCCCTAAAACGGTTAAAATGACCGCTTTTGCTTTTAACAGGGTGCTTAACTCACCTAAAAGTAAAAAACGATTTAGCTTAGTAAAAAGTATAATTAATTACCTTATATTTGTGCAGCCTATTCATAGTGTCATTTTGACACTATGAATACTATTTTAACATGAGCAACTTACCCGATTCAAAAGATACCATCAACAAACTTACGCTGCGCATTGCCGTGGGGGCCATGTTTTTTATGGCGGGATTAAGTTTTTCAAGCTGGGCATCGCGCATTGCTACCGTTCAGCAAAATATGGGCTTATCCGAAGCTGGTTTGGGCGCTGTATTATTCGCGTTGCCGGTTGGGTTAATGTGTTCCCTGCCCTTCTCAGGTTGGATCATTACCAAAATAGGTAGTAAAAAACTGGTTATTGGTGCTCTACTTGTTTATGCTATAGCACTGGTAACCTTAGGCCTGGCGCAAAATACCTTTCAGCTTATTATATGCTTGCTGTGCTTTGGTTTTGCAAGTAACTCTGTAAACATAGCCGTAAATACGCAGGCTGTAGCTACCGAGCAGCTTTACCAACGGCCTATCATGGCATTTTTTCACGGCTTGTGGAGTCTGGCCGGTTTTACAGGTGCCGGCATAGGCACTTTTATGATAGCAAAGGGGATTGCCCCATTTCATCATTTTTCACTAATGCTGGTAGTGATTGGCATTGGTGTTGCAGTAGCAGCCCGTTACCTGAAAGATGATAAAGTGACCGATGCAGGCCCCGTATTTGTAATGCCCGATAAATCACTTATCAAATTAGGTATTATCGCATTTTGTTCGATGATTTGTGAAGGCGCCATGTTTGACTGGAGTGTGATTTACTTTAAAAAAGTTGTACTTGCTCCGCAGGCATTGGTTGGTATAGGATTTACCACCTTTATGTTCACCATGGCGGGCGGTCGCTTTGTTGCCGACTGGTTCGCGCATAAATTTGGCTTGAAACGCACCTTGCAGGTCAGTGGTTCGTTAACTGCTACAGGGTTGTTGATAGCAGTCGCTTTCCCTCATGTTTATACTGCCATGGCGGGTTTTTTACTGGTTGGCGCTGGTGTATCATCAGTAGTACCAATGGTTTACAGCGCGGCCGGCAAATCAAAAACTATGCTGCCGGGAGTAGCTTTGGCAGCGGTATCGACCATTGGTTTCATGGGCTTTTTAGTTGGCCCGCCGGTTATTGGTTTTATAGCAGGTATCGCCACACTTAGGGCTTCGTTTATCCTGATTGCCTGTATGGGAATCTCGGTAGTTGTGGTATCAACCATGGCTAAAATCGATTCGGATAAAACCCAGGAAAAATTGCCCGACGAAACTGCAACCGTTGATTTTAGCCCTCCCGTTCCAGATCCTCAGCAGCAGGATTAAGCAGGTATTCAAACTGCTCGTATCCATTGTGAAAAATAAATTTCAGCCTTTCCTTTGGTAAATTAATATCCAAAGCCATCAGCGCCAGGGTTTCGGGCAGGTTATCCCTGATCAGTTTCAGATCGGTAACGTGGGGCATCTCTACAAAAATATCATCTCCCTGTGCCTTTATTTCCCAACCGTGTATATGGGCGTTTTGCAATGTATTTATCCATTTTTGCTGATAGTTGTTCATAGCTGATATTTTATTGGTAAATACTTTATTGCCGCTTTTTGTTTTACCCGGATCATAACCGAAAGGCCATTTCGCCAAAAAATCAAACTTAATTCCTTACTTTAGGTCATCTATGAAACAAAGCTACCCCATTGATAAAATTACGCAGCCGGTAAGCAAGTTCATACACCAGGAACATACCGGCGGTATAGTACTTTTTATCAGCGTCATTATAGCCATCATATGGGTGAACTCGCCTTTTCAGCATAGTTATCATGAGCTTTGGGATCTCAAACTGTCCTTAGGTTTTGATAAATATGCTTTAGACCATCCATTGCACCTATGGATCAACGATGGCCTCATGGCTTTGTTCTTTTTCGTGATTGGCCTCGAACTGAAACGTGAGTTTATGGCCGGCGAATTATCCTCAGTAAAAAAAGCATCGCTCCCCATGTTCGCCGCTTTAGGCGGAATGCTGGTACCTGCTTTGATCTTTTTCCTTTTCAACGCAGATAAACCATCGGCCCATGGCTGGGGTATCCCGATGGCTACCGATATTGCTTTCGCATTGGCCCTATTATCTATGGCTGGCAAACATATTCCTTCATCAGTAAAAGTTTTCTTGTCTGCATTAGCAGTTGCTGATGACCTTGGGGCCGTTTTAGTTATCGCCCTGTTTTATAGCAGCCATATAGCACTTATGCCGCTTACTGTTGGAGTTTGGTTATTGGTGCTGCTGCTTATTGGCAATAAAATAGGGATCAGAAGTACGGCCTTTTACCTTATCATAGGCTTTGCAGTTTGGATAGCCTTTTTACTTTCGGGCATTCATGCAACTATTGCTGGTGTACTGGTGGCCTTTACAATACCGGCACGCACGCGGATCAATGAGGCGGGCTACGCTCAATCGGTAAAACAATACCTGACCGATTTCGAAAAAGAAATACCCAATAACAGCACCCTTATTACTCCCGAGCAGCACCATCTTATTGATAACATAAAGAAGCTTAGTCTTGACGCTGAAACACCTCTTCAAAAAATTGAGCATGCCCTACACCCCTGGGTAGCTTTTATTATTATGCCGCTTTTCGCACTGGCAAATGCGGGGATTGTTATCGGTCATGATTTTTTCTCGTCACTTATTAATCCGGTGAGCATGGGTGTAACCATTGGCTTGCTGGCCGGGAAGTTTACCGGCGTATTGTTATTTACCTGGCTCATGGTAAAATTTGGCGCTCAACTCCCCGCAGGTTCAACCTGGAAACAAATGACCGGCGTGGCTTTATTGGCCGGCGTTGGGTTTACTATGTCCCTATTTATCTCGGCCCTGGCCTTTGATCAGGCCGAAATGATTGATCAGGCTAAATATGGAATCTTGTTAGCTTCATTATTGGCGGGAATATCGGGATTGGTTGTTCTAAAGCAGAAAGCTTAAGGCTAAAAGCAAAACGCCTTCTTTTTGCTATGAACTATCATCATGAACCATGAACTACTGTTTCCAGTTCGGCTTACCGTAAATGCCCAGCGGAGCTATGCGGTTTTGAAAAATGGTTTGCGGACTGTTATAAAACTTTATAAAATCATCGGCACTGGTTTGGCCGGGATAGGACACATAATAATGATGATCGTTTCCGTTACGCCAGGCCATTACATATGAAACTTTATGTTTAGCGAGGGTTTTCAGTAACACATCTGTCCACCAGTTAGCCATGGGAATACCTTCATAGCCGGTTTCGGGCAGGCATGATATTTTACGATGCTTAGCAGCAATGGCATCAATAATACCCAGGCGTTTATCCAGTTTAGTTTGGTAACCATCTACACTTTGTGTGCAATAATTATCGAAACCTATAAAATCGGCATAAGCATCGCCCGGATAGCGTTCCAGAAACTCATCTTCCGATTCAAAATCAGCTGCCGAAAACACAATGAGCAGGTTGTGTAATTTCCTTTTATCCCGCAAATAATCGATGGTAAAGCGCCACAGCGTTTTAAACTCTTCGGGGGTGCTGGTATTTTTGCACCACCAAAACCAATTGCCCGTAAGCTCGTGAAAGGGGCGGAACAATATCGGGATTGCTTCGCCCTCAGAACCTTTCATATCGGCCAGGTAATTTGCAGCCCGATCCAGATAAGCAACATAAACACTATTAAACGCACCACCAGGAATCAAATCTTTAACCGTATGCTGCGTTGTATCCCAGGCCGTTTTACCATTGGCAGGGTTATCCATGTGCCAACAGAAAGTATTGATACCTCCACGCGCATAAACATCTTTTACAAACTGCTTTTGCTGTTTAAAAGCAATACCGTTAATATCGTAAATACTATCATGCTCAATCCGGGCCAGGTCCCAGCCATACATGGCCGGGTATGATCCGGTAACGCTTTTCACATCTGAGCGTCCAGGCTCATCGCGCCAGCCAACACCATAAGCCAAATCATCATGATGACCGAATATTACGCCCACATTTAACAAACGCTGCATACTATAGAAAAGCTGCCGGGTTTCGGCAGTGGCTTTTTTATCAGCAGGTTCAAATAGTTGCGCATTGACAGTTGAACTACTAACCAGCATGCATAAAATAATTATTCCTTTAAAAAAACTATTCATTGGCACTTATCTTCTTGTTAATGCTTATGATTCAGCATTTGAAATTAAAGTTTTCCGGCTAAACTTCTGCCCGTATTATTTCTTATCGGCTACCAAGAACACCACTCCCCTTGCCGGCACATTTACTTTGATACCACCACTGGTAGCAGTCGAGCTTGCTGCAATGGCTTTATAATTTGAAGGGCCTCCGTACGCAATGGCCGGGCCATTATCATTCACCAACACCTTAGTCGAAAACTCGCCGTTATCTGTACCTCCTTTTAGGGTGTAGTAATAGTAATTACTGCCTGTATAATAGTTTTTAAAGCTGATATTCACCACCTGGTCGGCCGTGCTTTTATTGACCAGCACCACACCTGCTTCGCCCGAATTAAATGACGAGGCATAGCTTACAATATCCGAACTTCCGCTTACCGACGAACTGATCATCCTGTCGCCGAAGAACTTTTGAAAGTAATACATATAATAAAACGCCGGGCGTGGTGTAAAAGCCGGCGCATCGGGCTGTCCGTAGCTAAACAGGCCATGATCGTCACCAACAGGCGTGGTGCTCCAGCCGTTTGCCAGGTCCCATCTGCTGGCCTGCCCGTATTGATCTTTAATAATTTCGCCTAAAACCATTACAGCATGTACACCCGCAATGTTGGAAATCTGTTGCTTTGAGCCCGACGAAAATATATTCCATTCGGTAAGCGCGATAGGTTTCTGTGCTACCCCTGCCGTTTGTATGGCCCCTTTAACATAATCCATCATTGTTTTTGATGATGCCGGAGCAGTATTAAGTATAGTTAAGGCGTTTGAGTTTTCATTATAGTTGGTGTAGTAGTTATGAACTATAAAAAAGTCGGCCTTGTCTCCTATCTGCCCCAACACACCGGGATTCCAGTTAGCTACAATAGTTGGATTTGAATTATCGGCACTTTCATGCAGCACAGCGCCAATTTTTATGGCTGTGCCAATATCAGCGGCAGCTTTACGCATCGAGTCGGCAAAAACTTTAAAATGCTTCCCGTACAAATCGCCGGTAATAATCGCCGGTTGCCCGTCCTTGTTTTTGCTTACATCAATACGGTAACAGGCTTCCCAATTGCCATAACACTCATTGCCAACCTCCCAATATTTTGTTTTACCCTTATCATAACGCACCCACTGCGCAGCAAGATGCGCCGCGGTAGCAACAGGATCATCGCTGGTACCATACCTTGCATAGGCATAATTTACCGTGATAATACCGGTAGTATTTGTTTTTTGAAGCAGATTGTAATAATTGCTTAAACTCAACGACCAGCTATCATTCACATTACCACTCCAATAACCTGTTCCGCTATCAACCGAACCATCCGCTTTCAAAGGATGATCGGGCACATCGGCAGGTTTAGCGGAAGCAGGTAAATCCCAGAAATAGATATCAGAGATACTTCCTCCCGGTGCGCGGATAATGTTTGGCGAAAGGTTGGTGATATTAGTTACAGTGCCGGCATCAGTGTATTGGCCTGTGAAAGGATTAATATTATTACCAAACAGGTATTTAGATACTTTTGATACTACCTGGCTAAAATCGGCAGTCACGGTTATTGATGTACTGGCCGTTGGCTTCGCGGCATCAACAGTAGCCGATTTAATGAAGGTTTTACCCTGCCAGTCGTCAAGGAAAAAGCCTTGTGTTGCAGCTACTGAAGGATCAGTTGGCGCTGTGATAGGCCCCGTCGCGCCACCATTACCCTGATCAACAACAACCGGAGTTGGATCAGGCGCGGGCTTGCTGCCTTTTTTACAAGCCATCATCACGAGGGCAAAAGGCAAAACCGCTATGAACACTTTTATTAATTTCATTTCAATGTTTTTATTCGTTTAATAATTTCTATACACGCCCGGCTGTTATGATACGGGCATTTCCAGAGGCCAGCCTTATCTTCGCCCGACATAATGCTGCCATCTGCTTTAATCCCCCAAAACCATTCGCCGTTTTGTTTATCTATTATTTTATCTTTTACAAAAGCCCAATTATTGAGGGCAAGCTGAAGGTATTTTTCATTACCGCTCACCTGCCATGCATTGTAAAAACCAACTATAGCTTCGGCCTGTACCCACCAATGTTTTTCTTTGATTAGATGACCTTCTGCCGGCTCATACTCATACCATAAGCCACCATCAATATCTAAGCCCTGTATAGTGGCTTCTGCTATCGCGATGCAAACGTTATTGATCTTTGCTATCATTTCATTGTTACCGATAACTTCGGCAGCCTCCAGCAAAAGCCAGGTGGCTTCAATGTCATGTCCGTACGATACGGTGTCCGACCGCCGGTTCCAGTCCTCATCAAAAAACAGTACAAGGTGCCCCGTTTCAGCATCAATAAAATGGTCAAAGAAGTTATTAATCAGGGTTTCTATCTGCGCTTTAAGTCCGCCATCAGGCCAGATGCGGTACAGGTTGGTATAAGCTTCAAGTACGTGCAGGTGGGTGTTCATGGTCTTTTTTTCGTTGGCATCCTTGGCGCTCAGCCGCAAATCACCAAGCGGTTGCCAATCGCGAGTGAAAGCTTCGAGGTATCCGGTTTTATCCTGATCATAACTTTTGGCTACCAAAAGATGATAAAGACCAATAGCCTCTTCCTTTACAGTTTCAAGCTTTGAGGCGATATAGTATTCACTTAGCGCATAAATAACAAAGGCATTGGCATATACCTGTTTCTTAGTGTCAAGCTTACCACCCTTATAATCAACCGACCAATAAACACCACCAAACTCATTGTCAACAAAACACGTTTTGATATAATCATACGCCCTGCCGGCTGCCCGCAGGTAAGCCTCATCCGGGTTTTGATTATAAGTAGCCGAAAAACTCCACAGGATCCTCGCGTTTAGCACCGAGCCCTTGATCGCGTATGCTGTAACCCGATTATCATTATCAATCTTGCCCCAAAAGCCGCCGTTTACTTCATCAACTGTATAGCTGAGCCAATAGCTAAGGATGTTTTTTAATTCATCTGTTAGCTCGATGCTAAAGGCATGAAGCTGATCTTCTGAAATGATGTTTAATGATTGAGCCATATTATTTATCGTAGTTTACAGGCATACGCCTCCCATAACAGCATTTAACACGCTGTTGAATGGTGTATGGTTTTAGATGTTTAGTAATTAGTTAGGTGTTGGTAAGGATGTATTCCTTAAACAAAGAACACACCCCTACACTCTCTCAAGAGGGGAATCGCACCACCCCTGCTTAAAAGACGAAGAACATATAATCAGAGGCTAAGAGTTCAAGCGCTGGCTTCCTGTAACTGACCCAAACCTTTGTTTTTATCAATGATGTTGTACACCGCCTGTACCGACGAGGCCGAACGCAAGCCATCGGCCGGAGTATTCATTACATAGTCTATCAGTTTATCAACCGTGGTAGTAGCAACATGCATACGGGTATCTGATGATGCATAATAAACGTATACAGTACCGTCCTCATCGGTGATCCAACCATTGCAAAACACCACGTTCGATACATCGCCTACGCGCTCGTCACCAACCGGGGCCAAAAAGTATCCTGCAGGCTGGTAAATTACTTTAGTGAGGTCGTGCAGATCGGTCATAAACAGATACAGTACATAACGCAAGCCTGCAGCCGTATTCCGTACACCATGTGCAAGATGTAACCAACCTTTTTCCGTTTTGATTGGCGCAGGCCCCTGCCCGTTCTTGGCTTCATAAACGGTATGGTAACTTTTGTTATGGATAATGGTTTCTGTATCAACTACTGCGTTCTCCATAGTATCACACAAGCCAAAACCTATGCCACCACCGGTACCGGCGCTTATAAATCCGTCCTGCGGACGCGTATACAAAGCATATTTACCGTCGACAAATTCAGGGTGTAAAACCACATTACGCTGCTGGGGCGAATTGGTTTTCAGATCGGGCAGGCGCTCCCATTTTACCAGGTCTTTTGTGCGCGCAATACCACAGGCTGCAACCGCCATCGACTGATCATGTGACGGCGCTTCAGGGTCACGACGCTCGGTACAAAAAAGCCCGTAGATCCAGCCATCCTCATGCAGGGTAAGACGCATATCGTATACGTTAGTATCCGGATCTTCAGTTTGAGGCAACTCAATAGGATAATCCCAGAATTTAAAACCATTGACACCATCTTCACTTTCGGCTACGGCAAAAAATGATTTACGATCGGCTCCTTCAACGCGGGCTACCATAAGGTATTTGCCGTTGAACTTTATAGCACCCGCATTAAAAACGGCGTTAATACCAAAGCGTTCCATTAAATGCGGATTGGTTTTGGCATCAAGATCATACCGCCACTCCAGCGGGGTATGGGCGGCTGTAAGCACAGGATATTTAAACCGGCTGAAAATACCGTTGCCAGTTTCCTCAACCTGATTTTTCCGGTTAATTAATTGCTCTTGTTCGGCTTGTAATTGGCTTAGTCTTTGGTTAAATTCCTGAGTCATATAATTTTCTATCAATAGTCTTTTAATTTATCCCACCATGTTTTTTTCAGTATGGTTATGGTAACCACCAATATGGCTACGGTAACTATGAGGGATGTTTTTTGTGCCAGTATCAGGTACATGGGCAATATGGTAAGGCAGCATTGTGTTATAGTGCCGATAACCACGTTGAACATATTCAGCTTAAAGTTTTTATTAGGCGCAAAGGAGGGATCACTTTCCAGCACCATAGCCTTAACAGGCCCCCAGAAACCCCATGGCCTCACCGTTGTATAAAACGACCGCAGCACGGCCACATCTGTTGGTGCTGTAGCATAAGAGCCGATAATTGAACCCGCCAGCGAAATAGCAAACAGCACCGGGAACCAGTACAACAGCTCAACAGACGGGATAATGAGCGAGAAGATCATAGCCGATAAGATCCCCGAAAGCATCCCATAAAAGAACCCGTTGGCATTAAAGCGCCACCAATGCCATTTAAGCACATTACTCGCTATGTAACCGCCATAAAGCGCCGATACTATCCATTGCAGCACACTGTTCACATCCTTTACAAAAAAGCCGAGGATTACCCCTACCGCTACCACAAAAACACCTACAAGGTAATTGGCCGTAATGATTTTTTTTGTAGAGGCCTTAGGATTAATGTATTTAAGGTAGATATCGTTCACGATATAAGCCTGTGCCGCGTTCATAGTGCCGCTGAAAGTGCTCATGAAAGCGCCCAGCAAACCGGCCAGCAATAGGCCAACTAAACCGACAGGTAAAAAGTTATTGATCACGGCCGGCAGAATGCGTTCAAAATCAATAGCGCCATGGGCATCTTTCAAATCCATCTGGTGATAAAACAGCAGCCCCAGTATGGTTAAGCTCACAATAAGCGAATAGCGGATAGGCAGCAATATGATATTTACAAAGCCGCTCATTTTGCTGGCCTCTTCAGGCGAACGTGTAGAGAGGATCTTTTGCATATCATAATTGGGTGCAGGCCCGGCCACTGCCGCGAAGAAGCCTTTAAAGGTCATCATCATAAAAAACAAACCAAACAATGAATAACCATCTGCTTTGATCTTATTATTTACCTCGTCGATAATCCCTGTCCAGCTTAAGCCAAGGTTTTTACCAAAGAAGGGGCTATACCAGCCATCAGGCACATTGAGGTGGCTCCCATTAAGTTTACCGGCAGCTATAAAACCAATCCACACGCAGGCTACTGTCATGATGCCGTATTTGATCATATCGCCAAGCACAATACTGTGCATACCGCCTATGATAGAGTAAAACATGGCGAACAGTGTAAATATGATACCGTATACATGCGGCACATACTGAGGCGCAACGCTGAAAGGCACGTAAACTTTAACCAAATCCCAGGGAATAAATATTTCAATAAACTTGCCTAAACCAATAAATCCGTAAGCCAAAAAACCGAAACAGCTTAACAGCGCGAACGCGATAACCACCACATTTGAGCCTGTTACGCCCGGCCCTGTTTTGCCAAAGCGCGTTTCCAGCCATTCGGCACCGGTAGCCGCGTTTGACCGGCGAAGCCAGCGCGACAGGTACATCATTAAAAACACCTGGTTAAATACGGGCCAAAGCCATGGGATCCAGATGCTTTTCATGCCGTAGACAAAGCACAGGCTCACCATCCACATGGTGCCGCTGATGTCGAACATATCGGAGGCATCACTTAAACCCAGCTTATACCAGGGTAAAGATTTGCCGCCAAGCATATAGCTTTCCTTGTTTTCGCGGGCTTTTTTACGGTACCATAAGCCAATAAAAATGGTGCTTAACAGGTATAAAACTATAATGGCAACATCAAGCAGGTGTAACTTCATCTTGTCTGAATTTGTTTGAACCGGATTTTTTTGAATTAAATAATTGTCAGAATATTAATCCTGGTTTAAAAATGGTCAAATACAATAAATTCGACGAATTCATAAATTCCAAAAATTCGAGTTCAGACACCTTAATTGGCCTTACCCAAAAATGAATTTATTATCAGCAATTTTATAATACTTTTTTAACCTTATATTTAACTTTATCGACCGGATGATATATTTTTAACCAACTACCCGGCCAAATAAATACCAGTTAAATAAATACTCGGTTCCCAGTGTAGGTTTCCCTGAATTCTTTGGGGATACACATCTTTTTGCGCTTAAAGATCCTGTTGAAATTTGAGATATTATTAAAACCGCATTTGTAAGCTATTTCGGCCACAGTAGTAGTTGAATCAATAAGCATCCTGGAGGCGTGACCAAGCCTGATCTCGTTTAAACTATCGATAAAGGTTTTACCAGTGCGTTTTTTTATAAACCTGCTAAACGAAGCTTCGGGCATATTCGCGATTTTAGCTACCTCAGCAAGTGTTATTTGCTTATTGTAGTTGAGGTTCATATGCTCAAATACCTTCTCAATACGACGACTATTGTAATAAAACTTTTCGTTGGTAAAGCTTGGATCCGACAGCATTTTCATGTTACGGGAGATAGACAGATCATGCAGGATAGACAATAGCTCCAATACCGAATCGAACCCTGTTTTTTTATCCAACTGCGTTATCCTGTCCTTAAGCGCGTAGATAGTCTCTGCCGAAAAAGAAATCCCCCGCTGTGAGCGCTCAAGCATACTTTTTACAAAACTCAACTGATTGCGCTTCAGAAACTTTTCGTCAAACAGATCTTTATGAAACTGAATGGTAACCTCAGTTATATCCTCGCTCTGGCATTGGTGCGTAAACCACGCATGATATAAATTAGGACCAATCAACGCCAGCTCCACTTCTTCAATTACCTCAATATGACCACCTACTACCCTTTTGGCGCCCTTGGCATTGATAATTAAGTTAAGCTCATACTCGTCATGATAATGAAGCGGAAAGTCGAATTTCTTTTTTACCCTCGAAAAAATAGTAAAACAATCACTTGGAGTTAGCGGAGTTATCTCTCGCATTACATTACTTGTCATCATAAAATCCCACTAAAATAAGTTTGCTAATTGATGATACTAATTTAACACTTTTATACTTACAAAATGTCAATCACACAATTAAATATTAATTTTTTGTTACCGGATCGCTCATTATCGCCTTCACGGCAACATCATCAATCAAAAATGTACCCGTAGCATACCCCATCGCCATAAGCAATTTAAAACGCACGGCTCCGGCCGGGATTAAAACCTCTTTCGAAGCCAGCTCCCAGGCATGGTCGCCGGTTAGTGTAACTATATTTATACCCTCGCCTACCTTTTTATCTGCTTTATCTAAAAACTCAACACTAAAAACCGCGCCATTCCAATCATCCTTGCCTTTTACTACGTTGATGGTTTTAAGCCATGCGCTTACTTCCAGCTTACCAACCTTTTTAGGAATCACCACCAGCTGATCAATCCCCAACCAGTTTGCAGCATTAGTAGCGATGATAGCGCAACTGTTTTTCCCTGTTTTCACATCCCATGGAGTAAGTTTAACACCGCCATCATTCCAACCATACATTTCATCTTCAAAGCCACCGTTGGTAATCAGGTTCTTTTGAGCCTGCACTTTGCCCGCCGCCAGCAGCAATAGTAACATACAGGCTATTGAGCTATAAACTTTCATACTGTTAAATTTTGAAAGTAAGGGTCGCCGTTGTTTGCACGCCGGCGACCCGATAGAATTTAAATAAATCCAAGATCATCAACATAGAAAGTTGCTGGTGCCGCAACGCCTAATGTTTGAAAAGTAATTTCGGATATGGTTGATGGATTGCCTAAGCTGCTTAACGGGATTGTAAAATCCGTATAAGCGCCTGGTACAATAGTAAGCGGTACGGCCTTATCATAACCGCCATTTACAACCAACTGCACCCTATCGCCGGTTTTGAAGTTGGCACCTCCATAAATTGATACTTTTATTGAGGTTAAGCCCGATGCCGCGACGTTTAAGGTAGCACCACCATAACCCAACTGCAATGCGCCGTAGCCGTTATCAACATTAACTGCAATAGCATGTGTACCACGTTTTACATGGGCTGTGCTGGCATAGTCGCGGGTACTTCCGTATCCGTCATAACCGCCGCCATTGCCACCCCAATACAGCGTAAGATCATCGCCATAAATCAAATACTTAAAGCCAAACGAAGCTGCAGATTTTGTTGTGCCACCTGCCGTGGTTACGTATACATAAGCCTGAACAATACCCGCGGGCACTTTAACCTTTATTTCGGTAGCGGTTGGCGTGCCTACAATTTCGGCCGGGGTATCATCAAACTTAACACTGATAACATCGTTGAAAACGCTGCCGGTTATAGTCACAATATCACCCGCGCCGGCTGCAAGAGGCGCAAAAGTGGTAATTACCGGAGGTGGCTGCGCTATGCTGAAATCATAATCAACCTTACCTTGTGTAGTTACAACTGTAAGCTTGTTTGACTGGCTTGGTCCGAATGGCACATTTGAGCCTATGGTAACAATAATGGTTTTATCGCTTACCAGGGCAGGGTTAAAATAAACCTCGGTACCGTTAAAGTACACATGCGTGGTGTTCAGCAGGTTTTCGCCAATAATAGCATATTGGGTATTTAAACGACCCTGCGTCACTGTCGAATCAAACTTAACCAGCTTGATATCGTCATAAACATTGGCCGAATCAAGGTTTACCGGGTGCGATACATTTTTAATGGTATCAGTTTTGCTGATATACCTTACCCTGGTAATTTTAGGTGCGCCGGTGCCACCGGTACCCCTATCGTTATATTTACGGCACGAGGCCATACCAAATACCATCAAAACCGACAGCATCCAGTAATATGTTTTGGATTGTTGAAATATCTTTTTCATGGTTTGATTATTTAAATACATAAGGTACCGGTGCGTCTTTTAACTTAGGGTTTGATGCTACTTCGGTAGCCGGGTACGCCAACCGGAAATTAGCATCCGTAACAGTCGAATTATATTCGTTGCCATAACGCTGCGGTGGTGTGCTGTTATCAGATGTTCCCCTATCCTGATTTTTGATAATGCTGATAGCTATCGGGTGCGAGGTTACGTTATACCCATCCAGGCGGCCCAGATCAAACCAAAAATCATTTTCAAAAGCAAACTCGCGCCTTCTTTCATCCAGGATATCATCACGATAAAGCTCTTTAGGTGTATTGGCCGGTGCTCCGGCGAGTTTAAGCGCCGGGTTTGGCAAATAATACCCGCGTTTGATAGTAGTAAGATTACCTAAACCGGCCCTGTTCCTGATTTTGTTGATGGCCGCCAAAGCTTCCGGATCACTGCTGGTTTTAGCACCGGCCATAATGGCTTCGGCCTTGATCAGGAAAACTTCGGCGTAACGCATCATGTAGGTATTGTTCGCGGCAGATTGTGCTGCGCCCAAACCTCCGTTATCTGCAGGGGTACCAACTACATATTTTTTAACCTGAGCATGCGTTCCTTGCGAGTTCGCGTTATCGGGCAAGGTGTAACCTCCCGCAGCCTGGTTTATTTCGGGATAATGATCGCCAGGGAGCATAATGGTAGCTTTTCTGCGCAGATCGCCCGATTCATACATATCCTGCAGATCGAAAGTTGGCGCCAATACGCCGTAACCATCGCCTGTACCGGTTATGATTGAATTGTACGCGAATGAGGCCTGTTGCGGATTACCCTTTCCATAACCGCCGGTTGCCGACCATTGCAATTGGATAATTGACTCTTCGTTGTTGTTATTCGCGGTTAAGTACAAATCGGCAAAAGTCTTACCGGCAACATCAACACCGTATAGCTTAAACTCACCACTGCTGATCACTTTATTGGCTTCGGCAAGCGAGTTTTGATAATCCTGCATATACAGGTAAACTTTGGCAAGCAATGCCGATGCAGATCCGCTTGAAACACGGCCGGATGATTTACCACTGCGTGGCCCCATCTTGGTCAGGTTATCCTCGGCAAACTTCAGATCGTTCACAATAAACTTATACACATCCGGGATTGGGTTGGTATTGATCTGGTAGTTTGACACATAGTCCAAACTATTTTCAATAATAGGCACAGGCCCCCAGGTGCGCACCAAATGAAAGTAAGCCAGCGCGCGGAACAGGTGTGCTTCGCCGAGGGCATTATTAATTACAGCTTTATCAACCCCGGCGCCTACTTTTACCGGCAGGTTATTGATCAATGCATTGGCCTGGGCCACTACAATGTACAATGAGTTCCATGCGCCGCCCAATTCAAAGTTGGCATCGGTAACCGAGAAATTTTCAAAATTCACAACGTCCGATGAGTAGGTACGACCGTTGCCACCCATCAGCTCGGTTATTGACCATCCGGCTTTACCGCACCAGCCAAACCAAACAGCGCTGTACAGATCATTAGTACTGGCAACCACCTGGTCGTTAGTTTTATAGTAGTTATCCAATGTAATGGCACTTTGCGGCGGACGATTAAAGAAGTCCTTTTTACAGCTACTTGTAGTAACGCCTGTTACAACCGTTAGCCCTAATAAATATTTTATATATCTTTTCATATCAGGTTCATCCAAAAATTAAAATTCAGCGTTAAGTCCAAATGTGATGGTACGTGGCGAAGGATACCTGCCGATATCAACACCATTCAAAAACGCGTCCTGGTTTATTGATCCAATTTCCGGGTCGAGGCCTTTGTATGGGGTAAATACATACAGATTTTGACCGCTCACATAAACTTTAAGGCGGTTAAGCTTGATATGCCTGATCCACGACAAAGGCAGATTATAGCCAAGACTTACATTCTGCACCCGCAGAAATGATCCGCTTTCGATAAACCTGTCAGAATTTTTCAGGTTAGGATTATCACCACCGCGTGGTGCCGGGATATTTGAGTTAGCGTTTTGAGGTGTCCAGAAATTGGCTACTGAAGCCAGTTGATTTTGGTACAAGCCTGATAACCCGCTGATAGAGTAGTTAAGCACATTAAAGATCTTAGCACCGTATGATCCGTTAAGGAAGAAAGACAAATCGAACGATTTATAGCTGAACGAGTTGGTAATGCCATAAGTAAACTTAGGGTTACCGCTACCTAAACTGGTTTGATCGGCCTCATCAATTTTACCATCGTGGTTCAGGTCCTTGTATTGAACATCGCCAAGCCAGGTGCCTGCCGAGTTATTAGCTACAGGGCGGCCAAACTGAATTGGCGCGTTACGTAGCTGATCGGCAGTTTTGAAAATGCCCTGAACTTCGTAACCATAAAACTCACCCACCGGGCCACCTGCTACCGTACGGGTAACCGGCAATGAAAGGAAGCTTACACCTACACTCCTGTTAATAAACGGCACGCCATTGGCAAGCGACACCACTTTGTTTTTATATTTTGAGAAGATGAGCGTAGTATTCCACCTGAAATTTGTTGTGGCAATATTCCTTGAATTGATGGTGAATTCAACACCGCGGTTATACAATTTACCGCCATTAACATACGGCGGCGCAATTACACCTGTGCCCGAGTACTCAGCACTCTGCCCCAACAGAAACGCTGGTAACGAAGCCTGGAACAAGAAGTTTTTTGATGTTTTGTCGAAGTAATCAACACTGGCATCAATCCTTCCGAATAAAGAGAAATCGATACCAATATCGGTTTGAATTGCAGTTTCCCAGGTTAAATTAGGGTTTGCTACTTTATCAATGGTAAAACCTGTACCTAAGCCGGTAGTTAACGAGTTTAAGGCCGAACCATACAGGTAATTTGGCACAGCCTGGTTACCAACCTGGCCATAGCCTACCCTTAGCTTCACGTTATCGGCAAAAGTTTTTATCCCCGAAAAGAAAGGCTCTTCAGACAATCGCCATGATACCGCGAATGATGGGAAATAACCTACCTGATGCCCCTCGGCAAACTTGGATGATTTATCGCGGCGAATAGTAGCAGTTATGCTATACCTGTTGTTGTACGTATAAATAGCCCGCGCAAACTGCGATTCGAGTGCCTGACCATCTTTATACTCACCGTTGGTAGCTGTTTTGGCATCACCAAGGTTCAATGTTTTAAGATCGTTGCCTAAAAAGTTCTGAACACCGGCATCAACACCACCCCAGGTAGATTCATTAACCTCATAACCCAGTAAGCCTACAACATTATGTTTTTTACCAAAAGTGTGGTTGTAGTTTAAATACTCCTGCCAGCCCCAGTAAACGGTATTGGCAATGTATTCGTTAAGTTTTGCGGTTGGGTTAACAAACAGCGGCCCGTAAGTATACGATGGCTGGAAGATCTTGGCGTTTGACCAGTTGAAATCGCCGTTTACCTGGCTTCTTAATGACAGGTCGCGGGTAAATTTCATTTCGGCATAAACACCGCCATTAAAATTACTGCGTACCAGGTTATTGTAAATATCCAAGGCCTGTGCTACGGGATTGATTTGTCCGCCTTGCTGGTTAGCCTGTGGCAACGGACCAGAAAATGATCCATCCGCGTTACGTACGGACTGATCCGGAGCGCTTAACAAAGCTCCATAGATAACCCCATTGTTATCGCCGATTGAAACATTTTGATTGGTGCGGCTGCCAGAAATAGTTGTACCAACTTTCAGCCAGTCCTTTACCTGCGAGTTAATGTTGGTGCGGATAGTGTAACGCGTAAAGTCGTTACCCAGAATGGTACCCAATTGCCTCAAATAACCACCTGAGATGTAATAATCTGTACCATCTTTACCACCCGAAATAGAAACCTGGTGGCTTTGCATCGGCGCGTTCCTGAAAATTTCGTGCTGCCAGTTGGTACCGTTACCCAGCAAACTCGGATCGGCAAATTCACCACGTTTTTGAGTACCTATTACATCGGCCATGGCGTTTTGCAGCGTTGCATACTGCTGCAGGTTCATCATTTTTAAAAATTTTCCCTGCTCCTGGTAACCTACATAACCATCGTAATTAACACGGGCGCTACCATTTTTACCACGTTTGGTGGTAATGATAATTACGCCGTTTGATGCCCGGCTACCGTAAATCGCTGTCGCCGATGCGTCCTTCAACACGTCGATAGATTCGATATCGCTTGGATTGATAAGTGCAAGCGGACTTACCGCATTCTCATCATTATTAGTAGTTAACTGAGGCGAACGGCCACTTGTTGATTTATTGGTAGCATCGCCCGAAATCGGCACACCATCAATTACATAAAGCGGCTCGTTTGATAAACTTAAAGACGTTACGCCGCGCACCCTAACCGAGGTTGAGCTGCCTGGGGCACCCGAGTTTTGGGTAATGGTTAAACCCGCAGCTTTACCTTGCAGTAACTGATCAATGCTCGGCTGCGGAATATTCGCAATATCTGCAGCTTTTACTGATGATATGGCACCGTTAACATCCTGCCGCCTTTGCGAGCCGTAACCAATTGCTACCACATTGACATCAGTAAGTGCCGTAGTGGTTGATTTAAGGGTGATGATAAATGTTGTTTTGCCACCTATGGCAACTTCCTGCTTTTCGGCACCAATGAAGGTAAAAACAAGCATTTTGGCATTGGCCGGTAAGGTTAGGCGAAATTTACCGTCAACATCGGTAATAACAGTTGCCTTACTATCTTTAACAGCAACTGTAACGCCTGGCAGGGTAACGCCCTTTTCGTCTGAAACCGTTCCCTGCACCACCGTTCCCTGGTTTTGTGCCATCCCCTGGATGCACACAAACATGAAGGAGAACAGCAAGGCTATTCGTAGAATTTTTCCCATAATTGATTGTTAGTTAGTATTTGATTTTATTTAGATTTTCAGCGTTTATATATACAGACCGGAAATACCGCTTATCCCCTTGCCGATACCTCAGGCACAGAAAATAATTCATCTGCGCCTCTGAAAGCATCTGTTCCATCAATCAACCCCGAGGGTTTATCCTGTCCTATAAATTGGTTTGTTATCTTTTAGGCTTATATCAACCCTTGCCTCAGCAAATGTTTATGGTTAATATTTATCATAACGATGGTAAAATTATATGCAAGCAACTGCCCGGTTGTGGATAAATGGGGGCACAAATGTCAACCTGAATCAAAAACCTCATTATCAAATATTTAATATAAAATATTGATATAAAAAGGCACTAATAGTTACAAATGTGTACCTGTTAAGATAGCTTATGAAGACATTTTGATGCGATAATAGTATCACCGTAGATGGTATTTTGGGAGACAAAAGGAGATAATTTAAAAATGAGGAAAGTAAAGTTCACAGGGGTGGTGATGTAACTACAAATACATAACACAAGCGAGGATGCCTGCCGTAGCCAGAGTTTAGAAAATGAAATTATCTTTTTTAAAATAAAAATGTCATTGCGAGCGTAGCGCGGCAATCTCGTAGCCAAAGCATGTTCAATCTGCATAGCTACGAGATTGCTTCGTCGTCCCTCCTCGCAATGACATGTCTTCTTAATCAACATTCCCAGGAACTTACCCATATTCAGTTCTAAGGCTGGAAGCTTTAGTCATGCACTACCGCGGGTTACGCTATCGCTAAACCAGCGGTAGTGAACAGCTAAGTGAAGAAGTAGCCAAAACTCCCTTAATCAGAATAATCCCTCAAATCCCGGTTCAGGTCTACTCCTGGTTCATGGCCTCCAGGTACTTGGATGGGATGCTGTTAAACTCAGCTTTAAAAGTGCGCACAAAATATTTCTGGCTTTTAAAACCTACTTTATGACAGATTTGGGATATGGTAAGGTGACCGGTTTCGAGCAACTGCGCAGCACGTTTAAGACGCATAGACCGCACAAGTTCATTTGGTGTTTTACCGGTCATTTGAAGGATTTTTTTATACAGGGTATACCGGCTTACAAACATCTCGCTGCTCAACTCCTCTACCGAGAAATTAGGGTTAGCGATATTGGCATCTATCAACATCAACACTTTTTTAATAAACAGCTCCTCCGGCGAATCAACCTGGAGTTCTGTTGGCGTAACGTCAACCTGTTTTTGATAGGTTTTACGCATTTTTTCCTGCTGACTGAGGATATTTTTGATTTTAGAGTGAAGGATTTCGAAGTTGAAAGGCTTGGTCATGTAATCGGTAGCACCGGTTTCCAGTCCTTTAATCTGTTGTTCTTCTCCTGTTTGGGCGGTAAGTAATATCACCGGTATATGTGACGTACGCGAATCACCCTTAATTTTACGGCATAGGTCGATGCCATTCATCTCGGGCATGCTGATATCGCTTACTACCAGGTTAGGATGCTGGGCCAATGCCTTTTGCCAGCCTTTTTTGCCATTTTCGGCCTCGATAATATTAAAGGCATCTTTCAGGTTATCCTTGATATAAAACCTGAAGTCCTCATTATCCTCTACCAACAGTACTGTTGGCTTCTTGATATCACGGGTTTCTTTGGGCTGAGCAGGCTTTGTCAAATCACTATCCACCATAAACTCTGTATCATGCTGCAGGTGATGTTCTGTATCGGTAAACAATGCTTCATCAAGCTTTTGCAATGGCAGTATCACTGTAAAGCAACTCCCCTGATTATGCTCACTCTCTACAAAAATTTCTCCCTTGTGTAGTTTTACAAACTCCTTGGTAATGGCAAGCCCTATCCCGCTGCCCTGGTTTAACATAGAACCCGGGATATCATGCTGAAAGAAAGGATCGAAGATCCGCTCTCTTTTTGCAGCTGGGATGCCTATACCTGTATCAACCACCCTGATCTCCAGCAGATATTTATCCTCTTCATCGCCCTGCTTCAGACTAAGCAGAACACTTACTTGTCCGCCCTCATGCGTAAACTTATAAGCGTTTGAAAGCAGATTGAACAGGATCCGCTCAATTTTATCATGATCAAAGCTGGTAACAAACTCATCAACATCGGTATCAAAAACAAACCTGATATGCTTTTGATCGGCAATATCGGTAAACGACCATGACAGTTCCTTAATAAAGCTGATGATATTTCCTGATCGTTTATAGAGCTTGAGCTCCTGGTATTCCATTTTCCTGAAATCCATCAGCTGATTAACCAAATTCAACAAACGTTTGGCATTACGGGTGATCATGGTAAGCTGCCGCCGGGTTTCGGGATCACTTACCTGTTTCAGGATCTTATCAACCGGGGCCATGATCAGCGATAGCGGGGTTCGGAATTCATGGCTTACATTGGTAAAAAATTTGATCTTCATCAGGTCGAGCTCATGCATGCGCTGGGCCTCTTCACGTTCCTTTTCGATAGAAAACTGTACCCTTAGCTTTTTAATGCCCCTTTGCCTGAAATAAAATAACGCGCCAATACCCAGCAAAGCATAAAACACATAAGCCCACGTAGTTTTCCAGAATGGAGGCAGGATCCGGATATGCAGCGAGATTTCCTTCCCGTTCCAGAACTCATTGTTAGTTGCCCGTACTTTAAAGGTATAATTGCCTGGCTCAAGGTTATAGGTAGCTTTGCGAAGCTTGTTATCAACCGAGATCCAGCCATCGTAGAAACCCTCCATGGCATATTGCAGCTTTACCTTATCTGGATTAAAGAATGTAAGCGCCGCAAACTCAATCGAAAACACATTCTGATCATAGTTAAGCACTATTTCCTTAAGCTGGGAAATAGATTCGGGTAATATTACCCGTCCATTAACCTTTTCGCCTACCGCCAGACTCTTATCAAACAGTTGAAAATCGGTAAACAACAATGCCGAGCTACTTTTATTGAAATGCAGGGCCGAAGGTTTAAAAATATTAAAGCCGTTACCACCACCAAAAATCAGCTCACCTTCGCGGGTTTTCACCGATGAATTTTCGGCAAACTCGCGCCCCTGCAGGCCGTCGGCTTCGTTATAGTTTATGAAATGGAATTGTAGTTGAGGTTTACTCCTGTCAACCACAATATTTGACAATCCGTTAGGTGTACTAACCCAAATATTATGGCTTTCATCCTCTCTGATATCAATCGTAGTATTATCGGGCAGGCCATCCTGTTTGGTAAGCGCCGTAAACTTCTTGGTACCCGGATCAAAAATATTGAGCCCCTCACGGGTACTGATCCAGATCAGCCCCTGGCTATCCTCCAAAATATTATTGGTATTATTATTTACGAGGCTATTGGGATCTTTATCGTCATGCAAGTAATGGGTAAACCTGTTCGTTTTTTGATTTAACATATCTACACCATAGGCAGTTACCACCCATATGTTTTTTCGCCTGTCCTCAAGCAGGGCACTTACATAGTTTGAATGAATGGTGTTTTTGGTGATATCGCCATCAAACTTGTAACTGGTTACCACCTGCCGATTCCGGTCAAGCTTATTTAAACCGGCGGACAATGTGCCTACCCAAAGGTTTTGGCCGCTATCTTCCATAATGGAGCAGATCCGGTTTTCAGAAATGCTGTTTGTAGCGCCGTCGATGTGCTTATAGTGTTTAAACGTTTTGCCGTCGTAACAATCGAGTCCACCGTAATAAGTGCCTATCCACAGTTTTTGCTCATGATCGATGAACAGGCAAACTATCACATTGTTGGTGAGACTATTACTATCACCCACGTTATGCAGATATTGCTTAAAGCTGCCTGCTTTACGATCCCAATAAATAAGTCCGCCGCCGTTAGTACCTATCCAGATATTACCCAGCTTATCCTCGGCAAAGTTATTTACATCACTGAAAGGCAGGCTGTTTTGATCGCTTAGATGATGGGTATACCCCGCGAATTTGATAATACTGGGATGATAATAGCTAAGTCCCCTTTTGTAGGTACCGCACCACATAATACCCGAATAATCGCGGTAAACACAGGTTACGCTATTTTGCCCAACCGTTTTATTATCATCCTCCCGATTAAGCAGGTAGCTTAATTTAAAGCTTCGCTTATCCAGCAGGTTTATACCGCCATGGTCTGTGGCTATCCACATCCTGTTTTGATCATCCTCTGCCAGGTCTGATACCACATCAGTATTTAAGCCGGTACCTGCCGGGCCTTTGCCAATATGTTTAAATACGCCTTTTTGCATATTGAGGTAAAACACCCCTGATGAGTAGCTCGGCACAAACACCCAGATATCATCCTGCCTGTCGATATATATTTTGTATGATGAGCTCAAGCCAGGCGGCAGCTCGCCCAGCGGTTTGCGATAATTAACTTTGTAAGTAACCGGATCAAGCCTTTCCAAAACACCGGTGTTGGATACCAGCCAGATCCCTTTTTTCGAATCGACTGAAAGATCAGTGACCATGTTGGTGAAAATGGATTTGTCATCATTATCCTTATGCACCAAATTGGTAAGCAGTTTTGTTTTAGGATCATACTTGTACACCCCCTGATTTTTGTTGCGGTGCAAAAACCAGAAGTTCCCAAACCTGTCATTCTTAATAGCTGCGATATAAGGATCGTACAGCTTTATTTTGTAAAGGAAATCTTTATAATTACGGGTAAATTTTTCGGTAGCAGGATCATAGATGTTGAAGCCCGTCCGGGTTTCGATCCATAGTTTATTTTCGGGACCGGGATTTATGCTAACAATGTAATCGTCATCTAAAGTGGTAGTATCATTGCTGGCATGCTTAAAAGTTTTGATCTTGTAACCATCATATTTATTAAGCCCGGATAGGGTGCCAAACCACATAAAGCCTTTATCATCCTTATAAACACAGTTAACCTGGTTATGCGATAATCCGCTGTTAATATCAAGCCTTGAAAACTGGAATGAATTTGACTGCGCCCTCAATGATGCTGATAAACACAGCATAAAAAGGCAACATATCAAAATTTTACACTTCATTAACGATTTTTTAGGGGCTATACTACGCTATATAAATTTTAACTTTTAGGTTTGCAGGCAAATAAGTTTAAACATTTAACCCAAATGGTCAAAAGGATTTAATTAGCTGTAATTTAATCTGCCATTAACACTGTATTTGATAATTTGCCCGCTTAAAACCGGTGTGTGTTTTGGCCGGGGTTTTGCTACAGCATTTATAATTGGTTTATTATCAAATTTACTTTTTATACCGAGGTAAGATATAATACTTTTTTTACAATATTTAGTTTTAAATTAACAAAAACATTTAAAATCACTGTTAATAGCATCAAAATACAGCACTGATATATAATACTTTTATTTCATTTTGCTTATCAAGCAAAAGTTTTTAAAATGATTTAAAAAGTATTTTAATCAAATAAAACGCTTACGGCAAACAAACTCCGGTCGGGTTTTGTAGAAGTAACCGTATATTAATACAAGTACCTATTGAATGGACAATACGCAAAGCATACCAAAGCACACAAACAAAAGATTAGCGAAGCTTAAACAAAGCCTGAGCGACTTTTTTTTGACGCTTTATAATATTAATAAATTTATTCTTCGCTTTTTTAGAGAGGCCTTTGTACCGCCTTTTGAACTTAAAGAAGTGGTACGCCAATGCTACGAGGTCGGTGTACGTTCATTTACACTGATATCTGTTACAGGCTTTATTGTTGGTGTGATTTTCACCAAGCAATCAAGGCCATCGCTATCGCAATTTGGAGCCGAATCATGGCTGCCTTCGCTGGTATCTATTGCCATTATGCGCGCGCTTGCTCCATTGGTTACCGCGCTTATTGCCTCCGGAAAAGTAGGTTCAAGCATTGGTGCCGAATTAGGTTCTATGAGGGTAACCGAGCAGATAGACGCTATGGAGGTATCGGGTACAAAACCTTTTAAATACTTGGTATGTACCCGCGTTTTGGCTACCACGCTTACCATTCCAATTTTATCAACATATACCGGCTTTGTAGCGTTGTTTGGCGGCTACTTAAACGTTACTCAAAACGAGGGCACCACCTGGACTACCTTTATACAGGAAGTTTTTGAACCATTAACTTTTACCGATTTTGTGGCATCGCTCATCAAATCAATTGTATTTGGTTTTACTATTGGTATTGTTGGATGCTATCAGGGTTACAACTCAAATAAGGGTACCGAAGGTGTGGGCAAAGCCGCAAACGGCGCGGTAATTACCGCGATGTTCCTGGTATTTATTGAAGAAGTTATTATTGTACAGATAACTGGCTGGTTCCGCTAATTAACTGAGATATGAAAAAAGTAGCAGTACAGGCAGATCAAAATAACCCGGTTATCAGCATCAGGGGCTTAAAAAAAGCGTTCCAGGATTACGCCGTACTTCGCGGTATAGATCTTGACCTTTACCAGGGTGAGAACCTGGTTGTGCTTGGTCGTTCGGGTACTGGAAAATCAGTATTGATCAAGATCATATCGGGCCTGCTGAAGCCCGACGAAGGCATGGTAAAAGTGTTTGGACAGGATATCGCCCACGTTACCGAGGATGATCTACAGAAGCTCCGCATCAGGATAGGCTTTTCATTCCAGAACAGTGCCTTATACGATAGTATGACCGTACGTAAAAACCTGGAGTTTCCGCTGGTACGTAACAAACGTAACCTTACCCGCGGAGAGATTAACACTTCGGTTGAAACTGTACTTGACGCTGTAGGGCTTTCGCAAACTATTAACCAGATGCCGTCTGAGTTATCCGGTGGTCAGCGTAAACGTATTGGTATTGCCCGTACACTGATATTGAACCCTGAAATTATGCTGTATGATGAACCGACTGCGGGTCTTGATCCTATTACCTGTATCGAAATTAACGATCTCATCAACGAGGTACAGCAGCGTTACAATACATCGTCCATTATTATCACACACGACCTTACCTGCGCAAAACAAACCGGCGACAGGATTGCTATGCTCTTAGACGGGCAGTTTCAGCGTACCGGTACTTTTGAAGAGGTATTTAATACCACCGATAGCCGGGTGAAACCTTTTTACGACTACAACTTTATTGAATAACAACATTTAGATAAGATATATACCATTAATATGGATCCAGCAGAAAACAGAAAATCAATTATAGTAGGCATATTCCTGGCACTCGGCCTTATATTGTTCATATTGGGCGTATTTACCCTGGGTGGTCAGCAAAAGGCCTTTGTTAAAAATATAAAGCTAAGCGCCATATTTACCGATGTTGCCGGTTTAAAAAAAGGTAACGCCATCTGGTTTTCGGGCGTTAAGGTGGGCACCATCAGTGCTATCAAATTCATTGGCCCATCAAAGGTTGAGGTTAATATGAATGTTGACGAGGCAACCCAACAATACATCCGCCGTAACGCGATGGCCAAAATTGGTTCAGATGGTTTAATAGGTAATAAACTCATCGTAATAGAAGGCGGCACTGCACAAGCCCCGGTAATTGAAGATGGCGATGTACTGCAATCAGAAAAAATGCTCTCGACCGATGATATGCTTAAAACCCTGCAGGATAACAACCAAAACCTGTTGGCCATCACCAACGATTTTAAATCATTAAGTCGCAACATATTGCAAGGCAAAGGCACTGTGGGTGCATTATTAGCTGATAGCACTATGGCTATACAGCTACGTGGCGCTATGCGTAACCTGCAGGCTACTACCCAAAGCGCTGCTTTAATGGCGGTACAACTCGATCAGTTTAGCCGTAAAATGAATACCAAAGGTGGCCTTGCCGATAAAATGCTAACAGACACCGCTACTTTCGGCCAGATCAAACAGGCGGTAACACAGCTACAGCAAACGGCCACTAATGCTGCAACACTTACAAATAATCTTACTAAGGCAAGTAACAAGCTTAACAGTACTGATAATGCCCTTGGCGTGTTGTTGAACGACCCGAAAGCTGCGGTACAAACACAATCGGCCATTAATAACCTGCAAGCGGCATCTATCAAATTAAATGATGATCTTGAGGCTGCTCAGCATAACTTTTTGCTGCGTGGCTTTTTCAAGAAGCGAGATAAAGCAAAGGCTGATAGTTTGAAAGGGAAGCAGTAATTCCTTACTATTTCTCTTTTCTTTGCCAATCGTTGTTTGTATACAGCCTTATAAAAATGTCATTTCGATAGAGCATAGTTGGGGTCGGAGTGGCGGGGCGAAAGAGAAATCTTATACGCCCTGTCGAACAAGCATGTTGAGTCTGCCAAACGCATAAGATTTCTCACTCGTACCTCGTTCGAAATGACAAACTGTTTTTACTTGAATAGTGCGATACTTTCAGATCTCGCATTTGAAGTCTAAAAAACAAAATGCGTTCCGTATCTCACCCCGGAACGCAATCTCGACAACATCTCACTGATATCGATCAACTAAATCAGGTAAATCTCACCCTGTATCTTACTATACACGCATATCGTGCCATTGTTTTAAATAATTAAAAATCAACCAATTAAACAAAGAACAACTTCTTAAAATGTCCGATTACGCACATACATTGTCCAATATCGGATCATATAACTTTGTTTACTCCGGGTATCTTCACCAGCACCGCCGATAACAGAAAACTACCGGCAACTGCCAGCGGACCAACAATCAACAATTTATAGCCCGGATCTATTGGCCAGCCTATAGCAATAACTGATAAAGAGATCAGCACTAACGGGTGAAAAATATATACTCCAAATGCAGCCCGTGACATGCTTTTGCCCGTTGCTGATTGCCTTGCCCACCTGTGCTTTGCAATAATCAATAACCCCGCCATAATAAACACACCTGTAAACTGTTCCCAGCAGGCATACATTAACGACTGCCAGTGCCCTTCTCCGCTCAAGGTAGCGATGGAACTGTGGGTAATTTCCTTCACAAAATAAAGCGCAGGAAACATGATTAAAATCATAAAAGCCGCCAGCCAGGCAAATACCCAGCCTGTTTTTAGATTAAAACTGCTGAGCCAGTTGCTTCGTGACGCCATTATCCCCATACAAAACATGGCCATGTATTGCGGAAAATGCCCTAACTGGAAGCCAACAGGCTTGAGCACCCATCCTATTGGGAAAACCATGCGTACTATGTAGGAGACGATCCCTAATCCACCGGCAAATAATATGATAGTAAAAGCTGACGGCGCTTTTTTTGACTGGTGCCTTTGATGTTTGGTAATCGCATTAATAAATACAAAAATCAAACTGAATAATAATAGTGCCGCTACAAACCAAAGCACTCCAAAATCTATCCAACCATCAAAACCACTCAGGTATTGAAAATAGGTGATGTGATGGCCATCGGCAAAACGATAAACAATATAACTCAACACCGGCGACAGGATAAATGAATAGAATAACAGCGGAATTCCTAAACGTTTTAACCTATCGGCAGTAAAACGCGCGGCACCTTTCTTTTCTAATGACGACGCTGTAAAATAGGCCGAAATAAAAAAGAAGAACCCCATGAAAAACGACTGATTAACAGCAACAAACAACGTCATAGGGATAAGTGCCGCTGTATGCGTGGTTTTATCGGCAAAGTACCAGCCACCAGGGGCACCATAAGTGATAAAAGCATGATGCAATACTACCAGGATAGTTAGCGCGATTTTTAAATTATCTATATAAAGCAACTTTGATGTTGCCTCATATTTAACGGTATTCTTAGCAGATGGCGTGTTGCTTAATTGCATTGATTGATTTGGGATGATTTTTCGATCAATAAGACAGCATAATTTTTTTCATGTTACACTCCAATCAACATCGTAGTCAATTATTATGCAACCAGATACAACATACGGGAATGTGAAATACAGTATACCACTTCACACATTTTGCACAATTTTACTTTAATTTGTAACATAATTTTTATATATTTCGTTGAATACTAAAAATATACCATTTTAATTGACCCCTGATTTGAACTCGCAGTTACCAATATCTGCATCCATGGCCCAGAGCAAGTCGGTGGCCGTACGAAACTTATATAACAGTTTCGCTGCGAAGCTTTTGGGATATATTCATGAGGTAGTACAAGATAAACAGGTAGCAGAGCAATACTTGCAAGCCGTTTTTAATGATGTTCCAAACGAAATTGAGGAGCTTTCAAAAACCGGTGTAAATGCGCTTTGTCGCTTGCAGGTTATGGCGCGACAGAAACTGGCTGATTTTTTTGAAACCTTTGATAATGAAACAGACAGGCGGGCCTGGCAAAATATGTCATGGGTGAACAATAAACATATCGCATTGATGACACCACTGCAACAGCAGGTTTTTCTTGGTGTTTATTATCAATGCAAAACAACATCACATATTGCCAAAGAGCTCAATAATTCGGAAGAGCAAATAAGAAAAACGTTAAAAGAGTGTTTTACCATTATCAGAAACGAGCGAAACAATGAAAGAGTACATTGATAGTGGCATACTGGAGGTTTTTGTAATGGGCGCAGCTACCGACGAGGAAGTGAGGGAGCTGATGTACATGAAAGCGAAATACCCTGAAGTAGATGAAGCCCTGAAGCAATTGGAAACAGATATGGAGAGAATTGCCGGCAATATGGCCATTGCTCCTCCTCCGGGAATTTGGGATAAGATTGAAAACGAAATTGATGATCTTATTCGCCGGGATACCTACACAGCACAGCCTGTAAAATTCCGGACAGATCATGGACATAATGGCTATGAAAGATCGGTCCCACCAGATCAGTTCATCTCTATTGAATCTGAATCAAACCACATGCGCCTGCATAAATCATGGCGCTGGGTATTTGCCGCGGTGTTTGTATTAGGAAAGATCTTCTTAGGCTTCGCGATATATTTTTACCTCGAAAACCGTCAAACTCAACAACAATTGCAGGAATTAAAAACCGAGATCAGGGAGTTGAAAAAGAAATAGAGATCAAAGATTAGATTTCCATCCCTTTGTTTAAATATTGAAGGCATCCAGAAGGGTGCCTTTTTTATTACCTATTAACGCTAACTTTAACTTATGGAAAACGATTATATAACCAGCGTAAAAAAGCAGTTCGCCTATTACCAATCACTGGGCGAAAAAACGTTTGAACAACTTACCGACGAGCAATTGAGCTGGCAGTACAACCCTGAATCGAACAGTATTGCCATGATCGTGAACCACCTGTCGGGCAACATGATTTCCCGTTGGACGGATATTTTCACCACCGACGGAGAAAAGCCAACCCGTAACCGCGATGCCGAATTTGCACCCAGTACTCCTACCCGGGAGGCAATTTTAGATGCCTGGAACCAGGGCTGGAAATGCCTTTTTGATACACTTAATACCTTAACTGCCGAAGATCTCGACAAGATCATCTATATCCGCAACCAAGGGCATACCGTTATGGAAGCCATTAACCGCCAGTTAGCGCACTACCCCTACCACGTTGGGCAGATCGTTTTTTTAGGGAAAATGCTCTGCAAACAAAACTGGCATTCGTTATCAATACCCAGAGGCCAATCTGAAAATTATAACGCCGATAAATTTGCCCAGGAAAAACGGAAGGTGCATTTTACGGATGAGAAGTAACAGCTAAAAATTGTCATTTCGAAACGAGGAACGAGTGAGAAATCTTATACGATAAGCCATTCCAACAAGCATGGCTGCCTACCAAGGCGTATAAGATTTCTCCTCGCCTTTCTTTTTACCCCACGCTTCGCTCGTCGGAAATGACAACGCCTGTTACCATAAAACACAAAAGGCATTCCCTCGCGGAATGCCTTTGTCAATTGATCGGTTTAGGTTAAAAGCCTCGTCAATTTATCAGCACGGTTAGCTCGTGAAACCAGATGCTATCGCAGCCGCTAATCCCCGAATCTCCAACCCCTGATGTCTTTAAATAAGGTTTAGGTATAAAGAACGCGTTATCTTGATTTGGAGATGGCTACTACGCGCCAATCTCCAACTTCTGATCTCTTTTCAACAAAAGGTTTAGGATTTGAAATTATATGTACTCTTCCTCAAAAATCTCCAATCACAAACCTTAGCCATGATGCATAATCTGCAAGGATTACATAACCCGATTACAATTTTTATGCAACAGGATCTTTCAATTATTCGCCTTTAGTGGTGGCGTCGCTTTTGCCCTGGTTTTCGATCTGCAATTTTTTCAGCATTTCGGTGCCTATAAGGGCATCTATCATACCGCCACTACCGCTGTCTTTACCACTTACCAGTATTTCAGGTACCAACCTGATGCCCGCAGCGGCCAAAGCTTCGGCTACACGTACTATAGCATATTGTTCGGTACCCATGGCTTCGGTTTTTTGTTTGGTAACCTCTGCTTCTGATAAACCTATGGCTTTGATTTTAGCACCTTCGGCCAAACCGTTAACCTCTGTAGCATTAGCATCAGCCTTGGCGTTCACAGTTTTAGCTTCGGCATCAGCCTTTGCTATGGTGATCCTTACTTCGGCATCAGCTTTAGCGTTGATGGTTTTAGCTTCGGCCTCACCTTTGGAGGCGGCAACCCTTGAAGCGGCCATCTGGGTATTGATCTCAACCTGGCGGGTTGATTTTACTACCTCTGGCTGCATATCGGCACCGGCACGGGCGCTTTCAAATTCCTTACGTTCAATTTGCGCATGCCGCTGTATCTCGTAAGTAACCTTTTCCTCTTCGGCCAACTTACGGTCGGTAAGGGTTTTCATTAGCGCTGCAGGTGGCACTATGTCGCCTATCAGGGTATCTACACCAATTACGTTATAGGTTTCCAGCACACGACCAATGTGTTCGCGGGCATCTGTTTGCCTTTGGATACGGTTGGCCAGGAAGCCGATCACATCACTTTTTTGGGCCGAGTTACGGAAATAGTTGGCAATGGTTGGTTCCAACACCTGCGATACCAGGTTTTTCATTTTACCAAACCTTGCAATCACTTTTGGTGCTTCGTTACGTGGCACGTGGATAATTTGTGACACATCAAGGTTGAAGGTAAAACCATCGCTTGACCTTACGGTAATGGTACAAAGGTTTTTATCCAACTCGTGCGATTCGGTACGGCTATCGGCCCAGTTCAATACGATATTGGTTGTCGGCACAATCTCAACCGCGTGGGTGTAAATATTAACCGGGTGCTTACCGGGGTCAAGCGGCTCATCCCAAACACCTTTTTCGTTGCGTTTAACAATGTTACCGTGCTTAAAATTATCGCCGCTGGTATCCTTACCTTCCGGACCAACGAATGAGTTCACAACGCCCACATAACCAATAGGTATATAGATCATATCTACCTGTTCAACACTCACAAACCATGGGTTAAGGTAATAGGTACCGGCCAATATCACATCCTCCTGCAAACCTTTTCGGCCTCCCGCATTAATGAAAGCTATAGGATCCTGGTAGTTTTTATGCCCATGTACCGATTCGCCGGCTATTTCACCTTTATTCAGCGGCTCACCATCAAGGGTAGTAATAATACCCACTTTGTTTTCATGGATCTGGGTAATAGGCACCATCTCGATTTCAAACAAAAAGGCATTGATACGGTAGCTACCCGGGGTAAGAAAAGCTGCCTGCGGCCCTTTCTGACCATTATTATCCAAAAAGGCTATAGCATCCTGAAACTTATCGCACTCAACCGGCTTACCCAACACACGGCCGGTATCAAACGGTGCACCGTCTTTAGCTTTCACCAGGCCCAGTTTACCCTGCTCAATGATGGTAAAAGGTTGCATTACTATGGTATACTGCCATGGCCACATCTTCCAGTAAAGGCCCGGAGCAAGCGCTTTGGCCTGCATACCGGCTTCCCCTTGTGTAGCAATGATACGGCCATCTGGCAATCGGCTGTTACCTGTTAAGGCAAACTTTTTGATAACCAAGCCAATACGGTCGTCAGGAACGATGACCATGCCGCAAAATACGCGCAAAACAAATTTGTACATCAGCACTAACACTATGACAGGTATAACCCACCACAGACTAACAATTAGATTGTCCATTTTTTTAAAGATTGTTTTTGATTTTTTTAACGGAACCCTTAAGGTGCGGGCCCTCACAATACTTATAGCTTACCTGGAAGAGTACCTTGGCTATATAGTGTCATTAAGACAGTTGCAATTATACTTTGTTACGAAAAAAATTAAAAATATTTTACGGGGCACGTCAAATCCATGTAATTAATTGATACACAGAAAGTAAATTTTAGACCGATTTTTATAAAAACATTTAACAGTACGCATAGTTAAACAAATACAGGTTGTTTAATATAAACTTAACTTATAAAGCCATGAACACCGCTGATGACATCAAAAAAGAAGGTAGCAAGGCAGATACTACTAAAACCGGGGCACAAAAATCAAAAGAGCTTAAAACCGAAGGCCCATTAAGTGAAAAAGATGAAGTGAAACAAGCTGAAGAGCGTACTAAAAAAGGGGTTAAGAATAAATAGTATAAAGTCATTCGTTCTGAGTTGGAAGGCGCAAGCTCAGTTTTCATTTCCTGATATCTGAACCATGTGGCTTTTGAAAGAGTAAATTTCAATCTCACTCCCATGGTTTATGCTTCCAATTTTAAAAGCAATTGTATAGTTTTATCCAAACATTTTCTGTTATGATAAAACAAGGCTTTTTATTGTTTGCGGCCATAGTGTTATTCCTGACATCATGCAAACCAACAGTTTCGGTTACTACACTTACCGGCAAATGGAAGTACGTAAAAATTGAACATCCAAATGCCAGTCCGCCGGATACTGTGAAGAAAGCCGAGTTAGACGAAAACGTGCCCTATATCCAGTTTACTCCCGAAATGAAGTTCCTGATAGTTTGGGGCGGCAAATTCCTTTCGCACGGAACGTTTACCCTTGATGGCAGTAACATGAACGTAACCGAGAAACTGCCCGATGGCAAAACCCGCAACTTTGTTTTTACCATATCTGAGTTAACCGAAAACAAAATAATATTTGAAAGCACCGGCCCGGAAGGATCAAAAGTTACAGCGTTAAGGGCAAGCAAGTTTTAAGCGAAATCAGGGAATCAACATACATGGCGTAAATTCTGCATGCAGGCCACAAGGCACAGCCTTGCGGCAGCGTTTGCAAGTAATTTTTAATTCATGTGTATCCTGTAATCAAGAAAATCAAGGTTCTCAATGCGCCACCATAACATCACCGCTCGCTTCAACCTTGTGTTTAATAAACCGTTTGCCAATAAATACAATTAAAAGTGCCAGAATTGACGAGCAAATCATAACAGCCGCCATAGGCAGCGAGCTATGTTGTTTTATTACCGAGATACCAATAGATGACAGCGCCCCAACAGCCATCTGCGAAGCACCTAATATTGCCGAAGCCGAACCGGCATTTTTTGTGAACGGAGCAAGTGATAACGCGGAAGTATTTGGTGCGGCTATACCTATACAGCATAACACGCCGAATATCATAGCGATAGTGCCAGCTATCCCAAACCAGTGATTTAATGAGCCTATAAAAAACACAGCTGAGATTATTACCATTAAAATCAGTGCTGCGCCAATCATTTGTTCGCTTTTGTATTTTTTAATCAGCACGCTGTTTAGCTGACTTGAGCCGATAAAACCAACCGAAAGCCCGGCGAAGATCCATCCAAACTGAGTTCCGCTCACTTTAAAACCATCGATAAACACAATAGGCGATGCCGAAACGTAGGCAAACAGCCCGGCAAACGCGAACGCCCCACCTATGGCATACGTTACAAACTGTGCATCTTTTAAAACAGTTATAAAATGCCCTATTATCGGCCCGGGCTTTAAGGAATACGAAGGATCAGGCTGATAGCTTTCGGGGAGCCAGAATATTACTGATACCAATATCAACACGGCTATAATCGTTAGCACCAGGAAAATGATTTGCCATTCAAAAGCGGCGGCAATATAACTGCCAGCCGTAGGGGCCAACATGGGCGATGCGCCAAGTACCAGTATCAGCAATGAAAATACTTTGGCATTATCCTCAACGGGAAACAGATCGCGCACCATAGCCATGGCTGCCACACTTGCCGCACAGCTGCCTACCGCCTGAAAAAAGCGAAGCACAATAAGCATTTCAAGCGATGTTGAGAAGAAACACCCCATCGATGATACGATATAGAGGCCAAGCCCCCAGTACAATGGATTTTTGCGACCAAACCTATCGAGCAAAGGTCCGTAAAGCAATTGCCCGGCAGCTATGCCAACGAAATAACTTGATAACGATAGCGCTACCTCATCAGTACTGGTATGCATATATTTAGCAATAGCCGTGAACCCCGGCAGGTACATATCGATAGAAAAAGGCCCAAGGGCTGTGAGCGACCCTAATATCAGGATCAGCACAGTATATTTTTGTTTGGTCATGCGTGTTTGGTTCATAGTTAATGGTTCATAGATTATAGTCCATGAATCATCGAAATGTTAGATTATAGTTTGTAGTGATTTTTAACGTTCAGGCAATCGTTCATAGGTTTCTTACTATGAACTATGATCCATGAACTAAAGCCGCTAAAATGCCTCGCCTAAATTAAGACTTATTGACGAGAAGTTTTTACTTACTCCGTAATCGAGACTAATATTGGTGCCTGCTTTTTTATTAAACTTAAAACGTAAACCTGTACCGCCGGCAGGGTGCCAATATACAAAAGCGTGATTTTCAGGCTCGGTAACCGAGTTCACGTTTGCGAATAACACGAAGCCAAGTAAGCCGTTTCGAGTAATGTCCCTCCTGTATTCAGTTTCAAAATAAACAAGCCTATCGCCACGGTAGCGACTTTGCGGAAATCCCCTACCCGACCGTTGATAAGGCTCCCAGCCAAGACTGGGCAGGTTGAGATATGGTGTTCGGGGAGTAAGTGTTGTCCAGAAAAAAGCCCAGAAAGCCAGTACATTTTTAGGGCCGGAGTTGGTTAATTGCAGGTACTTACGTGTATCGATGTACAACGATCTCCAATCGGTATGGCTGCCAAAAGCTTTGGCGTTAACACGGTAAACTACATTGGCGTAAGCTCCGGGTAATGGATTAATTGAATTTCTGCGCGAATCATACAGTAAATTGAGCGTAATGCCCGACGAAAAAGCATCCTGATCAGCAGCTGTACCATACCTATAACCGGTAAACTTTCGCAAATTCTGATCGCCGTTACTTTCAATATCTATATAATAGTCAAGATTATAGCCTAAACCAGCATAGAAATAAGGCTTGATCTGTTTCAAAACACTTTGATAAAAGCGGAAATAATTATAGTTCACTAAAAATTTATCTTCCGCTCCCTGCTTACCACCCAAGCCCCAGGTATATTGCGGGTAAACCATCAGCCGCGTATCGCCCTGTATATTCCACTCATTATTATTGAGCCAGATATTTGAGCGGATAGGTAAGCCATATCTGCCTTTTAAATTAAAATAAGGGGTGAAGGTAAAACTTGATAAATTGGTAGTAGCAGCATCACCAAGATAAAAACCTGCCGTTGTTGACGTAAACAGCGCCTTGCCACCGCTGCGTCCATCCGTTGTTGAGGTAGGGAAAACAGAAAAGTAGATCTTTTTTCTTTCGGTGGTTTGCTGCCGGGGCTTAATTTTAAAAAGCGAACGCACAATATCAATTACATCCCGCTGCGGTACTGTATCTTTTTTAGTACTAATAACGGTATCTGTAACCGTCTCCTGCGCCAGCAACATAGCCGGAATTAAGCATAAAACAATTACAAATAATCCTTTCCCCATCGTATTACTAAACCTGCTGTTTGATCGTTAATAATGTTAATAACGGATAAAACATCCCAATCGCTTCAATTTAGCTAAATTTTAATTTAAATAAAAAGGCCTGTAACTATTAAAAATTACAGGCCTTTTTTACAAGCAGTTAAATTAATGGTAAGTTGTAGTTTTAGTTACCGTTGTTTTGGTTGTGGTATAATGATGGTGAGGATGCGCCCTGCGCCATGCAATACGGGCAGCACGTTGTCTCTTTTCCTCGCGCCTGCGGGCTTCATTACCAATAATGTAACCGCCACCGGCGCCAAGCGCACCACCAACCAAAGCGCCACCGGCACTATGTGTAATTAGTCCGCCCGCAATGGCACCACCGGCACCGCCAATAATAGCACCCTTACCTTGTTTGCTGATCCCTTTTTTTTGAGTTGTTTGTGCACCGGCATTAATACTGATAGTTAGCATCAGGCCAATTAAAAAGCACATATATATCATTAACTTTTTCATTGTGGTATGTATTTAATAAGCGTTAACAAATACACTTATGCAAATAGCAGGCCGTTATTGAAAATAGCTATTTAAAAATCCAACAAACTGATAGTTAGCTGACAAAGATTATTTCAGAAAATCCAACACCGCTTTTGAAAATTCGGCGGTACGACTGGCGCTGTTATGATCGCCGGGAACGTGAACCAGTTTTGAGCCCGGGATGAGCTTATTAAGAGCAACCTCGTCGCCATTATCATGATCTTCGGTTCCGTCAATCAGCAGCACCGGAATTTTAACTTTGGCCAATTCCTGTTTACTGGTAGATGGTTGCCATTTTTGTTGGTAGGCTAAAGCAAGTTCATCAAAAGGATTACTGCGAATGTATTTGATCATCCCGTCAACGTCATGAAAGCTGGTATCGCCCATTAAAGCCTTATAGGCATGGATCCTTCGCGGCCATTCGGGATTAGTATAGGCATCACCCATGCCACCCATTACAGCCTTTTTTACGCGCTTATCCAGTACAAATACCCGCGAAGTAATGATAGACCCACGTGAGTATCCAACTATATCATATTGCTTCAAACCCAGGCTGGTGGCCAGGCCCATAATGTCTTTAGCTTCGGCATCATTGGCATAACCGGCATCGGTGTGCGGTTTATCCGAGTGCCCGTTACCACGTTGATCTAATATGATCACTTTGTAGCCTGCTGTCAACAGATCATTGTAAAGCTGTCCTTTTTTCCAGCCTTCGCCGGTCCCGGAAAAGCCATGCACCAATATCACCGGGAAACCATCGCCCTTTACTTCATAATAGACTTTAACGCCATCAATCGAATTATAGTAGCTACCGGCCGAAGCAACCTGCTGCGCCCTAACAAAGTTGCCGATGATCAACATCAAAATAAACAGGTATAAACCTGCCGATGACTTTTTCATAACAAGTACAGTTTTTATTTAACAAACAGGTTAATGATCATGACGCCTGCAAGCCCAATAACAGAAACAAGTGATTCCATTACCGACCAGGATTTGATAGTATCTTTAATACTCAAATTAAAATACTCTTTAAATAACCAAAACCCAGAATCATTTACGTGCGAGAATGCAAGGCTACCTGCGCCAATAGATAACACCATTAAATTAGGATTAACATGGTTTTGTAAAACCAGCGGCGCTACAATACCGGCAGCCGTTAAGCCGGCCACTGTAGCCGAACCCAGGCTAATACGGATGATAGCAGCTATTACCCACCCAAGAAGCAACGGAGGTAAATTAAGAGCTTCCAATTGCGATGCTATTTGACTGCTTACACCACTGGCAGTTAAAACTTCTTTAAACGCGCCCGAGCCGGCTATGATCAATAATATCAGCGCCACGTCTTTTACAGCGTCGGTAAAGCTGCCTGCAAGCTGCCCCATACTTTTGCCTTGTTTTACACCTAAGGTATAAGTAGCCACCAAAAGGGCTATCAGCATAACTATTGAAGGATCGCCAAGAAAAGTAACGATTTTTGACATACCAGGATCTTTAATATTAAGGTATGGGAAGAACGCGGTAAGCATCAGAAGCAAAACCGGCAGCAGAGCAGTAAAAAAGCTATTGAACGCACCGGGAAGTTTTTCGGCAGGTAATTCCTCGGCCCGGAAGGTGGCCAGCGGCTCTGAGGGGATCTTTTTGAGAAACTGGGCAAACACCGGACCAGCCAATAAAATGGCCGGAATTGCAATCGCGAGGCCGTAAATAAAGGTAGTTGCCATATTAGCATGAAACAGCGCCACTAACGCGGATGGCGAAGGGTGCGGGGGCAAAAATCCATGAGTTACAGATAACGAGGCCAGCATAGGTAAGCCGATGTAAACCGCGGGCAGTTTGTATTTGTAAACCACCGAAAATATGAGCGGAACCATAAGCACAAACCCAATGCCGTAAAATAGCGGAATGCCTATAATAAACCCGGCAACAACCAACGCCCATTGAATATATTTTTCGCCTACGGCATGAACAAGCACCCCGGCTATTTTTTGCGCAGCCCCGCTTACTGCCACAAGTTTCCCGAGCATGGCGCCCAGGCAAATAATGATAAGCAATTGCCCCATAATATCGCCCATGCCTTTCTGTACAGAGGCGGTTACTTTATTAATAGGGATACCCAGCAATAAACCTGCAATTATGGATACAATCAGGAACGCGATAAATGGGTTTACCTTAATAAGGCTCACCAGCAAAACCAATAGGATGATACAAAAAAGGATAGTTAACAATACCATTAAGTTATATATTAGGTTAGGGCTTTACACCACAACGCGCGGTTCTGGTGCCAACTAAAGTAATAACAAAATTTGGGTTTAAGACCTTAATTGGTAAATGCTTTTAACTATAGCGATATTAACTGTAATACTGGTGCTTTTTAGTCATTATCCATCTAAAAATCAGATAATAGGATAAGAACCACAACATGTTTTTATCAGCTTCATATAATTATATAAAAAATAGTTTTAATTTTGCATTAAAGTTTTATCCGATTAAGATTTAAGCCCAAACCATTATTTACAGAATTCTGTATTTTTAACGAGCATACTTTAATACCTTTTCGGCATTTATTTCTTTAATTTTTATTATGGTAAAGCGTATTTTAGTATTGGATGACAATCAGGACATCCTTGATATTGTTCATGAAACCCTTACTTACGAGCAATTTGAAGTTAAAAGTACATCTATAAGTACCGATGTGCTACCCTTACTCGAAAGCTTTGAGCCTGATTTGGTTATTCTGGACTATCGGGTTGCCGGCACAAACGGCGGCGAAATCTGCCGCAACATTAAAGTTCATCCCAGGTTTGGCAATACTCCGGTAATTATCTTTTCGGCTTATGTAAGTAACGATAGCGAATTAATTAGCTATGGTTGTGATGCAATAATCAACAAACCTTTTGATTTAATCGAACTTGTCGAAAAGGTTAATAGCCTGCTTTAAAACCGAGTCCAGCTTCTCAATTTCAGGCGTCAGGCCACCTTATTTTCTTCTTTGTGTTAATAATTTTTAACTTTCATTACCTGCTTTCTAAGCCCGTTTCTTAATTGTAATTATTAAAAAAATAAAAAAAAAGGAAAAAAGAGCCAAAGGTTGTAAATAAGATGATTTTCTGGGCTATTATTTAAACTTTTATCAATATTTCACCAAGCTGATTAGAATATTGACAATTATCTTAACTTTGATATATAAGTTAATATTAAACAATTAGTTAAATACAATAACCCCTGATTGTATTATGGTATTGTCGATACATGAACAAGAAAAAACGGAACTAAAAAAGGCTCCGTTATGTCCAAGATGTAAATCAGAACTCGACAATCGGGTTCCGAGAGGATTTCTTGTCAAAAATTTACTATTTTTCCTTCCTTTAAAAAGATATATGTGCTACAGATGTCAGCGCAAACGGTATGTATTGCGATAGTTAGTTTAATAAATTTCAAAAAAAGAAACTTTTACCTACTTAAAAGTATTTTTCTATATTTTCCTATCCTCTAATAATACGGATATTGTATTTTGCATCCGTCTTATTAAAAATTTGTGGAAGAAAGCGAAGTTACCTCGAGAAAAAGATACTACTGTTCAAAGTGCGGACAACCTTATCATTTCCAGATGAAAAGGAGTTGGTTTTTGAAAAATGTGTTATTTTTTATACCAGTCAGTAAATATTTTTGTGCTAAATGCAAAAAGTCAGCACACATTTTCATAAACAAAAGCTAATCTATAAATTCCCCTTCATGCCTCCTCCGTCCCTATCTTTTAAGCAACAAGAGGCATTGCCTGTGCGTGACCAATTATTCTGCTTTTTTTGACACCGACCTTATTTGTGTACAATAAACTGTATAGTTGTTTTTACCGCTAAGAGGACGCTATAGTTATAAAGCGTATAAATATCTGTAATAAAATTCAAGCTGTTAATAAATAACGCTTGGTATAAAATTTGCTTACAAATAATTGTTAGTTATTGAAAAGACGCAATATCTTACTGAAGATCAAACTTTTTTTGCTGAACCATTTTATTTTTTACATATGCGACGGATATTAGCGGTGGACGACGATAAAGATATTTTAGAGATAATAAAATACATACTTGAAGACTCAGGCTATGAGGTTGACACCTTGACTGAAGGTAAAAGCTTATTCGACCGCATAAAACAACATGAACCAGATTTAATTTTACTTGACATCATGCTTGGCAACGTAGATGGGCGCGAACTTTGCAAAACCCTTAAAAGCCAACAGGAAACTAAAAATATACCTGTCATTTTAATTTCGGCCAGCCATAATCCCGGCAGCCCCGGCCAAACCGGATCACCTGATGACTTCATAGCCAAGCCTTTTGATATTGATGTGTTACTAAATAGTGTAAGCAGACAATTAAAAAGTGCCGCCTGAGATATCATTTAGCTTGACAAAAAACGGGGCAGGTAAATACTCGCCCACCCCGTCAAATCAAATCAAAACAAAAAACTAAAAATTAAACATTTATATCAAATGCCTTTTCCCGTTTAGCGCGGTTACGCAGCTTAAAGAAAATGACAAGGTTTAGGAAATGCATACCGCCCAATATTAAAATTATCCAGCCTACTTTATAGCTTAGTACTTCGACCACTACCTGCATACTACCAACCGTACCGTACTCCTTAAGTGCCAGGCTCATGTAGCCTATGTTTATCAGATAAAAGCCAACAACCAGCAGCTTATTTACAGAATCGGCCAACTCGTTGTTGCCGTGAAAAATATCCACCAAAAATATCCGGCCGTTTTTAAACAGCACCCGGGCAACCCATACTGTTAATGCAATGCTTACCAATAAGTAAATCACATAAGTTAAAATAAAGTAGTTCATGACATTTTAAGATTTAGTTATTATTATTAATTTAGAATTTTCAGTAAAAATTGAAATTTATATTTAAAAAAAAACTTATTTAAACACTTTGAGTATCGAGCCAAAAAACCAGTTCTCTTCAGCCTTAAGCATAGTATCCAATGTTTTGTTCACATTGTTTGCCAACTTGTTGATATCAGTAACTGTTGTTTTAAAGGTTTTATAAGCCGGATCTTTTGCATCACCTTCAACTGCTCCTAACTGATCAAGTATTTTAATAATAGGTGTAAGCTCACGCTTTTTACGCTCCTCTGCTACACGGCGGGCAATAGTCCAAACATCTTTTTCGGCATAAAAAAACTCTTTACGTTCGCCTGTTTTGTGTTGTTTTTCAACAAGTCCCCAGTCAATCAAATCACGCAGGGTCATGTTGGCGTTCCCGCGTGAGATGCTTAGCTCAGCCATTACCTCTTCTGTAGTCAAAGCTTCCGGCGAAATCATCAGCAAGGCATGCACCTGGGCCATGGTGCGGTTAATCCCCCACTCTGATCCCAGCTTACCCCAGGCTTCAATAAATTTCAGCTTTGCCTCTGCCAATTCCATGTACAAATATAGATAAGTTTTTAAACTTTCAAAAAAAAATGAAAATTTAGGTTAGAGGTTAGAGGTTAGAGGTTAGAGGTTAGAGGTTAGAGGTTAGAGGTTAGAGGTTAGAGGTTAGAGGTTAGAGGTTAAAGGTTAAAGGCTAAAGGTTAAAGGTTAAAGGTTAAAGGTTAAAGGTTAAACAACCCACTGCTTACGGGGTTTCAAAATATTTTCAACAACAAAATCACTTCGTTGCCTGCGCCTCTCCTCACTGCAAAACCTAATCTCTAACCTCCACCCTCTAATCTCTTAAAATTAAATTAATCACTCCTTAACCACCCATCTATCTTCCTGTTCCACTCCTGCTGGTAATATTGGTTCGCGCCGTGGGTGGTTTCTGCGTCATATTGATCCTGCAATTGGTTCATTTCCCGGTACGAATCGAGGTATTGTACATTAATATAACCATCATAATTACCAACCGGGAGTTTCATATCCATAAGTGCCTGTTTAAAATGCTGGGCAACCACTTTCACAATATCAAAATGACGCTGCTCGTGATTTAGCGCGTAACTTGTTCGGCCTTCCGGCTTAACCCAGGCGGCACTTTTAGGTAAAAACACACGCATATTTATCCGCACAACAACTATCGATTTTATTACTTCTACTTGCTCAGTGTAACCAAGACTGGGCAGCACTTCGGCAATATACTTTTCACTACGTGGCTTATCCTTAAAATCATCCCAGGTTAGCGGCCGCTTTGCCGAGTAATAGATAGTATCGCCTTCGGACTGTTCCGAGTAGTCACTGAAGATCAGCTTCACTCCTTTAGCAAGTTTAATATTAGTATCCGCTTCGCGATTTATCCATTTATTAAAAAACTCAAGGCCAGCTTCAAGCGAGCGGCTTATCAATTGACCGGTATCGTACTGTTGCGCTGCATTACGATAATAGGTTGTGGCGGCGGGATAATCAATCAAATGCACATTTCCCTCATCCTTTTTCAATTCAAACCATAACTGTATTTCCAGCCGCCTTTCTACACGGCCATCTGCCATAACAGTTTCGTTGAGCCTCAATTTTTTAACGCGGATAACAACCGGGCGCAAAGTTTTATTAGCGGGAATGGCATAATCGGCAAATTGCTTAATAACGGCAGCGGCCCCATCCCGAAAATCAACTTTATATTTCTGAATCTGCGAATTACCGGTGATGGGCAACAGCCAGGCAACAGCACTTCGGTCGGGCCTGTCATCAATAACGTTGGCCACATAAAACTGTGTTACCTTTTCATTTAAAGCCCTGTTTGTTAAAACAATTTCGGCGTTTGTTTTTTGTGCATTTGAATTTAACGGACAAAATACAAGCATGCACAAAATCACCGGCAACCACAGTCCCACCCTGTTAAAAACGCCATTCATAACTCATAAAAATAAAAAATTGGGAGCATTACCTCTAAGGTACTATAATGCTCAAAATACAAATAAATTGCACCATTTAACGCTTAATCATTACCTTTGATTATCCGCTGCCGGTGCCACGGCAATACTCAACAATTTTAAAGTTTTCCACACGGATATTATCTTTAGTATTACCTTCGTTAAAAGAAGTGTTATCCACAATTGTTAATTTCTAATGTGAAAAGCCTCTTTTTGCTTTAGCTATTTTCGCACTATCGTTAGTACGCGCTTTATGATCAAAACAAGATACATCACCCTGCTCATTCCCGTATTTTTAGTTTCAACAGCACGAGCCCAGCAAAATCCTTCTACTCAAATCTACCGCACTTATCATGCGGCTTTGGATCTGATGGACAAAGGAAAATTTTCTTCGGCTGCCGAACAATTCCGCCTCGTTGAAGCTTACAAAATTAAAACAAGTACCCAACCTCAGTTTGAAACCGAGCTATCGCTCACCAAAGAAAACTGCCAGTATTACGAAGCCTATTGTGCCCTTAATCTGGGTAATGATGATGCCGAAAGCATGTTCCTTCGGTTTATAAAAGAACATCCCGAAAACCCGCTTACTAAACAGGCTTTTTTCCAGATAGGTAAATCATATTTTAAACAAGGTAAGTATGAAGATGCTATCAGGTGGTTTAATAAGGTTGAAGCAGGTGAGCTTAACGGGCACGACAATACCGAGTATAAATTCCGTAAAGGCTACGCTTACTTTGAGTTAAAAGATTACAAAAACGCCCAGTTACTTTTTGGCGAAGTTAAAAATAAGCGCACCGAATTTACCGAAGACGCTACTTACTACTTTGCCTATATCGCTTACCTGAATAAGGATTACCACCTTGCCCTGGTAAACTTTGAAAAGCTTAAAAACTCTAAAAAATACGAAAACAGCTATCCTTATTATATTTCGGCCGTTTACTTTTTAGATAAACGATATGACGATGTGATCAACTACGCGGTGCCTATCGTGAACAGCACACATCAGCAAAACGAAACTGAGATGCTGCGCATCATAGCTGCATCATACTTTGCCAAGGCCGATTATGATAACGCCGTTAAATACTATGGCCGCTTTGAAGACCGCGACCAGGGCCGTACTCAAAACACGCAGGACAGCTACCAAATGGGTTACACCTATTTTAAGGTAGGTAACTATGCCAAAGCAGCCAGCGAACTGGAAAAACTGGTTGAGCAACATGACGTTTACAGCCAAAGTGGTAACTATACATTGGGCGATGTGTTCCTGAAAATGAACAATAAACAAAGTGCCCGTAACGCGTTCCTTAATGCATCAAAATTGGATTATGACAAGCAATTACAGGAAGACGCGCTTTATGAATACGCCAAACTATCATACGAGCTTGACTTTAACCTGCAGGCCTTAGGTGCTACAAGGTTATACCTGGCTACTTATCCGCGTTCAAAACGTATTGACGAAGTTAAGGTATTATTAGGCGAAGAGTTATTGAACTCGCGCAGCTACAAAGAAGCGGTGGAGATATTGGAACCTATCCCTAACAAAAACCAAAGTGCCCGTTTAGCTTATCAAAAAGTTACTTATTATCGCGGTTTGGAATTTTACAATGAGCGTGCCTTTGAAAACGCGATAGGTATTTTCCTGCGTTCGTTAAAAGATCCGGTTGATAGTAAAACAGAAGCATTAACTAATTACTGGATGGCAGAGGCTATGTTTGAGGTTCGTAAATACGGCGAATCTGTTGAAACCTTTGAGAAGTTCCTAAGCATGCCAGAGGCCAAAGAAACCGATGTGTCTAATTATGCAAATTACGCTTTAGCTTATGCTGCCTTTGGCGATGAACAGTATAAAAAAGCGGCTACCTATTTCGAGAAGTTTTTACAGGGTGATGTAAAAGACGCGAACACCCAAAACGACGCCATAACCCGCCTGGCCGATAGCTATTTTGTAATGAAAAGCTACGGTAATGCCATGACCTATTATAACCGCATTATAGCCATGCACAACCAGGGCGAAGATTACGCCTTATTTCAGCGCGGTATGATCCAGGGCTTACAGGGTTCGTTAGATACCAAGATCAGTACTTTGAACGATGTACTGAATAAATTCCCTAACTCTGATTATGCTGATGACGCGTCGTTCGAGATTGCTTACACCTACTTCCTGAAAACCGACGGAGAGAAAGCAAAGACCGACCTACAGGCTATGATCCAGAAATATCCGAACAGTAGCTACGTACCACGTGCATTGGTTACTATTGGCTTGATTGATTACAATGCAGGCAATGATGACCTGGCAGTTGAATCATTTAAAAAAGTAGTTCAGGATTATTCATCAACCGATGAGGCTAAACAATCTTTAAAACAGATCGAAAAGATCTATACCGATAAAGGCGATGCCCAAACGTTTATTAATTATGCAGGCACTACTCCTATCGGTAACTATACCACATCTGATCAGGAAAGCATCATGATCACTGCAGCCAATAACCTTTACCTTAAAGGCGACTGGCAAGGTACTGTAAGTGCCGTTAATGCTTACTTTGATAAATTCCCGGGCAAACAGATCTACGAAAAACAAGCCCGTTTTATCCGTGCGCAAGGTTTAGCCGCTTTAGGCCGTACAGACGAGGCTGTTGTTGATTACAACGTGATCCTGAACGACTGGACCAGCGCTTACAGCGAAAAAGCGTTGATCAGCATGGCTAAACTATACATGCAGCAAAAGAAATACAATGAAGCCGTTGTGTTCCTGAAACGTTTGGAAACCAATGCCGAATACAAGGCCGATTATACGTTCGCCATCACCAACCTGATGTATTGCTACTCGGAAATGTTGATGACCGACGATGCCATCAAGTACGCCGAATTGGTGAAAACTAACGATAAAACATCGCAGGAAGATAAATTTAAAACCGGTTTGTATGAAGGTAAAGCCTACCTGGCAACCGGTGATACCGCTATTGCTGTTAAGCAATTTACTTATACCGCTACAAACACTAAAACTGTTGCCGCTGCCGAAGCCCGTTATAACCTTGCCCTTATTGAGTATGAAAAGGGCCGTTATAAAACAGCGCAAAAAATGTGTTTTGACCTGGCCAAGGAAATGCCTAACTACGATTACTGGGTTGCCAAAACATACATTTTGTTATCAGATACCTATGTGGGCTTAAAAGATAGCTTCCAGGCAAAAGCAACCCTGCAAAGTATCATTGATAACTATAAAGCCGATGACGACATATTACCTACTGCTAAAGAAAAGCTGGATAAACTGAGTGGCCGCAAAACCAAGGCACCTGCTGCAAGTACCAAAGAAACTACCCAGCCAGATACAACTAACAAACAGTAACAAAGAGTAATATAAAAAAGACAAGCAATGAACTCAAGATACACATATACGCTGCTTACCTTAATAATAGCATTATACTTTGTTCCTGCTCAGGCACAAACAAAGAAACCCGCGAAGAAAGCAACTGTAAAAACCGCTACTAAGAAACCGGCTGCCAAACCAGCGCCTAAAAAGGCTGCTCCCAAACCGGTAACTAAAAAAGCTACAGATAGCAAAGGCTTAGGTGATGCCGCTGCAAAAGCCGCGGCAGATACAACTAAAAAAGGCGGTGGCAACAACGCTAATAGCGCTGCCAACGGCGGCAGCTTATCAGAAGAGATTGTAGTGACCACAGCATATAAACCGGTACTGGCCGATGCGGTAAAAATCCGCCGTAACCCGGACCTGGAGGATAAAGTGCCTTTTAAAGCGCCATTAACCTATGCTCCTTTGGATAAACGCCAGGAGCAAAACTCCGAAATCAGGCAGCTGGATCCAATGAAAAGACCGGCTGAGCAGGATTCAATCTTAACTAACAACTATGCTAAAGTTGGTTTCGGAAATCTGAAGAGCATTTATGGCGAAGGTTACTTTGCAAATGGTCGTGACGAGGCTTTACAATTTGGCGGTTTTATCAAGCACCTATCGCAGTCAGGTTCGTTGCAAAAACAAACCCAGAGCCGCGATGACATTGGTGTATTTGGTAAAAGCATTATTGGCGATAACAACATTTCAGGTCGTATCAACTACAATCGTTTAGGTACCTATTTTTACGGTTATAACCAGGATGCTCCTGACAATAATTTTGTGCCAACCAAACAGCATTTCAACACCATTAATGGTGAGGTTGAACTGGCAAAAAACTATAAAGACGTTGAAAATGATTTCACCTATGCGGTAAAACTAAAAGGCTATGCTTTCAGCAATGCTTATAACGCACGTGAAAACAATATCGTGATCTCAGGTTTCCTGAACCAAACTGTTAAACAGTTTTACGCCGGCTTAAGTGGATCATTAGATTTGGCCACTCAGAAAGACAGCCTGTACAACCTTGGTAACAATATAGCAAGGATTAACCCTTACATCAAATTTCAGGGCGATAACTATAAGATTGATGCAGGCGTTAACATCGTTAAAGAATTTGGCGATTTTGGCAAATTTTACATTTTCCCGGCTGCCAAATTAGAGGTACAGGTAATTCCTAAATATGTACGCTTGTTTGTTGAAGCCAAAGGCGATGTAAACCGTTCTTCATTGCATGATTTTGCCATGATCAACCCATTCCTTGGCCAAAATATCAACATCAAAAACTCGGTTGATCAGCTGGATATCAGCGCCGGTTTAAAAGGTACCCTTGCTCCTGGCTTAAGCTTTAAAGCTGCCGTTTATCGCAACAGCATTAAAAACATGCCTTTAATGGTGAGTAATTTCTTAGCCGAAGGCAATAAGTTCACTGTTATTTATGACGATGGCAAAGCCCGCGTAAATGGCTTTAACGGCGAGTTGGACTTTAAAGCGACCGACGACTTTAACATTTTCGGCCGTGTTGAAATCAAAGATTACCAATTGGCATCAGAAAAGGAACCATGGAACCTGCCTAAATTTTTATTAACTGCAGGTACTTCAATACACATTGATAGCAAACTGACTGTTAGCGGTTCATTGCTTATCCGCGGATCAACTACCGATAGATTATTGGTATTAGATCCTACAAGCATTTCAAGTGGTTCACCGGTTTACAACCAGGTTAAACAACCAATTAAAGGCTTTGGCGATTTAAGTGGCAGTGTTGAATACAGGATCAATAGCAGGTTTTCGGTATTTGCCCAGGCTAATAATATCCTGAGCAGCTCATACCAAAATTGGTTGTACTACCCTAACTACGGATTTAATATATTTGGCGGTGTAGGCTACGCGTTTTAAGCCCTGTTTGATGTTTTAAAATTAACTGTATTTTTACCGGATGGATATAGCCAATTATTTAAGCGAACTACTTGGCCGGTACACTGAAGTAAGTGTACCCGGCCTGGGCTGCTTTTCGCGCCTCCGTGTAAATGGCTATTATGATGATGCCCAGGCAACATTGCACCCTCCCGGTCATAAACTGCATTTTGATCAGCAGCTAAAAGACGATGAGATACTGACGCGTTACATTGCCGAAAAAAAGAAGATCTCACTGGCATCATCCAAATATTTCACCGAAAAATATATCAACAGCCTTAAACAGGAGCTTGCCCTACGCGAAGTTCCTTTTGCCGAACTGGGTTGGTTTTATTTACAGGATGGAAAAGTAGCGTTCAGGGCGCAGGAACAGGGTATAGATCCTTTATTTTTTGGTTTGCCTGCAATTAAAATCAACAAGGTAAGCTATATACCGCCACCACCTCCGCCGCCGCCTTTACCAAGTGCAATACCGTTACAGCAAACTTTTACACCGCCACCGGTAGCTACAGTTCCGCTTAATAATGAGCCGGAGTATATTGCCGATGAGCCGGAAGTTGAACGCAGCTCAAACATCTGGATTATTATCGCGCTGGTAATAGTCGCCCTTGCCGCCGCGTTATTTGGCGTTTATAAATATAACCCGGCATTGTTACATCTTAATGACCGGGACACAACAGAACAACCAAAGGTTGAAACTCCGAAAGCAACTCCTGTAGTTAAACAGGATAGTACCCAAAAGGACTCAGTTCCGGCAACCGCAGATACGACCAAGGCAATTTCCAAACCTGTTGAAGCGTTAAATAAGCCAATCGCTAATGCTGATACGGTTGCAAAAACTGAATACGCTATTTTTTTAGGATCATTTAAAACGGAAACTAAAAGCGAAGAGGCTGTTAAAGACTATAAGAGAAAAGGCATTGATGCCCACATACTGAAAGGTCCAGGCACCGGTCCGCGTATTAAAATAATCATCGGAGGATTTGCATCATCTGATGAAGCTGAAACCGCGAGAAAAAAACTCGTATCACAAGGAAAAATAACTAAAGACACATACTCAAAACAAATTACTGATTCTACGAAATGACTTTATTATTAATACAGCAACTTACAGATACCGCCAAACATCTGGCAGACACCGCAAATCACGCCGTAACAACCGCAGCCGCACCTGTTGAAGAACTTCGTTTTGGCGACCTGCTGATTAAAGGTGGCTGGGTAATGATCCCGATAGGTATTTTGGCTGTATTGGGGCTGGTTATATTTTTTGAGCGTTACTTTACCATCCGTAAAGCATCACGCGACGAATCAAACCTGATGGTACAGGTTCGTTCAAGTATTCACTCTGGTAACCTTGAATCGGCTATTGCTATTTGCCGCAATAACAACACCCCGCTTGGCCGTATGTTACAAAAAGGCTTATTACGCATTGGTCGCCCGATAAAAGATATTGAAGGTGCTATCGAAAACGTTGGTAAGCTGGAAGTATCCAAGCTGGAAAAAAACATTGGTATTTTAGGTATCGTAGCCGGTATCGCGCCTATGTTCGGGTTCCTGGGTACTATTGCCGGGGTAATCAAGATCTTTTATGATATCTCAAAAACCGATAACATCAGCATGGGTGTAATTTCGGGCGGTTTATACGTAAAAATGGTGACATCTGCGGCAGGTTTGTTTGTAGGTATTGTTGCTTACGTATGCTACCATGTTTTAAATATGATGGTTGATAAAGTGATCCTGAAACTGGAAACCGATGCCATTGAATTTATTGACTTGTTAGAGGAGCCGAGCAAATGAATTTAAGGAAACGACACAGGGGCGCATCGGCAGAGGTACATACATCGGCAATGAACGATATTATGTTCTTCCTGCTGCTGTTTTTCCTCATAGCATCAACAGTTACCAACCCTAACGTTATTAAGCTGGTATTGCCTAAATCGTCAACCGGGCAATCGGTATCTAAAAAAACGATAACGGTATCGGTAACCAAGGACCTGAAATACTACGTAGATAAAAAAGAGATCCCGGTAGATGCCCTGCAAACCACACTGGCAGGCTATAAAAACCTGGCTACCGAACTTACCATAGTTTTATATGTTGATAAAACCGTAGCCATACAGGATGTAGTACAGGTAATGGACGTAGCACAAAAATTGAATATTAAACTGGTTTTGGCAACAGAACCTAAGGGATAACAGTGGCAGTTTCGGTTTAAGATTTGCAGTAGCTTATTGCAGTAAGTTACTGTAATTGTTTAAGCAAACTGCCACTTTGTAAAAGTAGCAGTTGCAGTTTGCAGTAGCAGTTACATTTTATGGCTTTGTAACCTTTTCAACTGCCGCTGTAAACTGCCACTGCTACTAAAAAAAACTGCTAATTAAAAATTGCACTAATTTAAAAATGGAGTACAGGGAAGAAAATAACTATCCGAAAGCATTTATAGCAACAGGCATTATTATGGCTGTGCTGATAGCGGCATGTTATTTTATTGTGTTTAAAAATCCACCGGTTGAAGAGAATGGCACCGGTGGTATTCTTGTAAACTATGGTACGGTTGATGAAGGTATGGGCGATGATTATATGAGCACAGAAGAACCTTCTGTAGCCGAAAAAGCTAATCACACCAAACCCGATAAGGTTACCGAATCAAAACCTACCGAAGAAAAACCGACTCCCGAAAGCAGCGAAAAAACTGTAGTTACTCAAAATAATGAAGACGCGCCGGAAGTAGCTGCACCTACAAAAAAACCAAGCCAGAATGTAGCTCCTACGCCACCGGTGAAAACACCTCCGGCCAAGCCTACGGTTAATCAAAATGCCTTGTACAAAGGCAAGGCCTCAACCGGTACTGGCGAAGGTGATGGTACTGGCAAAACTCCGGGTAACCAGGGTAAAACGACGGGTACTACCCTTACCAATAACTATAATGGCACAGGCTCAGGCAACGGCGGAAGCCTAAACATGGCGCAACGCAACTTTGTAAGCAGACCTTCTGTAAGCGACGATAACCGTCAAAGTGGTAAAATTGTGGTTGATATTAGGGTTGATAAGGATGGCAACGTAACTTACGCCCGTGCCGGCGCTCGCGGTACAACTATATCAGATGCTGGCCTGCTTCAAAAATGCGAAGACGCTGTAAAGAATTCTAAGCTAAATCCGCTCGATAACGCCCCTGACCAGCAACAGGGTACCGTTGTTTTTGTATTTAAGGTAAATTAATTCGGCGCGAGCTACTGGACCATAGTTCATGGTTCATAGTGACGTCGAAATAATATTACAATTACCCGTTGTCATTTACTAAGCTTCAGTACTATTTTTGCCTGGTCAAGTAGTAGTTCAAACTATGAACTATGAACCATCAACCATGAACTACGAACAAACCATCCAATACCTCTACACCCAGCTCCCCATGTTTACACGTGACGGGGCTTCGGCATTTAAGAAAGACCTTACCAATACGCTTGAACTTTGCAGGCGGCTGGATGATCCTCAGTACAAATTTAAAAGCGTACACGTAGGCGGTACAAATGGTAAAGGTTCAACGTCACACATGCTGGCTGCCATTTTGCAAACGGCCGGTTATAAAACCGGACTTTATACGTCTCCGCATCTTAAAGATTTTCGTGAGCGTATCCGTGTTAACGGTCAAATGATAAGCGAGCAAACAGTTATTGACTTTGTTGAGGATCATAAGGCCGATTTTGAAGAAATAGCTCCCTCCTTTTTTGAAATGACCGTAGCGCTTGCCTTTGACGTTTTTGCAAAGGAAAAAGTAGATATCGCCATCATTGAAGTAGGTTTGGGCGGCAGATTAGATTCCACCAATGTGATTACCCCGCTCCTGTCGGTAATTACCAATATTGGATGGGACCACATGAATATGCTGGGTAACACCCTCCCGCTTATAGCAGGCGAAAAAGCGGGCATAATTAAACCGGGCATTCCGATTGTTATAGGCGAGAAACAAGAAGAAGTAGCCAAGGTTTTCACTGATAAAGCGGGCGAAACTAATAGCAAAATCCGGTTTGCATCAGAACAATGGATCACAGAAAAGGTGAAAGGTGAAAAGCAAAAGGAGAAAGGTAACGCCGAATTATTGGAGCTCCACATCCAAAGTAAAAACTCCGAACTCAAGACTTACGACTTAGCGCTTGACCTCCCCGGCACCTATCAGCTTAAAAATATAAAAACGGTTTTATCTGCAATTGATGAGCTACGTGAGCAAGGTTTCACTATTTCCGACGATGATATACAAACAGCGCTAAAGCAGGTTAAAACCCTTACCGGCCTGCATGGCCGCTGGGAAACCTTAAGTCATGATCCACTTACCATTTGCGATATCGGGCATAACCCGGATGGTATTGAGGAAGTAATGAAAAATATCGCGTCTGTTAATTACAATCGTCTGCATATGGTTATCGGAATGGTGAACGATAAAGATACAGGTAAAGTATTGCCGATGTTTCCTAAAGACGCAACCTACTACTTCTGCAAACCGGACATCCCCCGCGGACTGGATGCTGAAACCATGAAAATTCAGGCACTGGCTCATGGTTTAACTGGAGAAGCCTACCCTTCTGTAAAAGAGGCACTACTATTGGCACAAAAAAATGCCGGTAGTGATGATCTGGTATTTGTTGGGGGAAGCACTTTTGTAGTAGCGGAGGTTGTATAGTCTGAACTCGAATTCATCGAATTAAAGAATTTATTGAATTCGATAGAAAACATTATTATTCTGTCTATTCAATAAATTCTTTAAAATTTCGGCCCTGATAAAAACTGTCAAAAATACCTTTATTAATTACTTAAAGTCCTATTTTTACTCGTCCAATCCTTACCTTAAAATATGACATATATCGCATCTGCCAATAGGTATCAAACCATGCAGTACCGTCGCTGTGGAAACAGTGGCATCAAACTTCCGGCTATTTCATTAGGCCTTTGGCACAATTTCGGTCATGTTGATGTTGCCGATAACTACCGCAAAATATTACATCTCGCTTTCGATAGCGGCATCACCCATTTTGATCTGGCCAACAATTACGGCCCTCCTCCGGGCTCGGCCGAAGAAAACTTTGGCAAGATCCTGAAAGAAGATTTCCGTGACTACCGCGACGAGCTCATTATATCGAGCAAAGCCGGTTATACCATGTGGCCCGGCCCTTATGGTGATTGGGGCTCAAAGAAATATCTTGTTGCCAGTCTTGATCAAAGCCTTAAACGTATGGGGCTTGATTATGTGGATATTTTTTATCACCATCGTCCTGATCCAAACACACCCCTTGAAGAAACCATGGCAGCGCTTGATCTGATCGTTCGCCAGGGGAAAGCTTTGTATGTTGGTATTTCCAACTACCCTGCCGAACTGGCTTCTAAAGCTATTAAAATACTTAAAGAACTGGGCACGCCATGTCTTATTCATCAACCCAAATATTCCATGTTTGAGCGCTGGGTTGAAGGTGGCTTGCTTAATGTTTTAGGTAATGAAGGTGTTGGCTGTATTCCTTTTTCGCCCTTAGCACAAGGATTGTTAACCGATAAATACCTGCACGGCATCCCTGAAGATTCAAGAGCAGCACGTCCAACAGGCTTCCTTCAAAAAGCCCACATCACCGACGAACGCTTGAGCCAGATAAGGGACTTGAGCAGTCTGGCAGTGCAACGCGGACAATCACTTGCCCAAATGGCACTTGCCTGGATTCTGAAAGACGAGCGCGTAACATCAGTATTAATTGGCGCCAGCAGGCCGGAGCAACTATCTGATTCGTTGAAAGCCCCGGATAACATCCAGTTTTCAGCAGAAGAATTAGCGAGGATAGAAGAAATTTTAGCCCCATAAAGGGCTACGCAAAAGAAGAATATTTTTGCCTCCTCAGGGTTCTCTCCGGGAGACCTTGAGGAAACTTAACATCACGGGCCCCCGCTGGGCCTCGTGTTAATAGCTCTAAAACGAACACATTTTTTGGCTCCGTAGGTGCCTCCTATTGAAATTTCAGGTCGGTTTTTTTGAAGTAAAATTCCAATTCAACAGAGCATCTAACGTCGACAATTTTATGCCGATCACCCTACAAAGGAGTATATCGTAATCACAAAAAAATACCTATTTTCAAGTCCCCCTTTACAGGGCGATTTAAAAGGCTAATATGAGTACAATAAACTGGGGTATTATAGGCTGCGGCAATGTAACCGAAAAAAAAAGCGGGCCGGCATTTAAAAAAGTAGAAGGCAGTAAGCTCGTGGCTGTTATGCGCCGCGATGCTGAAAAAGCGGCCGATTATGCTACACGCCATGGTGTTGATAAATGGTACAGCGATGCCGACGCACTCTTAAATGACCCGGAACTGAACGCGGTCTATATCGCTACTCCTCCTGCGTCGCACCTCAGCTATGCTATTGACGCACTAAAAAAAGGCTTTAATGTTTATGTAGAAAAACCGGTAACCCGCAATTCGGCCGAGGCAAAGGCTATGGCGGTAGCCGTAAGTGAAAGCAGCTCGAAACTTACTGTCGCGCACTATCGCAGGGCGTTGCCCATGTTTTTAAAAGTTAAGGAACTGATAGATACTCAACTTGTGGGCGATATTCGTACTGTACAGATCAGGATGTGGCAAAGCCGCAAACCCAGCCTGGTTGCCGATGTGGAAACCAACTGGCGTGTATTGCCCGAGCTATCAGGCGGCGGCTATTTCCATGACCTTGCCCCTCATCAGCTCGACCTCATGTTATATTTTTTCGGCGAGCCTGAAGTGTATCATGGTTTTTCGCTTAACCAATCAAATTCAACACCTGCCGACGATCATGTATGCGGCCAGATCCGGTTTAAAAATAAAGTAGTAGTTAATGGTTCATGGTGCTTTAATGTAGCCGAAAGCGAAACTACCGACACCTGCGAGATAGTTGGCACCAAAGGAAAAATAACATTCCCGTTTTTTGGCAACTATATCAGCTGGAAAACCGACACAGAGGAGGAAACCATAACTATTACCCATCCGGAGCATATACAACAGCCGTTTATCACAAAAATAATAGCTTACTTTAAAGGCGAAGGGCCTAACCCCTGCCCCATTGAAGAAGCTGTAACGCTGATGGATATCATCGACGCGTTTACCTTAAAGAAATAAATGAAAAACCTAACCTTATCGTATCCGCCCATGCCAGCAGGAGCTGATAAAAATGTAGTTAAGCCCTCAAAGGCTTTTAAAAAGTATGTGTACCTTTCAATAGGTGCCATTTTACTATTTATCTTAACTTATTTATTCCTTCTGTGTGGCTCATTGGCCATTGCCGTAGCTTTTGGTATGGTTGGCTATTACATTATACTGGCTGGTATTGGCTTTTGGGGCCTGCTATTGGGCATATCTCTTATGATAGCAGGTGTGTTGCTGGTTTATTTTGTGATTAAGTTCCTTTTTAAAAGATCCCGTACCGATTACTCCGGCATGATAGAAATAAACGCCGGGGATCAGCCCGAATTATTCCGCTTTATTAATCAGGTGACTGCCGAAGCTCAGGCGCCATCGCCCAAACGTATTTTTGTTTCACCAGAAGTAAACGCAGGAGTATTTTATACATCGAGTTTTTGGAGTATGTTTTTCCCGGTAAGGAAAAACCTTAATATAGGGCTTGGGCTTGTCAACAGTGTAAACATTTCAGAATTTAAGGCTGTAATGGCCCATGAATTTGGTCATTTTTCGCAACGAAGCATGAAGTTTGGCAGCTACATATACAACCTTAATAAAGTAATATATAACATGCTTTATGATAATGAGGGATATGGTAAGCTATTGAACCAATGGGCCCGGATTTATAATATGTTCAGAATGATGGCTATGCTGAACATCCAGATCATACGTGGGATCCAATTTGTTTTACGTAAGGTATATGGTGTTTTGAACAAGACCTACCTTGGTCTTTCTCGGGAGATGGAGTTTCACGCTGATGCCGTGGCGGCGTATGTTAGCGGATCAAACCAGGTACTAACCTCTTTAAAACGGATCGATATAGGTCATGCAAGCTATTCTACACTAATAAATTACCTAAACAGCAATTACACGATAATAAAAGGGTGGCTAATATGTACCCCATGCAGCAGGAAATAACCAGGCATTTTTCCTCGCTATATAAAACCCGCATCGATGCTGCCGGTTTACCTGTAATTACCGAAGAGATGATCACACCCAACGAAAGTGAAATCATAATCAGTAACCAGTGGGCATCACACCCTACAATCGATGACCGCGAACAACACGCCAAAAAGATTAACCTTATCACTCCAGACATTACCGAAACAGCCTGGTCGCTTTTCCAAAACGCAGAACAATTACAGGTTTTGCTTACCGATCAACTATACATATCGACAACAAACAAACCAACAAGCGTTTTAAATTTTGAGGCGTTTAAAAACGACTTTTACAGCACAATAACAGCAAACTCACTCAATGAACATTATAAAGGGTATTATGACGAAAGGAATATTACCCAGTTCGATGTAGAGGAAACAGTGTTATCAACTTCAGGCTATCTTATTGTTAACATCAACAATATCTTAACAGATGAAAACTGCAACCTTCCAAAAGCTATAGCAGATAAGCAAAAGGACGTTACCCTACTTGATCAATTAACTGAAGTACGAACAGATATTAAAACATTTGATTTCAGAGGTAGTAAATACCAGAGACTTGATGCCTACCAGATACAGGCAATACTTAATGAAGAAATAGCCCGAGCTGACGAGAAAATTAAGAATTTAGATCGCGAGATCTTTATTTACTACTATAACGCGGCAAAATCTGATACCGATCGTGAGATGCTGATTAGCAAATACAAACAACTATTTGCTTTACAGACCGATGCTTTAGTTGACTACGACCTGATTAATAACATAATGTACGAATTTAACAAGGTATATAATCCGATGCCTGTAGAAAGCATTATCCGCACTTTGGGAAATGTAAGCAGACACGAGCAAAAAATAAAACCCCGAATATCTCAAATATTAGCTGATGATGTAACCAGGCCATACTTTAATGATGAACAGACTAAAATATTGGAGTCCTATATAACCGGTAACTACGTTTACTATTACGAACCAACTTATGATAATGAAGCGATAAACAAGTTTAATAATGCCATAGATACTTACTTTTCCGGCATTGCCAAACGCAATTTTGAAATCAAGAAAAGTCTGCTTAATTTTCAGCTTACACTAATTAGTTAAACTTATCCTAATCACAATGAAAAAGATCATTATCCTGCTTGTAGCAATAGCAGCCTTTGCCTTTACAGCAAAAGCCCAGACATTCCACGTTCCTGAAAATTATACCTTGAAAGAAAAGGCAGACTACGCCAAATACGAAGAAGATGTAATTAAAGGTATTGATTGGCTTCAGGACACGCCTTGGGCGCTTGAAGAACAAAAGCGCATGGAAACCAACGCTTTCCTGATGAAATGGATACAGGGCAGCCCCTCAGTAAACATCGAAATTAACAACAGCGTTGCAAAAATGACCGAAAAGAATCCGCAGTTGATCATGACCTTTATGGGCGGCTTTACCAAATATGCTTTGCAAAACAAAAATGCCTTTGATAAAAACAAGGCAAACCAGGCAGGTGTAAAATCAGTTATTGATAAATATGTTCTTGAAACAGATCATAAAAGCAACAGCCTGCTTAACAAGCTAACCAAAATTGATAAAGAAGGTAAACTGGCCGATTGGATGGCTTCAGATTTCAATAAAGCGAAATAGTGAGAATCGGGCTCATTGAAAAACTCGTAACCATTTTCAATGAGCCTATATCCCGTTATCAACTTTTCTTTTTAGGCACCTTGGCCCCCTCTTTCCTGGCCTCGGAAAGCCCTATCGCTATAGCCTGTTTTTTGCTGGTTACTTTTTTACCGCTCCCGCTTTTCAGCTTACCTTCCTTCATTTCGTGCATGGTTTTCTCAACCTTTTCCCCGGCCTTTTCTGAATACTTTGCCATAATGTTAATTTTTAAGTAAGTGACATTATTACAATGCAAAATATTTGCCAAAATGTAAATTAATAGCAGCGGCAGGTGTTAGTGGTAGTTTATTCATCCTGCTACAGCAGTAAAACTGCTACTTAAAATTGCAACCGTTACTAAGTCAGCCGGTATCGATAAGTCAAATGTTTGAAGCCTTTTCATTCCCCTGTTTCCAATTATTTATTATCTTCAAAACATCTGAAATAATTGCGTGTTAAGCCATCATAAAATAGCCCAACATTTGCCCATATGCCAACAAAAAAACTCTTAGCCCCATTTTACGAACGTCTTGCTTTAGTACTTATCGGCTTCATCGCCCTGGGCTACCTGGTTATTGTGGGTAAAGACCTGCTCGATCCCATGATCTTTGGTTTCATATTCGCGATACTCCTGCTTCCTGTATGCGAGTTTTTGGAAAAAAAACTGAGGCTTCCCCGCAGCATGGCTTCACTGGTTTCAATCCTGCTATTGGTTGGAGTAATCGCGGGAATCCTATACCTTGTTGGCTCACAGATCTCCAATATGGCCAATGACTGGCCTATGCTTCAAAAGCAGGTTAAACAATCCATACAGGACCTCCAGGAATGGATCCAGCATGCTTTTCACGTTAACGCCGCCAAACAAATGGCCTACGTGGATGACACAGCTAAAAAACTGATGGAATCGGGTACCGATGTATTGGGTACCACCTTCGGAGCAATTTCATCGCTGATGTTATTTTACGTGTTCATCCTGATCTTCACTTTTTTCATATTGCTGTACAGGCGTTTACTTATTCGTTTTATAGTATGGGTTTTCAGGGATGAAAACGAGCACGTGGTAATGGACATTGTTGAAAATATTCAAAGCATTCTAAGGCAATATATTTTAGGCCTGTTATTGGAGATGGTAATAGTTGCCGGCGTGGCCATAACCGTTTTCTGGATGATAGGTATAAAATACGCAGCATTGCTGGGCATCATTGTAGGGCTTTTCAATATCATCCCTTATATTGGCATCTTTACAGCCCTGCTGCTAAGTACCGTAATTACTTTTGCTACTGGCAGTCTCAGCAATACTATAACAGTTGCGGTAAGTGTTATTGGTATTCACGCGGTAGACGCTAACTTTTTGCTGCCTACTATTGTTGGTTCAAAGGTAAGGCTCAACGCGCTGATCTCATTTATTGGCATCATTCTGGGTGAAATGATCTGGGGACTTTCGGGTATGTTCCTTTCAATTCCAGTTATTGCCATATTCAAAATTATATTTGACCGGATAGAGACGCTTAAACCATGGGGATATTTGTTAGGAGGTGATTATGAGTACAAAAAATCAGCGGCAAAGGCCATGAAAACAGAATAAAATTCCTAAAAGGAGTAACCAATGGTTATAAACTTTCGTTTAAATAAACTAAACTTCTAAGTTTGCGAAACTATTGATACCCCTATTATAATGGAAATTGTTAGAAATACCCCTCGCGCTGTTTACAAGTGTAAAAAGTGCAACGAGCCTTTACAAAACAGGCGCAAACGCGGCTTGTTATTAAAAACGGCCTTATTTTGGCTTCCTATCCGTAAGTTTTTTTGCGAACGCTGTCTTAAAACACGTTACGTTATGTAACCAAACGCTATAACTGTTTATAAAAACAGGCAGCATTTTACTTTGATTATTTAGGCATATCCTTAATTTAGTAGCGTAGCACATTAAAGCTAAACTACCTAAAAATGAATTTCAAGCGTAAATTACTGCCGCTTTTATATATTTTACTATTCCCTGCAATTGTATCAGCACAAACATCAAAAGGCACGGCTTTTAAGCTTGTTCCTTTAGGGGTGTTGGGAGGTATCGATGAAAGTAATCTGTCGGCTTATATGCTTGCGCCTGCAGGCAGTAATAATTATATCTGCCTTGACGCCGGAACACTATACTATGGTATTAAAAAGGCCGTAGCCAATAAAAGTTTTAATGTACCTGCAAGTACTGTAATGAGGCAGTACATTAAAGGATATTTTATATCCCATTCGCATCTTGACCATATTGCCGGGCTTATCATCAACTCGCCCGAGGATAGCACCAAGAATATCTACGCACTCAACGATTGCATTGAAACCATAAAAACCCACTACTTTACCTGGAAAAGCTGGGCCAACTTTGCTGATCAGGGTGAAACTCCCGCCCTTAAAAAATACCACTATAAAGTATTAGAGCCTGGCGCAGAAACAGCTATCGAAAATACCGAACTTAAGGTACAAGCATTTCCGCTTAGTCATTCCAATTTAACAAGTACTGCCTTTTTAGTAAATAGTAACGATAATTACTTGCTTTACCTGGGCGATACCGGTCCGGATGAAATTGAAAAAAGCAGTAATATGCAAAACTTGTGGCAGGCCATTGCTCCATTGGTAAAAAGCAAAAAACTGAAAGCTATATTAATTGAGGTGTCTTTCCCTAATGAGCAGCCAGATAAAACCTTGTTCGGCCACCTTACCCCAAAATGGCTGATGGCCGAGATGAATAAACTGGCCTCATTTACTGGTAATGATGCTCTTAAAGGTTTAAATATTGTGGTAACGCATTTAAAACCACCAGTTACCAGCATCGGTAAAATTAAAGTCCAGCTAAAGGAAGCCAATAAATTACAGCTAAACCTGATATATCCGCAACAAGGCAAAGCACTTAATTTTTAAACCTGAAATATCTGCACTATGAAAATACTAAAACCTGCTTTTTTATTTCTGCTGATGATAGGCAGCTTCAGTTTGTTTGCTCAGCAGGGCAAAGTACTTGAGGAGCAAAACATAAAAAGCAAAATTTTAAAGCGCAGCGTCAACTACGCGGTGTACCTTCCCCCCGATTATGAATCCGCCAATCGTAGTTACCCGGTAGTTTACCTGTTACACGGCTATACCGATGACCATACGGGCTGGCTGCAATTTGGAGAAGTTAACCGCTATGCCGATAAGGCCATTGCCGATGGCACTATCCCGCCAATGATCATAGTAATGCCTAATGCCGATTCGAGCTGGTACATCAACTCCTACGATGGTAAGGAAAAATATGAGGACTTTTTTATCAAGGAGTTTATGCCTCATGTTGAAAAGATATTTCGCGTTAAAGCCGAGAAAAAATATCGCGGCGTAGCGGGTCTTTCGATGGGCGGTTATGGTACGTTGATCTATACACTTAAACATCCTGACCTGTTTGCGGCAGGAGCGGCTCTAAGTGCCGCCGTATTTCCAGATGATCAATTGATCAGCACTCCAGACGATACTTATGATAAGATATTCGCCCAGCTTTATGGCCGGGGCTTAAAAGGGAAAGACCGGGTTAACAATGCCTGGCAAAGCAATTCGGTTTTAAATATGGTGCAAACCAAAACTACCGATGAACTTAAAAGTGTCAGGTACTGGATAGACTGCGGTGATGAAGATTTCCTGAGCAAAGGCAATTGTTTGTTGCATATCGCCCTTACTGAAAAAAATGTACCGCATGAATTCCGGGTGCGCGACGGAGCCCATACCTGGACTTACTGGCGTACCGGTATCATCAATGCGCTGGCATTTATTGGAGATAGCTTCAGACAGAAATAATTAGGTAGATGTGCAGATTTCAGATGTGCAGATATGCAATTGAATATTTCAAATCTGCAATTGGCCATTTAATTGATTTTACAAGAATATGAGTACTATAAAAAGGATTTTGCTGCTTTGCTTACTATCTATTTCGGTAAGTGCATTTGCGCAAACTACCGGCAAAGTGATTGAGGAACAATACGTAAAAAGCGATATTTTAAATCACAACGTAAAATACGCTGTCTACCTGCCTGCCGATTATGAAACATCCAACCGCACCTACCCGGTGGTATACCTGCTGCATGGCTACGGTGATGATCATACCGGCTGGCTTCAGTTTGGAGAAGTTAACCGCTATGCTGATAAAGCCATTGCCGATGGTACTATCCCTCCAATGATCATTGTTATGCCCGATGCAGGAACAAGTTGGTACATCAATGCCTATAATGGCAAACAGAGTTACGAAGATTTCTTTTTTAAAGAGTTTATACCGGCTATCGAAAATGAGTTCCGGATCAAAGGCACCAAACAATATCGCGGTGTAGCCGGTCTTTCTATGGGTGGTTTCGGCACTTTGGAGTACAGCATAAAACATCCCGACATGTTCTCTGCAGCAGCAGCTCTAAGCGCGGCCGTACGCACCGATGAAGATTTTATGGCGGTGACTGATGAACGCTGGAAAGAAGCATACAGTAAAGTATTTGGCCCCGAGCTTAAAGGGAAAGAACGCCTTAATGCTACCTGGCAGGCTAACTCTATATTAGGGCTGGTGCAAATCAAAACGACCGACGAACTTAAAAGCGTTAGGTACTGGATAGATTGCGGTGATGACGATGCCCTGAGCAAAGGAAATAGCCTGCTGCATATAGCCTTAACAGAAAAGAAAGTGCCCCATGAGTTCCGCATCCGTGATGGCGCCCACAACTGGACTTACTGGCGCACCGGTATTACCGACGCGCTGGCATTTATTGGGGATAGTTTCAGGCAAAAGTAAGAGAAATCCTTAATCAACCATGTCATTGCGAATGAAGCGTGGCAACCGCACGGAAGCTTAGCGGCTCTGTATGGTATGCGATTGCCGCGTCCCCCCAAAAGGCACTACCCGCAAGGCTCCTCGCAATGACATATTTTTTATATCAATCACTCAAAATATCCTCACACTTCCCTTTCAAAGCTTTTAATCGTTTATCCAAGCCGCTTAACCCAACATCGTCTCCGATGTTTTTGTAAAGCGTTTTTATAAGGGCAAGGGTACTATCGTCAGCATCGCAGGCCTGGGCTTTTTCTAATTGTGGTAGTGCTTTCTTAGCGGCTTTAATATATTCAGCATCGGCAGATGGACTGCTCAGTGGCTTATCCGCATCCGGGAAATTTTTGAGATACAGGTATCCTAAAGCACGGTGGGCCACATAATAATCAGGTTCGGCAGCAATAACCCGCTCATATAAAGGTATGGCGTTTACGCTTTGATCATCATCTTCATAAAGCCTGGCCAGTGAATTGAAAAAATTGATTTTTACTTTGGCAGAAAGCTTAGCCGTATCCTGCATGATCTGCCGGGATAAATCCATCGCCTTATCCTGTTCACCCTGCAAGCGCGCCAGGTTAAAGTCGAGATATTTATTGTAGGCATCTTCGGCCGTTTGAGCGTATACTGATGTAACACTCACTAATAAAATTATGGCTACCACTATTTTCCTGAACATGATTACGGGCTTGGTTTTAGCTATAACGCCGAAAAAATTGGTTTAATATGAAGCCACCAGTCTATAAAACTTTGAACATCTTAACCAAAGGCAATATCACACCATCGGGCATAGGCTGATCAATATTTTCCATTGCTCTATAACCCATGGCTTCATAAAGCGGTACACCGGGCAATGTAGCACCCAATTGCAGGCTTTTAAAGCCATTGTTTTTGACTGCTGTTTCACAAACCTTCATGATGTAACTTCCAACTCCCTTCCGGGCGTAATCAGGATGAACAAAAAATGCCCTGATCCTTGCAGCATCATGTTCGGGGTCAAGCAGCGGATCTTCAATTTCTTTATGCTGATCGCCGCCATACAGGGTGTTGCGTTTACTCCAGCCGCCGCAGCCAACTGTGATGCCATCTATTTCAGCAACGTGATAGGTTCCGTCAATAACCAGCTGGGTATCTACTCCAAAAATGTATTTAATAGCGCTTTCAATTTGTTGCTGGTTATAATAATTGGTGCTTAACCCACGAACCGAAAAGGCGATCAGTTCCTGCAGTTCGGGTATATCATCAAAGGTTGCTAAACGTGTAGTAATTGCAGACATGCCGGTAAATGTAATACTTTAGCCAACAGTTCAACATTCGGCATCAAATAATTACCTGATTCTGAAAATTCAATACCTCTGTAAATTATGATTCAGACAGATTTTTCTCCCCAAACCTCACCGTAAAATCATTTTATCCGGGCTATAAATATTTTACAAAAACCGTACATGCACACTGCTTGTTAGTGAGCATATTTGTAAAAAAACAAAAAGTATGTCTACACTTTTTTCTCCTCTGAAAATAAAAAACATCGAACTTAAGAACCGCGTCGTAGTATCACCTATGTGCGAATATTCAAGCCAGGACGGCTTTGCTAACGACTGGCACCTTGTACACCTTGGCAGTTTTGCTACCGGAGGTGCGGCAATGATCATTACCGAAGCCATTGCTGTATCGCCCGAGGGCCGCATTACCTATGCCGATCTGGGTTTATACAAAGACGAACATATTGAGAAATTAAAACAGATCACTGATTTCGTCAAAGCGCAGGGCGCTGTTCCTGGTACGCAATTAGCTCATGCCGGTCGCAAGGCCAGCCATCAAAGGCCCTGGGATGGCGGTAAACAAATACCATCTGATCAGCCCCACGGTTGGCAAAGTGTTTCGGCAAGTGCCGTTTCTTTTACTGAAACTGAAGAAGCTCCAATAGCGTTGGATAAGGCAGGTATTGAAAAAGTGAAAGCTGATTTTAAAGCCGCAGCTGTAAGGGCAATAGCCGCAGGTTTCCAGGTAATTGAACTGCATGGCGCCCATGGTTACCTGATCAACCAGTTTCTTTCGCCATTCAGCAATCAGCGTACCGACGAATATGGCGGCAGTTTTGAAAACCGGATCCGCTTACTGTTGGAGATTATTGAAGATATCAAGCAGGTATGGCCCGAAGAAAACCTGCTATTTGTACGTATTTCGGCAACCGAATGGGTAGACGGTGGCTGGAGCGTCGATGATTCAGTAACTTTGGCCAAAATCTTAAAAGATAAAGGCGTTGACCTTGTAGACTGCTCAACAGGCGGCAACATACCAAATGTTAAAATTCCATTAATACCAGGTTATCAAGTTGAATTTGCTGAGAAAGTTAAAAAAGAAAGCGGTATACTTACAGGTACGGTAGGTTTGATCACCAAATCTGACCAGGCCAATGAAATTATAAAAAATGAACGTGCCGATCTGGTGTTTTTTGCAAGGGAAATGCTCCGCGATCCGCATTTTGCCCTACGCGCGGCACATGAACTTGGCGAAGAAATAAAATGGCCGGTACAATATGAGCGGGCCAAATGGCATTAATTGGTTAATGGCTAATAGTTCATGGTTCATAGCAAAACCTAAAACTATTACCTAAAAATCAAACCATGAACTATGAACCATAAACTATGAACTAAATACACAAAAACCACACACTATGAAACGTACAGCAAACGCCCATTGGAACGGTACATTACAGGCAGGTCAGGGAGAAATCACTACCCAAAGCACTGTATTAAACAAAACCCAGTATTCATTTAAAACCCGCTTTGCCGATGGCATTGGCACCAACCCTGAAGAGTTATTGGCTGCTGCCCATGCAGGCTGTTTCACTATGGCTGTTGGCGCTGCTTTAACCCAGGCAGGCTTCACACCTAACGACCTAACTACTGATGCTATCCTTGATCTGGATATGCAGGCTTTAGAAGTAACCGGTATTCTTTTGCAATTAAAAGGAGCGGCAATTGACGGTGTGTCTGAAGAGCAGTTTAAAGAAATTGCAGAAGGCGCTAAAGCTAATTGCATTATTTCAAAAGCATTGAGCGTGCCAATTAGTTTAGAAGTTACTTACGCTTAATTTCGTTCAATAGAGCAATAAAAAGGGGATTGTGCAGTGCACAATCCCCTTTTTATTTTATCCCGGATACCATAAAGCCGCCGGTTTCGCTCCCGGCGGCTTTTCAGCACAATATTTAATTAGGGGTAAAATAAGCGATATTTATAGCATAAATACCAGCAACATGGTAATATGTACCAAAACGCTGAATGCAAACAAACCGAGTAAGCTCCGGATGCCTAAACCACCCATGCCGGCTATAATGTTACCAAAGAACAGGACAAGTGTAACAGCCAGTATAGCTATCGGAGCATTATAGTAATAAAGCAAAAAAGCAGGTATAGGTAAAAAAAGAACACCCTGTGAAACAAGAGAAAACATAAACCAGATGGTTTTATTAGGAGCCTGGCTATCGGCAAAGGCTATTAGTTTAGTCCAGATATTGTTATTGGCTTTAGCAGTATTGGTATTTGCAGCGGTCCATTCAGGAGCATTTATTTTTAAAGTTGCCATGATTGTTATCTTTTATTGATACAAAGATGGCCTGAACGGCTCAGTTGTACCATGACGATAGCGCGTTCAAAAAGTGATCGTAATCACTTTTAGCACAAGTCACGTTCCTCAGAAAAAAAATGTCATTGCGAGGCACGAAGCAATCGCATGCTATACAGGGCAGTCGTACTTCTTTGCAATGATATAACCCTTGTTTATTTACAAGGCAAAAGCTCTTACCTGGCTGTATTCAGAAATGCAAGGATCTTCTTGGTCTCGTTTGGATAAATAGCGATGCGATGGGTACGCACCAGGTAAGGTGATGAACTTTTACCCGAAGTATCATTAACGGCAATAGTATTTGATGGCTTAAGCGGCATGTGGCAGTCAATACAATTATTTTGCATCATGGCACTTAATTTAGGTGCAACCTTACACAGGTTATGATTGGCTTCGGTGTGGCAGTTCATACATTTTTTAGAGTACAGCGCAAGATTACCGCCGTTATTTACATGCGTGTTATGACAGGTACTGCAATCCATATTGCTCATTAAATAACACTTGCTGGTGGTCAATAGCCCGTTCTGGTTACCATGCACATCAAGCGAAGCCGCGTTGGTTTGTATATTTAAATAATCGGGCTCCTTGAAGCGGGCCAGGGTATCCCCCATCTTAAATTTAAAGGTTGATAGCTGGAACGCCTGTTTACTGCTTGAATGACACACCCCGCAGGCATCCATTTTTTGAGCTCGTGTAAGCGATGCAAAACGGGTGATATATTTAGCGGTCTTTTCTTCGGGATAAGCCTCGTGATAATTTACGTGGTTGGCTGCCGGACCGTGGCAGCGTTCACAGTCGATACCATAAATAATCGAAGCGGGTTCAAACTCGATCTTGCGATTTTGCAGATCTATATTTTGTTGGGATGCCTGCCTGATAAATGATGCATGGCACTCAAAACATCTTTGCAAAATTGGCCGGTTAAAATCCGGCTTAGTACCATCATAACCGGGGCTGTTAGCCCAGCCATGTACCGTATTAAAGTAAGATACCGGCAATTCAAACAACTGCTTATCCTGCCAGTACATATAGGTTTGCGCCTTGGTTACCCCAAAAGTGATATCCATTTTATGGGCAACAGTTTCTTTATTGTTGGTATAGCTTACCTGGTAAAGCTCGCCGTTACGCTTTTCCATTTTAACAACAGTGCCATCGGCATATTGCAGCGTGTTATTATGAGGGTCGAAACTTCCGTGTACAATTTCGGCAGATGTTGGCCGCGAAGAAAGATAGTGCGCTGTATGCAGATAACTATCATAAACGTCCTTATGGCATTTCTGACAACTTGCCGATCCCGCGAAGATCTCAGCTCTTTGATCCTCCGGTTTGTCGCTAAAGCACTGTACCAGTAAGAAACTCAAAGGAATCAGTAACGACAAAGCCAAAAAGAATGTGCGCTGCTTAAGCATAATAGTACGTGTAAAAATTGACGAGGCAATGTGATACCCCTCCATATAAAGATAAAAAGGCTGCCATGTAACATGACAGCCTTTTTATTAATTAAACAGGTTAAATTAATAACCCGGGTTTTGTTTAAGCTTTGTACCGTTAAGCGTTTCGTTTAACGGGATAGGCAATATCTCGTTCACGCCTGCTTTAAAGTTTTTAAATGCAAGTACACTTGGCGCCTGTCCCCAGCGTACCAGGTCAAACCAGCGGTGGCCTTCAGTAGCCAGCTCAAGCCTTCTTTCATCATAGATGTTTTGAAGTGTAGCGGGTTTTGAAGCTAAGCCAACACGGGCACGTACAGCATCAAGCAAAGTTTGCGCACGTCCCTGATCGCCGCCACCATTCAATTCTGCTTCAGCTTCCATCAGGTAGGTATCAGCCAAACGGATCTCAATATAGTCGTTAGGCCAGTTCAAATCGGTGGTACCGGTTGTAACTTTGTTAGCCAACACCGGTGCATACTTTTGGATAAAGTAACCGGTATTCTGATAACTTGGTGAATAGCTTGTTTTAGTAGCTTTTGTTAAACTATCGATATTAACAACAGTATAGCCATAACGCGGGTCGCCTTTTAAGGCGGTAGCCAGCTGCGTTGTAACCGGATTAAAACCATAACCACCACTGTAATATATCGGGCCTGTATAGCTACGCGGACCAATCATTTGTGTATAAATGTTTGATTTAAATTGGTTCCAGTTGCTCCAGGTATAGCTTTGTGAACCTGAGTGAACCAATTCAAAAATCGACTCGCTGTTGAATTTATTTGTCGGGCTGAAAATAGCACCGTAATTAGTTAACAGTTTATAGCCATAATTAGTATTCACATCTTTCAGCATGGTAGCTGCATCGGCCCATTTCTTTTCATACAGATAAACTTTACCCAATAAGGCCTTAGCTGCGCCTTGTGTTACACGGCCGCCATCACTTGTAGGTACAGTAGCAGGTAAACCCGGGATAGCCGCTTTCAAATCGTTTTCAATTTGAGTATAAACAGCTTCAGGAGTAGCTTGTACCTGGTCGTATACGTTAGTCAGGTTTAATGAATTAAGGATCAACGGCACATTTTTAAATAACCTTACCAGGTCAAAATAATAGTGTGCACGTAAAAACTGACCTTCAGCAGTATAACGCTTTAACAAATCAGCGCTTAAGCCTGGTACTTTAGGCAAATTTTCAAGCAATACGTCGGTACGGTTAACACCCTGAAAGTTGATAGCCCAAAACTGGTTTTGCGGTCCTTGTGCCGGTGTAAGTGTATAGTTGTTGATCACCTGCCAAGGGGTAACGTCTGATGCGCTACCACCGCCTGCAAAGCAATCATCAGAAGCTGAGTTTAATGCACCAAGGGGATCTGAATAGGTATTGTCGATACCACCGGTTTCAGTTACCAAAGGGTCATAAGCAGCAATTACCGCTGCAAAAGCCTCATCGGGGTTTGCATAATAGTTTGATTCTAAGAACTGCCCTTTAGGTTGCAGTTCAAGGAATGATTTTTTGCATGATACCATGGCACCCATTCCCATCAACGCCAGCCCTGTATATATAATATGTTTCGATTTCATGATAATTGTAATTTGTTATTATAAAGTGATATCCAAACCAGCCATAAACGTGCGGGCCTGAGGATAAAGACCCATATCAATGCCACCGCTGATTTCCGGATCAAAGCCTTTGTAACCTGTAATAGTTACCAGGTTATTGCTGCTCAAGAATACCCTTACCCTTTTAATATCAGCCGATTTTAACCATGTTGCAGGCAAATTGTAACCTAACTGCAAGGTTTTAATACGGAAGTAAGCACCGCTTTGCAGGTAGAAATTTGATGGGTTTTTAAAGTTATTATTCGGATCGGCATCACTTAAACGCGGGTAATTGCTGCCACTGTTGTCTGGCGTCCAGGCGTTAAGTGCTGCAATAGGATAGTTTGCAGATGGGATATCTAACCTGCGGTAAGCCTGGTAAATTTTGTTGCCCCAAACACCTTGTCCAAATAATTTGATATCAAAGTTTTTGTAGTTAGCATTAAAGTTAATACCGTAAGTAAATGTAGGCAGCGGATTGCCCAGGAACTGGCGATCTGCCTGGGTGATTTTGCCATCACCATCAGTGTCCTGCCATTTAAAATCGCCTGGTTTAGCGTTTGGCTGTATCAGCTGACCATTTTTGGTATAGGCGTTAATCTCGGCCTGCGAATGGAACACGCCCAACTCTTTGAAACCGTAAAACTCGCCGATAGGTTGTCCCGGAGTGATTCGTCCAATTTCGTAAGTAGTGCTTTGCACTGTACCTTGTACAAAATGATCAATCTGGTTGCCTAAGCTTACTACTGTATTTTTGTTGTATGAAATGTTACCGCCAACGCTGTAATTAAACTCACCGATTTTGTTGGTATAGTTAAGGCTTAACTCCACACCTTTGTTTTCCATGTCACCAACGTTATCAGATGGCTGACCGGCAAAACCCGCGTATGAAGGCAACTGCACATCCTGTAACATACCTTTTGTAAGCTTTTTGTACACGTCAAACGTTACGCTCAGGTTATTGAACAATGTCGCGTCGAAACCGATATCTGTAGTGTGGGTTTCTTCCCATTTCAGGTTCGGGTTAGGTGGCTGGTTAGGGCTGTAACCAATACCCACAGCATCGCCGAAAATAGCATTACGACCGCTACCGATGGTTGCAGCATATCTGAACGGACCAAGTGCCCTTTCGTTACCTACAGAACCATATGAAGCACGTAATTTGAAGAAATCAACAAATGTATTTTTAGGGAACCAATCCTCACGGCTCACTACATAACCTACCTGACCGGCAGGGAACGTACCATAAAGGTGGTTAGCACCAAAACGTGATGAACCATCACGACGGATAATGCCAGAGAACAGATATTTTTGATCGTAATCATAAGTAACCCTGCCAAAGTATGAAGCAAGGGTATGTGGCTGCACATCATCCAAACCAAGCGCGCTTGCCGCAATCCTGTTAGCTGCAGGCAGAGCATAAAGTATCGACGCGTCGGCAAGTGAAGTTGCAGGTTCGCCCAAGAATGAGCCTTGCAAGCCTGAAGCAGTAGTTTTTTGAGCGCTTGTACCAACCAAAGCTGTCAGGTTGTTTTTACCAAAAGAACGGGTGTAGGTAATAGTATTATCTACGTTCCATGACAGGTTCCTGTTGTAGGCCTGGGTTTGGTTGGTTGTAGTATTTGATGTACTTGAGTTAAGATAGTACAAAGGCGTAAAACCGTCAGAGCCGTAGTAAGCTTGTTTTGCACTAATCTGTGACCTTAATTTCAAACCCTGAATTGGTTCAACTTCAACAAAAGCGCTACCTAATAAGTTGGTAGCATCGCTGTAGTTACCCAAAACAGTTTGAGCATAAGCCAATGGGTTAGTGATTTCCTGACCTACATAGCCAGATATACCGTAAGGCAAACCTTGTCCGTTACGGATGATATTTGCTTTCTGATAATCACCCACATTTGGCTGACCATTAATATCGCTAACGGTAACCGGGGTTATAGGATCAAGGTTTAACGATGAACTTAACGGACCGCCAAATACGCTGTTGGTATTACCGAAAGCTTTGTTTTTGGTGTATGAGTAAGTAAAGTTTTCGCCAATGGTTAACCATTTTTTAGGCTTGTATGAAGTGTTAACTGTAAAGTTAAACTTTTTGTAACCTGAAATATCCGGCATTACCACACCTTGCTGATCAAGGTAACCGAAAGATGTATAGTAGTTAGCTTTATCGGATGCACCACTGATGTTCAGGTTATGATTTTGAATAAGCGCATTGTTATCAAAAATCTGATCCTGCCAGTTGGTACCAGTACCATATGACGCAGGGTTAGCAAAAATTGCCGTTCCTCCATCATTTATTTTAGACTGATTTCTTAAAGTAGCGTATTGAGAAGCGTTAGCTAATTTAACCTTGCTAACCGGCGACTGGATACCTACATAGCCATTGTAAGAGATCTGCGCATCACCTTTTTTACCTTTTTTGGTGGTTACAATAATTACACCGTTTGACGAACGAGAACCGTAAATAGCAGCAGAAGCATCTTTCAATACCTCAATTGATTCAACATCATTAGGGTTAACGTTATCTAAACCGCCGTTATCAACCACAATACCGTCAATAACATAAAGCGGGTCGCTGTTTAACCTTGAAGTAACACCCCTCACCCTGATTTGAGGCGAAGAACCTGGCGAACCAGAGCTTTGTACAACGCTAACACCAGTTACACGACCGCGAAGCGCGTCGTCAACACGGGTAACCTGCTGGTCTTGCAGATCGCTGGCTTTAACGCTGCTGATAGCACCGGTAACCGTTACCTTTTTCTGGGTACCATAACCTACAACTACAACTTCGTTAATGGCTTTCACATCTTCGGCCAATACAACGTTGATAACAGTTTGGTTACCAACTACAATTTCCTGTTTGGCGTAGCCGATAAACTGCACTACGATAACAGATTGCGGACCAGCAACCGACAATTTAAAGCCACCATCGGCACCGGCTGTGATACCATTTGTAGTACCTTTTTCGGTAATGGTAGCTCCCGGAACAGGCTGACCTGTGTTATCGGTGATTTTACCTGTAATGGTAACGTTAGCGGCAGCCTGCTCGATGATTACCACACCTGGCTCAGCGGCGTTAACAGTTGGCGTGGTAGCAGCCTTTTTTTCAAGCACTACCCTATCGTTCATTACATCGTAATTGATGCCGTTGTTTTTAAACACCTGGTCAAGTACGGTTTTTAATGTTTGGTTATTGATATCTAATGAAAAGTGCTTATTAGCATCCAGTGAGCTGGCGCTGTAAATAAACTTTACATTGTTATTTTTTTGAAGGTACTGTAAAGCCTCAAGCATAGTTGTGTTGCTGAGCGTAACATTTACCTTTTTGTTAAGTATACCCTGAGCTTTAATTGGGCTTGCGTAAGTCATGCTGCTTACCATTATTGCTATCAGGACCTGGCTAAAAGTGATCTTCATGATTTTACCCCATGGGATGGGCCTTCGTAAACGAAAATTCATATATTTGTTATGTTTCTTTGTTAAAAATGAGACAATTAATAGCCCGCACACCTCCTTGAGGTGTTCTTCGCGGAACGGGCTTTTGATCCTTAAAACTTAGGGGTGCTCGCAACACTTCTAAGTTTTTTTATGCAGATCATTTCGGGTGTGTTTTGCTTTCTTCTTTAGGTTTGTAGTTTTTTGTGCATCTTATAATTTTGAGCGTTTAATAGGATTGGTTATTTAAGTTCGATATGGTTGTTCACAATAGCGTAGTCAACGTTGAGCGATTTCTTTAGCGCGTCAAGCACGTCAGGTAAGTTAAAACCTTCAAAATCGGCATTCAGGATATAATGGTTAAGTCTTTCGCTGCTTACTTTAATATTAACATTAAAACTTGAGTCAAGCACCGGGATGATATCCTTCAACGGTTTATTATCAAACACCAGGCGGGTACGCTGGTATTGTTTTACTGTCGATTTTTCTTCAACAGCCTGCGCAGTCAGGGTATGCCTATCGTTCAGGTAAACTGCCTTTTGATGCGGATAGATCATTACCTCATTTTTGGTAAGCCTGGTTGTAATAGCACCGCCTTTAGCGCTTACCGAAACTTTACCGGTCAATACAGATACATCGGCTACATTACTCTGCTCGTTATCACGTACCAGGAAACTGGTACCCCAAACTTTGGTAACTATCGACCGGCTGCTGATAATAAAAGGACGCTGAGGATTCTTAGTCACCTCAAAAAAACATTCGCCGGATATGCTTACCATCCTTGAGTTAGGGGCAAACACATTAGGATAACTAATTTTTGCCGATGGACTTAACCAAACGGCGCTGCTATCGGGTAGGGTAACTTTATAAATATGACCAGTGTTATTGGCAACATTAAACAAATGCACCTCGCTTATTGTAGATGCAGCCAGGTGCTGGTCTTTCGCTTTCTGAGTATACAGAACAGCCACAGCGGATACGGCAAAAACAACAGCAGCGGCAGCCGCGGCAGCATACCACCTCCGAAACAGCCTAACTTTTGGCTGCTCTTCAGTTGCAGGCAGATTAACAAGATTAAGATTGCTTATAATACTGAAATAGATATTCTCCTCCAGTTGCTTTTCTTCGGCAGGCGAAAGATCCGAAACATGATCATTTTCATGCTCAAAGCTGAAATACCATTGCTTAACCAAAGCTATCTCGGCCTCGGTGCAATCGCCTTTAATGTATTTCTCAAGCAAATCAATGCGTATAGGTTCTTTCATGAAAGAAAATAATTCCGGTTTATAAATCACATGACGTACGGGAGATAGTGTACCCCCTACACCCTTGTAATATTTTTTTGAAAAAATATTACAAGGGTGGTATTGCAATCAATCCATACAGAATACAGGGTTTTATAATTTAAATTTTATGCCGCCATTAACCACAAATCCATCCAAAGGCGCATAAATATCCTTAAATGTGGGATTGGTAATGCTTCCGGTATATATCGAACCGAATTTAGTTTGGCGGGTATCAGTAAGGTTTTCGAAGTTTATAAACAATGAAAAACGCTTCCACATCTTCTCCGCCATAAATCCGGCCGTCCAGTATCCACGGCCTACCGAACCATCACTCAAATGCTGCGGACTGAAATAGTATGCTTCGGCTCCAAGTTTTAATTGATCTTCTATTTCGTAAACCAATACGTTGTTAATCCTATGGCGGGACACCAAAGGGTAGTTAATTATCTTATCACCAATATGTTGAGTAACATCTGCAAAAGTATAACCTATAAATAGCTTAAACTCATCATAGGTTAGTTTAACATTGGTTTCCATTCCTTTGGTATTTAAATCACCGGGAGGTTGCTGGTATTGCAGGTTGCCATCGGCAAGTAGGGTAAGCAAAATAGGCCTTTCAATACGGGTGTAAAAGAAAAGCTGGTTAATACTCAGGCTTACCATGTTATCAAACAAACCGGTTTTGTAAGTTATATCATAGTTGGCACCATAAGATCGTTCGGCTTTCGTATTTGCCACGTCTATAGGCAATACATTCCTGAACTGTATCCGCTCGGCATCTTCAGTAAATACGGTTGGTGCTTTATAGCCCAATCCGCCGCCTAAACGGGTCGAAAAATGATCATTTATCTTATACAGCCCCGAAATTCTCGGCAATAAAAAGAATCCATACTTATTATGATAATCGCCCCTTAACCCCGACTCTAAGGTAAATTTACCTGTCAGATTCCAGGTATTTTGTACAAAAGCCCCAATGGTACCATAATTGTAGCTTCGTAACGCGAAAGCACTATTCCTGTCTTCGGAAAACTTATCGGTCAGGTAATTTATTCCGGCAACCCAATCGGTTTTACTGCTATTATAAGCGTAATTAGCCTCGGTGTAAGAGGAAACCTGCGAGCCCGAAAATTTGTAAGACGGCAGGCCGATGCTTCGGTCAAAATAACTCAGGCTGTTTTTAACCGTAAATTTCTCCTGGTCATTAATGGTATGATTAAGCTCCAGTTGAGAGCTGTACCGGCCCGTTTTATTCACTTCAAAATAAGAATGCTGCGCATCGCCATTGCCCCGGAGGTATTGCATATCTCCACCTATCCTGTTTTCGACGGTTGAATTTATACCAGCGATTAGTTGCGTGCGATCATTAAGATAGAAAAACAATTTAGGGTTAAGTGTATAGCGGTTAAACCGGGGGATGGCCGATAAACCAATATCCGAAGGATCATAAGCCGTACCATGATTATACGCGGCGTAAACCGTTGCGCCAATTTTATTAAACTTTTGCGAATAAAACCCGCTTGCGTCAAGCCCCAAGGCCGATGTACCGTTTAACAGGAAACTTAACTGGCGCTCTTTTGTGGGCGTTTTAGATACCAGGTTTACAAGCCCGGCAATAGCACCGCCACCATAAAGCGTAGACGACGAACCTTTAATAACCTCAACTTGCTTCAGATCAAGCGGGGCTATTTGTAATAAGCCAAGTCCACCAGAAAAACCAGAGTACAACGGAAAGCCATCACGGATGATCTGTGTGTATTTACCATCCAAGCCCTGTATCCGGATGCTCGAATTACCACTGGTTGCCGAAGTTTGTTGTGTTTGGATACCCGTACTCTCGGCGAGCAACATACGGATATCTCCTGGTTTCATGTTTCCTTTTTCGTCCAGTTCTTCGCCCGAAATCACTTCTACCCTCGTAGGTATATTTGCGATAGTGCGACTGCTTCGAGTAGCGCCAACTACAACCTCGGCAAGGCTTTCCCCTTCCTCTTTCGCAGGTTGCAAAAAAATAAATAAAGGAACCTTCCCACTAAGCGGGAAAATAAGGGTATCTGTTCTGGTTTGATATCCGATAAAGCTATACCGGATAATTTGTTTACCATCCGGAACGCCATTAATAATAATCATTCCGCTTGTATCGGCTGCAGCGCCTTTAGTTGTTCCGGATATTAAGGCGGTGGCGCCAATTAATGGTTCTTTTGTTTTTTCATCTTTAACGATGACTTTAAATGTGTTTTGAGCGTAAGTTAAAGCAGTATATAGCAGTGCAATAAAAAGCACAGTTATTTTTTTCATGATGTTGGTATAAATTAAGTGAATACAGAATTTGGGCCGGGCGGCCGGGTATTAACTTAATTTGGGAGGTAACCAGATAGTAGAAGAAATTTTAGTAATACGTGGCTGGCGGTACGCGGCATATTCATTTGATGTGCTTTCAACAAGCATTGGTAAGCTGATAATAACAGCTTTGCCGGTAATAAAGCCCACGCATGATCCACATGTAAAAAAAGGAGAACAGCCTAAACATTCTTTTTGAACCGGGGCCTGTTTGCTAGTCTTCTCCTTGCTCAACGCCAGGCAATCACTATCCGTACAGCATGGTTTAGCTGAAAGGATAATAACATACAATGACAAAATGAGGCAAATAATTTTCACTTGCCAAAGCTATTTAATTATTACCGGCTTGAAAAATAATTTATAAAAATCAATTAATTTGGATTGATTAAAAGAGATTAAAGCCTGTGCAACAGCGCTGCAATCACCCAAAGCAAATGGTGACTTAAACCAACCCGAAGCCTTTTTATAGCCTTAGTAATCTGGTTTTCAACAGTTTTTTCTGATATGCCGAGCAATTGAGCTATTTCCTTATTGGTTTTATACTCTTTACGGCTCAACTCAAAAACCGAGCGGCACTTATCAGGCAGGTGGCTTATTTCGGTTTCGAGGGTATGGGTAAGATCACGCAGCATGATCGTATCTTCGGTTCCGGTATCGGTCTCGGTACTTAATAATTTAAGCGCCTCGGTATGTTTTGCGCGGATGCTTTGTTTGCGGTACTGATCAACCACCTGATTTAAAACCGCCAGGTGCAGGTAACCGCCAATAGTAGTATTAATTTGCAGCGTATGCCTTTTATGCCAAAGGTTTGAAAATATTTCCTGGACAACTTCCTCGCACAGCTCCTTGTTTTTCAGGCGCTTGTAGGCATCTCCATACAGTTTTTTCCAATAACGCTGGTAAATCTCCCTGAACGCACTAAGCTTATCCTGCTGCAGCAATCCCAACAAATCCTCCTCAGTCAGCCTGGTAAAATCGTTCATTTGTTAAATAACGTGGCAATTAGTGTTAAATGATTGGCAAAACTGAAAATAATTATGTCAACTAACAAGACGTGAATTGTAATACTTTTAACATAAAAGTCCTCATTATGTAGCTTTGACACAATGAGATAATAGATTTACTGTGTTGATTTTACAGGGAATAAATTGAGAATTTCCGCTTATTTCATTCGATTTTAAGCGAATTTATATTGACCATAAATTGACGTAACGCAAATATTTCTGCCGCTTAGTGGGGTAAAATATCGTTAAGGAGATAGGGCAATTTGATTTAATAACGGGAGATCGAGTATTTATTATGTAATAGTTTGGTTAGGAGATGCTAAGTGGATATCGCTTATTAAAGTTCACGCAATATCAATTTGTTGAGTTTTGCCCAAAATTGATGTTATTTATTTTTAATTAATAATGGCGCTCCCGTCAGCTGACGGCCAGGCAATCCGCTCATACTGCACGGGCATTATCCGCCGGCTTACGGACGGTATCCGCTCCTATCCCTAACGCAAATTGAGAATGTATTATATGATTTAATAATTTAGTGAATTCATAAAGCTTTAACCAGAGCCGAATTATTCCCGGCCAAATCCACCGCCCTCACACTCAATTTACCATTTTTACCTGCCACAAAGTAGTTAAGTGGTGTAAACCCTATCCTTTTGCCATTGCTGTAAATGTTATAACCCAGTATCCGTTTATTATCCGTAGATACCTGCCACTTCAAAACGCCATTTATCAACTTAACCTGCTTTGGGGCTGTCGGTGGCATTTTATCAGGGTCGAGCTGCATCACACAGTTCATCAAGGCTCGGAAAGTGTGATAAGTCCCTTTCCAGATCTGGCCTTTGAGGGCTGTTTTATATTGAGGTTGCTTATCTATGCCGCCCTGGTACCAGTCGCCGTGTTTATGATCTATCAGATAGGTTTGGGTGTATTGCCAAAGGGTTTTAAATTGATCAAAGTATTGGTGCTTATCGGCAGGATACTTAGCGGCCATAATAAGCAGTGTATTTAAACCTTCGGCCTGGGCCCACCAATTTTTGGTATCCTCGGTAATGGTAACGCCGGGTTTGTCTTTAAAATAATAGCCCTCATCATAAAAGCCGCCCACTTTATTGTCCCAGCCGTGCTCCAGGGCATCATCAACCATTTTTTTACCTATTGCTAAAGTTTTGGCATCATCCTCCAAACCCAGGGCATGAGATGCTTCGAGCATGAGGTAAGCCGTCTCTACGTTGTGCCCGTACGATATATGGTCGAGGCTATGGTGCTGTTTATAAACTGCCAGGCTCGAATCGCGGAAAGACACCGGGGTCCAATCCGGTTGAAAAAAAAGGATGAGGTTACCCTTATCGTTAGTGATCTTATCACGTACCAGCAGCAGCATTTCTTGCAAACGGGTTTTGAGCAGTGCATCAGGCCATACGCTGTACAGTTCGGTAAATGATTCCAGCAGGTGGATAGATGAGTTTTGATCTTTATACCCTGTTTCGGCAGTTGATTTTATGGTGGCGTCCCTTACAATAGGTGTCCCATCCCGTTCCATATGCTGATAATACCCTTTATAAACCGGGTCGTGCGCGTGCTTTTCCAGCCACCAAAAACATTGTTTAGCCAGGTTTAAGGCGCTGGTATCGCCCGATGCCTGGTAATAAGCCGCAAGCGCGTAAATAGCAAAGGAATTACCATAAGCCTCTTTAGAAGCGAAACCTCCTTGCTTAGGGTTACCCTGTTTATCGGTAAAAATGTAAAAACCACCATATTGCTTGTCCCAGAGTTTATCCCGTAAAAACTCGTAGCCATGGCGTGCCCCAATCATATAGTATTTTTTATCAGGGAAAAGCTCAGCAGCTTTACTGTTGCTCCAAACGTGGCGCGCCTGTGTCACAATCATTTTATCCTGGTTTCCGGTTGGTTTAAAATCATAGGTAAAGGCGCTCAAAAAACCACCATCGGCTGTATCAATGGCAGCCGGGTACCAGGGCTTAAGCAACTCATCTACCATAGATTTTTGCATTTCATGGGCTATCTTTTGCTTTTGGCTCTGGTGATTTTGCGCAAATGCTATAGTTGCAGTGCCTATTAAAACCGCAAGCAAACTGATCTTCAATTTCATAACTTACTTTTTATTTAGAACGTGATCGGCTGCTAAAACCAGGAACAGGTAATCAGTGGTGCCTCCACCTAAAACATATTCGCCTTGTTGCCACAGATATGGCCAGTTAAGCAGTTCAGGAAAATCGGGGCGGATAAGTGCCGTGCCCGAAGTAATACCTCCGGGAATATAAGAGCGATCGGCCCGGTTAAAGCCATAAGCCGTAGTCATTGACCTTGCGCCAACACCGGATACAAACGATGCCGTATTAGAACCAGGATGGCAGCCCAGCACAAAATCAATAGCGTGCAGCATATAAGTATCGCTGAAAACCGACGGAAAACCGCTGTATAAAAAGTATTGTTTGTAGCCAAAATTCTGGATCCCCCAGCCAGCACCCCAAATATTGGGCTCGTAAGGAACGCCATAAGGGGTTTTAGCCCCTTGTTGCTGAATATTTGCATATAGTTTTTTGACCGCTTCGGTTATTTTGCCATGATAGTTTACATCATTGATCAAACCCATGGTACGGCCAACCAGCCAACCGGTGTTATCAATGTTGCTTGCTATCCCTTCGGTATTGTTAACCAAATAATCAGCATACGTTTTATTTTTTGTGGTGATGAATAACTCAACGGCTAAAGCAACACGATGGCGTAAGGTTTGATCTGCTGTGTTTTTCCAAACCTCCTGCGCTATTTGCAGGCATTGGGTTGCCAGTGTATCGTTATACCCCTTCATTACGCGACTTGCAGCGGCCAGCGCGGCGGCAGTTTCCAATGAGCGACCGGGATTATCTTCTGTAAACACCCACCTGTCATCTGCCGCTGCAGGAGTCTTCAATACGGGATCGGTATTATTAGCATTGGTTACAAAAGGTTTGTTATCGGTAATATTAGCGGCATCACCCAAAACTGTGTACTGCCTGATGGTTGGCTCAATAACACCACGATAAAAACGCCCCATAGCCTGATAGCCGCCTGTTATGGCCAGTAAACCATGCTCAATCTGTTGCAGCATATCCGGTTTGCCATCGGGTTGATGAATCTCTACAATGTGGTTCTTTTGGTCGATGGTTGTATTATCATACTTTACATCAAAAGCCTCGTAAGCCAATGTAAGTCCGTGCACGGTTTCGGCCTGCGATTCAACCCTTAAATCAAAATCACCGGCATCGTGCCAGGCGCCGCGATCAAGAAAAGGCACATTATCACCCGGTTTATATTTATTAAGCGTGCTGTGCCCCTGGATATAGCCATCAAAATGATTGGAATCAATTGGCGCCATCCGGGCATCGTCCATATGGCATAGGCCATGCCATACGCGATATTTTTCGTTAACACGCATGTGGCACATCTGTATAGGTAAAAAGTATGAAAGCGTTGGCTGCCAAACATCGTTCTTAAATACGTCGGTGCTGATCTGGAACGGCTCCGTTTGATAGCTGCCATATTTAACCACATACATACCCGGTTTGGTGATCTTTGTAAAATCAAATTGCAGGTAGTGATACCTTAAAAAGTCGCCCCAGTTGGTAGGGTTGGCTTTTAATGCCGGGATCAACCCGCCGTTTTCGCCTACTCTTAATAATGATACGGGCAGCACCTTTTTATCATTCTTATCCAACTCGATAACCGCTATTTTTTGTTGTGCAGGGTGATATCCCACCTGAGATATTTGTATAACCGGTTCCGATTGCCAACCATCTACGGCGTTTGGGGTAACCAGCCATTCTACAGCATTTTTTGATGCTCCTTTAGCTACTAATGATCTTACCACAAACCATCCATTATTGTGCTTAGCCCTACCATCAAGCAGTTGTATGTTACCGCCCGAAAGGTTTTCGATGGTCATGCGCTGCAGATCAGTTTCGGGTACTATGGTAAGTTTTTTACCCTCTGCCATCGGCATTACCTGGGTCTCCCCTTCCTGATCAGTATAGGTTTGCCCGTTGGCTTGTTGGGGGAAAATGCCGAATTGCTTATCCATATAATATGATTTTCCAAACAGGATGCCAGGGAACAGCTCCAGGTTAAAACCAATCTTACCAATCCAGTTATCGGGCAGGGGTTTATCTAAATCCACTATAATTTTAAAGGCTTTTCCGGCGGGAATTACCCTGATGTTATAAGCAAAATTCAGGTCGGGATAAATGATAGGATTAAAGCCATGACGGTTCATATCCGGATTAGGAAACTCCATGCGTACACTTACCTCGCCGGTGCTTTTGTTCACCACCCTTTTACCCACCTTAGGTATGGGCGACCATTGCCCTGGCGTAGGTTCAAGCCTGATATCCCCATTGGTGGCTACGCGCTGTCCGTTTTGGATAATGCCTACGCCACCCTGATGCCCTTCGGGGTAAAAATCATGGGCAAGCATTACGTTTACACCCTTATATTCAAGATACTCCTGCGCGTTAAGCTTCATTAAATTAGCTGCAGGTTTAACCTGGGCATTCAAAAAAAAGGGAAACGAACAGCAGGCAGCAACAATGGCGGTGAAGGTAAATTTAAATCTCATCGGGATAATGGTTAGCCGGTAATATGCAATACGATATTTGCACGGCTAAAAATAACGCCACAGTAAAGGCACGATGTAATGATATATTAACCTTTTGTAGCTGATTTTATACGACAACACAGATTTTACAAGATGTCGCCGCCCCTAAAAGCGAAGAAGCGCCACCACAAAACACTAACTACCAGATAATTAAAATAAAAATACCCGCCACCGGGTATTCATTTTGTGCATTTATTAGTTAAATTTGGTTACCAATAATACCTGCGTGCCGAAAAAGGGATCAAAGAGTAGGCAACAATCATCCAACCCATGGCCTTATTATTAGTTTTTGCCTTAATGGCGTCGCTGTCGCTAATTCCCCTGTCGTTAAAAAAACGGCTAATTAAGCTATCAGCAAGCGCGTTGATATTGATGATTCCCATTTGCGCCGCTGCCCAGACAGGAGCAGGCGACAGTACAAAAACAGCCCCGATTAAAGCAGATTCCGTTAAAACTGCCACCCTCCCCGATTCGATCTTAAGCATTACTAATTTAAGCGGGCGAAAAGATTCGGCCAGGCTTAACGAGATCATCGCTATCAGGATAAAAACCAAATTGCCTATCGATTCATTTAAAACACTTTATGTAGATGACATTAAGGTGGGAGAGACTGCCTTCTGGAGCAGTAACGACTATGAAAAGATCATTTATTTTAAGATCGATGAATCTGTACAAAACCTTGCCGTTCAGTTTTTAGCCAGCAAATCTATCGATAAGGCCCGTATCCCCGTCTATTTTTCGGTCGGCGATTCGCATGGCTATATCACCAAAGGCCTGATCAAAACCCAGCTTGAGGTTAAACAAAAAATAAACCGGGTTTGGGTATGGATAATGGCTGTTGTTATGGCCGGCTTCCTGGCGATGGGCCTGAAGAATAATATTTTAAAAGACGATGCCAATATTTACTACAGCCTCAGCCGTACACAATTATTATACTGGACCGTGATCTTTTCCGGCGCGTATCTGTACATCTGTAACGAAACCGGGGCTCTGCCCGATATTCCGGGTTCATTACTGGCTATCCTGGGTATCAGTGCCGCAACTATGGCCGCGGGCAAGGTTATCGAAAACGATCAGAAACCTAAAACAGATATTGATCCCAAAGCGCACAGCGAAGGCTTTTTTCATGATATCCTGTCCGACAGGAGCAGCATCAACATTCAACGCCTCCAAAATGTGATGTTCAATGTTTTGTTTGGGTTGATCTTTATCCAACGAACAATATCATCAAACCTGTTAGCCGATTTTGACAACAATATTCTGTTAATGATGGGGATAAGCGCCGGTACTTATGCAGGTTTAAAAGCCACCGAACCTACCAAAGATCAACCAACGGAACAACACGACTCTACCACGGTTGGCAATGAGCCTCCGCCGTCACCTGCGGACAAACCTGCAGTAGATACCGGTAATGGAGGAACGGCTCAGCCAGGTTAAACCGGTATTTACTTAGCCAAAAACTCGTTGATAACCGCGAATTCTTTTTCCGGCTCTTCAACCTGTGGGTTATGGCCCGATTTTTCAAAAATCTCGAATTGCGCTTGCGGGCAGTACTCTTTGTATTTAACCGCCATCCACGGTGTTGCCACCCGGTCAAAGCGGCCGGTTACAATCAGGATCGGCATTTTCAGATCTTTAAGCTGTTTACGGTAATCGAAAGTACCTATATCGCTGCCTACAATAAAATCGCCGTCTTTACCTACCATCTGATAGTAAACCTGGCTATAGTGCGGATTTGGATAATAGCGGACACTTACTCCTTTCTTAGGTTCAAAATTGCCGGGGTTATACGCATATAAAAACCCGTAAGGCACTTCGCTATATATGGCCTGATGATCCCGATCGCTTGATACAGCTCCTTCATCCCTGATCTTCATCAGCCTTTCCCAAACTTCAGGATAGTTGGTTTTTATTTCATGGTTGGAATTATCATCATTTTCCTGCCACATTACAAAACTGTGAAAGGTATCGGCCAAAATAAGGTGGCTCAAATGTGCAGGGTATTTAATCGCATAGCCCTGTGCTACCACCCCACCATACGAATGACCCAATACGGTGATTTTATCCAATTTTAAAGCTACACGCAAGCCTTCTATATCATCAATGTCACGCGCAAGGCTATATTCTGTAACATTCTTAACCGAATCAGATTTACCACGGCCCAACGCGTCGAAATAAATTAACTGGTGATGATTATTGGCCAGCGAATCAAAACTACGCAGCCCCAAATGGGTACCACCCGGACCACCTGCAATAAAAACAATCGGATCGCCCTCCCCAACTGTTACCACCCATAGCTTCGCCCCATTTACAGTAACGTACTTGCCGTCGGTCCAGCTGTCAACGTGTTTTACCTGAGCCTTTGCAAAAGTTGCAATTAAGATTAATGCTATGGCGATATATAAGTGTTTCATGCTTGTGTTTAGAGCAACTAAAATAGAAATTTAAATGATAGTGCGAGACACTCTGAGGGCACAAAAGCTCCCTTCTGATAGAGACGACATTTTCCGTAAAAAAAGCGCCCCGGATCTCACCCCGGAGCGCTTCATAGTATAAACTTATACTAATCAACTAAATCTCAATTTATTATTGAGAATCGGTTGGCTATTTCTTGCAGATTTATTAATTCACTCTTCTGAAATCAATATTGGTGACCTTGATACCTGTTGTACCCAGGCTCGAGCCGCCCGAACGGATAAGCACATAAGCAGTACCGCTTTTAGGAAACGATACAACGTTACCACTACCCGCACACGATATTGCCGACAATAAACCGTTGAAAGGCGATTTGCCGCAGCCGTTCCAGGTGTTCAGCGCGATACGGGTACCTCCGTCTGCGTAATCACTCGCTTCAGAAGGTACTGCCTGACCTACATAAACCTCAAACCAGCAATCGGATGCGCCTGAGCCTGCTACAGTCATATCAATTTTATACTTTTTGTTAGCCCTTACTTCAACAGCCTGAACTATACCTTGCTGCCCCCAGTTACCACCTGTTGCCAGTACACTGCCATCGGCATTTACTTTAAATGTTACTCCATCCGTACGGTGATAAATTTGCCATTTGGTATTATCTATCACATTGGTTTTAGGAGTAATAGCATCTATCAGGTCTGCAACGGTAAAATAAATGACAGCCTTATTCATATCGGTATTAACTTCCTGCTTTGATGAGTTTGCGATTTTTATACCCAGGGCTGCTACTTTACCATCATACTTGCTGAGGCTGGCAATTTTTATTTTAGGGGTGATACTCCCTTTCATAATGTTATTATCCAGCTTCACAGTATCCTTTGCGACCAATGTAAAATCGGCCGGATCAAGGACAACCGTATTTGCGGGTAATTTACCCGCTGTGACAAGTCCTGCTATGGCCGCATTATCGGTACTTACATCAACTGTAAGGGTTTCAAAGTTTGATTCGCCGCCCCGGTAAACCGGAATGGAAAAATTAACTGTATTTGTTGTACTATCAACCTTAAGTGAACTTCCGGCCATTACATCAACCAAACCATCAGGTTTTTCAGAATCAGGCAGGTATACTTTTACGGCAGGGTCCGACTTTACACCGTTCAGGTGCTCCTGTTTACAACCTGCAACTCCCAGCAACAGGCACGCCGCCGAAAGCTTTACTAATGATGCATTAATTTTCATGAAAATATTTTTTACATTATTAATTTAAATCATTCAACAGCCCATCGCCCTGGTTTAAAGACGATGGGGCTGCTTGTATCTACCAGCCCGGATTTTGTGTCCAGCCTGTTTTTGAAATCTCTGACTGCGGTATAGGATACCACTCCATTTTAGCGGTAAATACCCTGTCTTCCAATTTTTTCACGCTGTAAACACCAGCACTGGTTATGTCAATACGGTTAACCGGCTTGCTGAAATAGCTTACACCTTTTTTCCACCTGCGCACGTCCCATAAGCGGTTGTTTTCAAAGCTTAACTCAACGTTACGCTCATGCTCAATAGCCTGCTGATTTAGCTGGGCCACTGTAAGTGCAGGCATCTGCACACGCTGCCTTACCCTGTTAATAGCCTGGAGCGCTGTCATGCCATACCCCTGCGGATCGGCACTTGGACCGTAAGCATTAAACATGGCCTCGGCATAGCTTAACAAAACATCGGCATATCTGAAATACATCCAGGCATGATTGGTAGTTGTATTGTTGATGAGATCGACAGATTGGTTAACCCATTTTGACAGGTAATAACCTGTTTTAGTTGCATTTTGCTTAGGTAAACCACTGTTACCGCCAAAATAGGTTTGGATAGCAGTTCCTTTAAAGGTCCCACCATTGTACACGATAGTTGCTGCAAAACGCGGGTCGCGGTTAGTATAAGGAGCAGCAGCATGGGCCGGATTAGTCCAGTCAAACGGAACCGAACCTGTAATGGTACTTCCTGATTTTACCAGCACTTCGTAATCGCTAACCAGGTTTTCGGCCGGTGTAATGCTGTTACCATTACTGTTTTGAAATACAATAGGGAAGTTATTGTATTCGATCAGATTCATGGCGCCATACCTGCGGAAAAAGATAGCCTCACCCGATGAAGTATTATTGGCGCCAAAAAGGTTGGAGTAATTAGCATCAAGCGAATAACTGCCCATTGCAATTACATCATGTGCCGCTGACGCAGCCTGAGCCCAGGTAGTAGTTGAACCATTTGCCGTAAACAGCGGACTTGCACCGTAAAGCAGGGCTTTAGCCTTCAGGGTTTTGATAGCCCCGTTGGTTACCCGGCCAGACTCATACCATGAATACGGCGAAAGGTTAGCCGGGATAATAGCGGCAGCCTTATCACACAATGAGGCAATGTATTTGATACATTCATCAACCGAATTACGCTGTACGTTTTTCCATGAGTTTGGATCATTATAATCAAGCGGCTGCTCAAAAATAGGGACACCACCATAGCGTTTTACCAGCTCAAAGTAAAAGTAGGCCTTTAAAAACAGGGCCTCGCCTTCCATAAACTTAACGTTATTGCGGGCGTTATAATAAGTGGTTGAATCTGTAGATGTAATTTTATCCTTGATGTAGTTGATATCAACCTTGTCCTTATTTTTAAGATAAAGATTTGCCTGGCGGATGCCATCAAAATTAGTTGCCCAAACATTGTCGGGGTTGGTGTACTGGTTCCAGGTACCGTAGTTAAATACCTGTACAGGATCAACCGAGTTGGTAGCTTCCGCTTCATCAGTAGCCCCTTCAAGGTTAAGATTACTTATGCCATCGGGCAGGTAACTGTATGTGTTCCACATCTGTTGCTGCACATAGGTATAGTTTGAGTACAACTTATCGGTGGTAATGTCGGCCTTAATGGTTTGCACCTCCAGGTAATCGTGCTTACATGATGAATAAAGCAGGGTACCCAGGGCCAGCATTGTTATTGTATATCGATTTCTTTTCATTTCCTTGCAATCAAATTTTAATACTACAATTTCACTTTCATACCAAATGTTACTGCTTTTACCAAAGGATAGCCCATTGAAAGGCGCTCGGCTTCAAGGCTTTCTATTTTATCCCATGTAAACAGGTTGGTACCATTCACGAAAACCCTTACAGCATCCAGCTTCCTTAAAAATCCGCGCTGAGGTAGCGTATAACCTAATTCAACACTGCGCAGTTTCAGGAAGTTGCCGTTGCGCATCCAGAAATCAGATTGTTGGTCGTTATTAGGATTTGCAAGCGTTGATAACCGCGGCGAGGTAGCAGTTGCGGCGTTTTGAGGCGTCCAGCTATTTGCCGAAAACTCAGAGATGTTATTATTGAATACAAAAGGATGGGTATAGGTATAAGCAGAATTTAACAAGCTCACAGTACGGTGCAATACGCCCTGCAGATACGCGTCAAAATCAAAACCCGCGTATTTGAAGCCAAGGTTAAAACCTAAAGTAATTTCAGGGAGTACTGAATACTTCATTGGCACCTTGTCATAATCATTGATGATACCGTTACCATCCTGGTCTTTAAATTTCAGGTCGCCTGGCTTAACATTGGTATATGATGATGCTGCAATACCCGGTTTAAGGTTACCGTTAGCATCAAAATCCGACTGCTGGTAAAAACCTGTATATACCAGTCCCTTCATTTGGCCAATAGGATAGCCTTGGGTATACAGGTAGCTATACGGCTGCGGATTTTCCGAACGCTTAACTATTTTGTTGCGGGCATAAGCAAATGAACCGCCTACATAATATTTGAATTTGTTATCATTTTGCTCATACTTCAATGATGCTTCCAAACCTTTGTTGTGTACTTCGCCGGTGTTAGCATATTGCAAGTTAAAGCCGGTATAATCAGGTACACTTGCTGTCGGAACTTCAAGGATGCCGGTACGTTTTTCGGTAAACACATCTAATGTACCCGAAAGGTTTTTCCATAAGGTGAAATCTAAACCAACGTTAAAGGTTGTTTTTTTCTCCCAGGCAAAATCAAGATTGGCAAAAGGGCCTTCGGTCAAGCCTCCGTGCCCGGTGTTACCTGTACCTGTGATCCAACCTGGTGCGCCAACTGCAAATTGCTGGTATAAAAAGCGGTAAGCCTCATTGATGTTACCCACAGTACCATATGAAGCACGTACCTTCAGGAAGTTAATGGTTGAGTTATCCTTCAGGAAATCTTCTTTTGAAGCAATCCAGCCTAAACCAACAGCCGGGAACCAGCCATAACGATGACCGGGGCCAAAATCAGCAGATCCGCTGTATGAACCTGAAAGATCAACGATGTATTTTTTATCGTAATCGTAAGTTACATTACCGGCAATACCTTGTGTACGCACCTGGTACACGATGCCGTCATGCGTATAGCCCTGCCTGCGTGCCTGGATCATACCCGTAAAGGTTGATTTGCCGAAAGTACGGTCATAATCAAAACCCATCCTAACAGTTGTACGGTTCCAGTGTGCCCCCCCGCCATCACTGCTCGATTGACTGATAGGTGTTACCGGGGTTGAGCCATAAATAGCATTACCCTGTGCATCCTGACCGGTAATTTCGTACGAGTTTACCGAGAATTGTTTTTGGTAGATACCTACATACTGGTTGGCAAAAGATACTTCACCTTTAAGGTCGAGACCTTTGGTTAACTTATCCAGTTTTTGCACAAAGCTGAAATTGGTTTGCAGGTTACGGGTATGTGACTGATAAACGCCGTTTTGCTGTAAAAGCTGTATAGGGTTAAATTTATATACCGAGCTGTTACCCCAGGTGCCGTTAGGGTTTTTAACCGGGAAAGCAGCTGCCGGGATAGCCATAATATTGTTAAACAGCTGATCTGCGGTAAAGCCTGAAGGCGTATTTCTATCTTCGGTAATACCGCTGATATTGGCTGTTACCACCAGGTTTTTATTCAGTTGTAACTCAATATTTGCCCTGAGGTTTAACTTGGTGTATTTTGCATTAGTACCAAAATCCTTATCAATGATGTCGGCGTTTTTGTATAAACCTTCAAAATTGGTATAGTTCATCAGTACAAAAAACTTGGCTGTGTTATTGCCACCACGGAAACCAAAGTTATAATCCTGGATAGCCGAAGTTTTTTTAAGCAGCTGATCATACCAGTTCACATTCGGGTGAAAAGGATCATTAGCGGCCTTGTATAACTCCGGATTAGCATATTTAATTGGCAAACCATCGTTGGTTAGCGCATTGTTATAGTTTGTGGTATAACCGTAAGCATCCATCACCTTTGGCAGGTCGATAGGGCTCAGAATGCCATATTTACCATTTACAAATACCTGTGTTTTGTTTAAAACAGCACCTTTTTTGGTGCGGATACTTAATACGCCCGAACCACCTTCAAGTCCGTAAACTGCCAATGCAGCAGCATCTTTAAGTAAGGTAACCGATTCAATTTCATAAGCCGACAGACCGCTGATTGCACCCATATCAACCTGGAAACCATCAAGGTAAATCAACACCTGGTTACCCTGAAGGTTCCAGCTGCTCACCCCTCTCATATAAAAGGTTGGGTTATCATAACCTGGCTCGCCCGATCCGGTAACTACGGTTAAACCCGGAATGCGGCCCTGTAATGTATTAAGCAGGTTTCCCGAGGTCATGCGGGTTAAGTCTTCGCCCGAAAGCGTGAAAACCGCCCCTGTATTACGCCATGCTTTATCTATTCTCAAGCCGCCGTCAACAAAGTCTTTATAGGAGCTTGCCTTTTTTATAGTGTCGGCCGGTGCCGTACCTGCAGTTTGGGCGTTTGCCGCCGAAAAACTGCAGAACGCAAGCATCCAGGCCAAAAAGTTTTTATAATCTTTTTTCATTGTTTTTCACTAATTGTTAATGTGTAAAAGCCTATTACCAACCTGGATTTTGTCCGTCCCAACTACTGTTACCTAAATACCTCAAACTGATCTCGGTACTTGGGAATGGTACATAGTAGTATTTGGCAGGGAACACCCTTGTAACAAATGGAACTGTTGTCCATGTACGTTTTAACTGTCCGCCAACGTTCCTGGCAGTGGTTTGAATACCGTGCAACACCGTATTCAATACAGTTTTGGCTTTTAACCAGCGGTTCAGGTCATTATAGCGGTGTCCCTCATAAGCAAACTCAATGGTTTCCTCATTCTGAACCGCGTCCCTGAACGCATCAATAGTGGCCGGGTTTTTATCAGGCATCCCGGCACGTTGCCTGATCTTGTTCAGATAATTTGCAGCTTCGGCACTTGGGCCCTGGTATTCGTTAAGCGCTTCGGCATAACCAAGGTAAAACTCGGCAAGGCGGAAAACCGGCCACGCAAAATGGTTATCGGTCATGTTATCAACCCTTGCAACAAATTTGTAGGTTTCAGTAGCGTAACCATCTACACCGGCATCACTGCTGGCCAGGTTACCATCGGTACTGTAATCGCCTTTTTTGTAGTAAGCAAGAATACCGCGCTGGCTGCTGTAGTATTTACCATCATAAGCAATGGTTTGATAAAAACGCGGGTCAAGGTTCCATGCTGCTGCATCAACCGGTAAATCGGTGCCGCTTGCAGGCATTGTCCATTTGGTGCCATCAATTTTTTCATACTGCTGTATAAACTCGATAGGTACATTGTTTTTAACACCCCACTGCGCCAAACGTAATTTTGATGAAAGGTACTGGCCCCATGCAGAACCATCAGCCCAGCCAGCAGAACTCGGAACCTGGTTTGAAGTATTAACCAAGATTAGCTCCTGGTTGGCAAACACATTCCATACCGACTCATAGTCACCCAACGTGGCGTATGTTTCACCGGTTGTTAGCGGATGTCCTGTATTTAACAGGGAAACACCACCAGCAGCGGCATTATCAATCACATCTTTAGCAGCTTTGGCAGCTTTGTTCCAGCGCTCTTTATCATAGCTGGCATAAGCTAACACCGTATCGCGGGTGTCATTAAACCTTGCGCCAGATACATCGCCTTTCATATTGCCAGGGGTATTATAAAGCGGGCTTGCTGCATACAGTAAGATCCTTGCTTTTAAAGCCATAGCTGCCAGCTTGGTAACGCGACCAAAATCGGCAGAAGGACGGGTTGCAGGCAACATTGACGCGGCCTGGTCGCACCATTTAACCACACTATCAACAACTGATTGTACCGAACTGCGCGGGATTGCAATTTTCAGGGTACCATCAAGTGGTTTGTTTACAATAGGCACACCTCCATAATACCTGAACAATTCATAATGCTGCATAGCACGGCAAAACAATGCTTGTCCTTTAACATCGGTTTTCCAGGCGTTATCAGCGTCTGCTACTTTATCGATATTTTTCAATACCAGGTTAGCTTGCCTGATGCCTTTATAGTGCCAGTAAAAACCGGCCCCGTTATCCTGGCCAAAACCATAATCGCAGTTATTATCGGCACTCATGTTACCGGTAATGTATGAACCAGTGTTAATGGTATTTGAGGCCCAGTCATAAGCCGGGTGAATGATATAAAGCTGATCGGTAACTGCTTCGGGACGGCAGCCGTCATAAGTTTCAGGAAAGTATCCCCTCACACATAACATATACATTTGGGCTACCGCGTACTGCGCCTGGTTGCGGGTATCAAAAATGGTATCAACTGTTACCGCACCGCCTTTAGGCTTTTCAAGAAAAGTTTTTTTACAGCTTGTTGAAAGCATACCACCTATGAAACAAGCCACAAGCAGTAAAATAATATTTGTTCTTTTCATCATTGCTATATTTTATGATTAAAAATTAACATTAACGCCTACGTTATAGGTGCGGGTAAGCGGATAACCGATGTAACCTAAGTTTTCAGGATCGCCCCAGATCTTGTTTGGCGACCATGTATACAGGTTATATCCGTTGATATAAAAACGGGCCGAGCGAACGCCTATCTTTTTCAAAAGCTCGGGTTTAAGCGTATAGCCTATTTCCGCGTTTTTCAATCGTACAAAAGCGGTGCTTTTTAAAAAGAAGGTATTGTAAGCTGCATCCTGATTATATGCAGCAATAGGGAAATCAATACGGTCGCCATGGTCATAACGATCCTGGGTGTACCTGTTCAAATCCACATCAAACAATGATTGCTGCTTGTTAAAGTGCAACTCCTGCATGGCATATTTAGCCACCCCTGATTGCCCCTGGAACAAGGCCGAAAAATCAAAACCATGAAAGCTAAAGCCAAATGATACACCGTAGCTCAATGTAGGCAAGTCGGTTTTACCAGAGCGTACATAGTCTTTTTCATTGATGACACCATCGCCATTAACGTCTTTAAGCCTAACCTCACCCGGTTGTAAAGGCGCACCGGCATAACCCAAATCTTTCTGATAAACCGGGTTACCCGCCGCGTTGTTGTATGGTTTGCCATCGGCGCCAACCGCCAAAACAGGCTGTGAAAGTATCGGGTTGCCGTTACCATCAATTTTGTATAACTGCGACCATGAAGTATAAAGCCCATCGGCCTGCAGGTATGAGCCCTGGTTGATAGGACGACCGGTAGCTGCCTGGTACTCTAAGCCCGGCGCAATCGCTTCATCTTTAAACAGGATCTTGTTGTGGTTTGTTGAGGCATTACCTTTTATCCACCAGGTAAATTTACCAGGAGCACTGGTATAGCTCAGTTCAATCTCATCGCCCCAGTTCTTTACTTCGCCCAGGTTGTACGGAGGCAGGGTTGCCTGCACTATGCCTGGTACACTGCCTTTGTATGAAAGGATGTTTTTACGATGCTCGTTATAGTGATCATAAATAAGCGAAAGACGATCATTAAACAGGTGAGTTTCCAAACCGATGTTTGATTTGGTTGCTGTTTCCCAGGTAACATTAGGGTTACCCAATACGTTTTCCTGAGCCCCCTGGATCCTGTTACGATCATTAAGCGTACCAAATGTATAACCACCGCCAGCGTTGTAACCATTTACATATTGCCAGGTATCAGGCAGGTAAAGGTAACGGGCTGACGTGTTTGTACCGGGAATATTGATCCCGTCATTACCTACTTTACCTAATGATCCGCGGATTTTTAAATAAGTTATATAATCGGTTTTAGGAAAAAACGACTCATTACTTGCAATCCATCCTAATGAATATGCAGGCAGGAAACCGAACCTTTTACCTTCAGGGAAGTTTTCCGAACCGTTATAACCCATGTTATACTCGGCCAGGTAACGGTCTGCATAATTATAAGTTACCCTACCCGATACACCTTCGTAAGCGTGCGGAAGGTCATACAGCAAATTCGGATCGTATTTTTTCTCGGCATTGGCAAGGATCAACGCGGTTACCGTGTGTTTTTTAGCAAATACACGGTTATAGTTGATAGAGAACTCACCATATACCTTACGCCATTTATCGGTGTAAAAATCTGTCCAGCGGGCTGGCGCAACGTCATTGGTTAGCTGTACCAGGATAGGATCGAGCTTATTGCCGTTAGGATTTGGACGCAAACCGTACAATAACGGTGTGTATTTACCACCAGTACGGCTCTGGAAATAACTATCATAAGCACCACGGGCGTTTACCGATAAACCAGGGGTAATATCATCTAATTTATAGGTTAATTTGATGGCCGAGTTTAAGGTACTATTGGTTGTAATATTGTAGTTGTTGCTGTTGGCGATAGCGTACAGCGGGTTAAGCTGATCGTTTTGATTAGAGAAAGGCACTACAAACTTGCCGTTTATAATACCGGGAGAACCAAGCGGCGATGACCATAAAATACGTTTTTCCCAGGTGTAGCCATCGTTATCCATACCGGTGATGGTTACGTATTGAGTTGATACATCTACAGACACCCTGAAATCGCTGTTTACATCAAAATCGAGGTTTGAGCGCAGGTTATAACGTTTCTTTTTAAACTGCATCTCGTCAGAAAAAGGCATATAATCGGTGTTGAACAAACCGCCTTGTGCCAAATAGCCCAAGGAAACAAAGTATTTGGTTGCCTTAGTACCGCCGGTAATGTTGGCGTTTACCTGTGTTTGAGGAGCAAACTTATTGAAGATCTGTTTTTTCCAGTCCTGATCAGGGTGACCATACGGATCATAATAAGGGTTTGCCTGCCCGTTAATAGTTGGCGTATGCGCGTTTTGATAATACTTCAGGTCTTCGGGCGAGTAGTATATCGTCGCGTCTTTGATCCAGTTAGCATCACGTTTGGTAGCGAAGTCGTTCCAGGTTTTCACATCGGCATCCCTTGAATGCTGGACCCAGTAGTTTTCATAACTCTGCTCATTTAACAGCGTAGCATACTGGTACGAGTTAACAAAGTTGGGCATGCTCGAAAACTGCGAAATCGCTGTCTGGAATGTTGCACTCACTTTTGGTGCACCTTCTTTACCTCGTTTGGTAGTAATAAGGATAACACCATTTGCACCACGCACACCATATACTGCTGTTGCCGAAGCGTCTTTCAGGATACTGATAGATTCCACCTCGTTAGGGTCGATATCATTATAGCTGTCGCGGGCAATGCCGTCAACCATGATCAGCGGTGCTGTTTGACCAGTGTAAGTACCCACACCACGTACATATAATGTAGCGCCGTCTGCACCCGGTTTACCGCTGGTTTGAGTTACCGTTAAGCCTGATAAGCGACCGGCCAGCGCATTACTCAGGTTAGCAACCGGCGACTGCACCAGGTCTTTGGTGCCAATTGATGTAATAGCGCCGGTTACGGTTTCTTTTCTTTGTACGCCATAGGCCACAACCACAACCTCGGTAAGGTCTTGCGGTGCATCTTCAAGTATTACACTTATTTCAGATCGGCCGTTAAGGGCAACTTCCTTAGTTCTGAAACCAACGAAAGAGAATACCAGAGTGGCGTTTGGCTCGGTAACGTTAATGGAATAATTACCATTAATATCGGTTATGGCGGCAGCCGTCGAACCTTTCTGTTTTACAGTTACACCAGGTAAGGGTAATCCTTTACTGTCCACAACTTTACCATTGATCTTTTTAGGCGCATTACTTTCTGCCGCTGTTTTTCTGCGGATAAGAATGGTTTTGTTGTCGATGGTATAAGTTAACGACTGATTGCTTAAACACAGGTCCATAACCTGGTTTATAGTAGCGTTGGTAAGATCAACAGTTACCGGTTTGGCCAACTTAATGTCTTCAGAATTGTACAGAAAATCATAATTGGTTTGATTTCTGATCTCTTCAAAAACTTCTTTTAAAGTTGTTTGTTTAACCTTTAAAGTAACTTTCTGTGCATAAGTTGCGGCAGACACCTGTAAGAAGGTAACTGTTAGCAAAATGAGTGTCAGTTTCATAATAAGCACAGGTTTATATAGGCGCCCACGATGTTTGCCGCAAGTAAATGCAGTAAAATTTTTATACATTTGAATGTCAGTTTATTAATAAGTGGTTGTAATCGCTGCAATTAGTTTTACTATCTGGCATTGCCATAAAACGGCTTAGGTCAGGGGCGGTCCGAAACGCTCCTGGCTTTATTTTTTATGCTGATAGATAATTGGTTGGGGATATTGAAGAGTGTAGATCTATTGCATAACGGTGATCCTCCTTCCTGTAATTTTAAAATGCACATTACTTATCTGTTCAAGGTTTTTCAGCAGATCTGTTATGCTTTTTGAGCGGGTAAACGTACCACCAAAACGTTGGTTAGCAAAGTTGCCCTGGTATTCAATATCTGCATCATACCAGCGGGATACCTTTTTCATGATATCCACTATATTATCATCATTAAACATGAAATAGCCGTTTTTCCAGGCCATCGCTTCGTTTATATGCGCCTTTGAAACCGCTATGGTATTTGCGTTACCGCCTATCACTGCCTGCTGCCCCGGTTTTAATAAGGCCAGGCTACCATTTTTGCTGATCTGCACAGAACCTTCAAGCAAAGTGGTGGTCAGATCATTATCATCAGCATAGGCCGAGATATTGAAATGTGTACCCAATACTTTCACTTGCACATTGTTCATCTCTACATAAAAAGGCTTGTCTTTATTTTTTGCTACTTCAAAGTAAGCTTCACCGGTAAGTTTTACAGTACGACTGTTGCCGGTAAATTCGGTTGGATAGCTTAACGACGATGATGAGTTTAACCAAACCTGCGTACCATCAGGTAGTACCACCTGGTACTGGCCGCCCGGCGGTATGGTTAAGGTATTATACAATACGGCGTTAACACCTGCATGGGTGGCATTTGGCAGCACATCATAAACCAACTTACCGTCACCAACTTTATTCACTTTGCATTTTCCATTGCTGGCCAATGCGCCATTAGCCGCGCTATCCAATACTATACTTTTACCTGTTGCCAGCGTTAGGATGGCTTTGTTGCTTCCGGGAACAATTTTGGCCGTGTTATTGGCTGCTATTTCATTTTTAACCGCTCCCATTTTTTGGCGGCGAACAAAGTAAAACCCAACAGACGCAAAAATTAAAACTGCGGCAGCTATTTTAACCCAGCCGGCGTATAGCTTCACTACATTACTTTTCCCGATAACAGGTACGGGAATAATGGCATCATCTTTAAAGCGGGGATCGGCCTTGATATCGGCTAACACTTTTTGCGCACGGGCATTATCAAACCCTGGAGCACCCTCAAGGTTCAGCATTTCTTCGTCAACAACGCCCGATACATCATCCGGATTATTGTTCAGATAACTGAACAACTCTTCACGGTCGGCATCGTTTATAGCGTCGTTAAAATACTGTTCAAGTAAACTCCTGAGCCTATCGTTATTCATGTTTTTGGTTTATATACAAATTCCCCGGGAGGGGCATTTGTGTATAGAACACACAACTCAAAGCATAGGACTACCCGAATGTGAAATATTTTTTTAAAAATTAACCGCTGTCATTATTCACAGCTTATCATACATTCTCGCGACGCTATGGCAGCAATTGATTCGGCTCCGAAAAATCCTCCCCCGTATTCTTAAACCCCTCTGTTTAAGATGAAAAAGTTTTTTTTAGCACATGCAACTACCCCGCACGGCCCGCGTCATTTAACAAAACCTAAGATTATGTTCAAGAACAATTTCAAAATCGCCTGGCGTAATCTCACCAGGAACAGAGCGTCGTCTTTCATTAACATCGGTGGCCTTGCTGTGGGTATGGCAGTATCTATGATGATTGGCTTATGGATATGGGACGAACTATCATTCAATAAATATCATCAAAACTATGACCGCATTGTAGCAGTAATGCAGCGGGAAAAATTTCTCGGCAATATCGCTGTAACAGACCATATGCCTTACCGGCTGGTTAATGAACTCAAAACAAATTACCACAATGATTTTAAGCACATAGTAACGGCAACTGAAACCCGTGAATACTACCTGTCACAAGGTGAAAATAAAATAGCGCAGACGGGGCAATACGTTGAAGCCGCTGCGCCGGAAATGCTAACATTGAAAATGCTCCGTGGCTCTTGGTCGGCATTAAATGATCCGCGTTCGGTACTACTTTCGGCATCTGCGGCAAAAAAGCTTTTCGGTAATACCAACCCTATGGATAAAACGGTGAAAGTGAGCGACACCTGGGATGTACATTCAACCACAGATGTGAAAGTAACGGGGATATATGAAGACCTTCCGCAAAACGTTCAATTTCACGATGTTCAATTTTTTATGCCCTGGGAACTGTATGCGGCTAAAGATACGCGTCTAAGCACAATGGCCTGGGATGATCATCGTTTTTTGATCTATGGCGAGATCTGGCCAGGCGCCGATTTAAATAAAGTATCAGCCGCTGTTAAAGATGCTGAGCTTAATGTGATCAGGCATCTGGACAATATGCGGGACGAGGTTGTGGCAAACCCCGAAATACTGCTAAATCCGATGAAGAACTGGCACCTCTATTCAACCTTTAAGGATGGTGTTGCCGATAGAGGGCCTATCCGGTTTGTGTGGATAGTTGGCATTATCGGTGGTTTCGTGTTGTTATTGGCATGTATCAATTTTATGAATTTCAGTACCGCACGTTCCGAAAAAAGAGCAACTGAGGTAGGCATACGCAAAGCCATAGGATCGGCCAGGGTACAACTGGTCAGCCAGTTTTTTAGTGAATCCATACTGGTAGCGCTGTTGGCATTTATGATAGCGCTGTTGTTTCTCGTACTTGCTTTGCCAACGTTAAATGATTTGTCGGCAAAGCAAATCGCGCTGCCCTATACCAATATTTGGTTTTGGCTTTTTTGTTTCAGTTTTATCGTATTTACGGGTTTGCTTGCCGGAATTTATCCGGCTTTATACCTGTCTTCCTTCCAGCCCGTAAAAGTTTTAAAAGGGGCATTTCGTGCAGGCCGTATGGCTTCTCTTCCGCGCAAAGTATTAGTAGTGATGCAATTCACGATCTCGATCGTATTAATCATTTGTACCATCATTATATATAACCAGTTGATCTTTAGCAAAGACCGCCCTGTTGGCTACACGCGCGATGGCCTTGTTATAGTACCTATGCAGTCGATTGACTATCAGGGGAAACAGGACGTTCTCCGCAACGAGTTAAAAAATACAGGTTTGGTGACCGAAGTAGCTGAATCAGAAAGCCCGGTTACAGGGATTTCATCAAATAACGGCGGCTTTAACTGGCAAGGTAAGGCCCCCGGTGTAGAAGAAAAATTTGGGACGCTAACTGTTACAGCAGAATACGGAAAAACAATTGGCTGGCAATTTAAAGATGGCCGCAACTTTTACGCCGGGTCTGTGGCGGATTCGTCCGGTTTCGTGATCAATGAGGCTGCCGCAAAGTATATGGGCTTCAAAAACCCGGTAGGCGAAACCATCCATTGGAAAAGCAAATGGAACAATGTTGATAAGGATTATAAAATTATCGGTGTAATAAAAAACATGGTGATGGAATCGCCTTACGATGCGATAAGGCCTGTTGTTTTCCGCCTGGGAGGTAACCCCAACTGGATTTTTATCAGGATAAGTCCGCAGGCAAGCGTTAGTAAGGCATTGCCCCAAATAGCCGGCGTTTTCAAAAAAATCGTCCCTTCCGTTCCTTTTACCTACAGCTTTGCCGATGAAGACTATGCTAAAAAATTTACAACCGAAGAGCATATCGGCAAGCTGACAAAATTCTTCTCTTGCCTTGCCATTTTCATAAGCTGCCTCGGGCTCTTCGGCATGGCAATGTTCATGGCCGAACAACGCACTAAAGAAATTGGCCTGCGCAAAGTATTAGGTGCTACTGCATTCACGCTATGGCGGTTATTGTCAAAGGATTTTGTGGCGCTGGTAATTATTTCTATCATCATAGCAACACCAATGGCCTGGTATTTTATGTCGAAATGGTTGCAAGGTTATCAATATCGTATACAGATAACCTGGTGGGTATTTGTACTTACAGGTATAGGCGCCGTCCTGATCACCTTACTTACAATAAGCTATCAAACCATTAAAGCCGCACTGGCAAATCCGGTAAAGAGTTTGCGAAGTGAGTGATTCGTGGCAAAAAGTTTGGAGCATCAGGGCGCTACCCTATTACACTTACGCTAATTATAATCTGTAAAATTACCGATCAAAAATGCACGGTTGCTGTTCTCTTTTGATACACTTACAAAAGTTCAAAAATCATTCAAATAACTAATAATCAACAACATAATCAATTGGCATCATATTTACGAATAATTTCGTATAATTTAAAACTTCCCGGTTATGATCAGAAATTATCTCAAAATCGCTTTGCGCAACCTGGTGAACAATAAAGTTTACAGCGCTTTGAATATCATAGGTTTAGCTACAGGTATGGCTGTAGCCATGCTCATTGGTTTGTGGATTTATGCCCAGGTTTCGTACGATCGCTTTTTGCCAGGATATCAGCTGGCTTACAGGGTAAAATTCAACGTAAATAATAACGGGGAGATCAACACTGTTGGCTCTACAAATTTACCCCTTGCCGATGCCTTAAAAAAAGACTTTCCGGAGATTAAATATGTAGCGCAAACAGACTGGATGGGTTCACACCCGCTTATGGTTGGCGATAAAAGGATAAACGTTAACGGAGCAATGGCCGGCAGCGATTTCCTGAAAATTTTTCAGTACCCGCTTATAAAAGGCAATGCGGATGCTGTGTTAAGCGATCCATATTCTATTGTGTTATCACAGGCCACCGCCACAGCATTATTTGGCAAAACGGAAGCCGTTGGTAAAATGGTAAAGATTGATAATTTTCATGATCTGCGGGTTACCGGTATCCTGAAAGATGTGCCAGCCAATTCAACCTTTCAATTTAGCTTTGTTGTACCTTTTACATATTATTCAATTACTAATGATGAGGTTAAGCAATCGCTTACCAATTGGGACAATAACTCGTTTCAAACTTTTGTTGCATTACAGCCCAACGTATCATATGCCGAACTGGCACCCAAATTAAAAGGGGCTATGGTTAGGCACAGCCCCCAATATTATGCACAAACCAAGGCCGAGCTTTTCCTGGAACCGCTGAAAGACTGGCATTTATTTTCAGAATACAGAAATGGCACGGTATCGGGAGGCTTGATAGATTATGTGAGGATGTTCGCGCTCATCGGCACGCTGATCCTGATCATCGCTTGTATCAATTTCACCAATCTGGCTACCGCCCGATCAGAGAAGAGGGCCCGTGAGGTTGGTGTCCGTAAAGCCATTGGCTCCAGCCGCAAAAACCTGATCTTCCAGTTCCTGACCGAATCCATGACTTTAACCTTCCTGGCCTTTTTGTTATCACTACTTTTTGTTTCCCTGGCATTACCCGTTTTCAATAACCTCACCCATACAGAAATCAGCATTCCATTCACTAATGGTACTTTCTGGTTACTTATGATGGGCTTTGTTATTTTAACCGGGCTCCTTTCAGGTGGGCGACCTGCTTTTTACCTCTCATCCTTCAACCCTGTAAAAGTTTTAAAGGGAACTTTGCAAACGGGCAAAGCGGGTAACCTTCCGCGCGAGATCCTCGTGGTGCTTCAATTTACCTGTTCTATAGCGCTCATCATTAGCACTATGGTTATTTATCAACAAATAAATCATGCCAAAGACAGGCCCGTAGGTTACGACAACAACCGTTTGGTGATGACCGATGCCACCGGCGACCTGACACGTAATTACGATGCTTTCAAGAATGAAATGCTGGCATCCGGCATGGTGAGCAGTGTTACCAAATCCTCAAGTCCTGTTACCGATATCTGGGCCAATAATAGCGTAACAGACTGGTCGGGCAGGTTACCCGGCGAAACATTGAGCCTTGCTATCATTGGCGTATCTGATGCTGATTATTTTAAAACGCTGGGCATGAAAATAGAGCGCGGGCGTGATTTCACCGGCAACCTTGGGGCCGATTCTTTGAGTGTGATACTCAATGAGGCGGCTGTTAAACGCATGCGATATAAATCTCCTGTTAACGAGGTTATCACTTGGCATACCGTACAGCAGCGGGCTACAGTAATCGGGGTAGTTAAAGATGCCTTAATGGCTTCGCCATATTCAAACTCGGTACCAACTATCTTCATTTACCAGCCAAGCTGGTCGAGCGTGGTAACATACCGGCTTGCTCCAAAAGTAAATACCCATACGGCATTGGCTAAGCTTGCCCCGATATTCGGTCGTTATAATCCAACCATTCCTTTTCAGTATAGTTTTGTGGATGAAAGCTACGCCTCAAAGTTTGATTTTGAATCGCTTATAGGGAAGCTGGCCGGTTTATTCGCCTCGCTTGCCATTGTGATTTCCTGCATAGGCCTATTTGGCTTAGCAGCCTATATGGCCGAAAAACGCACCAAAGAGATTGGTATCCGGAAAGTATTGGGCGCCACCGTACCACAGGTTTGGATGCTATTATCTAAGGAGTTTATAATTCTTGTGGTCATCAGTTGCCTGATAGCAAGTCCGGTTTCTTATTACTACCTCAATGCCTGGCTGTTAAAGTATCAATACCGCATCAGTATTGGGTCAGATGTATTCCTGTTAGCCGGAGCAGGGGCTATCATGCTTACTTTGCTAACCATCAGCTTTCAGGCTATAAAAGCAGCGTTAATGAATCCGGTAAAAAGTTTAAGAACGGAGTAAGCATGATTTAAACAAACGTGGCCTTTTAAACAAAGCATCTTAGGGCTTTTAAACAAACCTGCGTGTAGCTATTTGCGAGAACTTTGCATTATAAATTTTTAATGCAAATGACAACAACAAATTTAAATAGCAATACCCAGGTACTGGTAACGGGCGGCTCAGGCTTTATCGCGGTATACTGCATTCTGCAACTTATTGAAGCAGGTTACAAGGTTAAAACAACCGTACGTTCATTAAACCGTGAGGCCGAAGTACGCGATATGCTTAGGACCGGCGGCGTTGAAGCTGGGGACCGTTTATCTTTTATAGCTGCCGACCTGAGCGCTGATGCCGGCTGGGCCGAAGCGGCTGAAGATTGCACATACGTGATACATGTAGCCTCTCCTACCCCGCTTAAAGGCTACAAACATGAAGACGAAATGATCATACCCGCAAGGGAGGGTGTATTAAGGGTGCTGAAAGCGGCCAGGGATGCCGGTGTTAAACGTGTTGTGTTTACTTCGGCATTTGGCGCGGTCGGCTTTGGCCACAAACCACGCACTACCCCATTCAATGAAAACGACTGGACACCGATAAATGATAAGGTACCGGCTTATCAAAAATCAAAAACACTTTCAGAAAAAGCCGCATGGGAGTTTATTAAAACCGAAGGCGGGGGGCTGGAAATGGCTACGGTAAATCCGGTTGCGGTTGCAGGCCCTGTTTTGGGCCCCGATTATTCGCATTCAATACAACTGATACAGAACATGCTATTTGGCAAATTAAAAGGCTGCCCGAGAATAAACACTGGTTTAGTAGATGTACGTGATGTGGCTGATCTTCACTTACGGGCCATGACCAACCCGGCAGCAAATGGACAACGTTTCCTGGCAATTTCGGGCGAAAGCTTATGGACTATTGACATAGCACGCATTCTGAAAAGACGCCTGGGGCATCATGCAGATAAAGTTACGGCGAAAAACGTGCCTAACTGGCTAATACATTTAACCGCCCTGTGGAACCCCACCGCAAAAGTTATCGCGCCTATGCTTGATCAAAACATGAATGCCACAAGCGAAAAAGCACGGCGCCTACTTGGCTGGTCGCCCCGCCCGGCAGAAGAAGCGATTGTTGCTACTGCTGAAAGCCTGATACAATTGGGAATAGTAAAATAAAGCTTTCAGCTTTATGCATTTTGCTTTCAGCCTCAATAAATAGCTATTTTTACATTAATGGAACAACCGGGAGCGGCCAGCAGGTCGATGGTATTCGTATCCTGTAAACGGGAAAAGCATTACAGTCGGGAAGTGATCCTTCCGTGGCATGCATTGGTGTGCGTACTATCGGGCGAAATGAGGATCGCTTCGGCCGACCGGCTATTTGTTTTTCATTCGGGAGATATCATCCTGTTGCCGCGTAACCAGTTGGGCAGGATGAGTAAAGTGCCCCTAAACGGAGAGCTTTTTAAATCGATATCTATCTGTTTCCCGCAGGAAGCATTACAGCGCTATTACGCCACGCTTACGCAGGTTCATGTTACCCCGGCAGAGCCCGAGGTTAAATATTTCGATCAACATCCGCTACTCGAAAGCCTGTTTGGGTCTTTACTCCCCTATTTTGAAGTGGCCGATGATTTGCCTGAAGAGATAGCGAACATCAAAATAACCGAAGCAATTGCGGTGCTTCGTTCCATTGATAAATCGGTTGATAACTTGCTGGGACATTTTGAAGAGCCCGGTAAAATTGACCTGACCGATTTTATGGAGAAAAATTACATGTTCAACCTCACCGCTGCAAGATTTGGGTACCTTACCGGCAGGAGCTTAACCACCTTTAAACGAGACTTCAAGAAAGCCTTCGGCAATACTCCTGAAAAATGGCTCACCAAAAAGCGGCTGGAAACCGCCCATTACCAAATAGTTGAACAAAACCGCAAACCATCCGAAGTGTACTTTGAATTAGGCTTTGAAAACCTCTCGCATTTTTCATACGCTTTTAAAAAGCAGTTTGGGTATAATCCAACGCTTTCAAAAAGTAAAAGGGAGATAAGTGAAAAGTAAGGTTAATGTATGCTGACACTCCGGTTGGTATTGTCCTAAACCCGCCCTGCATTTGTCATCTTAGCGCCCTCCGGAAAGCAATATTTTAAATTATGTTTGTTATGTAATCTGGCATTTCAGATACCATTTCTTATCAAAAAATATCATGATTCTGAAAAACAAAAACGCGGTGATATACGGGGCCGGTGGCTCGTTGGGTGGTGCAGTGGCAAAGGCACTTGCGGCTGGCGGTGCAAAGGTGTTTTTAACCGGCCTCAATCAGCAATCCATCCAAAAGGTAGCGGACGAAATTATTGCTTCCGACGGCTTAGCCGAAACAGCCATTGTGGACGCCTTTAACGAGGCTGCGATTGAACAGCATTTACAGCAAATGGTAAGTATAGCCGGTACAGTTGATATTTCTTTTAACGCGGTTGGTGTTGATGTAGTACAGAATATCCCCCTTACCGAAATATCTGCCGACGATTTTGTAAACCCCATTACCCTAACCATGCAAACCCGTTTCATGACCGCAATTGCAGTAGCCAGGGTGATGATGAAGCAAAAATCGGGAGTAATTTTATCACTTACTGCTACGCCGGCAGGTATCGGCTATCCGCTTACAGGCGGCTTTGGTCCGGCTTGCAGTGCTGTAGAAAGTTTTTCGCGTACACTTGCTTCCGAGCTGGGCGTTTACGGGATCCGAGTGGTTAATATCCGTTCAGGTGGTTCGCCGGATTCCAGGGTATTTAAAAGCGCTATTGATGCCATGCCGGATGTTATTGATCCCATCATCAAAAAAATGGAAGGCGATACCATGCTTAAAAAGTTACCATTAATGGCCGATATTGCCAATACAGCGGTTTTCCTGGCCTCTGACCTGGCAGGACAAATAACAGGCGTCACTATCGATGTAACCGGCGGTACAACGGCAGCATTAAATTACAGGGTAAACAGACTTGATTGAAAGGTTTAGGTGAAGGGTGTGCCTTTAATTGATCCAGAAGAACAAGGCAAGCATAAAAATAAGGTCGGAGTATTGCAGTTGCGATTTGAGGGTTTTCAATGCCTCAACCATGTGGTTTTTTACTGTGTTTGGCGAAATCTGCAACTGATCGGCTATTTCTTTGTGGGTGAGATGTTCTACCCTGCTTAAACGGAAAATAAGCTGTTGCTGACGTGGAAGCTTATTGATGATCCGCTCGGTAAACTGCTCCAGATCGCTTACCAGCAAATCTTCTTCCGTATCGTTATGAACAGTTGCTATGTGATTTACCAGCTTACCGGAAAGCTCCCGCGACTGGCACATTTGCCTTAGGGAGTTTAATGAGAGGCGCTTGGCAATAACATAAAGGTATAGCCAGATATCGCCCATGGCGTTAAGTTTTTCGCGACTGGTCCAAAGGTTAATAAAACACTCCTGCACTATTTCCTCGCTCTGCTGCGCATCCTTCAGAAAGCGAAAAGCCAGGCGGTAAACCTTACTGCTGTACGTTTCATAAATCAAATCGAAAGCAGCCTCATCACCTGCTATCAATTGTTGGATATGACTGTTGTTAATACTCTTACCCACTGTAGTTTAATATAATTGGTGAGATAAAAGTAAAAAGTAAATTTTAATTTAACATATCAAAAACATGATAATAAATTGAAGTAGTGCTGTTGTAGTGGTACTTTTTTAACAAAGCATTATGCTTTTACAACTGATAATCAGCACCTAATGTGTAAAAACTACACTATAAGACATGTAGAATCTTTTCACGAAAGCTATAATTTGTGGAAAAATAAAACGAAGCCGAATGCATTTTATTGCCCCGAAACTAAAAAATTCCAGTTTGTAAACAACATGTTACTATACTACTGCCCTTTCCGCAGCCCATTCTTCAGATGCTTACGGATAGGGATATCAAGGCAAATCATAATCACGTAAGCCAAACCGGTCAACAGTATCACCCCTACCGGAATCATGGTTATCATCTGCCCCATTGAAGGCTTCTTAGCTTCCAGATAGCTCAAAAACAGCCATAGAAACGGATAGTGGATCACATACAGCGGATAGGAGATATCGCCGGAAAATTTACAAATTTTAGCAAAGCGGGTATGCAGCCCAGCCCCTGCACCAAGCGCCACCAGGAACGGGAAATAAAAGATCACGATAAGCGGGTCGGTTATATGGTTTGTTTCATCTGAAAAAGGTACCAGGAAGACTATTAACAGCATTAACCCGATAACTAAAAAGCCTAAACGTGATTTAATGATAAAGTTTGAACGATACACTAGAATTCCCGCTAAAAAGGAATAGAAAACCCGGATTGCTCCGCCTCCAAAATTATCGCCACCATAACCTACCGCGAGGCATTTTGCCGTTGAGGCCTCATAGCACAGCAAAATAGCTGCAACTACTGTTAACAACCACAATCCTTTATTCCGGATTTTAACCAATACCAAAGCATAAACAATATTGGCAATGTACTCCCAAAATAACGACCATGTTGGCGGATTAAGATGGAATAGGTTAAAATACCGCTCGTGAATAAGCGGGTACGGAATGAGTAAAGAGGAACTCAAAAACATCAGCAAAGTTTGCCCAATACCATAAGTTGCATAAAGATTACTGAACGGATCAAAAACAAAAGCAAGTAACCCAATAACCGAACCAATAACCACCAGTGGGTGCAAACGAATAAGCCTGAGCTTAAAGAACAGCGGGAGGCCTAAACTTTTCAGTTTGCTATCATAGGCGTAAGCTATCACAAAACCAGACAAGCAGAAAAAGAAATCAACCGCGAGATAAGCATGCGCGATAAAGCTTTTATTATAATCAGGAACAACAAATTCCATAAAATGGAATATTACAACCGCGATGGCGGCGATACCGCGAAGGCCATCTAAAATTTCGAAATGCTGTTTGGTTTTTACTACTGGTGGCGCTGCTACAGGTTCTGCTATTTCCATTGGTTATTTAATTCAAACGCCCGTAATTGGCAGGCGTTGCAGGTTAAAACAGCGGCAAACATCAATAAAATAACCTTTCCACTTTTTATCCAAACACCACATTGAGATGAATTGAAGAAAAATTGATACGATTTAAGGCTTATAAGGCAGAAGCTTTTTACTCTGTTAATTCCGAATCGCATTTGCTATGTTTACATACATATACTATCCGCCAAACCATATGGAGTTTTTATCACTTGAGCCCTTCGTACCTTCAGGCAGCGATTTTGAAGGTTCAAAACAGCTTTTCCAGGAACTGGGATTTAAGATTAACTGGGATTCGGGCGACTATATCGGATTTCAAAAAGACAGCTGCCGCTTTATCCTGCAACGTTATGATCAGCCCGATTTTGCTCAAAACTTTATGCTCAGCGTCAAAATAACCGACGTATCGGCCTTCAGACAAATGGTTATAGACAAGCAACTGCCTCAACGCTTTAGTATCCGGATAGGCGAAATCAGTCAGGAAAGCTACGGCAAAGAGTTTAACATTATAGATATTGCCGGGGTTTGCTGGCATTTTGTAGAGCAATAACCTATCGCTATAACAGTTTACCTTTTATAACATATTTTCTCCCTGAACAATTTATAGGTTATAAGAGGTATTATTAACCTAAAATAAAATTGTACAATAATGGGAAAGTGCTTGAAAAAATAAAATCAAAAACCTAATAATCAACCAATTAAACAGCATCACATTTTTCACACTTTGGCTTAATCAGCTGCAGATATCTGCCACTTACAAAATACCATTATAGCTTTTAGCTATATTAGTGGTGATCTAAATCTGACCTAATGGCCAAAACGCTTTTATATATAGATGACAATCAAATAGATATTGCCATTATTAAGGGAATGCAGGAAAAATATCTTGCATTTGACGCTGTAACATACAGTACCAATGCCGAGCATTCTATCCGATATATCAGGGAGCATTTGCAAAATGCAGATGAGCTGCCCGATGTTATTTTTCTTGATCTTTATATGAGCCCGTTCAGCGGCTGGGAATTTCTGGATGAGTTTAAAAAAATACATTCCCTGATAGCTAAAACTATTGAAATTTACATCGTAACCTTCTCAATATTGCCAAAGGACCTGATACGCTCAAAACAGTATCAGCATGTAAAATCATACTATACCAAACCTGTCACCAGGGAAACATTTACAAGTTTCAGGATTAATTAATAACCAACCCTGAAACAAGTGATTTTCTTTTATTTTCCGCTCATAAACCCTATCGACTTAGCTTCCACATGTTTGGTTACTGCACCCTCTATGTAAAGCTGGCCATCTTTAATTTTATAATCGAAGCTACGTTCATCTAACTTATAATCGTCATCTTTAAAAAGATCTTTCAGTTTGGTAAGCAGCTCCTTACGGTCAAACACCGGGCTTATACTTAACTGATCATTAACCGGTTCAAGCGCCACGCCATCTACCTTATATGAAAATATTTTTGACTCCATTTGATAAAGATAGAATTTCTTTCACAAGTCCGCTATCCCGATACAGTTTACCAATCTGAGGTAGAGCCCCCACTACTTGAAAAGCTCCCCTCGGATGAGGATGACGAGCCTCCACTACGTTTATAGCTATCATCAGAATCGTTATTATCATCCGAAGATGAGTCGCCCCAATTTCCCCAGTTAGATGGTTTATTATCTTCTTCATCATCAACCTGTCGGGAACTGCCGGAACTGCTTATAAAAACCGAAGAACTTCTGTTGTTGTAATAATTACCGCCGTGATAATGACGATGCCGCCAGCGCCAAAACCATGAAGGGCGGGAATATGAATAATCATCCGATTCATATACAACCGTTCTATTTCCACGCCCGGTGGTTATTGACTTTATCCCTTTAATAATCAACCACACCAAACCCAAAAACGTGAGCATTGTGACGACACAAACTATCAAAACAATCAAAATAACAGTCCCGTCCGAAACCTTTGCGTTGTCAGGCTTTTCTACTGCTGCCGGTTTATCTGCCTTAACAGGTTCTGGAGGGGGAGGCACAAAGTATTGGCTGAGCCTGCCGACAAAATCATGCAGACCACCATTATAATCGCCTGTCTTGAAGTATGGCTTGATGGCACTGAGTAACCCCTCACGTTCGATTATAGTTAACCGGGCCAGTGCCATGCTATCCAATTCTATCCGTTGTTTGTGCTGATCAATAGCAGCAACATACACGATACCATTATGCGCTTTACCTACATGCCATTTTTTCCCTATAAGTTTTGTGTATTTCTCGATGGTATATTTAGCAGGCACAGTTTTTACCAATACTATAGCGATCTGTACGGTAGACGCTTTTTCGATGCGATAAATTTCTTTATTTAAGCCATAAACCTGATCGGCGGTTAATACATGCGCGAAATCGTTTACATAAGTATTTTTTTGTGGTTTAGGTATTTGCGCAAACACAGACTGAACTAACAGCAATGCGCAAAACAGTATTTTTTTCATGATGATAAGGCCGGTGTCAAATACAGCTCATCTAAGGTAAAATAATTTATTAGCTGTACATACAATCCTGTAAAAACGTATTCTATTTCTTTGGATAGAGCTGTTTGCCCAAATACTTTTTTACCGAATGACCGTATAACAAGCTTTTATCAGATAATGGCTGCCTTTCTGTAACGCTGTTCGATTGGCTGCCAATATCAACCCCAGCCTTATAAGCTTCAGGCACCCATTCTAATTTAAGTTTGCAACCCGCGTTCATACATCCGTTTATTAACAGTTTAAATTTAACAAACATAAATGTAAATACGGCGGGCTGCGCACATTCATCAATTACAAAATGTATTTACTATGCCAAAGCATCTGCTGCAAACTGTCTGCAAATTTTCACCTCTTTTACCGCGTCTGATCCTTCAGGGATCTTATATTCCAACTCAATTGTAGCCGGGAACTTATAGTGGTTATTTTTAAGCAAAGCTAATACCTCTTTTATAGGTGTATCACCTTGACCCCATGGCTGGTTAGGGCCGTCTTTAAACTTGCGGTCTTTAATATGCATGCTGGTTATCCGGTCGTGATATTTTTCGATGAACGGCACCGGGCTGCTGCTGGTACCAGCTACGTAGTGACCGATATCAAGATTAATACCATTATATTTTGACTGACTTAAAGCCGTATCCCAAAGCGTTGGTGTGGCCTGGGTATGGGCATGATAGCCAACCATCATTTTATGTTTTGCGGCTATGTCACCAAGTCGTTTAGTCTGGGCCTCATCAGGCAGTTCAACGGTTACGTGGTTTACTCCAAGGGCTTTTCCCGCGTTAAAGGCATAATCAATTTCAGCATCGGTGTTCTTAGTGCCGAGGGCGTTGGGTTTCCAGGCGTAAATGCTTACACCTGCATTATTGTACATTTTCTTGATCTCCTTAAACTTATCCATTGGGGCGGCGGCACGCCATTCAGCCATCTTCTTGCCAAAAGCAGTCCAATCCTCATTGGCCTCACGCTTGGGCGCTCCGGCGTAAGCTTCAGCAGCGTCACCCATCAATTCAATAGCGCTGATATTGCAGTCGATACAGTATTTCAGCAAATCATCGATAGCGCCCGGCATACTGCGGAATGAGTAGGTGATCACCCCTATCTGCACACCATTAATAAGCGAGTTAGGTTTATCGGCGCTGTTCAAAAAACTACCGGCAAATGATGATTTTGAAAATGCTAAAAATCCGGCTGCTGCAAGCGCGCTATTGCCAATAAACCTGCGCCTTGATAAGTTTTGTTGTTTCATGAGTTATAGGAGAATAGATTGGTTTACACCAAAATACTTAATTAAACCAACGCTGCAAATTATGTATTGAAACTGTTACTATCTAAGGTTACATGTAGCGTTTCTTACCAGCCTTTCGTAAAGCATTATAAACATTAGGATATGAAAAGGCTACTTTTATTTTGCGTGTTTGCCGCTTTACTAAGCTGTAAAAAAGATAAAACACCTAATAATGAACAGCTTATTGGCAAATGGGAGTATCGCGGTTCAAGCTGTTATTGCGCTACTCCTCAAAATTACAATGCTGTAAAACCAGGCAATGGTAACATTATTGTGTTTACGGCAACCACTTATCAGCGATTAAATAAAGATACGCTGAAAAAAAGCGGCACCTACCGCACCCGCAGGTATGATAATGCGCACGAACAGATCATGTTTGATAACGATACCGCGGCCAATAGCATCACATTTTTCAAAATAGATGGTAAGATATTAACATTTTACGGGACAGTCCCTCTGGCCGCCGACGGCCCGGAAGACCATTACGAAAAGCTGTAGGGCTAATTTACAGGCCAGTGAAAACACAGCAAATACCCATCGGGATCAAGCAGGTAAATAGCTTTCCAGCCATAACCTGTAATTTGAGGCTCTTTAAGATGCATGCCATTATCTAATAAATAACTATACAGTTTATCGATATCGGGGTGGCCGAAATACAACGACGTATCCGTATGAGCCGCTATGCGCCGCTCATCTGGTTCTGATGGCTGGTTTGGTTTTTCATACGCGGTGTTAAGCATAAGTTCTATGTTGTTGAGCTTCAGTAACACCCAATCCACATCATCTCTTTCACCCGAGGCTTGTACTACTTCAAAACCCAGCACATCCCGGTAAAAGCCTAAAGCAACAGGCATGTCAAATACCTGCAACAGTGGGGCTAAGCCTTGTATTTGTTTTGTGATGCTATCGTTCATATTCGCCCTCTAATAATTCAATCAAAAATGTCCTGCAACTATTACTCTCTGAATTAAAGCCATATATCACCATCAGGTAAATGAGTGCCAGTATCGCAAATGGCCCCAACGATGCAAAATCAAATTTACCCGATTGTAATGTACTCAAACAACTCATCAACCCTGCAAATACTAAAAACGTTGCCACACCTATTATAATATAAGATATCTCATTATGCATAGCCATAGTTATAGAAACTCTACTCCCTGATTCTGTTGCTTCAAATTTTCCCTTTATTAAAGGAATAAACGAATTGCGACCAACAATTACAGGCTCAATTTTAAACCCATCGGCATTTACATAACCCTTAAAAGTTGCAGGATATATATTCGTTAATTGTTCGAAGAAAGTTACTGAAGAAGCCGGGGTCACTTGTTCTATCATTCTTGATTTTACCTCGTCGAGGTTAAGCGTACTTATAACAAAGAATTTTTCATAGGGCCACCAATTCATGCGTAACGAGTGTGTTTTATTTAAAAATACTAATACAAGTTAGTAAAACCTATTTTATGAAACAGCCCCCCTGCACGAAAACGAACGACACCTGTCTCAGAATGATGCAAGTCTAAAACTCAACACAAAATCAAAATACTGATAATCAACAATATATATACATGGCACTTAATTTGAGTTTATAAAAATGATTACTATAAATGTCATGAAATACGGCAAGCAATTAGAAAGGCGTACGTTTAACCAGGACCGCTTTGAGATACTTATTAAGCGGCAAAAAAACGGTACAGCTACGTTTAACGAGCTTAGTGAACTGGATGAGATTGTAAACCGTGACCCCGAAATCCGCGAAATTGTTTTGGAAGAAATGCAGGACGCGGATAGCCCCAAGCCCCCGGATAATGATCAAATTCAAACTATTGAAAAACCAGTCAGGAAAAGTTTCATTGAAAAAATAAAGGCATTCATTAACCGGCTATTTACTGCCGAAACTGTAAGCATAAATCCCTCAATTGTTGCCTGATCGCCATAAAACAAACAAATAATTTTAATAACGCAAGCCACTCAAAACAAAAACGGAACAATCTTTATAGATATGTTTGCAGCATCGTTATAAAGCACACTGTTTATGAAAATTGTTCAGCAAATGCTTCAGCTCAGGGAACGCAGAAGGGGTTTTCACCTCATCACCTCCGAAGTGGCCAATGCACTACCCCAGCTACATGAGTTTAAAACCGGCATTTGCCAGGTATTTATACAGCATACTTCGGCCTCATTAACCATTAATGAAAATGCCGACCCAACCGTACGGCAGGACTTTGAAATGTACTTTAGCAAAGCTGTGCCAGAAAACGACCCAGACTATTTACATGATGACGAAGGGCCCGATGATATGCCCGCGCATTTGAAGGCGGCTATGTTGGGCAGTTCGGTAACTATCCCTATCCGCAACGGCAGGCTTGCCTTAGGTATGTGGCAGGGTATTTATCTGTGCGAACACCGTAACCATGGTGGCAACCGCATGCTGGTGATAACCGCCTGGGGAGAATAAAATAATTATAAATAGCATTTATGATTGTAAAAAGGACAATTAATTTACACATTTGACTAACTATTGTAAATTAATACTTTTTTAACCGGTATAACCCTGCAAATTTGTCGGCTTATATCAAATGTTATTTTATATTTGTTTTTACCATAAAATTATTACTGTTATAAATGCTCAAGTACTCCAAGCAAACAAGGTTATTATTAGCTGTTGATTGTATCATTTTTGGCTTTGATGGCGAAGTTTTAAAAATTTTACTGATAAAAAGAGGTTTTCAGCCTGAAAAGGGAAACTGGAGTTTAATGGGCGGCTTTGTTCAGCCAGATGAAAGCCTTGACCAAAGTGCCAATCGCATCCTTAAGCAGCTAACCGGCCTGGAGGGCGTGTATCTTGAACAGTTATATACTTTTGGGCAACCCCAGCGCGATCCTATTGAGCGCACAGTATCCGTAGCGTACTTTGCACTGGTTGATATCCATAAATACGAAGCCCAGATCAGCGACGATTACCAGGCCGAATGGTTTCAGCTTAAACGTGCCCCCAAGCTGATATTTGACCAGCAGGAAATGGTTGAGCAAGCCCGCAAACGCATTCGCTATAAGGCGGCTATGCACCCTATCCTGTTTGAGCTTTTGCCTACCAAATTTACCATTCCTCAATTACAAACCCTTTACGAGAGTGTGTTTAATACCACTATTGATAAACGTAACTTTAGCAAAAGGGTACTGGCCACCGGCTTGCTTATCAAACTGGCTGACAAAGACAAAGCAGGCTCAAAACGCGGTGCTTATTATTACCAGCTAAACATGCAAAACTACTATGCCAAGTTCCAGGCGTTTATGAACTTTATTCCTAATCCCGATTCTTTATAGCCTTTGCAGGTAAAACGTTCAACTTAAACTAAATAATATATCAACAATATCTGCAGTTTTATACCTGCCGATAATTGGATAATGCTGTGCAACAGTTTAATTAACCGTAGCCAATGCCTATTTTATTTAATATTTTCCAACCATACTGTTTTTTGATACGTATAACGGTTTAGGCTAAATTTAAACCCAAAGCCTGTTTGCTGATATCCGTTGATGAAAAAAACCGTAAGCTTCTTAGTATTGCTGCTTCTTGCTGTATCCGTGTGTTTCGGCCAGTCGAGGGAGGTTAATAAGCTAAAAAAAGATCTGCCTTTAATTCACGATAGTACTAAGTATGTAAACGCGCTTAACCGGCTGGGCATGCTGATGTACGAACAAAACATCGACAGCGCTTTTTACTATGCTAAAAAAGCCAGGAGCATAGCCGAGCGGCTTAACTACAAAGCAGGCAAAGCCGATGCCCTCAATGCTATAGGTATTGTTTACGATCTGAAGGGTAACCTACAGCTTTCACTGCGTTATTACAATGAAGCTTATAACCTGTATAAAGAGTTAAATGACACCTCAAACACGGTACAGGGACTAATGAACATTGGCCTGGTATTTAACGAAAACCGGGAGGATAAAAAAGCTATTAACTTTTTTAAGCGGGCGATAAACATAGGTAAAACCCTGCAACGCGATTCTATCATGTCGTTGGTATTATGCAACTACCTCCTCTTGTACCCGGAACAGATCCCTAAAGATTCGGTTGAAATTTATTTAGATAAAGCCCGCGAAATAGGCACCCGGTTTAAAGATAACCGGATGCTGGTGGAAGCCGACCAGGTGCAGGGTTTACTTTACCTGCAAAATAACGAGCGTGAAAAAGGTGCGGCTCTGCTACAAAAGGCTGTAAATAATGGCCTGGCTATGGAACTTTATTACCTGAGCCTTGACATAGTAATGAACCTTGGTGACCTGTACCTGGAACCTAATATCACCAAAGCCATCGAATACTATAAACAGGGGCTTTCTATTGCCGAAAAGAGCGGCTATCATTATTACGAAAAGATCTTCGGAAAAAAACTGTATGATATCTACATTGCTCAAAATAACCTGCCTGAAGTACAGCGTTATAGTTCAAAACTGTTGAAGTTATATGACGATGAAGAGAAATATACCAATACATCGGGCTTTGATTATATTGATTATGCCCTGAAAGACCAGCAACTGGAAGCCATCACCATCCGGAGCCAAAACAGACAGGTACTGGCTATAGTACTGGGAATTCTATTTGTAATTACCGCTATTACAGTAATTTTCACCTATCGCCTGTATCGCCTAAAGAAAAAGCACGGACAAACATTAGAAGAGCTTAACCGAACCGTTCAGCTCCGGAACGAGAAGCTGGAAATAGACCACGAATTTAACAACCGCCTGGTGTCTATTCTCGCTCATGATTTCAGGCAGCCTATAGGTGCGCTTAAAACATTGGCAACGGTATTAAAGGATGCTGATTCGTTTACACGAGATGAGTTAATGGAACTGGTGGATACCATGGAACATTCATCCAATATTTCGCTGGAAATTTTTGAGAACATTCTACAATGGATCAAGCAACAACTATCCGGCTTTGATTATAAAGCCGTTCCGCTACCATTAAAGGAACTTATTGATGAGGCCATTCAACCTTTTAACCTGATAAGCGAAGATCATAAGCTTAAGCTGATAAATGCAGTTGATCCCTCAATTATTATTCATGCCGATAAAGAACTGGTACAGTTTATACACCGCAACTTTATACATAACGCCATCAAGTTTTCGCCCGATAATTCAACCGTTACCATAAGCGCGTCGAGTGATAAGGATGTAACCGTTTGTGTACAGGATGAAGGCAAAGGTATCTCTCCCGATAAGCTTCAACTGCTGTTTAATTTTAAAGCCAATATGCAGTACAGCAACGAAAAAGAAAAAGGCGCCGGCGTAGCCCTTATGATCTGTAAGGATTTTACCGAAAAAATGAACGGCCGCATTTGGGTGGAGAACAACAGGATAAAGGGCGCGGCCTTCTGCTACTCCCTGCCTAACGTTCGCTGATATACTATTGTAATTTTTAAATTACCCACTGGTAAGCAGTAATTTAAGTTCGTAAATTTCAGGGGCAAATACTTTTGCTATAAACCTGTTATAAAACCTATAATTTATGAAAAAGCACTTATTACTGTTTGCAGCGTTGCTGCTTTCTGCTTATTCCTTTGCCCAGCAAATACCTGCCCGCTGGGACGAGCTTGTTGCTTCTGATTTTCCGGCAGCACTCGAAAAATCTTCAAAAACCTGTATCCTGCCTATCGGCATCCTGGAAAAACACGGTCCCCACTCCCCGCTCGGCACCGACCTGATCCACGTGCGCGAATGGGCGGCACACGCGGTTAAATCTGAATATGCTGTGGTATTCCCCGATTATTTTTACGGGCAGATCAATGAAGCCCGCCACCAGCCCGGAACATTCGCCCTGCCAAGCAAAGTGATTTGGGATTTGCTGGAAGCCACCTGCGACGAAATTGCCCGCAATGGCTTCGATAAAATAGTGATCCTGAACGGGCACGGTGGCAACCCGGAGTTTATCCAGTTTTTTATGCAGTCGTTACTCAACAAAAGGCATAATTACGCAGTATATTTTTATAACCCGCATGGTGCCGATAAAGAATACACAGATCAATACCGCAAAATGCATAAATCGGCAATTGAGGGCGATCAACATGCCGGTGAAAGTGAAACCGCATCAATGTTATACTATCGCCCTGATTTAATGAAGATGGACAGGGCAGCATCGCAATCTGGCGAAAACCAACACCGTTTAAACCTAACCAATGTTTATACGCCCATCTGGTGGTATGCTGCTTACCCTAACCACTACGCCGGCGAAGGCGCTAAAGCCACTCCCGAGTTTGGCAAATTTATAGCAGAACATGAAATAGCCAGTTTTATTCAGGCCCTTAAAGCAATCAAGGCGGATACCAACACCATTAAACTGCAAAACGAGTTTTTTGATAAGGTGGATGCGTTGAATAAGTAAAAGTTAGATAAAAAAAATGTCATTGCGAGCGATAGCGTGGCAATCGCACGGAAGCATATCCGCCCTGTATAGCATGCGATTGCTTCGTCGTTCCTCCTCGCAATGGCATTTTTTAATGTTACTCCTCCTTCCCTCCCAACACCTCATCTATCATTCCAAACGCCTTGGCTTCTTTGGCAATCATCCAGTAATCCCTGTCAGATACCTCGTGGATCCGTTCATAGCTTTGGCCGCTGTGTTTGGCTGCTATTTCATAAAGTTCCCTTTTCATTTTGGCTATCTGTATAGCAGCTATTTCAATATCCGACTCCTGCCCCTGAGCTCCGCCCGATGGTTGGTGAAGCATCACCCTTGAGTGTGGTAACGCTGCCCGCTTGCCGTGGGCACCGGCACAAAGTAACGTGGAAGCCATGGAGGCGGCCATGCCGGTGCAAATGGTAGCAACATCGGGCGAGATAAATTGCATGGTATCATAGATCCCCAGCCCGGCGTATACCGAACCACCCGGCGAATTGATATAGATCTGGATATCCTTTTTGGCATCGGCCGATTGCAGGAACAGTAATTGCGCCTGGATAATGTTGGCCACCTGTTCATCTATCGCAGTACCCAGGAAAATAATTCTGTCCATCATCAGCCTCGAAAAAACATCCATTTGCGAAATGTTCATCTGGCGCTCTTCCATAATATAGGGCGTCATACCCATGTTTATTTTGCTGTTATTTACCTGTCCGATAAACCTGTCGACATGCAAACTCTGGACACGGCGATGCCCTACCGCGTATTTGCGGAACTCATTTTGATTGATATTCATAAAATTTAGCTTTTAGCGTTTGCGAAATAAACGCATGATCTTTTGCCTGAAACCTTCGTGCTCGGGCTGACTGAATAGTTTTTGATGTACCGCTTCTATCTCCTCCCGGAGGCTATTTCGGCCATATTGCTGTACCAGGTTAAGGGTTTGCTTATGCCACATCACCTGCTGTTTAAGTTCGGGATTGATGATCAGTTTAGCCTCAAACAACAGCGTCTCATCGGGCGCTGCCTGCCCAAGCACATGATCATCAATTGCCTTTATCTCATTCAATGAAGTCCTCATAAGCCAGTGATTGTTCTTTTACCGTTTCCCTTACTTTTTCAATGCACTTGTACTTCTGCACAGTAGCTGAGCGCTCGCTTCCATAGCCAAATAAACCTGCGAGCTCATTCATAGATAACTTGTGGTAGTAGAAAGCACTTAGCAATTCCATGCACTTTTTACCGGCAGTTTCCAGGTAACGCATCAGTTTATTGGTCGATGGTTGTTCGTCGGTTTCATCGCGTATGTCAAACCCGTAACTATCAAGCGGCAGATTGTTACCATCATCCCTGAACTTTTTAAACCAAAGGTGTTTGGCTATACCCAACAGGTAAGCTGTTTCAGTGGTATTTAAGGAAAGTACGCCGGCAGTTGTTTTCTCATAATAGATAACAAGCGCATCCTGAAACACATCTTTTGCATCATCAAAAGAGCCGCCCATTTTACTTACATATTTTGCCACCGCCGGGAAAGCGCCTTTGTAAAGCGCCGTAATGAGCTTTTCCCTTTGCATTACCAGTTCGTCAAAAACTATCTCATTTGCCATGATCATTGCGTTTAATAGTAAGTGCGCAAAACAGATGATATATCACCGTGAATTTAGAAAAAATATTTCAGGAGTGTAAATCCCCTCTTGAGAGGGGGGTGCGAGGGAATGAGCGAGAGCGAGGGGGGGCTGCTACAAGCCTATCAAAGCATAAACACCCCCTCCGCCCCTCTCAAGAGGGGAATCGCACAATCCCGCGCTTTTTCTTGCGCGAGGCTCTTTAAATTAAATTACCGATAAGCGTTTTTAAATACTATTTTTAGCGCCTCAAATATTGGTGCTTGAAAATCAGCAAAATGGTATTATCAAACATCAATTCAAACAAGGTAACAGCAACATAAAAATGAAAGTTTTAAAATTTGGTGGGACATCAGTAGGTAGCCCCGCCCGGATGAAAGCGCTGCTTGACATCATTAACCCGGCCGAGCGCCAGGTAGTGGTACTATCGGCAGTGTCAGGCACAACAAACAGCCTCGTAGAAATTGGACAAGCATACATCGCCGGCGATAAGAAGAAGGCGGCACAGCTTATTACTATCCTGAAGGATAAGTACGAAATTTTTATTAAGGAGTTGTTTGTCAAGCCTGAATTTTTAGCCCAGGGCAAAGAGGTTATCGACTACCATTTTTCGTTGCTGAGCAACCTGGCTAATGATCTGTTTACCAATATCGAAGATAAGATCATTGTTGCGCAGGGCGAACTGCTGTCAACAACCCTTTATCATGTTTATCTGAAAGAGATTGGCGTACCGTCGGTACTGCTGCCTGCTTTGGATTTTATGAAAATAGATGAGGATAACGAGCCGATTGTTGACCACATTACCGAAAATCTGCTTCCGCTGCTTGATAAACACCCGGAAGTAAACCTGTTTATTACCCAGGGCTATATTTGCCGCAACGCTTACGGCGAAATTGATAACCTGCGTCGCGGTGGTAGCGACTATACCGCATCACTGATTGGTGCAGGTATCCGCAGCGAAGAGGTACAGATCTGGACGGATATTGACGGCATGCACAATAACGATCCGCGTATTGTTAAAGGAACTCAGCCCATAGCCCAGTTATCATTTGATGAAGCTGCCGAGTTAGCTTATTTTGGCGCGAAGATCCTGCACCCGCAAAGTGTATTCCCTGCCCAGAAATATAAAATCCCGGTTCGTTTATTGAACACGATGGACCCCAAAGCTCAGGGAACCCTGATCACCAATACCAGCGAAAAGGACAAGATCAAATCTATTGCTGCCAAAGATGCCATCACCGCCATCAAGATCCAATCGAGCAGGATGCTTTTGGCCCACGGCTTTTTACGCAAGGTATTTGAAGTGTTTGAGCGCTATAAAACATCAATAGATATGATCACCACATCAGAAGTAGGTGTATCTGTTACTATTGATGACACTACTTATCTCGGCGATATCACTAAAGAGTTAAACGCTTACGGCTCGGTAGAAATTGACGTAAACCAGACCATCATTTGCGTAGTAGGTGATTTTGGAGCCGAAAAGCATGGCTACGCGGCACGCGTGCTCGAAGCTGTTAAACATATCCCGTTGAGGATGATATCATACGGTGGCAGCGATCATAACCTATCGTTACTGGTAAAAACCGAGGATAAAATAGAAGCATTAAGGAGCTTACATAACAGGCTATTCTAATTTCGGATATCGGGTTTTTGATTTCGGAATTAGGGCATTTGAAATTTTTAATTTAAACGTCATTGCGACAGACCAGGCAATCCACGGGTTATCTGATTCAGCATGATTTGATGATATACTACAATGTTTACAAGTAAAACTATAGATAAATTTAACGGCTTAGATACTCCGTTTTATTATTACGATCTGGAAGTGCTTAAAAACACTCTGAGTGCCTGCCGTGACGCTTCTGCCAAGCATGGCTTCCATGTACATTACGCCATGAAGGCAAACTTTAATCCAAAGGTTATTGATACTATTCAAACCTATGGCTTCGGTGCCGATTGCGTGAGCGGTGGCGAGGTAAAAGCAGCCATTGAGCATGGCTTTGATAAAAGCAAAGTGGTATTTGCGGGCGTAGGTAAATCCGACCGTGAAATTAACCTGGCGCTTGATGCCGATATCTTCTGCTTCAATGTGGAATCTATCCAGGAGCTTTTTATTATTGATGGTCTTGCCAAAGCCAAAAACAAAAAGGCCGGTGTTGCTATCCGCATTAACCCAAACGTTGATGCCCATACGCACCATTTCATCACAACCGGCCTTGATGAAAACAAGTTTGGTATCAATACCTGGCAGTTGCCGGATGTGGCCGCCGCTTTGCGTAAATGCGATAACCTGCAATTTTTAGGCATTCACTTCCATATTGGTTCACAAATCACCGATCTGGAGGTTTACAAAAATCTTTGTACCCGCATCAACGAAATGCAGGACTGGTTTGAAGATCGTGGTTTCCCTATCAAAGTACTTAATACAGGTGGCGGTCTTGGGGTTGACTACTATAACCCGGATAACAACATAGCCGATTTTGAAGCCTACTTCCAGGTATTTAAAAGCTTCCTGAATGTTAAGCCAGGCCAGGAAGTACATTTTGAACTTGGTCGCGCTATGGTTGCACAAAGCGCATCTTTGATCTCACGTGTTTTATACGTTAAGAACGGTCAGAAAAAGAACTTCCTGATATTGGATGCCGGCATGACCGAACTGATTCGCCCGATGCTTTACCAGGCTTATCACCAGATAGAAAACCTGAGTCGGAAGTCGGAAAGTCCGGAAGTCGGAAAGTCGGAAAGTTTAAAATACGATGTAGTTGGACCGATTTGTGAAAGTACCGACTGCTTTCAGAAAGATGTAAGCTTACCCGAGTCATTCCGCGGCGACCTGATAGCTGTGCGTACCGCAGGCGCTTATGGCGAGGTAATGGCTTCAGGCTATAACCTTCGTGATAAGGTTGGTAGTGTTTACTCAGAATAAGCTATTTAAGTAGTTCAAACCACAAACAACGTCATTGCGAGACGAAGCAATGACGTTGTTTTTTCAACTAAAACTGGTATCCCAGCCTGAACTGAAAATAGTACCCACCCTCGGCTATCAGTACATATCTTTTGATCTGCATAAAATAAGCTACGGTAACTATTCCGTGGTTTAAGGATGAGTAGGTATAATTTGAGTTATTGTTCCTGTAAATATTATCGGGGCCAAAAGTACCTCCAGCAAAAACGCGGAAGCCGAACTTCTTCTCGGCATTATAGCCTGCATGGAAAATAACTTCTGTAGTACCACCCAGCGTAAACAAATCAGTACGGGTGTCAGTAAAAAAGTTCGGCTGGTTGGTTACTGTTTTTCTGAAACGGGCGTAGTCACCAAATTCATGACTATAAACGGCCTCAAAACCAATGATGCGGAAATCAACATTCCTCCCTTTTATAAAATAATCTCCCGATAAGCGTAACCCTCCCGCCCCGAAAAATTTATCCCGGAAATAATATGGGTCACTGGGCTGCAGTTCGCCGTTATGATAACTCCCTAAAACGCCGAAAGCACCATAGGCAAGGTTAACATGATCAAAGGTATTTGCATGGCTCAGGTTAAACTGCCCGCTTGTGAGATTGTCTGCCGGATTAATATTGGTATCATATGTAATACCTGCCGTAATATAAGTGGCAGATTTGCTGGTATCAGCAGATACCGGCTTAGGTAAATAAGCTATATCGCTGCGATGCAGGGCCGGCGCATATACATGATCGCTGCAGGAACTGGCCAGTGCGGCTATGCCCAATAGGCAAAAAACTAATTTAAGGTTCATCGTAACAGGTTCAGATCAAGATTTATAACTAAACAATGATACGATGAATCCTTTAATAAAATAACAGCCTGGCAGATTTATTATATCAGTTTGCTAAAAAAACCATCTGTAAAATCTTCGGCAAAGTGGATTACATTTTCTAAAGCCACAAACTCGTCCTGCTGATGTGTAGTGGTTAATACAACAGTTTTCATAGCCGCGTTGGCAGCAGCTTCCGCGCCTTTGGGCACATCTTCAAATACCAGGCAATCGGTTGGTACAGTATTTAATAGTTCTGCGGCTTTTAAAAATGTTTCGGGATGTGGTTTACTTAGTACCACATCATCGGCACTAACAATTGCCTTAAAGTAATGCCTGATGTTCAGGTTATCCAACACAAAATCAATATTAAAAGGAATAGCTGCCGAACCGATTGCCATGGGGATACCGGCTTGATAAGCTTTCTCTAAAAATTCATGCAAACCTGGTAACAGCGCAAGGTGCGGTAAAAACTCTTCCTGGTAGCGCTGCTCTTTCAGGATAGATAGGCGATCCATTTCTTCGGTAGTGAAGCGGTTGGGGCCAAACATACGCACCAGTACCTCCTGGTTTTTACCATACATCTGCGGCTTTACTTCATCCCAGGTAAAATTACCGCCCAGATCATTATTTAAAAGGTATTGCCAAGCTTTAGTGTGGAACGGCATATCATTGATCATGGTGCCGTTAAGGTCGAATATAAAGGCCTTCATTTGTATTGTTCAATTTTATAAGAAGATGCAAACCACAATCGCGATTGCCGGTGCAAACTTAGCTTTTTAAAAACTAAACTTCTAACTGCATCGTATATTCTTTAAAACACATGTGATGTAGGATACGCGATACAGGATGTGGCTAAAAAATAAGACGGATAATGTGGATGTTGCTTTGTTGTGATCTGTTTTTTAGCGAGCCCGTTGGCTTTAAAGCTAAAGGGCTTTTTATTTGCCATTCCCACACTTGCCATATGGTTAAAAAAGTGCCCTATCCGAAATATTTTAATCATAAAGAATGTTTACTTTAAACAATAATTAAATTCTCAATTTTTTTTCATTTTTTTTGTCATTTATACATCTATTGGCCAAATCATTGCGTATTTCATTACAAACAGGCCGATATTTTGTTAGCGCGTATACTTTCTGTTTTGAATTAGTTATTTAAAAATCTACTAATCTTATACAATGAATGACGAACCCCTGCGTCTGCATGCCGTTAAGAGATTTAAGGATCTGGATAACGATATTGTAGTCGATTTAAATGACATAGTAGGATTAGCAGCTCAGATCTGTGGCACCCCCGTTGCCCTGGTTACCTTGCTTGATTCGGATATGCAATGGTTTAAAGCCTCCACCGGTACCCATATTAGCTGTACCCCGCGCGAGGTTGCATTTTGCAACCACACCATAGCCCAAAACAAGGTGCTGGTAGTGCCAGATCTGCTTAACGACGAGCGTTTCAATACCAATCCACTTGTGGTTAACGAACCCCTTGCAAGGTTTTATGCCGGTGCTCCGCTGATCACCAAAGATGGCCACGCGATCGGCAGCTTATGCGTTATCGATTTTAAACCCAATGACCTCAATCATCAGCAGGCCAAGTCATTAAAAACGCTGGCAAAACAGGTGGTAAATCTTATGGAGCTTAATTCAAGCCTGCGTTCGCTTGAGCAACAACACCAGCATTCCCAATCGCAAAAGGCATCCATCAGCGAATCGGAGATGAAGCTGAAAGCGATTTTCGACAGTTCAAAAGATACTCATATCCTGGTTGGCCGTAACCTGGAGGTTATGGCATTCAACAAATCGGCTTCAGTATTCATCAAAAGTGTATACAATAAAAAACTGGCCAATGGCGATAACATCATTGCCTATACAGAACCGACGATGATCCATAGCTTTTCAAAGTATTTTGCTGTGGCATTAACCGGTCGTTCTATAAAACGCGAATGGGAATTGCAGAGCGGGACACCCAATGCATGTTGGAAAGAAACTTCGTTTATTCCTGTAAAAGACAATAACGGCGAAGTGATCGGCGTAGCCATCAACTCAACCGATATTACCACGCGTAAAAGGCACGAAGAACAGATCAGTATTCAAAACGAGGCGCTTAACCGGATAGCAATTATACAGTCGCATGAGTTGAGAAGGCCGGTGGCATCATTACTTGGCATTTTAGACCTGATGCGGATGGAAAACATTGATTTTGGCTATTTTAATATGATTGAGCACACGGTTAATGAGCTGGATGAAAAGATAAGAGGGATAGTAAAAGATTCGGAGGATACGATACAGGGACATCATTTAGCTATAGTAGCCTAAACTTCAACACCTTAACAATGCAACTACTGTCCAATTATTCAGTTTGTATCTAAATTGCATTCGGGGGTTTGCACGATTACGGTAAATTATATCTACCTTGGCGGCATTAATAAATAAAATAATGCAAAATCAAGGAACAGTAAAATTCTTCAACGAAACAAAAGGTTTCGGATTCATCGTGCCAAGCAATGGCGGTCCGGATATCTTTGTTCATTCAACAGGCCTTATCGACGAAGTTCGCGAAAACGACACCGTTGAGTACGAAGTTGAAAATGGCCGTAAAGGTCTTAACGCGGTAAATGTAAAAGTTATATAATTATAATATAATCATTAAGCCTACCAGGCACTCAATTTTTTGGGTGCCTTTTTTGTTGCCTTACTTTTTGTTAATGTGCTATGTGTATAAACTTAATATTTGGATACTATCTTCAAATAAAAACTGGCATTGTTGTTGTTTAACCAATAATATCATAAATCGATTACACATAAAACAAAGAAAGAACATGAAAGATCAAGCAAAAATTATAGCAGCATTATTAGTAGGTGCTGCAGCTGGTGCTGCTTTGGGTTTATTGTTAGCGCCTGAAAAAGGCACCGAGTTAAGGGGCGACATTGCAGACTATATAAATGACCTGGTTGATACAGCCAAGACCAAAGCTCAAAACACAGCCGGCGAAATCAAAGATTACAGCAGTAATGTAATTGATAAAGCTAAAACCAAGTTTAGCGGCACGGTAAGCGATCTTTGGGATGCAAAAGATAATGCCGTTGATGCTGCAAAATCAAAAGCTCATGATCTTGCAGACAAAGCCAGCGATGCTGCTGAAAACGCAAAAGATAAAGTTAAAGCAACTGCCAACGATTGGAACAATTCTGTACAAAACGCATAATATTTAGTACTATCATAAAATAATAAAACCCGGCCAATGACCGGGTTTTATTATTTATAAACATTTTTATTATTTATTCCAGGTATTGTTGCTTTCATCAGCGTCCATAAATATGCCGCCATCTAACGTAACCGATTTTATTGCTTTAGCAGTTTTGATATCTACCGAAATCTGTCTTTGGTTTTTTTCCCAAACAGCCGGTGTTTGATGAATGCTTTCAGTTGAACCATCTGCATAGGTAACCTTTACATCAAACGGAACGGCGAAGCCACCAATGTTTTTGATTGATGCGGTATAACCGCCTGATGATTTGCTTACGCCTTTCAATGAAAGATCAATGTAGTAGTTGGTGAAGAACCAGTTATTGAAAAACCAGTCGAGGTTTTTACCGGTGATATTGCTCATGGAGTTAAAGTAATCCCATGGAATAGGGTGTTTGCCATGCCAGCGATCCATATATCCATGTAAAGCTTTTTTGAACAGCTCGTCGCCCAGCATATCTTTCAGGGCAAAATAGCTTAGCGATGGCTTACCGTAAGAGTTATTACCATAACCTCCTCTTAGTTCGCTTGAAGGTGTAATAACCGGCTGATCTTCGGCAGTTGAGGCATCATGGATCCACCTGTCAACACGGAAATCTTTGTATAATGCTTCAGCTTTTTCCTTACCAACTTCTGAGGCCCCTATCAGCAATTCAAAGGTTGTAGCCCAGCCTTCGTCCATAAAAGCGTAGCGGCTTTCGTTGATACCCATGTAAAAAGGGAAATAGGTGTGTGCTATTTCATGATCCTGTACAAATTGCGAAAAACGGATGTCATTGGTATGGCTGTCATTTACCATCATTGGGTATTCCATATCCGCAAAGCCTTGAAATGAGGTCATTTTAGGGAATGGATAAGGTACACCCGGCCAGTTATGCGACAACCACCCTAACGAATGGCGGCCGGCCTGTACAGCGTGATGAAAATCTTCAGAACTATCTAAAAAGGCAGCCTGCATGCTTGCACGGCGTTTGGTGGCGTCATCCACCACAACACTGGCTGCATCCCATACATAATGATCGCTAATACCTACTGCCATGTCACTGATGTCATTAGCGGTCCATGTCCAGGTATTCATATCTTTTTGAGCAGTTACCTTATGCGCAGCCATTTCTGCCGCCGAAGCAACATGAATGGTTGAATCGCTGGTGAAGGAAGCCTGTAGGCGTTTTGCATACTCTGGTTGTAATACTTCATTAGGGTTTTGCAGCGTACCTGTAGCCCAAACCACATAGTTTTTAGGGGCGGTTACGTGCAGCGTATAATCATTAAAGTCGTTATAAAACTCCTGCGCATCAAGGAAAGGCAACCTGTCCCAGCCATTATAATCATCATACACCGATACGCGCGGATAAAAATAAGCGAGGTAGCAGGTGGTTGAATCAATCATACCCTCGCGGCCACTTTGCTTAGATAACTCAAAATGCCAGCCGATATCCAGCTTAACCGAATCATGCGGCATCAGCGGTTTGCTCAGGCTTACGTACTGATTTGTTGAGGCAGATGGAACTTTTTTTACCTCGCCATTAACTGAAAAATTATCAAACTGGATACCCGGTGTCAGATAATCAGCCCCGGCATCCCCAAAACGGGCCGAACCTGGTTTATGAATATTCAGGATCAGTTTCATGTTAAGCCTTTTTAAGGTATCAGAGCTGTTATTAACATAAGTAATCTGTTCCGTTCCTTTTACGGTTCGGTTTTGAGGTACGGCCGTAATACTGATGTTATAACGGCCATAATTTTGCCAGTAATTTTTGCCCGGACGACCATCGGCCGATCTGGTTTCGTTTTTAAATGCCTTCTGTATATCGCGTGGCATATACAGGGATTGTGCCTTAACCTGAACAAATACCATGCAGGATAAGGCAGATAAAATAATGGGTCTGATCATGAGTCTTAAATTTCAGTGGCCAATTTAAATCAATTGGACTAAATAACGATATGCGGGAAGCATTTATCAATACAATCAATGATAAAAAACTATTGATAAATCGTTATATCATACCACATTTGTAACAAAGCTGTCACAATGAATATTTATGAATAAATATTTTGCGGTATCGGATATATTTTTTTTTACTTTGTTATCAGTTATTTTAATAGGGGTATTAAATAACTAACATTTAAGCCATCTGCGCTATGCGGATGGCTTTCTTTTTTTCAAATCACTAATCGGCAACTATATATTCCTTGATAATGAGCGTAAAAAGCTCATCATTGTCAATTGATTCGTCTTTACATTCGGTAAGTAGCTGCTGAGCCTCAGTATAGTTAAGCTGCTTAGCTACCATAATAAGCATATGACATGAGGTTATATTAATATGCTCAAGCAGTTGCAGATACATCATAATATCCATATCCAGCAATACCGGAATTGATTGTGCCTCATCAAGACAAAACTCATCCTTAACAATGGACTTTATAGGGTTACAGTTCTTATCTGAAGGAATTTCGTCAATTAGTTTATAAACCTGCTTCATGCGATCGATCTGCTTTTTGATATCATCCCAAAACTCCTGTATTCCCTGCTGTAGCGCAGTAAATGAGGCAAGACCTTTCAGATGTTCAAGGTGCTTATCAAGGTAGCACTTACCAAAATAGATCCGGTTTAGATTGTGGACAAATACTTGTTTTAACAAATCATTATCCAGTGTTTTAGGGGTATTGTTGCTCATGGTATGAAAATAAATGTATATGGTTAAAATTGATATTTCTAAAAGCTGTTAATCATTCAATTACTGCTAAACCCAATTAAAAATAAGCAAGTTTTATTATCGGTGGGATGTGCCCGGATAAATTAACTTTGCACAGTAATAACATTAAGCTATGAAATATAAATTAGGCGATTTTGTTCGGTTTGTTGATGAAAAAATGGAAGGTTTTGTTACCCGCATCATCGATGAGCAGATGATAGGCGTTACCGGCGATGATGATTTTGAGATTCCGGTACTGGCCAGCAAGGTAACTTACGTACATGGTTACCAGCCTGCAGGAACAACAAAAAGCACCAATACAACCGATGAAAAGCCCGTAACCACAGGAGAATTTGTACAAAAAGGTGTTTATATAGGTGTAATTACCGATGCCCGGGCAAATTCGGTAGTTCATTTCCACCTCATCAATGAAACATCTTTTCAGCTACTGGTTACTTTAACAACAGATAAACAACAGGTATTTAAAGGCGAATTTGCGGGAATAGTAGCCCCTAAATCAACAGAGAACATGTATTCGGCGCAACTGGCAGATTTGCAGGTGTGGCCCAAATTTATCTTCAGCGTTTTATTCAGCACCAAACAAAACATTGAACCGCCGGCACCTTTGGCTGTTCATGAAAAATTTAAAGCCAAAGATTTTTCGACCACTAAAAAGAATATTCCGTTGCTTAACCAACCGGGATGGCTGATCAGGCTTGATGAACCCGAACTGGTTATTGATGCGCAAAAACTAAAGGAAAGCTTTTTTGAAACGCCTACCGAAAAAATAGTGATTGAAAAACCGGTTAGCGAGGTTGATCTGCACATAGAAAAACTGCGCGATGATTACCAGTTTTTAAGCAGTTCGGAGATCATGGAGATTCAGCTGGCCCATTTCCATAAGGCCCTGGACGCTGCTATTGTTCACCAGTTACCTGATATTACCTTCATACACGGCGCCGGTAATGGTACCTTACGCAATGAACTGCATAAACAACTGGGCCGGCATAAAAAAGTACAAACCTTTATGGATGCCCGTAAAGAGAAATTTGGTTACGGGGCCACTAAGGTGCTGCTGAAGTAGGCAATGATTATGCTTCAAAAGACTTACGAAGTTTTAAAAACTTCGTAAGTCTTTGTTACGACGAACTCTATAAGCCTCTATCCTATCGCTCCCTCAATTCTATAAACTACAGCAATATCATCTGGCTTTACAGCAGGAGTTTTAATTTTGAGGCCTTCACCCGTTTGTTCCCAACTTAATTTACCCGGATATCCTATCATACTTACATTGCTGATCTTTCTGCCGGATAATTGCGGTGATGCACTCGCCAGGCTCTTGATCAGGTTACCTTTTTCGCCCGGCCAGCCTAATGCAATAGCATAAAGCGTATTACCTTTTTTGGTGAACCTAATATCATCGGCAGTAAAAGGCTTGCCCTTACCCTCGTTAAAGCCCTGGGCATCTAAAGGAGCAGCTGATTCAATTGCCGGGCCTTCGCCGAAAATAGTCCACGGGCGGGTGGCGTAAATAGCTTCACTGTTAATGTGCATCCATGCTGCTATCCCTTCTACAATTTTACGTTCTTCGCTGTCAATGGTACCATCGCCTTTTACAGGGATATTCAACAACAGGTTGCCATTTTTACTCACTACATCAGCAAGCGTATGGATAACGGTTTTAGCGCTTTTATAGCCCTTATTTTCAAATATCCGGCGGTCATAATGCCAGCCACCAATGCAGGTATCTGTTTGCCATGGCTCGGGCTCAATCTGGTTGCTTTGCCCACGCTCAATATCCCATATCATACATTTACGTTGCTGCTCGTCTAAAATCTTGCCAAACAGGGCGGCTTTTAATTTCCCGTGCTTTTTAACGCTGGTATTGTACATGTGCGCGGCAATCTTTAAACCAGCATCATTCACCGGCCAAAGCGGAAGCGCGGTATCATCAAAATATATCAAATCGGGACCATACTTATCAATAAGCTCGATGGTGCGCTTCAGGAATTTATCGCAATAAGCTTTGCTCGGCATGCTGGCGCCATTTCCCCAGTTCCACTCCCGGTGTATTGCATGATCATCCAGGCTGTCCTTACTCAGCTCATGATTTTGAGCATACAATTCCTGTGGGTCATAGCCGTTCCACCATTTACCGGCACCATCAGCTTTAGTTAGCTTGCCATCATACGGAATACCTTTCATTGCCCCTGTTTTATCCGAGCGCTGCGCAACTTCCAGCCAGGTCCAGGTGTGGGCGGCATGTACTGTTACACCAAATGGTAAACCCCGTTCCTTTGCAGCTTTGGCCCATCCGCCTATTAAATCCTTTTTAGGCCCCATCTTGGTAGAGTTCCACGACTGATAGGTACTGTTATACAGATCAAACCCATCATGATGATTTGCTAAGGCCATAAAGTACTTAGCTCCGGCGCTCTTGTACAAATCAAGCAACTCACCCGGCTGCCAGTTTTCGGCCTTCCATTCGTTTATCACATCCTTAAAACCAAACTTTGAGGGATGTCCATATTTTTCAATGTGATATTTATACTGATCACTGCCTTCCTGGTACATACCACGGGCATACCAATCGCCACGTTCGGGCTGGCACTGTGGCCCCCAATGTGCCCATAAGCCAAACTTGGCATCCCTGAACCAATCGGGCACTTTATATTGCTTAAGTGATTCCCAATCGGGCTTAAACGGTCCATCGGCAATTCGCGGAACAGAATTAGCGGCCAACATCCCAACCGAACCAAAAGCTTTTGAAAGGTAAAAGGCAGGTACAGCGGCAGCCATACCTTTAATCAGATCTCTTCTCTTCATAGGTCTACAATTAATTGTTATTTAAACACTTAATTGCTTGCAATTTAAGATATAATCTTTTTAATTCCTTATTTTTTTGTAAACCAAATTTCGAGGTTTGGCAGCTTTAGTGTTTGATGCGGCGAAGCCGGATCATGCAGCTTTAAACTTACCGGGTAAAGCCTGTTTGCCTCTAAGGTTTGCGGATCAAGATCTTTTACATAGATATTTTGCGGAATACCGTGGCTGATGGCAAAAGGTACATTCTTCTTAAAGTTATTGAACACCTTTATCAATAACTGGTTATTGCCGGGCATCAAATCAAAGCCAATAATATGATCTACAGATCCGGCCTTGCCTGGGTTATTATTAATGAGCATTTGTTTGCCATTAAACATAACAACAATACCATCACCGCTGGTGATTTTAACCTGTGCATAAATCAAACCTTTCTCTACCGTAATATTCTGTAGTATATAATAGGCATTATCCATACCTGCCGGTAAATCAATAAGCTGTCCGTTTTTGTAGCTATCCATGCGTTGCCATGGTTTATCGGTATCATTAGTATAGGGTTTGCTAATATCAATTTTATCGGCACTGCCATTTAAACCACCTAAACCTGCCGAATATGGGCCGGTGATATACAAAGGCCCCCATTTAATTTTAGCAGTATCAGCCTTGTACTTCATCAACCTGTCATTATCAAGCTTGATTGTGGTAGTTACATTGTTAACGGCAAGATCAATCACATTACCCTTCTCCTCGTCGGTATATTTGATAGAGGGGCGATATTTACCTGTCGCGGTAGGTTTGATTGTCCACGCTTGCTTTACAGTGCTTTGGTAATTGCTGTTATAGTCGATACCCGATGAACTGTAGTAATTATAAGCATTATGCTCATCCAGTTCCATATGGCCGTAGCTGCTTTTGATAATATGAACAGGTTGTACCTTATAGCCCTCAGCAACGTCAACGGCTATTACTTTGATCTGTTTTTCGTTATCAAAATCAGCAGGCAAAGTTATTACAGCATCATTGGCAGTTTGCTTAAAGTTAAGCGATTGCTGTTCGCCTAAAACAGATACACCATTAATTTTACCTTCAAGGCCGGGCAAGGTGATCAAGCCATTAGTTGGCACTGAGCTTACAAAAAGATAAAGCTTATTAGGTTTGCTGGTTATGTTACCCCATTTAAAGGAGGTAAAAAAAGGATCGGCAGTGGTACCGTAAACAGCTTCGGCATTTTTATGAAGCCAGGTTCCTATCTTCAATAAAACATCTTTTTCAAAACCTACTACCGAGCCATCCCCTTTAGGGCCGATATTGAGCAGGTAGTTGCCCCCCCTGCTAATCACGCGGATCAGGCTTTCCAGTTTCTCTTTGTACTTTTCATCTTCGCTGCCGCGTTTTTGCCATGAACGGTAACTCCAGGTTTCATCAAAAAATGAGGCCGGCGATTGCCATGGCACGCCTATAGAATAATCTGGGTATTGGTTATCGCCCATAACAGCAAAATCGCCCTGATCGTTACCAAGGCGGCTACTTACCATACAATCGGGTTGCAGACGATGTACCAGCTGGTAAAGCTCTTTACTTTGCTCAGGGCTTTGAGAGCCCATATCAAACCAAAGCTCGGATATGGTACCATAGTTTGATAACAGCTCGGTTACCTGCTTTTTATTATACTCATGATGCTCCGGCGTTACATAATCTGAATTATGGCTGGATATAGGCGATGCCTGTGGGTAATGCCAATCGATCAATGAAAAATATAACCCAAACCGCAAACCATGTCTTTTGCAGGCTTCGGCCATTTCCTTTACCACATCGCGCTTAAAAGGGGTTGCATCAACTACGTTAAAATCGGTCGTAGCTGTTTTAAACATACAAAAACCGTCATGGTGTTTAGATGTGAGTACTATTGAGCGCATTCCAGCGGCCTTTGCTAACAGAACAATGCTATCTGCGTTCCAGTTTACAGGATTAAAGTTCTTAGCCAGATTAGCGTAAGTATCGCTGTAGATGCCCGCGTGCGCCTGTATCTGTTCGCTTAAACCACGGGTTACAGGTTTGCCATCCCACACACCTCCTAAAACCGAGTAAATGCCACCGAAATGGATAAACATCGAAAACTTTTGATCCTGCCATTGCTTTACCGACGATGAAGGGGGCTGTGCATATGCAAAATGGGCGCAAATTAATAGGGATAGCAAAAAGTATATAGTTTTTTTCATAGCGATTGATTGAATAACCCAAAGTGTAAAAAAGTTGTTAATAAACAAAAAAGGTTACAACTTAAAGTTGTTTACGAATTCACACAATTGCACACTTTTTTACACTAACTCGGTATATTTTACACTTTTGTCAACAAATACACAACCTAATTGTGAAATCACATTCCAAAATTGCTGTTTTTTTAATAAAATTTTATTTCGATCTTTGTAACAACACAACCAAAACCCTAATACATAATGAAAAATACGCTTGCCTTTTGGCAAGTATTTATATAACCTTTTAAAAAACAAAATGTCAGAACCTATACAAATTCAACCAAATATCCATTGTGAACCTTGCAAAGAGTGCGGTGCGCGCCCGGTAGTTGAACAAGGCCGCAAAGGCTTTTCAGTCGCTTGCCCTACAAGTAAAAAACACTATTCAACTACTCCAGGTATGGTAAATATTGATGAATGGAATAGGTTTAACAAAAAATCGCCTGTGCTTGCGAGCAATCCATATAATAGCAAAGCCTCATAAACAATTCCCAAAAAGGAATGCGCCTTTTAGTTTTGGGTATTAAGCAATAAAAAAACTGCTATTAGGATACAATGGACTTAATTGTATTCATGTTATGCATATTGTAGATACTGGAAATAAACCTTCAAAAGAAAGGCATCGACGCTCACTTTGCCCAAACTGTTTAACTAATACTGGTCAAAGAATAAAAAGACCACGGCTGTTAAAGCTATTGACATTTTGGCTACCGATTAAAAGGTATTTTTGCTACAACTGCAACAAAAAGTACCTTGTACTTGAGCGGTAAGGAAGTTAGCGGACAATACTCGTTTTAGCGTGAAAGCCCACCCCTATTTCCCAAAAAGCGGAACTGTTTGTTTACTTCCTGATTTAAGGTAATCGGCATAGCTTTTCCTGATATAGCTGATCATATCATAATCGCTCATCTTTTTCACTTTCTTAATATCAGGATGATACTGGTTCATGAAATTTTGAAGCGAATCGCCTTTGAGACTCGTGATGGAACTTACCTTTTCCGGCGAAAAAAACCGGTCGACATACTCATCTTGCTCGTCCTTGATCAGGATCTTTTGCAGCTTTGATTGAGGGGCTTTGTTTTTACTCAGCATGTCAATAACCGAAAGCAAATTGATACTTATAATGGTGGCAGTACTTTTATCTGCATTGATGTGATTACTGGGTTTTCCAAAATCAAGATCGGCCGGACGTGTTATAAACGCGTCTTTTATGATTGAGCCACGATAGGCAAAAACAGAGGCAAACTCCCTCCTGTTACGCAATGAGTCGGCTTTGGCGTTACGCCTGCCCCTAATTTTCACCTCACTCAAAACAGTTGCATCCGGTTCAATATAACACCTTAAAGTATCAAACTTTAAAAAACTGATAATGAGCCTGAATGGCTTGTATCCTATACTACTGATCCTCAAAGTATCGCCCGGCTTTACGCTGCCCAATACAAACTTCCCTTGCTGATTACTTATACTTTTTGATGCCGTTGAACTGATAAAAGCGTTTGCTACCGGCAAATAGGTAGCCTTGTCAATCACAATCCCCTTAATACGCTGGGCAAACAGGTTTACTGACAGGAGCATCAATATTACTGTTGAGGTAAGTTTCAATGTTTTCATGACGGGTTCAGTTAACAGGTAAAGTAGGTACCTAAATATAACACATAAATTACGAATACGTGTGGCTTTAACAAAAATTAACAGTAAACCGATTGGTTGTTACGCGAGGATGCTAATACGACTAATCATTTTTTAATTTAGAGGCAGAAATATATGATCACCAATGACAGGAATAAGTGAAAAGCTTGAGATTCTTTACGATTTATTAGTTGATAATTTTGAAGGATTTAGAGCAGAGCTGGAAGCACTTATCCTCAGCCCCGAAAAGATCAAGAACACAAACAAATTCGCTTCTTTATTAAGTGAATTAAATACTTCGTATTTGATTACTCCCCTCCTACTAAAAATCTCCATATCAAACACAGGGGACAAATGGCTGACGGATTTTATGTATGCGGCGATAAATCTGCTTGCAGAAGCCTCGGATGAGGATGAATTTGAAATTCCGGAAGGGCTTTTAGAAAAACTGCAAACATGGGTACTTGAATATCAAGGTGAAATTTCCTGGAAAGCAGCAAGCCTTTTAAAATTCAGTGATTCGGATTTGGCAGAGCAAATTCAACTCAAAAAATTAGAACAGCATGGAGATTTCTTTTTAACCTACACTGAATGTGTTTCGGGCCTTCTCTGGCACCACGGCAAAAAACATGCACAATTAATTCATGAGATAGCAAAAGATGAATCACGTGATGAAAAGCTACGGGAGTTCATCAACAAAGTGATCAAAAAATATATTTAACAAAAGAAATCCTCTGGGTTGGCGCTCAACAGTACTTTTATTAAAGGTAATCTTTTTCTTACTCTTCTCTTTTACTCCGTTCTTTAAGCCATTTTTTACCGTTATAGATTACCACATCTCCGCTAAACCGATAATCGTTTTCCTTAATTTCACCTTGTTCTTCAATTTTCCGGATCATGCTGTAAGGTGATTTTGTTCTGATCAAACGCGGTTGTTTAAGATTACTTGTTACAAAAGTTTCCTGTTCCTGCAATACCAGATAGTCATCCCCATTTCGATAGACATTCCTGTCGATCCATCTGAATGTAGGCAACAATAAACCTAATATCCAAACAGCAAGCAACAACACTGCAACACAACCCGATAACAGTTTTACAAACAGAGCAAATCGGTTAATGTCTTTAATATAAATCCATAAGGTAACCAGGAAACCTATTAAGCCCAATACTCCTGTTGAGAAACTTGTTAACCCGTAAGCTATACCGCCTGTAATCTGGATTGGAAACATGGCTTTCCACGGTGTTAAGCCAAGTATCATCGCAATCAAAAATATCACAATAAGAATCGTGGCCCATTTCCTATTTCTTCAAAACCTGGTCATATATGAGAAATGTGTCAGTTAAGTTACTTACTTAACACCCATCCTGCAACGTTAAAACAGTTATTAACAATACCCAGCAAAAAAGCCTTCAATCTTTTCGACTAAAGGCTTTGGCAACGTTCTTGAAACTATCCCTAAGCTGCCTTAAAGGCAAAGAAAAAAGTAGTTCCCATACCCAAATCAGACTCTACCCAGATCCTACCGTTATGACGTTCAATAATCCTTTTTACAATGGTAAGCCCCATTCCTACACCTTCGTATTGACTGGTGCTACTATGGAGCCGACTAAAAATATCAAAGATCTTCTTGTGATTTTCCTTTGCTATACCGATACCATTATCGCTTATGGCAAACACCTGTTCATCGGCCTGTTTAAAACTACGCACAGTAAGTTCCGGCGTTTTATCGCCGCGGTATTTAATGCCGTTGCCCATCAGGTTTTGGAAAAGCTGCACCATGGCCACATAGTTGGCGCTTATTTCGGGCATGGGTTCGATGTTTACAATCGCCCCGCATTCGGTTACCTTTACCTTCAGGTTTTGTAAAGCTTCTTCAGCAGCCTTTTTCATATCTACCTTTACAAAAGCATCTGCCTGCGAATCCAATACGGTGTACTGGTAGATCCCTTCAATAGTGTTTGTCATATTCTGGGATACTTCTGTAAGCATCTCCATGGTTTCCTGCACATCGGGCGATAAGTCTTCGCCAAGAATTTGCAGTGTATTGATCAATAGCAAGCAAGATGCAATAGGCGAGCGCAAGTCATGCGCTATAATGTGTGCAAAACGCTCCAGGTCCTGATTTTTTGTTTGCAACATCTCCAGCAACCCGCTGTTATAGTTTTCCAGTTTTTTGAAATTGAGTACCGACTTCACGATGCTGGGCAACAGCAGCATGTGCTCGCCCATGCTTTTATCTTTTATCAGATAATCGGCCGCGCCGGATTTCATCAATTCCACAGCCGTTTTTTCCGAGCCCTGACCCGTTACAATGACTATAGGAATGTCTGCTGCTTTTGCAGTGGCAATGGAGTCAAAGGCATTTCCGTCGGGCAGGTGAAAATCTGAAACTACCAGATCATATTCTTTCTCTCCAAGTTGTTTCCTTAAGTCGGCAATGCTGGATACGACATCGCATTCATACTGCGGGTTCAGTTTGATGAATTTCCGTTTGATGAACGTGATATCTATCTCCTCATCTTCGAGAAACAAGATCTTGTTTTGACCGGTTGCGGCAATTTGCTCATTGATCAACTGCGAAATAAGGCTCGGCAGCTGTTGTAAATAATCGGAGTCTTTAGTCAACTCTTTTACAACATGATTATTGAACGACTGCGATCCCGGATCCTTAAGAATCAAAAGCGGGATCTTTGTTAATTCAAGAAAAGGAGAAAGCTGGGTATAAAAGCCCCGGTTTACGAGGCTTTCCTCGGCAATTAAAAAATCGCAGTTATAGAGTTTTACAGATTTTTCAAAATCATGCTGGTTATCATAGCAGGTGATTTGAAGCTGCTGAAACGCGGCGTTGAGCGCCTCGCTAATTAATATTTTCTCTTGTTGATCGGCAATAATAATGATTCTCAGATTATTCATCGTGAGTAGTATTGGGGGATAATAAAGTATTCGGCAATATTTAATAGTTGAAAACTACTATTGTGTTGGCTTGGGAGGCTGGTTAAGCATAAGCCAGTACATACCCAACTGCTTTACGCAATCGGCAAAGCTCATAAAGTCGATAGGCTTTACTATATAGCTGTTTACACCCAGTTGATATGCTTTTTGAATATCAACATCCTCTTTTGAGGAGGTCATCATGATAACAGGTATCGACCTCAGGGCTTCCGAAGCTTTAATTTGTTCTAATACTTCCAAACCATTAACACGTGGCAGTTTAAGATCAAGCAGGATCAGTTTAGGAATGGCTTGCAAAACTTTCTCGGGCCCGGTACCAAAAAGGTAATCCAGAGCATATTGTCCGTCCTCCAGCCATTTAATGTCATTTATCAGGTTGTATTTTTTTAATGCGCGTATGGTAAGTGTTGCATCTTCTTCGCGATCTTCTACTAATAAAACCTCAGGATATTCTTTGATAGTCATAATGTTGAAAATTATAATTAGATGATTTTGTATAAAATTGACTGACTAAACAATAGGCAGACTGAAACTAAAAGTGGCCCCTTCTCCTAATACCCCTTCGGCAGTTACCGCCCCACCATGGCGCTCGATCACTTTCTTTACGATACTTAAGCCTATGCCCGTGCCTTCAAACTCTTTATCATTGTGCAGACGCGAGAATATTTTGAACAGCTTGTTCCTGTATTTTTCATCAAAGCCGGCGCCATTATCTTTTACAGCATAAATGGTACTACCGTTGGCTATTGTTGAGGTTACAATGATTTTGGTTTCGGCTGTATTGCGCGAGTATTTCAATGCATTGGAGATAAAGTTGGTCACCACCTGGGTAATCATGGCCTGATCACCTATCGACGGCGTAAGCTCGCCAAGTTCAAAAACTACTTTGTGGCCTGCAGGCTCCTGCCTTATCAATTCATCAAACACATTTCTGAAAATGGACTTCATGTCCAGTGATGTATTTATTTTTTCGGCACGGCTAAGTTTAGAGAAAGAAAGAATATCATCAATCAGCATCCCCATGCGCAGGGCATTGTGAACAATGGTATTTAATGTTTTTTGGCCATCTGCATCCAACTTATCCGAATAATCTTCGAGCATGATGTTGCTGAAACCAGCAATGGCACGCAACGGCGCCCTTAAGTCATGACTTACCGAATAAGAAAATGCTTCCAGTTCTTCATTGGCGTGAATAAGCGCTTCTGTCCGTTCGGCTACTAATTGTTCCAGGTGATTTTTATGCTCCAATATCTCGGCCCTGATGCGCCTGTTCTCGATTGCCAGGTTGGCAAAACGCGCGCCATAGGCTATCCTTGCAAGATCAGTTTCATTAGGCGTTCTTGGTTCGCGGTGGTAAATGGCAAACGTACCCACCATTTCATTTGTACTGGATAATATAGGCTGCGACCAGCAGGATTGCACGCCCGCTTTAAAAGCCAGTTCTTTAAAATCGACCCAGTATGGATGCGTGCCGATATTGTCAACACATATTAGCTTCTTAAAGAAAGCGGCACTACCGCAAGAACCTATCCCATCCCCTACCGATATGCCATCAATGGCCTCATTGTAAAAGTCGGGCATGTTTGGTGCCGCTCCGGTACCTAATGTGTTTGTAGCTTTATCGTACAACAAAATGGTACAGATGGATGTGGCATCCTCTTCTTCAATAGACTGCACAATCGACCGCATGATGGTGAAGATATCTATATCGCCGGCCAGTTGCTCCAGGATATGAGCCCTGTTACGTTCCCTGATGCGTAAAAGATTACGTTCGGTTACGTCTTTTATGGTGCATTCATAAAGAGCGCTCCCATCTTTATCAAAGCTGCGGTAATGGATCTCGACAGGAAATGTTGCACCATCTTTTTTTCGGAAGTCGCGTTGAAGGATAAGCGAGTTTTCCTTCAGAAAACCTGCCCAATCGGTTTGTGTGGTTATGATCTCCAGGCCTACTTCAAGTTCTGCGATGTTCATACGCAGCAACTCTTCTTTTGTATAGCCCAAAACCCTGCAGGCTTCTATGTTTGCATCCGTTAAATTTCCCTGGTCATCGTGGACCAGGATACCATCTGAATTATCTTCAAAATAAGCAATATATTGCTCCTGCCCCCTTCGGCAATTTCTCATTAGCAGAGCGGGGGAATTGGCTCTCACTTGTAATCATAGACTAAAAAGGTGTTGGGTACTAAGATAAGAACACCTTCAAAATGAAGCTAAATTTAAGTTACAACCTATAGTTGTTTAATAAGATAGCTAAATCAATTTTAACCCCGTTAAAAGTGCTTTTACCGGGGTTAAAATTATAAAGTTAGCCGTTTCCCCTTTTGTGAGATTTTTATGTGATAGCGGTTGGATTTATTGCTAACAAGGAGTCATGACGTTAACAGGTAAATAATTATCAGGAATCAAAACATTCCCTTAAAGGCAGCGAATCGTTCCGCCATCTACACGAAGTACCGAACCGCTGATATAGTCGGCAAAAGAGCTGCACAGATAGGCTACGGCACCGGCAACTTCCTGAGGTTCACCAAACCTGCCGGTATCGTTAGGGATCAGTTCCTGCACGGCTTTATATTTTATTTCTTCCGGATCGGTTCCCCAGCCAAATTTTGGCGCCGCGTTTTGTAACCACTCCTCAACCATCGGGTTTATGATTGCACCCGGCGAAACAACATTGGATGTAATACCAGAATCTTTGAGGCTCCTGGCCAGTGAAACCGACATGTTGTGGCGGGCAGCCAGTGTAGCGTTATAATGAGGCTGTTCCTTGATCGGTTGTATGGCAAGTCCCCCGCCGATATGGATCACCCTTCCCCACCCAAGATGTTTCATTTGCGGAACTATCCGTTGTACCATCCGCACGTAAGAAACTACGTTGTTATTGTATATCGATAACCAGTCTTCAGTAGTGGCTTCGCCCCATGATTTGTGGGAAGTTTCACCTGCATTATTAACCAGGATATCTATTTGCCCTGATTTAAGCGCGGCTGTTGCCACCGCGTCGGCACCCTCATCTGTCGAAAGATCACCTATTGCCAATTCAGCCGATCCGCCCGCATTCAATATCGCGGTTACAACTTCATTTGCCCTTCCGCTGTTTCGGCCATGAATAATAACCGTGGCGCCTTCACTTGCAAGAAGTTTTGCAATAGCCTCACCTAATCCGGAACTTGAACCGGTTACCAGGGCACGTTTGCCCTTTAATTTTAAATCCATTTTATTATTTTTATTAGTTTATAGATATTTCTTGTTTGGCGCATAACCAAACGACTTTTTATAAGCAAATGAGAAGTGTGACAGATCCTCAAATCCTAAATCGAGGTAGATATCTGAGGGTTTTTCCTGTTTTTCTTCAATCAGGAACCGGGCTTCCTGCAATCGTTTTTGGACAAGCCATCGACTCGGGCTGGTTTGATATAGCTTCTCGAAATCACGCTTAAATCCGGAAAGGCTCCGCCCTGTCAAAAACGCGAACCGATCAATGCTCACATTGTACCGGTAATGGCTGTTCATAAATGCCTGCAGATCTATTTTGCCGGGCTCACTGAAATCAAACAGGATATTTTTGAATGCAGAATCATTTTGAATAAGCAATAAGATCAGCTCCCGCGTTTTAAGCGCGACGATCCGCTCGTCTGGTTGCCCATATTGCAGATATGGTATAAGGGAATCGGCAAAGCCCTTAAGCAGGCTACCTGGCCTGATCAGCATAGCCCCGCCAGATTGATGACTTTCATCGGTAATTAGACCATATAGACCACTCATTTCGCGTAATGTGGCCTGGTCAATATGCACCGCGACGGATTTGAAACTACCGCCAACGGGGCTTTTTACATACCTGGACAACTGGTTTCTTTTGAAAAACCGGAAGTCGCCGGCACTAAAAATGTATTTCTTATCCCCCAACCATACCTCGTTAGTCCCGCTAATGATGTAACTGAAAATATGATCGGTGACAAAAGCCTCACCCTCTATTTTATTCCCCGAATAAGAATTTAATAGCAATCTGGGGCCGGAGCCACTTTGCTTTTCATGGCCTTCCGGGTTTTTATTCTGACATTCCATGATTTTCATTTAATTTCGGGAACAAAGTTCGGCAATAGCGTGCCACGGCGTTTTGTTAGAAAGCCCAGATTGCTTTGTTGAAAAGTCCAACAGTAGATTTACAGGCGTAATTCGATGGCTATCCTGAAGATTTCAGAAAGGGCTGTAAGTTGTTAAAGGGCAATTTAAACCGGCAAAGCCGGGATAAATGTAATGGAGATTCGGGTGCCGCCTAAATTCTCAAATTTGATAGCCGCATTGATCTCGGCGCTCAGCCCCTTCATTAACTCCATCCCAAGTGAGTTATAATTTTTGCTGAAAGGATCATCTGCGAGGCCGATACCATTATCCCAAATTTGAAGTTTTAGCTGACCGTTGTTATTAACCAATATAACCTGAACTTCACCTGATTTGTAGCCCGGAAACGCATATTTAATGGCATTGGTAACTGCCTCGTTGATGATCAGGGCCAGAGGGATAGCATAGGAAATATCAAGCGCCACCGGGTCGATGTTAAACTTAAAATTAACAAAACCCTCAACGCCAAAACTTTCTTCCAGGTTATTGATAAGCTCGGGTATGTACTCCGCCATATCAATTGTTTTGACATGATCTGTTTTATATAACTTTTGATGGATCAGAGACATCGCGAAGATCCGGTGCTGACAGCTTTCAACAGCTTGTAAGGCATCATTTTCGAGATATTTTGCCTGTGATTCCAGCAAACAAACAACCGTATGCAAATTGTTTTTTACGCGGTCATGCACTTCTTTTAACAACCATTCCTTCTCGCGGATCAAATACTGAAGCATTTCATTTTTACGGTCAATCAGTCTGTTATTTCTTTTTGCGGCCACCAACTGCCGGTAAATAAGTATCACAATAACTATCAACAACACTGAACCGATGGCAGTCCGGATCCGGACAGAACTGGCATGTGCCAGGTTCAATTGCCTAACCCGGGCCGAGTTTTTCAGCTCTTTGATATACTTATTCTTTTGTTCTGTAGCATATGCGATCTGCAACGCATTAATTTGCCTGTTCTTGACCGAATTGAACATCGAGTCTTTTATTGCATCACTCCGCCGTAAATAGGAAATAGCACTTTGGTAATTCCCTGTGGCAGAATCTACCCTGAAAAGCAAGAGGGTAACATCCCGAATATTCTTTGCATTACCACCCGTTTCATATTGCTTCAGCGCCTTCAGCAGGTAGGATTTTGCTGTGCCATATTGTTTTTTCAGGAGATAGAAGTTCCCGGCAGATTGATTTTTCTCCGCTTCACTATCTGCCAGCAGGCAGGAATGGCATTTTTGTGCCATCCCGGTTATGCCGAATAACAGTAAGAAAATAGTTGTAATAAATGTTCTCATGGTGGTTTTCGGAATGCTGACCTGTTTCTGCCTGCGAGCTTTATAGGTTTAGGTATAAATTTCTTTTCGATCAGAAAATTTGCTTTTAATACAATCAGCGTTCTTTTAAGCATTAACCAAACTGTTTGGAAATACCCAGTTTAATCATTCTTGATTTAAGCGTTGAGGAATTGATGTTAAGTAGCTCTGCAGCCCCTCCCGTACCGTATACTTTCCAGTTGCACCTTGCCAGTGTATCCAGGATATGGTCACGTTCATTATCGGCAAAGGTTTTGATGCCTCGTTCTTTAGTATTCCCGGCTACGGGCGACGGCTTCAATACGGGCAGGTTCACCTGGTTTATGAGGTGCCCGTCACAAAGTAGCACAGAACGTTCAATAAGATTAATGAGCTGCCGTACATTGCCTGGCCATGGGTAACCGAGCAGCACCTTCTTAACCGGATCAGAAAATCCAGTGATGCTTTTTTTATTGGCAGTTGCGAACACACTAAGATAATGCTCCGCAATTGGCATAATATCTGCCTTTCGTTCTCGCAATGGCGATAATTCTATCGGGAATACGTACAAACGGTAATAAAGATCAAGTCTGAACCTCCCCGCGGCAATCTCTTCTTCCAGGTTCCTGTTGGTTGCCGCGATTATCCGGACGTTAACATTCTTCCGTTTCCCGCCAACCGGACAGATCTCTTTTTCCTGCAAAACCCGGAGTAGTTTAGATTGGATCTCCAGCGGCATCTCACCTATTTCATCCAAAAAAATGGTACCGTTTTCTGCCTGTTCAAACTTACCTATCCGTTTATCTACCGCCCCGGTAAAGCTTCCCCTTTCATGCCCAAAAAGCTCAGATTCGATAAGCGTAGGTGACACGGCGGCACAATCAACAATAATGACCGGTTTTTTACTGCGAGCCGAATGGTTATGAATAGCCCTTGCTACTAACTCTTTGCCTGTTCCGCTCTCGCCCAGTATCAGCACCGGGCTTTCGGCTGCAGCTGCTATCTGTATCAGCCTTGTAATATCTTTCAAGCCTGAGCTTTTTCCCGCCATTCCGAAATTACCCGTGCCGGCGCCTTTTAAATCAGTAGGGCTTTTATATACCTTAGAAACTTTGGCGAGCGAAAGATGCTCGGCGTGCAGGTTGGTAGCGATATCAAGCATAGCCAGCACATCTTTTTCACGGAATGGTTTAACCAGGAATCCGTATGGCGAGGTTTGCTTGGCAAGCCTAAAAGTCCGTTCGTCCGAATTGGCCGAAAGATAAATGAAAGGTATATTGCGTTCCTTAATTATCGGGGCCAGATCAATGCCTGTCTTTTCACCTTTTAAAAAGATATCCAACAGCACAAGGTCCGGCAAATCGGAATTAAGGGTATTAAGCGCTTCGCCAAAAGAGCGGGCAACAGGGCAAACAGCATAGCCCGCTCCCTCTAATACTTTACGTAAATTATTTGCCTCTATAAACTGGTCTTCTACTATTAATATTTTACTTTTCATGTCGATGTTTTCTGAATTCCGACCCTGTGTGTATTCCCTCTTTTATGGGTATGGCCGGACTGCTTTAAAAAATATAATATCACCTGCAGCTCGCTAATTATTTAGTGCACTGCCTAAAACCGACTCGCGGTAAATACAAATGCTATGCCGGATGGTATCTGCCTAATAGTCAAAAAAGTGCGTCAATACCAAAATCATAAAATCACGAAGTATCATGATTTCAACATGAGATTTAATGATAAGAACACTTATAAGCCCCCTATTTCAGTTCTTTCTCACAGATGTCCATCTGTTATCTGTTTTAACCTCGCCTTATGATACCCTGCCCCTCCGCTTCTTCAGTGTTCGATCAATGTTGCGAACGCTCCGTTACCGGTTACCACGAATGCTTCCTTATCAAAATTATTCCGGGGAAGACAGGCCACTATGATCCGGGTTCCGTCATGCGTTTCAAAACTTATCTCGGCATCTATATCCTGCGACAAGCCTCTCATCAGTTCGATGCCCAATGATTGATTAGTATGCTCATTGAAATTGCGGGGCATTCCTATCCCGTTATCAGCTATTGTCAAAACCACCTCATTGTTATATTGATATAATATAACCGAGATAGTGCCACCTCCCGCTGGAAAAGCATATTTGATGGCATTGGTTACCGCCTCGTTAATGATCAGCCCAAAGGGTATAGCATAGGCCACATTAAGAAACACAGGAGCTATATCGATATTAAAGGAAACCCGGTCTGCAAGATCAAAACTCCGCTCCAGGTTAAAAATGAGTTCGGGAATGTACTCGGCCATATTGATGGTTTTTACATCATCCGACCGGTAAAGCTTTTGGTGGATCAACGACATCGCGAAAATCCGGTTTTGGCTGGTTTCGATAGCCTTCAGTGCATCATCTTTCAGGTTTTTAGCTTGTGACTCCAATAAACAGATAAGCGTGTGAAGGTTATTTTTAACACGATGGTGTACCTCTTTGATCAGCCATTCCTTTTCCTGGAGAAACCGCTGCAAGGATTGATTTTTCTTTTGGATAAGCTGGTTATTTCTTTTTGCTACTAACGAGTTTCTATAAAGTAACACCGCTACAACCACGAGCAGGCAGGAACCTAAAACAACCCAATTTCTTGATGCCTCAACATTCCTTAAACTTAACTTTTGGAGTCTTGCAGCGGCCTGTAACTCGCTGATGTCCCTGTTTTTTTGTTCGGTATCAAAGGATACTTGCAATTCCTGTATTTGCTTGTTCTTTTCGGTATTGAAGATGGAGTCTTTTAATTGGTTGCTTAATTGCAGATAAGACACGGCACTTTGGTAATTACCGGCAGCAGAATCAGCTTGAAAAAGCATCAGATAGTTACGTTTTAAATCGTTCTTTTTTCCGGAGACCTTAAGGTACTTTAAAGCTTCAAGGAGATAAGGCTTTGCGATGTTTTGCTGATGTATGTTCAGATAAAAAGATCCGATATCCTGAAATCCTGAAGCTATTTCCCGGGCAGAAAAATCATCTTTTTGCCTGTGTACCAAAGCAATCATATCCAGATAATTCTTTTCGGCAAGCGGATACTTTTTGAGTTGCTGGTAACAATCGCCAACTAACGAAAGGTACAGTAGCCGTGAAGAGGGATCAAGTGTTTTGTATTCATCAGGCGCTATCAAAACAAATTTCAAAGCATCATCCGGTTTTCCCAAATCTAAAAGCCGCTCTGCTACCTCACTTTTGGCCTTGATAATAATGTCCGGGTTTTCATGACCATTTACAACAAAAACGTAAGCCTTTTTTGCCCATTTCAAGCTTTCGGACAAGTTGCCCAAATCCTTCTGGATCTCAGCAATCCGGATATAAAAGTCATAGGCATAAGACGAGTCGGCCGCAAGCCGCATGGTTTGCTCTGTTTTCAGCGCGAAGTCAAGGGCATGGGGATAATTACCTTTTTTTACATAAACCAGCGACAGGCGGTAATAAGCAAACAACAGGCTCATGTATGAGGCTTTCTGATCCGGATTGATTATTTGCAACAGTTCCTTTTCGGCCAAACTAAAGTTACCCTGCCAGATATGGATATCCGCAATGTTAGTAGCTATGTCAAATACCCTTTCCCGGTCGTTTAGCTTTTTAGCCAATTGTAACGCCTGTTCAAAGCAATACAATTTAAACTGTATTTCTTCCTTTCCGCGAACGATATTCACCGCCAGCTGCGACCATGCGAGACACTCTCCCAAGGTATCTCCTGATTTCCTGCACCTATCAACGATGGGAAGAAAAAGCCGTTTCAGGTCAAGGGCTTGATTTCGGTCATACGCGGTTTGCGCGGCTAAAATGTCAATTCTATCCCGGAACTTATTCACCCTGAATTTTGCATTCAGCATTTGGGCCTCTTTTAAAAACATATCGATAGTATCTGTCCGGCTCTTTTGGTAGGGCATATATTCGTAAGCCTCGGCCAGATCTATCAGTGTAGCTACCCGCGCGGTATCAGCAGGCATCGTTTTAAGTCTAACCAATTCATGTTCGGGCCTCTCCTCTGCTTTCTGGGCATGAACGGTACTTGCCATAAACATGAATAATAAAAAAACAAGAGCCCTAACTTTCATATTGCTTTATGTTTAGATCCGTGTGACTGAACTTTCATCTTTAATCTGGTAATATTAATAGCCTGGATTCTGCGCCCCTATGCCTGGATTAGCCTTAAACTCAGTTAAAGGAATTGGTAGAATATATTGCTGGCTTGACGTAATAGTTGGCCTCAGTTGCGTTACAGTTGCCAAAGGGAACCGAAGCAGGGCCATCCAGTCTGCGCCATCCTCGCCTACAAGATTCCTTACAACTTCATAGTAGTTTTGGAGCAACATGCTTTCGGTAGTGGTTGCATTGTCAACCGCCGAAAAATCTGTCACACCAGCCCTGCTCATTACTGTTTTGAGTAAAGTTCTGGCTTGATCAAGGCTTCCACCCGACCTGATTATCGCTTCCGATTCCAGCAGGTAAACCTCGCTTAAACGGAAAGCATAAGCGGTTTCGGATAATTGAGTTGGCATAGCGCCATAAGCGATGTATTTCTGAAAATGATAGGTATTGGGGATTATTACAGTATAGATAGTTTCTTTATTAACCATCCATTGGCCTCTCGGATCGTTAGCCAGCAGATCTTTCAGTGCTTTTTTTGCAACCCACAGATCGGTTGTGCCCGGATAATACGCCCGGCTAAGGCTCGCAATATACTTCTCCTGTCCGGCAAAGGACTGAATACCTAAAATCACCTCTGAGCTGGCAAGACCTTTAACATAAAAAATATCCTTCAGGCTATTTTCCAGCGAGTAAAAGCCCGATTGCTGGATGGCCTGAGCTAACGCAATAACCTGGGCATAGTCCGCCGAAGTTCCGCGACTCATTAGTACGCGCATTTTTAAAGCCATGGCGGCCCATCTGGTTGCATAATAACGCGGATTCGTTGCCGGCGCGTTGGCAATAGCAAAGTCCAAGTCGGCCAGGATAAAATCGTAGCTTGTACCCACATCGCTCCTTGCCTTAGCAATATTACTTACGGCAGAAGGCTGATCACGTATAATGATGCCAAACTTGCTGGAAACATCCCACCATTGTGCAAAATAGCCCATCACCCGAAAAGCGCCGTATGCTCGTAAAAAACGGGCTTCGCCAAGTATTTCATTTTTTCTGTTCCCGGTAAATGCGCCGGCATTGAGATTGGTTGCCCCACTGATAACTTCATTCGAAGCTTCAATCAGCTTATAGGAAGTGTCCCAGATGGCCTGGCTAAAAGTGTTATTGTAATTATTAGATTCATTGGGATCAACCGTGGTATAGCCGTCACCTATAAAACCGGCAAATACGCTTCCGGGAATTTCATTATACGTCCAGTTTGTAAAATTATTGACATTCCCGTTTGCAAAACGAAAATATGCGCCGTTCAGAACGGCCTGTGCCGAGGCTTGATCGGTAATCGCGTTCACGTTAACCACCTGGTTTGCCGGTACTGGGTTCAATGCCTTTGAGCATGCACCAAGTGTAATTGCCGCGGCGAGCGCCAAGATTGTTATATTGATTCTTCCTTTGATCATGCTTATTATTTATAACTTCAACCTTAAACCAAAACTATATTGACGCGATGTGGGATAGGATGCGTCATCGGTATACCCGCCAATCAAACTGTAGGGATCATTACTAACCTCCGGATCGGGCCCGGGATACTTTGAAACAATGAATAAATTATTCCCCGACAGAAAAAGAGTAGCATCATGTATATGGAATTTGCCGGTGATTTTTTTAGGCAATTGATAATTGACCGTTAGCGACTTAAGCTTGAGATAAGAAGCGCTGAATACCGCGAAATTTGAAATACCCGGCAAATTCGCATTTCCTTTAAGGGTTAGTCCCGGGTTATTTGAGGTGGTGTTCGAAGCGCTGTAATGATCTAAAATAGCTGTGATATGATTTGATTGATCAAGCAGGGTTATATCGTTCAGCCGGGGAAGATAAATGAGGTCACCTCCGTATGAGAAGCTGAACAAGGTTGTTAACGTAAGATTTTTATAGGTAAACGAATGGTTGAGCCCGCCAAAAAATTTAGGTTCGGCATGCCCTATAACCATACGTTCGGCCTGTCCCGCATAAGGGCCGGTTTCAATTTGTTGGTAAATTGGTGTTCCTAATGGCGGATAAGAACTGTTTTTATCTTGCTTTTTCAGGACACCTAAATATTTATATCCATAAATTAACCCTACCGGCTGTCCTACATTTAAAATTGTGTTACCAAGATAAAGGGAATTGAGTTGCGCGTCAGAAGTCAGCGGTCCTGCAAAGGGATCAGATAGCGCCTCTTTCAACTTGAGTACTTTAGACCGGTTACCTGATATGTTCAGGGCGGTGCTCCAAACAAAATTCTTGTTTTTTATAATGTCGCCACGCAGTTCAATTTCCAGCCCCCGGTTATCAATAGTGGCATAGTTTTGCAACGCCGATGAAAACCCCGTACTGGTAGGAACAGGTAATGCTACCAGCAAGTCTGCCGATCTTTTATCATAATAGCCGATACTGCCCCGAACCCTGGAATTGAAGAGCGCGAAATCAATCCCCGCGTCTTTCTGAAATGTAGTTTCCCATTTTGTAAGATCGCTGCCCAGTTTTGAGGCAATCAACGCATTGCTACCCGCATAAGTAGCCGATGAATAAAAGGTATAAAAAAGATTATCGCGAATGTTTTGAGTACCTGTCAATCCACTGCTTATGCGAAGCTTTAACTCATTAAGCCAGGAGACATTTTTCAGGAAACCCTCCTGGTTTAACCGCCAGGCCAAACCGGCTGAAGGAAAATAACCCACTCGGTTATTTGCCGGGAATTTGGATGATGCATCAGCCCTGCCTGTAATTGTTATCAAATATTTATTCTTAAAAGCGTAGTTGGCGCGGAGATAAAAACTTAATAAAGCACTGCGATCATTGAGCTTAACAGGCAAAGAAGATATTGTTGCAGGAGTTCCGTCAGGAAGTGTTCCGCTATTTGGGCGATCCATACCCGACACAGAAAAGGTATTTGTTTTTGATTGCTGCCAGGACGTACCGCCTAATAGAGTGAAACGGTTATCATCGTCAAACTGCTTATTCCAGGTCAGTGTGTTCTCATAAAAAAAAGTAGTTTCCTGGGTTTGCCCTGTCGTGGAGATCCCACCTTTTGAACGAGGATCAATTGTAGCGATATAGAGCGCATCCGGCACGTAATTTTCCTGACGGTAAGTAGTATGATTAACTGAAAAAGTACTCCTAAACCTTAAAGATTTTAAAATGACATATTCTAAGGAAGCAGAACCTAAAAGCAGGGCGGTGATGGCATGGTTCCTGCCCTGCAACAAGCTAAACGGATTTTGAACTCCCTGGGCTACGGTACCGGCCAAAATTCCGGGAATAAATTGTGTAGGCGAGCCGTCCGCGGTAAAAGGCGCTAAGTTAGGAGGAGCAAGCGATGCTGAGGTGTACACCCCGTTACTGATGTTGTTTTTGATAAAACCATAATTGAGGCTGCCGCTCAAACGTATCCGGTTAGTAAGGTCGTTGTCAATGTTTATTTTTCCCGTAATACGGCTAAAATCTGTCCCCAGCACCGTGCCTGTTTGGTCATCGTATGATAATGAAGTATAATACCTGGTATCCCGTCCACCTCCCCGAACACTCGCATTTGCGTTCCTGCTGACACCGGTACGGGTAACCAAATCGATCCAGTTGGTACTGTTACGAAAATAAGAGGGGACGTTCAGGATCGAATCGGCATATATATCCGAATAAGGCGCCAGCTGCTTATTTAAATTAGCTGCCCCTTCTTTAAGTATCGATTCATATTGACTTCCGTTAAGCACCTTTATAGTCCTGGGCGTACTATAGGTTTGAAAATAACTTGCATCTACAGATGGCTGCTGGTTGTTTATGCCTTTTTTTGTAGTGATAATAACCACACCGTTAGCCGCCTTCGAACCATAAATGGCGGTTGCCGATGCATCTTTAAGAATATCAATAGATTCGATATCGTTTATATTTAAACCGGCAAGCGTATTCAGCCCGCGGGAAAATGAAGATCCGACGGTGGTTAACGTCGAAGGATCAGAAGTTAAACTTTCAACTGGGTTAATCAAATCAGCCGCTGCCTGGATATACCTGTTCTCTATATTAAGCTGAACCCCGTCGATGACATAAAGCGGATCGTTACCTCCAATAATTGATGCCCCTCCCCTTATCCTGATTTTAGCCAGACCTCCCGGTGAGCCATCGCCTTGTACAACCTGAACACCGGCGGCTTGTCCGGAAAGCGCCTGATCTATAGTAGTAAAGGTGGTGTTTTTGATATTGTCCATATTCACCGAGGATATGGCACCGGTAAGATCTTTCCTTTTTGATGTGCCATAACCAACCATCACAACCTCTTCAAGCTCGTTTATACTTGGGTCCAGCTGAATGGCAATGTCATTACCTTCTAAATTCCTGGCCTGAACACGCTGGCTTTTATAACCGATATAATCAAACGAAATAACAGCATCCTTATCCACATCCTTCAAAAAAAACCGGCCATTTTCATCTGTCATGGTCCGGTTCGCGGAGCCCTCAACAGAAACCGTAACTCCGGGCAGGGGCTTTCCTCTTTCATCTTTTACTACCCCGGTAAGCGATCTGAAAAAGGATTTGACCTTTTCCATAAATTCGGCAGGCTTTGCTTTAACAATAACTGTTTTGCTCCTGATGGTATAAGTAAGTGGTTGCCCGGCGAAAACCTGAACCAGTACTTCTTCAAACTTCCCTGAAGTCACTTTTAAGGTGACTAACTTTGCTTGTTTTAAGTCGCTTTCGGCATAAACAAAATTATAACCGCTTTGGGCCTTAAGCTCCTTAAAAACCTCTTTAAGCGGTGCTTTGTTAACCGCGAGATTTATTTGCTGAGCATCAGCATAAGCGCTAAACATGATCAATATATTTAAGATTAGGAAGATGCGTATTTTCATTGTTGAGAAAACCTTTGTCCGGCTCAAGTGCTAAGGGTTATTTAGATACAACTATTTGTCTTCCTTCGATATGAAAGCGGACTTTCCCGGTAAGCTCCAGGATATTTAAACTCTCTGTCACATCCGAATTCCGGTTAATTGTCCCTCCAAACTTATCATCGGGGATTGGCCCCTCATATGTTACCTTCATATCATACCATCTGGCAATTACCCGCATAATATGCTGGATATTGTCATCCTGAAATTCAAACTGATCGTTTTTCCAGGCTATGGCCTCAGCGGTTTCAACTTTACTTACAGTGAAGGTATTTTTACCCAGCACAGCCTGTTGCCCCGGCGACAGGAAACGAGTGGCATGATTTGCCGTACCGGTTACTTTTACCTTGCCCTCAAGCAGCGTTGTTTTAACGGCAGGATCATCATCATAAGCGCTTATATTAAAATGGGTTCCTAAAACCTCTACCGTTTGGTTGTTGCTGGCTACCCTAAATGGCTTTGCGGCATTATGTGCCACCTCAAAATAAGCTTCCCCTTTTAACTCCACCCGACGTTCATCGCCATTGAATGCCGTAGGATACTGCAGCGTTGAAGCAGCGTTGATCCAAACTTTGGTTCCGTCGGGTAGTACTACAACTTGAAAATGAGCGCCGCTTGGCACCAGTAGGGAGTTATAACCTATGAGCTTGTTGTCAATCTGATTCTCCGCGCCTTGTTGATAATTCAATACACCGTTGACCAACCGGGTAACTAAGCTGGAGTTTTGACTAATCAGCTGTTCGTTTTTAGATTTATGCAGAGTTACTTCCTTACCGTCTGTAAGGATCAATGTAGGGAACCTCTCAGTTATCGCACCAATACGATTTTGGTCATTATCACCCGGCTGTCCAGTTCCGTTATGTTTCAGTAAAACGACGAGACCAACCGATAAGATAAATACAATTGAAGCCGCGACTGCAATCCTTGGCCATAAGCTCCTGACCTTAGGTTGAGTTTGCAATCCTGCACGCTGCCGCGTTCCGGCCCAAAGCTCGGCCGCCAAATGATCAAACTTATCATCATCAGAAAGCTTTCTTTTATCCGACTCAAAGATGTACCAGTTTTCAACTAACGCGCGTTCTTCGGGAGTAGCTGTATTATCCAGATACTTTGCTATTAATTGATCAGCGTCTTGGTGATTCATCGTTTTTAATACTTTAAAAAATGATATTTAAAGCAAAAACACATGAAAATGCCCTGGGGGGTATCGTAGCTGAAAAAAAATTACACTTTTTTAAAAAATGAAAGAAGCATCAGGAGACTGACCGCCGTATCCGGGTCTTTGAGGTTAGCCCGGAGCCTTTTAAGCGATTTATGAATTTGCTTTTTTACCGTTTCTTCGGATGTGCCTAAACTTTCGGCAATTTCCTTATGTGTTAAATTCTGCTTGCGGCTCATCTCAAATACCTGGCGCATTTTTGGTGGCAGTGCCTCAATTTCACGGTCAATGGCCGCCAAAAGATCACGCTCTTCCAGGTAATGAAGCGTGTCTTTATTTGCTTCGTTCGCAAATTGCGCTAATGAGCTCAGGTAATCGTTCCGGAATTTACGCTGACGAATATGGTTTAACACCATATTACGTGCCGACACATATAAATAACCTGCTAAATTGCCTTGTGCAGGAATTTTATCCGCTTTTGTCCATAACGTGCCGAAAAGTTCCTGTAAGATATCTTTGGAATCCTCTTCGTCCCGAAGCATCTTATAAATATGAGCATACATCAAGCGCCAGTAACGCCGGTAAATTTCGGTATAAGCCAGCTCATCACCCGATCTGAGCAAATCGGTAAGTTCGGCATCGTTATATACGGTGTAAGCTAACATTCTGATCGCCAAATATAAAAATTATCCTGTTGGCCATTGGTTTCACGCATTACATCATGAGATTTCCATGATCTTAGATGATAAAACTTACAACTGGGATAGTCAGCATACCGCGAACTACATTGTCCTGTTCAAAGGCTAATTTGCCAAATTCAACAACCTTTCCATTTCAACAGCGCCTTTAATGGGCTTAATTTGAACATGCAAACAAAATTAACCCGGAGAACAGATTAAGAAGACAGCGATTAATTTCCCGTTGTTACGCATTTTGTTTGAAAGAAAAAACTTAACAAGTATTTACTATGATGAATAATGTTAATGAACGGATGAGCTTTGTAAACAATGATCATTCGTTAAGGATAGCCATTTTTGACGATAACAAAAATATAAGGAACACCATGGTAATGATCCTCAATTCGGAGATCATGTTTAACGTTGTGGGTGTGTATGACAGTTCTAAAAACAGTATCAAAAATCTGATGAGCACCAAAACAGACCTGGTGATCATAGATATCGCCGCGTCTGGCTTTAGCGGAATTGAAACTATAGAGCGGCTAAAACGAGAGCTCCCCTACATCCAAATTCTCGTACAAACAAACTTTGAAGATGATGCGCTGATATATCAATCCATCCTGGCCGGTGCTTCCGGGTATATTTTAAAGAACGGACTGAAGCTAACTTTAGTTAAGGCTGTTAAAGAATTAAGAAACGGAGGTTCGCCCATGAGCCCTTCCGTCGCCCGCAAGGTAATCAATATGGTCAAGCATAATATATGTCATTTCAGTCCTGTTGAACAAGCGGCAAACTATAAGCTAACCGGAAGAGAAAAGGAAGTTTTGGCTTGCATTGTTAAAGGCAAAAACTATAAAATGATCGGCTATGAGTTGAATATCTCTTATGAAACGGTTCGCAGCCATATGAAACATATCTATGAAAAGCTAAAGGTTGCATCGCTTACAGAATTGGTTGCCAAATCTATCAACTTTAATATTGTATAAATAACCAGGCGAAATCCTTTGGCCATCGCCCATAAGGTAATAACTCACAAATGGCATTATTTACGCCACGTAAGCCGCTGTTAAAGAAAAATCTTTTTTGTTGAGTTTTGTTTGTTTGGTTTAGAGTGCGGTGTCAAAGCCGCATTCTTTTTTTAAAACAAAAAGGGCGCACAAATTTGCTTATTTGTGCCGCCCTTAGCATTCATCACATTTTAGGTTATGCTACATTGATGGTATTATACTGGTTCAACAACTCAACCAGGTATTTTGCGCAAAGTTCTCTGGCGTCGTATTGCTCCATCTCATCTGCCAAAGCAGTAATGTTATTCTTGTAAACAGGATCGGCCAGTACATTTACAACGGCGTTCCTGATCTCATCCGGGGTTGGCCTCTCTGTTTTCAGGTCGATACCGTATTTAAAGTGCCCCACCCGTGCGCAAATTTCGGCTTTGCCCTCAAATAGACCCGCCGCAACCATAGGCAACCTGTTTTTAATGCCTAAAAGTGTTCCGCCGTAGCCTCCGTTAGTGATGTAAACATGTGCAAAGGGCATCACCTCGTCAAAAGGAATATAATCTTCAATGATCAGGTTATTATAGTGGTATTTAGTTCTTAACTCCTGTGTCTGGTTTCCGCCTGTTGTTGCTATCACAAGGGTATCAGTCCCTTTAAAAGCTTCTAAGGTAGGCTCGAGCAGTTTCGTGATATCATTTTCGATAGTCCCCTGTGTAACAAGTACTACTTTTTGATATTCATCAAGCCTTTGGTCATCCCAGCGGTTTTCGCTCGTCCGTGCCGAATAAGGAAGTAAGGAGCCTATGAAACGGACGTTTTGCCCCATGTTGCTGCGGGTATATTCAAAAGACGGAGAACCGATCTGAAGATATAGATCAGATGTTTTTATCAGCATATCAAATACATTTGTCCTTTGATGCTGGATATCATAGCGACTTAAAAGCAAAGAAAGACAATCAATATGTTCTTTGTAAACTTCCTCATTAAACGCCTTATTCAGGCGGGCTATGTTCTCCTGTTCGTCGGCGTTTGAAGGTGGATAGAAACCGGGGCCGTAAGGCCCTAAATCGTCCGAGCTTTCGGCCAATGGAATGATACCGATTGAAATCACCGGAACATCCAGCATGGCAGAAAGGTATGGAATGGCCGGGAACATACTTTCGGTTACGATGGCATCAAACGGAAACTCCTGCTGAAGATCCCTGATGTCCTCAAAATGATCGGGCCCTGGCTTAATAAAGATATTGATCATATCAAAGTTTGCCTTCTGCCCTGCATCGGTTAAAAATTTTCTCTGCGGAAACAAATTGTGGATGTTGTTGGCATTAATGTCAATGGCCTTCAAAAAAGGGAAATGTGGAATCCCAAGTTGCTTTAATTTGGCTTCATGCACTACCGAGGTATACCAACGCACATCGGCGCCGCTATCTGCTAAAAATTTCGCCAGGCCGGTGAGCGGGTTGAAATGTCCATCTGCCGCTACCGTCGCTATCAGGATCTTCTTTCCTGTCAATCCATTTAATGTTGTCTGATTCATATAAAGCTTTGTATTTGTCAACACCTTTTACTTGCAGCAAATATGGCCCGACGCGTGCAAAACAGCTATCCCCTAATGTGGTGAGTATAATAACCCAAAGTATCAACGGGCAGGTATCAGTTTATACAATATTTTGATTGATGGCTTTTGCAACCACCTCTGTCAACGAGGCTACGTGCAATTTTTCATAGATTTTTTTGATGTGGCTGCGAACCGTTTCGTAAGATATATTCAGCTCGTAAGCGATCATCTTATAGCTAAGGCCGTTTACAATGGCGCTTAGCACCTCTTTTTCCCGCGGGGTAAGATTATACTCTTCGCTGGGCCTGCGGCGACTCCTTTCGCCGCTGCTCTGAAGTAGTTGAAGTACTTTCCTGGCGATGGACGGGCTCATGGGGGAGCCACCGGTTTTCAGTTCCTTAATAGCTTCTGTAAGGGAGCTATTGAGCTGATTTTTCAGGAGATAACCCGCAGCTCCAGCGCAAATGGAGTCAAAAACACGTTCGTCATCTTCAAAAACGGTTTGAATAAGAATTGGAACATGCGGAAACTCCCGGGTTAAGACCCTCACGGCTTCGATGCCATTAATGCCGGGCATTTCTATATCCATCAAAACAACATCCGGTCTTGAGGTAAGTACATTATCCACACAATGTTTTGCATCGCTAAATGTACCTACCACTTCAAAATCCGGGTCGGTGTTTAATAACATGATCACACTGCTCCGAATATTCTTATTATCATCAAATATGGCTACCCTGATACTCATCGTCTTATATATTTATTATTTAATCGGTTCAAAATTTGCAGCATGCTGTAGTCACAAGTTACCGAAGGTGAAATTGATGGTTGTACCCCGCCCGGGCGAGCTTTTCACAACCAGTGCTCCATTAAGTTCAGTGACACGGCATTTTATATTGCGTAATCCATTCCCTCCTTCAGCAGCAGAAGCTGCTTGTGCCAGTTTATCTTCGTAATTAAAACCTACGCCATCATCACATATCTTTAAATTAATTTTACTCCCCTTTAGCTGGATATCCACTACTATTTTTTTGCAATGTGAGTGCTTGATGGCATTATTTAAAGTTTCTTTGAGGATCAGGAAAAAGTTCTTTCGTGTTTCCATTTCCAGCGTCAGTTTTAGCAACCGTTGATCGCAGGCCAGGGAGAATGCGATATTTTTGGCTACACATAATGGTTGCGCATAAGACCGGATCTTTTGTATCATATTGCTCATATGATCATTTTTGGGGTTGATTGACCAAACGATATCTGACATCTCCGAAATGGTATCATCGGCGGTTTCTCCTATTGTTTGCAGAACCTCGCTAAGCTTTTCTTTCTTTTGTTGCTGCTGATAGATGCGCGCGACTTTACTATAAATGGAAATGCTGCTTAAGGTTGAACCGATCTGGTCGTGCAGGTCCTGCGCTATCCCATTCCGGATGGATTGACGCTTCAAGAACTCATTAATACGATAACGATAAAATAAATAGCAAAGCGGCCCGATAATTAAAACGATCAATGAATAAAACCACCAGGTACGCCAAAACGGAGGGTTTATAACAATAACTATTGATGCAAATTTATTAACAACGCTCCCTTTCCAGTTAGAGGCCCTTACTTTGAAAAGGTAACGCCCGCCGGCCAGGTTTGAATAACTGGCGTAATTTCGCTTATCAGCATCTACCCAATCTTTATCCACACCTTCGAGTATATAATCGTAATGCATGTGATTGCTGCTGTATTCCGGGGCCGAAAACTCAAGAGAAAAATAGTTTTGGTTATGATTTAACCTGATGGTTTTGTTTTCAAGCAAATGGCTGTATGAGGTATTGAATATCTTAAAGTCGGTAAAATATACGTCCGGTTCATTTTCAATCTTCCCTATACCTGCGGGGTTAAATTCTATATAAAAGTTTCTGCCGGCTGCATAAAGGTTTCCTCGGCAGTCACGGTACATATACCCTTTAACACCTCCGTTCGATTTTAAATCCGGCAGATCATAGCAACTGTACACACGGGTTTCCGGATTATACTCATGCATATGGCCGTTACAGATCATCCATAAATTCCCGCGGGCATCTGAGCATATACCTTCCGTCAGGTTGCTTGATCCGGGAATATGAGAAAAACGCAGCTCATTTTTATCAAAATAGTTAAGCCCGCCGCCATAGGTGCTTATCCACAGGTTTCCTTTTCTATCCCCCTCAATGTCATAAACATCATTACTGCTTATGGATTCATGATCGTATATATCGTTCGTAAAATAGCTGAAGATAGTAGCCCCCTGCTGCAAAGCGCCCAAACCATATTTATCGGTAGCCAGCCACAGGGTACCGTTTTTATCCTTGTAAAATTTCTTTACTACGTTGTCCTTAACATTTAATCTTTTTATTCCCTCCTGCGCTATCCCCGAAATCCATTTCTTGTCCACGAAATCATAATATGTCAGATAATGGCCATAGGGCGATACAACCAATGCCGGATGATTGCCGATGGTATCGCGTACAATAGATACTATCCTCGATCCCATCAGCCTTTTCATCAGCGTGTCATCATTGGTATTTGGCAATAGCGTCGCCCGGTTCAAAAGAGGGTCATACCTGAATAAGGAATAATCAGTACCTAAATAGAAAGTACCATCATTATCTACATAAAATTTGGTTACCGACAAGGCATTTCCCTTGTAAGCTATATTTCGATGCTCATAATTCGCGCTTTTATTGCGCTTAATATAAATGCCTTCACTTGTTGCTATCCAAAGCGCATCATCTTTAGGGTTACGGTAAAAATCGAAGATGGTGATATCTTTCTTTGCTGGTTTTGGCAGATTATACTGGTTGAAAGGTGAATAAACCGGATCGTAAATACTGATCCCGTTATCTGTACCTATCCATATAATACCATTGCTGTCGGTAAACACCACGTTGATATGGTCATCAACAAGCGAACCCTCCTGATCGCTGTGCCGGTAGGTGATAAATTGCATTTCGGCAGGGTCAAATGTGGTTATGCCGCTACCTTGGGTGCCCATCCAGATCTTCCCCTGTTTGTCTATGGCGAAGGAGGCGATGACATCGCGGGGGATTTTCTTTTCGGCCCCACCCAGAAGAAATACCTGCTCAACTCCAGTGTGCAACTGGTAAGTATATAGTTTTTTATCCCGGTCGCCGTACCACATCCTGTTGCTGCGGTCTTTAAAGATCGATGCTATTGAACTGCGGGGCAATTTACCATCAGTACCATTGTAGTGCTTATCAATACGGAAACCCAGGGTATGCGTATTGATTTTCAGCAAACCGCTATCTTCCCGGCCCGCCCACAAAGTATCTGCGCCGGCCATAGCCAATGAGAGGATATTTCTGCCGCCTGATTTAACGGGTACATCAAACCTGTCGCTTTTTTTGTTCAGTCGAACCAGAAAGCTGTTACTTGTGGCCAGCCATAAATTACCGTCATTATCCTCCGCAATTTTATTGATGTGATTTTCGGGGATTCCGCCAGGCCTGTGCGCGTTAAACTTGTATTGCTTAAATTGTTTTGATGCCTCCAAATGGTAATCATACCGTGTTATTCCTCCATCAGCAGTAGCAATCCACAGATTGCCTGCTTTGTCTTCAAGAAGATCGGTAATGATGTTGCCTGACACGCAAGTAGTATCATTGGGCTGGTTTTTATATATGGTAAAAAAGTGGCCGTCGTAACGGTTCAACCCGTCTTCCGTTCCGAACCACAAAAAGCCGCGTTTGTCCTGCAAAATGCAATTAACCTTAGGGTGTGACAAACCGTACTCTGTTCCGATATTCCTGAAAAAGGGAGTTGAAGCCGGGCATGAGATAGAAAAGCCGGTCAGTAACAACCAGATAAAAATCTCAGCGATAAAAAGAACAAACGGCTTCACGGCGAATATGATTTGTTAGTGGGTTCTACAGGAATTGAAAAAGCAAAATTGCACTTGATGTAAATAAAGTTTCATAACCAATAGTGGGGACTTTACAGCCGGTAAAATGATAAAGCCTATCAAAGGACTGTCGGGAAGTAATTATTAAAAACACCGGGACGGCCTGAAAAACAGCCGCCCCGGTTTTCTATTACAAAGCAAAAATGAGATTATTTTTTACCCTGATCTTTGGCGGCTGCCTCAATTACACGTGCTACAGCTGCTGGCTGCGACATAAATATAACGTGACTTCCCTTAACTTCGGTTACTACGGCACCAGCACGTTTGTACATAGCACGCTCCAATTCAGGATTAATGGCTTTATCTTCAGTAGCTACAACTGCATAAGTTGGTTTACTCTTCCAGGCGGCCTGTGTTAAAGGCGCGACAAAGCTTGAACCCACAATTGGCTGCTGAGAATCAAACATAAATGCTGCTTTTGCCTCGCTTAGATCGGCAGAAAAACACTCATGAAAAAGCGCCTTGTCAAAATAGGCATAACCATTTTTATCGGCAGGCAGGATACCATTTTTAGGAAGCGCCGGGCCAGATTGGTAAGCATCTAAAGTTGATTGACCAACCTCAGGAGCAAAAGCCGCAACATATACCAAGCTTGCCACTTTTGCAGATACACCGGCTTCAGTAATTACCGCCCCCCCCCATGAATGGCCTACTAATACAGCCGGGCCATCTTGTTTTTCCAGGGCGCGGTTAGTAGCAGCAACATCATCATTTAAGGAGGTAAGCGGATTTTGAACAAGTGTTACGTTATAACCATCTTTTTTCAGGATCTTGTAAACACCTTCCCAGCCAGATGCATCTGCAAAGGCTCCGTGTACTATAACAATATTTTTTACAGGGGCTGTGGTTTGTGCTACACTGTTTTTAGGGCTAAATGCAAATAAAAGCGCTGCCGCAGCGGCTAAAGTTAATTTGGCGAAATTAGTTTGAGTCTTCATTTTGTTGTGTTTTTGTTAATTTTTACTCAAAAGTATGATCCGCCATAGCCTATAAACACCCTATCTCCGTCAACCCGACAAACTCGTCATTGAATTAGACATTTTAAATATTGGATGATTCCGGAGGCTGGTCTTATCACGGAAGCGCCTACTCGTTTATTCTATATAAGCGTACGCACTCATTTCGGCCTACCACTATTGCCTGGAGTAACAGGTCAAATCCGATGCATATATTCAACCTACAACACTCCATTTTCTCTTATTGCAATACCAATCATATTCCCTGTCTGTTCGGCGCCCGCATTGGCCATTCCAAGGTTTGGTTTGTCTGTTTAACCATGTTAAGGATTGAGTATAACAAGCCACAACGATACTTTTGACTCAGTTATTTAAACAAAACGGGCGTTAAACGCCAGAATATACCTTAAACAAAAACAGTCATGAAAAAATTAATCTTAGCCGCAGTAGTTTCATTATTTGCAATAAATACAAATGCTCAAATGGCCCAGCCCCAAACATTAAACACCACAGAACAGGCGGTTACATTTAGTGTCAACGTAACTTCAATGCTGAAGATTACCATGCCACGTGTTGGGCAGGCCGAAACCGCGAAATTGGCAACAGCCTATACTACACTTCCGTATTATAAATTCACTAATCAGCAACAATCTTCGTCGTTTAGTAACCCTTATAGCAATGAAGATATCCGTATCAGCCTTCATGCTATGCCAAATCACACATTCATTAAAACCCAGGATGATATTGAACTAAGCGAAAGGCTCAAAGTTATTTTCCCTTTAAATAGCCTTGCCGGTCAGTCAGCTAAAGTGAGTTTTGCCAGCAATCACTTCCCCGAAAACCACAACTATCGTTTAGAGAATATGGTGGCCGGCATTTAATTTCAAATACCAGCGGTCGACGCTCAATTACTATGCTTTTTTTGCTCTGCGGTTACTGCAATTTCAACGCTTGCACCCAATGGCAGATCAGCCACGGCAATGCAGGTTCGGGCCGGGTACGGGGCGTTGAAATATTTGGTGTAAACCTTATTAAATTCGGCATAGCGGTTAATATCTTTTAGATAGACAACCACATTAATTACCGAAGAAAAATCAGATCCAGACTCTTTCAATAGCCTTGAGATGTTTTGCATAACCTCATTTACCTCGGCTTCAAAGCTTGTGGTAACCAGCTTACCGGTTGTTGCGGATATCCCAACCTGACCGGATGCATAGACTACCCCGTTGCTTACCTTGTAAGTGCTGTAAGGCCTAACTGTGTTAACAGATTGAGCACTCGCGTTGACGGAAAAAGTCGCCAAAAAGAATAATAGTATTAAACCTGGTCGCATCATGTTATCGTAATTTAAATTCCAACTGAATTGTAACCGGCAAAATTCATTTTTCAAACAAAAAGAAAACATCCCCACTTTTAGGGATGCTTGCCTTATCAAATCATTGAAAACAGGTTATATATCTTCGGTGTAATCCAGGTTGGTTCCGAAGCTTTCTTTTATCCCGAACAGGGCCCAAAAGGCAAGGATCAGTGTAAGCGCGCCTATAACTATTCCGGCAGATACCAGTGAGCCATTAAAAAGCCCCCTGCAATATTGAAAGAAAAGTAGTAGCGGAACAACCGCTCCCCTCACAAAATTAGGCACGGTTGTAGCTACTGTCGCCCGGATATTGGTACCAAATTGCTCCGCGGCGATGGTTAAAAAAAGTACCCAATAACCGGCAGCGAATCCAAAGAACGCGCACACAACATAAAATTGAAACAAACTGAGATTCTGGAGAAACAAGTAAACCGAAATGGCAGCCATTGTAAGTGTTAAAAATATAGCAACTACTTTTACACGACTTTTCAGGTACTGACTGAGCAAACCACTGCAGATATCGCCAATTACGGTACCACCATAGGTTACTGCTACGGCTGTTCCGGCGCTTACTACGCCTTTTACGTTTAGTTCTTTACCAAACTCGGGCGATAAGGTAATCAGGATCCCTACACCAAACCACAGTGGCAAGCCAATCAAAATACATTTAAGATATTTTACAAACCGCTCACGACTGGTAAACAAAGCAAAAAAATCGCCGCGCCTGATGCCCGGCTTTTTCGACTCGCTGAACATACCGGATTCCGACACACCTATCCTAAGCAGCAAAAGCAATATGCCCAGCACACCGCCTATGATAAACGCGGTACGCCAATCAAAATAAACCGCAACAAAATGGGCCGCAATAGCACCGCTGATCCCTACCCCGGCAATAATGGTGGTGGCATAACCACGTTTTTGTGCCGGCATCAGTTCAACAACAAGCGTAATACCTGCGCCAAGCTCGCCAGCAAGCCCGAATCCGGCAATGAAACGGAATACAGCGTATAAATTAACTGTATCCACAAATGCATTGGCGATGTTGGCAAGTGAATATATCAGGATCGATCCGAAGAGTACGGTTAACCGCCCGCGCTTATCTCCCAATATCCCCCAGCATATCCCCCCTATCATTAAACCTGCCATTTGTACGTTTAGTAAGAAAATGCCCGGTGCAACCGCCCCGGCGCCGGTAAAACCTAATGATTTTAAACTTGGTATCCTTACAATGCTGAACAACAGCAGGTCATAAATATCTACAAAGTAACCTAATGATGCCACTATAATAGCGGCAAGTGGAAGCGCACTCTTTAAGGAGATGTTCCCTTGACTATTTTTCATATATCTGTATTAATTTTTTAAGCGTAAATCCAGCCGTTTTAAAAACGTCCAAAATTTTCAGCGGCACAAAAGTCGCGGAATAACATGCTGACGGGTATTACCAAAAATGGGGAGATAAGACGCTTAACCACCTGTCGCAAGCACATAGGCAATCTGACCGCTTTTAGGCTCCCCTACCCGGATTAGGGGATGTACGGGCTTTTTGTTGACTAATACTTTTGCATTCTAAAATTAAGATGACATGCAAATCAACCAAAGCGATGGCAATGGTTTCAATATCAGCATAAGGACCATACCCGCTGATAATAACGATACTGAAACCATTAAACTCTTTTCGGCCGAAGATCTCGGCGAACAGGTAAAGGCATTTATCACTTCCGCATTGCTTCCGGGTCGGGACATCCATATTGCCGTAAGCTTTGAGAAGTGGGATAACACCTGTGTGCTGGAGGAAACTGTTTACCGGATTACGCCCAAAAAGGAAACAGAACAAAATGCAGACTACAACAGAAACTATTGGATAGAAACTAAGATCAAATAAATAACAATGTACCGGATACTATTTTCCACTTTAATACTGATTAGTATTTTCAAATCAGTAAATGCCCAAAGCAATAATGCTCTTAACAATTCAGGTGCTTCATCACCATTAAAAAACGCGTCGGCTATTATCGGTAAGCTAAATCCGCTGTTCATTGAAACAACTTTTCAGGGATCGGCCCCATATTATAAGTTTGGCCTTGATTTATCCAGCACAAAGTCTTTGATGCCGGATGTTATACGCACCGGAAGCAACTGGTATGCACAAGGCAAAAGCACACAAAAAGCACTCAATTTTGAAACGATAGACTATGCGCAACTTGTGCCGGTATTGATTGCGGCCATGCAGGAACAGCAAGCCCAAATTGCCGAGCTAAAGCAACAAGTTGCTGATTTGAAAAAAGAAACAGCAAGTCGGTAGTACCACGGCAACAAGCCTTAAATGCAGGACAATTTATCCTGCCCTGCTATTTCTGATAGTAACAGAAATAGCGGGCCAATCTGCCCATGTTCAAACCCGCTATAGCCAAATTGTTGTAATAATTGTGTGAAGCCAGGCCTGCGCTACCCCAACAATTTAATTATCAACATTTGAATTGCATTCAAATTTAATCTCTTAAAAATGCAACAAGAAGAATCATTAATTGAGCGTGGACCACGCCTGGTTATCATTACCATAACAGCAGTTTTTTGCGCTTTACTTGAAATAATAGATACCACCATAGTAAATGTGGCATTAAACAATATGCGCGGAAGTTTGGGTGCCACACTAAATGAAATCAGCTGGGTTATCACTGCATATTCGCTGGCCAACGTTATTGTTATCCCTTTAACCAACTGGCTATCGCAGCAATTCGGGCGCCGAAACTATTTTGCCGCTTCCATTATTATTTTCACTGTATGTTCTTTTTTATGCGGTAATGCCCATTCGGTTACCGAAATCATTATTTTCAGGTTTATACAGGGTATGGGTGGCGGCGCGCTGCTGGTAACATCTCAAACTATTATTACCGAAAGCTGGCCACCGGAAAAACGCGCCATGGCACAGGCCATATATGTGTTAGGTATCATAGTGGGCCCTACACTTGGCCCACCATTAGGGGGATATATTGTAGATAATTTTTCGTGGCCCTTAATATTTTATATCAATATCCCGGTTGGAATAGTGGCTACTTTGCTAACGCTGATCTATGTAAAAAGCCCGCGTTACGAGCAGAAAAGATTAGCCAGCGAAATAGATTGGCTTGGTATAGCCTTACTTACCGTTGGGATATCTTCATTACAATATATTTTAGAAAAAGGCCAGGAAGATGATTGGTTTAACAGCTCGTTAATTATCACCTTGTCAATTACCGCTTTCTTAGGTCTGTACCTGTTTATCTGGCGGCAACTGGAAACAAGGTTTCCGGTTGTTAACCTCAGGGTGTTTAAGAACGGAAATCTGAGTATAGGCGTAGCATTATCATTTGTATTGGGCTTCGGAGCCTATGGCTCTACATTTGTTATCCCTTTATTCACACAATCGGTATTAGGCTGGACTGCTCAAAAAGCCGGTTTACTTCAGCTGCCGAGCACGCTGTTTACCGCATTGATGATGCCAGTTATCGCTACATTGATCCAAAAGGGTATACAGCAAAAATTCCTGATTGCTATCGGCATGTTCCTTTTTTACATCTTCTGCATGTTATGCTATCAGATAATTACGCCAACAACCGGTGGTGGCGATTTTTTCTGGCCCCTTATCATACGGGGTATCGGGTTGGGCTTTTTGTCGGTTCCTATCAGTACCATGGCTCTGTCGACATTAAAAGGTCAGGAAATTGGTCAGGGGGCGGCATTTACCGGGATGATGCGCCAGTTGGGCGGTTCATTTGGGATCTCTCTAATTTCAACTTTTCTGTCCAGGCAGAGCAGCAAACACAGAGTGGGCTTGATCGGCAAGCTGGACGCAAATGATATAAAGGTACAAAATCGCATAAAGCAGCTTTCAGCAGGTTTTCACGGACACGGGCTGGATAGTTTGGCATCGCATAAAGCCGCCGTTCAAATAATAGATAATGGAGTTAATACACAAGCCACCCTGCTCTCCTATATGGATATTTTTATTATGGTTGGAATCGTGTTTGTCGTTTTTGTACCACTCGTTCTCATCCTTGTAAAAAAATCGAGGTCGAAGGTAAGCATGGCTGATGCAGCACATTGATTTTTCTGCAGATCTAATCAGCATTAAAACTGAGATGTCTAAGTCAGCATTCAATTTGTCTGGTTAAGCTATGTATCAATGGTGGCCGGTATCCCTAAGGGATACTTTCGCATAGTTAATTAAATAAATTACTATGAGAAACCTAAAAACCACCTTGCTGTCCGCGTTTTTTTGCGCTGCTATGGGGCTGTTTACTTTGCAAAGTAAAGCCCAAACCCAATCTGCCGTAAATAAGAATGATAAAAGCATTCGCCCTTTTCATGTTCATGTTACTGATGAACAACTCGCCGACCTTAAAAAAAGATTGCTTGCCACGCGCTGGCCTGGTCGCGAAACTGTAAATAACGAATCGCAAGGCCTGCGTAAACAACAACTTCAAAACCTGGTGAACTACTGGGTATCTGACTATGACTGGCGCAAAGGCGAAGCCAAATTAAATGCGCTGCCTATGTTTGTGACCAATATCGACGGTCTTGACATCCAGTTCATTCACGTGCGTTCCAAACACTCTAAAGCCCTGCCGCTGATCATGACGCATGGCTGGCCTGGTTCGATATTTGAACTACTGAAAGTGATTGATCCGCTTACTAATCCAACAGCACACGGAGGTAAAGCCGAAGATGCTTTTGACGTTGTGATCCCTTCTTTACCAGGCTTTGGCTTTTCGGGGCAACCTGCCAATACCGGCTGGGATTCTGATCATATTGCCAGGGCATGGGGCGAATTGATGAACCGTTTGGGTTATAAACAATTTGTATCACAAGGAGGTGATTGCGGTTCCGTGATCTCCCAACGCATGGCTTTACAACATGTACCGGGCCTTTTAGCCATTCACATCAATATGCCTGCTACGGTACCTCCAGATATCGCTGCGCACCTGACTAATGGAGACGCAACCCCTGCCGGGCTATCTGACAAAGAAAAAGCTGCTTATGAATCGTTGAACAACTTCTATAAAAATAATTGCGGCTACTCTGCCATGATGGTAACCCGCCCGCAAACTGTGGGATATGCGCTTGCAGATTCGCCGGTTGGCCAGGCTGCCTGGATGTATGACAAAATAGTTCAGTGGACATACAGCGGAGGCGAACCTGAAAAAGTACTTACCCGCGACGAGATACTTGACGATATATCACTATACTGGCTAACCAACAGCGCTACTTCCGCTGCTCAGATCTATTGGGAAGATCACTCCAATAATTTCAACGCACGTGAAATTTCAACGCCGGTAGCTATTACCGTTTTCCCTGGCGAAATATATCAGGCACCTAAAACCTGGGCTGAACGCTGCTACCACAACCTGATCTACTTTAATGAAGTGAACAATGGCGGCCATTTTGCAGCCTGGGAGCAACCACAAATATTAGCAGAAGAGATCAGAGCGGCATTTAAATCAGTACGCTAACAGGTTATAAATCCATTAGTGAAACCATACAGTTAAAAAGCTATGGAATAGCTAATACAATGCTTTCAAAGCACACCTAAGATCTGATACTTCATAAAAAGGCAATCCTGCTACCCGGGATTGCCTTTTTCCATCATACCCTACATCATGAAATGCCATGATTTCATGAAATAGCCTCAATTCTCCGCCAAGATAAAAACAACACAAATAACTAATAACCAATAACTTAATACTATTGGTATATCATTTGTATTTATGAGTTATCGTTTACACCACGAAACCCATATCTGCAATGAAAACAAAACAATGGAATATTACCCCAGGTATCGCTACACAAAAGCCCGATACAATGCCTTGTTGCGAAATACCAATTATCCGATCCGGAAAAACCAACCGCTTTAATAGTGCCTTTTATGGTTTTATCCGGCTTTACCTTGACTCGATAAAACTTTGTATCAGAATTTTAAAATCTAAAATAAATGGAAGCAATCTTTATTTCCACCCATTTGATCACAGGCTGCTGTTCAATTATCGTTATACACTCACTGCTCGATCAAAATAAAGATTACAAACAAACAGGAATTAAATCGGCTGATAAGTGGTCCCTGTTATCTATTAAAATGTTTATGGCGAAGTACCTGATGAGGGCTCGCCGGGAAAGCTATCGGTTTAATAAACTAAAATGAATTTGTGCAATGGAAAACTACAACGCTAAAACAAACACGGTTACCGACTTCCAGAAAAAAGGATTTGATTCGGACTTTATTTTAATTAAAGACTGTCTCCTTTACATTGGAGGCAATGACACAATTTATCATAATGAATTAAATCATAACAAGGTTCTGCTCAAACAAAACAACAATCTGCACGAAAACCATATCGTGTACGCTATAAAACCTCATGAACATCATTCAGATCGGGTGGACCTGGATGATGTTGTTTATCAACAGAAAACAAAGCGTTGGAAACAAAGTTTTTTAGTATTCAAAAACCCCAAATACACCACTGTTGCAACAGATAATATCGCTTTCTTTTACATCAGGAATAACGCTGTATCGATGGTGTGTTTTGATAAGCAGGAATATGTGCTCAGCCAGTCACTGGATCAGATCACTGGTTCGGTTTCCCCCGATCAGTTTTTCCGCGTCAACCGTCAATATCTTATTAATTTCAAGGCAATCAAAGAAGCCGAACTTTATTTCATGCGTAAACTGCATATCAGGTTGGTTATTGAAACACCTGAAAAACTACTTATTAACAAAGAAAAATCGCCGTTCTTTCTGTCCTGGATGGAAAACCGTTAACCCCCTGCATCTACTTACCTAAAAGGTCATTCCTCTGTATTGAAGAATGACCTTTCATTTATTCCAGCTGTTTACTTTAGCCTCGGGTGCTCCTTAAATATCTAATACTTGCCAGAAATTTATCTGATCAGTGTTTTAGCCTCCAGAAATTCCTCCAAACCGATAACACCATTTTCCCGGCCAATTCCTGAGTTTTTATAACCGCCGAATGGAGCCATAGGATCATGTTTTAATGTATTGATAAGTACCCTGCCTGCCTTAAGCTGAGAAGCAACATTTGCCGCCCGGTTTTCATCGGCAGAACTAACATAGGCCATCAAACCATATTCAGAATTATTGGCAATTTCTATCGCTTCTTCTTCATTACTATAAGTAATTACAGACAATACAGGGCCAAAGATTTCTTCCCCGGCGATAGTCATCTCATTATTGACATTGATGAAGATTGTTGGCTTTACGTAATAGCCTTTATCTAAACCTTCCGGATGACCTAAGCCACCTGTAAGAAGCTCTGCTCCTTCACTTATTCCGGTTTGAATATATTGCTGAATACGATCATATTGTTTTTGACTTGCAAGCGGTCCTATTTTGACATCTGCCGAAGAAGGATCACCAACAATAAATTTCGCCGATTCACGGATTAGCAAGTCCTTAACTTCATTAAGTTTTGATTCCGGCACCAATAATCTTGTTCCGGCAATGCAGGCCTGACCATTATTCATAAATCCGGCTTGTAGTGCCATAGGAATAGCTTTGCTAAAATCCGCATCTTCCAATAAAATATTGGCCGATTTTCCACCAAGCTCCAATGTTACCCTTTTCATGGTATCTACCGCCTGCTTTGCCAGGATTTTGCCAACTAAAGTAGAACCGGTAAATGAAATTTTAGTAACCTCACTGCTTTCCATTATTGGCTTGGTAATAACTGCACCGTTCCCGTTAACCATATTAACAACACCATTCGGCAAACCTGCAGCAGCAATACATTCCATAATAATCTCGGCCTGCCATGATCCAAATTCACTCGGTTTAAGGATTATGGTACAACCGGCCGCCAACGCCGCCGCAACTTTAATAGCAATTGAACCGGCTACAGCATTCCAGGGGGTAAACAATGCTGCCACCCCAACCGGTTCCATGATAACTATTGATTCATTCACCTGCTTTGAAAATGAATACTGCTGAAGCATTGCAGCCTGGTTTGAAAAAGTTGTAGCAGCAATCAGATTAGCCCACTTTGCTCTTTCACCGGGAGCTCCATATTCCAAAGTTGTCGCATTGATAAGATCATCTATCCGCTTTTCAATTTCGGCGCTGATCTTTGTCAGATATTCAACGCGCTCATTTATTGTGCTTTTACTATATGCTGGCAACGCGGCCTTTGCCGCCTCAATTGCAGCAATAGTATCCTGTTCATCAGCATAAACAATTTGGGCTATTTCTTTTTTGTTAAGCGGAGAAATGACACTTACAATTTCGGTACCGTGGGGTTCAATGAACGCTCCGTTCACATAAACACTTTTTATCGTTTTCATAATTAAATATTTAAGATAGAATTATGAAACGAAGGTGGTATCTCTGCGCCGGAAAGTATAATACTTTTACTTCAAAACAGGCAAAATACCTGCTGAACCAGACATTAAGCATTATGGCCTGACCCTGGATGCCGCTGATTTGCAAATGCTATTTCATGATTTCTTCAATTGCTGTTCGCTAAACCAGGTTTCGCACTGTTCATAAAATTCAGCAGGCTGTTCAATCCATGGCATGTGGCCGCAATTGCTGATAACAGCCAGCTTTGAATTGGCAATATTTGCACGGATCCTGGCGGCCTGCGATACAGGATCGCAAATGAAATCATCATCGCCAACAATTATCAATACAGGCACAGTGATGCGGTGCAAATCACCAAGCAAATTCTTTCCCTGGAAGCCGTTTGAATTAGTGTATGCGAAAACAGTATCATTCAGGTCAAGGTTTTGAAAGGTCTTCGCGGCGAGGCTGGGGTCATGAAAATAAAATCCGCCCATGGTGCCGATGATCTCTTCCAATGTACGCGGCGTTTTATCTGTTCCCATTCCCATCATAAACGCGGTAGCCTTTTCATAATACTCCGGGTTTTCAAGGTAAAAGGGCTCGGTCTTTTTCTTCATGATCCGTTTCATCATTTCTTCGGCGCGCAATTCATCTGTAGCTGCAATCGCGTCGATGGCAATAATCCCTGACAGATTTTCGTTGTGCTGAATCCCATACTCAAGTACCTGGTGGCCGCCCCCCGAATGGCCTGCGATATAAACCTTGGATTGCCCGAGATAAATTCTGAGCGCGTCTATATCGGCTATAAAATTATCGAGTGCATATTGTGTACTGTCTTCCGGCCCGGTCGATTTTCCGCTGTGCCTCGTATCGAAATACACCATGGTAAAATATTGCTCAAAAAGCGGTAAAGGCATAATATAATTTACCGATGGCCCCCAACCTGGCGATGGAAGCAGTAATACGGGGCCACTACCGGCCACATAATAATGTATGATAATGTTGTTTACTTCCGCAAAGTGTTCGCCCTCTGCAAGGCGGTTTGGAATGGTGATTTTAGTTGTCATATTATTTTCAAGGTATCTGAAAAGTTCTGTTTGTCCGTCAAATCCAGACTATTCCAGAACTTTAGTTATGGTGAACGCAAAATTCAGCGCTTCAGAACAAATCGGCTATCACCTAATTCGGGGACGTTGTCGGAATTGGCGGTGAGTTGATATCCCTCATTTTGGTGATTTCCCCAAACAGGAGCGACGGATACTTTTGCTCCCGTCAGAAATTAAAAAATCATGGAATATTCAAAAACTTACGTTGCCAAAGACGAACATATAGATGTTCAGGAAATCATGGATGGCCTTTACTATCCCTTTTACATGGAATACTGCAGGCATGATTATATCAGGGAAATACTGGGTTTCGATTTTGAAACGGAGGCTAAAAACGGCATCTATATGGTACTTTCAGGTTATACCATCAGTTTTATCAGGTCCCTGAAGCGGGGCGACGAGTTCAAGGTTACCTGTACCCTATATAAAGATAAAGAGGGCTTGCCAAAGCTACATTTTAAACAAACTATCGTTTGCAATAACAAATTAATGACGCAGGCCGTTTTCACGGGCACCTGCGTCCCGGCAACCGGCGGAAGGCCTTATCTGCCCGCATCGGTGCTTGAAAAAATAACGGATGCCCCGGTACTTGAGCAGTAAATTTTTATGATCCCGCCCCTGTCACGGTCGCATTCGGCTGCCAAAGTTGGCTGTTTCAGCATCCAATTTGTATAGTTCGGCAAGTCGTGATTAGGCAAGGCTGCCTCAAAAAATACTTTTGCAGCGTCAATTAAGGCATAAAATCCTCTATCTATGAAAAACAGAACGCTATTCAGGTCCACAAAACAATTGATCATTTTATCCATCCTGGCTCTCGGCCTTGCATCCTGCAAGAAAGACAACGGACCGGGTAAAGGAACATCAACCGCGATTGTTGATTATCATCAAACCGCTCCTACTAAATTTATTGATGTAGCCGGCAACAGCTATGCTTACCGGATTTTGGGAGATAAGGACGGCATCCCCCTGGTTATGTTATCGGCATTGGGTGGTTCAATGGATGACTGGGACCCTGCAATCACAAACGGTTTGGCTCAAAAGTACAAAGTAATCATATTTGACAATCAAGGCGTTGGCTCATCCAAAGGAACTACACCGGATAATATTACGGCAATGGCAAGCGATGCCGCCAATTTCATTAAGGCGTTGGGCTATACCAAGGTTAATATTATGGGCTTCTCGATGGGAAGTTTTATCAGCCAGCAATTGGTGCTTACGCATCCCGAACTTGTCAATAAGATTATCCTTACCGGAACAGGTCCTAAAGGAAGTGAAGGCCTTTCAAACCTGCCTAATTTGTTAGCTGCCGCTGCAGGGTTAACTCCGGAAGAAAGTCTTTTACGTTTTGCTTTCACAAGCTCGGAAAAAAGCATAGCCGCAGGAAAAGAATCCTATGCCAGAACACAAAAACGTACTACCGACCGGGACCTGCCTGTAAACGAACAAAGTGGCGGGACCCAGCTAACAGCCGTGTTGGGATGGGCGCAACCTTATCCAAACGCGTTTAACGAACTAAAAACAATAAAGCAACCGGTATTAATAGCCCAGGGGCAGCAAGATATTCCTGTTCCGGTAATTAATGCGGTAAACCTCTACAAAAACATCCCAAACGCCGACTTAATTACTTATCCTGATGCCGGACACGCGGCAGTATTTCAGTATCATGATGAGTTTGTGCAGGAAGCTATAAACTTCCTCGCCAAATAAGTTGAATTGAATTAAAATACCGGTATAGCGGTACCTGTGGTTCCTGTCAAAAAGGTCATGTTCAAGAAAGGTTCACAAACCGCGGCCAGGTTACAAAAAGATAAATCTTATTGTGCCTGGCGCCGGTATTTATATCCCAAATTGGGCCCCTCTCTAAAAAAGCTGTTACAACCACAATTTATTTGGCAATAGCAAACACAATTACCATATGCTTAATTACAGAAAAACCGGCCATAGCCAAAGTGCTATCATTTTCGTCCATGGCAATTCACAATCATTACATACCTGGGACAGCGTAGTTATCCAAAATGCACTTCAAAAGTATATGCTCATCGCTGTCGATCTGCCCGGGCATGGTTTATCATTCAGAAGTAATAACCCGGATGCAGATTATACAACAAAAGGGCTCGCGGCGCACCTTAATGCATTTTTAGCCCAGATACATGAAAAAGAATTTATCCTGGTAGGAACGTCACTTGGCACAAGCATTATCGGTGAGATGAAAGCATTTCCGCCTAACTGTAAGGGAATCTTTTTATGCGGAGCGATGCTTACATCCGGGAGCATAACAGTGAAAGATATGATCCAGCCCGGCGTTTCGGTTGCCGCTGCCTTCAAAGCAACTCCTGCTGATGATGAAATAGACTTTTTGATTGGCCACTTTATTTTCAAAGACAATCAGCCTATAAAGGATCATTACAAAATGGTATTCAAAAAAACAGATCCCCAGTTTAGAGCAGCGCTCGGCAACTCGCTTAGAATGCCCAATACAACAGATAAAATAGCCAATCTTATTGCAGCCAATCTACCAATCACTGTCGCGTATGGCTCTGAGGAGCGGCTTATTCAAACTGATTATCTTGAACAATCAGGTCTCCCAAAATGGAGGAATAAGATTTTTAAGATTCCGGAAGCCGGTCATTGCATCGAACTGGACCAACCTGCCGCACTTGCTATGCTTATCGGGGCTTTCGCTTCGGATTGTTTTCGATAAGAAACCAATGGTTTACGCTGGTTAATTACAACCGAGTTACACGTTGATAACCTCCCCAAAACAGAGGATACATTCCCCCGCTTTGCGGTATAGATAGAGCTACCTGCCAGATCTAATTTTGAGCATTATTAAAATTCATTCCTATGACAAACGAAAAATCAAGTTACAGTGAGGGCAACAAAGGGGCTTTGCCCCCAATAAAAAACAAATACGATTTCATTATTGTGGGTGCCGGCTCTGCAGGCTGCGTTATCGCTCGCCGTTTAGCGGGTACCGCAGGCGTTTCTGTACTATTACTGGAAGCAGGAGGCTCAGATGCCGGAATTGAAAGCATTGCCGAGCCAATGCAATGGGTGCACAATATTGGCGCCCCGCATGATTATTTTTATGCTTATGAGCCAACAACGTTTATCAATAACAGGATTATACCTGTTCCGCGAGGCAAGGTGCTTGGTGGATCCGGAAGTATTAATGCCATTACCTGGACGCGGGGAAACCAAGCCGATTATGATGGATGGGCAGCAGCAGGAAATACCGGTTGGGATTACAATTCGGTGTTACCTTTCTTCAAAAAAATTGAAGACTGGGAAGGCGGAGCAACCGACTTCCACGGAGCAAACGGCCCAATTGCTATTGAAAATGCGAAAAACCTTCATTTTGTGCCAGCTGCTTTAATTGAGGCCGGCCGAACTTATGGCATGCGGGTACTTGAGGATACCAACGGACCAGCCCCCGAAGGTGTAGGAAAAATGGTTCTAAATGTTCGCGATGGCAAGCGGTCGAGCCCAACCGAATACCTTAAACCGGTGATGGATCATAATAACCTCACTATCCTGACGCACGCCAAAGTTTTAAAGCTTAATTTTCATGATACCCATTGCCAGGGCCTCGACTTTGAGTTAAATGGCGAGATGTATACTGTATTGGCTGATAAGGAAGTTATACTATCTGCAGGTGCTATAGACACGCCCAGGATCCTGATGCTTTCGGGGATAGGTGATAGCGAAGAACTTAAAAAGCTTGGTATAAAAAGTATAATTAATTTGGAGGGAGTAGGTAAAAACCTGCAGGATCATCCCCTGGTTGCAGGTTTGTGTTTTGAAACAAATATTCCGCTCGGTATCCGTAATAATAACCTGGCGGGAAGTACCGCGCTATGGAAAAGCAAACCGGCATTACAAGTACCTGATTTAATGTATTTACCATTACAGGTGCCTTACTTAACTCACGAGATTGCACAACAGTACGATGTGCCTGAAAATGTTTTTTGCCTGGTGCCAGGCTTGGTACAACCGAAAAGTAAAGGGTATCTTAAAATGAAAACAGCCCGTCATGATGGCCCTCTTGAAATTCAGCCGAACTTTATTTCCGAGCCTGAAGATTTGCAGGCCCTTGTTGCAGGCGTAGAAATTGGCATGGATCTTATTTCGCAGCCAGCTTTCAAAAACATCACCAAAAGATGGATCGCGCCTAAAAACATTATCGGTAAAAAAGCCATCGAAGATTTTATCCGGGATGCTCTTACCTCCTATTTCCACCCGGTAGGCACTTGTAAAATGGGCGTAGGATCAGATGCAGTTGTTGACAGCCAGCTAAAAGTACATGGTATTACCGGGCTGAGAATTGCTGATGCTTCGGTTATGCCGACTATAACATCCGCTAATACCAATGCGGCTACCATGATGATTGGAGAAGTTGTATCGGAAGCTATTATTAACGGGTTATAAGCTTGAATTATTTAAAGGCCCGCTAAAATAAATCGTGGCGGGCCTTAGCTCTTATCATAAAAGACTGTCAAAAACATACGCATGAGTCTTTATATATTGAATAAAAAGTACTTTTAGGCAGCTCATCATATATTCCCATTTGGATTCGAACCAATATTATAGCACCTTAAAAAACATGTACCATTTAAAATGCCAATAAAGAATCCTGATTGGGTTCACGATATTGGGGCGGGGCGGTAAATTAAAAGCCCCGCAGGCTTGCCAGGCAAGACGCTGCGGGGCGGGCGACCGCTACGTTACAACTCTTTATCCTCAAACATCTTTGCGTCGCGGGTATTTTTTTGTACGGCAATCGCCGAAAACAAGCTTAAACAGAATGCCATAGCATAAAAGCCTTTCTCACTCCGGGCCAGATCTGCATTCCATAGGCCAATCGTCAACAGGATTATTGCAGCGATAGTAGCAAACCAACTCAGTCCGTAGTAAAGATCCGTTACGGCAAGCCCTTCAGACCTGTCCCTAACGCTTTTTTGTACCGAGATTACTGCAAATAGGCCAAACAACAAAATGGTGAAGTAGTAACCTTTTTCGTTCAATGCCATAGTTGCATTCCAAAGGCCTATGCAATAACCCACCATTCCAGCCAATAAGGCAAACCAGGAGGCACCAATAAACGCGGCAGTTGGCTTAAATGGATTTCTAACCTTATCGCCATATTTTACATTGGTTGAAGTTTCTTCAGTTTTGTTTTGTAGCGGTTCCATGTTTGTTTTGTTTTATTGATTAATATGGAACCAAATGTCGGGCGGAAAGCGGGTCTTAAAAAATCAGAATATCTAATTTACTGACGATATAATTTAGCATTATTGCATCTTTAATTAGACCAAAATTATTAATATGGACTCGCTTTCGGAGCTAACAAGGCTGCTCAATAACAATGATAAAAAGCTATTCAAGCAGTTTTTGCAGCGAAAAAACAAACGATTAGATGTAAAAAACTTGCAGCTACTTGATTTAATAGAAACTGACGATATAGATGGTTTAAATAGTCTCTACGAATCGGAGAAAAATAACGACGCGTATTATGCTTTACGTAAAAGGCTGCAGGATAATTTACTGCTATTCTTGTCACAAAAAACCTTTGAAAGCAGTCATTCCGACACCTACGACGCGTTACGCCTGGTGGTAGTGGGACGTTTTTTATTAGAAAATGATGTGATCAAAATAGCGTTCAAATGTTTGGATAAGGCCGAACGACTGGCTGAACATTTGGAGCAATTTAACTTATTGAATGAGCTTTTGCTGTTAAAGCTGCAATATGCCCATCTGCCGGGAGCAGAAAACCTTGAAGCGTTGACCGCACGCCTTTTACGAAACCAGTCGAATATGCAACGCGAGGCTAAGCTCAATATGGCTTATGCCTTTTTGAGGCAGGAATTACAGGAGATACACCTGAAAGGGAAAATCGTTAATTTGACGGCCCTGATGATAACCACCATCCGGAAATACAAAATTTCTGCTCAGGACCTGATGACCTATAAGTCCATTTACCAGATTCTTTTCATAGCCAATGAATATGCCGCGATACAGCAGAATTATGGATTGATAGAGCGCTACGTAAACCGGACGAATCAATTTATACAGAGCCATGTGTATAAACAATCTTATCTTTTTTACCATATATCCATCTTATATTTTTTGGCCAACTTTCATTTAAGGCGCAAGGATTTTGTAAGGAGTGCATCCTATCTTAAAGAAATGATGGATCTCATGTTGACGGATAGCCGGTACTACACCTTGTTTTATTTACGCCATCAGCTACTCTCTGCACTTAACCTGTTCTTTACAGATTTTGCCGACGAGGCGATTGAGTTATTGAAGAAATCGATATCCAATACCAAACATACATCTAAACCCGAAGACATAGAGGATTTACGAGTATGCCTGACCATGTTTTTAGCCCTCTGTAATAATAACCGTGAAAGCTTAAAACATTTGACTTTACTGACACGTACCGATGCCTGGTATGAAAAAAAGATGGGGATGCTATGGACCATTCGAAAAAACCTGATGGAAATTTTGATACAGGCACAGTTCTCCAACATCGAGCTGGCCATGTCCCGGATAGGCAGCTTCCGGCGACGATATAAGAAGTATCTGCTGAAAACTTCAGAAGAACGTGTGTTATTATTTCTGAGCCTGGTAGAGAAATGCCTATTAAAACCCGACGCAGCTTTTGATCCTGCATATCAAAAAACTGTTTTAAACATGCTAAACAAGGCCGAAAATAACGACATCTTCACTTTAAGTTTTATAGCCTGGCTGATAGCGCGCTGGGAGAAAAAAACAGCTTATAAAGTGGTAATTCCCCTCATGCAAAATAGCAACCATACGCAATAATGGATGCGGACATGCCTTCATTTCGAATAAATGCACCTCACATATTATCCATTAATAATACATTAAATTTATGGCCATCGGGATCGGCAAAGGCAAATCCATAATAGTTGGCTTCATCCCGTTCAACATCCTTTAACATAGTGCCGCCGGCATTTTTTACCCGATCTGCACATTCATTTACTTCAGCCTCAGTATCGGCAGCGAGGGTGAAAATAATTTCGCTGCCTGTTGTTGAGGCGGGCGCCAAATATTCATCTATTTGTGAACCCTGTTCAAAAAAATGGATCACGAAATTATCATCACCAAAAAGGAAACTGGCTAACTTCGGATATTTATTGGTTCCGTTAGGGGTAAAACCCAGTTGTGTATAAAATTGAGTAGTGCGCTCCGCGTCTTTTACGCTGAAATTAGCCCAGATTTTTTTTGTTTTCATATTGTTGATGTTTATTAGCCCTGATAAGCTTTTTGCAAAGCAGCCATGTCAAATTTCTTCATAGGGAGAAATGCCTGTGTTACCCGGTCAATTTGCTGAGGCGTACCGCTTTTAAGCACTTCAGACATAAAGGTTGATGATATTTGCCAGGATACGCCATATTTATCCTTCAGCCAGCCACACTGCCCGGCTTTAGGATCGGCCGAGAGTGCCGACCAGTAGTAGTCTATCTCTTCCTGGGTTTCGCATTCTATCAGCAGCGAAACAGCTTCATTAAATCCGAAACCATGATTATGAGCGCTATCCATAGCAGCCAGCCAGGTTTGGTTTATATAAAAATCGGCAAAGAGCAATGTACCTGCTTTATCCGGTCCCATATCTTCGGGTCGTGAGGCGGTAGTGCCTCTTTTACTGTCCTTAAATACCGAACAATAAAAATCGATAGCCTCTTCGGCTTTGCCCGCTACCGCGCCGGTGAACATCATGGATGGTATAATAACCGGCCTTGGTTCCCCTGCAGGGTTTGTCAGGATCAGTTGCCATGACACACCGTATTTATCGGCCACCCAGCCATAGCGCTCGCTGAATGGGTAACGGTCAAGTGGCATCATTACGGTTCCGCCATCAGCCAGTTTGCTCCACACCTCGTCGATAAGCCGGGCCGCATCCGGGTTGTGCGAAGGATCAAAATTGATCATAAACGAAATTGAAGGGTTAAACTTAAAGAGCGACCCGGCACTAATAGCCATAAAAGGTTGCCCCGCTATGGTAAATTCTGCAATATCGCAATCGCCGGATGGCGTGTTATGCAGCTGGTTAACAAAACTGATAGCCGAATCCGGCATTAAGGTAGTGTAAAATTCCGCGGCTTCTTTGGCCTGTTTGTCAAACCAAAGGTGAGGTTTAATGGATAACATAGGTGATTGTTTTTGATGATAAACAAAGTTAAGCACGGTAGGTTTCAGGCTTCGGGGGCATTAACGCCAAATTTGAGGGTGATTTGCGACTCTTTTCCTAAAAACACGCCCCTTAGAAAATCTAAGAGGCGTTTGTGCAACTAACAGCGCAAATTGTCAATAGAACTTTAATAAAAAGAAATGTTTAACCACTCCATGAAGTATAGTTCCGAAGTTAAAGTTATAAAACATGCTTCAGTAATAATTGACCACAACAAGACTGACGATGGCTATAAAGAGTAATGCTGCCCGCAAGGCTATCACCCTGTCCCAGCGTTGCTGTAATTCTCTGATATTATCCACTATCCGGCCGAATTTTATAGCATCAACCATAATATTATTAACCGGCCTGGCAATGGTAAAGTATATAGCAAGATGCGTTAGCAGGGCAGCTAAGGATACCGCGGCCAATTGCCCCTGGAAAGTATGTAAACCGGCAATTATTACCTGCAATAAGGTGCTCAGAATTGCTGCAACGCCAACTAAGGGCATCCTGGCATCTGCCACTTCATGAAAATGGCCCATTACATCGGCTACGGATGCATCTTCACTTTTAGCAGTGGCCTTTTTGCCAACCAGGGCAAAAAATGCATCGGTTCCGAAGACTACAGCGGTAGTGACTATCGCTAAACCGTTTAAAATATGTAATACGGAAGTGTTCATGGCTTAGTTAGATTTTGCTTTGAATAAAAAGAGGGGTGTAACCGCCATATACATTGCAGTAATACCGTGGATCAGTAAATGAGTTAGGTCTTTGGAGCCATTTACTGCCAGAACAGTGAGACAATCGGATACGGGGATAATGATCGCCGCGCAGAATGCAAAAGCAGTAGCTCTGGGGTTACGTGTAAGAAGAAAAATGAGCACCACGATTCCAGAAAAGACGTCCCTGATGCCCTTGATCCATCCATAAGCCAAAGCTTCCTTGGTATGTACTAATGGGATGCCAAATCCTTCGGCACCCACTTCAGGCGCAAGTATAAACCGCAAGCCGAGGAAAATAATAGCTGCAACTACTGCAGCAGTAAACCAGTAAGAGGCCACACGCGGGCCCCATGAGTTGATAGTTTGAGTTTTCATTTGCTTTATTGATTCGTTTAAGCAAATTTCGCCCCATCCAATTTTTTATGCATTCACCCAGGTTAATAAATGCTATAGGGCCGCTCTTTTCCGTACCCGGGATAAAGATTGGGGTTTGATGCCCACGTAAGAGGCGATGTAATACTGTGGTACACGCTGGTTAATGTCGGCAAATGTTTTGAGGAAACGCTGATAACGTATTTCAGGTGAGTCTTTATAAAAAGATGATAGCTGCTGCAGTACGCTAACGAAAACCTGTTCGATACCGAGCCTGCCCAGGCGCTCGCCTTCCCCCACTTCACGATAAATTTGCTGCAGGCCGTCATAACTAACAACGTAAAATAAAGTATCCTCCAATGCCTGGATATTCTTATTAGATGGAACCTGCGGAAGAAAGCTCTCGTAATCGCAAACAAAATCTCCCTCCCTGCCAAAATAGTAAGTGCCCTCGTTGCCGTCCTCGTTCATATAATATCTGACCAGGCCTTTCTCCATAAGGGCTACCGAACGGCATACGTGTCCCTCCCGTAAAAAAAAATCCCCCTTTTTGATGCTCCTTTCACTGAAGATCTGTTTGATCAGATACGCCTCATCATCCGAAAGGTGAATGATCTGCCTGAGCCTATCGATGAGCTTTTCCATAAGAAGATTGTTAGAAATAACTATTTGCCTATGAGGTTTTTACGAGCATAAAAAAAAGGAAATTTGCCATTATACAAATTTCCTTAGGTGATCCCATTTGGATTCGAACCAAAGACCTACAGATTAGAAATCTGTTGCTCTATCCAGCTGAGCTATAGGACCATCGCAATTTAATTACAAATATACACATGGTTTCGAACCCATGATATACTATATATTTTTTTGCGGTGCAAATATGCAAATTTATGCTGAAAATAACAATCAATTTGCTAATTGATTTGCTACAAGCTGTTTAACAGCCTATTAACGCAAAACAGGCTCCGGTTTGTTTTTGTTTTTGATCTTGCTGCAAAAGCTGTCCGTCCGTCTAAAGGTGTAACCCTTGTCCGTTGCCCAATCAATAAAATCAGCTATTCGCCGGGCAAAGGCTTCGCCTGAGTTTTTTGAAACATAGCCGGGGAAACCAAACTTTTCTTTATCGTGCAGATCGGTAAATTCCCATGGGTGAAAATACAGGTTCAAATAACCATCCTTTTTATGCGCTGCCGAAGCCATCCTCTTTAATAAAGATAGCGGCAAATTATGAAAGCTTAGCCAAAACAGTGGGAAACGTACCACAGGCGATACCGAAGCCGGGATCTGTAGTACATCATGATCATAAAACCAGCTACGTGGTTTATCAAAATTATTATACCGCCCCGGTAGCCAGGTTGGGTTTATTGACGAATTGTATTCATAACCGGCCTTGGCAATCTCGGCTTCGTCAACAGGCATCATCCGGGCCATCCGGAAGCCGGTTACTTCCGTTCCTGAAATGTCCTCTAATGTCAGTTTCGACTGCCTTAAATGTTCGGCCTTAAAATCTGAATGATAATACCCATGCGATGCTATCTCATGCCCTTCGGCTACCATTCTTTTGATAACTTCGGGTTTGTTGATGGCATAGTTAGCTGTGCAAAAAAAGGTAACTTTAATACCTCTTTCTTTCAATAAGTTGAGGATGATATTGGTGCCCCTTGTAGAAATCTCAAGCTGTTCATCAAATGATATTGATTTACCGTACTCAAACGGCATATCAAACTCCTCAACATCAAAGCCTAATAAGATCATTATTTACAATAACAACGTTTGACGAACGGATAATATAATGAGGCCTGTGTTTAGACTGCATAAATATCTTACCTACATACACACCAATAACACTCATTACAAGCAACTGAAGCCCGCCAAAAAAGGCAATGGTGGCAATAATGGATGCCCAGCCCGAAACCGCGTAGCCTAAAAAGTAACTCACCAATACATATGGTATATACAAAATAGCCAGCGACGAAAAGAACAACCCAATTAACGATACAATATAAAGCGGCCTTGCGCTAAACGCTACAATGCTGCCAACTGCAAGCTTAACCAGTTTTGGGAATGAATAACTTGCCTCGCCGGTATGGCGTTTTGATGGTACATAAGGGATGCCTATTTGTTTATAACCCGCCCATTTGATGATACCACGGAAAAAGATCTCGTATTCATCAATCAGTTTAAGCTGCTTTACTACCTTCTCATCAATCAACCTGAAATCGGCAGTGCCGTTTTCCATTTTGATATCCGAGAGCATGTTAAGGCCTTTGTAAAACAATTTTGAAGTAACCTTCTGATAACCCTTACCATGCGGATTTTCGCCTTCACGATAGGTATAAACAATGTCATAACCATTTTCCCAAAGCTTTAACATCTTCAGGATCAGTTGCGGCGGATGCTGCAGATCGGCATCCATAGTTATCACGGCATCGCCCTGGGCCATGGCTATACCTGCTTTAAGGGCATAATCTTTCCCAAAGTTGCGCGAAAGCTCTACATAAAAAACATTGGAATGCAATTCGGCATTTATCTTTAACTCGTTTAGCGTATTGTCCCGGCTTCCGTCATCAACAAATATCAGCTCGTAGGCATATCCCGTAGGCGACAGTGTTTCACGAATTTGCTCAATCAAATAACTAATGTTTTTTTCCTCATTATGCGAAGGAATAACAATAGATATTTTCTTATCAAGGTATGTCATAGTTATACTATGGATTTTTTAAATTGTAACAGGAGGTATTTTGTAATTAAAGTTTATATTTGATCGTTATTTCAATACACTTTATTATATAAAATAGCTTTACGATAGATTATTACAAAACGTAACTATAGTAACCAGTTTTAATAAAAAGCACACAATCTCTCAAATGTAACTTTTCTGTTACGAAAATAATTAATAATTATTTATTAACACACAAATCACCATCATTTTATATCGAAAAATGACAATATGAAGATTTTTGTACCTTTTAGCCCTTAAGCAGTCACCGGATTAGGACGCTTTCCTCTTCCCTGGCAAAATTACGGGTGAGTGTTTCGTAAACTATTTTAAGCCAGATCAAAAAGCAGGGTATCGATTTTAGCTTATAAGGCACTATATACTGCTTCCGGATAAAGGACGGGAACAGATCAGATGGTGAAAGGCTTGTTACCAACAGCGCCAACACCAACAGAAAAATCTCGAAGCCGGTAACCGGGCGGTTCAGGTTCATAAACCAAACAGCTACACCAACAAAAGCGATGATATAAGTTGATGACTCGGCCGAGCTGCTGAATATCACGGCGAAGATCAATACCGACGAGAGGATCAGGCGCTGGTATTGTACAAACTTATATGCCCCTATGCGCAGGTACGATAAGCCAAACAGCACCAATGCCGGCCCTATTACGTACATGTTTTTAAGATCCTGGTAATTGAAGGTTTTACGAATAAAGCCGGTAACACAAATTTCCTGCATAGATGAATGCTGATTATCCGAGTTTTTAATCACCAGGTCGGTATACCAATCGCGGTAAGTTTGTACTATAAACGAGGGCGACGAAATAGCCATCGGCAAAACAAACAACACTGCCGACCAGAATATGAAGCTCAACACAAATTTGGGTTTGTTAGCCGAAAAGAAAAAGAAGGCCAGCCCTACTATGCCATAAAGCTTAATGAAAGCGCCAAGGGCTATCATAAGCGCTGCCCAAAAATCCTGCTCCCGCTTTATAAAGTTAAAACCTAATATAATGAGCGCCGCTATCATGGGGTTGCTTTGCACATTGGCCGATGCCGTCATTAACTCATGAGCACACAGCAAAAGAACAATCACGTACTGATCTTTTTTTAAAGGCAATAACTCAATAGCCTTAAACAGGACAAACGCGTTAAACAACACCCATAAAATAACACCAATACCATCGGGTAGTATGGCAAACGGGGCCATGATTATTGAAAACACCGGCCCGTAGTGGTTAAGGTCGTAATAATGCTCGGGCTGATAAGCGTACAGGTTGTGCTGATGAATGGTGTTTAAAAAGTTATATTTAAAGATGGTGTAATTGTTGAACCCCTGATGGGTTAAAACGCCTTTGATAACTAAAAACAGACTGAGGCCAAACCATAAAGAATAAACAAAAGGTTTGTTGCTGATAAGTTTAGCAAGTTTTTGCACGGATTTAGGGGTCTTTAAAATTTATGCGAAGATATAAATATGTCACACAATTATTACAAAACCAGAAATTAACTTACCTGCACTATATTTGACCAAACCCAATCATTACCATGAATTCAAACCTCTCTCCTTTTAACCATAATCCCAATCGCCGTAAATTTATCGGTCAGTTAGGTGCCATAGCAGGTGCTGCCGCCTTATTGTCGGCGCCATTTGCTGCCGATGCCCTTACCCTTACCAAACCCGATGCAAATATGACCGTAGGGCAAATCATCGATCTGTTTATGAAGCAGGTGCCCGGCGCTCCGTTCCCGAACACGGTTGATACCTTAAAATCGGGCAATCGCGATATTGTAGTTACCGGTATAGTTACCACTATGTTTGCCACCATTGGCGTTATTGAAAAAGCGATAAGCCTGGGCGCTAATTTCATCATAGCGCATGAGCCCACTTTTTATAACCATGCCGACGAAACCACCTGGCTGGCCAATGACGATGTATATCAGTATAAAAAACAACTGCTTGATAAGCACAACATAGCCGTATGGCGCAACCACGATACCATCCACAGCCTTAAGCCTGATGGTGTTGGCCTGGGCTTGTTAAAACAGTTGGATTGGGTAAACTATTACAAACCCGAAACCGGCAACCTACTCAGCATCCCTGCTACATCGTTAAGCTCCCTTATTGATACACTTAAAAAGAAACTGAAGATTGAGAAGGTGCGCTACATAGGCAATCCAACACAAAGCTGCCAGAAGGTATTGCTGCTTCCCGGAGCGGCGGGTGGTAAAAGGCAGATCACCGAGATGAGCACCAAGAAACCCGACGTGATGATATGCGGTGAAATATCTGAATGGGAAACTGCCGAATACGTACGGGATGCCCAGGCCAAAGGCGATAAACTTTCGCTCATTGTATTGGGCCACATCGCCAGCGAAGAACCAGGCTCCGAGTTTATGATAGGCTGGCTTCAGCAAAATGTACCCGGTATTAAAGCTACACACATTCATCCCGGCAATTCACTATCATTTATGTAACACATTTGTAATACTAAATACACGTTTTAGCATTAATTAAAGCCAATATTTTGCTAAATATGGTAACATTACGTACAATTGTAAATTACTCTGTTTTTAAGTTGTGGGGCGCAGCGCTTATCTGTAAACTTTACATTTAAAAAAAGGTATAGTTGACCTGATTAATTATTGATAACATTGGCACGAAAGCGCCATTTAAAGTTTAAATTATATAAAAAAGTAGCTTTAAATTGAATAAAAATCGCAATTTTTATTTTTTGAATTACTAAGTGTTTTTTTTACAATAAGTAAATCCTACTTTTAACCGATTTTTAAAAAAACAAAAATTTATGATCATAATTGCTGACGGTGGCTCAACCAAAACAAATTGGTGCCTGGTTACCGAAGAGGGAAAAAAAGTTTACTTTAATACCGAGGGTTACAACCCATACTTTTCAAGTACAGAGTATATTATACAGTCACTGAACGAGAGTCTGCCAACCGATCTTGAAAAAAACCAGATCACAGAGGTAAATTATTACGGTGCAGGTTGTTCAACCCCCGAAATGCGCAAAATTGTTGAAGAAGCTATGAAAGTAGTTTTCGTTGGCGCTAAAGTTAATATTGGCCATGACCTGCTTGCTGCTGCCCGTGCCCTGCTTGGCAACACCGAAGGTTTTGCTGCTATATTAGGTACCGGAACCAATACGTGCATTTATGATGGTAAAGAAGTAGTTCACAATATTGATTCGGGCGCATATATCCTTGGCGACGAAGGCAGCGGTTGCTACATCGGCAAAAAACTGTTAACAGATTACCTGCGTGGTTATATGCCAGAGCCTGTACGTGCCCTTTTCTGGGAAACTTACAAACTTACTCCCGATGATATCAACGAGCAGGTTTATACCCAGCCACGTGCAAACCGTTTTTGCGCAAGCTTCAGCAAATTTGTTTACGACAACAACGTACACATCGAATATTCACGCAACCTGGTACGTACCTCATTTGAGGATTTCTTCCGTAACCTGGTAACCCACTACCCTGATTATCAAAAATATACTTTCAACTGCATTGGCTCGGTAGGTTATAACTTCCGCAACGTATTGGAAGAAGTAGTTACAGAAAACGGTATGGTTGTTGGTAACATCATCCGCTCGCCTATAGATAACCTGGTGAAATACCATTTGGAATTAGCACCTTCTTCTTTATAATTAGAAGTTTGCAGTTGCCATTGGGCAGTTTGCAGTTTACATACAAACAAAAAGGACTGGAAGATTTTTCCGGTCCTTTTTTGTTTATATGTATTCCCCAATCGCCTCATCATTGCAGGACAAATGATGGTACTGTCGTCCGTCCGTATACCTGTGTCACTACATCTTTGGACATATGGTGGACAGCGCACTTCTTTTTGTCTGAACCGGGATTTAGGTGGATTTTTTGGATGAACAGGATTTTTGTCTGAACTCGAATTAAACGAATTATTGGAATTTATTGAATTTGCTAAGCATTCTGTTAATTCATTAATTCCATAAATTCGAGTTCAGACAATTTTGCGTTAGGGATAGTAGCGGATACCGGCCTGTGGATAAGGCCTGTGCAGTATGAGCGAATAGCCCGCCCGTCTGCTGACGGGAACGCCCATATTCTCACCACGTCATTGCGAGGCACGAAGCAATCCCCTACTTACAGAGCGGCTAAGCAAATCCCCTTGTACAGTTCGCGATTGCTTCGTACCTCGCAATGACGCGCGGGGAGGCCACCAAATAAAAAAGGGCTGGAAAATCTTCCAACCCTTCTCTTTTATAATTCTATTTCTTTCCTGACTCTTGATTCTTGACTTCTTGCTTCTCTCCAAAGCTAAACCAAATTCATCTCTCCCTGAAAAATCTTGCCGTACTTGCGTTTATCAAATTTATAAAGCTTGGCAGCACGATATGATACGCCTTTCTGTTTTTCGTCAAGCTCTTTCAAAAAGCCGTAGCTCAGCATTTTTTTGCGGAAGTTACGCTTATCCAACTTCTTATCTAATACAGCCTCGTAAAGCGACTGTAGTTGTGTTAAAGTAAATTTTTCGGGCAGTAATTCAAACGCTATCGGCTGATAGTGCAGGCGGCGTTTTATTTTATTAAACCCTGTTTTAAAGATCTCGCTGTGGTCAAACGCCAGTTTGGGCAGCTCGCTTACCGGGTGCCAGAACGCTTTTTTGGCGTACTGCGTTACCGGGCGTAACTCTTTCTGACCGTTAATGCGGATCAAGGCGTAGTAAGCAACCGTAATTACACGGCCCTGCGGGTGACGGTTTACCTCGCCAAAGGTGTGGAACTGTTGCATGTGCAAATCGCGCAAGCCCGTAAGCTCGTATAATATACGCTCGGCGGCATCATCAATGCTTTCGTCCTGCTCTACAATATAGCCGGGCAACGCCAGCCAATCCTTGTACGGCTCCTCATTCCTCTCAATAAGCAAAATTTTAAGCTCGCCGGCTTCAAAGCCGAATATCACGCAGTCAATAGAGAATACGGAATCAAACTTGGGTAACATTAGTTCCAAACTATTAGTGAGATTTAGTTAATAAGTTTAAATATATAGCCTTAATCTCTAATCCAAAAAAAAATAAATAAAATTTAATGGTGTAATTTACACACAGTATCTTCGTACCGTAAACTTAAGGAGTGAAAGATGCGTAAAATATCAAAAATAGGGGTTTTAACTTCAGGTGGTGATGCCCCCGGAATGAACCCTTGTATACGTGCCGTGGTTAGGACTGCACTATACAACGGACTGGAAGTTGTAGGTATAAGGCAAGGTTATAAAGGCCTTATTGACAACGATATGTACGAAATGGATAGACGCTCGGTAAGTAACATCCTTAACCTGGGCGGTACCATTTTAAAAACCGCGCGCTGCCTGCCTTTTAAAACCGACGAGGGTATGGAGCAGGCTTACCAACACGCCAAAGCCCGTGGCATTGATGCCCTTGTAGTTATTGGCGGCGACGGTACTTTTACCGGCGCGTTGCGCTTCTCACGCAAATATCCCGACATTGCCGTAATGGGCGTTCCGGGTACAATTGACAACGACCTTTGCGGTTCAACCTATACCCTGGGCTTTGATACCGCTACCAATACCGTTATTCAGGCTATTGATAAAATTCGTGATACTGCCGATGCGCACGACCGCCTTTTCTTTATTGAGGTAATGGGTCGCGATTCGGGCGCTATCGCCCTGCGTGCCGGTATATCATGCGGTGCCGAGGCTATTTTACTGCCAGAACGTGCTACCGCCATTGATGACCTTATTGCCAATCTTAAAGAAGGGCACATGAACAAGAAATCGTCGAGCATTGTAATTGTAGCCGAAGGCGATAAAAATGGTGGTGTTTATGGCGTGGCAAAAGCTGTACAAGAGGAAGTTAAGAATTACGACATAAAAGTTACTATCTTAGGCCACTTGCAACGGGGCGGTGCACCATCAAGCTTTGACCGCATTTTGGGCAGCAGGCTTGGTTTTGCAGCAGTTAACGCTTTGATAGCCGGCGAATCACAAAAAATGGTAGGTTTGCAGGCAAATCATATCCTGATGACAGACCTTGAAGCAGCACTTAACCACCATGAGTTTAAGCTTGAAGAAGATCTTTTACAAATGATGGATATATTATCGATATAGATTATTAATGATTGCAGTTGTTTATAGCGGATCGTACTTTGCACATTGGAGGCTCACTGATAAGGGAAGAACTGTGGCTTCCTTTAAAACCAATGGCATAAACCCCTATTTTAACGACGAGAAGCATATCCTCCAGCTCCTCAATAAAAACATTAACCTCATACACCACGCCGAAGAAATAAAACGCATTTACTTCTTCGGCGCCGGTGCATCATCCGATGAACGGAAGAAGATAGTACAAAACGCTTTTGAGGCATTCTTCAAATTCGGTAAAATATCTGTTGAGCATGATATTGCCGGGGCTGCCATTGCCTGTTGTAAAAACGAACCGGGCATTATCAGCATTTGTGGTAGCGGCACTAACGCCGCCTGGTATGATGGTAAACGTGTTTGGCCCAACAACTACGGTTTGGGTTATATCCTGGCCGATGAAGGATCGGGCAACTGGCTGGGGCGGCAACTCATCAAGGAGTTCATGAACGATACCCTGCCCCCATCGCTTCGTAAAAAGTTTATCCACAAGTATGATGCCGACCGTAAAAACCTGCTCGAAAAGGTTTATCGCCAAAAACAGCCCGCTTTATTTTTAAGCTCTTTTACCGATTTTTACCTCGATAACAAGAACGATCATCATCTGCAAAACGTCATAAAAAAAGGATTTAGCAAGCTAATTTCGACATATTTGTTACCTTTATATCAGCAACACCAGGGTACGTCTGTTCACTTTGCAGGCTCTGTTGCTTTTAATTTCCAGGAACACTTGTATGAAGCTGCCGCCGAAGCTGATCTGCAAATCACTAACATAATTAAAGAACCCATAAATAATTTATTAACCTACTATTCAAGTAAAAATTAAAAAATCATGAAAATAGGAATTAACGGTTTCGGCCGTATTGGCCGCCTGGCATTCAGGGCTGCAATTGAAAGACCAGACATTGAAGTTGTTGGTATTAATGACCTTGTTGAGCCAGATTACATGGCTTACATGTTAAAATACGATTCAACCCACGGTCAGTTCAAAGGTACTATTGCTGTTGAAGGCGGTCATTTGGTTGTTAACGGTAAAACCATCCGCGTTACTGCCGAAAAAGATCCTGCTAACCTTAAATGGAATGAAGTAGGTGCTGAGGTAGTAATCGAATCAACCGGTTTGTTCTTAACTCAGGAAACTGCTCAAAAACACATCGACGCCGGTGCTAAAAAAGTAGTAATGAGCGCGCCAGCAAAAGATGATACCCCTACATTTGTAATGGGTGTTAACCACAAAGCGTTAAAAGCCGATCAAAACATCGTTTCAAACGCTTCATGTACTACCAACTGTTTAGCTCCTATCGCTAAAGTATTGGACGATAAATTTGGTATCGAAGAAGGTTTGATGACTACTGTACACGCTGTTACTGCAACCCAAAAAACAGTTGACGGCCCATCTGCAAAAGATTGGAGAGGCGGTCGTGGTGCTTACCAAAACATCATCCCTTCATCAACAGGTGCAGCTAAAGCAGTAGGTTTAGTTTTACCTCAGTTAAAAGGTAAATTAACAGGTATGTCATTCCGTGTTCCGGTTGCCGACGTTTCTGTAGTTGACTTAACTGTACGCCTGAAAAACGGTGCTTCATACGAAACCATCAAAGCTGCAATGAAAGAAGCTTCTGAAGGCGAATTAAAAGGCATCCTTGGTTACACTGAAGACGAAGTTGTATCTGAAGACTTTAAAGGTGATGTACGCACTTCAATTTTCGACGCTAAAGCCGGTATCGGTTTAAACGATAACTTTGTTAAAGTTGTATCATGGTACGATAACGAGTGGGGTTACTCAAACAAACTGATTGACCTTGTTCAGGAAATTGGCAAATTATAATTGCTGATTTTATAAGCTATAAAAACGCCCTTCGGATAACCGGAGGGCGTTTTTTTGTTTGTTCTCCCTCACGTCATTGCGAGATTGCCCCACGTCATTGCGAGGTACGAAGCAATCGCGAACTGTACAGGGCGGATGTGCATAGCCGCTCGGCTTCCGTGCGATTGCTTCGTGCCTCGCAATGACGGGGTGATGGATGGATTGCTTGATCCGGGTGTGTTGTCCTGACAGTTTAGAAAGACTTGGGCACAGGGAGACAGACGGGCACAGGCTGGATTTGCCTTGTTTCTGATACTCATGCCGGTAATCAACCCATGAGAGTTAAACCCCACCGTGATAAAAAGCGTTGATATGCGATTTTTATTGATATGAAATATGTATTTTAAGCCGGTACTGTACAAATAATACCTGCAAATTAATTTCATCAAATGAAACCTAACACCTTATTTCTTTTCATGCTTCTTTTTATTGTAGCCTCCTGCAAAAAAGAAGATGATAAACCCAGCAAACCTAAGGTAACGGATATTTACTTAGCCGGATCTTTCAATAGTGAAGCCGCATATTGGAAAAACGGCGAAATGGTAAAGATCAGCTCGGCGGGGCAATACTCTGCGTTGGTATCTATAATTGTGCAGGGTAATGATGTTTATACCTTAGGCCGGATATCCCACCCCAAAGGCCCCGCTTTTATGTGCTGGAAAAACGGCGTAACCATATATGAAGAAGACGCAAGTGAAATATCCTACCCAAAGGATTTGGTTGTTAGTGGTAATGACATATACATACTTGCCGACGTTGCCTTTTTCAATGGCACTTATGGTGTATACAAGCCAACTGTCTGGAAAAATGGGCTAAAAAAAGAATTGACCGACGGCAGTCAAAATGCCGGCTCGGGTAGCATGGCCTTACACGGTAATGACCTGTATGTAGCGGGTTATATACAACGCAGCAATGTAATTCGTGATGCCATTTTATGGAAAAACGGCAATCCAATTCAGCTGTCAAATGGCAAGCGTGCCGAAGCAGATGTTATTGCTATTCAGGGCAATGATGTTTATGTGGCTGGCTCTGGCCTGGGTTCTAAATATAATACGGCCCTTGTGTGGAAAAACCAGGGTGTTGCCGATTCACTGATTAATCCTAATGCTCCGTATTTTAATACCGCGTACGTTACGGGTATAGCTGTTAATGGTAAAGATGTGTATGTAGGGGCTACTGATGTAAATACCGATTCATATTTTAATGTTAATATGTTTCACTATTTATACTGGAAAAATGGTGTTACTCTGGCATCAAATTCGGTACACGCCGATACTTATACCGGTTCGGGCACAGCATGTTACTATAATAACAGCCTATATGTAGCGGGGTCCCTTGGCGGAACCGCCGGCTATTGGAAAGATCAGGAAGCGGTATATATAGCAGGGCAAGGCACATCCGGAGCATCAGATATACTCATTGTAGAGCATTAACATCCAACCGGTATCCGCTCCTATCCCTAACGAAAAATTGTCTGAATCAGAATTTTCAGAATTTAAGAATTTACGGAATGCTTATCAACTTCAATAAATTCCAATAATCCGTTTAATTCGAGTTCAGACAACCTGCATGTCCTTACTCTGTCTGCAAGTACAGTGATTTACTGTTACGGACGGACGACAGCGCCCTCTCCCATCCGCCTTATTTCCCCAGCAAACCGGTTATGGCTTTCATGTGCCCAATCAGCGCATCCAGTTGTTTAACCGACATGGTGGAGATCAATGCCATGATTTGTTTTTCAGAAGCCTCGTTTAGCCCGTTAAAAACTTCCAAACCGGCATCGGTAAGCGAAAGCAGCGATACACGGGCGTCATCTGCCGAGGGTTTGCGGGCTATTAGGGCTTCCTTCTCAAACTTTTTTAATATACGGCTCAGGTAGCCTTTATCAATACTTAAACGGTAAATGATGTCTGACGCGCTTAGCTCTTTTGCCGTAAATATTTCATAAAGTATGCGGGCTTCGGCAAGGGAGTAATCGCTATTGAGCAAATGTTTATCAAGCAAACCAATCAAATCGGTATAGAAACGGTTAAACGTTCGTATCTCCTGAATATGTTTTTGAGTGCTCATATCTGCTTACCTATCTAACACTAAATCGTACCGTTGCTCCACCAGTTCTTTTCCAAAAGCGTTTGATGGCTTTTCGTCGCTAAGCTTAAAGCCGTACCTGGTGTACAAAGCAATTGCCGAATGTTGTTCTTCGGTTGTCCAGAGATAGGCGCTGGTGTAGCCTCCCTGCTTCATGAAATCCAGAAATTCCTGCATCAGCTTTTTTCCCAAACCTATGCCGCGGTATTGGGGCAAAAAAATGAAATACCTAAACTGCAAAACATCACCTCCGCGGTGTTGCGCAACCAGGAAACCGATGATCCTGTTTTCATGCTCACAGATCCAAACTTTGTCTTTAGCAGTATCGTACTCAAGGGCAAAATCTTTTAAACCCTGAAGTACGTAAGCTTCAAAGTCGAGCCCGTAGCCGCATTCTTTGGCGTACAGATCGCCATGAACGTGTGCAATGTAGCCCAGATCGCCGGGGAGCAGTTTGTTTCTGATTTTTATAGAAGCCAGATCTGGTTTTAATATCGTATCCATAATGTGTGTACTTATGAAAAAATGTTTCTGATAACAAAGTTGAATAATTTGGTTGACTTTGTCAACTAATATTAAACAGAAAAGTTTACCTGCACGTCGTTGTGGTCTTTGCAATAATGTCTGAACCGGAATTTATTGAATTAGGAGAATTTATCGAATTCGATAAGCAAATTCAATAAATTCCAATAATTCGTTTAATTCGAGTTCAGACAAAAAAACGTGCATGTCTGCCTCTGTTTAAAAGCACAGTGACACCCTGCTACGGACGGACGCCCCAATAAAACCCGTGCGATTGCTTCGTGCCTCGCAATGACGGCGGGGTGAAGCTTCTTACTTCCTGACTCTTAAATCTTGATTCCTGACTTCTTGACTCTCAAATCTTACCAGGGGCTTTCGCCATAATCACTGAAGAATTTGCCTGTAGGGCCATCGGTGCCTATCATGGCGTATTTAACTATTGGTGCAGCGCCGTCTTCTACCGATTTGGGGCCACGGTTGCCGTTAAATTCGGTGTTGGTGTAGCCGGGGTTTACCATGTTTACCTTAACCTGGTCTTTTAGGTCATAGGCCAGGGCAACGGTATAAGCGTTAAGCGCTGTTTTTGACGGACCGTAAGCTGCCGATTTAATTTCGTAGTGCTCCCATTCAGGATCGTTATGGTAGGTTAACGAACCCAGATCAGATGTTACATTAACAATACGGGGGTTTGGCGATTTTTTAACCAGATCGATAAAGATGCGCACCGTGCGGATAACGCCGAAAAAGTTTACTTCAAAAACCTCTTTCATGGTATCATCGCTTACGGTATCTGCCTTTTGCGGGAATGAACCGGGGATACCGGCGTTATTGATCAGCACATCCAGATGATTGATCTTAGCTGCCAGCTCATCATGAGCTTTTTGTACCGATGCCTCGCTGGTAACATCTATCAGCAATAGTTCAACATCGTTTATCCCTTCGGCTTTAAGCTGCTCAACAGCCTTTTGCCCCCTATCCTGATCACGACTGCCCAGGTAAATGTAGTAACCGGCCTTAGCCAGCTGACGGGCACTTTCCAAACCGATACCCTTGTTAGCACCGGTTATTAATACTGTTTGTTTTTCCATAACACAAAGCTATGGAGGGCAGCTATTTATACCGCTGCACATAGCAGGGCATTAACTGTACATTTCCCGGATTTGCATTCTGTAAGCTATGGGTGTGGTACTGGTAAGGCGTTTAAAAAAGCGGTTAAAGTACGCCGAATCCTCAAAGCCAAGCTCATCGGCAATTTGTTTTACCGATAACCCGGTATGCAGCAGGCGGCGTTTGGCCTCAACAATAAGCCTGTCGTGAATGTGGGTGATGGCCGTTTTGCCGCTTTGCTGTTTAATAACATCGGTTAGGTGACCGGGTGTAAGGTTCAGCTGTTCTGCATAGCCGGCAACATCGTGCTGGGTGGCATAATGCTCGCCAATAAGCGCCTGAAAGCTTTTAAGCAGGCAATAGTTTAAAGTAACACAGGTTTCGTTATACTGCTCGCTATACAGCCTGCTCAGGTATATCACCAGCACCCGCAACCACGAGGTAAGCATCTGGTTGCGCCAGGTACCATCGGCATTAAACTCAACCAGCATTTTGCGCATGGTATCTTCAATAAAAACCAGGTCGGCAGGATTAAGCCGTATTTCGTGGGCTGCAGCTGGGTTTTGAATAATGGGAAGTTGCTTGAGTATGCGGTTATCTTCCAACTGCAAAAATTCGTCGGTAAAGCTCATCATCAGGCCCTCGGTAGGGCCCGCGTGCTCTTTAAGGTGCACCTGCTGCGGTACGGTAAAATAAAAGGTATCGGGCTTTACAGTATAGGGTACAAAATCTATCCAGTGGCGGTTAGCTCCGCTTTTAATCAGTACAAACAGGTAATAATCCTTACGGTGAGGTTGCAGAAAGGCAGGGTCGAGCTTAAACTCGCCACATTGCCCGCCGGCCTCGCGCACATCAATCATGGTGCTGCCCTGCCCATCTTTTTGTTGCAGGGCAAAGGTTGGAATTACAGTTTTTTCGGGTGCAGTTAAAACAGGCATAAAGCAAATAACGCAATTAGTTGATACTGTGTAAACAGCCAACCAACAGCCAATTGTAAATGTTTGGTTTTAATATCAACCAACCGCCACCACGTCATTGCGAGGCACGAAGCAATCGCGAACTGTACAGGGAGATGGTGCATAACCGCTCTGCCTCCGTGCGATTGCTTCGTACCTCGCAATGACGGCGTGGTGAAGGGAATATGGGCGTTCCCGTCAGCTGACGGCCGGGCTATCCGCTCATACTGCACAGGCCTTAACCACAGGCCGGTATCCGCTCCTATCCCTAACGCAAAATTGTCTGAACCGGAATTCATGGAATTAATGAATTTACAGAATGCTTAGCAAATTCAATAAATTCCAATAATTCGTTTAATTCGAGTTCAGACAAAAAGACGTGCATGTCCTTAGGTTCTTTTTGGGTATTGGACACCAGGGAACGGACGGACAGGAATACATGATGCCTTTAACACTTGCCTACCCATATACGGCGGCCAGAGGCCGTGAAATAGTTGCCACTCGGCCGGAGCCGAGCGGCGGCGTGTAGGTAATCGCATGCTGTATCCTCTAAAAACGTCATTGCGAGGCACGAAGCAATCGCGAACTGTACAGGGCGGATTTGCTTAACCGCTCTGCCTCCGTGCGATTGCTTCGTACCTCGCAATGACGTGGTGGTGAAGAGATTGCTTCTTGTCTCTTGATTCCTGCCTCTTAAATCCTGACCTCTTGACTTCCCTCCCCTATTCCGTTTTCAAACTCTTTACCGGGTTCATTAAGGCTGCTTTTACGCTCAGGAATGATACCGTTGCAAAGGCTACCAGCAATACCAGGAAAAATGGAATAACAAACAGGAAAGGGTTAATATCCATCCTGAAGGCATAGGTTTGCAACCATTGGTGAATGGCGTACCAGCCAATAGGTGCCGATATCACGAAGGAAACTACCACCAGTAGGGCAAAATCTTTATACAGCAAGCCCAAGATACTATTTACCGATGCGCCCAACACCTTGCGGATACCTATCTCTTTGGTGCGCTGCACAATGGTGTATGATACCAGGCCGAACAAGCCTAAACAGGCCACAAAAATGGCTATGCCGGTAAATACGCCAAACACCTGCCCAAAGCGCTGGTCGGTTTGGTATTGTTTATTGAAAAACTGATCTAAAAAGAAATAATCAAACTGATCGCCGGGGAAAAAGGCAGCCCAGGTTTTCTTTAAGTCGGCAATGGTTTGTGGCATATTGGTGGTGCTCACCTTTACCGACACCGGGCCCCGCACATCCGGGATACAACGGAAAATCATGGCATCGTAAGCATCATGTAACGATTGCTGGTGAAAGTTATCGGCTACGCCTATTATCTCATAAACCTGTCCCCAAAAGTCAATGCGTTTGCCCAGGGCGTCGGCAGGCCTGCTAAAGCCTAATTGCTCCACCCCTTTTTTGGTAAATACCACCTTGTGCGGCTCATCGCCAAACGCTTTTGAAAACTTACGACCGGCTATCAACTTAATATTGTAAGCGTTGAGGTAATCATAATCGGCACCAATAATGCGGTATTGCTTACTGGTACTTTGATCAGAACCTACAAGTTTGATCCCGCCGGCATTCCAGCCAACCGGCTGACCGGGGATTGAGGTTGATACCGTTACGCTTTTAACGGCACTTTGCGCCAGGCATTCGTGCTTGAACGAACTCATGCTGCGGTAAAACGAATCTACCTTAGTCAGCGGCGCTTTGATAACAATAGTCTGATCTATCCTTACCCCTAACTTTTGGCTCTGCATATATTTAAGCTGCTTGAATACGGTAAGTGAGCCTATCAGCAAAAATATAGATGCCGCAAACTGGAATACCACCATACCCTTACGCAACACCACTCCGCCCGGAGATGCCAGGATTTTGCCCTTCATTATTTCAACCGGTCTGAAGGCCGATAGCACCAGTGCCGGATAAAACCCGCTGAAGAATGAGCCCAACACAAATATGCCCAATACCGCCAGCCAGAAAGCCGGTTTGGCAAACAGCGTAAAGCCCATCTGCATACCCGAAATACTGGCAAATGCCGGCAGGCAGGCCATAATGATGAGCAAAGCAAGCCCAATGGCCATGGCATTAAGCATCATGGCTTCCAACATAAACTGGGCAATGAGCTGCGCTTTTGCCGAGCCCAGGGTTTTGCGTACACCAACCTCTTTAGCCCTGCCAATACCACGGGCAGTAGCCAGGTTAATATAATTGATCCAGGCTATGACGATCACGAAAATGGCGATACCCAACAGCAGGTACACCGATTTGCCATCGCCATTGGGCTGAAACTCCAGCATGCGGTTAGAGTACAGGTGGATATCCTTAACCGGCTGCAGGGTATAAATGCCACCCTCGCCCGAACCGGGATACTTATCATAAGCCTTTTTTACAATCGGGATAAACTTAGCTTCCAGCTTACGCGGATCAACACCAGGCTTTAGCAGCAGGTACGTTGTACAGCCGTCGTTTAGCCAGGCATTATCAATGTTATAATCTTTATTAGGCGGATTTTCTTTCAGCAGCGTAGCATATGATTGCATGATATCAAAATTCATGTGCGTATTGGCAGGCATGTTATTCATCACGCCCGTAATTTTAAGCGGCTTATCTGTATTGATGTACAGGGTTTGGCCAACCGGGTTTACGCCATGAAAAAGCTTATCGGCAATTTGTTGGGTAATTACCGCTGTGTTTGGCTCTTTTAGTGCTGTGTTTGGGTCGCCGTTTAATAGCGGGAAGCTGAACGTTTTGAAAAAGGCATCGCTTACGTAGTACACATTCTGGATCACCATTTTCTGCTCCTTGTGGGTAGCAATGGTTTGGCCTGCTCCCACAATTTTTACGTACTCCTCAATTTCGGGAAGTTCGGTTTTAAAGGCGTTGCCCGGGGCAAAAGCACCACCTGCCCATTGGGTACTTAACTTACCGTTGTTGTACCTATCCTGGTTAATGCGGAATACACGATCTTTTTTAACATGGAAATTGTCATAGCTCAGCTCAAAGCTAACGTATTGCAATATGAGCAGGCATGCAGCCATACCAATGGCCAATCCTACTATATTGATAGCCGAGAAGGCTTTATTTTTGGATAGGTTTCTGAAAGCAACCAGCAGGTAATTTTTAAGCATAATTGTAACGGTTTATACCTGAAAGTCAGCCAATTGCATGCCTTAGTTTTAATTCACTGACTATCAATTATTTACATCAAAATACAATCTACGAAACTGTTCGTTTTCGAACAGTGATTGTGCGGTATTGGGGTAGTGATCAGAGGTTGGAGATCAAAGCGTCATTGCGAGGCACGAAGCAATCGCGAACCGTACAGGGGGATTTGCTCGGCGACTCTGCTTCACCACCACGTCATTGCGAGGCACGAAGCAATCGCGAACTGTACAGGGGGATTTGCTCGGCGACTCTGTAAGTCGGGGATCGCTTCGTTCCTCGCAATGACGGCGTGGCGAGGAATATGGGCGTTCCCGTCAGCTGACGGCCGGGCTATCCGCTCATACTGCACAGGCCTTAATCACAAGGCCGGTATCCGCTCCTATCCCTAACGCAAAATTGTCTGAACCGGAATTCATGGAATTAATGAATTTACAGAATGCTTAGCAAATTCAATAAATTCCAATAATTCGTTTAATTCGGGTTCAGACAAAAAGATAGGTATGGCCGCCATGGTCTAAAAGTACAGTGACACAGTGTTACGGACGGACGGGCATCATCACTTCATAGGTTGTATCAATTATATTATCTTTATGAAACTTTTTCACAGCTTATAACTAAACCGGAAATTACAAAAAGCTACCATGGGGCTATTCGACCTTTTTAAGAAAAAACCGACAGAACCAATCCAACTAACTGCGCAAACCCAGCAAGAAAAGCCTGCTATGCAGCAAAGTGAATACAATGGTTATCTTACAGAAGCACTTGAAAGCCGGTTACTCAATATGGGTTATCAGATCGAGCGGCACCCGCAATATCTTGCATTAATAGTTGATTCGGAAATAGAAATTGCCGCTGCGATTGTTGATATTCCCGGTGCTCACCCCTTTATTATGCAGGTTAACGTCTTAAAAATACATCCTGTATACTTTCCAAAAGGGATATATGAATGCCTTGTTGGTTTTGGCGAAACGATTGATAAAAGGATAAATTCGGCGTTAGATAACTATCTTGATAGTACATTTTCGCCAATAATGGCAGGCTTTTCAGATACACATGATCCGGATGTTGATTTGCTAATAACAACAAACAACCGGGAGGTACTTTGGCATCCTAAATTAGGCGACTTAATGGTACAGGGACAATGGGAAGAAATGCCGGATGGAAAATGTCTTTTTGAAATTTTAAGGGAGAAAATTAAACCTCTTTTAACCAATAATAAATTCAACTGGCTAAAAATTTATATCTCCAAAAACGCCGATGGCGCTATAATTGGCGAGTGCGTTTTTAACAACCAGCTATGGAATGATGCGCTTGATGACATTACCCAACTTGCCGAAGCCTGGATAATGAAGGGCGAGTTTAAGGCTTTAAAGCAGTTTATAATGTTTAGGAGATGCGATGCTTATGATAACATCTAAAGACGACTTGGACACAGGTAGACGGACGGACAGGGAAAAGAATAAAAAAATCGTCATTGCGAGGAACGAAGCAATCGCGAACTGTACAGGGAGATTTGCCTGGCCGCTCTGCTTCACCACCACGTCATTGCGAGGCACGAAGCAATCGCGAACTGTACAGGGGGAATTGCATAACCGCTCGGCTTCCGTGCGATTGCTTCGTGCCTCGCAATGACGCGATGGAGAAGGATTTCCTCTACAATCGTCATTGCGAGGAACGAAGCAATCGCGAACTGTACAGGGAGATCTGCCTGGCCGCTCTGCTTATAGGGGATTGCTTCGTACCTCGCAATGACGTGATGGAGAATATTTATGGTGAGGATATGCACTTTCTGGCGCAGGTCTTGAGCGATTGCCTGTGGATGGATAACTTGTGACTATGGAGGATTTGCTATCCCATTAAGCCAAAACCGCAATAAAAGAGCTAATGTAATTGTTTATAAACCATTGATAATAAACTGCAACTGTATTATCTTGGTCTCAATTAGCCAATCTCAACACAAACAACCTAACTCAATCATGACAACAAACGCCCCTATCGAAATTCCCTTAAGTAAAAGCAAAATAATAAAAGGCCTTTTGGGGTCGACGGCTTTTGTTGCCATTGGGCTTTGGTTATTGATTCGTCAGCCGCATATTGGCAATCCTGTTTTTGACAACGCTTTGGTTAAATATGGCGCCTCTATCGCTTCTATTATCTTTTTTGGGTTTGCTGCCTTTTTCTTCCTGAAAAAACTGGGCGATAAAAAACCGGGGATGATTATTAATAACGATGGCCTATATGATAACTCAAGTGCTGCGACAATTGGTTTAATTCCATGGGACGATATTATCGGCGTCAGTGTTTCCAGCGTAATGAACCAGCAATTTTTGATTATCTGCCTAAAAAATCCCGAGCAATATATAGCGGCGCAAACAAACCTAATTAAGAAGAAAAGCTTTGGCTTTAACTATAAAAACTACGGATCGCCTATCGCAATTTCGGCCAATACCCTTCAATGCAACCTGTATGAGCTAAAAGCCCAGATCGAAAATAAAATAGCAAAGCAAAAATCGGGGGAAGTTTCAGCGGAGTAAAATCACATCAACTCATTATCCTTTTTAACATGATATGCCTTGTACGACAGGTAAAACAAGGCCAAAGCGGGCAATGCGCCAAGGATTATCCCTACCGTGTTGGGCGTAGGATACGTAGTAACAATTTGAACAATAAGCAGTATGGTAGCTACTATGCCGCCTATCAGATAAAGATATTTGAATTTGGGGTTCATTATTATTTATACACTTAACAACATCGCGCTAAACTTGTTCACCTGAAAATAACAGACTTACGAAGTTTTAGAAACTTCGTAAGTCTTGTGAATAGCAATGATATCGCTATTTCTTCAATTCATATTTGGCAGGTACATCTGGCGCCAGTTTAAATATGGCTGCTGCCAATGGTGGTATCGTGATCTTAATTGACTGTGCCTTGCCATGCCATTTAACAGGTTCGGTACTTACCGGATCATAGTTAATGATGCCGCTGCCCCAGTATTTTTCCTGGTCGGAGTTAAATATTTCCTTCCATTTACCTGCCGCAGGTACACCTATGCGGTAATCCCTGCGGATAACCGGCGTCATGTTCAGCACAATCATCAGGTCGTTTTTACTGTCATGCCCCTTACGGCGGTATACCAGTATCGAGTCGTTGGCATTGCCGCCGTCAACCCATTCAAAACCATCAAAAGCAAATGCCTTTTCGTACAATGCAGGTTCATCGCGGTACAGGTGGTTAAGCGCCTTAACCGTTTCGCTAATACCCCGGTGGTTTGGATACTGCAGTACATGCCATTGTAACGAGCGGCTGAAATCCCATTCATCTCCCTGACCAAACTCGGCCCCCATAAACAACAGCTTGGTACCCGGATGGGTAAACATGTAACTATACATTAAACGCAGGTTGGCAAACTGCCTCCACTCATCGCCCGGCATTTTGCGCAGCATACTGCCCTTGCCATACACCACCTCATCGTGCGAGAATGGCAGCATAAAGTTTTCGGTAAAGGCGTATATCGTGCTAAAAGTAATTTCGTTATGGTGATACTTGCGGTGTATCGGATCCTCTTTAAAGTAGCCAATGGTATCATGCATCCAGCCCATCATCCACTTCATACCAAAGCCCAAGCCACCCAAATAAACCGGGCGACTAACACCTGTAAACGAAGTTGATTCTTCGGCAATGGTTTGTGCCGATGGGAAATGGCTGTACACCGCCTCATTAAATTCCTTCAGGAATGATATGGCTTCAAGGTTTTCGTTACCGCCGTACATGTTGGCTTCCCACTCGCCATGCTTGCGGGAGTAGTCGAGGTACAGCATTGAAGCTACCGCATCTACACGCAAGCCATCGGCGTGGTACCTATCGAGCCAAAACAGGGCGTTACTGATCAGGAATGCCTTAACCTCGTTACGACCGTAGTTAAATATGTATGATTTCCAATCGGGGTGGAAACCTTTTCTTGAATCAGCATGCTCATAAAGGTGCGTACCGTCAAACCTGTATAACGCGTGAATATCTCCCGGAAAATGCGACGGCACCCAATCCAGTATCACGCCAATACCAGCTTTGTGAAACTCTTCAATCAGGTACATCAATTCCTGTGGCGTACCATAGCGCGATGCTGCCGCAAAGTAACCACTCACCTGGTAACCCCAGCTTGGGTAGTATGGGTGCTCCATTATCGGCATAAACTCCACATGTGTAAAGCCCATTTCCTTAACGTAAGGCACCATTTTTTTGGCAAGCTGTGTATAGGTCAAAAACTCATCGGGGCTTTCCCAGTTGCGTGCCCATGAGCCTAAATGCACCTCATAAACCGAATAAGGTTTATCCAGCCCGTTATGCTCCTGGCGGTTTTTCATCCAGTCCTGGTCTTTCCACTCGTAATAGGTATCAGCAACTATTGATGCTGTACGCGGCGGCAGTTCCCAGCGCAAAGCAAAGGGATCGCTTTTTTCCAGGTCTTCGCCGCTTGATGAATTAATAAAATATTTATAGGTTTCGCCCACACCAATATTAGGTATAAAACCTTCCCAAATCCCCGACGAATCCCAACGGGCATTCAAACTGTGCGAACCTCGGTTCCAGCCGTTGAAATTACCTATTACCGATACATATTGCGCGTTTGGAGCCCAAACGGCAAAATAAGTACCAACAACACCTTGGTATTCTACCACATGCGAACCCAGTTTTTCGTACAGCTTATAATGCCTTCCCGACTTAAATAAACTGATGTCAAAATCGGTAAAACGACTATATGGTTCAACAGCTTTAAGCTTCACAGGCTGCTGTACGGGAGTGGTTTCTGCAGGTTTCTCAGCTTTAACTGCTTTGGCTTTTGCCGGTGCAGGAGCTTTTTTGACAGCAGCAGGCTTTTCGGCAGCTGTTGCTTCAGTTTTGGCCGGCGCAGCTTTTTTAACAGCAGCCGGCTTTTCGGCAGCAACGGTTTTTGCTTTAGCTGTTGCAGCTTTCTTTTCAGCAGCTGGCTTTCCGGCGGCTACGGCTTTAGTTTTAGCTGCTTTTTTAGGCTCCGGACTTCCTGTTTCAGGCGTTACTTTATCGGCTTTGACCTTAGTGACGGCTTTTGTCTCCTTTACGGGTTTTGCTTCCGGTAAGGGATTTTCGGTTTGAGTTGTTTTTTTGGCCATGATATAGATAACCTGTTAGGGTGTTAATAGATAACCCAAATCACAGGAATGAGTTTGGTTTATATGCAATCAAATATAACAGGATTAATATATTATGCAGGGTTTTGGAGATTTATTTTAATTGTCTGAATATTTTGTCTGAACCGGAATTTATGGGATTAAGAGAATTTATTGAATTTGCAAAGCGTTCTGCCTATTCCTATAATTCAAAAAATTCGAGTTCAGACAAAAAGAAAAGAACTGCAAACCGATATGGGCGTTCCCGTCAGCTGACGGGCGGGCTATCCGCTCATACTGCACAGGCATTAGCCACAGGCCGGTATCCGCTCCTATCCCTAACGCAAAATTGTCTGAACTCGAATTCATCGAATTAAGAGAATTTACTGAATTTACTAAGCATTCTGATCATTCCTATAATTCAAAAAATTCGAGTTCAGACAAAAAGACGTTACCTGTCCATCTCCGTCCCAAAAGCATAGTGACACAGGGTTACGGACGGACGACACCACCGCATAGCAAATAAAAAACGCCATTGCTTCGTACTGCTACGGGCAATGGCGTTATCAAATGAATGCTTTTACTTATCGATTTGCAAGGCTGCAGCTACCTTTAGCCTTTCGCCTTTCAGCTTTAACCTCAATTAAGGTTACTTGCTTATTTCAATATGTTTAAAGTTTTTAGTGTATTTAAACTCAACAGTTTTATCCTCATTTACCTGAAACTCTTTTACATCCTTGCCATCAACAGTTATCTTAGTTGGCGCGAATGGTAAGCCTATCAGGTTAAAATGATAACCATCGTAACGTGGAGTGTATAAACCTTCCATACTTTGATCGATAGTTACGGCTCTTGAACTTCCATTTACCACAAATTTCTTTTCGAGGTAAATGTCCTGCTCGTAGGCAAAAGTTTCGCCGTAATCTTCAAACAGGAATGAATTTACTTCATAATCTGTGTAGTAGATATTCAGCTTCACTTCTTCAATTTCCTTCTGACCAACGTATTGCATTACCGGGTATTCGGGAATTACTGAGCCTGCTTTTACAAACAAAGGCATGGTTTCAAGCGGGGTATCAACCGATACTTCCTTACCGCCGTCAACAACCTCGTAAGTCCAGAAATTGTACCATTTTCCTTTTGGCAGGTAAACATTACGCTTGAGCTGACCAGGTTCCATTACCGGGCAAACCAAAATCTTATCGCCATAAGTAAACTCATCCTGGCGGAAGTGGTTCAATTGCGTATCCTGCTCATGCATTACTATCGGCCTCAAAATAGGGAAACCGTAACGGTGATGCTCCCAGAATATAGAGTACAGGTAAGGGATCAGGCGGTAACGTAACTCAATAAATTTACGGTTGATAGCGGTAAACGGTTCGCCAAAGCTCCATGGCTCACGCTCTTTGGTATCACCTGCCGAGTGCGCACGCATAAACGGCGAGAAGGTACCCATCTGGATCCAGCGGGTAAACAGTTCGCCATCAGGCTCGCCGCTAAAGCCGCCAATATCGGTACCACAAAACGGTATACCTGAAATTGATAAACGCTGGCACTGGATATTACCCAGTTTCAGGTGTTCCCATGAGGCTACGTTATCGCCGGTCCACACCGATGAAAAGCGCTGTACGCCAGAATAGCCTGCCCTTGTAATAGTGAAAGGGCGTTTATTTTTCATGATTTTGCGTAAACCTTCATAGGTTGAACGCACCATCTGCATGCCGTAAATATTATGTGCCTTACGGTGCGATCCGCGGTAACCATCATACTGGTGGCGCACATCATCGGGGAAGGTTCCTGCACCAAATACGGCAGGCTCGTTCATATCGTTCCAAACACCGGCAACGCCCATCTGCACCAGTTCGTCAAACAAACCGCCCCACCATTCACGAACTTCGGGGTTGGTAAAATCGGGGAACTGGCAACGGCCCGGCCATACGTGGCCTTCCATAAAGTAATCATCGCTACGGCGGCAGAAATATTTCTTTTCCTTACCTTCTTTAAACACCGAATAGTTATCATCTACACGGATACCCGGATCAATAATTACCACGGTTTTAAAGCCATCGGCAGCAAGCTCGCTGATCATTTTTTTAGGATCGGGGAAGTACTTGCGGTTCCAGGTAAAGCAGCGGTAACCATCCATATAATCGATATCAAGGTAGATACCATCGCAAGGAATCTGGTTTTCGCGGAAACCTCTGGCTATCTTCCTCACCTTAGCCTCCGGATAATAGCTCCAGCGGCATTGGTGGTAACCCAGGGCCCAAAGCGGTGGCATAGGGTGCGTACCGGTTAAGGTATGGTAGCTTTTTACCACGTCCATCATGTGAGGGCCGTGGATATAGTAGTATTGCAGTTCGCCGCCATCTGCCCAGAAACTTGTTTTAGTCCTGTCTTCGGCTCCAAAGTCAAACTGCGCTTTAAATGTATTATCAAAGAAGATACCGTGTGCTATGCCCTCGTTTACGCTGATGTAAAAAGGGATACTACGGTAAAGGGGATCCTGGTTCCACTGGAACGAGTAAGCATCGGTATTCCAGTTTTTAAGCCTTTTGCCACGCAGGTTAAACTCGGTAGGTTTATCACCCAAACCAAAAAAGCTTTCGTCGGTTGCACAGGTTTTGGTGCAAAACACATAGTAGCCACCATCCTGTACGTTCTCTTCCCAGTGCATAGGCACAGCATCCATGCTGGTAACATGGTTGCTGCTATCCGAAAAAGAAATAAAGAAGTCTTTTTTACGGATATGGCAATTTACTTTATAGGTTGATACCCTGAACTCGTTGTCGTCTTCATGCAAATTATAATCAACATGCTTTGTAGGCAACTTAGGTACACCGTACGAAAAATCATCAAGAAACACGCCATGAGGTGCTAACCGTACCCGGATAATTTCATCGGCTACAACTATTACCTCAACTTTGGCGTCGCCATCAGTAAAGTAGAATTTATTCCCCGATTGTGAAGCCCGGGTAGGTATACCGAGATATTTTTTAACTACTGGCTTAATACCATCGGCAGGGTTGTTAAGATGGTGAAACTCCTCTTCTTCCTCTATCAGGTTCTCAACTTCAACCAACTTACTGGTTATCAGTTCCGGATTTGGTGGGGTATTACTTTCCATTTAAATGTATTAGTGGTTCCGCAAATATGTATATAGTGTACTTAGTACGCAAGATACAAACAATTGGTTAACCAAAAATCATTAACCGTGCCAATTACTTAACTTTTATTCACAGCAGGTTCAATAATCTGAATTTTACGGCCATCCTTAACAAACAGCACAGCTATAGCCGCCAAAAACATAAATACCCCCGCCATTACCAAGGCGTAAACAGCATGCCCGCTATAAGCATATTTCACTATCGGCCCGCCGATAATACCGTTCACAATTTGTGGAAAAGTGATGAAGAAGTTAAATATCCCCATATACACACCTATTTTGGAAGCCGGTATCGAGCTTGATAAAATGGCATAAGGCATAGCCAAAATACTTCCCCAGGCCAGGCCTATCCCCACCATTGAAAGCACAAGCAGTTTAGGATCGGTTATAAAAAATACAGAGATAAGCCCTACCCCTCCCATAACTAAAGAAAAAGCATGCGCACGCTTGCGGCTTAGTTTTTTTACGATACGGGGCAACAGCAGCGCGTAAACTGCCGATACCGCGTTATACACACCAAATAGTACGTTTACCCAGTTGGCAGCATCATTATAGGCTACCGATGTGGTATCGCCCGCCGGAATATGGTATACATGATCGGCAACGGCAGGGGTGGTAAATACCCACATAGAGAAAAGCGCGAACCAGGAGAAAAACTGCACCAGTCCTAATTGTTTCATGGTTTTAGGCATATTGGCCAGATCGCTGAAAATTTCGGATAAACCACCTTTATGTCCCGAATCGGATTCGTCCTTTTCATGAAAGGTTGCATAAACCTCGGGCGGGTATTCTTTAGTGCGAATGACCGTCCATAAAATAGCGCCTATCAGCACCGCTGCACCTATATAAAAAGAATACAACACGTTATTGGGTACGATGCCCTGTTCGGCAGTTTTCCCGATGCCAAACCATTCGGCAAAAACGTAAGGCAACCATGAACCAATGACCGCGCCCACACCTATCAAACAGGTTTGCATGGAGAAACCTGTGGTATGCTGACTATCGGGCAGGTTATCGGCCACCAAAGCCCTGAAGGGTTCCATAGCTACGTTGAACGATGCATCCATGATCATGAGCATGCCCGCCCCTACCACTATAGGTGGAATGAGCGCAGCCAGCATAGATGAGTTTGGCATAAAGAACAAAGCTAAACCCGATAAAATAGCCCCGGTTAAAAAGTAAGGCCTGCGCCTGCCAAGGCGGTTCCAGGTCCTGTCGCTGTAATGACCAATAATGGGCTGCACTATCATACCTGTTATAGGAGCAGCCAACCAAAACCACGACAGATGCTCAACATCGGCCCCGAAAGTTTGCAGGATCCTGCTGGCATTACCTGTTTGCAGGGCAAAGCCAAACTGGATGCCCAAAAAGCCGAAGCTCATGTTAAAGATCTGCCAAAAGCTTAATCGTGGCTTTTGAGCAATGGTTGGTTTGTTTTGGTTCATTGGTTCAATAGTTCACTGGTTCATTGGTTTACTGGTATGTCCACACTTGTCTAAAAGTACAGTAACACAGTGTTACGGACGGACGACAACCCTTAACGCCCTCTTTTCCCGCGTCATTGCGAGGAACGAAGCAATCCCAAACTGTACAGGGCGGCTATGCAAGCTCCTCTGTACAGTTCGCGATTGCTTCGTCGTTCCTCCTCGCAATGACGTAAAGGGAGTGGCTAAAACTCCAGCAATAATCCGCTCATGGCAGGCAGGCTTACTTCAACACCGTTGCGTATATCATCGGTATTGAATTTAGCACCACTTAGCAAGTCGGTGAATTGTTTATGGCCGCTTTGGTTTAATTTTGTTAACAGGTCATCCGGAAGCTTTACGGTTAGTTTACGATCGCTCCGGTTAAAATTGGTTATCACTAATATACGCTGGTTATTGGTATAACGCGCGTAGATATACAAACGGGTATCAAACCCCGGCTGCCGCTCATTAGCCATCATCAGCTCATAAAACGCTCCTGATTTAATAGCCTCGCTGTTATGCACTGCCGTAAGCAGGTTATGATAAAAGCCACGAAGCTTTTGCTGATCGGCAGATAACTGCGCGCCATCATACTCATGGTTATTTACCCATTTTTGATGCTGAGGCACACCCCAGTAATCAAATATTGACGTACGACCGTCATTACCGCTAAAACCCTCATTACCGACGGCAGGCTCCCCTACTTCCTGACCAAAATACACCATTACCGGGCCGGTGTTCAGCGTGGCGGTAACAATCATACCAGGAATAGCCAACCATGGGTTACCTGCAAAATCATTACAGGCAATGCGCTGCTCATCGTGGTTTTCCATAAAGCGGAGCATATGCTCGTCAATACCTTTGCTATCGTGGTTCCAAACCGCGTTAATTTCCCAGGTTGATGAGTTGTGCTCATCGCGGGTAAGGCGTTTAATGGCATCGTACAGGCCTACTTTATCGTACAGGTAATCAAATTTGCCTTTAAAAATATAATCGTTGTATTTGCCTTTGTCGTAAGCTTCGCCGATAAATACTAAACCGGGATGCTCTGCCTTAAGCTTAGGGATCACCCATCCCCAAAATTCAATGGGCACCATCTCCACCATATCGCAACGGAAACCATCAACACCCTTTTCGCTCCAGTAATGCAGGATGTCATAAACCTTGTTCCAAAGCGGTGGAATGGGATCGAAATGACCACGACGGTGATCCATATAATCAACCCCGTAGTTTAGCTTCATGGTCTCGAACCAATCATTAATTGACGGCGCCGCGCTGAAAACATCGTTACCGGTTGCCTTAGCAGGGTTCTCGTCAAACTTTCCATCCTTCAATGGGCTTTTGAATTCATCCCCTCCGGGATTATAGCCCGATGGTACTACAAAGGGCTGACCGGGCATATAATAAAAGTCGTTCTTGGGGCTAAAACCCTTGCCTTTATCATCATCCTCACCAAAATCACGTACACCGGCAGGTTTAACATCCGAAGCATAGGTACGGGCCACATGGTTGGGCACCAAATCCATCAGTACTTTTAAACCATTGTTGTGGGTACGTTTAATGAGCGCTTCATACTCACCTATCCTGTTATGTACATCTACCGCCAAATCGGGGTCGATATCATAATAATCCTTAATAGCATACGGTGAACCTGCCCTACCCTTCACAATATCCGGATCGTCGGCTTTAATGCCAAACTGCGAATAATCGGTCATGGTAGCATGCTCAATAACACCGGTATACCAAACGTAGGTAAAGCCCATCTTTTTAATTTCCTGCAGGGCTTTATCGTTGATGTCGTTCAGTTTACCAACGCCATTTTCTTCAACCGAGCCATTGGTTTTATTAAGCGTTTTGGTATTGCCGAATAACCGTGGTAGTAACTGGTATATAATGAGCTTGTGATTGGTAGTTTGTTCCATGTGTTTTTTAGTATGATGTGTTTTTACCTGTGCCAACGTAATAACGGGCAACATTGTTGCAGCAATAAAACAAGTAAATAGTTTATTGCTTTTCATTACGCCTCAACCAGTAATTCATCATTGGCTTTCACCAACTGTTCTTTACCATAAACTAACACGGTGATTTCTACGTCGGATGCATTTTTAATCTGCACACCGTCCTTGCTCACCTTAATGTTAAGCAACGCGCCACGGAAACCGATATGGAACGAGAATGACGACCATTTTTCTGGTATGAACGGCTGGAACGAAAGTTTGCCATCACTAACACGCATACCGCCAAAGCCTTCAACAACAGCCATCCAGGTACCTGCCATTGAAGTGATGTGACAACCATCCTCAGTATCGTTGTTATAATCGTCAAGGTCTAAGCGGGCTGTACGCAGATAAAACTCGTAAGCACGTGCTTCGTCGCCAAGCTTGGCAGCCAAAATAGCGTGCACACATGGCGATAATGATGACTCATGCACGGTACGGGGTTCGTAGAAATCAAAATTACGGCGAATAGTATCTATATCATACTGATCTTCAAAAAAGTAGATCCCCTGCAATACATCAGCCTGTTTAATATAGCATGAACGCAGAATCCTGTCCCAGCTCCATTTTTGGTTGATAGGGCGCTCTGATGCAGGCAGGTCTTTTACCAGGATCTGCTCTTTATCAAGGTAGCCATCCTGCTGTAAAAACACCTGGCGTTTCTCGTCGTACGGGTAATACATCTTTTTAACGATATCGCTGAAACGACCAAACTCTGTTGCTTCATTCAGGTTCAGCTTGTTCACCAGGGCGGCATATTTCTCCGGCTCAGTAGCTTTTATCTTATCAGCAACATCAATGGTATATTGCATACACCAGGTAGCTATGGTGCTGGTATACCAGTTATTGTTTACGTTGTTTTCATACTCGTTTGGCCCGGTCACGCCCAGCATTACATACTGCTGCTTATCATCCGACCAGGTAACCCTTTGTGACCAAAACCTGGCTATGCCCAGCAATACATCAAAACCGTAATCGCCCAGGTAAGCTTCATCGCCGGTATAACGTACGTAGTTATAAATGGCAAAAGCGATAGCCCCATTACGGTGAATTTCCTCAAAGGTGATCTCCCACTCGTTATGGCATTCAGTACCATCCATGGTAACCATTGGATATAAAGCCGCTCCATCTTTAAAGCCCAGCAATTGAGCGTTTTCAATAGCCTTACCCAATTGTTTATAGCGATAAAGCAACAAATTACGGGTAACCTTTTGTGGTGCTGTTGAAAGATAGAAAGGAACGCAATAAGCCTCGGTATCCCAATAGGTAGAGCCTCCGTATTTTTCGCCTGTAAAACCTTTAGGGCCTATGTTCAAGCGATCATCCTCGCCGGTATAGGTTTGGTTAAGCTGATAGATATTGAAACGAATAGCCTGCTGAGCCGAGGTATCACCTTCGATAATGATATCATTATGTTTCCACTTTTCGGCCCAGGCAGCGGCTTGCTCGGCCAGCATGGTATCAAAACCTTTAGCGCTGATACGGGTTAAGGTAGCGTTTAACTCGCCTACCAGTTCTTCGGGTTTATAGTTTTGTGATGATAGGTTAGCGGCATATTTAATTACCGTAATGCTTTCGTCTTGTTTTGCCTCTAAGTTAAGCTTAACAGCTACATATTTTTCCTTTTCGATAGCCTCGGCAGCAGGTTCAATAGCGGCACCATTTTGGAGGATGCTAAACTTCATGCCTGTAGCCACCTCAAAACCTGTTTTTTTGGTGCGCATTACAATGTAACCGCCATCAGCTTGTGTGGCTTTGCTTACCTCATCCCAAAATTTTTCATCGTAGTTAGAGTCTTTGTTCACTACATCGCCATCAATTGATGGGGTTAGGGTGATAGCGCCGCTGAAGTTTAAAGGGGTAAGGGTGTATTTGATGGCACCCGTTTCATCATCGGCCATGCTGCAAAAGCGGATGGCTTCTACCTTAACTTCTTTACCCGAAGCTGTTTTAGCACGAAAGTCACGTTTAAGGTACCCCTCTTTCATGTTCAGCTCCCTGCGAAAACTGAACACTTCACATTTGGCAAGGTCAAGTTGCTCGCCATCAATCACAACATCAATACCTATCCAGTTGGCGGCATTCAATACTTTGGCAAAATATTCGGGATAGCCATTCTTCCACCAGCCTACACGGGTTTTATCCGGGTAATAAACCCCGGCCACATAGTTACCCTGCAGGGTATCGCCGCTGTAAGCTTCTTCAAAATTGGCACGCTGCCCCATACGGCCATTACCCAAACTGAATATGCTTTCAGAAATTTTATTGTAATGAGCATCGAAGCCTTCTTCAATTATCTTCCACTCATCAGCTTTTATGTAGTTTTTCATTTAGTCACTTTATTTATAATGCCCAACATGTCATTGCGAGCGAAGCGTGGCAATCGCATACTATACAGAGCGGCCCTGTATAGCATGCGATTGCTTCGTCGTTCCTCCTCGCAATGACATTCCTTTTTATTACAGTTTATACAATTTATCAAGCGTCATTTCATCCAAACCTTTAATAACCAGGTTTGCGCCTTTAAGCACATCCGGTGAGCCGATGCCTACTACTTTCATATCACCGGCAATGGCGGCTTCAACACCTGCTATGGCATCTTCAAAAACAACACACTCTTCGGGTAATACGCCCAGGGCTTGCGCGCCGGCTAAAAATACTTCCGGGTCGGGCTTGGCTTTACTTACCTTGTTACCATCAATTACAGCGTCAAACATATCGGTGATGCCAATTTTTTCCAATATGGTCATGGAATTTTTACTGGCAGAACCAAGTGCTGTTTTAAGCCCTACCGCACGGCAGCTTTTCAAAAACTCTTTAGCACCAGGCAAAATCTCCTCAGGTTTCATCTGGTTTACCATTTCCATGTACCAGGTGTTTTTTTGAGTAGCCAGTTGCTCCTGCTCGGCTTCGGTTTTGGTAACGCCACCCCAACCTAATATCAGTTGCAGCGAACGTACACGGCTTACGCCTTTCAGCTGCTCGTTCTGATGTTCGGTAAAATCAAAACCAAGCGAGTTAGCCAATCTTTTCCAGGCTTTATAGTGGTAAACGGCAGTATCAACAATTACACCGTCAAGGTCGAAAATACAGGCTTTTATAGTATTCATTTTTTTGGGTAAAACACAGGGAATTAGTCCCCTAAAGATATTATTTTAATGAGTAACGCCGGGTATTAATTTTAATGAGTAACGCCGGGTATTAATTCTAATACTAAAGTTGTCTTGGCCGGTATTGTTACCTTATCCAGACCAACCATCTCATCCGTTAGCACATTTTTTGCTTTTTTGGCATCGCCAATACGCTCAAAATATCTTGAGGTAGTGGTTTCTTGATCCTTTTCGCTGCTGTTGAAAATAACCATCACGGTTTTTTGAGCATCGTACCTGAAATAAACATAAATGCCGTTTTCGGGGACAAACTGCATCATTTTACCGGTTTGCAGGGCTGTAGTAACCTTACGGTAATTGGCAAGCTTGCTCACATAGTTAAAAGCATCATTTTCCTTTTTGTCGCGACCTTCCGCAGTAAACTTATTCTGCTTATCGCCGGCCCAACCGCCTGGAAAGTCCTCACGCACCAAACCATCGGGGTTGGAATAGTTTTTCATCAGGATCTCATCGCCATAATACATTTGCGGTACGCCACGCATAGTAAGCAGCATAGCCATAGCCGATTTGTATTTAGGAATATCTTCGCCTACCATAGATAGTAAACGGCTCATATCATGGTTATCCATAAATATGGTGTTTCGGGTAGCATCCTGGTATAAAAAATCCTGCGCTACAACCGAATACAGGCGACCAACACCATCAGTCCAACCATCTTTACCGTTGATGGCTTCATAAATAGCATCTTTTAAAACTCCGTCGGTAACGCCTGGAAGTTGGGTATCAAACCCGCGGTTAACGGTATTACCTTGAGTAAAAAATGCCTGGTTAGCAGCCGACCATACCAACGTTTCGCCAAATATGGAAAGTTTAGGAAATTCGGCCTTTACATCTTTAGCCCATTTTGCCATATAAACAGGTTCATTATATGGATAGGTATCCAGCCTGAAGCCATCGATACCGGCATACTCAACCCACCAGATGTGGTTTTGGGTGAGATAGTTTTGTACGTAAACATTGTTCTGGTTCATATCGGCCATGCGGTGATCAAACCAGCCATCCTGCATCAGCCTGCGGTCCATAGGCGAAGCATGCGGATCCATCACCGCAGCGTCGCGGAAGTTTGATTTGGTGTATTGTGGCCATTGATGTACCCAGCTTTTCATTGGCATATCCTGTATCAGGTAACCTTCGGTACCGGCATGGTTGTGCACCAGGTCCTTAATAACCTTTAAACCCATGCTATGGCATTTTTCAACAAACTTTTTATAAAGATCATTGGTGCCGTAACGGGGGTCTATCTTATAATAATCGGTAACGGCGTAGCCATGATATGAGGCGTGGGGTTCATCATTTTCAATTTCGGGAGTAAGCCAGATAGCGGTAACACCTAAATTTTTTAAATAATCAAGGTGGTTCATGATGCCCTGTAAGTCGCCACCATGACGGCTGAACATAGAATCGCGGTGGATGCCTTGCTCACGAAGGTTATTGAAGGAGTCGTTAGCGGCATCGCCATTGCTAAACCTGTCAGGCATAATCAGATAGATCAGATCTTTATTAGTAACACCCTGTGCCCTACCCGCCGACTTGTCGCGTTTATTAAGCGTATAACTGTATGTAAGATCTTTTTCGCCTGCTTTTTTAAATTTTATCGGGAACGTTCCCGGAATAGCCGATGAAAAAATTTGCAGATCGACAAATAAATAATTTGAATTTTCGACTTTATGCACTGCTTTAAGCTTAACACCAGGGTAGCTTAAAGATACGCTGCGCTGCGCGATGTTGCTGCCATGAACCACCAATTGCAGGTTTGGATTGCTCATGCCAACCCACCATGACATAGGCTCAATGCGCTCAAGTGCAGGCGTTTGTGCCTTTACACCCAAAGCAGCCAGCAAGCAGCATAAGGTGGATAGTAAGGTTTTTCTCATATAAAAAAATGATAAAAGGATAATTGGTTGGGTTGCGAAAAAGTCCGTAACCGCGTTTCAAATTTATAATAAAATTAATTGCTTGTATGAAAAATTTACAGATAAGTTAATTGGGTAATGATGGGCGGATTTAAAACACTCGAAAGACGCTGTTAACAAACTTTGTGCTTTTATAACTTACATCGACGCCCTCTTGGCCGGGCAGGGCCAGTTACTTTACCTTAGATGTAAAGTAACCAAACATCAAGACAAAAAAATGCTTCCCCTCACAGGCCATACTCCCTGGCCCGCTTTTTTGTCGGGCCCGCGCGCTTTTGTTTTTACTAAAAATATGTCATTGCGAGGAGCATGCAATGGAAATGAGTTCGGCGCGACGTGGCAATCGCATGCACTACAAGGCAGGCATGCTTCCGTGCGGTTGCTTCGTTCCTCGCAATGACGTGATTTGTATGCCGACTGTCTTGCTTCCTGAATCTAACGGTCTTGTTTCTTTCCCGCGCTCCCGCGGCAATTGAGCGGGCCAATGACAATTAACTACAGCTAAAGTTCTTACAACCCCAAGCTCCCTAAATCTGTTAATAATTTTTTTCTATCTTTATTTGGATTGATTACAAATAATACCAATATTTGTATCCGTTATATGATTGCGACCACCGAACTAACTTTATGGACCGACGTTTTCAGCACCAAAGCAGGTGCAGTTTACCAGTGCGATGCGGAGCGTTGCTGGTATGTTGATTTCGCCGGTAAAGTTGCAAGGTTTGATCATCGTAATTTCCTGAAATTGCGCAAAGCAGTTTACGCCATCGACATTGAGGAAAAACTGCTTAACACTACTACCGATCCTGATGTGGAGATCATTTTTATCTGCGCCTGCGATCATTGTTATGTGCTTTCACTCGCTCAGATCATCAACCTGAAAGAGCTTTTAGAAGGTACTTTTGTGATGCTGGAACTCAACCATATTATTCACGACCGTCTTTTCAGTAACTCACTGTAATTTAGACTAATTATCGCTGATAATTTAGATCAATTTCATATTATCTTTTTATTAAACTATTATGCATTAACTGCATTATTATTGCATTATAATTTCACGCAATAGTTATATAACGTTTAAATTCAGATAGCCCATGAAAGACCTACTCCGCATAAAAAGCCTGATATCATCAGATATCGAAGCGCTTTTAAACCAGCAAGTTAAGAAAGAAGCATTTTCTTCATCAGTATATTTAGCCATGGCTTCATGGTGCAACCGTAATGGTTATGATTTTTCGTCTGAATATTTTTTTAAACAAGCAGAAGAAGAGCGCCATCACCAGTTAAAGTTTTACAAATATATCCTTGATATGGGTGGCAACGCCGTATCTCCTGAAGTAACCGGCATCAAACAGGAATACAACTCGTTCCGCGAAGTGTTTGAAGAAGCTCTTGACCAGGAGATCAGCGTAACCAACTCCATCAAAAATATCTATGCCCGTTGTATGAAAGAGCAGGACTTTGTTACTATGGAGTTCCTGAACTGGTTCCTGAAAGAACAACGCGAAGAAGAATACAAAGCCCGTCGCGCCCTCGAACTATTCGAAGTTATTGGCGAAGAAGGTACCGGTAGGTGGCAGATCGACAAACATGTTGGTCAGATAAAATATGACAGCGAGGCGTAAGCTTCACCCTGCCCTCTCTAAAGAAGAGAGTTCAATAAAAAAGGTCCTTTTGCAAATGCAAAATGACCTTTTTTATTATCAGCTATTGTCATTTCGATACGAGGAACGAGTGAGAAATCTTATACGTCCTGCATATTGATTTGCAGGGCGTATAAGATTTCTCCTCATCCTGCGCTCACGCCTCCTCGCTGTTCGTCGAGATGACAATGGTTTTAAATGGGAATTAACTAAGTTTCCATTAATCTATCAGATCCATCAGTTTCAGAACCTCTTTGGGATGATATTCCTTTAACCAGGTATTGCCGGGCTGAATACTGCATATCGGAGCGTACTTGCATCTGTCGGTACATTCGGTTTCAATAACCTCCAATTCTTCGCGACCGTGATGGTGCTTGATATACGATTTGGCCAGTTTATACATATCCTTGCCGCCGCGTTTTCCGCATTTACTGCCTACACATACGTACAGCACTTTATCAGGTATGGTAAATTTGCTCATGGGATTAAATTTTACTTACCACAAAGTTAAGGATATGTTATGTGATTTTTAAGCAATTACAAACCACATTAGTTTAATTATCCTGCCAGCTTGCTTTTAATAAAGCCGGCAGCCTTGGTATATCCACCTTCGGCTCCATCAACAAAATGGATATGCCCATCTTCCAGATCGCGCACGTAGCATGACATTACTGATTCACGGCTTACATGGAAACCAAAATACAGCTCACCTTCATTTTCAAGTTGTACTAAAATATCCTGTAATTTTTTTCTTTGGGCTGATGTTCCGGATATTACGGTATTGATCTTTCCGTCGATAACCAGCGTGTCCGACATCTCAACCAGGCGGTTTAAATAGTGCTTCCCTTTTTTGGTATTGAACCAAATATAACCGTAAAGCATTATAACCCAATCTTTGAGTAACTCCATTACTTTTATGTTGCCCAGCTTCACCTTCATTTCTCGTCCCAACCAGTCAAAAGTCGACTTAAGTTTCAGCTTGGGAATCGATATAGGCTGTCGCATTTCCGGATCGCCATAAATTTCATCGATATAGCCAATCACTTTTTTGAAAACTGCTGCCTGCTTGCTTTCATCCCGGGCAACTACCAACAAAGACACAACCTCATCCGTATTTTCGGGCGGCGGGATCTTGTCCCACCTGCATTGCATACCAGTAAGGTCAAGTTCTCCCTCCTGTGCCATATAATCAAATGATTCGCCTTCTTTTCCTTTAATTATTTTTTCGGCAAAACTTAAACCATTGCCGAGGATAATTGGGATTGTAAAATTGCCGGAAGTGCAGTATTTACTGATACATAATTTGTATCCCTCATCATAAACCCTTTTAACGGACACAATCCCAGTCCGCAGTTCAAAATCAAAATTTTTCCGGGCATTATCCTTATACAAAGCAAGAGCCTTCATTACATTATTAACTATAGGCCCCGGAACAATAAAAGTAGCCCCATCACCACCAAAAAAGAACGGCACAGTGATATTATGCTTAAAAGCGATATTAAGCACGGATACGATACTGCCTGTGGCCACAAAGTTCACGTTTTCGTGCTGCCCGTTGCTTACTGCGAGTGTACTCCCTTTAATATCGGTGATGATGATATGCCAGTCGTCAGGCACGTTATAAAATAACTCGTCTTTAATAAAAAGCTCACTAAGTGGTATAGTGTTCACTTTCAAATCGGAATAAAAGCTTTGATTGGCAACTGACATTTCTCCTGAAATAAAAAACCGGCGAATTATGTTTTAAAGATCGTGTTCAATTACGAAAAACAGTTCCATTTTGATAGAAAAAATATTTCAATTGACATAATATTTCAAAGATAAATTCGACATTCAACAAAGGTTAATCCTACTTCTTATAACCATCAAACAACAGCTAAACAAATGAAAGCTATCGAAATTATTTCTATCCCTGTAACCAACCAGCAGGCAGCAAAAGACTTTTATCTTAAATTGGGTTTTGAAACTATAGTGGAAGCCAACTTTGATAAACAAACCTGGATCCAGATGTCATTCCCGGGTTCGCCGGTTTCCATTACACTTGTTAACTGGTTTCCTGAAATGCCCGCAGGGAGCGTACGTGGCTTTGTAATTAAAACTGATGAGCTGGATAAAGAAATTGAAGAGCTTCGTGCAAAAGGCCTCGAGGTGGCCGATGCCGAGAAAACACCCTGGGGCAGGTTTGCCACTGTTAAAGATCCGGATGGTAACGCGTTAAGCTTGCATGGGAAGTAGAACCGGGATTTAGGGGATTTTTCGGATTCATTGGATTCATTGGATTTTTTTCATCTAATCTGATAAATCCGTTCATTCGGTTTATCTACTTCTTTGTCCCATCAGATCGCTTAATTCATCAGTCCTAAAAACCTCTTCATTCCAGTTCGCTTTTTTCAGGTAAATCCAATAAATCACTTAATCCGTCTAATCCTGGTTCAGAAAAAAAATCCGCACTTTTACCTCATGCTAAAAAAATACTCCTTCTTACTATTCGCTCTTTTAATCATCGTTATTGCCGGCTGTAACCCAAACAACACCAAACAAAGCGATGCAGATGTTTATAAAGTTGTGAAGATAAAGGATGGGGATACATTGGGCTTGCTCAGCAGCGACAACCAGCAGGTTACCGTAAGGCTTGCCGAGATTGACTGCCCCGAAAAATCGCAGGCGTTTGGGCAGGCAGCTAAAAAATTCACTTCTGATCTGTGCTTTGGTAAAGATGTAAAGCTTATCGGCAATGAGCATGACCGCTATGGCCGTACCGTTGCCCAGGTGGTACTTACAGACGGGACGAACGTAAATTACGCATTGGTAAAAAACGGTTACGCCTGGCATTATAAAGCCTATTCCAAAAGCACAGAACTTGCTGCTTTAGAACAGCAGGCCCGCGAAAACAAACTGGGCCTATGGCAGGATGCCAGCCCTACCCCACCCTGGGATTTCCGCCGGGAAAAGAGACAACCCAAAGCAGATTCGCTTCAAACTCCCAAGCCTAAAAAACATTACCACAAGCGTAAGCCAAAGCTTGAATATGCAGCCTAAATAGTTAACTTTAGGGGCATATCAACAACAATGAAATTCACTAAGGCATTCATATCCATTTTCATAACGCTCGCCCTGATCTGGGCATTGCAATCAAAAACTGGCACTGTTCCTCCTTTGGGTAAATTCCTGAGCCCGGCAGATGGCTTTTGGCAAAATGCCGAAAGCAAACACATTTTGCCTAAGCTCGATTTAAAACTTAAAGGCTTGCAAGGCAAGGTTACCATCAAGTTTGATGAAAACCATATCCCACACATTTTTGCCGAAAACGAACACGATCTGTACTTTGCCCAAGGCTACATGACCGCTACCGATCGCCTTTGGCAAATGGACATTCAAACCCGGCAGGCAGCCGGCAGGCTGGCCGAAGTTATTGGCCCCAAAGTACTGGATATTGACCGGTACCACCGCCGCATGGGCATGGTTTACGGTGCCGAAAAAACCATAAAAGCCATGATGGCCGATCCTACAGTCCGGAATATGATCCTGGCTTATACCGATGGTATCAACAGTTATATCCACCAGTTAAGCCCACGTGATTATCCAATAGAGTTTAAGTTACTCAACTATGCCCCTGAAGAATGGAAACCCATAAATTGTGCTTTTTTACTAAAGCTAATGTCTGAAACATTAGCCGGAGGTTCAAACGAATTTGCCATGACCAATATCCTGCGCAAATTTGGCCCAACCACTACCAATGATCTCTTCCCAGACTATCCAATGCACGAAGATCCCATCATCCCGGTAGGCACAAAATGGGATTATTTTAAACCGCTCACCATCCCTAAGCCATCGGCCAATTTCCTGGCCAACATGACGGATAGCAGCAATACCAAACCCCGAGTTGAAGGCATAGGCAGTAATAACTGGGCCGTTGCCGGCAGTAAAACCGCAAGCGGCTATCCTATCCTGGCTAATGATCCGCATCTTAACCTCACGCTTCCTTCTATCTGGTACCAAATCCAGCTTTCGGCGCCGGGCATGAATGTTTATGGCGTATCGCTACCGGGAGCACCTTGTGTTATCCTGGGTTTTAATAATAATATCAGCTGGGGCATTACCAACGTTGACGCCGATGTACTGGACTGGTACCAGGAAAAATTCAGGGATACCAAAATGGATGAGTACTGGTATAACAACAAATGGAATAAAACCACCCGTCGTATCGAAAAAATTGAGGTATTAGGTAAAAAGCCGATTTATGATACCGTGGTTTATACCCACCATGGCCCCGTAGTGTATCAAAACGATGCTCAAAAAGCAGATGGCCCTGATTTTGTTCCGACAGGGCATTCACTGCGATGGATAGCTCACGAACCATCAAACGAATTGATGGCCATGTACCTGCTTAATACGGGTAAAAACTATGATGATTATCGTAAAGCGCTCACCTTTTTCAGCGCCCCGGCATCAAATTTTGTTTTTGCCAGTAAAGATGATATAGCCATTACGCCTAACGGTAAGTACCCGCTTAAATATAAAGACCAGGGCAAATTTATTTTAGATGGAACCGACCCTGCCGACGATTGGCATGGCTGGATCCCATTTGAGCAGGACCCAACTGTTAAAAACCCGCCGAGAGGATTTGTGAGCTCGGCCAATCAGTCATCAACAGACCCAAGCTACCCTTATTACATCGATTGGTCGTTTGCCTCGTATGAACGCGGTAAACGTATTAACGACAGGCTTACCGCTATGACTAAAGCCACTGTTGATAGCATGCGGATCCTGCAAACTGATGTATACAGCATCCGCGCTCAGGACATTTTACCAACGCTGTTGAAATATATCAACCCTAAAACACTTGATGCCACTCAAATTATTGCTTATCATGAGATTACCAAATGGGACAAAAATGTTTCGGCCAATTCAATCGGGGCTACCGTATTTGGCAATTGGTGGTCACAATTATATACAGCCATCTGGGCCGATGATTTTGCCGATAAAAACATGCAAAATAACTTCCCGTCGATGGACCGTACCGAACGCTTATTGTTAAAAGAGCCCGATTCCAAATGGTTTGACGATATCCGCACACCGGCAAAGGAAAATGCGGCAGACATAGTTAATAAAGCGTTTGCAGCAGCTGTAAAAGAAATTGTGGACAAATGTGGTAAACCAGGGCCAGACTGGCAATGGGGGAAATTTAAAAAAATGGAAGTAGCCAGTCTGCTACGTCAGCCTGCTTTTGGTTCGGGTAATTTTGAATCTGGCGGCACGGGCACAACAGTCAATGCTCTAAATGATGGCCACGGCCCGTCATGGCGCATGGTGGTACAAATGGGGCCAAAAGTAAAAGGCTACGGCATTTTCCCGGGCGGAGAATCGGGCAATCCGGGTAGTTTCTTTTATAACGATATGTTTAAAACCTGGAATGAAGGACAGTTAAAAGAACTTCTTTTCATGCAATCGGCCAGTGAACAATCGCCCCGTATTAAATCAATATATACATTAACCGGTAAATAATAGCAACATGTTATTCCTCATTATACTTATACTTTCGTTTGCCAGCGGATATTTTTTACCCTGGTGGATAATTGCCATCATATCATTTTTAACAGCCCTTTTTATTGGCACTACCGCAAAAAGCTCCTTTTGGCAGGCATTTGTAGCGGTTTTAATTGTATGGATAGTACTGGCACTGTTTAAAAGCATTCCTAATGATCATATCATGGCTACAAGGATAGCTCATTTGTTTCACTTGCCGGGTTGGGGCTTTATACTTGCAATAACCGGAATTTTAGGCGGATTGGTCGGCGGAATGTCTGCATTATCAGGACTGCTGCTCAAACGAGCCTTTCAAAAGCATTGAATAAAAAATGCCCGGCGGAAAACGCCGGGCATTTTTTATTCAATATTATTTTATTTATTAAAATGAAGCTAAAGTTTCCTTTAAGGTTTTAACTGCTTCGGTAGTGCTGGTTGCCTGGGCAAAAATATCCTGCGATGTTGCTTTTGCTCCATAGTATGCTGCGTTCGAATCCTTATCGATACCAAGGTTTGAACCATTGATGCTTATACCTGCAAATAAGCCTTTGCTGCGCGAATAAGAATATACCTCAGCCTGTAGTTTATAATCGGTACTTGCGGTTGAACTGCGACCAACCGGACCAGCAGCTGCCGAAATATCACCACCGATGGTGAAATCGCCGTTTTTAACCTTAGTTAACACGCCCTTATCACGGAACACCAATACCAGGTCTACCGATTGTACACCGATCTGCAAACCAAAGCTACCGCCTGTAAGGGTGATAAACACTGGATCGCTCCATTTACCGTTGCCCAGTTTCACCATAGCTACACCTTTTCCGCGTTTGCCGCCTATACCAAAACCTGCGTTAATCATCTTTGGAATGATCACAATACCTTCGTATTGTTCCAGCAACTGGTGCGGAATACTTTCTTTCATTTTGGCAAACTCTTTAAGCACATTTGATGCGTTATGAATACGCTCCGTTTGCTTGCTGTCGTCATCGGCCGGCTTTGCCGATATCATTACAAAAAAGAGGCCTAACAAAACCGGGAGCCTCAAAAATTTTAATGTTTTCATGGGGATGGATGATTAATATAATTAATTGTTGTCTGCTTCTATACTTAACTAACCCCCAAAACACGTACTTGTTTTTTAATTTTATGTAATCTCAAAGTCAAACACGCTCAATTTTGCATATAAAACAGCATGCCTGGGCATTTCTGGCATGCAAATATTCCACATTATCATTTTCGGCAAATATTTCGGAAATCAATTCATCTACATCGGCATCGCCAACAAGTCGGCTTAAAACCATTTGCTGCGCCTTGCTGTAACCAATAAGTGATAGCGGAAAACTCTTTTTATTAGCTTTGATCTCGGGCGGAAAGCGATAAATATCACTGTATTCTTCAACATCACCGGCATTGATAAAAACCGGCCCCGGTTGGTTATAAGCGTTTTCTATTTCAAACGGCGAATGTTTTAGTAATAGCCGTTTATCAACATTGCGTTCAAAAGGCTTAAGCGAAACCCGGCAAGGCCCAAGCCCGGTGGCCAATTGCTCAATTACTTCGCCTCCGAAATCGTCGGTCATGGTGGTTCTTATTCTTTGGGCGAATGATTTGGATAGTGGTACAATTTTAAATGTGTTCATGATTATTGTTTTTGAAAATCAAATGTCGGGCGGCAAACGAGGCCATTCAACCCGAAACTTGCGGTGTTTTGAACCATGATTTATAGGATTGGAGGATTACCCTGATATCTTGTAATTTCTGTATCAAATAAATTATAGTCCATCCAACATCGTGTAAATCCCACAATCAAGCGATTCACAGCACCCTGCTATCATGTAAATCCTATAATCAAGCGAATCATGGTTCAACTCTCGGTTTTCCTTATCTTTGCCCCCAATGAACAAACCCGGTAAACAGCAGGTATTTTCTATCAGTACCGAAGAGCAATTTAACGATACAGCGTTGCAGGTTTTCAATTACCAGGCAAGGCATAATCCGGTTTACAGGCAGTTTATTGAAGGGCTAAAAATTGATCCGGCATCCATTACCTCATACGGGCAAATCCCTTTTTTACCTATCGAGTTTTTTAAATCGCATACCATATTAAGTACCGATGCCCCTATTGAGGTTACTTTTACCAGTTCGGGTACTACCGGCATGATTACGAGTAGCCACAGGGTAACAGATACATCCTGGTACGAGGATAGTTTCCGTAAGGCATTTGCCATTTTTTATGGCGATATCAAGGATTACACTGTTTTAGCCCTGCTCCCATCTTACCTGGAACGCGAAGGTTCATCGCTCATTTACATGGTCGACGATCTGATTAAACAATCAAACAATCCCGATAGCGGCTTCTTTCTATACAATCACGATGAACTGTTTCATCAGCTTAAAAAACAACAAGCGGCCGGGAAACCTACGCTTTTAATAGGCGTAACTTTCGGTCTGCTCGACTTTATTGAAAACTACCGGGTGAACTTTCCCGAATTGGTAGTGATGGAAACAGGAGGAATGAAAGGCAGGCGCAAAGAAATGATCCGCGAGGAGTTGCATGATATTTTAGGTAAAGGATTTGGCGTAAAACAGATTCATTCCGAATACGGGATGACCGAACTATTGTCGCAAGCCTACTCAAAAGGCGATGGCATTTTCAATTGCCCACCCTGGATGAAGATCATCATTCGGGATACTAACGATCCACTCAGTACGTTACAAACAGGTAAAACAGGCGGTATCAGCGTTATAGATCTGGCCAATATCAATTCCTGCGCATTTATTGCCACGCAGGATTTAGGGAGGATTTATGCTGATGGCTCTTTTGAGGTATTAGGCAGGTTTGATCAGTCGGATATTCGTGGCTGCAATTTGCTGATCGCTTAGTATTATTTGAGAATCAGGAAGTCATGAATCAAGAGGCAAGAAGCCATTAGATAGGACTTCATCTTTTTTCTTGATTCTTAACACTTGATTCTTGACTCTTTCACAGGTATAATTGTTATTTTTGCGCGCATCATAATTGCTAAAAACATGATTGAGAAATTTTTAACAGAGGAACAGGATCCTAAAGCAGTTGAAAAGGTTTATTCACGTCTTGTTGATCTGCTGTCAACAGGCGAGGAAATTATTTACATAGCCGTTCAGAAAAAGCCGCTGGTTAACCTTTTTCCCGATTGTATAGCTATAACCAACAAACGTGTATTGTTTTTCACCCCGGCAAACCTGGGTTTATCCATCAAGTTTGTTGATTTTGTTTGGAAAGATATTGTTGACGTACACACCAAAGAGGAGATCATTGGTGCGGTATTCAGCGTAAAGACCACCGGTGGTGGCGAAATGGCGGTTGATTACCTTCCTAAAATTCAGGGACGTAAACTTTATCAATATGCCCAGGAACGTAAAGAGATTGAACGCGAAGCCCGCCGTCAGCGAGAGCTCGAACAAAAGCGTGCCGAATCAGGCGCTGTACAGTTTGAAAACTCACCAGCGCGTGCCTTTGTCCCGCCGGCTTCACCACAGCCGTTTTCTCAAAACAATGGCTACACAGCACCTGCAGCTCCTGCTCCTGTTGCTCCACCGGTATCAACACCAGCGCCGATTGTACAGGAAACACCAGCGCCAGCGCCGGCAGCAAAACCAGATGAGCTTACCGAAAAGTTAAAAAAGCTAAAAACATTGTTCGATAACGGCCTTATCTCTCAAGAAGAATATAACGCCAAGAAACTGGACTTGCTTAGCGACTTGTAACTGTTCATTTAGTCATTAAAAAGGGGCGCAGGATTAACATCCATCGCCCCTTTTGTCATTGGGTCATCTTTATATCTCGAAACAAATCAAAAACTTACAAAGGTTCAAAAACTTCGTAAGTTCAATCAAGTATTACTCTGCAACTATCAAGAAATAATTCTTCTTACCTTTTTGAGCTACGATGAATTTTCCACCAATCAAAACTTCGGTATTATAAACATCATCAGCAGTACCTATCTTCACTTTGTTGATAGCAACGCCGCCTCCCTGTATCATCTTTTTAGCCTCGCCTTTTGAAGGGAATACTGCTGTTTTAGCAGCTAACAGATCAGATGCGTTAATGCCCTGTTCCAGTTCGCTTAATGCTATGGTATAATTAGGTACACCTGCAAACAAACCTAACACTTCAGTTTCTTTCAGTTCATTCAAAAACTCAATACCAACATTACCAAATAAAAATTCAGATGATTTAATGGCTTTTTCATATTCAGCTTCGCCATGCACCCGTATGGTGATATCTTTCGCCAATGCTTTTTGCAGTATACGGGTATGCGGCGCGGCATCGTGCTCAACTTCCATCGCTTCAATAACCTCACGATCAAGCAGGGTAAAAATTCGGATGTATGACTTAGCGTCAACGTCGGTAGTATTTAGCCAAAATTGGTAAAACTGGTAAGGCGAAGTACGATCAGCATCAAGCCAAACAGCACCGCTTTCGGTTTTGCCAAACTTGGTACCATCCGCTTTTTTGATCAGGTTGGTAGTTAAGGCAAAAGCCTCACCGCTATCCTTACGGCGGATAAGCTCAGTACCTGTAACGATGTTACCCCACTGGTCGCTGCCACCCATTTGCAACGAACAATTATGATGCCTCCACAAGTAGTAAAAATCGTAACCCTGAACCAGCTGGTAAGTAAACTCGGTGAATGACATACCGGTGTCGCCCTCCAAACGTTTTTTTACCGAATCTTTGGCCATCATATAGTTAACGGTAATATGTTTGCCTACATCGCGGATAAAATCGAGAAAAGTAAAGTTTTTGAACCAATCGTAATTATTAACCATTTCGGCACTATTGGCGCCGGTGTTAAAATCAAGAAAACGGGTAAGCTGTTTTTTTACCGCCTCCAGGTTATGCTGAAGCACATCCTCTGATAATAAATTACGCTCGGCTGATTTACCTGACGGATCTCCCACCATACCGGTAGCACCGCCAACCAGGGCATAGGGTTTATGGCCCGCACGCTGAAAATGGATCAGGGTCATGATCTGGGTAAGGTGACCAACATGCAGCGAATCGGCAGTTGGATCAAACCCGATATATCCCGAAGCCATACCTTTATTTAACATATCTTCGGTTCCGGGCATTTCGGTATGCAGCATGCCGCGCCAGCGTAATTCTTCAACAAAGTTCATATCAAGTTCTGTTTCAAAAAGGTGCAAATATAAAAGAATAATTGGGTGGATAGCCAGTGTTTATTAACTAACCAAAGGTTAACTACAGGTAAAATCTGTTTCAAATAATTACTTATATTTTGTATCTTGAGCAAAACCGGGTATTTTGCAAGGCAAGGCTTATGAATTTTTTATCGCATTTTTATTTCGACAGGGATACTACCAACTGTTACCACGTGCTGGGAACAGTACTGCCCGACCTGTTAAAAAACGCCGATAAAAACATCATCCTTCATCCCGAAAAGTTACACCATACTGATAACGAGGTTAATTCGATCATAGCAGGATGGAACAAACATCTTGATGTAGACCGGTATTTTCACTCATCCGACTTTTTTACAACGCGCTCACACGAACTTAAAAAACTGCTGGCTCCGGCCTTAATTGGATCGCCGGTTAAACCTTTCTTTTTAGGACACATTGCCCTGGAGTTAATTATCGATAACTTATTGCTAACAACAGGTAAAATAAGCGTCGCACAGTTTTACGATCATTTAGCTGGTTGTAAGGATGATAAAATAAGAAGCTTTTTAACCTTTGCCGGGCTCGAGGACACTGCCGTTTTCTTCAAGTTTTACGAAGGCTTTAAAAAAAGCCAGTATCTGCATACATACGCCGAAACCCACCAAATAGCTTATGCGCTTAAAAGGATCTGCATGCGCGTATGGAAAAATCCCTTCACACCTGAGCAAGAAGTGATCATGGATGAGATATTAAGCAACTACCGGGAGGAAATGCTGAATGATTTTATGCAGATTTTTGAGGAGATAGATGCAAAATTAACTGCCGGGAATTAAACTTTCATCTACCATAACTCACTAATTGATAGGGTATATAGCGATACAAACACGTTATCAAATGGTTTACTAAACGTAAAATCTCCTCCTATTTTCGCCCCTACCTGCTTAATCCAGCAAAAAACTTATAAAAGCACCTAAAATATAAGCAATTAACATTAAAAAATTTCTTTTTTCAATAAAATATATCCGTACCTTTGCAGTCCCAATTAACAAATTGGGAAAAGGAGAAAAATTATTTAATGGCAAAAAAACAAGAAGCAGAAAAAGAATTAAAAGCGAAAGAAGCTGAACTGGGTACAGTTAAAGCGGCTGGCGAAAAAGAAACAATTGAATCAGAAGCTGATTCAATATCTATCGAAGAGATCAAATCAAAAATTGCAGCTACACCAAGCGAAGATTTCGACTGGGATGCTGACGACAAAAAATTTGGTAACTACAGCGATGACGACCGTGAGAAATTTGAAAAATTGTATGATGGAACTTTCAGCTCTATCACCAAAGGCGAAATCATCACCGGTACTGTTGTTAACGTTAACAACAAAGATGTTGTACTTAACGTAGGTTTCAAATCAGACGGTTTAGTATCAGTATCAGAATTCCGTGACACACCTGATCTGAAGATCGGTGACAAAGTTGACGTTTTTGTTGAGTCGCAGGAAGATGCTAATGGTCAGTTAGTACTTTCACGCAAACGTGCAAAAACTCAAAAATCATGGGAGCGCATTAATTCAGCCCTTGATAATGATGAAATCATCACCGGTTTTGTTAAGAGCCGTACTAAAGGTGGTTTGATTGTTGACATTATGGGCGTTGAAGCCTTCTTACCTGGCTCACAGATCGATATCAAACCTATCAGGGATTACGATGTGTATGTAGGTAAAACTATGGAATTCAAAGTTGTTAAAATCAACCACGAATTCAAGAACGTTGTGGTATCGCACAAAGTGCTTATCGAAGACGATCTGGAAAATCAAAAAACTGAAATTGTTGCCCGCCTTGAAAAAGGTCAGGTATTGGAAGGTACCGTTAAAAACATTACCGACTTTGGTGTATTCATTGACCTTGGTGGTGTTGACGGCTTACTGCACATTACAGATATTTCATGGGGCCGTATTGAGCACCCACGCGAAATTTTATCATTGGATCAAAAAATCAACGTTGTTGTGCTTGACTTTGATGATGAGAAAAAACGTATCGCTCTTGGCTTGAAACAATTAACCCCTCACCCTTGGCAAAGCCTTTCTGAAGAAATTCAGGTTGGTTCAAAAGTTAAAGGTAAAATCGTTACCGTTGCTGATTACGGCGCATTCCTTGAAATCATCCCTGGTGTTGAAGGTTTGATCCACGTATCAGAAATGTCATGGTCACAAAACCTGCGTAACCCTCAGGAATTCCTGAAAGTTGGTGACGAGATCGAAGCTCAAGTATTGACTTTAGACCGCGAAGAGCGTAAAATGTCATTAGGTGTTAAACAATTAACTCCTGATCCATGGCAAAACGCTGCTGAAAGGTACGCAGTTGGTACTCAGCACGTAGCTACAGTTAAAAACATGACCAATTTTGGTGTGTTTGTTGAACTGGAAGACGGCATCGATGGCTTGATCCACATCTCTGACCTTTCTTGGTCTAAAAAAGTTAACCACCCTAACGAATTCACTAAAGTTGGTGAAAAATTAAACGTGGTTGTACTTGAACTTGATGTTGAAAACCGCAAACTGAGCTTAGGCCACAAACAGCTTGAAGAAAACCCTTGGGATACTTTTGAAACTATCTTCACTATCGACTCGATCCATGAAGGTACCGTTATCAAAGTAACCGACAAAGGTGCTATCGTAGCTTTACCTTACGGTGTTGAAGGCTTTGCGCCAACCAAACACCTGGTTAAAGAAGACGGTAAGAGCTTAAAAGCTGAAGAAGCTGCTGAATTCAAAATCATCGAATTTAACAAAGAAAACAAACGTATCGTTATTTCACACTCACGTATCTGGGAAGAAGCTCGCGCTGATGCTCGTGTACAAGAATTTGAAGCCCGTAAAAAAGAAGCAAAAGCTGCTACTAACGCGGTGAAAAAAGTGAAAGATTCGGTTGAAAAATCAACTTTAGGTGATCTTAGCGTATTAGCTCAATTAAAAGAGCAAATGGAAGGTGCTGAAAACAAAGCACGCAAAGCTCCAGCCGCTAATAGCTCTGAAGAAGAAGCATAATTTTAGCTTAACCGCTTTATATAAGCCCCTCTGGTTATCCAGAGGGGCTTTTTTATTGGGTTTTAGGTTATAGTTTTAACGCTTGCGCCCGTCTGCAACGAGCGCTTAATACAGTATCGCGATTGTATCGCCCTTTGCGTTATAAACGCAAACCCAATTACACACTCGTTATAAACGAGCGCGAGTTGACACGCTTCGCTCAATGACATCCTTTTAAAAATATTCAAGTCGCCTTTTCATTTATCTTTGCCCAATGACCACCGGAGAAACCAACCTAAACACCCTGCTCAAAAACATGACGCCTGTACTTCATGAGGGTGATTATGTTTATTGCACAACGCCCTCACTAAGCAACATTAACGCCGATGATATTATAGCCTTTTTTAAAGAAGAGGAAGAAACAACCCTCATCCTTAAGAAAGAAACCGCCGATAAGTTAAACTTGGCCTATACATATGTTGCCGCCTGGATCACCTTAACCATCCATTCATCGTTGGAGGCAACCGGACTTACAGCGGCATTTGCAACCGCACTGGCCCAGGAAAATATAAGCTGCAACGTGGTAGCAGCTTATTATCATGATCATATTTTTGTAGCGAAAAAGGATGCTGAAAAAGTGATGGTAGCGTTGAAGAAGTTATCGGAATAGGAACACTCAATCATTCTCATCATTGCGAGGTACGAAGCAATCCCAAACTGTACAGAGGGACTTGTAAGGGTTCCCTGCAAATCGGGGATTGCTTCGTACCTCAATGACGGTTTGAGCTAACAACAAAAAGGTAAACTCAGTCCCCTATTCAAAACTCATCCTCCAAAACTCAAAACAAATTATTACTTTTGCCCAAATCCACCCATACGATGCAAAATCTAACACTGCTCGACGGACAAAAGTTTCAAATCACCATACAACGTTTATGTCGCCAGTTAATTGAAAATCATAACGACTTTTCAAATACTGTATTAATTGGCATTCAGCCACGTGGCATTTATCTGGCTAAACGCGTTGCTGAAGAACTAAGAAAAATACTTCCGGATAAAACTATACTGCAAGGCGATCTTGATATTACCTTTTATCGTGACGATTTCCGCCGCCGCGAATCACAATTGGTGCCTAATCAAACCAAAATAGATTTTATTATTGAAGGTAAAAAAGTGATCATGATGGATGATGTACTATGGACAGGCCGTACCATCCGTGCTGCTATGGACGCCATGCAGGCATTCGGTCGCCCGGAGAAAATAGAGCTTTTGGCTTTGGTTGATCGCCGCTATTCACGTCACATCCCGGTATCTGCCGATTATGTAGGTATCGAGGTTGATTCTATCGCGTCGCAAAAAGTGGTGGTAAGCTGGAAAGATACTGATGGTGAGGACAAGATAGTTCTTGTTTCAGAAGTACAGGAATAAATAATATAGCATAAACAATACGTCATTGCGAGATACAAAGCAATCCCAAACCATCCAGGGAGGCTTTGTATAGCATCTCGGCAAGTCGGGGATTGCTTCGTACCTCGCAATGACGGACTTAAAAATAAATATTCAGAAATCGAACATCCGAAATCCGAAATCAAAATAACATGGCAGGACTGAGCACACGACACTTATTGGGTATAAAAGATTTGAACCGGGCAGATATTGAGCTGATATTTGAAACTGCCGATACTTTTAAATCTGTTTTAAACCGACCGATTAAGAAAGTGCCGTCGTTACGGGATGTTACCATTGCCAATATCTTCTTTGAAAACTCTACCCGTACCCGTTTATCATTTGAGCTGGCCGAAAAAAGACTTTCGGCAGATGTAATCAACTTCGCTGCCTCATCATCATCTGTAAGCAAAGGCGAAACACTGATTGATACGGTGAACAACATTCTGGCCATGAAAGTTGATATGGTAGTGATGCGCCACCCTTATGCCGGTGCGGGGATCTTCCTTTCTAAACACGTAAAAGCACAGATTGTAAACGCCGGTGATGGTGCACACGAGCATCCTACCCAGGCCCTGCTTGACGCCTTTTCTATCCGTGAGAAATACGGCGATGTGGCTGGCAAAAAAGTGGTGATAGTGGGTGATATCCTGCACTCTCGCGTGGCGCTTTCAAACATTTTGTGCCTTAAACAACTTGGCGCGGAGGTAATGGTTTGCGGTCCTACTACCTTGATCCCTAAATATATCGGCTCATTAGGTGTAAAAGTTGAGCACAACCTCATTAAAGCCCTTAACTGGTGTGATGTTGCCAATATGCTCCGCATTCAGCTGGAACGTCAAGACATTAAATATTTCCCTTCACTAAGGGAATACACCATGCTTTTCGGCCTCAATAAAACCATACTCGATTCTTTAGATAAAGAGATCACGGTAATGCACCCCGGCCCTATCAACCGTGGCGTGGAGATTACCAGCGATGTAGCCGACAGCAAACAATCCATTATTCTGGACCAGGTAGAAAACGGTGTTGCCGTACGTATGGCAGTGCTTTACCTGCTGGCCGGTCAAACACCAACTATATAAGCAGCATGTTTCAGGTATGAAATTCAATTTTAAAACATATCTGAAACATACTTATAAAACCGAACTGGTTTATCTTGCCGTTATTGCGGCGTTGTATTTTTACGACAATAACAATCTTATTTTCCTTTTATTTTTCCCGTTTTCGTTTGTACAGGGTTATTACCGATGTCAATACAAACTAACCCAGGCAGAAAAACTCAAAGCCCGCGGACTTACCGAAGAAGATATCGAAAACATCAGCTTTGTAAAAAAGTGGGAACATTCACGCAAACGTGGCATGTGGAATTACTGCGTTATCGATGGTGGCTTTATCTTCGGTTTGGCTTTATCATTAATCACAAGTATCATCTGGTTTAAATTAAGTGGCAAAACGGATCTTCATACGCTGCTGTCCGAACCCGGCGATATGTTTGCTTTTATTGGTTATAATTATATAATTGGCGCCAGTATTGCCGTTATCATATTCCGCATGAAATGGAAATACAATGAAAAACGTTTCGTGCGTTTAACCGATCCTTTGGCCGATAATTACTTCGCCAAAGATTATCAGGATATTTAATCACACTTCATGAAACTTCTCAGGTTCTGTTTTATCTTACTTTTATTTATCCCGGGCATAATCTTCGCCCAAAGCCATCAGCAGTTTAAAACCGATTCGGTGTTTGTACTGGTGAAAAAGTTTTTCAATGCCAAGCAGGCCGATTCCATTTATACTTTAACCGGGGCAAATTTCAGGCATGCAGTAAGCGCGGGCCAGTTCCGCAGCCTTAGTGAACAGCAATTGTTTCCTTTGAATGCAATCAAGGGTTCAAGCGTGATCAGCTTTGTTAATAACAAAGTAAGCACGTACAAACTGGTATTTCAATCGGTGACGCTACAGCTGCTCATGAGCCTCGATGCAAGTAATAAGATAGAGCTTTTCCTCTTCCAACCCTACAAAGACATCACTGCCGATAAGACCGTACAAATGCCAACATCAAATAAATTGCTTACCGCTACAGATAAACAGGTTGATGAAATTGCGCGCCCTTACATTCAAAAAGCTAATACGGTTGGCCTAAGTATAGGTATATTTAAAGATGGCCAGATCAGCGTTTACAATTATGGCGAAACGGCACGCGGCAACAACCAGCTCCCAACTGCTAATACGCTCTTTGAGATCGGCTCCATCACCAAAACATTTACAGCCACTCTCCTGGCATACTATGTTAACGAAGGTAAAGTGAAACTGACCGACCCTATTACCAAATATTTGCCCGATTCGGTAAAAACCAATACCGCGTTAAATGCCGTAACACTGCAAACTTTAAGTAACCATACATCCGGTTTGGCCCGCATCCCTGAAAACCTTCAGTTTGACTCGACTAGTGCGGCAAATCCTTATAAAAGTTATAATAAGCGACTATTATACAGCTATCTGAAATCCTGTAAACTCAACAGCAAACCGGGAGATCAATACGCATATTCCAACTTAGGCGTAGGTTTATTAGGAACGATATTATCTCAGGTGAGTGGCAAAACCTTTGATCAGATGGTTCAGGAAGTAATTTGCGCGCCTTTAGGTATGAAAAATACCGTACAGCATCTAAATGCTTTACAACTCTCCCACTTTACCAAAGTGTACAGCCAATACGGCGATGCTACAGTTGCCTGGGATTTTGACGCTCTTGCCGCCTGCGGTGCTCTCCATTCAACAATAAACGATTTGCTGATATACGCAAAAGCTAACATGGCAAATGGCACAGATAAGCCATCAAAGGCTTTTGAGCTTACACATCAACTCACCTACAGCAAGGACGCGAAAATAGCCCTCGGCTGGCATATAATTTTGGTTGATGGCGTAGATTACATTTTTCACAATGGCGGCACTTATGGCAGCAGCAGTTTCCTGGCTTTTAATGCTGATAAGAAACTGGCGGTAATTGTACTATCCAATGCCGCTGAAAGTACGGATGCTGTGGGCACCGGGATCATTAAGAAGTTGCAGGCGGAAAGTAAATAGTATAAAACCATGTCATTGCGAGCGAAGCGTGGCAACCGCACGGAAGCAGGGCCGCTCTGTATAGCATGCGATTGCTTCGTCGTTCCTCCTCGCAATGACATAGTTTTTATAAAAACAGAAGCCCGAAAGCTTTTCAGCTTTCGGGCTTCTGTTTATCCCTTCGCACTATCCATGTGGTCGAATCTAATCGACTTTCAAATTATTAATATTTCAGGGTCGATCCATTTCTGATCTCGTCTGATGCTGATTTTACCAGTTTATCATCAGCTTTCAGGTCGCCACCGAAGATCTCGACGCTATCGCCGTTGGTGAGGCCTTTTTTAACATCAACCCAAACAGCTTTGTGGTCAACAACCTTAATAACAAAAACCTTTTCGGTTGAAGTTGCTACTGCTGATTTAGGCACAACATAAGTACTGTCGCCAGCAGGCAGAGGTACACTCACTTCGGCAAACATATGCGGAATCAGTTTTTTATTTTTGTTGTAAACGTCCATCTCCAGGCGTTCTGCGCGTAACTTTTCATCAAGCGCGCCTGCTATACGTTTTACCTGGGCGGTAAACTTTTCGCTTGGTAATGCCCTTACGGTAAAATTAACTTCACTTTTGTTGCTTAGCGCGCCGGTGTAAATTTCCGGTACTGAAACCACTAAACGCATCCTGTTTTGATCCTGTACGGTAAACAACGGATCTGTTGTTTTACCACCTGGACCAACATAGGCACCCAGATTAACGTTACGGCTGGTGATAACGCCATCAAATGGTGCGCGGATCTCCAGGTAAGCCAGATTAGCCGATACCTCTTTCAAGCCAGATTTAGCGGCATCAACGTTAGCCTGATCGGCATTCTTTTTAGCTTCGGCCTGCTCCAGATCGTTTTGAGAAACCGTACCTGGAGTTTTGCTGGTGCTTACCAACCTGTCATAAGTAGCTTTACTGGCAAAGTAAACAGCCTCATATTGCTTAATACGTGATTGGGCCGATGCCAATTGCGAGTTAATTTCAGGCGCTTCAAGCACAGCCAATAGCTGGCCTTGTTTAACTTCCGAACCGATATCAACCAAAAGCTTTTTAACGTAGCTATTGGTTTTGGCATACAGGTCAACCTGTTGGTAAGGGATCAGCTCACCCGGAATAGTGATCACGCTGCTTAACCTGCCTTTAGTTACCGGTACTAATTGTACGGTTGGGGTTTCAACAGCAGCCTGCTGTTGTTCCTCTTCCTGCTGCTCCTTTTTTTCGTTATCATCTGAGTGGCAGGCGCTCAGGGAGCTTACTGCCATAGCTAAAACAGCAAGCAGTAATATTGATTTATTTTTTAGCTTATTCATGATGGTGCAAAGGGACATAAAATTTACTTTCTTTATCTTCTGGGTCTAATGAAACAGATTGGGTGCTGGCATTACCTTGTACCCAGGCAAAAACCAATGGCAATATCAACAGCGCTGCAAAGGTTGAAGCGATAAGGCCGCCAATAACGGCGCGGCCTAATGGCGATGTTTGATCACCACCTTCACCTAAGCCCGATGCCATAGGGATCATACCTACAACCATTGCCAAACTGGTCATCAAAATTGGGCGTAAACGTAACGCTACTGCTTCACGTGCTGCTTTCAGAGCGTCGCCATTGTGTTTGCGAAGCTCCTCGGCGTTGGTGATCAATAATACCGCGTTTGATATAGATACACCCACCGACATGATCATACCCATGTATGATTGCAGGTTGAGCGTAGCACCTGTTATTTTAACCAGCAACAATGAACCAAACAATACCGCAGGTACAGTTGAGAGTACCACAAATGATATTTTGAACGACTGGAAGTTGGCTGCCAGCATGAGGAATATCACCAATACAGCCACAACTAAACCGCCCTGTAAGCTATCAAGCGTAGCTATTAAGGTTTGGCTCAAACCGTGCAATTCAACTGTCAGACCACGTGGCGGGGCACCCAATTCATCAAGGGCTTTCTGTACATCGCGGGTGGCGGTACCAAGGTCCTTTTTGTTGATGTTGGCAGTTACCGAAAGCGTTGGTACAGCACCTACGTTATCATCTTCACCAAAGGTTGTACCTGTTTTAACATCAGCAACGTCGCCAAGTACCGGGCGTGCCTGGTTGGCCAGTACCGGGATCTCTTTCACATCGTTCAGGCTGGCCATCTGATATTCCGGAACCTGTACCTGTACAAGGTAGCTTAGGTTCGATTTCTCATCTATCCAGTTGTTTTTTTCGGTAAACCTTGATGATGATGTTGACGCGATCAATGAACGTGATATGTCATTCAAGCCTACGCCCAATTGTGCGGCACGCTGTCTGTCGATATTGATATCGATAGTAGGATAGTTAAACGACTGTCCTATCTGCACATCGCGCAGGTATTTGATGCTTTTTAACTTTTCAATGATCTTAAAAGCGTACTCAACGTTTTGCTTTTTGTTTTTACCGGTAAGCGCAACCTCAATAGGCGTTGGCGAACCCTGGCTCAGGATCTTATCGGTCAGCTCAATAGGCTCAAACGATAATTTAATATCCGGTAATTGTTTAGCCATCTGATACCTGAATTTTTCTTTCAGATCATCAAGATTGACCTTATAATCTTCTTTCAAACTTACCTGCATAACCGACTCTTGCGGACCGGCCATAAACAGATATATCGGGTTGGTTGAGAATGATGACGGGTGCGAACCAACAAAAGTCGATGTAATCTCTATATTATTCTTGCCTACAATATCACCTAAAATACGCTGTGCTTTAACTGCTACAAGCTCGGTACGCTCTAAACGGGTACCGTCTGGTGCACGTAACCTCACCTGGAAAGTGCCGGAGTTTACTTTTGGTAATACGTCGCGGCCAATCGTATTAAGCAGTAATACTGCCAGCGCTATTGCAGCTACAGCATATACCGATACAATCAAAGCGCGTTTAGGCAACATGCGGTCCATCAGGCGCATAAAGCTATCCCTGAATTTATCAAACTTGGTTGCTTTATGACCTTTGTGCTCAAGCACAGCCTTCATGGCTTTTTCTTTCTGCTCCCATGGCTCACCTTCATCTTCTAAAGCGAAACCATCTTTGTGGCTATGATCTTCGTGTTTGTTAACCATAATCCAGTTGGCCATGATAGGTACAAAGGTTTGTGCCAGGAAGTAAGAAACAATCATGGAGAAACCGATAGCAAGCGCCAGCGGCAGGAACAACGCTCCCGGGATACCGTTCATGGTAAAGGCTGGTGCAAACACCGCCAGGATACAGAACAGGATAAGCAATTTAGGGAAAGCGATCTCCTTACAGGCATCCCATATAGCTAATGCTTTAGGTTTACCCATATCAAAGTGCTGGTGAATATTCTCGATGGTTACCGTCGATTCATCCACCAAAATACCGATAGCCAGCGACAGACCGCTCAGCGTCATGATATTAATGGTTTGATGCGCCAGCGACAGGAAGAATATTGCCGAGATAACGCAGGTAGGGATGGTGAGGATCACGATAAGCGCGCCGCGTTTATCACCCAAAAACAACAATACCATCAAACCTGTAAGTACAGCACCAATGGCACCTTCTTCGGCCAAACTTTTTACCGCGTTGATTACGTAAACCGACTGGTCAAACACAAACGATAGTTTCACATCCTCGGGTAACAAAGCCTGGAAGCGGGGAAGCGCTTTTTTAAGATTTTGTACCACTTCCCATGTTGAGGCGGTAGCCGATTTGGTGATTGGCAGATAAACTGACCTTTTGCCGTTAATAAGCGCGTAACCGTTGGTGATATCGGCACCATCTTCAATAGTGGCCACATCTTTCATAAACACGGTTTGAATGCCGTTTTTATAAAGCGGGATATCGCCAAAATCCTGAACTTTTTTTATCGTAGTATTAGCTGGCGACAGGTAGTTATAATCGCCTATACGCACGTTACCGGCCGGTGTGTTCTGGTTATTCTCGCGCAGCGCAGCCACGATCTGATCGGGTGTTAAATTGTGCGAACGTAGCAGGTTAGGGTCTGCTTTGATCAGGATAGTACGTTGGTTACCACCAAAAGGCGCCGGAGCAACAAGGCCCGGAATTGACGTAAATGACGAACGTACATAAACCAAAGCATAATCGAGCAACTCGTTATTGCTTCGGGTGGCGCTGCTCAACACCAGCTGACCAACCGGCAGCGTTGAAGCATCAAAGCGCAAAATAAAGGGTGGCTGCGACCCCTGCGGGAAGCTGGCCTGGGCCCTGTTGGTGTACGCCGTGACCTCCGCCGCGGCTTGGGCCATATTAGTGCCCTCGTAAAAAGTAACTTTAATTAACGTTAAACCAATTAACGTTAAACCCTGAATATTTTTCGTTTCGATACTTTTTACGCCCGATACGAAAAGCAACAGGTTAACATATTGCTTACCAAAGTAAGCCTCCATTTGGTTTGGGGTAAAACCGCCGTATGGGTGCGATACATATATAACCGGCAGGTTAAGATCGGGAAATATATCGATCTTGATAGTCCGCACCGCATTTATACCGAAGAAGAACAGCCCGGCTACTAAAACCAATATGGTAATTGGTTTCTGCAGCGCCCCTTTTATCATTCCCATTGTATATGTGTGTAACTGTTAAAAATTATTGATGAATAACCCAAAATCGCCGGTGGCTGCCGATTTGAACAGCAACGCCTGCCATACATTGTTAAGGGCTATGTATTTGTCAACCTCGGCCCGGTTAAGGGTATAAAGCGCCTGCGTAAAATCAACTATGTTTGAAAGTCCATTTTTATACAGGGTATATTTCTGAATGTAAGCGTTGTTGGCGGCCGAAACTTCAACCGGTACTTCGTTTACATTTTTAAGGGCGTTGCCTATGCGTGTTTCGGCCAGGGAGCGTTGCGCTTCCAGTTGTTTATCAACCAGCTCGTAATCGTTTTTCAATTGCTCTGATGTAAACTTTTGCGATTGTACCTGGTAATGGGTCCTGAACACACTGGTAAAGTTCCAAACCATGCCTATACCAAACAGGTAGTTGTAACGGGTTGGATCAACACCTGCGCCATAGCTGCTGGTGTAACTATCCTGGTTGGTTCCATAATCAGATTTAAAGCCCGATCCCCTACCCTGGTAAACACCAAACAAACTAAAAGTTGGCAAGGCGAAAGTGCGAAGGTATTTAGCCTGCTGATCACTTACGTTTACCCTGTTTTGATAAAATTTCAAGGTTGGGTGATCTGTAGTGGCAACAGCACTTACAGCCTCAAGATTATTTGGCTGCTTGGTAATGAAAGCGCTATCTAACTGAAACTCCTGTGCAGTGATTCCGAGGTAAACAGAAAGTTGGTTACTTTGATCCTGTACCGTTTGCTGCGCGTTGGTTAAAGCAATTTTAGCGTTAGACACTTCGGCATTGGCTAATGACGAATCTACGCCTGGGTTTAAGCCGTTCTTTACGCGAGCAACCACTACTTTTTGTAAGTCCATGGCGCGGTTAAGGTTATCCTGCTGCGCCTTGGCAAGCTGCTGTGCCGCCAGTAAGTTTAAATACGTGGCTGCAACGCGTACCTGGTGCTGAAATTGCTCCTGTGCAAGATCTGTTTCATCACGGGATACGATGGTTTTTTGTACGCCAATCCTTTGCTTTGATCTGCCAAAGGCGAAAAAGTCCCAGCTAACGTTGGTTAAATACAGAGCGCCAAATGCAGCGTTCCAGTTCTGTTTGGCCAAAGCTGGCCCCGATGAGGATACCGACAGGCCACGATAACCATAAGATGGTCCGTTTTGGCCGTTCACTGTGCCGTAGTCCTGCTGCGCGGAGAAATTAACATCCGGCAGGTACTCCGTTTTTGTTTCTTTGAGGTATGCCTTAGAGGCGTTAAGCTGGTTTGCCTTCGACTTGATGGAAGCATAGTTAGCAAGGGCCATTTGTTCAGCATCCTTAATGGAAAGGACTTTTTGCTGCGCTTGTACGTGTAAGACATATAAAACACTCAAAAAAAACAGGAGTAATTTTTTTGAATTTGTGTTTAACATGAGGTGTATTTTATACACGGCAAATGTATGCCTATATGATTCATGAAAAAAATGAATTAATTTTGTGCAAATCATTAGCAAAACTAATAATGAATATCGCATTACATCATTTCAGGTTAGTTGACACCATTTCAAAAGAGGGTTCGCTGACTAAAGCAGCGAGTGCTTTACACCTAACTCAATCGGCCCTGAGCCACCAGTTAAAAGAGCTGGAGAGGGAACTGGATATAGAGGTGTTCCATCGCCAGGGAAAGAGGCTTCAATTAACCGAAGTAGGCTACCGTTTTTTACGAAGTTCGGAAAAAATTTTGGCTGAAATACGTACTCTTGAAGAAGATATTAATAACTATAAAAATGGTAAAACCGGCAAGCTAAATATCAGCATGCAATGCTATACCGCATACCACTGGCTACCCGGTGTAATCAAGGATTTTAAGAGCCAATGGCCTGATATTAAAATAAATATAGTTTCGGACGCAAGCCGCAGACCGCTTGAATATCTGATGCGCGGCGACCTCGATCTGGGCATTGTGCGCACCCAAATGGTGAACACACAAATTGTGTACGAACCCATTTTTGAAGACCGCCTGATAGCCATCTTACCGGCCGATCATCCACTGGCAAAAAAGGCCGTTATTGACATCTGCGACTTCCAGGATCAGGAGCTGATACTGGCCCTTTATGACCCCTCTTACCAGGAGACTCCAATCATCGAAACACTCATCCAGGAGCAGCATGTAAAGCCCAAAACATTGAGCCGGATCCACTATACTGATGCTACCATTGAGATGGTAAATGCAGGCCTCGGAATTAGCGTTATGGCCGACTGGATTGTGAAGCCATACCTACCCGGTAAACACATTGTTACAAAGCCGCTGCACCATAGCATTGCAAAACGCACCTGGTACGCCGCCACCTGTAAGGATACACCGGCAATTCAGAACTTTTTGAGTTGCCTCAAAAACCATTTCTGCAAAACCGAAATGCTGTGTAATGAATTTGACGACGTTGCCGACTCTTATCCCGAACTACGTGCGATATAGTCTGATGCTATTCATAATATTTATCATGAACGGCCTTAATGCACAGGTTGCACTAAGGCCGTTTCCGCAACATAGCAGGTATACTGCCGGTACTATTAAACCTAATCACGTCAGCCAACAACAACTGGATAAACAAGTAACCGTCTTCTACGATCAGTGGAAACGCCGTTACATAAAACCCGGCTGCGACAAGAATCAATTTTACGTTTGGTTTGAAAAACCCGGTAAGGAATGCGTATCCGAAGGGCAAGGCTATGGCATGATCATCACCGCTCTGATGGCCGGGTATGATAAGCAGGCAAAAACCGTTTATGACGGCTTGTATAATTATTACAAAGCCCATCCGGCCAAAGCATCCCCTTATTTGATGGCCTGGGCCCAGCTAAAAAACTGCAAAAACCACGATAGAGATGCTGCCACGGATGGCGATATGGATATAGCATACTCTCTTTTGTTAGCGGATAAGCAATGGGGAAGCAAAGGCAGTATCAATTACCTGCAGGAAGCTAAAAATGCGATGGCGGCAATTATGCGCTATGAAATCAACTCTAAAACATATTCTGTTTTACTGAGCGATGGCAGCGATGGAGATAGCGACGATTATTATGACATGCGCGCGTCCGATTTTATGCCTGCCAATTTCAAAGCATTTGAAAGCGCGTCAAAAACCGGCAAATGGCAAAAAGCCATTGATAACAACTACCGGTTATTTAGTTATATGCAGAAAACTTACAGTCCGGATGCGGGTTTGGTGCCCGACTTTATAAGAGGCATAAACTCAAAAGCCCGCCCTGCCCAGGCTAACTATATGGAGTCAAAATATGACAGCTATTATAACTACAATGCGTGCCGTGTTCCGTGGCGGATAGCTACTGATTATCTATTATATGGCGATAAACGCGCAAAAGCTTTTGTAACCCCCATAAACCGTTGGATCAGGCAGACTACCAATGGTAATCCTGATAATATTTCGGCCGGGTACACGCTTGAAGGTAATGATATCAAAGGCCGGTACTTTGAAGCGCTAAGCTTTATTGCGCCCTTCGCCGTATCAGCAACGATTGATCAAAGCAATCAGCAATGGCTTAACAAAGTTTGGGATTACCTGGTAGCTTTTAAGCTGAAGGACTATGATTATTACGATAATACTATCAAGATGCTGAATATGATCATCGTGAGCGGGAATTACTGGCGGGTGGAATAAGCGAGCTATCTTCTTCATGTCATTGCGAGGCACGAAGCAATCGCACGGAAGCATATCCGCCCTGTACAGCATGCGATTGCTTCGTTCCTCGCAATGACATATTTTTAATTATTCATAATCCAACAACATCTCAGCCGCCCTTAAGCCACTGGTAAGCGCAGCTTCAACCGTACCCATGGCGGTACCTTCATATAGGTATTCGCCTGCAAAAAATAGGGTATCACCTATCGGGTGACTTATGATCTTCCTTGCTTCGGCAGTTTCCGTGGTGTCGTAGCTGTATGATCCGCGGCAGAAAGGATCAACTGTCCAGTTTATTACATTCCAGGTGAGGAGTTTCTCTTTTAGCTTAGCGATATCTATCTTAAAAATATTGGAGATGGAACCCAGTGCCTCTATCAGCATATCTTCGTCGCTGGTATTCAAACGGGCAGCTGCTGGAGGTCCGCCGAGCCAACCGGTCAGTAACGGACGATGTACTGGCATTTGTGTCCACCAAACGGGGATAGTTTCTTTCGAGAACAGGAAACCCATGTCCTCGAGGTTGACTCCGGCCATTTGTCGCGTTTCATCACTACACCAAAAGGCATCGTCAAACTCCAGTAATACTTTGATTACAGCACCAAAACCAAGCGATTTAAGGGCATTCACATAATAATCAACCGGAGGATCAAAACTCAGGGTGCCTTTCAACCCCGCTTCGGCCTGCAAAATCCCAAGCGGCACTGCAACCAGCAATTGCCTGGCCTGGTAGATTATGCCGATATCTGTACTTACCGTAACATGATGCTGCCCCCAATCAATATCTTTTGCTACGGCATTAAGGTAGATATGCCCGCCTGCCTGTTTAAATTCATTTGCCAGATAGCTGATCAACTCACAATAACCGCCTTCTACACGGTATTGCGCGTCCTCATGTTCATTTTGCCACTCTTTACGGATAGAAAAAGCGCTTGCCTTTTTAGGATCTGCATTGTCATAGCCCGAAACATATGCCCTTACCGATTCCCGAAGACCTTCATACCGCTCTTCCGAAAACTCCTGCTGCATGAACGCCTCCATACTCATATCATTTTCGAGTTGCATAATACGCTCCAGAAACTCATCCCAATGCTCAATAACGTGCCCCTCTGCTATAAACTTTCCATCGTCATACCTCCACATTGAAGCAGAAGCCGGAATGTATTTAATGCCTGCCTCGTTAAGCAAACTTTGGGTCACGGGCAAATCACCGTGAATAAACTCGGCACCCAATTCTGCGGGTTGCGACGATGTGCCATGCTCCAATGTATGAATGCGACCGCCGAGCCTGTTACGTCCTTCGAGCAACACAACATTCTTCCCCGCTTTGGCAAGCGTACGGGCCGCCATCAAACCTGCTGCTCCCCCTCCTATGATAATTACATCTGTATTTTCCATGTGCAAAATGTGTTGAGCAAGATAAGCAGATTTTTAAAGTCGTGCCTGTATGGCAAGTCATTCTTAAACAAAATTTAACTTTAAAAACAACCTGGCATAAGTTATCCTACCCACAATTCCACAGGCCATACTTACACCTAAAAAATCGATATTTAACAAAACGACAAAGCCGGATGGGGTATCCGGCTTTGTCGTTTTTAAACCAATAAATTTACTGCAGTATTATCACCTGCTTATCCAAATTCCAGCCTTCAAGCAATACGGTTGGCTTTGCAGCGCCCAGTTTGGCTACCGGGGCACTTACAGCTACGGTAGTACTTTCATGCGGTGCAAGAGTAAAATAATTACCTGTCCAATAGCTCGGCATCACCTCCTCGCCGTTTTTCATTAATTGCGGGCGAACGAAGAATGCCAATTGGTTGGAGCTATTGGTAAACTGGATAGTCCATTTGTTTTCACTCGCACTTTTTTCGGCCTTTAGCACCTTGGCCTGAACCTGTGCATGCTTCATATCATTCAATGATGTAAAATCATCGGTAGTCGATAGCCAGTACGCATTGTGCGATATCGTTTTGCCAGTTGCATCGGTCAGGTTAAGCACCACAAAACTCACACCTTTGGCAGCGTCAAGCGCATCTTTAAGTTGAATCACTTCTTTAACACCGGTTTGCGCCAACCCAACATTGCCAATTTTTGCTGATTTAATGAGCTTGCTGGTAACATCATAAATCTCGGCAGTGGCGGTTAAACTACCGGTTGCATGATGTGTGCGGTTTATGATAGCTATTGATGAGTTATCATAATTATATTGAATATGGATAGGTTCGCAGGCATTTTGCATGGCATAATAGCCGGCATTGGGTTCCAGGTACCAGTCATAAATTTGCCAGATAACACTTGGCAGGGCGGCATTCAGCTTCCAGAGCATAACGCCTCCCGTTTCGTTAAGCTTATGGCCATCGGCTTCAAAAATGCCCCGGTAGCCCGTAGCATTCATCAGCTGCATTTTGTCGGAGAAATTGACGATGCTATTCGGCTTGCCATACCTTTTGGCCATCTCTTCATAGTATTTATCATACTTACCCGCGCCGGTAGCGGCATCATGGTACCCCCACGAATTGTTTAACGGAAAAGGCAAATTAGTGTCCCAAACCAAATTAGGGATAATTTTAGGCAAGGTGGTATACGGCGGTTGCGATGGCAAGCCTGTTTCGTCTTTAAACACCCAGTCTTTGGCATCATTAGCCAGTTTGTAATAATCTTTAGGATCTTTCCATTCATACGGGCCACCGCTGTAAACGCCGGATGGCATATCATCTGGCCATGAGCCTTTCCAACCGGCAGGCAGCTTGGCAAAGCCCGACGAGCTTGGGATAAATGGCCGTGTACCATCTAAAGTGATGATATCATTGCGCATCACGTCATATAATTCCTTACGGGCATGCCCTTCGTTACCACCGGTCCACACCAGTAAACTTGGATGATTACGGATGCGATAAATGGTACTTTCTACGTTTTTAATAAATACATTACCTTCCAGCGGCCAATCCGGCGAACCTTTAAACTCGCCCTGGGTATCACCTGTGATCCAAAAATCCGACCATACCATCTGGCCATATTTATCCGCAGCGTTCCAGAAGGCATCGGGTTCTGTAACGCCACCGCCCCAAATGCGCACCAGATTTACGTTGGCATTGCGGCACAGGTGCATTTCATAGTCATAACGGGCCGAATCGCGGTTTACCATCATATCCGGCACCCAGGCACCACCCACCAGATGGACTTCTTTGCCGTTTACGTAAAACTTACGGCGTACAAAGCCATTGGCTGTAGTTTCGGCTTTTGACGCAACCTTGCGGATGCCAAATACAAAAGTAGTATCGTCGCTTGCCGTAGTACCTTCGGCATATTGCAGGCGAATGCGGTACAGGTTTGCTTTTCCATAACCATTAGGCCACCATAATTTGGGCTGACGAATGATCAGTTGGCTGATCTTATCGGCGTTTAACTCAACACCCTTCTCTGAACCACCAGGCACAACCACAGGCTGACTAAACTGAACCCCGGCGCCAACAAAGTTTTCGGGCTTTATGCTGATGGTTAACTTACCACCATGAGTAGCAGCAGTATTGTTGGTTAAAGTTAAATTCAGCGAAAGCCTGGCAAGGCCTGTATCGGGAAGATTTGGCAAATCGGTAACCAGTTTTGGCCTGCCGATACTTACCGCGCCGCTGGTACGCAGAAAAACCGGTTGCCAGATCCCCATATTACGGTCGCGCACCGGTGGGATCCAATCCCAGCCAGAAGAGCATAGCATGGTTACGTTTTTACCTATATCGCCTGTTGGGCCACCATTTTCATAAAACGGACCGAGCGCTTTTAGTTGTTCCTTCGCGGGGTAGCCTGGATAATCGAGGGGGTAGATTTTTACTGCAAGTGCATTTTCTGTGCCGGCTTTAACCGCATTGCTTACATCAAGATTATGTTCGGCAAACATTCCGGCCATTTGGGTGCTGTCGGCAATTTGTTTACCGTTAAGCCATACAGCTGCCCTATAGTTGATACCCTTAAATATCAACTGGAAACGGCGCCCTTTATCTGCAGCCGGAACTTTAAAGGTAGTGCGGTACCAGTAAGGCTTTTTCCATGGATTGGGATCGTTTGGTAAATGACTGTATTGCTCCAGGTTATATTCTTTATTGAACTGATCGGAAGCGTCCGGAATCAGCATGTTATTCAGTCCCTGGTATGGATCGGGATAAATATGATTAGCCACCAGCCCGGTTAATACGGTTGAAGGTACTTTTACCGGGAACCAGTATACCGGCGAATGGTATTGCGTACTGGAAAGTTCGGTGCCCGGCGCACTTACCAATGCCGAGGATTGCAGATCAAAATTGCTTAATTTAACTTGTTTTACAACCCCTGATTGTGCCGAAACAATGGCGGGCAAAAGGCAGACAGCCATAAAACTTAAAGCAGAGCGGATACTTTTGTTCATGTAGAATATCGATAAATAGGTATCGTAAAACTACTTAACATACAACCAGATACAGATGTACTTATTTATCAATTTGTGGTACAAATGATACGGTTTCAGGTTTTAGTAAAACATTTTACTGGTTTCTTGTCTCATACCTCGCATGCCTATAAGAAAACCAATGTTATTAAATAAAGTTTATGTCATTGCGTGCGCAGCGCGGCAATCGCACGGAAGCATAGCCGCTCTGTATAGCATGCGATTGCCACGTCGCACCCAGGCTCACTCCCGTTTTGCTCCTCGCAATGACATGTTTTATTAAACTTTCAGGCTCATAATAATGAAACACTACTTCCGAACGGTTTTATTCTGTAGCACAATAATGGGCTCAAACATATCCCAATTGGGCTTATAATCCTTTTGGTTCATGAGTCCTTGCGCGCCTACCGAAAAATTGCCCAGCACAAGATCGGTATCACCATCGCCATCGATATCACCCGCCTCCATGGAGATCCAGCGGCCCAATAAATTTACGGGTACTTCATGAACTTTAAATTTACCAGGACTAAGCTGTTCATGATAAGTAAAACCTTCGGTAGGATGATATTTATAATCGGGAAAGAATGCGATTACAGCCAGGTCAAGATCGCCATCATGATCAAAATCAGCGGCTATGGCTTTTGAACAGCCGTTGATATGGTAAAAATAGGTTTGTTTAAATTTCCAGTCGCCCTGGTTGATAAAAATATAAACCCCATGATAGGGTTTAAATACAGGCGAGTAATCATTATTATCACCACAGGTATATACAATATCTAATTTACCATCGTGGTTAAAATCAACCAACTGAAAACTGCTTGAGCCATATACCGGAGGGAAACGCATGATATTGCGGGTAATGAAACCACCTTTTTTATCATTTAAAAACAGCCAGATACCTTCATCGGCCTGGGCGAATAAACAGGCTATATCCGGCCAGCCGTCACCGTTAAAATCGCCCGTATAAACTATTTCAGCGCCAGGAATTGCTCGAATGATCTTCCTTTTAAAAGAATGGTTGGTCTGTTGCTGCAACAGGAACAAGCCCCCTCTGTCACGACCAAAACCGCAACTCACGTAATCCATCAGACCATCTTTATTAAAATCAGCTGCTGCACTTTTAACGGGACGAGGCAGACTATCTTCCATTAAGGTGGTATCTTTTGATTTCCTGCTGAGATCAATGTGTGTTAACGTCCCCTTAAGCTGATCGTTTGGCGGAAGTATGCCTATGCAGGTAATTACAGCGCTATTTGGCTCTGTTGCCGATTGATAAAAAACAGCATCGGTAACGGGCGAATGGAACTTTTTAACAAGCGTAGCCGTGAGATCAGTATTCCAGCGGTAAAGTTTATTACCGGCATCACCTGTATAAAAATGTTTATCAACCGGATTAAATTTAACCATGGTGGTCATGGCCTCTCCCGATGTCGTATCAATCAACGCAGGTCGTTTCACCGAAAATATAGCCGAATCGATTACAGCATCAGGCTTTGGAATTTTCAGCTTTTTAGGAGAAGCATAACGGTAGTAAACAGCAATCTTTGTCCAGTCGGCAAGGGAAAGCACCGCATTTGGCCCGGCTATGTATTGATCCATAAAGGGGCGCATTCCAAGTTTTGTGCCCATAGCGGGCAAAATATATTTATCCCAGGTTGCACTATCCAATAATGAGGCATCAGGAGCTTCATGACAACTGCCACAGTATTTAACAGCCGTTTTTCTGGCATCAGCCAAAAGTTCCTCGTCGGTCTTTTCATGATCACCGCAGCTGTTCAAGGCAGCTATCACAGCTGCAAACATTACAGTTATGAGCAATAATAAACTTAGTCTCTTTACTTTCCCACCTCCGGCTTCCCTCATTTTCAATTTGGATATAGCGTTACTTTTTGGTGTGATTTTCAAGTACTACCAGCGGCAGGTGCTTGTCCCAATTAGGCTTAAAGCCATCTTGAAACATAAAGCCATCAGCATAGTTACCTAAAAGAAGGTCGGGTTGGCCATCATTATTCAGATCTGTCATTTCCATGCACATCCAGTGGCCGTATTGACTAATTGGCAGGGCGTGCGGTTTAAAATCAAACGGCTTGCTTTGTTCAAAATAAATAAATTCCTCGGCAGGTGTGTTCTTCATGTCTGCAAAGAAGGCTATAGTAGCAATATCGATATCACCATCGCCATCAAAATCGGCAGCTATTGCTTTGGTACAACCGTTTATCGGGTAAAACCAGCGCTGTTTAAAATTCCAATTGCCGGTATTGGTGAAAATATATAAGCCATGGTAAGGTTTCAAAATCCGCGAATCGCGATAATTATAGCCACATGTTAATACCAGGTCGAGTTTACCGTCATGATCCATATCAACCAGCTGAAAACTGCTTGAACCGTATACAGGTGGAAAATGCAGCAGGTTGCGGGTAGTAAAACCTCCGTTTTTGTCATTTAATAAAAGCCAAAGGCCTTCATCGCCACTCCCTGTCAGGAGCATAACATCCGTCCAGCCATCATTATTAAAATCGCCGGCTAAAGCCTGTGCGGCACCCGGCTTGTCATAAATGGTCTGCTGATCATAAGTATGATCCTTATTTTGCTTAAGCAGGTAAACCCCGCCTTTAAACTTACCCTGACCGCAAACTACAATATCCTGCAATCCATCCTTATTAAAATCGCCAACTGCAGTGCCAACCGGACGTGGCAGATCTGACGCGATATAAGTTTGATCGTTATTAACCACTTTGGCATCCAGATTAACCTTCACTACCTTGCCATTTGGAAAATCAATTGGCGCCATGCGGCCTATGCATGAGAAAAAGCCCACATTATGTCCCAAACTATCCTTGCCAAAAGTTACATCAACGGCTGCCGATGGAAGTTTGGCGATAGAATCCATTTTCAAATTGCTATCCCAGATATTCAGTTTTTCATCAACCGCATCGGCACTGTACAATTTATGCGTAGCCGGATTGGTAGCTACCATGGTGGTGAAGCTTGTATAACTTACCGGTGCAGGCTTTTTAAGTGTGAAACCCGCCCAATCATTCATTAGGGGAATAGGCTTTCTAGCAGGAAGCACTGTGTTAGGAGCTGCTTTTTTATAATAATCTAAAATAGCAGTCCACTCGGCAATGGTTGCACCTGCAGTATCAAGCGGGTCATTTTTAAAATAAGACGAGCCACCATAAGTTGAAATATGCAACGACGGCGCCATGTTAACCAGCGTATGATTAAGCCAAACATCTTTTGGCAATGCATCAACAGGTACCAACGAATGACAACGGGTGCATTTTAACTGTACCAGGTTTTTACCATCAACTATAACATCGCCGGTAAGTTTATATGGTTGGTAAGCCGGCTTATGCTTACAGCTATTAAAAAGCGCCAAACCGGCAATTATTGCAGAAAATGATAACAGAGATGATATGGTTAACGTGCTTTTTTTAATAGTCATAAGATGGTTAAGCCGTTATTTTTTTAGTTTCAGTTTTTTCCAGATGTACTCTCCTACCTGACGGCCTTGCACAGCGCCCTGGTCAACACTGTTGCGGAAGTGGATACCGCCATAAAACCTGCTAACAGAAGTTTCATCGGCAGCTTTCAAAAAGGAATCAAAGTGGCGCTGCATCCCAATATAGCGCAGATCGCTGGTATCCTGGTAGGCAAAGTTATCGCCAAATAAATGCGTAAGCACTACCGCCGAAGCGCCGCTAATGTCACTATGCCCGCTTGGATATTCAGGGAACGGAGGGGTTTGCAACATAGGCAGCCAATCGTGATCAATTTTATCGTTGATGATGGTTACCGGCCTTATGTAGTTAGTTTCGTATTTAACCTGCCAGCCGCAAATAAAAGCATCATACAAGGCTATTGATGTAAGCGCGTAAGCCTGCGCGGTCTTTACCACATCGGCATGGGTTTGCTTGCAGGCAATGGCGGTTATACCAATCCAGTGACCGCCTGGGGTGATCTTTTTATTAGCGAACATCATGTGCCCATTGTGCTCAATAACAAAAGGGTTATCGTCCCAAAACTTAGCAATCGTTTTTTGCTCCGGGGTGATGTTTTTGCTTTGGTTATACACTTCCATGGTTTGTTTGAAATACTGACTGTCCTTGCTTTCACTAAAAGCAGGCGGCGGCGGCAATGGAAACATAGTTGAAGTATCAACCGCGAAGGTGTGCATAGTACCCCAGCAAAACTCAACTCCGTCCAGGTAATCGGGTGGTGTTGGGTGCCAGTTACCGGGATTATCGTTACCTAAAAACCTGGGTTTGCCACGGGTTTGAGGATAATTATCAACCGATGCCCTTTTTAATATGTACTTACCAATCTTTTCGCCAAACGCCATGGAACGGGCATAGGTTGAATCATCAAGGTTATCTTTATACATAGCGTAAACCTTGGCCTCATATTTTTTCAACGAATCTATCGAAAAGGTAACCTTATGCGCCACCGTGAAAAAGGCATTTGTAGCGGCAAGTGTATAATTATACTTTACTCCTTGCTGAGGCTGTGGCGGCTGGCCAAAAGCCTTAAGCTGTGCAGTGATAGAATTATATTCAGGCTTTTCGTAACGAAGCGCCTCATAAGCAGCCAGTGTCGCATATCCATAAATACGACTGGCTACCGGAGGGGTAAAAACATCATATATAATAACCTGCGTAAGCTGATCAACGTTGTTATGAATAACGTCTTCATCCTTAATCAGTGGTATCTTTTTAGCCTTACCTCCGCAACCTAATATAAGGGCACAACTTGCAGCGGCTATGAATATCCTCAAGAATCTCATTTATAATAGTTTAATTAATTGGCACGTTACGTTGATGGCCATAGCTGTCGGTTATTGTTACTGAAGCCATGTTATCATCAATATTAATAAATCTGCCCGATTGCGACAAGAAAGAATTGCCATTATAAAACTCCTGTCTGGCGGTTTTACCATTCTTGTATTTTACGGTTGCAAATGCATCAAGTGGCTGCAGGTTGTATGTTTTAACCGGCCTTTTCAGCTCAAATAGTTTCATGGCGTCACGATTTTGGGTGGCGGCCAGCAGGTAGTTGCCCCTGGCCCCCTTAAGCTTAACCAATGCCTTGCCATTGCCCGGAATATAAATACCGCTTTGCATAATGCTGAGTGGTTTAAAGCCTCCTTTGCCATCGCCTTTAAGTAGTAACCCATTAAATGCATCGTAACGGCCGGTTGCCACTTCTGTACCATAGTCATTACCATTTAGTGCAACGTCCAGATTACCGTCCCCGTCAAAATCATCAACAGTAATTCCGCATAGTTCAGACATCTGTGCTTCAACAGGTAGCGGAATAGCGGTAAATTTTCCGCCTCCATCATTGCGTAAATAAACCGACTGCAAATAATTCACTTTTAAACGAATTGCTCCTTCGCGCATTTTGGGTGTTATTACCGAATCCATTGTAGCGGTTGCAAATGAGCGATAGTTTTGGAACTTAATACGCATGCTGATCATCTGCTTAACAATATCATCACGACCAAAAGCGGGGAATTCCTGCAGCTTACCTTCCTGATCTTTCAGAAAAACGGATGGGAAAGCATCGTAGCTGCCGTTATTATCAAAATCTTTGGCTGTAATATAAATCGGGTACTGATCGCTTGCTTTGTAAAAAGTATTCAAACCGGTGTTACCTACAATATAATCGGTATCACCATCATGATCAAAATCGCCGGCAGCAATGGTATTCCACCAGCCAAGCTTATTTTCAACACCAGTACTTTGCGTTACATTTTTGTAAACACCATGATCATTTTTAAGGAAAGTGATCGGCATCCACTCGCCTGTAAGGATCAGATCGGGCCAGCCGTCGTTATTAAAATCGGTAAAGGTGGCGTCACAAACCAGGCCTATATTATTTAATTCTTTAGCTACCGACGCAGATACGTCCGTGAATTTAACAACACCGTTTTTGCTATCGTTACGCAAAATAAAGCTTGATACCGGCTTAGGATAATTCCATGGATTAACACGGCCGGATACAAACAAGTCCATTTTACCGTCGCGGTTTATATCAGCGGCTTTTACACACAACTTACTGGTCAGGTTTTTAGGTAATGCATCCGGCTGTAGTTTAAAATTACCTTTTCCATCGTTAACATAAAGCCTGTCCTGGTAGTTTGATGAGCCCGGTTCGCTTTCATAACCGCCGCTGGCTACATACAAATCAAGGTCGCCATCACCATCGGCATCAAAAAGCAACATGCCTTCGTCTTTAACACGCACCGGCGATATCATATGCGCCATATCATTAGGATTACCAACGGGTGCAATAATTTTAGTCTGAGGTACCAGATCGCGCTGAATAAACTTACCGCTGGCTTGCTGCAACAATAACTGAGCAGGATATTTGGTTGTACCTCCTACAACCATATCATCAAAACCATTGCCATCCACATCGCCAACCGCTACGGCCGGCGTATATTCCGATAGTTTATGCGGAAGCAGCTTCTGAACGTTAAAGTCGATATAGTCCTGATCGTTATGTTTATAAGTTATCCCTGCCGATTTGGTGACGTCTTTAAATAACGCAACATTATCTATAGCCAGTTGCTTGTTACTATAATCAAGCTTTGCATCGGCAATTTTAACCTGGATTGTTTGATTGGTTTTAACATTGGTAAGCACCTGCTTTTTACCGTTATCCCAGCGAATCACCACCGAATCGAGCTTAGAAACGTTACCTAAGCCAAAATGGGCAATATTCTGGATGGTTGATAAATAGCCGCGATATGGTGTATTTTCATAATACTGATGTTTGCCATGATTATAATAGATATCGGCAAAGGCACCAAGCCCGTTCAGGTTTTTAGGACCGCCATGAAATTGTATATGTAAGTAATTACTATTGTTTAGCGCGCTTTTACGGGATGTATTTTTGTAGATGAATGCCTCGTCGTTAATATTATTAATCACCATATCCATGGTGCCATCATTATCCAGATCGGCATAAGCACAACCGTTTGAAAACGACGGAACGCTCAGCCCCCAACTTTTGGTTACATCCTCAAATTGTACACCATTGGTATTGCGGAACGCGTAATTAGGTATTTTCACAACCGGAATCTGGTCAAGCACTTGCTGGGTTGACGCTACAGAATAGGCCATCTGCCTAAAGGTTATAAAATCATGATCGGTTACATCGCGCGGGTAACCATTGGTTATCACAATATCGCGATAGCCGTCATTATCAAAATCAGTTATCATAGGGCCCCAGCTCCAGTCTGTCTGGCCTACACCACTTAAAAAAGCTACATCACTAAATGAGGGATCGCCAATGGAATCATTGCCTCCAATTCGCGGACCATTATTTAATTGCAGCGTATTACGGGTATATTGATACTGGTATTTATACCTATCAAAATTTTGAAATATCTGGTAGTTATTTGGCGGCATGAACATCTTTTTCCGGTAGTTATCCTCGGGGTTCATGTCAACCTCAAAAACATCGGCAAGGCCATCATTATTCACATCCTCAATATCCTGCCCCATCGAGCTGAATGCGGTGTGCTTAAAATACTCCTGTACCTTATCGGTAAAGGTACCGTTACCGTTATTGATGTATAAAATGTTATCTGTTAAAAAATCGTTGGTTACGTAAATATCTTTCCATCCATCTCGGTTAATATCAACAATAGTAGCTGCATGGCCGTATCCTTCGGTGCCTATACCCGCCTGTTTTGATACATTGGTATAAACAGGGTGCTTCAGTACTGGATCCCAGTCGCAACGGAAAAGTTGCCCCGTACTGCGGTGGGTTCCATTAGTAATTATTGGCCTGAATGTGCTTTGATTATCACCGGCTACGGCCTCATTAACGGTAAGGTACATATCAAGGTCGCCATCGTTATCATAATCAAAAAACGATGCCATAGTGGAGTGTAGCTTTACATTAAGCCCGTATTCCTTAGCCATTTCTTTAAAATGCGGTACACCATCCTTACCTATACCCTGGTTTACATAAAGCAGGTTAGTGCGCTTAACCGAATCATCAAGCAAGGTATAACACACATAAATATCCATAAGCCCGTCGTTGTTAATATCAACAACGGCTACTCCTCTGCCCCATCCGCCGCTGCCGCCAACACCTGCCGCCGTTGTTACGTCATCAAATTTCATATCCCCTTTATTAAGATATAGCTTATTTGATGTTGTATTGGCCACAAAGTAAATATCCTGCAAGCCATCATTATTAAAATCACCTATCCCTACTCCGCCCCCATTGTATAAATTAAGTTTGGTTAAGGGGTTTATTGCATCGTTTTCAACAATTTTATTATTGAAGGTAATACCAGAGTGCGAGGAAGGGATCTGTTCAAAAAGTGTAGCTTTTTTACATGCACTAAATAAAACGGCAACCAGGCAAACAAGGGGAAAGGTGTACTTCATTATTTGGTTAGTAAACTATAAAAAAAGGTGGAGATAAATATCTCCACCTAAAGTTAAATATTTTAAAATCAATGGTTAATTAATAACCAGGATTTTGTTTCAGTTTTGATGCACCAGTTGAACCAGAAAGGTCAATTTCACTTTGAGGTATTGCGTAATATTCGTTTTTACCTTTAGTAAAGTGAGCACCGTTAAGCTGCGAGTTAGTGTTAATATCATATGCAAAGAAAGCATTGATCTCATCAGCCATGCTGCCTGTACCCTGATCCCAACGTTGTAAGTCGAAGAAACGCTGTCCTTCCATGGCCAATTCAAGTTTACGCTCAAAATGGATAGCTGTACGGGCATAGGTTTTATCAGCAAACGCGCCTGCAGGGTATGGTTTAACCAAATAATTGTCGGCAGGATCTGTTTTTACAGTATACTCAGATTTTGACGGATCATAAGGAGAGTTTTTGTAAACCCACCAAACCGGATTTGCAGCACGGGCACGTACCATGTTAACATATTGCAGTGCTTTATCGGTACTTCCAACTTCAACCTCAGCTTCAGCAGCCATCAAAAGTACATCGCTCCAACGCATTAAGTTTACGTTGTTTGAGGTGACTTCGTTAGCAGCCCAATAGTTTTCAGTACTTGAGTTAGTGCCTTTTTCTGCAGATGAGTAAACATTTTTACGTGGATTGAAAACACCATCCGTAGGGTCACGGATCCAGCTTGCCGGAGGATTGCCCCAGTCAAGGTATGGTATATTAGGACGGCCCATAGTAACATCGATACGTGGATCTACTGTACCTGTATACGGATCAGTTTTACCACTTACTTTTTTACCACTATTATATGTAGTAAACAATGGTAAACCATTAGCGTCGGTTTTAAAAGAGTTACCTAAAGACTGTGAAGGGTTAAACCAACCGCAGCATGCACCAGGACCGCTGTTATAAGGGAAGTTCAACTCATCACCGGTATTACCATTATTACCGCCTGAGTTATCATTAACAGAAGCCTGAGCAGCAAAAACAGATTCAACACTGTTTTTCTGACCTGCCTGAGGGCTAAAGTTTTTCTGCATGTTATCGTTCAATGCAAAATGATCGCCGCTTGGTTTTGTACCGTTAGGAATCAGGTTGTCATATAACGCTTTGGCATCCGCAAATTTGTGCTGGAACATTTTGGCTTTTGCCATGTAAGCTATAGCAATCCATTTATTAGCACGGCCTTTTTGTGATTGAGTAGCAGGGATATTATCAATACCTGCCTGTAAATCAGCTTCGATATTAGGCCAGATGTCCTTATCGTTAGGCTGGTTGGCATCGGCTTGTGTTTCATCGATATAAGGAATCATGTTGTACATTTTCTTAAGCTCCATGTAGTAATAGCCTCTTAAGAAACGAGCCTCGCCTGTAATCCTTTTAACGTCATCAGCACCGATATCTTTTGCTAAAGGAAGTGTACGTAAAACGTCATTAGCACGGCTTACACCGTTAAAGCAAAGCTGATATTTTGATTTGATGTAAACGTTAGAAGTAGAATAGGTAAAGTTACCAACAGGTAAAGCGTCGTTACCACCGTCTGATGGTTCTGAACCTTTGTAAGCATCGCCTGCGGCAACGCTACCAAACAGCCAGTTTGAACCGGCGGCATCAATACCGCCACCGTTACCACCCACACCGTCAAGCAAAGAATATGTACCAATCAATAAACTTTCAACACCTGTTTTATTGGCCACAATATTCGGGCTTAAACTCTGAAGTATCGGCCTGTTAAGCATATCCTTGCGGCACGCATACACCAGGCACACCAACAGTAACACTATTGGTATGATCAGTTTCATTTGAATTTTTTTCATAACTTTTATATTAAAAATTTGTCACACATTAAAAAGAGGCGTTAACACCAATGTTGTATATCTTCTGACCGGCAGGATAGTTACCAAAGTCGATACCGAAGCTGGTATTATCTGTCAAGGTTGAAGGCTGAAGCTCAGGATCTAAACCGCTGTATTTAGTAATGGTGAATAAGTTGTTAGCTAACAAATAAAATCTTAGTCTCTTAATACCCAAAGCTTTGATTTGTGAATTAGGTACAGTATAACCCAATGTTAATGATTTTAACCTAACATAGGTACCGCTTTCAACATACCATGAGTTTGGATCACCGGTGTTATCTGCGTTAGCAGTACGGGTTAATACCGGGATAGTTGCCTGGCTGTTATCAGCACCTGGTTTCCAAACTTTAGGACCTAATATATCGGCACTTACGTTACCGGTAAATACTTGTGGGAAGTAAGTCCAGTATTTAATGTAATTGAAAATCTTGCCACCGAATGAACCGTAAACAAACGCATTCAGATCAAAGTTTTTGTAGCTAAGGTTAAATGTAAAACCACCTGTAAATTTAGGGTTAGGGTTACCGATGAATGTTTTGTCATCAGAAGTGATCTTTCCATCGCCATTTACGTCGGCATATTTAAACAAACCTGGTCTTGCGTTAACATCGGTTGGTGAAGCAGCGATGTCTGAAGCATCACGGTACAAACCGATAACTTTATATCCATAAAACTCACCTACTGGCTGGCCTGGCTGTAACCTTACAAAGTTTTGTAAACGGGTTGAACCACCGCTATTACGATCCTGGTATTTAAGGCCATTCAAATTAGTAACCATGTTTGAGTAGTGGCTCACGTTTAAGCTTAGATCATATTTCCAATCGCTGCCCACATTGCCGTGATAGCTGGTAACAATCTCAAAACCTTTATTTTTAATATTACCACCGTTAACATATGGTAAGTTTGAAACAGCAGCCGGAGCAAGTGCAATTGCAGGGTCGCCTGATTGGAATAATAAACCGGTAACTGATTTTTGGAAATACTCGAAAGTGAAATCCAACTTATTGTTAAGCAAAGTTGCATCAAAACCGATGTTCTTGATTTTATCAGTTTCCCATGTAGTAGCTAAGTTACCTTGTTGTATACGATATAAACCAGTAACGGTTGAGTTACCTGTACCGGTAATATCATAGTTGGCATTGCCGTTTGATTGAGCGTATAAGCTATAAGCGTTGCTTAAGCGGGTTTCAACACCTGCAAGTGAACCTAAGCTACCATAACTTGCACGAATCTTCATGTCATTAAGCCAGCTTACATCTTTCAGGAACGCTTCTTTCGAGATCCTCCAACCAGCGGTTACCGCAGGGAAGGTACCCCATTGGTGACCAGGAGAGAAGTATGATGAACCATCACGACGTACTGTTGCACCTATGATGTATTTTTCGTCAAACTGGTAATCCAATTTTGCGAAATATGAAAGCAAACCTGAATCAAAAAGCTGATCAACACCGTTACTTGGTGGGTTAGCACCGTTAGCTACGGTTACATAGTTAGGGTCAAACGAGATATTATAATTACCACCACCTGCGCGGATACCACGTCTGTAAGTAGTTATAGCCTCAGAACCAGCTAATAAGCTAATATTGTGTTTACCAAACTGTTGTTTGTAGTTTAAAGTGTTAGTCCAGGTATATTGGCTATTGTAGCCTGCAACCTCGGTAAAACCATTGGTTGAAGTGTTACCTTCAGAGTTTTCGTATGCAGGTACGGTAAAGTAATAGTAATAATAGTTATCAACTGCACCACCAAACTGGGTACGGATGGTAAAGTGTTTCAGGAAATCAGCTTCAGCATAAACGTTACCGGTTATATCCCAGTTATTGTTCCTGTTGTTTTTTGTACGTTCCTGAACGGCAACCGGGTTGCTTGAGTTACCTAAGCTACCTGAACGGGTACCGGCAAAGTTGCCCATGATATCATAAACCGGGATAATAGGCGGTTCACGATAAATGTATGATATAGCGTTACCTTCGTTTTGGTTATTGCTAAGGTTAGGGCTTCTTTTGTAGAAGATATAAGCATTTTCACCTACGCGAATGTGCGGGCCAACAGCAAAATTGGTGTTTATCCTGGCTGCATACCTTTTAAAGTAAGTGTCAATTAAAGTACCTTGTTGATTAAGGTAGCTAATAGACATCAAGTAAGTAGACTTATCGCTACCACCGCTTGCAGTAATGTTATGGCTTTGTATTGGAGCTGGTTTAAACACTTCATGAAACCAGTCGGTACCTTGTTTATTGGCACGTGTGATCTGATTGTCAGTAGTGAATGGATTCAACAAATAAGTTGATGGGTTGGTTTTTGGATCACCTTCTTTACCACCAGCTGGCGTAATATAATCTGGAATTGTCCAGGTACCGGTTTTTCCTGGATCATATTGTGGATTACCACCGGCTAAAGGGCTGCTGCCGTCAGCGTTAGGGCTGTTTTTATATGATTCGTAAATAGCCTCAACATAAGTTTTGGTATCCGCAAGTTTGAAACCATCTTTTAATGGCCTTTGAGTACCATAGTAAGCGTCGTAAGAGATAGTTGCAGCGCCACTTTTACCTTTTTTAGTTGTAACAACAACAACACCGTTTGAACCACGCACACCGTAAATTGATGCCTGACCGTCTTTCAACACCTGGATCGATTCGATATCGTTAGGGTTCACGTCATTTAATGATCCCTGAACACCGTCGATCACCACAAGTGGTGCAGTGCTGAAAATAGAGCCCACACCACGAACGTTTACAGTAGTATTAGCACCCGGGTTACCAGAGTTTACTACCGTAACACCCGCTGCTGTACCTTGAAGTAAGCTGGCAGTGTTTGACGCAGGTACTGATTTCATTGTTGCAACGTTAACCACCGATACCGAACCGGTGATATCTTTTTTACGCTGAGCGGTGTAACCAGTTACCACAACTTCGTTAAGTGTACTGCTGCCCGATTGTAGTGTAACACGCAGGTTTAAATCGGTACCTACTTTAACTTCGGTGCTTTGGTAACCGATGTAACTAACTACCAGGGTATTGCCCGGGCTCAGTGTTAAGGTGAAATCACCATTAACGTCAGTTACAGTACCAGTGCTCGTACCTTTGACGCGTACAGATGCGCCAACGATAGGTAACTTATCGTCGGAGCCGATAACTTTACCTTTGTACTTTGTTTGTGCTGTAACTACCAATGAAGATACCAGGCAGCATAGCAGCAAACCCAAGTACCTTCCTTTTAGGAGTAAACTTTTAAACATGAGATTGAGATTTAGTTGATTAATATATTTGATTTAAGCTTTTTGGTCGATAATTGGAGTGGCTATGTTTTAAAATGAAAAATTGCACACTTGCGGGTAACCGGTTTGAACGGGGCTGTTGTGAGATGGGCCTTGTTAAACAGATTGATTGAAGATGAAATGCCGGAAAGTAAAAAATGTAAAGGTTTTATCATATGATCTTCTCTCGTATAAATTTTAAACTTTTTATCCGTGTTACCTTCTTTTCTGTGCTCCCGCTGCTGAAGCAACATCAAAGTTAAAATGTTATAATAATATTAGATTTTGAACGCTTTCTGCTAAAACAGAAATTTATATTGGCTATGGAACTAATGTAATTAGTGTGTACTGTATACACAAGTAAAAAAAGCAGATTTACAAATTAATTATTTATAGATCAATTTAACCGCTAAAATCACAAACTGCAAACATTTCATTAACACTTCATTAACAAAATAATATTTTTTTTAAAAATATCGCATTGTAAAAATGTTGCTATTATTCCTTAACAGTTCTCCAAAAGTTATCGAAGCAATAGATATTGGTAAAACCGGCCCCTGCTTTTCAAAATTTTAATCTGATTTTAATGTAAGAGGCATAGTTGGCATAATTTATCAAAGTGTTAAAATATCATCATAACGTATAAATACTGTCATACCAACATTTATTATCAAAGCATCAATAATAAATGTTAAATATACATTTACACAACCTATACTTTTCTACCAATAAATGTTCAAACAACATTTATTGCAATCGATTTCACATCATTAGGACAGCATTTTACACATTTTCTCAAAAGTAAAACAGCCCCGGTAAAATTTATTTACCGGGGCTGTCTGGATATTTTTCTTTATCAAAAAATACCTTTGCTATTTTTAACAAAGTGCTAAAAATGTATTACACTAAAAATGGCATTATTTAGTCCACCAAACTGATGCGCTTTTCGTATCGGCCGAACTTGTTCCTATTTGTACAATAAATTCGCCTGATTCCCAATCGTATTTAAGCTGGCTGTTATAGAACTTCAATTGCTCTGGTGTAATTGAAAAGCTCACCTGTTTTGACTCGCCTGGCTGAAGGTTTATTTTTTGATAACCTTTAAGTTCTTTTACCGAACGGCTGATGCTTGCCACAGGGTCGCTTATATATAATTGTACTACTTCCTCACCAGCATATTTACCGGTATTGGTTACAGTCACAGTCGCGGTTAAAGTTTCATTGCCTTTTAACTTGTTTTTGCTTACGTTAACTGCGCTATAGCCAAAAGTGGTGTAACTTAAACCGTAACCAAACGGATAAAGCGGATCATTTGAAATATCAAGATAATTTGACTTGAATTTTGACGGACCGCCACTGTATGGCCTACCTGTGTTTTTGTGGTTATAATAAATAGGTATCTGCCCTACGCTCCGTGGGAAGGTAGCAGTCAGTTTACCTGCAGGGTTGTAATCGCCGAACAATGCATCGGCAATCGCATTACCGGCTTCGGTACCCGGCGCCCAAACATCAAGAATGGCGTTAGCGTGTTTATCTTCCCAGGTTAAGGTAAGCGGACGACCGTTAAATAATACAATTACCATCGGCTTGCCCAGTTTTGAAAGCTCTTTCAGCATATTTTTCTGGCTTTCCGGAATATCAATATCCGAACGGCTTGATGACTCGCCAGACATACTTTGTGATTCGCCAACTACGGCAACTATCACATCTGATTTTTTGGCCGCGTCAACTGCTTCTTTTAACAATTCATCGGCAGGTTTGGCATCCAAAGACACCATACCCGGACCAAAGTTCAACCTTTTAATGAACAGGCTATCCTCAGTAATGTTAGCGCCTTTAGCATAGTTAATGGCAACATTGTTACCCACAACATTTTTGATGCCTTCCATTACACTTACCGATTTTTGCCACTCACCGGCAATAACCCAGGTGCCCAGCATATCACGGTGGTTATCGGCCAAGGGGCCTACCAACGCGATACTTCCACCTTTTTTAAGCGGCAGGGTTTGATTATCGTTCTTTAATAAAACAAATGAGTGTTTGGTAATTTCCCTTGCTGCAGCACGATTGGCCGAAGATAATTCTTCTTTAGCTTCCTTGTCAGCATCCATTGATTTGTATGGGTTAGCAAACAAACCTAATTTATACTTTGCCTCTAATACACGCTGGCAAGCCAGATCAATGTCTTGCTGGGTTATTTTCTTTTGGGTAAGCGAGTTTTTTAAGGTTTTTACAAAGCCCTCTCCCACCATATCCATATCAAGGCCTGCTTTAAGTGCAAGGGCCGATACGGTTTGCAAATCGCCAAGACCATGGGCGGTCATCTCGTTAACTGCAGTATAGTCAGATACTACAAAACCTTTAAAGCCCCATTGTTTTCTTAACAAATCGGTTAGCAACCACTGGTTTCCTGTTGCAGGCACACCATCAACAGTATTGAACGAGCTCATAAAGCTCCCTGCTCCGGCATCAACCGCTGCTTTATACGGAGGCAGATAATCCTGGTACATTTTAATGCGGCTCATATCAACAGTGTTGTACTCACGACCGGCTTCCGCACCGCCATACAATGCAAAGTGTTTAACACAGGCCATAACTGCATCCGCATCTTTCATGTTTGAGCCCTGGTAACCCTGCACCATTGCCTTAGCAACCTGCGAGCCATACCATGGGTCCTCGCCCGAACCTTCAGAGATACGGCCCCAGCGTGGGTCGCGGGCAATATCAACCATTGGCGAAAACACCCAGTTCAAACCTTCGCCGGTAGCTTCCTTAGCTGCAATTTGTGCCGATTGTTTGATCAAAGCCATATCCCAGGTTGCTGACATACCCAAAGGGATAGGGAAAATAGTACGGTGACCATGAATTACATCTAAACCAAAAATAAGCGGAATATGTAATCTTGAGTTTTTAACGGCTATATCCTGGATCTGGCGGGTTTGCGCTGTGCCCCACACACCAAATACGCCACCTATCGATCCTTTTTTAATACTTTCTTCAACACCTTTATTTACTACCGATCCTGTTGTTGCTGCCCCAATGGTTACCAGGTTAAGCTGCCCTATTTTTTCATCAAGGGTCATTTTACTCATCAGGCCTTTAACGTAGGCGTTCATTTTCGCGTCTTCGGATTGGGATTGTGCCCATGCCTTGTTAAGGGGCATAAATGCCACGCAAAACGGCATCGCAGCTATAACAAGCCTGCTTGAAAAATACTTTTTCATTTTTTAAATTATGTGGGTAGTAAATAATTGGTTAACAAATATGATTAATAATCAGGGCATTTCATTGCGCCTGCAAATATTTTTGACGTTTTTTAAAATGGCATGTTATGGCATTTTTCATAGTGTATTAAGTACACAATTGTAAATATTATAATTAAAAAATCAAACTTTATTTGTACAATAGCACAAATGTTAAGTAAACAGCAACTTATTGAGTATAGCGAGGACGCCCGTAAAAACTACGTGAACCACATTTCTATTGATTGTGTTGTGTTTGGATTTCACGAAGGGCAAATGAAAGTGCTGCTATTGAAAACCAACGACGAAGAAAAATGGTACCTGCCCGGCGGCTTTGTACTTAAGGAAGAACATATAGATAACGCCGCCGTAAGGATCTTGCAGGAACGTACGGGCCTGGATAAAATATTTTTGCAGCAGTTTCGTGTATTTGGCGATCCTGATCGCTCAAAGTTCCACAATGATATGTACGTGGGTATGCTGCCCAAAGAAGAAAATTGGTTTTCGGGTCGTTTTATTTCGATAGGCTATTACGCGCTGGTTGATTTTTTTGACGTTACGCCTCACCCCGATCAATTTTCGGAGCTTTGCGCCTGGCGCGATCTGGACGATATGCCCGAAATGCAGCTCGATCACGAAAAGATCTATAAAAGTGCTTTAGATGCCCTGCGCCTTCAGCTCAACTATCAGCCTATAGGCTATAACCTGATGCCGCGGGAATTTACCATGCCCGAGTTGCAAAAGCTGTATGAAACTATTTTAGGTAAAAAACTGGACAGGCGTAATTTTCAGCGAAGGATACTGGGTTTTGGTATCCTGAACCGTTCTGAAGAACCACGCAAAGGCGGCGCACACAAGGCCCCCTACTTATATTCGTTTGATATGGAAAATTATCAGAATGCACTGACCGAGGGGTTTAAGGGGGGATGGTAAATAGTTCTTGCTAAAAAGTTCTGATTCCCCGCAGGGAATACTCATTTGTAGCAAAACAAGTAATAAATATTTGCGCCGTAGGCGTTACCCATTTACATATAGTATACCGAGTAGCACCTACGGCGCATTTTTTTTCTGTATATATCCTACAAACAGGTAGCACCTAACGGTGCATACAAATAAAACAGGCGTAACATTGCAGCGTCGAATATCTGCGGTTTACTCAACTACATACTCCAGTTTCACCTGCACATTCAAATCCTCGTGCATGCTTGCAAATTGGCGCGGGTTACGGGTAAAGTCGGGATCAGTATCCATATAAATGTTCGTGATCTTAACTACTTCCGGGTGCTTATCGGTGCCTATATTATAGCTAAGCCCTTCGCTGCTCTCTAAATTTTGTTTTAGCTGAAGGTATTGCTTACCGGTTACAATGATCATTTTTTCGGCAGTCATGGATATTATTTATAAATGGTAAATTCCTCAAAACCTTACTAAATCGTTCTGTAACACACCGGTGATACAAAATTATCGCTTACCAGGTTCAGTAACGGTTTATTATATTTACCTCAAATATAACTTATATACATCTGCATAAATGATCAGTATAAAAAAATTATTGCCATTTATTTTACTATTTGGCGCAAGCATTGTATCGGCTCAACAAACTTTACCCATAGCCGTAAACCTGCAAAAAACCTATACCAAAGGCACACGGACTGCAACCGGCGCTCCCGGTAAAAACTACTGGCAAAACACTGCCGATTACAAGATCAAGGTAAATTTCGATCCTAAAACCAGGCTGGTGACCGGTACCGTTGGCATCGATTATATCAATAATAGTCCTGATACTTTAAAACGTATACAATTTAAACTGTATCCTAACCTGTATAAAAAAGGAGTAATACGCCAAATGCCGGTTTCGGCCGAAGACCTAATCGATGGTGTGCAGATCAAAAGCCTTGCTATTGATAATAAAACGCCCGATAGCTCCAAAACCCGTCGGATCAATGGCACAAACATGACGCAGAAGGTTACACCTATCGCTCCCAAACAAAAAGTGCATTTTGATATCAGTTATGCATATACTTTAAACAAAGGTTCACATATCCGTACCGGCCAGGTTGATACCGGCGCGTTCTTTATCGCTTATTTTTTTCCGAGAATAGCAGTATACGATGATATCGACGGATGGAACGACTATCCATATACAGGCCCCCAAGAGTTTTACAACGATTTTTGCCATTTCAGCGCCGAGATCACCGTTCCGGGCGATTACAAAGTTTGGGCAACCGGAGATTTGAAAAATGCCGACGATGTTTACGACAGCCGCATTGTTAAACGTATTGCTGATGCCGGTGCAAGTGATAAGGTAACCGATATCATTACTGAAGAAGACGTAAAGACCGGCAACATCACCAAAAACAATGCAACTAACACCTGGAAGTTTGAGGCAGATGATGTTACCGATTTTGTTTTTGCTACCAGCAATCATTATTTATGGAAGGCATCAAGCCTGGTAGTTGACCCTAAAACTGGCAGGCGTACCCGCGTAGATGCCGTGTTTAATGAAAAACACAAAGATTATTACGCGGTAGTTGACTACGCCCGTAAAACGGTTGAAGTTATGAGCTACAAATTCCCGAAATGGCCTTATCCATATCAGCACGAAACTGTTTTTGATGGCCTTGACCAGATGGAATACCCAATGATGGTAAATGATAACCCGCTTGAAGACAAAGCCGATGCCATTGAACTTACCGACCATGAAATATTCCATACCATGTTCCCTTTTTATATGGGTATTAACGAAACCAAATATGGCTGGATGGATGAAGGCTGGGCAACCATTGGCGAATGGCTGGTAAGTCCGGAGATCGATCCTTCAATAGTTGACCCATATGGCGTAGCTGCTGTTGAGCAAAGCGCCGGCCATGAAGTTGATGTTCCTGTAATGACCCTCACCCCTATGCTTACCGGAACAGCCAGCTTTACCGATAGCTATCCTAAACCTGGCTTAGGTTATTTATATGTAAAGGACATGCTTGGCGACGAATTGTTTACCAAAGCCCTGCATTACTATATAGCACAATGGCACGGTAAGCACCCTATGCCTTACGATTTTTTTAACTGCATGAACACCGGCTCGGGCATGAACCTTAACTGGTTTTGGAAAGCCTGGTTCTTTGATAATGGCGTAACCGACCTGGCCCTAAGCAAAGTGACTAACACCGGTTTAAAATATACCGCTGCTATTACCCAAATTGGCAGCAAACCCATCCCGGTTAATTTAACCCTTACCTATGCCGACGGCACTACCGAACTGGTACATAAAAGCATAGCTGTTTGGGCAAGCGGCAATAAATCAACAACTGTCAACTTCACCGCAAAAAAAGCGGTTAAGAAAATAGTATTGGGTACCACTTATGATCCTGATAGTAATAAGAAGGATAACGTGTGGACAAGCACTAATTAAGAGCTTAAAGCTGAAAGCATAAAGCCCAAAGCTTTTATCCCTGCTAAGTTTAAAAACTTAGCAGGGCTTTTTATTTATAGTAATATCTATTTCTGTTGATATGCTTTCAGCAGGTCAGCAACTTCGATACCATTAATTTTCATGCCGCTTAGGTTACAATCAGAGATGCTGACATTACTCAGGTTACAATCAGTTATAGTACTGCCCTGCAAATCGCAATTTTCAAATTTAAGCGGGCGTTGCTTCGCGTCAGGGTCATAAGCCGGATGACCTTCGGGCGGCATACCTATATCGTGAATGTAAGCTCCGCCGAGTTGCGCGTATTTTATTTCCAGATCGCTCAGGTTGGCATCTTCAATCTTAAGCCCGGTAATGCATACATCCTTAAAACTTGCATTGTTCATCATCACCTGTTCAAGGGTTGAACCATTGAGCATAGCGCATTTAACATCAAGGATCTTTTGGCTTTCTTTTATCGTGATGCGTTCGGTATTGTTGTTTGCTGCGTTTTCCATGATATAGCTATTGGTTTATATGAAATATCCTGAGAATAAACAGTAATGCAGGGCTATGTAAGCGACAAACATCAGGGGCATTTGCGACAATCAAATCTTAGTTTTGAGGACAAAAGCCAAACCCAACACACGGGCTCATCTTTGATATCTTCATTTTAAATTGTACCTTCCATCACTTAGTCACAAACCCAATGAACCTGCTTCGTCATTCCAAATTACAGCTATTTGTTATAGCCTGCATGGCGTTTTCACATAGTGCTTTCGGGCAGAAAAAAACTGCGCCTATCACGCAAGCTAAATGGCTTATCGGCAGTTGGAAAAACCAATCGGAAAAAACACTGGATATCGAAACCTGGAAAAAACTAAATGATTCCACTTTTCTTGGCCGGAGTTATTCGTTAGCAGGCACAGACACTGTATCATCCGAGCATATCAGGTTAGAACAGCATTCCGGTAAACTATATTATATCCCAACAGTAAAAAATCAAAACGATGGCAAAGCGGTAACGTTTACACTCACTTCGTCAAATAACAAACACCTCGTTTTTGAAAATCCGGAGCATGACTTTCCGCAAAAAATAACTTATACGCAAATCAGTAAAGACTCATTGGTAGCCGAAATATCAGGAACATGGAAAGGTAAACAGAAAGCCATACCATTCCCCATGAGAAGGATTAAATAACAACTGTACAGCTTTTAAATTATTGCAGTAGTTCGGCTACATCCCGGCCGTAAAACTCTTTAAACAGCTTTCTGAAATAGGCAGGGGTTTCAAAACCGGCAACATAAGATATTTCGGCAACAGTACGGTATTTGCCACTGTTTATAGCTTCCATAGACATATGTAAACGGATTCTGCGGATGTAATTATTGGGTGTAATACCTGTGGTATTTTTGATGCGACGGTGCAGCTGCCTTTCGCTTAAACCCATTTCGTTGCTCAGCAGTACAATGCTCAAATCAACTTTCCCAATATATTTCCTTACCAATGTTTCAAGCTCATAAAGCCATAACTGATCGGCAATGGAAAGCTCGCTGATGGGCTTTAAATTGCCAGAACGCGGAAACTCATTAACGCCATTAATTGCATCACTATGTTGCGTCAAGGGCAACTTCCCTTCTATGCCATTAAAAATTACCGATGTCTTGCTAAATTCTTCAAGTTTCTTCTTATCAGTAATATTCCTGGCAATGGCAAAAACCAATTGCTGGCTTTGTACCGGCATCGATGTCCAGGAGAGCCAGACAATTTCCCCGCTTTTGGTTACATACCTGTTTTCAAAATCATAAAGCGGATTATTCTTAATGATGCTCTCACGTTTGGCTGCAGTAATGCTCCTATCATCAACAAAAACAAACGAGTCAATAGGCTTTGCAAACAGTTCACTTTCGGTGTAGCCTAAGGTTTTAGAAACGGCAGGGTTAATCTTTTTAAAATACCCGTCGAACCCGGCCACGCACAACCAATCGGGCGACAGGTGAAAGAAACATTCCAAATCAAAAATCTCGTTTATACTTTCCATATAAATTTCTGTTTCTGCTTGCAGGGGTATGTCAACGCTTAATGGTTAACAACAATAGCTACAGGTTGTGAAAAGGCAAATTCAAAAGAAGCCATTTTTTACGATACAATTAAGTTTTAAATGCCGGGTGGCAGAATTTTTCACTAAAATGTCAGTCCTGTCAACTTTTAAAAATGGAGTTGTGCCATGTTGAGGTAAAACACAGCGGCAATATGGAATTATTGATGAATTACCGGAGGCCCTGTATGAGATACAGGCATTGTAAATTCTTCACCTATGGATAAGGAAGGTGGCAGGCAATCTATTGGCCGGCATTAATAAGGATCGAAGGTTTATACTACCAAAATCAAGGTATACTTAATAGCAAGTATCATTATATAATAACATGCTATTAAGTATACGACTCTTTATCTTTCTTAATTTTCTTTCATCCCCGGATACTGATCAAAAAGAGCTTTTAGTTTCCTGGCAATTTCAGGGTAATCTTTGATTACGTTGGTACGTTCACTGGGATCGTAGGCCAGGTTAAACAATTCGGTTTTTGCGGGTAGCGGTGAACCTGCCACACCACCAACATTATTGTTGGCCTTTACTTCACGATACTTCCAATCCTCCAAGCGAACAGCTTCACAAACGCTGTTATTATAGTAGTAAATAGGCCTGTGCTCTGGATGTTTAGGTGCCTTGCCTGTTAATACATCAGCTATCGACTGTCCATCCAGTGTGCGGCCTTTAGGAAGCTGAGCACCAGTCCAATTGGCAAGCGTAGGCAACACGTCCAAATTACTCATCATACTGGTTATACTTGCGCCAACCGGGGTATGGTTTTTCCAGTAAACAATGAATGGCTCACGTACCCCACCCTCGTATGTTAATCCCTTGCTACCACGAAAAACGCCGGCAGTACCTGCATCCCAGTGCCTGGTAGCGCTATCGCCCAGCATGCGATCCGGAAAATCTATCCACGGGCCGTTATCACTCGAAAACATAAATATGGTATTATCGGCCAGACCCTGTTTTTCAAGTTCGGCCCAAACCTGGCCAAGACTTTCATCCAGTTGCTCAACCACATCACCCAAATGGCCGCCATCGCTTCGGTTCTTATTTTTTGCCGATGACGCAAAGGCTACCGGTAAATGCGGCATGTTATGAGCAAGGTATAAGAAAAATGGCTTATCTCCTTTTTTCTGTGATTTTATATAGCGAATAGTTTCACGCTGGTACAACTCAATCAATGATGAATCTGCCGGTTTTAAGATCTCGGGCTTATGATTGCGAAACACCTTGATAGTTGTATCAGTTTTTACATAAGGCGAGCGGTAATCATGGCTGTACAGCAAGCCATAATATGAATCAAAACCCTGGGCCATCGGATGGTTATAGGCTGCATGGTCACCGAGGTGCCACTTGCCAATCATGGCTGTTTTATAACCTACCTGCTTCAGCATTTCAGCAATGGTAACTTCCTGATCAGGAATACCCAATGAGGAGCCTGGCCCGATAGGGTAAGGCAAATTCATCCTTGAGGCATAACGCCCGGTAAGTAATGAAGCACGTGATGGCGTACAGGTTGGACTGCTTACCACGTAATTTGTCGCCCTCACCCCTTTTTGCGCCATCTTATCTAAAAATGGCGTACGGATTACCGGATTGCCATAACAGCTTAAATCGGAGTATCCCATATCATCGGCCAGTACAAAAATGATATTAGGCAATTGCTTTTTTTGTGCCGATACGGGTGTAATTAAAAATATAAAAGCCAAAAAGAAAAGGCCTTTGCAGGTTAATTGGATGAGATGTTTCATTACCCGGTGAAAATAGGTTTTTATTACAGATGACTGTTAAAGATAACTTAACTGTTACAATTTGTAATAAAATCGCCAATTACTGCTTATCGGTATTGCGTAACATCTCCCGGTGCTCTTTGCCCCATTTTATCATCTCCAAAATGATATTACCAAAACTGCGGCAGTACTCTGTAGATTCATACTCGATTAAAACCGGCGACGTTGGGGTTACGGTACGTTTAACGAGCTTGTTCATTTCCATGGTCTTTAGCTCGCGCGATAGCATGCGCGTGGTGATACCAGGGATACTCCGCTCAATTTCCCTGAAACGCTTGTTTCCGTTGCAAATAGAATTGATGATTGGCAGTGTCCATTTACCGCCAATAACATACATGGTGTCTTGTAATGCCTGCCGCTCATCGGCATGATTACGTTGGTGTGACGTTATTCCTGCTTCCATACTGGTATACTCCGTGTAACTGGTTACAAAATTATACCAATTCCACTTTACTTTTGCATAAAAAAGTAAAATACCATGTCAAAAACAGTTTTTATAACCGGAACCAGCAGCGGGCTGGGCAAATTAACCGCTAAACATTTTGCAAACCAGGGCTGGAACGTAGCCGCTACCATGCGCACTCCTGAAAAGGAAACCGAGCTAACTCAATACCCTAACATCAAAATATTTAAACTGGATGTAACCAATTTGGAGCAGGTAAAAACCGCTACCGAACAAGCCGTTACCGCTTTCGGTAAAATTGATATTGTGGTGAACAATGCCGGCATGGGCACTTATGGTGCACTGGAGCTTGCTAAGGAAGAAGATATCAACTGGCAATTCGCGGTAAATACCCGTGGACCAATCAACGTTATCCGTGCTTTTCTGCCTCATTTCAGGCAAAACGGTGGCGGCATGTTTATCAACATCAGCTCATTTATGGGGATCACTACCGCCGTGCCGCTTGGTTCATTGTACAATATGTCGAAATTTGCACTTGAAGGCCTTACCGAAGGACTTTATTACGAACTGAAACCGCTTAACATCCATCTAAGGCTGATAGAACAGGGTGGTTCAAAAGGTAATAACTTTGTTGAAAGCGTTGTCTGGAACCAAAATCCGGACATAACCGCTTACGATGAACTCACCAACAAACTGCAAAACCTCATGGGCTCAAGAGACGAATCACAGCTGGACGACCCAATGGAGATTGTTAACGCCATAGATGATCTTGCCACCGGCAAAAGCAACAAGTTCCGCACGGTAATAGGCAATATGGGTAACATGCTCATGAACATGCGCGGCACCATGCCTATTGAGGAATATATGGATAAGATGAGCAGCTTCTTTTAATAACCCTGATTTACCTGGTTGGAGGATTTCCTGATGTTAATTTTAAGTGTCAGGAAATCCTCCAATCAAGCGAATCAAGGTTGACCTTTTTAACAAAGCAACTTGAGCTTTTTAACAAAACGCCGCGCTGCCTATCAGCCTACCTTTGTGTTATCAAAATAAAGATAAAGACTATGAAAAAAGTATGGTTTATAACAGGCAGCGCCCGTGGATTAGGTCGCAACCTTACAGAAGCAGTTTTAGCAGCAGGTGATAATGTTGCCGCTACAGCACGTAACCCCGAACAATTAAAAGATCTGGCAGATAAATATCCCGGTCAGATTTATCCTATAAAATTAGATGTTACCGATTACCCGGCAGTTCATAAAGCAGTTGCCGATACAGTAGCACACTTTGGCAAAATTGATGTATTGGTAAACAATGCCGGTTTCGGTATCATTGGTGCAACTGAAGCGTTTACTGATGAGCAGGTGCGTAGCCAGCTCGAAACAAACCTTTACGCTCCTATCGAGATAACCCGTGCGGTATTGCCTTATATGCGCAAACAGCGTTCGGGCCGTATTTTGCAGATCAGCTCGGTTGGAGGTCGTATAGGCAATGCAGGTTTAAGCATGTACCAGGCCGCAAAATTTGGCTTAAGTGGCTTCAGCGAAGTTTTATATAAAGAGGTAAAACCGCTTGGCATAATGGTTACCAGCGTTGAGCCGGGCGGCTTCCGTACCGATTGGGCCGGCGACTCGATGAGCTATGCGCCAAAGGTTGAAGGTTATGAGCAAACTGTGGATGCACGCGCGGATTACATGTCGAGCGGTAAATTTGTTCCGGTTGGCGATCCTGAAAAGGCAGCCAAAGTGATGATCGATCTGGTTGAACATCCTGAACCACCAATGCACCTGGTATTGGGTAGTGAAGCTGCCGCCTTGCTAACTCTTGCCGACGAAGCACGCAAAGCTGAGTTTGAAAAATGGTTACCGGTTACCAAATCAACAGATCATGACGAAGCAGGTGATTTTATGAATACCGATTATGGCAAGGCAATAGCTGCTCAAAAAAGCTAATATATCCGCCAATTGTCGTGTTCTCACGGCCATCAGCAAATCAACATTTCCCAGCGGTCGTGTCCCCACGGCCGCTATTTTCATTACCAAGCGACATCCGCTCATATCGCAAGAATGAGTATGGACGAGTGGGCACGCCATAACGGGTATATATGGGTTATTCAGTATCAGACTTACGAAGTTTTTGAAACTTCGTAAGTCTTTGTTTATTATTAAATTTGAGCACATGCCTTTGTCAAATCCAAAAACATCGCCACGCATACTTTACTCCTGTTACTCACAGGTGAGCAGGGCCGGCGAGCAATTCATAGCCGACCATGTATTCGGCTATATCCTCTCGGGCGATTCTGAGATTTACGTTAATGGTAAAAACTACTATTTTAAACAGGGCGACTACCGCTTTCTGAAACGAAATGAGCTGGCAAAGTTTGTAAAACACCCTCCTCAGGGTGGCGAGTTTAAAACTATTACCATTGGTATGGATCAGGCTACCCTGCAAACCATGAGCGCCGAGCTTGATTTATATGCAGATGGCCCTTATACTGGTGAAAGCGCGTTATATCTGAAACCTAATGACCTGTTCAGCAATTACATCAGATCATTGAGCCCTTATATGGATAAAACCAGCGATGAGATTAGTCAGGCGCTTACACTGCACAAGGTTAAGGAAGCCGTAATGATATTGCTGGAAACCAATCCGGAGTTAAAAAATATCCTGTTCGACTTTAGCGAGCCCGGTAAAATAGATTTGGAGGCTTTCATGACCCAAAACTATCGTTTCAATGTTGATCTTAACCGCTTCGCCTACTTAACCGGTCGTAGCCTGGCAACATTTAAGCGTGATTTCGAACGGATCTTTAATACATCACCTAACCGCTGGATCCAAAACCAGCGACTAAAAGATGCCTACTTCCTGATCAAGGAAAAGAAACACAAGGTATCAGATGTGTATATGGATGTGGGCTTTAAAGATCTCTCCCACTTTTCTTTCGCCTTTAAAAAAACCTATGGGGTAGCGCCGTCGGCGGTTTAACCGCCGAGATTCAAGACAGCAAGATTCAGGAGACAAGAATGGAGGACTGTTTTAAATATGACTGCAAATCATATAACTCAAAAAGAGGTCATTGCGAGGCACGAAGCAATCCCCGACTTACACAGCAGTTCTGTATAGTTTGGGATTGCTTCGTGCCTCGCAATGACGATTCGCTTATTTATTTTTAGCCGGCTTATGAAAGTCGCAACATAAAAAAGCCAGAAAAGAGACAGGAATCAAATCCTAACCTCTTTCCTGGCCTTTTCTTATTATCTTGATTCTCGACTCTTGCTGTCTTGAATCTATTCCCTATACGTTAAATCTGAAGTGCATTATGTCACCATCCTGCACAATGTAGGTTTTACCTTCAACACCAAGTTTACCGTTTTCCTTTATAGTAGCCTCAACGCCGTTGAATTTAACAAAATCATCGTATTTAATTACTTCCGCACGGATAAAGCCTTTTTCAAAATCGGTGTGGATAACACCTGCTGCCTGTGGCGCGGTAAAGCCTTGGGTGATAGTCCATGCACGTACTTCCTGCACACCTGCGGTAAAGTAAGTAGCCAGGTTTAATAACCTGTAAGCCGCTTTGATCAGTTTGTTAACACCTGACTCCGTTAAACCAAGATCATCCAAAAACATCTGGCGCTCTTCGTAAGTTTCCAATTGTGAAATTTCAGATTCTATCTGTGCAGAGATGATCAGTACTTCAGCATTTTCATCCTTAACGGCTGCTTTCACTTTCTCAACATAAGCATTACCGTTGCTAACAGAACCTTCGTCAACATTACAAACATACAACACAGGTTTAGCGGTAAGCAACCACAAATCAGCTACGTATTCTTTATCTTCTTCCTCAACGGCAGCGGTACGGGCTGATTTACCTTCAAGCAAGTGATTTTTGTAAACGGTTAAAACATCAAAGGTTTTCTTAGCTTCTTTGTCGCCACCGGTTTTAGCCATCTTTTCAACCTTCTGGATCTTTTTCTCGATAGATTCAAGATCTTTCAGTTGCAATTCGGTATCAATGATCTCTTTATCGCGAATCGGGTCGACAGAACCATCAACGTGGATCACGTTATCATTATCAAAGCAACGTAATACGTGGATAATAGCATTGGTAGCGCGGATGTTGGCTAAAAACTGGTTACCCAAACCTTCGCCTTTACTGGCACCTTTAACCAAACCGGCAATATCAACTATCTCGATAGTGTTTGGCACTATACTTTTCGGGTTAACTATTTCGGTAAGCTTTGTTAAGCGCTCATCCGGCACTGTAATTACACCCACATTTGGCTCAATAGTACAAAACGGAAAGTTAGCCGCCTGCGCCTTAGCATTTGATAAGCAATTAAAAAGTGTCGATTTACCCACATTCGGCAAACCTACTATACCACATTGTAAACCCATTTTTGTGTTTTTATCTAATTTATATTGTAGTTCATGGTTAATGGTTCATAGATCATAGCTTAAAAATTCTCTTAAATCATACCTAAAAGGCTATGAACCATGAACAATAGGCCATGGACTAAAAAGCGCAAAGATAACAGAAAATTTTGCCTTATAATTTGAAAAAATAAACGACTTTTGCGCTCGGAAAAAACAGGATAAAATATTTTATAACCGATGTAAAAAAGGAGGGCCTATATATGGAAGAAATGGTTGAGCAAGTAGAATTGTTACTGGAAAAACAAGACGACACCCAATTACAGGAATATTTGAACAACCTCAACATATCGGATGTTGAAGAACTGATTGGCGAACTTCCTGAACATGGCCCCAAATTCATCGAAATCCTTTCGCTTAACCGGGCGATCAACGTATTCCGGATCCTCGAGTTCCCGGTACAGGAACGTATCATCAAAAAACTTTCGGGCCAAAAGGTTGAAGATCTGATCAACGAGCTTCCACCGGATGACCGTACCGCACTTTTCAGCGAGCTTCATGGCGACGCGGTTCAAAAACTCATTCAGAAACTTTCGCCCGAAAACAGGAAAGAAGCGCTGATCCTCTTAGGTTACGAAGAAGAAAGCGTTGGCCGCCTGATGACGCCTGATTACATTGCCGTTAAACGTACCTGGGATGTAAGCCGCGTACTTTCGCACATCCGCCGTTACGGTAAAAATTCCGAAACCATTGATGTTATTTATGTAATTGATGAGCACGGTGTATTACTTGATGATATCCGGATCCGTGAGATATTACTGGTAAAACCAGAAACCAAGGTAAGCGAACTGATGGACGGTCGCCTGATTTCTCTTAGCGCCAGCGACCCGCAGGAAGAAGCCATCAACGTTTTCAGGATGAATAACCGCACAGCTCTACCCGTTGTTGATAACAATGATGTACTGCTTGGCATCGTGACTGTTGATGATATCCTCTGGATAGCCAACGAAGAATATACAGAAGACATCCAGAAAATAGGTGGTACCGAAGCCCTGGATGAGCCCTATCTTGATATCAACTTATTTAAACTCGTAAAAAAACGTGTTGGCTGGCTTATCATTTTGTTTTTAGGCGAAATGCTTACCGCCACTGCCATGGGTTATTTTGGCGATGAGATATCTAAAGTGGTAGTATTGGCCTATTTTATCCCGCTCATTATTTCGAGCGGTGGCAACAGCGGTTCGCAGGCCTCAACATTAATTATACAAGCCATGGCCCTTGGCGAAGTAACCGTTGCCGATTGGTGGCGGGTTATGCGCCGGGAAATCTTATCTGGCCTGATGCTCGGTGTTTGCCTGGGTTTAATAGGCTTTTTACGCATAGCCGCCTGGAGCATGTTCAGTAACATTTACGGCCCGCACTGGATGCTGGTAGGTTTTACAGTTGGAGCATCGCTTATTGGTATTGTTTTATGGGGATCATTATCCGGATCGATGCTGCCGCTATTACTTAAAAAACTCGGCGCCGACCCGGCCACATCATCAGCTCCGTTTGTAGCTACGCTGGTAGATGTTACCGGTTTGATCATTTACTTTACCATTGCGGTATTATTTATGCGCGGCATTCTTTTATAAAACAGGGTTTTAGAATTAAATAACAGCAGATTTGAGTATTTGGTTATAATATTTATCTTAGTGTTAAAATAATTAAAACCTTAACACTAAAAATGGAAACTCCGGTAGAAACCTACGAAGCCCCACTTACACCAAAAAACGAGCTTATTTTAACGCCAGAGGCGCAAAGTTACTTACTAACAGCAGGCAAATGGGCTACCTTCCTGGGCATCCTTGGCTTTATATTTTGTGGCTTATTTTTGCTACTTGCCCTTTCAATGGGTACAATTATGAGCAAAGTTGCCTCAATGCAGCCATATAACCCCGCCACAGCAATGATGGCAGGCATGGGTGGAGGCTTAACAGCAGTTTATGTTTTGCTAGATCTGCTTTACTTTTTCTTTGCATTATACCTTTATCAGTTTGCAACTAAGATAAAAGCGGCCATCAACTTCAGCGATTCCATTCACCTTACAGCTGGTTTGAAAAAACTGAAGTCATTTTTTAAACTTTGGGGTATTGTAGCCATTGTTATTATAGCGCTGTATGTACTGGGTATTATATGTGTTATTGCTTTTGCGGCCAGCATGGGAGCAGCTATGCACCAATAACATTTTCTAAATATTGAGCTTATAAAAAAGCCCTGCTTCCTAATCAGGAGCAGGGCTTTAATTTTATTTTAGTTTAGTATTGTTCTGTATTAGATCTCGAAAGAAAAATCCTCATCGGCAGAAGCCCTTGCAATTTCAGGGTTTTCGCTGTACTCATAGCGTTTTTCAACTACTTCCTGGTTTGATTTAATGTAGTCGATGGTATCTTTCAAACCTTCGGCAAACTTTTCGAAGTCTTCTTTATATAAAAAGATCTTGTGTTTCACAAACACCCCATCTTCCAAACGTTTTTTGCTTTCAGTAATAGTAACATAATAATCGTTTGAACGGGTTGCTTTTACATCAAAAAAATAGGTCCGCTTCCCAGCTCTCACCTTCTTTGAATAAACCTCTTCACGCTCTCTATTGTCAAAATCTCCCATATATATTTTACCTGTAATTAGTTTTGGTTGGCATAAATATAAATAAAATTTCAAAGTGCAAGTATTTTATTCGTTATTATTGAATTTTTTGAAACAAAAGTGTCATTTTTTTGTGTACGTGGCCATTTAGAGACAGCGTTGGAAAAAAGAGAAAGGTTATTGGGGGATCTTTCGCAGAACACCTTTAAAAAAACCATGTCATTTCGATAGAGCAAGGGAAGGAACGTGTGTTGGGGCGAAAGAGAAATCTTATGCATCATGCCTGCAAAGTATGCAGGGCGTATAAGATTTCTCCTCACTCCTCCCGCACAGCCCCAGGCAGTTCGTCGAAATGACATCGCGTTTTATTCAATCCGATTTCTATAAGCTACTACGCATCCTGCTCTTCTTCCAGCAGTTGCTTTTCATAAAGCTCAAAATAAGTGCCCTTAAGCTGCATCAGGTATTCGTGGTTACCTTGTTCAACTATTTCGCCATTATCCATCACCAGGATCTTATCGGCATTTTTTATGGTTGAAATACGGTGGGCTATAATAATACTGGTTTTACCCTGCATTACCCTACCAAGATTATTTAGGATTTCCTCTTCGGTACGGGTATCAACTGCCGAAAGGCAATCGTCAAAGATCAAAATCTGGGGATGCTTAAATATTGCCCGGGCAATGGACACACGCTGTTTTTGTCCGCCTGATAAGGTAACCCCACGCTCTCCAATCAAGGTTGTGAAACCTTCTTCCAGTTCAATAATGTTATTGAATACTGCGGCATCTCTGGCAGCCTGTTCAACAACCGGCATATCCAGCACATCGGCGCTAAAGGCAATATTGTTGGCTATGGTATCCGAAAACAGGAAAACCTCCTGCGGTACAAAGCCGATCTGCGAGCGGTAATTTTCGAGGCCAAGTGATTTTATCGACTTATCATCAACTGTGATCTCCCCACCGGTAGTATCATACATACGCATTACCAAATTGGCAATAGTTGATTTGCCCGAACCCGTACGGCCTATAATTGCAAGCATATGACCTGGCTCTACCGTAAAAGAAACATTTTTTAAGGCCTGAATACCGGTATCAGGATATACGAACGATACATCATCAAACTTAATCAATCCCTCTACATGATGATTATCTGCAACCGGCGAAATAATCTCCGGTTTTTCATGCAAAAACTCATTGATCCGTTTTTGTGACGCCGCCGCGCGCTGCACCAATGAAGTTACCCAACCCAATGAAATAACCGGGAACGAAAGCATGTTGAGGTACACGATAAACTCGGCAATGTTGCCTGAGGTGATATTTCCTTTTATGACTTCTACACCGCCAACATACATGGTTATCACGTTGGCCAGGCCTACCAATAATAGCATGATCGGGAAAAACAGGGCCTGCACTTTAGCAAGCTCCATGGAATGCAGTTTATAGTCTTCGCTCTCTTTGGCAAAACTTTCGCGCACAAAACTTTCACGTACGTATGATTTGATTACCCTGATGCCCGAAAAGTTTTCCTGTACAAAACTGGACAAGGCCGACAGGCGTTCCTGGATCATCTCGCTGCGATGATTGATCACGTTATTAACGTAGTATATTACTCCAGCCAAAATAGGAAGCGGCAATACCGAAAAAATAGCCAGCTGTACATTAACCGTAAGCATGGCATATATTACCATAACAAATAATACCACCGTATTGATGGTATACATGATACCGGGCCCAAGATACATGCGTACCCGGCTCACATCCTCCGTTACACGGTTCATAAGGTCGCCGGTGTTATGGCGGCGGTAAAAGGCAAGTGATAATTCCTGGTAGTGATTGTAGATCTCGTTCTTTAAATCGTATTCGATATGGCGCGACATCAGGATGATGGTTTGCCGCATAAAAAACAGGAACAAGCCCCGTAACAATGCCAGTACCAATACCAGCGTACCAAACAAAAACAGGCTGGTACCAAAAATATCATAGATAAAACTTTGCCTGTCGAAGCCTGAAAAAAGCTGATAAGCTCCGATATTTTCGGTAACCAGATCAAAGGCCACGCGAACGACCTGCGCAGGCAATACACCAAAAATATTAGATATAATCACAAACATCACACCGGGGATGAGTCGCCAGCGGTATTTGTAAAAGAATTTATTAAGGTATGCGAGGTCTTTCATTTATTGTAAGTCGAAAGTCTGAAGCAGGAAGTCTTAAGTCTTTAAACGCTCAGCAAGTCCGATAATTCAAAAGTATTAAAATTTGAGGAGAGTGCTTGGATGGAAAAGTCGGGAGGATGTAAGAATGTTACATTGATTTATCTGTTACGTTCTTGTCAGTGTTCAACTTTAAAAGTATGAACACCGACAGAATTCCGACAAAAAAAAAACATTGATAATCAATACTCTACAAACAACCCAAAGTTACTTAAAACCCTACTCGAACACATACACACTAATAATCAAACAGTTACAAAACCACAAGATCAAAAGTTGAACATCCATTTTTTAAAAGTTGAACACTGACAGGATCATGTCAGAACTATCAATTTTTCAGAAAGTATTTGATAATAGAATCCATAAATTAGGCATAATAATCTGTTTAACCATGGCTAAAAGTTTAAAAGTATCAGGACTGATACTTATTACGATATGTTTGTTAAATCTCCATCTAAGCTGTAAAAACAAAAACAAGACCATTATCAAAGTAGACGGTCTCGTACCAGACCAAAAAACAGCTATTAAAATAGCAGAAGCCGTTTGGTTACCGATTTACGGCAAAAAAATTTACGACGAAGAACCATTTATCGCAAGTTTGACCGAAAACGGAAACTGGATGATTTTAGGTTCAATTCATGGCCAACATGGCGGAGGCGAACTGATGATCATTTTGCAACCCAAAGATGGTAAAATCATTTTTGCAGGACGAGACCCCGGAAAATAAATGGCCGAGCATAACTTATAACTTGCGAGGGAGTCACAAGTTGCAACCTTACGGCAGCACAGGACTTCTATTTAGCAGAAATATGTTTCAGCCTGCCGATATCGCTATTGGTTATGCTGCTATAAATTATCATCTATAATAAGCCATCATTTAATACTTTAGTTGATATGAAAAACCTAACCTTATTAAGCAGTTTGTTGCTATTGTTAACATATGCTACACAGGCTAAAAGTCAAACAAACAATAATTCAAAAATTATTTATATAAACGACACTACATTAAACTTTAACAAGCTGATTAATAAGTTTAGCGGAAAGATCATTTATGTTGATATATGGGCATCCTGGTGTGGACCGTGCAAGCAAGAACTAAGGATGGCTAAAGATATAAAAGGCTTCAGGCAGTTCGCAGCAAAAAACAATATCGTGATATTATATATCTGTATGGATGACAACAACAAATTATGGAAAAACTTCATATCCTTTAATAAATTGGAGGGATATCACATATTAAAGAATCCTCAAATTTATAAAGACTTTCACACCACATTTTCAAGTGTACAAATGAGGCAGGGCAAATTAAAGCGGAGTTTCTATATCCCAAGACATATGATCATTGATAAAAATGGCATAGTTGCAGATAGCACAGCAACGTATCAGGGAAGCACCAAAGTTTATAGCAAACTCACTGAAATGTTAAACCCAGCCAATTCCAAATAATATTAAATTAATATAATCATCCCGGGGTCATACTTTCTCAAATAAAAATATCTATTTATACATCACAATCTGTTTACCTTTGTCAGTATTAAAAAAAACCTCTACTTTTGTGCGCTTATAGACATTTACTTGCGTACTAATGCCTGAACAACATCCAACGGAATCCATATTTAGCCAGCTTGACGCTTTTGGGCATAAAAAAGTTGTTTTTTGTACCGATCCTGACACCAATCTGAAAGCTATTATCGCTATCCACAACACAACGTTGGGCCCGGCTTTTGGCGGTGTGCGCATGTGGGCTTACAAAACCGAAGGCGATGCACTTAATGATGTATTGCGTTTAGCCAAAAGCATGACCTATAAAGCATCTATCGCTGGGCTTAACCTCGGTGGCGGCTATTCGGTTATCATCGGCGACTCTCGTCAGGATAAAACCGAAGCTTTATTGCGCAAATTCGGCAGGTTTATAAAAAACCTTAACGGCGAATTCATTGCTGCTGAAGATATGGGTACCAACCCGCGCGACATGGAGTACATTAAAATGGAAACCAGCCATGTTACCGGCGCGCCGGAAAACATTGGTGGCAGCGGCGACCCATCTCCTATTACTGCTTTGGGTGTGCTGATGGGGATTAAGGCTTGTGTGCGTGAAATGTATGGCAGCGATAGCTTAACCGGTAAATCGGTAATAGTTCAGGGTATTGGCCATGTGGGCGAAAATCTGGTACGCTTGTTAAGGGACGAAAATGTAAAGGTTTATGCCAGCGATATCAACGAGGAGCGGGTTATCCAGATCTCCAAGAAATATGGCGCGCAGGCGGTATCCAATAACAACATTTTTGATATTGATGCCGATATTTACGCTCCGTGTGCTATGGGTGGTACCGTAAATACACAAACAATAGCTAAATTAAAGTGTGGCATCATAGCCGGTTCGGCAAATAACCAGTTACTTGATGAAGCTGTTCACGGTAAAATGTTACTTGATAAAGGTGTACTTTTTGCACCCGATTACGTGATCAACGCGGGTGGTATCATCACCGGTTATTCGGAGCTGATGAACTTTAATAAAAAGCGCACATTACAGCTTACCGAAAACATTTACGAGGCCACGCGTAATGTGCTAAAGCTTTCAAAGGCCGAAAATATTCCAACCATTAACGCGGCTAATAAAATAGCCGAAAAACGCATTGAGGATATCAGGAAAGTAAAATCATCCTATTAAAACAATTAAATTTTATATAAACCGTTTGCACTAAGCAAACCAAATCGTTCTTACAAAAATGTTAAACAGAAGGCACCTCCGGGTAAAGGTATTACAGGCACTGTACGCGTATCATCAGTCGGATACTAAAGACGTTAAGCTATTTGAAAAAAATATGCTGAGCAGCATAGACCAGGTTTACGAAATGTATATCTGGATGCTATCATTAATTAATGAAGTGGTAAGTTTTGCCGCTAATGACGCAGAGGAACGCGCTAACAAACACCTCCCAACCGCCGAAGACTTAAATGCAAACCTTAAAATCCTCACCAACAGGTTTATCCTGAGCCTGAATGATAATAAGGAATACATCACAGCCTGGAAAAAGTACAAAGTTGACTGGACCTTTGAGCCAGAACTTGCTAAATCACTTTTTATTATCCTTAAAAACTCGCCTGAGTATGCCGAGTATCTTGCCAAAACGGGCGATACCCTGCAAACAGACAAGGATATCATCAAATTCATTTTCAAAAAAGTTATCCTTAAATCATCACTGGCCGAGCAGGTTTTTGAAGACAGGTTTATTTTTTGGCCTGTTGATAAAGATGTGCTTCAGGCGCTTATCGCCAAAACGTTCAAAAACTTTTCGCACGATGATTACAAGCTTAACCAGCTTGCCGAAATTACCGGCAACTGGGTTGAAGACCGTGAGTTTGTTGTAAACCTGTTTCAGCAGAGCATCAGGTACGATGCCGCTTACCATGAGCTTATAGCTGCCAAAACCCAAAACTGGGAGCCGGAGCGTATTGCCATGATGGATACCTTGCTGATGAAAATGGCTATTACCGAGTTTATTAACTTTAATTCGATTCCGGTTAAGGTTACCATAAACGAGTATCTTGAAATATCAAAAGAGTTTAGTACGCCTAAGAGTAATTCATTTATAAACGGTATCTTGGACAAGATTTTAATAGAGCTTAAAGCCGAAAACAAGATCAAAAAGATAGGCCGCGGCTTAATAGAATAATATTAAAAAATGAAAAAACTATTTTTAAGCTTAGTAGCAGCAGGCATGTTATTATCAGCCTGCAACAGTAGCAATGGCAGCACAGCTGATAACGCGTCGGCAACTAACGCGGATAGCGCTGCAACAGCAGCCAACGCGCCCGTAGCTAAATTTGAAAAAGAAAGCCATGATTTTGGCAAGATCAAAGAGGGCGATAAGGTATCATATGATTTTAAGTTTACCAATACCGGTAAATCACCATTGATTATTACCAACGCCCGTGCTACTTGCGGTTGCACTACTCCTACCTGGCCAAAAGCCCCGGTTAAACCCGGCGAAAGCGCCGTTATTGGGGTTACCTTTAACAGTGCCGGCAAAAGTGGCTTACAGGATAAACAAATAACCATTACTGCCAACACTCAGCCTGCCGAAACTATGGTACATTTAATTGGCGAGGTTTTAAAAAAATAACAATTAATTTAAACAAATGATAGCTACTATTTTATTACAAGCCTCAGGCGGTTTGGGCAGCTACACGCAATTGGTACCAATGGTACTGATCATTGTAGTGTTTTATTTTTTCATGATCCGCCCACAGGTTAAAAAGCAAAAAGATCAGAAGAAATACGTTGAAGAGTTGAAAAAAGGCGACAGGGTTATAACCACAGCCGGTATCCACGGCCGCATCGTCGACTTAAACGATACCACTTTTTTAGTTGAGGTTGAAAACGGTAAAATCCGTTTTGACAAATCGGCTATATCACTCGAAGCTTCAAAAGCTTTGAATACACCAGCGGTTGAAAAGAAAGCTTAATTTTTTTGGCGAAAGGTAAAAGGTAAAAGGCGAAAGGTAGAAGCTGCTTTTTGCAAAATCAGATAACCTCCAAGAATATAAAAAAGGATGAAAGGTTAAAGGTAAAGGAATACACAAATGGTGTTTGACCTTTCGCCTTTAACCTTTCGCCTTTAACCTTAAAACAGTCTCTAACCTAAAAACATGGCAATAGTAAAATTATCGGCAACAGAACGCAGGCGGCTCTCGGTATTTTTTACCTGTTTGTCGCTGGCTATTATTGCCTGGATTTTTACTACCCTGTCTGATCCCCTGCCTTACAAGGTAAAAAAGGTTCTGACCTTTAAAAATGCCCCGCAGAAGCGGGCATTCCACTCGCTGCAGCCGGATACGGTTGATGCTACCATACAAGGTAACGGATGGCAAATGTTGTTTTCAAAAATCAACAGCGATAATAAACCATTGGTTGTTGATCTGCGTTCGCTCGAAACCCGTAACTACGTTGTTATCGACAGTATGCAACTTAAGCAGATTAACAAGGGAAAAGATCCGGCAAACCGTGTTTCATCCATTGATCCGGATACCCTTTACTTTGATTTCAGCAACCGCCTCGTAAAAAAGGTGCCTGTGCAGCTTACCATGGGCATCAATTATCAAAAACAATTCGCGGTGTCGGGTAATATTACCGTGCGACCGGCTTATGTAACAGTAAGCGGTCCCATTGAACGCTTAAAGGACATAACCTCATGGAAAACAGACTCGCTTAAATTCAATAACGTTAACGAAACCATCAATACCAGGGTTAATTTAAAACCCAGTAACGAAGGCAACCTGAATGTTTATCCACGGTCGGTACAGGCTATTATCCCTGTTGATGAGTTTACAGAGAAAACATTGGAGATCCCGGTAAAGCTCATCAATAACAATAGCTATTATAACGTAAAGGTATTTCCGCAAAAGATAAAGGTGACTTTCACCACCTCATTAAGCCGCTACGCCGATATGGATGAGGATTTGTTTGAGGCAGTTGCCGATCTTGACCTGTGGCGCGATAAGGGCTACAGCAACCTGCCGGTAAAACTCATTCATACGCCGCCATTTTGCAGGGTGGTGAAGATATCCCCATCAAACATTGATTTCTACATAAAAAAATAATGCTCAAAATAGGTTTAACAGGTAACATCGGCAGTGGCAAAACCACCGTGGCCAAAGTATTTGAATTACTTGGCATCCCTGTTTTTTATGCCGATGACGAGGCCAAAAAAGTAATGGTTACCGACCAGGTACTTATTGAAGGTATCAGACAAACTTTTGGAGCCGAAGCCTATTTTGAAGATGGCAACCTTAACCGCAAATACATCTCGGCCATAGTTTTCAACAATAAAGCCGAACTGGAAAAACTAAACGCGCTGGTACATCCTGCCGTATTCAGGGCATTTGACAGCTTTGATAACAGGCATAAAGATGCTCCTTACGTAATCCGCGAAGCGGCTATCTTATTTGAAAGCGGCTCCTATAAAATGTGTGATAGGGCCATCATGATCACCGCACCGCTTGAAACGCGCATTGCCCGTGTTATGGAACGCGACGGCATTAGCCGTGCCGATGTTGAAAGCCGGGAGGCGCGTCAGCTATCGCAGGATGAAAAAATTAAGCTGGCCAATGATATAATTATTAACGACGGTAAACAGCTGGTTATACCCCAGGTAATAGCCCTGCATGAACTGTATTTATCGCTCGCCCACCAATAATGATACTCGACGATTTTCTTTCTTTTGACGAAAAAGGGCTGTACTGTAAATACGGCGACTTTTATATCGACCCGCAGTTGCCTGCAACAACGGCCGTAATATCTCATGCCCATGCAGATCATGCCATAAGCGGCAATAACAATGTTTATTGCACCCGTGCCACCGCAAGCATCATGCAGCTGAGGTATGACCGCACAGCGGCCAAGGTTTTTAATATCGCGGCTTTTAATGAGCCATTTAAAATAGGTAAGGTTACGGTAACCCTGATCCCAGCGGGGCACATGCTTGGCTCGGCGCAGATATTAATGGAATATGAGGGTACCAGGTATTTATACACCGGCGACTATAAACTGCAGCCCGACGATACCTGTGAGCCTATTGAATGGGTTACAACTGATGTGCTGATCACCGAAAGTACCTTTGCTAACCCGGAAATTATCCACCCCGATCCTGTTGCCGAGATCCGCAAGATCAATGATATTAAAAGCAATATATTGTTGGGGGCTTATGCGCTCGGCAAAAGTCAGCGGCTTATCAATTTGATCACCGAACATGCACCGCAAAAAAAGATCCTGGTACATCATAAAATAATGCCCATTAATGCCATTTATGAAAAAATGGGGTTCGCGCCCGGCAAGTACCAGATCTACGGGCGTAAATTGATGAAAGTACAGGACGAGTTTGTGTACATAGTGCCTCCTTTTACCTTTGATAGCTATATTCGTGCTACCGGAGTGAAACGCCTTTTCGCCTCAGGCTGGAAAAATCTGCAGGTGAACAACCAGGACACCCTCTTTATTTCCGACCATGTGGATTGGAATGATATTCTGCAAACCATTGCCAACACCAAGCCTAAACAGGTTTGGACACTTCACGGTAAAGGCGATCATCTGAAAGCTTATTTTAAAGATGATATCTTTGTAAAAATTCTCAACTGATGTTGCAGGAAGGCATTGATTATTATATTAATGAAGATGGCAATTTTGTTTTTACCGAAGCCTATCATTTAAAACGTGGTTACTGTTGTAAAAACAAATGCAAGCATTGTCCCTGGGGTTACGGCAAGGTCAAATTAGCCGGAAACAACACAGAATCAGGCGACAACGATAAATAAATCGATGTTAAATTAAAAATATTTAAACATATTTGTATCCCATTCATTACTACTACTATGCGGATAGAAGACGAAATACAAAGTACAAATTTTGAAGATGCCTATCATAAAGTGGCCATTAACGTGGCTTACACGCAGGGTTGGTTGGCTAATTACTTCCGTTGTCACTTTGAGAAACATAATATTACCCAACAACAGTTTAATATACTGAGGATATTACGCGGCCAATACCCCAAGCCTGCTACTATCAATTTGCTAAAGGAGCGGATGATTGATAAGATGTCTGACGCGTCGCGCATTGTTGACCGCCTTGTTCAAAAAGGCCTGGTTTCGCGCTGCACCAACAATAAAGACAGGCGTGCCGTTGATATCCGTATCAGCGACGAAGGCCTCGCAACACTCTCAAAAATGGATGCTGAGTTTAAAACAAAAGAAATCCTGAGTAATAATCTTACCGAAGCCGAAGCGACTACGTTAAGTGACCTATTGGACAAAATGCGGGGATAATCTCTTAAGGCGAAAGGGAAAAGGTTAAAGGCGAAAGGTTTACTGCCCAAGTCAAGAAGAATAAAATATGTCATTACGAGCAAAGCGTAGCAATCGCATGCTATACAGAGCGGATCTGCTTACGTGCGATTGCCACGCTTCGCTCGCAATGACATATCTTTTTTTGTTTATATTTTGATATTACGACGCCTTAAACGCCGCCACTTCATCCTTCAGTATCGCCAGTACCTCAGGCCTTACGTTACCGAAGAAAGACACCCCCATAGCACCATTCTTCAATGCCACCTGGATACCGGTGCGGATCTCGTCATCACTCTTAAAATCGGATAAGTATAAACCTGCATATAGCGGGAACTGGCCAGCCAGGAAATGAACACCCTCGGCTACGGCATTGCCTATCCAACTAACACCTTCTTTGTAAAAACCATGGTATATCATGGGGCAAATACCATCCATGTTCCAATTTGTCCAATCCTGCCTTACGTTACGACGGGCAACTTCGGGAGTTGGGAATACAGCCGCGGTTATTTGTTTTTTATGCTGATGCGCAACAGTCGAGATACTGTTAACTACGCGGGTAATATTGTTATACCTGAATAAACGCCATGAAAGGCTGGCCTCTGGGTATTGGATCTGATCAAGGTCCTGGTTATACTCTTCTTTGAATTTGGCTTTGCAGACATCGCAGTAGCAAAAATCATATTCGGGCAGCTCTTTGGTTTGGTCAATTTTGTAATGATCCCAAAGGTTTACCGGCAGTATTACATCGCAATAACGCACATAATCCAGGTGGATACCATCGATATAATCTTTAGCCAAAATATCATCAACGGTTTTGGTTAAATACTCCTGCACTTCTGGGCGCGACGGGCAAAGCCAGCGATAATACTGTACATAAGGCGGATGATCGGCACATGATTCGCCTTTGCGGTTTTTACTGTACCATTCTGGTTTCTCGTTAACCAGTTCGGCACGGTTAAAGGTCCACATCCAACGGTGGGCTTCTAATCCCTTAGCTTTGGCAGCGCGAAAATGACGCTCGCTGTCGTTTTCAAAAAATATGCCTGTTATGCCCGATGCCTTGTATGATGCATAGCGGGTAGCCAGTTCATCATCGGTATCTTTCTGGTTAGGATTGATCCATACCCAGTTTTTCATAGCCTTTTTCTTGCTGCTTTTGGCGGCTTCGGCAGCGGCATTGCTTACTAAAGGTAACTGGGCGGCCACACCCGCCAGTAAACCGGCTTTTAAAAATTCGCGCTTATTCATGGAGTTTAGGGATTTATCAGCTGCTGTACCAGGCCATCCTGGTCAATTGAATAGGTAGCATTGGTTTTAGTATCGGTAATATAAGCTATAAACTGGTGAGGGGTAGCTTCCAGTTTAAGCTCGTTGGCATTGCCCGTTACCGTTACTTTATTTTCGATACCCAAATCTTTTAATGAAGAAAGGTATTCGTGATGATCTTTAAACCACTGTTTCTGTTTGTAGTAAACCAGCCAGAGGTGCTTCTTTTGCTCTTCACTATAAGGCATCTCAAACTTCGCATCATCACGCTCGGTAAACAGCAGGTAGCCCCAACGCTCGGGGTAATGCATGTTAATCAGCCCCTGGTTGCTCCACACCCAATTATGCTCGGGTAAATCCTTGCCATTGTTATCCTGCAGCTTTACATATTTACCGTTCTGCACCTTGGTATCATACTCCACCCGCGAAAAATTGATCCGCCACATGGTACCGTCCTTTATTTTCGCCCTGTTAAACCCACCGGCTATAGCCTTAAAAGGGATAGCCATTTCAACCGTCCAGCCCTTATCCGTGTCCGAAGGGTTGTTCAGTGTTCCCTGAACTTTTACCGCCGAACGCAGGCCGTGTGTATCCCATCCGGTTACAGCAGCGCCTCCATTACGGTAAGGCTTGGTCAAAAACAGATCGAATATGGTATTGAGGGCATTTACCTCAATTTCAAAATATTTATGTGTGCTGTTATTGGGATCAATAAAAAGCTCAAAATCGTTATCCAGGTAAATAATATCATCATGATGGGTAAGCGTAGCCCAAACATGCGGGTCTTTAATTCGCGCGGCAACATACAGGTAATTATCATCCCAAAGCATTTTAACATTGGTTTGCAATGGTGGTGCCGGTTTAAGCCTGCCTTCAATGTCCTGGAAATCCTGCGTCCATTGAGCTTGCTGCCATACGGCATCTTCCACATCGCCATCAATTACCGGCGGCTGTTTTACATGCTTTGCAACATAACTGTACGGAACAGTAAATAAATCCGGAAACTCTTTAAAAGCATCCTGCGCGCTTACAAGTCCGGGTAATATCAATAACGCGGCGGTTAGGCCGGGTTTAACAAAACGATTAAGACAATTCCCTGGTGATTTCATTTACTGCCCAGCGCTAAGATATGATCAAACTCTTCGCGCTTTACGCCCATTACAGATAGGCGTCCCTGCCTTACCAAACCAATATCCTGTAATTGAGGATCGGCTTTGATCTGCTCAAGGGTTACCGGGGTTTTGAGGGCCTCAACCGGAGAAAGGTCAACAACCACCCAATTGGTATCATCAGTTGTAGGGTCCTGGTAAGCTTCTTTTACTACTTTGGCTATGCCTACTATCTCTTTTCCCTCGTTACTGTGATAAAATAAAACAAGGTCGCCCTCTTTCATTTCCCTGAGATTGTTGCGCGCCTGGTAATTGCGCACACCATCCCAAAAAGTACGACCATCCTTATTAAATTTTTCCCAGCTGTATTTAAAGGGCTCACTCTTAACTAACCAATGTTGCATTTGTACGGTATAAATTTATTGTTACGTAAAAATGTAAAAAAGGAGGCAGAAACTAAAATGCCTGGCAGGCGATATAGGCTTTGTTACAATTATATTACGGGTTGGAGTGGTAATGTAGGGGAGCCTTTTTACTGATTACTCGTCAACAACTGGGATAACCTTTTAGCATTTCTGGCATTTAAAGTATTGGTTAGCGGGACCGAGGTATAAACCGCTATCCCCTGTTCATCATCGGGATGAAAGCTTAGCAGTAGTTTTACCGTGCGCGACTCCCACATATAAACGTCCTGGTAATCATTGGGCTTTGCCGTGAAGGTACCATACCAATGCAAAAACTTGCTGAGCATTTTGTATCCCTGGTCGCGGTTAAAAAAAACATAGATATTCACCACCTTATGGTCATAGGTGCGTACGCAAATATGGCTTGCAGTTAAGCCACCTTCCAGCTCTATTGGTTTTTCGGAATGATACTCATAGGTGATACAGCTATCTGCATCCGGCTTACTACCCTCACCGTCAAGATAGGCCAGGCTCTGCTCCTGCTCGCCGGTTAATACGCCGCCCAAAGTAAATCCGCCAATACCGTTGCGGGCCTTCAAATAAGCCAACGACCCAACTTTCCCGGCCTGAGAAAAGCCCGGCGAGTGTAAACACATGATGATCAAAAGCCCTGTGACTACCCTGTAGGGCAAGTAGCAAAGAAACTTAGCTTTCATATCCCCCTCCCAGTTTTACGTTGGTTAAACTAAGCGCCGCAACCAGCGCTTAAAAATGTTGCGTAAAACGAATTTGAAGAAATAATCAGCTGATTATCAAATCACAAGAACGATTGTACAAGAAATTGGATTGCTTTCACAATTTATTACACAGGTATCATTTCAATTTTTCACCAATGTGTATAATTAAATGCAAAGGATTTTTATCTGTCAATCGGCAAGCATATATCCTTTAAGTTTATCCTGTAATACTATCGCCTGGGATATAAGGGTTTTATCGGTAATAAATTGATTTAAATCGATGTCTGGCCCAATAAGGTTTTCTTTAAAAATATCCCTGAACCTTGAGTATTTTAAGGCCAGGTTCCACTTGCTTTTCAGGTATTCAAAAACCTGCTCGTCCTCATCTTTCAGCATGGAGTAGTTAACCACAACAAAAGCATCGCGGGGTAAAGTCTCAATACATTTCAGGATATCCTGGTTGTAGGCTATCCAGACTTTTAGATATTCGGTAGCATGATCATTACAAAACTGTACCATACGGCGGGCCCGCCTGAACTTAGTCCACACCAGTCTTGAAAAATATTTGCGGGCCATGTATTTGTTATCTACCCATTTAAATTCGCGCCTTAAAAGCGAACTTACTACCGATTGATAATCGCGCAGGATCACCAGATAACAGGCATCCGGCAGTAACTCTTTGTATACATCCAAAAACAAACAAGTACGCGGATCTTTCCATCCCCACTGATCGTACAGCTGCTGTTTTACCTTAATAATGCTTTTAAGCTTTTCCTTTTCGTAAATAGTAAACTCGGCCACGTGCTCAACCGTAAGCCCCGATGATGGCAGGTTATGATCGGCCAGGATCTCTTCGTGCATTTTCAAAAACTCGATATCTTCAAAATGCCCCTCTACATTGCCGTAACTTCCGGGCACAAGTTTTTCGCCGGTTTGCAGGCCGCATTTACTTAACCACTGGGTAATAAGCGAGGTGCCGGAACGGTGCATTCCGGTAATGATCAGTACTCTTTTTTGCATAAATCAGTTATAAGCGTCCTTTTTTATGAGGTATAGCTTGGTATCTTGTTGGTCTGCTTTTTAACAGGATGCAGATTGTTTATAATATAATATAGCAGTGAAGAGGTACTTTGTTGTATGGTATAATTGCAGGTATCAATATACAGGTCGGGGTTAACAGGTATTTCAAACGTATCATTAATCCCTGTCAGGTTATTCAATTTATCGGGGTGTCCATCGGGAAGGAGCGCTCGTTTATACAAGCCTTTGGTATCGCGGTCTATAAGCTTATTAACCGGACAGTCTACATGAACAATGTTTACATGATCATATTTTTCGGCAAGTTCCTGCCTGATCTCATCATAAGGGTTTATGGCGCTAACAATAGTAACTATGCCCTGCGCGCTAAAGCGACTGGCTACAAAGCCCAGGCGGCGAATGTTTTCATTACGGTCTTCTTTGCTAAAGCCCAGATCGCGGCAAAGTGCCGCGCGGTATTCATCACCGTCAATGATCTCAATTTTAATATTCAGACTCTTTAATTCGGCGGCTACACTTTTTGCTAAAGTTGTTTTGCCCGCACCCGATAATCCGCAAAATAAAAGTATCATGACCGTAATTTCTAAGTTAGTTAAGCTTGTTAATTAGCCCCAAAAAGCGCTTAGGACAAGTGAACTTAGAGATTAATAGGCTGAATATTTTTGTTACATTGTAAATAATCAATTACATGAAAGTCAGGATAATAGAAAGTCAGGCCAAAAAACGGTGTGTACCGGCCCAAAATGAAGTTTTCATGAATAAATACGTGTATACGGTCAAACACTAAGTAGCGCTACACTTAACAAAAATGTTACGGGATTTAATTAATTAGAAATGATTTTGGAGAACTTTTTATAACGCCCCGGTATCTTCGGCCGCCGGCCTCTCTTTATCCTTTTTAAAAAGCAAAACAAGCGCGCTTATTTGTAATACATCAATGACGATTGCTATACAACCCGCAATAATGTTTGTCTTAAACGTAGCGGGAAGATTGACAACATCGGGCGTTATGGTTAAAAGCAATAAACCCAGTAATACCCATTTGGCCCATTTGTGTCCCTGCCTGATAAAAAGCGCAAGCAGCAGTAATATCCCCAGTGCAATACAGGTAGCTAAGGCAACATTAAAAGAAGCAGATCCTCCCCAATTCAGATAATAATAAACCAAATATAAAACCGCCGAAATACGGATAAGGGTGGATGCTGTATTGGCTCTTGATAGTGATGATAGGGTCATAACGGTTAAATGAGTAGGTATTAATGCAAAATCTTAAACATCAGTTCCTTCATCAACTCGCCATGCGGGGCGTTTGATTCAACACCTTTGCTTTTCAGATCATATTCGCGCAGGTAGCTGATTACCTGGAAAACTTTACCAAGCGGATAGTTGCGGGCAGCCTGTTCATAATCTTTTATAAAGTATGGATTTACCCCCATCTCTTTAGCCAGGTTTTGCGGGGTTTTATCTTTTACATAATGATAAACCAGTACTTTACTAAAAAAGTTGTTCAAGTTACCTAACACCAGCACAATGGGGTTTGATTTGGGATTGGCTTCAAAGTAGTTGATGATCTGGTTTACCTTGTAGGCATCCTTTTTGGTAAGCGCGGTTTGCAGCTCAAACACATTATACTCCTTGCTGATGCCAATGTTATCCTGAATGTGTTTCAGCGTGATTTCCTGCCCGGCGCTAACGTTCAGCATCAGCTTTTCAAGCTCATTGGCAATTTTGGCGAGGTCGTTTCCCAGGTATTCGGCAATCATAGCCGATCCCTGCTGGTTCATTTTATAGCCTTTTTCACTCACAAAACCTTCAACCCAGGCCGGAACCTTATTATCATACAAAGTGGCCGATTCAAAAATGAGCCCCTTTTTTTCGATGGCTTTGTAGGTTTTCTTACGCTTGTCAAACTTGCCGTACTTATAGCAGAAAACAAGAATGGTACTCGGCAGCGGATTTTCGAGATAACTTAATACCGGGTCGATGCTTTTTTTGTTATCATCTTCTTTACCCCATTTCATATCCTGGGCTTCCTTTACCAGTACAACCTGGTAATCGGCCATCATGGGGTAACGCTTGGCGGCGTTAAGCACGGTCATGATATCAGTATCCTTGCCATAAACCACGGTTTGGTTAAAACCGCGCTCGTGCTCCGGAAGCAGATGATGTTCAACATAATTACTCACCAGATCGATAAAATAAGGCTCCTCACCATGCAACAGGTACAGTGGTTTAAACTTACGGTTCTTAAGGTCCTTTAATATCTCGGCAGCAGTCATATTTTGAACTTCAAAAGTACTAAGTACCGAGCCAAAAGTGGAATGTATTTTTATTTAGAAGAATGCCCAACGATATATTTGTTAATTTTGAACCCCGGCTTAAGACTAATAACTTAATACTTCAGACTTTTCAAAATGCTCCAACCGCTTAATCTGCCCCCTCACCCCTTCAAAATAAGCGACGATAACGGCACATTAACCCTTTTTGACGAGATCCGTAAGAAAACCATCGTCATTACACCCGAAGAATGGGTACGCCAGCATTTTGTACAATATCTCATTAAGCAAAAAAACTATCCCCGCTCGCTCATCAAACTGGAAGGCGGCCTTAAGCTTAATACCCTGCAAAAGCGCACCGATATTGTAGTATTCAATCCCGATGGGCAACGCATCTTAATGGTGGAATGCAAAGCGCCTTCAGTAACTATCGATCAAAAAACCTTCGACCAGATAGCCCGGTATAATATGGTGCATAAGGTATCCCTGCTTGCAGTAAGCAATGGTCTGCAGCATTATTACTGCACCATTGACCATGAAAATTGTACTTACCAATTTATTGAAGAGTTGCCGGTGTATGTTAAGGGGTAGATATATAAGATCGTCATTGCTGTAAGGCACGAAGCAATCGCGATCTATACAGGGTGGATTTGCTTAGCAGCTCTGCTCATCGGGGATTGCTTCGTGCCTCGCAATGACGTGGTGGACAAAGGATTGCTTCGTACCTCGCTATGACGCTTTTTTAAAAGACTTCCTAATTAAGAAAACACACATAGACACCCCTAATAAAATGTTATGATAACAGTTATTTATTCCCTATTTTGGGCGGCATAACCTCATCAATTATAACATTTTACTCATGAAAATTTACAGCAAAGCAATTATGCTGGTTTCCATGCTGATAGCAGGCAGCTGCATCACATCTGCCCAGGAAGCAAAACTGCCTACCCAGTGGACAAACGCCGCCATGCAGGCCCAGATCCCTTTAGCAGATTATCCAAGGCCTCAGCTGCAACGTAACGACTGGCTTTGCCTCAATGGTAAATGGGATTATCGTGGTGGTAAAGATGCTCCCAATGCTTTAAATCCCGAAACGCCGGCATCATTTGAGGGTAAAGCGGATAAAATATTGGTACCCTACTGTCCCGAGTCTGTAATTTCCGGAGTGCAACGTAAACAGGAGATCAACATGTGGTACCGCCGCAGCTTTGAGATTCCTTCAAAATGGCAAAACAAACAGGTTATTGTCCATTTTGGCGCGGTTGATCACGATGCCACTGTTTTTGTAAATGGTAAAAAAGCAGGCTCACACTCGGGCGGTTATGATTCATTCAGCTTTGATATCACTCCATATTTAAAGAAAGGCAGTAATACCCTTATTGTTGCCGCTAATGACCCTAACGACGGCAAAACGCCTTCAGGTAAAAACGGACCACGTGGTGACTATACTTTTTCGTCGGGCATATGGCAAACCGTTTGGCTGGAGCCGGTGAGCAAATCGTACATAAAAGATATCCGCCTTTTGCCCGATTTAGAGGGCAAGCGCTTGAAAGTATTTGTCAATGCAGTTGGTTCGGGCAAGATCAGAGCAGTTGCTTTAAACAACGGCAAAGAGGTTTCGCAGGTTAGCGCAACCGGGGGAACCTATTTTTATCTTCCCATCGAAAACCCTGTTTTATGGTCGCCTGATTCTCCGTTTTTATATGATCTGAAGCTTACGTTTTATAACGCCGATGGCAGCCAGGCCGACGAGGTTAAAAGCTATTTTGGCATGCGCGATATTAAATTGGGCAAGCTTAACGGTGTAATCCGCCCGCTTATTAATGGCAAATTCATTATGCAGCTTGGTTTGCTCGACCAGGGTTACTGGCCCGATGGTGTTTTAACCGCGCCAACGGAAGAGGCGCTGAAGTTTGACATGGAGTATACTAAAAAGGCTGGCTACAACCTGATCCGTAAACACATGAAAACCGAGCCTCAGCGTTTTTACTATTGGGCCGACAAAATGGGCTTGCTGGTTTGGCAGGATATGCCCGCTATATGGTACCAAAATGAAGATACCACGCAAAACAGAAAAGTTTATCGTAAAGAGTTAAAAGCTATTATCGACGATCATTATAACTCGCCATCCATTATTACCTGGATACCTTTTAACGAAAATTGGGGCGCATTTGATGTAAAGAATATCACCAATTGGGTTAAGCAGTACGATCCGTCGCGCCTGGTTAACGGCAACTCTGGCTTTAATAATAATCCCGATTATCAAAAGCCTTATGGCGACCCTGGCAACGGCGATTATGTGGATACACACATTTACGTGGGGCCGTATGGCGCGTCTGTCCCTGATGATCACAGGGCTGCCTCGCTGGGCGAATTTGGAGGCGTTGGCCTTTTTGTACGTGGGCACATGTGGCCGGTACACAACAATGCCTATGATTATGAACCAACCAAAGCCAGACTTACCGATCGTTACGTATTTTTGCTGGATGAAGTAGAGCAACTTATGAAATATAAAGGATTAAGCGTTGCCATATACACGCAAACCACCGACGTTGAACACGAGGTAAACGGCGTTTTAACCTATGACAGGGCCGTTGAAAAAATGGAAATAGAAAGGGTAAGGGAAGTAAACCAGGCGGTAATTAAGGAAGGTGAGAAATTGAATAAGTAGAAGGATATTTTACGTAAGCCGTTGTTATTGACAACACTACAACTGTTCGAAAGATGCAGATCAGTTAAACGCTGGCTTGAAAAATCATGTCATTGCGAGGAGGAACGACGAAGCAATCTCGTAACTATACACATCGGTCATGCATCGGCTACGAGATTGCCACGCTGCGCTCGCAAATGACATGGTTTTTATTATTTAAGAGATATAGTTACGCCGTTGTTGGTGTTATCACCAACAACTTTTTGGTCACTGACTTATGATATGTATACGTGAGAGGAATTGTTGGTGACAACACCAACAACGGCAGGAGGAAATGACAACGTGTTTTTATTTAAAAAGATGTGTACATACAGTGGCTCCCTCGCACATGCCCCACTTTATCAGGCCATTAAAATCTTACCCCACTCTTTTTCTCACAGCGTAATTGTTAAGTTTTTCCAGCAGATCATCCGGTTTAAATGGCTTTGCTACGTAGTCGTTCATACCGGCCTCGTACACTTGCTCTTTGATATCAAAGAGCGCCGAAGCGGTAAGCGCGATGATAGGCACACCTGATTTTTTTGGGTCGGCCATTTTGCGGATCTCTTTTGATGCATCAAAACCGTTCATTACCGGCATCTGCAGATCCATTAATACGATATCAAAATTGCCGTATTGCATAAACTCAACCGCTCGTTCACCGTTTTCGGCAATGGTTGGATTAATGCTCCATTTACTCAACAGTTTTTTCATCAACATTACGTTCACCATGTTATCTTCAGCAATAAGCACACGCAGAGAGGCCAGGGTATCTTCTGCCGATTGCTTTGCCTGCGGCGCGACAACTGCTTCAGGCACTACTTCTGTTGATACCGGGAATTCCATATTAAACGAGAACTCGGATCCGTGCCCCGTCATGCTGTTAACCGTCATTTGCAGGCCTTGCAGCTCAAGCAATCGTTTAACAATAGCCAGTCCCAAACCGGTGCCACCATATTCACGTGTAGTAGCTAATGATTCCTGTGTAAAGGGTTCAAATATATTTTCAAGGTTTTCCTTTTTAATACCAATACCCGTATCCCTTATCGAAAAATTAACGGTAACAATGTTGTGCCTGTCTTCCACGCATGTAACCCTCACCCATATGTTTCCCTGCGCCGTAAATTTTATAGCGTTACTCACCAGGTTAAAAATGATTTGTGTAATACGGGTAGGATCGCCAAAAAGCACTTTATTTTTCAGCGAGCTATCAACATCAAGCTTAAACAGCAAGCCTTTTTCTTCGGCTTTTAATATTTGGCCGCCGCAAATATTGTTCATCAGCTCAATAAGATTAAACCTTATGTTTTCAAACACTATTTTGCCAGATTCTATTTTGCTGAAATCGAGCACATCATTAACAATAGCCAGTAAGTTATTGGCCGAAAACTTAAGTACTTCAAGGTTCTCGCGCTGATCGGGCCGTGGGCCGCTCATCATGAGCAAGTTGCTCATCCCTATAACAGCATTTAAAGGCGTACGGATTTCATGCGACATGGTTGACAGGAACTCGGATTTTGCCTGGGCCGATTTTTCTGCCTTCTCAATAGCGGTTTCCATTTTATTGTAAAGCCGGGCTTGTTCCGCACTGCTATCTTTAAGATGCTTGATATTTTTTAAGAAAGCCGTATAAAAATGACTGTGGATAAATATGAGCAGTATAAAATTGGCAAACAGGCTAATGATAATGGTCGACTGGTCAATTTTATTAGGCTTAATACCAATAACGTACCCGCTGTTATATTCAATGATCATGAATACCAGCACCGGCACCGTATTTAGCAGCGAGTAAATGAGCCCCCATTGCTGCCCCAGCATGTAATAACTAAATACAATAACAATGATAATTACCTGTACTGTAATGATATTTACAGTTTGTATAGAAACATAAACCAAACTGGCATTAACAAGAGTACCTACCACAAGCAGGGCATGTGCCGCGCCACGCCAGTCGGGCCGCCAGGTTAAATATTTAAATAACAATACTACCGATCCCATTAAAACCAGGGCGGTTTGGGCAAGCATCCGTTGGCCCTGGAAATAAACGTTGAGGTATAGCGCCCCGAGGGCTACAAAAATAAGGAAGAACCCATAATACAATAAACGGATACGGGCCTGGTCAAGGAACGGCTGCTCCTTCGACAAGATTTTATAAATTGATAAGTTGAAGAAACTTACTTTTTTACTCATATTCAGAACTTAACATTGGCCATGTAATTTGAACAAGTTAGCATACGTATTGTACGCTAACTTGTTATACAAAGCCGGTAAGTTCTGCAATTAGCAAGCCAAAGCTGCCAGGTTTTCTTCTATGATAGTTAATTTGGCTTCGGCATCTGCCTTTTTCTTTTGCTCAATCTCAACCACTTCGGGTTTGGCGTTGGCCATAAACCGTTCATTGCCCAGTTTCGCGTTAACCGATTTCAGGAAGCCCAGCAGATATTCCTGCTCTTTTTTCAACCTCGCGCACTCAGCAACCGGATCAATTTCTTCGCTGAACGGAACATAAAATTCATCGGTTGAAGCTAAGAAATTTATAGCCCCGTCAACTTTATCGGTAACGGTTTCAAACTTGCTGATATTGCCAAGCCTGGTAATGATGGCCTGATATTGGCTATATTCGATACCGGAATTTGATTTAACAAATAATTCAAGCGGTTCTTTATCCGATATTTGTTTTGTTTTACGAGTATTCCTGATAGAAGTAACGATATCTTTTACTATCTCAACCTCAGCCAATAAGCGTGAATTTATTTCCCCAATAGCGGGCAATTGCGCTACAATACAGCAGTCGTTTTCAGCACGTTCGCCAAATAGTTCATCATGCCATAACTCTTCGGTAAGGAAAGGCATGAAAGGATGTAACACTTTTAATATATTTTCAAAAAATTGGATAGTAGCCGTGTAAGTCGCTTTATCAATTGGATGCTGATAAGCAGGCTTGATCATCTCCAGGTACCATGCGCAAAAATCGTCCCATACCAGTTTATAGGTATCCATGAGGGCCTCTGATAAACGGTATTGAGCAAAGTTAGCTTCAATTTCGGTAAGTGCCTGGTTAAACCTGTTACCAAACCACTCAATGGCCACAGCATTGGGGTTAGCAAGGCTTTCATCAACTTCCCAGCCTTTTACCAGTTTAAAGGCATTCCATACTTTGTTGGCAAAGCCCGAGCCTTGCTTGCAATAGCTTTCGTCAAACATTAAATCGTTACCAGCCGGCGAGCATAACAGCATACCTACACGTACACCATCGGCACCATAGCTTTCGATCAGATCGAGCGGATCAGGTGAGTTACCTAATGACTTCGACATCTTACGGCCCAGCTTATCCCTTACAATACCGGTAAGGTATACGTTCCTGAACGGTACTTCGCCCCTGAACTCATGACCGGCCATGATCATTCTTGCTACCCAGAAAAACAAGATTTCGGGAGCGGTAACCAGATCATTGGTTGGGTAATAATAATTGATATCGGCGTTATCAGGATCTTTAAAACCGTCAAATACCGAAATTGGCCACAACCATGATGAAAACCAGGTATCAACTACGTCTTCATCCTGCCTCAAGTCGGCAGCGGTAAGTTCCGGATTTTTCGCCTGTGCTTCCTTCAACGCTTCTTCCGCATTTTTGGCAATCACAAACTCACCGCTTGGCAGGTACCAGGCCGGGATCTGTTGTCCCCACCATAACTGGCGACTGATATTCCAATCCCTTACGTTCTCCATCCAATGGCGGTAGGTATTTACAAACTTTTCAGGAATCAGTTTAATCTCGCCATTCAATACATAATCTAAAGCTGGTTTAGCCATCTCGCCCATCTTGCAAAACCATTGCATTGATAGCTTAGGCTCAATAACCGCGTTGGTACGTTCCGAAAAACCAACCTGCGATTTATACTCTTCAACTTTATCCAGTACGCCGGCTTCCTCTAATAAAACAGCTATCTTTTTACGGGCGGCAAAACGATCTTCGCCAACCAGTATCTGTGCTTTTTCGTTCAGCGTACCGTCGTCATTTAAAATATCAATAACGGGCAGGTTATGGCGCTGACCCAGTTCATAGTCATTTAAATCATGAGCAGGGGTAACCTTCAAACAGCCGGTACCAAAATCCATAGTTACGTAGTTATCCAGTATAACCGGTATCTCGCGGTTGATAAGCGGGATGTATACTCTTTTACCATGCAGGTGCAGATAACGCTCATCATTAGGGTTGATACAGATAGCCGCATCAGCCATAATGGTTTCCGGACGTGTTGTAGCGATAGTCAGGTAGTCTGAAGCCTGAAGTTCTGAGTCCAAAGTCTGACTTACAACTTTATACTTAATATAATAAAGCTTCTGATTTACCTCTTTACGGTTAACTTCTTCATCACTTACCGCGGTTTTACCTTGTGGGTCCCAGTTGATCATTCGGATACCGCGATAGATCAATCCTTTTTTATACAGGTGGATGAAAGTATCAATAACCGCTTCCGAAAGGCTCTCGTCCATAGTAAACCTGGTACGGTCCCAATCGCACGAAGCGCCTAATTTTTTAAGCTGCTCCAGGATAATGCCGCCGTATTTTTCCTTCCACTCCCAGGCGTAGGTTAAAAACTCTTCGCGGGTAAGGTCTTTTTTGCTGATGCCGCGCTCTTTAAGCATGGCAACAACTTTAGCTTCGGTGGCAATACTGGCGTGATCTGTACCGGGAACCCAGCAGGCATTTTTACCTTTCATACGGGCACGGCGAACCAGCACATCCTGTATAGTATTGTTAAGCATGTGGCCCATGTGCAAAACCCCGGTAACGTTTGGCGGCGGAATGACTATTGTATAAGGCTCGCGCTCATCAGGCACCGACTTAAAAAAGCCGTGCTGCAACCAGTAACTGTACCATTTTTCTTCGGTTTCTTTCGGGATATATGTTTTAGCAATACTCATAACGCGCAAAAATACGATAGTTAGCGGTTCATAGCCAAAGGTTGAAGGTTTTTTTTGTGGGTTGATAGTTCATAGTTGATAGATCATGGTTCATGGTAGAAGATAGGCTTGATCTGATTGTTTATAGAAGGATAAATGCGGAGGCTGCGTTAGGGATGGTAGTGGAAAGCCCGCCGTGTGCGGAGGAAATGCGCGGGGGAGACGAGGACTTGCAACGTACAGCCCGGCCCGTCAGCTGACGGGAACGCCCGCATAAAGAAATAAATGGTGATGGTTGAAGGTTAGCGGGTTTGTCTGAACTCGAATTTTTTAAATTAAAGAATTAACAGAATGCCAGGTAAATTCAGTAAATTCTCAAAATTCGTTTAATTCGAGTTCAGACGTGGGCGTTCCCGTCAGCTGACGGGCCGGGCTGTACGCTCATACACCTGCAGGCATTACGCTCATGGCTGGTATCCGCTACCATCCCTAACGCAAAAACGTTTTCTTTTTAAACATTATCTATACAACCATACACCTATCCCCATAACCATGATCTATGAACTATCAACTATGAACTATCAACCATGAACTATCACTCCCACAATATTTTTACAATTAACCAGTTATAATAAATGTAACATTCAAATTGTCATGAAAACAATGCCTTTTCACCGCTTTTGGCTTGATGTTTTGAAAAAAACCAAACTCGAAGCCATCATTAATTGGTTCAATCATTAAAGGCCAGCCCCCGCCTTTTTTTGCGTAATACCTGCTATTTATTAACTTTAATTTTTAAGTATTGACATGAAATTAAAGTTTAACTATTTATTGCTGGCCGCCAGCCTTGGTATGTCGGTAAATGTTTTTGCTGCAGACGGGCCTAAGCCCATAAAAACCAGGCATAAAACTGCTACCCCTCCTCAAAAATTTATTGATCCCGCCAATATGGACCTGAGCGTAAAGCCGGGCGACGATTTTTTTGAATATGCCAACGGCGGCTGGTTAAAACAAAACGGCATCCCGGCCAAAGAAACCCGTTGGGGAAGTTTCAACATTCTTCGCCAGGAAAATACGGATAAACTGATCGGTTTGCTTAAGGAGGTTAGCCAAACTTCTGCATCACAACCTAAAGGCAGTTTGAAACAACGCGTTGGCGACCTGTATGCCAGCGGTATGGATACTGTAACCATCGAAAAACGCGGTTATGACCCGGCCAAACCCGACCTGGAGCGTATTGATAAAATAAAAACGCTTGACGATTTTATTAACGAATTGATTTATGAGCGTGTTAACGGAGAAGGTTCGCCAATTTTCAGGTCGGGAGTTGATCAGGATGACAAAAACGTTAATAAATATGTAATAAGCCTTAGCCAGGGCGGCACTACCCTCCCCGACCGGGATTATTATCTCAAAAACGATCCGCGTTCAAAAAAAGCACAGGATGCCTTAAAAAAACTGATCACAACTTTGTTTACCCTTAGCGGAAGTAGCGCTGATGAAGCTGCGAAAAATACAGCCATAGTTTATGATCTGGAATACACCTGGGCCAAAGCACAATGGAGCCGGGTAGCTATGCGCGACCCGCATGCTACCTATAACAAGTTCCTGGTAGCCGATTTTGAAAAACAAACCCCGCACTTAAAATGGTCAAAAATACTCCCGGCCCTTAACATGGGTGGGCAGGATAGCATCATAGTCGGTCAGCCATCATTTTTTAGGGCCATGGATTCTACATTTGCTGCCACTCCCGCTGCCAAATGGAGAATTTACATGCGCTGGAATATGCTAAGGGGCTGCGCCAGTCAGTTAAGCTCTGATTTTGTTAATGCAAACTTTGTGTACAACAGCGCATTAAGCGGGCAAAAAGTACAAACCCCGCGTGCCGAGCGTATGAGCGCCCTTGTTGATGGCAACCTGGGTGAATTACTGGGTCAGCTTTTTGTTGAGAAATACTTTACGCCAGCCGCTAAACAATATATGGTTGAACTGGTGAATAACCTAAAAGGAACCCTTGGCGACCGCATTAAACGCCTTGACTGGATGAGCCCCGCAACCAAAGAGCGCGCACTCAAAAAACTAAATGCCTTTACCGTAAAAATCGGTTACCCGGATAACTGGGAAAAATATAATGGCATTGTAATTAACCGTGATGATTATTTCGGTAACCTGCGTGCTGTAAGCAAATGGCGTTACAATTTTAACGTGAGCCGCTTAGGCAAACCGGTTGATAAAACCCGCTGGGGAATGACGCCGCCAACAGTTAACGCCTATTACAACCCAACCAATAACGAGATTGTGTTCCCTGCAGGCATCCTGCAGTTTCCTTTCTTTGATTTTAAGGCTGATGATGCTGTTAACTATGGTGGCATTGGTGCCGTAATTGGCCACGAAATGACCCACGGCTTTGATGACCAGGGCCGTCAGTACGATGCCGATGGCACTCTGCGCGACTGGTGGACCAAAGAGGATGCCGATAAATTCAAATCGCGTGCCGACCAGGTGGTTAATCAATACAATGCCTTCACGGTAGTTGATACCCTGCACGTAAACGGTAAACTTACCCTTGGCGAAAATCTTGCCGATCTTGGCGGTTTAAATATCGCTTATGAGGCATTCAGCAAAACCAAACAAGGTCAGTCGGCTAATACCATTGATGGTTTTACGCCCGATCAGCGTTTCTTCCTGTCATGGGCACAGGTATGGCGTTCTTCGCAAACTCCTGAGTCGGCAGCGCAAAGGATCCTGACAGATCCTCACTCGCCTGAGCGTTTCCGCACCAATGCGCCTATAACCAATATCAATGCATGGTACAAAGCCTTTGATATAAAGCCGGGCGATAAAATGTATAAAAAACCTGAAGACAGGACTAAAATCTGGTAATCAAACCCTTTTTATAATGACAGGCCCGGTGATGAACCGGGCCTGTTTTGTTTTATAGTTTATTGGCATAAATCCGCCCTGTATATGGCTCAAAAACGCCTATGCCATATTGTAATTTCGTGATAACTTTATGGTATAAACCTTTTAAAACAAATGAAAACAATATTTGATAAAGAAACCCGCGACGGCCTGATAACCCGGATCAATTTAGTTAACGAAAACAGCCAGCCGCAATGGGGTAAAATGAATGTTTATCAAATGCTGAAACATTGCACCCTCTCTGATGAGATGTACCTGGGCTTTACCCATTATAAACGCGCGTTTATCGGCAGGCTATTTGGCAAAGTAGCACTGAAGGGGATGCTCAAGGATGATAGTCCGCTGGCAAAAAACAATCCCACCGTTCCGCAATGTAAAGTAACCGAGCCAGGTGGTGATATAGCAGCACAGAAAAAACAATGGATTAACTTGGTTGAAGAATACGGCAGGACTCCCAAAACTGATTTTGAACATACCTTTTTTGGAAAAATGACCAGGGAGCAAATGGGGCAATTAGCTTATAAACATATCGACCACCATTTGAGGCAGTTTAGTAATTAGAGATAAACTATCATAAACCAGTTTCACAAGTTTACACAAAGCCGATCAATATTTACACCAGTTAAACATTGTGCAAATAAAACATATTGCCTAAGCATTATCTTTGCAGGCAAAATATGATCATTCAACAATTTTACGATAAAGGCCTGGCGCATGGTTCATATGCCGTGATCCGCACAGGCAAAATGATAGTTATTGACCCGGCGCGTGATCCGCAGCCTTATTATGATTTCGCGGCCCAGCATGATGCCGACATTGTAGGTGTTATTGAAACCCACCCGCATGCCGATTTTGTGAGTTCGCACCTCGAAATTCATGAAACTACGGGCGCTGTTATTTACTGCAGTAAATTAACAGGCGCGACATATCCGCATGAAACATTTGATGACGGTGACGTTATTCAACTTAATGATATTAAGCTAAAATCCATCAATACCCCCGGCCATTCGCCCGATTCTATCTGTATTTTGCTAATAGACGAAGAGGGCCGCGAAACAGCCATCTTTACCGGTGATACCCTGTTTGTTGGTGATGTAGGCCGCCCAGACTTAAGGGAAAACGTGGGCAATATCACTGCTAAAAAAGAAGAGCTTGCCCGCCAGATGTTTCAGAGCACCCGGCAAAAGATCATGACCTTGCCTAAAAACGTAATAGTTTACCCGGCGCACGGCCCCGGCTCATTATGTGGCAAAAGCATGAGCCCCGATCTGGAAAGTACCATTGGTCGTGAGTTGCGTGAAAACTATGCGTTACAATTGATGGATGAGCTGGAGTTTGTTAAAACCCTCACTACCGATCAGCCTTTTATGCCCAAATACTTCGGCCGAGATGTGGAGTTGAATAAAAATGGTGTATCCGGCTTTGAGGGCAGCATTGTTGCTGTACCACGTATTGATGCAGACAGTGTTTTGGAAAACGGTATTTTGATAGTTGATAGTCGCCCCAAAGCACAATTCAGGAGTGGTCACCTGCATGGTGCCATTAACCTGCAGGACGGCGAAAAATTTGAAACCTGGCTGGGTTCTATTATCGGTCCGGATGAGCAATTTTACCTCATTGCCGAAAACGATGACAAGCTTGATACCCTTATTAAAAAAACAGCTAAAATTGGCTACGAGCAAAATATCAAAGCCGCATTATTAGCCCCTGCTAATACCGATGAAGTATCGGTTGATCTGGACTTAGACGCGTTCAAATCAAACGAAAACGACTACACCATTGTTGATGTTCGTAATCATGGTGAAGTTGCCGCAGGCAAGGTGTTCAAAAATGCCATCAGCATTCCCCTGCCCGAACTACGTGAACGTATTGAAGAGATCCCCACTGATAAACCGATCGTTGTACACTGTGCGGCAGGTTACCGTTCGGCGGCAGGCGTAAGCATTGTTTCGGCAGCTATTACAAGCGTACCGGTTTATGACCTCGGCGAGGTTGTAACGGAGATGATGAAGGAAGTGCATTAATAGTTCATGGATGATAGTACATGGTTTATGGCCAATAAAGTCCAGGAAACTATGAACTATCATTCGTAAACCATGAACTAAGTATACCAAAAAACCATGAACCATCATCTATGAACCATGAACTAACCATAGTCACCACAGCCGACGGCTCCAATACCATTTACAATGCCGAAGTAGGCGAGCATTACCACTCGCGTCATGGGGCCTTGCAGGAGAGTTTGCACGTATTTGTTAAATCGGGTTTGCAATATTTTCTGGAACGGAATGATACCGCCGAAGTAAGCATCCTTGAAGTAGGTTTTGGTACCGGCCTCAATTTTTTACTAACTGCCGATGCATGCAACAATAAGCAGATACAGTTAAACTATACCGGCATTGAAGCTTACCCGGTAAATGCCGGTATGATGTTGCAAACCGGCTATCAGCAATACATTCCGGAATTGCTGTGGCAGCAGTTCAATGAGAGTTACGCTAATGCCCTAACCGGTAAAGTTGAGCTTAACGCAAGCACCAAACTGCATATCGCCCACACCAGGCTTTTAGATTTTAAAACAGACGAACAGTTTGACATCATCTATTTTGATGCCTTCGCCGCCATTCATCAGCCCGAAATGTGGAACGAGGAAGCTATTGGCCGTACCGTTAGCTTTTTGAAAACTGGTGGCGTGTTTGTTACCTACGCTATTACCGGCAACCTGAAGCGTATGCTCAAAAGCATGGGCTTTAAAGTAGAAAAAGCGCCCGGAGCACCCGGTAAACGCGAAATGCTCAGGGCGATAAAACTTTAATTTCAGATTATAAGAACCTGAAGCCTACATTGAACTTCAGTGTGAAACCATTGGTAGTAGGCAATTCGCGGTATGCAAACTGGCCCTGGGTTGCCGCACTGCGGGTAGCATAAATGATAGGGCCGCCGCAAAGCGAAAACGCCAGGCGCGAATTAACCGGAGCATAATTAAGCGATGGGCCAATCAATAAACGGGCGCCTCCTTCGGCCTCGTCCGCTTCCCAAAAACCTTCCAGGTCCTGCCCTACGGCTTCAAAGCCGCCAAATAGTTGCCCGGAGATATGACGATGTACACCCACGCTGGTGATCAGGTCTAAGCCATCGCGATTAGTCGCAAATGCTTTTTCAAAGCGAAGGTTAGCACCAAGTTTCCAATTTGATACTTCATAAGCTGCAGTAATACGGCTAAATGCTACCGCGTCGCTGTTAAACTCTCTTCTGAAACCGAGACTGGCACCTGCCCTGAAACCCATTGGCTGGTTACCGCCAATAAAGTCACGCAATACTTCGGCTTGTTGCAGCGTGCGTACGCCACCATTATTACTAAAACCTGTACCCAGCATGGCCATTAGTGTAAACTTATTGCCAAGGTATCCTTTAGCCGAAAAATTTTGATCGACACCATCAAATCCCAATGGGGTAACAGTGCGCTCGCCATAGCCGCCCGAATAGTTTAAACTCCAGTTACGGCCTTGCGGGTTAAGTGTGCTCACGGTAAACAGGAAAGGCTGTGGCTGACTAAAAGTACTGTTAGCCATATCGCCAACAAGCTGTTGCTGCGCATAGCTTGTTTTAAATATCGAAACAAAAAGAAGAATAAACAGGTAAGTTTTTCTCATGGTAAAATGTATTTATCAGATAGCATTAACAATTGGCTAATAAAATTAATTAATGTTAGCTTAAAATTAATGATACAGTAAGTTTTCATTAAAGATGTTATCATACCTTTGCGATATAAGCATTCATTATAAATATTTTATGCCTTTAAAAGCCCCTGAAACCGCGCCTACCGCTGCAATAGCGTTTGACAGATTACTCATTATTATGAACGACCTGCGGGCCAATTGCCCCTGGGACAAAAAGCAAACGCTTGAAAGCCTGCGCCACCTCACCATTGAAGAAACTTATGAGCTAAGCGATGCCATTTTAGGCGGCGATATGCCCGAAATAAAAAAGGAGCTTGGCGATATTATGCTGCACCTGGTATTCTACGCCAAAATTGCTTCCGAAACCAATGATTTTACAATCACCGATGTTTTGAACGGTGTTTGTGATAAGCTGATCAATCGCCACCCGCATATTTATGGCGATGTTGAGGTGCAGAATGAAGAGGATGTTAAACGCAACTGGGAGCAGATCAAGCTTAAAGAAGGTAACAAATCTGTTTTAGGTGGTGTGCCTGCATCCTTGCCAGCGTTGGTAAAAGCATCACGCATTCAGGAAAAGGCCCGTGGCGTTGGGTTTGACTGGGAAGAAAAAAGCCAGGTTTGGGCCAAGGTTGAGGAAGAGATGCAGGAGTTTAAAAACGAGTTTAACGCCGAAGATGAAAGCACCATTGATCATGAAAGGGCCGAAGCCGAATTTGGCGACCTGCTGTTTTCATTGATCAATTATGCCCGCTTTATTAACATTAATCCTGAAAACGCCCTGGAAAAAACCAATAAAAAATTCATCAAACGCTTTCAGTACCTGGAACTTAAAGCTCAGGAAAATGGTAAACAACTGCACGATATGAGCCTGGCCGAGATGGATGTTTTTTGGGATGAGGCAAAAAAACTATAAAAATACCGCGGCGAGGTGTAGCGTTTAATTAAAAACGTGCGTAATGGTTAAAAAAAATTGATAACGAGATAAGATATATGAAACGTAATTTATTTTACCTGCTGCCATTACTGTTAACATTAGGTGTTGCCTGTTCACCAAAAAACGAGGTTGTACCGGTTGCTCAACCACAAGGTAGTTTTACCGGAACATTTGGCGCGCTGGTTAAAAAAACCACCGGCACCGGCTATGATACTATTCGGGATACTATAGCGCTAAATCTTTCTGCTACCTCTTTATTTAAAGTAGGTGCCGAAACCAGGAAGCATGTGGCCAGCTATGGAGCATTTGCTTATAACGGATATTATATCCAGTTTAATGACTCAACTGCAGTGGTGCCTGGTGTTAATAAATTCCACCTTAAAGGTGTTTACCAGTACTATTATGATGGTAGCGTATTTCAATTGCAACGTAACAGCAATGGTGATACACTTACCGTTCAGTACAATTTAAAGAAAACTAATTAACTAAAAGTCCTATTGTTTTAATTACCGTGCCGGTACCCCTACTCGGGGTACCGGCTTTTTTGATTACAAGAGGCAGACTATATCGGCAGATTTTTTTTATTTATTTTGTATCATTTAAATCTTCTGCTGCGTAAAGGCTTTTAAAACAACATTTAGCGGAACTAAGTACATTTAATGCATCCACCCCCTCGCATTACCGAAGAAGAGATCGTAAGGCAATGCAAAAAAGGCAGCTTAAAACACCAGGAATTGCTATATAAGCAGTTCTATGGCTACGCTATGGGTATAAGTTTGCGTTACAGCTTAAACCGCGATGATGCTCTTGAGGCTGTAAATGATGCTTTTATAAAAGTATTTAACGCCATTGGCGGCTACAATACCGATAAGCCGTTTAAAGCCTGGCTCCGCACCATTTTGGTTAACACGGCTATTGACCGCCGGCGTAAGGACCTTAAATTCCAGCTTAATGTTGAATTGGATAATGCCGCACCCATCAGGAGCAATATGGGGCCGGTTGATAATTTAAATGCACAGGATATTTTAAAGCTGATGGTGGAGCTCCCGGCTATTCAGCGAACCATTTTTAACATGTACGAAATAGACGGCTACGATCATGATGAAATAGCCACTACGCTCGGCATCCCGGTAAGCTCGTCGCGGGTTTACCTGAGCAGGGCGAAAGAAAGATTAAGGAATATTTTAAGAAAAGAAGCACACAACCATGGATGATCAGTTGGATAACGACTTAAGAGACCGCATCAGGGAAGTGTTTGATAATTACGAAGACACTACTGCTGATGAAGGCTGGCTGCTGCTCAGGGAGAGATTCCCTGCTCAGGAAAAACAGCGCCGCCCGGTTTACCTATGGTGGGCGAGCGCTGCCGCTGCCCTGTTGCTGTTCTTGAGTATAGGCATTTGGTTTGCTACAAACAAAACCAAAGTAAATAATAACGCTCAAACATTTTCGGTAAAACCGTCAAAACCTGCACAACCTCAAAACAACGCGGCTATGGACAGTACTGCTCAAAATATTGCACCTATACAGCCACCTGTAACAGCTAAACAATCGCCTGCAACAAACCTTGCAAGCAATAATAGCAACACGCAATCTTCTGCTGCAAAAACCAACCCGCTTAGTGGTATATCATCAAACAACACTAACACGCTTGCAAAGAATAATGGCTCAAATAAACCGGCTGCTAACCCTGTTGTAAATCAACCGGGAATAAAAGTGCCTGCCTTTACACCAGTACAGGCAAATCCTTTGGCTACAAACCCGCTTAACACCATTGCTAAAGCCAATGTGCCGCCTGTTACCCAACCGGCTAACAACGGAGTAATCAACGTGCCTGCAGGTAAAAAGGCTGACAGTGTTGAGACTGTATTACCGCAAACAAATACACAGCAACTTGCCAACAACCCGGTTGTGCAACCTCCGGTTAATAATAACCCGGTAAAAACAGCTCCGGCAAACGCTGTCCCATCGGTTGTAAAAGTTAAACCGAAGACTAATTCAATGGAGGCATTGCTGGCCAGCGATCACGATCAGCCTAAAAAGCCTGATGCCGATATGGGCGAGCGCAGGGTGAAATTCAGTGTTTATGCTGCTACCTTCTTCAACTATGCAAAGGGCAGCCAGAACCAGGTAAATGCAGGCGCGGGTTTTACATCTGATATCAGACTGAGCAAAAACCTTAAACTATCAACGGGCTTGGCACTGGCCCAAAACACACTTAACTATGATAAAAATAAGCCAACTAATACACGTGAGGCAGTTTCTTTTTCACCAGCTTTAGTTGCCGGGTACAATAGCGTGTCCGACTTTAGCAAAGTATCCGCTTCACCAACATTTACAAATTACAATGCCAAACTGGTTGGCTTAGATATCCCGGTTAACCTTAAATATGAGTTTAACCCACAAAAAAATGACACTTATATTTCGGCAGGTGTAAGCTCCGGAACTTTTGTTAATGAAGCCTATACGGCAAGTTACAGTTACCCAGGCCTTGCAATGGCTGCAGGCGTGCAAGCGCAAACATCCGACGAAACAACACACAAAAGCTTTAACAGCTTTTACTTTGCCAAAACCCTGAATGTGGCATTCGGCGTTGGATACCCTTTGGGAAAATCAAACAAGCTGATTATTGAACCATTTTTGAAATACCCGCTTGATGGGCTTGGGTCACAGCAGATAAAATTTGGAGCAGGCGGTTTAAACCTAAAACTGAACTTTACAACTCATAAAAAATGAAAAAGTACCTCCTTATCATTGCCCCGTTAATGTTTAGCGGGCTAAAGCTTTGTGCCCAAAAATTAGAAGTTTCTGTACAGGCCAATACCGGTTTGTTCCATTTCGCAGGTAAATCATCAACAGCTACCACCCAGGTGTTACAGGGCTCAATTACGGGCGATCCGATGAACCGTGCTAATAATCCTTATGGCAATAAAAACGCTTTCGGGTACGGTGGCAGTATCCAGGTTCAAACTATTTCAAAAGGCGGGTTTATTGTTGGCTTGCAGGGAGGTTATGAATTATTGCGCAGTAAAGTTGAAGTAGATAAATATTCACCTATTACAACCGTTTTATATGGGGATTATCTACCCATCGCAGCAAACGATCCCAGTTTCACGGTAACCGGACACGTAGCTTTCCAAAGCCAAAGCATAAACCTTAATCCATACATCGGTTATCGTTTTCAGCTTAGCAAAGTTAACCTCGATATTTTACCGGGGATGGATATCGGCCTGATATTGAACAGTAAGGACAAGGGAGAGGTTAAGGACAAAGATGGTAAAATTTATAAAGTTGACTACAAGAGAAGCAAAGCACCAACCGATATCCGCTTACGCCTTGGCGCTGCTGCCAGTTACGGTCGCTATGGTTTAAACGCCAGCTTTGCCCATGGAATAAGCAATTACATGAAAGACATGGTTGGCGATGCTTCGTTTAACACGCACAGCGAATATTTCAGGTTGGGATTAAGTTACCGCTTGCTTTAAATTACTTAAACTGGATAGCTTTCACCGGCGAGATTCGGCTTACTAACGTTGATGGTATAATGAGCACCAGCAAACAGATGATCAGCGTACCAATATTGAGCAGAAGGATATCAACGCTATCAAACTCAACCGGTACAAAGGTCATGTAATAAGATGCCTGGTCGAGTTTAAAAAAGTGGGTATACGTTTGGAAGTAGCCTAAACCAATGCCTAATAGATTACCTAACAATAAGCCCAGGCCTATCAGGTAAGTAGCATTGATGAGGAATACCTTTCGGATAGCCCAGTTGGATGCCCCCATGGCTTTAAACATGCCGATCATGGCAGTCCGTTCAAGGATCATGATCAGCAGTGCCGATATCATATTGATAACAGCCACGGCTACCATCAATACCAGCATCACTACCGAATTAACATCCAGCAGGTTGAGCCATTCAAATATGGTTGGATAATCTTCTTCAATGGTATACTCTTTCAGTTTTACCGGCAAAACAGTGTCAAGCGCGTTGGCGGCATCGTTAATGTGTTCAAAATCTGATACGCGCAGTTCGTATTGGCCAATTTCATCCGGTTTCCAGTCGTTAAGACGGTTAATAAGTGATAGCGCGCCTATAACAAAGGTTTTATCTACTTCCTCAACACCGATGTTAAAGATCCCTTTTATTTTAAACTGACGTTTACGCAATGGTTCCTGCACAAAATACATCAGCAGCTTATCACCAACCTTAAGCTTAAGCCTGTCGGCCGTTGTTTGCGAGATCATGATCTCCTTTTGCGCCTCAACCGAATCGGCAAAGCTGATGACATCGCCGGCAACCATCATTTTCTTAAAGTAGCCCCAGTCGTAACTTTTATCAACGCCCTTAAGTACTACCCCTTCAATTTCGTTATTGGCCTTAACAATGCCCGGCTTGGTTGCTACCGGCATTACATGGGTAATAAACGGACTTTTGAGTGCCCGCTTAACAAACTCCTTATCGGCAGGGAACGAAGAACTCTGGTATGAATTGTTCAGATCGAACTTAACCACGCGGATATCCCCCGCAAAGCCTCGAACTTTATTGCGGATTTCGTGTTTAAATCCTTTAACGATAGCAAGTGACAGTATCATTACGCCCAGACCCAGCATAATACCTATAATTGCAATGCGCACTATCAGTTTAGAGAAAGTGCGTTTTGATTTAAATGTTATACGGGCTGATATAAAAGAGGCGAAACTCAATGGCAAACTGTTTTTTTGTACCTTCGCAAATATGCGGTTTTGCTGTTAAACCTGCCACTTTTAAAATTGTTTCAACTCAATATTTTATGAATAAGATTTGTGTTTTTTTACGATTTGCCCTTATAACAGTTTTACTTGCGAACACCGCGTGCAGCCAGGCAACCGATTGTAAAAGCTGCCAAACAGCATCTGTCAAAAAAAACAAAAAAATTGGCCCTATTATTCCCGGAGCCGATCAAATTCCGCTGTATATTAACTATCTTAAGGGAAAAAATATCGGGATGGTGATTAATCAAACTTCTGTTATTGGTAAAAATTTAACTGCCAGTGTAGATAGTTTAGTTCATTCCGGAGTTAGTGTAAAAAAGATCTTCGGCCCCGAGCATGGTTTCAGGGGCAATGCCAGCAACGGCGCTACTGTTGGCGACGCCAAAGACCCTAAAACGGACTTACCTGTAATATCGCTTTACGGCAACAAACACTACAAACCAACAACGGCCGATTTGAAGGGTATCGACCTGATGATATTTGACATACAAGACGTTGGTACCCGTTTTTATACTTATATATCAACCCTGCACTATGTTATGGAGGCCTGCGCCGAGAACAACGTAGAGCTAATGATTTTTGACCGCCCCAATCCCAACGGTTATTTAATTGACGGGCCAATCCTTGATACGGTTAACCGCTCATTTGTAGGCATGCACCCCATTCCCATAGCCCATGGCATGACCATTGGCGAGTACGCACAAATGATAAACGGCGAAGGCTGGCTAAAAAATGGCGTAAAATGCAAGCTAAAGATCATTAAAGTTGCTAATTACAAACATAATTTGCCTTATACCTTACCGGTAAACCCGTCGCCAAACTTAAATACGCCGCTATCAATTTTATTATACCCAAGCACCTGTCTGTTTGAAGGTACAACCTTTAGCTTAGGCAGGGGGACGCTTGTTCCTTTTGCTGTGCTGGGGCATCCGGCATTGAAAGGGAAATACAGCTTTTCGTTTACACCAAAAAGTATCCCGGGTATGAGCGAAAACCCGCCGCAGAAAGACCAGGAATGTTTTGGCATCGATCTGCAAAATATTTCGCCAAATGATATTACCAGCATGGGCGCTATCAACCTGAAATGGCTCTTAGAGTTATACCAGGCTTTCCCGGATAAAGACCATTTCTTTAACGGTTATTTTATAAAACTGGCCGGTACGGCCGAATTAAGAAAACAAATTGAAGCAGGCAAAACCGAAGATGAGATCCGTGCCAGCTGGCAGCCAGGTTTAGCTGCTTTTAAAGAAACAAGAAAAAAATATTTACTATACGAATAACAGAATAAAGACATCTAATACCTAAACATACTATGAGAATTATATTTATGGGTACGCCCCAGTTTGCCGTTGCCTCGTTAGACGCTTTAATTAAAGCCGGCAGTGATATTGTGGCCGTTGTTACAGCGCCCGATAAACCGGCCGGAAGGGGTCAAAAAGTTAGTGAATCGGCGGTGAAACAGTATGCCGAAGCCAACGGATTAAAGGTACTGCAGCCCGAAAAACTGAAGAACGAGGATTTTATTGCTGAACTAAAAGCATTGAAAGCCGATTTGCAGGTTGTAGTAGCCTTCAGGATGCTGCCCGAAATAGTTTGGAACATGCCGCCTAAGGGCACCATAAATTTACATGCATCGTTACTTCCACAATACCGTGGCGCGGCCCCAATTAACTGGGCGCTCATTAACGGCGAAAAAGAAAGCGGTGTAACTACCTTCTTTTTAAAGCACGATATCGATACCGGTAACATTCTGTTCACCGAAAAAATAACCCTTACCGGTCATGAAGATGCCGGCGAACTGCACGACCGCCTTATGAACAAAGGCGCAGGCTTACTGGTGAAAACCGTTAAAGCGGTTGAAAGCGGCCGTTACAATGAGCACCCGCAATCGCAACTGGCCGAGGGAACCCAATTAAAACACGCCCCCAAAATATTTAAAGATGATTGCCGGATTGACTGGACCCAAACAGCCGAATCTATTTATAACAAAATCCGCGGACTTAGCCCGGTGCCAACAGCCTATACCGAACTTAATGGCAAAAGCCTAAAGGTTTTTACTTCTGAATATCAGGTATCTGAACCGGCTATTCAACCAGGCGGCTTTTTAAGTGATAACAAAACTTATTTAAAGTTTGCTGCTAAAGATGGGTTTGTGTTATTAAAAGACATTCAGTTAGAAGGCAAAAAGCGTATGGGTATTGAGGAATTTTTAAGGGGCGTGAAGTTGTAAAGCTTCTTACAGAACATCAAGGTCCTCTTCGAGAGACCCTGATAGGGCGGAGGTAATATAGAAATCGTCATTGCGAGGCACGAAGCAATCCCAAACTATACAGAGCGGATTTGCCAATAGGGGATTGCTTCGTTCCTCGCAATGACATGATGAAGAATGAGCCAGCATACTCTTCGTTTCCTACATAAAACAGTCTACTTCTTCACCTCGTAACTATTATTGCCCCTATCCACATCAGGGTAGATCTTATCAGGATCAATAATAACTTTGGCGACAGCCACTTTTTTATCGCCGGTAAGAGTGTAAACACTGCTGTACTCCCAAATTTCAACCGGGAACTCACGATGCTCCTTCGAGCCATCGGCATAGGTTATTTCAACCACTAACGGCATTGCTGCCTTGTCCATATTTTCGATTGTGATAACAGGCAGGCCATCTGCCGGACTGTCTACTTTAGTTATTTTCTGATCGAGGCGATAATTTTCGAGAAACATCGATTTCCAGAACCAGGTCAAGTCCTCCCCTGCCGAACTATCTATGCTCCTGAAAAAGTCCCACGGTGTAGGATGTTTGTAAGCCCAGTCGCGAATATATTTTCTGAAAGCACGATCAAAGCGCTCGGAGCCCAATATCTGGTTACGCAAAAGAGCCAATGAATAAGCCACCTTTTGATATTGCAGCGGATAAACCTGGTTGCCGGGCAAGGCATCGGGACGGGTAACAATAGGCAATAGCTTCTCAGCAAACAACGAATCAAGGGGGCTATCAATCTCAACATATCCTATAAACTCGCCTTTGTTAAAAGCTTTGGTAGCAATTTTGTCAATGAACATATTGAACCCTTCGTCCATCCAGGCATATTTACGCTCGTTACTGCCCACAACCATCGGGAACCAGGTATGCCCCAGCTCATGATTTACCACAGCAAAATACATGTTGCCGGTATCTTTCGCCGAGCAAAATACCATGCCGGGATACTCCATACCATCAAGATTTGAAGCCACGTTAACCGCTTTGTTATAAGGATATGAAAACCATTTTTCAGAAAAATGCTGCAAGGTAAATTTGATGTACTCTGATGAACGCTTCCAGCTGCCCTGCTTCTCCGACTCTACCGGATAAAGAGAACTACCCATCACCCTTTTGCCATCAAAAAGCTTAAAGCTCTCCACTTCCCAAACAAAGGAGCGGGAGGCAGTCCATGCGAAATCCCGGGCGTTATCCAGTTTAAACTTCCAGGTACAGGTAGCTTTTGCAGGCCTTGATGAGGGATCAGTCACTTCTTTCGCCGTTCTGATCTGCACTGGCGCATCACCTTGCTTAGCAGCCTGCCAGCGCTTAAGGGCTGTTGGGGTTAGCACTTCCTCAGGATTTAGTAGGTCGCCGGAGCTTTCAACAATAAGGCCCGATGGTACCGTAATATTAACCTTAAAATTGCCGTATTCCAGGTAAAACTCGCCATTACCTAAATATGGCAAAGTATTCCATCCTTCTACATCGTCTAAAACACACATCCTGGGATACCATTGTGCTACAGCATAGATGTTCCCATTTTTTGTTGGGAGGATATCAGTACGGTTAACCAGGAAGTCGGCATTTTTATAATTTACCGGGAAGTTATACTTATAATGGATGCTGAAACTTATAGACTGACCGCTTAGCAGCGGCTGCGCCAGTTCCAACTGCATACGGGTATCATAAATATGGTATTTAATATTTCCGCCTTTGCCATCTGCAAGTTGCACACCTTCTATCTGATACCCGCCATCCGGAGTAGTTTTTTCAGGATCCTGGTAAAGGAACAATTTAGATTGAATCCCACGCGAATCTTTTTTAAATACATTTTGCTCCAATTGCAACCATAATAACGAAAGCGGTTTTGGGCTGTTATTGGTATAGTTAATGGTAGCTGTACCGGTTATGATATTGGTTTTATCATCGAGTGTTACATCAATCACATAGTCGGCCTTATTTTGCCAATAAGCGGGACCTGGTTCGCCGGTGGCGGTACGATAGGAATTGCCCGGTGGTAATAATGGTTGTGCCGGGAACAAATCCGAAGGATGATACTTAGTTTGGGCTGAGGCAACATCGGTTGCTAATAAACACAGGGAAACGATAATTAGCTTTATGTTTTGTAGGGGTCTTAACATATTGACAATTAAAAGCGAATAGTGATGGTACTTTTACAGCCAATATAGTAAAAAATTGATGATTTGCTACAACACGCGAGTCCCTCCCAAAACCTCCATCACCGCGGTGGCTTTCAGCAAACATTCTTCATATTCATTTTCGGCAATTGCATGGTAAGTAATGGCCCCTCCGGCATGGAACGAAAGGTATTTATTGGAAGAATTATAAAGTAACGAACGGATCACCACATTAAAATCAAAATCATCATCCGGGTTAAAATAGCCTATAGCTCCGGAATATACGCCACGCTTACTACGCTCATATTGTTCCATCAATTGCATGCAACTTACCTTTGGGGCGCCCGTCATGCTACCCATAGGAAAGGTATTCTTGATGGCCTGTACATTTGAAAGATTATCTTCTATTTCGCAAACCACGGTTGAAATCATTTGATGCACCTGCTTAAAGCTATAAATGCCAAAAAGCTCTTCGGTTTTAACAGTACCGGGTTTGGCCGAACGGGTAAGATCATTACGCACCAAATCAACCACCATTACATTTTCCTGTAGCTCTTTAGGGTGATTACGCAGGATTTGTTTTGCCTGCTCGTCGGCCTTAGTATCATCAAGTCTTTTGGCGGTACCTTTTATGGGCTGCGATATCAGCTTACTTCCTCTTTTAGCCAAAAAGCGTTCGGGCGAGGCGCCAAGGATATAGTTCCCATTCCATTTAAAAAAGGTAGAAAATGGATTAGGCGAAACCTCATTAAGCTTTGTGAAGATCTCCAGCGGTTCAATAACTACATCCTCGGCAAAAAACTCCTGGCAAAAGTTAGTTACGTAGATATCGCCGCGGGTGATGTGTTCTTTTATGCTATTTACCGTATCAATGTATTCCTGCCTGCTAAAGCGAGGTTTTAGGTTGATAACAGATTGTTGGGCAGACCGGACTAAGGCTTGCTCATTTATTGCTTTTACAACCTGATTGGGATGATCTGAAATAATCTCTGCCTTATCCCCTTTTATCAAAATAAGATGTTCGGGAACAAAGAAATACAGATCCGAAAATTTTAAACCATCCGGATTGGCAGAAGTGAGGGCTTCGATTTCGTTTTTAAGATCATAACCCAGGAAGCCGGTCATCCAGCCAGGGTTATTTTTCCTAAACTCATCAAGCCGATCAAAAGCGTCGCCTGCATTTGCGGTAAGTTCGGCACGGGAACCGGCCGCTATCAGTGTATCGAATTTGGAATAGGGATCATTAAATCCGTTTGAATCAAGGTAGCACAGCGTATCAAAACTTGCAGCCCATTGCAACGCCTTTTTCCTAAACTCCGGCAAGTTATTTACCTGTACAATCACCCTGCAAAAATAACCAAGTAAATGAAAAAGGCCGGAATACCCGGCCTTTTTATTCTTATTACAATCCCCAATAGATATAAGGATAATCTATTAATGTAACGTTAAAGTCTGTTTCCTGTCCGGGCCTACAGATAAATATTTTACCGGTACGCCAAGTTCGGCCTCAAGGTAATCAATATATGATTGTAGTTTAGCCGGGATCTCAGAAAGTTCGGTGATACCGGTCAGGTCTTCGTTCCAGCCATCAATTTCCTTATATACCGGCTCTGGCCTTACCGAGCAGATATCGTAAGGCATATAATCAATCTGCTCACCTAAATAGTTGTAGTGCGTGCAGGCATAGATCTTGTCAAAACCGCTCAATACATCAGCCTTGGTCATTACCAATTGGGTAACACCGTTAAGCATAATCGCGTATTTTAAAGCAGGAAGATCAATCCAGCCGGTGCGGCGTGGCCTGCCTGTAGTCGCGCCAAATTCATGGCCTACTTTACGCAACTCTTCGCCGGTTTCGTTTTCCAGTTCGGTTGGGAAAGGACCACCACCTACACGGGTACAGTAAGCTTTAAAAATACCTATTACATCGCCAATTTGTTGCGGAGCAATACCTAAACCAGTACAAGCACCTGCGGCGGTAGTATTTGAAGAAGTAACAAACGGATATGAACCAAAGTCGATATCAAGCATTGCTCCCTGAGCACCTTCGGCCAAAACTTTTTTGCCGTCTTTAATGTAGCTGTTAACCAAATGTTCAGAGTCAACAAGCGGGAACTGACGCAGTACATCAAGCGCTTCAAAAAATAAAGTTTCGCGCTCCGAAAAATCTGCCACTTCGCCGTAAAGCTGTTGCAGCATTGATACGTGCTTATCAACCAGTTTCTGGTAACGCTCTTTAAAATCGGGCAGGGTGATATCGCCAATACGTAAACCGTTACGACCGGTTTTATCCATATAAGTTGGGCCAATACCTTTTAAGGTTGAACCAATTTTGCCTTCGCCCATCTTTTTTTCATTAGCAGCGTCAAGCAACTGGTGAGTTGGTAATATCAGGTGCGCTTTTTTAGCAATTAAAAGATTCTTTTTAGCCAACAAGTCATGTCCGGCATCTTTTAATTTATCCAGTTCTTTTTTCAGGGTGATAGGATCAATCACCACACCGTTACCGATAAGGTTGATGGTGTTTTCAAAAAATATACCTGAAGGAATGGTGTTTAAAACAAACTTTTTACCGTCAAACTCCAACGTGTGACCGGCATTTGGCCCGCCCTGGAAACGTGCAATCAGGTCATAACCTGCACTAAGCACATCAACAATTTTTCCTTTTCCTTCATCGCCCCACTGGAGGCCTAATAATACGTCAACAGCCATTAATTTATCGTAAGTTCAAGAATATGTGTTATGAAAGGGGGCAAAGTTAAATTTTTCTGTCACAAAAACCGTCTCTTAATTTGGTACAATTACCATAAAGATTTAAAGAGTGGTGTTTGATGTCAAATTTTAAGATATCGCCCATCATACTCTGGATCTGCTGGATACGCGGATCGCAAAATTCAACCACCTTGCCGCAGTCGATGCAAATGATGTGGTCATGCTGTTTATAGCCGTATGATTTTTCAAACTGGGCCATGTTTTTGCCAAATTGGTGTTTAGTAACCAGATCGCACGAAACCAATAGCTCAAGTGTGTTGTAAACCGTAGCACGGCTTACGCGGTATTTTTTATTTTTCATGTGGATGTACAACGACTCCACATCAAAATGATCTGTACGGGAATATATCTCTTCGAGTATAGCGAAACGCTCGGGGGTTTTCCTGAGGTTTTTATTTTCGAGGTAAGCCTCAAAAATTTTCTTAACCATTGGTATGGTATCCTGCTGTGACATAATGATGTATTAACGGGGCAAAGTTATTAATAATTTGTTAAGTGGTGAGTAGTTGATTATGTGAATGGTTGATTATGTTGACTTTCATTGCACAAAGCAACTACTCACCAAATCAACTCAATCAACAATTCACCTCAAGATGCTTTCTCGATTGCCGAATCAAAACGGTTAACCGCGGTTACGCCTTTTACTTGTTTTAGGTTTTTAATCAGGGTGTCAAGGTGGCTGGTGTCATTAACATATAACATCAGCGACCCTTCAAATATACCATTATCACTGTCAACTGTAATAGACCTGATATTTATTTTAAAATCGTTTGATATTACCGTGGTAAGCTTGTTAATCAACCCTACCTCATCAATACCGGTGATACGTAAACCTGTAAGGAAGGCAAGTTCCTGCTGGTTTGTCCAGCGGGCTTTTACTATCCTGTAGCCATAATTTGCCATTAGTTTGGCAGCATTAGGGCAATTGGTACGATGGATCTTGATGCCGTCGCTCACGGTAACAAAACCAAAAACATCATCGCCAGGGATAGGATTACAACAGTTGGCCAGTTTATAGTCTATCTTTTGCATATCCTCGCCAATGAGCAATATGTCGCTATCTTTGGCTTTGATATTTTTGATAAGATTTTGAACCTGTTCCTGATCTATTTTATCCTGTGGTTTGCTTTCAATTATTTTTTCTGAGGCCTGATATTCTTTCAGGTCCTTCATATCAAGAATGCCCTTGGCAACATTGTAAAAAAGGTCCTGGGTGGCCTGCAGCTTAAAAAAGTAAGCTATCTTTTGCAGATTTTCAGAGTTATAAGTTATCTTGAGCGATTTCATTTTACGCTCCAGGATCTCTTTACCGTCCTCGGCAATTTTGCGTTTTTCTTCTTTTAAAGCTGATTTGATCTTGGCTTTAGCCTTTGCAGTAACCACAAAATTAAGCCAGTCTTCTTTAGGAGTTTGCTTGCTTGATGTGATGATCTCCACCTGGTCGCCGTTTTGCAGTTTATAACTTAGTGGCACCAGTTTATGGTTTACTTTAGCACCAATACAGCTTGCGCCCACATCGGTGTGGATCTCAAAAGCGAAGTCAAGCGCTGTAGCATTTAAAGGTAACTGGATCAGCGCGCCTTTAGGCGTAAAAATGAAGATCTCATCGCTGAAGAGGTTCATTTTAAAGTCGTCGATAAAGTCGAGCGCGTTGGTATCCGGATTTTTAAGCATTTCACGCACTTTGGTTACCCATTGATCAAGCCCGCTGTCGGTGCTGGCTTCCTTGTATTTCCAGTGCGCGGCAAAACCCTTTTCAGCAATCTCGTTCATGCGCTTGGTACGGATCTGTACTTCTACCCATTGGCCGCGCGGTCCCATCACTGTAGTATGCAACGATTCATAACCGTTAGCCTTAGGCGATGAGATCCAGTCACGCAACCTGTCGGGATTTGGACGGTACTGATCGGTTACTATAGAGTAAGCTTTCCAGCAATCAGCCTTTTCATGTTCAGGCGCACTATCCAAAATGATGCGAATGGCGAAAAGATCATACACCTCTTCAAAAGGTATCGATTTCTTCTTCATTTTATTCCAGATAGAATGGATAGATTTCGGCCTGCCAAATACATCGGCCTCAAGTCCCTGGCTTTGTAATGATTTATTGATAGGTTCAATAAAATCACGGATAAAACGCTCACGTTCGGCCTTTTTCTCGTTCAGCTTATTTTTGATGAACTGATAGGTTTCGCGTTCCATATATTTCATGGATAGATCTTCCAGTTCAGATTTTATAGCGTATAAGCCCAGACGGTGTGCCAGGGGTGCATACAGATATACTGTTTCTGACGATAATTTAAGCTGCTTGTCCCTCGGCATAAACTCCATGGTACGCATGTTATGCAGCCTGTCGGCAAGCTTGATCAGGATTACCCTTACGTCATCGGCAAGGGTAAGCAGCATTTTACGGAAGTTTTCGGCCTGCAATGAGCTGTTGGTATCAAATACGCCTGATATTTTGGTAAGGCCATCAATAATTTTAGCAACCTTTTTACCAAACTCCATCTCAATTTCATCAAGCGTCATGTTGGTATCCTCAACCACATCATGCAGCAGGGCGCACACTATCGATGTTGTACCCAGGCCAATTTCTTCGGCGGCTATTTGGGCTACTGCAATAGGGTGATATATATAGGGTTCACCGCTTTTACGGCGCATATCCTTGTGGCTTTCAAGGGCCATATCAAATGCCTTGCGTATCATGCGTTTATCGCCCTTTTGCAGGGTTGATTTACAGGCACGCAGCAGGGCACGGTATCTTTTTAGTATCTCGTTCTTCTCGGCTTCCAGGTCAATCACTAAGTCTTTCATGTACGGGGTATTAGCGGTATCTAATCATAAACATGCAGCAAATAAATATTATTGCAGGTATTAGTAAAATACCAAAAAAAATTACATTATTTTTGTATTAAGTAAAAATATGAAATTTATTGGTTCTCTGTTACTGTTATGTTGCTTGATGGGTGCTGCAAAGGCCCAAACAGTTACTCCTGCTCCAGTACAGCTTGGCAAAAATGATACCATCAGAACAGCCATGACCAACCTTGACGGTGAACTTGTGCCGTGGATAGTTGAACCCGAAGTTAAGATAGTTGATACCCGTATTTTTGCCAGCGAGGCCGACAGGCAAAACTATCGCCGTTTGCGCTATAATGTAATGAAAGTGTTGCCTTATGCACGTTTTGCAGGGCAAAGGTACCGTCAGTTACAACGCGACCTGGCTGTTACCGCCGACAGGAAAAAACAAAAAGAATTAGTGAGCACCTGCGAGGGTGAAATCAAAAACCTTTTTAACAAGGAAATAAAAAACCTGACAATTAGTCAGGGAGAGGTTTTAATTAAACTTATTGACCGCGAAACCGGGCAAACCAGCTTTGCCATGATTAAGGAATTAAAGGGCGGCTTTAAGGCTTTCATGTTCCAGTCGGTCGCCAGCATATTTGGCCATAATCTTAAAGAAACTTACGACCCTGAGGAACAGAAGGATATCGAGGCCATTTTAAACCAGGCCGGATATAATTCATACAGCAATTAGTTTAATGGATAATAAAAGTATTTACCAGTTTAACATTCACAAGTTAAACGGTGAAGAGATCAGTCTTTCCGAATATAAAAACAAAGTCCTTTTTATTGTAAACACAGCTTCACAATGCGGCTTCACTCCGCAATTAAAAGAACTTGCTACTTTAAAAGCCGAACTTGCCGGTAAGGATTTTGAAATTCTTGCATTTCCCTCAAATGATTTTGGTGGCCAGGAGCCTTTAGATGGCGAGGCTATCGCGGTTTTCTGCGAAAACTTTGGAGCAAATTATCCCATCTTTCAAAAAATAAGGGTGCGTGGCTCTTATGCCGATCCACTGTATAAATTCCTGGCAGATAAAAAGGAAAATGGAAATGTAGGCTCAGCGCCACGCTGGAATTTTCACAAATATTTAATAGATAGGAACGGCCATGTAGTTGATTTCTACTACCCTTTCACCAAACCAAACTCATCAAAAGTGAGGCGAAAGATTGACCGCCTGTTGACAACGGCGTCTAACCAATAGATTATTTTTGCGCATGCTAAAATTAGATATATTAGTTTTATCGGTACATCCCGACGATGCTGAGTTAGGTTGCTCCGGTACAATTGCAAAACATATTGCCCTTGGTTATAAAGTTGGTATTGTTGACCTTACCCGCGGCGAACTGGGCACCCGTGGCTCGGCCGAGATCCGTAAACAGGAAGCTGCTGCCGCTGCCGAAATATTGGGTTTAGCCGTACGCGAAAACCTGGGTTTGCCCGATGCCTTTTTTGAAAACACACGCGAGCACCAGGTAAAAGTTATTGAAGCTATCCGCAAATTTCGCCCTTCAATTGTAATAACCAACGCTTACCATGACCGTCATCCAGACCATGGCCGTGCCAATGAACTTGTTGAAACTTCGGCATTTTTAGCAGGCCTCCGTAAAATAGAAACATTTGATGCCGAAGGTATAGCACAAGAAGCATGGCGACCAGGTATGGTACTTCATTTTATACAGGACAATTATATTACTCCTGATATATTAATTGACGTAACCGGATATTGGGATAAAAAAATAGAGAGTATTTATGCTTACGGATCGCAGTTTCATAACCCAAGCTGGGAAGGTGAGCCACAAACCTATATTTCAACACCCGATTTTATTGAAATAGTTACAGGCAGAGCACGTGAGTTTGGCAAAAGCATCGGGGCAAAATACGCCGAAGGTTTCACCAGCAGAAAAATTTTAGGGGTGGATAATTTATTTAACCTTAAATAATATAATATTAACTATAGATTATACATAATTAAATCTATACTAATAAAAAAGGAGCCTGATTTTTCAGACTCCTTTTTTATTAACTTTAATATGAGCAATACTTAAGCCCTGATGTATTCAAAGCGGTTATTCTCATTGCTTCGCTCTCTTCTCAGCTTGTTTTCATTAGCTAATTTTAAAAGGATACCTGAAAGTTCAGATGTTTTAAAATCAGAGTCATACTGATCCTTACAGTAATTGGCAATAGATGATATAGAACGCTGACTATCAAAGAAATCGGTATTTAATAATTGATTAAGTATTTTGGTAGCACCCGGTTTCTTACGTCCCGCTATAGCACCACCTTCATCCTCAATACGTAATTTCCTTGCTTTTTTACCAAACATTTCAACACCTTCGGCATCTACCTTCTCCGACTCGATCATTACTTCCAGTAAACGGTCAATTATTCGAACCTGTACAGCTTCAGATTTGAATGAATTTACAACCTCGGCTACTTCAACCAGTTGCTTCTTTAATTTCTCTATGTGTTTGCTCATGGTGATTGAATAGAACTGAGTTACTTTAATAGGGTTGCAACAAATCTAATCGGAATAATAACAAAAAATATGGCCTATTTTGGAAAAAAAGTAGCGTATATTAATATGTTTTTCCTTTTACAAATAATAGATGTTGTTTTTACCTTATTAAATATTAGTTAATTCCACACGTTTCATGAGCAGGATTTAGCTGTAGCCGGTATTGATCTTCTTTACCTATTTGTTAAAAAGTGGCCGAAAGCTGTTCAAGCATTTCAAGACCGGTATCAATATGGCTTTTTTCAATGATCAGCGCAGGGCGGAAACGTACGCTCCTTTCGCCACAGCCAAGGTACATAATATTATTCTCAAAACCTCTTTTAATAAAATTATCTCTTATGGTTTTGTCCGGAAAATCAAAGGCTGTAAGCAGCCCTTTTCCACGCACATTACTTACAACAGGGTGCCGCCCGGCAATTTCGCTTAAGCCGTTTTGCAGGTATTCGCCCATCAATGCAGCGTTATCACAAAGGTTATCTTCCTCAATAATCTCCATTATTTTTGATGAGCGTACCATATCAACCAAACTACCTCCCCAGGTTGAGTTTATACGTGACGATACCTTAAATACGTTATCCTCAACCTCATCAATACGACGGCTGGCCAATATACCGCAAACCTGCATCTTTTTGCCAAAAGCAATAATATCGGGGCGTGCTTTTTCACCAAAGTGTTCATGGCACCAAAATTTGCCAGTTAGCCCCACACCTGTTTGCACCTCATCATATACCAGCAATGCCTCATATTCATCGGCGAGTTCGCGCAGCTTTTCTAAAAACTCTTTACGCACGTGATTATCTCCCCCTTCTGATTGTACGGGTTCAATTATTATAGCACATATATCATCCTTATTATCCTCAAATGCCTGCCTGATCTGAGCTACTGATAATTGTTCGCGCCTTAACAGATCTTCGTGATTGGCATCGCTGTAGGGGAAATTGATATAAGGTACAGATACCCGCGGCCAGTCAAACTTGGCAAACCATTTGGTTTTATTAGGCACTGTATTGGTGAGGCTTAACGTGTAGCCCGAACGCCCATGAAAAGCATGTTCAAAATGCAATACTTTAAATCCTTTTTCCTTAGTGTATCCCCTGGCAAAATTCTTCTGCACTTTCCAGTCCATAGCCACTTTTAATGCGTTTTCAATGGCCAATGAGCCGCCTGCTATAAAAAAAGCATGTGGCAAATATTCGGGAATACCAATCCTATCGAAGGTTTCAACAAACTGAGCGTATTGGGTTGTATATATATCTGAGTTTGAAGGATTAGTTAAAGCTGCAAGCATCAGGTTTTTCTTAAACTCCTCGTCATTCAGCATTTTGGGATGATTATAGCCCAAAGGCACCGAAGCGAAACAGGTAAAAAAGTCAAGCAGTGTACGGTTATATTTTGCGTCATAAATATAAACACCCTTACTTTTTTCCATATCAAAAGTGAGGTCGAAGCCATCGGCCAGTACATGCTTCTGAAGTGAAGCCTGGACATTCTGCGGAGAAACAAGTAGGTTGTACATATCAATTGGGTTTATTACAAATTTAGCAAAAACCGCCTAAAATCAAAATTTAAGCGGTTTTTGAACCGATTGACCAAAAAGTAACTTTAAATTGTTTAAAGTTACTTTTTGTACCAAACTTAAATCCGGTACACTTGTTCCCGATTCTAAAACGTACAAAAAACGATGAGCCAAAATCACTTTTACCGCGCAATTATGATCAAAAACCGCCCATTGCTGCCGTAACGCGATAATTAAAAATTCGCCGCATTTTCATAACAAATATTTCTTTTTGATTAAAGCCCTGAGGTTGGCTATTTAAATATTAAATTCGTACAACATACAACCAAAGGGAGGTATTATATAATAACATGGGAGAAGAACCATTACATGCTCCAAAAGCAGCATTTAATAATATTGCAGCCTGGGATTTGCTTGAAGACCTGCCCGTAGCCGTTTATACCTGCGATAAGCATGGCTGTGTAACTTCGTTTAATAAAGCTGCTGTAAAGCTTTGGGGTAAAACGCCGGAAGCTAATAAAGACAAATGGTATATAAACTGGCAGATATTTAATATTGATGGCACACCGCTGAATCTTGAAGAAACTCCTACAGCCAGAGTGTTAAAATACGGCAAAGCCGTAAAACGGCAGGAAATACTTATCAAACGCCCCAACGGCAGTATTAGTTATATATTATCAAACCCTAAACCCCTTTTTGATGAAAGCGGCCAGCTTACAGGCGTGGTCAATACGTTAATAGATATTACTGAACAAAAAAATGCCGAGGCTAAACAAGGCATGCTGGCTTCCATCATTGAATCATCCGAAGATGCCATTGTAAGCAAAAACCTTGATGGCATAATTACCAGCTGGAACAATGCCGCGCAACGCTTATTTGGCTATACTGATGAAGAGATCATTGGTAAGCACATCACAACGCTGATTCCGGAAGACCGTTATGATGAGGAAGAACTGATCATCAGTAAAATACGGGCCAACGAGCGGATAGAACATTTTGAAACCATTCGCAAAACAAAAAGCGGCGAAGAAATTCAAATTTCGCTTACCATATCCCCAATAATGAACAAGGCCAACAAGGTAATAGGGGCTTCAAAAATAATACGAGATATAGGCAAACAAAAAAAAGCCGAAGACAGGCTGCAGCAGTACGCCGAACGCCTGGAGATATTAAATTCGATAGGACAGGTTATTTCGGCAGAGCTGGATATTCAAAGTATCCTTCAAAAAGTTACCGATTCTACTACCCAGTTGTGCGGAGCGCAGTTTGGTGCCTTTTTTCACAACCTGGTTAATGAACAGGGCGAGTCATACATGTTATTTACGCTTTCTGGCGCACCACGTGAGGCATTTGAAAAATTTGGAATGCCTCGTAACACCGCAGTGTTTCATCCCACCTTTAGCGGAGAGGGAACAGTACGGGTGGATGACATTACCAAAGATCCCCGTTATGGAAAAAATGCACCTCATTTCGGTAAGCCGGCAGGGCATTTGCCCGTAGTAAGTTACCTTGCTGTCCCAGTAAGGGGTAAATCGGGCGAGGTTATTGGCGGATTATTTTTCGGCCATGAGCAACCAGCCAGGTTTACCAAGGAGCATGAGCAGCTTGTATTGGCCGTAGCTGCCCAGGCTTCCGTGGCGCTGGACAATGCTAAACTATACGAGGATATCAAACAACTCAACGAAAAAAAGGATGAGTTTATAGGTTTGGCAAGCCACGAGTTAAAAACGCCGGTTACCAGCCTGAAAGGGTATTTGCAAATCATTGCCCGCAATTTACCTGCTGATGATAGAAACAAGTTACTGGCAAACCGCGCGCTCGAACAGGTAGGCAGATTAACTACGTTGATATCAGATTTGCTTGATGTTACCAAAATCCAAACCGGTAAACTACCTTTTACCTATGCGGATTATGATATCATAAAATCAATTACCGATTTACGCGAGATCCTGCAACAGACAGAATCATCGCACCAGATCATTTTAAACCTTCCCCTTGAACGGTTAATTATTCATGCCGACAGTCAGCGCATTGAACAGGTGATCATCAATCTGGTAACGAATGCAGTTAAGTATTCGCCCAAGGGGGATAAAGTGATCATTACTGGTGCTGTTATCAATAATAAATTAAGGATCTCGGTACAGGATTTCGGTATCGGCATTCAGCCAGATCAGTTGGAACGTGTGTTCTCGCGCTTTTACCGGGTCGAGAACCTTGCGTCCCACATGTCGGGATTAGGGATCGGCTTATACATTTGCCAGGAAATTGTTACCCGGCATCAGGGCAGGCTTTGGGTTGAAAGTACCTACGGCGAAGGGTCTACCTTCTATTTCGAGCTACCGTTAAATACACCGACTAATTAGGGTTTATTTAAACTTTTCCTTCATCCCCAGCAGTCCCCAAATCCCCCCGCTATGAACGGCCAGGATCCGGCTGCCGGGTTCGAAATGTTCTTTGGTAATCAGATCATATAATGCATACATCATTTTGCCTGTGTATACCGGCTCAATTAATATGCCTGTCGCAGCAACAAACTGTTTAATGAAATTGATGAGTTGATCATTGGCTTTACCATAGCCCCCAAAATGGTAATCGACATGAAGGTCGTAATCCGTTCGTTGCGTTAAAAAGCGGTCGATCTCATCCTTAATAAATCCGCCGTTCTTAAACACAGGCACCGCATTAAATTTTGTTTTAAGCTGATGATTGTTCAATCCGTTAAGGATGCCTGCCGCGGTGGTTCCTGTGCCACAAGCGCAAAAAATATGATCATAACTTTCCGGCAGTTCGTCAACCAGTTCGCTGCAACCTTTAGCCCCTTCCGCAGATGCGCCACCTTCGTCAATAAAAAAAGCTTGCTCATCGTGGCCAAAATACCGATTGAACAGGGCAGGTTTATCGCGGTAGCTATCCCGATCGGTAAATAGTAGTTCCATACCGTGCAAACGGCATAAAAACAAGGTGTCATTATCAACTTCCTCTCCCCTTACAATACCCGTTGATTTAAAACCAAACTTCGCGGCAGCGGCAGCTGTAGCCATCAGGTGGTTTGAATATGCGCCGCCAAAGGTTACAAGATGTGTTTTTCCTTCAGCCTGAACTTGTTTAAGCAGATATTTAAGCTTACGCCATTTATTTCCTGATATCATGGGATGGATCAGATCATCGCGCTTGATAAAAACTTTTACACCCCGAGCATCAAACAAAGGGCTGTTGATTTGCTGTACCGGGCTAAAAATTTCAAGATCAATGTTCATAAAATAATACGGCGTTAATGCTATTGCAATATTACGTTTAACCTACCACAAAAAACGATTACTTTTGCGCCTCAAATGGCACACGAACCCGAACTTATTGAGCAGGAAGAACAGGACTTGTATGAACACTTACGTATAGTGGTTGACAAGGGCCAGTCACTTTTGCGGATTGATAAATTTTTGATGCACCGCGTAGAGAACGCTTCGCGCAACCGCATTCAAAATGCTATTGAACTGGGTAACGTGCTGGTGAACGATAAAACCATCAAATCAAGCTATAAAGTAAAACCGCTTGATGTAATCTCCGTAGTGCTGCCGCATCCGCCGCGTGATACCGAAGTTTATCCCGAAAACATCCCCATCAAAATCATTTATGAAGATGATGATGTACTGGTTGTTGACAAGGAAGCAGGTATGGTGGTGCACCCCGGCTATAACAACTATACCGGAACATTGGTGAACGCGCTGGTGTATCACTTTCAGCAATTGCCAACCCTGCCGGGTAATGATGGCCGCCCGGGATTGGTACACCGCATTGATAAAGACACCTCTGGCTTGCTGCTCATCAGCAAAAATGAGCGTGCCATGACCTGGCTCGCTAAACAGTTTTTTGAGCATACCATCACCCGTAAATACCTCGCATTAGTCTGGGGTGATTTGCCTGAAGATGGCACCGTAACCGGCTATATTGGCCGTAGTGTGGCCGACAGGCGGGTAATGTCGATATATGATGACCCGGAAAAGGGCAAATGGTCGGTAACGCATTATAAGGTATTGGAGCGCATGGGTTATGTTACGTTGATCGAATGCCAGCTGGAAACCGGTCGCACACACCAGATCAGGGCGCATATGAGACACATTGGTCATCCTCTGTTCAGTGATGCCACTTATGGCGGCGATAAAATTTTAAAGGGTACCATGTTCAGTAAGTATAAGCAGTTTGTTGAAAACTGTTTTGAGCTAATGCCGCGGCAAGCGCTGCATGCGCAAACACTCGGCTTTTTACACCCCACGTTAAAAAAGCGGGTACATTTTGAGTCGCCCTTACCGGCCGATTTTGAAGCAGTACTTGCAAAATGGCGAAAATACAGTGATACAGATACGAAGCAATAGACGTTAGATAAAGCATACAAACAATACCCGGTAAACAAATAAGCACGATCAAATTATAATATCTACCTGTCCCATGATGCCCGTATTCATCAATTTTAATGGCGAATATCTCCCTCAAAATACACCATTGCTCACCATTGGCAACAGGGGTTTTAAATATGGCGACGGCCTGTTTGAAAGCATGCGGCTGATGAAAGGGAAACTAAAATTTGCCGAACTACATGCCGACCGGCTTCAGCGGGGTATGAAAGCCCTTAAAATTGACGGCTATTCGCAAATGGATACCTGGTTTTTAAACGATATAGTTAACGAACTTGCCCGCAGAAATAAGGTAAAGCACGGCAGATTGCGTTTAACCGTTTACCGCGATGCTGAAGGCTTGTATACCCCTACCCAAAATAAAATGGCCTATTGTTTGGAACTGACCGCATCAGAAGAGCCAAGATACTTTTTAAACGAGAAAGGGCTGATCATGGATGTGTTTACCGAGCTGCCCAAACCGTCCAATTATCTATCGAACATTAAAACCTGCAACTCGCTTATTTACGTGATGGCCAGCCTGTACAAAACCCAGAACAAGCTGGATGATGTATTTTTACTAAACCAAAGCGGCAACCTCTGCGAAGCCAGCAGCTCTAATATTTTCATCAATTACCAAAATCACCTGTATACCCCGGCATTAAGCGAAGGCTGTGTTGAGGGCGTTATGCGCCAGGTAGTGATTAAGCTGGCAAATGAAAACAACATCGAAATAACCGAAGCCCAGATAAATCCAGATATTTTATATGAGGCTGATGAGGTGTTTTTAACCAACGCTACCCGCGGCATACAAACCGTTATGGGTTTTGGCGTAAGGCGTTACTTTAACCAGTACAGCAAAGTGCTGATGGATGAGTTAAATAAGTTGTAGGGATTTTCAGCGTTCTTATTCAATAAAACCCGTTGTCATTTCGACGAACCAGTGGGGGAATGTGCATGGGGTGAGGAGAAATCTTATACGCCTTGTTATAAATCATGCATGATGATCTTGCCAGACGCATAAGATTTCTCTTCGCTCCGGTGCTCAGTCCTTCCCATGCTCTGTCGAAATGACAACTTTTATAGGGTGTATACTTAGAAGGAACTTACTTCCTGTACTTTTATGGCCTCCAGTATCCCATCCCAAAGCGCAATGCGGGCTTGCAATGCTTCTTTAACAGCTCCGGTAGCTTCAGCCCATTTGTTATCGTCTTCGCCGCAAAGTTCGGCAGTCATTTGATAAGCTAATTGTGAATGATGATCGCCATCAACCTCAATATGACGCTCCAAATAATATAGCAGGATATCAACTTTACCGGGTAATTGCTGGCTTAGCTCCTTCACTATGCTCACGAACATATCCGGAATCAGGTCTTCGCGACCGAAAGTGAATACTGCAGCCTGCAGATAATCTTTGTTGGTATCTATAACATCAAAAGTATGTTGCACAAAGTTACGCGCGGCTACCGGGATATTGGCTATGATCAAGGCTTCATCAATATGCTTACCGAAATTCAACTCGTTAAACAGGTTATTGATACCGTTAGCGGCACTTCCCGCTTGCTGCATAGCACGTAAATAAAGTTCAAAATGGCTTGCACGGTTACCCTGCTCGTCAATATCGCTTTCTTCGCCGGCCACTATTTCGTTGATCAGGTAACGGGTATTAGCGTTTCCTGTAGGCATCCAGGGGGTAACGGTGCAGGTAAGCTTTTGCTGCAAAGCTTTAAGCAACGACATAAAGTCCCAAACAGCAAACACATGGTGCTCCATAAAAACGGTAAGCTCTTCAAGCGAGGTAATATTTTTATAAAGCTCGTGGCTAATAAGCTGATCGCGTAAAGGCTGGATCTCGTTTTTTAAATGTGCAATGCGGTTACTGTAATTTGCCATGTATCAAAATTATATGGGTGGCAAAAATAGTAAACAAGGTGATTACTAATGAAATGATTATTTTTTTTGACGGGATGGTGATGAGGAATAAGACTTCCCTAATTTTCTCAAAGTGATAAATATGCTACGCTGCCCCAGCGGGGCAAAAGGTTTGTAGAAAATAAGGTAGATTTGACTGAGCACCAGAGGTGCTCAACTTAACAAACCTGATCACGAAGCATGGCAAGTAACAACACCTATTCTCAATTAAATATTCACATAGTTTTTGCCGTAAAATATCGACTGGCATTAATTGAGGATAGCTGGGCTGAACGATTAAGGATGTACATAACTTCAATTGTTCAAAATCAAGGGCATAAATTAATTGCCATCAACAATGTGCCCGATCATCTGCATTTACTTATCGGTCTAAATCCTAATAAATCTATTTCTGAAATTGTAAGATTTATAAAAAGCGATTCGTCTGAATGGATTAATAAGCAAAAGTTAACAAAGGGGGGGATTCCAATGGCAGGAAGGGTATGGAGCTTTCAGTAATAGCAGGTCACAAATTGATAAGGTTATAAACTACATAGCAAACCAGCAGGAGCATCATCAAAAAACAACTTTTTTAGATGAGTACAGAAAAATGCTAAATGATTTTAATATCGAGTTTGACGAACAATATATCTTTAAACTGCCTCAATAATTGATCTACCAATTTAAGTTGAGCCCCTCTGGGGCTCTAAAAGAGAGGACATCTATTTTCTACAAACCTTTTGCCCCTCTGGGGCAGATCAGCTTGCTCGATAATTTACCTTCTAAATATTAAATTAGTTGGGATTTAAACCTTTTCAAGTAGCAAGTAGTAAAAACAATGCTCACTTCCCAACCACTATCTTCTCCCCCATTCGTACAACGATATCCGATCCCAACGCGTAAAAAGCCGAAACAGGTTCTTTTTCAAGATATGGTTTAAACTCGCTGCCGTACAAGGCTGCAACATCGGCATCAAAAACATAATCCCGCACCAGGCCGGTTTGCCAGGAGATATGTTCAACCTGGTACTCCATGGTTTTTGTTGCGCTTAGCCCGTTGTATCCCCAATAATGCTCTAAAATAAACTCTTCGGGACTGCCCGGCTTAATATCCACTAACTCATTACTTGCAGTAGCGCCGAGCTTGTTCCAGCGCCCCTTGAGTTTCCATTCGTACAAAAATTCGGTATGATGATCTTCGGTTGCAATAATAGAACTGCGCATAGGCAACGCGCGGTAATGTTCTTTATAAAGATTATTGGCGATAAGCACGATCATGTGTTTCGGTACAATTTCGCTGATAAAAACAGCGCCGCGTTTCCATTCGCTACCGTTGAAGTATCGCACATAAAAACGCAGGTTTACCTCCTCAAAATTCACGTGCCATGGCCATTTAATGCCCATAACCTGTGTATCCAGAAACATGAAGCCAACCATGCTCACCAGGGCTTTGCCTTCCCAAAGATCGAGTACGGTACCTGCAGGTATGTAAGGTTTTAATATAGCGGCGTCAACCTCGTAATTAAGCATCACCAGGTTTTTCCATTGTGCTTTTAAAAATTCACTTTTAGCCATAAAAAGAAAAATCCCGCCTTTTGCGGGGCAGGATTTATTGTAATGAGGTAATTAGTTTTTATAATATTTCATGGCCTCAGGTATGAGGTTCTGGATATCGGCAATACGGGTAGCATCAGCCGGGTGGGTGCTCAAAAATTCGGGTTGAGCGCCGCCTTTGTTTTGGGCCGCCATTCGTTGCCAAAAAGCGATGGCATTATGCGGATCATAACCGGCCATAGCCATAAAGGTTAAACCTAACCTATCGGCTTCTGATTCTTGTTTACGGGAATAAGCCAACAACTTCAACTGGCTTCCAACACCGTACAAAGTACTTATTGCAGTTTGTGTAGCTTGCGATTGCTGGCTTGTTGCAGCCCCAACCAATTGTCCGCCGCCCTGCACCAGCATTTCCTGCGAGATACGCTCGGCCGAGTGGCGCGCAATGGCGTGACCAATCTCATGACCCATAACTACTGCAAGATAAGCGTCGGTATTAGCAACAGGTAACAATCCGCTGTAAACAGCAACCTTGCCGCCGGGCATACACCAGGCGTTAACCTCGCTGCTTTGGATCAGGTTAAACTCCCACTGAAAGCTATACTGATCGCCGTAGCCATTCTCTTTAAGATATTTTTCGATCGCCGCGGCCAGCCTGTTGCCAATAACCTTAACGCGCTGCGCGTCATTACCACTGGCTATAACTTTGGTTTTAGAATCGGTAAGGAGTTGTTTGTAGCTTGCCGCAGCCGATTGGTTTACTTCGGCATCGCCAACAAGACTTAATTGTTTACGACCGGTAAGCGGTACGGTTGAACATGAAAAGATAGCCATGAGAGCTATCAGGACTAATGCAGGTTTAAATTTTTTCATAATGATCAGGCAGTTGCTTTCTTTTTAAAAAAATTGACTTTTGATTCTTTGCCCCTTATTAAGCGTTCAATGTTTTTTTGGTGCGTTACCAACACAAGTACGCAAATGCACATGCCGTAAATTACTATCGACCGGATAGGTGTCGGAAAAACAAATGTAACGCCAATAGGGTAAGTAAAGGCTGCTGCAATTGAACTAAGTGACACATACTTTGAAATCAATAACACCGTTATAAAAACAATTATGCATAACAAAGCGGCATGAAAATGTATAGCCAAAATCATTCCAAACAAGGTTGCTACACCTTTCCCCCCTCTAAAACCTGCAAAGATCGGGAACAGGTGGCCCATAACCGCGGCTATGCCCAAAGCAAGCTCATAGTTGGTATATGCGGTTGAGTTGATGGCGCCTGTGGCAGACGCACCAATAAAATAAGCGAAGTTGGTAGCTGCCCAGCCTTTAAATATATCAAGCAGCATCACAGGGATACCTGCTTTTTTACCAAGAACACGAAAAGTATTTGTAGCACCGGCATTACCGCTTCCGTACTCGCGTACATCCACTTTGTAAAAGGCCATACCTATCCAAACAGCCGTAGGTATCGAGCCGCACAGATAAGCCATTATGAGTGCTGTAACAGAGTAAACGGTTATCATTCTCCTGCAATATTACAAAATTGAAGCGGTAAAAGCGTTTTAATCTCAGCGCTTTTACCACTAAACTTTGTTTAACAATATGTTATCTGTTGTTTAACTACCCCTATTTTACAGCTTTAAGACTAAGGTCAAGGCTTTTAACAGAATGAGTAAGCGCGCCTACCGAAATATAATCAACGCCACAATCGGCATACTGGCGGATGTTATCAATGGTAATTCCGCCCGAAGCTTCGGTAATAAAACGCCCTTTGTTCATGGCTACCGCCTGGCGCAGGTTATCGAAATTAAAGTTATCTATCAAAATGCGGTTTACATTACCGGTTTGTAAAACCTGCTCCAGTTCATCAAGGTTGCGAACCTCAATTTCTATTGCCAGTTTTTTTCCGTTATCAGCCAGGTATTGGTTAGCGCTTTCAATGGCTTGTCTTATTCCGCCGGCGTAGTCAACATGGTTATCCTTGATCAGGATCATATCATATAAACCAAACCTATGGTTTACACCACCGCCTATGCGCACAGCCCATTTTTCGAGGTAGCGAAGTCCCGGAGTAGTTTTACGGGTATCTAAAACTTTGGTGTTAGTGCCTTTCAACAGGTCAACAATCTGCCGGGTTTTTGTAGCAATTCCCGACATGCGCTGCATACAATTCAGTACCAAACGCTCGGCAGTTAAAATGCTGCGCGAACTGCCTTCAACCTCAAAAGCAACGTCGCCATATTTTACAGGAGTGCCGTCTTCTAAAAAAACATTCATTTTAAGGTTGGGATCAACCACGTGAAATATTTCGGCAGCCAGCTCAACACCGGCCAGTATTCCTTCGTCCTTAACTAAAAGTTTTGCTTTACCGGTAGCATCGGCTGGGATAGTTGAAAGTGAAGTATGGTCGCCATCGCCAACATCCTCACTTAAAGCATTATTTATAAACTGATGTATTAGTTCCTTATCCAATTGTGTACTTTTTATAGTGTCAAAAGTAACAACAATTTTCAAATGCGGGGGTTTGATTACGGTAAAGATAATGGTTCATTGTTCATTGTTCATGGCAAATCATTGACTATGAAAACTATTCGGCTCAAACAGGTGCCATGAACCATTAACTATGATCCATGAACTGTGTCACTTCACCTTTTCATCTTCAATTTTCAGCTCAACAACATTGGTGCTTTTGCCGGCGTCTTTAAGGGTTATTGCAACGCGGAATTCGCCTTTATCTGTATTTAAAATATATACTCCAAAATGGTAATTACCGCCTGAGTTTACTTTATGCAGCAATTTGATGCCCTGAGGTTTATTCTTGGCGAAAAACTTATCCAGTATTACCGCTGCCTGGGTTTGAGAGTAAACATTCTCATCCTCCATGATGGTTATCTCCACATTGTTGGCAAACAGCCTGGAAAGCTCTTTGGTATTACCGGCTTTTAAAAGATTAGCCACGTTATCTATCACATCGGCATACGACGAAGCATATGGGATCAGCAACAACAAAACTAACGATGGCAAGTATTTCAATTTCATACTATAATAACGTACTAATAGGTGTTAAAGTTACAAAGGGCCACTAACTGTTTAGTTGTTTTTCATGTAAGATAAAATGATATTTCAAAACCTTGTATACTACATACTAACACGGAAGTGGCACTTTTATTTCAGACTGCTAACCTAAATTAAAAAATTATATATAAAGTACCCCGTTGCCTTTATATTTGCATTGTGGAAAACAAAAAAAAACTCGCATTAATAATACTTGATGGCTGGGGTTACGGCCGTAATGATCAATCAAACGCTATAATAGCAGCTAAAACTCCTTTTTTTGATAGCCTGATTGAACAATATCCAAATTCAAAACTTGAAGCTTCAGGAACAGCAGTAGGTTTACCTGCCGGGCAAATGGGCAACTCTGAAGTTGGCCACATGAACCTTGGTGCTGGTCGCGTGGTTTACCAGGAACTTGGCCGTATTCATAAAGCAGTTGATGATAATGAACTGCCAACCATCCCGGTATTGAAAGATGCCTTTGAATACGCTAAACAAAACAATAAAGATATACACTTCATTGGCTTAGTATCTGATGGTGGTGTTCACTCACATATCAGGCACGTAAAAGGCCTTTGCGATGCTGCCAAACAACTGGATGTTAACAACGTATATATCCACGCGTTTTTGGATGGCCGTGATACCGACCCTAAATCAGGACTTGGCTTTATTACCGATCTTGAAGAGCACATTGCCGGTACCGGCGCTAAAATTGCTTCTGCAATTGGCAGGTATTATGCCATGGACCGCGATAACCGCTGGGAGCGCGTGAAACTGGCTTATGACCTGATGGTGAATGGTATTGGTACGCCAACTCAAAATGTTACAGACCTCATCAAGCATTCATACCTTGAAGATGTTACCGACGAGTTTGTGAAACCAATAGTTGCTACTGATAGTGAAGGAAAACCATTGGCTGTTATTAAAGATGGCGACGTGGTGATCTGCTTCAACTTCCGTACCGACAGGGGCCGCGAGATCAGTATCGCGCTTACCCAGAAATCGTTCCCAGAGTACAACATGCACCCGCTGTCTGTCCGTTACATCACCATGACCCCATATGATGAAACATTTAAAAATGTTCAGGTTGTTTTCAACAAAGAAGATCTGACCAAAACGCTGGGCGAGATCCTGCAAAATGCCGGAAAAACCCAGATCAGGATAGCAGAAACTGAAAAATATCCGCACGTAACTTTCTTCTTCTCGGGTGGCCGCGAAAAAGAGTTTGAAAACGAAAAAAGGTTATTAGCGCCATCTCCAAAAGTTGCAACTTATGATCTGCAACCTGAGATGAATGCTGCTGGTATCCGCGATGCTATCATCCCTGAACTGGAAACAGGCTGGCCTGATTTTGTTTGCCTTAACTTTGCCAATACAGATATGGTTGGTCATACAGGTGTATTCAGCGCTGTAGTTAAAGCTGCCGAAACTGCCGATAGCTGCACCAAAGCCGTTGTTGAAGCTGGTTTAGCCAATGGCTATTCATTCATTATCCTGGCCGACCATGGTAATGCCGATTACATGATCAATGAAGACGGTTCGCCAAACACAGCGCACACTACCAACCTGGTACCATGTATTGTGATTGATAAAGACGTAAAAGAAGTAAAAGACGGAAAACTGGGCGATGTGGCGCCAACAATATTAAGCATATTAGGTGTTGCCATACCTCCCGAAATGACTGGTAATGTATTGGTATAATCCAAAAAACATAAGCAAAGCCGCCCTCATGGGCGGCTTTTTGTTATTAATAGCAACTTTATATTCCTGCAGGCCCGATAACAAGCAAAGCGGCGCTAAATTGGCTTATTTTGATCTGAAAGAATTTTTCAGGGCCGACTCTGCACGGCTTACTAAGTTAAATCCCGCTGTTGTTAAAACAGTTACCCACAATGGCGTTACCGAAACCAAAACGGTACACATTGGCAACTGGAACCAGGAGCTCAATTTATTTATCCAGTCGGACATTAACCGTCCTGCCTGGAAAAACAGTTACATTGTTAGCACCAGCGATAGCGCCATCGTTTACAGGGCCCGTACACCGGAGTTAAAAACCCGTCGCATTATCATTAAAAAAGCAGGCGATAAAGTGGAATGGATCCTGATTTACAACCACACCAAAAACCTGCTGTACGAAACCAACGAAAAGTTGAGCTATTTTCCCGATTCGCTTTACCTGATCCAGAAAACACAGCATGTAAAACTGATGGGACGTAATGACTATAAAGTGCAGGGGACTTTACCCAAAAGGTAAAAAGAAAAGTTTTATAAAATTTAGTGCTGTTTCACTAATGTACTGCCGCCGGTAGTGGCCTGGATAAGTTTTTCTTTTGATTGATCAATCAAGGCCGCGATATCCATACGACTTGGGTTATCGGCAAGTACTTTTTCCAGATCGGCAATGGAAGCCTTCAACGAGTTTATGCCCCTCGCCTTATCAAAAAAACGAGAAGTCGACTGTAGTTTAAATACGCCGTATTCACGGTAAGCTATACCCCGGTTCTGGTAGTATTTATTGTCTTTTAAATCGCTGTTAATGGAGATAGCTTTGGTAAGGTCAACTATTGCTCCTAACAGATATAATTCCTTATCAGCCGGCGATGCCTGGTTATCTCTGCCAAGATAGCTTTTTGCCCGCGCCCTGTAATAATACGCAGTAGCATCGGCAGGTTTTACAGCAATTACCTTGGTGTATGCCAATATCGATTTTTTATAGTTATCGCTATGATAATAAGAATACCCCAACATCCACATAGCATTGGCATTTGTTGAATCAGTTATGCATGCCTTTTCCAGGTGCGATACCGCCGAACGGAAATCGCCATCCATAAGTGCCTGCTGGCCAAGACGCACGTAAGCGTTTTGTGCCATAGCCGACTCAAGCGAAGACATGATCAGAAGGGGCAGGATAACTGATAACTTCATTAAACGGATTACTGGTAAAACAAAAATGGTATTATATTAACTATCAATACATCAAAATATTATGCAATATGGCAGTTTTGTGAAAATAAATTTCACATGTGCATAAAATTGTGAACAGCGATACTATGACTTTTTTTCATCTTTACCAATAAAATCTTATTTATTTACAATACTTGCCATAAATTTGTAACAAACATATAACCAGTACGTTAAATCAACGAATTATTTGTTGCTATTAATCAGCGTAACTTGGCACAGCTCTTGAACCATACACGGGTGCGATTCATAATCGCGCAATAACCTGTAATTGGCGTAATTGTCGTTTTGCAGGCTGACAACATGGCGTTTTATTCTATAAAATATAATTAATGAATTTCGATCCGTTTGATTTTAAAAATGCTTTACCGGTTATAAATGAGGATTCAGAATTTTTCCCGTTAATGTCATCGGAAGATGAGGAGGAGATGAATAATGAGGAGCTTCCCGATGTAATGCCTATTTTACCCTTGCGCAATACCGTTCTTTTTCCGGGTGTTGTTATCCCAATTACGGTTGGCAGGGATAAATCAATAAAACTAATCCGCGATGCCAATAAAGGCAGTCGCATGATTGGGGTGGTTTCGCAACAGGATGTGGGGATTGAAGACCCTACCTTTAACCAGCTTAATAAAGTTGGCACCATAGCACTCATCATAAAAATGTTGCAGATGCCTGATGGTAACACTACCGTTATCATCCAGGGTAAAAAACGTTTTTATTTAAAAGAAGAAGTACAAAGCGAACCCTATATAAAAGCTACAGTTGAGCCCTTCCATGAAATAAAAGGCAAGGAAGATAAGGAGTTTAAAGCCATGGTATCATCCATTAAGGATATGGCCATGAACATTATCCAGCTTTCGCCAAACATCCCGAGCGAAGCGGGTATCGCTATCCGTAATATCGAGAGCACATCGTTCCTGATCAACTTCATATCATCAAACATGAATGCTGATATGAGTGCCAAGCAGCACCTACTTGAAATTGCTAACCTGCGCGAACGTGCCAACCTTGTATTGGAGCACCTGACACTTGACCTGCAGATGCTGGAACTGAAAAACCAGATCCAAACCAAAGTGCGCGTTGACCTGGATAAGCAGCAGAGGGACTACTTCCTGAACCAGCAGCTTAAAACCATACAGGAAGAACTGGGTGGCAACACCCCCGATTTGGAAATTGAGAGCCTGCGCCAGCGTGCCGGTAAAAAGAAATGGGCTAAAGAAGTTAAAGATCACTTTAATAAAGAGCTTGAAAAACTGGCGCGTACTAACCCTGCCGCAGCTGATTACTCGGTACAGATCAACTATCTTGAACTCTTGCTTGATTTACCATGGAACGAGTTCACTAAAGACAATTTTGATCTTAAACGTGCGCAAAGGATCCTGGATAAAGACCACTTTGGCTTAGATAAAGTAAAACAGCGTATTATCGAATACCTGGCCGTACTTAAGCTAAAGCATGACATGAAAGCCCCTATCCTTTGTTTGGTGGGCCCTCCGGGAGTTGGTAAAACATCGTTAGGTAAGTCAATAGCCAAAGCTTTGGGCCGTAAATACGTGCGTATGGCATTAGGCGGCATTCGTGACGAAGCGGAGATCCGTGGGCACCGTAAAACATATATCGGTGCTATGCCGGGCCGTATTATCCAGTCGATAAAAAAAGCCGGTGCTTCAAACCCGGTGTTTATCCTTGATGAGATAGATAAAGTGGGTAACGATTTTAGAGGAGACCCTTCATCAGCCCTGCTTGAGGTGCTTGACCCTGAGCAAAACGGTACTTTTTCTGACCATTATGTTGAGATGGATTACGACCTGTCGAACGTTATGTTCATCGCTACCGCAAACTCATTGAGCACTATTCAGCCTGCTTTGTTAGACAGGATGGAGATCATTGAAGTGAACGGTTATACCATTGAAGAAAAAATTGAAATAGCCAAGCAACACCTCGTACCAAAACAGCGCGAGGCCCATGGTTTAAAAATAAAAGATGTTAGCCTTAAGGCCGATGTGCTTGAAAAGGTAATTGTGGATTATACCCGCGAATCGGGCGTACGTTCATTAGAGAAAAAAATAGGCTCGGTTGTACGTGGTGTGGCCAAAAACATTGCCATGGAAGAGCCATACAACAGTGTTGTCAGCAAAAAAGACATCGAGAAAATTTTAGGGGCTCCTATTTTTGATAAAGACCTTTACGAAGGCAACGACGTAGCTGGCGTTGTAACAGGCTTGGCCTGGACTTCGGTTGGTGGCGATATCTTGTTCATAGAAGCAAGCTTAAGTCCCGGAAAAGGCCGCTTAACGCTAACAGGCAGCCTTGGTGATGTTATGAAAGAGTCGGTAACAATTGCACTCGCCTATTTGCGGGCTCATGCTGCCGATTTTGATATCAATCCAAAACTATTTGACCAATGGGATGTACACGTACACGTACCTGCTGGTGCTACACCTAAAGATGGCCCGTCGGCAGGTGTAACTATGCTTACAGCATTGGTATCGGCATTTACACAGCGTAAAGTAAAACCTAACTTGGCCATGACCGGTGAGATCACACTTCGTGGCCGTGTGTTACCTGTTGGTGGTATTAAGGAGAAGATCCTGGCTGCCAAACGTGCCAATATCAAGGAGATCATTTTGTGCAAATCAAACCAAAAGGATATCCTGGAAATTAAAGAAGATTACACAAAGGACCTTAATTTCCATTATGTTACCGATATGAAGGATGTGATAACCCTTGCCCTTCTTAACGAAAAGGTTAAAAAGCCGATAGATCTTACCGTTAAGGAAGATGAAAAAACTGTGATTAATTAAGCAGTTTACTTACCAAAAAAAAGCTTCACGGCGTACCGTGAAGCTTTTTTGTTTTCCCCTTAAGCAATAACTGTGAACATGACGTCAATTTCAAACACACAAACTGATAACTACTTTATTTGCATTGGGTTTTTTATATATTAGCGCACATATACTATATAAACCCCAATGCCTAATAAACTATTTTTAACACTGGTATGCCTGCTAAGCGCTACCTGTTTATTTGCACAAACCCGAGGTCACGAATTTGGTATTCAATCTGATAATGACTCATTCCTTGCCCAGGGATCTGACAGGTATTACACCAACGGTATTTTCTTTTACTATCGTAAAGCTTTGCCGGTTAAACCTGCTGAAAAAGATCTGGCGAACAAAGTTTTGGGCTTTGAATTGGGGCAGAAAATGTTTAACCCGCAATCGGGCTATGTGCGCGGACCATTTGATATAGACAGGCCATTTGCCGCTTATACCTATTTAGGCTCGACACTCAACTTCCTTTATAAAAACGAAAGCAACCTGAAGTTTGGCGCTCAACTGGGCGTTGTAGGTCCAGCTGCCGGTGGCGAGCCAGTACAAAAGCTTATCCACAATACGTTTGGCTTTTATCAGCTTAACGGCTGGCAGTACCAAATCAAAAACGATGTGGAACTTAACCTTTCGGCCGAGTATAATAAGCTGTTAGCCCGCGCTTCATGGATCGACCTTACATTTAGTTCATATGCTAACCTGGGCAACGGTTTTACTGGCGCGGGTGCAGGCGGAATGATACGTATAGGCAATTTTAATCAACTATTCAATTCTATTAGTACTCAAAGTACGGTGTCAACCGGAGGTGAAGATAAACTACTACATAAGCACGAGATTTTCTTTTACTACAAGCCTTTAGCCAATGTAGTTGGCTATGATGCTACCATACAAGGCAGCTTGTTCCGCAAACATGATGACCCTAATAGTTTGGAGGTTACTTCAGAAAAAAAACCTTTTATATTAAGTCAGCAGGTTGGTGTAGCTTTTACCACCAGTCGTTTCGCGTTTGATATTGCTGCGGTATTCCATACCAAAGATGCCAAGGAAATGATCCGCTCGCACCAGTGGGGATCAATTACCGGGTTTTACAGGTTTAAGTAAAGAGATTAGAGGTTGGAGATTAGTGATTAGGAGCAACGCGCTACATCAACCACCATGTCATTGCTGTAAGGAACGAAGCAATCGCACGGAAGCATTGCCGCTCTGTATTGTATGCGATTGCCACGCTTCGCTCGCAATGGCGTAGTTTTAGTGAATCCTCAAACTAATCTCTAAAATCTATTTTTCTATTCTCTTTCTTAGCCGACTGCATTTTCTTATTATCCAACCTCGCGGCTTTAGCGGCTTTACTTACTTTGGTTGGCTTTCGTACTTTAGGCTTTTGGAGGGCTTTTGTCAGCAATGATATTAATCTTTCAATTGCTTTTTCTTTATTGAGATACTGGCTCCGCTCCTCATCGCATATCACCTGCACGTAACCATCTTTATTAAGCCTGTTTTGTAACTTATCGGTTAGCAGCAACTTTTCTTCATCGGTAAATAATGCAGATGAGGCTATCGAAAATAACAGTTCAACCTTGCTCGAAACCTTGTTTACGTTCTGGCCGCCCTTTCCTCCGCTTCTTGATGTTTTGTAGCTTGTTTCCTTCTGGAGATCGGCTTTGGTAAAATTCATCCCCAAAAATAAGTCTAATTGCGTTAGCTCCGGCAGGCCATTTGACGATTATTTGCTAACTTAGCAGCTCTATGAACAACAACATCGTAGTAGCTATTGACGGCTATTCATCGTGCGGAAAAAGCACCCTGGCAAAAGCTTTAGCAAAAGAGCTTCATTTCATTTATGTGGATAGCGGTGCCATGTACCGTGCAGTAACTTTATACTTTTTAAGGCATAAGATCGATCTGGAGAACCATGCGCAGATAGCTGAAGCCTTACATAACATCCATCTTAACTTTCATACGCAAAATCATAAAACCTTTATCACTTTAAATGAAGAGGATGTATCTGATGAGATCCGTCAGATGCATGTTGCCGAAAAAGTTAGTTCGGTAGCTGCAATTAAAGAGGTGCGCGTAGCTATGGTAAGGCAGCAACAGCGTTTAGGCCGTTCAAAAAACATCATTATGGATGGCAGGGATATTGGCACAGTAGTATTCCCGGATGCTCAGGTGAAGCTGTTTATGACTGCCGATCCGAAGATCCGCGCCGAACGCCGTTATAAGGAATTATTGCCAACAAACCCTACCATCACCTTAGAAGAGGTTTTTGATAATCTTGCCCACCGCGATTACCAGGATACAACCCGTGAGGAAAGCCCTCTTACCCGCGCCGAAGACGCCATTATATTAGATAACACCGACCTAAGCCAGGACGAGCAGCTTATGTTTGCCATAAGCCATATAGAGCCGTTTATTGCGGAGTAAATCTTGAACCTTGATTTTTAGGATTAGAGGATTTCCTGATATATCAAACAACATCAGGAAATCTTTTAATCAAGCGCATCATGGTTCTGTTTAAATTTCTCTGCCTTAACGCCAAACCTGTTTAAAAAATCCACCCCTTCGTCGCTTGGCAGGCCTTTATACTCAGCATAGGATTTGTCATAGTAAACATGCGTTATCCCCGCCGAATAGATAAGCCTTGCACATGGCAAACACGGCGATAGCGTGGTATACAGCGTAGCACCTTCAAGTCGCGCCCCGTTTTTCACGGCGTAAAGTATAGCATTTTCCTCGGCATGAAGGGCAAGTGAGCAACTACCTTTTGAATCGCGTGCACATCCAACTCCTGGCCATTCCTCATCGCAATTATGCGTGCCTGCAGGAGGCCCGTTATAACCGATGGATATAATCCTGGTATCGCGCGTTAAAACCGCTCCAACGTGTGCTTTAACGCAGTGAGAACGCAATGAAAGGTCATTGGCCAGGTTCATGAAAATATGATCAAAGCTGGGTTTCATAGTTTAATTCATTATGTCATTAAACGTCATTGGGTCATTACTTCATTTAAAAATGACTTAATGACCCAATGATCTAATGACTGATTAAATATTAATGTCCGCCTTTAACTTCAACGTGGTCAAGGTCGATACCCTGACTGCGAAGCTCGCGGCTAACTTTCCATGCAAAATAAGCAAGGTATGCAAAACCAATTACAGGCACAATGTATGAGAAGTGGATACCGCTCACACCTGGAATAACACCGGTTGCACCGTCAGCAATTTTACCTTGCAACGGCGGAATGATTGAACCACCCAAAATCATCATGATCAGGAATGCAGATCCCTGGCTGGTGTACTTGCCTAAACCGGTAATTGCCAACGAGAAAATTGATGGCCACATGATAGAGCAGCATAAACCACCGCTGATGAATGCGAATGTAGCAACCTTACCTGTAGTAAATAAACCTGCAAGCATGAACGCTACACCTAACAATCCAAGTACCGATAATGTACGGGTTGGCTTTTGCTGACCGATGAAGAAAGCCACTACCAGGATAGCTACACAAATTGCATAAGCATACAAGTTGCTTACATTAACGCCAGTGGCAGCATTCACTAATAAAACAATGCCAAAAGCAAGGAATGGAATTAACACATATAATATGTATTTAACCGATTTTGAAAGGTTGAAAGCGTCAATAGAACCCGCAAAACGGCCAATCATCAAACTACCCCAGTATAAAGAAATATAAGGAGCGATATCAGACTCGGCAAAAGAACCAAATTCAGGGGTTTTTAATAAAGCGCCCATGTTACTTTGAATAGTTACCTCGGTACCTACGTAAGTAAATATGGCCAGCATTCCTAATATCAACTGTGGGTACTGCATAGCTCCCCAACCTTCTTTGTTCTTTTTGGCGGCGAAAATAGTACCTACCAATGTAAAAATGATTATTGCTAACGAAGCATACACAAAATACTGACTTGGTACGCCGGTAGCCTTGCTGATAGGATCGGCAGCAAGTATCAAACAAAACGCTACAAACATAACCAGCAATGGTGTATTTGCTTTTGAGCTTGACTCGATCTTTTCATCGCTGGTAACTTTTGGTAAGTTTGAGAACCAGAAGAACAAAGCAACCGCGATGAACAGACCTGCCAATAAATAATACAAATTATTAATTGATGATATTTTAACATCGGCGGCAGCGGTTTTAGCAGTTGCGGAACCAAATAATACAACACCTACTACTACCGGGCCTAATAAAGCGCCTATATTATTAATACTACCTGCAAAGTTTAAACGGTTTGAACCAGTTTCGGGTGGCCCTAAGGCAACCACAAAAGGGTTTGCAGCCGTTTGCTGTAATGAAAAACCAACTGCTATAATGAAGAAAACAGCCAGGATAAAGCCAAATGCGCCTGAAGCTACAGCAGGGATCATACCCAACGCACCTACAGCCGAAATAACAAGCCCTAAAATGATACCATTTTTGTAACCCAACTTGTTCATGATATCCACCTTACTTGCTTGTGATGCGAAATAAAGTATCAGTGAGCCAATGAAATACCCACCATAAAAGGTAAAGTCAATTAATTGCGATTCGAACTGGGTGAGGTGAAAGTGCTCTTTACAGAAGGGTATGAAAATACCGTTAGAGGCCGCTAAAAAGCCCCAGAAAAAAAACACGGTAATCAGCGTATACAGGGCTGTACCGTAGTTTTTAGCATTGTTTTGTTCCATTTTAAAGTAGGTTGTACTGATTTGATTTTTGAATCTCTAAACATAATTCAATTTTGGTAAAAGTCTCCACTCTTTTTTAAATAAATTAAATCACAATTTTATGTTTCGTTGTTTAACTGATAAAATTGCATATTCGCAATGTTCAAAAAAGAACAAAGCTTAACTTAATGATAAAAGCCATTGTTTCGGGTATCGGGTTTGGATTAGTACTTACGTTTATAACCGGCCCGGTTTTTTTTGCGCTTATTAAAACCAGTATCGAAAAAGGCTTTCATGCCGGTGTTTCGCTTGCCCTTGGTGTAGTTTGCAGCGATGTGGTTTTTGTGGGTGCAATCCTGTTTGGTTCGCAATATATCGATGTATCCGACCATACCAAGGTCATAGCCGGCGTTGTAGGCAGTGCTATACTATTTGCGCTTGGCTTGTACTATATGTTTAAGAAAAGCGAGATCAATTACGAAAATAAAGTACCCTCAAGTGCCGACCGCTTTGGTTACGTACTCAAGGGTTTCCTGATGTGTATTTTCAATCCTACCCTCCTATTCCATTGGACGGTGGTAATTGGTGCCGCCAGTACAACCTTCCTTGTAGGTACGCCGCACAGGTCATTTCATATTGCTGTTATGTTTTTAACCATACTGATCATTCAGTTCGGCATGGATACCCTCAAAGCTTTCTACGCTAATAAACTCCGGGCACGCATTTCGGTTAAATTTATTCACCGGTTAAATGAAGTTGCGGGCATAGCGCTTATTATCGCCTCGTTAGTGCTTATTGATAAGTTGGTTACACACTTTGTGTTTGCGGCACCGGCAGGATCATAATAATTCAGCTGTCGTAAATAAGATCGAATCCCTGCTTAATATTTGATTCCTTTTAGAAGAAAAGACTTCTCCGCATCGTCATTGCGAGGTACGAAGCAATCCCCGACTTTACAGGGCGGATCTGCTAATAGGGGATTGCTTCGTACCTCGCAATGACGCCCTTAGATATTAAATTGTTTAAAACAAAAAAGGCGATGAAAAATCCATCGCCTTGTATATCAATACCCCTTTAGGGGGGTAAGGGGTTTTACATATAAGCTCTTTGGTTTTTACCTTCCATCCAGTTAACAAAGGCGCGGTTAACAACCTTGTTACCGCCTGGAGTTGGATAATCACCGCTGAAATACCAGTCACCAAGGTTATCAGGACAGGCGATGTGCAGGTTATCTAAAGTTTGATAAATTACCTGTACTTCGCAGTTCACATTTTTAGGGGTGATGATCTGGGCGATACGGTCAGAGATCTGCTGATCGGTAAACATCGCGTAAATCTCTTTAACGTAGTTTTGAACTTCTTCTTTCGGTAATTTCTGGCTGTCTTTACATTTTTGGTAAACATCCAGGATCACATCTTCCCTGTCCATTTCTTTCAACAGGCTGATTGCTGCCTCAAAAGCAACAAACTCGCCCATGCGCGACATATCGATACCATAGCAGTCAGGGTAACGGATCTGCGGAGCAGATGAAACCACAACAACCTTTTTAGGGCCAAGCCTGTCAAGAATTTTCAGGATACTTTGTTTCAGCGTAGTACCACGAACAATAGAATCATCCAATACCACTAAGGTGTCGGTGCCTTTTTTGATCAATCCATAAGTAGTATCATACACATGGGCTACCATTTCGCTACGGTCGGCATCCTGTGTAATGAACGTGCGGAGCTTAACATCTTTAATGGCGATCTTTTCAACACGCGGCGCAACCTGGAGTATTTCGGCAACCTTCTCTTCGGTAATATCGGCTCCAAGCTTCACTAATTCTTCGTGCTGATATTTCTTCACATACTTGTGCATACCTTCAACCATACCGTAAAAAGCAACTTCTGCGGTGTTTGGTATGTACGAGAATACTGTGTTTTTGATATCATGATTAACAAAATCCAGGATTTGCGGACAAAGCAACCTGCCTAATTGTTTACGCTCACGGTAAATGGCCGCATCACTGCCGCGTGAAAAGTAGATCCGCTCGAACGAGCAAGCTTTTCTTTCCTGTGGCTCGCTGAACATATCTTCGGTGATCTTACCGTTCTTTTTAACGATCAAAGCATGACCCGGGCGAATTTCCCTGATCTGTTCCATCGGTATATTAAAGGCGGTTTGGATAGCCGGACGCTCAGAAGCAGCAACAACGATCTCGTCATTATAATAATAATAAGCCGGACGAATACCAGCAGGGTCGCGCATAACAAAGGCATCGCCATGACCAAGGATACCGGCAATGGTATAACCACCATCCCAGTTTTTGGCCGATTTACGAAGGATCTTGGCAACATCCATATCATTAGCGATAAGTTTGCTAATTTCCCTGTTATCGTCCAATCCCTCACGTTTGTACTGATCAAACAAGCCTTGATTTTCGGTATCAATAAAGTGGCCTATTTTTTCGAGCACGGTAACGGTATCGGCTTTTTCTTTTGGATGCTGGCCTAAAGCATATAACTGCTGCAATAACTCATCAACATTGGTCATGTTAAAGTTGCCTGCAATAACCAGGTTACGGGTCATCCAGTTATTTTGCCTTAAAAACGGGTGGCAGCTTTCAATGCTGTTTTTGCCATGGGTACCATAACGCAGGTGCCCTAACAAAACCTCGCCGGTAAAGCTAACGTGTTCTTTAAGCCATTCGGCATCGGCCAGTTTTTCGGGAGCTTCTTTCTGAATATCCGCAAATTTCTTTTGGATGTATTCAAAAATATCAGCAACAGCATTTGAAGCCATTGAACGGTGACGGCTGATGTATCTTTTGCCCGGTTCAATATCCAGTTTAATGGTAGCAACACCTGCGCCATCCTGGCCGCGGTTGTGCTGTTTTTCCATTAAAAGGTAAAGTTTGTTCAGGCCGTACAGTGCAGTTCCGTACTTTTTCTGATAATAAGATAGTGGCTTTAGTAAGCGGATAAATGCCACACCGCATTCATGTTTAATCTGATCGCTCATGATTCGGAATGAGGCTGCAAAGGTATCATTTTAAAATGAAGTATCAGTAAAATCTATTGTCATAACATTGCATTTATTTGCAACCCTGTTTAATCCGCTTTATTAGGGTAAAAAGAACGCGTAACCTCAATATATCCAACTATATGATCGTTAAACTCTTCAAGTTCTTCGGCCGGGACCCAAAGCTCATCGTGTACAACACCACCCACATTTTGCACCTCGTAGCGTTTCAAATATTCAGCAGGCAAACTAAATTTAGTTACAAAACCCGAACCAGACGCAGGCACATTCCAATCCCTTGCTATTTGAATGGCATACTCCTCGTTCATCACCGGGTAAAAAATAGGTTGCTGAGCTAAGCGTTTGGGAAAACGCTTAAAACCCGATTCTTCTATCAGTTTTAATTCTTTTGGCCCAACTGGCCTGTAAAGTATCGTTAATCCTTCCATCCGTAACTTAATAAACCACTCCCCTACTTTTTAAACCCAACCATCTGGTGCAACTTAACCGGGTCATAGATCCGGCCTTCCTTTATTACTCCCGATACCTTCCTGATATCGCTGATATTCTTCAGCGGATCGCCATCGATGATCACAAGATCGGCTTGTTTCCCCACTGCAATTGAACCGGTTGTTTTATCAAGGCTCATTACTATAGCTGGTGTTATCGTTGCTGTTTTAATAGCCTGTGCCGGAGTTAGGCCAGCTTCAACATAAAGTTCAAGCTCGCGATCTACACTGTAACCCGGGAAGCCCATATCTGTACCGGCAACTATTGGAATTCCTGCATCATACAGCACCTTAACCGTTTTCTTCATGCTTTCATACAAGGGCTTAAGCTTAGCCGCCTGCGCAGGTTCTACGCCCATATTTTTAAACAAGGCTTGAAGCGGCAAGGGCAAATTGTAATAATTAGGTTCCAATTTGGTGATATCATCCTTAACATTACGCAGGGCCAGTTCAAAAACACCAACTGTAGGGTCTATAACCACATGATGATCTTTTATAAATTTAATCGCGGCAATACTTACAGAATCATCAAAAATAATTGACCTGTCCTTATCCCGTTTCATGATTGAATACACGTACTGAACATGGTTAACCATATTCATCCCCGAGTCAACCCCTTGCTGCAAGGTCATCCCATTCGGGATGTGACCTGTTACAGTTAAACCCAACCGGTGTGCTTCATCGCAAATAGCTTTTACTATAGCCGGTTTTACCGAGCTGTAGATCTTGATCTGCTGAAAACCATTTTCTTTATAACGATCAACTGCCTTTATGGCTTCTTCTTTAGTATCCGCCTGAATAATGCCCAATGCATAAGGCCCCTTGCCGTCAATGATACCAGCTTTAATAATATTAGGCCCCACACCTTTGCCTCCATCAATAGCCGCTTTTATAGCGTTGATATAACCAAACTCATTACCGCAATCGCGTACGGTGGTAACGCCTGCGGCAAGATAAGCAGGTCCCCATTCGGCCTGTTCAAAGTGCGCGTGCATATCCCACAGGCCCGGCAACACAGATTTTCCTTTAGCATCAATGATCTTCGCCCCTGCCGGAATTTTTACTTCGCCAACTTTGCCGGTTTGTTTAATAATGCCATTCTCTATTAAAATAACAGCGTTGGGCATACTTGTTCCAGTATTTACTTCAACCAGGTTTCCGCCGGTAATGGCTATCACTTTATCAACCTTACCTGTTGGCGCAGCAGCTTTGGCAAATAGTTCCATACCATAAGTGGCAGCTTTACCGATCAGTTGCGGCAGTAATTCTTCATAAGGCACACGCATCATTTCCAGCTTGTCGCCTTCCGCGTCATTAGTGATCAGGCAAATGAGTTTACCTTCCTGATCTGTCCAAACCAGTTCGTTACCCCAAACCAGGCCGCTAATAGTAAGCCGGTTTAACACAAGTGGCTTACCGTTAAAAGTAAGCTGATCTATACCTGATTTTTTGATTTGAACCGCGCCAAATGGCAAGGTGTGAATACTTTCGGGCTGTTTATGCTTATTCCAATACTGAATGAGCACCTGTTGCACAGTGCCCGGCGAATACCCCGCTACCGGGAAACTCAAGGGTAATAACTTTTGAGTATAAGATGAATCATTAACGCTGATTGACGCTTCGCCACCCCGGGTGGTCACTTTATCATCAATGGTCGAAAACCTTGAAGTACTTCCTTTGATCGTCAATTCAAGCGGTTCAACAGCGGGGTTTACCTTTAATTCGGCTTTAAGGGGTACCGGCGAGCCCCGGTCGACGAACTTGAAATCGATAGTATAATGAACCGCGTCTTTATATTTATGTACGTAGTATGTTTCCTTGCCTATATGCTGTTCAAATTTGTGCAGGAAAAATGTTCCGCTGTCTGTAGGCAAGTCGGTTTGTGCGCTGGCATTTGTTATGAGAGCTGCAAAAGCTGCCAATAGTAATAGATGTCGTTTCATAAGGTCAGTAAAGTTAATGTAAGATAGCAGTTTGCCGGACATCTTACAAAACAGTTTATACACACTACCCTATAAACCTAAATGTAATATTAATCCGCGCACCCTGCATCTTGCTTCTTTTAGGCACCTGGTGGAGCCAGTGATGCTGCGTTTCACCCTGCATAATGAGCAAATCACCATTGTTTAGTGCGATAGAAACTTTCGCGCTCTTATCCCGCTTATGCTTAAACTGAAAAACCCGCGAAGCTCCAAATGATACCGAAGCGATGACCGGGTTACCGCCCAGTTCAGTTTCGTCATCACTATGCCAGCCCATGCTATCGTTACCATCACGGTAATAGTTGAGCAACGCTGTATTAAACCTGTGACCGCTTTGCCGCTCGGCCGCCTGTTTAATATCCAACAACAGCGGACTAAACCTCACCGGCACATTCACCACACCAGAATATACATAAACCTCGTCGCTCTCGCCATACCAGGCTGTAAGCCGGGGGAAGTTTACCTCCTTACCGTAGATCTTCATCTTATCCTGTTTCCATGGCGTTTCATTAACCAGTTGCTCAAACACATCCTGCTTAAAAAAATGCGGGTAAAACAGCACCTCGCCATCAAAAGGCAGTAAGTTTTTTGAAGCCCCGAACAGGTTTAACTGATCATTATTGAATAGATCCATGCTCAAATATCTGTAATATCACGATAAAAGCACCATACCGCAATGGTTCTCAAAATGATAAAACCTATCATTTTGATAGTAACACCTCATATTGAGAAAAGCTTTCTCAATATGATAAATATTTGCAAATCAAAGCACTAAAGAAAACCCAATAGCTAATGGCATGCTAATTGGCCACATGCATTCGTAATCAAAATATAATTTACGATGGCATTGTTTATCGCGGCAGCAGCAAAATTTGCACAACGGACCACAAACGTCCCCGCCGCAGCCTTTTACATCCTTTCTTTTTCCCCTAATAATTTATACAATTCATGAATTCGCACGTTAAGCAACTCACTTTCGCGGGTATGATCGTTACCCTCGGTATTATTTTTGGCGATATTGGTACTTCTCCCCTTTATGTTTTTCAAACCCTGTTGGTTGAAGGTGGTAAAGTGAACACCGCGCTGGTATTAGGCTCAATTTCCTGTATCTTCTGGACACTAACCCTTCAAACCACTTTTAAATACATCGTTATTACACTACAGGCCGATAATAAAGGCGAAGGCGGCATTTTTTCCCTTTATGCTCTGGTAAGGCGTTATGGAAAATGGCTGGCCATCCCGGCTATAATCGGTGCGGGCACTTTACTTGCCGATGGTATCATTACCCCTCCTATCTCGGTAACATCGGCCATTGAAGGCTTGAATTTGGTTCCGGCATTTTCAACGGTTATCGTGCCGGGTAATAACCTGATTCTCATCATTGTAATTTCCATTATTCTATTACTGTTCTTCTTTCAGCAGTTTGGCACCAAGGTGGTTGGCTCGGCTTTCGGACCTGTTATGTTAATGTGGTTTATCATGCTGGGCGTATTGGGTACTTTACAGATAGTTCATTTCCCTTCTATATTTAAAGCCCTTAACCCTTACTATGGTGCCCGCTTACTGATGGACCACCCTAAAGGTTTCTGGCTGTTAGGCGCTGTATTCTTATGTACCACTGGTGCCGAAGCCCTATATTCTGATTTAGGCCACTGCGGCAGGCGCAATATCCAGGTAAGCTGGATCTTTGTAAAAACTACCCTGATATTGAACTACCTTGGTCAGGGCGCTTGGGTACTGTCACAGGCACCGGGCAAAAATTTTGCAGGTGTAAACCCATTCTTCGAGATTGTTCCTCACTTTTTCCTGCTGCCGGCTGTTGCCTTGGCTACATTAGCCACCATTATTGCAAGCCAGGCATTGATCAGTGGTTCATTTACGCTGATCAGCGAGGCCGTGAGTATGAATTTCTGGCCAAGGATCACTATTAAATATCCTTCAAACATTCGCGGACAAATCTATATCCCAAGCATCAACTGGATGTTATGCATTGGCTGCATCCTGGTATCGTTGTATTTCCGTACCTCAAGTGCCATGACAGCTGCCTATGGTTTTAGTATCACCATTGCCATGCTGAGCACCACCATTTTGATGTACTACTTCATGCGTTATGTAAAGCACTGGCCTGTTTGGTTGGTTACTATTATCCTGTGCGTGTTTGTAACTGTAGAGTTTTCATTCTTTATAGCCAACGCGGTTAAAATATTAAAACGTTTATTCTTTGTAGGATTCGAGGTTGGTTTGATCTTTACCATGTACACCTGGTTTAAGGCGCGTAAGATCAACAACCGCTTCCTTCACTTTACTGATATTAAAGAGAAACTGCCATTGCTTAACGCGTTGAGTAACGATACTACGGTAAATAAATATGCTACTCACCTTATTTATTTAACAAAGGCGAACAATAGCAGGCAAATTGAAGAAAAGATCATTTATTCGATCATGAGCCGCCGGCCAAAACGCGCCGATACTTACTGGTTCGTGCATATTGAACGTACTGACGAGCCTTATACCATGGAGTATAGCGTTGACCAGATTGAGCCGGGCAAAGTTATCCGTGTAGAGTTCCGTTTAGGTTTCAGGATCCAACCGAGGGTAAATGTACTTTTCCGCAAGGTAGTTGAAGATATGGTTGAACGTGGCGAGATCGATATCACCAGCAATTACCCATCGCTGAAACAATATCATATGGCTGCCGATTTCAGGTTTGTGATCATGGAGAAATTCCTGTCGTACAATAACCTGTTCAGCGTATCCGAAGGTTTTATTCTGAACAGCTATTTTGCCATCAAAAAATTGGCCCAGTCAGAAGCTAAGGCTTTCGGTTTGGATACCAGCGAAACACGCGTTGAAAAGATCCCTCTGGTAGTAAAACCGGTTAATAACATTCATATCAAACGGGTGGATGACCCGGTAAGCAATTTGGTTTCCGAGTTTGCTGATTAAAGCAATTCGCCCAACGTCGCTGCGCGTGTTACCCCTCTTTGCTTTGCAAGGAGGGGTTTTATTTTTTGCTATCTATTGTACAGGTACAAGTGTTAACTTCAGAGATAAAAAGCGAAGGGAATGTGCGATTCCTCTCTTGAGAGGGGTATGGTTCTACTTTGATTGCGCAGGTACAAGCGTCATTCGCTTGTACCATTCCAATGGTAAGCGTCCGCGCTTACCATAAATTCCGGGAGCGTGGACGCTCCTATTAAAAAAACATTCAAGCGTCGACGCTTGAACGTGCGTCGATTTTCATTATCCCGGCAATCCCTCCCCCAAAACAAAAAATCCGGCCTTTTGGGCCGGAAGTTTCTTAGGTTTGGTGGTTGGTTTGAAAGTATTATTATAATTTTTCGCCGTGCTGACTAAGGTCGAGACCTTGTTCTTCTTCTTCGGCAGATACCCTTAATGGCGAGATCATATCGGTGATCTTCAATAAAAGCAGTGAGCCAAAGAAAGCGAATATAGATACGCACACAAGTGCTACCAGTTGCACAATGAAAAGGTGGGTTTCGCCAAAGAATAAACCATTACCTGTTGTATTACCATGGTTAACTTGCTGGCTGGCAAATACACCGGTCAGTAACATACCCACCATACCGCCTACACCATGGCAAGGGAATACGTCAAGCGTATCATCAATGCTGGTACGCGTACGCCATTCAACCACCAGGTTACTTACCACTGCCGAAATAATACCGATAGCCATTGAGTGTGGTACCGTTACAAAACCTGCGGCAGGTGTAATAGCCACCAAACCTACAACAGCACCAATACAGGTACCCATTGCAGATGGTTTACGACCAAGCAGCATGTCAAAAAATATCCAGGTAACACCTGCAGCAGCCGAAGCCGTTGTACTGGTTGCCAAAGCGGTAACAGCTAAAGCATTAGCGCCAAACGCAGAACCGGCGTTAAACCCAAACCAGCCAAACCACAATAAACCGGTACCGATCATCACATAAGTGATACGGGCAGGTGCATGGTTAGCCTCAGTACGGCGTTTAAGGTATAAAGCTGATGCCAGGGCAGCCCATCCCGCCGACATGTGCACAACGGTACCACCTGCAAAGTCAAGCACGCCAAATTTGGCTAATATGCCATCAGGGTGCCAGGTGCAATGCGCCAAAGGCGAGAATATGAATATCGAAAACAGTACCAGGAAAATAATATACGAGTTAAAACGGATCCGCTCTGCAAATGCACCGGTGATAAGCGCCGGGGTAATAATGGCAAACTTTAACTGGTACATGGCAAACAACAACAACGGAATGGTTGGCGCCGCTTTCCAGGTAGCATTACCCAACATGCCTTTCATCATGAAAAAGGTTGATGGATTACCAATAATTCCGTAGAAACTATCGCCAAAAGCTAAACTGAAACCGAAAATGCCCCACATTACCGTAATAATTACCATACAAACAATGCTTTGCAGCATGGTTGATATTACGTTCTTTTTGTTAACCATACCGCCATAAAAAAAGGCAAGACCAGGCGTCATGATCAAAACCAGCGCTGTTGACATCAGCATCCAGGCAATATCGCCTGTATTAAAGTTAGGGTGACCAGAATCCTTGAAATCTACTGACGGAAAAAGGAAAGTAAGGGAAAGTATAATTAAGATCAGGAAAAAAGGGATATACCTCTTCATGTATTCAGAAAAAATATGTTTTAAATCTGCATGAAAGGTATGATTTTTTCTAAAAACAAAAGAAATTAATTGACTTTTGTTGAAAAAAACATCAGTTATAAATATTTAAGGATAGAATTTGGGAAAATCCCCAATAAAACAAGCAGAAAACTAATAACGACAGCTAAAACAAGAAGATTATATGATCTTTCACTTGCAACTTCTGCATTTTCTGTTCTTTTCAGAAATAAATACAAAGGAATTTTAAGGTAATAAAATAACGACACTACCGTAGTTAACGCGCCGGTTATCATCAAAGCCAGTAACCAGATGTTGTGTGTTTGCTCATAAGCGCTGTAAACTGCCGAAAACACAAACAATTTACCGGTAAAACCTGCTGTAACCGGGATTCCGGTAAGGGAAATGAGGATAATTACAAAACAAACCGATGCAGCAGGATATTTTAAGCCCAAACCTTTGTAATCTTCTACTTCTTCGGCATCAACAACGTTATTAAAATACGACGCGAGTGCCAAAGCCCCGATATTTGCCAACGCATACACTGCCAGATAGTAGGTAAGCGACGATAAACCCTGTACATTAAAGGTAACTACGGCCATTAAAGCAAAACCGGTATGGCCAATACTCGAATAAGCCAGCATTCTTTTCACATTGTTCTGCAAAACGGCAGCAAAGTTTCCGGCAATCATGGTGATAATACCAATGGCCGATAAAACGATGCCAAAATCAATCCCCTTCCAATCTGCCGAGAACAGGAACAAAGGCATCACATTTACCAGTAACGCGAAAGCGGCTATTTTAGGAACGGTTGAAAGATATGCAGTAACAGGCGTTGGCGCTCCCTGGTAAACATCGGGTACCCAAAAGTGCATCGGCATAAATGATAGCTTGAAACCAACACCTATCAACACCAATACTAAAGCGAAGGAAACACTAAGCGGGTTCACGTTTGGCAATTGTGCTACAATATTCAACAATCCGAGCGAGCCGCTGAATCCATATAGTAAGGAAATGCCATACAACATGATAGCCGATGAGGCCGCTCCGAACAGCACGTATTTTAAGCCGGCCTCGGTGCTCAAAGCAGTTTCGGAACGATAGGCCACCATCAGGTATGAGGCCACCGATACCATCTCAATGGCAAGATAAACCGACAGCAGGTTAATTGCCATAGCCATTAAATGCAGGCCTAATACCGATGCGATGGAAATGGTATAAAGATCAGATACTCCTTTTGTGTGGGCTTTCAGCTTATCATCCCAGGTAAAGTTTAACAACAGGATGAATGAGAGCGGATCGATAATGATCTTAAAGAACACTGCCGAGCGCCTAAGCAACAGCATACTGCCAAAAATAACATGATCTCCATCAAGGATCAGAGCAACCTGTTGCAGGTCTTTAAACAACACCAGCAGCAAGCCAGCACAGGCCACTATTTTACAAAGCTTCACAGATCTGCGCCCAAATATCAGGTCGGTTATCAGTACTACCAAAAACAGCGCGGTTAAATAAATTTCGGGCATGAAATAGGGAATACTGCCAAAAACATTGGTTAACTGAGCTGATATATGGGGTAGCAGATCGTGCATTTATATTTTATTGTACTATTACTGATTGATTTTTTGGGTATTTTACCTGGTATTTCAGCTTCACCTTCTTTTCATCAAGCGAATTTAACACGAAATTCCATGAAACCTTACCTGTTGTTGCATCGGGTTTTGCTCCTGATGTTTCCTGTGCCTCCACCTCGATATCTTTATTCTGCGAAACCGGTACCTGGTCTTCAACCAACAAATTAACCGATTGGCTTTTCCTGTTTTTTACATCGATGAGCCAGTTGCGGGTTTCCTTAAGGTTTGAACCAGATGACTGCCTCATAGCCAGGCCTTTTTCCATGCTACGGGTAACAACAATATTTTTATCGGTACCCAGGGATAGGTTCAGCGTATCGGTAGTGGCATCGGTATTGATAAGTGATTTACCAATATAGGTACCTTCAAAAAACAGGTTAGCCTCACCAGAGAGGAAACTATACTTATTCCAGTTGGTAAGCTGGGCGGTAAGGAAAACATCGGTACTCAGTTTAGGAGCTACATAATATTGGTAAGTAGCATCAATATTATACTGGCTTATTTCAACAGCATATTGTTTACCATCGCTTGGCACCGTATAAGGATTAGCGATATTAAACTCAATATTGGTTTGGTTTTCCTCTTTTTTAACTTCGATAGGAACTGTGTTAACTATGTTTTTAACCTGTACACCTGCAACAGCTCCAGTCAAATCACGTTTATATTCCGTACCATAACCCGCAACAACAACTTCATTAAGCTGTTGCGAAGATGATTTTAGGGATACGTTAATCAGCGGTGCGTTAGCCTGCCTTTCAGTTGTTTCAAAGCCAATAAAACTGTAGGTAAGTACAGCATTAACATTAGGTAGCTGGATGCTATAATTTCCACCGGCGTCACTTACCGCCCCTATTGAAGTTCCTTTTACACGAATGGCAACGCCCGGTAATGCCTGGCCATCATCACCGGCTACCACCCTGCCCATTACCTTGGTTAAAGAGGCTGTAGAGCCGGAGTAGTACATACCAAAATTAAGGTAAGTAGGTGTAAGTTCGGGCTTGGCGCCGTTTACTGTTGGGTTGCCTGTTGATAAAGTAAGCTTAGCGCTTTTCCAGTCCTCCCCTGTTTTTTGCGATACATTGGCTTTGTAAACAATAGTAATAGGACTGTTTACATTTTTAGCGCGGATATCATAGGTAGGAAACCAGCTTGCATTCCGCACCAGGTAGCTCAATGTAAAATTTGCCTGCAATGCTGCTTTTGAAGATACCGTTACCAAAACATTGCTGGTAGTCTTAGCGCCTACCCTATTTATTTCGGCAATTTGCTTGTCGTAACCCTGCAGTTCGTCGTTAAGCAGGTCAATCTGATCATTAACCACCTGCTGGTTCTTCTTGATCTCGTTTAAACGTGCAGTCTGAAAATCGAGTGTCTGTTTCAGCTTCACCGGATCCAAAGCAACATTGGTGCCGTTACTTATTGGGTTTTTAGCTAAGGTATTGGCTTCCTCCTGGTATATGGAAAGCATATTGTTTTGCAGGGCTATCTTATTCCTTACCAGTTTTTGCTTGGCTTCAATAGCTTGTATATTTTTCTGCCTGATATCGTTATCGGCAAAATCAAGTTCGTGATTTACGGAAAGAATGGTAAAGTCGCCACCGGCATTTACCTGGATGCTTTGCACATCAATACCCGGCGAAAGGTTTTCAAATACCAGCGTTGAGGTGCCTGGACTGATATTCACTAACGCGGTGCGGTTAACCTGCGCCCCATTTAAAAACACGGTTACTTTTTGAACTTTTGAGGCTACGTGCTGACCTTCGTTTGCCCTTGTTGCGGCAGCGATAAAAAATAATGCTGCGGCGATAGATAATTTTTTAAACATAATTCCTTCGGTTAAATACACACCATCTGTTATTTCGCTTATGCCCGTGTTGCCGGGGGCAGCGTAAATAAAAGATGCAGGGGTATGCACTTTTCCATAAAAGAATTTATGTTGAAACACTATTATTTTTATTTAGCCTGTAAAAACTGAATCAATGCTAATACCGAATCATTGATTTTTCCAAATACCAACGATGGCATTAAACCTAAAGCAAGTGCCGCAGCAGCCATTGGTATAAGTGCCAGCTTTTCGCGGATACTTACATCGGTGAGCGCTATTTTCCAAACTTCGCCCCCTTTAAGCGATACTTTTCCGAAGAACATGCGTTGCAGCGTCCACAGAAAATAGGCGGCACCTAATAAAATACCTACCGAGCCGCATATAGCCATCCAATATGGCAACAAACCGTTAACCGTTGGCGATTTAAATGTACCTGCCAATGTAAATGCTTCCGCCACAAATGCCGAAAAGCCGGGCAAACCTAATGAGGCAAAAAAAGCGACCATCACAAAGGCTGTATACTGTGGCATCTGGGTACCCAATCCGCGGAAATGATAAATATCCCTGTCGTGCACGCGGTTATAAACCACACCCACTAAAAAGAACAGCATTGATGACAAAAAGCCGTGACTTACCATCTGCATTACGGCGCCGCTTACACCTTCGGCAGTTTGCGAGGCAATCCCCAGCAATACGAAACCCATGTGCGATACTGATGAATAAGCGATCAAACGCTTCAGGTCGCGCTGGGCCAGCGCATTGCAGGCGCCATATAATATCGACACAACACCTATCAAGCCAAGCCAAAACGCCCCTGACGAGGCTATCTCCGGGAAAATCCCGAGGCAAATCCTGATAATACCATAACCACCTATTTTAAGCAATACACCTGCAAGAATAATAGATACCGGTGTAGGCGCTTCAACGTGAGCATCAGGCAGCCAGGTATGTAAAGGAACAATTGGTACTTTGATGGCAAAGGCAATGAACAGCACAACAAAACCAACCGTACGTGCCGGCATCCCCAATATGGTTTGATGGGCGGCGGCGGAAAATACTGAACCCTGAGTATAGTTGGCGGGGTTCATCATCTGGATAATATTAAACGTATGGCTACCCGTTGCCGGGTCATTTACCGAAAGGTATAAACCTACCATCACCAGCAACATAAATACCGACCCAAACAAGGTATAAAGGAAAAACTTAATAGCTGCATACTCCCGGCGTACACCACCCCACATCCCGATCAGGAAATAAAGCGGCAGCAACATCAGCTCATAAAACAGGTAAAACAGGAAGAAATCCAATGCGCAAAATACACCCATCACGGCCATATCCAACAACAAGAACAGCAAGAAGAAACCTTTCAGATTGCTCTTGATCTCCCATGAGGCCAGTGTAGCAACAACCATCACCAGTGCCGACATCACCAGCAGCGTTACCGAAATACCGTCTATCCCAACAAAATAATCTATCTGCAATTTCCCCATGCTGCCCAGGTTAAGGCCTATCCATGGCAGTTTCTGTACAAACTGAAACTGATCTTCATGGTTTATCCCCGCCGAAGCAGCTCCGGTTTTAAAATTGAGATAAATATATATGCTGATACCAAGTTGCAACAACGTAGCCAATAGCGTAATATATTTAAAACTGCCCCGCTGCGACGATGGCAACAGTACAATAACCAGCGCAAACAATACGGGTATAAATATGAGCAGGGTTAACAGGTTCATTAAATTCAGATCAATATTTTTAAAACAAACAGTATCAATACTATCAATAACATGCTGTACAGGTAATACTGTACTTTACCGTTTTGAAATTTACGTGCAAAATTGCCAATGCTTTGCACCAATGCTGCCATCAAATGCAAAAATCCGTCGACAATATGTTTATCGCTCCAGGCGGTAAGGGCGGCTACCATCCGGCTTGAGCGTTCAATCAGGTGGATTAAACCGTCTATAACATTCCTGTCAAACCAGAAACAGGTTTTACCCAAACCAAGTATAGGCTTTACAATCGCTTTTCTGTAGATTTTATCCAAATACCACTGGTTATAAGATAAGCGGTAAAGGAAACCGGTTTGCGGGAACGAAAACGTATTTCTTTTTACGTAGATGGCATAGGCGGCGTACATCACAAATACGCTTAAGATATTTACCCCTATAGGGATAATGGTATGATAGATATTTTCGCGGGCCATGAATTCGGCGGGCTTTAGGCTCTCGAACAACCAGGCTTTTTCATAAAAGAAAGGATTAAGCGAAAACAGCGGGAACAAGCTGCATATTGCCAATAATATCAAAGGTACGCGGTATTGCCAGCCGCCATCGCTGATATGAAGTTTTATTTCGGGATGTTTTTTTAACAATCGAAACTCACCAAAAAATACTTTTACCATCAGTCTTGATACGTAAAATACTGTGAGCCAACTGGTAAACAACGCTCCTGCCGGAATCAGCTTAAGCCATGCGCTCCGCCCCTCGCTCCATTCAAAAGCCTGGATCAGGATACCGTCTTTTGACAGATAGCCCGATGTAAGCGGAATACCAATAAGCGCCAGCGAACCAACAACGGCTGCAATAAATGTTACCGGCAGTTTTTTACGCAGGCCACCCATGTAATGAATATTCTGAGGGTCGATATCAAGGTTGTTCTCCTCTTTGATATGCTGCATTTCGTGAATCACGACACCGGCCACCAAAAACAGTAAACATTTAAAAAAGGCATGCGTAGCTAAATGGAATAACGATGAACCATAAGCTCCCACTCCCATAGCCAGGATCATGTAACCCAATTGCGATATAGTTGAATAAGCAAGTACACGCTTCAGGTCGTTTTGCGTTAACGCGATGGTAGCCGCCATAAACGCGGTAAAGCAACCGATAATGGCAAGAACAGTTAATTCGCTATCGGTAAACAGGGGATAAACCCTGCCCAGTAAAAACACTCCTGCAGCCACCATGGTAGCCGCGTGAATTAAGGCCGAAACTGAAGTTGGCCCCTCCATAGCATCAGGTAACCAGGTATGCAAGGGAAACTGTGCCGACTTAGCCGCGACAGCCATAAACACGCCAATACAGGCAACATATTGCCACACCGCAGGAATTTGGCCTGAAGCAGAAATCCACAAGCCATCATGGATAACCGATTTAAATACCAGGTTATCGTTTATAAATAGTGTGGCGATATCAAATGTATGGAACTTGGCAAAAATGATAATGATGGCGCTCAATAAACCGATATCGCCAATACGGTTCATGATAAAGGCTTTTTTATTGGCTTGTACCGCCTTATCCCTGGTAAACCAGAAACCGATAAGCAGGTATGATGAAAAGCCCACCAATTCCCAAAAGGCATAGAATAACACCAGGCTATCTACAATCACCAAACCCAGCATGCTGAAGCAGAAAAAGCTGAGATAAGTAAAGTAACGACTATACCTGTCGTCACACTTCATGTACGCGGTAGAATAGATATGCACTGGCAAAGCAATCAGCGATACCAGCAGCAACATCATTGCCGAAAGGTTATTCAGCAAGATCCCCGCAAAAACTTTGGTAGTACCAATAGTGAACCATAAGGTTTGAACGTGCTGAGGTTGCTGGTTCCAAACTGCTGCAAATACCATTGCAGACAATACACATCCAACCAAAATAGCCAGCGTTGAAATCCAACCTGCTGCTTTACTTTTTACCGGCAAGCAAAAATTGATCAAGGCAGCAAACAGCGGCAGAGCCACAGCTAAAATAGCATAGCAGAAGATGGAAGGATCTGTATATGGTATCGCGTTGTTCAATTATCTTTTTTATCTATTTATTTTCTGTAGAGACGCATCACATGCGTCTTTTCTGTTCTATCTGCTTTATGAAGACGCATGTGATGCGTCTCTACGCTTTTTAATCCCTCAAATTTTTAATCTCATCCGGATCAATGGTTTTATATCTCCGGTAAACATTCAGGATGATGGCTAATGCCACTGCCGTTGTTGCAGCAGCCAGTACAATGGCAAACAGGGCGAATACCTGTCCCCCATTATTCAACTTATCATATTTACCAAAAGCCACCAGGTTTAAAATGGCAGCGTTCAGCATCAGTTCAATACCTATCAACACCTGTATCGAGTTGCGTTTTGATACAATCATGTATACGCCTGTACAAAACAGCAACGCGCCTACCAGTAAAAAATCGGTTAGCGAGATCATGCGCTGCCCTCCTTACGTGATAAGTGCGCCGCACCCACCAAAGCCATCAGCAGTAAAACAGAAATAGCCTCAAAAGGCAGCAGATAGGTGGTCATTAAGTTAATACCTATATTTTCAATGGTGGAATTAGCAGGCGTTATCTCGTTTTTTTGCGCAATAGCCTGTTTTACCCATGGCAGGTTATCGGCATCGACTTTAAGGATAATGTTTACTATCACAGCTAAAAACAATACAGCCAGAATAACTGCAGGCACTTTGGCCATATTAACAAATTTCCCTTTTTGCTGCTGGATCACGTTCAGCGTTTCCCTGCCCGAGAGCATAAACGCAAAAAGGATCAGCACCAAAATACCGCCTACGTAAATTACTACCTGCGTTACGGCCACAAAATCGGCAAGGGCAATTACGTATAGCCCGGCAAGGGCAAACAAGGTCACAAAAAATATAAAAATACTCCTGACCAGGTTTTTGCTTAAAGCGGCATACAGCGCCGAACCAATGGCAATAAAACTCATGACATAAAACAACAAGCGCACTAAACTCATGCCCCGCCCTCCTTTTGTTTCATGGCGGCTAATTTGGCAGCTTGTTTTTCGGCCTGCTGTTTATCAAATAAAGCGCGTTTTTCTACGGCATCTTCCGGTTTCATATCCGAAAACTGGTAAACCAGGTCGCTAAGTTGAAAAACGGTTTTATCATACTGGTTGGTCATCGTAATGCACTCGGTTGGGCACACAATAGTGCACAGGCCACAATACATACATTTGGCCATATCAATATCAAACTTGGCGGCGTACAAACGTTTGGTAGTCCCGTCGGATGTTTGCCCGATAGCTTCCGTAGCCTTGATCGATTCAATATCGATACAATTAACCGGGCATACCTTAGCGCACAGATCACATACGATACAGTCATCCATTTCCACATCCAACTGATAACGGCCTACTTCGGGCACGGGCAACTGCTGTTTAGGATATTGAATGGTATTGGTACCATGTTCAAGCTGTTTAAAGTAATTGCTATCGCTCACGGTCACAATCTCCCGTTTGCCGTTACCGGCAAAAAGGTGGCGTATGGTAAGGCTTAAACCTTTCCATGCTGTTGTAAACGCGTTTATTACTCTTTGAACCATGATTTTTAGGATTTTAGGATTACCCTGAATTTCCTATATACTTTAATTATTTACTAATCTTTTCTTCTATCTCTTCGGACTTCCGGACTGCCGACTTCCGACTAAACACTTACATGAGCCACAACCGCCATACGCCAGATATCAGCATACAGGCAAAAGCCAGCGGGGTTAACACTTTCCAGCAAAGGTTCATCAGCTGGTCAACCCTTAAGCGGGGCAATGTCCACCTGATCCACATTTGTACGGCTACCAGTGCCAGTGTTTTTAATACAACCCATAGTATGCCCCAAGCTACCCCGGTTGTCCACGTTGCCAGTTTAACGCTGCCAATGTTGGGCAGGGGCGTATTCCATGCACCTAAAAATAATATTACCGCTATCATGGATACCAGGAACATCATCGAATATTCGGCCAAAAATACTAATGCGAAACGGATCCCCGTAAACTCGGTATGGAAACCGGCGACCAGTTCGGATTCAGCTTCCGGAATATCGAACGGTGCGCGGTTACTTTCGGCCAGTGAAGCTATAAAATAGATCACAAACGCCACAAGTAAATGTGGAGCCCTGAATACATTCCAGCTAAATAATCCGCCTATCTGGGATACATCCCAAAAACCTGCGAATTTAATTTTTTCAGTTGCCAGGATCCCTTGCTGAGCCGAGATCGCTTGTAAATCCAGCGTTTGGGCAATCATCACCACAGATATGATAGCAAAACCGGCAGGAATTTCATATGAAATGATCTGAGCTGCGGAGCGCATAGCCCCCAGTATAGAATATTTGTTGTTAGATCCCCATCCGGCCATCAGGATCCCTAATGTTTCGATAGAGATAATGGCGAAGATATAATACAGACCGATGTTTGTTTTTGAAGGGATAAGTCCCGGAGCCCAGGGCAGCGCGGCAAAGCCAAGATACACGGCTATGAATATTACCGCCGGAGCCAACATAAATAACCATTTATCCGCAGCTGCCGGAATGATCAGTTCTTTCTGAAGCATTTTTAGAATATCGGCCAGCGTTTGCAGGGTACCGTATTTACCTGTCTCGGTTGGGCCAAGCCTGTCCTGTATAAAAGCGGATATTTTACGCTCGGCATATACACCGAATAATGCAAAGAAAGCTGAGAAACTAAACAGCCCGATTGCCGCGATAAAATATGTAATATAATAGTTCAACAGGAATATTTGCTTAAGGGTGCAAACTTACTAAATGTTGAGTTATTTAGAATGATTAAATTATATATTAAGTTGATAGGAGAACCATGATTTACCTAATTCAAAGATTACTTGATTTATCAACGCCTAAAGCCCTGCATCACGGTCATCCTTCAATCCTAAAAATCGAGGTTCAACACTTTACCAAATCATTGGCCGATATAAATGTTGACTTTACCGGGGCCGAGAAAAACAGCGAGGCATGATGATCAAAGTCGGCAGTATCATCGGTTGTGGTGTAAAACTTGCTTTCACCGTCACGGCTTATCTTTTGTTCAATTTCGGGGTGACGGTTTAAATAATCAACAAGACTTTTTGCTACTATATCACCCTGGCCAACCACATTAATGCCTTCGGGCAAATACGCTTTAATTTTATCCTGGATGATGGGATAATGGGTACAGGCCAATAAAATGGTATCAATGTTTGACGACTGTGCCATGATCTGATCCAGGTAAAGCTGCACAAAAAAATCAGCACCAGGTTTATCGTACTCTCCATTTTCAATCAGTGGCACCCAAAGCGGGCAAGCCTGCTGATGTACCTTAATATCAGGAAAAAAATTATTGATTTCGAGCAGATATGATCCGGATTGCACCGTGCCTTTAGTACCCAATACCCCTATTTCTTTAGTTTTCGTGTAATTGCCAATGATCTCGGCCGTTGGGCGGATTACCCCTAACACCCTTTTTGTAGGATCAGCTATATTTTTAAGGTCTTGTTGCTGAATAGTGCGCAGCGCCTTGGCCGAAGCAGTATTACATGCCAGGATCACCAATGGGCATCCCTGATCAAACATCCATTGCACACACTCCCAGGTGTATTGATGTATGGTACTGAACGAACGGTTGCCATAAGGTGCGCGGGCGTTATCGCCCATATAAATATAATCATAGCCGGGCAGCTGCTCAATAATAGAACGGAATACGGTTAACCCGCCAAAGCCCGAATCAAAAATACCAATGGGTTGATTTGACATACACAAACATAAAAAAAGCGTCCCGCAATTACGGAACGCTCTTATATAATTTACTTAAAGGTGATCTTATTTTAAACCCAATTTCAATTTTACAGCTGGCATCAAATCGTCGCCCGCAGGAGATACGATCATGCTAACTTGTGATGAATCTAATACATAAGCATAGCCTTTTTCTTTAGCTACTGCTTGTACAGCGGTAGAAACTTTATCAATGATAGGTTTACCTAACTCTTGTTTTTTAGCATCAACCTGTTGTTGAGCGTTGTTCTGATAATCATTCATGCGTTTTTGAATGTCCTGCAATTCTGAGGTTTTTGCCTGACGTACAGCATCGGTCATTGTAGCCGCGTTTTTATCCAAATCGGCACCTTTGGTTTGTAATTCATTGTTCATAGTAGTTAACTGATCAATGAATGTTTTTTGATAGGCCTGTAATGTTGTAGAAACGGTTTTAGTTTCAGGCATCTGATCGATAACCTGGCTAAAATTAACATAACCTATTTTTGTTTGCGCTTTAGCGAAACTACCCACGAACAACATACCTGCTGCAACTAAGGCGACTTTAAATAGTTTTTTCATTTTGATTTTGTGTCCTGTGTTTTAATAATGGATAATAATTATCTGTTTTGTTTTTGTAACGTGTATCAGCAAATTACTTTATCAATTACCCCGGAAACAGCTAACAATGAACAGGAACATTAGCAGCTTATCTTTACCCCGGCTTAATTACAAGCAATCTCGATTGGTAAACATAAAAAAAGCGTCCCGTTTAATCAGGGCGCTTTTTTTAGTATTGGCAATTCTTATTTCAAGCCTAATTTTAACTTCACAGCAGCCATCAGGTCATCAGCATCAGGAGATACCAATAAAGTGATCTGTGATGAATCTAATACGTAAGCATAGCCTTTTTCTTTAGCTACAGCCTGTACAGCCTGAGTAGCTTTATCAATAAGCGGTTTACCTAATTCCTGCCTTTTAGCATCAACTTGTTGCTGGGCATTATTTTGGTAATCATTCATACGTTTCTGAATATCCTGCAGTTCGCTTTCTTTAGCGCCACGTACAGCATCGGTCATGCTCGCCCTTTTTGATTGGTAATCCTGACCTTTTGTTTGATACTCATTGTTCATAGTGGTCAATTGATCAATGAACGTTTTCTGGTAAGCCTGGATAGACGCTGTCACAGTTTTAGTTTCGGGCATCAAATCAATCAGCTGGTTGAAGTTGATGTGGCCGATTTTAGTCTGAGCATTTGCAAAGCTGCCCGCAAATAATAAACCTACTGCAACCAAGGCAACTTTAAATAGTTTTTTCATTTTCCTTTTTCTGTGTTTAAATAATAGTTCGATTTATCTTAATTCAAATTATTTAGCAAATACTCCCGGCTTTAATCCTAACCTGGTTATAACATCCGCGCTCTTATCATATCGCGGGCTTGCATATAACATGATTACCTCGCTGTTTTTATCAAAAATCATATCCAGGTTATCGCCTTCAGCAACTGCTTGTACAGCTTTAGACACCCTATCCTGAATTGGTTTAATCAGCGCTGTGCTTCTTTGCGAAAGCTCACCATCCGGACCAAATTTCTGGCGTTGAAAATCTTTCGCCGCCTTCTCTTTGTCAACAATTTCGGCCTCACGGCGTTTTTTCATGTCAGGAGTCATCAGCACCTGATCGGCCTGATAGGCCTTATACAAACGGTCAATTTCCTGAAAACGGCCATCAACCTCTTTTTGCCACTGATCAGATAATGCAGCCAGTTGCTTTTGTGATGATGCATATTCGGGCATGTGCTTTAATATATACTCCGAGTCAACATAAGCAAAACGTTGCGCATAAGCTCCTGCAAAAGCAGTTAACGTTAAAAAGGCTACTAAAATTATCTTCTTCATAAATTCGGTACGCAAATTAATTAAATCCGCCGGATAAACTCTGAGAAATTGTAAAATGGAACTGGCCTTTATTTGCATCCGGTTGTCCCGGTATTTTGTCAAAGCCATAACCATAATCTAACCCAAGTAAGCCAAATATAGGTAAAAATATCCTTGCGCCCACACCTACCGAACGTCTTACGTTAAACGGATTAAACTGGCTAAACTGGTTCCAGGCGTTACCACCTTCAGCAAAAGCTAACAGGAAGATAGTTGCCGACTGGCTTGCGATAACCGGGTGACGAAGCTCCAGGGTGTATTTATTGTAGATAGCACTACCGGTGTTGGTATTCTGATTTTCGTTTGAACCTTCAGGCACAATCGAGAAGTTTTGGTAACCACGTAAACCGATGATCTCGCTACCCTGTAAAAACTGATAGCTCTGCATACCGTCGCCACCTAATTTAAAGCGCTCAAACGGTGAAGGACCTACTTCGTGGTTGTACTGACCAAGGAAACCAAACCTCACCTGCGACATCAATACAAACTTACCTACCAGTTTCGAGAACCACTGCGCATCATATTTAAATTTATAATACTCAACAAAGTGGTAACGCTGTTCTGGAGTAGCAATACGGTAGTTGATATTGTTAAACAATGAATATGGCGGTGTAGCCTGGATAGTTAGCTTAATGTTTGAACCCTGTGTTGGGAAAATCGGCGCATCTATCGAGTTACGTGTCAATTCCTGGGTTAACTTGATGTTATAAGAGGTACCGTTTGTAAACAGGTAACCGGTATAGTTATCAAGGCTATAGTGGTCAAAGTTAAGTGAGTAGTTTAACTGGAAATAGTTATCAGGCCATTTCAAACGTTTACCCAATGTAACACCCACACCGTTAATACGCAGGTTGTTATAGTAAGGGCTTGATTTTGGATAGTACTGACCGGTTGAACTTCCCTGCGTATAAGCTGATAACGCAAAGTAGATTGGCTTTTTACCACCTAACCATGGCTCAGAGAATGTGAACGAGAAGTTTTGATAAGTACGACCGCTTGACTGTCCCCTTAAGCTCAGTTTCTGACCATCACCTTTTGGCAGTGGTTTGTAAGCTTTTAGGTGGAATATGTTACGGATAGAGAAGTTGTTAAAGGTTAAACCTAAAGTACCTACCAACTGGCCACCACCAAAACCACCCGAAAGCTCGATCTGGTCTGAAGGTTTTTCAACTACGTTATAAACCAAGTCAACAGTACCATCCTGCGGATTGATATTGGTTGGCTTAGGCTCTGTTTTTTGCTCATCGAAGTTACCCAGCTGACCAATTTCACGCGCACTGCGGATCAATAACTCTTTGTTGAATTTTTGACCTGGCTTAGTCTGGATCTCGCGCATTACCACTTTATCATTGGTAACATCGTTACCTTTTAACATAACGCGGTTAATAGTATACTGCGGGCCTTCGTAAATCCTAACATCAACATCAACAGTATCATTATATACCCTTGTTTGTACCGGATCGGCATTGAAGGTTAAGTAACCGTCATTCAAATAAAGTGATGAAACGTCATCGTTACCCGGAGTTGGGCCACTTAAACGTTTGTTTAGCTCATCTTCGCTAAATACGTCGCCTTTTTTAACATGGAGGATCCTGTTTAACAGATCAGTATTATATTTAGCATTACCCGAAAACTTAACATTACCAAAGTAATATTTAGGACCTTCGTATACTTTAAGTTTTACGTTTACAGTTTCATCATCGTGTTTCCAAACAGAATCGCTCAGGATCTCGGCGTCACGATATCCCCTGCCCTGCATTTTTTCAATCAGGTTCTGTTTATCTTCTTCGTATTTATCCTGCTTAAATTTCTTTGAGCCAAACAGGTTATACCATTTACGCTTACGGGTTTTGCTTAAAAATCCGCGCAGGGTACCTGTTTTAAATGCTTTATTTCCTTCAAAAATAACGTCGTTAATTTTAACCTTGGTCTTTTTATCAATGGCGACATCCAAAATAACGCTGTTAACATCACCCTGATCTTTACGCTGGGTAATGGTAACTGTAGTATTTAAGAAACCTTTTTCGTTAAAATGCTTTTTAATAATAGCAGTTGTTGTACTGATGAGGTTTTCGTTTACGATTTTGCCCACGCGGTCGTTCAGTTTTTTCTGAACGTCTTCAATCTCGCCTTTACGAATACCGGTCAGGTGCATACGTGATAAACGCGGACGTTCAGATACGGCAATTTCCAGGTAAACAGTATCCATATTAATTTTGGTGATGTTTAACTGAACATCATCAAATAAACCCTGTTGGTACAAGGTTTTAATTACCTCGGCATTACGTTCGCCCGGAAGGTTGATACGATCGCCTTTGGTTAATTTGGATAATTGGATCAGGATGTCTTTATCAAGATATTTTGCGCCACTAACAGAAATACCACCAATAATATAATCTTTAGGATTAAGATAACTTAAACTATCAGCCGGTATCGATTTTGACAGTGTAGGCCTCGGCCCGTTGGATATCTGGGCGAAAGCCGTAGTAGCCAAAACCGAGAAAAGAATAGCAAAAAGAAATTTATACATTCGAATATTTTAGTGGGCTAAAAATAATTTATACAGTTGTTAAAATTTGTTAAAAGTAAAAATTTAGTTCACCTGCTCGCTTGTTAGGCCAAAACGGCGCTCGCGTTTCTGGAAATCAATCACTGCTTCATACAGGTCTTCTTTCCTGAAATCGGGCCATAATTTAGTTGTAAAATACAACTCGGCGTAGGCAATCTGCCATAATAAATAATTACTAATACGGTATTCACCACTGGTTCTGATCAGCAGTTCGGGGTTCGGCATATCGCCGGTAAAAAGGTTTTGTTCAAAAACCTCCTCATTAATATCGTTCACATCAAGCTCGCCATTTTTTACTTTTATGGCGATATTTTTTGCCGCACTCACAATTTCACGGCGCGAGCTGTAACTCAAAGCCAGCGTAAGCACCACACCGGTATTGCCGGAAGTTGTTTCGATAGCACTATTAAGTTCGCGGAGACATTTTTCGGGCAGCATATCCAAATCGCCAATGGCGTTAAGCCTGATGTTATTTTTCATAAAGCCGGGAACTTCTTTATGAATGGTAGTTACCATCAGCTCCATGATCGCCATAACCTCCAGTTTAGGACGGTTCCAGTTTTCGGACGAAAATGTATATAAGGTGATATATTTAATACCTAACTTATCGGCACCCTCAACAACATCCCTAACAGACGTTACACCGTTGTGATGGCCAAATATTCTTAATTTGCCTTTGCCTTTTGCCCAGCGCCCGTTGCCATCCATAATGATAGCCACATGCTGTGGTAGTTTCGACAAATCAATCTGATCCAAATAATCCATATTACTCATTATCAAAAACCACCCCGTACAAACACACTCGTGTAAAATTTTCCATCAATACTTATGGTCTGCTATATTCGGTTGTTAGACTAATCAATTAAAATTAACCCGCATCTGCCATTTTTACCACGCAAATTGACGGATTTTTCAGGGTACAAAGGTAAAACTTACTTTGTATTTTTTTAGTATCCCGCACTAAAAGAAAATGTTATTGCGAATAATACATTAAAACAAGCTAAACAGCTATAAAAACCATCATTTTTCGTAATATTTAGAATAAAATAAAAAACCGGCGGCCACTATCTGTTTGATAATGAAAGCCGCCGGCCATGAAAAGCTACCTGTAAATTTGCTTACAATAGCGTTACATTATTATATTCCTTTTTGTTTAAGCGCATCAACGTCTTCGGGTTTAATATCAACTATGGCATATTGCTGGATACCCGTAATAGCAAGTTCATCAAGTGTACTCACCAAATTGCTGTATTGCGATTTATCGCCGGGCTTCACCAACACAATCATGGATTTGCCTGTTTGATCATGTACCTTTTTATTTACATCAATAAGCGCCTTGCGGATGCCATCAGCTTTAAAATCTGTTATTGAAGGCGCGATAATCGGATTTTTGAGCTCACCTAAAAAGTACATTGCCTTATTATTCTTACCCAGGCATACGGTTAAGGTACGACTGGCCCCCACCGGTTCACTTTGCTCCCCTACCGGCATAGCCAGGTCCATCGCCTTTGATTTGGCCAGGGTGGTTGTCATAATAAAAAAGGTAATGAGCAGGAATGCCAGATCGACCATTGCAGTAAGATCAACACGGGCGTTCATTTTTTTGCGTTTGTGCTTTCCGCCACCATTTTGGGAAGATGAATTTAATTCGGCCATGACTTTAAGATTTAAGGTTAATAATTAATCACAATACTAAATTACAAAACACAACACATAAACAGAATTAAATATTGTATTTTAATTTAAAAACGAATTAAATATTGTTTTATTGTCTAAAAAGACACAATAATTCCAAGGCGGGTCTATGCTGTAACCGAGAGATTTAGTAGATCAGAAGTAACAATTGGCGGTTACGAAAGTAAATGAGATGGTAAGATTGAGAAAGAAGTAAGTATCATGCGATTTGAAATCGCCGCGTTGAGAGCCAACGGTACCGGTATAAACGCCTGTCTTTTCGCCCGAACGGTCTGAAAGACCGGCAACAAAAGCGCTCATTTTGGTTTTATCGGCGTATACCCCACTCACGTCATCAAGATAATCGGTAAAGGCATAACGATATCCCATATCGGCCATGATGGTAAATTTGCCCGAAAGGTTATACTTAATACCTAAACCGTAAGGAATAACAACAGTATTATTACCGTAAGGTTTAAGCTGGCCTTCGGTTTTAAGTTGCCTTAAGCCAACTTCATGACCAAGATAATCCTGCGCCCGGGGGGCATAAGACGTTATGCCTATACCTGTAAATATATAAGGTGTGTATTTATTCCGGCCGGCATCGGGAATATAATTCATGAAATTAAATTCGCCGGTAAGGCTAACCTCACGCAATTGGTCTTTAAAGTTGAGATTACGTTCGCGAAATTGCGGATAACCGGAACGGCTGTCATAAGCCGCGATATTGCCGATGCCAACATTAAGCTTAGCTGAAAAATAGCCGTCGAAATTCCTTTTGCCAAATATGCCTGCCGATACGCCGCTTATCTTAACAGGATTATTGGGATTAAGATCACCAATATAACCCGCGCCGCCTATCGAGCCGCCTATTTCCCAGGTTTGGGCCTGCAGCTGATAAGTTAAAAACAAGAATATCGCTAAAAGTAGATATTTAGGCATTAATCAAATTTAGTAGTTACGGGCGTCAAGGCCCCAAAGCAATTTATTCCTTAACGTAGTTAAGTAACTTTCATTACTAAGCCTTATTAAATTTAACTGAAAACTGGCCTTTTGTACATGAAACTTAACTGTCTGATCCAACACTTCCGTTCGCGAATCGCATGAAATGATGTAATTGGCACTCCGGCTTTCAACCTCAAAGCAAAGCTTGCTGGTATCCGGGATAACTATTGGCCGCACGTTAAGGTTATGCGGCGATACCGGGGTTACAACAATACTGTTTGACTGCGGGAAAATAATAGGCCCGCCGCAACTTAATGAATAAGCCGTTGAGCCGGTTGACGTAGAGATAATAAGCCCGTCGCCCCAGTATGAATTTAAAAACTCATCATTTAAAAACACATGGGTTATAATCATGGCGGCATCATCGCGCTTATGGATAGTTATATCATTAAGTGCGAAATTATTACTACCAAAAACGTTAGGGTTTGAGTCGACAGTGAGCAGCTCCCTGCAATCGCAGGTGAATTGTCTGTTCACTACAGCATGAATGGCTGCGGTAATATCACTTTTGTTAACACTGGCCAAAAAACCAAGGCGCCCAAAGTTGATACCTATAACAGGGATTCCCGAATCGCGGATCAAGGTAACCGTATCAAGCAGGGTTCCGTCACCACCAAGCGTAATAAAAATATCAATAAAGCCTTTCAATGTTTCGGCCGGACGCAGTACTTTATATTGTACCGTGGTTAGCTTATCCTGCAAGTATTCGTGAAGTTGCTGATGTACGTAAATATCAACACCGTGTTGTGCAAGGCTATCAAAAACCTGCTGTATAAAAGGTAAAACAGATGGCTCATTAAATGGCCTGCCGTAAACTGCTATTTTCATTTTTTAAAAAAGCGAATATCGAACTTTGAAAGTACATTAATGCAGCAAGGCATAAATAATTAATACCGGCACACCCCTTTCGCTCCAATTACCTCCTGATTTGCCTGTTATATAATCTATACCACTATAAGGACAAACCCCATGCTATTGTTTGCTTATATTTCCGAATAAGGCCTTTTTAATTGCTTTAACAGATAAATAACTTCAAAGTAAAATAATTAAGTTTAACTATTTTGGCCTATCTTACAGCTATTAACAACGGTTATTTATAGATGGATCAAACCTTTACCCAAAAATTATCCAATATACAGTCAATTGCAGATGAACTTCCCTCCGCCCTGATTATACATGAGGTTGAAACATTGCAGATAGTGTATATGAACAGTGTAGGCCTTAATATATTGGGTACAACGCTTGATGAACTGAAGGCCATGGGGCCGGACACCTATCACATAAAATATTTCAACACTGAAGATAGCGACGAATATGTGCCTAAAATATTACATCTTATAAAAAGCCGCACCCAGGAACATATATCTTATTTTCAGCAGGCCCGCGCCTCACAACATGCCGAATGGCAGCTTTTTGTTAGTACTACTAACGTTTTTGCGCGCAATGAAACCGGCGACGCCACCCACATTTTAACTTTAGCCAGTATGCTGGATCCCGTTCATCACATCACTACTAAGGTGAACCGCCTCATGGACGATATCTCGTTTTTACGGCGAAACAACCTGCTGTTTTTAACGCTCACCCGGCGCGAGAAAGAAGTGCTGAAATACATAGCCATGGGCATGAGCTCGGCAGAGATTGGCACCACGCTATTTATTGCCCCGGCCACCGCCGAAACCCATCGTAAAAATATCAAGAACAAACTGCGGTTAAAAAATCATTATGATGCCGTGCGGTTTGCACAAGCTTATAATTTGGTTTAGACTTAAGATTTCAAACGTAAGACTACAAATTAAGATAATTCATGAGGGAATCATACCTATCGCGGGCGGTATCGTTGATATCTTTATGATTGAAGGTAGCTTTGATATCGTACTCATACCTTAGGAAACTGGCTATAATACCTGAAATATCCTGCTTATTGATTTTAAGCGTAACCTCCATCCGGGTTGAATCCGGGAATGACTGAACGTAGGAGCTCAGGATCTGCGCATTATCCGACTCAACTATCTGAGCCATGTGCGCCAACGAGTTATTTTTATTATTAATCTCGAGCACAATGATCCCTCCCGGCTGTGCTACCGAGGTTATCTGTGCAAAATATTCTGTAATGGCGTTAATGGATATCAGGCCAAGATAGTTGCTTTTGGCGTCAAGCACTGGTACAACAGTTAGCTGCTGTTCGTAAAACAAACGGATAACATCATAGATGTGCTGATCTTCCAGTACGTACGGATTCACCAGCGAAAGTGCCAATGATCCTATTGGTGCCTGGTAATCGCTTTCGCCTATAAGGTCATCCTCGGCAAGCAACCCCAAAAACTGCTCTTCATTTACAATAGGCAAATGCCTGAGGCGAAACTCAACCATACGGTCCAGCACTTTCTGAATGGTATCAGAGGTGTGTACCGGTGGTATCGAGTCAGCTATCAGGTCAAGTGCTATCATCTACGCATTTACTTTGGTCTCTAATTTAGTTAAAAACTGTTTAAGTAAAACATTAAATTCTTCAGGATGCTCCATCATTGGGGCATGACCGCATTTATCAATCCAATGCAGCTCTGAATCCGGAAGCAGTTCGTTAAATTCAACAGCTACCTCTGGCGGCGTGATCTTATCGTTACGGCCCCAGATCAAAGATACCGGGATAGTGATCTTATGCAGATCTTTTTTCATATTGTGCCTGATGGCCGATTTTGCCATCGCCAGCAAGCGGATCACTTTATGCCTGTCGTTAATGGTCTGGAAAACATCCTGCACCAGATCATCAGTAGCTATAGCCGGATCGTAGAAAGTGAACTGCACTTTTTCGCGCACAAAATCTATACTCTCCCTGCGCGGAAATGAACCACCAAAGGCGTTTTCGTATAGGCCCGAACTTCCGGTTAAAACCAATGCTTTTATATTTTCGGGATGTGTAGTTAAATAAACCAGTGCCACATGTCCGCCAAGCGAATTGCCAAGTAAAGTAATATTACTAAGCTTTTTAAATTTTATAAACTTATGTACAAATTTCGATAAACTTTTCACCCCGGTACTGATCAGCGGCATGTCGTAAACCGGCAACATGGGGATAATAACCCTGTACTTTGATTTAAATTCATTAATAACCCCATCCCAATTACTCAACGCCCCCATTAAACCATGCAGCAGTAACAGCACTTCTCCTTCGCCCTCATCGATGTAACTAAAACCGTGTTCCTCTTTAAGCACGAACTCCATATAAATATCAAAAATTAATTTTCTAAATTATCCTATACCAAAATCACTTTTAGTATAAATTCCCGTTATTCCGCTGCAAAATTAGTTTATTACCAACGGCATTTAGCAAGTATAGTAATTATTTATCAATGTAGTAATGTTAAGCTTTCATTAAACAAGTTAACATTAAAACAACATAAACATTTAAAAAGCTCAGTAATAATTAAATGCTGATAGCTTAGCCCAGCAACTGTTTAACTACCTCTGATATTGTTTTACCATCGGCTTTGCCCGCAAGTTCTTTACTGGCCATACCCATTACGCGGCCCATATCTTTTACCGATGTAGCGCCTATCCTGCCAATGAGTTCTTCAAGATAACCTTCAATTTCAAACTTGCTCATTTGTTGCGGAAGGTACTCTTCAATAACCAGCATTTCGGCTATCTCAACCTGGTAAAGGTCTTCGCGGTTTTGTTCTTTATAAATATCTGCCGACTCTTTGCGCTGTTTTACCAGCTTTTGCAATACTTTGATCTCCGCGTCTTCAGTAAGTTCATCAGCAGCACCTTTTTCGGTTTTAGCTAATAACAATGCCGATTTAATGGCACGTAAGCCCTGTAAACGATCTGCCTGCTTAGCAAGCATAGCCAGTTTAATATCCTGGTCTATTTGTGTAATTAATGACATATCTTTAATTAGTGAATTGTTTTTGATGTGCAAATTTACCCCCTGAATATCGTACCCGCATTTGCCTGTGCTGTTGGCATGATCAATATATCATTGATGTTAACATGCGCCGGGCGCGATGCAATGAACCATATCGTTTCGGCCACATCTACGGCTGCAAGCGGTTCAAAACCTTCATATACCTTTTTTGCACGTTCCTTATCGCCTTTAAAGCGTACTTCCGAAAACTCGGTTTCAACCGCACCCGGATGTATCGCCGTAACCTTAATACCGTGTGGCAAAAGATCAATCCGCATACCTTTATTTAGGGCGTCAACAGCATGCTTGGTAGCGCAATATACGTTTCCGTTGGCATAAACTTCTTTACCGGCAATTGAACCCAAATTTATAATATGGCCTTTACCATTTGCTATCATCCAGTTTGATACCACGCGGCTTACATACAACAGACCTTTAATATTGGTATCAATCATGGTTTCCCAATCGTCGATGCTGCCTTTTTGAATAGGGTCAAGCCCCTGGCTTAAGCCGGCGTTGTTAACCAATACCGTTACTTTTTTCCATTTTTCTGGCAATGCCTCCAAATTACTGATAGTATCCTCGCGGTTGCGGACATCAAATGATGAAATCGCTACTTCTACATTATATTTATCATTCAGGTGTTTGGCCAGCTTTTCCAGCCGCTCCAACCGCCGACCGGTTAATACCAGATTATATCCCTCGCGGGCAAAAACGTGTGCGCATGCTTCGCCAATGCCGGCGGTAGCTCCTGTAATTAAGGCAATCTTACTCATAGGTTTGATAACTCTAAACAGCGAAATTATGTTTTTTAGTTTGAAATATTGTCGGTTGGGAGTAAGGTTGTTTTTGAATGTAAGTTAAAACATTCTTCCCCTATCAAAATCTGAAAAGATATCATAAACGAATTGTCATCCTGAGGAACGACGGATCTTCTCGCCTGGCATAGTGATTCTGAATATTGAAGAATATTCTTTGCTACCGCTCAGAATGACAGGCATTTTTAATTATAATTTATGCTTCTCTCCTACTCAAAAATCAGACTGAACATAATGGTGTGTAAACCCAATCTGCTAAGAGGCGCGGAATACGGGTTATTTTCGCTGATCAGCACATTACCTATCGAATTAGAAATCTTGATCTCAGGCGAGAGCTTAAAAAATTCAAAGTAGATATCACAACCTACACCAGCTTCGTACGAGGCGTAGCCGCTAACATTTTTCACCAGTTTTTCGGAAAGATCAAGATTGGCATCTGAGTTTTTCTTAGAGCCGATGGTCTGACTATATTTCAATCCACCAACTACGTAACCTCTGAAATCGCCCAACCTGTCTGACTTTAATTTTATTTGCAGGGGTACATCAACCGAAGTGGTCTGCACTTTTTTGTCCACATCTTCCGATGGGTCAACATATGAATAATGCAGGTATCTATCGGCAAAAATTAATGACGGCGTGGTGCGTACTTCCAGGTGCTCGGTAAGCCTGTACCTTGTTAAAAAGCCAACACCAAAGCCTGATGAGCTTTTTGAGCTGATGCTATTGAGCGGCCCTTTAATTTGCACACCGGTTTCATCTAAAAAAGGGCGACGAAAATAGGGTTGATTAACGATTTTGAAATCGCTGCTTACATAAGTAAAGCTAAAGCCAAAGCTCAAATCCTGCTGATCGGCACCGCCACCCCATGCAGGTACACGCTGAGCAAGCAATAAATTGCTGCTAAATATCAGTACAACTACAATTAGGTAACGGTTTATAATCATTTAATACCGGTGTATATTGAACAGATACCAAACGTTAAAGGCCTGCATTTGGTATTCTTAAAGCCTACTTTATCCATCAAAGCCACAAAAGAAGGTCCATCGGGAAAGGCTGCTACCGACTCGGGCAGGTAACTGTAAGCCCTCGCATCTTTACTAAACAGCTTGCCTATGCCTGGTGTAATATAGCTGAAATAAAAATTATATAACTGTTTTACCGGGAATACCTTGGGTTTAGAAAACTCAAGCACCACTACTTTGCCACCCGGTTTAAGTACGCGGTTGATATCTGTAAGGCCTTTCTCCAGGTTTTCAAAATTACGGACTCCATAAGCTACGGTAACGGCATCAAACTCTGCCCCTTCAAAAGGGAGTTTTTCCGAATCACCCAGCTTTACGCCAAACTTATCGCTTAAACCACGTTTGGCTATTTTTTGCTCGGCAATGTCAAGCATTCCCCTTGAAATATCAACACCGATAATTTTTTCGGGTTTCAGGATAGATAAAGCCTCAAAAGCAAAATCGCCTGTACCTGTAGCAACATCCAGTATCAGTTTTGGTTTGTCTTTTTTTAACTCGTTGATGGCTTTTTTTCGCCAGATGATATCAATACCAAGCGACATGAAGTGGTTCAGGAAATCATACGTTTTTGATATATTGTTGAACATATCCGCTACCTGTTCTTTTTTGGTAGCCTGCTGGTCATGGTACGGTGTTATGGTTTTGCTCATCGCGGGCAAAGATAATGATTGTATGCCGAATGCTTTAATATTAAGGCAGCCGAAAAATGAATACTGAAACAGCGCTGACAAGTTAACTCACCCCAACATCGCTGCGCTCGTCACCCATCTCTGCTTCGCAAAGAGGGGCTTTCATTATCTTACGTTTTCCTTACCCTCTCTACGCTTTGCGTAGAGAGGGTGGCCCAGCGAAGCGCGGACCGGGTGAGTAAACTATACACCAGGAAGTTAATACCCCGATATTAAGTTGCCCTGATTATGTAAATGTTAAGTCAATTCATTATTTTTAGAAACCAATTATTGCCGACATATGCCGGCAAATCACATTTAAAATTTGCTTCCTTATCCTTATGAAAGACGAACAAGAATCCTCGCGCCGTAGTTTCATTAAAAAACTAACCACTGCAACAGCGGCCGTAGCTGCCGGATCGGGCCTTTTAGCCAACCAAAGCCAGGCCAAAACTTTTTCAATCCAGAAACGCCTTATAGGCAATAGTCCTAACGACCAGGTAAACATTGCCCTCATTGGCGCCGGTGGCATGGGCACGCAGGATACCATTACCGCCCTTCAGGTGCCAGGCGTAAAACTGGTAGCCGTTTGCGACTTGTATGACGGCAGGCTGAAAGATGCCAAAACCCGTTGGGGAGCCGACATTTTTACTACCCGGGTTTATAAAGAGATCCTGAATCGGAAAGATATCGACGCGGTGATCATCGCTACTCCGGATCACTGGCACCAGCAAATTTCTGTTGACGCCATGCATGCCGGTAAACACGTGTATTGCGAAAAACCAATGGTGCACGCCATTACCGAAGGCCCGGCAGTGATCAAGGCACAAAAAGAAACAGGCATGATTTTCCAGGTAGGTAGCCAGGGTGTATCTTCATTAGGTAATGAAAAAGCGCACGAGCTGTTGAAAAGCGGAGCCATTGGCGAATTAAATTATGCCGAAGGTTTTTGGGCACGGCGGGCACCACTTGAGGTTTGGCAATATCCCATTCCTGAAGATGCATCGCCACAAACTGTTGATTGGGAAACTTACATCAGCAATACTAAAAAGCGTCCGTTTGATGAGAAACGCTTTTTCCGCTGGAGAAACTATACCGACTATGGCACCGGCATGGCGGGCGATCTTTTCGTTCACCTTTTTTCAAGCCTACATTTTATAACCGATTCTGTTGGCCCCAATAAAATTTACGCATCAGGCGGTTTACGTTTCTGGAACGATGGCCGCGAAGTACCTGATGTGCTTTTAGGAACTTTTGATTACGGTAAAACACAGGCGCATCCGGCCTTTAACCTTTCGTTGCGCTGCAACTTTGTTGATGGCACCAGCGGTACCACGTATCTTAAACTGGTAGGCAGCGAAGGCTCAATGGATATAACCTGGGATAAAGTAACCTTAAAACGTAACAAGATATTAGCTTCTGACGATCCGTTTTACCTTGATAAGCTCAAAAAAGCTGGAAGCGGCTACGCCGAACGTAAAAAAATGCTTCCGCCCGAAGAAATTGTTTACGATGCCGAAAAAGGGTATCTCGGCGGACCATATGATCACATGAACAATTTCTTCACCGCCATCCGTAACAAAGGCAAAGTAACCGAAGATGCCATATTTGGCTATCGTGCCGCAGCCCCTGCCCTGTTATGTAACGATAGCTATTATAACAATAGCCCAATGTTCTGGGATCCTGAAAAAATGCAGCTTATCAAAAAATAACAGTTTAAAGCAAATACCTTATTATGAAACAACAACTCAAAAAACTCGGGTTAGTACTGGCTGCCGTGGGATTGGTTTGCGTACAAACGTCGGCCATTCCTGTTAATGATCATAAACCTGCTAAACAGGCCACCCCTGCAAAAGGTGGCTGGGTAAACCTTTTCGACGGTAAAACACTAAAAGGCTGGCATGGCTTTAATAAAAAAGGCCCGGTAAAAAACTGGACCATTATTGACGGAGCCCTTGTTTGTCTTGGTGCGGCACAGGGTGATACCGGCGGCGATATTGTAACCGATAAAGCCTACACAAATTTTGAACTTTCATGGGAATGGAAAATAGACAAAGGCAGCAACAGTGGCGTGATGTACCATGTAGTTGAAGACCCTAAATACCACGCGAGTTACGAAACCGGCCCTGAGTACCAGATCATAGACGATGCCGGATGGCCTGATAAATTGGAAGACTGGCAAAAAACCGGTTGTGATTACGCCATGTACCTGCCAAATGCTTCAAAAAAAGTAGCACCGGTTGGCACCTGGAACACAAGCAAAATCGTTTTCAATAACGGGCATGTTGAACATTGGCTCAATGGCAAAAAGATCATTGCTTTTGAAGCCTGGACCGATGATTGGAAAAAGAAAAAAACCGAAGGCAAATGGAAGGATTATCCTGATTATGGCACCGCGAAAACCGGTTTGATTGCCTTGCAGGATCATGGTCACAAAGCCTATTTCCGGAGTATTAAAATAAAGGAATTATAAAGCAGTATAACTTTTTGCTTCGTGCCTGCGTATAACAGATTCTATAAAAGACTCATTGCGAGGTACGAAGCAATCCTTAACAGCAGGCAACCATGCAATATCGCCGGCAGTGGATTACTTCGCCGTTCCACCTCCCAATGATCGGGAAAGAAATAATCTTTTGATCCCCCGTTGCAAATATAACTCGCAATGAGTTTTTTTGTTTGTTTTTATCTGTTAATTAGCGAGTTGTAACAAATTTTCTATATTTAAACGGCGGGTAAACATCGTTAAATTACCATTTTCGTCTACCGGCCATTCTTCTTTGGGCTTATCCCAATATAATTCAACACCATTTTGATCAGGATCGTTCAGATAGATAGCTTCAGATACCCCATGGTCAGATGCGCCGGTGATCTGATAGCGGGCATCAATCAGCCTTTTGAGTATAATAGCCAGGTCTTTTCTTTCAGGATATAAAATAGCTGTATGGTATAATCCCGGTGCATATTCCGGAGCCGGTGAAGCGCCTTTGCTGTGCCAGGTATTTAAGCCTATATGGTGGTGATAACTGCCCGCCGAAATAAACGCAGCCTGATCGCCATACATCACCATTTTTTCAAAGCCCAGCAAAGCACAATAAAAATCAAGGGATTTTTGGAGGTCGCTCACTTTTAAATGAACATGGCCTATGCGGGTTTGAGCTGGTATTTTATAATCGTTCATAATATTACATGTTTAAACATCAAATTTAACTATTATTGCATTACTTTTTGTTTTCCTATTGTAAAACAAGCTTATAAATACGCGGAGGCAATTTATGCATGGGTGTTACCACAGTGAACGCATTGAGTAAAAATACTACCTTTGCAGAATGATCGTAAAATCGGCCGAATTTATTTGCAGCAATAGCCAGGTAAGCAAGTTACCGCCCCCCGTAAAGGCAGAGTATGCTTTCATTGGGCGCTCAAATGTGGGCAAATCATCCCTTATCAATACCCTTACGGGTAAAAAAGGACTTGCCAAAACATCGCAAACTCCCGGTAAAACACAGCTCATCAATCATTTTTTGATTAACGAGAGCTGGTACATTGTGGATTTACCCGGTTATGGTTATGCCCGTGCCTCCAAAACCGAAAAAGCCAAATGGGATAAGTTTATTCATACTTATCTGGATAAACGCGAGAGCCTGCAATGTGTCATGGTACTGATAGACAGCAGACTGGAGCCGCAAAAGATCGACCTTGAATTTTGCAACTGGCTTGGCGAAAAAGGGCTGTCATTTGTCCTGGTATTTACCAAAGCTGATAAACAATCGAGCGTTAAAACCGATCAAAGCATTGCCAAGTTTAGGAAAGCCCTGATGGCTACATTTGAGGAAGTGCCGCAGTTTTTCATCACATCATCAGAAACGCAACTCGGTCGCGAAGAAATACTGGAGTTTATTGATGTAGTAAATCAGAATTTTGAGGTTCCAACATTTTTGGGTTCCCCTCTTGAGAGGGGGCGCGAAGAATAGCGCGATGGCAGGGGTGTGTTATGCAAGCGATTAGCAACATCGCTTATAAAACAAATGAAGAAACACACCCTACACCCCTCTCAAGAGGGGAATCGCACTGGGCTCGCTTCTGAAGTAAAAATAATTTGCAATAAATAACTCACCCTAAACTGTTGCCACGTACTATTATCCCATATAATCCCCGGTTAAAAGAGTTAGCCAAGCGATTGAGAAATGATAGCACAATTGGCGAAATATTGCTTTGGAAAGAGTTGAAAGGCAAGCAAGGTTACGGTTATGATTTTCATCGCCAAAAGCCATTGCTAAATTATATTGTCGATTTCTATTGTTTCGAGTTAAATTTGATAATTGAAATTGATGGCCAATATCATAACCATGAAGAAGTTTACAGACTGGACATGATACGGGAACAGGAACTTGAGAAATACAACTTAACAATTATTCGGTTTACCGAAATGGAAGTAAGAAAAGATATGCCTAATGTTTTAAGAACAATTGAGCAACACATAGAGAAACTTAACACGAACAACATATAATATACCTCCTCCTCTTTGAAGAAGGAATTTCATATCATGAAAAAATACTTATCCTTAGTAACTTTTGCCCACACCATTTTTGCCATGCCGTTTGCATTTATCGGCTTCTTTTTGGCGGTGACTACAACCCAATATCATTTTGACTGGCTTAAGCTGGTTTTAATGGTGCTGTGTATGGTATTTGCGCGTAACTCGGCTATGGCCTTTAACCGCTACCTGGACAGGGATATCGATATTCAAAACCCGCGCACCAAACAACGTGATATCCCGGCAGGAAGGATTACACCAAAAGCGGCTTTAACATTTGTGATTATTAACTGCTTGTTGTTTATTACGGCAACCTGGTTTATCAATAAACTTTGCTTCTTCCTGTCGCCGGTGGCTTTGTTTGTGGTGATGGGCTATAGTGCTACCAAACGTTTTACCGCGCTTTGTCATTTAGTTTTAGGTTTAGGTTTATCACTTGCCCCTATCGGCGCTTACTTAGTAGTTACAGGTCAGTTTGCTATTACTCCAATATTCTTTTCATTATCAGTTTTGTGCTGGGTAAGCGGCTTTGATATTATCTATGCTTTACAGGACGAAGACTTTGATCGCAGCCAAAACCTGCACTCTATCCCCGCTTACCTGGGTAAGGTGAATGCGTTGAGGCTCTCTACCTTTTTACATGTGCTTTCGGCTATCTTTATCATGATGCCGGCTATCGAAACGCATGTAGGTATCCTTTACTATGTGGGTATCGCGTTCTTTTGCGCCATGCTGATTTACCAGCACCTGCTTGTAAAACCAAACGATCTGAGTCGCGTTAACTTTGCGTTTATGACAACCAATGGCATTGCCAGTGTAGTATTTGCCGTATTGTTCTTGCTCGACAGGATATGGATACACTAATCGCCCTTAACAAGTTCAGGAAATATTTTGAAAGCTTTGTTCCGCTCAATGACGAAGAGTGGCAAGCCTTATCGCAGTATTTAACGGTAGATCCGTTAAAAAAGAAAAAGTTTTATGTAGAAGCCGGTAAGGTCTGTGATCAGATCGGCCTGGTTGTAAAGGGATCGGTACGTTATTACCACGTTAAGGATGGCGAGGAAATAACCGGTTATTTCAGCTTTGAAGATGAAATGCTAAGCTCATATAAAAGTTTCCTTACACGTACTCCTGCTGTAAACTATATTCAGGCACTTGAAGATTCAGTTATCGTAAACCTGAGCCACAAAAACCTGCAACAAGCATGCATGAATGAGTTGCTCGGTTTTAAGATGGAACGTTTTGGCAGGTTAGTAGCCGAGCATTATCTTATTTGCTACGAAGAACGTGTTACCTCGTTCATCACCCAATCGCCTGAAGAACGTTACAGTCAACTCCTCGAAACCGGAGGCGAAGCACTGTACCGCATCCCGCAGCATTATATCGCCAACTTTTTAGGAATTACCCCGGTTTCGCTATCGCGGATCAGGCGAAGGATCATGAAAATAAGCGCTTGATTTGAGGTGAAAGTTTAAAGGCGAAAGGTAAAAGGCGAAAGGCGAAAGGTTTTTCTTAAAAGCCGTAGGCAAAAAGTCGAAAAGAAAAAAGCTCAAAGCTGAAGGCTTAAAGCACAAAGCAAATAAAATTCAAAAATCCACCTAAATTCGAAATCGAACATCCGAATTCCGAAATCAAAGTAAATCCGAAATCGAAATTCCGAACTCCGAAATTCCCCAATTCCTTATCTTTTGTTAACGTTTTGATTTACAAAGGGCACCTACCTTTGTTATACACAAAACGAAAAAGATCATGCATACTATATTAGGAGCTGGCGGTCCGGTAGCGAACGCCCTTACCAAAGAGTTAATCAACCATAACGAAACTATCCGCTTAGTTAGCCGCAAACCGGTTAATACCAATAACAACAACAAAGTAACCTGGCAAAAAGCCGACTTGTTAAATTATGATGAGGTACTGTCCGCAGCACAAGGATCAACAGTAATTTATCTTGTAGCAGGCTTGGTTTATGATAAGGATATCTGGCGTGCGCAATGGCCGGTGATCATGCAAAACGTGATCAATGTTACCAAAGCAACCGGTGCGCGTTTAATATTTTTTGATAACGTTTACATGTACGGCCTGGTTAACGGTGCCATGACCGAAAACACGCCCTATAAACCCAGCAGTGTTAAAGGCGAAATCCGCGCAGGGATTGCCAAAATGCTCATGAACGAAGTCGAGGCCGGTAATATCAACGCAACTATAGCCCGTGCACCTGATTTTTATGGCGCCCCGATTAACAGCTTTGTTGATATGATGGTGCTGAGCAATTACGCCAAAAAACAAAACGCACAATGGATAGGCAATCCGGATTGTAAACACAATTTTATTTATGTGCCTGACGCAGGTAAAGCTATGTTCATGCTTGGTCAGGCCCCCGATAGCGGCAACCAGATCTGGCACCTCCCTACTCCGCCGGCCATTACCGGTAAACAGTTTTTGGATATTGCCGCCAGGATTTATAAAGTTGAACCAAAATATACGCGTGTTAATAAAGCAATGCTGTGGCTGTTCGGTTTATTTAAAAAGGTGGTAATGGGTACAGTGGAGATGTATTATCAATATGATCACGATTATATTTTCGACAGCAGCAAATTTGAGAAAGCATTCAACTTTAAACCAACAAGCTATGAGGATGGCATAACCGAAATATCAAAAACTCTTCATAAGGGTTGAGTATGGAGTTGTAAATAGCTGTTTAAAAACAAAAAACGTCATTGCGAGGCACGAGGCAATCGCGAACTATACAGAGTGGACCTGCAAATCGGGGATTGCTTCGTACCTCGCAATGACGTGGTGGATATACTTTTCTTTTATCAAATAAAACACATTTAAACGTGTATTATTTGCACTTCTCCAACCATAATCTGCACATTTGCACATAAGCAAATTGCACATCTATAAATCATGATCCACAAAAAAACAAGAACATATATCCCGGCTTCCCTTGATATTAAATGGGAAAACCTCGAACCATTTTATAAGGAACTGCTTGATCGACCTATTAATTCGGTCGAAGAACTGGAAAAATGGCTGCGCGATAAAAGTGAGCTTGAGGCTGCACTGGAAGAAGATTTTGCCTGGCGCTACATCCGCATGACCTGCGATACCACCAGCGAGGAACTGCTTCAGAAATTCCAATACTTTGCTACCGAAATTGAGCCTAAAATAGCCCCCTTCAGTAACGAACTCAATAAAAAGCTGGTTGCCAGCGAGTATGTTGACAAACTGGACAGCCATAAGTATTTCGTTTTCCTCCGTGCTGTAAAAAAAGCGTTGGAACTTTTCCGCGAGGAAAATATCCCGGTACAAACTGAGATCCAAGTTGAGCAGCAGAAATATCAATCTATAACCGGTTCTATGTCGGTGCATGTTGACGATAAGGAGTTTACCTTAGAGCAGGCATCAGTATTTTTAAAAGGTACCGACCGTGCCAAGCGCCAGGAAGTTTCGGAAAAGATAACCAATCGCCGTTTACAGGATAAAGAAAAGCTGAACGAGCTTTTTGACCATCTGCGCAAGCTTCGTCATACAGTAGCTACCAATGCAGGTTTTGAAAACTTCCGCGATTATATGTTCCAGGCTTTAGGCCGTTTTGATTATACCCCGCAGGATTGCTACGCCTTCCATGCGGCTATTGAGACCGAAATAGTTCCGATACTAAGGGCCCAGGCCGAAAAGCGCCGTGAGGCTTTAGGTCTACCTGCCCTTAAACCATGGGATATGGATGTAGATATTTCGGGCAAGCCAGCGCTTAAGCCATTCCAAAATGGTGAAGACCTGATCGAAAAATCTATCCAGTGCTTCAGCAACATTAACCGCTATTTGGGAGAGCGTTTGGAGATCATGAAAGATAACGGCCTGTTTGATGTTGAAAGCCGTAAAGGTAAAGCACCAGGTGGCTACAACTATCCACTGGCCGAAACGGGCGCTCCGTTCATTTTCATGAACTCGGCCAATACATTCCGCGATTTAACCACGATGGTACACGAAGGCGGTCATGCGGTACATACTTTCCTAACCGCCGACCTGGAACTGAATGATTTTAAACATTGCCCATCTGAAGTTGCAGAACTGGCCTCTATGTCAATGGAGTTGATCTCGATGGATAACTGGAATGTTTATTTTGACAATAAGGAAGACTTGAAACGTGCCAAACGCGACCAATTGGTGGATGTACTGAAAACCCTGCCATGGGTAGCTGTTGTTGATCAGTTCCAGCACTGGATCTATACCAATCCGGGCCACACTGATGCCGACCGCACAACTGCCTGGATCGAGATTTTTGAACCATTCGGCGCAAACTTTGCCGATTGGAGCGAGCACCGCGATGCGTTGGCAAACTTATGGCAAAAACAACTGCACATTTTCGAAGTACCTTTTTATTACATTGAATATGGCATGGCCCAGTTAGGCGCTATAGCCGTTTGGAAAAACTATAAAGAAAACCCTGAAAAAGGTTTACAGCAATATCTTAACGCTCTTAAGTTAGGCTACACCAAAACCATCAAGGAAATTTATGAAACTGCAGGGATCAAATTTGATTTCAGCGCGGCTTACGTAAAAGAACTGGCTGAGTTTGTTAAGGCGGAGTTGGATAAGTTGAACTAAATAATTCGATAATACTTTATGTCATTGCGAGGAACGAAGCAATCGCATGCTTTACAGAGCGGCCGTGCTTCCGTGCGATTGCTTCGTTCCTCGCAATGACATATTTTTTATCACCACGGGTCACGCTTCGTTAAACCCGCGGCAGCTATTTATTTTGCCAATATCCTCTTGTACAACTCCCAATAATCACTCACCATTTTCTCGCTCGAAAACTGAGCATTAGCCCAGTTGTAACAATCAATCCTTTTAATCTCACCAACAGCAGCAACCGCTTCCACCGCTTCATCGACGGTATCAACCAAAAAACCGGTTTGTCTATCCTTAATCAGTTCCCTCATCGATCCACGATTAAAAGCAATAACAGGCGTACCGCAAAGCATGGCTTCCGCTACACTTAAACCAAATGGTTCATTAAAACTAATAGGATGCAGCAAAGCATAAGCTTTCCCTAAAAGATCCCGACGTTTTTCCGGTCCGGCGTGACCTATATATTCTATATCTGCCGAGAGTTGCGGCTCTATCTTTTCTTTAAAATAATTAGCGTCCTGCACTATGCCCGCTATTAGCAACTTTCGTTTACTTTTTTTGGCGATCTCGATAGCCTCGGCTGTTCCCTTATCCGGATGGATGCGGCCGAAATATAGCAGGTAATCATCCGGTTGCTCATAAAAATTAAAATCCCGGGTGTCTATGCCGTTGTAAACTGTAGCGAGGTAATCAAGCTCCGGACTACGGTCTGCATTGCTGATGGATACATAATGTCCCCTACTGTTGTATTTTTTATATACCGGGACGATCTTTGGTGATGAAAAGCCGTGAATAGTAGTGATCACCGGAGTTTTGGTCAAACCCGAGTAAGTAAGCGGCAGAAAATCGAAGTTATTATGAATGATATCAAACTGCCCGGCCTTCTCCATCAGGTTACTGATATGCAGGCATTCCAGCACCTTGGCATCTTGGGCTCGGTCTTCCTCGTAACCGGCAACGCAAATAGCATCAAGCGTACCTGTGGTTATGGAATCGCCAGTGGCGAAGAGTGTTACTTCCGCGCCCAGCTTAACCATACCTTCGGCTATGTTTGATGCTATTTGTTCCCATGGCCCGTAGTGCCTGGGCGGTGTGCGCCAGGCAACAGGGGCTAATACAGCTACTTTCATTTAGCAGGTCTGTAATTTTTGACCGTACTTGTTATATTCGTATTCCAGCTCAAAGGCTTTCAATACAGTTAAGTGTGATATGAGGTAGGCCAGCGTACTCTCTGCCCCCTGGTTACGGTTTATGCCGCCCGGCAGCAAGCCATCACAGCATCCTTTGGTTTCATGATCATACAGCGGGGCTCGCAGGGTGTTTTCACCAAGGAACCATTTATAGCTCAGGAACATTTTTTCGATATACTGCGGAACTCTGAAAATCTGGTAAGCCTGAAAATGCATCAGTACCATAGCCATGGTTTCTATCGCCTGCTGATCAAACGTAGGGAAGGTACCACCACGGTAATACCAGCCGTCATTACCTACCGGGCTCAAATACCCGTTTGACAATGTAAGCTGATCAAGGAAAGCCATGGTTGCCAAAGCTATTTTCTTTGCCTCTTCATTTCCCGTTATCTCGCACGAATGCAGTAAAGCCAGCGGAAGAATGGCATTATCATAGGTCATCTTTTCTTCAAACCACTGCCAATCATCTGATTGAGTATTGTTATAAGCATCTATCAGCGGCTGGGTTAAATTGGCTAATATTTTTACCATACCCTCATCTGTAGGATAGACCTGCAGATATAAACTGATACCGATTATGGTATTCGCCATTCCCCTCAAATGCTTCAGAGCTGCAAAATGCGGAACGGATTTGTGGAAGATCTCTAACGAAAATTCCCGGTATGAATTACTTGCGGCACAGCCAATTAAATGACCTAATGCCCAAATAGTACGCCCAAATGAATCTTCCGATCCAACCTCATCCAGGTAACGCCTGTCGAAACTCAGGAAGTTGCGGAAGTTGCCGTCATCGGTTTGCATGTAGTGGATATAGCTCAGGTATATTGGCAGCAGTTCAAAAGCTTCACGGCTTCCATTACGCTGGTAAGCCATGAGCGCCATAATCAGCGCGCGGGCATTATCGTCTAAACAATAACCCTCTTTCAAATTTGGAATCCCATATTTGGCATGTTGCACAATACCTGTATCGTCGGTCAGGCGCAAAACATGGGTTAAACTGAATTTTGGAAGTATCTCCGGATCTACGATACTATTGCGAAGGATCTTGTCGCTAAAGTCATAACGTACCAATGATTCCTGGGCCACTTTAATAAACTCGGCGCCAATAACCGGCCAGCGCAAGTGCAGGCCGTATTGGTAAGCGTTCTCTTTTAACTCAGCAAGTACACGATCCTGGTCAAGCAATTCGATAACCGTATCGGCCAATGCTTCTGAATTTTTAAAATCAAACAACCTGCCGCGTTTATCAGCCAGCAATTCGGTGGCATGCCAATACGGCGTCGAAACCACCGCCGCCCCTGCACCAACAGCATATGAAAGTGTGCCACTGGTGATTTGGGCTTCGTTCAAATATGGGGTTACATATATTTCACAGGCGGTAAGATAGTTCACCAGTTCTTCTTCAGAAACAAACTTGGCTATAAAAGCGAGATTTTTGGAAACGCCCAATTGTGCCGCAAGCGACTTCAGGTGATCGCGGTATTCCTCGCCCGAACTTTTGATAACGCCCGGGTGGGTATTGCCCAACACCACGTACATCACATCGGGATGTTTCTCAACTATTTTGGGGAGTGCTTTAACCACCGTTTCCAGACCTTTATTCCGGCTCAGTAAGCCAAAAGTGAGCATTACCCTTTTATTTTTGAATGATGAAAGGTTCTTAACCGGGTTTTCAACCGGTGCTTCAACATCGGGAACACCGTGCTCAATGATCTGGATCTTATCAGCAGGGATATCATAAATATTGGTCAGGAACTCGACGGCACGTTTGCTCATCACCACAATTTTTGAGGATTGCTCGGCTATTTCACGGATGATGATACGCTGTACATAACTCGGATCTTTTAATATGGTATGTAGAATAGAGATTAAAGGCTTCTCCAGGCGATTGATCAGCGGGAGAATATAAATGCCGCTTTCACCCCCATAAATACCAAATTCATGTTCCATGATGCATACATCGGCATCACTCGTATTGATGTAGTTTGCCGCCCGGATATAATCTTTCTGGTGGTTTTGACGGATAACATATTTTACCTCCTCCGGGTACTCGTATTCCTGTAAATTTTCCGAATCGTTAAGGGCTACAACAAAACCATTTTGTGCCAGGTTCCGCCTTTCCGGAAAATTTGAGTTGATGGCGTGCATCAAATTATTATTAAATGTCGCAAGACCGCATTCGCGGGGAGGATAGGTTGATATATATGCTATTTTCATAAGTAGATTGTGTATAGATTCATTGCATTGATCTGCTTTACAAAATTTAATTAATTGTAAAAACAGAATGACTACAAAAAAGTGCAATAAGTGACCTGAATTATTGCTTCGGATACATTCAATGCACTATTTTCATAGATGCAGGTATAAATGCACAAACTATACCAATTTAACTCAAACTATAATTCGGCGACAATTTTTAACAGTTGTAACAGGCAAGTTACAGGGAGGAGTTATTGTTATAAATGTTGTCATTTCGATAGAGCATGGCTGGGGGATTACGCGACGGGGCGAAAGAGAAATCTTATACGTCATGCAAATTCAACCTGCATAGTTGCTTATCATATTGTATAAGATTTCTCCTCGTTCCTCGTTCGAAATGACAACGAGGGTATTTTTTGTTCCCTCAGTGGGATGAGGAAAGTATGCTTTATGTCATTTCGATAGAGCGGAGATTAGGATTGCGCGGTGGGGCGAAAGAGAAATCTTATACGCCATGCAAATGCAAGCTGTATAGTTGCTTAGCATCTTGTATAAGATTTCTCCTCGTTCCTCGTTCGAAATGACATCGGGGTATTATATTCTTTATCTCGTATAGAAATCAATCGCCTCAATAATCACATTACAAGCTTTCCTGATCTCATCAAGTGTAATAATAAGCGGCGGCGCCAGGCGCATAGAGTTGCTGCAATGCAGGAACCAATCGGTAATCACGCCGTTTTCGATACAGCGGTCAATTATTTTTTTATTAAGATCGAAATCTTCTAATTCAACAGCCATCATCAGGCCTTTACCACGAACCTGGCGTATAGCAGGGTGTACAAGCAATTCACGAAACAGGACTTCTTTTTCGGCAACGGCAGATACAAGGTCATTATCCAACAGAAATTCTAAGGCAGCCAAACCCGCCGCGCAACATACCGGGTGACCTCCAAAAGTGGTGATGTGACCAAGGATAGGATTTTCTTTCAGCGCATCCATAATCTGGTTTGATGAGATGAACGCGCCTATCGGCATTCCGCCGCCCAGGGCTTTTGCAAGCAAGAGAATATCAGGTACAATATCAAAATGCTCAAAAGCGAAAAGCTTGCCCGTGCGCCCAAAAGCGGCCTGAATTTCATCCAGTATCAGCAAAGTGCCTGTTTGGGTACAGCGGGCACGTAAAGCTTTCATATAAGCCAAATCCGGCACTCGGATGCCGGCTTCCCCCTGGATAGTTTCGATGATCACGCAAGCTGTTTGCTCAGTGATCAAATCCAGATCTTCAGGATTATTAAAGTGGATAAAGTTTACTCCGGGTAATAATGGTCGGTATGCCTGTTTAAACTCTTCATTACCCATTACGCTTAAAGCACCCTGGGTACTGCCATGATAAGAATTATGACAAGCTATAATTTGCTGCCGGCCAGTGAAGCGCTTGGCCAACTTTAATGCGCCCTCAACAGCTTCAGCTCCGGAATTGGTAAAATAAACCGATTGCAGGTTATCCGGCAATACAGAAACCAGCTTTTCGGCAAAGCGGACCTGCGGAGTTTGCACATACTCGCCGTATACCATCAGGTGCATATATTTATCAACCTGCTCTTTTATAGCGTTAATAACATAAGGATTACTGTGTCCCAGGCTGCTAACACCAATGCCTGATATCAAGTCGATGTAAGGTTTACCCTCCGCATTGTACATATAAACACCTTCGGCACGCTCAAATTCAAGCAATAAAGGGAAATTTGTAGTTTGAGCGTTGTTGGCTAAAAAAAGCTGGCGAAGAGTTGTCATGATGTTTTGTTATAAGTATTAAGTCGCCTTTAGAAGTTATTGCCTAAAAGGCGTCATTGCGAGGTACGAAGCAATCGCGAACTGTACAGAGCGGCTCTGCTAATCGGGGATTGCTTCGTACCTCGCAATGACGAGTAGTAGAACCCAGACTTACGAAGTTTTAAAAACTTCGTAAGTCTTAGATCCGCGATGACGCTTACTTAAATTTTAGCGACAAAGATAAACTAAAACAGATGGACGAAAATCCATCTGCAAATGTTATTTGAAATACTTTAAATTTTCAAGACAGTGAGGTAACTAATCTCTAAACTCCAACCCCTAATCTCTCCCCTAATTCCCCGCTCTTTCGCTGCGTTCGCTGAGTTGTTTGATGAGTTCGTCGTTAAACTCCTGCTCGCTTTTGTAAAGCACGCTCACCTTTTCGGGCGGAAGAATTTTGGAGAACGAATCACGGTAACGTTTACGGATCCCAACCAACTGGCTTTCGTAATAAATTTCTTTATCTATTTGTTCGGTACCGTTGGTTGATGAAGTTGAATTGTTTAAACGCTTCAGGATGCGCACAGCAGTAAGTTCCTGCTGATATTGATTATAAAGCGGCCAGAATTTGGTCGCTTCATCATCGGTAAGATCAAGCTGGCGGCTAATGTACCTGTTACGGGCAGCCTCAAGTCTTTTTCCCATAGCACCTTTTTTGTTGCCATTAGGGCGAACGGGATTAAGCTCGGGCCTTGAGGGCGTTTGAGCCGGAACAAAGCGGTTAACCTGCCCCACAGCTTCATAGCCTATAGCCATAACAAATAGCACAATACAAATATGCCTGATCAATTTACTCATTAAATATTTTCCTCTGTTTAATTATCTATATAATCCGACAGATCTTCGTCTGCATTACTTGTATTACTTTTTTGATTAGCATCCATCAGTGTACGGGTGTCGCTCGCGTCCATATGTAACTGAAGGTAGCTTTTTATTTCATCAACCGGAACTGATGATACCTGCTCGTGTAAATAAGAGTGGTTATGATCTGATGGCTGTAAATCTCCCCTGAAAATAACACCTACGCCAAGTATCAGGGCAAAACAAGCGGCTGTAGCATACCTGATGGTTGGTGAAGACCAAAGCCTTCTTACCATACCCTTTTTCTGTACAGGCTTAGCTTTATTAATGCTTACAACGTTATCTGCTTCCTGCTCCTCTTCTGCTTCGGCATTAACGGTTTTATCCAAAATGCGCTGGCTAAGCTGGTCAAAATAGTTTGCAGGCACTTCAAAGCCTTCATGCTCTACGTTCATAGCTTCCTCAACCGCTATGCGGCTTTGGATATTGGCGCTCAATTCCTCAAAATAATTTTCAGGAACGGTAAAGCCTTCATCGCCCATGGCCTCCTCCACCGCAATACGGCTTTGGATATTACTGCTCAGTTGGTCAAAGTAATTCTCGGGAACCGTGAAACCTTCATCGGCCATCCCCATAGCTTCCTCTACCGCAATGCGGCTTTGGATGTTACTGCTCAGTTCGTCAAAATAGTTTTCGGGCACCGTGAAACCCTCGCCCGCATCCATGGCTTCATCTACCACAATACGGCTTTGAATGTTGCTGCTAAGCTCATCAAAATAATTTTCGGGAACGGTAAACCCCGAATCACCTGCGCCAAAAGCACTTTCAATATTTATGCGGCTCCGGATATTGCTATTTAACTCGTCGAAGTAATTTTCAGGTACCGTGTACCCTGCAGATGGATAGTTCTTTAATCCCTCAAGCCTTATGCGTGTTGTAATGTGCTGCGCTAACTCATGGAAATAGCCATCAGGCACCGTGAACGGGTTAGTTTTGCTAACCTGTTTCAGCGCGATGAAATCATCCAGCCATTCCCTATTGTCCATATCGCTTTTCATACACAACTATAGATTACTATTGTGCTAAAAGGTTTAACGTAAATTAAAAAATTAATCTCTGCCAAGCAAATGAGCTTCTATCTTTTTGACTGCCAGGTGAAAAGATGCTTTTAAAGCCCCCACACTGGTACCCAAAACCTGCGACATTTCCTCGTACTTCATGTCTTCATAGTATTTCATATTGAAAACAAGCCGTTGTTTTTCGGGCAGGGTAAGCAATGCTTCCTGCAGTTTACGCTGCGCGGCGTCGCCGTTAAAATAGGTTGAGTCGGCCAGTGTATCGGCCAGCTCATAAGCAACATCATCCAACGAAACATTATTTTTTTGTTTTTTCTTATTCAAAAAAGTAATGCATTCGTTGGATGCTATCCTGTACATCCAGGTGTACAGTTGCGCGTCGTTTCTGAAACCAGCCAGGTTTTTCCAAACCTTTACAAAAACATCCTGAACCAGGTCATCGGCATCGTCATGATCAACAACCATACGACGGATGTGCCAGTATATTTTCTGCTGGTATTTTTTCAACAACAGGTTAAATGCCTCATTCCGGGTCTTTTCGTCCTGAAACTTGCTTAATATCTCTGAATCTTCAACCTGTACCGACATTTTTAGAATTTTATTAATGTTAAAGGTTTAATTAACCTTTTTTGTTTTTTCTTTCTATCACCTTTTTAACCGCTGCCACAATATGCTCGGCATCTAAGCCGTATTTTGTCATCAGTTGTTCTGGTGTACCACTTTCGCCAAAGCTATCGTTAACAGCTACGTACTCCTGTGGTGATGGGTTGTGTACCGCAAGTACCTGCGCAATGCTATCACCCAAGCCACCTAAACGGTTATGCTCTTCGGCAGTAACTACGCAACCGGTTTTAGCAACTGATTTTAATACAGCCTCTTCATCCAGCGGTTTAATGGTGTGGATGTTGATGATCTCGGCATCGATACCCTGCTCAGCCAAGATTTCGCCGGCTAAAATAGCCTGCCATACCAGGTGACCGGTAGCAAAGATACTTACATCAGCGCCTTCGTTCACCATCCATGCTTTACCAATTTCAAATTTTTGATCAGGATCGGTAAAGATAGGAACAACCGGGCGACCGAAACGTAAGTAAACCGGGCCGTCATAATCAGCTATCGCGATAGTAGCAGCTTTGGTTTGGTTATAATCGCAGGTGTTGATAACGGTCATGCCTGGTAACATTTTCATCAGGCCGATATCTTCCAGGATCTGGTGGGTAGCACCGTCTTCGCCCAAAGTTAAACCAGCGTGTGAAGCGCAAATTTTTACGTTTTTGTTTGAATAAGCTACCGACTGGCGGATCTGGTCATAAACCCTGCCTGTAGAGAAGTTAGCGAAAGTACCGGTGAAAGGGATTTTACCACCGATGGTCATACCGGCAGCAATACCTATCATGTTGGCTTCGGCAATACCTACCTGTACAAAACGCTCAGGGAATGCTTTAATAAAATCGTTCATTTTCAATGAACCGATAAGGTCGGCACAAAGAGCAACAACCTGATCGTTTTTCTGGCCTGCTTCCAGCAACCCGGCGCCAAAGCCCGAGCGGGTATCTTTTTTATCTGTGTAAGTGTATTTTTTCATTTTGCCTACCCCTCCCCTCTTTCAAGGAAAGGAATTTGGATTTTAAATCGTGATAACTAAATTGATGTTTTTTTGACTCTCCCCCTTTAGGGGGCCGGGGGGCTAATAATCGCCCAGTGTTTCCTCTAACTGATCTAACGCCAGTTTAAGCTGCTCATCATTTGGAGCAACACCGTGCCATTTGTGGCTGCCTACCATAAAGTCGACACCGTAACCCATTTCAGTATGCATCAGGATCATGATTGGTTTGCCTTGTCCTGTGCGGCTTTTTGCTTCTTCAAGCACCCTAACCACATCGGCCATATCATTACCTTTCATATCCAATACATCCCAGCCAAAAGCTTCCCATTTAGCGCGAAGATCGCCTAATGAAAGTACTTGTTTGGTTGGACCATCAATTTGCTGACCGTTAACATCAATCGTCGAGATCAGGTTATCAACATGATTGTGAGGAGCAAACATCGCAGCTTCCCAAATCTGGCCTTCCTGGATCTCTCCATCGCCATGCAGGGTAAACACCAATGATTTATCACCATTTAATTTTTTAGCAAGCGCGGCACCAATAGCTACCGATAAGCCCTGGCCTAATGAACCCGAAGCAATACGGATACCCGGAAGGTGCTCATGTGTAGTTGGGTGACCTTGTAAACGCGCGTTCAACTTACGGAAAGTAGCAAGTTCTGCTTTATCGAAGTAACCTGCGTGTGCCAGTGTGCTGTAAAATACAGGCGAAATATGGCCGTTTGACAGGAAGAAGATATCCTCGCCAAGAGCATCCATATTAAATTTAGGATCGTGGTTCATTACCGAAAAGTACAATGCGGTAAAGAAATCGGTACAGCCCAATGAGCCACCAGGGTGACCCGATTGACAGCCGTGTACCATACGTACAATGTCGCGCCTTATTTGCGACGCGGTTTTTTCTAATGTTTGTAAGTCTGCTTTCATTAATGGAATTTAGGAACTGCTAAAGTAGCTATTATGATTGTGTTTTTAACACTTATTTTACAAGATCAAGCACCTGCTGTGATGAGGCCTTAGTATCAACCTTGCTGATCACGTGCGTAATAACTCCTTCTGCATCAATTATGAATGTAGTACGTGCCGTACCCATGTATTTTTTGCCGTACATATTCTTCTCAACCCAAACGCCATAAGCTTCAACAATTTTAAGCTCATTATCGGCAATAAGTGTAAATGGCAGGCTGTATTTGGTTTCAAATTTTTTGTGCGATTTTTCATCGTCGGTACTTACACCTATTACTTCAAACCCTTTGCTTAAAAGCGATTGATAATTATCCCTGAAATCGCATGATTCGGCGGTACAGCCTGGGGTATCATCTTTTGGGTAAAAATAAAGGATCACATTTTTACCTTTGTAATCGGCAAGGGATACTTCCTTACCGTTTTGGTCTTTAGCGGTAAAAGCGGGTGCTTTATCGCCTTCTTTTAATGTTGTCATGTTTTATTTAGGTACTTATCTGGAAAAATCGGCGGAAAATTCCGAAAAATTATTCTTGTTATCAACTAAAGTCAACTTAAACACGTGTTTACCGGGCGCAATATCGTTATTAAACGTGTAACTTAATATTTTACTTTTATAATCGTGCTCCATTAACACCCATTTACCGTCAATAGTGCCGGTATAGCTCTTAATTCCTGATAAATTATCACTCATCCTGAAGTTAATACTGCGTGCAGCCTTCATATTGCTTCCATTTTTGATATTAAGCGGATGGATAACCGGTGCTACTGTATCTACCTTAATATAATAATCGCCAAAGGCACTCACCTGCGATATCACGTAACCATCCTTAAAATAACCGCCCTGGCAACCGCCCCACGAGCTCACAATAACAGCCTTATCGGCATACTTGCCCAGGTCAACATCTGGCTTGATCCAGATCTCATAGCTATCATGAATAGGTGTTAAGCGGTTATGGATATGGTGCATGGCCGAATAAGCACCTGCTGGTTTGGCCGATGCCGAATATTGAAAATCCAGGTCATCATACAAATTACCCGGCATAATGATCACCTTCACCCTGTCGTTACTAAACTCGCTGCGCTTATCATAGTAAAACATGGTACCCGTAGGTTTTACAGGCTGAGGATTTGTAAACGGAGCCGATTTAACTTTCAGCTTCAGCGATGATGTATTGCCCGCAACATCTTTCACTACATATTCAACATCGTGCGTAGCGTTATCATCAAATGTAATGATGCCATTATTTACCGATTGCGGATACAACGAAATGCGGCTTCCGGGCAGAATGAAACATTTCTGCATCCACCTGCGTGATGATTCGAAAGCTGGGTAATCGATATAAGCATTGATGGCATGGGTTTGATCAAACGCGAAACGCTCGACAGCGAAGGTGTATACCGTTTTACCATCCAGTTTTAGTTCGATAGAATAAACGCCGTTATGATTAAACGATGTGCTGTTCATATCGGTGGTGTTAATACCAAACCCGATATTGCCGCTTAGTTCCAGCGTTTGCGGTTTAATGAGATGGTAATTTCCTCCTGCACCGGTCACTCCTAAAAACTCCTTAGGAGTTTTTTCGCTGAAGGGTTTCCCGTTAAGGTGATATATCCCGATAGAAGTGATCGTCGGCGGTACTTTATCCGGAATGGTTAGCCCGAACAGCTGCGCGTTGATGGTTTCTTCGGTTTTGCTATCGCGGATCTCAAAATGCACATGCGGTCCGGCCGATGCACCTGCATTACCTGAAATAGCTACAACCTCATCCTTTTTAACGGGTACCTGGGTTGGTGTCAGGTTAAAATCGGCCTCGTAAGTTTGATGCTCATACTGGTATTTTTTAACCAGATCAATAACCGCCGGGCTAAAACTTTCCAAATGGCCGTAAACGGTGGTGTACCCGTTAGGATGGGTAATATAGATAGCCCGTCCAAAACCACCAAACTGCACACGTACCCTTGATATATATCCTTCGGCAGCGGCATGTACCGGATAGCCGGTACGTTGGTTGGTTTTAAAATCCAGCCCGGAATGAAAATGCGAAGGCCTAAGCTCACCAAATGAGCCGGCGGTGGTGGGTGGTGTAAGATCAAGCGGATACCTGAAATAATTTTGCGGGTATTGCCTGCTTTGTATAATATCATTCTGTGCAAATGTGTTTGAATAAAGCGCCAAACACATTGCACCTGTAACCAATAGTTTTTTGATCATGCTTATTTAACGTAAAAATCGAGCATTTTCTCATCCTCAAGATATCCCTCAAGCCTGTCGCCGATTTTTACTTTTGATACACCTGGTGGGGTGCCTGTAAATATTAAGTCGCCCTTTTTAAGGGTGATGTATTTTGAAACAAATGCGATGATGCTCTCGAATGAGAAAAGCAGATCGCGGGTATTGCCCTGCTGGCGGGTTTCGCCGTTGATATCCAGCTTAAAGTTGATATCATAAACCGACTCAAATTTGCTTTTAGGCACAAAATTGCTGATAGGCGCCGAACCATCAAAAGCCTTGGCTAATTCCCAGGGCAGGCCTTTTTCTTTATGACGGGCCTGAACATCGCGCGCGGTGAAGTCAATCCCCAAACCAATTTCTTCGTAATAGTTAGCGGCAAATTTTTCGCTGATATGCTTGCCTTCCTTGCTGATCTTTAAAACCACTTCAATTTCGTGGTGAACATCTTCCGAAAAATCAGGATGGTAAAAAGGCTTGTTTTCTTTCAGCAAAGCCGTGTCGGGCTTCATGAAGATAACCGGTGTAGTTGGTACCGGGTTATTGAGTTCTTTGGCGTGTTCGGCGTAGTTGCGGCCAATGGCAATAATTTTCATAAATGAACGCTATAATCGCCAAAGCTAAAAAATTTGATGGGTTTGGGGGAAGGTTTATAAAGTTGTATTAATTATTTGACGTTTTTAAGTCTGTCCGTTTGTGAGTTGCACAGAACTTCTCTCAAGGTACAGCGTTGTTGTTGACAACACCTACAACAGTGGGAGTAGCTACGGAATTTCAATTCCTAAATATTTGACATACTTATCAGGAGCCGACTTTGCAATGAGCAACCTTACCGTTTTGCATTGCTTTAAACTATCCAACGCCTCCCTGTCGTAAGTGGCATAATCTGCGTGGAAAGTTTTTCGGTTGAATTCATATTTTACATGTACGTAAGCTGGTCCACGGGTCTGCAATACACTTTCAACCTTTGCATTAACTACAACAGCGTCACGGAAAGCCTTGCTTTCATCACGATCATCATCTACCACCAGCTTCACCGCAAACACAGCAATGACAACAATAAAAATTACTATTAATAAAATAGTTTTATGTTTCGTTTTCATCATTAATCGTTTGAAAATTTGCAAATATCCGTTATCCAAAATCTCTGACTGCGCTATCCGAAGTCTCTGACTTCGATCGACTATGCCTGTAGTCTTCAGACTACCGTAATTTCATGTAGTTGCAAACTACATTCATATTTAATTCGAAGTCAAAGACTTCGAATAGCTCTTTTGATTAGTTTAATAAACGGAGGATCTTTAATTAATAACCGAAATCCTTTTAATAACCGATTCGGTACCGGCTACTACGCGTACAAAGTAAAAACCGCGGACCAGCTTATTGCTGATAGGATAGTTCAGATTATGATCGCCAGATTCAACCCTTTGCGAAAACAGGGTGGAAATATCATTACCCAACACATCCATTATTTTAATGGTAACGTTGGTATTGCGCGATATAGAGTATTTAAGATTGATCTGATCGGTAACCGGGTTAGGATACAACTGTACATCACTTAACAGTTTATCATCCGGCCTTGATACATTCAATTTAACATTTGAAGTAACAGCAGGTTTTAGCGGAGGAAGCGAAAGATGCAGGCCATTTTTTAAATAAGAGGTCTTGGTGCCCTTGGTTTTACCCCTGAGATACACGGTATCAGACTTCAGCGTATGGCCATCAACTACAAAGGCGAAGTTCATGAAAATTGCCATCGCAATCATCACGACCCAGGTGTAGGTGTAAACATAAGAATATGTAAAATTTCGCCTCATTATTTAGTATGATTCTACAAAAGTATAAATAATGCCCTCATCCCATTAAATATTAATGTTTTTGTAAAACTTTTTAACAAATTTTAACAAAATGTGTAACCTTATTGTACCATAGACACATTATTTCCTTATACGTTTAATCAGTATAATGGTTTAACCAAAAAAATTAATATTTTTGCCATCTCTAAATCATAAAAGTGTCAAATCATAAAGATCTGCATAAACTGTCGGCCGCTGGCTTCCTGATCAGTTTAGGAATAATTTACGGTGATATTGGTACCTCCCCACTATACGTATTTAAGGCCATTGTTGGCCAACGTCAAATTTCAGAAACGTTAATTCTTGGAGGTGTTTCGCTTATTTTCTGGACATTAACCTTGCAAACCACTTTAAAATATGTGGTGATCACGCTAAGGGCCGATAACAAAGGTGAGGGTGGCATTTTTTCGCTGTTCTCGTTGGTGCGTCGCAAAGCAAAGTGGTTAATTGTACCCGCGGTAGTGGGCGGTTGCGCACTGCTTGCCGATGGTATCATTACCCCGCCAATTACCATATCATCGGCTATTGAAGGTTTGCAAACGTATTACCCTAATTTACCAACTGTATATGTGGTAATGGCCATTATTACGGCCTTATTCATTATACAGCAGTTTGGTACATCGCTGGTGGGTAAAGCTTTTGGACCTATTATGTTTATTTGGTTCACCATGATGGGCTTTTTGGGTGTCACCTACATCGTGCATGATCCATGGGTTATCCGTTCGCTCAACCCGTACTATGCATTTAAACTACTCACATCAAGCTCAAGCGATGGCGCATTTATTATACTTGGTGCCGTGTTCCTGTGTACTACGGGTGCTGAGGCTTTATACTCCGACCTTGGTCACTGTGGTAAAGCGAACATCCGTGTAAGCTGGATTTATGTTAAGATATGTTTGATCTTAAACTACCTGGGCCAGGCGGTATGGTTGTTACAGCGCAATGGTCACGTTATGGATCTTAACGCTCAAAACCCTTTTTACCAGATCATGCCAACCTGGTTCCTGATCTATGGTATCGGTATCGCTACCGTGGCTGCTATCATTGCCAGCCAGGCGCTTATATCGGGTTCATTTACCCTTATTGCCGAGGCTGTAAGGCTTAACCTTTGGCCAAAAGTGAGGATCAATTATCCATCTGAGCAAAAAGGACAGCTTTATGTGCCAAGTGTTAACTGGCTGCTGTGGGCAGGCTGTTTAGGCGTGGTGCTTATCTTTAAACACTCCGACAAAATGGAAGCTGCTTACGGTTTAAGTATTACCGTAGCCATGCTCATGACCACCATACTGGTATCTAAATTCCTGAAACGCAAAAAGGTACCAAACTACATTATCAATTTGTTTTTGGCCGTTTACTTACTTATTGAAGGCACCTTCCTTACCGGTAACCTGCACAAGTTTTTAGATGGCGGTTGGTTTACCCTATCAATAGGCTTCCTGTTGTTCACCGTAATGTGGACCTGGCATACGGCCCGTAAAATCAGGAACCGCTACGTTAAGTTTGTTGAGATAGAAGACTATTTTGATATCATTAAAGAATTAAGCTCAGATGAAAGCGTACCTAAATATGCTTCACAATTGGTGTACTTAACCAGCGCTAATTTCAATTCAGAAATTGAATCAAAAATTGTTTACTCCATACTGCAAAAGCAACCTAAACGCGCCGACGTTTACTGGCTGGTACACGTTGACGTAGTGGATGAACCCTATAAACGCGAATACGAGGTTGACCACCTGGTGCCAAACAAACTCATTCGTATCGATTTTAAACTTGGTTTCCGTGTTGAGCAGCAGATAAACCTGCTATTCAGAAAAGTAGTCGAAGACCTGGTTAAAAAAGGCGAGGTTGATATTACCAGCACCTACAAATCGCTAAACAAGCACAAAATAGTAGGCGATTTCCGTTTTGTGGTGATTGAGAAGATCTTCTCACGTTCACATAACCTGTCGTTTGTTGAGCGCTTTATTATGGACTACTACAAGCAGCTTAAGAAAGTAAGTTTATCAGAAGAGCGTGGTTTCGGCCTCGATCTGAGCTTTGTAACGGTTGAGAAAGTACCGCTGGTACTTGCCATACCTGAAGCAATTGAAATACACAGGGTCAATTAAAATAGCTTTTTTAATATTGAAAGCCTTCCGGAAACGGGAGGCTTTTTTGTTTTGATATTAATTAACTTGTCATTGCGAGGAACGAAGCAACCGCATGCTATACAGGGCGGCTATGCTTCCGTGCGATTGCCACGCTTCGCTCGCAATGACATAAAATTTCATCTGCAGTAGCGTCGTTTTTTATGCGTCCATTTTCCACGCTATCCGCATATACTTCCGTACTTCGTCATTAATATCTTCGTTAAAATACATCCTGAAGTAGTGGTTATACTGATTGGTGCCCGGCACCTGCTTTATCTTGCTAAAGCACAGGTTATCGTCATAAACCTCTTTAAAGGGAAATACCACGTCAATAAAGTTTTTGCCCAATTGGGAGATATAAGCAAAGTTTACCCTCGCCCCTAAAGCTATCATGCTTTTGGTAGGATAAACTTTAACGGGGCCTATCAGCAGATATTCATCAACCAAATGATCAAACAAAGCTACCGTATGTGGCGATTTACCGCTTAGCGCTTCTGATAATTCCCTGTCGCGACATGAGTGTACCTGGTTAGTGGCTGTAAATTCACGTTCGCATAAGGGGCAGGTCCACATGGTATTTACGCGGTTACAGATTCTTTGCCTAAGGCGCTGTTTTTATAGCTGTAGGTACCGTAAACAACTAAACCAATTACCAGCCAAATTAAAAACCTTAGCCAGTTGGTATAACCAAGTTCGGTCATGAGATAAAAACAACTCATCAGCCCTAAAACCGGGATCAGGGAGAAGTTTTTAATAAAGCTATAAACCGCTATGATGATGATCAGGATAAAGAAAAGATAGTTAGGGAAATTGTAAAGAAAACCATCAAAACCAAGATAGTATTTTTTGGCATCGCTGATATCATTGGTTTGCCTTAAAGCGGTATTGAACTTATCCTCTTCTATATCTTTAAAATATTTTTTGGCGGAATCTGGCTGGGAGACAATGTTGGTGCTGTAAAGCTGATTGGTGGTTCTAAGCAGGCTCAGCTTATCATTGTTATCCATATTATCAATGATGTCGCTCCTGTCTTTCAGCTTTTTAAACTGCATCATTTCAACTTGAGCAGCCGGCTTAAAATAAGCCACCGAACCCAAAATGATAAGCGTAAGAATTGGCACAATGAATTTGCCATTTACATATGGTAAGTGAAATTTACCTTTCTCTGCTTCCTGGCGGGGAAGTAGCAACACACCGCCGCAAACCAATACAAAAGCAAAAAGGGTGCCTATACTGGTCAAATCGGTAACCTCGGTAAGGTTCATAAACAGCGCCGGTATAGCAACCACAAAGCCGGTTACCACAGTAGCAAAAGCAGGTGTTTGGTATTTTGGATGGATACGTGAAAACGCTTTAGGCAGTAAACCATCGCGGCTCATGCTCATCCAGATACGCGGCTGTCCTAACTGAAATATCAGCAATACACTGGCCGTTGCAATAACCGCACTGATTGAGATCACATAGCTTATTTTATTTAAACCAACCTTCGCGAAAACAAAAGCCAATGGGTCGCCAACCTGCAGATCTTTATAGCTTACCATACCGGTAAGTACCAATGCTATCAGAATGTACAACACCGTACAAATCACGAGTGAATAGATCATGCCGCGGGGCAAATCCCGCTGAGGTTTTTCGCATTCTTCGGCAGTGGTTGATATCGCATCAAAGCCTATATAAGCAAAAAACACGCCCGATACACCTTTCATAACACCGCTGAAACCGTTAGGCATAAACGGGTGCCAATTGGCCGGAGTTACATAAAAAAAGCCAACTACTATCACCGCTATGACGATCACTATCTTAAGCACCACCATAGCGTTGGTGGCCTTTTTAGTTTCGCGGATACCTACATAAACCAGGTATGTGATAATGATTACGATTAACAGAGCAGGTAAATTAGCTATCAGTTTAAAACTGCCAAAACCCGGCGCCTGATCCCAGGCCAGCGCTTCTGACTTTACTTTGTCACTGATATCAGCCAGATTTTTGCCCGCGGCCAGAACCTGCTCATGGCCACGCAAGGCCGAAACATAGTCCATAGTTAAAAACTTAGGCATATGGATATGGAAACCTTCAAGCAGGTTCACAAAATACTCGCTCCAGGAAATAGCTACCGCGATATTGCCAATGGCGTATTCCATTAATAAATCCCAGCCTATGATCCAGGCAATCAGCTCGCCGAACGATGCATAAGCATAAGTATAGGCACTACCCGCAACCGGGATGCGCGAGGCAAATTCGGCATAGCAAAGCGCCGAAAAACCGCAGGTAACGGCTGTTAAAATAAATAAGATGGAAACCGCGGGGCCACCATGAAATGATGCTTCCCCAATTGTCGAAAATATCCCCGCCCCTACAACGGCTGCTATGCCCATGAGGGTCAGGTCTTTTACATTAAGTTCTTTTTTGAGTTGGGATGATGTTGTACCGGGATGCTCACTATCACTAAAACCGCACTCAACATCATTTAAAATTTTCGCTACTGACTTTTTACGAAAGATACTTTTCGACATGTAGTTTAATTAATAAGTCTAATCAATCTCAAAATTAATCATTTTTTTGCATTGAATAAGTATATGCTTACTTTGCAGCATGAAGATAGGAATAAAAGACGTGTTGTACAGGATCCGCCCTTTTTTTATCCTTTACCTTATCCTCTTAGCTACCTGCTTAACTATCAAACTGCTATACAGCCGTGAAACTATTTTTTTCACAGTTAACAGTTGGAACCAACCCTGGCTTGATGCCATTGAACCCTACATTACAGACATTGGTGATGGCACCACAGCCGTAGTATTGTCGCTTTTTATGCTGCTGTTCAGCTATCGTAGCTGGCTGTTGCTGGCATCAAGTTATGCAATAACATCTATAGTTGCCCAAATCCTTAAATACATTTACATAGCACCGCGGCCGAAGCTTTATTTTGAAAGCCAGTGGAGCAGGGTGCATACTGTGGATGGCGTTTATATACTGGAAAAATACAGCTTCCCTTCCGGGCATACGGTGAGCGCTTTTTCGGCAGCACTTGTTATAACTTACCTTTGTAAAAACAAAGGCTGGGGAATCCCAGCCTTGTTTGTTGCCATTATGGTTGGCTATTCAAGAATGTACCTAACCGAGCATTTTTATGAGGATGTACTTGCAGGCTCGGCTATCGGTGTGTTTGTTACTATTTTTTGGCTTACCTGGCTTGATGGTAAACAATTCATCCAGTCGGCCAAATGGAACAGGGGCCTGCTCCATTTATTCAAGAAAGCCCCTGCTGTTAATTAAACTCCCGCTTCCAATTGCCTGTTTTTACGTTTGATCACGGTTAATACAATGATCAGCACGATGACCGCGCCGCCACCATAAATACCTATTTTGGCTGGAGCAGACATACCTTTAGCGTCAGACAAATACTGGTCACGACGATCTAAAGTTGGTGCGATCTGAATAGAACTTGAAAATTGTTTCAGTTCTGCCTTGGCAAGGTCGGCCCTTTGTTCGGGGTAGTTATACTCAAAAGTATAGGTTGCATCCTGGGTATAAAGCAGGATAAAATTCCTTAACTCAGGAGACTCGCCTGTTGAACCGCTGTTATCAATCCTTAGGGTAAATACTTTACCTTCCAATTTGCCGATGGTAGTATCACGCGGATACATTACACTACCATTAACCGATTGTTTCTGGATACCATTGATGTAGGTTTTAAATACATCTTTCAGGTCTTTCTCTTTATTTAAGGGTTTGTTGTTAGCGTTTGGTACGCGTAAAACAAGAATATTACCTAATGATCCGGTACCCTGGTATATCTGTTGACCTAATGTATCCTTTTTTGTAAAGCCCTGCGGTAATGAAACAGTAACAAGGCTATCTATCTTTACAGGTTTAAGTGCCTGGCTAAAACCTGCAAGCGAAATTAGCGTTATGCTTAAGCTTAAAATTATCTTTTTCATATTTATTTAACTTGAAAAAGAAGAATAAGTTTTAACTAATAATACATAATGAGTTTCAGATGATAGCTAAATGACTTAAAATCAACAGTTAATAAAAAGCAAAAAGCTTAAAGCAGAAGGCTCAAAGCTTTTTCTTGAGGCATAAGTTTAAATGATAAAAACGTCATTATGAGTTTAAAAACCTAATGAGATTTTGCAGGATGAATAACAATGCAGAAGACTTACGAAGTTTTGAAAACTTCGTAAGTCTGGATTTTATAGATTGACGTGGATAGCTGCGACTTGTAAAGAATATAAAAGCTTTCAGCCTTCGGCTTTAAGCTTCCTTCAGCTTATTCAATAGGTCATCCAAGGATACTTCGGCAAAGGCGGTTGATGAATCGGATACACCATATGGGATAATGAGTTTATTGTTGTGCACTATTGCCCCGCATGAGTAAAGTACGTTTGGTACATAGCCCTCCCGTTCGTCGCTGGTGGGGATGAGTAATGGCTCTTTTAAACGTCCTATCTCAACAGCAGGATCATCAAGTTTTAACAGTGTTGCCCCCAATACATAACGCCTCATGGGGCCAACGCCGTGGGTTATCATGATCCAGCCGTCGGCGGTTTCAATGGGCGAACCGCAATTGCCTATCTGCACAAACTCCCAGCTAAACTTCGGCTGCTGTAGCATCACCGGCTTTTCCCAGATATTGATCTTATCCGAATACATGATGTAGTTATTACAACCGTCTATCCGCGATATCATCACATATTTGCCATTTACCTTACGTGGAAACAGGGCCAGGTTTTTATTCTGCGCGCCGGCACCGTACAAAGGCATGATTTTGAAATTATAAAAATCGGTTGTCTGCAACAACTTAGGCATAATCAGCGAACCATCGTAGGCTGTGTAGGTAGCATAGTAAAGTTTGCTGCCATCATCGTTTGTAAATTGAACAAAGCGGGCATCTTCAATACCCTTGCGTTCATATTCGGATATCGGGAAGATCACCCTGTCGGATATATCTGTATCCAGCGAAAAAACAATTTCATAATAGGAATCGGCTAGCCATAGCACTTTGTCGTACTCCAGGCGCTTCATATCGTTTTCCTGCAACCGTTGCGAGTCCATGATGATACGGCGCAGGTTCGCGTATTCAAAATGATGATCGAGCTTTGATTCCAGCTCATTGATCACATCAATGCTGATCTGCGTAATAGCCGCCTTTTCAAAAAACAGTTTTTTATTGTAAACCGCGTTCCGTACAATTTCGGCTTCGTCGATATAGCTTCCAGCGGGTTGTATGCTGATGTTATTATCCTTATCAATCATGGCCCGGCGAAAGGTGATGGATGAGATGTGCCCCTCACCTACCGCCCTGAAACTGATAATTACCCGGCGCTGCCCGTCTTCAAGTTCGGTTTGGTCGGGATCTTCAATTATAGATGGATTGAAGAATGCCGCCGACTCGATAGAATATTCATGCGTAAAAAACGACCCGATGAGTAGTTTACGGTTAACCGTCAAAGTATCAAAATCGATATTCAACTCTAAAAACAGGGGCTTGAGTTTGCTGCAATGCCTGTTTAGTACGCGGGTGATGTTGCGGTGCCTTTTAGAGTATTCCTGCAGTATTGGTGATACTATGCCGAAGGCCTCATCCTCGCTTATAAGCATCACACGCTCAATAACTTCTTTAGCGCGGTCGTTTCCGTTAAAAAAAAACCTTGCAATTACACGTTTCGGATCTGGATTTACACGGATGGGTTTGCGTTCGATAGAAAGTCTCATACTATGAAGTGGTAGCTTTTAATTGTAACAGTAATTAGCGTAAATTGATTTATGCTTTTTTAATTTAAACGCAACATTTAAAAAATGACATTCCACAGGCCGGGATAAAAACCTATCTTCATCTTTTATTAATCTTCGGTACGGTATTTTGCCTGCCGTGAACAATCCCGATCCTGTAACCCATATTGAATGCACAGTTATGAACGTGTTAATTGTTGAAGACGAAAAAGGCCTTGCGCTTGAAGTTGATGAATTTTTGAGCCATGAAGGTTTTACCGTTGAGCATGCCCGTACCAAAAAGTCGGCGTCCGAAAAAATCTTCGTAAACAATTATGATTTTATCCTGCTCGATCTCGGTTTGCCCGATGGCGATGGTTTTGACCTGCTTAAAATGCTGAAAGGCATGAACAACCGTGAAGACGCCGTGATTATATTAACCGCCCGGGGCGCTGTTGACGACCGGGTATCCGGCCTTGAACAGGGTGCCGACGATTACCTTGCAAAACCATTTTCCCTCAACGAACTGCTTGCCCGTATGCACGCCATTACCCGCCGCAAGCACCGCCTGGAGAGTAATGATATTAATGTAAAAGGCCTAAAGATCAATATTCAAAACCGCACCGTTACTTATAACGACGAACGGATAGCGCTCACCAAAAAAGAGTTTGAGATATTTAACTACCTCGTTTTAAATAAAAACCGGGTAATATCACGTACCAACCTCACCGAGCACGTTTGGGGCGATGTACTGGAAATTAACTCCGACTCGAACTTTGTGGATGTGCATGTTAAAAACCTGCGCAAAAAACTGTCGGCATATATCCCTATCGACTGGTTTGAAACCGTAAGAAGTATCGGCTATCGCATCAACATCTGAAACAAATAACTGCATGAAACTACAGGTAAAACTGGCCCTTTATAATACATTAACCAAGTTAGCCATTATACTTTTTACGGGCCTGCTTATCCTGCTTTCTATCGAGAAGATTTCTTATGATCACGTGGAGTTGCGGCTTGAGGAAAATGAACGTGAAACGCTTAAAAATCTCAGTTCAAAAGAGATTAACAGTAAACTTTCAGATCAAAAACCCTATACTGATTATAATATATTAAAAGAGGAGTTCATTATAATTAAACCGGTTAAATTTCAACCCACGGAAACCCAGGGTGCCAGATTTACAACCGAAACCCGAACAAGCGAACAGGTTACGCAAACGTATCGCATACTAACCCATCAGTTTAATTTTAACAATCATACCTATTTGCTTGAAATTGGCGTTGCAATTACTTCCATTGAAGAGTTAAAATCAATCATAAAAAGATTTACCCTTTTAACATTGGTAATAGCACTTGCCCTTACTTTGGTAAGCGACCTGGTGTTTACCAAATTCCTGCTTGCCCCGTTTTATAAGATCATTGACCGAAAGCTAATCAAGGTAAATGACCCCATGAACTTTGATTACGAAAAAATCCAGACAACCACACAGGATTTCGAGCTGCTTGACGATAGCATCAGCACGTTGATGAAAAAGATCAGTAACCTGTTCAGTCTCGAAAAACAGTTTATTGCTAATGTATCACATGAGCTGCTTACGCCTATATCAATTATCAGTTCCCGGCTGGAGAATATCTTGCTACAGGAAGAGCTTAGCGAAGCCAGCGAAAACAAAATGCACGCTTCGCTGAAAACGTTAAACCGGCTTAAATCTATCATCAACAGCCTTTTGCTGATATCAAAAGTTGAAAACAATCAGTATGCAAAAACCGATGTGGTGATGATAGCCGGTGTAATTATGGAGATTGAGGAGGAACTGGAGGATCGACTGGAAGAAAGACACCTTATTTTTAACAACAACATCAAATACATTTATTCGCTCATGGGTAACCGCCCGCTGATGCATACTCTGCTGTTCAATCTTATTAATAATGCCATCAAGTATAATAAGCCCAAAGGCAGTATTAATATTGCCGACGAATTAAAGGAAGACGTTTATATACTGGAAATTACTGATACCGGCGCAGGCATGGACCAGCAACAAATAGAAAATGCCTTCAACCGGTTTGAAAAGTTTGAAACAGAAGAAAAGGAAAGCTATGGCCTGGGTTTAGCCATTGTAAAAAGTATCACCACATTCCACAACATCAGGGTAAAAATAGATTCGATGAAAGACAAAGGAACAAGTGTGTACCTCATCTTTCACCGTGAGTAGGGCTTCACCTAATCTTCACATTGTACCAATACCTTTACAAAGTTTATTTTATAAGTAGATCCCCTAATTAATCATAGAGGCTGTTTCCCCGATGGAGATGGCCTTTTTTTATTGAAACAAACTCCTATATCATCTTATTCCGCTTAACCAGGTAGGTATTCAGGATATGGTGATAACCTTCATGAATATCAGCATCAACCAGGTCGATATGATATTGCGCGCACTTGAGTTCCAGCTGATGACGGTATTCTTTTAATGATGCCTTATAAGCGTCACGGATCCGGGCCGGGTTTACTTTTAGCTCTTCGCCACTTTCAATATCTACAAAATGATGCGGACGGTTATCGAAATTAAACTCCAGTTCCTTTTGCTTATCGGTAACATTGAAGATTACCACCTCGTGCTTATTAAACTTCAAATGCTGAATAGCAGCAAATAAAGCCTGCTGTTTCTCGACGTCCAGATTATTCTCCAACATATCGCTAAAAACAATCACTAATGAACGCTGGTGAATTTCCTGGGCTATATGATGTAGTACGTTGGTAATATTGGTTTGAGTATTTACCTTGGGACTGCCATACATTTTTTCCAACTCGGCATATAAATAAAACAGGTGCGTAGTGGTTGATTTAGCCGCGCTGATCCAGTCTATCTTATCCGAAAACAGGCAAAGCCCAAACGCGTCGCGCTGTTTTTTAAACAGGTACATCAGCGAAGCAATAGCATAAACCGAGAACTGAAGCTTATTGGTGCCCGTTTCAGGAAAGTTCATTGACGACGAAGTATCCAGCAGCAGAAAACAACGCAGATTGGTTTCCTCTTCAAATTGCTTAACAAACAATTTATCGGTACGGGCCAGCAACTTCCAGTCGATATTTTTGACAGACTCGCCATTGTTGTATAAACGGTGTTCGGCAAATTCAACCGAAAAACCGTGGAAAGGGCTTTGGTGCAAGCCGGTGATAAATCCTTCTACTACCTGCCGGGCCAGTAATTCAAGATTGGCCAGTTGCCTTATCTGCTGATCTTCGTTTAATTTGGGCATAGGCTAATATAGGGACATAAAAAAAGCGTTGCAAAATTGCAACGCTTTTCATTAAAATATGTTGTGTTAATGCTACAGCGGGTAGCATCAAATAAGCCTCTGTGAGTTATGCTAACTGTTTTACCAGTTTATCAGTTAATACTGATTTTGGCACAGCACCGATTTGTTTATCCACAATTTCGCCATTTTTGAAGAACAATAAGGCAGGGATGTTACGGATACCGTATTTTACAGATATACCTGGGTTGTTGTCAACATCTACTTTACCAACAACAGCTTTGCCTTCATATTCTTTAGCAATATCTTCAACTACCGGACCTACCATCCTACACGGACCGCACCATTCTGCCCAAAAGTCAATTAATACCGGTTTGTCTGATTTCAGGACAAGCTCGTCAAAGTTTGCATCAGTTATTTCTAAAGCCATGATTTCTATTTTTTAAATTTTGTACTTACAAATATATGCTATTCAAATTGCTTGCCACAAGTGCGTTACTGACATTGTGACAATTATATTATTATAATACGCGCAGTTAACGCATGTATGACCATTTGTCGCATTTGCACCTCAAAACACCACTTTGCGACATGACGTATTTACACAAATAACCTATTTCCGGAGCATATTTACAACTGTAGCGGCGGGTTACTTTTTAACATTGGGGGTATTAATTAACATTACGGATGTACAATATGTTGATCTCTGAACTCGAATTTTAAAGAATTATTTGAATTTATTGAATTGGACTTTTATTCTGCTAATTCGTTCGATTCCTTAAAATTCGAGTTCAGACAACAAAAAATGACCGGAAGCTACAGCCGCCGGTCATCAGTTAATAAATTGTCCGTGTCCTCAATAACAACGCTCACAATACCCAAATTTGTGAGGACCCGGACAAATATTCTCTTTTATGAATTAAGCACCTTTCATGGTTGCCATACCACCATCAGCAATCAGTTCGGCACCAATTACGAAGGTTGAATCATCTGAAGCGAAGAAAGTAACGGCTTTGGCGATTTCTTCGGCCAAACCGAAACGGCCAACCGGAATTTGTTTTACCAACTCGGCTCCCATACCTTCCAGTTGTTCCTGGGTTAAGCCTAATTTATCGGCAGTATGTAAAGGTGTTACAACCGGGCCGGGACTTACAGAGTTAACCCTGATACGACGTGGCAATAATTCGGCTGAAATGTTTTTAGCTAATGAAAGCAAAGCTGCTTTACTTGCTGCGTAAACAGTTGCACCGGCCATACCAATGTGCGCATTGATTGAAGTGTTCAGGATGATAGAGCCACCATCATTAATTAAAGGCAATAATTGCTGAATGCTGAAGTAAGCACCTTTAAAGTTGATGTTCATGATATCATCAAACATTTGCTCGCTCATTTGTTCGGTTGAATTGAACTGACCAATACCGGCGTTGATAAACACAATGTCAATTTTTTCGGCAACGGCTTTTACTTTTTCGCCCAATTGTTTTACCTGGTTCATATCGCCGCTGTCGGCAATTACACCTTTAGCATCAGCGCCAAGTATTTCAAGTGCCTCATTAATTGAGTTTTGGTTTCTGCCTGTGATGATCACTTTTGCACCTTGTGCAATGAACTCCTGTGCTGTGGCCAGGCCTATACCACTGTTTCCGCCTGTTATTACTGCTGTTTTTCCTTGTAACTTTTTCATTATCTTTGTTATTGATACATCAAAGGTACAGTGAGTTACGAGGTTGGTCAAGAATGCACCATTTTGTGCGGAACGTACTTTTTGGTAGGTTATGGGCCGGTTTGATGCAATCGATATATCGCCTTTTTCATTATGACAAAAAACAGACATTCTGATCACTCCTGTACTATGGCGGCAGCCCTGAGCGTGATCAGCGGGAAGTGGAAACTGAGTATAATAAACCAATTACTATCCGGACAGAAGCGCTACAGCGAGATAAACCGTGCCATTCCAGGCATGACCGAAAAGATGCTTTCACAACAAATCCGCGAACTGGAAGAGGATGGTATAGTAAGCCGTCATATTTTCCCGGAAGTGCCACCAAGGGTAGAATATTCCCTTACGCCCATCGGCCAGGAACTATCATCTATATTTTATACCCTTGAAAGATGGGGCAGCCACTACATGACCGTCACTAACGCCAACGGCGAAGTGATTCAGCCTGATTATACTTGTTATACTTTAGTGAAACAGGATGATGAGGTGGTGAAGGCGGAAGTGTAACCACCTTAAGGCTTGCGCTCGTTTGTAACGAGCGCTTATAATGGCTTCGCGATTGTATCGCTCGTTGCGTTGTAAACGCAAACCCAAGCTACGCACTCGTTACAAACGAGCGCGAGTTGATGTAACCGCGCTTTTTAATTGCGTCATTGCGAGGTACGAAGACAACCGACCGAAGGGAGCTCATTAATACCTATAAAAACAAATAATAATTATTAATAATCCCCGATTAGCAGGTCGGCCCTGTAAAGTTTGAGAGTGCTTCGTTCCTCGCAATGACGGGAAGTAAAAAAATTAACTCAAAACCGGCTCCTCATTTGTCAAGCTCAATATCCCGGCCATGAAATCATCGCTTGGGTTTACTTTGAATGATTTGGATGAAAGCTCTACCAGCATAACTTCTTCCCTGTCCCTGATCTGGAAACGGAGCTTACAATTTTTTACCGGGTACTTTTGGTTATTATCATCAATCATGTGCTGAATATCATCCAGCAGTTTACTATTTAGATTATTTACGTCAATACAAACCGTTAATGATTTGGTAAGCTTATCGCGCATTTCTGATAACAGGTCCATTACCATGATCCGCAGGTCCCAGTTATCTTTCTGGCGGAATTTTTCTTCGATGTTTCCTTTAATATGCAGGAAGTAGCCTTCCATCATCATATTACGGAATTTTACATAATCGTCGCCAAACAGGGCAAACTCGTACGATTCATTGTAATCTTCAAACACAAACGTACCAAATGGCTTACCCGTTTTGGTCATTTTATGCTGAACGCTTGATACCAGGCCGCCAATCCTCAACTCACCACGACGGCGCAGTTCGTTAAATGCCGCCGTCACATCTTCGCCACCTTCTCCTGAGCGGGCTTTCTGCATCAGCTTCAAATCGCTGATGTTGGCGTTACAGAAACGCTTCAGCTCAACTTTATAATTATCCAAAGGGTGACCGGTTAAATAGATCCCGATAACCATTTTCTCATACTTCAGCTTTTCTATCAGCGCCCATTCCTCAACATCTGGCATGGCAGGTTCAGGTACGTAAGAAGCTACCGAACCACCAAATAATGACGACTGTGAACTGCTTTGCACGTTCTGATAATCGTTGGCATATTTGATCAGACGCTCAACTCCTGTCAGCGTACCTAATTCGGTCTTAGCAAAAAACTGCGCGCGGGGAATTCCAAAACCATCAAACGCGCCACCATAAACCAGGTTTTCGTACGATTTACGGTTAACGCTACGCGTGTTTGATCGTCTTGCAAAATCATATACCGTTTCAAACGGGCCGTTGGCGGTACGTTCTTCAATAATACTTTCTACTGCCTTATCACCCACGCCCTTTACACCGGTTAAACCGAAACGTACCTGCCCACGCTTATTCACCGCGAAAGCCATGTCCGACTCATTGATATCTGGCCCCAAAACCTCAACCCCCATGCGGCGGCACTCCTCCATAAAGAAGGTAATTTTTTCAATGTTATTCTGGTTATTTAAAACCGCCGCCATATATTCTGACGGATAGTGCGCCTTTAAATAAGCAGTTTGGTAAGCCACGAATGCGTAGCATGTGGAGTGCGATTTATTGAACGCGTACTGGGCAAAAGCCTTCCAGTCGGTCCAAATTTTGGTAAGCTTATCTTTAGGGTGGCCTTTTGCAACGGCTCCCTCCATAAACTGGGCCTCCATCTTGTTCAGTACCTCAATCTGCTTTTTACCCATCGCCTTACGCAAAACGTCGGCATCACCTTTACTAAAGCCTGCCAACTTTTGCGATAAAAGCATCACCTGTTCCTGGTATACGGTAATACCATAGGTTTCGCCAAGGTATTCTTCCATATCCTCCAAGTCAAACACGATAGGTTCGCGACCGTGCTTACGGGAAATAAAGTTAGGAATGTACTCTATCGGGCCCGGACGGTAAAGGGCGTTCATGGCAATTAAGTCTTCAAACTTATCGGGCTTAAGCTCGCGCAGGTACATTTGCATACCGTCACTTTCAAACTGGAAAGTGCCATTGGTATCCCCACGCTGATAAAGCTCATAAGTTTTAAGGTCATCAAGCGGAATGTAGTCAATATCTATCACCACACCATGATTTTGCCTGATCATGCGCAGGGCATCTTTAATAATGGTAAGGGTTTTCAGACCCAAAAAGTCCATCTTAATTACACCAGCATCTTCAATTACACGTCCATCATATTGCGTAACCAACAGGTCAGAGTCCTTAGCCGTAGCTACCGGAACAATATCGGTAAGGTCATAAGGGGCAATGATGATACCCGCAGCGTGCACACCGGTATTACGTACAGATCCTTCCAGCTTTTCGGCCTCGCGTAGTACCTGTGCCTTAAGGTCATTACCGTTCAGGATCTCTTTTAGTTCCGGAACCTGCTCAATGGCATCTTTCAGGGTGATACCCAAAGTTTCGGGTACCAACTTCTTCATTGCACTTACGTCGGCCAATGGCATATCCAATACACGGCCTACGTCCTGGATACTGGTACGGGCAGCCATGGAACCATAAGTGATGATCTGCGCTACCTGGTTTTTACCATATTTATCAACCACATAGTCAATAACCCTTTGCCTGCCCGCGTCGTCAAAGTCCGTATCAATATCGGGCATCGATTTACGGTCGGGGTTAAGGAACCTCTCAAACAGGAGGTTATACTTCATAGGATCGATATTGGTGATGCCTGTACAATAAGCCACCACCGATCCGGCTGCCGAACCACGGCCCGGACCAATAAATACGCCCATATCGCGCCCTGCCCTGATAAAGTCGGCCACAATGAGGAAGTATCCCGCAAAACCCATGGTACGGATAGTGAATAGCTCAAAGTTGATGCGTTCCTCAGTCTCCGGGCTAATATCTATATAGCGCTCCTTGGCACCCATAAAAGTAAGGTGCTTCAGATACTCCCATTGGTTAAGGGTATCTGCATCGGGCGTATTGTGAATTTTAAATTCGTCGGGGATGATATAGTTAGGTAGCAGGATATCGCGCTTAAGCTTTAGCGTCTCTACCTTATCTACAATTTCGTTGGTGTTATCCAATGATTCTGGCACGTCATGGAACAGCCGTCCCATTTCCTCCTGGGTTTTAAAATAAAACTGATCATTAGGGAAACCAAAACGATAGCCTTTACCACCCTCTTCATCGGTAGCTATCGGGGTGCTTTGCATATCACCTGTATTTACGCAAAGCAAAATATCGTGCGCGTTCGAGTCCTGCTGATCCACATAATGCGAATCATTTGAACAGATCACTTTTACATTATATTTTTTAGCGTAGGTGAGCAACACATTATTGATGATTTGCTGCTCGGGGATCTCATGGCGCTGAATCTCGATATAAAAATCCTCGCCAAACAAATCAAGCCACCATTTAAACTCCTTCTCCGCATTTTCGGGCGTATCTTTTAAAATAGCCTGTGGTACTGATGCACCAATACAGCAAGTAGTAGCGATGATACCTTCGTGGTATTTCAGGATTAATTCTTTATCAATACGTGGCCATTTGCTGTACAACCCTTCCATATACCCTAATGAGCATAGCTTAACCAGGTTTTTGTAACCGGTAGGGTTTTTGGCCAGCATTAGCTGATGGCGGCGCACATCCTTATTCTCTTTGGTGAACTGTTTTTTATGCCTGTCTTCAACCACGTAAAACTCGCAGCCTACAATGGGTTTTACATTGTGTTTACCGGCTTCGGCCACAAACTTAAATACGCCAAACATATTACCATGGTCGGTAATAGCAAGGGCTTTCATCCCATCTTTAGCGGCTTTTTTATACAGCTTGGATATATCGGCTGCACCGTCAAGCAGGGAGAATTGGGTATGTACGTGGAGGTGAGAAAAATCAGGCATAGTAAATCCGTTTCAACAAAATCTTTATGAGGTACAAAGTTAAAACAAGTTAAGGATGTAGACTGTTAAAAAATAGCGCTGTGGAAATTTTTAATTAAAGCCGGTCCCCCCTTTTGTAAATTATATAGCTACACACAGCAAACTGCTATACTTAGCATGTTATTTGCATATATTAAGCAACCCTATCATCACCTTTGAAATACATATACAATTGAAAAAAATACTACGAATAACCCTTAAAACGATACTTTGGATACTGGTTAGTGTAGTTCTGCTGGTTATCCTTGTAGTAATTTTAATACAGGTACCTGCTGTTCAAAACTTCGCGAAGGATAAAGCAGTAACTTTTTTACAGAATAAAATACATACCAAGGTTAAGATTGGTCATATAAGCCTTGGTTTGCCCAAGTTGTTGGTTTTGGAGGATGTGTATTTTGAAGATCAAAAGAAAGACACCCTGATTGCCGGCGAAAAACTAAAGGTTGATATCAGTATGCTCAAGCTGTTGCACAGCCAGGTTGAGGTAAATGAAATAAACCTGCAAGGCATTACAGCCAACGTAAACCGCGGTGCCGACAGCGTGTTCAACTTCGACTATATCATGAAAGCTTTTGTTGGCGAGCAAAAGAAGGAAGTAAAGCCCACCGACACTACATCAACTATGAAGTTTTCTGTTGATAAGATCATCCTCGATAAGATCAACGTAAAATATAAGGACGCCATTACCGGCAACGATGTTAAGTTTTTGCTTGGGCACTTTGATACCCGTGTTAAGGATTTTGATATGGATAAAATGAAGTTTACCATACCCAAAATCACACTGAGCGATGTTAACGCCAGGATCATCCAAACACCAACCAAAGCAATCTCACCACCTGATACTGCAACCACTCCGTTAAATATGGATCTGAATTTAGGGGTGATCGATATCTCTAAAATCAAGGTTGATTACCAAAGTGCGGAGATGGGCGCCAAAGTAGACCTCAGCAAATTTTTGGTAGAGATGGACAAGATCGACCTGAAAAACCAAAAGGTAGGCATCAAAAACATTGAATTAAGTGATACCAAAGCAGGGCTCAGTTTAGCCAAGCCCAAAACCGTTGTTAAAGAGGTTGTTAAAACCGTTAAAAAACTGGATACACTGGTATCCTCCCCTACCAAATCGGCATGGCGGGCTACCATTGGTAAAGTCACCTTTACTAACGATAACATTAAGTTCGATAACGAAGCGCAAAAGGCTATACCCAAAGGCCTTGATTTTGGCCACATGGATATCCGCAACCTGAATGCCGAAGCCGAAAATATTTCATACAGTCCGGATACCATTTCGGGCAAGATCAACTCCTTTACATTTGCAGAAAAGAGCGGTTTAAAGATCAATAAATTTCATACAGCATTCCTGTATGGCCCAACCACCGCCTACATGAATGACCTGTTGTTAGAAACGCCGCAAACCACGCTGCAAAAATCGGTTCAGGTACGCTATCCATCTATAGATGCCATTACCAAAAACATTGGCGCGCTTGGCATCAACGCCAATTTGGATGGCAGTCGTTTAGGATTGAAAGACGTTTTATTGCTGATGCCTACCATGGCGAGTATGGAGCCTTTTAAATCATCGCCGGGTACTGTGTTTAAGATCAACGGCAGGGTAAGCGGGCAGGTTGATAACCTGGAGATCCCTAACCTGGAAGTTACCGGTTTAAGCAGCACGCATATCAAAGCGTCGGCAAAAATGAAAGGTTTGCCCGATGTAAACAAGGCCACCTTTGATGTTAACATCGTCGATTTTAGCACCAGCCGTAGCGATATAGATAAACTGGCCCCTGCCGGAAGCATACCATCAAACGTAAGCATTCCCGAAAAAATGACGCTAAAAGGTAATTTTAAAGGAAGCATGTACACCTTCAATACCAAAATGGGCTTACGCTCAAGCTATGGCGCGGTTGATTTGGTAGCTGCTTTAAAGAACGGGCAAAACAAAAACGCGGCAACTTACACCGCCAATATTAAAGTTAACGAACTAAATGTTGGCGCGCTTACCAAACAGCCGCAAATGGTTGGCCGCATTACCATGAGCGCCAATGTTAAAGGCACCAGCCTCGACCCTAAAAAGGCAAGCATAGCATTTAACGGTAACGTAGCTAAAGCATACGTGAAAGGTTATACCTATCAAAACCTGGTCATGAAAGGCACATCGAGCAATGGCGCTTATACCGCTGTTGCCACCATGAAAGACCCTAACATCAACTTTAGCCTGGATGCTAAGGCTAACCTTAATAAAAAATATCCGGCAGTTAAGGCCACTTTGAATGTGGATAGCATCAACCTTAAAAACCTGAATTTTGTAAAGGATGATATGCGTTTTCATGGCAAAGTTGTGGCCGATGTACCAACCGCCGATCCGGATTATCTGAATGCCAACATCCAGGCAACCGATCTGCTGGTAGTAAACAAAGGCCAGCGGATCCAGATGGATACCATCAGCCTGATCTCGACAGCCAGCGCCGATAGCAGCACATTGCGCCTGAAGACTCCTATCATGTCTGCCCATATGGCCGGCAAGTATAAACTTACCCAGATAGCCCCGGCCCTGCAGGATGTGATCAATAAATATTTCAATACCGCTATTGCCGGCGGTCAGCAGGTTGCGGTAAAAACAAAGGGGGGCAAAACCATTAAAACTAAGCCTGCACCGGTAGTAAAATACGATGCGCAGCAATTTAAATTTGAAGCCCGCCTGGTTAAAACTCCGCTGCTTAATCAGTTTGCTCCGGATCTGAAACAACTTGATCCCGTTTTACTGAATGGTAGTTTCAACAGCCAAACCGGCGAGCTGATTGTTAAAGGCTCGATACCCAAAGTGGTTTATGGCACCAACACGGTCAATAAAGCATCACTTAATATCAATACCAACAACAACGCGCTTAACTATAATTTCTCGGTTGATGAAGTTAAAGTTGGTTCCTCTGTCGATCTGTTATATACCAGTATCTCCGGTTCGGCACAGGATAACAAAGCGGGCGTAAGCATACAAATTCGCGACGCGGCCAAAAAAGAACGTTTCCGTATAGCGGGCACCTTCAGCTTATTGCCTAATGAATACCAGTTTAGCTTTAATAAAGATGGCCTCTTGCTTGATTACCTGCCATGGGCGGTTAGCGATGATAACTTTTTACAATACGGGCAAAAAGGGATCCTGGCGCATAATTTTACCATTACAAACAGCAACCAGGTGCTTAGCGTTAACAGCAGTACGCAGGAGTTTAACAGTCCGCTGAATATCAAATTCAACAACTTCCATATCGAGGCACTTACCAAAATGGCCAAACAGGATTCGTTACAGGTAGGCGGCACCATCAACGGCGATGCTACGGTTAGCAATTTCCAGGCCTCGCCGGTATTTACTGCCGCCATCAACGTTAATGATTTTAACTTTAAAGGCGATACTGTAGGTAACATCGCCCTCAAAGTAAATAACCAAACCGAAAACGCCTACGCCGCCCAAATGAGCATCACCGGTAAAGGTAACCAGGTTGACCTAAACGGCACCTACTATACATCGCCCGAAAGCCGCTTTGACCTCGATTTGAATATTGTGAACCTGAGCATGAAGAGTATTGAAGGGTTCAGCTTTGGTAGTTTGCGTAATGCTACGGGTAATATTACCGGAGCGCTTAAAATATCGGGCACTACCACGGCACCATCTGTCCGGGGTGATATCAACTTTAATAAGGTGGGCTTCAATGTGGCTATGCTCAACTCCTATTTCAGGATGCCGCAGGAAAGCATTACGTTCAACAACGAGGGCATCCGCTTTAATGATTTCACTTTGGTTGATTCCACCGGCAACAAGGCTGTGGTTAGCGGCAGCATCTACACCAAAACCTACACCGACTTTGCCTTTGGTATGGATATCAATGCCAACAACTTCAGGGTGACCAACTCTACCGAAGCTGATAATAAACTTTACTATGGTAAGCTTTATGTGGATACCCGCATCAAGATCCGCGGTAATATGGCCAAGCCGGTTGTGGATGCCAACCTTACCGTGAACGATAAAACCGATATGACCTTTGTGCTGCCAACCAATGACCCGGCGGTTGAAGACCGTAAGGGTGTGGTTGATTTTATTGACAAAGACGCCCCAAAAATGGATTCTATCCTGCTGGCAAGACAACTGGATTCGCTCAAAAAATCGGATGTTACAGGCCTCGATGTATCGGCAACCATCACCGTAAATAAAAACGCGGCGTTTACCATTGTGGTTGATGAGCGTAACGGCGATATTGTACATCTGAAGGGTGAAGCCAACTTAAATGGCGGTATCGACCCAAGCGGCAAGATCAACCTTACCGGTACTTATGTAGTTAACTCGGGATCATATAACCTGGCTTATGCCACAGTTAAACGTACTTTTAACTTTAAACAAGGCAGTACCATAGTCTGGACGGGCGACCCAACCAGTGCCAATATCGACCTTACTGCTATCTATGTGGCTAATGTACCGCCGATAGACCTGGTAGCCAACCAGCTTTCGGATGCGCAGAACAGTACGATGTATAAGCAAAAACTGCCTTTTAATGTTAATCTGAACCTGAAAGATCAGCTGCTTACACCAAATATCAGTTTTGATATTGTACTGCCTGATAGCACATATTCGGTATCATCAGATGTGGTGAGCACCGTAAATACACGCCTTACCCAGATACGCCAGGACCCCAACGAGCTTAACAAACAAGTACTGGGTGTATTAGTATTGGGCCACTTTATTGGCGATAACCCGCTGCAGAGCCAGGGAGCAGGCACATCTATAGAAGGTACTATCCGTAATAGTGTGAGCAGCTTATTGTCCGATCAGTTGAACCGTTTGGCAGGCAGTCTGATCTCGGGTGTTGACCTTAATTTCGGATTGACGTCTGGTGAAGATTACTCGTCGGGAACAGCAACTAATCGTACCGACTTAAACGTAGGCCTGTCCAAACGTTTCCTTAGCGACCGGTTAACGGTTAGCGTGGGCAACAACTTTAACCTGGAAGGTAATCAACCGGGACAAAAGGCTTCAAACATAGCCGGCGACGTATCTATAGCCTATAAACTAAGCAAGGATGGCCGCTACACCCTGCGCGCCTACCGCCGCGACGAATTTATTGTGATACAGGGCCAGATCATTGAAACCGGCGTGGGCTTTACCCTAACTGTTGATTATAACCGTTTCAGGGAGATCTTCCGCAAGCGTACCCCTGAAGAACGCAGGTTGCGCCGCCAGTATCAGCAGGAACAAAAAGAGAAAAAAGAAAAACAGGACGAGGCGGATAAAGCGCTGGAGCAAAAGAACATGCAGCAGCAACAGGACAACAAACCGCAAACCACTTCAAACTAAGCCCATGACCAAACATTTAAAATATATACTGCTTTCATCATGTGTTTTACTGAGTGCCTGCAGTACCACCAAGTTTCTGGCACCGGGCCAAAAATTATACACAGGCGGCGAGGTGGTGATCAAAGATTCGGTTTTGAAAAAGAGCGAGAAAAGTGCCCTGAGTGAAGAACTTGGCGCTTTATTAAGGCCCGTGCCCAATAGTACCATATTAGGCATGCGTTTTAAACTATGGTTATACTTTAAAACTAAAACCAATAAAACCAAAGGTCTTGCTCACTGGCTCAACAAAAAAGGAGAACCTCCTGTGCTTATCACTTCTGTAAACCTTGATCAAAACAGCAAGATCCTCCAAAACAGGCTGCAAAATGAAAGCTATTTCCAGGCACAGGTAAGCGGAGATACAGTAAGCAAAAAACCGACATCAAAAGTTGCCAAGGCGGTTTATACGGCAGTAACCGGACCGGGATATAAAATCAGGAAAGTAGTATTTCCACCCGGTAACCGGACTATAGATACCGCGGTTACAGGAACATCGGCAAAAACACTGTTAAAGGTTGGGGATAAATACAATCTTGATGTTATAAAAACCGAGCGCCTGCGGATTGACGCAAAGTTAAAGGAAGAAGGCTTTTATTACTTCTCGCCCGAAAACCTGATCATGCACGTGGATAGCACCATAGCCGGTCACCAGGTTGATATTTTTGTAGCGGTCAAAAATGAAACCTCCGGTCGCGCGCAAAACATTTACACTATTAACAATATTTACGTTTATCCAAGCTATACGTTAAGGGACACTTCGTTGATGAAGGATAAAGCCGTTTTTTATAAATGGTATAACATTGTTGAACGCCGCAACACAGTGCACACCTATACGTTTGCTAATACGGTGCTGATGCGCCCGGGGCAGGTTTATAACCGTACCGCTCATAACAACTCACTTAACCGTTTCATTAACCTGGGCCCCTACAAGTTTGTAAAAAACAGGTTTGAGGATGTATCTGCTGATTCATCAAAATTGGATGTTTATTACTTTTTAACACAATACAAAAAGAAGTCGTTATCCCTCGATATTTTAGGCCGTACCACATCAGCCAACTACACCGGTACGCAAGTGAATTTAAACTGGCTTAATCGTAACGCATTTAAAGGTGCCGAGGCTTTAAAGATAACCCTGTTCGGTAGTACCGATGTGCAGGTTGGCGGACAAAATGCAGGTTACAATGTATACCAGGCAGGTATCCAGACAACGCTTTCATGGCCGCGCTTTATCGGGCCAATTTATCCTAAAGCAGCAGATGCCTATATTCCGCATACTAATTTAAGTCTTGGTTACTCAATAGTAAATCGCCAAAAGTTGTATAACTTAAATTCGTTTAATTTATCTTTCGGTTATCAATGGCGCGAGACCGAGCATCGTTCGCATGAGCTTAACCTCATCAACTTTCAGTTTGTGAACCCGTTGAGTGTATCTCAACAATATCTTGACAGCATACACAAACCTAACGTTCCGGTTAACCCTGCACTTAAACACGTTATTGATAAACAGTTCATCCTTGGCCCAAGCTACAGCTTTACCTATACTAATACCAATGAGGATTACCGCACCAATACGATTTATTATAACGGAAAGATCAGCCTTTCGAACAATATTTACGGTTTAGTTACCGGAGCCGATAGTGCCGGCGGAAAGCCGAAAAAACTTTTCGGCGCCATATTTAACCAATTTGTAAAACTGGAGAACGAGATCAGGTATTTTCACAAAACCGGCCCAAACAGCACCATTGCCAGCAGGCTTATTGTGGGTGTCGGTTTACCTTATGGCAACTCAACCCAATTACCTTATAGCCAGCAATTCTTTATCGGCGGCCCCAACAGCTTACGCGGTTTCAGGGCCAGGGCTATCGGGCCGGGCTCATTTGACCCAAATACCGGAGTAGGTACAGGCGGCTTCCTTGCCGATGAATCGGGAGATATCAAGGTAGAAGCTAATATTGAGTACAGGCCAAAACTGTTCAGTATAGTTCGCGGGGCTTTGTTTGTTGATGCGGGTAATATCTGGTTGTTGCACTCTAATGGGTCGCAGCCGGGAGCAGTATTTACCAAAAGCTTTTTAAATGATCTGGCGGTTGATGCCGGTTTCGGTTTAAGGTTTGATTTAACGGTATTGGTGTTACGTACCGATCTGGGTATCCCCTTGCGTACGCCATATGTACGTGCCAATGAACCCCGTTGGGATTTTAATTTTAACCGCAGCGTGTTTAACCTGGCTATCGGGTATCCGTTCTAATTTAATTCGTCAAACAGAAAAGCCCCGGTCAGCAAAACCGGGGCTTTTCTGTTTGAATCCACTGCTTTAATCTGCACATTTGTAATTCGTAATTTTCACACCTACCATGATTATATCTGTTCCTTTACAAATCATCGATCTGCATGGCGATGGTTTTCATCCGCTGATTGAAGTCACCTTGTTTGGCAAAGCCTTTACCATGGTGCTGGATACAGGCGCATCTAAAACCGCTTTTGATCAAACATCGTTAACAGAAGCTAACGAAACCATGAACATACTGGCCACCGAGAAACTTTCAACCGGCCTCGGCACCACTACTATGGAATCTTTCACGGCAACGGTAAGCGACATGTACATTGGCGAACTACCCATCGCCGAATTTGAAGCAGCCGTGCTTGACCTCTCCACCATTAATAGCGCTTATGAACAAATGGGCCATCCGCAGGTATTAGGCGTTTTGGGCGGCGATATTTTAATGAAATATAAAGCGGTTATTGATTACGGAAAACATGCAGTAAAATTAAGTAAGCCGCGATCAGCTAAACGCCGAATTATGCATCTTGCTACATAACTGGCCTGTAGGCCTGATAACAATTGTCCATTACCCCATCCAATCTTTAGTACACCTTTAGTTAAAACCGATCTATAGTTCGAGCAATACAACCATTAGCAATTATAATTTCTATATAAACTAAAAAGAAAGACAATAATTCTTTAAAAGAATACTTTTTTGTAATTTTATATTAATAACCAAATAACCTTTTATTTACATATTGCGTATAGGTTAATAGCACTGGCCAGTTGCTGAAAATTTTATTCTTCATTTACATCTAAACGTAACTAAAACGATGAAAAGAAAACTATTATTAGGGGTCGGGCTAAGCGTGATCGTGAGTGCCTGTGTACTATTCTCATGCTCAAAAGACAAAGGAGCAAAAACCACAACTACCAGCCAAACGGCAATTCCGGATGATGTGCTGAAAACTATTTCAAACTTAGGCTTCAGTACCGATGAAGTGCGTAAACAGGGCGACGGCTATCTTGTTGAAGGCGATATCCTTTTAACCCAGGCCAATTTATCAGAAGCGAGCACCAGCCCTACCTTAAGAATTGCTGATGTTGAGCAGTACCGTACCACCAACTTGGTTAAAAACCTGCCCAGAACGGTAACCGTGTCGGTTTCAAACTTACCTACTGTTTACCTTAACGCGGCTACCGCCGCGGTTGCGCGTTATAATGCGTTAAACCTTACCCTTAAGTTTCAAATGGTAAGCAGCGGAGGCGCAATCCAGATCATTGGCTTTAACCAGGGGCCAAGTGGTGGTTACATCACCTTAGGCTCATCGGGCTTCCCTACCTCATCGGGCAACCCGTATAATCAAATTCAGATGAATACCAATGAGCAGGCTTACGGTGCAAACCCTGATCTGGGTTATGTAACTTCCGTTATCCAGCACGAACTGGGCCATTGCATCGGTTTCCGCCATACCGATTATATGAACCGCGCCTTTAGCTGCGGGGGCAGCCGGAGTAATGAAGGTTCAGCCGGTATTGGCGCTATCAAGATTCCCGGTACACCAACCAAAGCAGATGCCGGCTCATGGATGTTAGCGTGCTCAAGCGGTACCGACCGTACATTTAACGCTAACGATCAAATTGCGTTAAACTACTTATATTAATATCGCCTATAGTTGTTTCACTATCTCAACTAAATAGCTTTATCAAACCACTAAAGGGGACACTGCAGTAACCCTTTAGTGGTTTTGAACATATCACCGCCTATGACAAAAAGAATACCTGTTACTGTATTGCTCTTTTTTTTATGCCTTAAAGTGTCATGGTCACAAAAACACATGGGCGATGATGCTATCAACTCCATTTATAAGACATCTGTTTCCGCTCCCCAAAATACTACATCAAAACAATACTACCTCGTTAAGTTTAAAGCCCCGGCACATATTGATAGCCGGAAATACAACATCACCAAACGCATATCCTACAACTATTACATTGTATCGTCGGTCTCGGCCATCAATGGCGATGCTAACGTCATCAGTACCAGCCCTGCCGCCCCACTATGGAAAGCTTCTGATAACCTGGCGAAAAACTGGAAACAACACCCGGCACGCACACAAGCTATCGACGTTACGGTTACAACAGCCAATGATACTGTTATCAATCACATCAAAAACTCCGGAACTATTACGGGCCAAACAGGCAACCAGGTGCGCCTCAACATTAAATTAGAAAAACTTCCCTCCTTACTTCAGCAGGATTATATATTATTCGCCAATGAGGCTCGCCGGCCCCATGAAGAACTTGCCGTTAATGATATCGATCTCGGCTTAAATACCATGTCGGCCATAGGATCTAATTTTCCGGGCTCAACAGGGCTCGACATTAATGTCTCTGTAAAAGAAAACCGCTATGACAATGACCTCGACCTTTTAGGCCGCAGCTTCAAATCATTTAAAACATCTGATATCACTTCGGGCCATGCCACCACTATGGCAACACTAATAGGCGGCAACGGGAACTCGTACATTAAAGGTTTGGGAGTTGCACCAAAAGTAAATTTCACCTCATCGTCATTTGAACAATTAATGCCGGATAGCACTGCCATTTTTAAATCTTACAATATCTCGGTGCAAAACCACTCTTATGGTACGGGCATTGAAAACTATTACGGCCCCGAAAGCGCGGCCTATGATCAGCAGATCTTTGAAACCGACTCGCTGGTACATGTATTTTCATCTGGCAATATTGGCACTTCGGCACCCGAAAGTGGTGTTTACAACGGTGTAAACGGAGTGGCCAATTTATCGGGCGATTTTAAACAGGCTAAAAATGTGATAGTAGTTGGAGGCACGGACAGAATGGGCAATCCTGAGTCCTTAAGCTCGGCCGGCCCAGCCTATGACGGGCGCGTTAAACCAGAGCTGATAGCCGATGGCGAAGATGGCACCTCGGGTGCGGCCGCCCTGGTATCGGGCACAGTAGCTTTGCTCCAACAGGCTTACAAAGCACAATATAAACAGCTACCTTCTGCAGCGTTGATAAAAAGTGTGCTTATCAATTCGGCATACGAGATAACTGCGGCTCAGGGTCCACAATATAAATCGGGCTTTGGCTCATTGAATGCGCTTGAAGCTTTGCGCACCATTAATGATAAGCACTTTTTTTTCGGCTCTGTGAGCAATAACACGTCAATGTCTTACCCGGTAATCGTACCCCAAAACTGTAGGGAACTTAAAATTTCATTAGCATGGAATGATCCGGCAGCGCCACTTAATGCGCCAAGTGCATTAATAAATGATCTTGATCTTAGCGTTACTACACCATCAGGGCAGGAAATTTTACCATGGGTGCTCAGCAGCTTCCCTTCTGCCGATTCATTGTCCGCCCCGGCAAAAAGACAAGTAGATACCCTGAACAATACAGAGCAGATAAGCTTACAAAACCCGGCGGCTGGTATATATACAGTGCATGTTAAAGGCCAACAGGTTACCAGCGGCACGCAAAAGTTTTATGTTGCCCACCAGGAAACTATCGCAAACCGCTTTGAATGGATCTACCCATCAGCCGGCGACCAGCTTTTTGCCGGCGAGGATAATTATGTGAGATGGCAAAGCTCATTCAACGCAACATTGGGGACAATAAGTGTTAGCTTTGATCATGGCCTTACCTGGAAACCCGTTAATAACGCTACCTTAAAAAACCGCTACTATACCTGGTCAACACCCGATGTTTTCACTAAAGCCATGCTTAAAATGGTTATCGGCGACCAAACTTTTACAAGTGCCGAATTCAGCATTTCAAAACCGCTTAGCCTTGATGTTGGCTATCAATGCAGCAGCGGTATCCTGCTACAATGGCAACCTCAACCAGGCAGTACAAGCTATACCGTTTATACCATTAAAGACAAACTGTTACAAAAGCTAACAGCAACTACCGATACCAGTATTATTGTATCCGCGCAGCAACAAACCTCAACCTATTTTGCCGTAAGTGCTGCAGGCAATGGCTTCGAGGGGATAAAAAGCTACACTATTGATGCTACCACGCAGGGCGTTGGCTGTTATGTAAAAACATTACTGGCAAATGCGGTTAACAATACAGTAGTGCTCAACCTCCAATTAGGCAGTGTTTATAATCTTAAATCCATCACCCTTGAAAAAACAAACTCCGCCGGCAAATACTATACTTTAAGCACTATACCACTTACCACATCGATTAGTTACCAGTACACCGATAATAATCCCCGGCAGGGAAAACAATATTACCGGGCAAAGCTTACCACCACCACAGGTGATATTATTTACTCCAACATAGCCGATGCCACTTATTTACAGCCGAGCCAGTTTGTAATTTACCCTAACCCTGTTGCCGGGCAAATCAATATCCTGAGCGGCGACATCAATAACTACGAGTTTAAATTATACGGTAGCGATGGTAAGTTAAACACAGTTAAAAGCTTTAACGAACTACAAAATACCATCCCGGTAAAGCTTGTTGCAGGCGTTTATATTTATACCATTGAACTAAATGGCAAAGTAGTTTATAATGGCAAACTGATAAAGATTTAAGAGGCCCACCGAAAACCAAGCGGGGGCGGGCGAGTTCCAACAAAAAGGCCCGCTTCAAAAGAAGCAGGCCTTAAAAAATTATCAAATTATTCCTCTCCGCCAGCTGGCGGAGGCGGAGGCTTACGAATCTATCTTAGCGTATTTAGCGTTGCGCTCAATGAACTCGCGGCGCGGGGCAACCTCATCACCCATCAGCATGCTGAAGGTATGGTCGCACTCTGCGGCGTTTTCAATGGTAGCACGTTTCAGAGTACGGGTTTCGGGGTTCATGGTAGTATCCCAAAGCTGGATATCGTTCATCTCACCCAAACCTTTGTAACGCTGTACGTGTACACTATCTTCCTTACCTGAACCTTTAAGACGTTGTATGGCGGCATCGCGCTGTACGTCGTTCCAGCAATATTCGTGCTCCTTACCTTTTTTAACCTGGTAAAGCGGCGGCGAAGCAATATATACATAACCTGCCTCAACCAGCTCCTTCATATAACGGAAGAAGAAAGTTAGGATCAGTGTAGTAATGTGCGACCCGTCCACGTCGGCATCCGTCATGATGATGATCTTGTGGTAACGGAGCTTAGTCATGTTAAGGGCTTTATCATCTTCAGGTGTACCGCGGCTCACGCCCAAACCGGTAAACATGTTCTTGATCTCTTCGTTTTCATAGATCTTGTGCTCCATGGCTTTCTCCACGTTCAGGATTTTACCACGCAATGGTAAAATAGCCTGGTATTCGCGATTACGGCCCTGTTTGGCGGTACCACCCGCCGAGTCACCTTCGACAAGGAATAACTCGCAAAGGGTTGGATCGCTATTGGCACAATCCGACAGTTTACCCGGTAAACCTGAGCCTGTCATCACGCTTTTGCGCTGTACCATTTCGCGCGCTTTACGGGCGGCGGCACGGGCAGTAGCAGCAAGGATCACTTTATTTACAATAAGGCGCGCTTCTTTAGGATTTTCCTCAAGGTAGTTGCCTAAAATTTCGCCTACGGCTACGTCAACAGCACCCATTACCTCGTTGTTACCCAATTTGGTTTTGGTTTGGCCTTCAAACTGAGGCTCGGCAACTTTTACCGATACTACCGCTGTCAAACCTTCACGGAAGTCATCACCGCTGATCTCAACCTTTACGTTTTTCAGCAAGCCTTCCTTATCAGCATAGGCTTTCAAAGTACGGGTTAAACCGCGGCGAAAACCAGCTACGTGGGTACCACCTTCAATGGTATTAATGTTATTTACGTACGAGAAAACGTTCTCGCTGTAGGTATCGTTATATTGTAAAGCCAGCTCAACCGGGATACCGCCTTTATTTCCATCCACATAAATAGGTTCCGGAATGATAGGCGCGCGGGTGCCGTCCAAAAACTTCACAAACTCGCGTAAACCACCTTGTGAGTAAAACTCTTCCGAACGGAAAGTTCCGTCTTCCAGGGTTTCGCGCTCATCAGTTAAGCTCAGGCGGATACCTTTGTTCAGGAAGGAAAGCTCGCGCAAACGGCCGGCCAGTGTATCGTACTTATACTCGGTAGTAGTGGTAAAAATTTCCGGATCGGGCTGAAAGGTTTGGATAGTACCTGTTTTATCAGATACACCAATTTCCTTAACATCAAACATTGGCTTACCGCGCTCATATTCCTGGGTAAAGATCTTGCCCTCACGATGAACAACAGTAGCAACATGCGTAGATAGCGCGTTAACGCAACTTACACCCACACCGTGCAAACCACCCGATACTTTGTAGGTATCCTTGTCAAATTTACCACCGGCGTGCAAAACAGTCATTACAATTTCAAGCGCCGATTTACCTTCTTTTGTATTAATACCCGTAGGAATACCACGACCGTTATCAGATACGGTTATGGAGTTGCCAACATGTATAGTAACTTTTATATCATCGCAATAACCGGCAAGAGCTTCGTCGATAGAGTTATCAACTACTTCATATACAAGGTGGTGCAAACCTTTAACGCCTGTATCACCAATGTACATCGACGGACGCTTGCGCACCGCCTCTAAACCCTCTAAAACCTGTATGTTATCTGCTGAATAATTGGATTTATCCTGAATTTCTTCGCTCATATTTATTTAATGAAACAATCTTCAAAATTACAAAAAATACCCCGGATTAACGATTATTTGTGGATAAAAGTACCGTTGTGGAATAGATTCGTGATGAATACCATGGTTCATAGCTGAAGATAGATTTGGGGGATTTTGACCGTTGCTGGAGTTGCAATATAAAACCCATAAATTGAAGAAATCCGTTTAATCCTGGTTCAGAAACAAAAAAACCGCTACCAATCTTATGACCGGTAGCGGATAAACACCTATCGCTCCTCACTTAAAAATTATTACAAATAGCCGATCCCATATTTATAGTCAGGCTTTCGCTTTCATTGTTGATTTGTTGGGTAGTACCGTAATTTTGGCCATCATAAGTAACCTGAAAATCATAGGTCTTCCCTTTCTCCAATGCAGTAACAGTCATATTACCACTTTCCATATATCCAAGATATTGATAAGCCGCGCCGGAGCCTGTTTCCCTGAAAAACACATACATACTCGGGCGTATTACCAGGTCGGGCCTTGAGGAGCAGGTGCCGGTAAAGTTTAAACCAACCGCATCATAAACCGGCAGCGGTTTCTGCGTAACGGGATTACTGTTAACCGAACCTGTTTTAGACAAGGCAACATTTATTACCTGCTGCTTTTGATCGGCCGTAAAAGTTATCGATTTAGTGGCGGTGTTGTAACCCGGTACTTTTACCTGGACCGAATAAGTTTCAGGCTTGCCCGCTACAGGTACAGCCGCAGGCCCAGGACCAATGGCAATTACACCATTACTAATGTTTAACTGCTTATTACCCGATATTTCATAAATATCGTCGGCATTATCACCGCTTACGCTTAAAGTGCCGCTTTTGAGCACCACTTCGGGATTTGAGGCATCCGTAACATGGATAAGCGCGGTATATTTTATTACGTTAGTATCTACTACTATTTTAAGATCTTCTGTTGGCTTTTTACAAGCCACCGGTAGCAGCAATAATACAAAAAGCAATTTCTTTATATTTTTCATCATAGTTTTTATTGTATCCTAAAATTGAAGTTTAGTTGAACAACAGGTAAAAACCTGTAGCCTTTTAAATTTTGCTGCAACTGCGCCGATTGACTGGTATTGCCCGAAAGAATACCTGAGGCTGTGATATTTGCGTCGGGTTGTTTCAAAAAGTAAGTACCTAAATCGAGGTTAACGTTAAACGTGCGATTTGAAAAAGGCTTTAATAAACCAATACCGGCATAGGGCGCGAAGCCTCTCCAGTTAACATTCATGTTAAGATTACCAACCTCCTCATTATTCAATACGATATCGCCGTATGTATAATTGTCTTTAGGTTGTACAGCTATTTTACCCTTCGCATTAATAAAATAGCCCGCGCCACCTACCAGCCTGAAACCGGGAGCGCTTTTAAACGGAATAAAATCGGCAAGTAAATGGATATTTGAGAAATTGGCCGACATCCTCGAGTTGGAGTTAAACCCCGAAACACTGAAAACGTTATCGGCCGATACCGGGATAATATTAGCCCCTAACCGTAACGACATTTTGGGCAAAACGCCATATGCAAACTCGGCTCCTACCCCTTGTGTGCCCACATTAAAGTGCAGGGACTTCTGATTTGTAACCTGATCGCGCCAGTCGGTATTCTGAGCCTTTGAACTTTTACCCAGTACAAATACCAAAAGCGGCAATAAAAACAGCTTCTTCATACTTAAAATAGTTTTAATTATTCAGGAGATCAATTGCGCGGCTTAGGGGCACCTTTTAAAAGTAAATTCCAGAAGGTATTTAATTTAATCTTTATTTACTTTATAAGCTATTTAAAGAAATAAAATAAACTATTATTAAACTACCACTTATTACGAATAGTACTTTAAAAGGTTTACAGGATTCTCATTTTTACGAAATCCGCAATTAATTATGCAAATAGTCAATACCATTGGCGCTTCATATTATCTGCACATCTGATTAGGATACTTGCTATGAAAGATTATCTTTGTCAAAATTTTATAATATTTTTCAGATTAACAGAATGAAAACCAGTGCTTCAGTTTTAACCAAACTCACCTTAGGATTAGCCATTGCAGGCAGCATTGCCGCTTGTAGCCAAAATAAAACTGCCGATAAACCGGCTGCTGCTTCAACTACAGTAACACCCGATAAAGAAACTATCGTTTTTGTAAATTCAGATTCTTTACTGAACAAATACGATTACTTTAAAGATCTTTCAAAACGTTTAGAAGATAAAGGCAAAGCTTCACAAACTGATTTGCAAAACCGCGGCCAGGCTTTTCAACGCCAGGTTGCTGAGTACCAAAAAAACCAGGCTACCATGCCTGCCGATCAGCGTCAGGCTACAGAACAGCAATTACAGCGTAAACAACAGGAACTGCAAACCTATTCACAAAATGCCGGTGCTGAGTTTCAAAACGAACAAGCTGCTGAGAATGCTAAGTTGTATGACAAAATCGCCGATTTTGTAAAAGCTTATGCTAAAGAAAAAGGCTATAAAATGGTATTAACTTTTTCAAAAGCTAACCCAACTGTATTATATGGCGATCCTTCTTTAGACGTTACGCTTGATGTTGCTAAACGCCTGAACGACGCTTACGCTAAAGACAAAAAATAAAACATTTGAAAATTTTGATGATATGCTATTAAAAATTAATATCATCTTCAAATTATCAAATTGTCACATTTTCAAATTAGAACCTCAACTTCGGTTGAGGTTTTTTAATTTAGGACAATATGGAAAACACGGCACACGAAAAATTTATGCGCATAGCCATTGAACTGGCCGAAGACAATGTAAAGCGCGGCATAGGCGGCCCTTTTGGAGCTGTTATAGTTAAAGATGGTATGATTATAGCCCGCAGCGCCAACCGTGTTGTACCCACTAATGATCCTACCGCGCATGCCGAAGTTTCGGTGATCCGCCTGGCTTGCCAGGAGTTGGGCACCTACAATTTAGCCGGCTGTGAAATTTATACCAGCTGCGAGCCATGCCCTATGTGCCTGGGCGCTATTTACTGGGCCCGCATTGATAAAATTTACTACGCCAATACAAAAGCGGATGCCGCTGCCATAGGCTTCGACGATCATTTTATTTATGACGAACTGGGCTGCACTATGGAAAAACGCAGGGTACCTTTTGTACAAATACTCAGAGAGGAAGCACAAACCGCTTTTAAGCTTTGGGAAACTACCGAGCATAAGGAACATTATTAACCAGGATTTGGCGAGAATATCTTGTCTGAACCGGAATTAGAAGGATTTATCAGATGGACAGGATTTTGAATTGCTCAGCGTTACATCCAATTTAAGGGTCACATTTGCAAATCAAAATCCATTAATCCCAAAAATCTGCTTAATCCTGGTTCTCTTCTTCCTGCTCTTCAAAAAAGTTATCTTTCAAGTCATCAATCTCACGCCTTTCAAGCTTGGTAGGGCGGCCGGTGCCGCGGTCGCGTTTCAGTACCGGAGCATGGAACATGGATTTAAATGCCTGAGTTTGCTCAACCGGGGTTATATCTTCATAAAAATTCACAGCGGTTTTGGCATCAACCCGGTTCTCGAGCAGGCCGGTTACCTTTACCACTTTACGTTCAATACCTTTGGCAACGTGATAAACATCACCAATTTTCACCTCGTATGATGGTTTGATGTTTTTACCATCCAGTTTTATGCGCCCGGCTTTGCAGGCATCAGAGGCCAGCGTACGGGTTTTAAAAACACGAATGGCCCACAAGTATTTATCTATTCTTAGCTTCTCTTTTTCGCCCATTTTATCAGTCCCTTTCATATTTATCGGCCAGGCGTTTGGCCAAGTCATCTATATCCTTTTTACGTGCAAGTATAAGCACCCAATGTTCGGGAATACGCTCAAAGCCGTAAAGTAAACCCGCCAAACCACCAGTTACCGCGGCAGTCGTATCGGTATCAAACCCCAAATTTACAGCTTTTAATACTGCTTCGCTATAGTTGGTTGTGGTTAGTAAACACCAAATGGCAGCCTCAAGTGTGTTCAACACATAGCCACCGCTTTGTATTTTATTGACGGGCAGTTCGTGAATATTACCTTCCAGTAATCGGTCAAACAAAGCAATTTCATCATGGATAATGGTTGTCCCTTTTAAAAATGACGCTACCTCCATGTTTACTTCCCGGTAAACGACTATAGCATCGTTATTCGTTAACAGTTTAAGGGCAAACTCAAGGTAATAAAAACAAGCAATTACCGAACGGACATGCCCATGTGTTATGGATGATACTTCTTTTACAATAGCAAAACGTTCTTTTACAGGTTTATCCTTTATATAAAATAATAAAGGCAGGATACGCATTAATGAGCCGTTACCATTGGATGATTCGTCAAAGCCGCCGGCCAGGTCTGGCCTCACTTTATGAACAATCCGTTCAATAGCCGCCCGGGTAGCGATACCAACATCAAATACTTCACCACGTGCAGTCCATTGTTCGTCATATAACCATTCAGCAAAACTGTTTGCTATTTTTTGCAAATCATAACCATCTGCCAAAACATCAGCCAGACAAAAAGTTAATGAACTATCGTCAGACCATGTGCCGGGAGGTTGTCCATAGGTGCCAAAACCGATCATATCAGTTACAGGATTTTGAGCGATAACGGACCGTGTTTTAAATTCCACGGGAACGCCAAGCGCATCGCCAACGGCCACACCGAACAGCACATCCTTATAATAGCTTCGCTTATTAGTCATTGTGCTAATTAACGCATTTTTAAATACGCGGCAAATCAGCCTTTAGCAAAACTTATTTAGGCAGGTCTCTTTTTATGAATTTACGATAAAGATATTCGGCATAACCAACGCTTATGTAATCAGGAAATTTCCAGGTGGGGTAATAGCGTTTTTTGATACTTTTAAGCGTACCAAAAAACAAAACACCTAAAATAAGCAGCAATGCAAATCCAAGCAAAATAACAGCAAATGACGCAAGATGGCTCATACGTTGGGGGAGTGGGGGATTAATAGTGATAAATTAAAAGGTAAAATTCAATAAAGTAATTTCTTACTATTTAAAGAAAACTCTTATACGCTAAATAACGCATCAATGTTTACCGGTTTTATAACTTATCTCCCCAAAAATGCTATGTCGCTAAAACAAGTAAGCCTCCCCGACACTCGCTGTCCGGAAGGCTTTTGACACCTAATTAGTTTAAACGTTGGTTTTCGTTTATATAAAATTAAGGCTTACTTAACGTTTTTTTACATGCTGTTAACTGATTGTCCGGATTTTGTATACCTATGTGTAAACCAATACACTGACAATCAAATTATTATACGCAATCAGTCAAATATACCCACAGTTTTCTCAAAATATCGCTCATATAACATCAAAATCGAGTTTCAATGCGTTGCGATCCGGTTTAAGTATTAATGATTAATGTGACCATAGCGATGAATCTTTTAACCCCAATGCGTTTCATTCATCATGACATTCAATCTTTTAAAATCAAACATATTTCCTTAAAAATCCTTTAATTTGCCAAAAGTTTAATTTCACCAATGCAAGATCTCAAAAAACTGATTGAAGAGGCCTGGGAGGACAGGAACCTGCTTAACTACAATGAATATACCAACGCCATCGAAACCGTTATAGACCGGTTGGATAAAGGCGAAATCCGTGTGGCCGAACCAATTGGCTCACGCTGGCATGTAAATGAGTGGATTAAAAAGGCGGTTGTTCTGTATTTCCCAACCAGGCAGATGGAAGAAATTAAAACCGGTCCTTTTGTTTTTCATGACAAAATGAAACTCAAAACCGATTACAAACAAACCGGTGTCCGTGTGGTACCTCACGGTATTGCCCGTTACGGAGCTCACCTGGCTAAAGGTGTTATCATGATGCCATCGTATGTAAACATCGGCGCTTATGTTGATGAAGGTACAATGGTTGATACCTGGGCTACTGTTGGTTCATGTGCGCAGATTGGCAAACATGTACACTTAAGTGGTGGTGTTGGTATTGGTGGTGTTTTAGAGCCATTACAAGCTGCTCCTGTTATTATTGAAGATAACTGCTTTTTAGGTTCACGCGCCATTGTTGTTGAAGGCGTACATGTTGAACACGAAGCAGTATTAGGTGCAAACGTGGTATTAACAGCATCAACCAAAATTATTGATGTTACCCACAGCACTCCTATTGAGTATAAAGGCCGTGTACCTGCCCGCTCGGTAGTAATTCCGGGATCATACACCAAAAAATTTGCTGCTGGTGAATACCAGGTGCCTTGTGCCCTGATCATCGGTACGCGTAAGGAGTCAACCGATAAAAAAACGTCATTGAATGACGCCCTGCGTGAAAATAACGTAGCGGTTTAATATAGATATGAGATATCAGATGTGAGATATGAGATTTTGAATAAACAATAAGCTCAACTCACATCTGATATACCTACCAGAGAGACATTACTGATTATCTCACGTCTCATATCTCACATTCCATATCTAAAACATGAAGATAGGATACGATGCTAAACGGGCTTTTTATAATAATACCGGCTTAGGTAATTACAGCCGCTGGCTATTAAAAGGCATCGCATCGCTCAATCTGTCAAACATTTTATACCTATATACGCCAAAAGCAAAAGCCAATCCCCGGCTTAATTTCATTGGCAGTTATCCCAACATTCAAACCGTTACGCCACAAAGCAAATGGTTTACTTCATGGTGGCGCAGTAAAGGCATTATTAAAGATCTTAAACGCGATGGTATTGAATTATACCACGGGTTAAGTCATGAACTTCCTTCGGGTATCGGGCAAACAGGTATAAAATCGGTTGTTACCATGCATGATCTTATCTTCATGCGTTACCCTAAACAATTTGGCCCGGTTAATTACCGTATTTACCTGGCCAAGGTAAAACACGCCTGCCTGGTTGCGGATAAGATCATCGCCATAAGTCAAAAAACAAAAGATGATGTAATTGAACTGCTCGGCATCGATCCTAAAAAAATCGAAGTTGTTTACCAGGGTTGCGACTCTGTTTTTGCAACAGAACAAACAGCTGAGCAAAAATTGACCGTAAAAGAAAAATACAATTTGCCTGATCGCTATATATTGAGTGTAGGTACTATCGAAGAGCGCAAAAATCTATTGTTAATTGTCAAAGCTTTAAAAAACGTAGTCGATGATATACCTTTGGTTGTTGTTGGTAAAGAAACCCAATATGCCGAACAGGTTAAAGCTTATTTAACAGCCAACAATTTAAACCACAGGGTAATGTTTTTAAAAGACGTTACTTTTGCAGAGTTACCTGCTGTTTATCAGTTGGCGTCGGTATTTGTTTACCCTTCCAGGTATGAAGGTTTCGGCATCCCGATATTGGAAGCTTTAAATTCAGGCATCCCGGTGATTGCGGCAACGGGCTCATGCCTTGAAGAGGCCGGCGGGCCAGATAGCCTGTTTGTTAGCCCGGATGACGATGCCAGCCTGGTCGAAAAAATAAACAATGTGCTTGCCGATGATTTATTGCGGCAAAACATGATAACTAAAGGTCGCGCTTACGCAACCAATTTTACTGAAGATAAACTAAGCCGGCAGTTAATGCGGCTTTATCAAAATATTTTGAGCCATGATTAAAGACGAAGTAGCCAAAGCTTTAAAAGTAGTACAGGAAGGTGGCATTATCCTTTACCCTACCGATACCATTTGGGGTATAGGCTGTGATGCCACCAATACCGAGGCCATTCAAAAAATTTATCGACTTAAACAGCGTGATGAGGCTAAAAGCATGATCATTTTGCTGGATACTGAAAACAAACTGGAAAGTTATATCAGCGAAGTAAATCCGCTGGCCTTTGAGTTGATTGAGTATGCCGAAAACCCGTTAACACTGGTAATGCCTGGCGCTAAAAATATTTCACCGGCTTTAATCGCTACAGATGGCAGCGTAGGGATCAGGGTTGTAAAAGACACTCCGTTTTGCCAACAACTGATTCAGCGTTTACGCAAACCATTGGTGTCAACATCGGCCAATATCAGCGGGAAACCTTCGCCACAGTATTTTTCACAGATAGACCAGGAAATTATTGATGGTGTTGATTACGTTGTTGATTTGGAACAGCATAGCAAAGAGATCAAAACACCTTCAACTATTATGAGGCTGGCTCCTGACGGGCGGTTTGAGTTTTTGCGTCGTTAAGGGGAGATTAGGGTTGGAGATTAGTGATTAGTTAAAAAGGCATTTTTGAAGAAATCTTTTAACAGAAACATTTTTATAAAATCTTTCGCGTAACCCCTATTAACATTTAAATAATTGATAATCAATTATTTAAATGTTAATAATCCCAATAGTGTTAACCCTGTTAACCCCTGTCGTTACTATCAGACCACTGTCAGAAGTTTTAACTTCCGATAATTATGCCCGGAGTTTGCGACTCCGGTTTCAACTCCATTTTTAACTTACAAGGCCAATTCTTAACACTTTTAACTTAAGACTTTTGACTTTACAAAGCATAGTTACCAATTAATCTTACCTTTGTACCCTTATTAGCGTTTTTAAGCATCCAACTATGCAGCAACACCTCAGGCATCCCGTATTTTCTGTAATATCCCGTTTGGCGGGCGAACAAAATGTACAGGCTTATGCTATAGGTGGTTTTGTACGCGATATCTTCCTGAACCGCCCATCAAAAGATATTGACATTGTTGTTATCGGTAACGGCATCGCATTTGCCGAAGTAGTTGCCAGCACGCTTAAAGTTAAACTGGCGGTTTATAAAAACTTCGGTACCGCATCACTCAAATACCGCGACCTTGAGGTCGAATTTGTAGGCGCCCGTAAGGAATCGTATCGCCGTGATTCGCGCAAGCCTATTGTGGAGAACGGCACTTTAGAAGACGACCAGAAACGCCGGGATTTTACCATCAACGCACTGGCTATCTCGCTTCACCCAGACACCTATGGCGAATTGCTTGATCCCTTCAATGGTATTGTCGATCTGGAAAACAAATTGATCCGCACACCGCTTAACCCCAATGAAACTTTTTCTGACGATCCGTTGCGCATGATGCGGGCCATCAGGTTTGCTACGCAGCTTAATTTCAGGATTGACGATATTGCTGTTGAAGCTATTAAAACCACTGCCGACAGGATTAGCATTATATCGCAGGAGCGCATTACCGATGAGTTGAACAAGATCATTCTATCGCCGGTGCCATCCATCGGTTTTAATTATCTGTTTGATACCGGGCTGCTGCACAAGATATTCCCGCAAATGACAGCGCTTTACGGCGTTGATTATGTAGATGGTAAAGGCCATAAGGATAACTTTTACCATACCCTGCAAGTACTTGATAACATTTGCGAAACTACCGACGACCTTTGGCTACGCTGGGCAGCTATTTTACATGATATAGCCAAACCGGCCACCAAACGTTTTGAACCGGGCCACGGCTGGACCTTTCACGGCCATGAAGACCGCGGCGCGCGCATGGTGCCCAAGATCTTCGCTCAGCTTAAACTGCCGCTTAATGAAAAAATGAAGCAGGTTCAAAAATTGGTACAATTGCATTTGAGGCCCATAGTGCTCTCACAATCAATAGTTACCGATTCGGCTGTACGGCGTTTGCTTTTTGAGGCAGGAGACGACATTGAAGGGCTCATGCTGTTGTGTAAAGCAGACATCACCACCAAAAATGAATATAAGGTAAAAAAATATCGTAACAATTTTGAGCTTGTTCAACAAAAACTAAAAGATGTTGAAGAGCGCGACAGCATCCGCAACTGGCAGCCACCGGTTACCGGTAACGATATCATGACCATATTTGGTATAAAAGAAGGGCGCGAGGTTGGCATAATCAAAAATCAGATCCGTGAAGCCATACTGGAAGGCGAAATCCCCAACAACCGCGAGGCTGCCTTAACATTCACAATTGCAAAGGGCCTTGAAATTGGCTTAAAAGTTGTGACTACCCCAAATTAAATTAAAACATTATTATTTTTGTCCAAAATCTACAATAAGCAATGGCAGTATACAGGTTCAGGGTTACTTTTGAAGACTACGATGACGTTACGAGAGAAATTGATGTAAAATCAAACCAAACTTTCGAAGACCTTCACCGCGCAATTCATCAGTCAACCGGCTACAATCCGGAATTTCCGTCATCATTTTATATCAGCAACGATCAGTGGACCAAAGGTGAAGAAATTACTTACCTGCCCAATCAAAGACGTATTGACCGGGGCGTGTCATTAATGAATAAAGTAAAACTGTTAAGCTTTATTGATGATCCGCACCAGAAATTTTACTATACATTTAATTTTGATCGCCCGTTTGATTTTCATGTCGAATTGCTTAAGATCATTCTTGATGAAAACGCAGCCACAAGCTACCCCGCTGTTGTAAAATCAGTTGGTGAAGCTCCTAAACAATTTGGCAACGCCTTTAACCCTACCATCCTACCTCCTACTACCGAAGACTTTGACTTCCTGAACGAGATGGCCTTTAATCCTGAAGATGCCGAAGATTTTTCGGAAGTTACCGATAGCGATGATCTCCCGGAAGAAAAACAAAGCGGCGGTCATAGCGATGAGGAGGAAGAGGAAGACGAGTTTGGCAACGAGTTTAGTGATGATGAAGGCTTTGATGACGATGAAAGACCTGGCCGCGGCAACAGCGACGACTATTAAATTTTAATTGATGGTTCATAGTTGATGGTTTATGGTATTTCCTAAACCACTTTTCAATTACGTTCCGAATTATGAACTATGAACCATCATCTATGAACACTTCCATCCCAACCCTTGTTGTAGTTGCCGGGCCTACCGCGGTAGGTAAAACAGCAGCAGCTATTAAACTGGCGCAACATTTTGATACCGCTGTAGTTTCGGCAGATTCAAGGCAGTTTTTCAGGGAGATGAGTATTGGTACCGCCAAGCCCGATGAAAACGAATTGGCAGCGGCCAAACACTATTTTATCAATTCGCACTCCATATCTGAAAGTTTTTCTGTTGGCGATTTTGAAAAGCAGGGGCTTGCACTTTTAGACGAACTTTTTAAAACACACAACAAGGTGATTCTCGCCGGCGGTTCGGGCTTATATATAAAAGCCATTTGCGAAGGTTTTGACGATCTGCCTGTTGCCGATACCGCTGTAAGGGAAAAACTAAACCTAGAGCTTGAAGAAAAAGGCCTCGAGGTATTACAGGAAAAACTAAAACAGGTTGACCCTGATTATTATAACGAGGTTGATTTGAATAACCCCCAACGCATCATCCGGGCTTTAGAGGTTTTTGAAACTTCGGGTAAAGCGTTTTCCTCTTATCGCAACGCAACAGTTAACAAACGGCCTTTTAATGTAATTAAACTGATGCTTGATATGCCGCGCGAAAAGCTATACGAGCGCATAAACCTCCGTGTTGACCTCATGGTTAAACAAGGACTGGTACAGGAAGTACAATCCCTCCTGCCCTATCGCTATTTGAATGCTTTAAATACAGTTGGCTATTCCGAAATATTCGATTATTTCGACGGGAAAACAAGCCTTGATGAGGCACTGTTACTTATAAAACAAAATACCAGGCGTTTTGCCAAAAGGCAGCTTACATGGTTTAGAAAAGATAAAGATTTTATCTGGTTTGATGCCGGTGCCCCCAATGTCGTTGATCAAATGGTCAAAACAATAGAAACACCGGCATAAATATTTATTGCGGTAATAAGCTTTGCAGGTACTTTCCGTAACCGCTTTTGATATATTTCTCAACCAATAACCGCAGCTGGTCATCATTGATAAATCCACGGCGATAAGCAACCTCTTCAATACAGCCAATTTTTGTTGACTGGCGTTTTTCAATCACACGCACATATTCGGTAGCATCGCTCAGTGAATCAAAGGTTCCTGTATCAAGCCAGGCTGTACCTTTATCCATTACGCCAACATGCAGGTTACCCTGTTCAAGATAAAACTTGTTTACGTCGGTAATTTCGTATTCGCCACGCGGAGACGGTTTAAGATCTTTTGCTATCTGGATCACCGAATTGTCGTAGAAGTAAAGACCCGGCACTGCAAACTTTGATTTAGGCTGAAGTGGCTTTTCTTCAATTGATAACGCTCTAAATTCAGCATCAAATTCAACCACACCATAACGCTCCGGATCTGCTACATGATAAGCGAAGATGGCAGCACCATCAACATCATTGAAACTGCGGATCAGTTCGGCAAAGCCGGTACCGTAAAATATATTATCCCCCAATATCAGGGCTACCTTGTCATCGCCAATAAACTGCTCGCCTATTACAAAAGCCTGGGCAAGTCCGTTGGGTTTTTCCTGTATGGCATATTCAAACTTGCATCCAAGTTCGGCACCGTCTCCTAATAAGCGCTTAAACCCCGGATTATCTTCCGGAGTGGTGATGATCAATATTTCCTTAATATCGGCCTGCATCAAAACAGACAGTGGATAATAGATCATCGGCTTATCGTAAATAGGCATCAATTGTTTGCTTATGGCCCTGGTTATAGGGTATAAACGTGTACCTGAACCGCCCGCTAAAATAATTCCTTTCATAAATATGTATGTTTTTTTGGTATGCCTATAAACGTGATATGCTATAATTATTGCTAAAATCCTTCAATTACTTACAGCTAAAATAAATATTTTTTTCAGCTTTATGGTTTACGTAAAATATTACCACTTTGTTTAATTTATGCCTGATTGCTATAATAAAATCCACGTGTTAAATTCCAAATAGATAGCATGATAGTTGGCATAATTGCGTATAATTGCAGTTTAAATGCAAAACTCTACTATTTAGGTGGGGTTAGCAGTGTTTTATCGGTAACATGCATAAATATTATCTTACTCATCTGCAGGAATTAGAATCGGAAGCCATTTACATTATCAGGGAAGTGGTTGCGCAGTTTGATCGTCCTGCCATCCTGTTTTCGGGCGGGAAAGACTCTATTGTTGTAACACACCTGGCAAAAAAAGCATTCTGGCCTGCCAAAATTCCTATGCCCCTCATTCATATTGATACCGGCCATAACTTTCCGGAAACTATGGAATTCAGGGATAAGCTGGTTGAAAACCTGGGCGTACAGCTTATTGTAGGTTCGGTTCAGGAATCAATTGATAAAGGCCGCGCGGTTGAGGAAAGCGGTATTAACGCCAGCCGTAATGAACTGCAGATAGTAACCCTGCTTGATAGCATTGAAAGCCACAAAATAGATGCAGCCATTGGCGGTGCCCGCCGTGATGAAGAAAAAGCACGCGCTAAAGAGCGTTTCTTCAGCCACCGCGATGAATTTGGTCAATGGGACCCTAAAAACCAGCGTCCCGAGCTTTGGAATATCTTCAACGGCCGCAAGCGTATGGGCGAGCACTTCCGTGTATTCCCTATCAGCAACTGGACTGAGATGGATATCTGGAACTATATTTTACAGGAAAACATAGCCATACCTTCTTTATACTTTGCACACCAGCGTGATGCCGTTTACCGCGATAATACCTGGCTGCCTGCTTCTGAGTTTTTACAGCTTCGCGAAGGTGAGACTATCGAAAACAAGTTGATGCGTTTCCGTACCCTCGGCGATATCACCATCACCGGCGGTATCGAATCTGATGCCGACACGCTGGAGAAGATAGTCGCCGAAGTATCGGCCACCCGCAGTACCGAGCGTGGTAACCGCAGTGATGACAAACGCTCGGACACTTCAATGGAAGACAGGAAAAAGCAAGGTTATTTTTAAAATTTGATTCAATAAGCCTTTGGGTCCCAATGCCCGGAGCGAAAAACATACCACCACAATGGAATTATTACGTTTTACTACAGCCGGTAGTGTTGACGATGGAAAAAGTACCCTTATAGGGCGCTTACTATACGATTCAAAATCCATCTTTGAAGATCAGATGGAGGCTGTAAAACAATCAAGCGAACGCAAAGGTCTTCAGCATGTTGATTTATCGTTGTTAACTGATGGCCTACGCTCTGAGCGTGAGCAAGGCATCACTATTGATGTTGCTTACCGCTACTTTGCAACCCCTAAACGCAAATTTATTATTGCCGATACTCCGGGCCATATCCAATATACCCGTAACATGGTTACCGGCGCATCAACTGCTAACCTTGCACTTGTACTTATTGATGTGCGCAAAGGTGTGGTTGAGCAAACCTGCCGCCACTCGTTCATTGCTTCACTGTTAAAGATCCCTCATATTATTGTTTGTGTAAACAAGATGGATTTGGTTGATTACAGTGAAGAGGCTTTTAATAAAGTAGTTGAGCAATACGAGGCATTTGCCGCTAAAATTGATGTTAAGGATATCCGTTTTGTGCCAATGAGTGCTTTAGCCGGCGATAACGTGGTAAACGACTCGGAAAATATGCCATGGTACAAAGGCGAGAGCTTGTTGCATACCCTGGAAACTATCCATATTGCCAGTGATGAAAACCACTCAGACGCACGTTTCCCTGTACAAACAGTGATCCGTCCGCATGCTGATGAATATCATGATTACCGGGGCTATGCAGGGCGTATAGCCGGAGGCATTTTTAAGCCTGGCGATAAGATAACCGTATTGCCATCGGGATTAACATCAGTCATTAAATCTATCGATACCTATTCGGGCCCGGTTGAGGAAGCTTTCGCGCCGATGTCGGTTTCTATTACTTTAGAGGATGACATTGACGTAAGCCGCGGCGATATGATTGTAAAAGATGACAGCGAGCCACAGGTAAGTCAGGACCTTGATGCCATGATTTGCTGGATGGCAACCCGCGGACCGCGTCCGGGGGCTAAATACCACCTTAAAACTACCACACGCGAGGTAATGTCGATCATCAAAGAGGTTTATTATAAACTGGATATCAATACCCTTGAAAAGCAGGAGGAAAATACCGATATCAAGATGAACGAAATGGTGAAGATTCGTTTACGCACTACCCAACCGGTAGTATTTGACGAGTATCGCAAAAACCGAATTACCGGTTCATTGATCCTGGTTGATGAATCAACTAATGAAACTGTAGCCGCCGGTACGTTTTTGTAAACTAAGCCAAAAAGTATAAAAATAAAATGCCCGGCTCCTAAAAAAGCCGGGCATTTTATTTTTATAACCTGTCATAGCCTATTGCGCAGCGGCCAATTTTTCTATACAAACCTTCAAACTGTCCCTCCAATAAGGAATACTAACGCCAAAGGTGGCTTTGATCTTAGCCTTATCCATTACCGAAAACGCGGGGCGCTGGGCCTTTGTTGGAAATTCAGAGGTACGTATCGGATATACCTTAACATCGGTACCTGAAATATCAAAAATGCCTTTGGCAAAATCATACCATGAAGTTACACCTTCATTGCTATAGTGATAAACACCATAAGTTTTTTTGCCTGATGTTATAATATCAAGAATTACTTCGGCAAGATCGATAGCATAGGTTGGTGTACCCACCTGATCCGCAATGATTTTAAGTTCATCACGCTCTGCGCCGAGCTTTAACATTGTTTTTACAAAATTGTTGCCATATTCTGAATAGAGCCAACTTGTACGAATAGTGTAGTATTCATCCAGAATTTCTGCAATTACTTGTTCGCCCTCAAGTTTGGTTAAACCATATACACTGATGGGCTCTGCAGGATCCTCTTCCGTACGTGGAAGTGCTACATCCCCTTTAAAAATAAAATCAGTTGATATTTGTATAAGAGCTGCGTTATTTACTTTACACTGCCTGGCAAGGTTTTCAGCACCGGTTTTATTTATAGCCCGAGCCAGATCAATATCATCTTCCGCTTTATCAACAGCAGTATAAGCTGCACAATTTATGGCAAAACCCGGCTTATATTTTTCGAAAACAATATTGAGCAAATCTTCCCGCAGAATGTCAGCCTCATCTTCCGGCAAGAAATGGATATAATCAATTCCCCTATCTCCGGCTACTTTTTTTAAACAGTTACCCAACTGGCCCGAAGCTCCAAATACAATAATATTTTGCATTTTACCTGATTCTATATTTTTAAATTAAAGAGAAAGAACAGTACTAAAAACCAAAGTCAGGGGCATCTTTTAAAAACGGTAGCTCCAGGTCTTTATCTGATACCAACACATCACTACCGTTTAGTTGCCAATCAATATTTAAGTCGGGATCAGCATAATGCAAACCACCTTCCGACTGTTTATTATAATAATTGTCGCACTTATATTGAAAAACAGCCTCATCACTTAATACAATAAAGCCATGCGCAAATCCACGAGGAATAAAAAACTGTTCGTTGTTCTCTTCGGTTAAAACCACGCTACAATGCTGCCCATAAGTTGCCGAGCCTTTACGAAGATCTACCGCAACGTCCAAAACTTCACCTTTGGTTACCCTAACCAGTTTAGCTTGTGAAAATTCACCTTTTTGAAGGTGCAGGCCCCGCAGCACGCCTTTGGTTGAATATGATTGATTATCCTGTACAAAGTTAACCTCATATCCTACGGCGTTATTAAAGGAGGTAAAATTATACGATTCAAAAAAGTACCCCCTATTATCGCCGAATATTCGCGGCGTTAAAATTAAAAGTCCTTCAATAGGTGTTTTTGTAATAGTCATTCAATGATTTATTTGGCAGATATAAAATTATTTTAATGCGTATCTAACTATAGCAACTGAATTAGTTTTGCAATTTACTAACCCAGAGGTTATGAACGGATAAAATGATTTGCAGGTAGTCCAGTCACCTTAATATCGGCAGTAAAAATTGAGCCGCTTAACGGATACTTCAACAAATCATCTTCAGTCATTTCAACACGGGCTGTAGTAATATATAATTGATCAAGATTGGGGCCCCCAAAAGTACAGGAGGTTACTTTAGGAGCCGGTATATTTATCTTTTGCAAAATATCGCCGGTGGATGGGTCTATTTGTACCACACCAAATCCATCCCATAAAGCTACCCATAACATACCTTGGCCGTCTATGGTCATTCCGTCGGGATAACCATCTTCCTCAGTAATCCTAATAATTAATTTCTTGTTTGCAATAGTGCCGCTCTCCAAATTATAGTCAAACTGTACTACCTCGCCGGTGGGCGTATCAATATAATACATCAGGGAGCCATCAATACTCCAGGCAATTCCGTTGGAAATTGATACCCCGCTGATTCTTTCAGACAGATTAAAATCTTTGTCAATACAATATAAAGAACTTACATTCGCAATACCATCCATTGATAAAGTCCCCACCCAGAAACGACCGCGAGGATCACATTTACCGTCATTAAAACGACGATTGTTCACCTTATGAATATCCGTATTCAGTACATAGTCAACCGAACCCTTTTCAAGATCTATTGTCGCAATTCCATCTTCCAGGGCAGTTAAAACTGTATTGGCATTTATAGGTACTACTGTACCAATACGCTTACCCGTTTTATAAACTATATTATCGCTGGTAGCAGGATCAAATATATTAAAGCACTTGCCTTCAATATCTACCCAATAGAGCTTTTGATTGTCAACATTCCAGATTGCACCTTCACCCAATTTAGCATTTGCTTTAAATGCAAGAACTGCATCCATACTTTGATCTTAAATTTTGTTAACGTTATTAGATGGCAGAATTCGTTTTGTTCAAAAAGTCGCTGTATGCCATTTTAATTCCATCTTCCAATCTGATAGTGTGTTTCCAGCCTTTGCTATGCAACTTGGATACATCCATCAATTTTCGAGGTGTACCATCAGGTTTGGATGTATCAAATTTTATCTCACCAGCATAGCCTACTATCTTTTGTATCAATAACGCCAGATCCTTTATCGATATATCTTCGCCCGTTCCTACGTTTACTAATCCGCTCTCATTATAATTACGCATTAAATAATAGCAGGCTTCAGCAAGATCATCGGCAAACAAAAACTCACGTTTTGGGGATCCTGTACCCCAAATTGTAACGTCCGGTAATCCTTGCTCTTTTGCTTCATGAAACCGGCGGATCAATGCCGGCAAAACATGCGAGTTCTGTGGGTGATAATTATCGTTATAACCGTATAGATTGGTGGGCATCACCGCAATATAATTGCAATCATATTGCGCACGATATGCATCGCACATTTTTATGCCTGCAATTTTTGCTATAGCATAAGGTTCGTTTGTTTGCTCAAGTAAACCGGTTAGCAGATAATCCTCCTTTAACGGTTGAGGAGCCATTTTAGGATAGATACAACTTGAACCCAAAAACATTAATTTTTTGACCCCGTTAAGGTATGATTGATGAATAATATTGTTTTGAATTTGCAGATTGTCATACAAAAACTCCGCCCGATAAATATTATTAGCCACTATACCACCCACTTTGGCAGCGGCAAGAAATACATAATCTGGTTTTTCGGTTGCAAAAAAATCTGCAACCTGTTGCTGGTTTCTTAAATCAAGCTGATCTGAAGTGCGGTCAATTAAATTGCTAAATCCTTCTTTTACAAGTTTACGATATATCGCCGAACCAACCATCCCACGATGGCCTGCAATGTAAATTTTAGCATCTTTTTCCATCATTATTATTCAAATTGATTTTTGATAGTATAGCCAGACTCCTTCAATAATTTTTCCCTGCGAAAATAGTCAACGTCGGCGTTCATCATGTCTTCTACCAACATTTTCAAATCATACTTCGGCACCCAACCTAACAGGGTCTTTGATTTAGTGGGGTCGCCAATTAGTAAATCAACTTCTGTTGGACGGAAATACTTCGGATCAACAGCTACCACTTCTTTACCTATTTCGATCTGAAAATCGGGTAATTCACAAGCAACAACGTAACCTCTTTCGTTAGCACCTTCTCCTTTAAATTCTATTGTTATGCCTACCTCAGCAAAAGCCATCCTAACAAACTCACGTACCCGGGTGGTTACACCTGTCGCAATAACGTAATCGGTAGGGGTTTCCTGCTGTAATATCAGATACATAGCCTCAACATAATCTTTGGCATGGCCCCAGTCGCGCTGAGCATCAAGGTTGCCCAAATACAATTTATCCTGTAAACCCATGGCAATTTTAGCGGTTGCGCGAGTAATTTTACGGGTTACAAAGGTTTCGCCACGCAGCGGGCTTTCGTGGTTAAATAAAATACCGTTACATGCGTAAACACCATATGCTTCGCGGTAGTTTACCGTGATCCAATAAGCATACATTTTTGCCACTGCATATGGAGAACGGGGATAAAATGGCGTTGTTTCAGATTGGGGTACGGCCTGAACTAAACCATAAAGTTCAGAAGTGGAAGCCTGATATATTTTTGTCTTTTTCTCAAGTCCCAATATTCTAATGGCCTCCAATAAACGCAGGGTACCTATGCCATCGGCATTTGCTGTATATTCAGGTGTATCAAAACTAACCTTTACATGCGACATTGCACCTAAATTATAGATTTCATCAGGCTGAACCTGCTGAATAATACGTATCAGGTTGGTTGAATCACTCAAATCGCCGTAATGTAATACAAGGTTAATTTTTTGCTCATGCGGGTCCTGATATAAATGATCAATCCTATCGGTGTTAAATAATGAACTCCTCCTTTTTATACCGTGAACCTCATACCCTTTTGACAGCAGCAAATCTGTAAGATATGCTCCATCTTGCCCGGTTATTCCTGTTATAAGTGCTATTTTTTTCATTATGATTTGGATAAAGTAAAGTTTGAAAATGCTAAGGGCGCAAAAGATATTTCCTGCTATCGCCGTTGTTAACCAATCCAAGTTCATGAATTACTTTTCGTTAATTCCTTAAACCCTATTGTTCAATTCCCTGGATATATTTCCCGTAGCCGCTCTTAATATATTTTACAGCTAAAGCCTGAAGCGCTTCATAATCAATAAAGCCCATACGGTAAGCCACCTCTTCGATACAGCCTATTTTTGTATCTTGTCGTTTTTCAATAACCCTTACAAACTCGGATGCGTCACTCAATGAATCGAATGTACCGGTATCAAGCCACGCAGTACCTCTGTCCATAACGCCAACGTGGAGGTTTCCCTGCTCAAGATATGTTCTGTTTACATCTGTAATTTCAAACTCACCGCGCGGAGAAGCTTTAATATTCCTTGCTATTTCAACAACCTGGTTATCATAAAAGTAAAGTCCCGGCACCGCATAGTTCGATTTAGGGGTTACTGGTTTCTCCTCAATAGAAATGGCCTTAAATTGCTTATCAAACTCTACAACACCGTAGCGTTCAGGATCTGCTACCGGATAGGCAAAAATCGCTGCTCCGTCTACATCATTGAAACTTTGCATCAACTTACTAAAACCAGACCCGTAAAATATATTATCTCCTAAAACCAAAGCAACTTTGTCGTCACCAATAAAATCGGCACCTATAACAAAAGCCTGAGCAAGCCCATTAGGTACCTCCTGCACAGCGAATTCAAAACGGCAGCCCAAATCGCTTCCGTCGCCCAGCAACCGAATAAATCCGGCTTGATCGTCGGGAGTGGTGATTATTAATATTTCGCTAATTCCAGCGAGCATTAACACCGATAATGGATAATAAATCATCGGCTTATCGTAAATAGGCATTAATTGCTTACTAATTGCTTTTGTAATTGGATAAAGACGGGTTCCGGATCCACCGGCCAGAATAATTCCTTTCATGGTGATATATATTTTTTATTGCTATTACTAAAGCTCTTTATTACAAATATCCGGATCGTTATGCCGATATCGGATTTCCACGCGAAACATTTTCCTTAATCGAAAAAAGCAACTTAGATACACGTACCAGATAACAATATAAATAAAAAGATATTTTTAACTATCCTTTTTAAAGATAACGCTTCTAAATACTACGTGAAAATGGCTGCTTACATTGCACATGATTAAGTTCATAGGCTACCTTATGTACCGTTTAAATATCTTCAGCAAAAGCCCATAGAGATTATTATCTTATAATCTTTATACCTAACCTGTAGTTTAGCTATTTGAATATTGATTATCATAATAGCTTGCATACGCACCGCTTGTTACATTCTCAAGCCATGTTTTGTTTGCCAAAAACCAATCTATTGTTTCTGATAACCCTTGTTCAAACGTAACAGATGGTTGCCAGCCCAGTTCCCTATTAATTTTACCTGCATCAATCGCATATCGCCTATCATGGCCCGGACGATCCTTTACAAAAGTAATTAATTGTTTACTTGTACCGGATGGACGTCCAAACTTTTCGTCCACTTGTTCACAAAGTAAATGCACAAGATCGATATTTTTCCACTCGTTGAAGCCTCCTATATTATAGGTATCGCCTATTTTTCCATCATGAAATATCAGATCGATGGCAACGGCATGATCCTTAACAAACAACCAATCCCTTGTATATTTTCCGTCACCGTAGACAGGCAGCGGTTTATTATTAATAATGTTATTAATCATTAATGGGATTAGCTTTTCGGGGAAGTGATATGGCCCGTAGTTATTGGAACAATTAGAAACCAACACATTTATGCCATAGGTATCCTGATAAGCGCGAACAAAGTGATCAGACGATGCCTTGCTTGCACTATATGGTGAATGCGGGTCATATCGGGTCTCTTCTGTAAACAAGCCTTCGCTTCCTAATGCGCCATAAACCTCGTCAGTTGATACATGATAAAACAAATGCGCGCTATAGTCGTCCTTCCACTTGTTTTTTGCTACCTCAAGTAAATTTACAGTGCCAATAATGTTTGTGTAAACAAAGTCCAACGGATTTGTAATAGACCTATCAACATGAGACTCGGCGGCCAGGTGTATAACATCCGTCACCCCATATTTATCAAAAATAACATTTAATTGCTCGGCATTTGTGATATCAGCCTTTTCAAATACATAATTTGCTTCGTCTTCGATATCTGATAAGTTTTCCAGATTTCCAGCATAGGTGAGTGCATCAACGTTTACAATTAAATAATTTGGATACTTTTTTACAAATCTGCGTACCACATGCGACCCGATAAATCCGGCTCCGCCTGTAATAATTATTTTCTTCATAAGCTTAATTAACGATGTGATATCTTATTTATAAAATTTTATCTTTTTGATGCGTTAGATGCATTATATATTTCCCGGATATGATTTGCATATTGATCAACTATGATATCCCAGCTGTAAACTGTGCTAATTTTATTGCTATTATTAATCAGCATCAATAAATTTCCCCCATCATTTTTGACAGTTGTATCGATAACATTTTTTACGTCTTCTGCCGTCAAAAAATACAGGGCGTCATCATTTAGAATATACCGATTAAAGGGGTTATCATTAGCACATATCAAACTATTTGAAGACATTGCTTCAAGCAATGACGGATTTGTTCCGCCTACGGTATGTCCGTGAAAATAAACATTTGAATAGTATCTGAGATTATTGAGTGTATTTATATTATATATACCACCTATAAATTTTATATTAGAGTTGCCTGCAAACTTTGTTTTCAAGTATTCCCCAAATTTTGTTTGATGTTTTCCAATCACCAAAAATGGCCGTTTGCTATTTGCGTTTGCAACGCCGTCCAATATAACCTCTATGCTATTTTCGGGCTCCAAACGGGCAATCAGCATATCATATTGAAAAGCCGTGACCTGATATTCGCCTAAAACACGTTTTTGGGGATCTTGAAAAAGATCAGCTCCGTAAGGAATAAATACGGAGTCTTTATTGTATTTATCTTTTATATAATCTTGTATACCAATTGAATCAGATATCAAATAATCACTATGTTTAACGCCCAACTTTTCGGCATATAACAAAAATTTCCGTACAGAATCTGAATACTTGGTCCGCTTCCATTCCAGACCATCCATATTTGTAGTTACTATACTTCGTTTTCGGGGTAAAAGCCTGCCCCAAACCGAGCTGCTGGTGTAGCCTAACTGTAATATTACATCACAATTCCTTTTGCGCAAATCAAGGATACAATTGAGGTCATAAATAAATTGCCCAGCAGTTCCCCACTTATACTCCGGGTCGTAACAATGAACTATTTGAACGCCGTTCCAGTTTTTTTCCTGATAGGGATGATTATGCGAGTTATAGACAATTACTTCAAACCCCTTTTTTACAAAACCGAGTGCCAGGTATTCTGCGCATTGTTCAAATCCTCCATAGTGGTTAGGTATCCCACGGGTGCCTAAAATTGCTATTTGCATTGATTATTCTTTTTTATAAACACCAACAATGATACCTCAGTAAATATATGCTTACTAAAAACAGGTAATTCAATTAGTTTCATGAAATTTTGATTTCACATCCATTCCGGAATCCTTTAAAACCTTTTCCAATTCGACCCGGTTGTACTTATTTTTTCCGGATATTAAAGGCACCGAAGGCTTTAGATATATTTTATTGTCTTCGGATTTAAAATATCGGCCAGATACATTTTTATTGGGTGTAAAATAATAAATTCCAGAAGAAGCCTTATAGAAGGTATTACCTTTTATAAGTACTCCTGTAGCATTTACTTCCCAAATGTAATTAAGTATGTGTACGCCAACATTTTTGTTTGCTCTTACACTATGCGACCATCCAAATCCGGCATATGAACAATAATTATTCGTAAAAGAACAATTTTCAAATCCTAAATTATATCCTTTTGCCCAAAACTCAAACGATTGCTCGTTATATGATGCCTTGTTATGATCAAATTGCACATTTTTAAAAATGCCCTCGCCATTTCCCTGCAATGTAAATGCGACGTCATAAACTTGGCTAACATTACAATCTTCTATAATACAATTTTGAGATCCATTCCACAGCTCAATTCCGTTTCCGTATCGAACCTTTCCATTACCAGTTCCCTGAAGAATTGACCCTCCTATCTCATTTATATCAATCCCTTTAAGTGTAACACCATTAACATTCACCCCCCTTATCGCATGCCCTGCCGTACCTGTAATTTTAATATTACTTACTTCGAGATTATTAAAAAGATTAAGCCCGATATAACTACATGCCACTTCAATAGTTTGGTTTGAAGCAGATAGATCACTTTGAGAGTATACGTATAGAAATTCCTTATCTGAAAAAAAGTCCCATTGTGATGATAACGAATCAACACCCTGCACCCTATTACCATACATTGTTCCATTTACTTTAATGAACCCAACATTAGTGTTTTTCTCCTTAAAACCCGAATAGCTGGTTGAATCCAGTAAACTAATTTTATAAATATTATTTTGTGACCTGGCCCAGTGACTGTTCTGAATTTTCTTCAGCATGGAAATAACGGGCTTGTCACCAGCCCCATAACTCGAAATTGTGGTTTTCTGATCAGTCGGCATTGTTTGATCAGCATACAATTTTGTATAAAATACGTCTCCGCTATGAAATAAATATGTATTTCCCGGCCGAATTTTTGAAACAGTTCTCCAAGCTTGCTGAGATGACAAACCGCTATTATTGTTAGACCCAGCATTACTTATGTAATAAGTATTACCCTGAGAAAATCCCCGGAACGAGATAATCATCAGTAAAAAGAAAGCATATGATACTTTTGGAAAATAATTTCTGATGAGCGATTTATCAGCTCGTTCTTTGCGTTGTGTCATAATTTCTAATTTTTAAGTTTTGAATTAATGACGCTATGATTTGATCCCAGTCGTAATGGTCGGTTACTGTATTAAAGGCGTTTTCTCTAATTTCGTTTAGTAGTTGCTCATCGAATGACAGAATCTTTGTTGCTTTATTTATTAGATCATCAACAGATTCCGATTTAAATAAGAAACCATTTACTCCGTCTTCTATTATATCTTTGTTTGGCTCAAGATCAGAAGCCATAACGAGTGAATTCTGGCTCATTACGTTCAAAAGCACGCCACTTTGATATATTTTCTTATATGGTAACACAACGATATCTACTTGTCGGATAAGATAGTTCATCTCATCATCTTCAATAAAACGCAAATACTTCGTTATCTGTTTATCTAAGTTTAAATTTTGTATCATTTGCTCATATGGGCGAAAATCGATAACAGGATTTCCCGCTATAATTAAGTGTACATTATCGGGCAAATCGCTCATGGCTTTTACGAGGATATCCAGACCTTTTTCTTCTTTGATCTGACCGAAAAAAAGCAATACCCGACAACCGGATTCTCTCATGGCCTGAGCATCCACAATTCCTTCCGGGGCACTTTCAACATCGAAAGTATGATCCTTATAGTGCCCATGCTTCATTATTATCACTTTACCCGGTTCAACATATGGGAACAACCTGATAAGTTCCTTTTTTGAAAACTCATTATGCACAATGATATATCGTGACATTTTTTTTAAGATTAATTTGGCATATGATTTAACATCTGTTTTGCCAAATGAATCAATATCATGATAAATAGTAATTATTCTTCCATGTCCGAATAAATAGCATATCAAATGCTGCAAAAATGAAATAAGCGTTAATTCAAATAAATGGATAAAAATGTATTCTGTATGTTTCCCCGATTTTAAAGCAGATCTTAGGTACCCATATATCCGCAAAAGGAAACGTCGGATAACCCCGCTTTTTTCTGCTTCAAAATATTTGAAATATTTAACATTACTTTCTTCTGACGTGCTGAAATTAGAAAACACATCAACATCATAATCTAGTTTCGATAAAGACTCCGCCAAAGATGTACTATACTTTGCCAATCCCGCTTTTACTCCGGTATGGTCTATTATCGAAATTTTTTTAAAATTTTTCGCTACCATTTATACAACACAAAACAGTTTTATTTTATCTTAACGTATAAAGTTATACATTGAATAACGGATCGTACTTAATAGTATACTTTAAATTTGATCGCCGTTGTCCTATAACCTTTGCCGGCACCCCACCCACCATGCTCATTGCAGGCATATCTTTTGTTACTACCGCCCCGCAGGCTATCACACAACCTTCACCAATTGTCACCCCTGGCAATATAGTTGCCCTGGATGCAACCCATACATGACTCTCAATACAAACATCTCCTGACCGGGTAACGTGGAAATCATCATGGGGGTCATGTTCTAAGGTAAATATCCATGAACCTCTTGCTATATCTACGTTATCCTTAATAACAATTTGCCCCTCTCTGCCATCAAGTAGTACATCCGGGTTAACAGAACAATTATCCCCTATCTTAATTTGTGACCTCCCCTTATCATTAAGGATTTTCACATTGAAACCTATAAAAGTTCCCTTGCCAATCTCCATGAAAAAACCGGCTATAAAAATCCTCAAGAAATTAAAAGGTATCTTATTAAATAATGCATTATACAGGTATAAAAAAAATATCTGGAAAAATCTCTTTATATATCTCAAGCCCGACGATGAAGTAGCCATATTAATAAAATCCTTTTATAATTTTTTCAGAATAGTTTTTGTAAGACTAAAATTATTATAATTCCAATAACTAAATTGATTTGAAAGCATTCTCAATTTCAATCGCTTAGCAGGTTTAAGGTATCCCTTATATAAATTAAGAATATTTCTTAACTTTTTAGCAACATCAGAGGCTAAATCAAATGTTTGTTGCCGCTTTGATTTATCATCATGATTTGAGGATACCAAAATTTGCAGAAGCTGCCTGTAGGTATCCATTTTTAAATATTCAAATTCAGCCTCAAAATTACCTTTCGCTTCACCCAAGGCATTTTCAACATTTTGAATCATTACAAAGTAATCAGAAATTGATTTGGCATTTTTTTGCGCCATTATAGATCCGCCCCGCTGCCTGTAGTGATAACCATAATACGGGATAGCCACTACTTTTCTTGCCTTCAAAAATAATTGTGTTGTAGTTGGCACATCCTCGTAATACACTCCTACAGGGTATTCTATCTTCCAAGTTGTGAATAAGCTTTTTCTGTAGATTTTTGCCCACGCCGAAAACACCAAATGCCGGCAAAGCAACATCTCGCTTACTGCTTCAGCGGTATCAAAAATCATTTCATCAGAAACGCCACCAAATGATTCAACAGAACGTTTCTCATACTCAAGATAGTAGTTACAACAAACCGCATCCGCCTGGGTATGCTCAGCAGCTTTTATCAACTCAGAAAACATGTCTTTTCCAATCCAGTCATCACTGTCAATAAAGCAAAGATAATCACCTTCAGCTACCTTTATTCCGGTATTCCTGGAAGCCGATAAGCCACCGTTTTTTTTATGTTTAATGATCGTCCACCTAATTTGGGACTGCTGACTTAACATTTCCCTTGCAATGGTGATTGAATTATCCGGGGAGCAATCATCAATAATCACTATATCAAAATCACCAAAAGATTGATCCAAAAGCGATTGTATACATTCACCTATATATAGTTCAACGTTATAAACCGGGATAATGACTGTTATCAGAGACATTGAGGATCTTAGTAATAATTAAAAGTTAATGACTTTGTTAGTCCTTAGTATTTACCGCGGTTTGCTCAGGAAATAAGCTTTCGAAATCTTTTCTTTCAAACACTTCTAAGTGTCCACCTTTGGTAGCATTATAAACCTTTCTTCCTGCCTTTTCGAAACATTCTTTAGCCTTCATAAAACCAACTTCCATCCTTTTAACATTAGGATCATGCCATCTGTAGCCTTTGCCAAAATATGACGGCGCAAAATGATTGGGATCATCCTCGGTAGATAATATATCAAATCCTGCTTCTGAATGGTTAGAAATTACAGCACTTTTAGGAACAACATAATTGTGATCAAAGCCAATCATGTATACCTCCTTAAATCCCATATAATAAGCTAACTGAAGGCACACATAAGTTACTGAACCGCCAACTCCTAAATACCTAACTGCATCATATGAAAAACGTGGAAATTTTTTAGTTTCCGTGTAGTTTCTCCGTATGTTGATATATAATGTTTTGTCATCCTGTTTTATAATATGCCGAAAATACGTACCAATAAGTTTTAATTTTGATCCCTTATAAGCGTTTATTTCATCACATCTGTCTTCTCCTACCAAATTATCTTCCAATACATAATAAGTTGGGTAAAATTGCATTTTTTCGTAATTCAAATAAATTGCATTTACACCAAATGTATACTCATCTTTTAAAAGAGGCAGGTCAAGCAGATTAAGCGAAGGCCCATTTCCAATTATAAAACAACGCTCACCTTTATGAGTATCTTTTAACATCGCTATTCTTTTTTCATTGTCAGTTAAAAATATCTTTCTTGCTGCAAATCTGAACCGTGTTGTGTAAATGAATTTTTTGAAGTTCGATGTGTTGTCATCATATGTGTAACGATCAACAAAAAGGTAATAAATTGGAGCCAAAAGGCTTTTAAGCATTGAGTTTTTCATGATGTATTTCTATTCAAAAATTACCTAATAAATTATATTTTTACTAAAGCACTGAAAATCATATAAATAAGCAAAATGCAGATCGGTATACTACTTGCTTTTAATTCGAACTTGAGAAACGACACCTTCATAAATCTGTATGAATGCATCGCAGCGTACCACGCATAAAACCCTAAGTAACCGGCTATCATCCCTACCGGGATAGCATACAAGTCTATCTTATGCAACAATGCTACCGTTACTGCAATAAAAATCACCCCTGATATCCCATCAGCAATATGAGATATAATATGATTACTTATGCTATACAATTGAATATGCATTGCACCATACCTGTGAATAAAGTAAGCAATGGTTAATACTATCCATAATTGAGTATCAATAAAAATTACTTTACTATGAATAGCTGATAGGATAAATTTCGCAGCCAAGCCAAATGAAATAGCGCCTAAAATAAAAATCATATTAGACAAAAACATACTTTTTTGTGCTTTCTTAATCAATTCATCCAACCTGTTTTGCGCTCTTAACTGAGCGAAAAGAGGGATCTTGCTGTAAAATGGAGCTGCAGAAATATCCCTGATCTGATTAATAATCCTCAATGCTAATAAATAAGCTGCAACACTACCGCTATTACCAATTTGTGCATAAATAATACTGGTTATATTGCTCAAACCATTTGACATAAAACCAGAAACTCCGCTTCGCCAGGCAGGCGCCCAAACTTTCTTAAATAGTACTTTATCAAAGGGTTGATTAGTATTAAGCTTGATGAATTTGCCGTTATCAATTTTACGACAAAGCAGTATATCTCTGAGTAAGTTAACTAAAATCCATACTTGATTGGCTACTACCAGCCAAAGCAAACTTTTGAGAAAAAACAAAACTGCAATACTCGTTAAAATTGACCCTATTGAGGTTATTGTTTCCCATCTCCTTACTATCGCAATTTTATTAAGACCTTCGAGGTAGTTAGAATAAATTGTTCCGTAAAACTTAATACATGATATGATAATAATAACTCCCCAGGCTAACCAAGCATCTAGCGGATCAGAAACCAAAGATATAGGCTTAACTAATGACCATGTACCAAGCGTTAGTAAAATAATACAAAATAGTAAGGTAACCCATTTATAGATAACCCTCATAACCGAAAATATCCGGCTTATAAGATCCCAGTTATGAACACCATGGGTTTCCACCTCAGATGTCGCGTAATTTTCAATATCCTTTGCCCCTCCTGCTCCATAAGCTATCATTCTGATAAATGTTACTTTAAAGCCCATATCTGCTAACCCCTGCAATGATATAACCGTTGAAAAAAGATACCACAATGCAACCTGTGGGGCCGTAAACCGGCTTAACAACATCGGAAGCACTAAAAAGAGACTTAAAGCTTTGGTAGAGTAACTTAACCAAGTATTCAATGTAGGTGAATCCCAACACTTTTTTATAAATTCAGTAATTTTTTGCTTTAATCCCATTTAGTTGGTTGGATTGATATTTTTAAATGAATGTTGCTCAAATTAATTAAGGGCTTTTTGCCAGGCCGATAGCTATTTTGAATAATCGCCTTTGTTAATAAAGGCAGCAAGTCTGTTGTATATTTCGTTAAACCCACTTTTTGTAAAGTGAATATTATCCAATGTAAATTTCTTTACATCACTTACACTCCAGTCTTTTATAGATAAACTATTTTTTACAAACTTTTTTAATATAAGCTCGTAGTCACTAACTACCTCCTGAATATTTGACGGACGTCCCCTTTCATAATTACCTTCCCAGCCCTTTACAAAATAATTCGAGTCTATCCAAAGAAGATTTTCTATCGAAGCGAGTTTAGGGCCTATAACAGTCTCCAGATATTCTTTAGAGTAAATAGTTATAGTATCTTCTCCGTAATACTGTGCCCCTAAAATGGTGTTATGATAACCAGCATTACTTTTAAATAACTCATCAAAATTGGGAGTTGCTATTTTGCTATCCTTAACCTTTTTGATATTGCTCAAAGGCCGGGGCGAAAAATCAACTATACCGCAATGCATAATCACTATATCATAATTTTTCCACGTATCTCCGATTGTATTTAAGAAATCAACGATGGTCGTGAACTTCTCGGGACACAGGTAGTAGGAAGTATTAAAAGTTTCAATTAGTTTATCAGCGTATGAATTCAAGGGTATCCTTCCCAACTTACCCGTTACATCAAATCCCCTCGAATCCGTATATAAAAAAACCTTAACTTCCTTACGGTTCTTTATTCTGTAAAGACTATCTTTAATTGAAAATAGTAGCTTTAAAAGTTTTTCTTTCATATTTCGGTTGTCGATAAACTTTCACCACCTGTTAAATTTATTTCGGCAGTATTATTTTTTTTTCTAGCGTTTACAAGTGGAATCAAACTGTTTTTATAACTTATAAATAAACAGCCTATCAAGATGTAACAAAAAATAAAACTTGAAAATTGAATCTCCCTGATAAGCGATTCCGTAGCAGACAAGGAAAACAGGAATATCAGCATTACCACATAAAAATTATGATTTCGCTTATTGGCCTTTTTTAGATTTGCATAATTTTTAAAGCAAACAATAAGCATAAAAATGAACAGACAATTAATGTAGTAGCCGCCTTCCAAAAACAATTGAAGAAATGTGTTGTGAGCATGTTCAAACCGTCCGTTTTCTTCTGTGGTCAAAAACAAATCGGTAGGTGGCCCTCCATAAAAGCCAAACAGATAATTCGACTTGAATGAGAAGAAAAGCTGCATAATACTAAGCCACGCTATGGCGCGTCCGGTTGCAGTAACAAGCTCATCCTTATTATTGCGGACAATTATTGACGAAAACAATTCATTATTTGAGAGATCAACAACAAACGATGATATTGAATCCCAAAACATTGGCAAAAACAATAAAAGAAACGATGCGTACAATATCACCCGATTTGTACTACGAACATAGAAATAGTAAATACAAACTGAAATGATACTACTAAAGATGAAGCCCCTTCTGTTGAATAATAGTAAAAGAAAAACAGAAAAAAAGAGTGAAAATAGACTAAGAAAAGAACGATCCTTATTAAAAATATAATTGAATATTGAAAGCAGGCATAACAATGCAACTATAAGGGGTGCCTCCAGGGTTGTTACGGTTAATAGATCCGGACTAAGCAGATTATAAAATGCACCTAACTTTAGCGAGCCGGCTATCATCAAGTGAGGAATAAAAACAACGAAGATGGAAACCAGCAAAAGTGCCAGAATAGTTCGCCTAACGTCAAGAAAACTTTTCTTTCGTAAAAACCAGTATATGATTAACGCATGTTCTAAGTATATCAAAAAATAAGATAGTCCCCTAAACGGAACTTTGATATTATTTGTAGATATAAATGAATATGAAAGATAAAAGAACAAAACGATTCCCGTTACCTTTAAAAAATTTTTTCGTGACCGCTTAGGGATTAAAAACCTGCCGCATAAAGGTATTGCCAATGGTATTAATCCCAACAATACAATTAATTGATTTACCTGAGTATTTGAGAACTTGATCAATACCAACAGATACGTAATGTATGCACTAAAAATTAGCGCATCTTTAAATAATCCTTTGTCCCCTCTGTTTTGTACTGTTCTCATGTCTTACACATTGGCCACGTCTATATTTAGTCCAGATCCTTTAGAACGTTGCTAATACCACCGTCAATATTCAAATTTGCGCCGTTTATAAAACCAAGTTTATCTTCAGCTAATAACAATGCAAGCTGTGAAACCTCCTGGGGCTTACCTATACGCTGACTTGGATGTAGTTCATTAAGCATCCGTACCTTATCCTCATCATTGTTAAATCCGTCTCTTAGCATTTGTGTATCAATGGCTGCTGGGCTAATTGAATTAACCCTTACCCTACCCTGCAAATCAACCGAAAGCGCTTTGGTTAACCCAACTAATGCACTTTTTGATGTTGCATAAGCTAAAAAGCGCTTTTTTGTAAGCTGATGATGAATACTTGCTATATTGATAATGGAACCTTGCGATTGCTCCAGCTTGCTTAAGAAAAGCTGGCTTAGCATTAACGGTCCTGTCAGGTTTACGTTAAGCGTTTGGTTCCAGTCCTGGATTTTTACTTCAGAAAGACTGCTTAAAATCTGTACTGCCGCATTGTTGACTAAAACAAACAATTCAGGAACTTCTTTATCAAGAATTGCGTCCATGTGCACCTTGTATTCAACATCGGCACAATATTTATTCAAATCAAACCTGATAAATTTTTCGCAATAAGGAGAGGGTTCATCCACCAAGTCAAGCCCTACAACACGATAATCACTTTCATTAAAAGTACGTGCTAATTGACTTCCAATACCTCCAAGTACACCGGTTATTAAAACAGTTTTCTTGTTATCCATCATCAGATTACTTAAGTTTTAAATATCCAAATAAGATATCCACTGCTTTTAAACTCGCCCTTATAACAGCTTCTTTTGTGTTTGAACCATTGTGGGTTCCAAAGATGCACTGTTCAAATTGCCTAAGCGGGCTATCTGAAGGAAGCGGCTCAACTTCAAAAACGTCTAACCCGGCCGATTTAACCTTACCACTGTTAAGCGCTGCCACCAATGCTGTTTCGTCAATCAGCGGACCACGTGAAACGTTAATTATAATTACACCATCTTTCATTAAACCTATTGTATCAGAATTAACAAGATGATAGTTTGAAGGCGTTAAAGCACATGTAAGCACAACAAAATCGGCTTCTTCCAATTTCTCCGGGAAAGCAAGTATTTCATCTACACCGGCTTCTTCCGAAGTTAGTTTACTAAACGGATCATAAGCATTGATTTTAACATCAAATGCCTTTAAGCGGCGCGCAGTGGCCAATCCAATATCACCAATCCCAACCAGTGCTACAGTTTTGCCCTCAAGAGACATCCCGGCTGGTTTAATCCAGTTACCTTTACGAACTTCTCTATCAACACGATAACTATCCCGCGCCAAACCTGTAAAGTAAGCAAGAGCCATATCAGCTACTTCATTACCGAACATTCGTGGAGTATTTGAAATAGGAATCCCCAATTTTTCGCACGCCTTAAAATCAACATTATCAACACCTACCCCCCATTTTACGGCAGCCACCAATTTGCCCGCTTTCCCTGCGGTAAACACGCGCTCGGTTGCAGGGTCATCGCCTATGATCCATGCATCAATAGTAGGTACAATTTCAATCAGTTCGTCTTCAGTTAATACCTGAACAACATTTGGCGTAATCAGCTCAATTCCTTTATCATCAAAAAGATACCTTAACTGATCTATTGCCCTTAGCATTGGAGGGCATGTTATTAAAACTTTCATATTATATCTTTAAAACGGGAGTTATATTTTGTGTAGGTTTTTGTATAGCAGTTCGGCCATGATGAAATTCAGTTCTACGTCTATATCCTGCGATTCAACTTCTGGCATTTCAAACAAATATGGTCTGTCACCAATACGATTATGCTTCCGTTCCAAAATTTCCTTTGTAAACAGATACATACATGAATTTTCCTCGTAAATAGGAGGCAAATCCTGGGTACGCAACAAAATATTGGGGTTGTGGTTAATAGGCCTTGCTAATGGATCCCAATACCTTACCTGTTTCCGCGTTACCGAAAACAATGAATCATACATAGGATATAAATGAAAAAATTTCTCTATCCCCGCTGTAATGGTTTGCGTTGATAATATGGGATTTGTGCTATGCGTTTGTAAATAAAACTGTGAAGGCACTTGGTTAATGGTATTCAACAAAACGTCGTTCATTGGGATACTGCCATCTCTTAAATGCTCAGGCCTTTCTAAAACAAGAACGTCTGGGAAAGCCTTTGCACTCTGTTCTATTATAATTGGGCTATCCGTATCAATAACTACTTTGTCAACTAATGGGCAATTCAACATCGCTTCAACTACATAATGAAAAAGCGGCTTTCCGGCAAAATCACGATAATTTTTTCCAGGAACACGCTCGCTGGAATGACGCATTGGTATAATTGCGGTTAATTTGTATGACATATATTATATATATTATTGTTATGAATTGTATACTATTCTTTCACCCAATTCGGTAGCTGATAGTTCAGCTTTCTTTTTAAACAGCTTGTTTTTTACTTCGTTGGGATAGTAAAAACGCATCCTGAGGGTTTCATCAGGCTTAGACTTTTGCCGGTATCCTTTGTATGTTCCCCAAAATTGCAACGTGCGAAATATGACTATGAACCTAAACTCCTTCAAAAATCTACCGTCATGCAACGCATGGACAGAATCAGACCAAATGTTGCCTATTGACAGTTTGCAAAAGCTCAAAAAATTAAATTTTTCGTCAGGATAAATGTTTTTCAACGCGATTGCTTCACGCCGGTACCTGTTTTTTATTCTCGACGGTGTTTCCTCGTGCACATGCACTATAGTAGCTGTCGATTCATAAGCTATCGAGTAGCCCTTTTGCATGATCTTGGTTGCCCAATCCAAATCCTCCAAACCAGTAAGTTCTTCATCATAAGGCTGTTCCTCCCAAAGATCCTTTCTGACAACCGCGTTTGCATTGTTACAAAATGGTATCTTCTGATCATAGTTGGATGCCCCCGGAAACCATTTTTTAAATAGCTGCTCCTCCGAATAACGGGTTATTTCATTCCCAACCTGTCGGCCGTAAACTAAAGCCACTTTATCCTTATAAAACGGCCTCAGCATCTTTTCAATCCAATCTGTATATAAAGGATAAACGTGAGCGCTGGCAAAAAGTAAATATTTACCTCTGGCGTTCTCACACCCGATATTCAGCGCTCGTCCAAACGAGAAATCCTCTGGGCTAATATTTACGATCCTTGCCCCTGCTTCTCTGGCTATGGCTACTGTTCCGTCAGTTGAGCCTGAATCCACCACAATTACTTCGATATTGTTAAAAATAGTCTGCCTCTTAACACCTTCAAGTAATTTCCCAATATGTTTTTCTTCGTTGTATGAACGAATAATTAGACTACATTCAATTGTCGACATCTGATTCAGATTAAATGCCAGGTTTTAGGTAAAAGAAAACCTAAGTTTACTTTCCCTTAAATAACCTTCCCCAAAAAGTCTGTTTTGCAGGTACTTCACCATAACCGTAGCCATAACCATAGCCGTAGCCATAACCATAGCCATAACCGTAGTAGCCACCTTTTTTAGTTTTTATATCGTTAATAACCAAGTAAGCATTCCGGAACTTACCTTCTTTAACTAAATCGTTAATTATATTTAATTGTGTTTTGTAAGTATACTCCTGCCTGGTTATATACAAGCTAACGTCAACATACTTTTCAATCAACTGTGAGTCAGATACCAGTCCAATTGGTGCACTATCAATTATAATATAATCGAATTTTTGCTTCAGGTAATCTAATAATGTACCCAACTTATCATTCATCAAAAGCTCAGAAGGGTTAGGCGGAATAGGCCCGGATGAAATAACAAAACAATTCTCCGAAAAAAATGTCGGCTTGATGATGTCTTCCGGAGATAGATCGTCAGACACTACATAATTGGTAAAGCCATTATCACTCGACAAACCAAGATTAAGAGATAGTTTAGGCTTCCGAAGGTCTAACTCTAATAATATAACCCGCTTTCCACCTAAGGCCAGCACGCTTCCCAGGTTACTACATATAAAAGATTTACCCTCACCACTCATACTTGATGTAGCCATAATAACATTACATCTGCTGGGTTTTAAAACAAACTGAAGGTTTGTTCGAAGGGCTCTAAATTGCTCGGAAATAATAGACCGTGAATTATTATTCACTACTAAGGAATTACCATCTGAGTTATTTCCAATCTCACCAATTACCGTAACCCTGGTATTTGACAAAATATCATCCTTGTTAATTATTTTGATATTCAGCCTCTCCTTAGTATAGAAAAATCCCAGTGGTATCAAAAACCCGATAAAAAATCCAAAAATATAGATTATTGGTTTATTAGGTTTAAAAGGTTTGTAATCACTTTTGGCAGGATCAATTATACGCGCTGTGGATAGGGTTGAGGTTTTAGCTATAGCTGTTTCCTCTTTCTTCTGCAGTAGATACAAATATAATTGCTGCTTCAAATCTTGCTGACGGGAAAAATCAAGATAGATACGTTCCTGCTTTGGTATCAACCTCACCATCGAATTCAAAGACGAATTTCTTTGCTTCAATTGATTAATAAGCGTCACCAGATTAGCTTTATACGTTTGGAAAGTTTTCACCAATGTCGATCTTACGTTCTGTATTTCAACATCAACATTTTGAATAACTGGGTTATCTTCCTTATAAGAAAGCATTAAATTATCCCGGTTTAACAGTAACTCATTATACTTTTGAATACCAGCTGCGAATACTGGATCTTGAATAGCTAACGTACTCGGTATAATCTTCTTATTTGAAGGGTTATCCAGATACTTTTCAACCTCATTGGCAATTGATAGCTGAATTTCCTGCTCGTTAAGTTTATTGTAATAGTCAGAAACATTTGATACCAAAGCCTTACCTTGCGCGTCAACATCCGCAAGTTGATTTTGCTGTTTAAATTTTTCAAATTTAGACTCAACACCTGTTAACTCCTGGCTAACTACAGAAATCCGGTTATCTATAAAAGTTAATGTACTATCCGCTATCTGAATTTTATTTTCATGGTTTCCCTGCAAATACAAGTTCATGAGTTTATCCAAAATTGCCTCACCCTTTTTGGCATTTGAGTATTGGAACGTCAAAGCCAAGGTTGTACTTTTTTTATCAGTTAATTCAACATCAAACGTTTTACTCAATATCTGTACTTCATCATCAACCGAGTGAATACTCAACTTATAGCCTAAAACTTCAATATGTTTATTAAGATTCCGGGTAAATGTTAAATTATACTGCGGAAAACTAACATTTGTGTTGAAGTTAACCGTCGTATCTATATCATCTTTACTATTCTTAATATGAATCTTATTACCAACTATTGCAATGTCATAATTTCTCGCCTCAATTGAGTCAACTTTCGGTGTAATTTTAACACTAAACGGCGACTCATCAAATAGTTCTATCGCATTTATCCTTCCCTTTCGATAAACTATTACATTTAAGTTAAGATCCTTAACAACACTTGTCATTAACGAAGTTGACTTAAGTATGTCTATTTCGTTATAAGCATTACTTGACATATCAAGAAGATCAGAAAAATCCATCAATGAACTGCTGCTGGATTTCCCTCCCAAAAGCCCGCCGGATGTTCCGTCGTCAATTGTGATCTTACTATTTACTTTGTAACTTGGAGTACTATATCTGGCATACCCGATAGATAAAGCTATACAAGCAAGTATACTCAAAAGATAGAAGTACCAGTTACTTAAAACGCCGCTAACAAATTTTTTTATATTAAAGCTTTCTTCACCTTCAAAAGCAAGATCAAATTCCTGATCAGGAGTTCTCATAAGTAAGGATTATTTTCTTGTAAATAATACGATTAGCACTGACAATAAAGACCCAACCAAAGTATAATATCTGGCCTGTGAAGCATCTGTGGCCGCGGCTTTTGACGAACTTGGTTCCACATACACAACATCATTTTGCCTTAAATAAAAATATGGGGAAGACATTATATTACTCTTTTTCAAATTCATTCTGACAGTTATACGTGACCCATCTTCATTTTCTCTAATAAGCAAAACGTTATCTCTTTTACCAAAAATGGTCATATCCCCGGCTAAAGACAAAGCATCTAGAATTGACACCTTTTCATTGGGTATGATATAAGTAGACGGACGATTAACCTCTCCTGTAACACTTATCTTAAAATTGGCAAACCGTACGGAAACTGACGAATTCTTAAAGTACTTGTCGGCAATTTGCAGAATGGCGTTTTTTGCCTCAAATGTTGTAAGCCCTGCTACTTTTATCTTACCCAAGGTCGCGATATCTACATTTCCTTCTTTATCCACAAGATAACCCGCGGTCACTGCCTGTGCAGGGTTGATAGTACTTCCCAAAGGTATACCCGCACTTGTTGAATTTATATTACCTAAATTTAAAGAAGCTGTCGCAGTTGGGTCGATAGTTTGAATAACTATTGTAAGGATATCATCTATTTTGATTTGCGGGGCCGCATAAACCGCAGATTCAATATGTTTTACTTGCCCAGAGTCAGGAATATCCTGAAAATATTTAACTTTTTTGGTAGCGTTGCAAGAAAACAAACTCGGAAAAACGAACAAAATGAACAAAAATAGTGATGAGTTTATTAAAGAAGCTTTTCTCATAAAATTAAGATCTCATGTTTTTATAGGTATAAGTTAAAAACGTTGCAATATATACACTTTTTTCTCAAATGCAACACACTTTTATTAATTTTTTCATAAAACCGCCATTAGCATAACTTTTTATTAATCAAAAGTCCGTTTTAATATAATATTGAAAATTATGCCTGTCCCATTGTGCCACCAAAATTCATCGGAAAACCGGGATGATCGGGCTGTACTTTGATACGACCGTTAATAGATTCATATTTTTCGATATTATCTTGCAATGCCGATAAAAGGCGTTTGGCATGTTCGGGAGTCAGGATGATCCGCGATTTTACCCTGGCTTTTGGTACGCCCGGCATAACCCTGATAAAGTCTAATACAAACTCAGAGGTTGAGTGAGTGATAATAGCAAGGTTTGAATAAACACCTTCTGCAATTTCTTCTGATAGCTCAATATTGAGCTGGTTTTCATTTTGTTCTTCCATGCTACTAAATTAGCAAAAAGACGTTCTTCGTTATCCGTCTTTTTGCGTGGTAAATGCTGCGGCAAATATAGCTTTTAAGAATATATTCTATCCTATATTATGCTTTCAAAGTGTCGAACGTAGAACAGAAGTATTTCGCTTTTGTTTTAACTATTTTAAAAAAGTCATAAAAAAAGCCTCCCGGATAACCGGGAGGCTTAATAAATTATTTAAGCAGCTGGCAATTAAGCTTCCAACTCTTCTGCTTTTGAAGCCATCAGGCGGTCAAACTCTTCCTGTGAACCTACACGGATATTTTCGTATTCGCGTAAACCAGTACCTGAAGGTATTAAGTGACCTACGATAACGTTTTCTTTCAGGCCAAGCATGTTGTCTTTTTTACCTGCGATAGCTGCTTCGTTCAGTACTTTGGTAGTTTCCTGGAACGATGCTGCCGAGATAAACGACTTGGTGCCTAACGACGCCCTGGTGATACCTTGCAGTATCGGGCTTGATGTTGCAGGGATAGCGTCACGCACTTCAACCAGTTTAAGGTCGCGGCGTTTCAATACCGAGTTTTCATCGCGTAAACGACGTAATGAAACTATCTGGCCAGATTTCAACGTAGTTGAATCACCCGGATCAGTAACAACTTTCTTGTCGTAAATTTCATCATTCTCGGTCATGAAATCCCATCCGTCAACAGCTTCACGCTCTAAGAAACGGGTATCGCCCGCATCTTCGATAGATACTTTCTGCATCATCTGGTGAACGATAACCTCAAAGTGTTTATCGTTAATTTTCACACCCTGTAAGCGATAAACTTCCTGGATACCGTTAACAAGGTATTCCTGTACAGCGGCAGGGCCTTTAATAGCAAGAATATCCGATGGTGAAATTGAACCATCTGACAATGGCATACCGGCTTTAACAAAGTCATTATCCTGTACAAGGATGTGTTTTGAAAGTGGTACAAGGTATTTTTTAACCTGGCCGTCTTTTGATTCGATGGTGATTTCGCGGTTACCACGTTTAACACCACCTAAAGTTACCACACCGTCAATTTCAGTTACTACGGCTGGGTTTGAAGGGTTACGTGCCTCAAATAACTCGGTTACACGTGGCAAACCACCTGTAATATCTCGGGTTTTACCGGTTGAACGAGGAATTTTAGCAATAACCTGACCAGTTTGCAGCCTGTCGCCTTCATCAACAGCGATGTGGGCGCCTACCGGAATGTTATATCCTTTAATGATGTTACCTTTATTATCGGCGATCTGGATAGCAGGGTTTTTAGTTTTATCCCTTGTATCGATGATCACTTTTTCACGGTGACCGGTTTGCTCGTCAGATTCTTCACGGAAAGTAATACCTTCCAATACAGCATCAAACTGGGCAATACCTGCAAACTCAGAGATAATTACCGCGTTGTACGGATCCCATGAACAGATACGATCTCCTTTGGTGATCTTGCTGCCATCTTTCACATACAGGTATGAACCGTATGGAATATTGTTGGTAACAATTACTTTATTGCTTCCGGCTTCGATGATTCGGAACTCGCCCGAACGGCCTAATACCACATCAACAGCGCCGTCTTCAGCAGTTTCATAAGTTACAGTACGTACGTTCTCAAACTCGATGATACCATCAAACTTAGCGTTGATCTGAGATTCAGCCGCGATGTTTGACGCGGTACCACCCACGTGGAATGTACGAAGTGTTAACTGTGTACCCGGCTCACCGATTGACTGTGCTGCAATTACACCAACAGCCTCGCCTTTTTGCACACGTTTACCACTTGCAAGGTTACGGCCGTAGCACAATGCGCATACGCCACGTTTGCTTTCGCAGGTTAATACCGAACGGATCTCGATACCCTCTAACGGAGAATTCTCGATCTTTTTGGCAACCTCTTCGGTAATATCCTGACCGGCTACTGCTAACAGTTCGTTAGTGATAGGGTCATGAACATCATGAAGCGTAGTACGACCTAAAATACGGTCATATAATGGCTCAACAATATCCTCGTTATCTTTCAGTGCAGTTGTGTAGATACCTCTTAAAGTACCGCAATCAACCTCACCAACAATCATATCCTGGGCAACGTCATGCAACCTACGTGTTAAGTAACCAGCATCCGCTGTTTTTAACGCCGTATCCGCCAAACCTTTACGAGCACCGTGGGTTGAAATGAAGTACTCCAATACCGACAAACCTTCTTTAAAGTTTGAAAGGATCGGGTTTTCGATAATCTCACCACCTGAACCTGATTTCTGAGGTTTCGCCATCAAACCACGCATACCTGCAAGCTGACGGATCTGCTCTTTAGAACCACGGGCACCTGAGTCAAGCATCATGTAAACAGAGTTGAAGCCCTGGTTATCGTTGCTCAAGATGTCCATTACATTAGCAGTTAAGCGGTTGTTGATACGTGTCCAGATATCGATGATCTGGTTGTAACGCTCGTTGTTGGTAATGAAACCCATGTTATAGTTGTTCATTACCTCATCAACTTGCTTAGAAGCTGTATCAATCAGGGTTACTTTTTCCGCAGGGATATTGATATCCTTCAGGTTAAATGATAAACCACCCTGGAATGCCATTTTAAAGCCTAACTCCTTAATATCATCAAGGAACTGAGCGGCACGTGCCATACCGGTGATTTTTACTACTTCACCAATGATATCACGAAGTGATTTTTTGGTAAGCAGCTCATTGATATAACCTACTTCTACAGGTACATGCTGGTTAAACAACACGCGGCCTACAGTAGTATCAATAATTTTATTTACGATTTTGCCATCGCGCTCTTTAACCAAAGCTTTAACCTTAATAAACGCATGCAGATCAAGTTTTTTCTCGTTATAAGCGATAATTACTTCCTCTGCAGAATAAAAAGTTAAGCCTTGTCCTTTAACCACGCGTGTTTCGTCAGTTTTACGGCCTTTGGTTATGTAGTACAAACCAAGCACCATGTCCTGAGATGGTACAGTAATAGGTGTACCGTTGGCAGGGTTAAGGATGTTGTGCGAAGCAAGCATTAGGATCTGGGCTTCCAAAATTGCCGCGTTACCAAGTGGTACGTGAACGGCCATCTGGTCACCGTCAAAATCCGCGTTGAATGCTGTACAGGTTAATGGGTGCAATTGGATCGCTTTACCTTCAACCAGTTTTGGCTGGAACGACTGGATACCCAACCTGTGCAGCGTAGGCGCACGGTTTAGTAATACAGGGTGTCCTTTCAATACGTTTTCCAAAATATCCCAAACTAATGGGTCTTTACGATCAACAATCTTTTTGGCAGATTTTACTGTTTTAACCACACCACGCTCAATCATTTTGCGGATGATAAATGGTTTAAACAACTCGGCAGCCATATCTTTTGGTAAACCGCACTCGTGTAATTTTAGGTTAGGACCTACAACAATTACCGAACGGGCAGAGTAATCTACACGTTTACCTAATAAGTTTTGACGGAAACGGCCTTGTTTACCTTTCAGGATATCCGAAAGTGATTTCAAAGCACGGTTACCTTCAGTTTTTACCGCGTTAACTTTACGTGAGTTATCGAATAACGAATCCACAGCTTCCTGTAACATACGTTTTTCGTTACGTAAAATCACCTCTGGTGCTTTAATCTCGATCAAGCGTTTTAAACGGTTGTTACGGATAATTACACGACGGTAAAGGTCATTCAAATCTGAAGTAGCGAAACGGCCACCTTCCAATGGTACCAACGGACGCAATTCAGGTGGGATAACCGGAACGATCTTAACAATCATCCACTCAGGGTTATTCTCGATCCTGGTTTTAGCATCACGGAAAGCTTCAACAACCTGTAAACGTTTTAAAGCTTCGTTTTTACGTTGCTGAGAAGTTTCGTTAGCAGCCTGGTGACGCAGGCTGAATGATAATTCATCAAGGTCAAGGCGTTTTAATAATTCTTCCAAAGCCTCGGCACCCATTTTGGCAACAAATTTCTGAGGATCTTTGTCGTCAAGGTACTGGTTTTCTTTTGGAAGAGTATCTAATACGTCAAGGTATTCTTCTTCAGTAAGGAAATCCATTTTGTTGATTCCGTCTGCTTCTTTAATACCTGGCTGTATAACTACGTAACGCTCGTAGTATATGATAAGGTCAAGCCTTTTTGTAGGCAGGCCTAATAAATAACCAATTTTGTTTGGTAATGAGCGGAAGTACCAGATGTGTGCAACAGGCACCACCAGGTTGATGTGGCCCATACGCTCACGACGTACTTTCTTTTCGGTTACTTCAACACCGCAACGGTCGCACACGATACCTTTGTAACGGATACGTTTGTATTTACCGCAATGGCACTCATAATCCTTAACCGGACCAAAAATACGCTCGCAGAACAAACCATCACGCTCAGGTTTGTAAGTACGGTAGTTAATGGTTTCCGGCTTTAAAACTTCACCGCTTGAACGCTCAAGAATAGACTCAGGAGAGGCTAAACTGATGGTAATGGTGGTAAAGTTACTTTTGATTTTATTATCCTTTTTGTAAGACATAGTCTACTTTGATTTTTTAAAGGTAATTTTTAGGCGAAAGGTAAAAGGCGAAAGGTAAAAGGTTCGGAACCTGTCCTAACCTTTCACCTTTGGCCTTTAAGCTTTAACCTTATTCTAATGTGATATCCAAACCTAAGCCGCGTAACTCATGAACCAATACGTTGAATGATTCAGGAACTGATGGCGTTGGCAGGTTTTCACCTTTAACAATAGCCTCATATGTTTTGGCACGGCCGATAACATCATCAGATTTAACGGTTAATATCTCCTGCAGAATGTTTGATGCACCAAATGCTTCCAGTGCCCAAACCTCCATCTCACCAAAACGCTGACCACCGAATTGTGCTTTACCACCCAATGGCTGTTGAGTGATCAATGAGTACGGTCCGATTGAACGGGCGTGCATCTTATCATCAACCATGTGACCTAATTTCAGCATGTATATAATACCTACAGTAGTTTGCTGATCAAAACGGTCACCTGTTAAACCATTATATAAGTAAGTACGGCCTGATTCTGGCAAATTGGCTTTCTTGATCCACTCTTCCACTTCTTCGTGGCTTGCACCGTCGAAGATAGGAGTAGCAAATTTAACACCAAGCTCTTTACCGGCCCAGCCTAATACGGTTTCGTAGATCTGACCCAAGTTCATACGTGAAGGTACACCCAGCGGGTTCAACACGATATCAACCGGTGTTCCGTCTTCCAGGAAAGGCATATCTTCGTCACGTACAATACGTGCAACAATACCTTTGTTACCGTGACGACCGGCCATTTTATCACCTACTTTAAGCTTACGCTTTTTAGCTATGTAAACTTTAGCCATTTGTACGATACCTGATGGAAGCTCATCACCCACGCTGATAGCGAATTTATCACGACGGTAAGCACCCAGTTCTTCATTGTACTTAATGTTGAAGTTATGAAGAAGGATCTTGATCTGATCGTTTTTATCGTCATCAGTAGTCCATTTAGTTGGGTTAATATTATCGTAATTAAGCTCAACTAATATTTTCTGGGTGAATTTAACACCTTTAGGAACCTGTAACTCTTTGTAAACGTTATAAACGCCTTGCGAAGTTTTACCGTTAACGATCTCAAACAACTTGTCGATCAAGGTATTTTTCAGATCTTTTACAGCTTTCTCATGCCTTGTATCCAATTTCTCCAACTGTGCTTTTTCTTCAGCTTTTGAAGTTTTCTTAGCACGAGAGAATAATTTGGTATCGATAACAACACCGGCAATTGACGGTGGGGTTTTTAATGAAGCATCTTTAACGTCGCCTGCTTTATCACCGAAGATAGCACGTAACAGTTTTTCTTCCGGTGAAGGATCAGATTCACCTTTAGGAGTGATCTTACCAATCAGGATGTCGCCTTCTTTAACCTCGGCACCAACACGGATGATACCGTCTTCGTCAAGGTCTTTAGTAGCTTCTTCCGATACGTTAGGGATATCTGGTGTTAACTCTTCCTCACCGCGTTTAGTGTCACGAACTTCAAGTTCGAACTCTTCAACGTGGATTGAAGTAAATATATCCTGCGATACAACACGCTCAGAAATTACAATCGCATCCTCAAAGTTATATCCCTGCCAAGGCATGAACGCTACTTTAAGGTTACGGCCTAATGCAAGCTCGCCATTTTGGGTAGCATAACCTTCGCAAAGTACTTCACCTTTTTCAACCCTCTGCCCTTTTTTAACAATAGGCTTAAGGTTCATGGTGGTGCTTTGGTTGGTTTTCTTAAACTTGGTTAAGCGGTAGCTTTTGCTATCTCCTTCAAACGAGATCAAACGATCAAGTTCATTACGGTCATATTTAATACGGATCTCGTTAGCATCAACATACTCAACCACACCATCGCCTTCGGCGTTGATCAGGGTACGAGAGTCTTTTGCCACACGGCCTTCCAAACCGGTACCCACAATTGGCGCTTCCGGACGTAACAATGGTACGGCCTGGCGTTGCATGTTTGAACCCATCAATGCACGGTTAGCGTCATCATGCTCCAGGAACGGAATCAGCGAAGCCGCGATAGAAGTGATCTGGTTTGGAGCGATGTCCATTAAGTCCAGACGCTCTGGCTCGATAACCGGGAAGTCACCCTCGAAACGTGCTTTTACACGTGGCAATTCAAACTCACCTTTGTCATCATAAACCGCGTTTGCCTGGCCAATGGTTTTCCCGTCTTCATCTTCGGCAGATAAATAGATAACCGGCTCGTCGACCATAACTTTACCTTCAACCACACGTTTATACGGAGTTTCGATAAAGCCTAAGTTGTTGATCTTGGCGTGTACGCAAAGTGAAGAGATCAAACCAATGTTCGGGCCTTCCGGAGTTTCGATAGTACACAACCTACCGTAGTGGGTGTAGTGAACGTCACGAACCTCGAAACCTGCACGCTCACGTGACAGACCGCCGGGGCCTAAAGCTGACAGACGACGCTTGTGCGTGATCTCTGCCAGTGGATTGGTTTGGTCCATGAACTGTGATAACTGGTTTGTTCCGAAGAACGAGTTGATCACAGATGATAATGTACGCGCGTTGATCAGATCGGTTGGTGTGAACACCTCGTTGTCACGAATGTTCATACGCTCACGGATGGTACGGGCCATACGTGCTAAACCTACACCAAACTGAGCATAAAGCTGCTCACCTACGGTACGTACACGACGGTTTGATAAGTGATCAATATCATCCACCTCGGCTTTTGAGTTGATTAATTTGATCAAGTATTTAACAATCGCGATGATATCTTGCTTAGTTAACACCTTGGTATCTTCAGAGGTAGTTAATTTAAGCTTGCGGTTGATGCGGTAGCGGCCCACATCACCCAGGTCATATCTTTTATCTGAGAAGAATAAACGATCGATGATACCACGTGCTGTTTCTTCATCAGGTGGTTCAGCGTTACGTAACTGGCGGTAGATGTGCTCAACCGCTTCCTTCTCAGAGTTGGAAGTATCTTTCTGTAAGGTATTGTATATAATAGTGTAATCACCGCTGGTTGAAGCATCTTCCTTGTTAAGGATGATGGTTTTAACACCAGAGTCAATGATCATATCAATATGGTCGTCTTCCAGTAAGGTTTCACGCTCAAGGATGATCTCATTACGAGGGATAGAAACTACCTCACCGGTATCTTCATCCACAAAGTCTTCGATCCAGGTTTTAAGTACCCTTGCAGCAAGCTTACGGCCGATATATTTTTTCAGGCCAGATTTGCTCACTTTAACCTCGTCGGCCAGTTCAAACAACTCTAATATATCTTTATCAGAGTCATAACCAATGGCACGAAGTAACGTAGTAACCGGGAATTTCTTTTTACGGTCAATATAAGCGTACATCACGTTGTTAACGTCTGTAGCAAACTCAATCCATGAACCTTTGAAAGGGATAACACGGGCAGAGTATAATTTTGTACCGTTGGTATGGCGGCTCTGACCAAAGAACACACCTGGCGAACGGTGTAACTGTGATACAATTACACGCTCAGCACCATTAATAACAAATGTACCTTTTGGCGTCATGTATGGGATAGTACCCAGGTATACGTCCTGTACAATTGTTTCAAAGTCTTCGTGCTCCTCATCATTACATGACAGGCGAAGCTTGGCTTTTAATGGTACGCTGTAAGTTAATCCGCGTTCGATACACTCTTGTATATCATAACGTGGCGGATCAATAAAGTAGTCAAGAAACTCCAGGACAAAGATGTTTCTTGAATCTGAAATAGGAAAGTTTTCGGCAAACACTTTAAACAGCCCTTCTTTGTAACGGTTGTCGGAAGTGGTTTCCAATTGAAAAAATTCCTGGAAAGATTGTAACTGAACATCCAGAAAATCAGGGTAATCAAGTACCTTTCTGCTGGTTGCAAAGTTTACTCTTTGATTATTATTGTTTGCCAAGGTATTTAAATTTTAGTTTATTAATAAACTTGATAGATGTGAGATCTGAGATGTGAGATGTGAGACTAAAAAATATGTTTTGAAGATCTGTGTTCCTGTTAAACCTGCAGGAAGAAGATCTCATATCTCATATCTCATATCTATTATCTTCTTCATCCAAACCTTTATAAACAGCAATAGACCCCGACCAATATGGTCGGAGTCTTGATGCTATATTTTAGTAGGTTAAATTACTTAACCTCAACTACTGCTCCGGCTTCTTCTAATTGTTTTTTCAAAGATTCAGCTTCTTCTTTAGTTACACCAGTTTTAAGTTCTTTTGGTGCACCGTCAACAAGATCTTTAGCTTCTTTCAAACCAAGGCCAGTTAAGTCTTTTACTAATTTAACAACTGCTAATTTAGCGCCACCAGCTTCTTTCAGGATAACGTCAAATGCAGTTTGCTCAGCAGCAGCTGGAGCAGCGTCGCCACCGTCAGCAGCAGGAGCAGCAACTGCTACAGCAGCAGCAGCAGGCTCAATACCATACTCGTCTTTTAATATTTGAGCTAATTCGTTTACTTCTTTTACTGTTAAGTTTACCAACTGTTCAGCAAACGCTTTTAAATCCGCCATTTTATTTAAATTTTTACTTTTAATGCTTTTTGTTTGTTATTATCGAACCTTATTATGGAGGCGTTCGTTAACCTCTTTCCTGTAATGTTTTTACGAGGCCTGCAATTGTTGTTCCGCCTGACTGAAGAGCAGAAAGAACGTTTTTGGCAGGTGATTGAAGTAAGCCAACAATCTCGCCGATCAGTTGTTCTTTCGATTTCAGCTTGGTTAAAGTATCCAGTTGGTTATCACCAATAAATACTGCCGAATCAATATAAGCTGCTTTTAAGATTGGTTTTTCACCTGTTTTCCTTAATTGTTTGATCAGCTTTGCAGGTGCAGTTGCTGATTTTGAGAAAAGGATTGATGATGAACCTTTCAACACATCATATATCGGGCTGAAATCACCGCCAGCAGCTTCCATAGCTTTTTTGATCAAGCTATTTTTAGTTACCTGCATTGTAATGTCGTTTTCGAAACATTTACGGCGGATATTGTTGATCTTGGCTACAGTTAAATCAGAGGTATCAGTGATATAAAAATTACCATACTCTTTGATTTGCTCAGTAAGGGCTACAACAAGGTCGTATTTTTCTTCTTTATTCATGATTAGATCCCCGCTACTGATTTAGTTTCAACTGTAATTCCTGGCGACATAGTTGAAGAGATGTGAATACTCTTGAAATATGTTCCTTTTGCTGCAGAAGGTTTTAATTTAGAGATTGTTTGCAATACTTCTAATGCATTCTCATAAATTTTATCTGCAGAGAAAGATGCTTTTCCTATTGAGGTGTGGATGATACCGGTTTTGTCAACCTTGAAATCGATTTTACCACCTTTTACCTCAGTTACAGCTTTACCAACTTCTGGGGTAACTGTACCTGATTTAGGGTTTGGCATTAAGTTACGCGGGCCCAAAATACGACCCAAACGACCAACTTTAGCCATAACACTTGGCATAGTGATGATAATATCAACATCAGTCCATCCGCCTTCAATCTTGGCAATATAATCATCCAAACCTACGTAATCTGCACCAGCGTCTTTAGCTTCTTGCTCCTTGTCAGGAGTACAAAGTACTAATACACGTACAGTTTTACCGGTTCCATGAGGCAATGTTGCAATACCACGCACCATTTGATTGGCTTTACGCGGGTCAACACCTAAACGAACGTCTATATCAACTGATGAATCAAACTTAGTTAAGGTTAATTCCTTTACCAAAGCTGATGCAGCTTCTAATGTGTACGATTTGTTTGCCTCAATTTTGGAGAGTGCCACTTTTTGATTTTTTGTTAATCTTGCCACTGTCTTTAAACTGATTTGTATAAATTAATTAATTCCAGGGAGCTGTACCTGATACGGTAATTCCCATGCTGCGGGCAGTACCTGCCACCATTTTCATGGCCGATTCAACTGTGAATGCGTTCAAGTCAACCATTTTATCTTTTGCTATAGTCTCAACCTGTTCCCAGTTAACACTGGCAACTTTTTTACGGTTAGGCTCAGCAGAACCACTCTTTAAACCGGTAGCTTCCAATAACTGGATAGCAACGGGAGGGGTTTTGATGATAAATTCGAATGATTTGTCAACATAAACAGTAATCAAAACAGGCAATACTTTTCCAGCTTTGTCCTGGGTGCGTGCATTAAATTGTTTGCAAAACTCCATGATGTTCACACCTTTTGCACCCAATGCAGGGCCAATTGGTGGTGATGGGTTTGCGGCGCCGCCTTTAACTTGCAGCTTAACCATTGCACCGATCTCTTTTGCCATTTTAATTTACTTTAATTATAAACTCAATGTTAGTACGTGGAAGCTTAGTAACATTTAAGATTTTTACGGTTTGATATTAATTTTAGCTTACTTAACGCTTTCTTAATATTTAAACCTTTTGTATTTAATATTTTACCTGTTAATTTATCATGTGATAATACCCGCCTTCCAGTCGGGTATTGATGATAAAAAAACTATTCTTTTTCTACCTGCATGTAATTCAATTCAAGCGGCGTACGGCGTCCGAATATCTTTACCATTACTTTCAGTTTCTTTTTCTCTTCGTTAACCTCTTCGATAACGCCGCTGAAACCATTGAAAGGCCCGTCCATAACTTTAACAGCCTCACCTACATAGTAAGGTACGCTCATAGTTTCACCCTGGGCACTCATTTCATCAACCTTACCTAAAATACGGTTAACTTCTGACTGGCGAAGCGGGATAGCATTTCCGGCCTTATCACCCAGGAAACCTATTACGCTGTTTATGTTTTTAATAATGTGCTCGGTTTCGCCATCTAAAACAGCTTCCATCAACACATAGCCCGGAAAGTAGTTACGCTCTTTAGCAATCTTCTTTCCATCGCGCATTTGGTAGTACTTTTCAGTAGGTATTAATACCTGTGGTACCAAATGACCGATGCCCAAACGGCTAATTTCGGCATCGATATATTGTTTAACTTTTTTTTCCTTACCACTAATAGCCCTAACTACATACCATTTCAATTGATCACTCATCTGCTTCTCCCCTGATATTATGTTAGTGATGTGTAAAACAGTTTAAGCAAATAATTAATGATCTGGTCCATACCTAAGATAACCAGCGCAATAATTACAGCGGCAACCAATACCAAAACAGCGCTGCTTTGCAGCTCGCGCCATGTAGGCCAGGTAACCTTCTCGGTTAACTCGATGTATGACTCTTTAATATATTCAGCTACGCCTGCCATTTTTATATTGTGCTTAAGCACGGGAACAAGGATTCGAACCCTGATCAAAGGTTTTGGAGACCTCTATTCTACCGTTGAACTATTCCCGTGTGTTATTTTATAATAAGAAAACATAAGTTTGCCGTTGAAGGCTAAACTTATGTTTTCAAATTAACCTTTTATTGAAATATCAATTATTTCAAGATTTCAGTTACCTGACCAGCACCTACGGTACGACCACCTTCACGGATAGCGAAACGTAAGCCTTTTTCCATTGCGATAGCGTTGATCAACTTTACAGTGATTGTAACGTTATCACCTGGCATAACCATTTCTACACCTGGTTCTAATGAAATCTCACCAGTAACGTCAGTGGTACGGAAATAGAATTGCGGACGGTATTTGTTGAAGAATGGAGTGTGACGGCCACCTTCTGCTTTTGATAATACGTAAACTTCTGCTTTGAAATCGGTGTGAGGAGTTACTGAACCTGGTTTGCAGATAACCATACCACGACGGATATCAGTTTTCTCAATACCACGTAACAATAAACCTACGTTGTCACCAGCTTCACCACGGTCAAGGATTTTGCGGAACATCTCAACACCAGTTACGGTTGATTTCAAGTTCTCAGCACCCATACCCAAGATATCAACTGGCTCACCAGAGTTGATTACACCACGCTCAATACGACCAGTAGCAACAGTACCACGACCAGTGATTGAGAACACGTCTTCAACAGGCATCAAGAAAGGAAGATCTGTCAAACGTGGAGGAATTGGGATGTAGCTATCTACAGCGTCCATCAATTCCATGATTTTACCAACCCAGGTAGGATCGCCGTTAAGACCACCTAATGCAGAACCCTGGATAACTGGAATATCATCACCTGGGAATTCGTAGAATGATAATAATTCACGAACTTCCATTTCTACTAACTCTAATAATTCCGGATCATCAACCATGTCAACTTTGTTCATGAAAACAACAAGTGCAGGTACACCTACCTGACGAGCTAACAGGATGTGCTCACGAGTTTGTGGCATCGGACCATCAGTTGCAGCAACTACGATGATTGCACCGTCCATTTGGGCAGCACCAGTAACCATGTTTTTCACGTAATCCGCGTGACCTGGACAGTCAACGTGTGCGTAGTGACGGTTAGCTGTTGAATATTCAACGTGGGCAGTGTTGATGGTAATACCACGTTCTTTTTCTTCAGGAGCTGAGTCAATTGAATCAAATGAACGAGCTTCTGATAAACCTGCATCAGCCAAAACTTTAGTGATAGCTGCGGTAAGGGTTGTTTTACCGTGGTCAACGTGACCGATTGTACCGATGTTTAAGTGCGGTTTACTGCGGTCAAACTTTTCTTTTGCCATGATCTATAAATTATTTTGTAGGTTAATTTTAACTTTATATGTAATGTTTCAATAACACCGAGCCAACAATGGGATTTGAACCCATGACCTCTTCCTTACCAAGGAAGTGCTCTACCCCTGAGCTACGTCGGCTTATTTTTTTTATTTTGCAGTTGCCAGTTCTTCGCTCGCAATTGCTTTTTACTGCAAACTTCTTACTGCTACCTGTAACTGAGCGGAAGACGAGGTTCGAACTCGCGACCTATAGCTTGGAAGGCTATCGCTCTACCAACTGAGCTACTTCCGCTTGTTAAGCTTTTGGTTTGTTTTTTTTATACCTTCTAAGTACCAAAAGTCCATTCCTCAAACCTCCTTAATCAAGTCAGCAGTTTACAATCCCGTTAGCTTTATACTAACCGCGAACTATAAACTGCCTACTTAATATGTGGGGGGAGAAGGATTCGAACCTTCGTAGCCGAAGCAACGGATTTACAGTCCGTCCCATTTGACCGCTCTGGTATCCCCCCAGTAGTTTATCCCGGATTAACAATGTCCAAAATTGAAGCTAAACATTATCTTTCCGAAAAAAACTGAGCCTCCTATCGGGATCGAACCAATGACCTACTGATTACAAGTCAGTTGCTCTACCAGCTGAGCTAAGGAGGCTTATATTTAAATTTGCCTTTTCGTTATTTTAAACCGTATGTGGCTTTCGGTAACGGAGCGCAAAAGTAATAAGCTTTTTGATATTTTAAAGAACTATTTTAACTTTTTTTTGAGGCGTTAAATACCTCCCCGAAAGGGACTGCAAATCTACAAAAAATAACACCACGTCAAAATTTTTTATAAAAAAAATTCGGCAGGCTAAAAACCTGCCGAATTTGGCTCAATGTAAGCCCCTCTATATCACTAAAAACCGTCCTCTGCTGCCGTTAAAACAGCTTTTTTGGCCGTAGCGTCAGCAATGGCTTTCTTTTGTTTATGCTTCTCAATTTGCTTCCTCAGGCTCTCAACTGCCAGGTCGGTAGCTTCCTCAAAACTCTTACATTTCTCTTTAGCGAAGATCTGGTTTCCTGGTAGCAATAATTTGATCTCCGTTATCTTATTACATTCATCTTCCACATTCTCAAGCTTTAAGTAAACTTCACCGCTAATAATATGATCATAAAACGTATCAAGCTTATCTGCCTTTTTCTGAATAAAATCTAAAAGTTTCCTGTCTGCGGTGAAATGAATTGACTGCACTGTAATTTTCATGTTTCCTCCTTTTTAAGCCTTTGGATGGGCGAGTTTATAAATAGATTTTAGTCGTTCAACTGAGTTGTGCGTGTAAATTTGGGTGGCACTGAGGTTAGCGTGACCCAAAAGTTCTTTAATTGAATTTAAGTCGGCCCCGTTGTTTAGCATGGTGGTTGCAAACGTGTGCCTGAGCACGTGAGGGCTCCGTTTATTTTGAGTTGATATGTTGGAGAGATATTTCTGCACTATTAAATAAATCAATTTCGGATAAGCATCGGCTCCTTTATTTGTAACGATAAATGTAAAGGAATTGTTATTAAAATTTTGATTTTTCTTTAACTCCAAATATTGGGGCAGCAGGATCTTCAGCTCATTATTGATAGGGATGATACGTTCCTTATTACGTTTCCCCAATACCTTCACTACTCCCCCATCAAGGTTAAGATCCTGTTCTTTAACGCCTAACAATTCGGCAAGGCGTATACCGGTGCCAAACAACATCTCAATAACAAGCTTATCGCGCAGCCCCGGAAAGTCGTTTGTAAAAACGTCATCGCTATCTAACATTTTTGTTAGGCGAGCATCTTCAACCACCACGGGCAGGGTTTTAGCAATTTTTTGTGAATGGATACGCGATGTTGGATTAGTTTCAACAATGCCTTCCTGCAGTAAAAATTTAAAGTATTTGCGCAACGTAGCCATTTTACGGTTAACCGAACGGCCAGTAAGTTTTTGGTCAAGAAGCTCAACCATCCAGTTACGGATGTCATGATAGCTTACCTGCGATGGATGGGTGATAACCGGCTCGGGCGTAGGATCGGCGCCGCCGGGATTGTTTAAAAAGCGCACAAACTGATCCAGGTCTGACTGATACGCGGACACAGTATGGACTGAATACCGCTTTTCATACTTGATGTACTGGATAAAACGCTCTAAAAACATAAAAAACTATTTATACATCCGGGATTATGAATGTACAAATAGTTTTAATATAGTGTTAAGAAAACTATAAAATTTTACAATTAAACAGTTTCTTGATTCAATGTCTGTTTGTAGATAGCATGTTTAACAACATGACGACGGGTTACAGATTTTTTTTCGAAAGCCTGACGACTACGTAGTTCTCTTAAAACACCTGTTTTTTCGAATTTCTTTTTGAAGCGTTTCAATGCTTTGTCTAATGATTCGCCGTCTTTTACGTTAATAATGATCATAATTCCTAAAATACCTCCTTTCAAGGGAGGGCAAAGATAATCACAATGTTTTGAATATCAAAGAGAGAGCAGGATTTATTTTTCGATTCTGAAGATTATCCCCCGGCTCTGTGAGCAATTTCTACAATCATTTCTTTAAAAGTGCGTCTAAATAATCTTTCAAGCCAGGATTTGAAGGCAGTGGACCATAAAGCATCATCGCTTTAAAATTTTTATCAATAACTACAGTTCGTGGAACTGATAGTACTTTGTAAGGCTTTAACGCTATGATATCTGCAAATAGCTGCATACCTTTTGCATTAGTTCTTTTTAAATAATCTTTCCATAGCTTTTTATTGTCGTATACACTCAGTGCCATGAATGCGATATCCGGGTTGCCATCATATTGTTTTTTTAATTTTTCAAAGTAGGGCATCTCTTCAAGACACGGGCCGCACCATGTAGCCCAAAGATCAATATAGATAACCTTGCCTTTTAAACTACTCAGTTTTACCGGCCGGTTATCGGCGTCAATAGCGGTAAAATCCTCAGCCAGATCTCCGGTAGTAAATTCCAGCTTGTTGCTAAGTGTTTCGCGGGCTGCTTCCCTGTACCGGCTATTCTTTATCGAATCTATTTTAGGTAGAAAGGTAGCCAACACTTTTTTATCATCAATGTGATTTATCTCATAAACCAACTCATAAGCATATTGCCAGTCTTTTATCCGGGCGTCAACAGGGGTTTGATTTCTTTTATAACTATCGAGGATGCTGTAATAATTGCTTCTGAATGCTTCAAGTTTGAGATTTTCGACTTTCATCAGATTTACAGCAAATTTATCCCATAAGGGATCAAGCAGCTTTTTTGATTCAGCAAACACAGAGTCCCTTTCATTATCAGGTACTTTGTTTCTTCTGATATAAAAGCCTGCTAATAATTTAAAACTGCTAAACAGGTCGGCTTCTATACGTGCCTTTTCAATATCAGCAAAATCCTTTGGCAGCTTTTTGGTAGCTTTAAGTTTATCATGCCGTGCCTGGGCTAATTGCAAAACCGTATCCAGCGTTTGCCTTAGCGTACCTCTTATATTAAGGCCTCCATTCAAATACGAACCTGATTTGGGGAACGGTACAGTCTTCAGATAATCATCGGCCTCGGCTCCAGCACCATGAAATACGGATTTCTCGGGTGCGCTGTAATCCACAACCACATTCAGCACATCACCCGGCGAAAGATAAAGCTCATTTCGTCCCAGAAAAAAATAGTTAGCTTCCTTTAAATTGAATTTGAAAGAGAAATACCCGTTCGTATCAGGCATGATCTGCAGGTTACTCTCAAAAGGCTTTAAATATGATAGTTCAGAATAATCGAATAATATAGCCCGGTCGTTAAAGTTTACAAGTTTACCGGATATAGTCACTTCATTATTTCCGTGTTTTAAGTCGGATACCTTGAGAAAACCGCGTGAAACCGGATGCTTATTAACCTTCACCGTGTTATCAATTTTAATAACGGGCTGTTTTTGCTGAGCAATAATTGGATTGCGAAATAGAAAAAGGAAGAACAAGGGCAAGATAAATTTGATTTTCATGAAAGGTTTAAGATTATATAAACTAAGATAGCCTGTTTAATAAACGCTATTTGTTAAATAGTCTTAAATCTGAATGGTCTCTCCCCCTGAACTCCCACCTCGAAACGTTAATAAACAACAAAGGCCGCCAATGGCAGCCTTTGTTGTTTTAAATATACTTTGGATTCAATAATTATTGTTTATCCCAATATACCCTTGTATTAAGTGCATCCGGACCCTGACGGGCAATTACAGCATTGTAATTAGCCGTGTTAAGATCACTTTCTGTTTGCGGATATTGTTGCCTGCGTGGAATTTTCTGGCCCGGGCTCAATGAACCAGGAACCGGATCAAGCAATTTAGGCAAACCTGTACGACGGTACTCTGCCCATGACTCCCAACCATTGCCTAAGAAACCGGCAATCCATTTTTGGGTCATGATCTGATCCATAGCTGTTGCAGCCGAAAACTGAACTGCTGCCTGCGCAAGATAAGCGGATTCGTTAGTAGTACTAACACCGTTTTGTTCCAATGATGCAGCTACACCTTTATTATAGTAATCAGCAGCGGCGCCGTCACCACCGGCTATCCAGCCAAGGTGGGCAGCTTCTGCCTGTGTAAACATGATTTGGGCATATGATGTCCATACAGTTGGCGATCCCTGATTAGATACGGTTAAGCCGATTAAAGAGATGTTACCTGGTTTGCTACGTGTTCCTTTGCTGTAATTACCTAAGGCATCACCATACGTACCATAAGGTAAACCTACATATGTATTTGATACAGTCGGAGCAGCGTAAACAGGCAACCTCGGGTCATTCAGGGTAGTTAACGTATTAACAACTAAACTGCTTACCGCATAATCATAACGGTTACGGTAGTTTGTAAAATAAGGATTCTCGTTAGTTTGAGCGGCCAGGTAGGCATAAACAGCGTTATCGCTGTTAGAAGTCATTAAACCGCCGGCTACAGCCTTAGCATACTCAGCTTTGCCTGTGTTTGGATCAACCTTCGAAAGCCTTAATGCCATAATAGCATGCAATGAATTTGCCCAATGTTTCCATTTAGTAAGGTTACCACCAAATAAGATATCTTGTTGTGCAGGCATTGCGGCACCACTATCAAACTGAGCTTGCGCCTCGTCAAGTTCTTTCATCAATGCCGCATAGACATCTTTTTGAGCATCAAATGCAGGCGAAAGATTTGATTTGCCATTTAAAGCCTGTGAATATGGTATATCGCCCCACCTATCAGTAACGGTAAGGAAAATAAAAGCGCTAAGGATACGGGCCGAGGCTATCTGATTAGCGTTTGAACCAAACTTTGTGATAGCCACAAGACTTTTCTTTGTCGGATCGGTATTAACGTCGATGATTGTTTTAAGGTCTTTTAACGGGCCGGTATAATATCCCTGGTAATCATATTGCTTCAATGAAAACAATGATTCATTGGTATAAAAAGTTTCTGCCAGGTATTGTGAATACAGTTCGCCTGTAAAAGAGTTGATATTGGTAGTAGCGCCTGCACCGCTAACACCTCCAAGATATTGAAGGGCGCTGGTTAACAAATAGCCCGACTGCACGTTAGGCGATTGGTTAGGGCTAACATTTACGTCGCCGCCGGTTTTGCACGAAGCAAGGATAATCATACCCGCCCCAGCTATATATTTACTAATATTAGATATTCTTTTCATGATTTGTGCGCTAATTAGAACGTTAACTTGATGTTAAACCCTAAGTTTCTTGTGTTTGGTAACTGACCACCTTCGTAGAAAGAGGTTTGCAATTGAGATGGATCTACACCTTTAAGTTTAGAATAGATCATCCATGGGTTTTGAGAAGTTATGCCGAAATAAGCAGTTTGGAATGGTAATTTACCCAGCATCTTTTTAGGGAACGAGTAGCCTACGCTAACTTCCCTTAATTTAATGTAAGAAGCATCGTAAGTCCATTTTTCCCAAATCTGGCTATATGCCTGCTCATACAAAGTACGGGTTTCAACATAAGTTGTGTTAGGAGTGCCATCTTCATGAACGCCCGCTACTAAAACACCACCACCATCGGCAACTGAGTTACGTTTTGGATTGCCTTTAGCATTGTTGCCTACAGTTTCGATACCCAAACCAGAACCGTTTAAGTTTTGTTGAGTAACTGACACAAATTTGCCGCCTTTCTGGAAATCAAGAGAGAAAGCTAATATGAAGTTTTTGTAGTTGAAAGAGTTGGTAAAACCACCGGTGTAGCTTGGCAGCATGCTACCCAAGTTAACTGTGCTGTTTACAATAGGTAAACCGTCATCACCAACTATGATATTTCCGTTTTTGTCGCGGGTAAAACCAGAGCCAATAATTTGACCATAAGATTTACCAACAATACCGTTAATACCAAAGCTTGGCGAACCAACAAAGCCAAAGCTTTGTGTACCGGCAGCCTGGTTACCGCCAGATGCAGTATAACCACCTAAACCATCAGGAGTAACTTTCAGGTTATTTAAACCAGGGTACAGTGATATAACTTTATTCCTGTTAAATGAAATGTTGAAATCAGTATTCCAGGTAAAGTCTTTTGATTTAACCGGGGTACCACCAAGGCTGATCTCAATACCACTGTTCCTGATCTGGCCGGCATTGATTACTGCAGTTGAGTAACCAGATGTACCGTTGATAGGCAATGGCAGGATCTGATCCTTTTGAGAACGGGTATAGTAGTTGAAATCAAATTTAACCCTGTCTCTCAGGAAACGCAATTCGGTACCAATTTCATACGAAGTTGAAAGTGATGGCCTCAAGTCGGCATTAGGTAATGTATTAGGTACTGTTTGTACCGGTGAGCTACCTGTTTTAGTAGGGCTGTACGGTGTAGTACTTAAGTTGTACGTTTGATAAATTGAATAAAGAGCAGCATCCGAACCTAATTTTGCAGCAGAAAGCCTCAATTTACCGAAGCTAAGAATGTCATTTTTAGGCATTAGCTCTGTAAACACAAATGAGCCAGATAAACCGCCGTACCAATATGAATTATTGTTTATTGGCAAGGTTGATGAAATATCGTTACGGGCGTTAAAATCAAGGTACAAGAAATCTTTGTAACCGAATGAGGTGTAGCCATAGTAGCTATTCACCCTTGATAAGCCGTTGTAGCTGATAGATGTAGGCGCGTTCAAAGAGTTTGCAAGCGAGTACAATTCAGGAATAGCAAGGCCGCCATTGGTATTACCACCTGTATACAGGTAACGGTCCTGACGTGTTTCGGCATATAAACCCGCTTTTACAGAAAGGTCTTTAAAGTTGTGGCTATATGCTAAGTTAGCTACATAGTTATTTTCTTTGTAGGTATACTGACTTTGTGAATATGAATCGGTGTTGATAGTACCTGAGCCAACCCTTGAGTTATCATCACGGTTTAACAAATCTTCCCTGGCAATTAACGACAAAGAAAGATCTTTAGTAAACTGGTAAGTAGCTGTTAAGTTACCAAACACACGGTTGCTGTTTGATAGCGAAGTATTCACATAAGCTTCGGTATAAGGGTTATCCCAATAGTGCGGCGTTAAATCATCCGGACCGGTAATATTCCATGAAGTATAGGTACCATCAGCTCTTCTGTAATTTTTAAGTTTGCTGATTTCAACATCCCTGTGAAACCACTGGCTAAATGAACCGGCAGTTTGTGTACCGTAACCTTCCTGAGGTACGTTATTTGAGTTGATTTGCGAAAAGTTAAAGTTGGCGCTTACAGTTAACTTCTTGGTTAATTTAAGTTCGCCGTTTAAACCAACGTTGTTACGTTTCTGAGCGCTGTTAGGGGTAATACCAGTACGATCGATGTTAGTATATGATACCCTGAAATTATAGTTGTCAGAAGCTTTTGAAAACGCAGCGTTAGTGTTATAGGTAACACCTGTACGGTAAAAATCACGTACGTTGTTTGGCTGGGCCACAAACGGCTTTAGCTTGCCAAAGTCTGGATTTGAAGGATCCCAGAAATACCATGGAGCATAAAGGGTGCCATCCATCTTAGGGCCCCAGCTTTCATCAACACCATAATCGTAAATTTTTACGCCGTTGAATTTAGCAAACGAAGCAGGAGAGCCATTTGCAGGATCATAAGTGTAAGTATCCCACTGCGTGCTGGTACCACCACCATATTCATTTTGATACTCTGGTAGTTGGTATACTTTTTCGAAAGTTGTTGATTGATTCAACGAAACTCCTACTCCTTTATCAACACCTTTTTTTAAGGTAACAACAACCGCACCTTCAGATGCACGCTGACCATAAAGAGCTGTAGCAGCGGGGCCTTTAAGCACCGTTGCCGATTCGATGTCGTCATTGTTGATAGCATTAGCATCAGTAACAACACCATTTACCACGTAAATAGGATTAGCGCCTGATAATGAGTTAACACCACGGATACGGATAGTTGAGGTACCAAATTTTGCACCAGAACCGCCTAACACCTGTACACCTGCAATTTTACCGGCAAGGGCAGTGTTAAGGTCAGATTGCTTGGTAACCGTAAGGTCATCGCCCTTAATCTGTTGTGCAGCATAACCTATTGATTTTTGCTGCCTTGAGATACCTAAGGCGGTTACAACTACCTCATTAAGCCCATGGCTTGAGGCTTCTAAAACCACTTTAAGGTTTGCTGAAGCTCCGGCAGGAACATCCTGAGTGGCATAACCGATAAAACTGAATGATAATACTGCGTTGTTAGGAACGCTGAGTGAAAACTTACCGTCGACGGTAGTTTGGGTACCGGTTGTTGTACCTTTTATTTTAACCGATACACCCGGCAGAGGAAGACCGTCCTCTTTGGCTGTTACCGTGCCGGTAACAGTGTGATTTTGCGCAAAAAGCTGTGTTACAGCGAATACGAAACTGCACAAAATTAGTAGTAATCGTTTTTTCATAGAAAAAATTTAGCTAATAGTTAAGACGGCAAACTTAATATAGAAGGGTAAAATAAAACAACAGCAGAATGTAATATTTCCTTTACAGGAATTTATTTAACCATAGAGAATGTTTTAGGAAATAACTAACAAGAAATTACCTTTGCCGACGTTAATACCACATGGCCGATTAGATCCGGCCGGTAATAAGTCAGTTAATATTGTTAATTATAAATTAGGAAAATGCGCGAGGCATTTTCCTAATTTGCTTTATAAGCGTCTGGATATCAAACTGCAATAAAATTAACCGCAACGATAGGTAATTCAGAAAAAACTGCGCGCTAAGGCTGATAAAACCGCGTCAGTTTTGACGGAAAAAGCCAGGCGAACCGCCTCAAAGAAGAAATTATTTTCATGAAAAAGCTTAAAAAAACATTGTTAAAATCATGTTTTAAAGCTCCAATAATTGATGTAACAATATATTTACGTGATAAAAACCATCATAAATGGCTTTTGACTGCATGCTAAATGACAAAAGCCTGACAAAAGACGATAGTAAAATTGTCTTCCGCCAGGCCTTTTTGACCGTTTATTATCCTTTCAACACTTCCCTGCTGATCACTATTTTCTGAATTTCACTTGTCCCTTCTCCTATTGTACAGAGTTTGGAGTCGCGGTAAAATTTCTCAACCGGGAAATCCTTTGTATAGCCATAGCCGCCGAAGATTTGCACAGCCTCGGTAGCTGTACGCACCGCCGTTTCTGAAGCAAAATATTTAGCCATGGCCGATTGTTTGGTTACAGGCAAATGCCTGTTCTTTAAATCGGCCGCCTGCATAATCAGCAGTTCGGCAGCTTCTATTTCGGTAGCCATATTGGCCAATTTAAACGCTATCCCCTGAAAATTACCTATCGGTTGCCCAAACTGGTGGCGTTCTTTGGCATATGCAACAGCGGCATCAAAGGCACCTTTTGCTATTCCTAACGACAGCGCCGCTATCGAAATTCTGCCACCGTCCAACACTTTCATAGCCTGCTTAAAACCTTCGCCCTCAACACCCAGCAGGTTTTCTTTAGGCACACGACAGTTATCAAAAATGAGTTCGGTAGTTTCTGAAGCACGCATGCCCAGCTTATTTTCCTTTTTACCATGGGTAAATCCGGGTGTACCTTTTTCAATCACCAAAGCCGAAATACCATGCGAATCGCCTTTGTTGCCGGTACGTACCATCACCACGGCAACATCACCTGATTTACCGTGAGTTATCCAGTTTTTGGAACCATTTACCACATAATGATTACCATCCAAAACAGCAGTGGTGTTCATGCCCAACGCGTCCGATCCGGTATTGGCCTCAGTAAGTCCCCAGGCACCAAGCCACTCAGCAGTAGCCAGTTTAGGTAGCCATTTAAGTTTCTGTTCTTCATTACCGAAAGCAAGGATATGCCCCGTACAAAGTGAATTATGAGCAGCAACAGATAAACCTATAGCGCCACAAACTTTGGCTATCTCACTTATTACGGTTACATATTCAAAATATCCAAAACCAGAGCCTCCATATTGTTCGGGCACGAAAACGCCCATCATGCCTAACTCTCCCAGTTGTTTAAATAAGTCGATAGGAAAGTGCTGGGCCTCGTCCCACTCCATTACATGAGGTTTAATATAGCGTTCGGCAAAGTCTTTGGCCATCTGGCCTACCATTTGCTGATTTTCGTTCATAGCAAAATTATACCCATCGGTATGAGGGGTATCAGTTAACATCGCATCCATACATTTTATAATTGGTTACTAACAAAATAACGTATAAAAAATGACATTGGTTTGCCCGTAAAAGCCTGCAAATCAAGAACACTTTGGTATTGGGTATGAATTATAGGTTTAGTTTAAATAGGGTGGTTTTGGGATGGAAAAATTGGTGGAAAATATTTTTCAGGAGAATATTAATATAATCACTGTTTTAGTATCTCGCTACTAAAACAGTGATTATAAATAGAGTCAGGAAAGCTTGACGTTTATGTTTTGTGCCTTTTTAGGTCATGGTGTTACCTTCGGCCGGGCAGCACGCTCACAGCTCGCAGGCTGGCATCCCAATGTTATTAAGTTAAGGAAATCCCCCGGAGGGGGAACAGGTTTGTAATGTAATTATACCAAAAACAACCGTGCCAGAGGTACGGAACACCGGAGTTGTGTACCTCTGGCACACCAAAACCTTTTGCACCTCTTGTGCAGCCTGTCAACCTCTTAATTTAATGACATTGACCGGCATCTGCTGCCATCTCTAACACGAGAATCAATCATTAATAATCTGCCAGCACCACCAGCTTATCGCAAATAGGCGTTATACGTTCCCGGCCATTCAAAAAGCCGAGCCCTACTACAAAGGAGAAACCGGCAACAATGCCCCCCATTTCTTTAATAAGTTCGCTTGCCGCGGTTACGGTACCACCGGTTGCGAGCAAATCGTCATGTAATAAGATGTGCTGCCCTGGTTCAAAGGCATCGGTATGCAGTTCGATAGTCGCGGTACCGTACTCCAGTTTATATGCTTTTTGTTTTATAGTGAATGGCAGCTTGCCGGCCTTTCGCACTGGAATAAACGGAACACCTAATTTGGTAGCCAAGGTAAGCCCAAACAGGAAGCCCCGGCTTTCAATTCCTGCCACAACGTCAATACGGGTACCCTTTAACTGCTCAACAAAAGCGTCAACAATGTTTTCACACAGTTCAGGATCTTTAAGTATGGGGGTGATATCTTTAAAAATAATTCCAGGTTTCGGAAAATCGGGAATATCCCTTATGGCTGCTTTTATTTGCTGAGCTATCATTTGAAAACTAAATAAGGCCCAATTTTACGCAAAATTCCGTCATTAAGTATGGCAATATTTTTCAGATCGGTCAAGGCATTGTAATTACCATGCTCATCGCGGTAAGCAATAATTGCGTCCATCTGCTTAAAGCTCAGATACGGAAAACGCCTGAGATCATTAAAAGTAGCTGTGTTAATGTTCACTTTGATAATATGCTTGCCATCTACCGCAACCTCGTCTTTTATCTGGTCGTACTTTTCCTGATCGAGGCCATAAACTTCCTTTAACTGCTCCTTGCTGTAAAAGCCGCCAACCCGCTGACGATAACGAACAATACGACGGGCGAACGCGGGGCCTATCCCGTGGATCATGGTAAGCCTCGCTGAATCAGCACTGTTGATATCAACTACTTCGCCCGGCTTAACCTTAGTGATGTGCAAGGCCGGGCCATCAGGCAAATCAATATAAGGCTCGAGACGCTTATACTCTGTTGGACTAATACTATACATTTTTTGCACATCTCCCCTGGTAAAAAACCGACCACCTTTTTCTTCGTAATGTTTAATTACCTGTGCCTGATGCTCTGTAAGGCCAAGCTTTATCCAGCTTGTAACAGCTAAATTATTGGGGTTAAACTTAAAAAGAGTAATGGGTAAAGTTGTGTGATTTGCTATAGAAGTATTCTCATCAGCTATAAGACCGCCCGTTTTATTGGCATAGGCTACTGCTTTATCAAAAGCCTTAAAATTTATTGTATTATCTTTGTGGTTTGCCAGGAATACATAGGGGGCCAACAAAACCATCGCTATTAAAATAATCAACACTACCATTCCGTTCCACTCCTTTTTTGTGATGGACAGGTAGCTTTTAAGTTGCGGGCTCATTTATATACATTCCTGCCGTTAAATTAAATAAAAATTTAGGATATTTATTTGTTAAAACATACTGCTTATAAACAATGAAAGTTATAACCACCGAAGAGTTTGCCAAAGCCACCAAACTGGATAAGTTGAAAATGCCGGGCCTGGCCGCTTTATTGATGGAGTTAATGAAGATAAACCAGGTAAACGACCTGTTTGCACAGGCGCAACCCAAGCAAGGGCCTGAGTTTGTTGACGCTATATTAGAGGGATGCGGCATTGACATTGAATTTGACGAGCGCGAGCTGCGTAACATACCTAAAGAGGGAAGCTTTGTAGCCATAGCCAACCATCCTTACGGGGGTATTGAAGGCATGGTGCTGTTAAAAATCCTTTGCATGGCCCGTCCCGACTCGAAGTTGATGGCCAACTTCCTGCTCAAAAAGATCCCGAACCTGGCCGATTATTTTATTGCCGTAAACCCCTTTGAAAATGTTGAACATTCATCAAGCATAAGTGGCCTAAAAAACACACTTGAATTGTTAAACCAGGGTACCCCGATAGGTATTTTTCCTGCAGGTGAGGTTTCAACCTTTAAAGTAGAACAAAAACAGGTGACCGACCGTATGTGGCACCCGGTTGTGGGCAAAATCATAGCTAAAGCCAAAGTACCGGTTGTACCTATTTATTTCCACGGTAACAACGGTTTGTTATTTAATTTCCTCAGTTTGCTGCACCCTACCCTGCGTACAGCGAAGCTACCATCAGAACTATTTAACAAGCATGGTCATACCATTAAGTTACGCATAGGCAAGCCTATCAACGTAACCGAAATTCCGGATTATACTAACAGCACAAAACTGCTCAACTTTTTACGTGCCCGTACTTATGCTTTGGGCACCGGTTTGGAGGAAGAAAAGAAGATCTTTAGCCCACGTAACCTGTTTAAAATCAAACGTGACGCTGAAGAAATTGCTCCTGAAATTGATAACGCCATCCTTGAAAAAGAAATAGAGCCGCTAAGGGAAAATTACAAGGTTTGGACCGAAAAGAATTATGAGGTATTCATTGTTCCTACTTCAACCATTCCAAATGTAATCCGCGAGATTGGCCGTTTAAGGGAGATCACCTTCAGGCAAGTGGGCGAAGGGACAAATAAAAGTATCGACCTGGATGAATATGATATCTATTATCATCACCTGTTTATTTGGGATTTTGAAGCCAAAATGATTGTAGGAGCTTACCGCATTGGTTTGGGGGATGAGATCTTTTACAGCGTGGGCAAAAAGGGCTTTTATGTGAATGAGTTGTTTAAACTTAAAACGCAATTTATCCCGGTATTGCGCCGCAGCCTTGAACTGGGCCGTTCCTGGATCCGTAAAGAATACCAGACTAAACCACTGCCGCTGTTCCTGTTGTGGAAAGGCATCCTGAAATTCCTGATCGATAACCCGAGGTACCGTTACCTGATCGGTCCTGTAAGTATCAGTAACTCGTTCTCTAAATTTTCGAAATCACTTATTGTCGATTATATCAACCGCAATCACTTTGATCATGAAATGGCGCAGTACGTTAAACCGCGCAAAAAATTTAAGGTTGATTTTGCCAAAATTGACACTGACCTGCTCATGGCCGGCGAAGACAGCTTTAAAGGCCTCGATAACCTGATATCTGAAGTGGAAACCCGAAACATGAAAGTGCCGGTATTGCTTCGTCAGTATATTGCTCTTAATGCAAAGATCATCAGTTTCAATATCGACCCTAAGTTTGCCGATTGCCTTGATGGCTTCCTGGTGCTTGACCTTGAAAAAGTGCCGCAGGATATATTGGATAAGCTGGGGAAAAATTTATAATAGCCCCAACCGTAAAAGAAAAAGAGAAACACCTAAAGGCTTGTTTCTCTTTTTTTATGAACCGTTATTAAACTATTCTTCTAAAGCAAAAGGGCCTCCGATATCGGAGGCCCTTTTGTTAACTATATTTTGTTTTACAATTACCAGCTGTAACGTAAACCAAATTGCATTTGCCAGCGTGAAGCGAACAAATCAACTGAATATGGTAAACCTGGGTTGGTAAAATTATAAGTTGGGTATGAAGCCACATTACCATTTTTAACAAATGCAGGGCCACCAGCTGCACCAGGCAAGGCACTTACCGGTGTTAAACCAACACTTGCAGAAGAGTTGAATGTGTTTGCTGAGAAATAATATTGGCCCCAGCTCTTGTTCAATAAATTGGTAAGGTTGATGATATCATAAGTAAATGTGATCATCTGTTTGTGTTTACCATTACCAAATTTAAAGTCTTGAGTAAAGCGGAAATCTAATTGATTATTCCAAGGTGTGAAAGCAGCGTTACGTTCGGTAAACTGACCACGACGTGAGCTTAAATATTTGTCAGCATCAACGTACGCGTTAAATGCAGCTATCTGCTGTGCAGCAGTTTGTACTACTACACCGTTTTTCACTTGATCCACAATCATCTTAGCTGTTTCATCTCTGGTTGGGATGTAAGCCAGACTCAATTGCTGACCTGTTCCATCGATAGCATTCGGGTAAGTATCCCAGGTATATGGGTTACCACTTTGCGCGCTAAAGAAGAAAGTGAAGTTAGCTGTATAGTTATGTCCGGCATCCCAATCGTGTTTGAAGTTCACGTTTGATACGATACGGTGACGGATATCAAAGTTTGAATTGGCTAAACCCGGATTGTTAGGATTCAAAGCCTGATTCAACTGCCAGTTTGACTCCATTGAGTTACGGATACCATTGGTAACATCTTTAGAGTGCCCGTAGGTATAGGCAACCGAGAAGTTTAATGCATTCAGTGGATCAAACTGAGTAAATTTTGCTACTTGTGCAGTTGCACTGTAACGGTAACCTTCGCTGGTATTTGATAACAAATAGGCGTTGGTATATTTTGAGTTGATTCCTTTGTTGATGAATATCGGCTGCTGGTGCTGGGTATCATAAGGATAATAAGTTACACTATCCTTGGTATTTACTTGCTGGAATTTCAAGTCGTGGATAACTTTAGTATAGATACCTTCGGCAGTAAATTTCCATTGATTATCAGTTGTGTAATCAACTGCTAAGCTGCTTCTCCATACCTGTGGCATTTTGAAGTTATTATCAATCATATCCACCTGGGTAGAACCGGTAGCACCAGTATTAAAGTTACCTTGTTGATTAACAAAGTTTAAACCGCCATTAGAAGGAGCCTGAATAGGGTTAGTACCAGGAGTAATTGGCGATGTAGCTGATGGTTTTTTATCATAAGCACCATAAGTAGCGCCGTTGTTGTAAAACGCGTAACCAAACCATGCAAAAGGAACACGACCGGTAAAGAAACCGCTACCACCACGTAAAATAACGCTTTGATCACCGTTGGCATCATAGTTAAATGATACACGTGGGTTCCACTCTATGTTACCCAGGTAATTTTGTTTGATATCTTTTGGTTTGGTATAAGTATAAGTGGTACCATAATTTGGATCAACCGGAGCATTAGTTGTTTTATCGCTCAATGGTTGCTTGTTTGGCACACCCGCATAATCGGCGCGTAAAGCTACAGTCAACTTAAAGTTATCAGTTAACTGAATATCGTCCTGTCCATATAAACTCAGCAGGTTAACTTTAAACTGAGCTGAAGGATGTGCTAAGATATAATCGCGTGTGTTATCAGTATAATTAAAGTTTGCACGTATACGAGAAGGATTGTTGGCAATAAAGTTTTCAATGCTGCTATAAGCCACACGACCGTTCCATGCGTTTACGAAGTTATAAGTGATATTATAAAACTCGTTGTGAGTACCAAATGTAAACGTGTGTTTTCCTTTTGTCCAGGTTAAGTTGTCAGTAAACTCAGCAGTTTTCTGGTGCATATCAAAGATAGCGGCCTCGCGGTCGGTACCCATGAATATGGTTGTACCAGGTGTACGACCAGTGATCTCGATTTGAGGTAAAGCTGGGTTTGAGTTAGGATCACGATAATCATGAACTGCAGAGTAACCTAAAACCAAGCTATTGCTTAAGTTACCTGAAAACCTTGATTTCAATTCCGCAACTGTTGAAGTTGAGTTATTGTGTGAAGTATAATCAATACCACTGAAACGGAAGTTTTGCTGATCGCGCTCCAAGTTTGTAGCTTTTGAGCTGATGGTATTGTTACGGATAGTTAACTGGTTGTGATCATCGATATTCCAATCTAAACGGTTAAAGTATTTGTTTGAGTTAGAGAATATCGTAGTGTTGTTATACGTACCTGGATCAATACCATTTGGGTGGGCAGCATCTGTAGTAAATGCCTTAAATGCTGCAACCAATTTATCACCATCGGCCTGACTTAAGATATTAGATGCACCATTGTGATCAAGACCGCGGATAACAGGATCCTGCCTGCGGGCAAGCTCCTCATTGGTAAAGAAGAATAATTTATTTTTAATGATAGGGAAACCTAAACGGATACCGGTTTGGTAATCATGAAAATCACTAAGTTTTGAACCATCACCACCTAAAGCAGCTTTTGCATTGTTAGCGCCCACCATAAATGATCCACGACCGTAACCGTAAACAGCACCGCTAAAATCATTTGTACCGCTACGGGTTACAGCGTTGATACTACCACCTAATACGTTACCAATTTTGATATCGTAAGGAGCAACATAAACCTGGATGTCCTGGATAGCGTCAAGAGAGATGGGGCTTGTACGGGTACTGCTACCTACCTGGCCTGAAGCGTTGTTCTGACCACCTAATGATGGGCTGAAACCGATAGCGTCATTGTTGATAGCACCGTCAAGCGTTACGTTGTTATAACGGTAGTTGGTACCTTGAAATGAGTTATTGTTACTTTGAGGGGTATTTCTGGTTAAATCCTGCAAGCTGCGGTTAATTGAAGGAGCAGTACGGATCTGGTTTTGACCAATACGGGTACTTGCACCTGTTTTTGCCGGGCCAGCAGAAGCTTTTACTTTAACCTCTTGCAGCGTAGTAGTTTCGTCCTGCAATACAAAGTTTAAAGTAGCATTACCTAATTGAAGGGTAAGGTCACTTTTTTCGTCTTTTTTGTAACCGATAAAAGTAGCGGTTACGGTGTAAGGACCACCCGGGTTAATGTTGTTAACCGAGAAACGGCCTTCGGCATTGGTTTGAGCGCCATACCTGGTACCAGTGCTGGTGTTAAGCACAGTAATAGTAACACCCGGAAGTGTGGTACCTTTTTGATCTGTAACTTTACCAACAAGTACCGAGGTGGTGATCTGAGCGTTTGCAACGCTCCCAACCCCAATAATTATTAATGTTAAAATAATGAAGTAGAGCTTTTTCATTTGTGATTTTTTATTGCACAAAATTGCCCAGACAATGTTAAGTTTACATTAACACCAGATTATTATATTAACAACTACTTAATAATTTCTTTTTTGCTTAACATAAAAGCATCTACGAAAAAATAAAAATCACTGATTATCAAAAAGATACAAAACAACCCCAATGCATAATGTTAATTTTTTCCTCAATTACAGATTGAACATAAATTACACAACTATGCACATTAAGACTAAAAGCTGTCTTTATTAAGCCAATCTGCCGAACTAACAATAGTTAGGTTTTTAACAAATGCTTAATAAACAATATGATAAGATCAACTTTTGATTCTCAGCTTATTAAGCAATTGATTCAGCAGGTATGCCGGTGCTATAGCTAATGATTTGATGTTGAGTTTATTTTTGGCAAATTCCGGTTCGCGGCTATTGCCTATGAGCAACGCGCTTACAGAAGGAATAAACATAGAAACACATAATAGCCACATAGCAGGCCCTCCCGTTTGCTGCCATGCTACCAACTCCATTATACCGTAACTGAACCCCAATAAAATAAATAGAATAAAGTAAGATATAATTGGCGATAGCTTTAAATAGAAATAGATGGCAATAGCGATAACAAATGAGGCCCAGTTAAAATATCCATTATAAATTCCTAAAAAGCCCAAATGCGGAAAAGGAACGGCCCAGATCAATCCGAAGAGGCTAAACGCTAAAGTTGGGATACAGATATAATGTATCATACGGTTAACCCTATCTTGGTGAGCTTCTTCATATTCCCTGAAATAGCGATCAACCGGGCGTTCATCAATATTTACAGTTTCTTTCTGTTTGTTGTTTGTTTTCGTGGCCACGCTGTAAAAATAAAAAACCCCTCCGGTTTTGTGCCGGAAGGGTGCTGTTTAATTTTATAATGATTACTTGGCAAATGCTACCGAGCGGGTTTCCCTGATAACGGTAACTTTAATTTGACCAGGATAAGTCATTTCTGTCTGGATCCTGTTTGAAATATCAGCAGCCAACACTTCTGATTGTGCATCGCTGATCTTTTCGCTCTCAACAACAACACGCAGTTCGCGGCCTGCCTGTATCGCAAAGGTTTTCTCTACACCCGGATATGAAAGCGCTAATTCTTCCAACTCTTTCAAACGCTTTATGTAGCTTTCAACAACCTCGCGACGGGCACCAGGACGTGCACCTGATATAGCATCACAAGCCTGAATTATAGGTGATAGCATTGAGGTCATCTCAATTTCATCGTGGTGAGCACCAATGGCGTTACAAACTTCAGGATGTTCTTTATATTTTTCGGCCAGTTGCATACCTAAAATAGCGTGAGGCAGTTCCGGGTTATCATCTGGCACTTTACCAATATCATGCAGTAAGCCGGCACGTTTAGCAAGCTTTACGTTAAGGCCCAACTCAGCAGCCATAGTAGCGCAGAAGTTTGCAACCTCGCGCGAGTGCTGCAACAGGTTTTGACCATATGACGAACGGTAACGCATACGGCCAACCATACGGATCAGTTCTGGGTGTAAACCATGAATACCAAGGTCAATAACGGTACGCTCACCTATCTCAACAATTTCTTCTTCAATTTGCTTTTTGGTTTTGGCAACCACCTCCTCAATACGTGCAGGGTGGATACGACCATCGGTAACCAAACGGTGCATTGCCAAACGGGCAATCTCGCGCCTTACCGGGTCAAAACCTGAAAGAATGATAGCCTCCGGGGTATCATCAACAATGATCTCGATACCGGTTGCAGCTTCCAAAGCGCGGATGTTACGACCTTCCCGACCGATGATACGGCCTTTGATCTCGTCATTTTCAATGTTGAAAATAGATACTGTATTTTCAATAGCGCTTTCAGTAGCGGTACGCTGGATAGTTTGGATAACTATTTTCTTGGCCTCTTTGGTGGCAGTTAATTTAGCCTCGTCAACAATATCCTTGATCTGGATCATGGCTTTTGTGCGGGCCTCTTCGCGCAGGGTATCCACCAATTGGTTTTTAGCATCATCGGCAGATAAACCGGCGATGGTTTCCAGTTGCTGGATATGCTGATTTTTGAGGTGCTCAACCTCGTCCTGCTTTTTAACTACTACCTCTGTTTGTTTTTCAAGGTTTTTACGGGTATTGTCAAGCTCGCTCTCTTTGCGGTTAACGTTTTCCAGGCGCTGATTTAATGATTGCTCCTTTTGTTTAACGCTATTTTCACGTTGGTTTACAGCGTTGTTTTTATTGTTAACTTCCTGCTCGTGCTCAGCTTTCATCTGCAAAAATTTCTCTTTTGCTTCAAGCAGTTTGTTTTTCTTCAGGATCTCGGCATTATTTTCAGCATCTTTTAAAATCTTTTTCACTTTATTCTGAGCTGAGGCTTCCTGGTCTTTGAAAAGCTTTCGAAGCAGGAAGCGGCCAATCAAAACGCCAATGATGGCGCCTACAAGCAGGCCGATGATAACGTATAGTAATATGTCCATTTTAGGTTTGGTGGTGTTGTATATATGTATGTAAATAAAAAAACCGCAACTAACTTTTAAGTATCATGTATTTAAAACTTCATTTCGGATATTGGGGACCATGGGTTGGTTAACGTTAATCGCAACTAACGCATGCCTCTTGATCCGCTTAATATTGAAGCGTTAAGTTTTTAATAGTGAAACCTAAAATTTAACTGCGGTTAAATCTTAATGTGCTCTTGTATATTATGTAAAGAACGTTTATTACTTCGAAAAAAATTCGGTCAACAAATGATCTAAATGATAAACTTTTTCTGTTACCTCGGTATCCTCCACGGTAACTTTCTTTTCAGCCTTTAATGATGATGTAGCATAATGCAACACACACATTGAAAGTAAATCCTGCTTATCCCTAACCGCATAATTTTCTTGATATTCTTTTATCCGGTCGTTGATCAGCTTAGCCGCCCTGCGTATTATTTCTTCTTCTTCCATGTTAACCTTTAAGGGGTAAACACGGTCAGCAATATTTATTTTTATTGAGATTTCTCCCATTTGAGCTTTTCACTTTTTGTACTATTTTTTCAATAATACAATACACTTATCTATTTCCTGCACAAAGTCGTTAATTTTTTGCTTAATGTCAACACTTTTTTCATTTGTTTCAGAAAAAGACTTGGCAACTTTAACAACTTTTAATTTTTCTTCCAGTTCTTTTGTCTTGGCCTTACTGGCATTAAGGGCTACTGTAAGCGCCTCGCTCTCCAGTTTTAAAAGATCATTTTCTTCCTGCAAAGCAGCGCACAGTTCAATCAGGCGCTCGGTTTTATCTACAATTTTATTTAACTGCTCTGCTAATGAGGCCATGTTTTTGGTTAATTGGTTGATTAAGTTGATTGAGTTTAATGAAGCTCGTCAATCAGGAATAACCTAATCAACCACTCACCCAATCAACCATTCACTTAACTACTTCCTTATCTCTGCTCCGGCTTCTTTTCCTAAATTATAAATTAATTTCTGCATAATAGAATCAATAGCCTTATCCGTTAACGTTTTCTCGATATCCTGGATAATGAAACTTAAAGCGTATGATTTTTTACCTGCAGGCAATTTATCTCCCTGGTAAACGTCAAACACATCAACTTCTTTCAGCAATTTACGCTCAGTACGCAGGGCAATTTGTTTCAACTGGCCAAATGATACGCTTTGATCTATCAGCATAGAAAGATCGCGCCTTACGGCCGGGAATTTTGAAACATCCTGGAAAACGATCTTATTTTTGCGGATGGCTGCCAATACAAGGTCGAAATTGAAATCGGCGTAGAACACCTCTTTATCAACATCAGCCTTTTTCAATGAAGTACCGGCAACCGAACCAAATTTTACCAATTGCTTACCATTAAGCATGTATTGAATGCCAAACGACATTTTTTTGCAGATTGCATCCTCAACAGTGAAGTTGCTGATGTTCAGGCGTTGTAAAATACCATCAACTACAGCCTTGATATTGTAGAATGATACAGGTTTCGATTTTTGGTTCCATTGCTCGCCGGCATTAGCCCCTGTAATGAAAATACTGAAACGCTGGGTTTCGATGTATTTATCATTTTCCAGTTTATACACTTTGCCAAACTCATAAAATTTCAAATCTGAGCTCCGGCGGTTCTGGTTATAAGCGATGGCTTCCAAACCTGAATACAAAAGCGTTTGACGCATTACGTCAAGATCACTACTCAACGGGTTGAGGATCTTAACGGCAGTATCCAGGTTATCTGAATAAGCAGACTTTGTAAGCGAGTTGGCCAGGATCTCATTAAATCCATTCGCGCTCAACAAATCAGATAACTGGTTTTGAACGGTATCTTTCTCCGGGCGGGTAGAGTTATTTAGCGATGCCCTGATCTGGGTAGGGATCTCGATGTTATTATAACCATAAATCCTCAGGATCTCTTCAACCACATCCACATCGCGGGTAACATCCACGCGGTATGGCGGTACTTGTAATGATAGCGAATCCGCAGTTTCATTCACTATCTTAATATCAAGCGCCGTGATGATACCCTTGATCTCATCATTGCCAATCTTCTTACCAATCAGTTTATCGATTGTATCATAGGTGATCTCCACAGCGAACGGTGCAACCGGAGCCGGGTAATGATCAGAAATTTCTGACGATACCTGACCACCCGCCACCTGCTGAATCAGCAATACAGCACGTTTTAATGCAAAAACGGTCATATCCGGATCGGTACCACGCTCAAACCTGAACGAAGCATCGGTTTTTAAACCATGCCTTTTTGAAGTTTTACGAACAGATACCGGGTTGAAGTAGGCACTCTCCAGGAAAATATTTTTGGTTGATTCCTTAACGCCCGATTTAGCGCCGCCAAATACTCCGGCTATACACATAGGCTCTTCGGCATTACCAATCATCAGATCATCGGCAGATAGCTTCCTGTCTACCTCATCAAGTGTTTTGAATACGGTACCTTCGGCGTAATTTTTTACCAATACCTTGCCGCCGGTTATTTCATCGGCATCAAAAGCATGTAACGGTTGACCAAGCTCATGTAACACGTAGTTGGTAACATCCACAATGTTATTGATAGCACGGATGCCGATAACAGCCAAACGCTCTTTTAACCATTGTGGTGATTCTTTAACTTCAACACCACTGATGGTTAAACCTGAATAACGCGGTGAAGCCTGTTCGTTTTCCACAATAACCTCAATCGTACGGCTTGTGTTATCAACTTTAAAAGCGCTTACATCGGGCTTGTGAATACCTATTTTCAGGAAAGCGGCAATATCCCTTGCAGTACCCAAATGCGAAGCCGCATCGGCACGGTTAGGGGTTAAGCCAATCTCGTACATGTAATCGTCGTTCAGCTTGAAATATTCTTTAGCTGGAGTACCTACAGGTGCATCTTCCGGCAATACCATAATACCCGCATGGCTGGTTCCTAAACCTATCTCATCCTCAGCGCAGATCATCCCGTGAGATTCTTCACCCCTGATCTTCGATTTTTTGATAGCAAAAGGCTCGCCGCTGGTTGGGTAAACTGTTGAGCCAACTACCGCAACCACTACTTTTTGTCCGGCAGCTACGTTAGCAGCACCGCAAACAATCTGCAGATCTTCGCCGGTGCCTACATCAACCTTAGTAACATGCAGGTGATCAGAATTGGCATGATCAACACATTCCTTTACGTAGCCAATCACCAGGCCTTCCAGTCCACCGGGAACAGCCTGTACTTTCTCCAGACTTTCAACTTCCAAACCGGTTCCGGTGAGTATGATTGAAATTTCCTGAGGCATTTTATCAGTATCAATAAATTCTTTAAGCCAGTTATAAGATATTTTCATTATTCCGAAATGATAATCGGCAAAGATATAAAGATTTCGGATGTGGGGTTGGTAGATATGCAGATTTAAGATGATTCTTGATTATGCAAACCAATGTTACTTGCTCAACAAATAAAGCTAACCCTGAATCGAAATCTTGGCAATCAATTATAAAATAACTTACATTGCATTGTTAATCCAAAGATTTTCCCGGAATAAACTTCAACCATTTCCATCAAACTATGATAAAAGATACGCTTAAAGCATTGATCATCCGTGACCTTGAAAAATTAAAGCAGGAAATAGAAGCTTACCAAAACGAGACAAAGCTCTGGCATATTGAAAAGAGTATATTAAATTCTGCGGGCAACCTTTGTTTACATTTGGTTGGCAACCTTAACACCTACATCGGTGCAGAGTTTGGAAAAACCGGTTATGTAAGAAACCGCGTTGATGAATTTGCGCTAAAAGATATACCGCGCTCAGAATTGCTGGATAAAATAGAACATACAATCCTCATGATCGAAAAAACCTTCGATATGATTTCAGACGATCAGTTGAACGAAAAATACCCGGCTGAAATAATCCTAAAAGATGCATCTACCGAATACTTTTTTGTTCACCTTGCCATGCATTTAAGCTACCATTTGGGTCAAATAAACTACCATCGCCGGCTGCTGGATAATTGACTATAGTTTGTACACCTCCAAATCACATCATCCCTTCGTCGGCTAAACTCAAATAGCCGCCATCGGTAATTATCAAGTGATCGAACACGCCGATGTCAAGCATTCGGCCTGCGGCGCTTATTTTTTTGGTAAGTTGGATATCTTCGTTACTGGGTTTCAGGTTACCAGACGGGTGATTATGGACGAGGATCAGTCCACTGGCCTGGTATTGCAGGGCCGAATAAAAAATAATTTTAGGATCGCACACCGTTGCCGATAACCCGCCCTTACTGATGAGCTCTTTCCCTAATACTTTATTGGAACGCCCTAATAGTATGATCCAAAACTCTTCGTGGTTCAGATCCATCAGGTGCCGGCGCATCACATTGTAACCATCCCTGCTTGAAGTAATCACCTCAATGGCGCCGGATTCAGATTCATTACGGCGGCGACCGATTTCAAGCGCCGCTATAATAGATATGGCCTTAGCCTCTCCTATTCCTTTAAATTTAGACAACTCGGTTATTGAAGCCTTACCCAGTTTATTGAGGTCGTTATCATAATGATGCAAAATACGCTTGCTCAGCTCAACCGCGGTTTCGGTACGGCTGCCCGAGCCAATCAATATCGCTATCAGTTCGGCATCGGTAAGGGCGCGACGACCTTGCCCGCTTAGTTTTTCCCGCGGGCGGTCTTCCTCGGCCCATGATTTGATACTGATCTTACTCTCGTAGTTTTCCACGCCCTGAAAGTATGAAAAAGCGTTAAACAAAAAAAGGGACAGTGTTGGTACACTATCCCCTTAGTATATTTTAAATAGCTAAGATTAGCTTAAGCCGTTAACAAATTTAGTAAGCTTTGATTTATTGTTCGAAGCTTTGTTTTTGTGAATAACGTTCTTTTTAGCCAAACGATCAAGCATAGAAATTACTTTACCTAACAATGCAGTTGCATCAGCTTTGGTAGTAGTGTTTCTTAATTTTTTAATAGCGTTCCTGGTTGTTTTAGCCTGGTACCTGTTACGCAGACGCTTCGCAGCGTTTGCCCTGATTCTTTTTAATGATGATTTATGATTTGCCATCTCGTATAGCTTGTTATTCTTTTCTACTTATTTTAAGGACTGCAAATATAGGGCGATTAAATTTAATATGCAAATGGTTTTTTGATTTATATTTTGAAGTAATTGAATTGATAATGTGCAGGATTACCTATTACCTTACAACCTCCGCCATACCCTTTTTAATAGGCTATTAACGTAAGGTTTACAAAGCGTTCATACAACACATTGATTTTTGCGGCGTTATTAATAACTAAAGTTATCGCATCATGGTTATCAACAGCACCACCAGGTTTAGCAACCGGGTTGAAGATTATGTAAAATATCGCCCCGGCTACCCTGCCGAAATTGTTAAATTTTTACATGACACCTATAACCTGACCCAGGACAAGCTTATTGCAGACATTGGTGCAGGCACAGGTATATCTACTGCCTTATTCCTGAATAAAGGCTACCGGGTAATTGCCGTTGAACCCAACCTGGAGATGCGCGAAAAGGCTATTGAATTATTGGGCTCATACCACGGCTTTATCCCCAAAAACGGCACAGCCGAAAATACAGGCATTGAGGACAATACAGTTAGCGCCATTATAGTCGGACAGGCTTTTCACTGGTTTGACGCGGAAAAAACCCACACCGAGTTTAAAAGGATCCTGAAGCCGGATGGCATTGTTACCCTGATCTGGAATGAAAGAAAGACAACGTCGGCTTTTGAACAGGAGTATGATGAACTTATCATAAAACATGGCAACGATTATGTAACGGTTGATCACCGCAATATCGATACTGAACAGATCGAAGATTTCTTTAATCCGGAACCTGTTCTCCTCGAAATATTTGCCAATAAACAGATTTTTGATTTTGAAGGTCTGAAAGGCAGGCTGCTGTCATCGTCATACATGCCTACACGCAACGATGCGGGGTACCAGCCAATGATTAATGACTTACAAGCACTTTTTGATAAATTTCAGCGCAATGGGGTTATTGTAATCAATTACGATACCAAAGTATATTCTGGCAAATTGTAAAACTGGGAAGCTTGTTAAGGGAGAAATATATTTTGTAATTTAAAACTCCCCTTTAAATTGCATCTTTAACCCATGAACCGCCGTATCATTTTAAGCATAACAGGAATCTGTTTAATCATGTTATGCTCATCATGGGGATTCTTTGCGCATTACCGCATTAACCGGTTGGCTGTTTTCACGCTACCTAAGGCCATGTCGGGCTTTTACAAGGCCAATATCGATTATATAACAGAACATGCCGTGAGCCCTGATAAACGCCGCTACGTTGACTCATCAGAAGCACCCCGCCATTTCTTTGATGCCGATCACTATGGCAAAAAACCATTTGAGGCCATGCCTAAAAAATGGAAGGACGCGATTGCCAAATACCCCAAAGATACCATCATTAAATATGGCACCGTTCCATGGGCCATACAATACCAATATTACCGGCTGGTGCGGGCTTTTAAAGCGCACGATACCAGTGGTATACTTAATGCCTCGGCATATTTAGGGCATTATATTGCCGATGCCCATGTGCCCCTCCACTTAACCCAAAACTATAATGGCCAGCTTACCGGGCAAACCGGCATTCACGCCCTTTGGGAAAGCCGTTTGCCGGAACTGTTTGCCGATCATTATAATTATTATATTGGTAAAGCCCGGTATATTGATAACCCACTTAACGAGGCCTTCCGTATATGCAAGGCTACCTATAAACGCGTAGATACAGTTTTACGTTTTGAACGCATCCTGAACAAAACCTATCCGCAGGATAAAAAATACGAATTGGTCCAACATGGCAAAAAGCAGATCAGCGATTACTCCGCAGCCTACAGCCAGGCTTATCATAAAATGCTGAGAGGGATGGTAGCAAGGCAAATGCGGGCCTCCATACTTTCTGCAGGCAGTTTCTGGTATTCGGCCTGGGTTGATGCCGGGCAACCAGATCTGGATAAGCTTATCGCTACGCCTTTAAGCAATGAGCAAAAAGCTAAACTTCAGCAAGAGGAAACACTTTACCAATCAGGCAAAGCACTGGTAATTAACCATTAATACGTAAAACCCGAACATCAAACGGGTAGTAGCAACATTGTTTCCGCATTGCATTTCCTGCAACTTAGCGTTAGTCATCCACATTAAATTATTACGCTATGAAGAAATTATTTTTCCTGGTAATGATATTGTGCTCAAAAGCAGTTATCGCCCAAAATTGCAGCCAATTTGTAAACAATGCTAATGGCAAGAAGCTTACCTACGTAAGCCAGGATGCCAAAGGTAAACAGCAAATGACTGCCGTTTATACCACCACAAAAAAAGACGCCACAACAGTTTCGGTGCATGCCGAGATAAATGACAAAAACGGTAAAACTATAGGCAACGGCGATTCTGAAATGATATGCACAGGCAATACTATCAAAGTAGATATGAAATCATTTGTACCGGCCGCCAGCATGAAGGGCAACATGCAGGTAAGTGGCGAAGCCAAATACCTTACCTACCCTACCGATATGAAAGCCGGGCAAACTTTAGATGATGGCTCCGTAACCATTGATATGGGCAGCGGCGGCGCGCAATTGGCCAACCTGCAAATGGATATTAAAAACCGTAAAGTTGAACAAGCCGAAACAATAAGTACCAATGCCGGTAGTTTCGATTGTTTAAAAATCAGCTACGATGGCACTACCAAAATGAAAATGATGGGCATTGGCATTCCGTTCAATTTCCATGTAGTAGAGTGGTACAGCCCTAAACTTGGCCGGTTTGTTAAATCTGAAACCTACAAAGGCGAAAAACTGATGGGAACCATGACGCTTGATGCCATTAACTGATAGCATCAATCATACTTATGCCGGATTTTTAGCGGTACGGCTTTTTACAGCAGCAAAAATTGGTGGCAATATTGATATCAGGATAATGATTACGCCTACCAATGAGAAGTTTTTAGCTATGATATCTACCTGGCCTAATTTGTAACCCGCAAACAGGAACACGATGATCCAAGATGCGCCGCCGATGATGTTATAAAGGCTATAGCGTAAAAAAGGCATCCTGCCAACACCGGCAACAAAAGGAGCTATGGTACGGATAATAGGCATAAAACGACTAAAGATCACCGCCTTACCACCATGTTTATCAAAAAAAGCTTTGGTTTTAAGGTAGTATTCCAGCTTCAGGATCTTATTTTCTTCCTTAAATACCTTGGGGCCAAGGTAGTTACCTAAAAGGTAGTTTACAGTATTACCTATAAATGCAGCTACAATAAGTATAATACCCAGCAACCAGATATCTAAACCAGAACTACCACCGGCAATTAAAGCACCGGCTGCAAACAGCAGTGAGTCGCCGGGTAAAAAGGGAGTTACAACAAAGCCAGTTTCGGCAAATATGATCAGGAAAAGGATGAGGTAGGTCCATCCCTGGTAAGCGCTGGTGATTTGTACCAGGTGCTTGTCAATATGCAGTATAAAGTCGATGATGCTTTTTATTACTTCCACAGGTGTAAATTTTGCCCAAAAATATAAATATTAAACAAAAAGCCGCTACTGAAGTGTCTTACTTAGCAGATTATTAGTGAGTACACCGGCTCCAAAAGCTAATGAATCGGCAGCGCCAACAACACCTTTGGTGTATATGGTATAAGCACGGCCATCTTGTATAGTTATATTTTGCAGGGTTGTTTCAATTTTGGTAGGGGTACGGGTTGCCCTTATGGTAAAATTGTAATTGCCGGCAGTAAGATCGTAATATGGGGTTACCTTATTAAACGTGGTGCCGCTTACCATAAGCGTATCATTTGCCCTCAAATCAAGGGCGGCTGTACCCGGAGATGTATGCACAAACCTAACTTTTCCTTTACCTATAGGCGGCAAACTGGTACTGTCAGATAATATAAACGAACTGACAAAGGAACTGTCCTTCCTGTAACCGGTTATAAACATGGTATATTTCCGGTTGGCTTTGAGCGCATTATCAAACTGAAGCAAAATTGTAGGTGCAGTAGTTGCAGTACGTAACTGTAAAGGCGCTTCCAATGTTGAAAGATAAAAATACCCCGAGCTGTTAGGATAAGTATAAGTAGTTGTGCTATACCTGATATAATGCTGATAAAGATATACCGGCTGAATATCGGGACTTAAATTGACTATCTGAAACTGGGTATTGAGGCCTACTGATGACGCGTTACCTCCCTTGCCGCATGATGATATGCCGCATAAAAAAAGGGCACCTATCACAGCTGCAAAAAACGAAACCAGGACCTTGCTTTTATTTTTATTAACCATTAATGTAATTATTGATTAGTAAACAGACCTGTTGCCAGACCGCTACTTTTATTACCAAAACCATAGTAGGTATAAACCTTTCCGCCTACCAATTGCACCGTATCCCTGACAACAGTACCCGGAAATGCAGCCGAATGCATGGCCATATTGTGCTCGCCCGCCGCCACCAAATAAAAAGTGGAGGTGGTTTTAAAGCCAAGGCCATTTACTTTTTCGGTATCTAAGGCAGCTGTTGTACCTTCAAAATGCACACTGATATTACCGGCATCGGGCGAAGCATTTACAAACCTGATTTTGGCTGATGGTACCTTGCTTGTATCTCCAACTATGACGTCGGTAGTTTTAAATACCTGATCGGCAGTATTACCTGCTATGTAAAATGAATACACCGAATCTTTACTAAGTGTTAAAGGCAAACTGAACAGGGGATTTGGGTTGCTTGGACCATCTAACTTAACCGAGTAACTTTGGGCGCCGGCTTTTACCAGGATGTAACCCAGCGTCCCCCCCGGGTAAAAAGTTGTAGTATTGTTAATGCGGATACCATTCTGGTAAACATTAACATTATTAAATGTTGCGTTGATTACGTTTAATGATGATGTTGACGAATCCACTGCATCGGGCTTATCATTATTTTTTTTGCACGATGCTATGCAACCTACCGCCGCGGCAATCATCAATAAAACTTTAACCTTTATCTTCATATACAATTATATGCTATAACTGCTTAGTGTAACTTTTGGTATCGGGTGCTGAACAAAAAAAGTCCGGTTTTATGTTACCGGACTTAGTTTTGGATTTATAATTTAAGTTTACACTTAAGCATAGCTATTGAGCATCACCGGCATTACCAGCATCAGCACATCTTCATTTTCATCTCCGCCTTGTGGTAGCAATAAGCCCGCACGGTTTGGAGTCGACATTTCCAAAGATACTTCTTCACAGCTTAAGTTCTTTAACATTTCTATCAAAAATCTTGCATTGAAGCCAATTTCCATGTCTTCGCCTTCATATTGGCAGCTCAGGCGCTCGTGAGCTTCGTTAGCGAAGTCGATATCTTCTGACGAGATATTTAACTCGCTGCCGTTTATTTTAAGCCTTACCTGGTGGGTGGTTTTATTAGCATAGATAGCCACACGGTTTAATGAACCCAGGAAAGTAAGCCTGTCGATATTTAATTTATTAGGATTGTTTTGAGGAATAACAGCCTCATAATCCGGGTAACGCTCGTCAATTAAACGGCAAACAAGGTTAATGTTGCCAAATTTAAAGAAAGCGCTGGTGTTGTTATATTCAACCGATACGTTAACATCATCGCTTGGTAATGATGATTTAAGCAGGGTTAAAGCTTTTTTAGGTAAAATGAATGATGCTGTGCTTGCTGCTTTGGCATCTTTACGACGGTACCTTACCAGTTTGTGCGCATCGGTTGATACAAAGGTAAGTGCCGATGTGGTAAGCTGGCAGAATACACCTGTCATGGCCGGGCGCAACTCGTCATTACTTACCGCGAAAATGGTTTTGTTGATAGCCTCGGCTAAAACAGAAGCAGGCAGGTTTACCGATGAAGCGTTTTCAACAACCGGGATCTTAGGGAAATCCTCGCCGTTTTCGCCGCTCAGTTTGTATTTACCATCACCAGCGTTAATTTCAATGGCGAAGGTTTTATCATCAACCGAAAAAGCAACAGGCTGCTCGGGTAACGATTTCAGGGTCTCTAACAATATACGCGACGGGATAGCAATCCTCCCGTTTTCTTTTGCCTCAACAGGCAAAGAGGTGGTCATGCTGGTTTGCAGGTCGGTAGCAGAAATGGTCAAGTTCCCATCCTTTATCTCGAACAAAAAGTTTTCCAATATAGGCAACACAGTGCTGCTGCTCAATGCGCCGCTCACCGCTTGCAGTTGTTTGAGTAATGTTGAGGTAGAAACAATAAATCTCATGTGGTTGTAATTAAGCAATCAAAAATATAAAATTTAACGGGCATACTTTTGCCTGCGGAGATAATGTTGAAAAATAGCACATATTAACACTAATAACAACGGAGCAATGGTATTAACCAACTGCCAATACATTTTTTCGCCCCGGATACGCGCCCTGTCAAGCAAACGGATCTTGATTTCCTTGGTACGCAAGGCTATCAGGCCCGAATCATCGGTCATGTAATCGGCTATATTAAGCAGCAGGTTTTTATTGCCGTAAGTTTGATGTGTATAATGATCATACCCTAACGGATATGGCGAACCATCGTTACCTACCTGGTTCTTTAAAATATCACCATCGCTTATCACTATCATTTTTGTAGGCTCGCTTTGCGATAGTACAGGCATCTGCTCTTTAAGCCCTTCGGGCAGCGGCCGGTTTTGCCAGTCGCTGGTAAAACGGCCTTCTAACAGTACGCCGGTTATTTTAGGTGTACTTTGAAACTCCTTAGGGTTTGGCTCCTGCTCCAGGGCCTGCAATGATAATATATGCGGGGCGGTTAGCTTTTTATTATAGGGCGATGATGTCAGCAACACCGTTTTATTTACGTTTTTGGTATCAAGGATATCGATAGAGCTTGCAAACTCGCTGCTGATACCATCAAGGTTTTTTACCACCGGATGTTTACTTAGCGGGATAAATACCGGGTAATACAACCACGGCAGCATCTGGATCTGTGCCTGCCCGCCCACGTTGCCGGTACTTACCGGGATCTGCGAACAGTTCATATCAGCTATCAGATCATAATTAATGCGGATGCCGTACCGGAACAGCTGATCATCGAGGTTAAGCTGCTTGGCGAAAGCCAATTGCTCGCCGCCATGCCCTCTGAGGCTATCCAGTTCGGCGCTTACCTGGTCTATTGCCCATAATACACGGCCTCCGTGCATGATATACTGGTCGAGTTTAAATTTCTCTACCTCGCTAAACTTTTGATCGGGCTTGGCTATTACCAGCAATTTGATCTTTTGCAGATCGGCGAAGGAAATAGCGCTGAGGTCTACCCTACCTACCTGGAAACCTTCACTAAGCGTTTTCATAGCGTCGTTCAGTTGCAGGTCGGTTAGTTCATGATGCCCTTCGGTGAAACCTATTTGCGGTCGCCCGCCGGCATCTGCTTTTTTTATGGCTGATGAAAAAGCGTATTCAAGATTTTGGATAGAGTTATTCAGCACCTCATCGGGCGAAAGACCAATACGGCTTAATAACAGTTTCACCGGGATATCCTTCCCTCCTGCCGATACCAGTGCCGAGGGGAATATCAGCTTTTGCGTTACGCCATTATCGGTTTTAACGCTCAGGTTGGTTGGCTCAACACCTTCGGCAGCCATATTCTGGATCACCTCGTTTTGCTGATCGTTATTTAAACCTTTCAAAGGGTCGCGAAATTCAAACTGGATTTTGCCGTGACTATAAGCCTGCAGATCGCTCAGCATATCGCGCGTAGCACTTTGCAGGCGTTTAAAGCCGCCCGGCAGGTTATCGCCCTGTAAATACACCACCACCTTTACACGCTTTTGCAGCTTATCCATAATTTGTGTGCTGATGGGCGAAAGGGTAAAGCGTTTTTCGGCAGTAAAATCAAAACGGGTGAAGGTGAATGCAGATAACATCGCCAAAACAAACAATACCAGGGGTATGCCTATCATCGTAGCATTACCTAAACCTGCCTGGCGTTGCTTTGCCAGTACAAACAGGGTAAGCCATATAAAAATACCGGTAGTGATGATAAAGTAAACCAGATCGCGAGTATCCAGCACACCACGGCTTACCGAATCATAGTGCTGGGTGATACCTAAGTTCTGCAAGCCCAGATCCTGCAGGGATAACAACTGACTGGTAGAATCAAACCCGCTGTAAAAAAAGAAACACAGGAAAACGGAAATGGTAAAAGCGATGATCTGATTTTTGGTAATGGATGAGGTAAACAAACCTATCCCCACAAATACAGCGCCCAGCAAAAACAAACCGATGTATGAACCTATTACCGCCCCGGTATCAATATTGCCATGCGGCATACCCAGCGCGCTAACCGAATAGTAATAAACCAGTGTAGGCAACAGTGCGAAAAGCACGATTAATAAACAGGCCAGGTATTTGCCCAGCACTATTTCCCAATCTTTTAAGGGGCGGGTAAACAGCAGCTCAAAAGTACCCTCTTTCCGTTCTTCGGCAAGGGAACGCATGGTAATAGCCGGGATCAGGAACATGAACAGGTATGGCGCTGTGCTAAACAAGCTTTCGAGACCGGCATAGCCGTATTCCAATATGCTCGAGTCGGGGAATACCCATAAAAACAAACCCAGCACCAGTAAAAATACACCTATGGTAACATAAGCCACCAACGAGCTCAGGTATGATATTATTTCTTTTTTAAGGATGCTCAGCACGTTATAATATATTGTGTTAAGCGCCGAAATTACAACAATATTGCGCCAAAGCAAAGTGCGTTTGGATATAGGGTACAGGATATCGGATTTCGGAATTTCGATTTCGGATTTAGTTAATTTACTGTGAAACTCAAAGGATAAAAACATGGGATTGAGCGATTCCCCTCTCGAGAGGGGTGTAGGGGTGTGTTTCTGCTTTGATAAGTCAATCGTAAAACATACCCCTGCTATCGCTCATCCCTTCGCTCCCCCTCTCAAGAGGGGATTTTAAATACACTGAACTTACAGCATCAAATAAATATTAAAGTGTCCGTCCGTTCCGGGAACCAACCATCTGCAGACAACAGTTGGACAACTACAAAATCCTAAAACCTGTACTTATAAGCTACATGCAAACCCAACTGGCTCATCGGGCGCCCATAATCGATATTTCTATAGCTACGCTCAAACTGCAAACCAAAGTCAAGCCCGTGATGTGGACCAATTGGAGCAACCGCCCCTGCCCCAGCCGAATAGAGGAACGAGGTTTTTGATCTGTCGCTTGCCTTGAAAGCACCGCCGGCCTCGGCATTTACATAAAAGTATTTTGCCCAATAATATTTTAAACCGGCAGTTACCGGCAGGTATCCATACACTTCATGAGCTTTGCTGTAACCCCCACCCGGCAAATAACTGGTATAAGGTGCATCGAAATTTAAATAAGTACGATCTGCTTCCATAAAAGTTAGCCCTGTACCCACAGTAAAATGCAGGGCCGGGGTTATGGTTTTTTCCAGCCTTAAATTAATGCCAAAGCTTGTTTTAGGATCAAAGCCAGAGCCATTATAACTGCCGCGAATTGGCACAATAGCCTCAGTACCGATACTTAATGACGTTTGTTTGCCCTGCTGAGCATTTGCCGCAAATGAAAATACAGCAAATAATAAAATTAATGTGATACGGATAGGTTTTTTGATCATGATAAAGATTTTAAGTTTTATTTAATACTATACGTACTTCAACCTTATATCGCTACAAAAAAATCTGTCAAAATGATTCAACTCGCAAAAGTCGGAGTGGCAATTCCCTCCCCTGGGGAGAGGTGCGTTAGGATTGCGTACTGGCAGGCAGGGGTTTATACGCCATTTAGTGAATAAACCTGTCGATGAAACCCCTCCCTACACCCTCGCAGGGGAGGGAATCGCGCAATCCCTATTCTTAAAATCAAAACCTTCTGACTGCCTTTTCACGGGCTACTACTCTCAAGAGGGGGGATTTAAACATGCTTGAACTTTCGGTATTAAATATTAAAGTGTCCGTCCGCTCCGGGAACCAACCATCTCCGGCCAAAACCAGACAATTACAAAAGCCTAAAACCTATATTTATAAGCCACATTTAACACCAACTGACTGATGGCGTGGTCGTAATCGGTATTTTTATAGCCTCTTTCAAACTGTAAACCAAAATCAAGCCCATGATGCGGACCTATTGGTACAACAGCTCCTGCCCCGCCCGCATAAATAAACGAGGTACGGGCCCTGCTATTGATACTGAAAGCGCTGCCGGCTTCGGCATTTACATAAAAGTGTTTTGCCCAGTAATATTTTAAGCCGGCAGTTACCGGCAGGTAAGCGTAAAGATTATGATAGCTGTTATCGTAAAAAACGTTTGACGAACTACTTGAAAATAAATAATCTGCGTTTGATTCGGTAAAAACCAAGCCGGTAGCTGCTGTAAAATGCAGGGTTTCGGTTATGGGCTTTTCCATCGTCAAGTTAATGCTAAAGCCGGAATTTATATTAATGTCGGTGCCGCTATCATTGCGATTATTCATATTAAGCGGCGCAATTATTCCAGACCCTATGCTTAACGATGTTTGTTTGCCCCGCTGGGCTTTAGCGGCAAATGAAAATACAGTAAATAATAAAATGAATGTGATGCGGATAGGTTTGTTAGTCATGTTGTATAAGATTACAGGTGTTATTTAACGATGATACGCTTTTCAGCAATATATCGCTACAAAAATATTATTATCGGCCAAAGCGGTAAGCAAACCTGATAGCCGTTTGCTGCAATGTATGGGCCGACCAGCTTTCGTACCTCAGGCCCAATTCAAAATTACGGTTATCAGTACCCGTAGGGATCAGGATTGCAGGGCCAACAGAAAAAGCGAACAGCTTACGCTCATCATAATTAAGTTCGATAGCACTACCAGCCTCGGCCTCCAGGAAAACGCCGGAGCTAACACTGTATCTTACCCCGGCTTTAAGGGGCACAAAAATGTCGCCACCCGAGTGGCCGTTGTTAAAAGGAGAATCTTTACGAAAAAAGCTACTGAACCCGGCGGTAAGGGTTAAACTTACCGGATTTACTATTGGCTGCTCCAACTTAAGCGATGCCCCAACACCCACATTATACAAACTGCGAGATGGAATACCAAACTCAACACCGGCGCCAAATGCGGTTGAAGGTTTCGGCGCATCCTGGGCATAGGTTTTAAGAGCGGGGAGAATAAGCAGCAGCAATAACAGTTTTTTCATAACGGGCCGAAAATACAAGATTGCTGTAAATATTCTTTAATTATTGGTAAGGCTGATAAACACCTCCTCCAACGATTTACCTCCGTTGTTTTTGCGGAGTTGCTGTAAGGTATCGTTGGCTACAATGGAGCCTTTATTAATAATGATAACCCGGCTGCATACGGCTTCAACCTCCTGCATAATATGGGTTGAAAGCACAATGGTTTTGGTTTTGCCCAGATCGAGGATTAACTGGCGAATACCAATTAACTGATTAGGATCGAGGCCGGAAGTTGGCTCGTCTAATATCAGTACTTCAGGGTCATGCAGCATGGCCTGTGCCAGCCCCACCCTTTGGCGGTAACCCTTTGATAGCTGCCCTATTTTTTTATGCTGCTCGGGGCCGAGGCCTGTTTGCTCAATGATATCGGCAATGCGTTTGGCAGGCTCATGAATTTTATGGATGCCGGCAACAAAGCCCAATGATTCTTTAACATACATATCGGTATACAGCGGGTTACTTTCGGGCAGGTAACCTATACGGCGCTTAACCTCAAGCGGTTGTTTGGCCACATCAAACCCACATACCGATGCAGTGCCTGATGTTTGCGGAATGAAGCCGGTAAGGATTTTCATGGTGGTTGATTTACCGGCGCCATTAGGCCCTAAAAAGCCCAATACACCCGGCTGGGCGGTAAAACTAATGCCATCAACAGCCTTTTGTACGCCATAAACCTTGGTTAATGCCTCAACACTGATACTCATGGCTGTAAAAATAGATTTTAGATTTGAGATGTGGGGCATGTGATGTGAGAATTTGGTGGGTGTCCGTCCGTAAAGGGGTAACACGAATGGTGATGGACGAGGGCAGACAGGGGCATTTGCTTAGCTCCCCCCTTTACAACCCGTCGTTGCGAGGCACGAAGCAATCGCGAACTGTACAGGGGGAATTATTAATATTCCCTCCCTTGGGAGGGGTGTGTTTGGTTGTGATTTGGCAGGGAGGGGTTTATACGCCTTTGCAACGCCCAGGCATTACGCTGAAACCCCTCCCTACACCCTCCCGGGGGAGGGAATCGCGCTATGCCTCGCTTTTCTCTATCGATAACCAACCATTCACCCAATCAACCACTCACTCAAAAACCAACCACTCCCCCCTACCTCAACACCGTTACTTCCCCGGTTAGCTTTCCGCTGCTGTTTTTTGTATCTATCATGTAGTAGTACGCTCCGGCAGGTACTGTTATACCATTGCTGGTACCGTCCCAGGGACGCGGGTAGCCTACCGAGTGATATATGATGGCACCCCGACGGTTATAAACATTTACAATGCATTGGGTATTTGACTGCAACCCAACAATATACCAGTTATCGTTATGCCCATCGCCGTTAGGTGTGAATACATTGGGTATTATAACTTTTTCAGGAACTATAACTGCAACCGTAATGGTATTTGAATTTACCAATGGGTTAGCAATACACTTGCCTCCCGAGGTCATATTACAGTTAACTACATCGCCATTTGCTAAAGTTTTGCTGGTAAATGTAGCGCTGTTGGTGCCCACGGTTTGCCCGTTAACATACCATTGATAAACAGGATTGTTTAATGTATTGGGAGATACAGCTGTAAAGGTAACCGGTGCCCCCGAAGTAATTGTGCCGCTAACTGATGAGCTGATGGTTAGGGTTAGCGTAGCAGAGGGATCAACTTTGATGGTAGCCTCGTTAGATACCGGCGAAGTTAACGGTACACATCCGTCATTATTAATTACCACACAGGTAATGATATCGCCTGTGTGTAATGCGCTGCTGGTAAAAGTTTTGGAATGATCGCCACTGTTTTGACCATTTACCATCCACTGATAGGTTGCATTATTACCGGCATTTTGAGCATCGGCAGTGTACTTAACCTCCAGGCCATCGCAGCCTCCCAACAACCCCGTTGGCGATATGGTTACCAACGGCATAACCGGGGGAGTAACGGTTAACAATTGCGACTTAGGCGTGGCCGGATTATACAAACTGTTGCCGCTTTGCGATGCTGTAATAGTTGCAGAACCCGCTCCAACGATATGAACAATACCTGTTGCCAAAACCGTGGCAACCGCTGTATTGCTGCTCACATAAGTAAGCGGGATGGTGGAATTGGAACTTATTGCCCCTGCCGCAAAATCAGCACTACAGGTAGGTTTATCGGCCAGTGTAGAAAAGGTGATCTCCTGATTTTTCATCACGGTAAATGTTTGGGACACCTGTTCGGCGGCGGTATAGTCATCATTGCCGGCCTGATGAGCAGTAATAACAGTTGTACCGGGTGCCACCGCCTTAATTTGCCCATCGGCTCCCACAATGGCTACAGCAGGGTTGCTGCTGGTATAGGTGATTGGTGTTACGGCATTGGTACTGGTAGCCTTAGGGTGCAGGATATCATCAACATCTATGTTAACAATTGCAGGAGACGAAAAAGTAATAACCGAGGACTGGGGCGTAACCGACCCGGCTACCCCAATGGTTATGGTAGTTGTGCTACTGCCATAACTATTGTAGCCCGTTATAGTGTAAACGGTGGGCGGAAACAATACGGTTGGTTTACCCGAAATAATGCCTGTTTTAGGATCAAATACCAGCCCCGAAGGCAATGGAACATGGTTAATGGTGTAGCCTGTTAGCACAATCTTTATAACATCACCGCCACCTTCGCCAACATATGGATTGCCGTTTCCGTCCAGGGCCAATCCAATGGGGCTGTTAAATTCGATGTTTCTGACACCGCTGGCATCAGATCTGCCTGTTCCGGCTACAATTGCTACTGCGCCAGAGGGGCTTACTCTTTTTATAAAATTACGCCCCTGCTCAGCTACATAAATATTGCCCGTGCCATCTACCCTAAGTTCGCGCGGAAAATCAAACCCTGACGCTATTGTAGAAACCGCCCCTGCAGGCGTTATTTTTCTGATCATGTTATTTCCCGAATCGGAAACATACAGGTTACCTGCAGTATCTAACGCAACACCTGTTGGCGTGTTAAATGAGGCTGAGTTTGAAGCTCCATTTTCCGCCCCGGATGCACCACTACCCGCATACGTAGAAACCACACCCGCAGGCGTTATTTTTCTGATCAGGTTGTTTGCCTCATCGGCAACATAAACATTTCCGGCATTATCTACAGCCATACCCCTTGGGCCATTAAACGTAGCGTTTGAACCTGTACCATTTGTAGCACCAACCCCATTGGGTGTACCGGCAAGCGTGGTTACTAAACCTGCAGGTGTTATTTTCCTGATCAGGTTATTTGACTGATCGCCAACGTATAAATTACCTGCAGCATCCAAAACCAGTGCATCGGGCTGGTTAAAAGTTGCTTTGGGGCCTAATCCATCGTTCCAGCCGGTAGCTCCACTTCCGGCTATTACCGATAAACTTCCCGCTGCGTTTATTTTATAAATTTTATTAGTATTCCAATCTGCAAAAAATACGTTCCCATTCTTATCAGCGGCAACACCCGTCACCGTACTAAAATAGCCGAAAATACCACGCCCAGCCTTAATACTCACCTGTCCGTAAATGGTTGCAGGTACCGCCCCACCAGTATTAGCAGGTACTAAAGGCGTTATAGGCTTATTGATCTTATAAGTATGCGGCGTTGTATATTTTATAACGGGTGCCTGGGCAAATAAATTTGGAGCATAAAAGCTTAGCGAAACAAGCAGAAACGCAGTGATTCGTGCAACGGAAAACATCCGGTACATTATTATTCTGATGAGATACGGTGTCAAAGTAAAAGCTTGTAAAAACTAACCTTTACTTCATACGTAGAAAAGATGCAAGATGTTGGATTTAAACGCTGTAAAAAAAACGGAGTATTGACCGATGTCGTCCGTCCGGAAAGATATGCCCGTTGCACTTACGGACAGGAACCACAGGGGACGCATCTGTCTGCTTTCAATTTCCGGGAGTTGGGTTCACCCAGACGGACGGACGCACAGCCATTGCCAGGTACGAGGTATCTTCACCTCTGCGTCATTGCTTCGTGCCTCGCAATGACGCTTTTTAACTATCGCTCAAATACTACCGATTCGGTATCAGCTCCCAAATCGCTTAATAAACTGCTGATCTCTTCAACCATAGCATCAGGACCGCATACGTAAAAATGCTTTGAAAAGTCTTTTATCTCGGCTTTCAGGAAATCGGCATTAATGCGTCGTGTATCGTACATGCTATCTTTTTGATTGGTGATGCTGAAGTGAGCGTTTTCGCCAAGTATGCTTTTCAGTTCATCTGCCAAAATGATATCCTTATCGGTTCGGTTTGAGAAAAACAGCTTATTATTGCCTATGGCACCATCATTATTGAGCTGCCTTAATATTGCCAAAAATGGTGTTATGCCTGCACCTCCTGCAATAAAGTAACCTTCGCCTTTATACTCAATAGCACCCCATACATCACGTATAATAACCTCATCACCTACGTTAAGCTTACCCAACTGGTTGGTAACGCCATTATGGTCTGTATAGGTTTTGATGGTAAACTCAAGGTAATCATCGCTATTAAGGCAGGTAAAGGTAAACGGTCGTTTTTCATCCTGCCATCCTTCGGTATTGATAGATAGCTCAGTAGCCTGCCCTGGTATAAAGCTGTAGCCCGATGGTTTCTCAAGCCTGAACTGCCTTACATTATGGGTAACATATTTTGCCGAAAGTATTTTCACTATCTGTTCCATGGCTTTGCGTGTTATTGGTTTAACAATATTAATGCAGCAAATGGTTAATAGTTTTATTTGATGTTAATAATTGCAGGTGATTTACAAATGGGATAGAAATTAGCTCAACACTGCGACATAATAAGGCAGGTAGCAGTTGCGAACTGAATACGTCATTGCGAGATGCGAAGCAATCGCGAACTGTACAGAGGTACTTGCATAGCTGATCTGTAAGTAGGAGATTGCTTCGTACCTCGCAATGACGCTTATTTAAAGAAATGACGCTTTTAGAAAATACCCCTCCATTAGCTAATATTAGTATATTAATATTAACCTTGACCGTAAGCGGATGCTACCGACCTGTAGAATATGAGTGGGTAAACCGAACTGGATTGACCTGTCCGTCCGCCGGGGGGTAACACTCCTCCTGATGGACAATGATGGACAGCCTTATTATTGGAGATAACATTCGGCAATACAAATATACAGAAATTTCTTTATATTAAAGAATCATTCACAACATATCTGTACGTCCGTCCGTCTGGTCGAGTCCAACTCCTAAAATCATAAATGGACAAGCCCTCGGGTGTTCGCGCCGAATATTAGCAACGGGCACCTGGAGACGGACGGACGCAATGACGCTCCACCACCACGTCATTGCGAGGCACGAAGCAATCGCGAACTGTACAGGGGGAATTGCTTAGCTGCTCTGTAAGTAGGGGATTGCTTCGTGCCTCGCAATGACGCCGTGATGAATGGATTGCACCCCCTAAAAAATTCTCAATTCCGAAATCAAAAATTATCTTTGCAGCTATTATGAGCAAATCAACCGACGAACTTTTTAAAAATGTTATTTCACACGCCAAAGAATATGGCTTTGTGTTCCCTTCCAGCGAGATATATGATGGCTTAAGTGCAGTTTATGATTACGGCCAAAACGGCGCCGAACTTAAAAACAACATCAAAACCTACTGGTGGAAAGCCATGGTGCAAATGAATGATAACATTGTAGGTATTGATTCGGCCATATTTATGCACCCTAAGATCTGGAAAGCAAGCGGTCACGTTGATGGCTTCAGCGACCCGATGATCGACAATAAAGATTCAAAAAAACGTTACCGTGCCGATCAGTTGCTGGAAGATAAAATAGAGCGCTACAGCAAAGACGGTAAAACCGATAAGGCCGAAAAACTACAGCACGATATGGATGAGGCCCTGAAAGCCGAAAACCTGCCTCGCCTGAAAGAACTGATCCTTGAACACGAAATTGCCGACCCTATAAGCGGTACCCGCAACTGGACAGATGTACGCCAGTTTAACCTGATGTTCAGCACCCAGATGGGCGCCGTAGCTGATGATGCCGATACCATCTATCTTCGCCCGGAAACAGCTCAGGGTATCTTTGTAAACTACCTTAACGTGCAAAAATCGGGCAGGATGAAAATCCCTTTCGGTATAGCGCAAATTGGTAAAGCTTTCCGTAACGAGGTGATTGCCCGCCAGTTCATTATCCGCATGCGCGAGTTTGAACAAATGGAGATGCAGTTCTTTGTTCGCCCCGGCACACAAAAAGAGTGGTTTGACCAGTGGAAGGCCGCCCGCTTAAAATGGCACCTTGCCCTGGGTACCGATGCTGCCAAATACCGTTACCATGAGCACACCAAACTGGCCCATTATGCCGATGCCGCTTATGATATTGAGTTTGAGTTTCCGTTTGGCTTTAAAGAGGTTGAAGGGATCCACAGCCGCACCAATTTCGATTTAAGTCAGCACGAAAAGTTTTCGGGCAAAAAAATGCAATACTTTGACCCCGAGGTTGATCCTGAAACAGGTAAACCATACGGTAACTATGTGCCTTACGTAATTGAAACATCAATAGGTTTAGACAGGATGTTCCTGCTTACCATGATCAACGCTTACGAAGAGGAAGACCTGAGCACCGAAGATAAACAGGACAGCCGTACCGTGTTACGCCTGCACCCATGCCTGGCACCGGTTAAAGCCGCTATTTTCCCGCTTACCAAAAAAGATGGTTTGCCCGAAAAAGCCCGCGAGATCATGGATAAACTTAAGCTGGACTTCAACATTCAGTACGAAGAAAAAGACGCTATAGGCAAGCGCTATCGTCGTCAGGATGCTATTGGTACGCCTTTCTGCATCACTGTAGATCACCAGACTTTAGAAGACAATACCGTAACCATCCGTTACCGCGACAGCATGGCCCAGGAACGTGTTCCTGCCGATCAGCTTGACAAGATCATAGGCGATCAGGTTAGCTGGAGGAATGTGCTGGCGTAAGTAGCTTCAAAAAAATCTCCACCGCGTCATTGCGAGGCACGAAGCAATCCCCGATAAGCAGGTTCGCCCTGTACAGTTCGCGATTGCTTCGTACCTCGCAATGACGTTTTTTGTTTGCGAGGAGAAAAGCGGGGGCATAGCGCGATTCCCCTCTTGAGAGGGGTGGAGAGGTGTGTTTCATCGCCAGAAAATAAACGCAGTATAAACACACCCCTGCTCCCGCTCGCAACTCCGCGCCCCCTCGAAAGAGGGGAATTTTTCTTTTTCCCGTCCACTCCCAGTCCATCACCACCCTTACTCCCCTTTACGGACGGACACCCAATCAGCATAAAACCCGCTTAATTATCTGCGAAGCAAACAATTGCTTATCTTGATCCTTTCAGTGTTAAAACCCCTGCATCAATGCCTGCTGTTAAAGAATACCCCTTTTATCTTAAAAGTACCGTTATACTTTTCGGATTGATTTTATTGGTTTATGTGTTTGCCCAACTGGCAGATGTCATGATCCCTTTGGCCTTTGCCGCTTTTATTGCCATTTTGCTAAACCCGGTAACTAACTGGCTGGAAGAACGCAAGGTGCCCAAGATATTAGCCATAGGCTTAGCCATGCTGCTCGGCGCTGTTTTACTGGCGGGATTGTTCTACTTCCTCTCTACCCAGATCATCCAGTTTGGCGACTCGTTGCCCATGCTTAAAAAGAAGTTTGCCGAGCTGTTCATCACCTTTAAAGATTGGGTTGCCACTACTTTCAACTACTCTGTTCAAAAGCAGGATAAGCTTATTAAAGATGCTATGGATAACAGTCAGGCGCTGGTTGGGCGCACGCTGGGCAATGTACTGAGCACCTTTGGATTGGTGTTTGTTGTACCGGTGTATGTATTCCTGATATTGTTTTATAAAATACTGATCCTTAATTTTCTGTTCGAGGTATTTTCTGAAGAAAACTCCAAACAGGTTGCCGAGGTGCTTAAAGAAACCAAATCGGCCATACAAAGCTATATACAGGGTTTATTGATTGAGATGCTGATAGTAGCTATCATGAACTCGGCGGCATTGATGCTGTTAGGCGTTAAATATGGCATCCTGATAGGCGTTATCGGCGCTATCCTTAACCTGCTGCCTTACATTGGCGGCATCATAGCCATTGCCCTGCCCGTGCTGATGGCAACGGTTACCAAAGATGGCTACAGCACACAGTTAGGGGTGATCATTGCTTATATGGTAATTCAGTTTATTGATAACAATATCCTGGTGCCGCGCATAGTATCATCAAAAGTGCAGATCAACGCGCTGATATCCATCGTAGTAGTATTGCTGGGCAACATGCTCTGGGGATTATCGGGCATGTTTCTCTCTATCCCCTTTGTAGCGGTACTCAAAATCATCTTCGACAGGATAGATACCCTGAAGCCATGGGGAAAACTCCTTGGCGATACCGTACCCACCAAACCCAAAGGCGCCGGCTGGAGCAGAACCAGGAAAAAGGCGGTGCTACCGGAGGGATAGTCATTTGCTGCGCGTCAATTTGCTGCGCGGTCATTGAGTCATTTTTGCTGTGCGTCATTAGGTCACTATGCTGCGCTGCCATTTTTGATGAGTATTTATAAAAAAGGAGCGAAATAAATATTTCTCGCTCCTTTTTATAAATAGTGTGTTTAATTGTTAATGACTCAATGATTGCTTTGCAAAAATGACTCAATGACCGCGCAGCAAATGACTGCGCAGCAAAAATGACTCAATGACCGCGCAGCAAATGACTAAAAAAATTAATGCATCACCGGGTTATCGCCGTTGTGCAGCGTTCCGTTGATATATAGCAGTTGGTTTACTTTTTTAGGATCGCCCTGGTATACCCAAACAATGTTGTTGATATACTTGCGGAAGGCGTTGCTTACGTCATCCGGAGTTAGCTTCTTTACGTCATCAACCATGGTTAATGAACGTTTCCAGTTGTCGTGTAGTACTTCGTTTGCTGCTATTGACGATGCCTGGGCGCTGTTGGTTTCATTTTTATAGTAGAAACCGGTAAGGTAAGTAACCTTCATGTCGGCAACGTCATCGGCTTTAAAGCCTTCGCGTTTAATTTTTTCGACCAGTTTATCAAATACGGCAATGTATTTATCAGGCTCGGTGGTTGATACCGAGAAACGGGCTGTTGATGTTTGACCGGCGCTAAACCATGCCTGAGGCGCGTATGATAAGCCGTTGTTGGTACGTACCTCTAAAAAGTGCATGTTCGAGAAAATGCGCATAGCTACGTTAAAGGCGTTAAAATCGGGCGTACCCGCAGCAGGCCCGCTGGCAATACCTTCAACATAGTTGGTAGCCAGATCACGTTTTTCAACAGCGATACTGTTTTTCTCGGTACGGAAAGTAGATTTCTTGAACGCGAAAGCCGAACCTTGTTTAATACCGCTCAGCATTGCTTTTACCTTACCTTCGATAGCAGCCTGATCCAAATCGGCAACCACAACAATCACCATACGTGATTTAGTTAATATCGACTGGTAATAAGCCTTAGTTTCGGCCGGGGTTAAGGCTGTAACAATAGGCACTGTTCCGCTTGGGTCTTTAGCGTAGTTGGTACCCGCAAAGGCTACCTTATCGGCATATTTATCAATAGCGTTATCGGGCTGTGAATCTTCCTGCTTAATGTTGTTGATGGCATCCTGCTTAATGCGGGCAAACTCTTTCTCATCAAACTTAGGCTGGGTAATAGCCTCAACATATAAAGGCCAAACCACGTCAAAGTCGCCTTTAATACAGTTCATGCGCACTACCGAGTAGTTTTTGTTGCTGCTGCCGTAAACGGTGGCGCTTACCTTATCCAGCTCATCTTTAAAGCTGTTTTTATCGTGCTTTAAGGTACCGCACTCGGTAAGGGCGCTCATGGCTAACGATTCGATACCTGCTTTGGTAGCCGGGTAGTTTTGCACACCGCCTTTTATAATGGTTTGGATCTCAACAATATCGTTACCGCTTGGCTGTACAATAACCTTTACGCCATCTACCGTGGTTTCATAGGCCTGTTTTTGCGCCTTAGCGGTATTTCCTATAGCCGCTGCTACCAGCAGGGCAATTATATATTTTTTCATCATGATGAGGTAGTTTTAAATTACTTGGCTGCAAAAAATGAAGCCGCGTTTACTGTTTTATTTAACTCAGGCGCTATGATCAAACCGGCAGCGTATGGTTTGCCAACGATGTAAGTTTCCAGGTACTTTTTAATATCGGCACGGGTAACTTTCTGATAGTTGGCATCCAGATCGGTATAAAAGTTAAACGAGGTACTGCACCACTGGTAGCTGATCTGGCTTGGTAACGATGAAGGTTTTTCTTTAGCGTGGATATCGTTACGGTGCAGGATAGCTTTAGCGGTAGCCATTTGCTCGTCGGTAAAGTAATCATCCTTGTTCCACATACTTACCTGGTTCATCAGCTCGGTATAGCACTCTTTAAGCTTGTTGGGGTTAGGCACCACAAAAATATCAATAGGGCCTACGTAGCGGCTTGTAGTGTAGTTTACATAAACACCGCTTGCCAAACCTTTATCAACCAAAGCCTGCTGTAATTTTGATGAGTTTAAGCCCACAATGGTCGAAAACACATCGGCAGTAACCGTACCGGCAGAGTCTGTTGGATATGAAGGGCCCTGCCAGGTAAACTCCATATAAGGTGTTTGGGCAATGGTTGCTTCCTTAACAAAATACTCGGGCTTGGTTAAAGGCTTAAATGCCGGGATTGGGAACTTGGTTTGCGGATCGAAACCACTGTTGGCCCAGTCGCCAAAAATGCTTTCGGCAAGGGCAAAGGCATTGTCATGTTTAACATCGCCGCAAATAGTAAGCAAGCTGTTATTAGGGAAATAATATTTATCCTTAATGATCATCATTTTTTCGGGCGTAGCCGTGTTGATCACTTCGTGGATACCGATAGGGTTTTTACGGGTGATGAGATCGCCCCAAAGCTTTTGCTGCATGCCATACCAAAGCTGGAAACCCGGGTCGCTTTCGGCACGCTGAAACTCGCCGTCAACCACAGGGCGCTCCTTCTTCATATCCTCCTCGCGGTAAATAGGGAAACGGATAGCGGCGTTCATGAACTTTAAACCCGCTTTAAGGCTATCCCTGTCAAAAGTAAAAAAGTAGTTTACACGCTCGGTATTGGTGGTACCATTCCAGATGGCGCCCAGCTCCTGCGTGCGTTTCAAGAACTTCTCCTGGGTTGGATAATCCTTATTAGCTTTAAAAAACATGTGCTCAAACAAGTGCGACAGACCGCTGTACTCAGGGCCTTCCGTGTAAGCACCATTTTTAACAGCTATTTCGATTGTGGTTAAAGGCACTTTGCTGTTTTCTATAACCAGCACATCCAGCCCGTTTGGCAATGTTTTAAGGAAGTAGCCTTCCGGCAGCCTCACCTGGGCAGTAGCCATGCAGGCACTAAATACCGCGGCTACGCCTAATGCAAAAATTTTGATAAAATTTCGGTTCATATATTTACAATATTTTTAACACTATAAATATATCGGTATAATCTCAAACAAATGAATGATTTAACCGCTTATCCCCAATTTTTTAACATCAAATTAAGCCTGTGGTGATTTTGGCATATTTGCAAACCGGCAATTAAATACCGGCTTTAATACTATTATAAGGCAAGCCCATATCATGGGCAGCGTATTGGGTAAGTACACTATCTTTTATGGTGATATAGTCGCCACTTTGGCTTACATGCAGTTTTTCAACGCCATCGCGGTTATCCATAAGCGGTATAGTGCGCGATACTACAGTGCCGGTGGTATCCAGCTCAATAATATAAGTTTCCTTTTTACCGCCTGCCATATCAGTAAATGGCACAATAACGGTGTGATTATTATCATCAATGAACCGGCCAATGATGTTTTTTCCATCTAAATCGGTTGGATTTAAGCCCAGCAGGTATTTAGCTTTTTCGGCCGAGATACCTGTGATGTTTAACCTGACAGTATTTCCGTCGGCATCTTTAGTGGTATCCTGCATGGTAACGTTATCTCCTTTAGGGTAACGAGCTACGGCATAAAAAGTATTAGCTCCGGTACTTTTATCATTATGCCCCGGCAGCAAAAAGTTAAGCTGCAGGTTGCTCAGCTTAGCGCTATCGGCCTTAATTTGCGAAGTAATGTTCAGCAACTCAGCCCATTTAAGCCTGCCATCTATTTTAACGGTAAGACTGGTAGCAGTATCTGATTTGGTAACCCTTGATATGGTGTAATGCGGTACATTCTTTTTAGTGCAGCCAAAAGCCACAAGCATGATTATTAAGCAGGGAAAGATATTCTTGATCATGTGGCAAAGGTAAACCGTTGATTTGAATTTTTGAACCCTGATTTTCAGGATTAGAGGATTGCCCTGATAGATTGCTTTGGCTAAACTTCTATCCAACCCATCATTGCGAGGTACGAAGCAATGACGCTTTTTATTTTTGTCCACCTGTTGGCCGTAAAATGTCTTACTCCCCTAAACGGACGGACGCACAAGAGTTGATTAAGTGAATGGTTGATTAGATGAGTAGTTGATAAAGTTATATTGGTCGCACAAGCATTCACCCAAAAACCAACCACTCACCTAAATCAAAGACTTATCCCCAACCTTATCGCCGATTTTGCCTCGGTGCCGCCATTATAGGATACACCATACATCAACCGGATATTAAGGTATTGCAAACCGAAACCGAGCTCGGTGTAGTTTTTAAGTGTAGGCGTGTACAGGTAATTCACGTCGATGATCTCCTGGAGTTTAAACTTGCGGATGAGCGGGAGCTTATTGGTAATAAAGCCGGAAAAGTTATGCTCAAAGTGCCCTTCTATGTATTTATCCGGAGTACTGAAATCGTAATAATCCAGCATCAGGAAGCGGTTTAGCCTTGGTTTGTATGAAAGCACCTCGTTACCTGCAAAGTGAAAATAATCGGGAAAGAATACGCTTTTGGTATTCAAAAACTTACCGGCACCAATAAAGAACGAGCTGCTGCCATAAAAGCCCATACTGATATCTGATTTGGAGATATCCGCGCTGATCTTATCATAGTTAACATCCGAGCCTAACACATTGCTGATGCCTTTGGTATAATTTACGCTGATGGTTGGATATTTTGATGGCAGGTAACGCCTGCCCGACGGGTAGGTTTCATATCGGTTGCTGAAATCATAACTGGCCTGCAGGTTTACCGTGAACGACTGGTTTTCGGGAAACAAGAGCGTATTATGATTAGGATCAAACGGGTTATTTGAATCAAACTGGTGCGAGTGCGGATCAAAAACACTGAACGAAGCCGTGTTTAACAAAGCTTTGCGGTTAGCCCATTCAACCGAAGCGCTACCGCGCAAACCACCGGTTACCCTGCCCGAAAGCGATGCCAATGCAAATTGCTTTTGATATAGTTTCTTAAAGTTTTGCTGTGAAAGCAGGCTATGAACCGTATTCACAAAAGTCGACATCGGGGCCAGATTATTCAGGTCAACTACATCCGATCCTCCGCTTAAACCCAGCGTAAACCGCTGCATAACCGGGATAGCCACACCTGCCGATCCGTTTAGCAAATGATTGGCGAAACCATAACGCACCTTACCGTTCAGCATAAAATAGCGGTTATTAACCGTATCTATCAGCTTACTGTACGATGCTCCGTAATCAATGGCCCAACCTTCTACTGTGTTATAAAGCAGGGACCCGATGATGGGATCGTAATGAAAATATTCTTTTTTATAGCGGTTGCGGGTATTGATACCTGTAAAGAGCAGGTTTACCGGCTTAAATTTATTATTGGCTTTATCCAGCGAGTCGAGGTATTCTTTCGATTCGCGTTTTTTTGCGAGTTTATCTTTATTGGTATAATCGGTAACCTCTTCGGCAGTAAGCGGAATTGGTCGAGCCTGGCTCCAGTAGGCGGTATCTTTGCTGATGCCTTTGGTAATCCGGAGTACCTCGTTAAAATCGGATTTGTTTAAATCAGGATCAAGGTTGTAGTTTTTATAGATCGAGATAAAATAGCCGCCCAGTTTAAAACCAAACAAGCCTCCTGTAAATTCAAACTTAATGGATGATGTCATCCATACCTTGTCGTTCACCGGGAAAAACTGCTGATTAACTTTAAGGGTATCAACAAAATTGATGTTAGCCTTTTTGGTGATGTAAAGCTGCAGGCCATAAATACGCCAGCTATCATCCAAAATATAAATAACCCCTTCAAAACATGGGTCGTGCGCCCGTTTGGGGATCACTTCAATTTTGTTGATGGTTTCGCCGTTTTCTACCGAAGTACCTATGTATTTGTAGTTATAATAAAACATGGCATTATCGGCAACAGGCGATACCAGCGGGCGGTTGCTCATGCCCTGCCAGGTTTCATAGTTCTGGTAAAAGTTAACCGCCATATCCGACGCCCGGTTAAAGCTGAACGCCCTGTTACGGCCCGACACCTTTGAGGATACCTGCTCCTCATGAACCTTATCGGGCCTGATAAAACTGTATTTTGATTCTGATTCGGAAAGATAAACTATCCCGCGGCGGTTTGAATCAAGCCCGGCCTCGTTAGTAGCCTTTTGCACATCAAAACCCATAAAGGTTTTAGGCGCTGCCAGCAGCTTTTGCAGGCCTTTAATGTAGATATCGCAGGTGTAAGCCTTTACTTCGTTAAGGTAGGTTTTGCGCTTTTTAATAGCTTTACGCATAATGGCATAGGCAGGGTCTTCGCCCCCGGCATGTACGGTAACATTATTAAGCTGGTAGGTTTCTGTTTGCAGGCTGATATTGATCACCTGGTTGGCAGCAAGGTCAATAATCTTACTTTGCTGGGCATAACCTACCGCCTTGTATTGGATCTCTTGCCTGCCGCCATTTAAACGCAACAAGTACGTTCCCTCACTATTGGCAGATACGCCGGTAGTGGTATTTTTTATAAATACAGAAGCGAAAGGAATGGGCTTACCGTCGTCGCCGGTTATTTTACCGCTAATGCTGAATTGCTGGGCGTATGAGGAAAAATTAAGAAGTAAAAATAGCGCGATTAGGGCTTGCTTCATTTAGCAGATGTTTATGCTAAGATGAAGTTTATTAATTGATTGTTACAGCCCCAAATTGTTAAATAATGTAAAAAGGCACCCGGTTAGGATGCCTTTTTCTTTGAAGTTTCTTTATTGCCAAGCGGCGGATGCTGTTTATTTTTAAGGTTCCAGTCGTTGATATCAACCAAACCTGACTTTGTTTGGTAGTGTGATTTATTTTTAGGGCATCTCACTACAAACTTCCCTTTAACCTGTTGTATTACTGGCCTTTCACCACAATCCTTACACGGTTCACAAAAAATATTCGGCTGTATCTGTATAAATTTATCCATAGCAAATTATTCGGACATAGTACGTTTAATTAATTATGGGGAGCCCTTTGGGTACTACAAATTACGTAATTTTTGAGTAAAAAAAATAAAAAAATCATCTCAATGAATAAAATGAACAAACCAAATATGTTAACTTATTAATGCTATCAACTCATCATCGCTGATAATCGGGATGTTAAGTTTATTGGCTTTTTCGAGCTTTGCAGGTCCCATATTGTCGCCGGCAACCAGGTAATTAAGCTTAGCCGAAATGCTGCTCAAAATCTTCCCGCCGTTTTGCTCAATGATATCTTTCAGCTCATCTCGCGAGAATTTTTCGAATGTTCCCGAGATAATGAAGTTCATCCCTGCAAGCTTTTCGCTGGCCAGTATTACTTCCTTTTCTTCGGCAATAAACTGCAGGCCCTGCTCCCTTAGTTTTTGTATTTCCTCCCTGTGGATATCGCCGGCAAAATACTCGGTGATGCTTTGGGCTATGCGTTCGCCTATTTCTTCGGCAGCGGTCAGTTCTTCAACCGATGCTGCCATCAGTTTATCTATCGACTTAAAATGGAAAGCCAGTTTACGGGCAACCGTTTCGCCCACATAGCGGATCCCTAAACCAAACAGCACTTTTTCAAAAGGCATTTTTTTAGATGCCTCGATACCCTCCAGCATATTATTGATAGATTTTTCGCCAAAGCGGCCCATCTGCTTCAATTCGGCGGCATGGGTATGCAGTTCATAAATATCGCTGATATGGCTGATAAAGCCCTTGCCATACAGGGTTTCGATAGTTTCATCGCCCAGGCCATCAATATTCATAGCCTTACGACCGATGAAATGCTGCATTTTGCCAACAATTTGCGGCGGGCAACCTTCATCATTAGGGCAATAAAACGCGGCCTCGCCCTCCTTACGTTCAAGCGGTGTATAACAGGCCGGGCAGGTAGTGCGGTAAATAACAGGCACAGCATCAGCCTTACGCTTTTCGGGGTTTACGCTGATGATCTTAGGGATGATTTCGCCGCCTTTTTCAACAAAAACAGTATCGCCCTCATGTAAATCCAAACGGATAATTTCATTAGCATTATGCAGCGTAGCACGCTTTACCGTAGTACCGGCAAGCAGCACAGGCTTTAAATTGGCAACCGGGGTAACGGCACCTGTACGACCAACCTGGTAGCTTACCTCAAGCAGTTCGGTCTCCACCCTTTCGGCTTTAAACTTATAGGAGATAGCCCAGCGTGGCGATTTGGCGGTAAAGCCAAGCTCCTGCTGCTGTGAGTAATTGTTTACCTTAATAACAATGCCATCAATATCATAGCTCAGGTTAAAGCGCTCCTTGTCCCATTTATTAATAAACGCTAACACGCAATTGATATCCGGGCAAAGCTCGCTATGCTCATTGGTATGGAAACCCCAGGTTTTAACCGCTTGCAGGCTTTCCCAATGGGTTTTAAATAATGGTTTTTCGGTATACAGAAAGTACAGGAAGCAATCAAGCGGGCGTTTGGCTACCTCAGCCGAATCCTGCATTTTTACTGTACCTGAAGCAAAGTTACGGGGATTGGCATAAGGTACCTCCCCGTTTTCAATACGTTCGTTGTTAAGCCTGTCAAAAGCTTTACGGTGCATAAACACCTCGCCACGAATATCAAAATAAGCAGGATAGCCTTCACCTTCGTGTAAACGCTTTGGTATGGTATGGATAGTTTTAATATTAGTGGTTACCTCATCGCCCTGTACGCCATCGCCACGGGTAACACCGCGTACCAGTTTGCCGTCCTCATAGGTAAGGCTCATGCTCAGGCCGTCAAACTTAAGCTCGCATACATACTCAAAATTATCGCCAATGGCTTTGCGGATTCGCTGATCAAAATCAAGCAGTTCCTGCTCATTGTAAGTGTTACCTAACGATAGCATTGGCCAGCGGTGCCTAACGGTCACAAACTCCTTGGTAATATCCCCGCCTACCCTTTGTGTTGGCGAATCCGGGTCGGCAAATTCAGGGTATTCCTTTTCAAGCTTGTTAAGCTGCTCCAGTTTTTTATCAAAATCAAAATCAGAAATGGTTGGCATAGCCAGCACATAGTAATTGTAATTGTGCTGTTTAAGTTCGGCCGTTAATGCCTCTATTTGTTTTTTTGCTTCAGCTGATGACATAGCTACGAAGGTAATAATTTCCTCTATTCGTTTTTTTGTGGATGGCAAATACCAATGCAACAGCTTTGGTTTCCTGCAATCGTCCGCCCTGTCGAAAACAACCCTTACTCCCGGAACGGACGGACACCAACCCTACACCCGGCAACAGTAACGACTGTATATATGATATGGCATATAATATGAATAAAATAAATACATAAATACCCTTTCATAAAAGCACCGGGTAATGTAGTTTTATCGAACAAAAAACTACATCGAATGAAAACACTTAAACTGCTGATCCTATCCGTAATGCTGATGCCTTTTTTGGCGGCAGCGCAAACCAAACCACATCATCCTGCAAAGGCGCACCACTTACCGGTACGCGGAGTTACCTACGAAGATTTTAAAAGCTCCGTAGCCGATTTCGCCGACAGCACAAAAAAACCACTTGCCGATTCGGCCTGGGTGTTCTTCAAAACAGAGAAATGGGATGACCTTGAAAAATTCTTCACCAGGAACAACCTTAACGGCGGTTGGCCCCCAAACCGAGGCGCCGTAAACCTGATCATTATTACCCTTAAAAAAGGTGTGCTGATTGACCGTTACGGTGGCTACACAGATGATGCAGGCGCTTTTCAGGATAAAGGCACCTTTGTATCGCCAAAAGGTGTACCTTTCCCCATGCGTGCTTTGCCGGATAACACCCTGAGCAAACCTTACAAAATTTATAAGATCCTGAAACCGATAGCCAAAGTAAGGGAAGGCAAAATCATCCCATGGTTTGGCAAACCAGGCTTAGGCACCCAGTATGAAGTACCAGCCACTGTTAATGACCTTAAGGCCGGTGGTTTCATTGAAGAAGTAAAACAGTAAAAACGATATATATTAAAATATGATCACAAAATATGAAGTAACAAAATCATTATTATTTGATGGAGATGAAGAAGAGGCGGTGCTTAAATCTTTCAGTCTACCAGCCAGAAACATAAAGTTCAGTGATTTTGCCAATAACAATTTTGAAGATCTGCAAAAGATACTTACCCCTGGTGATTTCGATACCATAATAAAAACAGCCGGCTTTACCCCCGGTGGCTTCCTTAACCTTTACCAGGGCAGCGATAGGCTCAGGCTTTATTACGCAAAAAGGGAAGACGCGATAATTGTTTTTGCCTATGGCGAATTTCAACCCACCCGGTATAAGCTTTACCTGGAAGGTGTTTGGATCTATAATCCCGGAAAATAATAAAAAATCCCTGTCGGTTTCGGCAGGGATTTTTTTTATATGTTTAATTAATGATTTGTAGTTGAAGTTTCGCTTACCACACTCATGGGGAAAGTTACACCGCCCGGCACCTGCGGGCTATCCTTTATTTCTACCGCGCCATCAATGTTTTGTTTAACCTTTGAGCTTGAGATCCAACCGGTAGCTTTATCAACAACAACATCTGATACCATAGTTCCTTTCATGTTGTATTTCATAGGTAAGTTTCCAACTGTTTTGTAACCGGCGGTATTATCGGTTTCGATAGTGGCGTTGCCATGAATTACAAAGCTTTGCGGCGTAATATCCATCAGTTGATAAACCGAAACCATTTTGGCACTCATGGCCCCCTGCAGGTTATTTTTTATTGTCCACTTATCGTTTTTAACAACCGATACCTCCGGAAGGACGGACATAGCCATTTCCAGATTGCTTTTAAGCGCGCCGGAACCAAATGACTGGCTTAGCTGAGTTTTTAATTGCCCCTTCTTATCAGCCGGAACTTCTTTAAAACCATCTATCATGGATGTGATCATATTCTCGGCATTCTCAATCGACCTGATCCTGCCGCTTTTGCTTAACGTGGCGGTAAACGGCTTATTGGTTATGCCTGCCATGATCCGCGCCATAATATTGGTGGTATCCTTATCGTCAGAACTAAAAGCTACATTACCGTTAGGTAACTGCATATTCATACCTACTTTGGTGTAATTAACCTCCATGTAATACAACGAATCAACATTAAGCACCTTGAATGACATTTTGCCTTCAATGGTCATATCAATATTGTTAAGCTGCCCGTTTATAGTTTGCTTTACAACCGAATGTGCCAGGGTTGACAGGTAATAGGTGTTTCCTTTAACCAGTTTCAGTGCCGGTTTTACCTTTTGGGCATAACCTGCAAATGCCATCATAGCCAGCGCGCCAGCCAACAAAATCTTCTTCATAGTATGCAAAGATGTAAGCGCTAAATATATTATAATATATCTCGCAAAAAACTGAAAATTCCTAACAATTAATTAAAAACAAATTCGTTAACTTTATACTACGCTCAACTCTTTATTTTTTTTCACACACCTAATTTTACGAAGGAGAGGTTTTATGTTACAGCAGATAGCATTTATGCCACAGCACCAGTTTCATGTGCTTATCAATTTTTCGGGAGAAGATGAACGTATTTTGGCCATTTTACCCAATGAAGCCGGTAATTTCCGTGTGGTGTACCAGGGTAAAACAATTGCCGAGCTTAACCTTAACGAGGGATGCTGCACATGTTACAAGGGTAAGCTGAAGAAAAACGTGATGACTCAGCTTGAGCATCACATAAAAAATCATTACGCCTAAGCTGTTAATAAAAAGATTTTGATAGTTCATCAGGGAATAAACTCATGGTTTCATAGTCCATGAGTTTAAACCTATGGACTATCAATTAATTTCCGCTGGTTTTGGCCAGCATGGCTTCGCGTATAAACTTAACCGGGGCACTGCCGTAGCTCAAAAACTTTTCGTTAAACTCTTTCAGTTTATATTTATCGCCCATTTTTACTTTATAGGCATCCCTTAAATCAACAATCTCTTTATAACCGGTATAATAGCTGGTAAGTTGCACACTGGTTACGCTAACACGCTTCCATTTGCCATCGGCCTCGGCTTGTTGTTGAAATGCCTCGCGGGTTAATAATTTAATAGCCTCATCTTTGGTCATACTGCCGCTGTGTACACTATAATCCAATATGGCATTGCATACCGAGCGTAAGTTCCATTTGTACCACATCAGCATCATTTCGGGCTCGTTGTTACCAAAGCCATTTTCCAGCATCATTTGTTCGGTATATACCGCCCAGCCTTCGGCCATGGCGCCATTACCAAATACTGCTTTGATGATGCTTGGCGCTTTGTTTGAATATACACCCTGTATATAGTGCCCCGGCACAGCCTCGTGAATGCTCAGGATCTGTAAAATATAGTTATTGTACTCGCGCAGGTAACTTTCGGCTTTTTCCTTGCTCCAGCCAGAAAGACTGCCTACGTTGTAGTATGAGTTACCATTTTTATCATACGGACCAGGCCCGCTCATAGATGCACCTGCTACACCGGCCATATACCCTGGCTCTTTACGAATGATCAATGGTTTTGACGGATCAAGTGTTAACAAGTCTTTAGATTTTACAAAGGCGTTAAGCTTAGGTATAATTTGCTCAATTGACGATTGAAAATCTTCAGGCTTAACATGTTTGGTCGATATCGTGTCTATCAGCTGGCTTATCATCAGCAAACTATCGGCAGGTGCAGCTTGCTTACCAAAGTATTTTGGCCAAAGTTGCTTGCTGATCTTACCCATTTCGCGGTGAATGAATTTCTTACGTTCAACCGCAGCGTTGTAAATTTTATCGGCAGTGTTAGATGCAACAATCTCGTATTTAAACTTATCCTCATACAGATCTTTACCCAACCTGAAACTTCTCGGATGATCGTTCTTCAGCGCCTTCAACCAATCGGCATAAGCTTTAATGGCAACAACGCTTTGGGCGGCCCTGTCGGTCATTAATTTTTGTTCGGCTTTAGGGATATTAGTTTTCTTGAGCGAATCGGCAAAATCTTTTCCTATTACATCCATGCCGCCCAGATTTTGCTCAATAGCCAGGCTGGTAAGCTCCACTACCGGGTTCTTGATCTGTTTTTCGGCTTCCTTGTAATACTGCGGAATGAATGACATGCGCTGATAAAAATGGCGCAGGCGTTTAGTCAATGGCTCGTAATGCTCATTCAAAATGTAAGCAAAGGTGCCAATAACATTGTATGATGATGGGTCCCACTCGTATTGTTTTAACTGGCGTACCTGCCATTGCACATATTCAAGCTGGTTTTGAAGGATCTTATAATCTATTTTATTAGCTTCTGACAGGGTATTTACTTCAAAGCGGCTTAACGAATCTACCTGATATTTGGCGAAGGTTACCAGCTTATCACGGCTTTGATCGTTAGGGATCACCATCAAACTATCATATTTATGATATCCTGCCGATGTTGCCCAATCGGGGTTTAGCTTCCAGAAATTATCCAGAAATGTATTCTCATATTTCAGAAAAGCAGCATCATCCTTACCCAAAAGCGGACCGGTACCGCTTCCCCCCTCTTTTTTACAACCGGTAAAGGCTACCATAAATAAAACAACGGCGAGTGTTAATTTTAAGAATATATTTCTGATCACAACTGATGGGGTTTTACAATGAAGCATAAACTTAAAACATTTAAGCCAAATAAATCAAACCGGCGACGAATTTGTTACTTTATCAAACATTTGATTGACCTATGAATAATGAACACAAGATTTTAGTTGACGAAATCATCCATTTACTGCAAGGCGGCAACGCCCATGCCGATTTTAAAAAAGCAGTTGACGGTTTGCCGGTACAACTTCGCGGCGCTAAGGTTGACAAGCTCCCTTATACCATATGGCAACTGGTTGAACATATCAGGATAGCGCAATGGGATATGCTGGAGTTTAGTAAGGATGGAAATCATCAATCACCAAAATGGCCGGAGGCTTACTGGCCAAAAGAACTTGAGCCACAAGATGACCAAACCTGGAATAACAGCCTAAAACAAATTGACGACGACCTGAATGAACTAATTGAATTGGTCAAAACCGGGGATATCTATGGAAAAATCCCTCATGGCGATGGGCAAACTATCCTTCGTGAGGCATTACAGGCGGCAGATCATAACGCATATCATATTGCCGAGATCATTGTGATCAGGAGGTTATTGGGAGCTTGGTAAGAAATTATTATCGTGTCATTGCGAGGAACGAAGCAATCGCATGCTTTACAGGGCGAATATGCCTCCGTGCGGTTGCCACGCTTCGCTCGCAATGACATGGTTTTTTGTATATTATCTCGTTGTTTTCAACACAAAATTAGTTATCGCCGTAACAAACTCCGGTTTCAGCGGAAGGTCGGGCTCATTGTAGGTAGCCTTATTCTTTTCCTTATCTGCTGGGGCTTCTTTCAGCACATGGTTCATGTTAGGGATAATATCAAGTATGGCATCTGATTTTGCTTTTTTTAGCTTCTCGGCATCGCCAACAGTTACCTGTAAATCGGTTGTTCCCTGTATGATCAATATAGGTGCTTTCACTTTCCTGATCTCGCGCTGCGGGTTATACCTGAACCATGACATCAGGTATTTCTGGATACTTGGCCTGGCAATAAAGTACAGTGCAGGGTCGATATTGTCAGTTGTTTTACCGCGTTTCAAACTATCAAGCATCCGGTTAAAGCCATCTGATATAAACGCTGGCTGTGATTTCATTTGCTCGGTCAGGATCTTATCGGCCGAATCGCCTGCACCGGCTACTGATATAAAGCCTTTTATAGGCTCATCATAAGCAGCCATCATACCCACCAATGAGCCTTCGCTGTGCCCGAGTATAATCACCCTCGAAAATCTTTCATCGGCAGTAAACATATTAAGCAATGCGGCAGCATCCTCCACATAATCTTCAAACCTGATCTCGTTTTCTTTGATTGAAGTGGTGCTTTTCCCAACCAAACGTTTATCATAACGTAATGATGCTATACCCTTTTTGCCCAACTCGTTAGCAATCATTTTATAAACATTGGCATAAAGGCCCAATTTAGGACTGTTGCCGTCCCTATCCGTAGGACCTGAGCCTGCAATGATCAATACCAATGGTACTTTTCCGTTAGCATCCTTTGGCATAGCTAAGGTTCCTGATATTGAACCCAGCAAAGTTTTAACTGTAACCGGTGACTCTACTAAAGAAGGGTCGGTTGCTAAAGTTGTACTTGCTGCCGGAGTTGAGGCCGCAGCAGTATTTTCTGCCTTGTATGGTGTTAATGAAAGACCTGTAAATTTATTATCGGCATTTAACGAGATGTTTAATAAAAAAACAGCTTTTTGAAATGTAGCTTTATAGTGCGCTATAGGAGTTTCATAGCTTTCAAGATCGGCCTGCAACAGCGAGCCTAACTGCGTTTTTAACTGCGCGGTAGTGCTTTTGAAGTCGGCTTGTGAAAGCGCCTTCATCATCTCGGGGCCAAACAGACTGTAAATACTGTCGGGCTGATTGTTGTTGTATAACTGCTTAAACTTATTTAAAGCCGTTGCATAATTAGCAGGCGGGGTTTGTGCAAACAATTTCCCTGCAAAACAGGTAACTAATATAAACAGACAAATTTTTTTCATGTTATAATGGTCAATATACAGTGCGATGATGTACCGAGGCCGAAAATAAAGAAAAAATCAGGTTGTTTTGTTTATTTATGCTATTGTGGGCGTTTTTGCAAACAATATATTACTACACCGGCATAAAACCTTTTACCTTTACAATTCAATACTCATGTTGCAACATTATTTTATATTATAACGTTAAAATATCAATACAATACATATAGTTTAATATATATTGTATTATATTGCGGTACATTTTATAAATTTTTAAACTATAGCAAATTTCTACATCTACTGATTAATGAGGGGTTTAACAGCAGGCTTTTTTTTTGCATTCCTGACGGGAATGTATTGTTTTTCTTTTGCCCAAACAAAATCCTCAATAATACAGGGAAAGGTTTTAACTGAAAATAACCAGACAGCAGAAGCCGCGACCGCCGTTTTACTTTCTGCCGCCGACTCCTCCATCCTAAAATCAAACCTGGTAAATAAAAATGGCCAGTTTGAGTTTACAGGACTTCAACCCGACAGTTACTTAATACTCATTAGTAAAATAGGCTATGTTAAAGTTTATACAGGGCCATACAAAGTAACCGCCGGTCAAAAAACAATTACCAGGGATATTATTTTAAAACTTTCGGATAACCAGCTGCAGGAAGTTAAAGTAGTGGCCAGGAAACCTTATATTGAGGTTAAACCCGGCAAAATTGTATTAAGCGTGCAAAACAGTATCCTGGCCGAGGGTAATTCGGCCTTTGATATCCTGAGGCAATCGCCGGGGGTGAGGGTCAACAGTAATGAAACCTTAAGTATCAATGGCAGGCAGGCCGCGTTAATAACCATAGATGGTAAACCTACCAACCTCACTGGCGATGACCTTACCAGCCTGCTCCGCAGTATGCAAAGCAGCACTATCGATCAGGTTGAGATGATCAGCAGCCCATCGGCAAAATATGATGCATCGGGCGGAGGCATTATCAATATCATTCTAAAAAAAGGCAAAAATCTGGGTACAAACGGAACAATTACAGCCATGGCAGGTTACGGCAAGTATTATAAAAGTACGGCCGGCATTGTTTTCAACAACCGCACCAGCAAGCTCAATATTTTTGGTAATTACACTTACGATAATAACAAAGGCACCCGCACTATTACCACCAACCGGAACATTACTTATAACGATATCCTGAGCAACTACGATGTTGATTATAATAACATTCAGAAAACCCGGAACCACAACTTTAAGTTAGGCGCCGATTATTCCATCAACACAAAACAAACCATAGGCTTTTTGGTAAGCGGCATTATCAGGGAAGATGATTTTGCGAAAAACAACGATCTGTACATCCGCAATCAAAGTAAACTCGACTCAATTATCAGGGCGCAATCAAACCTTGACAGGGGCAGCAGCTATTTAAATTACAATATCAATTATAACGCGGTGCTGGATAAAACCGGCAGAAGTATTTCGGTAGATGGTAATTATTCAACTTATAAGCGCCATTCAAATGAGTTTATTACCAATAGTTTTTTTACCCCGGCAGGGAATACTTACCGCAACGATCTTGACCTGGAAAACCTTTCGCCATCAGATATCCATATCTGGACATCAAAAATGGACTTTGTAAACCCGCTGAATAAAACTTCACGGTTGGAGGTTGGTGTCAAATACAATAATGCCCAGAGTAACAATAATCTTGTTTTTGGCCCAAAAGTAAGTGGCAGATACCTGCCCGACGAAAATTTCAGCAATAGGTTTCTGTATTCGGAAGCCGTGAGCGCCGGTTATATCAACTACATTAATAAAATAGGTAAATGGGATATTACGGCAGGGGTACGTGCCGAAAACACGCATGCAACCGGCAAATCATGGGGCTTGAATGATGATACCCCAGATGTAAATACCTATAATTATTTCAACCTTTTTCCGCAGGCACAAATAAGTTATGAGGCCGATAAAAAGAACATCATCGGTATCAGTTATAACCGCGGCATCCACAGGCCGCTATATGAGGATATTAACCCATTTTTGTACTATACCGATTTGTATGACTATCGCGCCGGTAATCCTCAGCTAAAACCCGAATACACCAATACCATACAGATATCGCACACATACGATCAAACTTTTTCGACCGAGTTATATTATACCGTTACTAACGATGCTTATGATTTCCCGGTTTATTACCAAAACGACTCTACCAAGGTTAATGTAACCTATCGTAAAAACTTTGGGCAGATATTTGTTTACGGTGCTTCATTTTACGCGCCTGTACAATTCACCAAATGGTGGTCGGCCAGTTTTAACCTTGATGCCATTTACGTACGCTACAAGGCCTATGCCCGCAATGGCGATTTTAACCGGGGCAAGCAAGATATCATTTTCGGCAGCACACAAAACTTTGTTATCACAAGTACATTGCTCGGCGAAATATCCGGCAGATATGAAACCCCGACCATTTACGGAATCAATGAATTAAAGGCCAGCTATGCGGTAAATGCTGGTATCAGCAAGCAAATATTAGATAAGCGGGCTACCCTTAAACTAACGCTGAACGATATTTTTAATACAGACAGGGGGCGCAACAGAGCCGTTTACCAAAACATCGATCTTTCGGAAGTTAACAAACGCGATACGCGCATCGTGAGGCTGAATTTTAGTTATCGTTTTGGTAAAAGCACCATTAAATCGGCCAATAAACGGAATACCGGTAACGATGATGAACGCCGCCGCACCGGAAACTAATAATGCGCAAACCTTACTTTTAGCTCGGGGTATTTGCCTTTTATGCGGGTAACGAAGAAATTCCCCAACGATTCGGCATTGATAAACCTCTTGTAGGTAGATAAGGGAAAACCAAAGTACTGCCATACACCACCATTTTCCCTGAATTCAAGTTCAAGGATCCGGGCATCGGGATCATAGCCAACGCTGCTTAAAGCCGATGATTGTACAGGGCGTCTCTGCATTTATTATATATACTATAATAAATACAAAAAAGTTTTCAAAAATATTATCCCGCGTGCCCGCTTATCATGCTTGCCAGAATAATGAGCAGTACCAGCATAGTGATGCCGGTGTACAGGAAATCCTTCTCCATGATGAAACCAATAGCCGAAAATACCACCCTGATAACCGGCGTGGCTATCAGCAGCACTATCCCGGCCTGTATAATTGCCCGCCCGCGTAATGTAATTATGCCATGTATAATTCCAGCCGGATTACTCACAAAATCGGGTACACCAACAAATTTGCTGTAATCAACATGCGTGTACCCATGACGATACAGGTAAATAACCCCACCAATAAAAATAACGCTCATTGATACCAGCACCCCTGCGCGCAGTATCCAGCCTATCACGGCCTGCATATCGGTATCTTTGAACTTTTTAGTCATTTTTTCAATCATTTGGTCATTAAGTCATTTCTTCTCATCATGTCGAACAGCCATTGTATTCAACGTCATAAAAAAATGACTTAATGACGCAATGACCTAATGACTATATATTACCAGTAATTCCTTTATATATCATTTGCGACGCCAAAAACGTAACCACCACGGCAAAAACCACACGCAGCCATCCGGATGATGAGGTATGCACCAATATTTTTGATCCGCTTAAAGCCCCTAATAAAACACCTATAGCAACCGGCATGGAAAGTCCCGGGTCGATATACCCCCTTTGCAGGTAAACCACCGCGCTTGCGGCCGCGGTAACCCCTATCATAAAATTACTGGTAGTGGTTGATACCTTAAACGGGATCCGCATAATCCCATCCATCGCCAAAACCTTTAGCGCTCCCGACCCTATGCCCAGCAAACCTGATATCACCCCGGCAAAAAGCATCATGAAAAAACCGCCGCCAACATTTCGTACCGTATAAGGAACAGCGCCCGCCGGAGTTGGAAAACTACCATTGAGCTTTAGCTTTTCGGCCAATACACTTTTTTGCTGATGAATATGCTCGGCCTTCTTTTTTAATGACATTACTGCCGAAAGGATCAGGATAACACCAAATAAAATGGCGATGAAATTTGTAGGGATATAAACCGCTATCAGCGCACCTACCATAGCGCCTATGGTGGTAGCTATTTCCAGGAACATACCCAGCCTGATATTGGTTATCCCTTCTTTAACATACGCTGCCGCCGAACCAGACGAAGTAGCAATTACCGATACCAGCGATGCGCCAATAGCATACTGAATATCAACACCAAGTAAAATGGTAAGCAGCGGAATAATAACAACACCTCCGCCTAAACCCGTTAATGAACCCAATAAACCCGCTAAGTACGACCCAACAAGTATAATAAGCGTAAGTATGGTAACCGACATAGGGGAATAATAATGACGCTAAAGTACGGATTACTTTCGTAGGATGATTCAATTTTTAAGTTAACAGAACATTTTGCCGCCTTCAGCAATAAATTTATACCGAGTGAATTTCTTTTGTTATTTTAACCTGTAAAAACCTTATCGGCGTTAACCATGACAAAGAAAATTCACGTTTTATTATTACTCTTCGCAACTTCACTGCCTGCATTGGCCCAGGTCAAAATCCCCGCAAACATGTTTGTAAAAACGCTGCAAAACGGGCTCACTGTTCTCGTTGTTGAAGACAACAGCGTTCCGTTAGCAACAGTTGCCATAGCGTTTAAAACCGGCGCCTTTACCGAGCCCTTAAAATACAGCGGGCTTACCGGTTTGTATCAGATGATGCTTTTCAAAGCTAATAAGGACTATGGCAATGCCGAGCAGGTTGGTTATCGTACAAGTGTATTAGGCACTCAAAAAAACAGCACCGTGCAGCAAGAATACGGCAGCTGCTTTTTTACGCTCCCAAGTTTTAATATAGAAGAAGGGTTAAAGTATATGAATTCGGCTATGCGTTTTCCGGTACTTAATAATGAAGAACTTGAACGTGAAAAAACCATTACACTTGCCCAATTAACACAGAAAGAATCAACAGCATCATTCAAATTTAACTTAGCTATACTACAGCACTTATGGGGTAACCTCGCCACCCGAAAAGTTGCCATTGGCACGCGCGACGCCATAAATGCAGCTACGTTAAGCATGGTTGATTCTGTAAAGCTAAAATACTATCATCCTAACAATGCTATAATCATAGTTGCAGGCAAAGTAAGCCATGATGCGATATTTAAACAGGTGACACCGTTGTTTGGCAGCTGGCAGGCCTCGGCTGTTAACCCTTTCAAAAAGTGGATGGTGCCAGAGTTTGAACCACTCAAAAAAACCGACTATTTTATTACAGAATCCAACCTGGCAACCGTACCCTCAATTTATATAGGCTGGCAGGGCCCCGATACGCGGCATGATATTCCGGCAACATATGCTGCTGATATTTTCTCATATATACTTACCCAACGATCGTCAAAATTGAGCAAAGCCCTTGTTGAAACAGGCCTGGCCCAGGAAATCAACTTTAATTACCTTACACTGGCACACGGCGGCGAAATATCATTTTACATACAACCCAACCCGCAAAAAATTAAAGAATGCCTGGACGAGGCTAAAAAACAGATCAGCTTGTTTGATACTGATGACTATATCACCGACGAGCAGATCCAGACAGCGAAACGAAAACTCCAGATAAGCCAGGAACGACGAGCCGAAATCACTACGCAATACGTACAAACACTAACATTCTGGTGGGCATCTGCATCGCTCAATTATCACTTTACTTATAATGATAAAATAGACAAGATAACCAAAGCCGATGTACAAGCCTATGTACGCAAATACATTAAAGCAAAACCATATTGCGCCGGCTTGCTAATCAATCCCGATTTAAAGGCACAGGTTAATGCAGATGATTTTTTCAAGGCCAATTAATTTAAACTTTATCATGAAACAATCTATTTTATCTATCATATTATTGCTCACCGGCCTTTCTGCAACTTTTGCCCAGGCGCCAGCAGCTCCAACAGCAACCTCATTTGACGTGAACGGCATCAAAGTAATTTTTAAACCCAGCCCTAAAAATGTAGTTAACGTACGCATGTATTACCGTGGTGGCGTAACCAATTACAAGCCTAACAAAGCGGGTATCGAAACCCTTACCCTGCAATCGCTTACTGATTGCGGTACTAAAAAACACAGTTCTTCGGCCTTAAAAGACACTGCTGATAAATACGAGATTTTTATGAACGGCAACTCGTCATACGATTGTGGTTATGTACAGGTTAACACTGTTTCCAAATACCTGAATCAGGCCTGGGACCTGTTTACCGAGGCCATTATGAACCCGGTATTTGAAGACCAACAGGTTGAGCTGCTAAAAACTAAATTGATTTCAGAAACTAAAAATGCCCAGGCTTATCCCGATACCAGGTTGGAGCAGTTACAAATGCAAAATGCCTTTAGCGGAACACCTTATGCCACACAGCCCGAAGGCAACGAACTTACCTTACGCAACTTAACAGCAGCCGATTTAAAAGAGTACTATAAAACCCTGTTAAATAAAAACAAGATATTCATAGTGGTTGTAGGTAATTTAACCAAGCAGGAGATATTTGAAAAGGTACTGGCTTCCTTCAGTAACATGCCATCGGCGTTTTATGCAAAGCCTGATTACCCTTCTCCGGCCTGGACAGATAATAAACTGGTTGGTGAAAGACGTGACCTGCCAACCAATTATATATCGGCTATCATGAACTCACCGGCAGTTAATAGTGCCGATAATGTTCCGTTCAGGTTAGGGATCTCAGCTTTGGCCAATACCCTTTACTATGAATTACGCAACCAACGCAGATTGGCTTATGATCCAAGCGCCTCCACATGGTCATACCAAATGCCTTTTGCACATATGCATTTAAGTACCGACAAGCCGCAGGAAGCTATTCCCGCCATGCTCAACATATTAAAAAATTTACAAGCGACAGGTGTTAATAATGAATGGCTTACCCGGATTAAGAACGGCTTCCTGATCAGTAATTTTATTAATGATCAGAGCGCAGCATCGGTTACTAACCGGCTTGGCCTAGCCGAAATAAATGGCGGATGGCAGTATGCCGACGATTTTCCGCAGTTGGTATATATGGCCACAACAGACCAGGTTGCTAAAGCTTTAAACACATATATTGTTGGTTTACGATGGACATTTCTTGGCAATCCCGACGCGATTGAGGGCTTCAAGATTCCGGCATATTAAAGTGAACTATTGTTTACTTTTGGCCAATATATTATAGTTACTCATGGGTTACTCAAGTTTACAAGCCTGCATTACCGATCTCGAAAAAAACGGCCACCTTATTCGTATTAAAGAAGAAGTGGATCCCTACCTGCAAATGGCCGCGATACACTTACGCGTATTTGAGAACGAAGGGCCTGCTATATTATTTGAGAACGTAAAGGGCAGTAAATTCCCAGCTGTGTCTAACCTTTTCGGCACCCTCGACAGGTCGAAGTTTATTTTCAGGGATACAATTGAAAAGATCAAGGTGCTGGTTGATATTAAAAACAACCCGATAAAAGCGATAAAAAATCCTTTTAAATATACGGGTGTTGGTTTAACCGCCCTTTCGGCATTGCCTATGAAAAGCGGTGCAGGCGCGCCCATAAAATTTGGCAAATGTAATATCAGCGATATTCCGCAAATTGTAAACTGGCCAATGGACGGCGGCCCATTTGTTACCATGCCGCAGGTATATACTGAAGATGCAGATCAGCCGGGCATCATGAACGCCAACCTGGGCATGTACCGCATCCAATTGGCCGGCAATGATTATATTCAAAACCAGGAAATTGGTTTGCATTACCAGATTCACCGAGGTATAGGCGTGCATCAAACCAAAGCCAACGCCAAGGGCCAGCCGTTAAAAGTAAGCATATTTGTAGGCGGCCCGCCCGCACATCCGGTAGCCGCGGTAATGCCTCTGCCCGAGGGTTTATCGGAGATGACCTTCGCCGGTGCGTTAGGCAATCGCCGCTTCCGGTATTTTTATGACAATGAAGGCTTTTGCATTTCGGCAGATGCCGATTTCGTGATCACCGGCACAGTTATGCCGCACGAAAATAAACCCGAAGGGCCTTTTGGCGACCATTTGGGTTACTATAGCCTGGTACACCCTTTTCCGTTGATGAAAGTGCACAACGTATATCACCGCAAAGATGCCGTCTGGTCGTTTACAGTGGTTGGTCGCCCGCCACAGGAGGATACCAGCTTTGGGGCATTGATTCATGAAATTACAGGTTCAGCTATTCCTAAGGAGATCCCGGGCTTGCATGCTGTTAACGCGGTTGATGCTGCCGGTGTTCACCCGCTGCTTTTCGCCATCGGCAGCGAGCGGTACACTCCTTACCTTAAAGAGCGCAAGCCACAGGAGATAGTTACTATCGCCAACCATATATTGGGTAAAGGTCAGTTAAGTCTTGCCAAATACCTGTTCATTGCCGCTCATGAAGATGATCCAAAACTGAATGTGAACGACATCGGCGGTTTCCTGAAACACATCCTGCAAAGGATCGACCTTACCCGGGATTTGCACTTTCATACCAACACCACAATCGATACCCTCGACTATAGCGGCGAAGGGCTAAATTCGGGCAGTAAACTGGCAGTTACCGTTGCCGGTAATATTAAACGTGAGTTATGGACGGAGTTCCCCGACTGGTTCAACCTCCCCCGCCCTATAACCGGCTACAAAATGGCTATGCCCGGCGTCCTGATGGTTGAAGTGCCGAAACATGTAAATCATAAAGATATTGATAACGTTATCAGTATTATTGAATACAGCCTGCAGGATGAAGACCTCACCGGCTTGCCATTAATGGTACTTTGTGACGATGCGGGTTTTGCGGCGCAAACCATCAATAATTTTGTATGGGTAACCTTTACCCGCAGCAACCCATCGCATGATATTTACGGCGTTGGCAGCTTTACCGAGCATAAACACTGGGGCTGCAAAGGTCCGCTGATTGTAGATGCCCGGATAAAACCACACCATGCCCCCGTGCTGGAGCGTGTGCCCGAAGTGGAAAAAACAGTTGACAAACTGGGCGAAAAAGGCGGATCATTGTTTGGGGTGATTTAGAGGTTAGAGGTTAGAGGTTAGAGGTTAGAGGTTAGAGGTTAGAGGTTAGAGGTTAGAGGTTAGAGGTTAGAGG
>NZ_RCWZ01000013.1 GCF_003675385.1 Mucilaginibacter kameinonensis | reverse complement strand
GTGATGGCTTCCTGGAACCTTTTGGCTTCATCATATACACCTCTCGGACCTACCGGGTTCACATTGCCCCAGTATTCTTCCGGCTGCGGGCTGATGTTCGGATCGCCGTATACTTCTGATGTTGAGGCGATCAGCATCCTGGCTTTCTTGTTCCTGGCCAGTCCCAGCAAATTATGGGTACCCAGTGAGCCTACTTTTAAGGTCTGGATCGGAATTTTCAGATAATCGATCGGGCTGGCCGGTGACGCGAAATGCAAAATGTAATGCAGATCGCCCGGGACATACACAAACGTAGATACGTCATGGTTATAAAACTCAAAGTTCTCCAGTTTGAACAAATGTTCGATATTTCTCAGGTCACCTGTGATCAGGTTATCCATCCCGATCACATGATAACCTTCCTTGATAAACCTGTCGCACAGGTGCGAGCCTAAAAAGCCGGCAGCACCCGTGATCAGGATCCTTTTTCTTTCTGTCATATTGCTACTGTTTTACGGCCTATGCTGTTATAATAAAATCCATGGTCTTTCATCCTGTCCAGATCATACAGGTTACGCCCGTCAAAGATCACCGGCGATTTCAGCTTTTCTTTCATGAAGTCGAAATCCGGGGTGCGGAATACCGGCCATTCAGTCACGATCAGCAGCGCGTCTGCTTCTTCCAGCGCGTTATAACGGTTGGTAGCATAACCTATCTTATCGCCAAGCAGTTTCTTTACGTTTGGCATACCTTCAGGGTCATAAGCGGTTACTGTAGCTCCTGCTGCTAAAAGGTCCTCAATGATATACAATGCCGGTGCTTCGCGGATATCGTCGGTTTCCGGTTTGAAAGCCAGGCCCCACAGCGCGAAGTGTTTGCCTTTCAGGCCACCTTCGCCATAATACTCACGCATCTTTACCACCAGGCGTTTCTTCTGGGTTTCGTTCACTTCCATCACCGAGTTCAGGATCTTGAAATCGTATTTATTTTCTTCGGCTGCTTTTGACAGCGCCTGCACGTCTTTAGGGAAACAGCTGCCGCCGTAACCTACACCCGGAAACAGGAAACGTTTGCCGATACGCGCATCGGCTCCTACACCTTTACGCACCATGTCCACATCCGCTCCTACCAGCTCGCACATATTGGCAATCTCGTTCATGAACGTGATCTTTGTCGCCAAAAACGAGTTGGCAGCATATTTGGTCAGCTCCGATGAGCGCTCGTCCATATACAGGATCGGGTTACCCTGGCGTACATATGGGGCATACAAATCACCCATCACCTGGCGGGCTTTCTCGTCCCTGGTACCTATCACTACCCTATCCGGTTTCATAAAATCTTCTACCGCTACACCTTCACGTAAAAACTCTGGGTTGGATACTACCGCGAATGGTACATCTGTATTGGCTTTCATTACCGCGGTTACTTTATCCGCCGTGCCTACCGGTACGGTTGATTTGGTCACGATCACTTTATACTCGGTGATCAGTTTGGCGATATCTTTAGCCGCGCCAAGTACATAGCTCAAATCTGCCGCACCATCTGCCCCCGGTGGCGTTGGCAAGGCTAAAAAGATCACTTTCGCCGGTGCTATCGCTTCGGCAAGGTTGGTGGTAAAAGTTAACCGCTCCTGTTTGATGTTACGCAAAAACAAAATATCAAGACCCGGCTCATAGATCGGCATTTCGCCATTGCGCATCTTGTTTACTTTTTCTTCTACTATATCTACACAGGTTACTTCATTCCCTGTTTCGGCCAAACAGGTTCCCGTTACCAAACCAACATAGCCAGTACCAATTACTGC
>NZ_RCWZ01000012.1 GCF_003675385.1 Mucilaginibacter kameinonensis | reverse complement strand
CCTCTAACCTCTAACCTCTAACCTCTAACCTCTAACCTCTAACCTCTAACCTCTAACCTCTAACCTCTAACCTCTAACTTTAACACATTTTAACTACTCATTTAAAGGGTTTTGCGTATCATCGTGTAAAGTATTGGATATGATAAAAAACTACTTTAAAATAGCCTGGCGCAACCTTTGGAAGCATAAGTTTTATACGTTTATCAATATGTTTGGCCTGGCGCTGAGCATTGGTTGCTGCATCATACTTTTCCAGTTTATTACCTATCATTTAAGTTTTGATAGCTATCATCATAATGCCAAACAGGTATACAGGGTAGTACATCGCCTGACAGCTTTCGAGGGTGATCCGATATATGACCAGGGAGCTCCCTTAGCTTTGGCCCGGGATGTAAAGGCAAGCGATCCAAGGGTGAAAGATGTAGCTGCATTATTGCGCATGCACGATATCAATGTAACCATCCCTCAAAATAATAGCACCGGCAAAAGGATGTTTGCTGAACATGAAAACATTGGCATAACCGATGGCCACTTTTTTAACTTGTTCGATTATCAATGGGAGCAAGGCAATAAAAATACTGCCCTTAATGAACCCAATACAGCTGTTTTAAGTCATGGACTGGCCGAAAAATATTTCGGTACTCAGGATGTTATTGGCAAAACCATCAAGGTTGATAATAAAAATGTTTTTACAGTAACGGGCGTAGTAAAAGACCATCCGGCAAATACCGATATCAAGTCAGATATATTTCTTTCCATATCGACGCTTAAAAATATTTACCCGGATGTTTATACTCCTATGTACAACGATTGGAATTTTATCAATTCAACCAATTCCATTTATGTTGAACTCAAAGATGCAGTGAGCGCTGATGTTGTTGAAAATGATATAAACCAGCTGAATGTAAAGGCGCAAGGCCCGGCAGAAGCCAAACCATATCATTTTATGATGCTGCCACTAAGCGAAGTACATTTTGATGGCCGTTTCGCGGGCGTTATCCAACGGTCGTTATTAGTAACGCTTGGTGTAATTGGCTTACTGCTCATCATTATAGCTTGTGTTAATTTCATTAATATGGCTACCGCGCAAAGCTTTAAACGGGCTAAAGAGATAGGCACCCGGAAAGTATTGGGTAGCTCGCCGGGTGCCATATTTATCCAGTTTATTTCCGAAACATCATACATCGTAGTTTTTGCTGCATTATTATCATTTGTAATGGTGATCGTGGCTATACCTGTTTTGAACAACTGGCTGCAAACTCAACTGAGTTTTAATCTATTTACCGATTACAGACTTGCAGGTTTTATATTGGTCGTTTTAGCAATCATCATATTGGCTGCAGGTTCATATCCTGCCCTTATATTAAGCCGGTTTAAGCCTGTAAACGCGTTGAAAAATCAGGTTGGCGGGAAAACGCAGGCGGCGGGTTTCACCCGTAAAGGTTTAATAGTTGTGCAAAATGTGATAGCGCAGGTGCTAATCATCAGTACGATATTAATAACCATGCAGGTTAAATACCTCAAAACAACAGATCTCGGTTTTAATAAAAATGCCGTTATAATGTTGCCTGTTCCTAATAATGATAAAGGTAAAACCGATTTTTTGCGTAATCAATTGCTGGCCGATCCTGCAATAAAAAGCGTCTCCTTCTGTTACCGGGCTCCGTCGTCTACAGCCGATAAAGGAGGATCAATTAAATATGATACCCGCGACTGGGAAAAGTTTGTTGGCTACACCCAAATAGGCGACGCTGACTATGTTAAAACTTTTGGACTGCAATTGGTGGCAGGCCGCAATATAGTAGAAAGTGATACCGCCCGTGAATACCTGGTTAACGAACAACTGGTACAAAAGTTAGGACTTAAAGACCCGCAACAAGCTATTGGCAGGAAATTTATAGCCGGGGACTTATCAAACAATCCGGGTATTATAGTAGGCGTAGTAAAAGATTTTCATGCCAAATCGTTGTATACGGCTATCGCTCCTGAATATATTTCTACATTCAGAAAGGGCTACCAATACGCTGGCGTAAAAATCAGTTCGGGAAACCCTTCGGCAGTTATTGAGCATATTAAAAGGGAATGGCAGATGGTTTATCCGGACAACGTATTTGAATATCGTTTTCTCGATCAGCAAATAGCCGATTTTTATCAAAAGGAAGATTTGCTAAATAAACTCATTACCTCAAGCGCAGTGATAGCCATTTTTATCAGCTGCCTTGGTTTACTGGGTCAGATATCTTTACTAACCTTACAGCGTACCAAAGAGATAGGTATTCGCAAAGTGCTCGGCGCGTCGGTAGCTAATATAACCGGCTTGCTTTCTGTTGATTTTCTGAAACTGGTTATAGTGGCGGTTGTGGTAGCGTCGCCTATTGCCTGGCTTATGATGAGCAAATATCTTCAAAATTTTGCATACCGCATAGATATTCAATGGTGGGTATTTCTGCTGGCAGCTTTTATGGCTTTGTTAATCGCGTTTGTAACGGTAAGTTTCCAATCCATTAAGGCAGCGATGAAAAATCCGGTTGAGAGTTTGAGGTCCGGAGAGTGATTTTCAAACATCAGTGATTGGAGATTAGAGGTTAGTTTCTTTGGAATATAGATAAGAAGTCGTTCGATTGTTACGGATGACTTTTTATCTATATTTTTTTGAAACCCTTAACTATTCAGAAATGTTCACCTCTAACCTCTAACCTCTAACCTCTAACCTCTAACCTCTAACCTCTAACCTCTAACCTCTAACCTCTAACCTCTA
>NZ_RCWZ01000011.1 GCF_003675385.1 Mucilaginibacter kameinonensis | reverse complement strand
TGTTGCACCATTAAAGGTGATAAAGGGTGGCACCGACCTACTCTCCCACGTTTTACCGCAGTACCATCGGCTCTGGCGGGCTTGACTTCTCTGTTCGGAATGGGAAGAGGTAGACACCGCCGATATAGGCACCTGAATTTCTTTTTATTAAGGTCAAAGCTTAAAGGGTAAAGCTCAAAGGTTTTTTTTAACCTTTCGCCTTTATCCTTTGGCCTTTCAGCCTTTATAAATGACATATTATTGAAAGAAGTGATTGAAGTTAAGAGAAAACAACAGCACTTGTTGTTTTTGTTTTCGCGGGGTACAATCTTTTGGATTGTACCCACACTGTTTCTATCTGAAGAAAGCTTCGGGCAATTAGTATTACTCGGCTATGATGTCACCACCTTTATACCTGTAACCTATCAACGTAGTAGTCTCCTACGACCCTCAATGGAAGTCTCATCTTGTGGCTAGTTTCGCACTTAGATGCTTTCAGCGCTTATCTATTCCCAACGTAGCTACTCTGCAGTACACCTGGCGGCATAACAGATTCACCAGAGGTTAGTCCAACCCGGTCCTCTCGTACTAAGGTCAGCCCCACTCAAACTTCCTACGCCCACAACAGATAGGGACCGAACTGTCTCGCGACGTTCTGAACCCAGCTCGCGTGCCACTTTAATGAGCGAACAGCTCAACCCTTGGGACCTTCTCCAGCCCCAGGATGTGACGAGCCGACATCGAGGTGCCAAACCTCCCCGTCGATATGAGCTCTTGGGGGAGATCAGCCTGTTATCCCCAGCGTACCTTTTATCCTTTGAGCGATGGCCCTTCCATGCAGAACCACCGGATCACTATATCCGTCTTTCGACCCAGCTCGACTTGTCTGTCTCACTGTCAAGCAAGCTTATGCTATTGCACTCCGCGTACGGTTACCAAGCGTACTGAGCTTACCTTTGAAAGCCTCCGTTACCTTTTTGGAGGCGACCACCCCAGTCAAACTACCCGCCAAACAATGTTCTCCTCTTTGAAGAGTTAGACACCAAATACAGAAAGGGTGGTATTTCAACGTTGACTAAATGACTCCTAGCGAAGCCACATCACAGTCTCCCACCTATCCTACACATCCTGTATCCGATATCAATGTTAAGCTATAGTGAAGGTGCATGGGGTCTTTCCGTCCCGTTGCGGGTAACCGGCGTCTTCACCGATACCACAATTTCACCGAGCTCATGGCTGAGACAGCGCCCAGATCGTTACACCATTCGTGCAGGTCGGAACTTACCCGACAAGGAATTTCGCTACCTTAGGACCGTTATAGTTACGGCCGCCGTTTACTGGGGCTTCGATTCAATGCTTCGCCTTGCGACTAACATCCCCTCTTAACCTTCCAGCACCGGGCAGGTGTCAGGCCATATACGTCATCTTGCGATTTTGCATAGCCATGTGTTTTTGTTAAACAGTCGCCTGGGCCTTTTCACTGCGGCTGACATTGCTGCCAGCGCCCCTTCTCCCGAAGTTACAGGGCCATTTTGCCGAGTTCCTTAGCCATGATTCACTCGAGCACCTTAGGATTCTCTCCTCGACTACCTGTGTCGGTTTACGGTACGGGTTTTTAATACCTGAAGCTTAGCGGGTTTTCTTGGAAGTCTGATTACCTGAACTATCACCTCGTCCGAAGATTTGGTGTACTATCAGCTTTCAGCAGAGGTTGCGTACTTAACTACATCCCCTATACCTACAGCCTTTAACGAACTATTCCGTCAGTTCGCGTCAGTGTCACTACTCCGTCACCGCATCGCAGTATTAAAAAGTACTGGAATATTAACCAGTTGTCCATCGGCTACGCCTGTCGGCTTCACCTTAGGCCCCGACTAACCCTGATCCGATTAGCGTTGATCAGGAAACCTTAGTCTTTCGGTGGGCGGGTTTCTCTCCCGCCTTATCGTTACTTATGCCTACATTTGCTTTTCTATTCCCTCCACAGTCAGTTACCTTCCTGCTTCGCCGGATAATAGAATGCTCCCCTACCAGTCACATTACTGTGAATCCATAGCTTCGGTATACTGCTTGATGCCCGTTTATTATCCATGCCCGATCGCTCGACTAGTGAGCTGTTACGCACTCTTTAAATGAATGGCTGCTTCCAAGCCAACATCCTAGCTGTCTGTGCAATCGGACCTCGTTAGTTCAACTTAGCAATAATTTAGGGACCTTAGCTGATGGTCTGGGTTCTTTCCCTCTCGGCCATGGACCTTAGCACCCATAGCCTCACTCCAGCGTATATTATAAAGCATTCGGAGTTTATCTGGATTTGGTAGGATTTGACTCCCCCGCACCCAATTAGTAGCTCTACCTCTTTATAACTCAACCGCCAGGCTGTTCCTAAAAACATTTCGGGGAGTACGAGCTATTTCCCAGTTTGATTAGCCTTTCACCCCTACCCACAAGTCATCCGGAAACTTTTCAACGTTTATCGGTTCGGTCCTCCAGTACCTGTTACGGCACCTTCAACCTGCCCATGGGTAGATCACAAGGTTTCGCGTCTACCTCCCCTGACTATACGCCCTTTTCAGACTCGCTTTCGCTTCGGATCCGTGTCTTAAACACTTAACCTTGCCAGGGAAGAGTAACTCGTAGGCTCATTATGCAAAAGGCACGCCGTCACCCGTTGCCAGGCTCCGACCGCTTGTAAGTACACGGTTTCAGGTTCTATTTCACTCCCCTGTTCGGGGTTCTTTTCACCTTTCCCTCACGGTACTGGTTCACTATCGGTCTCTCAGGAGTATTTAGCCTTACCGGATGGTGCCGGCAAATTCCCACAAGGCGTCTCCGACCTCGCGGTACTCAGGATACCACTATCCTATTATCAATTACCCGTACGCAGCTCTCATGCTCTATGGCCGGGTTTCCCACCCCGTTCCGGTTCTCTTTAATATTCATATTGTGGTCCTACAACCCCCATATTGCCGTAACAATATAGGTTTGGGCTTCTTCCATTTCGCTCGCCACTACTCTGGAAATCACTTTTGTTTTCTCTTCCTCTGCTTACTTAGATGTTTCAGTTCGGCAGGTTAGCGCATTATGCAGTTATTCTTCAAATAACTAGGTTTCCCCATTCGGAAATTACCGGATCAAATCTTATTTGCAAATCCCCGGTACTTATCGCAGCTTATCACGTCCTTCTTCGCCTCTGAGAGCCAAGGCATCCCCCGTGTACCCTTTCTTACTTTCTTCTACTCATACGCCTTTTGCGCCGTATGGTATGTCTTTATTTTAGTCCGTCGTTGGTTCATTAGTTCATTGGTTCATTAGTATTGCTACTATTTTACCTTTGAAGTCTTCAACTCAACAACTTCCTATCTGTTGTTTTCTCTTGTTTTCAATTACTTCTTCCAATATGTCAAAGAACGTTAGTTTTCATCTGTAGCGTAACCTATATTATAGTTACTGTAGAATACTTGGTGGAGAATAACGGATTCGAACCGTTGACCCCCTGCGTGCAAGGCAGGTGCTCTAGCCAGCTGAGCTAATCCCCCTAAAAGTTAAACCTTTTTGTAGTCCCGAGCAGATTTGAACTGCTGACCCCTACATTATCAGTGTAGTGCTCTAACCAAGCTGAGCTACAGGACTATTCGCTGTGTGGATTAGTTTTTTACGATCTCAGATTTTAACCGTAAATCGTAATCACTTACAATCCTGTGCCCAGATATTTGGTTCAGCCACTGATGGTTAAACTTCCGGGTGTTTCCTTTTGTCTTTTTTTTGTTTTAAGAAATTATCATGTAGGTAACAGTCTTGAGTCACTGCTCGCAAATCTGCTCCAGAAAGGAGGTATTCCAGCCACACCTTCCGGTACGGCTACCTTGTTACGACTTAGCCCCAGTTACCGACTTTACCCTAGGACGCTCCTTGCGGTTACGCACTTCAGGCACTTCCAGCTTCCATGGCTTGACGGGCGGTGTGTACAAGGCCCGGGAACGTATTCACCGCGTCATTGCTGATACGCGATTACTAGCGAATCCAACTTCACGGGGTCGAGTTGCAGACCCCGATCCGAACTGTGAATGACTTTGTGAGATTGGCATCCTGTTGCCAGGTAGCTGCCCTCTGTATCATCCATTGTAGCACGTGTGTAGCCCCGGACGTAAGGGCCATGATGACTTGACGTCGTCCCCTCCTTCCTCTCTATTTGCATAGGCAGTCTGTTTAGAGTCCCCACCTTAAATGCTGGCAACTAAACATAGGGGTTGCGCTCGTTGCGGGACTTAACCCAACACCTCACGGCACGAGCTGACGACAGCCATGCAGCACCTAGTTTCGTGTCCCGAAGGACTAGAGCGTCTCTGCTCTATTCACTAACTTTCAAGCCCGGGTAAGGTTCCTCGCGTATCATCGAATTAAACCACATGCTCCTCCGCTTGTGCGGGCCCCCGTCAATTCCTTTGAGTTTCACCCTTGCGGGCGTACTCCCCAGGTGGAACACTTAACGCTTTCGCTTAGACGCTGACCGTATATCGCCAACATCGAGTGTTCATCGTTTAGGGCGTGGACTACCAGGGTATCTAATCCTGTTTGATCCCCACGCTTTCGTGCCTCAGCGTCAATCATACCATAGTAAGCTGCCTTCGCAATTGGTGTTCTGTGACATATCTATGCATTTCACCGCTACTTGTCACATTCCGCCTACCTCTAGTACATTCAAGCCCATCAGTATCAAGGGCACTGCGATAGTTGAGCTACCGTCTTTCACCCCTGACTTAACAGGCCGCCTACGCACCCTTTAAACCCAATAAATCCGGATAACGCTCGGATCCTCCGTATTACCGCGGCTGCTGGCACGGAGTTAGCCGATCCTTATTCTCAAGGTACATTCAACTCGGTACACGTACCGAGGTTTATTCCCCTGCAAAAGCAGTTTACAACCCATAGGGCCGTCTTCCTGCACGCGGCATGGCTGGTTCAGACTTCCGTCCATTGACCAATATTCCTTACTGCTGCCTCCCGTAGGAGTCTGGTCCGTGTCTCAGTACCAGTGTGGGGGGTCATCCTCTCAGATCCCCTAAACATCGTAGCCTTGGTATGCCGTTACCACACCAACTAGCTAATGTTGCGCATGCCCATCTTAGTCCTATAAATATTTGATCATCAAACGATGCCATTCAATGATGTTATGCGGTCTTAATCTCTCTTTCGAGAGGCTATCCCCCTGACTAAGGTAGGTTACATACGTGTTACGCACCCGTGCGCCACTCTCATCGGGAGCAAGCTCCCAAATCCCGTCCGACTTGCATGTATTAGGCCTGCCGCTAGCGTTCATCCTGAGCCAGGATCAAACTCTCCATTGTAAAATGTTTTGTTTGTTCACTGACCCTATTATTAATTAATAGAATCTGTATTATTATATCTTTATACAGTTCGCTTGCTTTTTTTGTAACTCTTCAGCTT
>NZ_RCWZ01000010.1 GCF_003675385.1 Mucilaginibacter kameinonensis | reverse complement strand
GCCAGAGCCGATGGTACTGCGGTAAAACGTGGGAGAGTAGGTCGGTGCCACCCTTTATCACCTTTAATGGTGCAACATTGCAAAAGCCTTAGCTAATCACTAAGGCTTTTTGCGTGTCTTACTGTTTCTGCGAATCCCGAAACCTATAATCATCTCAACCACTCACCCGCGCAGCGAAAAAGATCGGGTGACAAATGGTGAAATCGCATCATGGCGTAACATAACTATTCACCGCTCTCTACTCACAAATCAACTACCCACCTCAACCCGCGTTAGGGATAGGAGCGGATACAGACCAGTGGATAAGTCCTGCAGGCGTATGAGCGTATAGCCCGGCCGAAGGAAACGCCTTTAAACAATAAATATCACGCTATATCCAACGAAACCAACCCTTAACTACTAACAGCTCATCATTCTCCACTCATCCGCATAGCGAAAAATATGCTTCCTGCCTTGGTATTGCAATAAGAGTTACCGATGTCATGTAGGGCTTAGTCCGATATGTTTTAAATTATATCCTCAGAAAGAACTTTCCGGTTGCACGGCCATACGGCCTGATATGCCTGATAATGCTATGGTAAATAAAAGTAATTCAAACTTTTATCTGTAATAACATAGACAAGCAAACTTAAAAAAAAATAAAAAGTTTGCTTGTCTTATTAAATAAATATTAAATTGCCATGTCAAGCTTTTATCCTATATTATATTTAAGAATATTGACATCATTAAAGGGCTGTACTATAATAAGTCAGCATCGCTTAGTGATTTGGAGTATTTTCACTGGGAAAAGCATCCCTACGTAGCCAAAAGAATTGCTGAATTGGTCAAGTCGGCTATTGTTAAGGAAGTAGGCATCCGGGCGTCAAGCGGTGGGAGAAAGCCCGCAACGTACTCATTGATACTAGATACCGGCTTTATCATTTCTGTAGCGAGAACCAGTTTCTGACGAGAATCGCAATTATTAATATGAATAATGAGTTTGTTGGTGGCGTTCAGGAGTTTGAAATAAACCTGACCGACAATGAAAGTGCAGTTCATTCATTAATAACATGTATTAAAAGTGTTATTGTGAGCTCGGCGCTACTGTTGGATAAGTTTTTGGCCATTGCTTTTACTATGCCGGGATTTATTGATGCTTTTTTAGGCAACAACCTGAGTTTTCTTAAATTTCCTGGCCAAACACTGGTAACCTATATTACGCAACAGATTGGATTGCCGGTATTAATTGAAAATGATTTTACCGCAATAGCTCTGGCCGAACAAAAGTTTGGCCTTCCACTTGCCCGTAATAATTCTATGATCGTGAACCTGGGATGGGGCGTTGGTCGGGGAATGATTATCAATAAGGAGATCTTTAAAGGGCATAGCGGATTTGCAGGTGAGTTTAGCCACTTGCCATTGCATAAGAATGGAAAGTTATGTTCATGCGGTAAGCAGGGCCGTCTGGAAACGGAAGCTTCCCTGCTGGCTATCGGAGCTAAGGCAGTGGAAGGCTCAAAACAAGGGGAAATCAGCAGTCTGGTAAAGTAGATGCTATTACAGCGGATAATATTATTGCCGAGGTGCTTAAAGGTGACGCTTTTGCGGTGAAGATTATCTCGGAAGCTGCTTATTTTAGAGGCCAGGGCCTGGCTATCCTACTACATTTAATGAATCCCGAAAGTATTATTTTTAGCGGAAAGGGAAGTGTTATGGGCAAGATATGGCTTACTCCAATTCAACGAGCCATGAATGAACATTGTATACCTCACTTAACCACCTATGCACAATTGGCGGTCTCCAATCTCGGCAACGACGCACAACTGCTGGGAGGAGTAACCACCGTTATTGAAAGCCTTTATAAACTAAGTCCGCAGGCAAATATTGCTGAGCCTGTCTGAACATATTCAAAACTTTTTTTACTCAATCAATTAATTTTATGCAACAATTTTATCTAACCTTAAAAAGGTGGGTGGTTCTGCTACTGCCTCTTTTTATCTCGGCAAAATTATTTGCCCAAACAAATGTTACGGGAGTGGTGCGCGATAATACCGGGCCTTTACCTGGTGTAACTGTACAGGTTGCCGGTACAAGCAACGGTACGCAAACCAATGCAAACGGTGCTTATAGCATCAAAGTAGCAAAAGGTACAGTACTGAGGTTTTCATCTGTAGGTTATACCGCACAGGAGGTTACAGTTGGTGATAACCCCGTTATCAACGTGACCCTTGCCGCCGGTAAAGGTGAATTAAATGAAGTAGTAGTTACTTCGTTTAGTATCAAGCGTCAGGAAAAAGCCTTGGGCTAGGCGACTACTACGATTACCGCCAAACAATTAACGGAGGCCGGGAATATAAACTTCGCTTCTGCATTGTACGGTAAGACCCCAGGTGTGAAGATCACTACTGCTCCCGGTGGTTCAAGCAGTGCCGTAAATGTGCAGATACGTGGTATTAACTCGCTTAACTACAACACACAGCCCCTTCACGTTGTGGAGGGTGTTATTATCCGTAAAAACAGAGAGGCTGGTGCCGGTGGTTCAAATAATGACGGATATTGGTCTGACCAGTGTATCAGGGGCAATGGTATCCTTGATATTAATCCGCAGGAGATTGAGACTCTTACCGTGTTAAAAGGTGCAAGTGCGACTGCCCTTTATCGCTCCGATGCGATGGGCGGTGCGATTGTGATCACTACCAAAAAAGGCTCAAAATCAAGAGGCCTTGGTGTTGATTTCAACTATGTAGGTACTACCGAGCAAGTAGCTTTTACTCCAAATTTTCAAAACGTTTACGGCTCGGGTTATGACCGTGCAACCAACCTTGCCGGTGGTTTTATCGAAGATGGCCGGTCAGCTGATTCTAATTCCCCAACAGGATACAGACCTCGTTTTAGCTCATATGCGCAGTTTGGCCCTAAAATGGAAGGCCAAAAAATCAGGCGGTGGGACGGTGAGATCAGGGATTACACTCCACAGCCAAATAGCTACAAGGACTTGTTTCAAGCTGGTTATAGCTCAAGCTGGCTAATTATACTACCCCAACAAGCAGGCTGGTATATCCAAGCATAGAAACCGGCTTTAATAGTCATTATAACGATGTTAAAGCTAAAGACAAACGCGATGCAAAAATATTCTGGGATGTAAATTAAGCAACCAGACTTTTAGTTGATTAGGCTGTCTACATTTGTAGGCAGCTTTTTTTTGTAATTTCGAAAACCACCCGGTTTTGCAATTACCTCATCAATACGGCCTCATTTACAAGACGACAGACGCAGAACTTAAGCGCTTTAAAGATAGGTAAAGGGCACTTTTAATTAGATTTAAGACCGGTATTATATCTTATCTGGTTCGCCCTCGTTATACCTGCTACATCCAGCACGCCTGTAAGGATTGTAAGTATCTTATTATTAATTGCTTACGCAAGCGTTTGCGCAAGTGTTTTTAATATTGCTTGCTATGACTTTCGGAAATTCTTCTGTACGAACTGAACTATAGTTAGATAGCCCTTTTTAGGGTATCTGACGGAGGGGTGCCATTTATATTTCTCTAAAAACCACCAAATTCAAACAAACGTTTGCGCTTTGAAAAGCAGATTGCTGGCATCTTTTTGATATATATTCACTACAATAAAATAAACCTTCTTTAATAATTCCTTTTGTACGTGTCACAGAATAGCTCAATAGATACTGATAAAATGCTTATGCATAGGATTGCTTCCGGTGATCAGAAGTCATTTACGGTTCTTTTTGAGCATTATTCTAAAATGATTTATCCATTTGCGCTTAAACTTACACGGTCAGAAGAGCTCGCTGAAGAAATTTTACAGGAGGTTTTCCTGAAAATTTGGCTTAACCGACAAAATCTTCCGGAGATTGAAAACCTGGGGGCTTATCTCAATCGCATATGTCGCAATTACGCATACAACACATTAAGGCGCATTGCTCATGAAAACCTGCTTGCTTCAGAACTGAGCAAACAAATGACCGGGGAAGTAAATAATACAGAAGAGGATGTTATTTATCGGGACATGGAGCGGTCACTTAACCAGGCTATAAATGGTCTTACGCCCCAGCAAAAACTTATCTATACATTATGCCATCAGGAAGGATTAAAATATAGCGAAGTGGCGGGCCGTTTAAATATCTCCTCCTCAACAGTTCACACTCATATGAAACTGGCCCTGAAATTTATCAGGAACCATTTTGTCCGTATTAATAGCCTTATCCTGTTTTGTTGGCTTTTTAAATAATGAAATTTATATACTTGACTATTAGTTAGTTATTGTAAATATCATAAAAAAGTTATTTTCAACTCACCCTCGCTTTCTTACTGTGTGTCAGTGTATATAAAGGGCCACATACGCGATCTGCTTTCCCGTAACCAATCCCTTTCATTATCATGGATAATAAACAACTCGGTAATTTACTGGACAGGTATATGAACAAAGAGACATCGGAGCAAGAAACTCAGCAGCTTTTTTTATATATCAATGATCCGCAGAACGAGCAACAGGTAACAGAATTGTTTGGCGATTTTTTAAATAAAGAAAGCGAAGAACGCATATTACCTGCTTACAGGCAGCAAGAGATCCTCAACCGCATCTTTGTGCATCAATCATCATCTGGAAAAAAGTTTAAACATAGCATATTAACCTGGACTAAATTGGCGGCTGCCATACTCTTGTTCATATTATGCGGGGTATATCTTCTTAAAAATAATGAACCGAAGTCCGCAGTGTTAACGGCTATAAATAAGCCAAAGGCTTTTGATAAAAAACCGAGGGGCAATAAGGCCATATTAACGCTTGGCAATGGCTCACAAATAGTCTTAGACTCAGCCCGTAACGGACTGCTTGTGCAGCAGGGTAATACGAAAATTATAAAATCGGCAAATGGGCATATTGTCTATAACAAAACACTTGCCGGAACTACTATCCCTATATACAATACTATGACAACGCCCCGCGGCGGCAAATATGATCTGGAATTATCCGATGGCACAAGGGTATGGCTCAATGCTTCCTCATCTATCACATATCCCATCGCTTTTTCCGGAACCGAACGCAGGGTGACCGTTACAGGCGAAGCCTATTTTGAAGTGGCAAAAAATAAAAATATGCCATTTAAAATTAATGTAAATGATAAAGAAGAAGTGCAGGTTTTAGGCACACACTTTAACATTATGGCCTACAGTGATGAGCCCCTGATCAAAACAACGTTGCTGGAGGGATCGGTAAGAATTGTAAAAAACAAAATAACGGGAATGTTAAAGCCGGGCCAACAGGCGCAACTTAATACCGACGGGAAATTATCTGTTACAAATGACGCGGATATCAACGAAGTTATGGCCTGGAAAAACGGGCAAACCCTGTTTGTAAATGAAGATTTAAAAACCATTATGCGGCAGGTATCCAGGTGGTATGATGTAGATGTGGAGTACCAGGGAGATATACCTGCACGCTTATTTACAGGAGGTATTTCCCGCGAATCAAACTTGTCTGTTTTGTTAAAAGTGCTGGAAATAAATAAAATACATTTTAGGGCAGCCGGAAAAAAATTAATAGTAACCCCCTAAACCTTATCAAATTAACCGAATAGTCACCTTAAACAATAACACATGGCATAAAAGATACTTACCACCCCATCATGCGGTTACAAAAAAAATCCGGCAGTGCTACCAACACCGCCGGGGTAGTATTTGGTTAACCCTTTCCTGATTTTATCAGGATAAAAAATCCAGTTTCAGATAATCTATCCAGTTAACCTAACTCCTAAAGTATGAATTTTTATACGCTTTTCAGGCCTTTGTTTTTTAAACACAGGCAACTCATTAAAACTTTCATGGTTATGAAATTTGTAGTTTTTTTTATGACATTGGCCTGTTTGCAGGCATCAGCTACAGGATATGCGCAGCAAGTAACACTTTCAGAAAAGAACATTTCCCTAAAAAAGGTTTTTACTGCCATACAAAACCAAACCAAATATATTATCTGGTACGAAGACCAGATATTGCATGGTACCCATAACATTGATATTTCATTAAGTCATGCTACGCTGCAACAGGCACTTACAGAATGCTTTAAAGATCAGCCTTTAACTTATACTATTGTTGACAAAACAATCGTAATTCAAAGAAAGAACCCGCAGGCATCGGTTGTAGAGGCTGCGAATGTAATAGTTAAGGGACAGTTAACCGACGAAAACGGAATACCCCTGCCCGGTGTAACTGTTAAGTTAAAAGGATCATCTGTTTCAATGGCAACCGACAACAAAGGTAATTATGCCTTATCACTACCTCAAGCCAGCGGCGTACTCGTTTTTAGCTTTTTGGGCTATGAAACACAGGAAGTTGCTATTAATGGTAGGGTAGAAATTAATGTCCAGCTAATACCACATAAAAGTGATCTTAACGAAGTTGTGGTTGTGGGCTTCGGTACTCAGAAAAAGGTTGACCTTACGGGTGCAGTTGATCAAATAAAAGGCAAAGATTTGCAAAGCAGGCCGGTAACTAACGTAGGCGACGCTTTGCAGGGCATGATGGCCAATCTGAACATCACTACCAATTATGGCGGTGGTTCTCCCGATGCAAAAAAAAGTATCAACGTGCGTGGTTTTACCGGTTACGGTGGCCAGCTTGCCAGTCCGCTGGTATTGGTTGACGGTGTAGAAACGGATATCAACTCCATCAATGTTAATGATATTGACAATATCAGTTTATTAAAGGATGCGGCTTCTTCGGCCGTTTATGGTTCAAGGGCACCAAACGGGGTTTTGCTGATCAGCACTAAACAGGGCAAAAAGAACCAGGCGCCACGTTTAAGTTATTCCAACAACTTCTCTTATTCGCAGCCATTAAATGAGCCCACGATGTCTAATTCACTGACATGGGCAAATACTTATAATGAAGCTTATACTAACGCGGGTTTACCGCCGCTGGTAACGGATGACGCTATAACAAGGATAAAAGCGTATTTGGCCGATCCGAAAAACGTACCTGCTACTATTCCGGTACCGGGAAGCAACAGTTGGGCTACTTACGATCCGGTATTTGGAAATGCAAATAACGATTGGTTTAAAATCTACCTTAAAAAATGGTCGGCCAGCCAACAGCACAATATGAGCCTTGATGGAGGCAGTGATAAAATAACCTATTTTATCGGATTAGGGTCGACCAAAAAAAATGGGTTATTTAATTATGCTGATGACAACTATCTGCGCAATAATATCAGGGCGAATGTTACTGCCGATCTTAATAAGTATGTAACTTTTAGCTTAAAAACATCTTTTTCGCAGGAAAATGACCATTATCCCTACAATGGCGGGGCCAATACCGGCGGTAACTTTTTTCACCAGATAGCAAGGTTATGGCCTATTGTTGCATTAACTGATCCTAACGGCGGCTATGATTCCAATTCGTACATAGCACAGCTGCAGCAAGGTGGCGCAAACAACAGCCGTACAAACAATAGCCGTATCAGTGGTGACATTACCATTAAACCAATGTCTGGTTGGGATATTACCGGTCATTATAGTTATGACTATAACAGTTATAACATTACATCAACCGTTTTGCCGTATTACTATTCTACTCCAAATAATCCGCATACATTAAGTAACACCATATCTTCCATCAATGAAAATTATGGCTTAACCAGTTATTATAACTACAATGTTTTCACCAGCTATGAAAAACGAATAGGTGGTCACTTTTTTAAAGTATTGGTAGGTGAGCAAACCGAACAAAAAACCTACTCAAACCTGAGTGGATATAATCAATACTTATATAGCACTAATCAACCATCGCTCGCGCTTACCAGCGGCACAACGCCATCAACAACAGATGCCGGCGGATATAGCTGGGCAACTAACAGTACCATTGGCCGTATTAATTATAATTATAAAGAGAAGTACCTGGTTGAGGCTAATGCAAGCTATATGGGCACTTCGCTTTTCCCACAAAGCTCAAGATATCATTTATTCAGTTCGGGATCTGTGGGATGGAACATGTCAAAAGAAGCTTTTTTTAAACCAATTGAAAAATGGGTAAGCAACCTCAAATTAAGAGCATCTTATGGCGGTTTGGGCGATATTTCATACTTCCTGAATGCCTCTCCGGCGGTTTATTATCCGGCTCTTAGTAGTTTACAAACCAACCCTGCAACTAATAGCCAATGGATTTTTAACCCGGGAAGCGGAGGGCGTTTGCCTTATGTTTCTAATCCCGGGAATTTGATTAGTCCTACCTTAACCTGGGCAAAACCATCAATGCTTGACATTGGGATTGATGTAGATTTCCTAACAGATTTCAGCATTACAGCCGATTGGTACAATAAAAAGATAACTGATCAGTTTGCTCCGTCTACCACGCCTCCCGGAACATTAGGCATTGCTGCTCCAACAGTAAACAACGCTTCTTCGAGCACCAAGGGCTGGGATCTTACTGCTTCGTGGAAGCATCAGTTTGGCGAATTTGGTGTGATAGCAAGAGCCAATATAGGCCACTATAAGGGAAAGATAACCAAATATGACGCTAATCCGCAGCAATTTATTAATCAGCCTTATGTTGGCCAGCAATTGGGCGCTATATGGGGTTTCAAAACTGTAGGCAAATTTCAAACGCAAGCGCAGGTTAGCGCCGCGCCAAACCAGGATGCCATTAACGCCAGCGGTTATAAGCCCGGAGATATACAATATGCAGACCTGAATAAGGATGGCAAAATTACCTATGGAAGTAATACAGTTGGTGATCCGGGAGACCGAACCATTATTGGTAACACTACACCGAAATATTTGTACGGCTTTTCGACGGGAGTAAATTGGCGAGGAATAGAACTTTATGTATTTATCCAGGGACAGGGACACACAGATTACGCCCCTGGCAATAACTACTTCTGGGGACTTACTTCAGAATATCAAAGTACTATAACACCTAAATTGGACGACAGGTGGACACCTACTAACACGAATGGCTATTTCCCAAGATTGGATATCAACAACGGCAGCAGTAAAAATCAAATCACCCAATCTGGTTATTTGTTAAATGCCGCGTACATGCGTTTAAAGAATGTGCAATTGGGTTATACCTTTCCTAATAGCCTTACTCAAAAATTCCATGTTTATCAGCTAAAACTATATGGCAGTGTTGATAATGCACTCACATTTACCGGCGCTCTGAAACACCAATACGTTGATCCTGAACTGCTGCAGTCGGATGAAAAGATCTATCCGCTGCAACGCAGCTTTTCTTTCGGCCTACAAATGAATATTAAATAACATTTAACGATCTGAGTTTATGAAACCGATAAAAATCACATATCTCTATACAGCAATTGTCTTGATGGCCATTTTTTCCTGCAAAAAGGATACATTGTTAAATCAAACTCCACCTACCAAACTTACCGAATCATCGTACTGGAATACTGCTAATGATCTGCAGAACTATATGAATAACCTTTATGGCATTGACGGAATATTTCCGCATTATCGGGGTTATAGCAGCTTAGGTATATACAGCGTTGACGAAAACAGCGACAATATGGTTCCGCAGGGCGAAAATGCCAGACTGAACGGAGAATTAACTGTTGCCGGCAGCGGTGGTTATGCTGATTGGAGCAGCATCCGTAATGTGAATTATTTTTTGGCTAACTATCAGAAAGTAAACGCATCGGCAAGTGATATTGCTCCCTATGTGGGCGAGGCTTATTTTTTCAGGGCTATGCTATATTATAAAGCAGTTAAAAGTTATGGCGATATGCCTTGGGTGAATAAACCCCTGAACATTGACGATAAAGATCTGTTGAATGCCCCCAGGCTGCCGCGCAATGTAGTGATAGATTCTATAGTTAACGATTTGGATAAGGCAATTGCAAAACTCCCAGCTAAAAGCAAAGCCCAGTCGCAGCGTTTATACAAGGAATATGCCCAGGGTTTTAAAGCACGGGTATGCTTGTTTGAAGGCACATGGGAAAAATATCATGCCAATGATGTGTTTGGTGTAAGCGGTCAAAATGGTAGTAAATATCTGCAATTAGCGTCTGATGCTGCCAATCAGGTTATCACCTCAGGCACATATCAACTTGATAATGCAGGCATACCTAACGGCTATTTTAATTTGTTTAACCAAACAGATTATACAAGCAGCAAAGAGATTATGTTTTGGGGGGCCTATAACCAACAGGCAGGCATCACCACCTACTGGCAAAATTATTACCAGTTTGGTTCCGATGGATCTGAATCTACAGGTATTTCAAAAAGTTTGGTAGATGATTATTTATGTACAGATGGCCAACCAGCCAGTATAAGCCCGCAATATAAAGGCGATGATTCGCTTAGTCATGTTGTTAAAAACCGCGATCCGCGATTAAGGCAAAGTGTGTTTTTGTATGGCGATACGGTGATATCAAACGTGCCCGGCGGAACACCAATTAAACTGTTCACTTATCCCGCACTGATAGCAGGCGACAATTGTACAACAGGTTTCCAGATTAGAAAAGGACTGAATACCGACTTTTTCCAGGATAGCCATAACGGGCCCGGAGGTACGGATGGGGTTATTTACATGCGTTATGCCGAAATTTTATTGATTTACGCGGAAGCGCGTGCCGAATTAGGCGTACTGACCCAGGCCGATGCAGATAATACCATCAATAAATTAAGGGATAGGGTAAAAATGCCGCATTTAAATATCAGCGCCATCGCTACAGATCCTAAATGGGCTTTCCCCGAACTATCGCCAGTTATCAACGAGATTAGACGGGAGCGCCGGGTTGAATTGGCCTGCGAGGGGTATCGTTTTGATGATATATGCCGCTGGGCTGCAGCATCTGCACTGGTTGTACATAAACAGCCATTAGGAACAATGGCCAAACAATTCCTGACTGTTTTGCCAACTATTGTTATTGGGAAAAACCTGTTTGTTAATGCACAGGGATATATACAGCCTTATGCACAGGTGAGCAGTATGGCCAATGGCTACAACTTTAATCCGGGCCGGGATTATCTTTTACCTATTTCCTTACAGGAAACTACCGTAAATCCTAAAATAAAACAAAATCCGGGTTGGTAAATGACTAACAGCTTTAGCCGGGGTGGTAACGGCATTGTTGTTAAAAAGAGCCCTTCTCCGGAAGGGTTCTTTATGATACACCAGGTTGCAATATAGCTGTCAACAGCCTGTGATTAACAGATTGCGCAACCTATTATAGCACAAATATGAAAAGAAGAGATCTAATAAAAAGGGTAGGGTTGGCTGCCGGAACAATAGCCTTGAATAAGCCGATGGCAGCCATGTCTGCTGTTAACGCCCATAAAAAGCAGAAGGTTTTGCGGATAGCACATATTACAGATGTTCATATCCGGCCTGAATATAATGCCGTAGCGCGGTTTAAAAAATGCCTGGAGATGATCCGCAAGGATAATGTAGACCTGATCCTGAACGGTGGCGACTCGATTTACGCGGCAGACTACAGCGATATAAAAAAGGAGAGGGTGCTGGAATTATGGTCATGTTGGAAAGATAGCGTTGCCCTGGTAAAAGATATTCCAATGTACAGTGTATTGGGTAACCATGATATGTGGTGGCAGGGAAAGGGTGACGAATTATTTGGTAAGCCTGGTGTGCTTAAAATGCTGGGGTTACAGAATAACTATTACAGCTTTAACAAAAACGGCTGGCATTTTATTATGCTTGACAGTAATCATCCCAAAACACCGGGTATGCTGGATGACGAACAATGGAACTGGTTTGTGCAGGATGTACAAAGCCACCAGGATAAACCAACACTCATCATGTCGCATTACCCATTGCTGAGCTGTACTGGTATTACCGATAACAAACCCGGGGCTATAGGGCCGTTTAAGGTAGAAGGCAGCTACAATCACCTGGATATTATGAAATTTATAGAGGTGTTTAACCATAATAAAAACATCAGGATATGCCTGAGCGGGCATGTTCATTTACTGGATAAGGTTTGGTATAACGGTGTAAGTTATTTGTGTAATGGGGCCACAAGTGGTTTTTGGTGGGAACCCGGCGATGATGGTAAAAGTTCGTATAAGCAAACAGAACCTGGATACTCATTATTAAACTTCTATAATGATGGTAGCTTTGATGATGAATATATTAAATACGAAACGTTAATTAAGTAAATGAAAAATCTATTATTGGTATTAGCGATAAGCTTTTGCTCTGTAGCTCATGCGCAAAATTACACAGCCGTTGTTCCCGAGCCGGTATCTTTGGTTCAGGGTAAAGGTACATTTGTAATTGACAACCATACCTCCTTGATCATTCCGTCAGGTAGCCCCGAGCTTACCGCCCAGGGCAACCGTGCTAATGAATGGATCAACACGCTGCTGGGTTTTACATTGCCTGTAAAAAACAAAACAACTGCTTCGGAACGCTCTATTAAGCTATTGTTGAACCCAACATTAAACAATCCAATTAATGACGAAGGTTACGAGCTATCCATTACGGAGCATGAAGTAAAACTGCAGGCACGTAAAACAGCAGGTATATTTTATGGCTTACAAACCATGCGGCAACTGCTTTCTCTTTCAAGCGAAGCCAATAAGCAGCAACATAGCCTGCCTGCTGTAGAAATCATTGATTATCCCCGGTTAAAATGGCGCGGGCTGATGCTTGATGTAAGCCGGCACTTTTTTTCAAAAGACTTTGTGAAAAAATATATTGATGATATGGCCCGCTATAAATTCAATATCTTTCACTGGCACTTAACAGATGATCAGGGATGGCGCATTGAAATAAAATCACTGCCCCGCTTAACGGAAGTGGGTGCCTGGCGTGTGCCCAGAACAGGGCAGTGGTGGTCTTATGATCCGCCTCAAAAAAACGAAAAGGCTACTTATGGCGGGTATTATACGCAGCAGGATATAAAAGAAGTTATTGCCTACGCAGCCGAAAGAAATATAACCATTGTACCCGAAATTGATGTCCCAGGTCATTCGTTGGCAGCCATTGCAGCCTATCCTTATTTGTCTGCAACTGGCTACATTTACCCCGTAAACCCCGGAAGTAAATTTTATAATATTGACGATAATACCTTAAACCCCGCAGACGAACGCGTGTATACCTTTCTGGATAAAGTTTTTACTGAAGTAGCTGCTTTATTTCCGGGAGATTACATCCATATCGGCGGCGACGAAGCCACAAAGTACTTCTGGCAGCAGTCGGCAGTTGTGCAGGATTTTATGAAACAACAGGGGATAAAGACGGAGCATGAATTACAAAGCTATTTTATAAAAAGAGTAGAAAAAATCCTGAAGAAAAAGAAGAAAAAATTAATTGGCTGGAATGAAATTCTGGAAGGTGGGCTGGCTCCTGAAGCAACAGTGATGAGCTGGCAAGGTATGCAGGGGGGGATAGATGCAGCCAAACAGGGGCATCAGGTTATTTTTACTCCGAGCAGTAATACATACCTGGATCTTTACCAGGGAGATCCGCTGTTAGAACCTGACACATACGACATGTTGCGTTTACAAACAGCGTATCAATGGAGCCCTGTTCCAACAGGAATAGACAGCACATTGGTTTTGGGAGGACAGGGCAATTTATGGTCGGAGGCTGTGCCTAACGGGCGGCATGCCGAATACATGACATGGCCGCGATCACTGGCATTATCCGAAGTTTTTTGGTCGCCACAGGCAAAACAAAATTGGATTGGTTTTCAAAAAAAATTAGAGCCTCAATTTAAAATTTTGGATGCTGCGCAAATCAATTATTCCAAAGCAGCCTTTGATGTGCTTGCAACTGCAAAACTTGATGAGCAAAAACAGTTATTGGTTTCGCTTAGTACCGATATCGACAGTCTGAATATTTACTACACCCTTGATAATACCAACCCTGATACATCTTGCGCCCGTTATAACGGCACTCCAATAGTTATTCCCAAAGGTATCTACCAAATAAGGGCACAAGCATTTAAAGGAAATGCTGCCGCAGGAAAATTGTTGATTGTCCCGCGCGAAGAATTAGAAAAAAGGGCCAGGTAATAAATTGTCCGGTTTCTAAAATGTAAACTAAGTAAATGAAAAATCTATTATCTATAATAGCTATGGGCTTTTGCTCTACAGCTTATGCACAAAATTATACAGCCATTAGCTCAAGCGATTCCAAACAGGAAATTGTAAATAAAGCCGCGCACATTACTCCTTCACCAAGGCAATTACGCTGGCAGCAGTTGGAATTTACCGCGTTTTTCCACTTTGGCATGAACACCTTTACCAACCAGGAATGGGGCAGTGGCAAAGAAGACACTAAGCTGTTTAATCCAACTCAGCTGGATGCCGGCCAATGGGTACGTACCAGTAAACAGGCGGGGATAAAACAGGTGATCATTACGGCCAAACATCATGACGGCTTTTGTCTTTGGCCCAGTAAGTACACGGAACATTCTGTAAAAAATAGTCCCTGGAAAAACGGGCAGGGTGATGTAGTAAAAGAAGTTGCCGAGGCCTGCCATGCTCAGGGTGTTGGTTTTGGTATTTATCTTTCACCATGGGACAGGAATAATCCTGATTATGGCGACACCGAAAAGTACAATGCCTATTTCATGAACCAGCTAACCGAATTATTAAGTAATTACGGCCGGGTTGATGAGGTTTGGTTTGATGGTGCTAATGGTGAGGGCCCTAACGGCAAAAAAACAGTATATCATTTTGAAGAATGGTATAGCCTGATCCGTAAGCTGCAACCGGGCGCGGTTATAGCCATCATGGGTCCTGATGTACGCTGGGTTGGTACCGAAAGCGGTTATGGCCGTTTATCGGAGTGGAGTGTTGTTCCAATTGACAAGCAAACCAATGCTGGTACCGCTCAAAATTCGCAAAAGGATATCGCCTTTGCGCCAAAGGGAGATATGACGGGTGATGACCTCGGTAGCCGGGATAAGATTGGCAACGCGCAGGCCCTTGCCTGGTATCCCGCCGAAACAGATGTATCCATCAGGCCGGGATGGTTTTATCATGAGGCGGAGGACAATAAAGTAAAATCTCCCGAAAGGCTATTGGATATCTATTATAGTTCTGTAGGCCGTAATTCGGTTTTACTGCTCAATATCCCGCCTGATAAAAGAGGCCTGATCAATGAGCACGATCAGAAAAATCTTTTGGAATGGAAAAACATCATCGACAAAACTTTTAAAAACAACCTTGTAAAAGCAGCACGGATCAGCTCAAAAAATGGCATCAATACCGCTGCCCTGGCAAAAGGCGGTCTGGACAATTACTGGACTACAAAGGGGCGGGATACATCGTCGGTAATACAGATCACCCTGAGCAAACCACAAACATTTGATGTGCTGTGCCTTCAGGAAAACATCACCGTTGGCCAGCGTATTGAAAAGTTTAGCCTTGAATATTTTAATGGAACAACCTGGGAGCAAGCTGCCGAAGGCACCACTGTTGGCGCGAAACGATTGATCCGGTTTAACGCCATAACCGCGCAAAAGGTAAGATTAAAAATACTGGCGTCCAGGTTAAACCCAACTTTAACAACCCTGGGCTTATTTAAACAATTTACAGGGAACTAAAACCAGTAATAAAGACTATTTAAAAGATGAAGGGCCTGCCCGGCAGATCGAAAGCATCTTATATAAAATACCATAACTCATAAAATGAAAAAAATATTAGTTTTAATCCTATTTGCATTTTTTAGTGCAGGATCTGTTTCTGCTCAAAATACTGCTAAATCCGGGAACATTATAGTTATATCTATAGACGGCCTCCGGTGGAAAGAAATTTTTCACGGTGCAGAAAAACAGCTCATTACCGGTAAAAAATTTAACTCACAGGATTCCGCTCAACGTATCAATAAATATTGGGCCGAAGATCAGCAGGACCGCCGGGCCAAACTCATGCCTTTTGTTTGGGGCACAATTGAAAAAAATGGCCAGTTATATGGTAACCGAGATCTGGGAAGCCTGGTAAACGTTAAAAATACCTATTGGTTCTCATACCCGGGCCGCAGCGAAAATTTAACAGGCTATGCCGATCCTAAAGTAAATTCAAATGATTACCCGGATAATCCTAACAAAAATGTGCTGGAATTTATTAATCAGCAAAAGGGATATACTAAAAAAGTGGTGGCTTTTGCCTCATGGGATGCCGTTGCCAGGATTATTAACCGTAACCGGAACGGTATGCTGGTAAATAACCCCTTTGAAGACCTGAAAGGAAACGATTTGACAGAAGCCGAGAAATTGGCTAACGAAATACAGCATTATGAACCTAAAATCTGGGGCAATGGCGAACGCCTGGATGCTACAACCTATGCGCTGGCAAAATCGTACATCATGGCCAAACACCCCAAAGTGGTTTACCTTGACCTGGCAGATACCGACGACCAGGCGCATGAAGGTAGATATGACTTTTACCTGGATGCTATACATAGTATAGATGCCATGATAGGTAAACTGTGGACGTATGTACAAAACGATCCGTTTTATAAAAACAATACCACCATTATGATTATGCCTGATCATGGCAGGGGCGATGGAAACCAATGGACGAGCCATGGCGCCAGCATTCCGCATGCAAATGATACCTGGCTAATGGTTTTGGGCCCTAAAGTAAAACGTTTGGGGGAAGTAAAGGATAACGGACAGATATACCAGGATCAATATGCAAAAACCATCGCCGGGTTATTAGGGTTCAATTTTACTTCCGTAAATCCTATCGGCGATCCCGTTCCAAGTGTTGTTGAGTAAGTTTCTGATAGTCAATAAATAACCATTCGGCGTGAGTGGCCGGATAATACCTGATATAAATTTTTTATGAACAAGACCCTCTTTTTATTTTTCTTGGTGCTGTGCGGACAGACCGCTTTTTCACAGCAAAGCAACGAAGTATTGATTATTCCCAAACCCGCCTTTGCTGAAAAAGGTGTTGGCCAATTTGTTATTAACCAGCGCACCGGCATTGTAGCCAAAAAAGCTGATGCCCAAAAGGTAGCAGGCATGTTCAATTATTTTTTGAAAAAAAAGTATGGGTTTGCCTTAAAAATTAACAGCGTAGCGTCTGCTGGCGCCATTGTTTTAAATACAGCCCCAATTGCAAAATTATCAGGCGAAGCCTATCAACTTAAAGTAACCGGTAAAGGCGTAAACATATCCGGAAGCCGCGCCGGTGTATTTTATGGTGTTCAATCATTGTTACAACTCATTGAGCAAAAGGATAAGCAGTTATCAGTGCCGTTAGTAAACATTAATGATGAGCCTAACTTTGCTTACCGCGGTTTGATGTTGGATGTTGGCCGGCACTTTTTTGATACTGCTGAAATCAAGAAGATACTGGACGTGATGGCTTCTTTAAAACTAAATACCCTGCACTGGCATTTAACTGACGACCAGGGGTGGCGCCTGGAAATAAAAAAATATCCCAAATTAACGGGTATCAGTGCCTGGCGCGATTCGACAATTATTGGAGGCTATGGCGATTTTAAGCCATTTATTTACGACGGAAAAAAGAGCGGCGGATTTTATACCCAGGAGCAGGCCCGTGAAATTGTAAAATATGCGGCCGAAAGAAATATCGAGGTAATACCCGAAATTGAAATGCCCGGCCACTGTACCGCGGTATTGGCCGCTTATCCTGAATTAGGCAACGGAAGCCCCGCTTATAAAGTGCCCGGCTATTGGGGCGTACATAGTACTATTTATAATCCGGGCGAACCCACCTTTAAGTTTTTACAGGACGTTTTAACCGAGGTTATGGCCATTTTTCCAAGTAAATATATTCACATTGGTGCAGATGAAGTGCCTAAGGACGAATGGAAAAGTTCGGCCCTGGCGCAAAAAATTATCCATGAAAACAATTTGAAAGATGAACATGAATTGCAGAGCTGGTTTGTAAACCGCATAGAAAAATTTTTAAATAAAAATGGCAAAAACCTTATTGGCTGGGACGAGATACTGGAAGGTGGCCTTACTGCAAATGCCACTGTAATGAGCTGGAGGGGCGAAGCTGGTGGTATCCAGGCAGCAAAAGAGGGGCATAATGTAATTATGTCGCCTAATAGCAATATGTATGTAGATCATGGCCAGGCTAAAGACAGCAAAACAGAGCCTTTAGTTATTGGAGGTTTCCTGCCATTAGATGTGGTTTATAATTATAACCCGCGCCCATCGGCATTAAATGCTGACCAGCAAAAATATATTTTAGGTGTACAGGCTAATATGTGGACGGAGTATGTGGCAACAAACAATAAACTGGAATATATGCTTTTTCCGCGTGCCATTGCACTTGCAGAGGTAGGGTGGACAAAAAACGAAAACAAGAATTACCAGGATTTCACGGAGCAGCGGCTTCCAATAGTACTGGCCGACCTGGAGCGATCTGGCATAAACTACAGGATCCCGGAAGCCGATGTTGTTATTAGTAATGATCCGCAAACTCAAAGAAAAAGGATAGCCATTACCCCCCTTGTTGCAGGAAGCAAAGTATACTATACAATAGACGGACATAAAGCCGACAATACCGCCAATCTGTATTCGGCTTCCATAATAACACCCGTTACCAATGGCAGGCCTTTAACTTTAAAGTATATCGTAGTAACCCCCGAAAACAGAACGAGTAATGAGTTTACTATTGATATTAAGTAAATAATAATCAACTCCTACCGCATCACGAAATGGACATTAACCCGGATTCGGAATAAAAAAACCAGCCCCCATGTGGAAGTACTTTTAAACCGCCTTGTCATAAATAGAGGGCTGTTAGTAGCCGCGCTTATCGTAATGTCATTTTTTGTGGGGCCCCAGGTAAAACAACGCCCTTAAACGTTGCAGAAGGTCATCTGTGTTTACGCAGATGACCCAAAGCGTCTTTTTCGCGAATAAAAAGGTGCCACAAATCACGCAACATTATTGTGACTGTTATGGAGGGCTAAAATTGCCTTCTGATTAGCAAAATTAAGGAGCAATTTAAAAATCCAAAGGTTCCAATCCCTTACGGAAAAACGCCTGCTGAATTTATGGAGTTGTTAACAACAGCCTCAAACCACTACAGATAGCCTTTGAGGCTAAGTTTTAATTTGCTGAAAAACGTTGGTCTTTAGTTTACGCAAACGTTTGTCTGAAATTTGGGCAATCACATTGCCGGTAAACTTGAATAGCGATATAACAGAATGAAGTACTAAGCTTTACCGCTTGCTTTAACATTCATAGTTGCAGGTTTTTTGCAACGCTAAACAAATAATAAGCGTTTAAGGATATTTATTTATTCTAACCCGGCAGCAATCGGCTTGCATTAATCAAACGTTTGCGTAGTGTTTGAACTGTTTCATATGCCCAAAACAACGGCCCGATCAACTAACTTCCAGTATTCTTAAAGATTTGTTTATGAATCCTTAAGGATTTGATCATGTTTAATTTATGAAAACGCCTTTGGCTACCGGTTCCGGGGCGTGCCGTCTTTTGGGATACTGAAATAATGGAATATTACAGCAAATTAACGGATGAGAAATTGATCCTGCTTTTAAAAGGGAGCGATCATAAAGCTTATGCCCAAATTTATGACCGCTATAAATTTATCCTTCATGCGCATGCAATTAATAAATTGCGCGACCGCGAAGAAGCCATGGATATTATTCAGGAAGTTTTCACCTATTTGTGGGCTAAGCGTGAACAGATCGAGTTTACCGGAAGCTTGTCGGGCTATTTATATGGCGCTGTCAGGAACGCCATCCTGAATAAAATGTCCCGTAACCGGGTTCATGAAAAATATCATGACGCAATGAAAGCATTTGCATTACATGAACAGGTAGTAACTGATCATCGTGTTAGAGAAAACCTGCTACGGGAAAGTATTGAACGGGAAATTGCTATGCTACCTCCTAAAATGAAAGCGATATTTATAATGAGCAGAAAAGAGTATCTAAGCCACAGGGAGATTGCCTGGAAATTGGAGATATCAGAACAAACCGTAAGTAAACAAATCACCAACGCTTTAAAAATTTTGAAAGTAAAATTGGGTATAGTTATATACCTGTTGGTGTTCTTGCATTTATAAACCAAACAATAAAATATTTTTTTATTTCATCTACCTGTATAGCCCTTTGATCTTTCCTTACCATTAATTAAAGCATTAATAAGCCTTTAGTATAATGGAAGATAAAGAACTAAATGAATTATGGGAACGTTTCAGATCCGGCCAGGCTACTCCGGAAGATAAAGCGTTTTTAGAAAGCTGGTACTTAAAACATAATCAGCAGGCTCCATTTGAGGTAAATGACCATGAACGGGTGGAAGATGTTGACCAGGTTTGGGATAATATTAAAAAGAAACAATCTTCTAAATTCCAGAATGGAAGATATCGGTTAACCGCGGCGGCCATATTGCTGTTTGTATTTACAGGTACCTATTACCTGTTACACCGAAACGTACAGGATGCTGCATCTCGTATTAGTAAAACTGATGTAAAACCGGGTAGAAACCAGGCCACGCTTACCCTGGCCAGTGGTAAAAAGCTAATATTAAATAATACACTTAGCGGACAGCTTGCCAATGAGGCGGGGGTTACTGTTAGTAAAAACGCTAAAGGCGAACTTATTTATACAACTCAGGCATCCGGCAACGCCAACCAGTCTGCCGGCCGGATCAATACCCTTGCTACTTCCAAAGGCGAACAATACCAGGTGATATTGCCTGATGGATCACACGTATGGTTAAACGCGGCGTCGACACTTAAATACCCGGTGGTGTTTACGGGCAAAGAACGGCTGGTGGAGCTTACCGGCGAGGCATATTTTGAAGTGGCTCATAATAAAGCAATGCCCTTTAGGGTAAAAACCAGCCAGCAGCAGGTAGAAGTATTAGGGACTCATTTTAATATTAACGCTTATACCGACGAAAAAACAACCGCCACTACTTTGTTAGAGGGATCGGTAAAGGTCACATCAGCGTCTACCAATCAAAAAATGATCATTAAACCGGGGCAGCAGTCTGCCGTGAGTGGTGATGCCATGAATGTTGAGGAGGTTGACATAGATGAGGCTGTAGCCTGGAAAAACGGCTATTTTCTTTTTAATGATGAAAACCTGGCAAGCATCATGAAAAAGGTATCCAGGTGGTACAATGTGGAAGTGGAGTACAAAGATGCCTCACTGCAATCCCTGGTTTTTAGCGGTACAGTATCTAAATACCAGAATGTATCGCAGGTTATTAAAACGCTGGAACTAACAAATGCGGTACATTTTAAGGTTCTGGATAACAGGATAACTGTATCCAATTAAATCCCCCCGATAATTTATAAAAGCTCTGATTAATAAACTAAATCAATCCGAAATGAAACCCCATAAAAAATACCCGTAGTGGAGCTGTCAAAACTGGTGATCGGGTAAAAAATACCAGGAGTGTTGGAAGCACTCCCGGTAATGTTATCTGATCAAACCGAACGAGTGTGTTGAATACCATTTCTAACTTAAACAGATACCCAAATGTATAAATTTTACATCGAGATTTTACGTTGGCCGAAGCGCCGCGTGCCCAAATTACTGTTGATGATGAAACTCGCCATCCTTTTATTAACCGTTACCATGTTGCAGGTAAGTGCCTCAACCTTTGCGCAAAAGCTTAACTTAACGCAAAAGAATGTAACGTTAAAGCAGGTTTTTAAAGCCATTAAGAAGCAAACCGGTTATGATGTGCTTTATCAGCCCGGCAGGCTTAATGCCTCCGTAAAGATCAATGCCAACTTTATCAATGCTCCTTTGGATGAGGTAATAAAAAACTGTATTGACGGTAAAGCCTTAAGCTATATTTTTTTTGAAAAAACAATTGTTATAAAGGCTGCTGAAAAACAAGCGGGCAATAATTCTGCTGCCGGTGCAGGCAGTACGGAAGTTTCAATGATCACCGTTAAAGGCATCGTTATTGATTCAACCGGGCGACCTATACCCGGAGCAACGGTAAAGCTAAAAGACGGCAGCAAAGGAACAATGTCTGATGCTGATGGTAAATTTGAATTGAAAGATGTTCCATCTGCCGGGGTACTGCTCGTTACATCAATAGGTTATCTTCAGCAGGAAATTGCGGTAAATAACCAAACAACGCTGCGTGTTGTATTAAAAGAAACTTCAAGAGAATTGTCGCAGGTAGTTGTGATAGGTTACGGAAGCCAGAAAAAAAGTGATGTTACTGGGGCTATTATCTCTGTTTCCAAACAGCGGCTGGAAAATTTGCCGGTCACCAATATCCTGCAATCAATTGAAGGTGCTGTTCCTGGTATCAATATAACATCCGGTTCGTCGGCGCCAGGTTCGGTAAGCTCAATTTATGTTCGTGGGCTGCATTCCATTACGGCCAGTAATTCTCCTTTGGTTGTGTTGGACGGAGTGCCTTATAATGGCTCCTATAATGATATCAATACCAACGATGTGGAGTCAGTCCAGGTGCTGAAAGATGCATCGGCTACAGCTATTTACGGTACAAGGGGATCAAACGGGGTGATTATTGTTACCACAAAAAAGGGTAAAACGGGTAAGCCATCAGTTCAGTACAATGCCTGGGCAGGCCCCGAATACATGTCGCACGAGGTGAAACCTATGGGCGGGGCCGAATATGTGCAAAAAAACCTTGATTATGATGAACAGGCTGGCAAAACAGCCGCTCCGGTTCCAAACCTGTATGAGCAAGACAATTATAAAAATGGTAAGGAAACCGATTGGATAAAAGCGATATCACAGCAGGGTTTCATTCAAAATCATTCTTTAAACGTATCTGGCGGCACAGCCGATGTTAAGTATTATGTTTCGGGAGATTATACCAAAGAAAAAGGCATTCTGAAAGGATATCAGTTCAATCGCTTTAATGTTCGCGGAAACCTTGATGCTAAAATTACCGACTGGCTAAACGCTGGTACCAATATGTTTTTTAATAATAACAATTATGACGGCGGCAAAAGTAATTTATATATGGCTACCGTGATGAGCCCCTATGGCCAGGAATATAACGCACAGGGAGATTACCAGATCTACCCGATGTATCCGGACGCGCTCTATACCAACCCGTTATTAGGCCTTTACCAACCCACCGTTAGCAAAAACAGAACCTGGAACGGTAATTTTTATGCAGAAATTAAGCCTGCGTTCATTAAAGGGTTTAAATACAGGCTAAATACTGGTTATGCCTATAACCCGGCCATGACAGGCGATTATACCGGCAGAAACACGGGTGATGCCATCGGGCACGCTACAATGACCAATGCCGAAAGTAACCATTGGCTTATAGAAAATATTGTGAACTACAGCCGTAGCTTTGGCAAACACAGCATTGATTTTACGGGGTTATACAGCTCACAAAAGGATTATACTTTGAGCAATGCTTTAAACGCCAATACCTTTATCAATGACCTTACCAACTTTTACAATTTAGGTTCAGCACAAATACAGCAAACCACTTCAAGTTATACACAAAGTACCTTGCTGTCGCAAATGGCACGGATCAATTATTCTTACGCCGGAAAGTACCTTTTTACCGCTACTGCCCGTCGCGATGGCTTTTCGGGATTTAGCCCCGCCAATAAGTACGGTACATTTCCATCGGTCGCGGTAGCCTGGAATTTAACCGAAGAATCGTTTATGAAAGGCGTATCAGCAATATCAGCACTGAAATTGCGGGCTTCTTATGGTATTTCGGGTAACCAGGGGGTATCATCTTATAACACCTTGACAACGCTGGCCTCAACGCAATACATCTATGGTAGTACCACAACTATCGGATTAAACCCGAGCGCTATAGGTAACGGCAATTTAAAATGGGAGAGTACCAAAGGATTTAACTTTGGTATCGATTTTTCCATTTTAAAAGACCGGATCAGTGGTTCTGTTGATGCTTATGATACTAAAACGTACAATTTGCTATTGTCGCGTAAAATACCTTACATCACCGGTTATACTACTATTTTAGATAATATAGGCCGAACAGCTAATAAGGGGATCGAATTTTCCATCACCAGCCGCAATATTCAAAACAGTGACTTCAGCTGGGAAACCAACGTTAACTTTTCTGCCAACCGTAATAAACTGGTTCAACTTTATGGTGATAATAAGGATGATATCACCAATAACCTGTTCCTGGGTAAACAGCTGCAGGCAGTATATGATTATAAGCTGATTGGTGTTTGGCAAAAAGGTGATGACTTTACTGTTGACCCGAGCGCCAAGCCCGGCGATCTGAAATTCGCCGATTTAAATGGCGACGGTAAGATCAACACCGCCGACAAAACCTACCTGGGTTCACGTTTGCCCAAATACATTGCCGGTATGACCAATACTTTCAGGTATAAAAGCTTTTCGCTAAGCGCATTTGTACAAACGTTTCAGGGAGCACTTAAGCCTAATCCTATTTATGATTATCGGGATCAGGCCGGTCGTATCAACCTGCCGGCCGGGATAGGTTACTGGACCGCGGCCAATCAAAGTAACACCAGGCCATCGTTAAGTTATACCAACTCAAGGCAATACACGTACCCCGTTTCAGGTTCGTACACCCGCATTAAGGATGTTACTTTAAGCTACAGTTTTTCCAAAGAGGTACTGCGAGATTTAAAGATTTCCAACTTACAGGTTTATGCCAGCGGTCGAAATATCGCAACGTTCTCGAAATGGTTAGGCTGGGACCCCGAAACCGATTTTTATAACTATGCAGGCAACCAAAGCAGTTCATTTTACCCGCTGGTAGCCACCGTAGTGCTGGGTGTTAACATTACTTTACAATAATTAGAAATTAGAATCATGAAAAGTATTTATTCATTACTCTTTATAAGTCTGATAGCCATACTCACATTTAATTCTTGTAAAAAGAGTTTTCTGGATGAGGATGTCAGAACACAGTTTACACCGTCTACCTTAAAAGATGCCCTGAGTTTTGAAGCTGCAGTTGCAGGTTTGCAAAAAACGGTCCGCGATCAGTATGAAGGTGATCAGGGAATCATAGCGCTGATGCAAACAGGTACCGATGTGGCCCGTAACGGGCAAACCACAGCGGCTATGGCGCCATATGAAACCTATTCGCAATTAAATTCGCAGGATGTTGCTGCCCTTGGTTTCTGGCGCTGGGGCTACCAGGTTATCAATGCCTCTAACGTAATAATACAAGCGGCTCAATCAGGCAATACAAGTTTAACACCTGCCCAGGTTAATGGTTATGTGGCCGAAGCCAGGTTTTTCAGGGCATATGCTTATAATTTTCTATCTACTTTGTTTGGCGGTGTACCGCTTATAACGGTTCCGGTTACAGCACCTAAAACAGATTATGTGAGGGCGCCCTTAGATACGATCATAAATTTGCAGGTCAGCGACCTTACATTCGCTGCAACAAACCTACCCGATGCAGCGCATGTTGTCGCCGAAGGAAGAATAAATAGTGCTGCGGCCATGCAACTATTGGCGGTAACCTATTTAAGGGCCAACAAACCAGATCTTGCCGAAGCTCAGTTGAACAAGATCATAGCAAGCGGTTTGTATAAGTTGGTAAACAATCGTTATGGAATCAATTCCCTGAAACCTGGTGATGCTTTTTCTGATATGTTTATTTACGGTAATATGCGCAGGAGCCAGGGCAATACCGAAGCTATTTGGGTGGTTGAAGAGGCCAACATACCGGGCGGATATAGCCCAACCGACCAGCACCGCAGGGTTTGGGTGCCGTTCTACGTAAACATACCGGGCATGATCGTAGCAGATTCATTGGGCGGGCGTGGAATAGGTAGGATAAGGCCGACCAACTGGTGGACATATAACCTGAACCTGAGCAACGATATGCGTAATTCCAGTTATAATATCAGGCGTAAATATTACTATAACGACCCCTCATCTGCCAATTATGGCAAGCCGGCGGTAGTTACTTCCAATACCGATACCATTCAAAATATGTATGCGCACACCACCAAGTGGTACTCATATACCAATGCTGATCCTTTTGGCACAATCACTTATAAAGACAGGATCTATATGCGCCTTGGCGAAACATACCTTTTATTGGCCGAAGCACAATTTAAGCAGGGCAATTTAACAGGGGCTGCCAGCAATATCAATATGCTTCGTACAAGGGCAAATGCTCCGCAGGTACAGACATCAGATATTAATATGGATTTTATTCTGGATGAGCGCGCCCGCGAGCTTATTGGCGAAGAAGACAGGCGTATTACTTTAATGAGAACCGGAACCCTGGTTGAGCGGGTGAAAAAATATAACCCAACCTCGGCCGGCTCGATCAAGGATATCAACATGCTGTTGCCTATTCCGCAATCAGAAATTGATGTAAACAAAGGTGCAACACTAACACAAAACCCCGGATATTAAAACTTACCTAAGCCGCTGCGTTTTGTGGCGGCTTAGGTTGATGTATTACAAAGAGAACTGAGTATGAAAAAAAAAGCAATCCTGATTACAGCAATTGCATGGAGTTGCATGAATGCTGCAAGTGTAAACGCGCAGCAAGCGGCAACTACGACACAAAAACTTATTGCCCTGCAGCATGGCGCACACCACATTGGGCGCAGAACAGATGCCACCATGGAAAAATGGCGGGCTTACGGTTTAGGACAGTTTATACATTGGGGCTTGTATTCCATCCCCGCAGGTGAATGGAAAGGTAAACAATATAACGGTGCTGCCGAATGGATAAAATCATGGAAAGAGGTATCGGCCGCGGCCTACGATTCATTGATGTATCAATTTAACCCAACCAAATTCAATGCTGAATCATGGGCTGAAACAGCTAAGCAAATGGGAGTAAAGTACGTAACCATTACAACAAAACACCATGACGGCTTTTGTCTGTGGCCAAGTAAGTATACCAATTTTACTGTTGCTAACTCTCCATATAAAAAAGATATTATAGGGCCGCTGGTAAACGCTTATGACAAGCGGGGTATCGATGTGATATTATACTTCTCTATTATGGACTGGCACAATCCCGACTGGCGGTATGATATTAAAACCCGGGAAGACAGCATCGCTTTTGACCGTTTTAAACAGTTTACACGCAACCAGCTGCTGGAATTGCTTACACTATATCCCAGCGCCAAAGGTTTATGGTTTGATGGCACCTGGGATAAATCATGGGTGAAACAAGCCGCCTTTGCCGATTCGCTTGAAAAGGAGATGAGGGCAATGCACCCTGGATTGATCATTGGCAGCCGTTTCAGGGCCGACGAACATGGTAAACGGCATTTTGACTCCAATGGAAATATGATGGGAGATTATGAGCAGGGCTGGGAGCGCAAAATACCGGAGAAGATAGCGGATGTACACGGAAACGACTGGGATTGCGTAATGACTGTGCCCGAAAACCAGTGGGGATACAGCAAGGTATGGAGGGGGCATATTAAAACTACGGATGAATTACTGGAGATGCTTGCCAAATGCGTTTCGCTCGACGGTAATTTTGTGCTCAACTTTGGGCCGAAGCCCGATGGTACTTTAAGAACAGAAGAGCTGGACCTTGCAAAGGGAATAGGAGCATGGATGGATGCCAACAGCGAAGCTATTTATAATGGTGAATACGCCGGCCTTGTTAAACAGGACTGGGGGTATTATATCAAGAAAACTGGTACTAATAAAATTTATATGTTGGTATTTAATGTGCCCGTTTCCGGTGCGTTAAATGTAGTAATGCCATCCCATACAGCTATTGCTAAGGCATATGATCTTGGGAAGCCCGGGCAAAACTACGCACCTGAAGAAATCGGTACTTCAGTTTATTTCATCCACCTGAAACAGCAATCATTCAAACGCCCTTTTGTTATTGTTATAGAAACGACAGATAGCGGTAAAAACAGCGGTGCACAGTATCAAAAGGCAAAAACATAACAATACATTATATGAAGTTACATTTATGCGTACTACAAACATCATCCTGTTTTTAATAATAAACCTGTGTTTGGGTTTAAAAGTGAATGCATTTCAGAATGCTCAGGGTGTTAATGGTTCAAATTGCTCCCGGCAGGTTATACCCTTTAACCAGGATTGGCAATTTAAAAAGGCAACTTATAAAACCAACATTGCTATTGCAGGCAGCGACTGGGAAAGCGTCAACGTACCCCACACCTGGAATAACAAGGATATTCAGAAAGGGAAAAACTTTTATACCGGCGATGCATTTTACCGCAAAAGCCTTGTAGCCAGGCAGGAATGGAAGGATAAAAGGGTGTTTATTCGTTTTGAAGGTGTGGGAACTGTTGCCGACGTGTATATTAATAATAAACTGGTAGGTACGCATAAAGGCGCTTATTCGGCATTTTGTTTTGAGATCAGCAACTCGTTAAGATACGATACTACCAATACCGTTTTGGTCAAAGTAAATAACGAGGAGCGGCCGGATATCATCCCCATCAATAACAAGCTGTTTGGCGTTTATGGTGGCATTTACCGTCCGGCAAGTCTTATTGTCACCAGCAAAATTAACGTAACCACAACAGATTACGCATCGCCAGGTATTTATATTAAACAGGATGTAAATAATAAAAAGGCAAATATTTCGGTAACGGCTAAAGTTGAGAATAAAGAAAGGCAGGTACAGCAAATTACTGTAAAAACCACCATCCGCGATAAAAGCGGCATCATCATTAAGCAGGTACAGCAACAGCAAAATGTACAGCCTCAGGGAATAAATATCGTTAATCAGCAATTACAGGTAAATAATCCGCACTTGTGGAATGGCCGGAAAGATCCCTATCTGTATTCGCTTACTACTGCTATTGTTAAAGATGGTAAAACAATAGATGAGGTGACACAGCCTCTTGGCCTTCGTTATTTTTCGATAGTTCCAAGCAAAGGTTTTTATCTGAATGGGCAGCCGTATCGCTTGTATGGGGTTTGCCGCCACCAGGAATGGCAGGACTATGGAAGTGCCCTGAGCAATGCCCAGCATCAAAATGATCTTGATATGATCTACGAAATTGGCGCAACCTCCATCCGTTTCGCGCACTATCAGCAAGCAGAATATATTTATGCTAAATGCGACAGTATGGGTTTTGTGATATGGGCCGAAATTCCATTTGTAAACGCGGTTTCTACGCAGGAAGGAGATAATGCCAAACAGCAGTTAACCGAACTCATCAGGCAGAACTATAATCATCCGTCCATATATAATTGGGGTTTGCATAACGAGGTTTACTCCAGCTCGCCTGATGGTTTCGTGCCGGTTTTAACGAGAGAGTTGAACGATATCGCCAAAACAGAAGATCCAGGCAGGTTTACCGCCAGCGTAAGTGGTTACGGCGAAATAAACCGGCCGTCAAACCTTGCTGCTGATATACAGGGCATGAACCGATATTACGGCTGGTACGAAGGGAAGATCCCCGATTTAGAAGATCGGGTTACCGGGCTGGAAAAAGATTATCCGAATTATAAAGTTGTACTTTCGGAGTACGGCACAGAGGCCAATGTTAATCAGCAGCAGGAAAATGTAGGCGATAGCGGTGATCCGTCGGGCCAGTTTTGGCCCGAAACATTTCAGACAAAATTTCACGAAGTACAATGGGGTATTATCGAAAAGCATCCATACCTGGTAGCCTCATATGTGTGGAATATGTTTGATTTCTCGGTACCATCGGCCAACGGCGGCGGTGTGCCCGCCCGCAATATGAAAGGTTTGGTTACTTATGACCGTAAAATCAAAAAGGATGCGTTTTACTGGTACAAAGCCAATTGGAGCCAGGAGCCTGTACTTTATATCAGCGGCCGCAGAAACGCGGACAGGGCAGAGGCAGTAACTACTGTAAAAGTATTTGCCAATACCTCAAACGTTACGCTTTACCTCAACGGTAAAAAATTAAATGAGGCAGAAATGGGTACAACTAAACACGATTTTGTATTTAAAAACGTCAACCTGGTTAAGGGCGTAAATAAGCTCAGGGCCGAAGGGTATTTTAAAGGGAAACTACAAAGTGATTCTATTGAATGGACGCTGAAAAATTGAAGATTGACAATGGCCTCTACCTCAGGTGGAGGTTATTGTCCAGTATGATTTTTAATATTATCAGAAGTTTCGTCGTTTTGGATGCCAACCTCTTTTGCAATGTTGGTCAGCTAATTACCTCAATTGGCGTAAATCCTCAAATTTACTCGCCTCATCACTCTCTTTTTTGATGCTGATCGATGGCAATTTTGAGCATTTGACATAAAACAAAAGCCTGCAATTACTTATTTTGCAGGCTTTGCAATAATTTGGTATGAAAATCAGCGGAGAGGGAGGGATTCGAACCCTCGATACCCTTTTGGAGTATACACACTTTCCAGGCGTGCTCTTTCGACCACTCAGACACCTCTCCGTGTAAATAGTGGAGTGCAAAGGTAAAATATTTGCCCTAAGTATCAATAAAAAAGCGAAGTCCGTTTTAACCGACCTCGCTTTCACAAAAACTTAACTCTACTTACAAAAATTGCACTCGAGTTAGTATGACTGTAATAGCGCGCTTTGGTTTAATTTGAGTAAAAAATAGTAGGCATTAATGCAGATAAATAATTTTAGCTTATGTTTGCTGCGCACTGTCACATGGCGGTGGTTAACATAAAATACTGTTTTGGTTGAAATGCTGAGCATCAACGACATTAAAAAACCTATAGCTGCTGATATTGATGCGTTTGAGGAGAAATTCAGGACCTCGATGAAAAGTTCTGTTCCGCTGCTTGACCGTATCACGCATTATATTGTAAAGCGTAAAGGCAAGCAGATCCGCCCCATGTTCGTGTTTTTTTCGGCCAGCATCTGTGGGGGCATCAATGAGGCAACGCATCGTGGGGCTGCATTGGTTGAACTATTGCATACCGCGTCGCTTGTGCATGATGACGTGGTTGATAACTCTTACCAGCGCCGTGGCTTTTTCTCTATCAACGCTTTATGGAAAAACAAAATAGCCGTTTTGGTAGGCGATTACCTGCTGTCAAAAGGCTTGTTGCTTTCTATCGATAATAATGATTTCCAATTGCTCCGCATCGTGTCTGATGCCGTTAAGCAAATGAGCGAGGGCGAGCTGATGCAGATAGAAAAGGTGCGCCGCATGGATATTGGCGAACCTGTTTATTACGATGTGATCAGGCAAAAAACAGCCTCGCTTATCGCGTCGTGCTGCGCCTGTGGGGCTGCATCTGCCGGAGCAAGTGATGAGGTGGTTGAGAAAATGCGCCTTTTTGGCGAAAAGATAGGTATTGCGTTCCAGATCAAGGATGATATGTTTGATTTTGGTACTGATGATGTGGGTAAACCATTAGGTATCGATATTAAAGAGAAAAAGGTTACCCTGCCGCTTATTTACGCCCTGGCCAACTGTAGCAGTTCAGAAAAAAAGCGTGTGATAAACCTGGTAAAAAACCATAACGAGGATCCTAAAAAAATAGCAGAGATCATCAGGTTTGTAAAAGATACGGGCGGCCTTCAATATGCCGAAACCCAAATGAAACGTTTCCAGGATGAGGCTTTCGAGATTCTGAATACTTTCCCCGATAGTGATTCGCACCGCGGATTGGAACAACTGGTGAGGTTTACGACCGAGCGCAATAAGTAATTCAATTTACAGCTTTTGTAAATATTGGCTTTTTAAAAATAGGGTGCCTATCTTTATCATAACCGGTTTTTACAATTATGACAGCTACAATCCCTACACTGTTTGAATGGGCGGGTGGTACACCTGCTTTTGAACAGCTTTTCAACAAGTTTTATGATAAGGTTTTGGCCGATGAGCTGCTGGAGCCTGTATTTAAACACATGTCGCCCGAGCACCGGATGCATGTGGCACATTTTGTAGGCGAAGTTTTTGGCGGCCCCAAAACCTATAGTGAAACAGAGGGTAGTCACTACGCCATGATCAATAAACATTTGCAAAAACATTTAACCGAAGCGCATCGCAAGCGCTGGATTGAATTGTTGCTGCAAACTGCCGATGAGCTTTCGCTTCCGGATGACCCTGAGTTTCGTTCGGCCTTTATGGCGTACCTGGAGTGGGGAACGCGGATAGCGGTGCTGAACTCTCAAACAGATACCACAACAGAAAGCCCCGATACGCCTATGCCCGTATGGGGTTGGGGCGTGCCGGGAGGCCCGTACATTCCCTGAAATAATACCATGAGTATGTAAAATGGCTACCATTACCGGGAGGTTGATCATATTTACCATCCTTCCGGCGTTTATGTTCGGGTAAACTTATTAACTTCGTAAATGCAGTCCTTACAATCCCTCTTTCCCAAAATAGGTTTCTTCTCCATTCTTGATGTATTGCTGGTGGCATTGATCATTTACCAGTTATATAACCTTATCAGAGGCACCATCGCGGCCAATATCTTCATCGGTTTCGCGGTGATATTTGCTTTGAATTTTGTGGTGAAAGCTTTGGACATGAAGCTGCTTACTATTATACTGGGTAAGTTTGTTGATGTGGGGATCATTGCCATCATTGTGGTATTTCAGCAGGAAGTGAGGCGGTTTTTATTACTGGTAGGTAAAAATGCTTCGCTACAGCGTAACAAGGCCTGGTGGCAGTATTTCTTCGGAAAATCTGAAGTAGAGAAAAATAATTATGCCCGTATCAAACCAATAATTGATGCCTGTAAAAGCCTGAAGCAAACCCGCACCGGGGCGCTTATCGTTTTTGCTAAATATTATGACGAACAGTTTTACCAAAACAGCTGCGAGGTAGTAGAAGCTAAAATTTCAAAGCGTTTGTTGGAAAGCATTTTTCAAAAAACCAGTCCGCTGCATGATGGCGCCGTGGTGATCTCAGAGAATAAAATAAAATCGGCAAGCTGTATTTTGCCGCTTACCGAAAAAACTGATCTGCCGGCACAGTTTGGTCTGCGTCACAGGGCAGGCATTGGTGTAACCGAGGCAAATGAGGCAACGGCAATCATTGTATCTGAAGAAACCGGCGAGATTTCTTATGCCAAACAGGGGCGGGTTAAAATGAATATCAGCTTCGCGGAACTGGAAAAAGTTTTGAATAAGGATTTCTAAAATAAAATGTCCATCGATAAGATAATAGATATTTCGCGGGTTCTGCTTTCAATAGCCGGACGCTATCTTGTATTTGCAGGTGCGTTTTATCTGTTTTTTTATGTGTGGCGCAAAAGGGCATATTGGTATGCGAAGATTCAGCAGCGCTATCCCGAAAACAAGCACATCCTTCGTGAAATAATTTATTCATTTTTTACGATACTGATATTTGGCGCGGTGATCATGCTGGTGATCTATGCCAGTAAACTACGTTTAACAAGGATCTATCCAAACATCAGCGATAAAGGATATGCTTATTATTTTTTGAGCATCGGGCTGATGATCCTGATGCATGACACCTATTTTTACTGGACCCATCGCGCTATGCATTGGAAGCCCTTGTTTAAGCTGATGCACAAAACGCACCATTTATCTACCAATCCAACACCCTTTGCCGCTTATGCTTTCCACCCGCTGGAGGCTGTTGTAGAAATAGGTATAGTGCCACTTATTGCCTTTACTATTCCCTATCATGGCACAGCGCTTACTATATTTTCATTGTATTCGTTATTGCTAAACGTAACCGGGCATTTGGGGTATGAACTTTTTTCCCAAGGCTTTACTACGCACAGGTTGTTTAAATGGCATAATACCTCAACCCACCATAATATGCATCATCGCCTGGTGAAGTGTAATTACGGCCTGTATTTCAATATCTGGGACAGACTGATGGGCACCAACCACCCCGATTACGAAAAGAGTTTTGATCAAATAGTAGAGAAAAGGAAAAAAGCGAAGGGTAAGGAAGGCATTGCTTTATTACCTGACGGGCTGGCTACGGAGTAACTTTTTCTTTCCTAATCCTAACTGTGTCTGGATTAACAATATCTATCCTTTTAATCAGCATATGATATTTTACGCCCGGCTCGTCTGTTTTAACAATCGGCATATTGTCCTGCGGATAGGTTTTAACAACCGGCATACGACTGTAAACGGTTTCATCAGCAATAAGCTCACGGGTATTTAACAAAGTGCTGTTATTATTTAAAAGCCCTTTTTGCGGAAGTACAGGGATTAATTTAGATAGGTTGCTATCTGCCTTTAAAGGTTTCAGGTTAAAAAATTTATCGAAAGCGTTATTGTTGTTAGGCACCTTATTGAGGCTTTGTGCTTTGAGCTGGCCTGCACAGGCTATGATAGTGACAAGGAGTAAGTTTTTTTTCATGGCGACAATATTTTATACTAATATACCCATCGTTTAATAATATATAAATGTTAAATAATGTTATTTATTGTTAAATGCTTTTTAATTGAACCCAAATACCAAAGCCGTAAACTGATAGATTTTGTTATTTTTGTTGAAAATTTAAAAACCGATGAGCGAACTCATTAAAAAACAAGTGAACGATGCAAAGGCTTTAATGGATAAAGCCATTGACCATGCAGATAGCGAATTAAATAAAATACGTGCAGGTAAGGCAAGCCCTTCATTACTTGACGATATCAGGGTTGATTACTATGGTACCCCAACACCATTAAGCCAGATAGGCAGCGTTAACACCCCTGATGCCCGTACCATTGTTGTTCAGCCATGGGAAAAATCATTGTTAAACCCTATCGAAAAGGCCATCAAAGAAGCCAACTTAGGTGTTAACCCACAAAACGACGGTATCATAATCCGTATCAATGTACCACCACTTACCGAAGAGCGCCGTCGTGACCTGGTTAAGAAAGCAAAAGCCGAAGCTGAAACCGGTAAAGTAGCTGTTCGTAACATCCGTAAAGATGCTAACGAAAAGATCAAGAAATTAAAATCAGAAGGTGTTTCTGAAGACGAAATAAAAACAGGCGAAGCTGAAGTTCAAAAACTTACCGATGCTTACATCGCTAAAGTTGATCAACTTTCAGAAGCTAAAGAGAAAGATATCATGACGGTTTAATATTAACCTTGTGTCAAATTAAAAGGGAATGAGCTACTTAGCCATTCCCTTTTTTTATGTTTGCTGTTGAAACATGAATGTATTAATCTCTTACTTAAAAAAACACCGCTGGATTGTAGTATTTGCACTATTCCTGGCGGCAATGAATATAGGCTTTTCGCTGTTGGATCCATGGATAACAGGTCGTATTGTTGACCGTGTTATTGAGCAACGCACATCTCTCCACTATGACGAATATTTGAACAAAGTATTGTTGCTTGTAGGGGCGGCCATCGGTGTTGCTATGGTATCTCGTATAGCAAAAAACTTTCAGGATTATTTTACCAATATCATCACCCAAAAGGTAGGTGCCGAAATGTATGCCGATGGTTTAAAACATTCGCTCGAACTACCATACCAGGTATTTGAAGACCAGCGTAGTGGCGAAACCCTGGGTATACTGCAAAAGGTACGCCTGGATTGCGAAAAGTTTATCACCTCTTTTATCAGCATCCTGTTTGTATCGCTCATCGGGATGGTATTTGTAATTGTTTACTCGGTAAGCGTAAGCTATAAAGTTACGCTGGTGTATTTCGCGGCAATACCTATCATCACATTTGTGAGTATGGCTATGAGCCGCAGGATCAAAAAAATCCAGAAGACCATCGTAGCCGAAACAACTGCCCTTGCAGGTTCAACAACCGAATCATTAAGGAATATCGAGTTGGTGAAAAGTTTAGGTTTGGCCAAACAGGAAATAGCCCGGTTAAACAATACCACCTATAAAATCCTCGACCTGGAACTAAAGAAAGTGAAGTATGTACGCAGCATGAGCTTTGTGCAAGGTACTACCGTAAACTTTGTGCGCAGCGTAATGGTGGTGGTTTTGTTAATGCTAATCTTTAAAGGAACTATTTCACCGGGCCAATATTTCAGCTTTTTATTTTACTCATTCTTTTTATTTAATCCGTTGCAGGAGTTGGGTAACGTGATCCTTTCCTGGCGTGAGGCCGAAGTTTCCCTTGGTAACTTCAACAGGATCTTGAGCATCCCAATTGATAAAAAACCGGAAAAGCCGGTATTGCTTGAAAAGGTGAATACTTTAACTTTTAACGATGTTAGCTTTAAACACCTGACCGCAAACCGTAACGCGCTTAATCATATTAGTTTTGAAACCAATTCGGGCGAAACGATTGCGTTTGTAGGCCCATCGGGTTCAGGTAAAACAACGCTGGTGAAATTATTGGTAGGCTTGTATCAACCTTTGCAGGGGGATATTTTGTATAACGGCACATTAAGTAAAGAAATTGACCTTGATCAGCTTCGCGAAAAAATTGGTTTTGTAACCCAGGATACACAGTTATTTTCAGGCACCATCCGCGAAAACCTGCAGTTTGTGCGCCCCGGTGCTACTGATGAGGAATGTATGGATGTACTACAGCGTGCCGCCTGTCAAACCTTGTTGGCCCGTGCCGATAAAGGTTTAAGTACGGTAATTGGCGAAGGAGGTGTAAAAGTTTCGGGTGGCGAAAAGCAGCGTCTTTCTATTGCCCGCGCGTTATTACGCCGGCCGGATATCCTGGTATTTGACGAAGCTACCTCATCACTTGATTCTATCACCGAAGAGGAGATCACAGAAACTATCCGTAACGTATCCGAAAAGGAAAATCATATTACCATCCTGATAGCCCACCGTTTATCAACTATTATGCATGCCGATAGTATTTATGTACTGGAGAAGGGCCGCATTATTGAAGGTGGTAAACATGCCGATCTGATTGCCCAAAAAGGTTTGTACTACGCCATGTGGCGTCAACAGATAGGAGAGAAGGATACAGCGGATGCGCTGGATTAAGATATCCTAAACAAGAAAGGCGATGCTTCAGCATCGCCTTTCTTGTTTAACCTCGTCATTGCGCGGAACGAAGCAATCCCAGATGCGCAGAGCCGCTCTGTATAGTTCGCGATTGCTTCGTTCCGCGCAATGACGGGGGGGAATATTTTTTATACCTCCGGCGGCACAAGCGTTACCGTAGTAGTTGCTACTTTGGTATTTGCCATGTACTCAAATAGGCTTACTGCATTTTGTATCGCGGCTTCGTGTTCAGTTTCAGGTAGCGCGTTGAGCACTTCCAAAAATTGTTTCCATTTTAAACCAAGCTGATCTCCATACACCTGGTAATAATGATAGTTCAGATTGTATGGGAACAAATGCTCATTAGTTTTAAGCCGTTTTACGATCACATTTCCTCCAAGTGTTGCCCCCTCCAATACATACATTGCACCAAGGATTGCTGCATGGCTGCTGAGATCAATAAAATCAGGAGTGTTTTTAGGAGAACTGCCTGTTGCTGAGTTGATCTCCTCCAAATCGCGGAGAAGAGAAGGTAGTTTTACCCTGTTTCCGATATCCAGTTTTTGACGGAATTCATCGCTGAGACCGTCAAATAAAAAGTCTTCTACTGCAAGGTGCGTGGCGTAGTTTACCGTTAGTATGGTTTGGTATTGTTCAAAGGTAAGCGAGCCATCCATGATCTCACCCACAAACATTTTTTGTTCAAGCTGATCATGCAGATGCGCTGTAGCTTGTTTTATTTTTTCATGAAGCATAAGGTATGCGTTTTTACGCCGCTAAAATATTATCAATGCACTTATAAAGATCGTCAAGTGCAAAGGGTTTAGCCAGGTAAGATGTAGCGTTTAGATTTTCAGCCAGTTGAATAATGTTTTCATGGCCTGAAAATAATACAAAGGGTATAGTTCTGTGGTCATCAACCTCACGGATCTCTTTGATGATTTCCCGGGCCTGCCGTTGTCCTATATAGTTATCAAGTAAAATCAAATCCGGCGCAAAACGTTCAATTTGTGCTACAACTTCGTAGCCGTCGCGTTTTACCTCAACTTCATATTTGTCGCACAAGGCAATTCCCATGATGTCGGCTATATCGGCATCATCTTCAATAACTAATATTTTTTTCAACGTTTTAATTGACATTCAGGTTTTTAGTGAACCAAAAATTGTACAGTGATTCAACGCAGTTCACCACGTTTAAATAGCCGGCAGGCTTGGTTAAATAGGCATTGGCGCCAAATTCAAGCGATGCTTTAACATCTTTTGGATTATCGGATGTAGAAAAAAATACAACCGGCGTATATTTTAAAAACGGGATTTCACGAATACGCTTTACCAGGTCGAGTCCTGATAGTCCGGGTAAATTAAGATCAAGCAGTATAAGTTTCGGTTTTACCCTTGCTTCGGTAAGCTGTTTTAACTGCTCAAGCGCATCTTTCCCATTGTCAATGATCTTAACGGTAAGTCCGTCTTTCACTTCTTGTACGGCATGCTGCATTATGAATGCAAAATCCTCGTCATCTTCAACATATAATATATCGGGCGAACTCACAACTAACTAATTTTAAAAGATATATAAAAAACCGTGCCAAATCCTAACTTGCTCTCAAACCAAATACGCGCTTTGTGTTTTTCAACAATGCGTTTTACAATGGCAAGGCCAACGCCCGTGCCCTCAAATTCCAGAGCGTTATCCATGCGTTTAAATAGTTCAAATACACGGTTATAATAATTTACGTCGATACCAACGCCATTATCAGATACCGAATAAACGATCTCGCTGTTCCTGACTATCCCCTCAACCTTAACTTTTGATGGTGTTGATTTTGAAGAGTATTTAACAGCATTGTTAATCAGGTTAGTAAAAACCTGGGTTATCATCACGCTGTCGCCTTGAATGGATGGTGTTTCGCCAATGATAAATTCAATATTTTCGGGATTAAGGGCCGATAGTACCTCCCTTTTAATTTCATTTAGTAACAGGCCCATGTCAATTGGCGCTGCCTCAATTTCGGCACGGCCCACGCGCGAATAATGCAGGATCTCTTTAATGAGCATGTGCATTTTATCCGTACCCTTAATGATCCTGTCGAGCATTTTCTTAGCCTGCTCATCCAGACTTTTGTTACTGGCCAACAGCAGCTCCGAGTAGTTTTTTATGGACGAAAGCGGGGTGCGCAGATCATGCGATATGGTATAGCTAAAAGTATCCAGCTCGTCATAGGCCAATTGCAGGCGCTCATTCAGAATCCTGATTTCATTGGCTTTGCGGTTGATGGCATAAATAACATCTTCCCGTACTTTTAAAACCGCGGTGATCTCGTCATGTTTCCACTTTTCGGACGTGTTTTTAACAATTTGAGTCCAGCTGTCAAATGATTTTCGCGGCGAAAGTTGTAACAGACCATCGGCGGTTTCCTCAACCGGTTTTTCGGGATTGCCCGCCCATGTGATAGATTTTACCTGTTCTGGTTTAAACCAGATGATCATTTCGCCAAGCTCACGCGACAGGCTGCAAGATAAAATGCCGCTGGCAACATCGCTGTATTCTTTTGCCGCCGGGAATATTTCAGGGAAACGGTACGTGCTGTAAATGGTATCCACCATATTTACCCTAAGCCATTCAACTATATCGGCAATTTGATCTTGTGTAGGTGTTTGGCCAATGGTGTTTATTTCACCGTCATAAATCAATGCCGCACCTGTGGCGGTAGTAACATCTTTTATCGTGACTTTATTGCGGGTTAAGGCGAAAGTGAAATCAGTATCTTTTTTAATATAATCCGCAAGGGTGGTGGCAGCCTCGCCCAGTTCATGAAGTTTTGCCGAATCTTCTTCGTCCTGCCGGTACTCCAATGCCGACGAGAGGATCTGGCCTATCAGTTTAGATGCATCGCGCGATTTATAGTCGATAAACCTTGGCGAATAATTATGACAGGCGATAAGCCCCCAAAGTTCTCCATGGGCGATAAGCGAGATACTAAAGCTCGACCCTACGCCCATGTTTTTCAAATACTGGATATGGATAGGCGATACAGCCCTTAATACCGAGTGGGTAAGATCAAGCGGTGCTGCCCCTTCCTCGTAAGTAATAATAGCCGAGCTGTCTGAATTTACATCGGCTATGATACGGGTAAGATTGATCTTATAAAGCTCGCGGGCCTGTTTGGGGATATCCGATGCCGGGTAATGTAAACCTAAAAATGGTTCCAGATCATCGTTCTTTACTTCGGCAGTAACCTCGCCATGGCCGTCTTCATTAAATTTATAGATCATCACCCTGTCGTAATTAATGATCTTTTTTATTTCGAATGCCGCGTTTTGCAGCAGTATGGATAAGTTTTTACCGCTCAAAATCTCGGCTACCGAACGACCAATGGTTTTCTGAATATCATAACCAAGATCTGATTTGGTTGGCTCAAACTCCAGCACCAGGTCATTTACCGAATGGCTGATGATAAGGTTGTAATTACTACCCTTTACATCAATAGCCAATGGGTTGATGGTGTCAGAACTTTTTGAGCCTTTTGCCAGGTTTAACAACTGCTGTAATGATGCGGTATCGCTCGCTATAGCTAATTGCTCTTCAAGCTCAGTAATATTTTTACCTAATAACCCGGTGGCATTGACACCGGTATAGCTTTCAATATTTTGGCTGATATAGGAAATGTTGTACGACTTGCTGTTTACAGCGATCAAAAAACCGTGCGATTGAATTTTTCCGGGGATGTGGATGGGTTCTCTGTCGCAATTGGTCAGGTCTACCTGGTAACTCATAGTGTGTTTTATAGGATAAATGACCGCGTAAAATACAAAAAATACACTTCTATGAAATATATTTTTTAAATAGGCAAGTTGTAAGGAGGGGATTATTTGAAGAATAAATAAATCATGTCATTGCGAGGAGCAGGAGCGGTAAAAGCACTGGGGCGACGTGGCAATCTCGTAGCTATACAGGGCGGATATGCATTGGCTACGAGATTGCCACGCTTCGCTCGCAATGACATATTAATTAAGTATTCGGACTTATCGCGAAAATTTAACCCCTAAATATTCTTATTCTCAATCATCCTAAAAAACTCGTCGCGATAAGTATCGCCTACGGGGATGATCTTGTCGCCTATCTGGATGCGGCTTCTTTCAATACTGTCTATTTTATTGAGGGCAACGATGTATGATTTATGCACCCGTACAAAATGTTTCTCGGGCAGGGCGTCTTCCATCTTCTTCATGCCCTGCAGGGTAATGATCCGCTCGGCAGAGGTGAAAATGCTGATATAGTCTTTTAAGCCCTCAATAAACATAATATCATGAAGATAAACCTTCTGAATTTTATGCTCGGTTTTTACAAAGATGAAATCCGTCGAGAAATCATCCTGCTGTACAGGTTCGGCCTGTACAACCACCTGTTGTGGTTTGGCCTGCACCGGTTGGATAATACTTTGAGCTTTTTGTACCGATTTAAAAAAACGATCAAACGCGATAGGCTTCAGCAGATAATCAACCACATCAAGCTCATAGCCTTCAAGCGCGTATTGCGGATAAGCCGTGGTTAAAATGACCTTGGCTTTGCCGTTGGCGATTTTCAAGAACTGGATGCCGGTAAGTTCAGGCATCTGCACATCTAAAAATACCAGGTCAGCCTCGGCGGCCTGCACCATGGTAAGTGCTTCGATAGGGTTGGTTGTGGCTTTAACCAATTGCAAAAAAGGCATTTTGGATATATAATCTTCCAAAATATGCAGCGCCAAAGGCTCATCGTCAACTACCAAACATCTGATCATAGCGTAAAAATAATGTAATAATGGTTATTCTAAATTTTTTAGTGTGCTGTTTTTGTTACAACGGCGTCAATTCAACAGATTTATACCAGATTTCGGCCCCTTCAGATTGTAAAAGGATGCGGCCATGAGATAAAGAGGCTACTCCCCAGTTTACCAAATGCCCGTTAACATAATGCTCAATCTGGTTGCCGTTACAAATAATCTCGATGGTGTTCCATTCACCTCGCGGGTTCTCAAAATTGGCGGTTCGGTAAACGCGTTGCTGGTCCCACTCAATGGCCGACTTATTTGGTGTAACAACGCTGGTGTGCTGTACGCACCAGATATCGCCGCAATCACCCTCCTGTATCTGGCATTCTATTGATCGTGGCCATACCACATCTTTATCCTCTTCGCCAAAATGGTATAAAATACCCGCGTCACGGGCACCCTTTTCGCGCGGATGGTATTGTTTGGTCCCCCATTTAAATACCACTTTCAGGTAATAATTATCGTACGATTTTTGGGTGGCCAGGTAACCAAAGTATTTACCCATAACATGCACCATGCCGTTTTCAATAGCAAAATTATTATGCACATCATTGTCCTTGCCCAAAGTATCCAGGTAAGTATACCAGCCTTTTTTATCCTTACCGTTCAACAGCTTTTGAACGCCAAGCTCCCTGATCCAGATATTGCGGAACGACACCGGGAACTCGTGCTCCTGTAACAAAAGCGGTAACGCGAAGGGATGTTTTTGATATTTTGGCTGGCCCACATGTGCCACCGTACCTTTTATAGCTACGTGGTTTTGAACCAATACGCCATTGTGAAGTACTGTAATATAGGCAGGCGTTTTAACCGAGCTGTCGATATTAAAGCGTGGGGCGGTATAAATGATATCATACTTTTGCCACTCGCCAGGCTTAAGCGAAGCGTTTACCTGCGGCACGTATTGTTTATATATAGAACCCGCTTGCCCGTTTGAGTAGGTACGGTTTTTATAACTATCAAGGATTTGCAGTTCATATCTGCTTTGCATAATTACACCGCTGTTGCCCCGTTCCTGGCCTTCGCCTTTTACAACGGCCGGTGTACGCCATTCAATATGCAACTGGCAATCAGCAAAGTTTTGTTTGGTGATGATGGAGCCGCTACCCGGCTTTACTGTTACAATGCCATCCTTTACTATCCAGCCCGGCTTATTGCCTTTCTGATCGGTCCATTTATCCAGGTTTTTGCCGTCGAATAAAACAATAGCATCAGATGGTGGCTTGTTGCCAACGCCCGGTAAAATCACTTTAGGTTCGGGATCCCAAACTTCAGTTGCCTTTGGGTCGGTTTGTGCCGCTGCGGGAATGGCCGATATCGCTAAAAACAGTACTGGGAGCAATTTTTTCAGATAGGTCATGGTTATAATGGGTTATAACTATAAATCTATTGATAATTCGCAAGTGTAGGTATATTCTTCATCTCTGATTTTTAAGGAATACCTGTCAGGATAAAGCAAATCGAGCCGTCGTTGTACATTTATTAAACCAATCCCGCCCACCGCGTCGCGGTTATTGTTGTGTTTTTTGTTTTGAATGTAGAAATGAAGTTTGCCATCGGCTACGTTGATAAGCAGTTTAATTGGCGAGTTAATATCATTGGCAACGCCGTGTTTAAAAGCGTTTTCAATAAAGGCAATCAGCAACAGCGGTTCTATTTTCTGATCGGTAATGTTGCCATCAACCTTAAAATCAATAAAAGCCTTGCTGCCAAAGCGGATCTTTTGCAGGTCGATATAGTTTTGCAGGTACTGAAGCTCTTTACTCAAATCAACCTTGTTGTCGTTACACTCATAGAGCATATAACGCATAATTTCCGAAAGCTTTAAAATGGCCTCCGGGGTGGTTTCTGAACGCTGATAGGCCAGTGAGTAAATACTATTTAAAGAGTTGAACAGAAAATGCGGGTTGATCTGCGATTTCAGAAAAGCAAGTTCGGCAATCAGTCGCTGGTTTTCCAAATCGCGCTGGATCCGTTCATTCAGAAACCAGTCGGTACTGAATTTTAATGCCGTGCTCAAAAACACAAATATAAGGCTGGTAAATATGCTGCTGTAGAAATAAGTAGCAAAGCCGGTTACATGGCCTTTTTGATGTACTAATACAATATCCTTAAATAAAAGCCCTACTCCGTATTTACCTATGCCATAAATTACAATACTTGCAAGTACAACTGCGGCGTATTTCCAATATTGCTTTTTATTGAGAAAATTAGGTATATAAATAAGGTAATTAAGATAAAACAGACTGATATTGATAGCGGGGTACAGTAAAAATATCACCAGTAGTTCCTTGCTGCTAAGCTGCGCATCGTTTAATCGGGCCAGGAAAACAAAAAAGGATATGATGGCCGTCCAGAAAAACAGGTGCCAAAAAATTATCCAGGCAGTTTTAATGCCGGTTCTGGGTTTTGGTAATGGTAATGAAGCCTCCATTCGCGGTTTTTAAATCCTCTTTTTGTTTATGGGTATGGCATCTAATTTAATATTTTGATAATGATATCGGCCGGTTATTTATATGTAGCCCCCCTTTTTTTCGATGAACTGGCTTTTATTATCGATGAACCGGTTAAAAGGTATAGAAAACCGTTCATCTATAAACAAAGTGAGTTGGTCTAAATGATTTTAGCAGGTTATTTTTTTGATATTCCTTTGTTGTATAAAATCACCACTCACAATGAAAACGCTTATCAAAAATTCAAATCCTTTTATCATGTTATTGATCCCGGTAATGTTTGCCCTTATTTTGGGTGTAACTTACCAGTTCGAGCAAAAAAAGGAAACAGCAATAATTGGCCGCACAGCAGTACATGCTACCTCATTGTTTCATAAAGGTTTTGTAATGGTTAAAACCGTTTGCTCAGTAGCAAAAAACAATAATATATGGTAATTAGTACCGAAGGGCTTTCCTTCACCTTTGGTAAGCAGCAGGTAGTTAAGTCGCTGGCGCTGCAAGTTCCGGAAGGAAGCATATATGGTTTTCTCGGGCCCAATGGCGCCGGGAAAACCACTACCATCAAATTACTGCTCAACCTGCTTAAACCCGATGCAGGTAACATCAACATCTTTGAGCAGGATATCAAAACAAACCGCATCAATATACTTTCAAAAATAGGTTCGCTTATTGAGCAGCCTGCTTTATATCAGCATTTAACCGGGAGAGAAAATTTATTGAACAGGGCCTTATTATTACAGGTGCCTGCTCAGCGCGTTGAAGACATGCTTGACCTGGTGCAGCTAACTCATGCTGCCAATAAAAAAGCCGGGCAATATTCATTAGGGATGAAACAACGCCTTGGTATCGCCTTAGCGCTGCTAGCCGATCCTAAATTGTTAATTTTAGATGAGCCCACCAATGGCCTCGACCCGAACGGGATCATTGAAATCCGCGAGTTGCTGAAAAAATTAGTTGCACAACACGGCAAAACCGTTTTTATATCAAGCCACCTGCTGGCCGAAATTGAGCGGATGGCAACCCACGTGGGCATTATCAACAATGGCGCGATGCTTTTTCAGGGTAGCATAGCCGATTTACAGGCCATCAGCAAACCACTGGTGCGTATTGAAGCGGAAAATACAGTTGATGCCGCCAACCTGCTAACCCGTAATCATATTAATGTTACAGAAGTAACAGACGATCATTTAACGATACCCTACATCTCCAAACAACAAATGGGCGATATCAATAGCTTGTTGAACAAAGGTGGCCAGACCGTTTACAGCATTGGTAAACAACAAAAAGATCTTGAAAAATTATTTTTAGATATTACCCAAAACGCCTAAACCATGAAAGGATTTATACTATCGTTCCGTTCGGAGTTTTACAAAAGCCGTAAAACGCTTGGCTTCTGGGCTTCCGTAATGCTGCCTTTGCTGATAGGGGTTTTGCTGTTTGTTGGCTTTTATACTAAAAGCGAAAAACTGACATCAATGCCGCCAATGATGCTTTGGCTGCAGTTTGCAGGTGCCATCCTTGGCATTATGGGCTCGTTGGTGCTACCGATGTACATCATCTTTATAGCATACTCCGTAAACAGTATTGAGCACAGGGCCGATACCTGGAAAACTTTGTTTAACCTGCCAATCCCGCGCTGGTCGGTTTATGCGGCTAAGTTTTTTTACGCTGTTTTCCTTGTGTTTATGTGCCTTGCTTTGTTTGTGTTGTTTACCATAGGTTTTGGCAACCTGCTCAGTATAGTAAAGCCGGAATTACGGTTCGACGATTTTCACATGGAAAAAGAACTGGCGCAGATCTATTTCAAACTATTTCTGTCGTCATTGGGCATTCTTTCTATCCAGTTTTTGCTCAGCCTGTTCTGGGCCGATTTTTTAAAACCGATGGGAATAGGTTTTATATGTACCATAGCCGGCGTTGTAGCAGCTACAAAAGGCTGGGAATATAGTTACCTGTTTCCGTATGCTCATCCCATGGCCGCCATCAGCAGCATGTTAAAAAACAATCACGGTGATCCAGCTCACTCATTACAAATTGACGTTTTTACTAAAGATGTGTTTGTAAGCATGGCTATAGCCCTGGTGGTATTTATTACCGGATATTTTATTGTTCAGCGTAAGAGCGTGAAGTAGCTTTTCGTGATTAGGTAGCTTACTTCTGAGATAAACACAACCATGTCATTGCAAAGCGTGGCAACCGCGCAGAAGCAAAGCCGCTCTGTATAGCATGCGATTGCTTCGTACCTCGCAATGACATCTTTTCGTTATAGCCTCTAATCTCTCTCAATCTATCTAACTGGCTTAGGAAACACCGGTAAACTCTCATGCCCTTCCGCATCAACCGACTGTACCGCAAAAAAATAATTATCCTTTGAATAATTGAGTGTGGCAGTAGTATCTGTTACATAAAACTTCTTTTCCCAATATGGGCTGATAGTTTCACGCATCAACACGTAATAACCGGCCGGCTTTTTTCCGGTAGCCGGAGCGTCCCATTTCAGTTTAGTTTTGTTGGTGAGATCGCTGGTGATAACGCCCACGTTTTGAGGCTCGGCAGGGGCCGAAGCAAGATTGGCCAATACTGATAGATTCATACGCGCCACCTTTTGTACATAATTAAAATCTACAAAGTCGGGCAGATCGCCGTATTCAACACCATTTTCGGTACGGATATTCTGGTGCTGGCGGTTAAAGTTCTCGTTCATTTCGGTAAACCTCACAGCTGTAAAGCCCTGCTCTAAAAACGGCAGGTGATCGCCACCGCGCAGATAACGGTCGCGGCGATAAATAAGCTTCACATCCAACTGATCAACATAGCGTTCGCCAATTTCTTTGGTGTACCTCGCCAACTCCCTCGACGGGCTGTCATTTTCTCCCCCCAATGATTTTAAAGCCGCCACTTGTTTATCAGTAGCCGCGGTAGGCACGCCATCACTGAAAACCCGTACACTGCGGTTATCCTTCAGGTCGGTTTCCATGCCATAGGTATTGCCTACAATATCATTATTCAGCATGGCATCCACATTCCAGTTTTCGGCTTTGGCGCGTTTGGCAACGTTGGCCGATCCGTAAAGGCCTTGCTCTTCGCCAACCACAGTCATGAAAATAATGGTAGCCGGAAACGACCGTTTGGCCATTACCCTGGCCAGCTCCATAGAAAGCGCGGTGCCGGAGGCATCATCATTGGCTCCCGGCTCAACACCATTGGCATCCATCACATCATTAATGCGCGAATCATAATGGCCGGATACAAGGTACACACGGGTATCATTGGCATCGGTACCTTTTAATATAGCCAGTACGTTTTTGAGTTTGATGGGTTTGTCAATCCGTGTGCCCTTAGGCTGGGTAAACGTATCAAACTGAACGATCATCCTCCCGTTGGATTCCGCAGCATATTTCTCCATTTCAGCCTTGATCCAGTTGCGCGCGGCGCCGCTGCCGGTGGTTTTACTGGTAGTATCGCTGAGCGTATGCCTGCTTTTAAAGCTAACCAGTTTGCGGATGGTACCTTCAATGTTTTTGGCCGATACCTCATCAACCATTTGCTTGATCCCCGCATCCTGTTTTACAATGGTTTGCGCGGTCGCCGGGAGGGTTAGGATGAGGAGAAGGAATGGGAGGATGTGTTTCATATGGTATAGTGGTGATGTTCTTTTTTCTGTAGAGACGCATCACACGCGTCTATTGAACTATTTATTTTCGATTGCTCGTCCTGCAGGAGACTATTTATTTTCGATTGCTTGTCCTACGGGAGACGCATGTGATGCGTCTCTACATTGGTTTTTATTCCCCTTCCTCCTCTGCAACTATCCCTAAAATCTCGTCGGCCTGTTTAAAATTGCTTTTTACAAAATGGCACCAGTCGCATTCTTTTTTGCCGCATCCGGTGCTGAAGTTATGTGCCATGATCTGCTCGTACGTATCCTTGATCTGGCCGGTTACTATTTCCACATCTTCGGGTGTTATCACAAATTTTTCGCGGTAATATTCACCATCGTTTATCGGTTCAACAAAATCAAAAATGGTGCTGATGACCTGCCAGTCGGTGGTGCGGTCATGGTCAATCAGTATTTTATAAAAAACCGCTTGCCTCCAGTAATCGCCTCCGTTTGGCGCATCGTTGGTTGGGCGCAACAATTTATCTTTTGCATTTTTGGGCTTACCTGTTTTGTAGTCAACAACGGTGGCTTGTTTGCCATCAAATTCAATTTTATCCAGGTTACCTTTAATTGGCACGCCAACCACTTCAATATTTTTTATAGAACGCTCGGTTACCGCTATCTTATTCCAGTTTGGTACGTTTTGTTCATAGTAAGGCGGCAATATCTTTTCGCCGTAGGCCGAGCGCAGCTTAAACTCATCTTTAGTAAATGAATCGCGGTTGCGGGCCATGTACCACCTGAACTCGCGCATGAAGTTTTCGGTGCTCAAAAACTCGTTATCATTATCCTTTAACTGCCTGTATGTTTTATTAAGCGCCCAGTGCACCGCCTGCCCAAAAGTAGCCGACGGACTTTTACCTGCCGGTACACGGATAAGGCATTGAAAATAAAACCTTAAAGGGCAATCCAGGTAATTGCTCAGGTGGGTTACCGATAGCGTATAGTTTTGCAGTAGCTGGTTAATGTAGTTTGTGTCCAGCAATTCAACCTTAGGCTTATCGGTTTCGCTGAACTGGGTTGCCTGAAAATCAACCATCGCACCAGCATCAACCTTAGGATATTGTACTTGCAAACTTGTGCTGGCCAGTATTTCGCCAACAAACTGGCTTGCTTCCTGGTCTTTATCTTTTTTATCCTTGGCAGCATATGATATTACCAGGTGCTGTTTGGCGCGGGTTACTGCTACATAAAATAAGCGGCGGGCTTCCTCTTTCTGGGCAATATCATCTGACGCCGATTGGGTAAGTGTGTCCGGGTAGCTGAACCCGCTGTTACGGCCTTTGCTATCCCATGTACGTTTATCGCAACCAATAAAAAACACGTATTCAAATTCAAGGCCTTTGGAGCCGTGGGCGGTAAGGAAGTTAACGCCATTTTCAGAAAAGATGCTTTGGTTGAGCTCCAGGCGGATTTGGTGCTTCTTCATCATCTCAATGGTCTGGATCAGGTCATTCAGGCTGATATCTGGCCTTTTGCGGCTTTCATCCTTCAGGAAATCAAAAAAGCTGGTAAGCATTTGCATGTAGCTTCCCTTATCCTGCTGTTGCATTATGTATTTCAGGATGCCCATTTTGGAGATGACGCTTTGAAAAAGCTGCTGCAGGGTTACACTTACAGCTTCTTTCAACAGGTAATCCACATTGCTCACAAGGTACCGCATCTCCTGCTGCTGATCTGGCTTAAACAGGTCGGGCTGCGCAGGCGGTCTCATCTCGCTCACATAACGACGAATAGATGTTTTAGGCTGATTGTAAGCCAGGGTACCAAAGTTTTCTTTAAATACTGCTACACTTGCCTTGGCAATTTCGATAGGAGGGATGTTAAAGAAATCATAGTGCATGATCTCAAACAGCAGTTCGTCGCCGCTGTATGGCGAGTCGAGTTCCATGGCCAGGTAACGCAATATGTTGATGATCTTTTCGCCAAAGGGCTGGGTAAGTACGTCTATCTTGCGCTTGGTGTTTACCTGAATTTTCTGCACATCCAGGAATTTGATCATTTCCTCAACCTGGTTGTGGTTGCGATAGATCACGGCTATTTCGCCCGGAGGTACACCTGTTTCCACCAGCTTTTTGATCTGCAGGGATACATCAACCAGTTCCTTGTCCGGATTTTCATACTCACGGATCACCGGATCAACCAACAGCTCGCTGAAGCGCGGATGTGACGATTTTAATGCCTTATCTAATTTAAGCTGACTGGTTAATCGCTCAAAGTTATTATCGATAAGGGCTTTTGATATATCAAGGATCTGCTGGTTGGAGCGGTAGTTGTGTTTCAAAACCACAGTATGCAGGGTGTCTACATAATCATTGGCGAAATCAAGGATGTTTTTCATGTTGGCACCCTGAAACTTAAAGATCGACTGATCATCATCGCCCACCACAAAAACGTTTGGCGTATCCCAATAATTAAGCAGGAAACGCAGTAGCTCGTTTTGCGATCCGCTGGTATCCTGAAATTCATCAACCAAAATATATTGGTAACGCTCCTGGTAACGGCGCAAAATTTCCTCATTATCCCGGAAAGCACGAAGCACCCAAATGATCATGTCGTCATAATCATAGCGACCGCGGGTCTTCATCTTTTCGGTATAATTTTGATACTCGCCTACGGCTGCCAGCAATTTTTTCATTACCTCGTGCGCCGCATCGATATCTTTTTGTTTAGGATCTCCGACCTTAATACCTGCTTTAGCGTTGGCGCGTTTATAAATAAACTCCTCACGATTCGGTATATCCTCCAAATACTCGCCTACCGCCCGCTCAATCATAGCGGCGTCCCAGTTCTCCCGTTTCATGGTGCTGAACAGGCTTTTGAGGCGGGGTACATCGTAATAAATATCACCTGTAAAGCGCTTCAGCAGGTGATCGTTCGGAAACTCATCTACCAGCTCACGAAAAAGCATAGCCGATTCCAGATCCGACAACGACTCCAGGTTCAGCTTACCAAAATACTCCAGGTTTTCCTGGATGATCTCATTACAAAAAGCATGAAAAGTATATATATTAATACGGTAGGCATCCGGGCCTATAAATTCAAAAAGGCGTTTGCGCATGGCCACCGCGCCGGCGTCGGTATAGGTTAAGCACAATATCTCGCTGGGCGAAGCATCGGTATCAGTCAAAATCTTACCTATGCGGGCAGCCAGGATCTGGGTTTTACCCGTACCGGGGCCTGCTACCACAAGCACAGGCCCATCCATTTTATTTACTGCCGCTAACTGCTCGGGGTTTAGCCCGGCCAGCGCCTCTTGAAACTTGTTATTATATTTATTGAATGTAGATTGCATAATATTTAGTAAAGATAAAAAAGGTTGGGGCGCATTTGCAGCCATCATAATAAATCTGATATTTAATCCATTGAATTAAACCATGGAAATACCTTATCAGGGTCGGGTAATAACAGAAGATAACTTTGACTATTTTAAACTCATCATTCCTGCAAAAAAATCATACTTCTTCATAATATTTCTTTGTGTTTGGCTGTGCGGATGGTTTTGGGGCGAAAGAACCGCGATTACAGAACTCTTAAGGCCTGGCCTCAAAGGCGAAGATCTATTTTTGCTGTTTTGGCTTTGCGGGTGGACCTTTGGCGGTATTGTTGTGTTAAAAAGTATTTTTTGGGATTTTTTTGGAAAAGAAATTATCGAAGTGGGCAAAGGTACATTAGCGATTAAACGTAAAGGTGATTGGTTTAGCAGAGAAAAAGTGTACGACTTAAACGAATGCAAAAGTTTCAGGGTACAATACGACTCAATCATTATGGGGTATCTTAATAATTGGGGTAATTTTAACCGCAAAAAAATTATGAAAGGGGCTTTTGCGTTTGACTACGGGATGGAGACAATTCGCTTTGGCGAAAATGTAGAAGAAGCGGAAGCAAAATACATCCTGGACAGGTTAAAAGGAAAGAAAATCCTGACCGAAAAGAATTTTTGATTGAAGAGATTAGTTATCGCGTTTAGCAAAAAACTAATCTCTAATCTCTAACTACAACCCCATGCCCGTCGTAAAAAACGTATTCACACTCACAGGCAGCTTACCCGTAGGTTTTAAACGACCACTTAGCACTTTGGCCGCTGACTGTTGCAACTCCGGCGACATCTGGTAGCAAACAATTAAGTTGCCCGCTTTTTCAAGACCCGGTAAACCTGCTATGGTATAAGCGTTGGCAAATACGCTGAATGCTGTATTTTTTCTCGAAGCCAGATCGGCAATCATCAGTTTTACCTCGCTGCTGTAATCAAGTTTGCTTTGCGGGCGCAGGCGGGTATCATGTATGCCCACAATAATCTGCTGGTATTGTTTAAGCCAGTTAAGGATATTGGTAACTTCAATTGCGGGCGCATCTTTATTAACTATAAATATGCGGCTGTTCGGAAAGCTTTTTACAACCTCCATCTGGAAAAGCGTTGGCGAACTTACACCTATACTTACTATAGCCGTTTTTAAAAACGGATTAAATGCCGGATTGCTGTTTTTTAAACGGGTTACCGAGGCATCGCTTAATTGCTGCACCAATGCTTTAGCGGCGTCGCTGTTGATATCCTGGCTTAAATTGGCGAGGGCGGTTGGCTTGTATTGATTAAGTCCTGCCCAGTACTTAGCAACTAAAATCTTTTTGATACGGGCTTCAAATTCGGCCGCGCTAACACTACCATGCCTTACGGCCTTACGGATCAAACCAATGGCCCGGTCAGAGTTTTCAGACAGCTCGATAATATCATTACCCGCAATAAAAGCCCTTACATCAGCTTCGCCATTTGGGAAATATTTGGTAACGCCTTTCATTTCCATCGCGTCGGATATCACCAGGCCTTTAAACTTCAGCGAATCTTTCAAGATACCGGTGATAATAGGGCGCGAAAGGGTAGAAGGGAGTTTTGGCGTGTTATCTAACGAAGGTATATTCATGTGCGCTATCATCACACCACTAATACCGGCGTTGATAGCTTCCCGAAATGGGTACATCTCCAATGAATCTAACCTTGCGCGACTGTAAGGTAGTAGCGGTAAGTCAAAGTGGGAATCCACATTGGTGTCGCCGTGACCTGGAAAATGCTTGGCCGACGTAAGCAAGCCTGCATCCTGCATCCCTTTAAAATAAGCAATCCCTTTTTTTGCTACATTATACATATTATCCCCAAACGAGCGGTAATTGATAACCGGATTGTTAGGATTGTTGTTCACATCCATATCTGGTCCGAGGTTCATCTGCATGCCCAGGCGTTTAAAATCATAAGCCACCTGCTGACCCATTTTGTAAATCAGGTTGTTATCCTGTATAGCGCCAAGCGTCATTTGGTATGGGTATGATATGGTAGAATCCAGACGCATTCCCAGTCCCCATTCGCCATCCATGGTTACAATTAAAGGTACTTTGGCCAGTTTCTGGTATTTATTAATAAGGTTAGCCTGGCGCACCGGTCCGCCTTGAAAGAAAACCACACCACCTAACTGCTGCTCTTTAATTACCTGTCCAACCGAATCTTCATAAACTTTCCCCTTATTGGTATGCGCCCTTACAAACAGTAATTGCGCTATCCGTTGTTTGCGGCTCATTTTATTATATACCGAATCAACCCAGTGGTTTTGCTTACCCAGTAATTGGATATAACTCTCCTTTTGAGCGAAAGCATCGGCAGTAAAAAATGTGAAGATGATAATTAAGGGGTAGAAAAAAAGGTTTTTAGAAGCTTGCATAGGTCAAATGTAGCGTTATTCTGAATTTTTGATGAAAATGATGTTACAACTATTACAAAAAACAAACCACAAATAAACCTTTACGTTTTTCAGTAATCTATCAATTTATTAACATACATACAGGGAGAAGTTAATGGCGGCCCATGCATAAATCGGCCTGAGGCTTTTCCCGTCACTTATTTAAAACAGAGAAAAACGATGAAAAAATTACTTTTTTTGGCGATGTGCCTTTTTACCGTTGGTACAGTTAGCGCGCAGGGATATTATTATGGCCCGCGTCACCGCCGTCCGCCACGCAGGGTTGTTGAAAGGCAGCAGCCACAGCGCCGTTATGATGATTTTTATACGCCGAAGGTAGGTGTTGCGGTAGGTTTAAATGTTGCAAACACGGTTGATGCTTACAACAGCAATTACAGTTCAAGCTCACTTGCCGGCTGGCACGCAGGTTTAACGTTTGACGTGCCTATTATCTACCCGTTGTCGTTTGCGCCCGAAGTATTGTTTTCGCAAAAAGGTTATGAGGTAAATGATAGGGACGGGAAATTTACGCAACGTACCAATTATATCGATGTGCCCTTGCTGGCTAAGTTTAGGGTAGTAAGGGGCTTTAACCTGTTGGTTGGTCCGCAGCTTACCTTTTTAACATCAACCAAAAATACTTATGAAAGCGCTGTAGGTACGAGTATTGATCATATCGACAATGATGCCGAACATAGTTACGTGGCCGGTGTAGTGGGAGTGAGCTTTGATATTAACCGTAATGTGGAGATCCGCGGCCGTTACAATATCGACCTTGGCGAAAACCGTCCTTATGCCGATCAAAATCTGCCTAACTACCGTAACCAGGTATGGCAAATTGGTTTGGGCTTTAAATTTCAATAAGCAATTAGGTATTTAAATCAGGAGTAAATCTCCCAATAATTGATTCATGCAAAGGTTCAAAGGGAATAAACCCGTTGATTTGAACCTTTGCATGAATTTTTAATGTTACGGCATTGCGAGCCAGCATACTCATATGGGCGTTCCCGTCAGCTGACGGGCGGGCTATCCGCTCATACTGCACAGGCATTAATCACTGGCCGGTATCCGCTACTATCCCTAACGCTGAAAACTGTTAAATATAATTTATCACCATTCTCTCGGTGGGTGTGCCGACAGGATCCTTATTTCTTTAGGATAATAATTATTAATGCGGTTAGGCAAAAGTTTGGCCCAGCCAAGCGGGTGTCCTTCGTAAGTCATCAATGTCCAGCCCTTATCAGTTGTAGTTAAATCTATATTATCCCGGCGCAGGTATTGGATGGCCTGGTCCTTATTAAGTGGCGTTTCCAGAACGGCATCTTTATTCACTATCAGGCTTAACGCCAGTTCATGATCCGGAATCAAGTCTTTCCCTGCAAGCTTACCAATAATTACCCCCGATTTTTTAATATAAAGGTGTCGCTGTAATATATTAAGGCTTTCTTTATGTGCGCGGTTAATAGCCATCCAGTCGTCGTTCACTTTAAAATAGTAAAAATCATCCGGGGCATTAATATATGAGCGCACCAGGTCAAGCTCTTTGCCCGGTAACTTTTGCTGGGTATTGTTTTTAAAAGATGCCAGATCGCCACTGTGCTCTTTTTTACGCAAACAGGAAACAAATAAACCCTCGCCTTTTACTTTGCCGGGATAGAAACGATAGCCCCAGGCTTTTTTCTGCGGCGATTGGGTTTCAACAATTCCCCAGTCATTATGAACAGGTATCCGAATGCTTTCCAGTTCAAACTCGGCACAAAGCCAGTCCAGGATATCTTCGTTTTCCTGGTGCGAGTAGGAGCATGTACTATATATAAGATAGCCATCTTCTTTTAGTGCCGGATAAATGTCTGCGAGGATGCGTTCCTGTCGCTGGTGGCAAAGGTTCACATTCCCTTCCGACCATTCGTTCATCGCGTCGGGATCTTTGCGGAACATCCCCGAGCCAGAACATGGCGCGTCGACCAGTATAATATCAAAAAAGCTTTTCAGCCTCCCGAAATCTTTGGGATCATTATTGGTAACAATAGTATTGGCCGTGCCCCAACGGTTCAAATTATCTGTTAATATAGGTACGCGGGTTTTGATGATCTCGTTTGCTACCAACAAATCGGCAGGCTGCAGGGCCGAATTAAGGAGTGTGCTTTTACCTCCGGGCGCGGCGCAAAGGTCAAGTACTTTGATCTCGTCCTCGTTATTTTGGTTGATCGTTTTAAAAATATGATCAATAAACATCGACGATGCTTCCTGTACATAGTAACACCCGGCATGAAAAAGCGGATCAAAAGTGAACGACGGACGGCTCTCCAGGTAATATCCATTTGCACACCAGGGTACATTTTGTGTGCTTTTTAAGGTTGATGGCTTAAAAGGATTCACCCTGATAGAGGTTGGAGCGTCTTCAAACTGGTGCGTTTTTACAAAGTTTTCTTCGTCAAAACCGTTTTCTGCACCTAATGACGCGATGAAATGCGGTGGAAAATTAAGCTCGTTCATATTCATTTCAAATATACGCATTAGGAAAATGACCGTCCTTACCTAATTATAACAGTAACTTCACATTTATTTAACCTTAATTTTCAGTGAGTTGCAAAAGTCGTGTCGATTATTTGAAAATATGTCTTGGTTGGAAGCTGGTTTTCTGTGTACATTTGTGACCGCCTTTGAGAAAAAGGTGTTGTTTTTTGAAGATTAGGGTTGAATAAAAAAGGTTTTAAAAAGTAAAATTTTACTTGCCAAAACAAAAAATAATTCACACCTTTGCAGCCCGCAAACGAGGGGAAGAGAGAAGGAGAGCGGGGCCAAAACAAAAAGAAAAAAAAGTTTTGGAAAAGAGAAAAAGGTTGTTACCTTTGCAGCCCCAAGCGGGAGAGAAGTTTAAAAGCTTCTAAAAGAAAGAGGATGAGGGTTTTAGGCCTTTGGAATCAAAACGGAAAGAGAGCGATTCTCGCCGTAAAAACTGACAAATCAAAACGGTGTAAAAACCGAAAGATTATATAGCTGAACTGAGATGGGGAGGCGAAAAAGTTCTTTTAAGAAATGGAAATCATGTAGCGTAACGGGAGGCGAGCGGAGACTAAGGTTAAAGTAAGCTGAAGAGTTACAAAAAAAGCAAGCGAACTGTATAAAGATATAATAATACAGATTCTATTAATTAATAATAGGG
>NZ_RCWZ01000001.1 GCF_003675385.1 Mucilaginibacter kameinonensis | reverse complement strand
ACACAGGTTACTTCATTCCCTGTTTCGGCCAAACAGGTTCCCGTTACCAAACCAACATAGCCAGTACCAATTACTGCAATTTTCATAGTGTTAAGTGTGTTTTAAATTTAAGGTAAGCAAATTGTATAATGAACCATATTAACAGCTTATTACGGCACCGGGCGGGCCATAAAACCAATATTGTAATTATTGTTATTACTTTTATGCCCGGCTAAGATAATCATTCAGCATTAAAATTGATGTTATTATATAATATAGGTATCAAATTATATTCCCTTTTTATCCGTTTTGCCGCATTGTTTAACAACAAAGCCAAACTTTGGGTTTCAGGGCGTAAAAATCCTGTCTTTGTACGTATAGAAAGCAGTATTTGGTTTCATTTTGCTTCACTTGGTGAGTTTGAACAAGGCCGCCCAATCCTGGAAGCTATGAGGAATTTACACCCCGGCAAAAAAGTGGTAGTTACTTTTTTTTCTCCTTCGGGCTATGAGATCCGGAAAAACACCCCGCTTGCCGATTATGTTTATTACCTGCCCTTAGATACTTCCGGTAATGCGAAACGATTTATCGATGCCATCAACCCCGAAACTATTATTTTCACCAAATACGAATACTGGTTCCACTTTTTTAATGAAGCGCACAAACGTGATATTCCGCTATATATAGTATCGGGGATATTCAGGCCGGGGCAGGTGTATTTTAAATGGTACGGCGGTTTTAACCGGAGAATTTTAAGCTTGGTAAGCCACTTTTTTTTACAGGACGATGCTTCTGAACAATTATTACAGGGTATTGGCATCACCAATACATCAGTAAGCGGCGATACCCGGTTTGACCGCGTTTGGGCCAACGCGCAAAACCCCAGAGTACTACCCTTGATAGAAGAATTTAAAAACGGGCATAAACTGTTTATAGCAGGAAGCAGCTGGCCGCAAGATGAAGCGCTGTTGGCCAAACTGGTAAACCAATACCCCGACTGGAAATTCATCTTTGCCCCACATGAAATACCTGAAGAAAAAATAAAAAACCTGATAGACCTACTTCCAGAAGGAAAAGCGATTACCTTTTCGCAATTAAAAACCGAAGCCGAAGGCTTGCAGTCCGGAGATTTCATATACCAATCACTTACATCTAACAATCTCCAGTCGCTGGTGATAGACAATATCGGTATGCTTTCGTCCCTTTACGCCTATGCGGATATTGCATATATAGGCGGTGGATTTGGCGTAGGCATTCATAATACCTTGGAAGCAGCAGCTTTTGGGTTGCCCGTTATCTTTGGCCCTAACTATCAAAAATTTAACGAGGCCAGAGAGCTCATAGCCATTAAAGCCGGGTTCAGCATCAGCAATGAAACCGAACTGAAAGAAATTGTTGACAGATTAATCAGCGACGAAGCATTTTATAACAATACCCGGAAAAAAGTGGCCAATTACGTGAAGGAAAACGTTGGGGCCACGGAAATGATCATGAAGTATATCGATAAGCGATAAAGAATTCCATGTTTTGGTCATACTTTCCAAAACAAAACAACTGCATTCACTGTACAAAAGCCATAAATTCTTAATATTGCCTTAATGGGTTTTTTACATCTGCCTGGCTTGGGCAAAGCACATTTTCACGAGTACGGTAGCGGGCAAAAGCCTTTACTGGCCTTTCATGGCTACGGCATGACGGGGAAGCAGTTCCATGTGCTTGACCAATCAGTTTTACCACGATATCATATCTACGGCTTCGATCATTTTTTTCATGGCGAAAGTCGGCTCGACGGCTGGACAGAGCAGCAGATCCTGTCCGGAATGCCCAAGGCCATGGTGCGCAGTTACATGGAAGAATGGTTTAAACTTTATGGCAAGCAGCGTTTTTCGGTGATGGGTTATTCCATAGGCGCCAACCTTGCCCTGATACTGGTTGAAGAATATGCCGACATGATTGACGATATCATATTAATGGCACCTGATGGCCTGGCTGTTTTTAAAGGCTTTCACTTCATTTTGCACAATAAGTTTGGTCGCGCAATTTTCCGTACGGCTACCAAAAGCAAATGGCTTGCCCCTTTCCTGGTTAAAAGCGTAAAAAAGGTTGGCGTTATTGACGAAAGCCTGTATAAGATTGCTTATAATGAAATTGACACCGAACAAAAGCGGCTTGATACCTATTATACCTTAAATTTGATCAGGCAGTTAAAGCCCGATGTGCAGCAGGTAGCACAACTGATCAATCAGCATAAAATTAAATGTTTGCTGATATTTGGAAAGCATGATAAGCTGTTCCCCAAATCGGCCGCGATGCCCTTTTTAGGAATGCTTGATGATGCTGAAGTGCATGAAGTTGAGCTTGGGCACTGGCTGGTTACAAAGGCTCTTGATGAGTATTTAGTTAAATAAAACATGGTACCCTCGCGTAAAAAGAAATTCTGGAGTAAACTTTATATCAGCTACGTAAGGTGGTGGATTAGCCGCAATTTTAAGGAGGTTAATGTACAGCCTTTTGAGCCACGTCCCGGCCATTCTATATTACTTTTAAGTAATCATTTTAGCTGGTGGGATGGCTTTATTGCCAACTGGACGGCCTATTACAATCTCAAAAAGCAATATTACGTAATGATGCAGCAAGATCAGTTTGATCAACGCAGCTATTTACGATATATTGGCGCATACTCTATCCAAAAAGGCTCAAGGGCTATGCTGGAGTCGCTCACCTACTCGGCCGGGATATTGGATAAACCGGATAACCTGATCGTGATATTTCCGCAAGGCGAATTATTCTCAAACCACGAAACACATATCCATGTTGAAAAAGGTGTTTATAAACTGATGCAACAAATAAAAGGCCCCTGCCAGATTGTTTACCATTGTATCCTGATAGATTATTTTGAAAGCCTGAAACCCCGGGCTTATGTTCACCTTTTTGATTTAGGTGTTGCCAATGAGCTTACCTTTGAGCAGCTGAAGGAGAATATTAACCAGGCCCATCAGCAAGCTTTGAAAAATCAAATCAATATGGAGCATTGATCTGTATCAACTATGATCAGCAATAAAAAGAACTTTTTCCTGAACCGCATTGTGCACTATTACATTAAATGGGTAGTTGGCAAAACGTTTCATGAACTATTGTTTAATGATATTGTGGTTGATCAAAACAGGTCGGTATTATTAATAGGCAATCATTTTAGCTTTTGGGATGGCCTAATTTTGTATTGCATAAACGATAAATTGCTGAAGAAAAAGCTGCATGTGATGATCCTGGAAGAAACGGCCCGTAAAGAGCGTTTTTTGAAATATGTCGGTGCTTTTTCGGTTAAAAAAGATTCGAAAAATATCCTCCAATCGCTTGACTACGCCGCAGCATTACTTGCCGATCCTGCCAACCTGGTTTTGATGTTTCCGCAGGGAAAACTGTATGCTAACTTTGTTACAAACATAAATTTTGAGAAAGGGGTTATGAGGATAATTGAGAAAGCTGCCGGAAATTTTCAAATTATTTTCGCTTCAACTTTTATTCAGTACTTTAAACATAAAAAGCCGACTGCAACCGTTTACTTAAAAAGCGAACCCGAAAATTACGCCGGTAAAAACATAGATAAATTACAGGCAGCATACCAAAGGCACTACGAAGCCTCCAAACTGCTGCAAACCGAATTTGATATATAAAAAGTGACAATAGCTATATTAATAACCCTCTTTTTTATCATACTCAGGTTTGCGGTAACGCTGTTCAATTATATCTCCAACCCCAAACTCCCTCATATAGGCCGGTACTACTCGGATAAGGTTTCGATTCTGATCCCGGCGCGTAACGAGGCCGGTAATATATTAACACTGCTAAATTCCATCTACAAGCAGGATTATAACAATTATGAGGTTATCATTTATGACGATGACTCTACCGATGATACTTACCGCGTTTGCCATGATTTTGCAGCCAATCACCCGCATTTCAGGGTAATAAAAGGCGGCAAACTACCCGATGCCTGGATGGGGAAAAACTATGCCTGCCATCAAATGGCCAAACAGGCCGATGGTAAATACCTGCTGTTTTTAGATGCCGACGAGCAGATCAGTAATCATCTTATCAACAGCGCGATACACCGCATGCACTTGCATCAGTTAGGCTTATTAAGCCTGTTTACTAATCAAACCATGCTTACCCTGGGCGAAAACCTTGTGGTTCCGCTGATGCATTTTATATTACTTAACCTGCTGCCTTTACGCCTGGTGTATATCGTAAAAAATGCTTCGGTGGCAGCAGCCAGCGGACAGTTCATGCTATTTGATGCCGCCATTTATCACAAGCACCAATGGCACAAAGCTGTAAAAAATAAAGTTGTTGAAGATGTAGAGATCATGCGCCTGATCAAGGCCGAACGTTATAATGGCGAGGCTTTACTGGCCAATGGCATGATCAGCTGCCGTATGTATCGTGGTTATGACCAAGCGATAAACGGTTTCAGCAAAAACTTCCTGGCGGCTTTTAATTACAGCATTATTGGCTTTCTGGTATATATCACTATCATTATTGCCGGTCCGCTCATTATCCTTACTACTTTAAATCTGCCTCTCATATTTTTTACTGTAGGGTTGATCTTGCTTACGCGGATCATGATCTCTCTTTCGGCAGGGCAAAAAGCCGGGTATAACATCCTTCTGCATCCCGCTCAAATGTTTAGCCTGCTTGCTGTGGCAGTTTTATCTATACAACGCTATCTTACCAAAACCACCATGTGGAAAGGGCGAAAGATTTGAGATCCTCTGAATTCAATAGGGCGATATTGGCAAAAAACAGAATCTGTGTTACGATCATTTTTTTGTTTCACCTGGTGGGTTTAATCGGCTTCACTATCCCATCTTTAGCTGCATTATTTATAGCGTTGGTGCCCTGGCATTTACTATTGATGCTTGGGGTTGTTATTTATAGCCATGACGTTTTTAACGGCAGGTTTATGCTATTCGCTGTAATTATTTTTATCGCGGGCTTTATGGCCGAATATATTGGTGTGCATACCGGCTGGCTGTTTGGCAATTACAGTTATGGCGCAACACTCGGCACAAGGCTGCTCGATATCCCCCTGATGATCGGGGTAAATTGGTTTCTGTTGATATACGCTACAGGAGTTTTTTTACGAAGAAGCCGTCATTTCAACAACAAGTTGGCAAGGATATTAACCGGCGCTCTGGTGCTCACCTTGCTTGATATGCTTATTGAACCTATCGCCATTCATTTTGATTACTGGCATTGGCTGGGTGGTGCTGTTCCTTTACAAAACTACGTTTGCTGGTTTGCATTGAGCGCGTTGCTGCTTTTTATATCTGAGCAATTTAAATTTAAACGGCAAAGCATTGTTGCTCCGGCGTTGCTGATTGCACAATTTGTGTTTTTTGCTGTTTTGAATCTGATGTATTAACTTAAGTCGATCAAAATTCATCAACATAAAAATCAGCTAAATCAACGCAATCATTACAATCAACGATTAATTTTGCCGTAAATTTGCAACACCATGGGAGATTATCAGTTACAGGTTACTATTGATCAGGATTCGGGCTTTTGCTTTGGGGTGGTTTATGCCATTGACATGGCCGAAGAGATTTTAGAAGAGGACGGTTACCTGTACTGCCTGGGCGATATTGTGCACAATGATGAAGAGGTTGAGCGACTAAAATCAAAAGGCCTCCGCATTATTGAACACAGCCAGCTTAAGGACCTCCATAACGAAAAGGTACTTATCCGTGCCCATGGCGAAGCACCTGATACTTACCGCACGGCTTTAGAAAACAATATTACCCTTATTGATGCTTCGTGCCCGGTAGTGCTTAAGCTGCAAAACCGCATCAAAACTTCATACGACTCAAACGAGAAGATTCTGATTTTTGGCAAGCACGGCCACGCCGAAGTGGTTGGTTTGCAAGGACAGACCAATAACGAAGCGATAGTTTTCCAGGATATTGCCGAATTGGATCATGTAGAGCTTCCGCACAATATCACACTGTACAGCCAAACCACCAAGAGCATGGATAAATTCTACTCGGTGAAGGATGAGCTTATTTCGCGCGGATATGACCTGAAAGCTAACGATACCATCTGCCGCCAGGTAAGCAACCGTGATAAAGATCTTCCTAAATTCGCGACACGTTTTGATAAGATCATTTTTGTATCGGGCAAAAAATCATCAAACGGCAAGGTATTGTTTGAAGTATGTCGCAAGCATAACCCTAACACCTACTTCATATCATCAACCGACGAACTGGAACAAAGCATGTTTGCACCAAACGATACTGTAGGTATTGCCGGCGCTACATCAACCCCTATGTGGCTGATGCAAAAAGTAAAAGCCGCCATAGAAAGCTTTTAACAGCACGCTTTTTGCTGTAACATTATAGCATGCAAAAAAGCCCTTCACATACCGGTTTATTAGTAGCCGCCCTGGTAATTGGCTGCTGGGCAACAAGCATTATATTATTAATGCGATGGCATTTCAGCTTTACCAATCCCCTTGTTTATGTATTTGTGCTGGTACAGATGCACCTGTATACCGGGCTATTCATCACCGCGCATGACGCCATGCATGGTACCGTTTCGCCCAATAAGGGTTTAAATAACTTTGTTGGTTACCTGAGTACTTTTCTTTACGCTTCGTTCTGGTACCCGAAGTTATACACCAAGCACCATAAACATCACAGCCACGTACATACCCACCACGACCCGGACTACCACCAGGGCAGCTTTTTTGCCTGGTATGTGCAGTTTATCCGCAATTATCTGTCTGTATGGCAAATTGTGGTCATGGCCATTGTTTTTAATATCCTGAAAATCTGGATTCCGCAGCCAAACCTGATCATGTTTTGGGTGGTGCCATCGCTCTTGAGCACATTGCAACTATTTTATTTCGGCACTTATCAGCCCCATAAAGGCGAACATAACAACCCGCATTTTGCCCGGAGCCAGCGCCGTAATCATATTGTCGCTTTTTTTAGCTGTTACTTTTTCGGATACCATTATGAGCATCATGAAGCGCCGGGTGTGCCGTGGTGGAGGTTGTGGAAAGCTCCGTTACCAGAAAAGAAGAGGCTGACCAATCCATAATTCGCCAATTGCGCGGTAGCCGCGTTAGGGATAGAAGCGTAAAGCCCAAAGCGTGCGCCGGATTTGTTATCAGGCAAAGCGAGGACTTGCAGCGGATAGCCCGGACCGCAGGCAACGCCCATATTTTAAAACTGATCAAAATTCACTCCCAACAATCAATCACTTATAATCACTTCGCTGTTCGAAGTCTCTGACTTCGAACCTATATGCTTGTAGTTTGCAACTACAGCCATATTAGTAAAACTGCAAATAACTTCTTAATAACACAATACTGTAGTCTGAAGACTACATGCATAGGCGTCCGAAGTCAGAGACTTCGGACAGCACAGCCGCCAAGCACGTCCCCCCTGTAAAGTCGGGGATTGCTTCGTGCCTCGCAATGACGGGAGTAGATAACAGAGAGTATTTCGACACAAAAACCTTACACCTCATTTATTTGTAATTTGTGACCACCGTCATAAGTTACGGGGCATTTTTTGTTACTTTTGTACCTGATAATTATGGCTAAAAAAGGAATTTTACTGGTTAACCTGGGCACACCGGATAGCCCGAGTACAGCAGATGTTAAGCGTTATTTGAATGAGTTTTTAATGGACCCCCGGGTTATTGATATTGGAACCCTTTCACGTACCATTTTAGTAAAAGGCCTTATTGTTCCTTTCAGGGCGCCAAAATCGGCCAAATTGTACCAGGCCATCTGGGATCCTAAAACAGGCTCACCACTATTACATTATAGCATTTTACAGCAAAAAGCGTTACAGCAGCGCCTCGGCGATGAGTATATGGTTGAGTTGGCCATGCGCTACCAAAACCCTTCTATCGAATCGGCTTTGGAGAAACTGAAAGCAGCCCTTGTTGAAAGTATCCAGGTAATTCCGTTGTTTCCGCAATATGCCTCGGCCAGTACCGGTTCTGTTTATGAAAAGATTATGGATATTGTGGGTAAATGGCCAACATCGCCAAATATCACCTTCATTAACTCGTTTCATGATAACGAGTTAATGATTGAAACTTTTGCCGACAACGCGCAAAAATATAATCCGGATACGTACGATCATGTTTTGTTCAGCTTTCACGGCTTGCCGCAAAGGCAGCTGATCAAGGCCGATCATACACATAACCATTGCCTTAAATCATCAGGTTGCTGCGAAACACTTACCGATGCCAACAGGTTTTGCTACTCGGCACAATCGCACCACACTGCGAAGCTAATAGCTGATAAAATGGGGATCCCGAGAGAGAAATATACCATCTGCTTTCAATCACGCCTGGGTAACGACCCATGGGTACAACCTTACACCAGCGAAATTGTAGCCCAACTGGCCAAGGAAGGCAAAAAGCGTTTACTGGTATTTTGCCCTGCCTTTGTTGCCGACTGCCTTGAAACTGTATACGAAGTAACAACGGAGTACGGTGATGAGTTTAAAGCACTGGGCGGAGAGCATGTTCAACTGGTAGAAAGCCTGAACGACGCTCCCAAGTTTATTGAAGCTTTAGTACAAATGGTAAATCCGGTGGTTGCCTAAAAAAGCTTAATAGATATAAATGAAAGCCTGATGATATTATATACATCGGGCTTTTTTATTGCATAAAAAAAGCATCTGCCCATTGCTGAACAGATGCTGTACGATTTTTATATAATTGATAGTTTAAGCTACTTTTACATTTACCGCATTTAGGCCTTTTTTGCCTTGTTCTACATCGTAGGTAACGCTATCGTTTTCACGAATAGTGTCAATCAAACCTGATACGTGTACAAAAACTTCGGCGCCACCGTTAGTTGGTGTAATAAATCCGAAACCTTTGGTTTCATTAAAGAATTTTACTGTTCCTTGCATTATATTTTATTTAAGATTGCAAAGATATACATTAAAATCCAATAATTATTTAAAAATAAGGCAATTACACCTTTATAGTTTTTAAGAGTATAACCATTCACCCCAAAGCGGAATGTAAAAGTATCATTTCCTATCGGCCAGAAGCCTTAACTCTTAGTGTTTTAACTTCTTTATTGCTGTAAAACAACACTACTGTACACATGATATTCGCCCGGTTGCAAGGTCATGGAATATGGCAATGATGTTACATTTATGCTGTTTTTGGTAATATTGTCATACCATGTTCCGGTTGATGGGAAGCTGATACTGGCTGATTGCGGCATCACATCAAAATTACCAACTACTTCAACATTGGCGCTGGCATCTTTTAACTGGATGGTTTTAACAGCACCCGCAAGATCATAAGTAGAATTTGTTGACGCAAATACAGCATTCTTCTCTTTCATTTTAATCATTTTGGCGTAAATGCCATATAAACGCCGTCTGTTAGGGTCGGTATTGTAGTTCCAGTAGATGGGCTTATTGCTGGTACGGCCGCCCTGATCAATACTTACATCATAGCCAAGCTCACCAAACTGCCAGAGCATTTTAGGCCCCGGAACCGAGAACAGGAATGCTGCTGCCATTTCTTCGCGGGCCAGGCCGGTGTTTCTATCTTTTACATTATAGCCATTATAGCTGTTACCGTAGCTTTCGTTTTTAAATTGCAGGCGTTCTTCGTCATGGCTTTCAAAGTAGCTTACCAGATTATAAGGCTGGGTAAATGTATGCTGATCGTAAAACAAACCCTGGAAATTGGAATTGGTTAGCCAGCCCATGGTGGCTTCATTGGCATTGTAGTTCAGGTTATTCCAAAGCATCATGCCTTCGCCGGCCAGTTCTTTCTCCTCCTGGTTAGCCGCAAAGTGCTCCAGTATCACGTAGAAATTATTATTGTCGATACTTTTAATGTAATTGTTATAATCTTTCCAGATAGCCACGCGACTGGCGTCATATTGTCCCCACGGACCTACAGCAGCATCAGAAGTGCCATAATTAACCTGTGTAAACCCTTTGGAAAGGTCAAAGCGGAAACCGTCGATCTTATACTCCGTCATCCAGAATTTGAGCACGTTCTTGACAAAATATTTGGTATCGGCACTTTCGTGGTTAAACTGGTAACCCACGTTATAGGGATGCGTAGGGTCAACATTATACCATGGGTTATTAGCCGCAGGCTTGCCGGCGGCCGTGTTGAAATACATTTGCACCATAGGCGATTGGCCAAACGAATGGTTAAGCACAATGTCCTGAATCACGGCTATACCGCGTGAGTGGCACTCGTCTATAAAAGCTTTCAATGCATTTTTGGTACCGTAGTACTTGTCAGGCGCAAAATAAAAAGATGGGTTATAACCCCATGAAAGGTTTCCTTCAAATTCATTAATTGGCATTAACTCAACGGCGTTAACACCCAAATTTGATAGATATTTTAAAGTATCGGTAAGGGTTTGATAGTTATGGGCATCAATAAAATCCCGTACCAATAGCTCGTAAACAACCAGGTTCTTTTTGTCGGGACGGGTAAAACTCGTGTTTTTCCAGCTGTATGCAGGCTGATTGGCCTGAAACACACTCACATTACCGGTAGTTTTTCCTGTTGGATATTTCTTCAGGTTCGGATACGTATCTGACGAGATGTATGAATCATTATCCGGATCAAGCACCTTTTCGGTATATGGGTCGGCTACTTTTAGTGATTTATCAATATAAAACTGGTAACCGTATTCAGTAGTGGGGTCGATGTTATCTATCTGTACCCACCAGCGTTTGCCATCGGGCGTGTTGTTCATAACGGCTTTGGTATCATTAGCATCCCAACTGTTAAAGTCGCCTATTACCGATACCGATTTTTTGCCGGGTGCATACAGGTTAAAAATAACCGATTTACCCGAGTTGATGAAGGTAACACCATCCTTAGCCCCTGCCGGTAATGCCTTTCCGGTACTCACCGTCGTATCACCGGGAACGTTCCCGGTATTGCCCGGCAAAACGTCTTTCTTCTTGCATGAAGTAAAACCGGCCAATAAAAGTCCGGCAAGTAATAAGTAAACATTCTTGATTGTCATATCTCGTTATAATTGGTTTTTGTACCGAAGCAATGTGTAGCCTACTGGTTTTCAGGCCACATCGCATCACCGTCGCAATATCAGTAAAATAATTGGTAAAATTATCTTTCGTTAAAATTATGTATTTATCATTTGAAGAGATGTATCTCTACATTTTAGGCGGCATTGTTAATCAATCAACCCGCTCACAATTTTTGCCGATAGCAAACACAGCGGAATCCCTCCTCCCGGATGCACACTTCCACCGCAAAAATATAGTCCCTTTATCTTCGACGATCTGTTAGCGTGCCTTAAAAAAGCAGCGAACTGACTGTTTGAGCTGGTACCGTAAAGTGAACCCTGATATGAAGAAGTACGGCTTTCGATGCTTCGCGGATCGAGGATATTTTCATTCACGATAAGTTTGCTGATGTCTTTATTTAACAGTCGGCTTAATTTGCTTAAGATATTTTCCCGCCCGCAGGCTATAAGGCTATCCCAGTCCTGTCCGGTATTGGCAGGTACATTGATCATTACAAACCAATTTTCGCAGCCCTCAGGCGCATCATCCGCTTTATATTTTGAGCTGATATTGAGGTAAACAGTTGGATCATCATATATGTCTTTTTGTTGCCAGATATGATCAAACTCAGCTTCGTAATCGGCACTGAAAAAAATATTATGTAAGTCGAGTTCTTTAAACTGAGTTTTTACTCCCCAGTAAAATATCAATGCCGAGCTGCTCCGCTCCTGGCTTAATATTTTTTGAGGATGAAGTTTTGGATAGTCCTTTAGTAATTTATGATAAGTAAACCAGATATCCATGTTGGATACCACAACATCCCCTTCAATGATCTGTTCATCTACCCGGATTCCATTTACTGTTTTCCCGTCTAAAAAAATCTCTGTTACGGGGCTATTGTAATGAAACTTTACGCCTAACGATTCCGCCAGTCTTACCAGGCCTGAAGTGATGCTGTACATCCCCCCCTCCGGTAAATAAGCGCCAAAGTGCTGCTCCAGGTGCGGGATAACGTTCAGCGTAGCCGGCGCATGATAAGGGTTGGAGCCGTTATAGGTTGCATATCTGTCAAAAAACTGAACAATGCGTCTATCCTTAAAAAAACTTTGATTAGCCGCATGCATGGTACGGAAAGCATCTATTTTCCCAAACCTGAATACCGACTTAACCGTATCCCAACGCAAATAGGTTTTAAGCCTGTGCAGGGATCGTTCTAAGAAAACGTGATTGGTGATATTGTAGATTCGGCTGCTGTTTTCAAAGTATTGTTTTATGGATGTAGCAGGCTCTCCGGTTTGTGCTTGTACCTCGCTCCCAAGCTTATTAAAATCAGCATAGGCAATTAAACGGGTACCGTCTTCATAAAAATATTTGCAAACGGGATCCAGCTTTTGGTACCGGAAATAATCCGAAGGTTTTTTACCAGCCAGTTCAAAAAGCTCATCCACATATTGCGGCATGGTGAACAGGCTCGGGCCGGCGTCAAAGCGGTAGCCATCCTGCTCAAATTGATTAAGCTTGCCACCCGGATAACTATTGGTTTCATAAACTTCAACCTCATATCCTTTTATCGCCAAACGAATAGCCGCGGCAATTCCGGCTACGCCGGCACCAATAATTAAAGCTTTTTCAGGAAGAGGCATAGCGGTAAAGATAAGCACATTGGCCTTTAGCTATGATATTCAAAATCAAAATCAGTTGCCTGTACGTAACATAATCTTGTCCCGCGCGTCATAGGTGATTTACGCACAAAACATTTTAGCTGCAGGGATGTATATTTGAAAATTAACTATCCTCAACAGCTTGCAAAAAAAGCTAACTTGTTGTTATTAAATATATGACTGATCGAAAACTTCTAAAACAACTCATGCTGTCGTGTGCCCTTACCGCAGCGGCAATGACTACTGCCTACGCGCAGCAAACACCTCAACCCGAAAATCCGGCTTTAAAAATTTACCGGGCCGTACCAACTAAAATCAACGACCTTATCCACACCAAGCTTGATGTTAGGTTCGATTACAAAAAACGTTACCTGTACGGTAAAGAATGGGTTACTTTAAAACCTCATTTTTATCCAACCGATAGCTTAAGGCTTGATGCTAAAGGCATGGACCTTAAAAACATTTCGTTAGTAAAAAATGGTAAAAACGTTCCGCTAAAATTTACTTACCAGGATAGCCTTTCGGTAGCTATTAAACTGGATAAAGTTTACCACAATAACGAAAGCTATACCATTTACATTGATTATACCGCCAAGCCTAATGAACTAAAAGAAAAAGGCAGCGCGGCCATCAACGATGCCAAAGGTTTATACTTCATTAATCCTGATGGTACCGAAAAAGATAAGCCAACCCAGATCTGGACTCAGGGCGAAACAGAAAGCTCATCTGCCTGGTTCCCTACCATTGATAAACCGAGCCAAAAAACTACCGAAGAGATCACCATGACCGTACCTGCAAAGTACGTGACATTATCAAACGGTAAGTTAACCGCTCAAAAAATAAATGCCGATGGTACCCGCACCGATACCTGGAAACAGGATTTGCCACACTCGCCGTACTTGTTTATGATGGCTGTTGGCGATTTCAAGATCTATAAAGACAAATGGAAAGATAAAGAGGTAAGCTATTACCTTGAACCAAAATACGCTCCTTACGCCAAAGAAATTTTTGGTTTTACCCCGGAAGCTATCGACTTTTATTCAAAAACACTGGGTGTTGATTTTCCCTGGGTTAAATACTCGCAGATTGTGGTTCGTGATTATGTGAGCGGCGCGATGGAAAACACATCAGCTACCCTCCATGGCGATTATGTACAGGCCACTCACCGCGAACTGATTGACGCTAATTATAACAATGGCCGCAGTACCATCGTTCACGAACTTTTCCACCAATGGTTTGGCGATTATGTTACTGCCGAAAGTTGGAGCAACCTTACCGTAAACGAGTCCTTCGCCAACTTTAGTGAAACCATTTGGGCCGAACATAAATATGGTAAAGACGAAGCCGACGCGCACAATTATGCCGATATGCAAAGCTATCTGCGTTCGCCGGGCGCTAATACCAAAAACCTGGTCCGTTTTTACTATGCCGATAAAGAAGATGTTTTTGATGCCGTAACCTACCAAAAAGGCGGCCGTATCCTGAACATGCTCCGCAACTATTTAGGCGACGCCGCGTTCTATAAAGGCCTTAACATTTACCTCAAAACAAACGCGTTTAAAAACGGCGAAGCACAACAATTGCGTTTAGCATTTGAAGAAGCCAGCGGTCAGGACCTTAACTGGTACTTTAACCAATGGTATTATGGTGCCGGTCACCCGATATTGAATATCAGCTACAAATGGGATGAGGCTACCAAAACCGAAACCGTGTACCTGAAACAAAATCAGGATGGTCAAACCTTTAAACTGCCGATGGCAATTGATATTTACCAGGGCGGTAAAAAAGTGCGTCATAAAGAATGGATGAACGATAAGGTAGATTCTATCAGCTATCAACTGGCCGGCAAACCAGACCTTGTAAATGTTGACGCTGATAAGATCCTGCTAACCAAGAAAACCGACACTAAAACCATTGATGAGCTTTCATTCCAGTATTTCAATGCCCCTAACTATCTCGACCGCTTTGAGGCTATAGATGCTGCGGCGGCTGATCAAACCCGTCCGCAAGCACAAAAAATACTGATTGCTGCTTTAAAGGATAAATACTACGGGCTGCGTGTTAAAACTATCAGGGCGTTAAACCTCACCAAAGATGATGTGCGTAACGCTGCACAGCCGATACTGATTTCTTTAGCGCAAACAGATAATAATACCCTGGTAAGGGCAGCTGCAATTACCGCTTTGGGCAAACTAAAAGCAAGCGGCAACATGACCTTGTTCACCCAGGCTATGTCGAGCGAGTCATATGCTGTTCAGGGAGCAGCTTTAAATGCAATCGGGCTGCTTGATCCGGCTAAAGCACTAAGCTTAGCTAAAGGCCTTGAAAAAGACAATAAGGGTGCGTTAACAACCGCTATCACTAACCTGTACACCGCTAATGGCAATGATGCCGAATGGCCATTTGTTTACCATGCATTTACAGAAGCAGGCATTCAGGAAAAATTCAACACGCTTAAAAACTTTGCTGATATGACTGCTAAAGTTAATAAGCCAGAATATGCCCAGCAAGGTATTGAAGAGCTTAAAAATGCAGGTATTAAATTTAAAGTTTACGGCGCCGCCCCTTTTGTGATTACCCAACTGGAAGGTATAAAAGCTGCACGTACTACCATGAAAGATGATGCATCGGTAAAAGCTGCTGATGATGCCATTAAAGCTATTAATGACGCCAAGTAATCAATCATAAGAGTTAAAATGCAGAAGGCCGCTCTTTCATAGGGCGGCCTTTCTTTTTCATAATAGTTTTGTAGGACGTAAGTTGAGCTGAAGGCTTAAAGCTTTCTTTAGGAGCAGGAGTTTTGCTTTAAGCCTTCGGCTTTTAACTTACCCTTTATGTTGTTGCGATACCAGCTTTTCAACCGCATAGCCCATTTCTTTACAATGTTCTACTATCCCTTCATATTCCGCTTTGGGTATTGATGGTTTACGGCTCATGATAAATAAAAATTTATGATCCGGATGTCCAACAACCACATACGAGTAGTCGGGAGCAAGGTCGATAACCCAATAGTCGACCTTAATTGGCCAGATAAATTGGGCCTTCATCTCACCGTCCTTCTCTTTTTCGGGAAATAGCTTTGACTTATAGGTATGCACCTCCTCGTTGTCTCCTTTTTTGGCACAGGTTACTACGTTGTAGTAGCCGTCATTGTTTAATGTATAAGTAGTGGTGGTTTCGCGGGTGCCCCTGTCAAACATAGTTGGGATGGAATATAGAGAATACCATTTGCCCGAAAACTTATCCAGGTCAACCCTGGATACCGGCCTGTTAACCGGTCCGCTGTATGCTGTTGTAAAAAACATCAGCAATATCCCCAATACAAACTTCATAGCCATAAAAATTAAAAACCCATATAATACCAATTACGGAATTACATGGGTTTAAAGTTTTTATAAAGCTTATAGACGGAGGTTGTAAAAAGCTCAAGCTCATACTCCAACGTCATTGTGAGGTTCTAAGGAATCCCCAACTATACAAAACGGATTTGCGTGGTTTCTCGGCTAATCGGAGATTGCTTCGCACCTTGCAAGGACGCTTGTATATTAGTTTGCGGGACCTTATTTCACTAAAGTACCGATATCCTCGCCTTTGGCAATTTTCATAAAGTTACCTTCTTTGTTCATGTCAAATACAATGATAGGCAGCTTGTTTTCCTGGCAAAGGGTAATAGCGGTCATGTCCATTACGTTCAGGCCTTTGTCATATACTTCCTGGAAGGTGATCTCGTCATAACGGGTTGCTGTCGGATCTTTCTCCGGATCGGCAGTATAGATACCATCAACGCGGGTACCTTTCAATACCACGTCGGCTTTAATTTCGATAGCGCGTAATGAAGCGGCAGTATCAGTAGTAAAATAAGGGTTACCGGTACCTGCCCCGAAGATCACGATCTTGCCCATTTCCAGGTGGTGCATAGCACGACGACGGATATAAGGCTCGCAGATCTGCTCCATTTTAATGGCCGATTGCAGACGCGTTTCCACACCAATGCTTTCCAAAGCATTTTGCAGCGCCATACAGTTAATAACGGTTGCAAGCATACCCATATAATCAGCCTGAGCGCGTTCCATGCCCGATTTTTCGGCACTTAATCCCCTGAAAATATTACCGCCTCCAACAACTACCGCAATCTCAATACCGGCATCATAAACGTTTTTAATGTCATGAGCATACTGCAAAACCTGGTTATTATCAATACCATATTGCCTTGTGCCCATCAGCGATTCGCCCGAAAGTTTCAGTAATATTCTTTTGTATTTCATTTGGTGTGATTTGCTAATAATAGAAATAGATGAAACCTGCTTTTGTTTATATCAAGAATTGATAAAGCTCTGTTCATACGGGAGTAGTTCGCCAAAAATAGCGAATAAATTTACAGTGTTAAAATTTTATGTTGTCTTTGTTAAAAAATCACCCTTCAATATTGTTTCAAGCACTTCAAAATCAGCGTTAAAAACAACAAGGTCGGCATCAAAGCCTTGCTCAATTTTACCCTTCTTTGTTTGTGAAGCCAGCTCAGCAGGATATAATGATGCCATGTTTACAGCCTCCGCCAGGTCTATTCCTACTTTTTTAACGCAGTTTTCAACTGCTTTAAGCATGGTAAGGCATGATCCTGATAAGGTACCATCGGGCATGGTATACCTGTCTCCCCGTAATTCGTGCTGGTAAGCGCCTTCTTTAGTTGAGGTAACGGCGTCGGTGATCAGGAAAAGTTTATCACCAAGCTCGCGTTTAGCTAAACGCACCATTGCAAAATCAACGTGAATACCATCAGCTACAATACTGGTATACGGCCGCTCCTCAAAAATAGCAGGGATATAGCCAGGCTCGCGGTGGTGCATAGATGGCATAGCATTAAACAAATGTGTAACGGCTTGCACCGGTTTCTTTAAAAATGATTTGCCTTCGGCATAAGTGGCATTGCTATGGCCTGATGATATGATGATCCCCTGCTCATACAAATAGTCAATTACCTCCTGATCCTGCAGCTCGGGAGCTATAGTAATCATTTTAATAACCCCATCTGCCTTTTCAACCCATCCCTTAACTTCGGCAAGCGTAGCTTTTTTAATGAATTTCTCGGGGTGGGCACCTTTTTTTGCAGGATTTAAATATGGCCCTTCCAAATGCAATCCCCAGAAAGCGCCTTTACTTTTTTCACGATATACCTTGGCCGCTTCAATACCGGTTTCCACAATATCATTGGTATTGGTACCGATAGTAGCAAATACACCAATGGTACCCTGGCTCAGCAGATCATGTTCTAATTGCTCCAACGCCTCAACGGTTGGCGTACCGGCAAAAAGTTTACCGCCGCTACCGTAGATCTGCAAATCAATAAATCCGGGGGCAAGATATGCGCCGTTCAGGTCCTTCTTTGCAACATTCGTTGGGATAGCGCTTTCGTCAATAATATCTGTGATGGTACCGTTTGAGATTAAAACGGCTTTACCTTCGGCGATGGTGCCGGTTGAAATGAGTTTAAGGTTGTGGAGGGCGAGGATAGGCATGATTTAATATTTACGTATTCAACCATTGTGTCATTGCGAGCGTAGCGCGGCAATCGCACAGAAGCGCGGCCGCTCTGTATAGCATTCGATTGCTTCGTCGTCCCTCGTCGCAATAACATAACTTTGAGGGCAAACCAACAGGGCAAAAAAAATCCCCCGATTTTCATCGGGGGATAATATAATTAAGCTCCTAAAGCTACTCGCTTAAAGGCGGTTACTGTAAGGCCTTTTTCAACCGCGTCAAGGAATTGTGAAACGCTCTTAGACGAATCTTTCACAAACTCCTGGTTTAACAGGGTTGAGTCTTTGTAGAATTTATTCAGTTTACCGGCAGCAATTTTTTCAACCATTGCTTCTGGTTTACCTTCTGCACGGATCTGATCTTTAGCAATTTCAAGCTCACGCTCAATTACCGAAGCATCAACACCATCTTTATCCAAAGCGATAGGGTTCATAGCAGCAATTTGCATAGCTACGTCTTTACCGGCTTCTTCAGCAGCTTCGCCACCAGCAGTAAGTGCTACCAATACACCTAAACGGAAGTTACCGTGGATGTAAGCAACAACTTTTTCGCCGCTAACTACTTCATATTTAGAAACACCGATTTTTTCGCCGATTTTACCGGTTTTTTCGATGATAGCTTCAGAAATTTTCTGACGACCAGTTTCAACGTCGATCTCCAACGCTAAAAGCTCATCAATTGAAGCTGGTTTAGCTTCAACAGCAGTGTTAGCAATTTGGTTAGCGAAAGCAACGAACTCAGCATTTTTAGCTACGAAGTCGGTTTCGCAGTTAAGTTCGATGATGACACCGGTTTTAAAATCAGCCGAAGTACGTGCAATAACAACACCTTCGTTTGATTCCCTGTCCTGACGGCTTGCTGCAACTTTAGCACCTTTTTTCCTTAAAAAATCGATAGCTGCTTCAAAATCACCGTTAGTTTCGGTTAATGCTTTTTTGCAATCCATCATACCGGCACCGGTTTGCTGGCGCAGTTTGTTTACGTCGGCTGCAGAAATTTGTACTGTAGACATGTTTTTTTGAGTTTTAAGATTTTTTATATCGGGTTACAAGTTACCGCTATGGTGTTATGCTACTGTAACCTGCAACTATTTTTAATATTAAAAATCTCCCACCCCTTGCTGAGGTGAGAGAATTAATATAATTTTTTGTTGTACCCTAAGGGTTAACAAGGAAGATTATTCTTCTGTTTCAGCAGCTGGAGCTTCAGTTTCACCTTCAGCAGCTACTTCAGCAACTTTGCGGGTTCTTTTGCCGCCTTCGTTAGCTTCAGGAGCATCAGCTTTAGCTTTTGCAGCTACTGCTTCTTTTTCAGCTTCATCTTCTTTCTCGCGTTTGCGCTCATCTAAACCTTCTTCGATAGCTTTGATGATGATGCTGGTGATCAATGAAATTGATTTAGTAGCGTCGTCATTCGCAGGGATCGGGAAGTCGATGTTTGAAGGATCAGAGTTGGTATCAACCATAGCAAATGTAGGGATGTTCAACTTTAATGCTTCTGAAACCGCGATGTGCTCTTTCTTAACGTCGATCAGGAATAAAGCAGCTGGTAAACGGTTCAGATCAGAGATACCACCTAAAAGGGTTTCTAATTTGATACGCTCACGCTGAATCATCAAACGCTCTTTTTTAGAAAGGTTGCTGTAAGTACCGTCTTTAGTCAATTTATCGATGTTTGACATCTTTTTGATTGACTTACGTACAGTAGCAAAGTTGGTTAACATACCACCTAACCAACGCTCGGTGATGTATGGCATGTTTACGCTTTTTGCGTAATCAGCAACGATATCTTTCGCTTGTTTCTTTGTAGCTACGAATAATACCTTACGGCCTGATTTTACAATTTGTTTTATAGCTGCAGCAGCTTCTTCAACCTTAGTTAAGGTTTTATTTAAATCGATAATGTGGATACCGTTACGCTCCATGAAAATGTACTGTGACATTTTCGGATCCCATTTGCGGGTAAGGTGACCAAAGTGTACACCAGCGTCCAGTAAATCCTGATAAGTTGTTCTTGCCATTTTGTTGTCCTCCTGTGATTAACGTTTACTGAATTGGAATCTCTTACGTGCTTTCCTGCGACCTGGTTTTTTACGCTCAACCATACGGTCATCGCGGGTCATTAAGCCTTTAGCACGTAATGCCGGTTTCTTTTCAGCATCAAGTTCAACAATAGCTTTAGCGATAGCTAAACGAACGGCTTCTGCCTGTCCTTTTACACCACCACCTGCAACGTTTGCTTTAACATCGTATTTTCCGGTGCTACCAGAAACCTCAGTGCTCTGAGTTACGATATATTGCAATGGCAAAGTAGGGAAATACTCTTTGTAATCTTTACCGTTAACGATGATCGCGCCATTTCCTTCTGTAAGGTAGATGCGGGCAACGGCTGTTTTTCTTCTGCCTGAAGTGTTAGTTGTTGGCATTTTTTTTCTCCTTAAAAATTAAAAATTAAATGGCTTTTGGGTTTTGCGCTGCATGAGGATGCTCAGCACCTGCATATACATGCAAATTGCCGAATAATGCTTTACCCAAACGATTTTTAGGTAACATACCACGTACCGCTTTCTCGATGATGCGGGTTGGATGTTTCGCCAATAACTCCTTAGGAGAAATAAAACGCTGACCACCTGGATATCCAGTGTAACGAACATAAACTTTGTCGCTTAGTTTGTTGCCGGTCAGTTTTACCTTGTCTGCGTTGATAACGATCACATTATCACCACAGTCTACGTTTGGGGTGAAATCAGGCTTGGTTTTACCACGAATGATCATTGCGATCTTCGTAGACAAGCGCCCCAAAATCTCGCCTTCGGCGTCAACAACAACCCATTGTTTGTTAACGGTTTTTTTGTTGGCTGAGACAGTTTTGTAACTTAACGTATTCACTTGCTTTAAATTAAATTGTTTAAACGTTTATTATACCCCGTATTTTCGGGACTGCAAAGATAGGGTTAATTACTTTATTAGCAAATAGTTTTTAAGGAAAAATTTAACCATGATTTTTAGGATTTATAGATCAGCATGATTTTATTTTGTCTGAACCTGAATTTGTTAAATTTTCATTATTATCAGAATTCCGGAAATTCTGATAATTCGTTTAATTCGAGTTCAGACATTGAGTGTTGCCTGCGGGCCGGGCTATCCGCTCATACGCCTGCAGGCCTTACGCACATTAGCCGGTATCCGCTGCTATCCCTAACACATTGTTAAGGTTATAATAAGCCATCCTTTATTTTGTAATAAGTTTTTTACATTCACATGATATAAATATATTAGCGGGAACAACTATTAACCCCTAAATAATTGGCCCGCGCTGTTTACCGGCTTACCTTAACCTTGCTTGTACTTTTAAGTGCCGGCAAGCTATTTGCCCAAACCCTGGCCGATCCGGTTGATTCACTACAATCACAGGTAGATGCCACCAGTATTTTAGCTTCCATATTCAGCGGCAAAAGCAGCAAGCCTTCGGTAACAACTACACAATCACAAAATCGCACCTACTGGTCGGTATTACCATCGGCCGCTTATAACCCCAGTGTGGGCTTTGCCGTCGGTGTGATCTCATCGGGAGGGAAATATTTTGGCGATCCTTCAACTACTACACTTTCGGTTATTAACGCGGGCTTTTACTTGTCAACCAGCGGGCTCTCTACCTTTGAGTTTAAGCAAAATGCCTTTTCGGCACAAAACCAATGGAACCTGCAGGGCACCGTACAAATAGGTAAAACTGTTGCCATGGATAACGGCCTTGGCACGGGCCGGCGCAGCTATGGCGAGGGTAGTTTTTTCATGAATGATACCCATTTTGAAAACAATCCTGACGCCTTTCCTATCCGCTACCTGTACATCAAAGCCAACGAACGAATCTATCGCAAACTGGCTAACCATATCTATGTGGGTGCCGGCTTAAGCTTTAATTATTACAGCCACATTGATGACGACCGCAAGGATATTCCCATAACCCAAACACACAATTATCGCTATAGCATCCGCAATGGTTTTCCCATTAACTCGTATCAAGCTAATGGTTTGCTTTTCAATTTCCAGTTCAACAACCGCGATCAGCCAAACCGCCCGTTCAGGGGGATTTATGCTGATATTGTTTTGCGCAGTAATCAAACCTGGCTGGGCAGCAACCGTGATGCCATGCAGATAAAGTTCGAATTCAGGAAATACTGGAGCTTATCATCAACCCATCCTGAACATGTATTTGCAGTCTGGCACTGGTCAAACTATCTGTTAAGCGGGGCCCTGCCCTATCTTGAGTTGCCAGGCACCGGCAGCGATGCTTACGGACGCATTGGCAGGGCTTTTATTATAGGCCGCTTCAAAGGCATGTCATTCGTATACAATGAGGCCGAATACCGCTTTCCGCTTACATCAAACAAGTTGCTCAGCGGTGTAGCATTTATTAATGCCGAAACGGCCAATAACCAGCAACGCATCAGGCTGTTCAGGCATTGGGAACCTGGTGGCGGCGCAGGCCTGCGACTGTTGTTTAATAAATACACCCGCTCCAATCTCTGTATTGATTATGCAAGGGGAACTTATGGCTCAAGCGGTTTCTTTTTAGGACTTAACGAAGTGTTTTAGCTGTAAGCACGCTTAGTTAAAAGCACCGGCATTATAAATGGTGTCATTTTTGTACTGAAAAAGTTTTTGAACAAGCAATTGACCGTAAAATGCGTACTCCGTTAACCTCACAACTACTTGGCGACCTTATTGAAAAAGGCTACGAATATGTATTAGTTAAAGTAACTGTAAATCAGCAAACAGAAGAAGTTGTTGACATTACCCTTGTACCTGTTAAAGGAAAGCCGGAGCTGAATAACCTGCCTGCAGGCTTTGAAACCTTTTACCGCATAACCCGCGAGCCTATGCAGCTGGTGTGCGGTGTAGACAAGACCAGTATTTTTATCGAGTATCAATCGGTTGACGATGCCATAACCGACAAAGATATTTTTGACGATACCTATTTCAGGATGAGCGAAGAGTTTTTCAGGCAGGTGCTGGATAGCCTTGAAGACTACGCCGTGATCACCACTGATAAAAACGGCAATATCAACAGTTGGAATACCGGCGCCCAAAAAGTACTTGGCTATACAGAACAGGAAGCTTTAGGACTTAATGCCCGCATATTTTTTACTATTGAAGATATCGCTTCCGGCAAACCCGAAATGGAATTAAAGAAAGCATTGAGCATGGGCAGGGCTATTGATGAACGCTATCATGTGCGTAAGGACGGATCACGCTTTTGGGGCAGCGGTTTGTTTTTCCCGCTGTTTGATGAAGAACACAATCACAGGGGCTTTACCAAAATAATGCGCAATCAGCGCGAGGAGCAGCAAGCCAAGGAACTTGGCATATAAAACAAAAGAGGCACCCGAATGAGTGCCTCTTTTGTTTTATATTTTTTAAACGGAATTAAGCGTTGTAGCTTACACCGTGGTCTTCTTCAACCTGTGGGTTAATGAATGGAGAACCTTTAGTAAAGCAGCCTACAATTAAAAGGTAAGCACCAAAAACTAATTGAGGTAACACCATTTTATCAGAAAACGCGTAAACCCATGGTGAGCAAAATAAAAATGAACCCATAATTACGTCACCAACATTGTGCATAACCATCGGAAATTGTTTAATAAAACCCATTTCGTTTTTAGCGAAGATAGCCATGATCAGTTGCAACCAGCCAATTATTAAAGGCAGGAACAAAGCAGCGCCACCAACATGCAGTGTACCACCGAAAGTCCATAAAGTTGAGATCATTAACAGGGCTACAACGTAGTTTAAAAATCCGTAAGTTTTGGTTGAGATGAAGCCTTTCATTTTTATAGCTTATTTATAAAGTACCAGTATAAACGATTTATATCAAAATTCTGTGCCAAAGTTAAACATTTGTATGGCTTAAGCACAGTAAATTTTAAAAATTTGAACCCGCAGATAATTAACTGGTTACCAGGTCGCGGAATAACTGAATATGCCAGCTATCCTTAAACGGAACCTCCCATTTAGTTTCCAGTTCGGTTAAGTTTTGCACCAGGTTATTGTAAACAATAGTTTCTTTGTTGATGCTGCCGTCTTTAAGCTTTGCTTCAAAACCATGGCGTGGCAGTGATAACACTTCCTCCCCTTCGCGATAGGCCAGGTTGAACCTATCAAACAAGTTAATGCCCAAATGCTGCTGCACCTGCTGCATAAAATGAACCGACTTATCAATTGAACAACCGCTGGCGCCTGCCTGGCTTTCATCAACTATTAAAATAAAAAAACGGTTGTACCTGACTTCGGCCTTAGCCTTCAACTGGTTGTTATGGGCTGTCCAACCGGTGGTAAACCTATCCAGTTCAGGCTGTATAGCGGATACTTCCTGATCGGTTAATTTCCTGTCCGACTGATATATCCAAACTCTTGACTGTGGAGAAAAAATCATTTCCAAAAATATCAATTTATTAACTTCAGGTTACATTCTTGTTGTCATGAAAACATCAAATATTCCGGCGATCGGGAAAACCATGCTCATTACATCAATTTTTGCCTTCAGTGCGCTAAATTACGGTTTTAAAGCCGAAATGAGCGAACAGGAATGGCTAAACTGGAGCAACAAATGCCTGAACATCAGTTTTAACCCATCCGGCGAAAACAACCTGAAAAAATGGGAATTAAACCTCACCGCCGATTATTTTATCCGCCTCCGAAAAACTTATCAACAGGGTAAGCAGGAATATTTTTCGTTTAACCTGCACCGCCTCACCAATATTGACTACATAGTCGGCGATACCACAGGCATACTTAAATTTAACACCCAAACCGACGATATTATTGTGCAAACCTATGAAGATCCCGCAGGCAATATCGACTCTATGGCTACTTCGCTCGGTTTACCGGTACACAATATGAACCCGGCCCGGTTTGACAGTTTGAAAAACGCGCTGAATTATTTCAGGATGAAAAGTTTATAAACCATTGGCCCTTGCGGTGATCTCAGCAATATCAAGCACTTTTATCTCCTGCTCTTTATCCTGATGTTTTACACCATCGGTAAGCATGGTCATACAAAACGGACAGGCGGCAGCTACTACCTGGGCTTTAGCCTCAATCACATCGGCAATACGCTCCATGTTGATTTCTTTTTTACCTGCCTCCGGTTCCTTGAACATTTGAGCACCACCGGCGCCACAGCACAAACCGTTTGATTTACAGCGCTTCATTTCAACCAATTCGGTATCCAGTATTTCAAGCGCCGCACGAGGGGCTTCGTAAACATCATTCCCCCGCCCTAAATAACAAGGATCGTGGTAGGTGATTCGTTTGCCTTTAAAGCTTTCACCCCCCTCGGCCTTGAGCTTACCATCATTAATGAGCTGCTGGATAAGCTGGGTATGATGAATTACCTCATAATTGCCGCCCAAGCCGGGGTACTCATTTTTTATAGTATTGAAGCAATGCGGGCAACCCGTAACTATTTTTTTGATGTTATAACCATCCAATACCTGGATATTCATCATAGCCTGCATCTGGAACAGAAATTCATTACCGGCACGCTTAGCCGGATCGCCGGTGCAGTTTTCCTCCGTTCCCAAAACAGCATAGCTGATACCAACATGATGAAGGATCTTACAAATATCACGGGTGATTTTGCGGGCGCGTTCATCAAAGCTACCAGCACAACCAACCCAAAATAATATTTCAGGTTCTTTGCCCTGGGCAGCCATTTCGGCCATGGTAGGGATAGCCAATGGTTCATTGTTCATAGTTCATAGTTTCTTTTATGCCCGATGTTTAACGGACATCATATCATTAATTACTTCTTTATTCAACATAGCTATGATCTATGAACCATTAACTATGATCTCTGCAACCTACTGTTCTTCCGCCCAGTTAAACCTGTCGGCCTGGCTGTATTTCCATGGGGCGCCGTTGTTTTCCACGTTGCTAAACATATTGTTCAGGCTTGCCGGTGCCTGCGATTCTTCCATCACAATGTAGCGGCGCATTTCGGTTATAATTTCCAGTGGATTGATATTTACCGGGCAAGCCTCTACACAGGCATTGCAACTGGTACAGGCCCAAAGCTCTTCCCGACTGATATAATTATCCAGTAATGATTTATCATCCTGGTAATCTTTCCCATGCTTATCGATGTTATTACCAATCTCCGTAATACGGTCGCGCGTATCCATCATGATCTTGCGGGGTGATAGTAATTTACCCGTAATATTAGCCGGACAAACAGAAGTACATCTGCCGCATTCAGTGCATGTATAGGCCTCCATGAGATTTTTCCAGGTAAGATCAGTTACATCCTTTGCGCCAAACCTTCCTGGTTCACCGGTATTTTCGGGTACGTAAGATGGATCAAGCATCGCTTTAACCTCATTGGTAACTGATGCCATATTGGTAAACTTACCCTTAGCATTCAGATTAGAATAATACGTATTTGGAAAAGCCAGCAGAATATGAAAGTGTTTTGAGTATGGCAGGTAATTTAAAAAACACAGGATGCCTACGATATGAAACCACCAGCAAACCCTTTCGGTAATTACCAATGCCGAAGCACCATCAGGCAGCAATGGAGTCAGCAAGGAGCTCACAGGAAAACTTCCGGCGCTAACGTAGTGACCAAAATGTAACAGCTGCAATTTATAATCGGCCGCGTTCATGGTCAGGAAAGCAGTCATGAGCAATATCTCGGTAATGAGGATATAGTTGGCATCAGATTTTGGCCATTGGGTCATCTCTGTGCCGGTGAACCTTTTCAGATGGATAACATTACGCCTGCAAAGAAAAACAATACATGCAGTAAGCACCAGCACAGCAAGCACCTCAAACGCCCCTATCAGGAAACCATACAACCCGCCAAGCGGATTGGCAAAGATCCGGTGCGAGCCAAAAACACCATCGATCATGATCTCCAGCACCTCCAGGTTGATGATGATAAAGCCCACGTAAATAAAAAAGTGCATGACAGCTGCCACAGGGCGTTTAACCATTTTGGTTTGCCCAAGGGCTATTTTTGCCATAACCTTCCAGCGGAGCGCCGGCTGGTCGGCACGGTCAGTATCTTTACCTAACAATATGTTACGACGTATTTTGGCTACATTTTTACTGAACAGGTAAATAGCGGCGCCCAATATGATTATGAATATAATTTGTGCAATCATTATGCATGCATAGTATTAGTTCAAAGTTAATTGAATTGTTCAAAGCACGAAATGTTTTGCGATCAGAAAAAAATATTCAAAAATTAAGTCACTGATTTTCTGTGTAGTTATTTAGTAAACGAGGGATTATCTAAACTTTTTTCAAAAAAAAGTTTTCAAACATAAAAAAAAGGCTACATTTGCACTCCCCAATCACGGGAACGGTTTGGTACCATAGCTCAGATGGTAGAGCAAAGGACTGAAAATCCTTGTGTCACTGGTTCGATCCCAGTTGGTACCACAAGCAAAAAAAGGTCATTTTCTTATCGAAAATGACCTTTTTGCATTTTAGGGCATCCTTTCTCTCCGACCAAATATCGATTCACATTCACATCGCCCCGTATCTGATCAGATGATTTTTTTTCCTATTTAAATACCTCATTAACAGCATTTTAATAATTTACTAACAAATTGCTTATCATATATATTATTTGTAAGTTTATGTAACCAATTGTATTATTTATGGCGGTAAAATTTTAGGCATTTATTTTGGCCTTACTTTACTTTTTTATTGAATAATTAAGTTATCACCCGCCAAATAAAAGCCTTCGCAAAACGAAATAATTTCCTATATCATATTTAAACTTAAGCACTATGAATAAGATTTTAATTTTCGCAGCTTTATTTAGCTTCCTGATTCTGGGATGTAAGAAAAAAGAGAAGTCTCCTGATACAGGCCTGTCGGGTGCATATGAACTTGAAAAACAAGTTCTCGATCGGGGAGGCAAAGACTCTATTATTAAACGAACGCAAGTTAAAATCTATACGGATCGTAACTATGTATACGCCAGTATAGTTCCCGATTCATCTGTTGGGTTTGGTGTTGGCACGTACACACTTGACTCGGCTAACCGACTTCAGGAACATAGTATTTATACCAGCAGAGCGCTTGACTCATCCCTAACCTATAATCTTGAGATTACAAGAAAACCTGATGGTTTTACCCAAGTCATTCCCGACTTTGCCACGGTAAAAGGTGTAAAATATGCATTGAAAGAAGAGTATAAAAAATTCCCGCCAGCAGATACGTCATTGCTTGATGGCTTGTGGAAAATGGAAAAAACCTATACCATAAAAGGCAAAGACACGATCCCAACCGATGTAACGCAGTATAAAATATTCTGGGGAGGACATTTTATTTTCATACACCGGTTTGTTCAGAATAAGGAAAAAAACATCTTTAAAAATGGGTTTGGGACCGGAGTGTTTACTTTTAGTAATGATACGCTTAGGGAAGAAGAGCAAATATCAAATTACCGGCTTCTTCAGGGTAATAAATTTACCGTTAAAGTCACCATGAATGGCCATGATGAATATACCCAAGTGATTAATAGTGCAACAAATGGCCAATCTGTAGAAATATACAAGCGTGTCAAATAAAAATAAAAAGTCCTTATTTAACCTTGTGTCACTGGTTTGATGCCAATTGGTACCACAGAAACAGAAATCCTCTTAGTTAACGCTAAGCGGATTTTTTGCGTTTATAAGCCTTTCAGGCTTCTGGGATTTATCAAACTTCTGAGTTTGAGGTAAAACTTATTAACTACGGTTAAAGTCATTTAGTGGTTATCTTCGAATATCGGTTTGGAGCTACCGATTAAACAATTCCAATTGCCTGTATAAGAATATTTGCTAACTATGTACCTGCATTAACCTATGTGCCAATTAACCTACCTGCTGCGATAAATTGGCTTAAAATACTAAAACCTAAAACCATGAACCCAACAGGAGTTATTATCAGACAGACCGTTTATACGGTGAAAGAAGTAATCGACCGCCTGGAGAATGCCTTAAAACAAAAAGGCATTACAATTTACGCGCGGATAGATCAGCAGGCAGAAGCGCTTAAAGGCGGGATCAACCTTCCGCCATTTGAGTTTCTTTTATTTGGCAACCCGGCTAAAGGAGGGTTGATAATGGAGTTTAATCCCGCGACAGCGCTCGACCTGCCCCTTAAAGTTATCGCCTGGAAAAACGGAGAGGATAAAACATGGGTAGCTTACAACGATCCGGACTTTATAAAGCAACGGTATTCGTTAACAGACCAATTGACTGCAATCCTGGATATCGGTCCTATTGTCACAGCAATTCTACAGCATTAAATATTTTAATTTAAGGAGCTACAAAGCCATAAAAAAGAAAGGCCATCTTTCGATGGCCTTTCTTTTTTATAATAATCTCAACAAGAAACTTCTGCTGAATATTTTAGCTTCCCATGCAAATCATTCGCTTCGCAAGCTTTTTACCGGGTTTACAATAGCAGCTCTGATTGTCTGGAAGCTTGATGTAATAAAGGCAGTTAATAGCATTCCAGCACCACTTGCCGCAAATATCCACCAACTGATCTGCGTTTTATCCGCATAGCTTTCCATCCATTTGTTCATAGCCCACCAGGCCAGCGGTGTCACAATTACAAAAGCCAACAGGATAAGCGATATCAATTCGGTAGAGAGTAAGCGTACAATTTCCGTAACCGACGCGCCAAGCACCTTTCGTATGCCAATCTCCTTGGTACGCTGACCGGTTGTATAAATAGCCAGGCCCAGCAGGCCGAGGCAACTGATGAATATGGAAAGACCAGTAGCCCAGCTCAATAAGGTAGACGTTTGTTTCTCCTGATCGTAGAATTGTTCTATCGATTTATCGTAAAACTTATAATTGGTATCGTCGTCTGGGTAAAATTCTTTCCAGATCTTGTTCATTGCGGTCATTGTTTTTGACCAGGAAAGGCTGCCAGGAGTTTCAGGTTTCAGGGCAATATGGATAACGCTATTATGAAAGAAGTTGTTACCGCCGGGCGCAAGAATAACCAGGGGACCTATCGGCGACTGTAATGAATGGGTATAGAAATTACCGGCAACACCAACAATACGCCGGGATTTTGAATTGTTCAGTTTTTCCAGCGTTTTACCAATCGCGTCGCCCGGGTTTGCAAATCCAATGGTGCGGGCGTACTTTTCATTAATTACCACACCTGTTGTACTATCGGCAGCGGTAATATTCCGGCCGGCTAATAATTTGATATGATAAAGTTTAATATAATTTTCATCGGCATATTTTATTTCAACCGAAGTGATAATTTCCTTTTTCCCATCTTTATAAAGTGCATTTGTAGCATTTGTTGCCCCTGATGAAGGAGGGAAATACCCAAGGCTTACCATTTCAACACCGGGCAGGGCGCCGAGTTTGTTTAACATCACCTTGTTTGTAGACGCTTTACCAACCTTGTACGGGGTTTGGGCATAAACAATCGCGTCTTTTTTAAAACCGAGGTCCTTATGCAGGGCATAATAAATCTGTTTGCTTACCAACATGGTGGCCATAATAAAAAACTGGGCAATAATAAACTGCGATACGGTGAGGGATTTACGTAGCCATGCATTCCGGGTTTTGTGGGTGCCGCTTTGCACCTGGTTTTTGAGCACCGAAACAGGTTTATAACCCGACAGCATTAGCGCAGGATAAAAGCCTGATAATATGCTAACGATAACTGTTAACACAAACAGAAATATAAATATATCGGGCTGCTGCAGAAAATTGGCTTTTACACCGGGGGCTACAAAACCCGAGAACAGTTTTAAGATCAAGGGCGTTAAGCCGATTGAAATGATCACCGCGAAAAGCGTAATCAAAAATGTTTCGCTCAAAAACTGCATGATCAACTGTGGACGGCTGCTTCCCATGGTTTTACGGATACCGATTTCTTTTGCCCGCTGGGTAGCCTGCGCCGTGGTTAAATTGATAAAGTTGATACAGCCTAACAGCAGCAGGAAACCGGCAATGGCCAGCAACATATACGATTTACTTTTGCTTGCAGGCCCGCTAAAATCAAAAGTACCATATAGCTGGTTAAAATGGATATCGCTCAAAGGCTGAACAGTATAGGTTTGCTCACTCGCGTTTTTGAGGTCTTCGGCACTTTGCGGGTTGCTTTTTTTATACAGGGCGTTAACCTGCTTTTGTACGTTTGCTGCCGAAGCTTTCGGATTCAGCTTAATAAACACTTCCGATGCCGAATTGGTACTTCCCCAACTGTCCAGTTGCATATCCATACCCAGCCTGTTTTTTAGGTTGCCCGAACTGAACGAAATAAAGTCGTGGGCAGAAAAATCAGTATTCTCTTTTATGGTTTCAACTATGCCCGATACTGTTGTTTTTAATGTATCATAAGTTACCGTTTTACCAATCATCTGCTCGTAGCTAAGCGAGGGAAAGTAAACCTTGGCCCGCTCGGAAGTAAGTACAACATGGTAAGGTTCGTTTAACGCCGTTGTAGGCGAGCCGGCAAGCCACGTGTAATTGATTATCTTAAAATAATTCTGATCGGCCAGGGTAATATGATCTTGTCCTTTAAGCTTTACGGGCGCGTTATTTTTATCGGTAACCATTACATCAGGGTTCAATGTATACAAGGGCGCAACTATTTCGACCCCGGTAACGTTAGCCTTTATCCCTGCAGCCATCGGGGTGGTAACCCCATAGCTGTGGCTCTCGTTGCCCTGAAACTTAAAATTGGATACCACGCGATATATCCGGTCACTATCCTTATGAAACTTATCAAATGAAAAATCGTAATGTACTATCAAATAAATTACCAGCGAGGCGCTGATACCAATTGAAAGCCCTACAATATTGATCAGGGTAAATACTTTGTGTTTCCAGAAATTCCGGAAGGCGATTTTTAAGTAATTTTTAAACATAGTGCCGCGATTTGATTTCGAAGGAGACCACTTAGGAATGGCATCACGATTCGAAATTACGGGCGCAAATTGAGGGTGAATGCCCAATTTATAAGTTGAGCAATCCTTTTTCAGGTTATTTTTATACTCCATCGGGCTTTGCCCGGTCATTTGTTTAAAAACACGGGTAAAGGTACTTTGCGAATTAAATCCAGCTTCATAGGCTATGCCCAGAAAAGTGATATGATCATAAGCGGGGTCCTGCATTTTCGCGGCCACATCCCTCACACGGTATTCGTTAACAAAATCATTAAAGCTTTTTTTAAGTACCGTATTAAGGATACGCGATAGTTCATGTGTATGCAGATCGAGTTTTCCGGCTAATGAACTTAGCGTTAATTCGGGATCCTGATAATATAAGTTGGCTTCCATTGCCCTCTTCAACCAAATCCCTTTACTCTTTGATTCTCCCGTTGGCGACGATCTGAGAGGCGTAGATTGCTGAACAATTAGTGCAGCCTGTGGCCTCAGGAAAGCAGCCATCGAAGTCCATATAATGATTACCGCCAGGAAGATGTAGAAAGTATAATAAACGTGTGTACCCAATTGATTCCGGTAGCCGAAATAGTCTACGGCGGCATAGGCGATCCACAAGGTCCACAATAAGGCCGTAGCCGCCAATAAGCGACGCAGCCATCGAAATTCAAGAAGCGACCGGTCCATCAAAACAGGTTGCAGCCGCCGGTAAAAATGCTGGATAAGCTGATGTGACTTATACAGATAAGTCATGATTGAAATAAAGATGAGCAGCTGAAGTACCGGGTTCAGCACCTGAAAAGTATTGGTTACATAGGTAGCAGCCCCCGTCCGGATGCTTTCTTTAATCTCCAATACCAGCACGGTTTGCTCCAACAACAGCGGACTGAAATGCAGCAGGTGCCTCCGGGTAAATTTGAACTCGGGGCGCGTTATTTTCAGCACATAGAAACAGATCATCGGCCCCATAGCCAGTAAAAATTGCATGGGTAACCTATCCCAGCCGGGCAAATAGTTTTCCAACCGCATATCCATACCTAAAACCCGTATCATCCACAAAACCATTGTGGCCAAAGCCAGGGCAAGAAATCGGTTTGCAGAGCGATTGACGCTTTTTGTGAACCATAGAAGCAAAGCGAAGGTAAGCCCTACGAATATTGTTCCGAGGGCGGCCAGGTCATACAGGTTGATATGAAAGGTGTAAGAATTCAAGTAATTAAATATATCAATCGATATTCCAATCCACTAACAGTCTGATAAATAAAATATTACATTTTAGTCAAACTATACACTTGTAACAAAACCGAACATTAATGCGTCCGGTTTTGAAATGCCATTTCAGTTTGAGCAAAAGCTGATCTTATTAACACAAATTGTTAAGGTAAAAATAAAGCTTAAATAGGTACAGGTCGATTTTTTCTTAATCAAACAAAGGCTTGGTTAAGATAAGGCATCAGGCTGCAAATATCAATATCAGGAGAATCCAACCAATGATCAATGGAGAGTAATCATAGCAGATCTGGGTTAAGCATTCAGCATGAGTTTTACTGAACTTTGCCGATAATCAAGAAATACGCCCCTCTCATTAGTTGCCAAACCTTTTTCAACGACTGTTTTTGCCTGTTTAACGAATACCAACTCAAATCTCTCACCAGGCATTCTATTTTTATACCAATAAAAATATGAACATGGGCTTATTGATTTTCACAACGATATTAAGAAGTAAGCGGGACAAGGAAACACCCCGGCATTATCGGTGCGGAAAGGAGATGATTAAATAACCCGGTTATAATTAAGCTTTACAACCTGCAATGAAAAAGCTACTGCATAACATTCTGAGACTATTGCTCGTCCTCCTGATCTTCATAGGACTACAGGGACGGGTACTTGTACGTTATGCCATTTTTTTCAACAAGAACGTTTCAACCGAAGCCAGCCATTCAAAAGATGTCCATGTCCGGGCGGGCATTATTCATTGTAAACTACAGTCTTATACCCAACAATTCAGGCATTCCGCGCTTCCCGCCGAAATAAGCCTTGTTACGTTTGGGATTCTCGTTGTAATCATCTTTATAGCGCTTCCCGCCTTCCGGGAGGTTTTTACTCCCATTGCCCCCATTCCTCTTTTATACCTCAGAGGGCCGCCATCTTTCAATTAAAATATCCGGACAGTCAGCTTCATGCTGATTGTCGCTGATAGGCCGGTTTCGCCGACTTATCTAACAGCTAATAATGGGCCTTTTCGGGCTTATAACATGCATATTTTAATTTTTTCCAAATGAAAACGAACATAAAGTTTTTAGTTTTCAGTCTCACGTTAACATTATATCTGGGATTGAGAACGCTGCCTGCCATTGCCCAGGAAAACAATGGTCATGTGCTGAGTATGAAAGAGGCCCTGCAACTTACACTCTCACGGCAGGAATTATTAAAAGCAAAGGCTAATTACGCCAATGCTTCCAAAGAAAATATCACCGCAGCCAGGCGCGATGGATCACCGGATTTCATCCTTTCCGCGCAACAGGGCTATGGTACAATTAATGGCCTCAACGGGCCCCCTTCGGGCATTAACGGATTAATCTCGACTACATCGGGTCCGGTTTCCGCTTCTCAAAATTGGAACGCCGCCTTTGCCGCGCTCTATTCATCAGAAATCAACTGGAATATTTTTTCATTTGGCTTGCAAAAAGCACACGTAGCCGATGCCAAAGGAATTTATGACCGGGATGAAGCCGACCTTGAACAGGAAAAGTTTCAACAACAGGTAAGGGCGGCATCCGCCTATCTGAATTTACTTGATGCACAACGCCTGCATTATTCTGAGAAAGTAAATCTTTCCAGGGTTTCTGCGCTGAGGGAGGTGATCCTCACCCGTACAGTTAATGGCTTAAATGCAGGGGTGGACAGTTCAATCGCTAATGCCCAGTTGTCACAAGCTAAGAATGCATTGACAGACGCGATTGCTTTTGAACAAAAACAGGCTGCCAACCTGGCCATGCAATTAGGCATGACCAAACAGGATTTCCTGTTAGATAGCTTATATATCAATCAACTACCCGCGCAGCTCCCGCAGCGCCCTGTTTATGATATCTCCAATCACCCTCAATTGAGGTTCCTGGCAGAGCGGGTAAAAAGCAGTGAGCTTGATGCTGCCTACCTTTCCAAAACCAGCCTGCCTAAAGTTTCATTTTTTGGCACGTTGCAAGACAGGGGCTCAGGTTTCGGGACAAGCTATAATCCGGCTGATCCCGGCAGTTATAATCAAGGCTACTTTAATGGTATTGCGCCCTTACGGGGAAATTATCTCATTGGAGTAGGTGTTTCCTGGAACCTGTCAAACATGGGCAGGGTTAGTTCCAGGCTCAAGAGCCAGCGCTATTATGCCGATGGACTGACCAACGAATATCACTACCAGGAAACCAACCTTACCAATCAGTTGGAAGAAGGGAATAAGCAATTGGTTAACGCCCTGCAAAAATACCGGGAAGCCCCCATTTTGTTAAAAGCGGCAAGTGACGCTTATGAGCAAAAAAAGACCCTATACAGCAACGGCCTTGCTACTATAGTTGATGTGACGCAAACGCTGTACGACTTGAACCGGGCGGAGACAAACAAGGATATCGCCGGTAACGCGGTATGGCAGGCGCTACTGTATATGGCCGGTTCTTCGGGAAATTTAGACCTATTTATTAACCAATATTAAATACAACGATCATGAATCTTATTCAATCTTCATTAAGGAAGCCAATAACGGTGATTGTCGTTGTAATTGGCGTAGTGCTGGCGGGGATAATTGCCGCCACAAAAATCAATATTGATATTTTTCCGAACATTAACCTGCCTACCATATACGTTTCGCAACCTTACGGGGGCATGTCGCCCCAGCAAATGGAGGGCTTTGTTTCTACCAATTATCAAAACTTATACCTATATGTAAGTGGTATCAAATCAATAGAAACCAATAACATAGAAGGCTTGAGCTTACTCAAGCTGAGTTTTTATGATGGTACAAACATGGCGCAGGCGGCGGCAGAAGTTACCTCGCTTACCAACAGGGCTTTCGCCGAAATGCCTCCGGGAACCCCGCCGCCCATCATTATTCGCTTTGATGCCTCTACGTTACCTGTAGGACAGTTGACTATCAGTAGCTCGAAACGTAGTAACAACGAGCTGCAGGATTTGGCCAGTTTATATGTCAGGCCCAACTTTTCTAAAATTGCCGGTCTAACCTCGCCACCACCTATTGGCGGTAATGCCAGAACTGTTGTTATTAATGTTGACCCAGACCTGATGCGCAGCCATGGTGTAACTGCCGACCAGATCACCGCGGCTATAAAGGATAACAACCATATCTCGCCGGCAGGAACCGTCAGCATCGGGCGTACCTCCTACCTAACACCTTCCAATACCGTATTGAACAAGGTTAAGGACTTTGAAAAAATTCCGCTGCTTTATCAAAATGGAGCAACCATCTATCTTAAAGATGTGGCAAGGGTGGTAGATGGGGCTGATATTACTACCGGCTTTGCTTACATTAATGGTAAAAGAGCGATTTACATCCCCGTAATCAAGGCTTCCAGCGCCTCCACATGGTCGGTAGTGCAGGATTTGAAAAAGGCAATTCCAAATATGCAAAGCCTTTTGCCGCCGGATGTTTCTTTAAAGTTTGAGTTTGATGAGTCCGTTTACGTGATCAACGCGGTAAAAAGTCTTATCAGCGAAGGTGTTACAGGAGCCATCCTGGCAGGATTAATGGTATTGCTGTTTTTACGCGATAAGAGAAGCGCCTTTATCGTAGTGGTGAATATCCCACTTTCTGTAATTATAGGCACACTGGTGTTGAAGCTGTTTGGGCAAACGCTGAACATCATGACGCTGAGCGGTCTTGCGCTGGCTATCGGTATCCTGGTAGATGAGTCGACCGTGACGATTGAAAATATTCACAGGCATATGGAAATGGGCAAGAAAAAGGCCCGCGCCGTAGCCGACGCCTGTGAAGAGATTGCACTGCCAAAACTCCTGATCCTCCTTAGCATCCTGGCAGTTTTTGTGCCTGCCTTTTTCATGACCGGCGTACCCCAGGGCATGTTCCTACCCTTGTCATTAGCAGTAGGATTTTCCATGATAGCAGCATTCCTTTTATCACAAACGCTTGTGCCTGTATTGGCCAACTGGGTACTTAAAGTTCCGAAACATCATGAAGAAAAACCCCAAACAGCGGATAAGCCAAACCGGTTCGACCGGTTTAAGGCAGCCTGCGTGCAAATAGTAAAATGGATGATGAGCCGCAGCCGCGCAAGTGTCGTGCTTTACGTGGCCATTTCTTTCATCATAGTTGGCTTCAGCGTATCCATAATAGGTAAGGATATCCTGCCTAAACTAAACAGCGGGCAATTCCAGGTCCGGATCAGGGCACCACAGGGAACCAGGCTTGAGCAAACCGAAAAAACGATGCTTGAAGCCCAACAGGTATTATATCAAACTGTAGGTAAAAACAATGTTGATATTATATCTGCTTTTGCAGGGCAGCACCCTTCTTCGTTTCCAACTTTGCCGGTCATTTTGTTTATGAGTTCTTCTAACGAGATTGTTATGCAGGTTAACCTGAGCGACAATTACAAGGAAAACATCCAGGATGTTAAGGAAAACCTGCGGAAAGCGCTTCATAAAGCCATGCCGGATGTGACACTATCATTCGAGCCGATTGATTTAACCAGCAAGATCATGAGCCAGGGTTCATCTACACCTGTCGAGATAGCTGTAATTGGTAAAGATATAGCCCAGGGGCAGCAGTATGCAGATACCCTGATATCGCAGTTGAAACAGGTTCCGTTTTTAAGGGATGTGCAACTGAAAGAGCAGTTGAAAAGCCCGGCGATCCATATCAATATTGACCGTGACAAAGTAACACAGATGGGCCTTACCATGACACAGGTTAGCAATTGTATTACCCAGGCCACATCATCCAGCCGCTTTACTGATAAGATTTTATGGCTTGATCAAACCAATGCCAATTCCTATAACGTGCAGGTGGAGATACCGCAACCCGATATGGGCAGCCTTGACGACCTTGCCGAGGTTCCGATATTCAAGAACAGCGCAAGGCCTGTACTCGGCGATGTTTGCACCTTTAACATGCAGCCGATAGTAGGCGAATATGACCGTAAGGGGGCTACACGCTACTTATCAATAATAGCTAATATTTATAATAAAGACCTCGGCTCCGCCTCGGCAGCTGTAAATAAGATCCTGAAAAACAGCAACACACCACCTCGCGGAATTTCGGTAGAGGTAAGGGGATTAACTATCCTGCTTGACCAGACGCTCGCCAGCCTGCAATCCGGTTTGTTGATTACTATTATCGTTTTATTGCTGATGCTGTCTGCAAATTATCAGTCGTTCCGCTTAGGCTTTACTGTTATTACAGCGATACCAGGCGTATTGGTTGGCTCCCTGCTCATTTTGCTTGCAACGGGGTCAAGCCTCAACCTCCAATCATACATGGGTATAATCATGTCTGTCGGGGTTTCTGTTTCCAATGCTATCCTGTTAATTTCTAATGCAGAAGAAATCAGGAAAAGCGGTAAAAATGCCATGGAATCAGCTATTGAAGCGATGGAATTAAGGCTCAGGCCAATCCTGATGACCACCATTGCCATGATTGCGGGCATGATCCCAATGGCAACCGGACTGGGTGAAGCCGGCGGACAAACAGCTCCTTTGGGCAGGGCTGTTATAGGCGGGCTAATTGCATCAACTTTTGTTTCCCTGTTCATTTTGCCGGTAATCTTTTACCTGGTGCAACAAAAGTCAACCACCAACAGTGTTTCGCTCGATCCTGACGACCAGCTAAGTGTATACTTCGATCCTAAAAACTCATAAAAAAAAGAAATCATGAAATCATATCAATATATCCTGTGCATGCTGGCCGGTAGCCTGTTTGCCTCATGCGGAAGTAATCAAAATAAGCAACCTGTGCAAACCATACAAACAACCCCGGTTATCAGGCTTCGGGAAGGTGATCTACATACCAGTATGAGCATTCCAGGTGTGCTTCAACCCTATCAAGCTGTCGACCTTTACGCCAAAGTAAATGGGTTCATCAAAACGATGACGGTAGATATCGGTAGCCAGGTGCATAAGGGCCAGTTGCTCATTACGCTTGAAGCTCCGGAAATGATTGCCGCGCTTAAGCAGTCGCAAGAAGATCTTCATACCAAAGAAGCAATTTATCGCGGTAGTAAAGCTACCTATGACCGGCTTTACAGAACGAGCCGGACCCCGGGCACCATATCACCCAATGACCTTGAACTGGCGCATGCCAAAATGAGTGCCGATAGCGCTTCCCTGCTCGCTGCCAGATCTGCCTACCAACTGTCAGGCGATTTAAAAGATTATCTTGAAGTAAGGGCCCCGTTTGACGGCGTGATCAGCTCACGTAATGTGTATGCGGGAGCTTACGTTACCCCATCAGACAAAAGCTCCAATAAACCGATGCTCACCCTTCAGCAACAAACCAAATTACGGCTGGTTGTAGATGTACCGGAAGCAGCAACAGCTTATTTCACCGATAAGGATACCGTTCATTTTTCGGTAAAGACATTACCAGGGAAGCAATTTGCAGCTGTAGTGAACCGGAAATCGGGAAGTATGGATCAAACACTCAGGACAGAGCAGATGCAGATGGATATTGTTAACAATGACAGGCAGTTATTGCCGGGTATGTTTGCCCAGGTAAGCCTTCAACTCAACAACACACAAAAAACCTTTATTGTGCCTCAAAGCGCAGTGACACAAAACTCACAGCGGGTATTTGTGATAAAGGTTGTTAACAACAAAGCGCAATGGGTTGACGTGCAAAAGGGAAGAGAAACGGCCGACAGCCTCGAAGTTTATGGCAAGCTGCATACAGGCGATATATTGGTTACCAATGCTACCGATGAACTAAAGGAGGGTGCACCGATCAATGTAAAAAGATAAACACCAAATTACCCATCATGAGCCGTTGCTTCATGATGGTTTAAATAAAAAGGCTAATGCGATGTGCATTAGCCTTTTTATTTAGAGAAAGCTTTTCGATCCCTGCAGTAAAATACCCTCCGCTTTAGGGTAATACGGCAGCCCGCTGATCTATTATAAAACGAATCCGCTCGTTGCGGTCAGGCCGTGCAACAGTTGAAATATATGAACTGCCAGGCACAAACTGATAATCGGATTTGAGCGGCTCTATGTCAGTCTGCGAAATTTTAAGGGTTTCAACAGTATAAATTTCACCATTCATATTGGTGCCGTACCAGCTTGGCATTTGCTTTTGTTTCCATGTTACCAGGGTATAATATGCGCCGGGCAACTGCTTCGCAACCGGGTAATTGGCTGCACACAGCGCAATATCATTTCCATAAAGCATTAGGATATTACCTTTTTTATTGTCGATCAATGAACAAATAGGTTTCTGGTTTTTAACCTCATATAGATATTCGGGGGCCAGCACAGCATTCTTTTTTTGCTGACAGGCCCCACATAGCAGCGCTACAGATAATGTGCATGAAATTACTTTCAACATGATCTTATATTTTAGTTTACAGATTAGTGATTTATTTGGTGGGAACATTAAAGACGAAATCGCTTTCAGGAGCCAGTAACCTATGGCAATTGATACAGGTCCTGTCAAAAATCGCGGTTTTTCCGTATGGCTTCAGTCCGAACCCATCGAATTTGGCAAATCCCCAACCTTCGGTCGCCGCATATTTCCTACTATCCTTTACCATAACCTGCACATTTTGAAAATTGCCGGGCCTTACTATGCCATCGCTGCTTTCCTGCTGCTTGCCCCAAACGGCTTTAACCATTATAGCTCCATCCGGGAAAGGCATTTTTTTTGATTTTATAGCATTGTACATAATAGCATTGGCGTATACTACACGCATACTTCCGCCATCATATTTATCTGTTACACTGATGATCCTCCAATTTTTATAATCAGCGTAGTAAGGAACGCCATTTAGGGAAACGGGAATTTGCGACGGCTTTGCATCAGCCAGTTTTGAGGTAATAGTGTCCGGCTTCACAATTCTGGCTGTATCAACTTTATGCCTTCCGGGTAGCGTATTAACATACTTTTTAAGTATTGCAAGATCTGACGCTGATACCCGCGAACCGCTATGCAGCAGGCTATAACGGCTAAGTGGCATTTTCCCTTCCTCTATGGCATTAACCATTTCCCATAACAATAGTTCCTGTATTACAGGCGGGTTCTTGTCCCACTCAGAAAAATTAAATCGTGACCGGCCTTCCCTGATGTCATGTGCAACAAAAAAAGAGGCCGGTGCGATCCGGCCGTACCATGCCGGATCAGCAGCGTTAGAATGGCAATCATAGCAGGCCTGTTTTAAAATCCGGGTAACCTCTTCCGGGGCAGATATTTCCTTTGTCGCCGGAGGATTAACAATAGCCGGCGATGCAGACTGCAGTAAAATAAAACCGCCTGCCAATGCACTGATAATAAAAACAACTCTGCGGTTTGCTATTGGGTGTGTTTTTTTCATAACAATTTGTTTTTCACTTTATACCACCGGCGAAAGAGCCGGTGGTATAAAATGCTGTACGGGTTACTTTGCTAAATTGTCGACTTCTACAATGGCATCTGCAAAAGCTTGAGGTGCTTCCTGTGGCAGATCATGACCTATGCCTCCGTTAATGGTATGGTGTACGTACTTGCCTTTAAACTTATTGGCGTATTGTGACGGGTCAGGATGTGGCGCTCCGTTAGCATCGCCTTCAAGCGTTACTGTTGGCACTCCAATAGCCGGAGCCGCGGCAAGTTTCTTTTCAAGCGCATCGTATTTCGGTTCGCCCTGGGTAAGGCCCAGCCTCCAGCGGTAGTTATCAATAACCACTTTAACGTGATCCGGATTATTAAATGCCTGGGCAGCCTGCTCGTAGGTTGAATCACTGAAGTTCCATTTAGGAGAGGCCAACTGCCAGATCAGCTTATTGAATGCAGCAGTGTTAGCCGCGTATCCGGCAGCGCCCCGCTCTGTTGCGAAATAGAATTGGTACCACCATGCAAACTCGGCCTTAGGAGGAAGTGGCGCTTTATTACTGGCCTGGCTTCCGATCAGGTAACCACTTACCGATACCAAACCTTTTACCCGTTCCGGCCATATCGCGGCAATGATATCGGCAGTACGTGCTCCCCAGTCATAGCCGCCCAGGATTGCCTTTTTAATTTTCAGGGCATCCATAAATGCTAAAATATCTTCTGCTACGGCCGCCTGTTGTCCGTTACGTTTAGTTGAGGCCGAAAGGAAGGTGGTGGTACCATAACCACGCAGATATGGCACCAGCACATGGTACCCTTTTGCAGCAAGGATATTTGTTACCTCGTTATAACTGGATATATCATAAGGCCAGCCATGCAGGAGTATTACGGCTTCCCCGCTGGCAGGACCTGCTTCAATATAACCCACATTTAACAACCCGGCCTTTACCTGTTTGATTGGTGCGGATTGATTTATTACTTGTGTACTGTTAACATTTGCAATCCCTGCCTTGCCCTGACCTGCATACGCGGAGTCAAAGCTCATTAGCGGCAATGCTACAAAAAGCAGTTTCATTTTAGCCCACAGGCTGTTGCGTTTTCTCAATGGTAATTTGTTCATGATAGTAGTTTTTAAATTAAATTTTATGTAATATTTTTCACTTAAGCTAAAGTATAGGGGCCTCCAAAGCATAGGAAAGAGGATTCGTTGAATCGGCAAATACAATCGTTAAACAACTGCTTTAATAATGACCGGGAGCCGATAGATATCGATAGCCGATCGGAACTCATTATTCAAAAGCTATCTGAGGAAAAGACGCAATTTAAAATCAGCCTCAGAAAATAGCCTCCATTATTTTCATCACATAAAAACACCTTTAACGACACGTTTTGCCTGTTCACCGAACACAGTCAGCCAATTTTTTACGGCACCCCGGAATTTAACGACACGTACTGCCCGTTCATCGAATGTTGTCAAGAATGCAATCTCCGACTCCGGAATTTTACAACGTCTTCGAAAAACAAAAGACATTCAATTTATGGAAACTACAAGACGTGAATTTCTTTCAACAGCATCATTAACAGCTATGGGCGCTGCCGTACTTGCAACAGGACTTGGTACACTTATGCCTGAAAAGGCTAAAGCCGCGCTAAGCAAACCGGGGACAAAAGGACAGGCCAAAGCTGAAACCGAACTGGAGGATTTTGTTTACGATATAGAAAATGGCAGCACCGGTTACCAGGGAGCAGGTGGTTCGGCCAAAGAAGCAACTGTAGAAGAGTTCCCGGTTTCGCAAAGCATCGCCGGTGTTTCCATGTACCTTAAGCCGGGAGCTTTCCGCGAAATGCACTGGCATTCCATTGCTGCCGAGTGGGCTTATATATTGGACGGCGCGGTAAGGACAACCGTAATTACCCCCGACGGCACCACCTCAACCGATGATTTTGAAAAAGGGGATATTTGGTTTTTCCCTAAAGGCCATGGGCATATGCTGCAATGTTTGGGCGATAAGCCTTGCCATTTCCTGTTGGGTTTCGATAATGGTCATTTTTCGGAATTCGGTACGTTTAGCGTAACCGATTGGATAAGCCATGTTTCGCCGGCTATTATGGCTAAAAACACCGGGCTACCAACCAGCTTTTTTGCAGGCCTGCCTAAAAAGGAGCTTTATATTGGCTTAGGAAAAATCGCGGTGAAACCCCGGCCAAAAAATATTAACCCTGCTATTCCGTTCAGCAACTCCATGCATAAATTCAGTATGGAAAAAGAAGGCATTTTTCAAGAATTTAAAGGTGGTTCGGTAAAGCTTGTTTCATCGCTGGAGTTCCCGATTCAAAATACCATTACATCTATGCGCATGAATATTGAACCCGGAGCCATACGTGAACTGCACTGGCACCCAAACGCCGACGAATGGCAATATGTAATGGAAGGAAAAGGAGAGTTAAGCATTTTTGGCTCGCATGGCCGGGTAAAAACCATGCCTTATCATAAAGGAATGGTTGGCTTTATTAAACAAGGATACGGCCACTTCATTGAAAATACCGGAACCGAAACCCTGAAACTGATCATATTATTCAACAGCCCCGTTTACCAGGAAATTTCGATGAACGATTGGTTAAACTCAAACCCGCCCCAATTAATTGCCGATCATTTTGGCATGACACTGGAACAAGCGGCATCGCTCATCAACCACCAGAATGGTATTTATTAAGCCTATTTAATTATAAGAATCATGAATTTATTACAGCCAGAACATATCCTGCTTATCGTATTCGCCATGTTGTTATTATTTGGCGGGAAGAAAGTGCCGGAGTTAATGAAAGGCCTTGGCACAGGGATTAAAGAATTTAAAGACGCACAAAACGGGATCTCGACGGAATCCAAAATTGTAACAGAAAAAGCAAGAGATGGACATGAAAGTGTTTAAACCCATCACCCGGAAAAGCGGCAAAAAATGGGTATAAGTCCGCTTTTCCATTTGCCTTACACATTTAACTAACTATTCATAAACTCGGTAGGGTTTTTCCCGTACTGTTTTTTAAACTCTTTACTAAAATATTTCCTGTCGCTAAAACCAACCATATAGGCCACTTCATTAACGGTATAGCGTTTGGTATTGAGCAAGATCCCCGCATGGTTCATTTTAACAGATTTAATGAAATCATTGACAGACAGACCGGTGAGCGCATCCAGCTTTTTGTATAATACAGGCTGACTCATACCTATCTCGCTGGCCAGTTCAGGAACGCCGAAAGCTAAATTATCAAGTTCGTGCTCAACGATCCGAACCAGCTTATTGATAAACTCATTATCTATTGTATCAACCAAAGCTTTTGTTGCCCGGATATTTTTTTCAGAACCGGCATCCCAAATAGGGTCAGGAGTAGCGGTGATCTGCCCTTTGAATGCTTTCCGGATCCTCTCGCTTGCGTTTAGCAGGTTGTTAACCTGAAGCAGCAGCACTTCAATACTGAAAGGTTTGGTCAGATAAACGTCGGCGCCCATTTTAAGGCCTTCTATATGATTTACGCCCGATGCCTTGGCGGTTAACAGGATAACCGGGATATGATTAGTCCTTTGATCTTCCTTAATGTGATGACATAAGGTAAAGCCATCCATCTCCGGCATCATTACATCGCTTATAACAAGATCCGGGATCTGCTCCTTCGCGGCCTCCCAGCCTTTCACACCATTTTCGCAGCTGATCACCTCATAGTGCTGCCGCAAAAATTCAACAATAAATGAACGCACCTCGGGGTTATCCTCAACAAGTAAGATAGTCTGCTTCTTGTCTTTTGAAGATTTAGGCAAATCAACCAATTCAGCCGCGGGTGTAACAGAACCATCACCCAACGCAGGCCGTTGTACCTTCAGAAAATCATTGACGGACGTTCTCTGCAAATCGGCCGGTTTAAAATGACCAGCACCCTTACGCAGGCTAACGACAAACGAGGTCCTGTTACCTGAAGCGGCTACTTTACTTTCTACAGAAATAGACCCTTTATGCAGTTCAATAATACTTTTTGACAATGCAAGCCCGATACCGTAACCTGTATTTTGTTTACCCTGGTCATTTTCCTGGAAATAGTTTTCAAATAAATTCTTCAGGTTTTCGGGGGCAATTCCTTTACCGTTATCGGCCACAGTAATGGTTACATTGTCTTTCCCCTCCTCTACCAGAATATTAATATAACCGCCGCTGCCGGTAAACTTGAAGGCATTATGCAGCAGGTTAAAAAACACTTTTTCCAACTGTATTTTATCAAAATAAAGCGGAATAACATCGACGGAAGCAATCAGGTCAATTGTGATATTGGCCGATACCGCGTGATCATAAAAAGAGTTATAAATTTCTGATATGGTAGCTACAATATTATGCTCCACGATATGCAACTTCAGGTTCCCGGTTTCTGCCTTTCTGAAATCCATCAGTTCATTAACCAATTGCAGCAGACTGTCTGAGTTTTTCTTGATGATATGCAGCTGCCGGGTTTGCGCGCCGCCCTTTTCTTCGAGGATCATCTTTTCAACCGGGCCGAATATCAGGGACAGATGCGTGCGGATTTCGTGCGAAATATTGGTGAAAAAATTAAGCTTTAGATGGGTGAGCTCTTTATCCCGCCGTAACAGTGCCCTTAATATGATGAAACGTACCAATAAAAATACGATGCTGCCGATAAACAACAGGTACAAACCATAAGCCCAGATGGTTTCCCAAAAAGGAGGCAATACTTTAATATGTAACACAACCGCCTTGCCCCAAACACCATCGTTGTTTGAGCCCTTTGCAAAAAATGTATAGCTCCCAGGCGAGAGGTTGGTATATGGCGCCGATGGAATATCGGTATGCACCCAATCTTTATCAAAAGGCTCCAGCTTGTAGGCATACCTGTTTTTATCAGATTTGATATAATTGAGCGCTGCAAAATCAATGGTGAACACATTTTGGGCATGTGAAAAAACCACATTTTGCGTAAGGCTGATATCCTTTGAAAGCAGGTTATCCGCCTGGTTGATCCCTACCGTTTTGTTAAATAGCTTTAATGAGGTAATAATTACCGGGGGAGGGATCGTGTTATCTTCAATTTTTGAAGGAAAGAAGCTGCTTAAGCCGTTAAGCCCGCCAAAAAGCATTTCGCCGTCACTTGTTTTGCAACCTGAGTTAATATTAAATGTATTGCCACCCAGGCCATCGTTTTTACTGTAGTTTTTAAAGGTTTGCGAGGCGATGGAAAATTTGGACAAACCGTTACCTGTACCCATCCACAGGTTGTTTTTTTCATCCTCCAAAATGCTGAGTACATTGTTATTGGTTAACCCTTCCCTTTCAGTATATGCTGTAAATTTTTCGAGAGCGGTATCATACAGGGCGAGCCCGCCATAATAAGATCCCACCCAGATCCTTCTTTTGGTATCCTGGTAAATACAGTTAATATCGGTCGACTTAAGGCCCTGCTCCTTTTTGTAAACCGTTATTTTATTGTGGCCAGAATCTGTTTTATATAAACCGCTTGCAGTGGCAATCCAGATATTTAAATCCATATCCTCTAAAAAGGCCAATACCGATTTTTTGCCGATTTTGCTGATCACAGGTAAATCAACACGTTGCAACAACGCATTACTTTGACGAAAAATAAGCAGTCCGTTTTGTGTGCCCACCCAAAGATTACCTTTTGAATCGTGCAGGAGGCTAAGCACTTCTGAGCCAAGCGTCACTGGGTCATTTTCCTTATACAGAAAACGTTTAAAGCTACGGCTTGCCGGGTTAAACAGATTTAAGCCACCGCCATGGGTACCTACCCATACATTCCTGTCTTTATCAATATAAACCACTTTCACCAGGTCTGATCCAAGCGATGTGGGGTCATTTATCTTGTTTTGATAGGTAGTAACAACATCTGCCTTGCGGTCAAAATAGTTCAGGCCGCCCCCTTCTGTGCCAATCCACAGGTTGTGCCTGTCATCCTCGGCAACTGCGCTTACCACATTGTTGTTAATGGCCGAATGATAATGTACAGTTTGATAAGTTAAAAACGTTGTGTTAGGGTTGGATACCATGTTGATACCTCCCCAATAGGTACCAATCCAAACCGTGTTTGAATTATCGATAAAAACACTGTAAATAGAATTTTGACTTAAACTGTTCTTATCCTCCGGATCATGCCTGTAGGTTACGAATTGCCTGGTCAGAGGATCTAAAATATTGAGCCCGCTTTGCGTACCTATCCAGATCTTCCCCGATTTTTCGGGCTGAAGGATCCTGATATTATTATTGGCAGGCCCCTTAGTACCATTGTTAGCAAAAAAATGAGTAAAAGTTTCTGAATTGCTGTTATAAAGGTTCACGCCGCCGTGCAATGTGCCTATCCATAAGTTATTCGCGGCATCTTCGGTAATGGTGGTTACATAATTATCGCTCAGGCTATTGGCTGCATTGTCATTATGCTTATACATTTTATAGGTGTACCGGCCCTTAAACTCTTCCATTTTACTAAGCCCGGCAGATGAACCCATCCAATAATTACCGCTATGGTCCTGGTATATGGTATGAACATTGGTACCATATAAACCGGCAACCGAATCGGGCACAGAGATAGAGCTAAACTCGCCGGTCGGCTTTGAAAAACGATACAGCCCATCAGACGACCAGACCCACATGTTTTTGTGTTTATCCTCGTAAACCGCACTTATAATTTCAGGGCCGGCAACGTGCCGGTTTAGCTTAACCCGTTCAAAACTATCAGTTTCGGGATTATATTTGTTTAAACCGTTGCGTGTGCCCACCCAAAGCGCCTGGTGCGAATCGACGACGAGCGATGTAATATAATCGGACGAAATACTTGAGCGGTCGGCAGGCTCATTTTTATAGATCTTAAAGCCCCTGGTATTGTATTTATTAAGCCCATGCTGCGTACCATACCACATAAAGCCCCGGCTATCCTGAACTATAGCTAAAACAGAATTTTGAGATAAGCCATTATCTACCGTCAGGTTTTCAAATGCTATGCGCTGACCATAGGCAGATAGTGAAATAAATATGCAAAACAGGAATGTGGTTATAATTAGTTTCATCTCGCCGCCCGGAAAATAAAACTAATTAAATTTATCTTACTTACCCAACACCTATGCATTTATCATCGGGGCCCATTTGAAATATATGACTGGTATAAACTTTCAGGGAAACCCGGCACCAATGCCCTGAGCTTTTCTGGCAGGTACATCCACGGAAAAGATTTGCTTTTTGGAGATGTTTTTGGGCGATTGGATTTCACGTTGGCCGAGCTTTTTAAGTTGGTCAGATTATCTAAGCCAATAATATTACCGGCAAATACATTATTATTAAAATAAACCTTGCTGTACTGCTTTGGCGATTTTGTAAAAACACCGTAGTTTTTACCGGCAAATAAAAAATAATTATCATCAAAGCTCACATGATCGGGGATGCCGTTTTCAATATCCGTGACCTCGGTTGTGTATTTCGGGCCATCGTTATAAAAGATATTTCCTTTTACTATCGTGCTATCAGTTACCCCGGCAAAATTAAAAAGCCGTTTACGGTTCAATCCATCATTTACACTTAAGTTATATTGAATGATATTGCCGGTAGTCATCACATTATCTTTATTGATAAGATCAGATATCACCAGCATAAACCCACCCTCGTTGTCATGGCTATAATTGTACTGGATAATGGTATTCCTGCTGTTGCCGTCGATATCAAAAGATTGCCCGTCGTTGGCCCAGTTATCATTTTGCGTGTAGGCTACTTCATTGTATTGTATAACCGTATTATCGCTGCTGTGCGGCCAAATGGCCACCGCGTTATCCTTTGCCCTGGTGCGGGTGCGAAACAGCTTGTTATGTTCAATCATGGCGGTATCAAAAGCCTTAACTACGATACCATCGCCGCCAATATCGTCAAGCAGGCAATTACGGATCACCAGGTACTTGTTCGGGAACCATTTTGTCCTGACGGAGAACGTACCGTTACCACGAATACCGTTGCGGTCAACCCGCTCCACTTTACAATTCTCTATCAGTAAATGTTCAATATTGCTTGGCTTTGGCCCCTGGCAATCCCAAAAGATGCCATATCCTTCGGCCGATCCTTTTTTATTATCACCATTAATATCATGAATGTACAAATTGGCAAGCCTGATATTATGTAAGGTGCCTATATCTTCGGCTAATATCCGTACCCCTGTAGGCCCTGTTTTTTGAAAAGGAACAGTGCTGTCAAAATTTGATAATGCCAGATATTCCACCACAATGTTTTGCAGGTTCTTTAACAAAACCGCGTCTTTAAAATGACCGTTTGCCTTAATCTCGGGCAGGGCGCCCGTTCCGAAAGCGCCGAAAACAACCGGGGCTTTTGCTGTGCCCGATCCCATCGGTGTTAATTGCCCTTCCCATATGCCACCCTTTTTGAATAAGATACTGTCCCCGGCTTCAAAAACCTGTTTGTTTACCCTGTTTAATGAACGCCAGGCCTTACCGGCACTACGACCATCAAAGTTATCATCACCTTTTTTATCATCGATATAATAGGTACCACCAAAAACTTTTAATACAGCGCTGCTACATAAAAACAGCATTAGTAATTTCTTCATACAATTTATTTATATACAATGGCTTAATTCTCCAGTGTCCATTCGCAGGAATCTTCCAGCAAACGCCCGTCAACATTGCTGCTTACTTCAATTTTATTTTTCCCCTTTTGCAGGGTAATGTTATCCCATATTGTGGTGTGAAAATCATTGGCCTTACCGCCTTTTACGGCAACACCGTTCAGCATCAGTTTCACATTTGGTTTGGTGCTGTATACTTTAACGGCGGTTGCCTGCTGATGCCTAACAGTGTTCCTCCGGTCGGTAATATATAACATAGGCTCGGTATTCCAGTTAGCTTTATAAAAGTAGAAGGCATCCTTTTTAACCGCCCTGTTATATGTTACCAGGCCTTTATCATTGATACCATCGGCATCGCCTTCGGTACGGACAGACGAACCAAAATCGGCCAGCGCCCATACAAACTTGCCCCATACAAAGGGTCGCTTATAAAGCTCCTGCCAGTTAACCTCATGATAACGGGTTTGCCATTCTTCGGGGTGAAATTTTCCATCGGCGTCTGGCTTGTCTTTATTTTCGGCATGTTTAAACGGACTGCCACCTGCTCCGTATTCGCTTACGGCAAATGGTTTCTGCGGATAGTCATGATGTGTTTTATCTGCCCATACGCCAATTTGCTTAAACTCGCCATCGTACCATCCGTAGTATTTGTTCCAGGCAATAATATCTGATACCTGGTTAAACTGGCTGCCATCTAAAAAGGTAGCGGCAGTAGTTAAACGGGTAGAGTCTTCCTGCTTAGCCAATTCATTCAACTGCTTTAAAAATGGTACAGGGTCATCATGATCAAGCTTTAACTCGTTGAATAAACCCCAGAAACAAATAGCAGGGTGATTATAATTTTGACGGATCATTTCTGTTAATACCTGCCTCGCCTGGCTTTCCAAAGCCGGATTTTTTAAATAGCCTGCACCAGTGTACCCTCCCGGACCAACAAAGGGAATTTCAGACCATACCACCATGCCATTCCTGTCGCAGAGGTCATAGAAATATTTACCATGTGGATAGTGAGTTAAGCGGATAGCCGTAGCTCCTATCTCTTTAATCAGCTCCATATCTTTATTCAGATCTACACTGTCAACGGCTGAAGCTTTACCTTCCACATCTTCATGAAAACCAACGCCATGCAAATCGAGGTATTTGCCGTTTAAGATAAATCCTTTGTCCGCGTCAACCCGGTAAGTTCTGAACCCTAAAGGCTGGGTAACCTGGTCAATAACCACCTCATTGTTCATGAGGCTTACATTCACGGTATACAAATAAGGATCGGCCTTACCGTTCCATAAATGAGGCTGCTTTAAATTTATAGTTTGGTTGCATTGCTGCTTGTTGCTAATGCTGTTTGTGGTAGATGCAATGATATTTTTGCCGGCATCCAAGATATCAGTCCTAAGCTTTAAATCCCCTGTGTTATGTACCGATAATTTGGTCGTGATATTTACTTCCGCTGTTTTATCAGATAAGATTTTCGGCGTCAGATACACCCCGGGTGAAGCATAATCCAATGGAGAAATACAATCTTTAGATGTTACCAGTAAAGACACCGGCCGGTGAATACCTCCGTACACGTTAAAATCGCCGCAGAGCGGCAACACATCCGTTCTGTAAGCATTGCTTACCTGTACTTCAATATTATTAGTCTCACCCGGCTTAACCCAATCAGTTATCTCGATACAAAAAGCCGTATAGCCACCCTTGTGCTCCGTAATAAAATGTCGGTTTATCAAAACCGCAGCAACGCTGTTCGCCCCTTCAAAATACAGAAACAGCCTTTTGTTTTTCCAGCTTTCCTTTACTAAAAAGTTTTTTTCATAGATACCGGCTTCCCTTGCATAATTGGCCTTGCCTTTTAGTACATCACCGGCATTCCAGGTATGGGGCAGGGTTACGTTGATCTTTTCAGGCTGTTTCCGGATATCATAAGCAAAGTGAAACTTCCAGTCGCTGTTGAAATTGAAGACCTGCCGGCCATCGATGGCGCCGATCTGAGCAAATGAATAATTTGTACAGATCAGCAACAGTAAAAAAAGATATAAATATTTTGATAATAGTTTATTCATAAAGCACAAGAAGGTAAACCGGCCCGGCGAGGGCCAGTTAATTTTGCGGTTCAGGCCTGATAATTTTAATTGATTATGGAGTTAAGACAATGAAAGCTTTCTCATTTAATATTATTCGAATCCCCGATGTCAGGGCATAAAATCGCTTTTAAATAAACCTACGGATACAAGCGTTGGGTTAAAGCGGGATGATTCAATTACCAGCCTTACTTTACCGGCAGTAACCGGCTTGAAGTTCAACAAGCGTTTGTAACCCACAGTGGTGCCGGATGTAATCTCTGTCCATTTATCATCCTGAAGGTACTGTAGCGAGAACTTCTCTATCCGCTGGCCCTTGGTGATATCTTCCTGCAATTGCAGCACATTAAAAGATACCGGAACAGCCGAATCAAATTCAATTACAGCGGTAGAATCCTTCCCCTTGGTTGTCCAAAATGACGAACCCTGCCCGTGCACGAGCGCATTATTATTGATCCCGTTTGGGCAATGAACCGTAAAGCCTTTCAACAGGTTATTTTTAAAAAGTGATTCGCGTAGTTCAGTCCAATCTTTCAGGGCTTGTACATCGCTATCTCTAATAAGGCCCCTTGTATCGGGAGGAATGTTTAGCAACAATAAACTATTGCGGCCAACCGAGGAAAAATAGATATTCAGAAGTTCCTTACCGGTTTTAACCTTTACGTCTTCTGCCGGGTGATAAAACCATCCCGGCCTGATGGATACATCGGTTTCGGCAGGATACCAAACCAATCCTTTCGCACCTTTCAGCCTGTCGCGACTGCCGAGGTCCTCACCCGCTTTATAAACCACTGGCTTTACCATTACATCCTTTTGCGACGCGTCGGCTATTTTCTTTTGTTGTTGCTCATCAACCGGTAATACACTCCATTCGGTTAACCTGCCTTTACCAGTTTCGGTACCAACCCAGCGCACATCAGGCCCTTGTATGGCAATTACTGCTTGAGGTTGCAACCTGCGGATCAGCTTATACCAACTATTGAAATCATAAACCTGCTTTTTACCATTCGGGCCTTCGCCGTTCGCACCGTCAAACCATACCTCATCTACCTTGCCATAATTGCTGAGCAGCTCTGTCAGTTGGTTTTCAAAATAGGTATTGTATTTAACCGAATCACCATAGTACGCCGAGTTTCTATCCCACGGCGATAAATAAACCCCGAACCCAACACCATACTTTTTACAGGCGTTGGCTACTTCCTTAACAATATCACCTTTGCCGTTTTTATACGGTGTATTTTTAATGCTATGCTCAGTAAAGCGGCTTGGCCACAGGCAAAAACCATCATGATGTTTGGCTGTGATGATCACCTGTTTTATACCTGCATCCTTAACGGTTTTAACCCATTGCTCGGCATTGAGTTCAGTTGGGTTAAATTTCGAGATATCTTCTTTTCCATCGCCCCACTCCTTATTTGTAAACGTGTTAATGCCGAAATGAAAGAACGCGGTAAGCTCCAATTGCTGCCACCTCAATTGCCTTGGAGATGGCGTTACATGAGCAGCTTTATAAATTATATCCGCCTCTTTATCGCCGGGCGATATACTTGTAAAGCTGCCGTTTTGCGCATGGGCAGCACCGGCCAGCAGTAATAATGGGAAAATTAGCTTGTTAAAAAATGGCATATTATAATGATCAAATTACTTTAAAGCTTTACCGTGCAGCCTGTATCGGCGCACGGTAAAACTCTAATTTATTTAATTAATCCACCCGTCGTTTTGTTTAAGGTTAGGGTTTCTTTGGGTTTCAACCAAAGGGATAGGCCAGTTGTAAATGTAATCGCCCTGGAACGAGTAGGTGTATACATTGGCACCCCAAACCTGTTTTACGCCATTGCCGGCATAAAAAACTTTGTCTTTCCATGATTTCCAACGCAATTCATCAAAATAGTTGATCCCCTCGTTAGGGAACTCAACCCTGCGCTCGTTCCTGATGCGCTCGCGCAGGTCATCCTGCCCGGCTACCGCTGTGGCTGCACTTGAATTTAATAAGCCAACCCCTGCCCTTGTCCTTACTTCATTTACTTTGGCAACTGCTTCTGAGGTTAAACCCTGCTCATTAAGTGCTTCGGCCCACATTAACAACACATCAGCATACCTGATGATCGGGAAATCTGTTGGCCCGTAAGAGCGGTTAATGGTTTCAGAAATACCTTCGTAAACAAATTTCCTGTACAGGTAATAAAAATAGCTTTGCGTATCTGTACGCAGGTCGCCACCAATAGCAGCCTCTGCACGATAAGGCCAACGTGAGGTAACAGTTGCATTTAATGAGTTATAGGCACCATTATAGGTAGAGTATGGTGTAATCACATTAGCCGCCAAACGTGGATCGCGGTTGGCATACGCTTTAAGGATCCTTTCTTCGTTACCGGTTGGCAGGTATAGATTCATTGCCGCGCCCCTGGTTGTAGCTGCGGTAATCTCGGCAGCGGTAAGGTTATTCCTCAAAAAGAAAACCTCACGTTGCGCCGGTGTAAGACTTGAGTATCCAGGCAATACCGTATCCCAGTTAAAGTTTGAGCCATCAAGATTTTGGTACAGATCGACAAGGTTTGGCGATACAAGGTATTGGTTCCAGCATGACCCAAAAGATGAACGGGTACCGCAAAACCATTGTGTGGTTGAACCATAACCGGTTGTGCCGCCACCCGCAACGGCAACGTTCTGGATAGAAAATATCATTTCGCTGCATTGTTCATTGGCTGCTTTAAACAAAGTTACATAATTGGAGAAAAGCGCATACCCAGCCGATTTTACCATATTAAAATCAGCCGCGGCCAAATCCCATTTTTTTAAGTACAAATAAGCCTTGCCGCGTAACGCGTATGCCGCCCCCTTGGTAACATGACCGTAATTGGCTGCGCCTGCCGCGTAGATCTGTGGTAAATTGGGCTCATTAATGGCATCGGTTAAATCGGTAACAACCTGGTTCCAAACTTCAGTTTCTGTTGAGCGTGGTTTTGTTGCTTCATCTGCCGTAAACGGCTCAAGGTAAATTGGCACGCCTTTCCACAATTGGTTTAATCTCAGGTAAAAATACGCACGTAAGAACTTGCACTCGGCAACGTACCTGCTTTTTTTGGCAGCATCCGACGGCGATTTCAACGGTATGTTTTTGATGGCATCATTTGCGCGCTGAACCCCTTCGTAAAGGTTTTGCCAGGTACTGCTAAAAAGCGAGTTACCTGTAGTGATGGTTCCCGACAGCATAGATTCCTGGCTTCTGTATTGGCCGGTATAGGCAAACCTGTCAAACATATACAATTCCAGCTCGCTGTCGCCGCCTGTGTTTTCGCCAAGCCTTAGGGCCTGGTAAACCCCGGTAACACCCAAATCGGTAAAGTTATCGGTTGTCCACATGGTAGATGAAGCCACGGACGAATATGGTGCTGTATCAAGCAGGTTCTTTTTACAACCTGTTACAATAATTACGGTAAGTAATGCTATAAATATCTTTTTCATCATTTTTCTCCTTAAAAAGTAGCGTTTAAACCAACTGAATATTGACGCATGGTTGGATATCCCACACTTGCCCCTATTTCAGGGTCAAGACCAGGGTACTTGGTAATGGTGAGTAAATTTTCGGCCGCTACGTAGATCCTTATCCTGTTCATGGCCCATTTCTCCGAAATCCGTTTAGGGATAGTGTAGCCTAACTGAACGTTTTTAAGTTTCACATACGATGCGTTATACAGGTAGAAATCGCTGGCTACAGCGGCATTCTGCACATCGGATGTATTTTTTAACCTTGGATAATGCGCGCCTGTATTATTTGCAGCATCGGTAGGATTAGCATCATTATAGTAGTAATGATTGTCAGCAACAAGTGTGCTGACCGCGTTACCTAATGATACAATAGAGTTGTTGTAGCCTATATCATTCCAGTAATAGTACATACCAAAGCTACCTGCCCATATCATAGAGCAATCAAAACCTTTGTAAGCAACATTGAATTGCAAACCTGCATTGTATTTAGGTACTGATGATTTTTTGGTGAGCTGTGCATCATAGCTGTTGCCGTAAATACCATCATTATTGGTATCGCCGTAAATTAAATCGCCGTAGTAGATCTTGGTTTTTCCGATACCATTACCCGGCTGAAATTTATAACCGGCATCTATCATGCTTTGCAGCCATGCCATATCCTGCGTAGTGCGGATCATGCCATCTTTCGGACCACCGTTTTTGTTTACCGTTCCGTCGGCATTATAGTAGCTGCCATTTCCTTTATAAACCGGGTACAGGTAGTACTCGTTAATAAGATGTCCTTGTATCACCCTTGTTGTGCCACCGCTGGATACCTGTCCAATATTTGACGAGTATACAGAAGCGCCGCTTGCATCAGTAGCATAACCTTCCTGCAAGGTGCCCTTATATTTTTCAACCCGGTTAAAGTTGTAGGCAAAATTACCCGACACGTTGAAGGTTAAATCGCCGGCCTTGCCATGATATCCCAGGGTAACCTCAATACCACGGTTTGAAATTTCGGCAATGTTTTGTGTAGCGGCAGTCGCGGTACCTACTGTTAATGGTACTGTTGGCGTAAATAAAATGCCGCTGGTATACTTCCGATAGGCATCTATCTCAAAGTTCATTTTGCCTTTAAACAGCGATCCGTCTAAACCGATGTTGGTAGTTGTGGTAGTTTCCCATTTAAGGTTTTGATTGGCTGTTTTTGACTGGATTAAACCTGTTACCGCGGCGCCGTTAAATGAATATGCCGTGGTACCATAAGTAGCCATATAATCATAATTACCTAACGAGGCAGATGAGTTTAGCACGTTATTACCGGTTTGGCCCCATGATGCCCTCAGTTTTAAATTACTTACATAATTGTTGATATTCTGCATAAAGGGCTCTTCCGAAATTCGCCATCCTGCAGCAAAGGCCGGGAAAAAGCCCCAACGGTTTGCCGGTGCAAATTTTGAGGAACCATCATACCTGAACACCGCTTCCAATAAATAGCGTTGCTTGTAATCATAATTCAACCTGCCAAAAAACGACCTGAGCGAATAATCATAAGCATCACCGGTGGCGGCTGTTGGTGTTGTTGACGAGCTAAGGGTAGTTATTGTAGGGTCGATAAGGCCTAACTTGGTGGCATCAAAATAATAGTAGTTGTAATAATACTGGTCAAAACCGCCTAATACACCAATGTTATGATCTTTGGCGATGGTGGTATTGTATCGCAAAACAGCATCCCAGGTAAGCAGGTAATTTTTATTAAAATCATAGTAAGTGCTCAACTGTGCCGGAGCTGCTGCTGCCGATTTTAAAGTATTGGTTGAAAAATCCCAACGCTCTAAGGGAATGGTAAAGGAGTTATTTTCCTCGAAACGGGTTTGATAGTTAAATTTAGTTTCAAGCACTAAGCCTTTGTACAAATTAACATTTGCAAAAATTGTACTGTTAAACCTCGATTCCTGGTCGCGCCCGCCGGTGCTGTTTAAATAAGTAAGGATGTTATTAGCTGTTGATGATTCCTCGGGTGCAGATGGGAAACCATATTTACCATTATAATATGGATATACGCCCGGGGTGGTTTGCCTTAAATAGTTAAAAGCATTGCTTGTACTGGCCAGCCCGTAAGTTTGTAACGATGCGAAGGTTTGGGTACCAACAGTTAAAAACTTGGTAGCCTTTGTTTGCAGGTTAACCCTGAACTGATATTTGTCAGATCCGGTATTTTGCATAGTACCCGGGTTACCGTTATATCCGGCCGATAACAGATATTGCGTGGTTTCGTTACCGCCGTTCAGGGCTATGTTATGGTCTTGCAGTACATTGTTTTGAAAGATGGTTTTGGCCCAGTTTGTATTTGGGTAAGCGATGTAATTAGGAACGCCAATAGCATTTAAACCATTGGGATCGGCATCGGCTTTTTGCCACTGAGCAATGGTAGCATCAGTATAAACCGGTGTTTGGCCCAGGTTTCTGTAACCTTCATTTACCAATTGCATGTGCCTAACGTAGTCGGTTACAAACGAAGGCATGCTGGTTGGATTAGTTTTAGATGCTATTCCGCTATAGGTAATTGTAGTTTTGTTTTTACTGCCCTTTTTAGTGGTTACTAAAATTACGCCATTAGCTGCCAGGGATCCGTATATAGATGCAGCAGCCGCGTCTTTCAGTATCGAAATACTTTCAATATCATCGGGGTTAACAGCATCCAAAGTACCCTGGATTCCGTCAATCACTACCAGCGCGTTATTGTTGTTTAGCGTACCCAGGCCCCTGATGCGGATAGTAGCCCCATCGGCACCCGGTTTTCCCGAACTTTGCATCACCGATACCCCCGAGCTTAAACCTGTTAATGCCGATGAAACGTTAGTTACGGGACGATTTTCTAAATCCTTTGCGCTAACCGTAGCTACCGAGCCCACAACATTTACCTTCTTCTGTGTTCCGTAACCTACAACCACCACATCGTTAAGATTGGTGCTTTGCTCGGCCAAAACAACATCAACTACTGAAGCATCCCCGGCAACTTGCTCTTGCGTTACAAAGCCTATGTAGGAAAATACCAATACAGCTTTATTATCGGATACGTATAAGCTGTAAGTTCCTTTACTATCGGTAACCGCCCCTGTGGCTGTTCCTTTAATTTTAACACTTACACCGGGCAAGCTAATGCCTTTGGTATCTTTTACTGTACCGGTAATCTTTTTTGTTTGGGAATAAGCATTAGGAATAAAAATAACGAGTACTGCCATTATCGCCAGCATGCTTTTAAGGCGTTGTTTAGCTATACTCAGTTTAAAATAACTGCATAAGTAAATTTTATCCATTTTGGTTCATTTTGATTTGGGAGTTTTATTTAATTGTGATCGTTTAAAATGGAGATCAGGTGATAATTGAACCGCTATCACTATGGTATTTAAGCATGCGGTCAATCCAGCCCGATCGTTAAGCAGGTCAATGAATCTTCATCTCTTTCATGGTTTGTTTATTTTTGGTTTAAACAAAACTGACTGAAATGGCCTGTTTGACAGGGGTAATATTCTAAGGAAATTGGGGGAAAATCCTAAATGGTGCAGGATTTGACGTGAATTGGAGTAATAGCCCGGCAGTTTTGCGTATTTAAATTCAGTATGGCCAGATGTTCAAAGACAGGGAGTCTTGGAGCTGAAAAACATTTTTGTCCCCTCAGGGTCCCTGAGGAAACGTAAGCGCGCCAGAGATGAAGAGCACCTATCATAAAAATAAAAGAACACGGAGGACATCCGTGTTCTTTTAAATATACTCAGAGCTTATACCCTCGGTTACTTCCAAATAGATTTGAATGCGGTTTGCTTCAGGGCGATGCCTTTAACAGCGATACGATCAAAAGGCTTATTGGGGAAAAAGATGGTAGTCATGGTGGTAAGCCCTTTATCAGCAAAAAGTTCTACCGAGGTACCGTCAATTACCAATGTCAGGTCGGATGTTTTTGTTGTGGCAAACCTTGGCGCAACAAAACGGCCTTTAAAATCTTTCTGAAAATCAACTTTACCGGCCTTTGTTCTGTCGATATAGTATTGGTTGGCTTTTTTATCGTAACCTATCACCAGCTCTTCGCCAAGGCTGTTGGATAGTGTTACGGTATAATCGTTAATTGATACGATATTCGCCTTTAGCAGGCATTGAGCAGGTAATTTTCCGCTTACTATGCCTTGTGCACCTGCAACAATATTTTTCAACTCACCTACCGGAACTGAAGCCAGCAATAATTCGCCATTCACTTTTCTCAATGCCAAATCTCGCGGAATGGTCATAGCGTTACGCCATTTTTCGGTAGGCACCTGGTTGGCATATTCCCAGTTACTCATCCAGCCTAAAAATATTTTGCGTGCGCCGGTATTGCCCCATGTTATGCCGGCGTACTCATCCGGACCATAATCAAGCCAGCGGGTTTTGGTATCAACAGGAGTAAATTTATTACCATCAAACTGTCCCACAAAATACTGTGTTGCCGAACCGCCATTTGGTCCGCCGGGATTGATATTAACAATGAGTACCCAATGAGTTTTACCATCAACCTTTAAAGGGAACAGATCAGGGCATTCCCAAACACCACCATGGGCACCTATCTCCAATCCAAACTCGCTTTCCTTTTTCCAGTTTTTTAAATCAGGGGCGGAGTAAAACGTGATATGATCTTTAGTAGCCAGCGTCATCACCCATTTCTTTTCTTTTGCATACCACATCACTTTGGGGTCGCGAAAATCTTTTATACCGGGATTTCTCAGCACCGGGTTGCCTTTGTACTTAGTCCAGGTATTACCATTATCCAAACTATAAGCAAGGCTTTGATTTTGAAATTTATCAGTTCCTTCCTTTTCGCCTTTAGGATCATGATGCGTGAAAATGGCCACCAACGGCATCTTACCCTTTTTACCAAAGCCGCTTGTATTGTTTGAATCAACCACGGCGCTGCCAGAAAATATATAGCCCAGACTATCAGGATACAGCGCTATCGGCTTCTCCTTCCAGTGTATAAGATCTGGACTGGTTGCATGCCCCCAGTGCATTGGCCCCCAGGTTGATCCTTTAGGATAATATTGAAAAAACAGGTGATAGGTATGGTTAAAATAAACCATGCCGTTAGGGTCATTTGTCCAATGTTGTTTTGGCGAAAAATGGATCTGCGGACGGTATTGTTCCGAATAAGTTTTTGAGGCTGAATCCTGGGCCTTACAAATACAATTTAAGGCGATAATGAAGGTCAGCATTAACAGGCCAAATTTTGTTTTCATAATTTAAGTTTTAATAGGTTACGCGTTGGCAGGAAATACAAAACTTATAAACTTATTTAAATTTTACTGCATATACTTCGTTGTTGCTCAAATAAAAATTCAAAAAAGTTAACTCTGGTCGAGATTCGTGACTCTTTGCTCAACCAACATCTCATTAAAACATTAGCAGCTCCTATTTCGGCATCGGAAAAGCAAGTCCATATTTAACGATATCCATACTTATCGATGATTTGAAGCGCTTAATACCCGGATTGTTAAAAAACAACTCATGCGTAAGCGCCTCATATTCCTTCATGGTAAACACCATGATGATCAGCATAAAATCAACCTCGCCTGTAACATAATAGCATTGCTGAACCTGGGGCGTTTTCCTGAAACGCTCTTTAGTTTCGTTAATGATGGTTACCTTATCGGTTTCCATTTCTACCTGGACAACTATGGTGATTGGCGAACCCAGATACTCCGGATCAATTATCGAAATATCCTGCCGGATCACACCTGTTTCCCTTAGGCGGGTAATACGCCGTTGCACTGCCGGTGCCGAAAGCCCAATGGCCTCGCCTATATCGCGCTGAGATACCGTATTGTTCACCTGCATCATCTCCAGGATCTTATGGTCGAGCTTATCTAATGGTTGCATTTCTCAAAAATGAAATAAAATTGCAAAATACACCTCATTTTTAATCAAAAAATGCAGGATTTACGCACTAATATTGCAACTCAATAAGGCAATAATGAAAAACATCAATAAAGGAATATTTATGGCGCTGGCTGCCGCCATGCTGTGGGGAGTATCCGGCACGTGCGGGCAATTCCTTTTTCAGAAACGCGGTATCAGTGTAGAGTGGTTAATGTCGGCAAGGATGCTGTGTGCAGGTGCTTTGTTGCTTGGAGCGGCAGTAGTTAAAAAAGATCGTGATATCCTAAAAATATGGACTGATCCTAAAGACAGGATTAAGTTATTGTTATTCGGGATCCTGGGCATGCTTACCGTACAGTACACCTATTTTGCGGCCATTAAATATTCAAACGCGGCTACCGCTACCATTCTGCAATTTTCGGCGCCGGTACTTATTGCCATTTACATGGCCTTGCGGCATGGTCACAAATTATCCCTTATTGAATATATTTCCGTAACCCTTGCTGTTTCGGGTACATTCCTGCTGGTAACACATGGTAACTTTCACGCGTTCAATATCTCTCCACTGGCATTCGGACTTGGTATGGCTTCGGCAGTAAGCCTGGCAATTTATACGCTTATGCCGGTACCCTTATTAAAAAAGTACAGCCCTATAAGCGTTATAGGCTGGGGATTGTTTATTGGCGGTTTGGCTATTTCATTTTTTAAAGCCCCGTGGAATTATGATGGTGTATGGGATAGCTATACCTACATGAATACCGCCTTCGTGATCATTTTTGGCACACTGATCCCATTTTATCTTTACCTCAATGCAGTCCACCTTATCGGCGGACAAAAGGCCAGCATCCTCACATCAGCAGAGCCGCTTTCAGCTACATTCATCGCGGTGTTTGTTCTTGGCCTTTCATTTCAATTGATTGACTGGATGGGGACCTTGCTCATCATTGCTACCGTTTTTCTGCTCTCACTTCAGAAGAAGAAAGTACTGAGCTGATCATTCCGTCAGACCAACCCGGTAAGTATTTTCGGTATAGCTCACTCGCTCCTTAAACTCTTTACCGGGTTTGTCAACGCAGCTTTTACCGCCTGGAAACTTATGGTAATAAATGCAATAAGGATAGCCATGCCGCCGGCCAATACAAATACCCACCAGGTAATATCAATCTTGTAAGCAAAATTCTGCAGCCATTTGTGCATGAAATACCAGGCCAACGGCGCGGCAATAGCAATGGCTAATTTTATGCCTTCCCACCCCTTCCCGAAAAGAAGCACCTGTTCTTCCATCAGCAATTAGGCAAAATGCAGTCCCCCCTTCCAAAACGAGCGCCCTGCTGTTCGCTTTTAGATAATGGTCATAAATTGCACACAAGACAGGTTAATTGCCCGCATCAATCCTGACGCCACTTCATTTTTTATTGTAATTATTACACCAATAAATTATTAGTGTGATAAAAATTACATAATTTTAAATTCAATTAAACTTAACATTGCCAATTCGCCCGCTTCATAATGAAAATGAGATCCTCGGTAAAATAGCAAACGGGGATACCAGGGCCTTTTCTTGCCTTTTTGATTCCTATTATAAGCATCTTGGTCAGTACGTTTACCGCGTTACAGAATCTGCTGAAGCTGCCGAAGAAATTGTACAGGATGTTTTTGTGAAGATTTGGGCCAAGCGACAGGATCTGACAGCGATTGACAGTTTTACCAATTACCTTTTTATCATAACCCGTAACCGCACCTATCGCTTTTTAAAAGAACGGGCCAGTGCACACCTCAAACAGCAGGAATGGGAAAGGCAATACCAGGAAGAGTTTCATTTGCCCGACAATATCTCACCGGAAGAGAACCTGTGCCTCGTGATTGACAGGCTGATTGAAAAGCTCCCTCCCCAGCAAAAAAAAGTTTATGAGTTAAGCCGCGTTGGGCTTTTAAAGCATAGCGAAATTGCGGATATGCTTTCCATTTCAACAGAAACGGTCAAGAAACACATTATGGCTGCCAATAAATTCATAAAAGAGAACCTTTCGGAGAAGAACGACCTTGTTTTTCTGTTGTTTGTTATGGGATATGCCCACTTTTTGAAATAATTTATATTTTTTTAAAATCTGACTACCCCTTTTTGATTTTTTATGACTCTTTAGCTGTAGAAGAACATAAAAAATGTCTGAAAGATTACCTTACTTATTTCATCAATATTTTAACAAAACCGCTACACCCCAAGAGCGCGATGAATTGATGCAGCTCATCAACGAACCGGGTTCAGAAACCGAGGTGTACGGATTGATGGAAGAAGTATTTAAATCGCACCAGTTTGAAGAGGACCCCTTCCCCGCCGGAGCCCGCGAAAGAATGCTGGATATGGCATTGGCCGGTTATGCTCAGGCTGATTCAGATAACAATATTGTCCCGATTAAAAAACGCTCAAACGCGCTGATCTATGCCGCCGCGGCTATCGCGGTATTAGCCATATCGTTCGGTTTGTATCAATATCGCCTCAGAAAAAACGACGAAGCCCTTGCCGCTAATAAAGCACACCAGGACGTTAAACCTGGTGGTAATAAAGCAATATTAACACTTGCCAACGGTGCTAAAATTGAACTTAACGACGCGCAAAATGGCAAGCTTGGGCAACAAGGTAATACAGCCGTGGTTAAGTTGGCCAACGGCAGTCTTGCTTATGTACCCGGTGGCTCAACAACCGGGGCGCCGATGATCAATACGATGTCTACCCCAAGAGGCGGCCAGTACCAGTTACAGCTACCCGATGGAACAGCAGTTATGCTTAATTCGGAATCCTCTATTTCATATCCAACGGCGTTTACCGGCAAAACAAGGAACGTTACCGTTACAGGCGAAGCCTATTTTGAGGTGGCAAAAAATAAAAAGATGCCTTTTATAGTGAGTTACGGCAGTCAAAAGGTTGAGGTGCTTGGAACCCATTTTGATATCCGCGCCTACCAGGAGCAGCCGGGCAAAACCACACTTTTAGAAGGCTCCGTCAAAATATCTAACGGCAACGAGAAACAGATCCTGGTGCCAGGGCAGCAGGCGGTTTTTAATGCCAACTCCAAAAAGTTTGATATAAAAACAGTTGATACAGAAGATATAGTAGCCTGGAAAAATGGCTTGTTCCTGTTTGACAATACTGACCTTGACCAAGTGATGCTGGAACTGTCCCGGTGGTATGATATTGATGTTGTTTATAAAGGGCCTAAACCTACCCTGAATTTTACCGGCGAGGTAAAAAAGAGTAACAACCTTTCTAAAGCTTTCAAGATCCTGGAATCAACAGGTGGCGTAAAGTTTACGATAGAAGGGAAAACAGTTACCGTAGAAAAGAAATAACCATAATTTAACCAATAACCAATTAACCCAATAAACTTAAAAACATGAGCATACACCCTAAGTAACTTCGGTAAAGGGTATCTGAAAAAGCAAGCCCCTCCGGATTCCGGCCAGAGAGGCTAAGTGATTGGATCAACCCAAATTACAATTGTAACCATTGATTTTAAACTTAACCCAAACATTCAAATGTATGAAACATCTTCTACATTCTAAAGCCCCTATGCCCATAGGTCAGGGGGCAAATGAGATAAACCTACGCGATAGTTATTTTAAACAGGTATTACGGATAATGAAACTCACGGGCGTCCTTTTGTTTGTGCTTACCATGCACCTTAGTGCATCTACTATGGCGCAAAAAGTCAGCCTTTCCAAAGAAAACGGTAACCTTAAATCGGTTTTAAAGGAATTGCGAAAACAAACCGGGTATTTGTTCATGTACAATAACCAGGTTATAAAAAAAGCGCTGCCAGTATCTATCCATGTTACTGACACAGAGCTTAGCAAAGTGCTGGCTGAAATATTCAAAGATCAGCCATTAACTTACGAGCTGGATGATAACACCATCATTATCAAGGAACCAGCCCAAACGGCGAGCAATGGCCAAGCAGAAAAGCCGGTTCCGGTACGCGTTACTGGTAAGGTGGTTGACAAAAAAGGCCTGCCCATTCCGGGGGTAACCGTACAGGTTAAAGGCGCGTCAACCATTACCTCAACCGCTGCCGATGGATCATTTACCATCAATGCTGAAAAAGGCAGCACACTTCAGTTCCGTTTTATCGGGTTTGAAATGAAAGAGGTAGTGGTAGAGAGCCAGACATCGCTTACAGTTGTACTTAACGAGGATCAGAAAGGCTTGAACGAGGTTGTGGTTGTAGGTTACGGTACCAGTACCAAAAAGGAACTGACCAGCGCCATCTCAACCGTAAAATCTGAATCATTCAACGCCGGTGTTGTTGCAACCCCTGCCGACCTCTTGGAAGGTAAAGTTGCCGGTTTAAATATCACTAACGATGGTAACCCTAACGGAACAGCAACGGTTACGCTTCGCGGACCTTCATCATTACGTGCAGGAGCAGCTTCTACCCCGTTTTATGTGATAGACGGCGTTCCGGGTGCTGACTTTAGTTTGGTAGCTCCTTCAGATATCGCCTCTATCGATGTTTTGAAAGATGCTTCTGCATCGGCCATTTATGGTACCAGGGCTACCAACGGTGTAATTATAGTTACTACCAAGAAAGCCAAATCGGGCCAGTTACGCATGACCTACGATGCTTATGCTTCTATGCAAAAGATTTCCAACAGGTTTGAAGTAGCTACTGCCGATCAGTTAAGGGCTTATGTGAAAGCAAACGGTCAAAGTTTTACACCAGCAAATGATAACGGCGGCAATACTGACTGGGGTAAGGAAATAGAACGCAATACAGGCTTTTCGCAAAATCATAACTTATCATTTGGCGGCGGCAGCGATAAAACAACTTTCGGTGGAAGTATCAACTACCTCGAAAACCAGGGTATCGTAAAAGGAAGCGGACTGAACCGTTTTGTTGGCAGGCTGAACCTATCGCAAAAAACACTAAACGACAAACTAAAGCTTGATTTCTCACTGAGCAATTCGGTAACCAATTCGGATTTGATCATCAATGATATCCCGCAAACAACTACCAATGGTCAAAACCCCAACTTGTTTAAATCAGTTGTTCAATACCTGCCTACCCGCACAATTTACAATGCAGATGGCACTTTATACACCGACCCTACTTTGTTGATAGGTTATAACCCGGTTGGCCTCATCAAAAATGATACTTATAAACAAAAAATAAACCTGTTATTGGGTAACGTAAAAGGTACATTAACCTTGCCTGCAGGCTTCCTGTATAACTTTAATCTTGCTTACCAAAGCCGCACAACCAATAACAATACCTACCATAATTCGGCATCGGAACTGGCTCAAAACCTGGGTGGCCAAGCCATTCGCTCAACTTATGAGGATACCAAAAAGCTGTTTGAAAACTACTTAAGCTACGTGCATAACTGGGGTAGCAATGATTTCAAGATCCTTGCCGGTTATTCGTACGATGAAACCACAACAGGTAACGGCTTCCAGTCATCCAATCAAAATTTCGTATCGGATGATACCGGTTATAATAACCTTGGTTTGGGTACCCCTCCTGCCGGTTATCTGGTTAACTACGGAACCGTGCAGGTTGAAACGCTTCGCCTGATCTCGTTTTACTCACGCGTTAACTACAGCTACAAAGGCAAATATATTTTCCAGGCTTCTTTAAGGCGTGATGGTTCTAACGCGTTTGGTGCCAATCATCGTTGGGGTTACTTCCCTGCCGGATCTGCCGCATGGAGGGTGATCGATGAATCGTTCATGAAATCGCAACACTTGTTTGACGATCTGAAAGTGCGTGTTGGTTATGGTAAAACAGGTAACTCACAAGGTTTCCCGGCTTACACTCCGCTAACCCAATACGGAACAACAGGCAGCTTCTATTATAATGGCAACTATATCGGCGCTATCGGCCCTACGCAAAACCCTAATCCAAACCTGAAATGGGAAGCTACTGCCACCATAAACGCGGGTATCGATTTCTCTTTATTCCAGGGACGACTTGGCGGATCTGTGGATATCTACAACAAGAAAACTACAGATATGATCTCGGTGATCCCGGTATCAACAGTTACTAACCTGGTATCAACCTTAACTGCCAACGTAGGTAGCATGAGCAACAAAGGTGTAGAGATAGCACTTAATGGAACTCCTGTAAAATCGGGCGCGTTTAGCTGGGATACTTACGGAAACATTGCCTTCAACAAAAACAAGATCACTTCATTGGGTGTAAACCTGTCAAAAATTTATGCAGGTTACCCTGAGGCGCCTGGCCAGAGCGGGATCCACGTATCCATCATCGAGGCCGGTTATCCGCTGGGCGAATTTTATACCCTTAAGTATTTAGGCAGAACCAATGGCGTTTCAACTTTCCAGGGTGCTAATGGTCAGCCGACCACTACGCCAACAAGTGCCGACCAGACTTATGCCGGCAACGCGCAACCTACCTATACTTTTGGATGGGGAAACAACCTGAACTATAAAAACTTCAGCCTTAATTTCTTCTTCCGTGGTCAGGGTGGTAATAAAATTATGGATGCATCGCTTGCAAGCTTTAACCAGCCAACGCAGGCCTCGGCACACAACGTACCTGTGTTAACCTTAAGCGAGCCGGGTAATGATGTAAATGCCAACTTATTCTCTACAAGGTATCTGGAAAGCGGCACCTTTGTACGCTTAAGCAACGCTACACTGGCTTATAAATTTAAGGTTCCGGGTAATTATATCCATGGTGTAAGGGTTTATCTAACCGGTACCAACCTGTTCATCATCACCAAATACAAAGGTGTTGATCCGGAGTTGAACCTGAGCTTAAATAACCAGGCAAGCGGGCAATTCATTGGGGTAGATTACAATAACTTCTATCCTAAAACACGCAGTTACCTGGTTGGTGTTCAAGTAGATTTATAATTAACCATTAAAGATCAAACAAGATGAATCGTATTAAACAACATATAGTTTTTAGTTTTTTAGCGGCATGTATGGCTTTGGTGGCTTTACAAAGCTGCACCAAGCTTGATGTGGTACCTGTATCAACGCTTACCCCGGCAAACTTCCCTAAAACCCCCGCGCAGTTTGTGGCGGCAACAGGGCCAATTTATACTACCTTTCGCGGCACTCCGGGACGTAACCTATGGCTTACTTTAAACCTAAGTACCGACGAAAACGTACTGGTTGCCCGTGGTGGTAACTGGCTTGACGGCGGTACTTATTCAACCCTTAACCTGCATACTTATACCCCTGATAATACCATATTTGAAGACGACTGGACATGGGGTTTCTCAACCATCAGTACCTGTAACCAGGTGTTATCATTATTTTCGTCGGTGGCAGAAAGTGCAGCTAAAGACCAAACCGTAGCCGAGATAAAAACCATGCGCGCCATGGCATACTTTTACATGATGGACCTGTTTGGTAATGTGCCTATCTCCAAAAGTTTTGGCGATACTACCAATTTGGGAACCCAAACCCGTGCACAGGTGTTTGCCTTTGTTGAAAGCGAGTTATTGGCCCAGATCCCCAACCTGAGCAGTACTGTTGACGTATCAACTTATGGCAGGCCTACAAAGTATCTTGCATACACCATACTGGCAAAAATGTATCTGAATGCCGCTTATTACATTGGTACACCAAGATACCAGGACGCGGTTACCATGTGTGATAACGTGATTAAAGACAACAAATACGCTTTGGATGCCGATTACCTGGGGATGTTCAGGCCAAATAACGGTCCGCAGATAAAGGATTTCATTTTTGCTATCCCTTACGATGGAAACCTGGCGCAGGGGCAATACTATGCCCGGTGGACACTGCACCCGGCCCTAAAAACCAAGTACAGCCTGCCTTATGCACCCGATGGGCCAATGTATACCTTCCCAACCTATTATGCGCTTTTTAACGACGCTAATGACGTGCGTAAAAAACAATACTTAACCGGGAAGCAATATTACAACGACGGTACGCCTATCATGATTACCACCACCAACAAAGGTTTGGATGATAATTATAGCGGATCTGATCCGGGTGGTGTAGTGAAACACCAGTTAGAGTTTACGCCTGATATCATCTGGAGAAACAAAGCCACATTTGATATAGGCAATGATGAACTTGCCAATGAAGAAGGCTACCGTAACAACAAATTTTATCCGGACAGCACTTCTACCTCACGTAACCAGGGTAACGATGTGCCGATGTTCAGGTATGCTGATATATTGCTGATGAAGGCCGAGGCTATTTTAAGAGGTGCTACCGCCACCAATGGCGACTCGCCTTTAACGTTGGTTAACCAGGTGCGCAGCCGTGCAAAGGCGGCTTCATTAGGTTCTGTAGCACTTTCAGATATCCTTGATGAGCGCGGACGCGAATTTGCGGTTGAGTGGTGGCGTCGTAATGACCTGATCCGTTTTGGACAGTTTGAAAAAGCATGGGGTATAAAAACAGATGCGGATCCAAACCACCGGATCTTCCCGATACCAAATCCGGAAATTCAGTTAAACCCTAAATTGAAACAAAACCCGGGCTATTGATAATCCATAATTAGTAATCCCCGGCTGGAAACGGCCGGGGATTTTATTACGGGTAATTTTTTGATGAAAGTGATTACTTTAACTGCCGCAAACTTTAATTATAAAGAGAGTGGCTATGTAAAAGCCTTTATAAATATGATGAGAGCAATCCTGTTATTCCTGTTTTCCGCAACCCTGATCAATGTTGCATCCGCGCAGCAAAAGGTTTATAATATTAAAAAGCTGGGCGCGGTGGCCGATGGCAAAACCGACAATGTCCGTGTCATTCAGGATGCGATTGACAAAGCCGCCGAAGCGGGTGGAGGAACTATTTGGATCCCGGTTGGTAAATTCGTAACCAGTGTTATTCACCTGCGATCGAATATTGAGTTACACCTTACCGCAGGCGCTGAATTGTTAGGTTCTGCAAAACGCATTACTTACGGTCCCGAAAAGGCTTCTGCGCTGATTGTTGCAGAAAAGCAACAAAACATTTCCATCACCGGAAAAGGTACTATTGACGGGCAGGGCGATGCATTGATCAAAGATATTTACCGGATGCTGAACAATGGCACGCTAAAAGATAAGGAATGGAAAACCTATAACGACTGGCACCAGCTGCGCCCTGAAGAAGATAACAGGCCTAAGCTTATTGTATTTGAAAAGTGCGACAAGATCAACCTTAAAAACTTTACCATTAAAAATGGATTGTGCTGGATCCAGGATTACAGAAGCTGTACCAATATGGTTATTGACAGCATTAACGTGATCAGCAATACATTTTTAAATAATGACGGGATTGACCTCGTTGATTGCAAAAACGTAAAACTCACCAATAGTTTTTTTAACGTAGCCGACGATGGGATCTGTCTGAAATCATCCGACCCACAAGGCGCTTGCGAAAATATATACATTGCCAATTGCAAGATTCGTTCAAGCGCCAGTGCCTTTAAAATGGGAACCGCATCATGGGGTGGTTTCAAAAAAATAACCGTTCGCGATATTTATGTGTACGATACCTTCCGCTCTGCCGTGGCCATTGAATCGGTAGATGGTGCTATTATCCAGGATATCGATATTAAGGGTGTTATAGCTAAAAACACAGGTAACGCCATATTTATCAGGTTGGGCAAACGTGCCAAAACAAGGCCAGTAGGCGAGATCAGCCGCGTTTACATAGGCGATGTCAAAGTTGAAGTACCGGCCGGAAAACCGGATGCAGGCTATCACGAAGAAGGTCCGCTGGAGCAATTTGCACACAATATTTTCCCATCTTCGGTTTCCGGGATCCCGGGTTCGCCGGTTAGGGACGTTACGTTGGAGAACATCGACATCACCTATAAAGGCTCAGCCAAAAAGCAAACGGCGTTTTTCAACATCGATTCTTTAACCAGAGTGCCTGAAAAAATCTCCTCATACCCTGAATTTTCCATGTTTGGCGAATTACCTGCATCAGCCTTTTATGCGCGGCATACGGAGGGACTCAACCTGAAAAACATCCATATCAATTACACCGGTCAGGATTTCCGTACACCGTTTGTTTTTGATGATGTGAGCGAACTGGCTGCCGATAAAATCAATGTATCTGGCTTTAAAACATTGCCCCTATTGTATTTAAATAATGTTAAGGTTAAATTATTACAGGATATTCAACCCACCGATAAACGCGAGCAGATCATAAAAACCAACAACCCTAAAACTTCAAATTAAATGAGCTGTAAAACAAAGCTTTTTATTTGTGTATTGCTCGGCGGTATGTGTTTAACAACAATAAATGCCCGGGCACAGCTAAACGTTCAATCATCTTATGCTTTAATAAAAAGGGTTATACCCGGTAACGCGCAAAAGTTTATTGTTCAACCACTTCCGGCGGCAGACGCCAAGGATGTTTTTGAGGTAGAAGGTGCAAAAGGCAAAATCATATTAAGGGGCAATAACGGTGTGGCTGTGGCGTCCGCCTTGTATTATTACCTTACCGAATATGCCCACTGCCAGGTTACCTGGAACGGTACAAACTTAAACCTGCCCGTAAGTTTACCCATGCCGGCTAAAAAGATCCGGAAAGCTACGCCATATCAGTATCGCTATTACCTTAATTATTGCACCTATAGCTATAGCATGAGCTGGTGGGACTGGAAACGCTGGGAGAAAGAAATTGACTGGATGGCCCTGCATGGTATTAATATGCCATTGGCTATAACCGGCCAGGAATATGTATGGGACAAGGTGTACAGATCCATGGGTTTCAGCAATAAGGACATGCAGGATTTTTTTACCGGTCCGGCATATTTTGGCTGGTTTTACATGGGCAATATCGATCAATGGGATGGCCCGCTACCTGCAAGCTGGATAAACAGTCACAAAGACCTGCAGGTAAAAATATTACAGCGTGAGCGTGAACTTGGCATCAAGCCTGTGCTTCCTGCATTTACCGGGCATGTGCCTGCATCGTTCAAAACGCATTTCCCTAATGCCAAATTGAAGCAAACCAATTGGAAAAATGGTTTTGCCGATACTTATATACTGGATTCGGAAGATCCTTTATTTGCCGATATCGGTAAAAAATTCATCCAGGAACAAACCAAAGTTTACGGTACCGATCACCTGTATTCGGCAGATACATTTAACGAGAATGAACCACCATCTAACGATCCAAAATTCCTGTCGGAACTAAGCGCGAGGATTTATGATGGGATGAAAAATGCGGATCCCAAAGCTGTTTGGGTAATGCAGGGCTGGCTGTTTTTCAGCGATCGTAAATTCTGGCAAAACGAGCAAATCAAAGCTTTATTGAATGCCGTATCTAACGAACACATGATCGTGCTGGATCTTAATACCGATTATGAACCGGTTTGGAAACGTACCGAAGCTTTTTACGGCAAACCCTGGATCTGGAACATGCTGCACAATTACGGCGGCAATAACAGTTTGTTCGGGAGGATAGAAGCTGTAGCCGCACAACCTGCACAGGCGCTAAATGATCCCAAATCGGGGCGGATGGTAGGCATTGGCTTAACCATGGAAGCCATAGAGCAAACGCCGGTGCTTTATGAGTTAATGACGCAAAACACCTGGCAAAATAAACCTGTCAACCTAGATGAGTGGCTGCCGGCCTATCTCTTCAATCGCTATGGTGTGAAAAGCAAAGATGCCGTGGATGCCTGGCAAACCCTCAGGACTACCGTTTTCAACGGCAAAGATATCCGCGATGGCGCCGAATCGATCATTACAGGCAGGCCAACCCTTGATTCTGCCGCTGTATGGACCCGTACACATCTAAACTATAACCGTAAGGACTTATTGCCCGCCTGGGATAAAATGGTTGCAGCTATACCGGCATGCAAGCAAAGCAGCGGTTTTAATTACGACCTGGTTGATGTAACCCGGCAAGTGCTGGCAAACTACGGCCGCCCACTTCAGTTGAAATGGGTGAAGGCTTATCGTGATAAAGACCTTAAATCTTTTGAGCAGTATAGTAACGATTATATCAACCTGATAGCTGACATGGACAGGCTGTTGGCCACTCAAAAGGATTTTATGCTTGGCCCCTGGATAGCCGATGCCCGCAATTGGGGCACTAACCCGAGTGAAAAAGCGCTTTATGAAAAAAATGCCCGCAACCTGATAACACTTTGGGGCGATGCTGATAGTCCGCTGCATGAATACTCGTGCAGGCAGTGGAGCGGTTTACTCAATGATTTTTATAAAACACGGTGGCAAAAGTTTTTTACGCTGCAGAAGGAATCGATCGAAACAGGTAAAGAACCCGACTTTAAGCTCTTTGACAAATCGATAAGTAGTTGGGAATGGCAATGGGTTAATTCATCCAAAGCATATCCTGTTACGCCTGTTGGTAACAGCACATCGGTTGCACAGCAGCTCTATGAAAAATACAGAACAGCAATGGCTAAGGATCTTGAATAATGGAAACGAATAATACAAGCAAATCATCGGATAACCCTGTAAAAAAACCTGTACGACTGTTATCATTAGATGCGCTCCGTGGTTTTGATATGTTCTGGATCATGAGCGGGGAAGGTGTTGTACACGCGCTTGCTAAAGCTACCGGCTGGCCATTACCGGTATGGATGTCGGGGCAGCTGCATCATACTGTGTGGAACGGTATTACTTTTTATGATATGATCTTTCCGCTGTTCCTGTTTATTGCAGGCGTATCTATGCCTTACTCCATGGGAAGTAAAGCGGCAAAATATGGAGTAAATCATCCGCATCTATTACCCTCAGCGGCAAAGGGCGAAATTTATCGCTCCATGATCAGGCGCGCTGTGATTCTGCTTTTTTTAGGCATGGTGGTTAATGGGCTGTTTAAATTCAACGGCTATGAAAACACCCGCTTTGCCAGCGTGCTGGGCCGCATCGGGCTTGCCTGGTTTTTTGCAGGTATCATTTATCTGAATGTTGGTACCAAAGGTCAAATTCTATGGTTCGGTATTTTGTTGCTGGGCTATTGGGCAGCTATGGAATGGATCCCTGTACCGGGTTATGGGGCCGGGGTTTTAACCATGAATGGCAGCCTGGAATCTTACATCGACCGCTTGCTGCTTCCCGGCAGGCTGCATGATAAGGTACATGACCCGGAGGGTGTGCTATCTACCATCCCGGCAATAGGTACAGCCATGTTGGGGATATTCACCGGCCAATTTTTAAAGCTTGAATCAGTAAAATGGCCTATGTGGAAAAAGGGGGTAAGCTTATTCGTGGTTGGTTTGCTCTTTATTAGTGTAGGTTTACTTTGGGATCTGTTTTTCCCCATCAACAAGCGCTTGTGGAGCAGCTCTTTCGTGCTGTTTGTTGGTGGTTGGAGCCTGATTTTCCTTTCGGTATTTTATTTAATTATTGATGTTGCCGGTTTCCGCAAATGGGCTTTCCCTTTTGTGCTTATCGGCGTAAATTCGATAGTGATCTACCTTGCCTCCGAAGGAATGATAGATTTTCAACATACCGCAAATTATTTCTTTGGCGGTATCATTAGCCATCTTGCCCAAAACTGGCAGCCGGTATGGGCAGCCATATCTGTGGTTTTAGTGCAGCTAACACTGCTTTATATTTTATACAGGAATAAGATTTTTCTGAAAATATAACTTACGATTTGCGCCGTTGATTCGATAACGGCACAGATCATTTTACATTCGGATCGCCTTGATGAACATATTATTCCGATTCAAGCTTAAGTATAGCATTTCTATCTCCGTCGTCATAATAAGTTAATCTGACATATAAATTGGGGCGAATAACCCCACCGTAAAAGAATGTTTGATGATAACCTGAGCGTCCTACTTCAAAATGAGAATAATGGAATGAAACACCTTGCACAGTAAATCCTTCATTACCATGCCCCTCCTTTGATTCAGGATAATAATTTTCCACTACTCCTTCCACTATCTTAAGTTCCTTGCTGTTGCTGTTTAACAGGGCCTCATCATGTTTGTAAACATCGATTTTTAACTTTTCGATACTTAAGTATAAGAAAGAAAAGATTACAACTGGTGGTATCACCGCCAAAAAAGCATTAACCTGCTGCCCCGTGTTAAGCGTTACTTTCAAATTTTTCCCTTTTCCAAAATACATCGCAATACAAAAACCTACAAATAACGCCACGAAAGCATAACGCATGATTAAATACAACATACTGGGAGGGTTATCTAAGGTGCTGTATACAGTATGTAAATGATGCATAGTGACAGGCTGGCTTTCAAATATAAAATATTCTTATTTGTTCTTACCTGAATACGTATCGCTTTATGGTCAGCGTGAGCCGAAAGATTGAACTGATGGGATCTTTTCATGGATTCGATGTATAACATCATCCATTTCGTGCGCGCAACATTCCAATAAAGGTAAAACTTCATCACGTTCCTCTTTTGTCTGCGCTAATTTTAACAAATTGATCAGGCCGAGCATGGTAGCCACTGGTTTGCGGATCTGATGCGAACTCATCCACGCTACTTCGCGCAACAATTCGTTTTGCTGCCTGATCTCTTCGTCTTTTTCCCTCCGGAGCGTAATATTCTGACAAATGATCACGTAGCCCTGAAAAACATTACCATCGCTGTAAGCCGGGGATAACTGTGCTGAGATCCAAACAGGGGTTTTATCCCTTGTATAAATTAATATGTCTGAAGCAAAAGTTTCGTGGAGTGATTGCCGGCGGACAAATTCATCCAATACGGCATTATTGGTGTCGGGACCCACAAGGAGGTCGGTACCCTGCCGCCCGCAAATTTCCTGTAATTTATAGCCTGTTTGCTCTTCAAAGGCTTCATTCACCCACTGCACCGTTCGTTCCGGATCGGTAACAATTATCATATTATTTACGCGACGGATCATATCGGCCAGCTTCTTATTCTCCTGCGTACTTCTTTTAAGCGCGTCAATATCTTTAATAGCGCCAATCAACCTAATCGGTTTTTTTTGAGCATCATAAACAAAATAGCCCTGATCCATAACGTATTTATAAACGCCATCGCCCACATTGATCCTGTATTCACACTCCCAGTTGGTAAGGCCCTGCCCGCTGATCTTTGCCTGGCTTTGCACAACCTCATCAATATCATCAGGGTGGATAAGCGCCCGCCACCAGCTTAGGTCATGGCCAATCTGGTTTACCGGTATTGAAACCAATTGAGTAAGGCTGGTATTGTAGATCAGTTTATCCTCAATCATATCCAGATCATATACAACATCTTTAGTAGCCTGCGATACCAGTTCATATCGTTCTACCGCTTCTTTTAACTTCAGATCCTTTAATTTATCTTCGGTAACATCTGAAAAATAAACGCCAACACCTTCATCTGTTGGATATGCCGCCAACCGGATCCATTTTCCCAAAACAATAGAATAATCTTCACGCCTGACAATGACCCGTTCCTCCAAAGCCCGTTGATAAGCAGGATACAATTTATTTTGCTCTTTCGGAAAAAGTTTAAAAATACTCCCGCCTACTACCTCTGCCTCTTTTTTTCCGATCAGCTGTAAAAACACATCGTTAACACGGATGATGTTCATGTCTGTGTCAAGTGCAAAAAAGGCATCACTGATACTGTTCAGTGTATTTTCAAAATTATAAAGGTACTTGTTCCGCTCATGCTCAAGTTGCTTAAACTCTGTGATATCCTGCAGCGAACCTATAATTTTCCGGCCGGGATCCCGTGTGTCGTCAAGGCGGGCCAGTTGCCTGATGTAACGGGTACTTCCATCCAGGGCAATTATCCGGTGTGTGACATCCAACTGTTTGCCCTCTGTAATCAGTGCTTCAAGGGCCGAAGTCATCGCCGAACGGTCTTCCGGATAAATATGCTGAAGGTAGATATCAAATGCATCGCGCCCATCTGTTTTATCCAAACCGGTAAGCTGGTAAACCTCATCTGACCAAACTAACAGCCTTTGAGCAGGATAAAATTCCCACCCGGCTACTTTGGTAAATAATTGAGTATCCCGAAGCTTCCGTCTTTCTTCCAGCAGATCCTGGTTCATACGCTCCAGTTTTTGTTCAAAAATCACATACTCGGTTACATCGCGCGCCATAACAAGGATATGGGTTTGCCCGTTAAACAGGATCTGATGCGATGTAATGTTGACGATGATTTCGCGGCCGTCTTTTTTTACATGCCGCCAGGTACCGCTTTGGTTAATATTACCTTCCAGCCGGGCGGCGGCGGCAATTACGTTCGATCTATCCTCAACCGGCCTGATATCCAAAATTGATCTGCTCAGAAATTCCTCGCGGGTATAACCATAAGCATCAGTGGCAGCATCATTTACCGAAACGAAACGAAGCGTCCCCGGATCATAAATCCACATGGGATTAGGATTGGAATCATACATATCGCGGTATTGAGCTCCGGTCATGTGAAGTTTCCGGTTGTCGGAACGGATCAGGAACAACAACAACACGCCGGTAATAAGTACGAAAAAATATCCTTTCGCGGAGCTTAGCCACAGAAATTCAACATTGCTTAACCGGTGCCCAAAAAGAAAAAGCAGCTGATCGCTAAAAGTGATCCATAAGATACTGATGACAATATAAACCAAACTTATCCGCAGGGCTCCAAATCTCATTCTAAAAACCATTGATCCAACAGTAGTTAAACGTTTTATAACCAAATAGGTTGTAGACTTTCATAGGATAAGGGTTGAGGCATTAAAAAAAGTACAGCTATATGCTGCGAATAATAGCCAGTATGATCCAGATTATTGCCCCACAAACAATTAACCCTCCAAATGCAACCAATAAACCGGTAACCACTAAACGTGGATTGTAATAAGAAACCTTTTTGTCATCACTTTGAGGCACGGCAATTTACTTTTAAGCAGGATGGAAAATGAAAAACGTATCAGGCTATAACTGTTTAAACGACAGTTCCTCAATAATAAGCTTTTCCAACGAGAATAAAAAATATTTATCAAAGCAAGATGCCTGGAACGTTCTGAAAGGCAGAATCTTAATTTAGCTACTTATGGTTCTCCGGTTTAAAAACCACATTTCCATCCCGTTTAATGCGCCATGCTGTTACCGGATTCATGTGGTAACCGCCTATATCTTTGCCACGGGCGTCGATGAGTTGTTTTAAAGTAGGCTGGGTATAGCCTGTTTCGTCGGTAACACGACTGAGTATTTCTGTTTCTGAGCCATCCCAATGCCAGAGATGGCGAAAATAGGTATGCGCTTTTTCCAATACCGGGCCCTGTAGCCGGGCTTCAATCCAATTTTTACCGGCATCGGTACTTACTTCAACCTTTACCACCTTTCCCCTGCCGCTCCAAGCTATACCACGAATTTCGATCCAGCCGCGTTCAATCGTTTGCGGGAAGGATGGGTAGGTGATGATAGACCGGGCATCCATTTCAAAGCTGAACATCCTGATCTTATCTTTTACCGGGTAGGTATATTTTGAAGTTTCCTCGCGAGTAAAATATGGCGCGTCAGAAATTTCTATCCGTCGTAACCATTTTACATTGGTATTGCCCTCCCATCCGGGTAAAAGCAAGCGCGCAGGGTACCCTTGCTCCGGACGAATGGCTTCGCCGTTCTGTGCGTATACGATCATGGCATCGTCCCAGGCTTTACGAATGGGGATGCTTCGGGTAAGCACGGCAGCATCACCGCCTTCAGCTAAAAACCAGGTGGCTTTAGGATTCACGCCCAGTTCACGAAACAGGGTTGAAAGCATCACGCCCGTCCATTCGCTTTGACTGGTGAGGCCAAGGATCTCCTGTACGGTCATATCCTCTTTACCCGTGCGGAAATTGCCAGCACATTCAATAAAACAGGTGCGGGTTACGGATGGAAAACGTTTCAAGTCATGCAGGCTAAACTTCATGGGCCGCTCCACCATCCCGTGTATCAATAACTCATATTGATTTGGGTCGATGGAAGGCACACCAGCATGGTGCCGTTCAAAATGCAGATCGGATGGGGTAATGGTACTGTACAGATCCTGCAGCGGTGTACGTGATGAAATATCCGATGGCTTCTTAACCGGGCTTTCAAACGGCGAACGTGTGCCAACCTTTCCCGGCAGCGGACCGGGCTGCTTTGTAGGATCGGGAATCGCAGGTACTCCCACCTGGATATATTTTGCAAATACCGAGGTTACCGGCAAAATAGCCGTAGCCAGAGCACCGCCCAGCAAAGTACGGCGACTTATTTTCTTTTCGGTTGTTTTTACCGGCTTGTCCTGCTGTTCCATACTCATTTCACTTCCGGGCCGCCCTTGCGGTCATCAACAATAAAAAGTTTTTGTGCCGGCATCTCTACTTTAGATAGCGTACGGGCATTCATTATTTGATTGGCTTTAATGATCTTATTTTCATTCAGCAGCCAGGCGCAAAGGCTGTATACTTCATCATCAGTAAGCGAACCTGGCGCGTTATAAGGCATGGCCCGGCGTACATAATCAAACAAAGTAGTGGCGTAAGGCCAGTAATTACCTATAGTTTTGGTTTTACCACCGCCCACCACTAATGGCGGACCGGGCAACTTCACGCCTTTAATCTCCTTACCATCTGCCCCGTGACACGCTGCGCATTTATTGGTGTAAATTACCGCCCCTTCGGCCACATTGCCACTCCCCGATGGTAAGCCTTTACCATCCGGACGTATATCAATATCCAATTTGGTTATATCCTGTTGGGTGGCAGTCTTGCCATAACCAAATGTTTCGGGCCATTTTTGCTTATTTTGATAAGAAAGCCAAAGCCAGATCACCACCCCAATTATGGTGATCCCCCCGAAAATCAGGGCATGGCTTCGCCTTAGCTTTAACTTTTTAAGCATGATAAAAGCTATTTTAGAATAATATCAGCGCTATAACCAGCGTAATGAAAATATTAAAGGTTTGTGCTATCAGGAACGCGTATAACGGCTTTTTGCTGTTCCGGTTAAACAGATCGGCAAAGTTGGTTTCCAGGCCAATACTGGTAAAGGCGAGGGCAAACCATAGTCCCTGCAAGTTCTTCAAACTATCCTTAACCGTAGCAGCAGCCGATGGTGGCAGAAAGAAAGAAAACAGCAACGATGCACCTATAAAACCCAACACAAATTTTGGAAAACGCTCCCAGATCACTTTAAGTGTTGGTTTGGTTTCTTTATCACTTGCCGATGGGTGTTTGGTGTAAGTCCAGTAAATAGAGATAGCAAAAGCTGCCAAACCAAGCAACACATTTTGTGAGAATTTAACAATGGTACTAATCTTCAGGGCTACCTCACCTACTAATGATCCTGAAGCTACAACCGCGCCGGTAGTGTCGATACTGCCACCCAGCCAGGCGCCGGTTACCGGTTCCGAAAATTTGAAGTAATGGGCGATGATGGGCATGAAGATCATCATCGGGATAGCCGTGATCAACACCATCGATATTACATACGATAGCTTTTTTGAATCGCCTTTGATAGCACCCGCTGTGGCTATGGCCGCTGATACACCACAAATGGATACCGCGCTTGATATCATCATGGCCATTTCGTCATCAACCTTAAGCTTTTTGCAAGTCCAGTAAGCAAAGTACCAAACAGAGGTTACAACCAGTAAAGCTTGTATCAAACCTAACGAACCTGCTTTTAAAATATCGCCAAAAATTACGCTGGTACCTAACAATACCAGGCCTACTTTTACAAACAACTCAGTTGAAAGTGATGACTTTAACCATTCCGGTAGTTTAATAAAATTGCTGATGAGCAAACCCAAAACCAAACTGAATATTACAGCCTCAAGGTTAAGCGATTTAGCCTGGCTGCTTCCAGCAAGCACAAGCGCAAGTATAGTAACCACATAAACCAGTGGAAAGCCTAAAGCATAATTTTTAACAGATTTGCCGGTTATAAATGCGCCTATACCGCCAATAATGGCTACAAAAACAAATTGTAAAAGTATTTTAACAAGGTTTGCCGAACCCAGTACAGTTCCGGTTAAATCGGCACCGGTTTTCCAGCCGAAAGAGGGTACAGGTAAAAGCAGGCCTGCCAGCGACAGGATAATGATCAAAGAACCTAAAATAACTACTGCCCAGTCTTCATGCAGGGTTAGTTTAGTAGTGGTGGTTGACATAATTGAATTTTTATAGTGTGATAATATGTTATGATTTTATGCTGATGTTAAAAACATCTTTTAGCGCGCGTTTGGCCGAATGATAGCCACACATGCCGTGTACCCCCCCGCCCGGAGGTGTAGATGACGAACAGATATAAATTCCCTTTGCCGATGTACGATAAGGCGAGCGCCGCAAAACCGGCCTGGTAAATAACTGGCCAATGTCGATGACGCCACCATTGATATCTCCGCCAATGTAGTTAGGATTATAATTCTCCAATTGCCGGGTATTAAAGGTATGCCTGCCAATAATGCGGTCCTGAAAACCGGGAGCGAACCGTTCCACCTGTTTCTCGATGATATCTGTCATATCCTTATTTGATCCGTTAGGGACATGGCAGTAAGCCCAGGCCGTATGTTTACCTTCGGGTGCACGGGTATTGTCAAAAAGGCTTTGCTGGGCCAATAAAACAAATGGCTTTTCAGGATGCAAACCCTCCCAGATCTGTTGTTCGCCAATTGCGATTTCGTTTAACGTGCCGCCAATATGTACCGTTCCGGCTTGTTTTGCCCCTTCTGCCTTAAATGGCACAACGTCGTCAAGCGCCCAGTCTACCTTAAAAACGCCCATGCCGTAACGATACCGTTCCAATTGCCATTTATACAGCGATGAAAACTTATGCCCGGCAATTTGCAGCAGTTGTTTAGGCGTAACATCAAACAAAACCGCGTTAGCCGATGGCAGCTGATCAAAAGCGGTGATATAGGTATTGGTTTCAATCTTTCCTCCAATCGAAATAAAATACGATGCCAGCGCATCCGCTATTTTTACAGAGCCTCCTTTAGGTACCGGCCAGCCTTTTAAATGCCCGTTAGCCATCAACACCAAAGCAATAGCCGATGTAGTAAGGTTGGTTAATGGCTGAATACTATGCGCGGCCATACCTGCCAAAAGCCCTTTGGCCTCTTCGGTTTTAAACTTTTTGGCGAGGTGAGTTGATGATGTCAGTGCATCCAGTCCAAAAATTGCCAGATCAACCGGGTGTTTCGGAAACGTAAGCGGTCCTAATACGTCAGCAGCCAAACCCGGCCATGATTTTACCAGGTGCGCCATCAGTTTAATATAGGCATCCCTATCCTCGCCAAGCAAATCGGCAGTTTCAATGATCGATTTTTTGAGTACCGCGGCTGTCCCGTTATCAAAGGGGTGCGCCGCCGCAACCTCCGGATAAATATATTCCAGGCCGTGCTCATGCAGGGGCAGCTTTTCAAAAAATGGCGATCCGGCAGCCAGCGGATGAATTGCCGAGCAAACGTCATGTTTAAAACCGGGCAGCGTAAGTTCTTCGGTGCGTAAGCCGCCGCCTATTTTGTCCTTCCCTTCCAGCAATAAAACCGAAAGCCCATGCTGCTGCAATAATATGGCTGCTGCAAGGCCGTTTGGCCCCGAGCCTACTATCACTGCATCATAATCACGTTTTTCCGGTTTCATCTGGTATCTGTTTTTAGTATTTGCCCGCCACCAATTTGCTATCGGTAAGCGCGTATGGACGGTTTACGCGGTCAAGCACAATATACACATCATTTTTCTTGTCGTCCTTGCCGGTCAACACAATGTGCGATCCCGTTGCATCTGCGTTGTAACTTAACACCATGTGCGCACGTTTACGTTTATCTTTTAGCTCTTCGGGCACACCACGCTCCCGGCGGGTTGATTGTGCCGCCGGATCAATAGCCGTTACTTCATTGCGGATGTTAGCCTTTGCTTCGGCAGGGATAAATGGTTTTGCTAATTTATTATCGCCTGCTTTCTCTCCGCCGCGATTACCACGCCTGCCTTTGCGTTTGGTAAACTCGGGCAGTTTATCCTGTAGGTAAAGCACCTTGTTCACGGTATCGGCATCGTAATAAAATACCCTTTTACCTCCGGCTACGCCTGTAAGCTCGAAGTTACGGTTGATATCGCGCATAGCGGCACCACCACCATTAGATAAGTCGAGATTTAATGGCTTATTAATATTAAAGGTTAAGGAAGACCATTTCTCGAACGTTACCCCTTGCCAGCGCACCGAATCTAAAGGAGAATAAGGGATATCCTGCCCGTTGAGTTTAAATTCACTCACATTATAATTACCCCGTAATTGTTTTACGCCGCTTGTAGATGGTTGCTTATAGGGATCATATTTAAAGTTTACATACTGCAAATAGTACAGCCAAACCAGGAATATGCCAACAGTACCAGTCTTTAAAACGATGCGTGTAACGATAAGCCATTTCTGGTTAATTTCCGGGATCAAAACCGGAGGAACGGTAAAGCGCTCTTTGATAAGCAGGTTATAAACCGGCACAATATCGTACCATAATAAAAACGCCGAGAACAATACAAAATATGAGGCATACACATGAACTCCGCCATCATAGGCAAAGTTTACATAAGTGATATCGCCCAAAGCTCCCAATAGCAACACCGCGCCAAAAGTGGTGGTTTTGCGAAAGAAAAGCATGGTGCCCGCAGCCAGCTCCACAACACCGGCAAACACCTGGTACCAGGGCACAATGCCTACCGAAAGCCAGTAGATCTTTTGCGCTGTCAGATCGCCGAAATGCGTGTTAAGTACACCTAATGAAGGATAAGGCATTTGAACCGGGAACAGCTTTGTAAAGCCGAACCCGATTATGCCTATACCTGCCCTGTACCGCACCACCACGCGCAGCCAGTAATACAGGTTATGATATTGCTTGTTTTTGTTATCAAACGCAGTCCAGATCAGACCGCCTACGATACCAATAGCAAGCGCTTCAACCCAATCAATATAGCCTAACAGGTTATATGCCGGGGTTTGAAATTTGTAAATGCTTGGCGAAAACCGCGCTATGTCATACAAGTCGCGGTAATGCAGATGGAACCAATTGATGGTTACCAGGTTATTCCACCACTCGGCAGTGGTTGGGATACACATGATAATGAAAAAGATGAAAGCGATACGAAAAGCTACACGCTGGGTAGCAGTCCATTCCTTCTGTGCGCCGGTATCAGTTACTGGGGCAGCTTGCCGGGCTTTGCTTTCCGGGACAACATTGCCCACCTGTTCGGTGTCGGGGTTTATTACTGTTGTTGCCATGATAAATATCTTTTAAAGGTTTATAGCTTATAGTTTAAGTGCCTTGCTCCTGCCCTGGGCTGCTTCCTGCAGCAGGTATTTTTTGTTAATCCTGTCCAGCTGCACATAAACAGAGTCCTTGTTATGATCAACACCTGTCAGGATAATAGTGCCGTTTTCAGGTTTGGTATAAAGCAGCGTAAACTGATCAGCCTTGTAATTACTGTTCCTATTTTTGAGCAGCAAAAGCTGTTTTACGGTATCGGCCACATAGCTGTAATAGGCCCTGCCGGTTGTACCGTTAAGTTCATATTTACGATCATCGTTGTTCCTGCTGATTTCTTCGGTGGTAGCGGTATCGGCTTTATATCTTTTTAATGAACCTATGCTGATGGTATTCCATTTTTCAAAAACAACATCGTTCCAACGACTGGTATCTGTTTGTGAGTAAGGCAATTGTTTGCTATTGATCCTGAAATCGCTCACATTATATAAACCTGCTGCACCGGCTAAACCTTTAGCTTTTGGGTATTGATAGATATCATGATGATAAGCCGCGTAAGTTTTATATCCGTACAGAAACACGAAAAAGAAAATAAACAGGCTTTTTAACACCAAACGTGATGTACGCCATTGCCCGTTTAATGAAATTTTCACTGTATTTGGTGCCGTTGGTTTACGCAGGGCTACCAGGTTATAAATACGTTGGATATCGTAAACCGTAAGGAATAAAGCAATGTTGATGAGGTAAAGCGCGTAAATTGCTTCGCCGCCATCATAAGCTATATTGGATATGAACACATTACCCGTAAATACCAGGATAATGATAGCACCGAGTGTCGCGGTTTTACGGAACAGCAGCAATACGCCAACTATTATCTCCACCAAACCCAAAAACGATTCATAACCCGGCACTATACCCAGGCTTAACGAGAAAAGTTTCCAACGGTCAAAATCACCATAAGATGTGTTCAGGTTACTGATAGATGGCAGCGGTGATTGTAAAGGAAAGAACTTGATAAAACCATAAGCGATGATTCCGATAGCCAGGCGGTAACGCAAAATCACCCTTAACCAGTAGTACAACTTATTATAGTTTTCGCTCTTTTTATCGCGGATACTCCAAACGATAGCGCCTATCAATGCAATGCCGGCTATGAATGCCCAATCGGCAAGGGTACCTATGCCCCATGTGCCGGGTGTACTGCTGCCAGATATAAATTGCGGCGTGTAACGACTGATGTAAAAAATATCGCCAAAGCCGAGGCTGCCCCACTGAATGCGGAACAGGTTGCCGAAGTACTTCCAGTCAAGCGGAAGGGCCTGCAGCACAAAGTAAATGAAGAAGAACCGAAAAGCCCCCTTTTCGTATTCCTTCCATTTGGTTTGGTTGGTGGTTAATGTGCTCATTGTTTTATGTTTTTAAATTGATTTAGAAGACGCCGGGGGCAGGTTCGAACTGCCGTACAAGGTTTTGCAGACCTCTACTTAGCCACTCAGTCACCCGGCTTTATGTCCTTACTAATAACCCGGATTCTGCGTTAGCGCCGGGTCAACATTCAGCTGATCTACCGGGATAGGCAAAATATTTTTCGTGGCGTCTGTTACGCCCAATACGGCTGCTGCCCTTCCCGTGCGCACCAAATCAAACCAGCGATGGCCTTCCAAAGCAAACTCTATACGGCGCTCGTTTTCAATGGCCAGCAAAATATCGGCTTGTGAAACCGCTGTTGTTGCTGTTAAGCCTGCGCGGTCACGTACAGCGTTCAAATCAATCCGGGCATCGGCAAGCTTATTAAGCTGTGCACGCGCTTCCGAGCGGATCAGGTATTCTTCGGCAATCCTGATGACATAAGCCGGATCTGTTGCCGGGCTGCGGTAATAAAGGTTGCCATACCATAAACCTGCAGATGTTTTAGCCACCAAAGCACTCCGGTTACCTCCTATGGTAGCGTCGTTTACCAATGCTAAAAACGCGGCGTTAGGCGCCCATTGGCGGGTACCGCTATTAGCAGGCGGCTGCCATTGCCCACGGTGACCATTGGTATAAGTAGCACTGTAAGCCAGTTCAAACACCGATTCTTTAGTACCTACCGCATTGTTGGCAAACCACGCGCTGTAAGGCTTTAACAGCGAATAATTCTGCGTATCGCCCAATACCAGCGTAGCATAGTTTTCGGCGTTAGTCCAGTCTTTTTGGTACAGGTAGTACCTTGCCTTCAAGGCATAAACTGTTTCTTTATTGGCCCTTACCGGGTTTTGCGAAGTTGGTAGCGGCAACAATGGTTCGGCAGTATTCAGGTCGCTAAGTACCTGTGCGTAAGTTTGCTCAAGCGTGCTGCGTTTGATGCCATTTTTATCTGTAGCCGATATGGTTGGCGTGGTCACTATCTGTACACCACCCCAGGTACGGGCAAGGTCAAAGTAGCATAAGGCCCGGATGAAGTACGCTTCCCCAAGCAGCTGGTTTCTTTCGGCTGTTGTCAGGGTAGCATCGGTAACGCCGGGTAATTTGGCTATTACATAGTTTGCGCGGTTTATGGTTGTGTAAATAGCCAGCCAAATACCCGATACCGTGGCGTTATCGGCCTTTACATTATGGTCAATAAACTGTTGCACGATAGATTGCGAACCTGTCCACTGGATATTATCGCCTGATAAATAGCCTACCGAAACAAAGTTTACGCCATAGTAGTTATCGGCAGATAATGCCCTGTAAATACCGCGCACCGCGGTTTCGGCAGATGCTCGATCAACAATGGTTTGTGAATCAGATACCGAATCTTTCGGCTGAACCTCCAGGAATTTTTTGCAGGAAGCCAGCGTCACAAGCGACAGAACCGGGATTGTATATTTTAAAGTTTTAAGTAATTTCATGATCGTTGCCCTCCTTATAAAGTAATATTTACACCTAACTGAACTGAGCGTGGTTGCGGTGGTGTACCCAGGTCAATACCCTGCACATCCTGTCCGCCGCCTACGTTAGCTTCCGGATCGGGCCCTGTGTATTTGGTGAACAGCAGCAGGTTACTGCCCACCACGTAAATGCGCAGCGACTGGATGTCAATTTTTTGAGTAAGTGCTTTTGGCAGTGTATAACCCAGGCTCAATGATTTAAGGCGAATAAAGGAACCGTCTTCCAGGAAGCGGCTGTTTTGTTCAAGCGTATAGTTGTTGCCATAGGCAGTTAAGCGCGGTACATCAGTAATATCGCCCGGCTTTTGCCACCTGTTCAATTGGCTGGCGAATATTACACGGTTAGCATCGCGGGTACCGCCACCTTCGCCAAAAAAGCGGTTCAGGTTAAGCACTTTGTTACCTTCTTCAAAGCTGAACAGAAAGCTGGCATCAAAACCTTTGTAAGTAATGGTGTTGCTTAAGCCGCCAAAGTACTTAGGCAGGGCATTGCCAACTATCTGGCGATCCGCAGTGTTAATCACACCATCTTTGTTAACGTCCTCGAATATGGCGTTGCCCGTTTGCGGATCGACACCTAACTGTTTATACATCCAGAACGAGAACATAGAGTAGCCCTGCTGCATCCTGATCCAGTCGCGGCTGTACTGGTTAATTGGTACCGGCAGCGATTTAATTTTATTAACGTTACCCGAGATATTGAAACTGCTGCTCCAGCTAAAATCTTTTGTTTTGATATTGTTTGAGCTGATGCTTATCTCGTAACCCTTGTTGCTTATTTTACCTACGTTGCTGTAATAAGTGCTATAACCGGTAATCTCCGGAACGGGTAATTGCAGCAATACATCGCTGGTTTGTTTAGAATATAGATCGACAGACAGGTTTAGGTGGTTGTTCAGCAAACCGAGGTCGAAGCCTACGTTGGCCTGCGCGGTGCGCTCCCATTTCAGGTTGGGATTAGCCAACTGCTGCGGCGCGGTACCTGCTTTATCGCCTCCGGTTGTATTGTCAGGATAACCTGCACCGCCGCTCCATAAACCCTGCGCCGCAAAGTTGTTGATACCCGCCTGGTTACCGGTAACACCATAGCTTGCACGCAATTTAAGATCACTGATTGAGTTTACATCTTTCAAAAAGCTTTCTTCCTTAGCACGCCATGAGGCACCTACCGATGGGAAATATCCCCATTTATTATTGACACCGAATTTTGATGAACCATCGGCACGGGCACTTACCTCCAGATAATACTTGCTGGCATAGTTGTATGAAATGCGTGAGAAGTATGAAGATAAGTTAGCCTTTGTCCAGGTTTGGTTGGCCGTACGGGTTGAAGCTGATGAAATATCAGTGTAAGCGTTGTTAGGGAAACCTGTACCCTGTGCCGATGTTAGCTGTATAATATTGCTTTGCAGTGTGTTACCCGCAACTACATCCAAAGTATGTTTTTCGCCAAACAGGTGGTGATAGTTTAAGGTTTGTTCGTTGATCCAGGCAGTGCTTTGGGTTATGGCCGATGTAGCCAGACCATTGGTTGGCGATGCACCTAACTGCGTTTTATCGTTCCAGTATTCAGATTCGTTGTAGTTGTTATAATCAACACTCCAGCTTGAGCGGAATTTCAAACCTTTCAAAATCTCAATATCAGCATAAACATTGCCGATATAGCGTAAGCTTGTGGTATGTACGTTGTAATTATCAATCAACACCTGCAGGTTATCAAAGCCAGCGTAGCGTGCAGGTGTACCATCCGGATTGGTTTCGGGCAGATAGGTTGGTGTATGCAAAGCAGACTGGAACAAACCACCCGCCGGACCATCGCCTGAGCGGGCCTGGTTACGGTACGAACGTGAAACGCTGTTACTTGTACCTACCTGTACCCTATCGCTGATGCGCTGGTCAAGGTTTACTTTAAAACCAAGGCGACTAAAATCAATTGGCTTAATATCAGCCTGCTGTTTAGTATAACCCGCCCCTATATAATATTTGGTATCCTTTGAACCACCTTCTAAAGACAGGTCATAATTAGCCAGGTTACCTGTGCGGAATAATTCGCTCAAACGGTCGTAGGTATTTTGCTGAGATGGTAAGCCCCTTGGTGCCGGTGAAGCGGTAGGGTTATCGTCAGTTGCACGGAAGGGTTGATATTGATAAGTTTTAATACCCGCCGCGTTACCCGCCGCAATGGCATCAGCCTCAGAGTTACGGTAAAACTCATTTACAATCTCGGCGTGCTGAGGGCCGGTTGTCAACTTCCAAAGCCTGCCTTTTGGCTGCCAGGCTAAACCCTGCGAAACATTGAAGTTAATTTTAGGCCTGCTGTTATAATTACCGCGTTTGGTAGTAACAATAACAACACCATTAGCGCCACGCGAGCCATAAATAGCTGTAGCACTGGCATCTTTTAAAACCTCTATATTCTCGATGTCATCCGGGTTAATGTCGGCAATTGGCGATGTAGCCCTGCCGCCTGTGTTTACCGTTTGCAAGCTGGTGTTATTTAAAAACACCCCATCAACTATATACAGCGGATCATTACTGGCGTTGATTGACGTAGTACCACGCACGCGGATAAATATTCCATCGCCAGGTACACCGGTATTTGAATTGATCTGTACGCCGGATGCCTTACCTTGTAACTGCGCGTCAAAGCTGGCAACGGGAGTTTTCTTTACTTCATCGGCCTTTATGGTTGATACCGAGCTGATGAGGTCTTTACGGGTTTTGGTACCATACCCAACTACCACTACGTCATTTAGCTGCTGCGGAATTGGCTTCAGGTAAATTTCAACAGGGCTGCCGTTAACAACTATTTCCTGCTGATCATAACCGATAAAACGAACAATTAATGTATAAGGGAATTTCTGGCCGGTTACAAAATCAAAACGGCCTTCGGCATTAGTTGAAACGGCGTGTGTAGTGCCTTTAATTGATACTACCGCCCCCGGAAGTACATCCCGGGTGGCAGCATCAAATACACGTCCTTTTAAAATGGAATTAACGGTTGCAGGCGGCTCCTGCTGGGCCACTGCCGCAAATGGGAAAAAGAACAGAAGCAGGAAAATATATTTGGAAAGTACAGTTGTGTTTTTACGGATAAATATTTCCATATTTAACGAGGTTAAAATAAATGTTCAATGCGTTTAGTTTAGCTCAGATGCAAACAGGCGGAGTGATTGGCGTTACGTAGCCGGTTTGTCATTGCTACACCGGCAAGGCTTCCTTGCCGGTTATTTTTTAATAGGGGGGTATAGTTTTAGTTCATATGCTGTGTTAAGGTACCTTACAAATTCAAATCATTTTTTTCATAGCGATGCAGGGCCGGTTTGTTAACCTGCTATAATTAATTTCACGAACAGATAGCGTTATTTACAACAACTGCACATACATGCTTTTGGAGAAGCGTGCATTAATTGTGCGTGTTCAGGAAGTACTTTGGTGGTGGTAAAAAAAGTGTTCATCACTCTTGTTTTTTTATTAGTACGGCGACAAACATAGAAATTAAAAAATAAACTACCAAATCTATAGACTATATATTTAATTTGTTACAATTGTTACATTTATCAACCAATAACAAACGTTTGCGTTGCTGCCTGTGCACGTTTGGCTTACTAATACATTATTTTAGAGGAGACCTTTTCTGATGTATTGAACTCGATATGAAGAAGTACGCATTCCTTGTTTATTATATTTTGCTTGCCACAGGCACATTTGGCCAATCAACAAAGCATGATATGCACTTTGATACACTTGCCAGCCGCTGGGATGAGGCTATTCCATTGGGTAATGGTATGCTTGGCGCGCTGATATGGCAAAAATCGGATCATTTACGTTTTTCGCTCGACAGGGCCGACATATGGGACATGCGCCCGATGAAGGGTTTACACCGGCCGGAGTTTAACTATCAATGGGTTATTGACCACGTGAATAAAAAAGACTATGCCCCGGTGCAAAAGTATTTTGATGAACCCTATGATAATGAACCAGCTCCCTCAAAAATCCCGGCGGGTGCTTTGGAGTTTAACACAGGTAGCTGGGGCAAGGTGGTATCTGTTAATTTACATTTGGCAGATGCCCTTTGCCGTGTGGAATGGGCTAATCACGCTGTTCTTAAAACATATATTCATGCTACCGCGCCGGTCGGCTGGTTCCGGTTTGAAAATATCGATACCGATCTTGTACCGCAAATAATTACGCCAAGGTATCAGGGAGAAGTAAAAGTATCCGGCGACCCGGTTGGAGGCGATGACCTTTCAAGGCTTGGCTATCCGCAGGGAAGCATCACAAAACACGGGAATAACATTACCTACATACAAAAAGGATGGAATGGCTTCACTTACCAAATTAATGTAAGCTGGCACAAAAAAGGCCTTCATACTATTGAAGGGATATGGAGTATTTCCTCGCAATACCCAAATCAACAAAAAAATGTTACGGCTGCTGTTACCAACGGGAAAGCTTTAACAAGAGGGTATGATAATGATTATGCTTCGCACAGCACCTGGTGGAAAAAGTTCTGGAATAAATCGGCAATTCATATTCCGGATACCCTGCTCGAAAAACAATGGTATCTTGAACAGTATAAATTTGGTGCTGCTTCAAGAGCCGGGGCTCCCCCTATCTCGCTGCAGGCCGTGTGGACTGCCGATAACGGGCGCTTACCGCCATGGAAAGGTGATTTCCATCATGACCTCAACACCCAGTTGAGCTACTGGCCGGGCTACAGCGCCAACCATCTGGACGAGAGCATGGCCTACCTTGATCACCTTGATCAAAACAAGGTCAACTACAAACGGTATACAAAAATGTACTTCGGCAAAGACGGCCTTGCAGTACCCGGCGTTACCACACTTAATGGTACCGAAATGGGAGGCTGGATCCAGTATTCGCTCTCTCCCACAGTATCCTCATGGCTGGCACAGCATTATTACCTGCAATGGCGGTACAGTATGGACAGAGATTTTTTACAGCGCAGGGCTTATCCCTGGGTTAGCGATGTGGCTAAGTTTATTGAAAACATAACAGTGTTGGATAGCACCGGCCATCGCAAGTTACCCATCAGTTCCAGCCCCGAAATTAATGACAATGACATTACAGCCTGGTTTCATCAAAACACCAATTATGACCTGTCGCTTATGAAATTCATTTTCAAGGCAGCAACTGAAATGGCTGTTGAATTAGGCCTTAAAGCTGAAGCTTCGCACTGGGAAAAAATTGGTTCGGAGTATGGAGACTTTGCCCTAACCAATGCAAATGAACTGATGTTTGCCCCAGGGATGCCCTACAATCAATCCCATCGTCACTTTTCTAACATGATGAGCATCCACCCCTTAGGCCTCATCAAGTGGGAAGATGGGCCGAAAGCACAATCCATAATCAATAACTCTATCCATCTGCTTGATAGTATAGGGCCCGCCTATTGGTGCGGTTACTCTTACTCCTGGCTTGCAAATATGAAAGCACGGGCTAAGGATGGTGAAGGCGCATTGAAGGACCTTAATATTTTTGCTAAGGCGTTTTGTTCTGTCAACAGTTTCCACCTTAACGGCGACCAAACCAAATCAGGATATTCCCGATATCAATACCGCCCTTTTACACTTGAAGGTAATTTTGCATTTGCATCCGGGCTACAGGAAATGCTTATTCAAAGTTATGCCGGATTTATTGAGGTATTGCCTGCTGTACCTGCAGCATGGAAAGACGTGGCATTTGAAAACCTGCGTACTGAAGGAGCTTTCCTGGTAAGTGTAAAGAAAACTGAAGGGCAGATTTCAGAAATAACCATCGCTTCAGAAAAAGGAGGTAAAACAAAATTAAAACTGCCGTTTAAAACCTGGTTTACTAACGCCCGGGAAAATGTGGAAGCAGATCAATTGGAACCTGGCTTTTTAAATCTCAGTTTTAAGCCGGGTGCTGTTATTACTATAAAGAATGGGTTCGAGTAAAAGGAGTAACCAAATGTCTCCCGGTTTTATTATCCTCCTGTTAATTATTGGCAGCTTTATTATTTTCAATATCAAACGTTTGCGCAACATTTAAAAGTAAAACGGGTGAGCTATAAAGGCCGATTTAGACTCCTACTTTACTCACAGCATTTAATCAAGCCTCTGGGTACCTGGCTTAAAAAATACCCGGAAAATGGTACCCACATCCGGCTTGCTTTCTACCACGATATACCCACCTTGTGATTCGATCTGCGTTTTAACGAGGAACAAGCCAACGCCATGAGCTCCAGGCCTGTGCGTAAATGTTTTATATAAACCAAATATTTTGCTGCCGTAGCGTTTAAGATCTATACCGATACCGTTGTCCTGGTACTCCAGGATCACACAATTCTTTTCCTCATCCAAATAGGTACTAATCAGCACTTCCGGCTTCTCATGTTCTTTCTTGTATTTAATAGAATTACTGATCAGGTTCATTAATATGCTGTCAAGGTACAGGCGCGGAAAAAAGACGGCCGGTACAATAAAATCGGTTTCAATGTCGGCTGCATGCAGGTCCAGTTCTGCCCGCATCACAGACAGGACATTCCCTGTAATTTCTTCAAAGCGCAGCAGTTCCGATTCAATTACATTTTCGTTGACCTTAATAATACCTGAGATCTGTTCGATGGTTGCTATCAGGTTATCAGAAACGGTTGTTACTTTATCAAGCAGATCGGCATGGTAAGCATCCAGCTTACTGCGGTCTGCCAGCCCGGTAAGCATCATAATATTGTACGCGTGTGTTCGGAGATTGTGAGTGAGGATGTGCGCAAAACCACTCAACTGCTGATGTCGCTGTTTCAATAAATGATGCGAGGCCTCCTCGGCCCGGTACTTATCAATTTCTACCAGGCTCCCTTTTATCTTAACAACGGTATCGTTCTCGAAAACCGCGCTTCCGGAAAAACGTACCCAAATTATTTTACCCTTAGCAGTTACCAGCTCCAGTTCAAGGTCCCAGGGTGCTCCTGATCGAGATGCTTCAGTTATGGCCGTTTCCAAAGTCCCAAGAAATGGCTCTCTAAAAAAACTTAAGAGATAAGATTTATCCGGTCGCGACTCATTTGAAATATCAAGTATGTCAAATATGGTGTCGGACCAACTGTCACTATGGTTTACCGCATCATGTTCCCAACTCCCTTCACGGGGCAGGTAGTCCGGTTTATCCTGTGGAAAAGCCCGTAAAGGCTGCATTCCGGCATCATCATAGTGATCCATATCCAATCAGTTTATAAGTATTGCAAAATAACCATTAATATGATTATTGGATAAAATACTGATAATTACAACAAATAGTTTTAAAATATAATCATTTACCCGGCATAATTTCCCAATTCCGCTATAAAATGCCATTTTCCGGATGTTTATTTTTTGTTTAAATTCAGCATTAAAATCATAATAATGAAATTGAGATATCTTGCTGCGCTGCTATTGTTTACTATAATTAGCTGTAAAATGAGCAGGGCTGCAAATGCGGCTGGGATTACCGATACTTTAGGCACGAAGATCCAGACTATTAACTACCAATTGAAAGCATCGGGCGAAGACACCGCGACTTTGGAAGATGGGCTGATGCCATGGATTAGCCTGGACCATCCCGAAAAACAGATAGACAGCCTGATTGGTGCCAATGAAGTAGTGCTTCCTTATAAAAAAGTCACTTTGATTATAGACTATCCGCTAACCAGGCAAGCCGTTTTGGAGATCAGCTCTCAAACCGAAAACTTTACCAGGAAAGACCTGATCCTGGCTATTAGCAAAAAATATCACGAGATATATGAAGAGGAAACAAAAACGGCGCAAACAAAAGTAGTCCCTCCCGACCAGCGAAATGGCGTGATAAACCGGAATGAAACCGAGGGTAAATATGGTATTTGCTGTCATGATCTTACCGATCTCGACCTCGGTTCTGTTGAGGTTTACAAGGGCATTAATGATAAAATATACCTGATATTGGAAGTTGAATCATGACAAGGATGGTAAAAACACTTTTAACAAATACTTAACATCGGCCTATTAATTTCGAACCATGAAAAAGCTCATCTCTTTACCGCTCGCTATTATTGTTATCCTATTTCTTGCTTCATGGGGCAAGACGGGGCATTTTGCTGTAGGCCGCATTGCCGAGAAACATCTTTCCGAAAAAGCTAAAGCTGGTATCCGCGAGCTGATTGGCGATACATCCCTGGCAGAGATCAGCGTTTATGCCGATGAATTAAGAATGCAGGATGCCTATAAATATACCACGCCGTTTCATTATATCAACCTGCCCCTCGGCCTTAACCGTGATAAGTTTAACACTACCGTCGTGAAGCAAACCCAAAGCAATGTGTATTCGGCACTGAGCAAATTCAGTCTTGACCTTATAGAACCGGGTAAAAGTCATGAGGAAAAAGTAATGGCCCTAAAAATGATCGTTCATTTGGTAGGCGACCTGCACCAGCCTATGCACGTGAGCAGGGCCGAAGATCAGGGTGGCAATACCATCATGGTATCGTTTCTTGGCAAACCCGGTAATCTGCATGGCCTGTGGGATAGCGGACTTATTGAACACACCGGCCTGAACGATGTTGAACTGGCCAAAAAAGTAGATCATGCTACCGACAGCCAGATCAGCGCCTGGCAACAGGATGATATCCTCACCTGGATGTATGAAAGTTACCAGGCCAGCAGCCAGCTTTACCGCGATGCCCAAAAAACGCCAGACTTTAACGAAGCTTACTATCGCTCGCATCTGCCACTGGTTGAAAGCAGGCTCGAAAAAGCAGGCATCCGCTTAGCAGGTATCCTGAATGAAGCCTTTAGCGGTGGGCCTTATAAGATCATCCCGCCGCCTGCCGTAATGGAGCTACATTAAGGTTTATTCAGCTTTAAACTGCGGATGCAGCACGATCTGCGCGGCCATAGCCGATAAATCCTGACCGGTAAATGCACCCGCGCCATCAAACTCGAAGCGATGGGCGCTGTGTACGGTGATGGTTCCGAGTGAGCCATCCGGCGGTAGGTCAACCGACCTCGCCTGCTCGCGGTCAAGCCAGTCTTCTGACTTATCAACGGCATAGATTTTAAAAGTATTGGGTTGTGTCTGCGGTTCAAACCTTAACAGTTGCTGGCTTTGGCCAACCCGGATTTCAAATGGTTTCATAAGTGTTTTGATCAATTAATGAACGGCCTCCTGTTATTGCTTCCAACAGGTCGCTTAAATTATGGTTTTGTCGCACCAAAGAAATAATACACCATCATCTCCACAAAAAAACGAAGGTTACCGGTTGATATTAGTTTTGTTACCGCTGCACTTTTTTTATACCTTCGCCGTCCGCAAATTTTTATCGTTTTATCCCTCCTGTTATGAAGAAGTTTTTATACGGCATCGATTTTGGGACAACCAACTCGGCCCTTGCTATTTACGACGAAGAAACGAAAGAAATAAGCAATACCATCATTATCCCGTCGCTCATTTATTTCTACCCGCAGTCGGGCCCGGGCAATACGCCAAATTATGTTGTGGGTGAAGAAGCGATAACAGCTTACCTTAATGATAATATGAAGGGGCGCTTTATCAAATCAGTAAAACAGATCCTGTCCAGAAGTAGTTTTATAGAAACCCGCATCCAGGGCAAGAAATATAACGCATCTGAACTCGTAGCGATCATTTTAAAAGAACTGAAAAGCCGCGCAGATGAACTAACGGGACAGGATTGCAAAAAAGCCATCATCGGCCGACCTGTTTTTTTTGATGACGACGATACTAAAAAAGACAGCCTGGCACAAACCCGGCTTACTAAAGCCGTAGGGCTGGCTGGTTTTGAAGAGATCCGCTTTCAGTTTGAACCAATCGGGGCTGCTTTTGCTTATGAAAAAAGCCTCTTAAAAAAGGAACATGTATTGGTAGCCGACCTTGGCGGTGGTACTACGGATTTTACCTATTTAGTTCTTGATCCCGAAAAAACCGGCAGTAAAGACCGGCAGAACGATATCCTGGCCAATGGCGGTATTTATATTGGCGGGGATAGCTTTGACTCGGCATTTATGTGGGACAAAGGCACCCCATACTTTGGTAAAAACACGCAGTATGAAGCCACCCCGGGTAAGGTATTAACTGTACCTAAATCGCTGTTTGCCAATATCTGCTCGTGGGAACAAATGAACTTTTTTAATAGCCTGCGCATCCAGAAGGACATAGAGGATTACTACTATTTTTCGGGCAATGATCCGCAATTTAAAAACCTCATTACCCTTATCGAGAATAACCTGGGCTATTCGGTATTTCAATCTATAGAAGAAACAAAGATCAGGCTTACAACCGCCAGCGCGGCTAAGTTTAGCTACCGTAAAATGGATATCCGCATTGATGAAGAAATCTCATTAGCTGATTATGAACAGATCATCGCTAAAGATGTAAACCGCATTGCCAACTACCTCGATGAGTTTCTGTCAAAAAACAACATCGATCCGGCTAATATTGACAGCCTGTTTTTAACCGGCGGTACATCTATGGTAGGCAGCATTCAAAAGCTGTTCAAAAACCGCTTCCCTCATATCCGGCTAAATTCGGGAGATAATTTCAAGAGTGTTGCTAAAGGTCTGGCTTATAGCGGGTACCTTTTCGCCGAGTGATCTCCAATAAAAGAATCAAAATAAGGCAATCGCCGGAGCAATACTCCGGCGATTGCTTTTTATAGCTTAGTTAATAAGTGGCAGCAAGTCTATCAAATCATTGATAACCGCGTCTGGCTTGGCCGAAAGCAATTGTTCTGCAGTATGGGCCCCAGTAGTTATCCCGATATTTAGGCTGCAACCGGCATTTTGGCCTTCTTCTATATCGATGATCGAGTCGCCTACTTTAGCTACTTCGCTTCCATTAGTGATACCGAATTTATCCATAGCAAACAAGATCATATCCGGGTTAGGCCTGTTCTTGCTCACATCCGAAGCGGTAACAAGGGCATCAAAGTCAGTACCTTCTTTCCATCCTAATTTATCGATGATTGATTGCGCTGTTGCCCTGTCATAACCTGTATCCAACACGGCATAGATATTCCGCTGTTTCAATGCCGAAAAAAGGGCTAAAGCATTATTTTGCGGCAGGATATCGGCAGTAGCGTAGGCTGTTGTAAGCTGCTCCATAAAATTCTCAAAAATCTGTCCAATCAGTTCTTCATCGGTATTATTAGCGTAAACAGCCAAAACCGACCTGATAGCCTGCTTTTTTTCTTTGCCGGCACCTTCGGTTAGTACCTGGTCAAGATTAAAATCAAACCCGGCCTCATTAATAGCTTTCTGAAGAGTTTTATATACCAGGTTATCTTCATTAACTGTTGTACCGGCCATATCAAAAACGACCATTTTTAGGTTATGCTTCATTTTAATATTTTTTAAAAATTCATGTTTTAATTAATAGCGACGCCCACCCGCACCGGTTTGCTTTCGGTAGCGTAACGAAAAGCATTGTCTACTTCGTTGAGCGTAAATTCTTTTTCTACCAGTTGTTCAAAAGGGTATTTGCGATAGTTGTTTTCAATAAAGATGGCTGCATTTAAAAAATCATCATAGTTATAATTATGCAGCCCTTTTATTCCGAGCACGCGACGTACAATCAGCTGCGCATCGACAGGTACGGGAGCAGCCGGAAATACGGCCCCTATCCAAATGGCACTGCCACCAAGCGCAAGCGATTCGACACCTGCTTTCATCGCTTCAGGATGGCCGGTCATATCGAATACCAGGTCGGCATCGGGCCATGCAAAACGCCCGTCATCATTGTTTTTTGCAAAGGTAAATATTTCGTCGGCACCAAATTTCGGCCCCCAGGTAAGGCGTACCTCATCATTATCAATAAGACCTACCCATTTAGCTCCTGCTTCCCGGCACATGGATACGCAGGATATCCCCAGCAGCCCCGCGCCAAAAACAAGCACGCTTTTACCGGCCATATCACCGGCAACCCTTAACGCGCCGGCTACTGTTGCATGCGCACAGCTGATAGTTGCGGCAACCTTTAACGGAATTTCAGAGGAGATTTTCAGAAAGGCTGTATTAGGCCTTAATACACAATAATCGGCCAGGCCTCCGTTAAACAAATCGTGGGTTGAGGCCTGGGCATGTCCATACTTAAATAACTGTTCGCTTTTTTGAGGCAGATCAGCTCTTGGCGCTTCAATGCCCGGGGGCACCGCGAAGATAGACCAGGTAACCCTGTCGCCAACAGCCACAGTTTCGCCCCTCATATCCTTTACTGTTTCCCCTTGTGGTAGCCATAGTATATCGCCCGCAATTTCATGGCCTAAAACTACCTCGTCAGGCTCCTTACGATGCCCGCAAAAAGTGTGAATATCGCTGCCACAAAGCGTGGTATAACGGTTCCTGACCAATATCGATTCCTTGTCAAGGAAGATATTTCCCTCAACCGTGCGAAAAGGCTTTCCAGGCCCTTCAAACACTACAGCTTTGCCCGGCGGGAAGTTTGGTGTTTCTTTGAACATGGGGTTTTAATTTTGATTTAAAATATAAATGACCGAATACCATCAGCAGCATCCCGGCTATACCCAGGAAAGTGCACATTTGTAAAAAGAGTGATAATACGGAATCGGTTGTATGTGTAAAATACCGTAAAAGCATCAACCCGATGTAGCCCGTGTACCCAACCGAGTCAACCACATACATCAGGAAACTTACTGTTGCGCACTCACGGGTAATAGCGATGAGCCGCTCAAAAACAACCGCGTGCACAGCCACATAGGGCAGGTAAACACCCAAACCAACCAATACCATAAATGTAAATTTCCCCATACCGCCGTACAAACCGGCCAGGGCCAGCAGCAGGATCAGAAAACCGGCAAAACTGGTGAGCATGGAAAGACTGAACGCCCGGTAATGATTTTTGATAAGTACAGTAAGGCCCGTAACTATGATAACACAGAATGAAACAATTAACTCGGAAGTAGTGAACAGTTGCGGTGTTTGCTTATAGCCAAGGCCAGCCCATAGTTCAACGGCAAAATCAGCCCTTACACTGCGCAGCAAAGTAACAAACAGGTAAACGGCTATGATGGCCAGTAAGCCCGGTGCGTATTTATTGAAAAAGTGCCACCTGTCGGCCCCCGTCATCGGCTCCCTTGCCGAACGTGAACTTACGTCAGTAACAGTAGGCCGCGGCACACAGGCCAGCATGATAATAAACAATAGTGCCGGCAACATAAACACCAGTCCGGCGACAAAGGGCATCCAGTTTTCGTTAACACCCACTGTTAACAAAAAAGCCCCTACCGATTTTGATACCCCATCCGACAGGATAAAGCTTGCGCAAAGCCCGGCAATTAAAAATTCGGTTTGTTTACGTCCCTCTAAAAAACTGAGCACCAAACCAAATATCACGCCCAAGGGCAAACCGTTCAATAACATGAACGCTAAATTCCAGGGGCGGGGAACCAATGCAAAAAGCAACAGCATCAGCTCGGCGAAACCTATCAGCATGATGATAGCCCAGATGCGCCTTGCGGGCCTTATTTCCGAAACGAATTTAATACCCACCCATTTTGCCAGTACATAGCCTATGGTTTGGGCAATGATCATCCCAAACTTATAACTCAAGCCCCATAAACCGGCATCAGCAAACGCGGCTGCAGTATAGGGTTTCCGGTAGCCGTACATACAAAAATATGTGCCAAATGCCGCGATCAACGACCATGCGGGATTGGCAAATACTTTTTTTAACCTCTCGGAGCTATTCTGGAAAAACATTTAAATTGGCTTAAGATGTCAATGTTTAGCAAAACTAAACAAAGTTTAACAAGCCAATGGATTGTAAATATTAAATTTATGTTATTAATTCATTCTCAAATAACTCTTAAAACAAAGATCAGCGACTTCAGAAAGGCAAAAATGTAAACATCCATTTCACCGGGTTATTGCTATCCTTCGCGGTGAAAACTGCAACCGGCAGTTTTATCAACACGGTATTCCATCCCTTTTTTAAACTGATCTTTACCGGATCCCGGTATTCATAGTCTTCATCTATCAATGGTGATTCGAGATTTCCTTTCCTGCCTGCAAATTTCAAATCAGGTGCTTTTACAAGGTTTCCATTTACCCATACGGCGCTTCCCCTGCCATCCCATGTACCAGGATTGGCGGTATCGGTGGCATATGAACGTGAAAGATTGTTAAAACCTATCCAACAGTTTTTATCTACATCGGTATCACTCCATATTTTTGTGGAAGCATACCATGTGGTATTTTCCTTAGGATTAGCTATTAAACCAGTCACCAAAGGATGCCACCAATGCTTTAATATTAATGTGCCGCCTGCCGCGGTAAATACCGAGCTATTCTCAACCAGGGAATCCAATTCTGGTTTAAACCTTGCTTCCAGATTACCGCCATTGCTATAAGGGCCATAAAATTTCCACACTAAATTTTGCTGTTTCCGATACGGAAAAGGTAGTGTTTTAAAGTGTTGCTGCTTTTGATCAAGCAGCCGGTTTTCAAATGCTTTAAAACTATCAAATGCTGATGTATCTGATACCGGAATAGCTGCTGTCCAACCCGGTCGCCCTCCGCCCCGCCATGACCTTTCGGCAAAGGTTAGTATAGCCGGATAAACCGGGTTCATCGTTAAAAGGTCTTCCTGCCGGTTTACGGCCCTATCGTTCCACAAACAGATCTCACCTCCTAAAACATTATCATTACCTGCAGGCACATCACCAATCATGCGGTAAAAAAGAGTTGTCACACTTTCCAGCGGATCCATATGATTAAGGTACATATGCCGCGAGTCGATATATTTTATCTTTTTATCAACAGCACCTTCTTTCATCCACAGTTGCCTGATAGTATTTGCAGGTACAATACCGCCCGGGCTCCATCCTATGGTTTTTACACCGTATTGTTCAACTGTGCGGCAGATCTCCGGTAAAAAGCCTGCATTGCTAATCTTCACCTCGTCACCGCCAATATGCAGGTAAGCAGGTTGATAGGTTTCACATACCTCCCGGATGATATCTTTCAATATCCGTATGCCGGTATCGCTTTGCATGTCGACATGAAAGGCTCTTTTAAACGCGCCGCTGTGCCCTGGCATGTCAATTTCAGGCACAAATTCTATATGGCGGTCTTTGCAAAAGCGTTGTAATTCTTTTACGTCATCAACACTATAAAATTGTCCCTTATCCCTGAGCATATTTTCGGGCTTAGTCAACTCCGGATATTGTTTTATGGCCAGGCGCCAGGCAATGTCTTCCGTTACGTGAAAGTGAAACACATTCAGTTTGTACAAAGCCATTATATCAATCTGTTGCTTCAACTGCTCAACCGATTGATAATTGCGACCAACATCAACCATATAACCCCGCCATGAAAATGCAGGCCAATCTGTTATATCACAGGCATCCAGCATTACATTATCTCTTAGTAACTGACGTAAGGTTTGGATGCCGTTAAAAATACCGTGAGCTGTGTTGGCCGTTATCTTTACATGATTTTCCGAAACCTGCAAGCGATAAGCCTCCTCCGCGTGTTGGGGCACCTTAATTTTAGCGAGCTTTAATTCGATGTAAGGTTTATGAGCAGAGGAATCATGGTCGATTGAATATGCGCCATTTACCTTTAACAGTTCCTCTACAATATTTGCCTCATTTACCAAACCTTTATCGGCAATAACAGAACTGCAACTGTAAAATGGAAACAAACCGGACTGCCACTTTAAAGATCGCGGCAAGGGCATTAAAGACGGTTTCGCACCCAGGTCAAATACATAGGGATAAAGCAGGTGCTTCCAAAGTAGGTATCCTTCGCCTTTTAAATGAAGCCCATCATTAGTAAGCTCGGGGTTGAGCAGTCCGTCTGCCCCGCAAAAAGCGTCATGAATATTGATAAAGGTGTAATGATTGCTGTTCGCACCTGTTTCAAGTTGTTGATTTACTTTAATAATTTGTGCAGACTTACCCGTATGTGTTCCAAACTTGTTATAAATTTTATTAACAGGTAAAATGCTCTGTACATAAAGCTTTGTATCAGAAGTTTTTTCATGCAGATAATTGGCGATCAGCATAATGTTTTTAACAACGCTATCCGGCGAGGTATTCCGCGACAGATCATTTACGCCGATAAGCAGAAAAACTTTCGCCGGTTTGCGGTCAGCCACTTCAGGTAGTCTGGCGATTAAACCGGCACTGATGTCCCCACTGATCCCGCGGTTTTTAATACGGCTATCACCAAATAATTCGTTCCACTCCGCTCCGTCGGTAATACTATTCCCTAAAAAAATGATATCGCCCGTAGTTTTGGGCAGCGTTTTAAAATGGGTTACCCGCTGCTGATAGTAAGTTGAAAATAGCGAATCACGATATACAGGCAATTGCACCTGCGCAGCCGTCATCAGCCTGAAAACAAGCAAACAGCACAAAGTGGTAAAAGTCCGTTTACCAGTCATGTCGGGTAAAAACTATCTGTTTATAATCGTCCTTTTCGTACAGGATACCTATATGCTTTTGATCAATAGCCACCAGGTCTGAGTAAGCGCTGTAATCTCCATTATAACCTTCTGGCGATTTTGCGATAACATAGTTCTGTTTCCAACTTTTACCTTCGTCAAAACTAACACGAAGCGTTAGGTTATCCCGGTGCAGCGTATCGGCATCATTACAAACTGCTATAATAGCTTTGCCTTTACTCTTACCCAAATTTAAGATACTCCCCTGGCAAACCGGATCGGGCAAGTGCGCGTCAAAATAAGTGGTATCCCAGGTTTGGCCACCGTTGCTGCTTATAGCAACAATTCGTTGTTTTACATTACCCAACTGGTTACGAATATTCATCATCAGTTTGTTACCACTGAGTTCGGCAGCCATATTTTCATTGGCTCCCGGTAAATTCACTTCATCGCTCAGCTTAAATGTTTTGCCATGATCATCCGTATAATAACCAAAAGCCCGTCCATCGGCGTAATGCTTTTGCGGCTCACCTGCCGAATGATTAGATGCTATATAGATCCTGCCCTTATATTTTCCGGCTGTTAGCTGTATGGCATGGCCAGGGGTATTGGCATAGCTGCGCCAGTCTTCATTAAAGTTATAAGCGCTGTTAACCTGCGGCTGTTTGGGTTTGTGCACCTGCAAGGTAATATTCACCGGGGCTGACCAGCTTAAGCCATTATCGGTTGATGTTTTATACCACACCTCACGCAGACCTTTTCCTTTACGCACCATGTTTTCGGGTGCATTACCTGTATTATAAAATAGGAACAAACGTCCTTTGGGATAGGCAGGATCGGTGTAGTCAACCACCGGGGCGGCATTACCTGTTTGCAGCGTATCATTGGAGGCCACTACCTGTAAGGCTCCCCATGTTTTACCACCATCAGTGCTTCGTTTCAATACGATCTGGATATTACCAAAATCGCCTCCGCCATTTACTCTACCTTCTGCAAAGGCAAGTAGCTCCCCGTTTGGCGCTTTAACAATAGCCGGAATCCTAAACGACTTATAGCCGTCGGCCCCCGATTTAAAAACCGTTACTTCCTGCTGCTGCGCATAAACAGCACTAACAAACAGGCTGATCAATATGGATATGATTGATTTCTTCATGTTATTTCAGTTGTTTTAATAATTGCATACAATACCATTCCTGACGGGGTAAATGAAAAGGCCCTTTAAACAAATTACCTTTGGCCGTTTGCGCCAAACTACCATCCCTGTGCAGGTAGCCAAACCATTCGCCGTTTACCGGGTCATGAAATTTATCATAAGCATAATCATGAACCATTTTGTGCCAGCGGGCATATTTTTCGTTACCAGTGAGGGTATAAGCCAACAGGGTGGCTATGATCACCTCGTTGTGCGGCCACCAGAATTTCATATCCTGCCAGTATTCCTGCACGGGTTTATCATAAACATCGCGGTAATATAAAATGCCGCCATGCTCCTTGTCCCAACCGCGTTCCCACATATAATCCAGCATAGTGCAGCCAAGCTCAATCAGGTGCGCATCATTATTTCGGTATTTGGCTTCGTGAAGTATAAACCAGGCACCCTCCATGGCATGACCGGGGTTTAGGGTACGCCCATCGATATGGTCAATAATACTGCCATCAGGTGCAACCTGTTCCATAACGCATTTAATATCGTGCTTTACAAAATCGGTCTCAATTTCTTTGATCCATTTTTCGATGTACCCGTCGCAGCGTTCATCGCCAATGGTTTCGCGTAATTGCTGGGCCGTATTGATCATGATCATGGGTACACCAATACCTTTTGAAGGACGTGTAGAGGTAAACTTTGCCGGAAGCAAACCGGGCACCGTGGCATACTCAATACATTTGCCAAACAGCTCCCTTGCTTTTTGAGCGATACCCTCATCGCCCGAGGCCTTGGCGTAAGCCGCCATGGCAATAACCGCGAATGTTTCGGAAAAAAAGTAACGACGTTTCCGGATGGGTTTGCCATCGCGGGTTACGTGGAAAAACATTTGTCCGTCGGTATCGAAACAATGATCAAGCAAAAAGTTAATGCCCGAGCGGGAAGCATCCAGCCACTCCTGTTTGGGCTCTACGGTATTATACAAAGTGGCCAGCAACCAGGCGGCCCTGCCCTGGATCCAGACGGCTTTGTCATCATCAATCAGGCTTCCGTCCTGATCACGCATGAACAGGTAGCCACCGTGTTCTTCATCAACAGAGCGGGGGAACCAGAACGGCACCGTATCCTGGAGTAATTGACGTTCGTAAAATGTTTTTAAAGTATGTAAATCGGTTTCAGAATAACTCATTTCAGTAGATTTTAATAGAACACATTTTCCTTTTCATGCGGTTGCATGGTAAATGTTGGAGCTGGCAGCCCCATCTCATTAATTAAATTAGCGCGGGTAAATGGCTGCATGGCGTAGTTGATTGCCTTGATATTTTCACCTGCCGGAATAGTAAGGTATACTTTACTCCCCCTGATAGCTGCGATTGGCAAAATACTTTGACCTTTATTGTTGATCAGCTCAAAACCTATCAGGTCTTTATTATTTGCTGTTTTTAGCTGGGCGGCAAATTCAAAGGATATCACAATTTGATTACCTTGTCTGGTAGCTGTCAACGGTTCGGGACTATTGGCTTTTACAGGTTGGTGATAAGTATAACGCGCTGCCAGCAGGGCCAGTCGTTCTCCTATTTCCCGCTTCCTGGTGGGGTGTACGTTCAATGAATCGCCGAAGTCAAAGCTTACAGCCATTTGCATATCGGGGATCTTCTTTTGCAACTTACGCTGAGTATCCCTGAAAACTGGCCATGAGGGCCTGTTGATACCCGATAGTTGTACAGTGTAAAAAGGCAGATCAGCCCCCCACGTCTGCCGCCAGCTACTTACGAGCGTTGTAAATAAATGGCTGTAAAGTTCAACGTTATGCGTATTGCTTTCGCCCTGGTACCATACCACTCCTTTTATGGGGAAGCGCGTAAGCGGATCGATGGCCGCTTCATAATTATAACAGGGCTCATAGCTATGCCGTTGCTTAATATTAACTGCATTCTTTAAATTGATAGCTGCCCTCTCCCGGCAAAAAGCCATTTCATAATCAGAACTACGCCAGTTATTCAGCATATCAACCAGTTGATCATCATGCTCCATAGTATAACGATCTATCCATGACTCGGTTGGTGAACCGCCTACAGCCACTTCAATCAAGCCGATAGGCACATCGGTATCTTTGGCTATCTTTTCACCGAAATAATAACCAACCGCCGAAAAGTCCGCCGTCGAACCGCTGTCGCATGCTTTCCATGAACCTGAAAAAAAATCGAGTTTGTTGGCTTTGGCTAAACTTACCGAATCCCAAACTACCGGATAAGTTTCTGCCTGTGGGCCGAGTTTATATAAATGCAGTTTTGCGTTTGTCGATGCAGCTTTTATAGCAGCAATACCCTCTGCCGAGTGATTTAGCGGAAAATACATGTTGGATTGTCCGGCACAAAGCCAAACATCGCCCATCAAAATATTGTTGAGGGTGATGCTGGTATCTTTAGTACTCACCGTCATTTGAAAAGGCCCGCCTGCCTTTGATGCAGGCAGCGTTACTTTCCATTCGCCATTTTCATCTGTATTCGCTTTTACAACAACTTTTTCGAATCTAACGGTTATTTCAACTCCGGCATTAGCTGTACCATATACCGGGATTGGCCTGTCACGCTGTAATACCATCTGGCTGGCGAACACGGACGGTAGTTTTAAACCACCATAATTACCGGTAAGCCTGCTGTAAGCCGTCCGGGCCAATATTGATGCACCTTCCTTATCTGGATGCAAATTATCGGCAAAGAGATCAGGGCGGTTATGAAGCGGCTTATTAAAATCGATCAGGTCGACTTGATTTGCTTTTGCAATCAAAGGGATCAGGTTTTGAATTTGCCAGTACCAATCCCTTGTACCTGATTTAAACCGCGGATGCCCGCTAAAGATTGGCGTTAACCGGCAAATGAAAATATGTACACGCGGATTGGCTTTCCTGATTGTATCAATCAACCAAGCATAATCCGCTTCAAAGTTTTGCCTGTAATCGGGCCAGTCCCGCGGATCGGTATCGTTAAGTCCGAGATGAATAATGGCTATGTTTGGCTTAGATGCTATGAGCCCTTTAAACTCCGGCGTTTTATAGTACGGATTATGACCGCTTTTAAGCAATGTAGCGCCGCTATGCCCAAAGTTTAAAACGCTGTATTGAGTGCCCAGCAGTTTTTGTAACCGAGCGGGGTAGCTTTCCTGTGCAGGATTAGCCAACCCGTAGCCATAGGTAACCGAATTACCAATGCAGGCTACCTTGATACCTCCGGTTTGCGCACATAACTGTTTTACCCCAATCAATAAAGCAAACAGCAGCAATGGGTAATACTTATTATTAAATTTCATCTGCTAAATTTTAAGGATTGGAATTAGATCAGGCATCAGTATACTCGTCGTGTGCCGGTTGCAGAAAATATAGCTGCACCGCGAGGGCTATGAGCACAACTGCCGCCAGCATGGCAAAGTCGGCCCCGAGGCTTCCGGCATCTGATGATTTGCCTAACCTATCCGTGATAAAGGCGCCAAAAAATACGCCCGTCATGTTCATGATACCGTAGGCAGTCGCCCGATTTTTTACCGGAACAAACTGGCACAGGATGGGCATATTATTAGCATCGAACATACCATAGCCCAACCCAAAGCAAATGCCCGCACCTACAACAAAGATCAGTGAATGACCAAAGCCCATTAGTAATAGTGCCGGGATAGTGAGGGACAACCCAATAGCACTTGTAAATACGCGGCCTTTTTTATTCTTATGTACCCATTTGTCGGATAAAAGCCCGCCCATGATCACTCCTACAAATGACGAAACAGCTATGGTTATGGTAGACAACGGCCCGGCGGTCGCCATATCAATATGCAGGTTTTGAGCAAACAGCGTAGGCAGCCAGTTTTTGGTCGCCCAGCCCGGCAAACTGGAAACGGCAAAATAAAACAGGATCACCCAAAAGGCTTTGTTGCCTATCAGGGCTGCAAGTCCTTTAAATAAATTTTTGTTTTGCTTTGGCTGTTGTGCTACTGTTAACTGTGTATCGCCTGTTTTATCTTTCTCTTTCAAAAACATGATCAGTATAACAGAGTACACCATGCCCACCACCCCAAATGTTTGAAAAGTAGCCTGCCACGAAAAAGCGGCAGCGGCCGTGGCTCCAAAGCCTCCCAGCGCCTGCCCAACATATAAACCCGTCATATGCACACCTACAGCGAGCGACCTTGATTTAGCGGTATGAAAATCAGCTATTAACGACAACCCAGCCGGGATATACAAGGCTTCGCTAATACCCATAACAGCACGAAGAATATACAGCTGGTTAAACGTAGCGGCATACCCCATGGCAAACGTAACACCCGACCAAACAAACAAGCTGCAAACAATTAACCATTTACGGTTTAGCCTGTCGGCGATGATCCCTGAAACCGGGCTCATCAAACCATATATCCACAGGAATACCGCCATCAGGTAGCCAAAGTTTGTGGCCGATTTCAGTTCGGCAATATTCACCTCCATGGCCGGTTTCATTACCGAGAGCATTTGCCTGTCCATATAATTGAGCAGCGCTACTACCAATAATAAGGCGACCACAAGCCAGGGATAATTTTTTCCTTGTTTCATTTGCTGTTAAATTTTCCCATGCTTACTGCCGCTGTACGGATGCCCGGCTTGATCTCGCCTCCGGGGATAAATATCTCACTACCCCATAACACAGCAGTAGTAGTTACTTGCCCGTAAAACGGTAATTGGCCAATTTTTTGCCAGGAGTTGCTCACAGTATTAAATTGAAATACATCTTTACTAAAACCCGGATGATTATTCAACAATGTTAATTTCTGTTGCTGTAAGCTTTGCTTTTCTTCATCAGTTTTAGCTTTGGCTATAAGCGCGTTATAAGTTTCAATCTGATGGAAGATGGTTCCCTTGTCTCCGCCTATTAGCAGTATGTGACGCGTACCAACAGTTACCGCGGTGGCTGCCGAAATATTAATTGGCTGTTTAGCATCTGTTACTTTGCTCAGCCCTATCCATTTGTTAATCAGCGGATCATAGCAAAAAGTATAGCCATGCAAATCGCTAATGCCCGATGCTGTACTGCTCCGGCCACCAATCACATAAACACAGGGATATTTCCCGTTGGATTGCGTAACCGCGACAGAATGTGACATAGCTACCGGCAGATCAGCAATAGACTTCCATCGCAGCGCTTGATCTGCCAGATTTAGTGCAAAACATTTAGCGGATGGCTTGCCTTCGCTTTCGCCGCCAATTAAATAGATCACTTTTCCAATACTGGTCATGCAGGCGTTTGCCAATGGCAAGGGCAATGATGGCAGATCAACAAAAACCACATCCTTTTTTTCTGAATCCCAATTCATTAAAAAAACATTAGTGCTGCCTGGGCTTGTTTCGGTTTCACCACCAGCGCAAACAATTCCTTCAGGAAGGGTTGTGCTGGCGCCATAAGCTATTCTTTGTGATAGATGTTCTGTTTTAGGTTTAAGCCAGTTGAATTTACCAGTCGAACCCTTTTCCAAAACATACACATCATCATAGTGCAGCTTTTTACCACCCTGCCAGGGCATAGCGCCATCGGCAAAGTTAGAGCCTCCGGCAATGATCAAAACACCATTGCTTGTCCCCGTAAAAACGCCGGCCAAACCTAATTGCTTATCAGTACCGGGTACAGGGGGGATACGTACCGGTACCGACCAGCTTATTTTTTCTGAACCTTTATCCTGGGCCATAACCTGCCCTGCTAACGCGATGCTGCCTGTCATTAAAAATATGTAGATTATAAATTTCATTATTACAGGTTTGCAGCAGGCGCAATTGATTTGAAATGATCAAAGCCCAGTTCAGAAACATCTAATTTAAAGTTTTCAAACTGTTTTGCCGTCATATTGGCCACCGGTAACCTAAATTCTCCGCAATCCACACCCACCAGTTTCATATAAGCTTTGCCTGTCGCTATTCCACCGTATTTGCCAAGCAGACGGATCATATCTATTGATTTTTGCTGAAGTTGTTGTGCTTCGCTCAAATCATTATTGTTAAATGCATCAATAAGCCAGTGGTATAATGGAGCGGCATAATTAAAAGTGCTGCCTACCGCCCCTTTGCTACCCACGGCAAGGGCCGAAAGCATATTTTCGTCCCTTCCCCAAAGCATATCGTATTTACCGTTTTTAAAGTTGATACAGCTTTGAAAATCCATAAAATCTTCATGAGTGTATTTAATACCGGCAAGGTTATCCATTTTGCCATCCAGGGCTTTCAGCAAATCAAGCATCGCGAAATTTCCTCCGGTCAACACCGGGATATGGTAATAATAAAAAGGCATGTTAGGTACCGCTGCTGCTACTGCCATACAGGCCTCTGCCAGCATATTTACATTGGCCGGTTTAAAGTAAAAAGGCGAGGTTAGCGAAACGGCATATAAACCTATTTTTTGCGCATGTTTGGCCAGGTCGATACAATCGGCAAGGCAGGTTCCGCCTAAAAGGGGCATCACCTTAAAATCAGGATCATGGTTTGATGCCTTGGCCCAGGCTTCGGCCACCAGCTTCTTTTCGTTCAGCGTTAAGGATACCCCCTCGCCTGTTGAGCCGTTGATGAATGCGCCGGTGATGCCGTTATGCTTCAGAAAAGCGTAGTAGGCCGGGATAATACTCAGGTCCAGTTCGCCATTTGCGTTCAATGGCGAAAAAGGCGCGCTGATCAATCCCTGTAGATGTTCAATTTTCATGTTATATATATGTAATGAGCAATAACCGGGAGACCATGCTCCCGGTTAAAAAATAGATAATGTTAAAAAGAGGCGTAACCTGCTGTTTGTACCAACAACCTGTTATTGGTTAATGTGGTACGGTCAACCGGCCAAAACAGCGCGTATGCCTGCGATGCCGGTAATGTAGTGTGTTCATACACATAGCTGTCGCCCGCTCTGCGTAAATCATACCAGCGCTTACCTTCAAATACAAACTCAAAGAAACGCTCCTGCAAAATGGCTTCCGTAGGATTGGTATCTATAGTTTGGTTAGGATATCCTTGTGTTGTCGCATCATAATTAGCACCAAAAGCTCTTGCCCTTACCAAATTGAGCTCCGCAGCCGGCGATTCGCCTAATGCTACTTTAGCCTCGGCAAGCATCAGCAGTAAGTCGGCATAACGGTAAATCGGGAAATCGTTAGTGATAAGCCTTGCTCCCGCGTTTTGCTCGCCCTGGTATTTATCTGTAAAACATCCGGCAATTTTAAAAGTACCATCGGCTAATTTTTGATAGGCTGGTTGAATGCTGGCCAGCTTGCGGCTATCCTTATCGTTAAAAGCCCTAAAAGCGGCTATCCTTACAGGCGCCCTCAGCAAACCACCCCAGTTATCAATAGTAGGCGAAAACTGGCGGTTAGCCAATGAATCATAAAAATTGGAGATCAGCCCGCTTTGCGGCACAAAACTGCTTTGCACAAATGACATCGTAGCCTCATTAAACTGGTAATGGCTTACAAATATCATCTCGTTATTGCCTTTGGTAGTTGTGGCAAAAACATCGCTGTATTTAGGCAGCAATTGCAGGGCAGGTACATTGGTTTGGATATCAGTCAATGCGGCTTTAGCTGTAGCGGCATCCGCGGCAGCATTACCACGATGGGCCGTCCACAAATAAACATCGGCTTTTAGCATCAGCGTAGCCGATTTTGACCAATACGATTTCAGGTTCCTGAAAGAATAATCCGATCCGAAACTGCCAACCGATTTATCGATATCAGCTTTAATCAATGTCAATACATCAGCCGCTGGTGAAGCCGCCTTAGCCAGGTTGGAGATGTTAAGCGTTGAACCCGAAGTTGGCTCGGTTTGGATAATAACATTTCCCCAGCTGCGGTATAATTGAAAATAGTAAAAGGCGCGCATGCCGTAGGCTATACCCAAATAGTAATTTTTATTTGTGGCCGATACGATATCGGTACTATTCAGTTTGCTTATCAATAAATTAAGCTGGTTGATATTGGTATAAAAACCACCAAAGCTGCTTATGCCGGGATTATCAAGATTAAGGTTTTGAGTCCAGAGACGTTCAAAACCCTGGGTGGCTTCGCCGGTAAAAGTGCCGTTAGTACCGGGATCTGTAGCGAAGATATCTGCACGCATCTCACCCAGCGTTTGAAAAGCGCTGTTATTAGCCCTGAACTGTGTGTGTACGCCGGCTACAAATGAATCAAACTGATCGGCAGTTTTCCAGAAATTACCATCGGTAACACTGCTTACCGGTGCCAGATCCAGTTGCTTCCGGCAGGAGCTCGATAATCCCAGGATCAAAAATCCTGCAAAGATGACTATAGTATATTTTTTCATTTCGAAATATTTAAAGGTTAGAATGATGCCTGAACACCTACTACAAATGATTTAGGGGTTGGATATGTACCCTGGTAAACTCCGGTCAGCGCTCCGTTTGATACCGGTGCCTCAGGCGTCGGTCCGCTGAATTTTTTGATATAGAAAAGGTTGCTGCCACTGGCAAACAAACGCACTTTAGACAGGAACTTGGTTTTATTAAGCATTGACGAAGCAAAATCGTACGACAAGGTTATTTCGCGGCAGGCCAGATAATTTCCGCTCTCATAAAAATTGGAATTATTGCCGTTTAGTACCGCGCTTGCATTATTGCCCCTGGTATAGTTTTGCTTGGAACCAACCACCTGATCGGCATAGTAAACCTTTGGTATGTTGGTATTGGTGTTGGTTGGCGACCATGCCTGTTTTTGCAGATCGATGTAGTTAAAAGTACCCTGGTAGTTACCCAAAGTACGTGCTACAAGATCATTATAAATGGTATTACCTAAAGTATATTCAAACCTTGAGTATAAAGAGAACGCTTTGTATGATACATTCACGTTGAAGCCACCAGTCCATTTAGGGTAGATATTACCAAGGTATACCTGGTCGCGCGAATCGATGGTATCGTTCTTGTCCACATCCTGCCAATTCACGTCGCCTGGCGTAATATGTCCACCTTTGCCTGCTGCCAGGTTAGGGCCGGTAATACCTGCAACGTTATCTATACGGTTGCCTGCTTTGGCTGCGACATCCGCGGCATCTTTAAATATAGATACCTGTTTGTAGCCATAAATCTGACCAAGTGGCTGCCCTTCCTGGATACCGCCTACCCAAATAACCTTGCCCGATTTAGGATCATATACCTGTAAGCCACCCTGCCTGTTGTTTTCGTTACCGTTATATGGCAGCTTTAAAACTTTGTTTTTTACGTACGAAGCCGTCGCGCCTACATCAATCCGCAAACCATTCGGATTGTTGATCACGTTGGCTTTTACAGTAAACTCGTAGCCTTTATTTTGCAGCGTGCCCAGGTTGGTTTGAATACTTGAGAAACCGGTATAGCTTGGCAACGGCAAACTGGTGAGCAGATCGCTGGTGATGCGGTTGTAGTAATCAAACAGGAAACTTACCCTGTCCTTAAAGAAACCGATATCGGCACCAACATCTGTAGTGCGGCTTTTTTCCCACCTTAGGTTTGCATTAGTTAAACCGGTGTTCAGGAAGCTGCCCTGCCCATTGTATAGTGTTTGGGCGGCATAAACACCCTGCACATCGTAGTTGCCTAAACCTGCGATATTACCGTTTGAGCCATAGCTTGCGCGAGGTTTAAAGGTTGAGAATACTTTATTAAGTCCCCATTTTTCAAAAAATGCCTCACGACCAACATTCCAGCCTGCAGATACACCGGGGAAATAACCGATCCTGTTGCCCGGAGCTAATTGCGAAACACCATCTTCCCTCAATACAAAGGTTAACAGGTACTTGCTGTCATAAGCATAGTTAACGCGGGTAAAGGTTGAAATGATCCGGTTTTCGGCCTGGTTACTGTAATTACCACCAACGGCAAATAAAGTGGAGGCATTAGCTGTTGATATATTATCTGTAGGCGCGTTAGTACCATCTACCTGGATACCAAGCGCTTTCTGATCATAATATTCGGCACCTATCATGGCGCTCAGGTCATGCTTGCCGAATGATTTGGTGTAATTCAGGATAGCATTATAGGTTTGTTGAAAGTTGCGTGAATAACCCGCGATAGATTCCCTGCTGGTGCTGCTGTATGATGGCGGGTTGGCAAACAAAGTAGCATAAGTTTGCGTAGCCTGCTGAAACGACTGGTTAATTTGCTGATTGAGATAGCCACTACCCGAAACCTTGAAAAACAAGCCCGGCATGATGTCCCATTTAACGGCGGCATTAGCTACGATTCTGTCAACCTCGTTACTGCGTTTAAGCTTACCCAACCAGTATAGTGGGTTACCATCACTGATGCTGTTACCAGGATTAGGCTGTGTTTTAGCCGCGTCCAACCATGGGTTAAAAGTTGGCCATAAAGCCAATGTGCGGTACAGCGAGTTCACATCACCGGCAGGTGCACCTAATTGCGATGAGGTTGAAAGTGTAACTCCGGTTGATACCTCAACATTGGGCTTAACCTTATATGAACCATTAAAATCGCCGGAATAGCGGTTATAATTAGAGCCAACTATGACACCATCCTCGTTGTAATAATCCAAACTGGCAAAAAATTTGCCTTTGTCGTTACCGCCAATGGCGCTCAGGTAGTGATCCTGCGTACGGGTGTTCCTGAATAATACGTTTTCAACTTCCTTACTATGATCTTTATAGATAATCTTACTGCCGGGATTGGCAGGATCATCCAAATCTTGCCAGCCTTGCGATAACAGGTTTTGGTTTGCGGCTGTTTCAGCACGGATATCAAAAGATGCCAGATTTGCGGCATCCGTCAGTAAACCGTATCCACGTGTGCCATTGATCTGCGCCAGTGTACGGCCAGAGTTTACGTTGCCTAAACGATTATAGTATATGTAATCGCCGGCATTCATGTAATTATAACCCTGGCGTTGACGGTTAAAACCTTCGGTGAATTTATAGGTCACCTGGGCGGTTCCGTTTTTACCTTGTTTGGTGGTGATCAGTATCACCCCGTTATTGGCACGCGCACCGTAAATAGCGGTCGAAGCAGCATCCTTCAGCAGGTCAATAGATGCAATATCATCAGCCGGGATATCATTATAAGCCCGGATAACCCCATCTACCACCACTAATGGGGCACCCGGACTATTAATAGATGCGCCTCCCCTCAATACAATCAGCGGAGTTGCACCAGGAGCACCACTACTATTAACTACCTGTAAGCCGGAAACGGTTCCCTGCAGCGCGCTGCCAATGTTTGCTCGCGGCGCTGTTGCCAATACTTTGTTATCTAAAGTAGCTATAGCGCTGGTTACGCTTTTACGTGATTGCGTACCGTAACCTACTACCACAACTTCGTTAAGAGCTTTATTATCCGGTTTAAGCGCCACGTTGATGGTAGTTTGCTGACCGACTGTAATTTCCTGTGTTCCGTATCCCATAAAACGGAAAACCAATACATCGTTTGGTGATGCCTGGATGCTGTAAGTACCATCGGCCGATGTTGGGCCACCTTGGGTTGTGCCTTTAATGGTTACGCTCACACCCGGCAGCGAGCTATGATCGTCATCTGCGGTTACCTTGCCGCTGATCTTTTTTGTTTGCGCCTGAACAACCATAAAAAGCAATAAGCTTAGTACGGTCATCAGGCCTTTTTTTAGGGTAAAACTTTGATTCATATTTTATTGATTATTTTGTATTATGTATGACATAATACAATTATGAAGTTTTAATTTTAATTTTGCAAATCAATCCGATAAAATATTTTTCGGCTGATTTACTGAGTGTTTCAAATACACTAAATGAATTAGGGTATTATTTACGGTTGATTTGTATGTTTGCAGGGAAAGAAAAAATGAAGAGCAACGGCCTTATTCAAAGCATAAAAAACATTGATACCAGTTCGCTGGTAGACCGGGTAGAAAAGAACCTGGTTGAACTGTTTATTGAAAAAAAGTTTAAGGTTGGCGACCCTATTCCAAAAGAGCTGGAATTGGCCGACGCACTCGGTGTAAGCCGAACGGTGATCAGGGAAGCTTTGTTGAGGTTGAGGCTGATGGGCCTGATAGATTCAAAGAAAAAACGCGGCGCGGTACTTACCAGCCCGGATTTGGTTTCTATCCTTGAAAAAAGCATGAACCCGGAGATCCTTGACAAGTCTACCCTAAAAGAGATCTTTGAGATGCGGCTGGCGTTGGAAATCGGGATGGCCGATTTCATTATTGAGCGGGTAAAGCCGGAAGACATTGCCGAGCTGCGCGCAATTGTTTCGGTAGAGACCTCTTCTTCCCAGGCTGTTATTTTTGATGTTGAACAGGAGATCCGTTTCCATGGAAAGCTATACGATATCACCGGTAACGAAACTCTCCGCAAATTTCAAAAAATGCTGTTGCCGGTATTTGATTATGTACACCAGAGCGGCTTACTGAAAAAGCCCGTAAAGCATAAAAAGTTCGTATCTCATGCCGGACTTATCGACTTGATTGAAAAAGGATCGGCCGAGATGCTCCGTAACGGTATGCGCAATCATTTGGAAAATCATTTTGCCAGGCTTTTTGAATAGGAATAACTCTCTTGTCTTTTGATTTAATTTCAATAAAAGGCAGCTAATTACAGGCATTGTATTTATTGTTACGTAAGGCGAACAAACTTACATTCTTATCCTTTCTATCTCTCCTATTTTTTTAGCGATTGCGGCAATATCAAATCCAAAACTTTGGCTTCAACCTCTTTTGGATTATCACTGATAAGCACAGCGCCAAGTTTATTCGCGTCCGCATCGGTATATCTTGAGGCCTTATCGGTGTAAAAAATAAGCGCATATCCATTTCAATTTTTCCCAATAAATATGAAATTCAAAAAGTAGTCTTTTTATATCTTCTGATATATATTTCTTTACATATGCCACACCTTTCATATTGGTTATTTTTATTAACCTAAACATATCGCAACTAACTAAACATCAGGTAATTTACCGTGAAAAAACGGATTGCTTTTCTTATTTCAATTATTTATTTTAGATAGCAAAATCTAACTTATCATCCACATTCATGAATACCATAATAATTGTATACCGTTCTGCCTTTTTCACGAACTGGAAGTTTTATAATACAGCTACAATTAAATATTGAGAATTCTACAGCCAGGATAACAGCATGACAACTATTTATCTTTCATCTACATTCAGAGATATGGAACCTTACAGGGCGGCTGTGGTTGAAGCTATATTAACAGATGCCTATAATGAGGAGATCAGATTATTGCATGCAGAGACTGCTGTAAATAAACCTACAACTGTGTGGGAAGAAGTTGAAAGTGAAGTTATGCGCTGCAAATATTACTTTATTTTATTGGGTGAACGTTACGGTGATATTTATGATAATAAAGGGGTAAACCCCCAAAGAATTTCTTATACAGAACATGAGTTCAATACAGCTGTAAAAGGGGGAAAAAAAATTGTTGCTTTTTGGGGAGAAGGTGAGCACTTGCAGCAGTTTATTGACCTAACCTCCAACAAACGGCCTGATAAAGAAAAACAAGAAAAGTTAAAATCCTTTAAAAAACGGGTAGAGGCGCTATCGCTTATCAAAGAGAAGGAGCCTTTTTCCAATAAAGAAGGTCTGGTTAACCAGGTACAACGGACGGTACATATCATTACAAAATCAAACCGTTCGTTATCTATAGATAACTATATTCACGTTTACTGCGACAGAAAAGATCAGGTTACCATATTTAATCAAAAAAGGTTAAGAAGTGGCTTATTCAATACATTCGTCGTCCGAGGCGATTCAAATGACTTCGGCCTGGATCTCATTACACGTTTTTGCTTTCGCGACTTAAGTATAAAACGACAACCACCAACTGTTGAACTGGGAATACTGGCTGATAATAATGATGATAATGTAACCGCTCTTTTAAATGAATTCCTGAAATTGGTTAACCGGCGCTTTTTCAAAGCCGGCCAGCAAAAGGATATGCTGATTGCATTTGATCTTGAAAAAGGTCAACAAATATTACCGCTATGTCTTAACGTATCTGAGAAAGTACTCATAGAAGACCAAAAGGTTAATTTTTTGAAATACTTTATTGATCAATGTACGAATCATTTGCCTAAGTCAGGCAAAACAGAATTCTACCTTTTCATTAACATACAAGAGGAAAAAGTAATACGCGAAAAAAGCCTTCTAAGTTTTTTTCAAAGACCCAGTTTACCGAGCCAGGAAAAAAAAAGTTCGCCAACTATCTTGAACCTCATTGATAAGCTATCGCCCAATGCGAACGATACAAAAAGGCTTGGCCGCGTATCGCAGCAAGAAATTGTTCTCTGGATGATGAAAGAACTCGGTATAAGTGAAGCCAAAGCCTACTCCGCGTTTGACGAGGAACTTAAAGATTTAAAAGATGGATACCATGATATGACCTTGGTTTATAAAAACATAAAAGAACACGTCCTAAAACCGAACCAATAGCAAAATATGGAAAATAAAATTAACCTTAACAGATTTGCTTTAACAAAGGATCGCACACGTTATTTGCCCGGGGGCGAATTAACAGAAGCTGTTGAAATTGCAATTGCCCTCGATAAGCCCTTGTTAATTACAGGCGAGCCGGGAACTGGTAAAACGCAATTAGCCCACTGGCTTGCAGAACAATTGGCTCAGCAAACGATAGGCATGGACGGGGCTTTCCGCAGTAAGCCGTTTATTTTTGATACAAAATCCACTTCCGTGGCATCTGATCTCTTTTATAGCTACGATGCTGTTAGCCATTTTGGAAAAATTCAGCGAATACCTCAAACCAAACAATTGAGTAAGGAGGAAGAAGATCTGATTTTGCGCCAGTACATTGAGTTACGTCCAATGGGGTTAGCTATCGCACAAACCCATGGTACTAATTTCGACGATTTGCGTGGGATTCGTAACTACTACAGTTCAAAAAAGGAGGAAATAAAAGAAACCGCAGAGAGAAAAGATGATAAACTAAAACATGACGCCCCACTTGAAGAAGCGCCAATGAGTAGTATCGTTCTGATAGATGAAATTGATAAAGCACCACGCGAGTTTCCGAACGACTTACTTAATGAAATGGATAATTACCAGTTTGAGATAAAGGAACTGAACAAAACTATAAAAAGAGCAAAAAACGATTGCCGGATAGTGGTAATATTAACCAGTAATGATGAGAAAACATTACCTAACGCTTTCTTGAGAAGATGCGTGTTTTATCATATCGAATTTCCTGAGGGAAAAAGGCTGCTTGATATAGCCAAACTGAAATTAAGTATTCCTCCCGACAGTCAGGGCTTCGATAATTCTATTACTGAAGCTATCAACCATTTCGAATTGCTGCGAGATAAGGTAGTAAATAAAAAACCAAGCACTGCCGAGTTTCTTGACTGGATAAACCTATTATATCATTTAAAAGACGAAAACAATGATAGTCTGCTGAACGGCGAAGGCGGCCCTCTGCATCCCTCAGCACGGTCAGCCCGTTTTGACGGCGTATTAACCAAAACACAACCTGACATTGAAGCAACCCGTATGTAATGAGCGAGATCCAGACAGCAACCGATGCAGAACTCCTGTTTAAGCTGGAAATTCTTTTTTCAATTTTGAAAAAAGAAGGCTTCCAGATTACGCCAGATCATTATGTACAAATGCTGCTGGTGGCTACACAGTTAAAACCGCAAAATCTTGGGCAAATAGCTAATAAACTTGCCCCCCTGCTGGCCACTAACCAATATGAGCAAAAAAAATTCCATGAAGTAATACAAAAGGTTGATCCTATAAGCTTTGCCAATATTGATAAGATTGAAACTGATTTACCTCCCCCATCCGAACCCGGCAATCGACCTGCATTTAAGTCTATCCAATGGCCTTGGCTTAGTCTTATTTCTATTATACTACTGTGTGCTATAATAGTTTTTTTCTTTTATCATCCTACACGTAAACCAATTAAAAACCTTTTTACAACCAATAGATTTGGCCCGTTCTATACACTGCAGAAGGATAGCTTATTAAATGTAGATGCACTCAAGCTAATAGACACGAACATTAATGCGGAAAAAATAAACTTCACCTGGGATTTCGGCAACGGAAAGCCACAGCATGGTATCAAAGCCAGTTACAGGTACAATAAGGAAGGCGATTATTCCATTAAGATTTCAGCAAATTCAAACTACTATGCGATTCCAGATTCCGCTACTGTATTGAATGTACATATTTGCCAATGGCTGCCTGTTCCAAAATTACAGGTTAAAGGCCCCGCATATATCGGTGATACAGTACAGCTTTCTGTAAAGATAAACGGTACGCCCCAAAGTTATAAATGGCAAATTGATGATAGCATTAAAAGGAATACCAATACTCCTGCATTGAACTATATTTTCAAAAAGGAAGGCTATCACCGCATAGGCTGTACAATATTAACCGGCAATAACGGCTGCGACGCCTCTACGTATACTACGGTCGAGGTATTAAATAAAAAACTTCAATTTAATGTAAAGATTTCGGGAACAAGGCAACTGAACAAAGAAATGCAACTTAAACCATGGGTATCCTGGATAATCATTTTGCTTGCTCTCGCTTGCCTGCCGATATTTTTTTTGAAACAGAAAATAAAGCAAAAAACCAAATTATTGCCTGAAAAAGGTGGCAATAAAAAGGGAAGCCTTGAGGTACCTTTTATAATGAATGATTTTGCCATCATAAAACCAGGCAGAGATCTTTATAAAATGATGCACTTGCTGAGGCGCCGCGCCGAGGAAGAGTTAGCTGCGTTAAGCATTCCACTAACACTAAAAAAGACTATCCGCAATAGTGGGCTCAGCGAATTGGTGTTTTTGCAAAAGAAAAAGTTTGTTGATTATATTTTACTGATTGACGTTAGTTTTCCCGATGGCGCAGTAGGCAAACTGTATGAATACCTGGCTCGCCTGATGTTAAAAACAGACGTACGGCTAACTATTTATAAAACCGACTACCGGTTCCACTTCAAAAACATAATGTCCGGTGCAGAAGTAAATATGATGCAATTACTGAACAATCACCCCAATAGCCTGCCTATACTCATGGGTGATGCCAGTAATCTTTTTTATACCCTATTGCCAATAATCCGCAGGAAATATCTTTCATTTTTTAATTCATGGGAAACCCGCGTAGTCATTACACCTGTACCCCGTGCTCAATGGGGCATACACGAAAAAATATTAACTAAACACTTCCTCATTTGCAGCGCCGATGAAACGGATATATTACAGTTAGTTCAAAAACTTCATTTGTCGCCAGAGCAGCAAGACGAATCGTCGATTCCTAAGAGCACCAGCACTTATGACGATGATATGGAAAATGTAAGTGAAGCCTTTAACTACCTGGAGAATGACCCTTTTTTAACGCAATGGCTTTGTGCCATTGCTATATACCCAAAATTCAGATGGGAGCTGATGCTCGCCGGTGGTCAACTATTGGAAAAAAATTACAAAAATGATAATGGCACCAGCTATGCTAATATATTAAAACTTTGCCGGATACCATGGCTAAGACGGGGTAGCATACCGTTTGCCATCAGGCTTGAGTTATTAAAGCACCTTACTGTTGAAAACGAAATTGCAGTAAGGCTGCAACTCATTAAAATGCTTGAATCAGCGAGGCTCGCAGGTACAGGTTTCTTTTACGATAGCGAATTGGAAGACCAGTTGATTACAAACAAATTTATTCTCTACGTACATAATCCTGAAATATACCACCAGTATTATGAGGCCAGTCTGCAATTCAAAAACTTATGGAAAGACGGCCGGTTATTGGATTCGCCCCTACGGATTTATCTCGAAAACAACGAGGAAGAACAATGGCAAACCCCATTGCAAAGTAATGGCACGCCACTTGCCCTCAACAAATACTTTGATGCGATTTCAAAAACCAGCCGGACAAAAGTTTACTATAAAGTTGCTGCATGTTTCTTACTTTGCGCAGTTTTTTTTGCGGCCAACTTCTACCTGCGCTCACTTGCTGCACCTCCGGCAGGTTTGGGCAGCTTATTTTCAATAAAACCGGGTCAAATGGTTAATATCAAATACAAAATTGAAAAGTTTGCTACAGAATGCGACACCCGGCAAGGTATAGTATCGGATTTAACAGGGGCGTTTCTGATAAAGGGAAAAACATACCTGATTAACTATGATTCTGTCAGTCATGAAATCCGTGCTACTGTTCCATATGACGCAGTTGCGGGTAATCAAGGTAAAGCCATCTTAAATATGGACTCAGGCAATCCCTCATATGTAGAAAACAATATTACATTAGATACACTGTTTACCAACGGGATTATTAGATTCACTTGTCATAAAAAATCTCAATCTCCGTCTCGCCCTGATTCTCTGGCTTCTCTTCGTGTTATTAGCGAAATATGGCAAGGAGGCACCAGCAAGCGGCTGATCAATATTGATGCAGCCAGGAATGTTATTTATTACTCCATAGGCAATGAATCCTCATTTGGAACCTACAATATTGCACATGTAACAAAAAAAGCAGGTGTTTATAAAATAATTACTCAAACCCAGAATCAAGGCTATAAACTTTTCTTTATCAAAAACTTCAAACAGGGAGAGTCGTTTGACTTATCCGTTTGCCAAAATTTCGCCCAAACACAAGAAGAGTTACAGACTAAAGACACCTCTTATTGTGATCATTTTAATACCATGCGACTATATTATCCGAATGATCCGGATAAAATTTTCTATCCAGCTGTTACTTCCAATACAAACCTGGCAACAAGCCAACGCAATAAACTAATACAATTGATCTCTAATAGTAAAACGAATCTCTTGAGTAAAAACGGGGTAGTAAAACCAGGCGACTTAACTTGTGATATCATTCATTTTGTTGCCCTTCAACCTAATCCAAATTCACTTTCATTACCTATTCTTAACGCAGAGGGGATTACTTTAAAAAATGGTCAATCAAGAAAAATCAGCAATCCATCGCCATTTCAACGGGACTATGATATAGTCACATTATCACCTCTCCCTAATGGCTACCGCATACTCTGGGTTGATGACCACCCAAGGGAAAATAATATAAATGATATCCACTTCTTTGAAAGAAACCACATTATTGTTGACACGCCTAAAACTAACCAGGAAGCATATAACCTCCTGAATAAAAACATATATTCCTATATCATCACAGATATTGTGCGCGATAAGGATGAATTACCCTGTGTTCTTGATAAAAGCAGAGGAGGTCTATCATTTGTTTCGGCTGTTAATTTCCCTAAACAATTTATTATCATTTGCTCTCCGGAAGGTGTTGGTGTTAATAAAGGGGAATTATTGGCCTCGGGAATACCAGAGAATCATTTAAATGCTGACAAAGATGTACTTCGAAAAATGGTAATGACATCTATTGGGAACGGGAATAAGGAAAAACACCTGCAAACCGATTGTAATGCAGTCATCACCTCGCAATTGACAGCAAAATATGACACAATACACAATTCTTATTTGGGATATAAAACATTTATTATGAATATTAGGGGAAAAATTTATGTAAACACGCCATTAAAAAAATACGGCATTGATCTTTCACTAACTTCAAAACCATCCAAAAACGCGGCTACATTTCATTATCAACGCACCGATGGATGTTCAAATACTCAGGGAGATATATTTGTACCCGTCGGTAAACAACAGCAGCTTTTTAATGATTGTAATCTTAAGCTCATTATTAATTTACAGTCTATTGAGAATAACAGAGCCAATTTCGATGTATATATCGAAGATAGCAGGGGTAAAAAGACAAATTAGCACGCTCGTAATAAAAGGACTATGCCAATAAATACAGCGGTTATTTTTTTGATATAAAATATCTTTACAAACAACAAAGAAATGGCTACAGATCCATTTAAAATAACCATCCACATGGTATCAAGTCTTGATGGCTATATTGCCAGAAAAGACAACAGCATTTCATGGTTTGAAACATCCGACAGCTATGAAAAAGGAGTTACCGTTACTCAGGAGGAAGCAACGGAGTTTCTTAAAAAGATAGATTGTTATATCATGGGATCCCGAACATATGAACTTGCGCTGGAGCTTTCAAAATCATACGGCTGGGTTTATGGCGATATACCTACTATTGTATTAACCCACAGAAATCTGCCTGTTGAAAGGCAAAATGTTGAGCTCTTTTCTGGCGATCTGGAGAAACTCATAAACGAAAAACTGAAACCAAACTATAAAAATGTCTGGCTTGTGGGCGGCGCCGAGCTTACCAAAGATTTCATCCATTTAAACCTGGCCGACGAAATAAGGCAATCCATTTTACCGATTATTCTGGGAAGCGGAACACCATTTTTTGATCAGATAGGTCAAGAAATAGCCCTGCATTTAAACAACGTAACAGCCTACAAAAACGGAATGGTGGAGCTGTGCTATGAAATAAAAAAATAATTCAAAGGCCTATAATATAAAAAGCGCTTTAGTTTTTACTAAAGCGCTTTTTTATACCAATTACGGTCAATGTTAATACTCAGTAGCACCTATATCAAACGCAGAACCTGACGGACGCACAGCGTTATAATAATCAAATTTTATGCCGTACGACAAAACATTGGCGCCTTTATTAATAAGCGGCGACGATGATTGCAGATGAAAGTTATCTGCACCGTAATTCACAAATTTACAGGTATTTACATCTGTGCTTACATAATTATTTGAGGCTGTAAGCTTCACACCTGTGCTTTTTCTGATGATGGCCTGCACCGATGCCGATTGTATAAGTACGTTATTAATAACAGTATTCATCGGGATAGTTTCAGAGTTCAACTTAATCCCGCCTAACACCGAACCAATGATGGTATTATTGATAAACTGGAAGTTTTTTCCCGGAGTATACCTCGAATCTGCAAAAATACCATACGATTTTGTGTTTATAATATAGTTGTTAAACACTACGTTATCACCCCAGCCCAAAACGATAATACCGTTACCCGGCGCGTTTTTTACCAGATTATTATAACATTTACCACCCGTGCCTTCACCTATCTGAATCCCGTTATCCTGGTATGCAGAAAAAGGGCTCCGTCCCGGGTTTTTGACTGTGTTGCTGTAAATCTCGCAGCCAGAGGTAGCACTGCCAACCTGGATACCTTCTGAACCGGTTGAATCAACCAGATTTCTATAGATCTTGGCGTTCACTACATCGTGAGGCAATACAGTACCGCATGATGTCGAAACACCATCTTCGTAAAATGAGTTTCCTATGTAAAGCCCTTCGCCTCCGGTTTTATGAACATAGTTATCGTGAATAAAAACATTCTTCATCACAAACCGGCCGCGTTGAGTTGCTACATCGCATGTAGGATCTGTTTTAGCCATGATACCTGCAAAACCACTGTTGCGTACCTCAACGGCTGCAATTTCAAAATCTGTGCTCAGATCGTCCATTGTCATGCCGATGTTGCCGCCGTTTACATCAAAGCCATACTTAATTGTTGATACGCCATTGCCCATCACCTTAAAGTATTGACAATTTTGCGTTTTAAACGCGTATGACGCCGTAGTTTCGGTAGTAAAAGATACCCTGCCGCCTTTGTTAATGATTATAATGGGGGCAACGGCTGTTCCTTTAAGATTTTTAAGCAGTAAAGAGCCTCGTTTGCCCGCCGGAACATATATGGTTGCACCTGCGGGGATCTTTGTGCCGTCAACCATCCAGTCGGTAGTTTTAACGGTGTAAGTGTAGGTACTAACTGCTGCAGTTGCTAAACTTTGTTGCGCGTTAACCTGCTCCGGAATAGCCGCTACCGGCTTTTCAATTTTGTTTACGCTTTTGGAACATCTGGCAAAACATGCTACAACGAGCAAAGTAGCTGCCATGCGAATTAAGTAATTGCTATTTCTCATTAAAAGAGCTTCTAAATATGTTTTAATTAAAAAGGTATTGATAGTCAACTTGCCCCTGCTGCGCAGAACCAGTTGTTATACGCTATACTTTTAGGTTTTGTTGCCAGGTCAATTACCACTATAAGTTTTACATATTAAAACATACTTAAAATCAGATAGTTACAAATTTTCTTTTGCCCAGCCGCGCAGCCTGTTTATGGCTTCATAAAGCACACCGGCTTCTCCCCTGAAATCGCCGGAGCCTTTCGCTTCACCCGTTCTCACATCGTACCACTCAAAAAAGCCTTTATTTTTTAGCACCCGGTCAATCATTGGGCTCAATTCAGTATAAGCTTCATTAACCATATTATTTTCAATTAACGGAGCTATCATTCGCCCGCCAAACCATGTCCAGTCGCCCCCGTTTTGGTAAGTGTATGGAGGGATGTTCGGAAACTCATCAAGAGGATATGGCGGATAAACGGTAAGGCCGATGGTTGCGTACTTTTCTTTAGAAGCTGCCTTCAGAAATTGGTTATTGATATCGGCTATCTCCTTCGGCGTATTCAGCCCTGCTTTTACAGCACATATAGTGCCGCCGAGATAAAGGATCTGTTTTTCATTAAATGAAGGAGGAAATGGCGAGCCATCAAGATAAATGTGCGGGATATATTTACCTGCCTTCGCATCCCACAAATGATTCCGTACCCTCATTTTCATTCCGACGGCTATATCTCCCCAGTAACGGGATGCTTTATAACCGGCAGGTTTAATGGCCAAAAAATCATGTACGGCCAGCAAAAACATCGCGTTATCATAAATATCAATTGCCCATTTTGTTTTATCATTGATAGCTACGCCCCAACCTTTCTGCGTTTGCACATCGCCCCAGTCAACAGTAGTAGCACCGATAACCAAATTATACTTTGCCGACCAGCGGTATTTCAGGATGTAGTTCATCGCATCTTCCATGCGTTGTGTTACTGTCAGGCCGCCTATGGTATCAGTTAAAATGCTTTTATCGCCGGTAATATCAATATACTTTTTAACCGCCTGGATCAACGATGACTCCTGGTCGGTTTCCACGGTATTTTTATGAATAGCCCAGCCGGGGGCCAGTTCCGAGTATAAATACTGGTAACCTCCGTTTGCCTGATCTTTATGGATAGCGCCGTCGGGAATATTGCCGTCTTTACCCTGAATTTTAAAAAACAGCAACAGCTTTTCTTTAACCTCATGCCTGCTATGAACCTTTAAAGAGCCTTCAATAAATGTATTAAAATCGCGGATCCAGATTTCGCCGTATGAAGTACCCGCGGTAAAGCCGGTTAACAAACGTAAAGCACGGGCCTCTACTGTATCCAGGCGGCTATCGCTCATAATTTTGTTTGCCAGCTCCTTGTCGGATACGCGGTTTTGCGCTAACAAGATTCCCGGGATAGTAATTGCAACAGATAATAGGATTGATCTTAATAGGTTCATCGATAGTAATAATCAGGTAAATTTATTAGTAATAATCAACTTTCTTCCCAATAAAAATCGAGGCTTCGGTTAAACAACAAACAACTATTTGTATGAACATTTAGTATCAAAGCCCTCAAATATTATTTAAATACGAGAAATTAGCCCTTAACAATTAAGTTAATCCTGGCACCCAGTTTTTCCATGCCAAACAATCAGCTACATTGTATATATCAAATTAAAAACATCAGCTTAAACCATGTAAATACATGGCTTAGCTTTTTATTATCTTTACCGCATTAAACTCATTAAGGTTAGTAAAGCCACTATGAAATTATCTATCGACCACAAGAGCCCTGTGCCTCTGCATATCCAAGCCGAGCAGTTGCTTCGCGAACTGATTAAAGACCCTGCCTACCAGGCAGGCAAGCTACTGCCCAATGAAGTTGAGCTGGCCAAAAAGCTGGCTATATCCCGCACCACACTGCGCCAGGCTATTAATAAATTGGTTTATGACGAGCTGCTGATCCGTAAAAAAGGCTTCGGCACCAAGGTTGCCAGTTCCAAAATCAGTTCAAAATCCATGAACTGGCTCAGCTTTTCGCAGGAAATGAAAGCGAGGGGCATCAACGTAAAAAATTACGAGCTGCATGTGAGTTGGGTATTTCCAGATGAGAGTACTGCCAGCTTTTTTGATATCAGTACTGATAAAAAGATTGTAAAAATGGAACGGTTACGCGGAGGCAGTGATAATCCCTTTGTTTATTTCATATCTTATTTTCATCCAAGGATAGGCCTTACAGGCGAAGAGGATTTTAAACGCCCGCTCTATGAAATGCTTGAGGACGAATATTCTACCGTGGCAAACCTGTCAAAAGAAGAGATTAGTGCCATTGAAGCTAATAAGTTTATTGCCGATAAGCTTGAAATTGAAACCGGCGGCCCTGTTTTATTCAGAAAAAGATTTGTTTATGACCAGGGCGAGCGCCCCATGGAGTATAATTTGGGCTATTACAAAGCCGAAAGCTTTGTATACACCGTTGAAAGCAGAAGGACCTGATCCGGTTTTGTAAAGCTTCTGTTATAAATCGTTGCAAATTATCCATAAACCGACTGTCATTTATAGCAGAATACCAATAAAAGTAAAATTTTCATATTAAGATGACAATAATTGTACGGATTACACGTATATTTGTACCATCATGTGAATAGCTGACAGGCAGCGACTCCGGTTCGACCCCGGGTTTACATCTCTTCTCATAATTTAGGTTTATAATTGGTTAGAACGCATTCCTGCCCAACAGGAGTGCTTCTTTTTTTATACCCTTTTTGAAAAGCGGAAAGCTTAATGCCTAAAGCCATTGATTTTGTTAAAACCCTAAAGCGATTTTGGGGTAACCGGTTTTGTTTGATTGCTTTGCTTAGTATCCTGCACACACCTGAAGCCAACGTGGTTTGTTGCTGAACGATATTCGCCCTTACCTCTTGAACCCACCATATAGCGCGTACAATATTGATCGGTACATAAAAACGAGCCTCCTCTTTGTACCTTCTTCTTTTGTCCGGGCTCCTGCGGATCATATGAATCTGCCGGGCCTTTTGGGTTGCGGGCAACTACATTTGGATTGAAACTATTATAATAGTCATTACGGTACCAGTCGGCACACCATTCCCAGGCGTTACCTGCCATGTCATATAAACCGTAAGCATTAGCCGGATATTTTTTTACCGGGCCGAGACCTGTTTCCCCATCCTCCGCATTGTCATGGTTAGGGAACGATCCCTGGAATGTATTGGCCATCCACCGGCCATCCTGTTTTAACTGGTTTCCCCAGGGATATAATTCACCGGCTTTGCCTCCCCTTGCAGCAAATTCCCACTCGGCTTCTGTAGGTAAACGTTTTCCCGCCCATTTTGCATAAGCGGCAGCATCCTCCCAGGCCACCTGTACCACGGGAAAATTCTCTTTCCCTTTTAAGTCGGATCCAGGCCCAAGCGGATGCCTCCAATCGGCACCTTTTTTGTATGACCACCATTGCGAAATATCATCTAATGGCACTTTTTGATTTGGCGGCGTAAAAACAACCGATCCGGCAACCAAGTCTTCAGCAGGAACGCCCGGAAACTCTTCGGCTGTTGGTTTTTGCTCGGCCACGGTTATGTAGCCGGTGGCTTTTACAAATTTGGCAAACTGCGCGTTGGTCACCTCGGTTTTATCCATATAAAAACCATCAACCAATACCCGGTGAACAGGCCTTGCGTCATCCATGGCTTCCATGCCGCCATCGGTCATGCCGGTAGGATTTACACCACCCATACTAAATGTACCGCCCGGAATCCAGGCCATATCATTATCAACTTTGTTAGCCGATGCATTGCTCACATTAACTATTGTAGGCTGAAAAGACCCACCTCCCTGGTGCATATATAAAATACTATCCTCCCTGATCATGCCATTTTTAGTGCACGAAATAGCTGCCTTAATTTTAAAACCGGCAGGGGTGGAAGTTGCAGTTGCAGGCCGCGAAGTTGCAGTATCAGTTTTGTTTTGTTCTTTATGATCGGAGGTATGGCAACTCTGAAAGACCGCTAAAAACAGCAGTAGGGCCGTTATAATTCCGGGAAGAGAAATATGCTTGCTTTTCATCAAATTCAAACTTAATGATCTTTATGCAATCAGGAATATCATTTTTGTAAAGATTGTAGGATAAAAATATTTACCAGTCTTACATTAATTACTTGTTTCCGGTTTTTTATAAATTTATCAATCCTGTTGCATCAAAAAATGCAACAACAAAAATGGACAGAAAACGCTTCATCTCCTCATTAGTAACTGCCGGCGCTGTATTGTCAACTTCGGGGGCATGGGCCAATATGCCCGAACATCCTGTTGCTAAAGCCGGTCATCAAATCCCCCCCTATTTAAAACCGGGAGATACCATTGGCATTATCAGCCCTTCAGGGTATATGAGCCTGGCCGAAATTTTACCTGCTGTACAATTGATGCAAAGCTGGAGCTTTAATATAGTTATCGGCGATAACACAGGCAAAAAGGATTTTATATACGGGGGGACGGATGAAGAGCGCATAGCAGATCTGCAGCAGATGCTGGATGATCCGGAAATTAAGGCCATCATGTGTGCAAGGGGCGGCTATGGCCTGGTCAGGATCATTGATCGTTTAAATTTTAAGCAGTTTAAAAAGCATCCTAAATGGATCATCGGCTTTAGTGATATTACCGCATTGCATTGCCATATCAGCCGCAATTTCGGGATTGCAACCATCCATTCAAAAATGTGCAACAGTTTTCCGGACGATTGGACAAAAGCTGATGCCATGCAGGTTGCCACTATTCAATCCATCAGGCAGGCTTTGACCGGCGAAAGTCTTAGCTATTCCTCGCCCACAGTTCCACAAAACCGTTATGGGAAAGCGGAAGCTACCCTGGTAGGTGGAAACCTGAGCCTGATCGCGACACTGTCAGGTACCCCGTCTGACCTGCATACCGACGGCAAGATCTTATTTGTTGAGGATACCCATGAGTACCTCTACAACATCGATCGCATGTTCTGGAACCTGAAACAAAGCGGTAAACTTTCAAACCTGGCCGGGCTCATCATTGGCGGTTTTCAGCTTAAACCCGATATTGAAGGCGAAGAATTTGGCCACACCATTTATGATATTGTTACTGAAAAAGTAAAGGAGTATACCTATCCCGTTTGCTTTGATTTTCCGGTAGGGCATCAGAAAAACAATTTCGCACTTAAATGCGGAGTAAGACACACTCTTGAGGTCGGCGCTGAAGGGAGTACACTCACATCACTATGACCTTATTTTAAGGCCTCATCAAAGTCAATAAACAAATCTGCCTGATCATTATCGTAAACCGCTCCGGCTATAATGCTTTGACCCGTTGTTCCGGGATTATTACCATGCCCCAACGGCCATGAACCTTTTGAATTGGTAACCCCAAAACCGGCATAAGAAGCTGCCTGCAAAGCAAAATCGGTACAGTTATTTTTTGATAAATGATACTCTAATCCGTCGTAATTACGGGTAAGCTTTAGGATCCGTTTAAAGCGGCGCTCGGTTATAAACTTACCCATAACCTCGTCCCACTGGTGAGCTTCATCGTTTTTAAAAGTACCAGAAGTTTCCGGCTCCCATGGCGTAGCCGAAAATATGTTATCCTTTTTAGGATAAAATCCGAAAGAAACCGAAACCGAGGTTGAATCGGTATTATACTTGATAAGCGTGATAAAAGTATGACCTGTATTAGCCCTCACAAAAACAGCTGGTTTACCGGGTTTGGGCTGCTTTACGTGAAATAACAAAGCATAGGCCGCCGCTTTTTTCCCATCATCAAAAGTGCTTACAATACGGTTGTACGTGATTGATTTACTTTTCTTTTCCTTTTTATCCTTCAGTTGAACAGGGTTGTTTACAAAAACCGAATCATCCTGAGCATTAATAGCCAACAGGCCGCTGTTTAAGCGTAACTCCCTGCCCGTAGTATCCGAGCTCAAAGAATCAGAAGCTGCGGGTAAAAGATTATTGCCATCATTTTTAAACGCCATCGCTTTAAAAAAGCATTTCATAGCCAAGGGGTACAAATGCAGTTTGGCAAATACATTGGCCAGCTTATAGTAAGTTTTAACCTTAGCCTGGTTATAGTTTGCCTCATTGGTATTGGTTACCGATAGATCTTTTAAATAGGTAAGCAATTTTTTGCGGCCTGCATGGGAATCCAGTTGACTTTCCAGCTCTGTTTCAAAGCCGGCATCGGTTTTATCAGTAACAGGCTTGTTTAATATGGGCCCGGCGGCTAAGCTTACCGGGTAACTTTCATCGATGATATTATGTGCAGATGTATCGTGCTGCAGGTTTAGCTTATACTTTACCGCGGCAGATAGCTGAGCTGATACCGGAAGCCTGAATGATATTAAAACAATGCTTACAAAAGCACTGAATAAATATTTTATATGATGAGTAGTCATGATCAATTTTAAGCTTGTGATAGTTTGTTGTTGAAATAATAACGAAGGGGGAGAGCGGTTTTTATTTACCGGCAACAACAATAGCGGGGTTGGCTATAGCTTAAAAAACGAAAACATGTGGCAGTGTTTTTCATATCTACACAAACGTAATAACATTTTAAATAGTCTACAAGTTTAGTAGATTATTTTTCTTTAAACTTGTATCGTCGATATTTCAATAAAAACAATGGATCAATACGCTTTAATTACGGGGGCCGGGAAAGGCATTGGGCGGTCAATGGCCATATTGCTTGCTCAAAAAGGATATAACCTGCTGTTGGTTTCCCGGTCGGAAAATGATCTCATTGCCTTATCCGCTCAAATAAAAACCGCCTATAAGGTTAAGGCTGATCACCTCACTATTGATCTTTCGGGGGCGGGCGCAGCCCTCCGGGTTTTCAATTGGGCTAAAAGCTTAAATGTACCTGTATCGATATTAATAAATAACGCGGGGCTTGGGGTGTGGGGAAATTTCGATGAATTAGATCTGACCGCACAAACCGCTATGATGCAGGTTAATATGAATGCCCTTACCGAGCTTTCGTATTATTTCATTCCCGTTTTAAAATCACAACAACAGGCGTTTATCCTCAACGTATCCAGCACCGCGGCCTACCAGGCTGTGCCTACACTGGCGATTTATGCGGCCACTAAAGCATTTGTTTTATCATTTAGCCGGGCTTTGCGATATGAACTTAAAGACACGTCGATAGCTGTGAGCTGCTTGTGCCCGGGCCCTACGGATACCAGTTTTGCCCACCGCGCGGGAATGGATGCCCTGGCCGATCTGGCAGCAAAATTCAACATGAAACCCGAGGAGGTTGCAGCAATTGGTATAAAAGGCATGTTCAATAAAAAAGCCGAAATAGTTCCCGGATTTTTAAATAAACTTTCGGCAGTAGCAGCAACACATAGTCCTAAAAGCCTGATTGAAAGGGTAACCGCCGGATTGTACAAGCATTAAAAAATATTTTCATAAATATTTGGACTGATTAACAATTTGTTTACATTTGCATTAGTCTACTAAAAAGATAGATTTAATATACATTGAACAATAAGCACAACATACTATTTGCATACCCAATGCGAATGCCCTTGATAACAAGGGCCATGTGCAGCTGTTGTTGTTAATTTCCCTTAAAAGGACCAGCTCCTTTCCTAAAACCGCCCCGGCGGCACCCAGCGTTTACAATTTCATTTTCCAGGTACTTTAATATCTTTTCCACCACATGGCAACGTCATATCAAAAATTCACATTAGGCTCAACAATTACGCCCGAACAACAAGCTTTTTTCAATCAGCACGGCTTTATCCATTTCAAAAATTTCATTAAGCCCGAAACTGTTACCGACATTATTAACGCGTCAAAACAGGTTGAAACAACCTGGCTAAATAACAACACCGAAAAGGTGAATGGCGTACCTATCAAATACGGTAAAGACCTTGACGGATCGCCCATTGTGCAACGTTTTGCTTTTATCAATCAGCATCACAGCCTGTTAGATGAATTTACTAAAGATCCACGTTTCCAGGTATTGCTTAACCTGATTGGCGAGGGCTCAAGGCTGGGAACAGATGAAAAGGACGGAATGGTTTTTAATCACTATGTAAACGGCCCCGAAAGCAGTTTTTCTAAAATGGGCTGGCATACTGATGGCCTCCGCGATATTTTTCACGGGCAGAAATTAAACCCGATGCTTAATGTTGGCATCCACCTGAGCACTCTGAAACCGGAGAACGGTGGTTTACGCATCCTGCCCGGTACCCATAAACAAAACCTTTACCAGATGCTTTTCCGTAAAAAATACTTCCTTGATCATGATACCGACGAAAATGAGGTAGCTATTATCCCCACGGCCGGCGACCTGACCATACATGATGGCCGTCTTTGGCATCGCGTAGCCCAATCAACCGTAATTGGTGAAGAAAGCCGCCGCAGGGTAATATATATCCCCATCATTGCCGGTAAATACGAGCCGAAACACGCCGACAGCCCTACCGCCTTTTATCAACGTTTTGCAAGTATTGTTAAATAAAAATTTATGTTAATAGCCTTATTCGTTAGTTATCTCATCCGCACCGGGAAAATATCAGCCCTGAAGAGCTTTTTTACAGAGCGGGCACTGGTTAAAGTACCTGTAAAATACACGCCAAAATACTTAAGAAGAACGGTTCAGGCCTGAGTATTACCTGAATCATTCTCCCCAAGTCATACTCGCCGCCCCCGCCGCCGCTCGGCTGGAGCCGAGCGGCGGCGGGGGATTTATAATTATCTGTTTTACTTCAACCACACAGTTTGCGTATACGCACCATTAACGGCGGCATCCCAAACTTCAAGTCGTGCCCACTTGCGGTCTTTCATGTTTAACACTTTACTAAATGTTTTTGTGCCGAAAGCTTGAGTTGAGGTAAGGTCAATGCGTTCACGGTAAACCTGTTTGCCATCGCCCGAAATGATCTCGGCAAAATTTAGCGGGAATGTCCAGCTGGTTTTAAAGCTGATGACGCATTTTCCGTCGGCCGGGATAGCTGTAGTTTCGCCCGAAGAATGGCCATTTACTGTAAAATCTTCTATCAAAACCTCGCCCGTGGTGGAAAAGAATTTGCCCTGTTCCAGCACATCCAATACTGGTTGCCAACCATTTTTATATTCCGGCTGTTTGGCAAGTTTCAGATAGTTTACATTGAGGTGTGCGTACATTTCGTTTTCGGGCTCGATACTAAAAAGGTCGGCTTCGGAGAGCACCTTCTTTTTTAGCCCCCAATTGTTCATGTCATCCATCAGGTCGAATACACGTTTCCCTAAACGAGGCTCCGACAGATCGGCTGGTAAGGCTTTCCAGGCCGCCCCCAAAAACCTGTCTGATAGGTAAAATTCTTCTTTTTTGTAAGCATCCGGAAATCCGGTAGAGCCTTTTGTACGGGCATGCGCTGTCCAGGCCAAACCGTTTTCGGCTTTGAGCAGATTTAACATATCGGTTTTATCGCCTATATGGTAAACTTTACCATACCCTGCATTCGTGCTTTCAAAAGGCGTACCTGCCTTGCGCGACATGACCCAGTAAACCGGCTTCGGGAAAAACGCCAGCCAATGGCCGCCGAAAAATTCATTAGGCTCTTCGCCGGGCAACAGCAAAAAGTTTCTGTTAGACAAACGGCTGCATTGGTCAAATAGCGCTTTTAATTCCTTAAGGCGCTGCTCATCCGGACCTTTGGGATGTGCCGTATAATGAAACTCGGCCAGGTGAACTATGTTAATACCCTGGCGCTTTAAAACCTTCACAAACGACGGACTATCAGGCACCGGCTTGCCCGCCAGTACAACACTCATGATAAACTCGTTATGAAAATGGCTGGCCATGGTTTTATAACCGGGAAGTGGTTTGTAGCTATCATCATGGGTAAATTGCTTTACCTTACTCAGCAAATTATCAGCACCATCTGTACCCAGCAGGCAAAAAAAGTTGAGCCGTTGTTTGGTTCCCGGAGGCGCGTTAAACCATGGTACAAAACGCTTATCGCCCTGTAGTTCCTGCCTGATACCAAGCCCATAGCCAGGAAGCAGATCGCGGTAATTATTGCCATACCATACAAACTTGAGGTTAAAAGCTTCATCCAACGGATAAAAATACTGGTGCGGAGCAGGGAATACGGCAATGCCTGCTCTATCATTTGTACCGATGATGGTACGATATTTTACAGCAAGGTTTTTAGCGGTATCCGGCCTATTAACATCATTGGTTTGCAGGTGTTCATAAACATCGCTGTAGCTTATTGCTTTAACCGGTTGAGTTTTCGCTACCAAACCGGCATCATACAAAATAGCCGTAGAATCAATTTGGGTTGATACAACTGCCGCCACGTTAAATAAAGGTTGCCCGTTGTAGAATGTAATTTCCAGGTCTCCTTTAAAGTTAGGCGCTTCTACTCCAGGCAAAGTAATTATTGTACGTGTGCCTTTGCTGCTTACGCTGATTGATTTTTTATGAAAATCTACTTTGTAAGAATGGTGCGGCTTCAGCGGTACCTTATCAAAAAAGATGTTCCAGCCATTTTGAGAAACGAGATCGCGCTTGCCTTCCGTGAGGATAAACTGCGGATCAACATTTTCAATCACTTGTTTATAAACTCCGGCTTTACTTAGCTGAACGCTGCTAAATAGTGGCTCGTCATTTTTTAAGTTTAGAATAAGTCGGCCATTAGTATTAGTCCCCGCAGGCCAGGTTACTGTAACATTTGAGGCACTTGCCTTTACACTTACACTGGCGGCCGGTTTAAAGTTTTTATCGCCCGCTACCTGTGCTTCCGACTTAAAACAAGTCAGTGACAGCAATCCGAAAAGAACAAGATGTTTTATTTGATTAACCATGTCGCATATTATTTAGTTACTAACGGCCAACCGTTTTGATACTTAACAGGGCTGATACACATTACCCTGCCCTTTTCTTTATGGGCTATTTCGATGGCATGATAGGCTATGAATTTATTCCCCTTTTCATCCGTAAAAATAGAGTTGTGGCCAGGGGCTGTATAAACGGCGTCTTTTACTAAAATTGTACTATTTAGCGTTTTATCGCTTTCACCTAACCGTACAAACGGACCGAGCGGATTATCGGCCTTAGCTATCATTACGGCATAATTGGCCCCCACTCCGCAACAGTTATCGCCCGAGTAATACAGGTAATAGGTACCGTTATCATAATCAAGCCACGAGCCTTCAACCAGGTTGCTGTAACTTTTATCCTTACCCGGCTCAACAACAACTGTTGGCTGCGAGCCATCTTTAAAGTCCGACCAGTCATCTTTCATTTCCTGTACCCGCAACGGCTGAAAATCCGATCCCCAGTAAAGGAAGTGCTTCCCGGTTTTAGGATCAACAAAAGCTTTAGGATCTATACAGTGAAAATCCGGGCCTTTCATAAAGGGTGTACCTCTGTCGGTGAACGGACCAAGCGGATTATCGGCGTAAGCTATGCCCATCCATTTGCCGGTCAGCTCATTGGGATCGGCAGAAAAAAACATGACAAACTTGTTGAGTTTAGCATCGAAGAAAACATCAGGCGCCCAAAAGTTTTGTGTATTGGAGGCCCATGAAGGTTTTTGCGGCAGGGCGTCGCCTGCGTAGGTCCAATGCTCATGATCTGTTGACCAGGCCACCTGGATATTGATCATTTTTCCATCACCTCCCGGCGATTGGGTTGCATAAGCGTAATACTTACCATTATAACTGATCACCGTGGGATCGGGAAAATCCCTGTCAAGCACAACATGAATAAGACCGCTGTAAGGCACTGCCTTAGTTGGCTCAACTTGCTGCGCATGGCTGCTACAGGCAGTCATAGTACCAAGCAGGCCCAGCATCAGATAAGTAAAAAACTTCTTCATAGGTATAATTGGTTTAAAGGAGGCATTAGCTGGAAACAAGACTTACGAAGTTTTAAAAACTTCGTAAGTCTGTAATAAACCTGCATGTCAGGTAATAAGCAGATTTTTGTGATAAGTTAACGCGAGAGGCGCATGTGACGCGGCCCTGCTTTAAATATTGGTTTCCGGATCAGGAAATCATCTGCACATCAGCACATTTGAAATCCGCACATCCTAAAAACTATCGTCCGGTCAATTTCTTGATCAGGTTTGTTTCTTCCGGAATGTAGGCAGTACCATCCTTACGGAAAATATCATGGAACCATAGTTTAGGTTCTTTGCCATCAGGCATTGGGGTATCCCAGGCGTAAATGGTATTGGTTTTGCCGCTTACAAAACCCCAGTTTATAGCGCCCACATTTTCTTTTTTAAGCATTGGCAATACCGTGCCGAACAGACTGTTGCGCGGACGGGCCATGTATTCAGTACAAATCAACGGGCGACCATTCATTTTCAAAAACTGCACTGTTTTCAGGTGTTCAGCTTCTGGAGTATAGTCATGATAAGTAACAATGTCCGAGTTAGCTATCTGGAATTTGTTTAACTCTTCCAGGTCCCAGCGCCAAACACCGGCACTAATTGGCTGACTCGGGTTTACCTGCCTTGCCCATTTGAAAACGCTTTTAAGCAATGGTAACGAGCGGCTGCCTTTATCTGAGTTGCCTGGCTCATTGTACAAATCCCAAAGCAGTACGCGCTTATCATTGGCGAAACGCTTCAATACGTCTTTTACATATTTTTCAAGCACCGGCGAATTTGCCGCGTTATCAGATGCCGGCTGCCCCGGATCCTGCATCCAGCCTGAATTATGGATACCCGGTTTTGGCTCTGGCTGCTTACCAACTTTAGGCACTTTGTTCCAGCAATCGTCAAAAAATACAAACATGGTTTTAACGCCGTGCTTACTGGAGATAGCCAGGTACTCGTCCATACGTTTTTTGAAACCTTCAGGATCCTGCTCCCAAGCTAAATGGTGCAGGAATACGCGCATTACATTCATGCCGATGCCCTGAGCATAGCCCAATTCTTTATCTATTGTTTTTGGATCGAAAGTATCGGCTTGCCACATCTCTAACTGATTGATGGCTGTGCTTGGAATAAAATCGGCACCAACCAGCCATTGTTGCTGCGCGTACCATGTTTTTGCCTTCGCTTCAGACCATACCTGCGCCGGCGCTTTCTGCTGCGCCATTACCCTCATCCCCAATGGCATTGCCAAAGCAAGGGCCAATACTTTTAGTTTTGTTTGCATTTATATGTATTTAATAGTTTAATTCTGTTTTACCCATTTGTCATTTCGACGAACCGGAGGGGGATTATGAGCGAGGTGTGAGGAGAAATCTTATACGCCATGCTATTGACTCTGCATAATGTACAAGATTTCTCTTTCGCCCCAGCGCTCCAAGCCTCCACTGCTCTATCGAAATGACATTTACTTTTTGTTTTGCTCTTATTTCTTTACCACTTTCCCCTTTATCATCCAAATCTCTGTCCCCTTCCCAAACGCGTTAGTTGATGTAAGCGCTATGATAGTATCATCATTAAGCACACACAACGCATTCCACAATCCGTGTTTGTTAAGCGGAATATCAAATGGCGTTGGTACACTTACAAAATCTTTAGCATTGCTGTTACCCAAAGCTACCTGCATACAGGCTTGCTCCCAGTTATGGTTGCGGTTTTGGGTACTTTGATATGATAACACCGTTTCGCCGCTGTGCAGCTGCCTTAAATAAGGCGCCCCTGCATAAACTGTATCAGGTAGTTTGGTTGCGAGCGCGTATGTGCGTTCGGCATCATCGCCGCCTACTGTTTTTTTCCAGTTTTGGCCTATGCTGTTACGGATGATGGACGGCTTAAAAGTTGCTCCGGCGTTATCTTCTATCGAAAATACGATCTCATTTTTCCCTTTCAGGATAATGGGTACCGGCATACCATCCCGGTGATTTGGCCTGAAGGATACTATTTCAGGCTGTTTTGTCCAGCTTAAGCCATTATCCTTTGAACGGAATATGGAAATATTTTGCTCGTTTGATTTGGTATAAACACCCTCGTTTGAAAAGTATAACTGGATCTCGCCCGATGGCAATTGAATTTGGGATGGTTCCCAGCAGCCGTCGTCAAAGTTGTAATGTGCTTCGTAAATCAGGCGCTCATCCGTCCACGTTTTGCCTTTATCGTAGCTTTTTTTGGTACGGATAGCAAAGTGTTTAGTGGTATCCCAATTGCCGTTTACTTTATGTGGGCGTGGGTTGTATGATGCCAGCAAGGAATGATCCTTTAGCTCTAATATTTCGGGCACCGCCATATTTACACCAGGTACAGGTTTGGCAATTACAACGGGTTCATTCCAGCTTTTACCAAGATCATTACTTGTGATACATTCAATTCCCCCGGCACTTTCATAAACACAAAACAGGTTGCCATTACTCAGCTGGATCATGCGGGCGTAATTACCATTCTTATTACCAACCTGTTTTAGGGTGGTTTGATCCCAGGTAATGGTTTTATTATTAACGGCATTGTGTTGCCCCAGAACCATCACCGGGGCAAACACACCCATTAACCAAATGAATATCTGCCGCATAACCAATTATATTCTCCTTTATTTATGTAGATATTTTATTTTACGTCGGCCAGCCAAAAGCTAAATGGCTTGTCCCTGTCACAAACCAAAGTTTCACCATCAAACTCCAGTTCGGCGGCATGGATAGATGTGCGTTTGGTTGTGTAACTGTAAGCGCCATCGGCATCAAGGCCGCCATCTTCAAAATGCTTTTTTCGACCGGGATGGGTAAAGTAAATGATATATGCATGGCCTTCACTAACCACCACATCTGCGTGTGCACCTGTCGGTGTATCCTCCGGCCGGTGCCCTGGCTTATCCAGCACCAAACCCTGATGTTCCCAGGTTTTAGCATCTTTTGAGCGATAAACACGCTGACCTTGCCACTCATCGGTAATCATCCAGTAATAATCTTTAAACCGGAAGATCTTGGGACCTTCATGCGCACGCCCTTCAATAGCGGGCTTATCTTCCGCTTTCCAGTTCACCAAATCATTACTTTCGGCAGTCATGGTAATGCTGCCCAGTTTTTGATCCTTGTACCACATGTGCCATTTACCGTCGGGCAGTTTCATGAGTGTCGGGTCGATGATGTTATGATCGGGCAAATTCAACGGGCCTTCATATTTCCAGTCCCACAGGTTTTTACTGGTATAATGCACCAGGTGCGAATCGCCTCCCCACTGGCTGTATACTCCGGGGATATATACAACAAACATGTGGTATATGCCTTTATCAAAAACCACATCAGGTGCCCAAAAAGTGTTTTGTCCGCGTTCATGCTCAAGGTTCAGCGCGCCACGGTAAACCCATGTATGCCCATGATCCTTTGAAGTAGCGATGCCAATGGCAGTACCATAACAAAACGCCACTCCAGGCGATTGTACATTGGCCCGGCGTTGGGTATATAACATTGTCCACTCCTTTTCGGCTTTGTTATAAACTAATACAGGGTCGGCAGCGCCGTCGTAAATTGGGTCGCGGTACAGCGGCGATGGCGGCTGATTTTTAACCGCGGCATCCTGTGCCAGGGCAGTAAAACCAACCATCATCATTAAACCGCATACTATTCCTTTTATCATGGATGTATTTCTCATTATTCAGTAACCGGGAAAGCCGAGATCCTTAACCTTGCACCACCCATAGGTACCAGCGTAAGCTCTTTAGCAGGCTCTTCTGTTTTTACAGGGCTTTGTGGCAATACACCGCATAAACCGGTTTCGTCAATTTTCCAACCCGGTAGCTGTTTGCCTTTTGCTTTCAACTCTATCGGGGCATTGGCATTGGTGAACGGGTTGTTATCCTTTGGCCATGAGCGATGAATAACTTCTATCGATTTTTCAGGATGCTGTTCATCTATCAACAAACCGTAGTTCCATGGCGATGCTGCGTAGATGTTATAAGATGGCCATTTCTGCGGGTCGGCACCCGGTTGCCAGTGCGAATCGCCCTGGGCATCTTTCAGGTTATCACCTTTGGTATATTGCTCTTCAATTTTCAAAGAATAAGTAAGCGGGCCATAGCTAACACTTACGCTATTTTTGTTTTTAGCCCACTCCTGTACTTTCAATTGCATCGGTAATTGAAGTGTTACCTTATCACCGTTTTTCCAGCTTTTTGCCAAACGGATATAATCGCCTGTTGAAGTATTTACATCTACAGCAACACCGTTAACTTTTACAGATGCGCCTTTGCACCATTCAGGTATGCGCAGGTAAAGCGGAAAATCAACTGCTTTAGGCGTAGTAACAGTAAAATTGATCTGATCCTGGAACGGGTAATGACTTGTTTCGGCAATGCTTACCGCGGTGCCGTTACCAACTTTAGCGTTAACCTTACCTTCGGTATAAAGCAAGGCGGCTATGCCGTTATCAGGGGTAGCCATCCAGCTGTTTTCGGCATAATATACCCAGCCGGCGGCATGGTTATGTTGGCAGCAACGGCTACCGAAAGGGTTCATCATTAAAAACGGACCTTCATTGGCTATACCCGGATGGTGATTTTTACCATCGCTCACTACCATGTTAGGTGCAGTTAAATAACGCAAAGCACGGTAATCAGGCATAAAGGCAGCCGGGAAAGTATTGAAAGCAACATCTTCGCAATTTTCGGCCCAAAAACGGTCGCCGGTATTGCCCAGCAACAGCTGGTCAGATGTCATTTGCTCCACCAAACCGCAGGTTTCTACTGCCTGGCGCGGATCATCGTAACCTTTACGGGCATTTTCATCGGCACCAAACATACCGCCCGGAACCTGGCCGTAAATATCACGGATGAGTTTAAAATTGTTGTAAGTAGCATCCAGATCCTTTTTATCATGGCTTTGCAGATAATAAGTCGCCGGTTCACGGAAACATTGCGCCACGTTAACATTGTGCCAGTTGGGCAGGTTATTAGCCTGACGCCAGTCGGCAGTGTTTTTATCAAGTTTGGTAGCTAAGTCAAGCAAAAACTTATCGCCGGTGCGGTTGTACAACCAGTATACACTCAGCATATTATCCCCGCCGCGGCTGTTTTCCCAGTAATCCTTTAAAAATTTGCTATCAGGTACCGATAGCTCATATTTAAAGTACTTGGTCATGAAAGGAATAACGCGCGGGTCTTTAGTGTATTCGTAATATGATTGCAGGCACCACAGCATTGGCATGTTAGTCCACAAATCGCGGTTGCCGTTATGTTCAACTGCCGGGCCGAAATCGCCGTTATCCCGCTGGTTATTTAGCACAGCGTCAATCCAGAATTTGGTTTCGGCTATCATCTTTTTATCTTTCAGCGTGTAGGCTATATCGGCATAACCCTTTAACCAATAAGGCAGCTCTTCCCAACCATATTCGCCTTTACCCTCTTTATTAAGCCAGGCATTATTGGTTTTTGAAAGCCATACACTAATCTCGCCCAAATTACCGGTTAAGCCATCACGTTGCAGCTCCAGCATTTTCTTTAGCCAGCCGCCGGCTTCAATGCTACCTGTAGGCAATTTGGCAAAATATTGTCTTTGCAGCGGAGCGCGGTTATTTACATAAAAAGCATTAGCACTTTTATTATCTACGGTTGTAACGGTTGTTGCTTTCACTCCCTGGGCACTTGCTGTTGCAAAGCCCGCACATATCATAGCCACGGAAAGACAAACCTCCCTGCGCATTAGTTTTATACTGTTTTTGATAGTCATACGTAAAGATATTATTTCACCAACGACGGATCGTATAGTTTACTGTTGGCTTTTTGTAACAATTCAACAGGCATTTTAATCACTTTGCGATCATAAGTCATAAACCCGTTCACTTCACCTTCCACATCTGTTGTTTGTGTATATACTGCTGCCGAAAGGCCCACTTTAATCAGCTCCTGCAACCTATCGGTAAAGGTTGAATACCTTTTAAACAGGTCGTCACCGTTTTTAAAGTTTTGATAACCCCAGTTTTTGTTTGCCTGCCAGGTATGGCCATCAACAGGCCAGCCAAGGCCACCAAACTCGCCCAACACAACGGCTTTGGTTTTACCGAAAATTTCCGGACGAGGCATAGCCGGATGCGGGTAATTGTGCAGATCGACGATGTTACCGGTATCGTAGAAGTTACCACCGCTGGCACTGTTTACCAAACGTGATGGGTCTTTTTTCTCAGTCCACTCGGTAATTTCAACAGTTTTAAACTGGCCCCAGGCCTCGTTGAACGGAGTCCAAACTACAATACATGGATAGTTATATAACGAGTTGATGATCGCGTTCCATTCTTTGCGGTAGTAACCTTCAGATTCAGGAGTACGGTCTTTATCGGTAGCGCGATCAAGCACACCCGGGCGGTTTTCCCAGTGGTTACCTAAATCGCCGCTTGGCATATCCTGCCAAAGCAACATACCTGTTTTATCGCAATAAGTATAATAACGTGCCGGTTCAACTTTGATGTGCTTACGGATCATGTTAAAGCCCATTTCTTTAAGCTTATCAATGTCAAAGCTCATGGCCTCATAAGTTGGCGGGGTGTATAAACCATCAGGCCACCAGCCCTGATCAAGCGGGCCATATTGAAATACAAATTTATTGTTCAGCAACATACGCTGAATACCGTTGGCATCAGGGCCAAGCGAAATTTTACGCATGGCAAAGTAGCTGCCTATTTCATCAACCGCTTTGTTGTTGCGGATAACGGCAACTTTCAGGTCATACAAAAACGGATCGGTAGTTGACCATAAGTGTTGATCTTTGATATCAAGCACCGCAGTTTCGCCGGCGTCAATTGTTTTTTCAGATACAAGGGTTTTGCCGTTCCAGGCGCTGATCTTCAGCTTATCGCCCGGCTGGCTATTTGAAACTTCGGCAGATACCGATAGTGTGTGATCGTCAATGTTAGGAGTTTGTTTGGTGGCTTCAATGTGCGTTTTAGCTACACCTTCCAACCAAACAGTTTGCCAGATCCCGGTAACCGGAGTATACCAGATACCTTCGGGCTTTTTCACTTGTTTACCACGCGGCTGCGGCCCTTCATCAGTCGGGTCCCATACGCTTACGGTAATATCTTGTTTTGAACCGCCTTTTAAATAAGGGGTAATGTTGAATGTAAAAGGATCGAAGCCGCCTTCATGAACGCCGGCGCTTTTACCGTTTACAAATACTTCGGTACGCCAGTCAACCGCGCCAAAATGCAGCAGTACATCTTTACCTTTTAATGTTTTATTTAAGCTGATGGTAGTTTTATACCACAGCATACTATCCTTACCAACAGTTTTACCAACGCCTGATAGCGCCGACTCAACCGCGAAAGGCACCAGGATTTTCCCCTCGTATTTTGCAGGCCCTGTAGTAGCTTTAGGTACTATGGCATAGTTCCATAAACCATTCAGGTTTTGCCAGTTACCACGCACCATTTGCGGGCGCGGATATTCAGGAAGTGGTGCTTTAGGGTCAACTTTTTCGGCCCATGGAGTTGTGATCTTGTCTTTTATCAAATGCCATTCGCCCTGCTGTGCATTGGCAGATAGATAGGTAGAAATGAAAAGAGACAGGCAAAGCGATAGTTTCTTCATTAGTAAAATGGAGTGTAAGGATGTTATGTTAATTAATAATGCAGGAAAGAAAAAAGGCCCCCGCTGTAACGGCGGGGGCCGATAAGTTATTGTAGGGTTATTTTTGATACTGGTGAGAAAACAAGGTCTTCAACACCGGCAACTTTTAAACCAATACGTGCAAATACATAATTCTGAGCAGGAGTTATAGTAGGCACATCAAAGCTCAAACTCAGGTTGGTCATGCTTGTAATAGCAGAGCCTGCAATTGATGGCGGGTCGCCATCGCCTATACGGTAACCACCCGACACAAACTGTGTTTTGTTAACATATAAATAAACACGATCAATGTTTTTTGCATTAGCATCAGTGATTATTTTCTGTATATCAAAAGTAGCAGTTACCTTTCTGCCGGTAGCTGCAAACTTGGCATTTTGCACCAAGTAATAAGGAGTTACCTCAATATCAACTGTCTGGCTGCCTTTTAAGTTTACCGTTAAGCTATCGCGGGTTCCGGCTGGTAACTCTTTCCACATAAACGGCCCCTGATTTGCAGGGATAGTGAACTTATAAGTGCCGTCAAATAACAACTGCGCGTAATTACCATCGGGATCAAAGGTTCCCTGTATGGCTGATTTTGTTGCAAAACCAGGCTGATATATTTGGTAAGGAACAGCGTTATACTCAACGTTTATAGCTTCGCCTTTGTAAACCAACCTACCGCTCAGTCTCGATGTGGGCGCATCGTAATTGTCTTTCTTACAGCCCGAGGCAGCAAGAAAAAGCCCTATTAAAATATGATGAAACTTGATTTTCATAAACACTTTTCTTTAACTCTTATTGATTTGGTTGTTTAACAATTTTCGGGTTGGCTGCTATAACATCGTCACCAATGCGTGAATAGTAGTTACCCAACAGGAACCTGTTTGAACCTGTTACCGGCGAAGGTTTTATTTCCTTAAATATCCACTTTCCGTTGTTAGCATCACCCGGATTATAATATTTATATGGCCACAAGCCAAAAGGTTGTGTGCTGCGTTTAGTGGCTTTACCAATGTTAGCAACCAGATCGGCAACTGACATTGAGTTACCATCCCAAACGGCATCAGCAATTCTCCAGCGTTTCATATCAAATAAAGTATGTCCTTCAAAAGCAAGTTCAACACGGCGCTCATGAACAATACGGTCAAAATAATTAGCCGCGGTAAGCACCAATGGCGTGGTAAGACCGGCCCTTAAACGCACCTGGTTAATGTATGTTGAGGCTTCGGCGTAATTACCCAATTCGGCGTCAGCTTCAGCTGCGTTCAACAACACCTCAGCATAACGGTAACGGATAAAGTTAACATCACTACCACGACCACGACGACCAGAACCTACAGTTGGATCAAGGTATTTACGGATATAAAAACCGGTTTGCGTACGGAATTCCGCGCCGTTAACCGGACCATCTTTACCCACTACCTGCACCTTGCCCAAGCCCGGAACATCTTGTGTAATGGTAGCATCGCTGCTTGATATAACAGTACCGTTACCTAATTGATAACCTGCATATACCTCGGTACGTTTGCCTTTAAATAATCCATTTGGCAATAACACTGTGCCGGCAAGCCTTGCATCCCTACCAGCAAACATATCTAACTGATCGGTATAGTAAATAGGGTTACCTGCGCCATCTTTAGTTGCCATTGGAGCATATGAATTGTCAAGCTTTTCAAACGCCTCAACCAGGTTTAATGACGGGTTTAACCTACCTGCGTCCAAACCTTCGTCTGAAATTGAGAAAGGCTGGTCGTTAGTGGTGAAACCGTGTGTTTTACCGCCGTTGGCCTTGAAATCCTCAACCCAGATTGACTCCGAGCTGCTTTTATCAAGGAACAAGTTGGCAAAGTTATCGCTTAAATCAGGTAATTGTTTGTAAAGCGAATAATTACCGGCTGTACCTGATATAATCTCTTTGGCAGCAGCAAGCGCTTTAGTGTAATAACCTGTAGCAGAGCTTGCCGGGATACCTACCTCGCCGCCTGGCAATGAAACCTGAGGCGTTGTAGCACCATATTTAGCTATTGAAGCAGCATATAAAGCGGCCCTTGATTCCATAGCCAATACAGCAGCCGGGGTTGCCCTTGATTTTTCAGAAACATTAACAGGTAATAAACCTTTTATTGCTTCTGCCTCGCTAATGATAAAGTCATAAACTTCCGACTCTTTTGCACGCGGGATCTGTAAAGCTTCAACGTTGCCCGAGAAATCATAATTAAGCGATTTGGTGATCAATGGAACGCCGCCCATTCTTTTTACCAGCTCAAAGTAATACTGGGCACGTAAAAAACGGCCTTCGGCAATAAATTGATTTTTCTGCGCGTCGGTTAGTTTGGTAGCAGCGGTAGCACGCTCAATAAATAAGTTCAAATCACGAACATATTTATAATCCCATGTATTCCATGAGCCAAAATCCCAGCCTGTACGCTGTACTATATAATAGCTTCCGTTTTCTGAAGGGAATGATTCGCTGAAATCAGCAAATGAAGCCCAGCCGTTATCCAGACCAGAAAAATCGTAAACACGGTTATATAAATCAGCAAGAATAGAAAGTACAAGGTTGGGGTCGGAGAATGCAACATCTGAAGTTACCACCTGCTTGGGGGGTACATCCAAAAAAGCACTGTCTTTTTTGCAGGCCCCTGTAACTAACAGGAGTGCAAATGTTGATATTATGGTTGTTTTTTTCATTTGGTTTAAACTTGAGGGATCAATTAAAAGGTTAAATTAACACCAAAGTTGAGCACCTTGCTCTGTGGGAATTGTAACCCGTTATCATCCGTTGTTTCAGGGTCAACGCCATACTGTTTCAGGTTATCAAACGAGAACATATTGTAGGCGTTAACATAGAAGCGAGCTCTCTTGATCTTCACTTTAGCCAGCAGCTGTGTAGGCAGCGAGTAACCTAACTCCAGTGTACGTACCCTCAGGTATTTTACACTATGCAACCAGAAGGTTGAGTTACGGTCATAATCGCTGTTGGTTGTGCCCGGGTTAACCCTGTTTGCAGGATATTTACCAGGAATCCATGCGCTGTTAATATCAAACGGATCTGCACGATGGTACCTGTCTTCAAATATTGTGTTCAGGTTACCATTGTTTTGGAACGCCCACCTTGTTTCATAGTTCTGGAACCAGGTGTAACCGGCACCTCCTGAAAAGTCAGCGTGGAAGTCAAAGCCATGATATGCAGCACCCAATGTTAAACCAAAGTTGATATTTGGCTGTTTACCATAACCATAACCGATAGGACGCGTATCATAACCGTCAATCTTACCGTCACCGTTCCAGTCTTTGTACATCAAGTCGCCCGGAAGCATTGTCCTGTTACCCTGACCGTCGTTATTGATCTTATAGTTGTTGATCTGTTCGATAGATGAGAACTGACCTATAACTGTGTAACCCCAGTCGATATTGGCATACCTGTTTACGGCCGAGCCAAAGTAACGCTCTAATGAGTTACCAAAATATTCGTTCCTGAATATCGATTTCTGACGTGAGTAAGAAATGTTACCGCCAATATTATAGCTTACTTTTCCAACCTTATCATTCCAGTTTAATGAAAACTCACCACCCGATTGTGAATCACTGCTTGAATTTTCCGCCGGCAATGAATAGCCTACTTCCAGTGGCAATACCAGTTTTGATGGCGGGCCAGCCAGGCCTGTACGTTTACGGTAGAAATAATCAACAACACCGCTCAACCTGTTGTTCAACAAAGTAAAGTCCATACCTACGTCGGTCATTTTACTTTTTGACCATGAGATATTTGTTGTTACCAAACCCTTGTCGGTTGAAGTAACTATAGCATTACCGTCAATAATTGCAGTACCTGCATTGTAGTTATAACCCGGTAAATAAGCATATGGGGTTACGATTGGGTTAGATGCATTGTTTGGATCACGGTCATCACCCAATACACCGTATGACGCACGGATTTTCAAATCATTCAGAATGCTGTTTTCGCCAAGTAGTTTCTTCATGAAACCTTCCTGGGTAACACGCCAACCGATAGACCCGCCCGGGAAATAACCTACACGTTTATCAGGAGCAAAAAGGTATGAAGCATCCCTTCTGCCAGATAATTGCAGGTAGTATTTGTTATCGTAGTTGTAATCAAGTCGACCGATGTAACCTATACGAGCTTCTTTATTGTCGCTGTCCTGGTATTGGTCGGCAGTTGGGAAGTAAATAAGCGGCAGGTTGTTTGATACTGGTGAAGCGTGGATCCAGTTACGTAAGTGTTGTAACTCAATACGCTCAGATACAAATATCGCACCTATGGTGTGTTTACCAAAGGTGTTGTTGTAGTTGATTTGCCATTGGTAAGTTTTAGCGAACTCTTTTCTCTGCTCGCGCTCACGCCAAGGGTTGGTACTACCACCGGTAATATCATAAGTATCAGTTGCCGGGCGATAAGTGTAAGCATTGTAAGTATACTCCTGGTTATTTAACAGGTAATCAGCAATATAGTATGAATACAAACCTTTTAACAATAAGCCTTTAATACCTGGCACTTGGTATTCGGCACCAAAATTGGTTTGCAAAACTCTCCAGTCGCTATGGTATAAACCCGAAAGCTTGTCATTAAGGAAAGCGTAGTTTGACTCGGTGTGACCGATATCATTCAGATAAGCAGGATTGTCGTTAGCGTAAGGACGCTCAAGCGGCGTATTTCTTAAAACGGCGAAACGGGCCAGGAAGTAGTCGTCACCACCCGGTACACCAGGGTTTTCACGAGTTTCGATACGACCGTTGATATCCATGCTTACTTTCAAGCCGTTGGCTACTTTTAACGATACGTTTGATTGGATGTTTGAGCGGTTAAACTTATACTCTTTACCTAACTGTGAGTTCTGGAACAGGTTTGTTGCAGATACATAGTAGTTCAGTTTATCAGTACCGCCGGTAAAGTTGGCGTTAACCGAGTTTTGAGGAGCATTATTGTTTGCTTTCAAAACATAATCGCGCCAGTTAAAGCTTTGGTAACCTTTTTCGGTTCCGGCTTTGTACTTGTCAAGATCAGCCTGGGTAATGGTTGTTGAACCGTTGCTGTTAACCTGTGCATCAGCCAAATAACGCATGTAATCATACGAATTGGTTAATACGTTAGGGAAACGGTACCAGTTTTGGAAACCAAGATAAGCATCAATGTTAACACGTGAGTCGCCCGAACCTTTTTTGGTAGTTACCACCACAACGCCATTTGCAGCACGCACACCGTAAATTGCGGCAGATGCGTCTTTCAATACTGCGATACTTTCAACGTCGTTTGGAGCAAGGTTGTTAAACTGGCCTTCATCCTGCTGGATACCATCAATTACATATAATGGTGCACCCATGTTACGGATCTGGATACTTGCGCTGGCACCTGGCCTGCCTTCTGATTGTCTGAAGGTTACACCCGGAATTTTACCGGCAAGCGTTGTACTAACGGTTGAACCCGCGTGTACACGATCGATGTCCTTACTGGTTACGCTGGAAATAGCACCGGTAATGGATGACTTTTTCTGTGAGCCGTAACCGGTTACTACAACCTCCTGCAATGATGAATTTGTTTCGCGAAGCCGAACTTTAAGGGTTGTTCTGCCTTGCAGGGCAATCTCTTGTGCAACGTAGCCGATGTAAGTAAATGTTAATGTACTGTTTGCTGTAGGTACATTAAGTGAAAAGTTACCCTGAGCATCAGTCGTTGTTCCACCTTGTGTACCTTGCACCCTTACGGCTACGCCTGTTAGCGCCAGGCCGGTGGTGTCTGTCACAGTTCCCGAAACCTTAATTTTATTTTGCGCAGACGCACTAAACGAAAAAAGGAAACCGGTCATGATGAAAAAAGCGATTAGCATTACTTTTGGGCTCCACTTACTGGGCGGCCACTGCACATGAGGATTTCCCCCATGCCTGAGTAGTAAAAATTTTCTCATAAATGATCTATTAATTGGTTAAGTTTTGATTTTAAAAATGTACAATTGACATATCTAAAATCATGCTTCAAAGAAAAAGGATTTTAGCCCCGGCGATTAACCAAATCATATCAATACTTAGTCAAAAAGTATCAATTTTCAGGAGGGTAGAAACGCTGCAACAGATTGGTTATATTTGCTTTAAGCTGATTATTTTGAAACCACTATACATATTTTTATTACTTTTAACAGTATCCTGCGGCATTTGTAATGCCCAGACGTACTACTTCAGGCATTACCAGGTTGAACATGGTTTATCGCATAATACCGTTTACTGCAGCCTGCAGGATAAGCGTGGCTTCTTGTGGTTTGGCACCAAAGATGGTCTTAACCGCTTTGATGGCTATACCTTTAAAACATTCAGGCATAACCCTGCCGATAAAAGCACCATTTCAAATAACATGGTGCATACCCTGTCTCTTGATCAAAAAGGCACCCTGTGGATAGGCACCGACGAAGGCTTGGATAAGTACGATCCGCAATCAGAAACATTTGCACATATCAATACCGCAAATATTAACGGCGTACGCAGTATCACCTTTGATGAACACAATAACTGCTGGTTTATAGCCGGGGCCTCATTGATTAAGTACGATCAAAAAACCGGCGAAAAAATTGACTATTGGCCATGGCAACACTTTGAAGCTACATCGGTAGTAATTATTAATGGTATCGTGTGGACATCAGCCTCATCGGGCGTAATGGAGAAAATGGATCAGGCAAACCGCACATTTACTTCGTACAACCTGTTTAAGCCAACGGATAACGTTACATCAAAATTTATAGAGAAGATCTATTACGCAGGTAACAATAAAATATTTGTGGCCACTAACAGTCACGGTTTCAAAGAGTTTGACTCCGAAACCGGTGCATATACCGATCTGCTTAACTACAATCCGGATAAAACCGCGATTTATGTACGCGATTTTTTAAAATACAGCGACACTGAATACTGGATAGCAACAGAGTCTGGCGTATTCATTTACGATTTGGTAAAGGGTACGTTCCTTAATCTCCGAAAACATTTCAATGACCCTTATTCCATATCCGACAATGCCGTTTATTGCCTTTATAAAGATTCGGAAGGCGGCGTGTGGATAGGCACCTACTTTGGTGGCCTTAATTATTATCCTAAACAATATTCAACCTTCAACAAGTTTTATCCCGATACCGAACCAAACTCGCTTAAGGGAAATGTTGTGCGCGAAATTAATAAAGACATGTACGGCAACCTGTGGATGGGTACGGAAGATAACGGGCTTAACAAACTATCCCCTGACAAACATACCTGGACACATTACTATCCCAACGGAAAAGCCAGCATTTCAAACACCAATATCCATGGCATACTACCGGTTGGCAACGAATTGTTTGTAGGTACTTTTGAACGTGGCCTTGATATTATGAACATCAAAACCGGGAAGGTAGAACGCGTTTACCTGGCCGGCAATCAAAGTAACGATCTTAAAAGCAACTTTATAATTTGCTTTTGCAGAACCCGGAGCGGGCTCATATTTGTTGGCACCACACGCGGCTTCTACAGGTATAACTTAACTACTAAAGATTTTACCCTGATAGATAAGTTACCTCCATACGATTTCATTTATGCAATAACCGAAGACCATAAAGGTAAAATATGGATAGGCACCGTGCGCGATGGTATTTACTGTTACAACCCGGCAAACAATACCAGTACTAAGCTAAACTATCGCTACCCCGTTAAAAACGTACTTAATACTACTACAGTTAATGGTGTTTTTGAAGATAGCAGCCACAAATTATGGTTTGCGACGGAAGGCCTGGGGCTATGGAAATATGACCCGAAAGCTGATAGCTATAAATTTTATGACAGCAATAAAGGCTTTCCGAGTAATTATATTTTCCGGGTTGAAGAGGATAGTCATAAAAACCTGTGGATCAGCACTACGCGCGGTCTCGTTTGCTTCAATCCTGCTACTGAGGCAATTAAAATTTATACCAAAGCCAATGGTTTGCTAAGCGACCAGTTTAATTACAACTCATCCTTTAAAGATGCCGATGGTACTATGTACTTTGGTTGCGTACGTGGCATGGTTAGTTTTAATCCTGCCAATTTTAAAATCAATCACTTCATTGCTCCTGTTTATATAACCGGCTTCCAGGTACACAATAAGGAGATTTCCGTTAAGGGTGCTGATTCGTTGCTCAGCCAATCCATCATCAGCACAAAAAAAATCAACCTCAATCATAACCAGTCGTCATTTAGTATCGATTTTGCAGCGCTGAGTTTCCCGTCGCCGGAAATGACCCAATATAAATACACGATGAAGGGTTTGGATAAGGGCTGGACCGAACTTAAACGCAACCGTAAAGTTTATTTTACCCAATTGCAGCCCGGTCATTACACCTTTGTGGTAAAAGCGGCGGGTAATAACGGTATCTGGACCCAAAAAGAAACAACCCTCGAAATTAATATAGCGCCGCCTTTTTGGGAAAGTGTTTGGGCTTATATCGCTTATTGCATGTTGTTTTTGCTGACCGGCTACTATCTGCTAAGAAGCTATCACCGCAAGACCCGCGAAAAAAACAAACGCATTATCGAAACCCTCGAAAATGACAAGGAAAAACAGATCTACAATGCCAAAATTGAATTTTTCACCAATGTGGCCCATGAAATCCGCACGCCGCTAACCCTTATCAAAGGGCCTATGGAAAAGGTGATCAGGAAGGCCGAGCATGTTCCGGAGATTCAAAACAATCTGAAGATCATGGAAAAAAACACCAACCGATTGCTTGATCTTACCAACCAGCTGCTTGATTTCCGCAAAACCGAAACTAACGGCTTTAGCCTCAGCTTTGTTAGAACAGACATCACCGATCTGCTTGCCGATACCTTTATGCGGTTTAAACCTATGGCAGAGCAAAAGAACCTCAGCTATACGTTTATACATCCGGCTAAAACCGTTTATGCCTACGTTGATATTGAAGCATTCACCAAAATTATAAGTAACCTTATTAATAATGCTATCAAATACAGCACATCTGATGTTGAGATCGAGCTAATTGATCACCCGGATAACGACCCTACTTTTACCATAGAAATAAGGAATAGCGGCAACCTGATCCCTTATGAAATGCGCGAAAAGATCTTTGAACCTTTCTTCAGGATGAAGGAGTCGGAAAAGCAGATTGGTACGGGAATTGGCCTCTCTTTATCGCGCTCCTTAGCCGAATTGCATAAAGGTTTATTGGTGTTGAATAAATCTATTAACGATTTTAATATATTTAACCTTACTTTGCCTGTACACCAGGAAAAAGAATTCGACCTGCATATTCCCCCCGATGAATATGAGCAGGCAGACCTAAGTAACAGAGAGGAGAATATTGACTTTATGAAACCAGTTATACTTTTAGTGGACGATAACCCGGAAATACTTGATTTTATTTCGGATGATCTGAGCGACAAATATTCGGTTATTAAAGCCCTTAACGGACAAGAAGCGCTGGATATGATAGCAATAGAAAACATCCAGCTTATTATAAGCGACGTAATGATGCCGGGAATAGATGGGTTTGAACTGTGCAAAACTATTAAAACAAACTTCGACTACAGCCACATCCCCATTATACTGCTAACTGCTAAAAACACCCTTCAAAGTAAAATTGAAGGCCTGGAAGTTGGCGCCGATGCCTATATCGAAAAACCATTTTCGCCAGAGCATTTACAAGTGCAAATAGCCAACTTACTTATTAACCGCAATAAGATCAGGGAGCATTTCGCAAGTTCGCCATTGGCGCATATCAAGTCGATGGCGTATTCAAAACCTGATGAAAGCTTTTTGGATAAGCTCAACGGCGTTATCTACAAAAACATTCAGAACGCCGAACTTGATGTAGAGCAGATAGCCAATCTCATGAATATGAGCAAGCCAACCTTATACCGCAAGGTTAAGGCTATTTCCAACCTTACTATTAACGAGCTCATCAATATAACACGATTAAAGGCTGCCGCTCAATTGCTGGAAGAAGGCGATTATAAGATCTACGAAGTTGCAAATATGGTAGGTTACAGCTCGCAATCGCACCTGGGCCGTAATTTCCTGAAGCAGTTTGGCACTACGCCGACTGAGTATCAAGCTGCTAAACGGAGCAAGGTGAAACAGGTTTAATATCAGACGGCAGTTCAAGCGATGACACTTGAACTGCCGTCATAATAATAAGACTTTATGTTTCAAATACTAATTCATCATTTTCGTAAACCCGAACACAAAAACTCATTGAAGATTCAGGATATAATAGGATAGACTGATATGGCTGAATATTTCGAATCGCCCACTTGAATTCGGGATCTTCTGACAAAGCTACAAAACTTATCTCCCTGCCGTATCGGGCCTCGAATAACATACCTTCAGGCTACAATGTTATGGAAACAGGCAAATCTTTCTCCATGCAAAAAAAATTAAGTTTATGAGCCATACAGTTTTCAAGATTAGCCCGAATATAAAAATTAAATCATTCAGCAGGCCTGCATGGAAGTTCAAGCACAGGCAGTTGAACTCTTTTTAAATTAAGCGTGGACGCATAATTATGTTACGTGAGCAATTAAACGAGCAAAGGTTTTTAAAAATCCCCTCTTAAGAGGGCGCGCGGAGGGGAGAGCGGTAGCAGGGGCGTGTTTCTGCCGTATACCCATCAAAGCAGAAACACACCCCTCCACCCCTCTCAAGAGGGGAATCGCACATTCCAACGCTTTTCTTAGGCTAACGACTATGCAGTGGACGCTTGAACAGGCGTGCTTAATTCGAATGATGATGATTAATTTACTTCCTTGTATGCAATTTGGTTAAAGCAAACTGCCCTATCCTATCGCCTTCATCAACACCATTAGTGATAGACGGCATGTAATGAATACCACCATAAAACCTGCTGATAGCCGCTTCTTCGGCCGCGGCTTTAAATGATTTGAAGTTACGGACTGGGATAGAAAACTCCATTTCGGTTGAATCAGTAAACGAAAACTCATCGCCAAATAATTTGCTTAACACCGCTGCCGAAGCGGTAGAAACTACACTGTGCCCGCTGGTATATTCAGGAAAAGGTGGCGTTTGCAGCAATGGCATCCAGCTTTGATCAATGTACTGGTTGATATAAGTTTCGGGCCTGATCACTTTACTGCGGTATTTTTCGTCCCAGCAATTGATAAAACTATCCGCGATAACCACAGCTATGCTGGCGTATGCCTCCGAACTTTTTATATAATCAGCTTTAGCTTTACGGCAGGCCAGCGCGGTGATATTGATCCAATGGCCTCCCGGCGAAATTTTTTTGGTGGCAAACATCGTGTGCCCGTTGATATTCACCTTAAAAGGGTTATCGTCCCAAAAGGTGGCGATGGTAGCCTCGTCATCGGTCAGGTGCTTACCGGTATCATAAACCTCCATGGCCAGCTTGTAAAAATTACTGCCCGGAATATTGGAAAATGTAAACGGATGAGCCGGCTTAAACTGCTGGGCCGAATCAAGCAAAAACGGCCGGATTTCGTTCCAGTGTGGTTCAATTCCTTTCATGTAGGCTGGCGGAGTAGGCTTCCAGCTGGCATCATCAGTTTGCACATCATATTTTGACAGCGAGCGGGTATGTTTATAGTTATCCTTGCTTGCCCACTTGATTATCCTGTCGGCAATAAGCTTACCGTATTCAATCGAGTTGTTGTATACGCTATCGGGCATTCCGGTTTCTTTAAACTCGCCCATCAGCTTGTCATGAAAACTTTCAATCCGGCCTTCGCTCATGATCAATATTTTGCCAACGGTTAAAACAGCATGGGATGCGGATAGTGTAAAGCAGTATTTTTTACCGGCGATGGGCTTCGGTACAGAATCCAATCCTTTCAATTGCCCCTCAAGCGACTGGTAATGATTATCGCCATTGCGCGCGGCTTCATAAGCTGCAACGCTGATATAAGCATAAATACGACTGGCAACAGGCGGCGAATAAATATCATGCCGTACTACATCTGTAACATCCTTGATAGACCGGTGGATAAAGTCGGGGTTCTCGGCCGGCTTCTCCCAGCTTTTTTTACTGCACGATGAGCAGGCTATAACAACAATAAGGGCAAAGTATAATCTCTTCATTATGATGAACAGAAAGGCTTGATCAGTTTAATTGGTTTATCCCTCAAACAAGGGCTCTGACCAAAGCTAACAGTTAATAAATATTAAAATATGAGCCGATAGTAAATAACTAACTTTTGATACTATTTGCAGAATCCGGAATTGTAAAATCCATTTTCTTTACGGTGGCTTATTGCATTAAAACCAATAACTTAGAGCTTAACCAAAGCATAAACCATTAATAAATTATTAACCGTATTTGCATGATAAAAAGTTTACCCAAAGCGTTTAAACTATCTACCTTATTGTTGCTGTTTTTAGGTGTTGGCTGTTCAAAAAAATCATCCGGTCCAACCCTGTTTAAACTGCTTGATGCATCTCAAACCGGTATCGATTTTAAAAATACCATTACTGAGAGTGACAGCATCAACATCCTCAATCACCCGTATTTGTACAATGGCGCAGGCGTTGGCGTTGGCGATTTTAACCACGACGGTTTACCCGATGTTTACTTTGCCGGTAACATGGTTGCCAATAAATTATACATCAACAAAGGCTCACTTACATTTAAAGATGTTACCGATGCGGCCGGCGTGGCCGGTAATGGCGATTGGTATGCAGGGGTTTCGGTAGTTGATATCAACAACGATGGCTGGCTGGATATTTACGTTTGTTCATCTTTTAAAAGCGATCCAAATCATCGTAAAAACCTGTTATACATTAACCAGGGAGCTAACAAAGACGGGGTACCAACATTTAAAGAATCGGCTGCAGCATATGGGCTGCAGGATACCGGCTACAGCACCCAGGCTGTATTTTTTGATTACGATCATGATGGCGATCTTGACATGTACCTACTCACCAACTTTTTAGGCAAGGAAACCCCGGTAGCCTATCGCCCTAAATTAACTGATGGCAGTGCTCAGAACAACGATCGCCTTTATCGCAACAACGGCAACGGTACATTCACCAACGTAACCAAAGAAGCCGGTATCTTGATAGAGGGCTTCGGTAACTCGGTTTCTATCTGCGATGTAAATAACGATGGCTGGCCGGATGTTTACGTTGGTAACGACTTTATTTCAAACGATTTGCTTTGGGTAAACAATAAAAACGGAACTTTCACCAACCGCGCCGGTGAATACTTTAAGCATACAGGCTGGTCGGTAATGGGATCAGACATGGTTGACATCAACAACGATGGCAAGGCCGATCTTGTATCGCTGGAGATGCTGCCCGAAGAAAATGTGCGCAAAAAAACCATGCTCGTTGGCGATAATTATATCACTTATATCAACAATAAAAAGTTCAATTACGAGCATCAATATATCCGCAACGTGTTGCAACTGAACCAGGGTCAAACACCTGCAGGTCACCCGCAATACAGCGAAATGGCTTACCAGGCAGGCATTTATCAAACCGATTGGAGCTGGACGCCGTTGGTAGCCGACTTTGATAATGATGGCTACCGCGATATGATGATCACCAATGGCTATCCCCGCGACGTAACAGATCTTGACCATGCCCTTTACAGTAACGACCAGGGCCGTACTGTTAAAGAAAACACTACGCTGGCTGCCGCCGATTCATTTCCGGTTGTAAAAACATCAAGCTATGCGTTCAGAAACGCCGGCGGCTATTTGTTTAAAGATCAATCGAAGGATTGGGGCATTGTAAAACCCACTTTTTCAACCGGCGGTGTTTATGCCGATCTGGATAATGATGGCGACCTCGACCTTGTGATCAACAATATTGATGATGACGCATTTGTGTATGAAAACACAGCCAACACCAAAACACAGGTAGCTAAAGATCATAATTATCTAACCGTTGCCCTGCAGGGCGATAGTAAAAACGTTGGCGGCATTGGCGCTACCATCCGGATCTATTACAAAGGCAATCAGCAGTTTTATGACCAGCAGCCTTGCCGCGGGTACATGAGTACGGATGACGCCCGCGGGCATTTTGGTATCGGCGCGTCAACTACCGTCGACTCGTTAAGGGTACGCTGGCCCGATGGTAAAACCCAACTGCTTACCAACGTAAAGGCAAACCAAACGCTCACGCTCCAATACAAAAACGCGGCGGGTTATTTTCCAACCGATGCCGCGGGTAAAATCGTCCCGGTATTTCAGGACGCAAATAATGCTACCGGTATAAAATATGTGCACCAGGAAAAAGATGCCATCGACTATAACATACAACCTACCCTACCGCACAAATTAAGCCAGTACGGGCCAGCTATTGCCGTTGGCGATGTGGACGGCAACGGCTATGATGATTTATTTGTGGGAGGCGCTGCCGGCAACAAAGGCGTATTTTTTATGCAGGATGCCAGCGGACATTTCACAATGGACAATAATCGCTTCATCAACGAAGAGATTAAAGATGAAGAAGATATGGGAGCCCTGTTATTTGATGCCAATGGCGATGGCTTCCCGGATCTGTACATTGCAAGCGGCAGCTACGAATTTCAGAAAGGACATACCACCGCGCAAGACAGGCTTTACATCAATGATAAAAAAGGCCATTTCACGCGTGACATTACAGCGGTACCTGTAGAATACGATAACGGCTCATGTGTTCGCGCGGCAGATTTTGACGGCGACGGCGATCTTGACCTTTTCGTAGGTTCAAGATCTGTTTCAGGAGCTTACCCTTCCTCGCCTGTTAGTCATTTACTCAGGAACGATGGTGGTAAGTTTACCGATGTAACCGGTCAGCTTTGCCCGGATCTGGTTCATGGCGGTATGATCACTGACGCCTTATGGTCGGACTTTGATAAGGATGGTAAAACCGATTTGGTTGTAGTTGGCGAATGGATGCCGGTTACTTTTTACAAAAACAATGGGCATGGTTTCAGCAAGGCTAAATCGGGCATTGATGACCATGTGGGCTGGTGGAACAGCATTGTTGCAGGCGATTTTAACAATGACGGCAATATTGACTATGTGGCGGGCAACCTGGGGCAAAATTCAAACTTCAAAGCATTATTTGAACAACCCATGACCATTTTGGGAAAAGATCTGGATGGTAACGGATCGTTCGATGCCATGATATTTTGCTACTTAAAGGATGAGGACGGTTCACAAAAGCCGTTCCCGATGCATACCCGCGATGACCTGATCAGTCAGCTCATTTCCATCCGCAAAAAATATCCAAGCTACCGCGGCTTCGGTCACGCTACCATGAATGATCTGTGGAGCGATAAGGATAAAGAAGGTGCCGTGATCCTCAAAGCAACCGATATGAATACCAGCCTCATCGCCGGGAAAGGTAACGGAAACTTCAGCATTAGCGCCTTACCGCAAGACGCGCAAATGGCACCTGTTTATGGCATGATAACGAAAGATGTTGACCATGACGGTAACCTTGATTTATTAATGGTAGGCAACGATTTTGGCATGGAACCTTTCACTGGCAGGCATGACGCTTTTATGGGCTTATACATGAAAGGTGACGGAAAAGGCGGCTTTACGCCGCTATCAATCGCAAAAAGCGGTATCTACGTGGCAGGTGATGGAAAAGCTCTCGCAAACATACAAACAGCTAAAGGAGCTTTGCTGGTAGCTACTCAAAACCAGGATAGCGTAAAAGTATTCCGCAATACCGGTGCTAACGTCGGCAAGCGATACATCAAGCTAAAACCTGATGATTTTTATGCTGATATCACCCTTAAAAACGGCAGCAAAAAACACGTTGAGTTTTATTATGGATCAACATACTTGTCGCAATCGTCACGTGTATTAGAGTTAGATGCTAATGCAGGGGATGTGACAATAACGAGTTATAATGGCAGGAAAAGGAAGGGATAAAACAATTAAAAACATGTCATTGCGAGCGAAGCGTGGCAATCGCACGGAAGTTTAGCGGCTCTGTATAATATGCGATTGCTTCGTGCCTCGCAATGACATAATTTAATAAACCCGCCGCCACTCGGCTGGAGCCGAGTGGCAATTATTCCCAGGCCTCTGGCCTGCTACTCCGGCTTCGGCGGCCAGAGGCCGCTTGATAGTTACCACTCGGCTGGAGCCGAGCGGTGGCTTTTTTTTAGGGTAAGGATCAAAACAAAAACGCCCGGACAATATGCCCGGGCGTTTTCTTTAATACATAAACCAAAATTTACGGTTTAGTTTTGCTCATTGCCGAAATACCGGCATCAATATACTGACCGCCTACAGTTTGGTTGCAATGAATAGCTATGACGTTTTTACCATTAAGGTTTATCGCATTCTTGCCTTCCTTAGTAATTTGGACTATCGCATAGCCTGATGTGTAACCTTCTTTTACGGCAGCTTTAACACCATTGATATAAACCTCGCAGGCATCATCATGATGCAATGACAGCACCAGATCATCCTTGTTTACGTTTGACGTATTTAGCGTAAACTCCTGCCTGATCCAGATATCTTTACCATCCCATACGGTTTTCACAACAGCCCCTGGAGTATTGGCAGTACCAAAGCCAGCCTCGCCTGATTTCCATGCGCTATCGTCAAACTTTTCGCCAAACCAGCCGTCAGCAGGTTTATCAAAAGTGTATTTCCAGGTACGTGCTTTATCTTTTGATGATGGCAACACCTCGCGGATATACTCTTCATCGTGAATGATCTTATCATTTGATGCCTTGATAGTTGCAACCGGGCCTTTTACAATTTCCCTGTCGTAAGTAAGCAAGCCGTTTAGCTCAACTTCTACGTCGGTAGTTTCGGTGTACACCGCGGCACTTAGGCCTTCATTAGTTTTGTAGATCACGAGGTCGTTGGCAAACTCATCATACAAGTTGGTATAAGCTTTTTGATTATCCATCATGATGTATGTCGGGCCTGTTTTCCAAACGTGACCGGGAATGATGTAACCGATGCCGCCATATTCGCCGCAGGCCAATACCTGTGTTTTGCTTGAAGGTGCTGCAGGCGGCGGATAGCTGTGAATATCCAGGAAATCGCCCACACCAAAATGACTGCCGCCGCTGGCTTGATTGATTAAACGCGAATTATCCAGTTTACGCACCAGGTTCACTAATCCGGGCGTATTGTGCTGTCCTTGTGATTCGTTAAACACCACCCATGTTACAATAGAAGGTGAATTCCAGTGCGTTTTAACCATACGGGTTAATTCTGAAGCATAAGCAGCCGTATCAACCGGGGGCGTGTGCTCAGTATAAGAATTAGCCGAAGGCATATCCTGCCAAATCATCAGACCCAGTTTATCGGCCCAATAGTACCAGCGGTATGGCTCAACTTTAATGTGTTTGCGCACCATGTTATAACCAAAATTTTTGATCATTTGCAGGTCGTTTTTGATAGCCGCATCGGTTGGCGCGGTGTAGATACCATCTGGCCAGAAACCCTGATCTAACGGACCAATCTGGAACAGGAATTTATTATTCAGGAAAAGCTTTTTGTAGCCGTCCTGCTCACCTACCGAAATTTTGCGCATACCAACATAACTGTTGATAGCATCAACCTTTTTGCCACCTTTTTCAAGTGTGATATCCAGGTCATACAAAAACGGTGAATCCGGCGACCATAATTTGGCGTTAGGAACGGGCACAGTAAACTCGGCATTAGGCTTGCCCGAAGCTGTACTTACAACCTTGCTGCCATCTTTTACCTTTACATTAACTGTGTAACCTGCTGCAGTAGCTGCATCTACATTCAATTTTACTACTGATTGATCAATATCCGGGGTTATCCTGATATCGCTGATGTTTACTACAGGAACAGGTTCCAACCAAACTGTTTGCCAGATACCTGTTGTTGAAGTATACATGATACCTTGAGGATGCAACGTTTGTTTACCGCGTGGAAAACCACCGTCATCAGTAGGGTCATAAACACGCACGGTGATCTCCTGCTCGCCCGCGCCTTTAATAGCTGATGTAATATCATAGCTGAACGGATCATAACCACCGGTATGCTTACCAAAGCTTTTGCCGTTAACAAATACTTCGCTTTCGTAATCAACCGCGCCAAAATGTAGCAGGATATGCTCACCTTTCCATGAAGCAGGAACGGTAAACTTACGACGGTACCAGATGCGGTCGTGTTGTTCCATCACGCCGGACAAAGCTGATTCAACCGGGAAAGGCACAAGGATGGTTTTCGATAACTTGCCTTTAGGCACTGCCTCACCGGCGGTTCCCGGCTGGTATTGCCACAGACCGTTCAGGTTCATCCATTTTTCGCGCGCCAATTGCGGACGAGGATACTCCGGCAGTACATTTTTCGGGTCGACATCTTTGGCAAAGCGCGTCATTAATACGGCTTTTTTAGGCTGCCATTCCTGCGCATGGGCAAAGCATGGCAATGCGGCAGCGGCAATTACAATAAACTTTTTTATGTTCATAATTGTAGGTTATAAAGCCGGCTAAACAGTTCCGACAAACCATTTAAACCGGCCATACAGGCTTTTGAATTAATTATTTCGCACTAAAAGTATAGGATAAATTGAACCGATTTTAACGTTTGGTTACGTTTGATTGGTTTTGAAGAAAAGTTGATACGATTTGTTGCAGGTAACAGCCCGTAAACTAAGAAGCAGGAAAGAGATTATCCTTTCCTGCTTTTTAGTTTATAATATCATTTAACGTAGAGACGCATCACGTACGTCTTTAATTGAATAACAAATCTACCATGATCTACATGTGGGAGACGCATATGATACGTCTCTACATTATAAATCTACAATAAAATTACTTTACAGGCTTCACACCTTCGCTTGTCATAATAACCCGCTTAATGCTGCCATCTTTATTGTAATACAAATAATCGATACAAACCGAACGGTGGAAACTGCCTGCATCAGGCACCAGCGCGCCGTTATGATATATAAAATACCATTGGCCTTTAAATTCAATAATAGCCTGATGATTGGTGTTCGAGTTACCTGCCAGCTCGTTAATGATCCCCTTATATTCCCAAGGACCGTTGATGCTTTTGCTCATCGCATAAGCTATTTTTTCAGGAAATTCATAGGCGTATGACAGGTAATACCAGCCATTACGGTAATGTACCCACGGCGCTTCAGTATAATGCGGCAGGGTGATGGTTTTGATCTCGCCGTCAAGTTCGGTCATGTTACTTTTCAGCTTGGCATAGTAGCAAATGCCATTACCCCAAAACAGGTAGGCCTGTCCATCTTTATCAATAATAACCGTTGGGTCGATATCATCCCAGGAATGTTTTACAGCTTTGGTCATATCATTGGTAACTAAAGCGCTGCCCCGGGCATCTTTAAACGGCCCCAACGGACTGTCAGATACAGCTACCCCAATAGCCTTGCCTGGAATAGTACCGTGTTCAACAGCTACATACCAGTAAGACTTACCATTGCGCTCAATCACCTGCGAAGCCCATGCATCGGCCTTAGCCCATTTAAATTCTTTAACGTTAAGGGGCGATGGATGCTCCGTCCAATTCACCATATCGGTTGAAGTGAAGCAAGCCCAGTCGTGCATGGTATAACCGTTATGGCCGGGTGCAGCCTCGTCATGACCGGTGTATAGGTATACCTTATCCTTATAAACCATAGCAGCCGGATCAGCGGTATACTTATACTTGATAATGGGATTACCATCGGCACGAAAGGTGGTATCAAGGGTGGTGGCTTTGGCTGAAGTCAGGCAGCCAAGTACAAAACTTAATGCAATTAGGTAGTGTGATATTTTCATATGTTAATCTTAACAAATGTATTATTCAAGCGTCCACGCTTGAATAATACAAAATGTGAGCGTCCACGCTCACGTTATTGGTTTTTTCGGGTGAGTAAGCGTGGACGCTTACACGAAAATGGGTTCAAGCGCGGACGCTTAAACCTGCGAAATAAAAACCATGTCATTGCGAGGAGGAACGACGAAGCAATCTCGTAGCTACGCAGTTCGGATATGCATGAGCTACGAGATTGCAATCTATCGCTCACAATGACATAACTTTATATGAGCTTATAAAGCTATTTCCCTACAACCGGCCATCCATCAACCCAATCCAGTTTTTCCACCCTCAACTTAGAAATCCCCTTATCTGCCGCGTCATAGCCGTGAAAGATGATATAATCAACTCCATCAAAAGTACTTACCCCGTTATGGCCTACACCATACCAGTTAGCGTCGCCGGCCAGCAGGATACTGCCACCGCCTTTATTCATGGCTATGCCTTCTTTATCCAGGTATGGCCCCTTCAATTTTTTGGAGCGACCGATGATCATTTTGTAAGTGCTCTTAGGCCCTTTGCAGCAATAATCTATCGAGGCAAACAGGTAAAAATAATTATCGCGTTTAAATATAAAAGGCGCTTCAATGGCATTACCGCCTGCATCAACAGGGTTACCGTCAACAGCCGGCAGGTTTTCTGCCGCTGCTTTTCTGCGGGTAGCAATGGTTGGGATCTCGTTAATGTCCTCCGCAACGCTTAGCCTGTCTTTATTCAGCTTCACCAGTTTCAGGCCATCCCAAAACGAGCCGAATACGAGGTATGGCGTACCATCTTTATCGATATTTAAATTAGGGTCGATAGCGTTCCAGTTAGTTTTACCGGGGATAGATTGAATTACCTTACCATGATCGACCCATTTATAGTTAGCATCATTGGTATGAAGCGTAGTATTGGTTGCGACACCAATGGCCGATGTATTTTTGCCAAATGCCGATACCGAATAGAACAAGTAGTATAATCCGTTGTAAAAAGAAATATCCGGAGCCCATATATGACCTTTAAAACCGGGAATAGCATCAACCGCCCATTGTGGGGCAGCGGCAAATACCGGTTTCTCAGCCTTCCAATGCACCCTATCGCTTGATGACCACATGGCAATGCCATTGCCCGTACAAAAGATATAATAAGTACTATCCTGCCGGGTTATTACCGGGTCGTGCACCGATATATCAGTCCTTAGTTCCTGGGCATTACTTATAATGCCCGGGAACAATAAGGATATGATCAGAATGATCTTTTTCAAGGGTTATTTGTTTTTAAGCCTTACTATTTTGAACGAGTACGGCTCAACAGCAAGCTTCAGGGTATTGCCGGAGATATCAATCGTGCTTTCAACCGGGCTGACAGCTGTAGGCGCAGTCAACGAGTTTTCGGCATCCTTACTTTCAGCTTTCAGCGTTGTAACCGTAGCCTGTTTTTGATAGCCTTTTGAGCCGGTAATTTTAAAGCTCACATTTTGTGCCGATGTACTGGTATTCACAAATTTGATCACCAACTCGTTAGTGTTCTTGTCCAGGCTGGCTGTAGCATAGCTGTCATTTTGCCCGGCTACAGCTTCATTGTTCAAAGTAAGCGGTACCACATCGGTACCTTTGTTTATTGAAAACAATTGCTGCACATAGTAATTTGGCGTAGCATAGCTTTTCAGGTTATCAAACCAGATGAGGTTTGGTGTCCACTGCCAACCTTCTACGTGGGCAAAAAGCGGGGCGTATGAAGCCATGTTCACCACATCGGCATTACGCTCTAAACCTGTCATGAAAGCAGCCTCAGACAACGCGCACTCCCAGTTGTTTTTATTATCCGGGTTTACTGTAGATACACTTTGCGCGGCATATTCACCGGCGAAAATCTTAGGGCCTTTACGGTCATAGTTATCATAACGGCGGGCATTGTCCCTGAACCATTTTGCCGGCGCATAATAATGCTCATCTAAAATATCGGCTCCCAAACTACGGAACGTTTTGTTTAACAGGTCAAACTCTTTGCCTTCAGGTGATGGGCCTAAAGCCGATACAATCTTCACATCAGGGTATTTAGTTTTGATAGCCTTGGTGAAAATTTTCCAGCGGTCAATGTATTGCGGGCCCCATTGCTCGTTACCCACACCAATCATTTTTAAATTAAATGGCGCCGGGTGACCAAGATCGGTACGCAGCTTACCCCATTTGGTGCTGGCATCGCCATTGGCAAACTCAATCAGGTCGAGCGCGTCCTGCACATAAGGATCAAGCTTATCCAACGGAACTAACTCGCCGGTATTAAATTCGCAAGCCATACCACAATTCAGGATAGGCAGCGGTGAAGCACCAATATCTTCGGCAGTCATGAAATACTCCATGAAACCCAGACCGAAAGTTTGGTAATAATCAGGTGCCGGACGATGTTTAAATTCGGTGTTCCAGCGGTTGATGATGTTCTCGCGTTTATCAACCGGGCCTATGGTTTTTTTCCATTGGTAGCGATTGTTAAGCTCACGCCCTTCAACAATACATCCACCCGGGAAACGTAAAAAGCCAGGCTTAAGATCTGCCAGTCGTTGTACCAGATCAGCACGCAAACCACCCGGACGATTTTTCCAGGTATGTTCAGGGAACAGCGAGATCATATCCAGATCGATGACGCCCTTGCCGCTCATCCAAACGTATAGCTGAGCCTTAGGTGTTGTAGCACTCGATTTAAATTTTACGCTGTAGCGATTCCATTCTTTATCAGTTGGCATAAGCTCTGCCTTGCCTATGATATCACCGTTATCACCATGCAGTTCAATGTTCAGTTTTACGTAGGTATCACCTTCCTGTTTGGCTATTACCGAAAAGCTGTACTCTTCGCCTTCCTTAACACCCATCCCCCCACGGAAGCCCTCGTTTGAGAAACCATAAAAACCGGCATCGCTTGTGATATAACTTTTTATAAAATGAGCATTCTCCGGGCGTTCAACGGCACGGTTAATTACTTCCGTACGGCCATCGCCCCCGTCCTTCTTCTGTTCCTTCCATCCCATTAAAGGCATGTTAAATTCAAACGAACGGTTTTTTACCAGCTCGGCGTATACACCACCATCGGCAGCAAGGTTGATATCTTCAAAAAATATCCCATACATGGTAGGCTGAATATGCGCCTTTACCTTATCCGCGGCAATGGTATACTGTGTTTGCGCGTTTGCCATAGCAAAAGCACTGGCCGCACATAACGTTAAAAAAGTCCTTTTTAACATGATTTACTTATTTGGAGAATTTGTAAATGGTAACTGTATGGTAGGTTTGCCCTGGTTTTAACACTGTTGAAGCAAAAGCCGGCTGATTTGGCGCGTCTGGAAAATGCTGTGTTTCCAAGCAAAAAGCCGAGCGGTACGGATAGGCTTTGCCGCCCTTACCGTCTTTAGTTTCGCCGGTTAAAAAGTTGCCGGAGTAAAACTGCAGACCAGGTTCTTCGGTAAATACCTCCATAGTAATACCGGTAACAATACTTTTAGCGGTAGCTACCGGCGTGGTAAGATCATGTTTGTTCAATACAAAATTATGATCGTAACCTTTACCGTTTTTCAATTGCTCATCGGCAGTGCCAATGTCTTTACCAATAGCTTTTGATGTGGTAAAATCAAACGGGGTGCCTTTAACCGGCTGTAATTTGCCGGTTGGGATAAGTGTGGTATCCACAGGCAAAAAAGCATCGGCGTTTATTTGCATTACGTTATCTGTAATAGTAGGGCTGCCTGCACCATTCAGGTTAAAATAAGCGTGATTAGTTAAATTAACAATGGTAGGTTTATCGGTAGTGGCTTTGTATTCTATTTTCAATGAGTTATCATCACCCAGGGTATAAACTACAGTTGCAGTTAAATTACCGGGATAACCACCTTCACCATCTTTTGAAACATAGGTAAGTTCCAGTTGTGAAGCGCTTAATTGCTTGGCAGAAAATACCTTGCCATAAAAACCATTAAAACCGCCATGCAGGGTATTTACTCCATCGTTAATATCCAGCTGGTAAGCTTTACCATCAAGCGTGAATTTACCTTTGGCAATGCGGTTGCCATAACGACCAATGATGGCACCAAAATATGGCTCCTTCGGTTTTTGATAGCTTTTCACCGAATCATAACCTAAAATAACATCGGTAGCTTTACCGTCTTTATCGGGTACCAACAGGCTCACCAGCCTGCCGCCATAATTGGTGATAGCTGCGGTTACGCCGCCGGTATTTTTAAGGGTAAAAAGCTTTGTTTTTTGCCCTTGTACATCGGCTTCAAAATTTGCCGAATCGGGTATAGCATGGGTAGTTACCGAAGTTGAATCTTTCACGGTTGAGTCAGTTGCTTTAGGATTACCGTTGCAAGCCGCGAAAAGTGCAGCCGAACAGCTTAACATCATTAATAAATTCTTGTTATTCTTCATAATTTGAGGTTGTTAGCTTGCCTTTTACAGCATTACCGTTTTAACTATTATAATTTCCGGAACAAATAAATTGGCTTAAACTGATAACTGGTGATCAGCGAGACCAATGTATAAAAATTAATTTATAATTGTTAAAAAAACACTTAAAATATTTAATTAAAAAAAGCCCGCCTCGCGCGGGACTTTCTTATTCAAAAATCAAATATTTCAACCATTTACCAGAACTTCACGTAAAGCATGGTAAGCAGTATAAGCGTAACTATAATTAATGCCATGGTCGATTTTTCTACCTTGAACATACTACGCGGAATTTCGAGTGCTTTAGGGTTAACCTTCGGTCCGGCTAAACTAATACCTATCGTCACGATCATGGTGAACAGGAACGACAAGCCCATACAGATCAGGAAAGGGATCTCATAACCGCCTTTGCCATTAGGGAAAGCCGTGTAAAGGAAAGTTTCATGACCGAACAGTTTGGGAGCGTAGTTATTGAACAATACCGACATACCAAAGCTTGTTAAAATACCCGCTATAGCAGCTGCGCTGGTAGTACGTTTCCAGAAGAAACCTAAAAGGAAAATAGCAAAGATACCCGGGCTGATAAAGCCTGTATATTTTTGAATGAAGGTAAAACCACCTTCGCCGCCTATGCCCAGCAAATCTTTCCAGGTAAGTATGATTGAGAATACTAGGGCAGCCACAATGGTAAGTCTTCCGAATACCACCATGTTTTTTTCGCTGGCTTCTTTATTGATATGCTTTTTGTAGATATCCAGCGTAAAAATGGTAGAGATGCTATTGGCCTTACCTGCAAGTGACGCCACAATGGCGGCTGTAAGTGCCGCTACCGACAGGCCTTTTAAGCCGGTAGGCAAAAACCCAAGAATAGCCGAATAAGCGTTATCTATTTTGAAATGTCCGCCGGTTGCCATTTCCTGTTGTAAAGCACCGTTTTTGTATAGCACGTAGGCAGCGATACCCGGTAAAACTACAATTACAGGCATGGCCAGTTTCATTAAACCGGCAAATAAGATCCCGGTACGGGCAGTTTTAAGATCGGCACCCAAAGCGCGTTGGGTAATGTACTGGTTACAGCCCCAATAGTTCAGGTTCACAATCCATTGACCGGCGAAATACATGGCAATACCCGGCAGGGCCAGATATTTATTGATCTCTTCCTGCGGTGCGCCCGGCTTAGGTTTAGCCATCATCATTCTGAAATGCTCAGGAGCATCGCTCATCATCTTGTTTAAACCGGCCATGGCATCTTTACCTAAACCAAAATGCTCGCTCACCAAAGTAAGCGCGATATAGGTTGTAGCCAAACCACCGATAACCAGTACCAAAACCTGGATAACATCTGTAAAGCCAATCACCTTCATACCACCAAGGGTAATAAACAGCGCGAAAATAGATAGCGCGATAATGATCTCATGCAGGTAGCCGCCCCCCATCAGGTTGTTGATAGCCAAAGCACCCAGATAAAGTATAGAGGTAAGGTTCACCAGCACGTATAGCAACAGCCAGAATATGGCCATGATAAAGCTCACCGTTTCGTTATAACGGTTGTGCAAAAACTGTGGCATGGTGAATATCTTATTTTTAAGGAAAATTGGGATAAACCACACAGCCACAATGATAAGTGCTATAGCGGCAACCCATTCATAGGCTGCTACGGCAAGCCCTACTTCAAAGCCCTGACCGCTGGTACCTATAAACTGCTCGGCCGATATGTTAGATGCAATCAGCGAAGCGCCAATAGCCCACCAGGTGAGCGAACCTTCGGCCAGGAAAAAGTCGTGACTATCGGATACGCCTTTGATCTTTTTACGGCTGTATACCCAGTACCCGTAGCCCGTAACTACAATAAAATAGATTACGAAGATCACGTAATCGATAGTTGCAAATTTGTTCATTATTAGGTTTAATGGTCGCCCCTCCCAACCCTCCCCTAAAGGGCGAGCGCTTTCAAGAGCTTTTGGTTAAGTTTAAATTCTTTTATTCATTACATCATTGCCGGGTACAAAGCAACCCTCAATATGCAAGCCCATCTGTAAAGTTTGGGATTGCTTCGTTCCTCGCAATGACGGTTTATATTTCAGACTTACGAAGCTTTAAAAACTTCGTAAGTCTTTTCTTAATTTAGAAAGTATTACAGCTTATAAGCCGCGTCATTCCACCTGATCTCGTTCCTGAACTGGTCAAGCTTGGTGTCTTTACCAATACGTAAAAACTCAATACCTGCCATATCAGCAAAATCGTTGATCAGCTCGGCCGATAGGTTTTGACTGTATGCGGTGTGGTGCGCGCCACCTGCGTAGATCCATGCCGCGCAGCCGGTTTTCATATCAGGAAGCGGTTTCCAAAGGACCCTTGCAACAGGTAGTTTTGGCAAATCTTCTACCGGTTCAATTGCTTCAACCTCGTTAACAATTAAACGGAAACGGTTGCCCATATCCACAATCGAAGCGTTTAATGCTGCACCGCCGGCTACGTTAAATACCAAACGGGCAGGGTCAGCTTTGCCGCCAATGCCTAAGGCATGCACTTCCAATGCTGCTTTGCCGTTAGCCAGACTGCTATCTACCTCAAGCATGTGTGAACCTAAAACTAAAGCATTGTTCGGGTCGAAGTGGTAGGTATAATCTTCCATGAAAGCGTTACCGCCTGGCAATCCTGCACCCATTACTTTAAATGCGCGTACTAAGGCGGCAGTTTTCCAGTCGCCTTCACCGGCAAAACCGTAACCATCGGCCATTAAACGCTGTGAGGCAATACCCGGTAACTGGATCATGCCATGCAGATCTTCAAAAGTATCGCTGAAACCTTTGTAACCGCCATCTTGTAAAAACTTACGTAAGCCAAGCTCAATTTTTGCAGCGTCATAAACCGACTGATACCTTGCGCCGCCTTGTTTAAGATCATCGGTCATGGTATAAATAGCTTCGTATTCGTCGGTAAGGGCTTTAACCTCCGCGTCGCTGATGCTGTCAACGACAGCCACCAGATCGCCAATACCATAAGTATTTACCGCGAAACCAAATTTCAATTCAGCCTCAACTTTGTCACCATCGGTAACGGCAACAAAACGCATGTTATCGCCAAAGCGAACAAATTTAGCGCCTTGCCAGTCGTACCAGCCCGCCGCTGCACGGCTCCAGCTTTCAATGTCTTTCAACACCTCGCTATCTTGCCAGTGACCAACAACCACTTTACGGTTAATGCGCATACGTGATACCATGAAACCGAACTCCCTGTCGCCATGAGCGCTTTGGTTCAGGTTCATAAAGTCCATATCTATCGAACTCCATGGAATATCGCGGTTATACTGGGTATGCAGGTGCAGCATCGGTTTTTTAAGGATGCTTAAGCCCCTGATCCACATCTTAGCAGGCGAAAACGTATGCATCCAGGCAATAACACCGATACAGTTTTCGGCAACATTAGCCTGCTGCAAAGTGTTATAAATTTCTTCGGTTGATTTTACAACCGGTTTGTATACCACGCGTACCGGGATGTTAGCCGCGCCATCGATACCTTTAGCTATTTCCTGTGAGTGCTCGGCAACTTTTTTTAGTGTTTCTTCTCCGTATAAGTTCTGGCTACCTGTAATGAACCATACTTCAAATGTTTTCAGATCAATCATATACTATTTAGTGATTTATTGAATTAGCGAATTAGTGATTTAATGAATTGGTTTAGTTTTTTGGTGACAGTTTAAATAGTGCTGCACCATGTTTATTTATTTTTTGCTGATAGCCTGAGCTGTACTGGCCAACATCCTGCTTTTTCCACAAATCGCGTACGGTTACTTTACCTTTCAGGCCCAGATCTTTAAAATTCAGGGATACGGTTTTGTCGTCATCTCCAATATTGAAGAAGGCTGCATAAATGTCTTTACTGCCCGGAATCTGTGAATACCAGATCATAGCGCCATCTTTTTTGTACAGTTGTTTTGGATGTGCTCCTTTTTGATTTACCGCTATTACCTCGTCATTGGTAAATAGCTTCAACTCAAAATCACGGTTTTCGGGCAGGTTACCGCCAAGCATTAACGGCGACTGAAAGATGCTCCAGAAAGTCATGTGTGTAATCTCTTCATCCTGGGTGAAGCGGCTGAAACGTTCTTCGCCTACCGGCCCGCGTTTGCTCAGCTTTCCTATCTGGATCATATCGCAATCTGGCCAGTGACCGGGACCACTTACGCCTTCCCAGCTTTTAGCATAATCAAACATGTGCAGGATCTCTTTCCAGTTATCCCAAAAGTCATCGGCCATGCGCCACATATTGGCATATTTGGTAGCGTGTGCTGCTTGTGCAACCGGAGTTTCACCTGGCGACAGGCTCAGCACAACTGGTCTGCCGCATTGCTGAATCGCTTTCTGATAACCTTCAACCTCTGCATTGCTGTACGGGCGCGAAAGGTCATCTACCTTAATAAAATCTACTCCCCATGAAGCATAAAGCTCTAACAGCGAGTTCAGGTATTCCTGCGCGCCGGGCTTCTTCATATCCAAACCATACATATGGTTCATCCATGGGCATTTTGAGTTGGTATCGGCCACCATATCTGCAGTGATGCCATTGGTGCCTTTTATCGGCGATTTTGCCCAAACCGCCTGCCTCGGGATTCCTCGCATAACATGGATCCCAAATTTCAGGCCCTTGCTATGGATATAATCGCCAAGTGGTTTAAAGCCGTTACCACCAAAAGCCGATGGAAACTTATTTGGCTGTGGAGTTAACCTTCCCCATTTATCCATAGTTAACCATGGCACATATGAACCATCCTGTAAACGCAATTGAAAAGGGTTGCCAATATTGCTGCCCGGAGGATTATCATACGACCATAAAAAGTCAACCACTACATACTCCCAGCCATATTGTTTCAGATGATCGGCCATGTAATCGGCATTGGCTTTTACTTCATCTTCATGTACTGCCGAGCCAAAACAGTTATAACTGTTCCAGCCCATAGGTGGGGTTGCTGCAACTTGCGCCGATAAGCGGCTGCAGGCGAAAAAACAAAGCAGCAGGAAAAACAGGTTTATTTTTTTCATCAGGTTTATTGTCCGTAATATGAATCAGGTCCGTGTTTACGCTCGTAATGTTTTTTAATCAGCGCATCTTTTAAGCGGGGGGCGCTTCTGTCAATTTGCTCTGTAAGGTAGGCCATCTGGGCTACAGCTTCAAGTACGGCGCTGTTATAAACTGCTTTTTCGGCGGTTTTACCCCAGGTAAACGGTGCGTGATTACCTACCAGTACCATTTCAACTTCTTTGTAATCCAAACCTTTTTCTTCAAAGCATTCCATGATCTGGAAACCGGTTTGATACTCGTAGTTACCTTTGATCATTTCATCATTCATAGGTGGAGCACAGGGAATATCAACCGTTAAATGATCGGCGTGAGTAGTACCGAAGATAGGGATATCACGTTGAGACTGTGCCCAGGCAGTTCCGTAGGTAGAGTGCGTGTGCACAATACCATTGATACCATCCCAATGCTTGTAAAGTACGGCGTGGGTTTTGGTATCGCTTGACGGGCGAAGGTCACCTTCAATGGTATTGCCATCAAAATCAACAATCACCATTTTTTCTGGTGAAAGGTCTTCATAAGGTACACCGCTTGGTTTAATAGCGAATACACCTAATTCTCTGTCGGCAGCGCTTACGTTACCAAAGGTGAACAGCACAAGGCCAAGTTTAGGCAGCTGCATGTTGGCATTATAGGCACTAAGCCTAATATGATCATATTTACTCATTTCGTTATTATGCGTTTTGCAGTTCAGGATTATTTTTCAGGGCAACCTCAGCGGCAACAAACCGGCCTAATGTGCTGTATTGATTATAGCGTTGCTGATAAACCTCTTTCAGCGCAATGTTTGGCTCATAAACCACGTCAAACCCACGGCCCATGGCTGTCATGGCTTCTTCAATGGTGGGATAAATGCCCGCAACCACTGCCGCGAACATAGCCGCGCCCAAAGCACAGGTGTGTTTAAACTGGTGAATACGGATAGGCATACCCAAAACATCGGCCATCATTTGCATCACGAAAGATGATTTTTTTGCCACACCACCAATACCGATGATGCCTTTTACCGGGATCCCTTCGCTGATAAAACGATCAACGATACTCTTGGCTCCGAAACAGGTAGCCTCGGCCAGTGCACGGAATACCCTTGGCGCATCGCTGCCTAAACCCAGACCGGTAATAGCACCTTTTAATTCCTGGTTGGCATCCGGCGTACGCCTGCCGTTAAACCAATCAATAGCCAGCTCATTACTTTCATCAATTGGTAACAAAGCCGCTTGTCTGCTCAGTTCAGGGATGATCATCTCAGAAATTTCTTCTTTCAAAGCTTCGGCGGTAGCTGCGTCAATTACCTGCGATTGCGACAGCAGGTTGTTTAATGGCCAGGCCAGGATATTCTTGAACCAGGCATAAGTATCGCCAAAAGCCGACTGACCAGCCTCTAAACCTGTCATACCCGGAATAACCGAACCGTTAACCTGTCCGCAAATGCCGCGTACCAGTTTGCCCTCCATCTCTGCTGATGGGGCTACCAAAATATCGCAGGTTGATGTACCCATTACCTTACTCAGGTGATAAGGCTCAATCTGGCCGCCAACCGCGCCCATATGGGCGTCAAAAGCGCCGGTACCTACAATCACATCGGTTGAGAGTCCCAATATCTCCGCCCACTCCGCGCTAAGATTTCCGGCCGCTTCATCGGCAGTGTATGTGTCTTCATATAATTTATCCCTGAAACCAGCCAGCACCGGATCAAGGGAAACAAAAAATTCTTCGGGAGGCAAGCCATTAAACTCCTCTGCCCACAACGCTTTGTGACCTGCAGAGCAACGGCCGCGCTTAATATCCTTAACATCGGTACCACCGGTTAACAGGAACGGAATCCAGTCGCAATGCTCAACCCATGAGGCCGCGGCGTCACGTACTTGTGCATCAACCCTTAATACGTGTAATAACTTAGCCCAGAACCACTCCGACGAGTAGATGCCGCCAACGTATTTCAAATAATTGGTATCAAATTTTGTAGCATGCTCATTGATCTGCGCGGCTTCTTTAACCGAGGTGTGATCTTTCCAAAGCACAAACATGGCATTGGGATTTGTTTCAAAACCGGGGGTTAAAGCAAGCGGAGTTCCGGTCGCGTCAACAGCAACCGGGGTTGAGCCGGTAGTATCAACCGAGATACCTTTTATGTTTTTCGCGATGGCCTCGCCACCGGCTTGTGCAATACAATCTTTAATGGTGGCTTTAAGTCCGTCGATATAATCCTGCGGATGCTGACGGAATTGATTTTCGGCAGGTACGCAATACTTGCCATCGCGCCAGCGGGGATAATTAAATACTGATGATGCTATTTCTTCTCCGTTTGCGGCATTCACTATCACAGAACGCACAGAATCGGAACCATAATCGACACCGATCACTAATTGGTTATTGCTCATATAAAGATTTATAATTATTGTCGAAATAACACTTAATTATTGACAAAGAGAAATTTTATTTAAAAAATTATTCATGTAAAATCGATTATTAGGTTAGCAGAGATGTAAACCCTGTAAAAAAGTCATTACATAAGTAAATCAGACACAGAAAAGACTTGGAGAAAGGGCCAGCGGAGAGGCGATAATTAGTGTTATTTTAACAATATAAAAACATCATCCCGTAGCGGATTTGCTGTTTTGGAATGGTAAAACGTTTAATTTGGGAGATAATTAAATCATATCCTCATCATGCTTATGAGCAAAATGCGTGCTAAGCCAGTATCGCTTTTATTAACACGAGGCTCCTATGGAGCCCTAAAATTTTGCATTGCGGAAATTCTATAAACACGATACTCCTACGGAGTTGAAAAGCATATTGGCCAAAGCACTCCGTAGGAGTATCGTGTTTATAGTCAAAGAAATAACGGATTAAGGCTCCGTAGGTGCCTCGTAAATCAACGCACACTAAAAACCTTCATCTGCACGAGATCAGCAAACCTTCACTGTCTCCACTCCCAACAAATCACCCAGCTTTTTAATTTTTGATGCAATATGCCCCTTACCTACTGCACAATGGTGCGCGGGGCCATGCGAATTCCAGGTTTCTACAAAAGTCCTGGCACCGATTGCAAATTTGTAACGACTGTTGGTGTTCCCTATTTCCAGTATCGGCCCGGCAACAGATTCTGCTTCTGCTACCAGGAAAATGATTTTACCGCCCGCCGTTTCCACAACCGAGAGCATGGTAACAGGGCCATGACTCACCGACATCTCTACCGAAAGGCCATTACCAACCTTGCCATGATAAACCTGTAGCGGCTTTACTTTGATCTTCCCTTCGGCAATGGCCGGGTGACAGGGGCCATCATGTCCCATCAGCACCACATCATCGTTAAAGTCCATGGCGTAGTATTCGGTAAAGGAACCACCCGCGCCAAAACTGTCCATTATTTTCATGGCCTGGGCATTTTTGATCTCATACTCGCCTGCTACCGGAATACCTGCCGCCGTAAGCAGCGAATTCCCCAGGATCACCGAGCTCATGGTATCCTCATTAGCCGCATTGCCTGTTCCTTTATGATAGTAGGCCATGGAGCCAAGATTATATTTCGCCACCAGTTTATCCAAAGCAACAGCGGTTGTAGCGGCGCGTTCCAGTTCAAAATCCGAACAATCAGACTGGACATCAAACCGTTCGTGAAACTCTTTTAGCTTGTCTTTAACCTCAATCTCCTGAACTGTATCGCGTAAGCCCGATAGCTCATCAACCTCCATAATTTCAATATGGCCGCCAAATGTGGCGCACTGCAGCGTGAGGTCGGAATAGATATCCAGCATACCACCATAGTAATTGCCCATAATTCCCAATGTGTTGTGGTACATGGTGTTGGCCACTTTAGCCGCGGCTATCCACTCTTCTACCTGCTGCCAAACATGCGGATCGTTATGCAGCATGCCCGTTATTTGATAAAAAGGAATAGTGGCCCGTTTAAACACATTGGCTATTTCGGGTACCGGGCAAGCCGAGCAATAGGCCAGCCATTCGCCGGTCATGGCTGTGCGGTTTTGCATTTTGTTGAAAGCCGTGTAATCAATAGCCGCGCCCGGCGTAAGGTTCAGGATCACCACCGGAACTTTAGCTTTTTTTACAACGGGCAATACGGTGGATGATAACGCGTAAGTGGTAACGTATAAAAATATCAGGTCCACATCTTCCCGGCGAAAATGGCTGCCCGCTTCAAATGCCTTTTGCGGTGTATCAATAAGCCCGAGATTAACCACTCCCGAACCAAAACCGGCAAGCTTATCTGCTACCTCATCCACGTAACCCGATAGCCGCTGTTCAAGCCCTTCAAACTGATCCCAATAAGTATTAAGGCCGATACCGAAAAGTCCAATTTTAAGGCCTGGGGTTATTTGATTGCCGGAAGTATTCATTTTGTGGTTTATTGTTGCGTAATGGATGGATTTGACTGATAATTAGAAAGCTATAAACTTAATATTAATTTAGGTGTTGTTTAAAACAGGTTATTTTTTCACTTTAGGGGCGGCACATTCGGCTATACAATATACGCAGCGAATTTTTAAATGGACAGCAGCGTTATACAGCTTCTGAATAAACATCGTTTTTAAACAACTCATCATAATTTGGTGTGAGTCAAATATTGCCATATAAACCCTGGTACCAATACACATTTTGATATTTAAGATGTATTTATTGATGCCGGACAGCATTACCATATGATCAATTACTACAAATACCTGCCTGTAAGTAAGGAAGACGAAAACTGGGGACTATGCGTGTTAAATACCGGCTGTACCCATATTGAGGCCTCGGGCTCATACCCTGGCAAGGCACATCCCGCGCATCATAATTTTAACTGGAACACCGGCCGTGTACTGAACGAGTACCAGGTAATTTATATAACCCGGGGCAAAGGCCTTTTTGAATCAGACAGTTGCAAACGGATTGAAGTAAAGGCCGGCAGTGTAATAGTTTTGTTTCCGGGAGAGCGGCACCGTTATAAGCCTGATGAAAAAACCGGCTGGGATGAATACTGGATAGGCTTTAAGGGCGAAGTGATGGATAACCTGATCAACAAAAGTTTTTTTAAACCGGAAGCCCCGTGTCTTAGCATCGGTTTTAATGAAAGCATTTTTGGTCTCTTTAATAACATCATCGAAAAAACACAACAGGAAGATACCGGTTACCAGCCCCAGATCTCAGGCGCGGTGCTGCACCTGTTAGGAAGCTTTCATGCCGTGAGCAGACAAAACGCGGTGAGCGATGGCCGCGAAGTATTGATCAATGAAGCGAGGCTTCTTTTCCGCTCAAATATAACTGCCGATTTTTCACCGGAACAAGCTGCGTCTCAATTAGGCGTAGGTTATTCCTGGTTCAGAAAAGCCTTTAAAAGCCATACAGGGTTATCACCAGGCCAGTACTATATCCAGTTAAAAATAGATCGTGCAAAAGAATTACTGAATGATCCGTCTATCCCTATTAAACAGATTGCTTACGATCTGAGGTTCGAGTCGTATTTTTATTTCTCTAAACTGTTTAAAGAAAAAACCGGCATTGCCCCTACCGATTACCGGAAACGGGCGCAGGGAGATCTTTAAAACCAGCTATCATAAATGATAAACCTAATATCAAAAAGTGTAACCGGTACTTTTGCGTTCATTGATAGATTTGGGTCGATGATATAGCCGCTTTTCGCTGAAAATTTTAGCACCTGCAGTTCAGTAATAACAAAACCAATGAAAAAACTTATCCTGCTTAGCCTGTTGGCTGCCATTTTAACTGTCCGGTTCGCATCGGCGCAAAGCATTACAAATTTTGATAAAAACGGTAAGCAGATAACTAAATTCGATAACCTGGGCAACGCGGTTGACGCGCACGACGGCGAGATAGCCTTATTTAACGGCGTGTACTACCTGTACGGTACCAGTTATGATTGCGGTTTTGAATGGGGAAACAAAACGGCCCCCTTTTGCGGTTTTAAAACTTACTCATCAACCGATTTGCAACACTGGACCGACAGGGGATTTATGTTTGATGCCCAAACGCCCGTTTGGCAAAGCCGCTGCGATGGTAAAACCTATGGCTGCTTTAGGCCGCATGTTATCTATAATAAAAAAACAAAACGCTACGTACTGTGGATAAACGTTTATGATAACCGGGTTGGCTACCGGGTATTTACCAGCAAAACCCCGGTTGGGCCATTCATTGAAATTAAGGAGCCAACCCTTGCAGTAAACAGCGAAATGCCGGTTGCAGGTTTAAACAATGGCGACCATGATACTTTTGTTGATGACGATGGCACAGCCTATTTAGCGTATACCGACTGGCGAACAAAAGGCAGTATCGTTATTGAAAAATTAAGCGCCGACTATTTAACCGGAACCGGGCAGTATGTAAAATCGGTTACTACTGGTAATACCGAAGCACCGGCATTGTTCAAGCGTAAAGGCAAATATTATCTTATTTACTCCGACCCTAATTGTGGTTATTGTTCGGGCACCGGGGCTTCTTACCGTACTGCATCGTCGCCATTGGGGCCATGGTCAGATGGGATCAAGATCAGTGATAACTCCTGCGGCGGGCAACCCTCGTTTGTATCAACCATTAAACTGGATTCAGAAACGATTTTCCTTTTCGGCAGCGATTTGTGGAACAACGCGGCCAAAAACGAAGCCCTTGCAAATTTTTACTGGGCACCGCTCAGCTTTGCCGCCGATGGCTCCATCAACCCCATGGAGTGCCAGCAAACAGCAAATTTTACCAGGAACCCCAGCCCGGTAAAACCAACTGAAGATTTTATAACCGGGTGCGACATTGGCAAAAATGTACAGCGTGCGCAAATTTTTACGGCAAGCAGGAACGGCAATTTAGCCAGCATCAGTTTTGCTACTTTTCAAACAGGGCATCCCGATTCCGGTCTGGCTATTGAGGTATTTGAACTTAATAATACCGGATCACCAACAGGTAAAGCATTGGCTTCCGTTACTTTACCTGCTGATTCTGTTTCATGGTCGGCCAGGAACGTTATTGTAAAGACAAATATTCCTGTTACCGTCGGTAAGCGATACGCTGTCGTTATACAATCGGCCACTACCAAAGGCTGCTATGGCTTTGCCTATAATGATCTGTTAACTGATCCTAATAATGTATCGTTAATAAGTAATGATAATGGAGCGAGCTTTTCGGCAGAAAAAAGCAGGTTGCTTAAATTGCAGGTTGTGATTCGGTAGTTAACCTCCTACAATTACCAGCATTTGATCACATGATTTGTTTATTGCCACCGACGACGTGTGCCCCCGTTATTATGCACCAGAGGTGCTACCTGTTTGTAGAATAAGGTTTGCAACGCAGTATTGTGCGCCGGTAGGTGCTACCCTGACGCAGAAAATATCTACATCGCGAGGGTAGCCTCTACGAGGCAAAGCGTCTTCACCACTCTTTCGCTACAAATAGGTATCCCCTACGGGGAATTAGAAAGCCATAAACCCTGTTCATCCTGGCGCAGGTTCAAGCGTAGACGCTTAATCGTGCAACTGGTAAGGGTGCGGGATTGTGCGATTCCCCTCTTGAGAGGGGAGGAGGGGTGTGTTTCTGCTTTGATAAGTTAATTGCATAAACACACCCCTGCAACTACACATTCCACCGCGCCCCCTCTCAAGAGGGGATTTAAAAAAACAAGTCGCTTATCTTTTCATATAAACCATTAACGAAGCCTTAGCTAACGATTGCTTACCCAGCATGTAACCGGTTAAAGCCGCGGTTGAAGCTTGCGTTGTGCCCAGTTTGGCTGTTTTTAAAGCATATACGGTGATAAGATACCGGTGGTCGCCCTCGCCAACGCCGGGGCATGGGCCCTGGTAACCGGGTACGCCTACATCGTTAATACTTTGCAGGCTGCCTTGCGGAGCTAAACCACTTTTTACGTCGCCCGCGCCTTGCTTAAGTTCATGAATATTTGCGGGAATATCTACAACAACCCAATGCCAGAACCCGCTTCCGGTTGGGGCGTCCGCATCGTACATGGTTATGGCAAAGCTTTGGGTGCCCTCCGGTGCGTTAACCCAGCTTAGTTGCGGCGATTTATTGCCGCCATTGCATCCAAAATTACCGGCAATAAACTCATTGCTGAACTGTCCGCCTAAATCGGCACTTTTTAAAGTAAACGTTTGTGAACATGCAGCCTTAGCTATAAAAAAGCTGATGAATAGAGAGAAAATCGTTTTCATAATAACAGTATTTAATTACGCTACAAAGTTGGCCTTGCGGGCGTTCACACTGTTATTGCAAACGGTTCAAATAGTAGTGCAAGCGGCTCAAACTACAATTTGCTGACCGTAAGCCGCCGGGGTAACCCCGAACTTTTTCTTAAAAGCTGTATTAAAATTCGACAGGTTTTCGTAACCGAAAGTGCCGTAAAGCTCACTTGCCCTGCGCCCACTCTTTAGCTCAATGCAGGCAGCTTCCAGTTTCCTTTCGCGGATATATTTTTGCGGCGACAGGCCATAAGCTTTCTCAAAATCCCGTTTGAATGACGACAGGCTACGATTGGCCAGAAAAGCCAATTCATCAAGAGTGAGGTTATTAAACAGGTTATTTTCGACCAGTTTTTGCAGCGATAAACCGGTATTGTTATGCTCGCTACCAAGTAAGGTCGTCAACTGAGTTGGGTATAATTCATAAATGATAAGCAGCAACTCCTCCAGTTTATGCAGCGCTACCGGGTATGAAAGCTGCTGCTGCCCGTCAACCAAAGTCCGGATACCCCGGAGGTATTCATTAAGGTAAGCGGTGTTTGAAAAAAGCAAATAAGGCGAACCATCAGCTTGCGTATTTTTTGTGGAAAGACCATGCTTAGCAAAAAATTCTGTAATCAGCCGCTGCGGAAAGAAGACGATAAAACTACTGTAAAGCACATCATTTGAAGTCCCGTTTACGGTATGCTCCGCGATAAGAGTATTACCTTCGGGAATCAGCAAACCTTGTCCTGGCCTGATGATGGTACAATCGGCATGACGATAAAGCTCTTTTTGCCCGTTAAGCACAAAGCTTACGGCGCATTGGTTAAAAATCACCTGGTTTCTGAGCAGGCTGCCGCGCTCCTGGTAGTACACAAAAGAGATCTCACCCGCTTTAATTTGCGGCTTATCTTTTACTGCTCCGGGTACGGTAATGGCTTCCATTTAATGATCGATAGCGTAAAACTAACAAAAAAGCGGAACGGCCAATCGCCGGTTCCGCTTAAAACTGTAACAAAAACTATCTTTTACTTAACGCTGTTTGCCGCCTCGATAATTACTTTGGCAACAGCCTCGGGTTGCGAAATAAATATGACGTGGCTGCCTTTAACCTCGGTTATTTTAGCTCCGGCACGTTTATACATGGTACGCTCAACATCAGGCACTATACTTTTATCTTCGGTAGCTACTATGCCATAGCTCGGCTTGGTTTTCCAGGCGGCTTCGGTAATAGGGGTTATAAAACATTGAACAGAGGTTGGCCCTTGTGAAGCAAACATAAAGTCGGCCTCGGCCTGGCTCAAATCGCCGGCAAACCCACCATGAAATTTAGCTTTATCATAGTAAACAAAGCCTTTATCGTCTGGCGGCAAAATTCCGTTTTCGGGAGCGGGAGGTGCAGATTGTACCCATTTTATGGTGTTCTCGCCTTTATCCGGAGCAAAAGCGGCAATGTAAACCAAGGCCACTACTTTTGAATTATTCCCGGCTTCGGTAATTACTGTACCGCCATAGGAGTGGCCAACCAAAACTGTGGGGCCGTCCTGTTTGTCCAGGATCCGGTTAGCCGCGTCAACATCATCCTTAAGCGAGGTTAAGGGATTTTGAACTACGGTAACATTGTAGCCTTTTTTAGTAAGGATATTGTACACGGCTTGAAAGCCCGAGCCATCGGCAAAGGCGCCATGTACCAATACAATGTTTTTAACAGGTGTGCCCTGCGCGCTTGCTTTAAAGGTAAGGGCAAATAAACTGCCTGATAAAACTACTGCCGCAATTAAATATTTATTTAAGCGGGCTTTCATTGATTTGGCTTTCATGTTGTTTTTGAGTTTAGTTTTCACAAATGATGTGTTGATTAATGTTACTAACCTCACTAACCCAAACCTCACACCAAAAACACAAACAACTATATTACAACACCTTACAACAAAAAACCATAAACCACAATAACGATATATCGGATTTACACGACGATGCTATCCGTATATCATAACCCGCTATTCGTTGGCCAGCGCCACAATATCTTTCCCGTCCAGGATCCAGCGCCCCGTTCCCCGGTTCGCGGTATTAATCATGGCTTCGCCAACTTCCTCCAGTGTAATAAAACCTTTAGGGTAAATAAGCCTGCCGAGGGGATACATCCAGCTGATGTATTTATAAAAAGACAGCGTATTTTTTGCGCCTTTAAAGCTTTTCATAAATCCCGGCCTGAAGTTAAAGACCTGTTTAAAGGGCAGCTTCATCAAATCGTTCTCAGTTTTGCCTTTTACGCGTGCCCACATGCTGCGGCCGGTTTCCGTACTATCGGTACCTGCCCCGGATATGTAGCAAAAGGTCATATCCGGATTAACACGGCTCAGTATCTCGGCAACATGCATGGTAAGCAGGTAGGTTACTTTGTAATAAGCCTCTTCACTCATACCTACCGACGAAACCCCTAAACAAAAAAAGCAGGCATTATAACCTTGCAGATGGCTTTCTATGGGCGTAAGGTTAAAGAAATCGGCGTGAATAATTTCTTTGAGCTTAGGATGCGTAACGCCGCTTGGTTTACGGTTAATGATCAATACCTCTTCAACCTTATTGCTCAGCAAACATTGGTGTAGTACCCCCTCGCCTACCATACCGGTAGCGCCTGTAATAATTACCTTTATTTTATTAGTTGTTTCCATGATAATGATGTAGCCGATTATACATTTAAAATATTGTATCTTATTGCAGATTTATTTACCTATTCCTATACCGTGTGTTAATTATATGTTACAATACAAACAATTATATAACCATAACGCTTTAACAATAAATTAGTTGAAATGCCGAAATGGTTAAAGATAACCTTAAAGATCGCCGGAGCGTTCGTGGGTTTAATTATAATTTTATTTATCGCCCTTACTGTTTATGTTAATTATAATAAGCAGAAAGTGCTTGCTATGATCACCTCCGAACTTAACAAAAACCTGAACGGCACACTCACTATAGGCACTATCAACCCTACATTGTTTAAGGGGTTTCCGGGCGTATCTGTTGAACTGAAAGATGTGGTACTGAGAGATAACCGCTGGGCCCAGCATCATCATACTTTACTTACCGCAAAAGATTTTGAAGTATCGGTTAATGCCTCGGCGTTGCTTAAAGGCGAGGTGGTGATCAATAAAATAGATATCAGCAATGCCGATATCGACCTGTTTACCGATAGCACCGGCTACAGCAATACAGCTATATTTAAAGCAAAACCTAAGGTTGAAAAAGACCCAAAAGAAAAACAAACCAGCTCATCAACACAAATCAAACGTTTTTCCTTAAACAAAGTGAACTTTGTGGTTGATGACCGCCACGCTTATAAACTGTTCAAATTTGCTGTTAATGATATCCAGGGCCACATGGATTATCCTGCCAAAGGATGGAATGCTGATATCGATCTGAATACCATGGCAAACAGCTTTTCCTTTAATACAAAAAAAGGAAGCTTCATGAAAAACAGGCTTTTAAAAGGCCACTTTGATATCAGCTACGACGATGATTCGCAGATCATAAACCTTGCACCCAATACACTTAACATTGGCGATAACCCCTTCACGGTTGGCGCGCAGTTTAACCTTAAATCTCCGCAAACAGATTTTACTATTAACCTCAAGGTTGACGATATTTTGTGGAATGATGCTGCCAACCTACTGGCTGCCAATATCACCAAAAGCCTCAAAATGTTCGATCTGAAAAAACCTATTGATGTAACCTGCGACCTGAAGGGAAGTTTTGGAGGCGGCGGTGATCCATCCATTTACGTTACGGCCAAGGTAAAAAACAACGTTTTGAAAACCCAGGGCGGCACTATTGAAAACTGTAGTTTTAATGGTGTATTCAGCAACAACTATATCAATGGCAAAGGGCTAAATGACGATAATTCGGTTATCAAACTTTATCATTTTAACGGTTATTACAAAGATATTCCGTTTACAATTGATACCGCGTTCATCAACAACCTGAACACGCCGGTGGCAACAGGCATTTTTCGTTCACGCTTTCCGGTTACCAAACTTAACCCGGTTATTGGCGATGAAAGCCTGAAATTTACCAAAGGCATTGCCGACCTGAAGCTGGCCTATAAAGCTGATATTGTGAATTTTAAATTCACCAAACCCTTTGTTACCGGGAATGTGGATATTAAAAACGCGGATGTAGAATACCTGCCACGTGGCCTGGTATTTAAAAACAATTCCATCGCTTTAAAATTTACCGAGAAGGATCTTTATATCAATAACATCCGCCTGCAAAATGGCAGCAGTATAGTTTATATGCAGGGCAAGGTGAGCAACTTTTTAAACCTGTATTATACCGATCCGGAAAAGATCCTGATCGTATGGCAGATCACCAGTCCGCAGATCCGCCTTGGCGAATTTTTGGGTTTCCTGAACAACCGCGGATACGAAATCAGTGCCGGCCATAGCGGGTCGGGCAAAAAGATGTCGAATGCTAAGATCACCAGTCAACTTAATACCGCGTTTGATAAAGGGCAGGCCGAGCTCCATTTACGTTTGGCAAAAGTTTACTACAAAAAGTTTTTAGCCACCGATGTGAATGCAGACATCCTGCTGGCCGACAACACCATGAAGATGCGCAATGTGAGCCTCAAAAGTTCGGGCGGAACATTGAATTTAAGCGGATTGGTATTGCAGGGGCCAACCAATAGTTTTGCTATCAGCACAACTATTAACAACGTAAATACTAATACCTTCTTTGCGTCGTTTAACAACTTCGGTCTCAAGGATTTCACCAGCGATAACTTGCGTGGTTTCCTTTCGGCAAGAGTGGATATTAAAGGCGGGATCAAAAATACCGGCGATCTGGTACCAAAATCAATCAAAGGCTTTGCCCAGGTTAATTTAAAAGACGGTGCACTGGTCAATTTCGCCCCGATAAAAAGCGTAGGCAAGTTCGCTTTCCCTTTCCGCGATTTGGACAATATCACTTTTGGCGATTTGAAAGCCAGATTTGATCTTGACGGCGATAAGATAAAGATCGCCCCTATGCAAATCAATTCGAGCGTTTTGAATATGGATGTAGAGGGAACCTATTCGCTATCACGGGGCACCAACATTGCACTGGATGTTCCGTTACGGAACCCGAAAAACGACAGCAAGATTGAGGACGAGGCCGAACGAAACAAAAAACGAATGAAAGGTATTGTTTTACATATCCTTGCCACCGACGGCGATGACGGTAAAATAAAGATAAAATGGAATAAAAATCACAAAAAAACCAAGCAGGATGATGACGACCAGAAGACAGACGATAAGCAGCAAACACCGGAACCAGCGCAAGATTAATAAAAATTCACATAATCTTCACTTTAACCGTTGTTTCATGGTGTTGAAATGACACTATAATAGCAAATAAATGCTTACCTTTGTGCTGTTCATTATAAGGTAATATGTTGATTAAACATTTATTGGTTAGCACATTATTTTAAAACTTTTAAACCGCTCGTTCCTTACAGCAATAATATCAGTAGAAAACCCTCGTTTTAAATATTAAATACTTATCCCGGGTTCACAAATAAAGAAGGAAGCAAAGTTTAATGTAGTATGTTTTAACTCCGGTTGTTTAACCTGGCACAAGTATCTTATTGAACCGTTTTTAGCTTAATAATCTGTATTAAAAAATGAGACAACTTAAAATATCCCAATCAATCACTAACCGTGAATCAGCATCGCTCGAAAAATACCTGCACGATATTGGCAAGGTAGATTTGATCACAGCTGAGGAGGAAGTGATCCTGGCGCAAAAGATTCGTGAGGGCGACCAGGTAGCGTTAGAACGTTTGACAAAAACTAACCTTCGCTTTGTGGTATCGGTTGCTAAGCAGTACCAAAACCAGGGCCTTACCCTGGGCGACTTAATAAACGAGGGAAACCTTGGCCTGATCAAAGCGGCAAAACGCTTTGACGAAACTAAAGGTTTTAAATTTATTTCATATGCCGTATGGTGGATCCGTCAGTCAATTCTGTCGGCCATTGCCGAGCAATCACGTATTGTGCGTTTACCATTGAACCAAATTGGTTCATTAAGTAAGATTCATAAAGCCGCTTCAAAACTGGAGCAGGAGTACGAAAGGCAACCAACACCTGAAGAACTTGCAGACAACCTTGAAATTTCGGTTGATAAAATTGCCGATTCAATGAATAATGCAGGTCGTCAGATTTCAATGGACGCGCCTTTTATCCAGGGTGAAGAAAATACTTTACTTGACGTGTTGGCCAGCTCTGATGCTGCAACCGATACTGAAGTAATGGCCGATTCATTATCGCAGGAAATTAAACGTTCGTTAGGTATCCTTGCCGAACGCGACCGTGAAGTACTGATGTTATTTTTTGGCCTTGGAGGTCATGCGCCACATTCATTAGAGGAAATAGGTGAAAAATTTGATTTGACCCGCGAACGCGTTCGCCAGTTGAAAGACAAGGCTTTGATGCGTTTACGTCACAACTCAAAATCAAACCTGTTGCAATCATACTTAAACTAATCCAGGATATATCCGCCTGAGTTTTTATACCAAAAACGCGAATGATTTACTCATTCGCGTTTTTTTGTGGGGTAAAAAGTTGTGTCATTGCGAGGAACGAAGCAATCGCATGCTATACAGAGCCGCTCTGCTTTCGTGCGGTTGCCATGCTTCGCAATGACATATTTTTTTACTAATCAAATACAACGACACTCTACTTCCCACCAACAAAATCTTTTTGCTTATTGCGGTATTGCGGCAGCTCATACCAGGCTTTTGCCGGTCTATTTGCGGGGAAGCCGTGTTCTGCCCGGTAGGCTTTTCGTTCGGCAGTAAAATCCCACCAGTTTTTGCCGGTGTCACCATGTTTTATATAATGAGCAAGCAACCGATATGAGTCCTCTACACAAGGGTCGGCCCAGGCGCCAACATGACGCTCAAAAGCATTAAATAACTCAACCGGGTCTTTGCCCTTTAACTGTTCTAACGAGTAATACCCTTGCTGCATCAGCTCGGTAGCAAAGTTGATCCCCAATGACGGAATACTTTGAAATTCAATAAGCGCGTTAATTTCTTTTGCACGTTCGGCATCTGCATTTAATATCATCGCCACTTCGTCGGGGGCAAAAGTAGTGAGGTCAGAAATCTTAGTTTTTTGAGCCCTGAGCAGCGCCTTCTCTTCGGCATTTAAGAGCAGATTAATTGATTTCTTCATAATTTAGGTAGATATAACAACTAAGTTAAAAAGGAATCCTGAGAAACAAAAAAAGCCTTTCTAAATAGAAAGGCTTTTATATATCATCTGCACATTTAAAATCTGCACATCTGTAATCAAAATTTATTTCATCGATTTGATAAAATCATCAAACAAATACCTTGAATCGTGCGGGCCAGGTGAAGATTCAGGGTGATATTGTACCGAGAATGCCTTTTTACCTTTTACACGGATCCCTTCTATCGACTGGTCGTTCAGGTTAACGTGAGTAATCTCTACTTTATCCGAAGCACGTACCGCCTCAGGCACTACACCAAAACCGTGGTTTTGTGAAGTAACCTCGCAATGGTTAATGATGATATTTTTTACCGGGTGGTTTAAGCCACGGTGTCCGTTAAACATTTTTTGAGTTGGGATGTCATTAGCCAAAGCCAGCAGCTGGTGACCTAAACAAATACCAAACATTGGTTTATCGGCAGCTAAAATTTCTTTTACTGTTTCAACCGCGTAAGGCATAGCAGCCGGATCGCCAGGGCCATTTGAAATGAAATAACCAGTAGGCGCAAAATCCTTTTCCATTTCGGCATAAGTTGTTTTAGCCGGGAACACTTTTGCATAAACCTCGCGCGAATCAAAATTGCGAAGGATATTTTTCTTTACACCAAGGTCAAGCACAGCTACACGGTAAGGAGCATCTTCGCTACCAAAAGTATAAGTTTCGGTAGTTGATACCTGCGATGAAAGCTCCAGGCCATCCATTGAAGGCACCAGGTCAAGTTTTGCTTTCAACTCATCCAGATCCAATATTTCTGACGAGATAATAGCATTCATAGCGCCTTTATCACGAATGTGGCGAACAAGCTGGCGGGTATCGATATCAGAAATACCTACAATGTTTTGTTCCTGGAAATAATCCTGTATCGATTCATCAGCCTGTTTACGGCTGTAGGCGATGTTATAGTTTTTACAAACAAGACCAGCAATCTGGATCCTGCCCGATTCAACCTCTTCATTAGCAATACCGTAGTTACCAATGTGCGCATTGGTGGTTACCATAATTTGCCCAAAGTATGAAGGGTCGGTAAAAATTTCCTGGTAGCCGGTCATGCCGGTATTAAAACAAATCTCGCCGGTGGTAGTACCCATTTTGCCAGCAGCTTTACCATAAAAAACGGTACCGTCAGCAAGCAGCAATATAGCCGGTAGTTTGGTGAAATAGTTCATCGCTTAAAAAAATTGAAAGGGTTAAATGATCGGATTGCCTGGTTCAAAGCCCCGTGAAAACTGATAGAAATAATGAAGTAAGGAACTTCCGGATTCACGGCGCAAAAGTAAGATTTTATTTCGGATTTCGAATATGGGATTTCGGATTTTTTTTATTTCGGATTTTTTATTGAAGAATAGCGTCCTCTAAATCAAAATAGCAAATCAAAAATATAACCTCCGAAATCGAAATTCTGAAATCCGAAATCATGATTACCTTTGCACTGCCGATAAAACATTTATCAATGTCTGTAAATAAAGAAATAAAGCGTATCACCACCAATACTATTCAGGAAATGAAGGTTAGTGGTGAAAAGATCTCTATGCTTACCGCATATGATTATTCAATGGCTACTATAGTCGACGAAGCTGGGACGGATATCATCCTCGTTGGCGATTCGGCCTCAAACGTAATGGCCGGTCACGAAACTACGTTGCCTATCACGCTCGATCAGATGATCTATCATGCTTCATCCGTAGTACGTGCAGCAAAACGCGCCTTAGTGGTTGTCGATTTGCCATTTGGTTCATACCAGGGCAACTCAAAAGAAGCTTTGAACTCGGCCATCCGTATCATGAAGGAAGCCGGCGCACATGCCGTTAAAATTGAAGGCGGTGTTGAAATAGCCGAATCGGTAAGCAGGATCTTAACTGCGGGCATCCCGGTAATGGGACACCTTGGGCTTACCCCTCAATCCATATACAAATTCGGAACATATACAGTTCGCGCCAAACATGAAGCCGAAGCACAAAAACTACGTGAAGATGCGGTTAAGCTACAGGAGCTTGGCTGCTTTGGTGTAGTGTTGGAAAAAATTCCGGCCAAATTGGCCCAGGAAGTGACCGCTAATCTGCAGATCCCTACAATAGGTATTGGCGCCGGTCAGCATTGCGACGGACAGGTATTGGTGATCCACGATATGCTGGGAATTAATAAAGGCTTCAAGCCCCGTTTTTTACGCCAGTATTCCAACCTGTATGATGTTATGCACGACGCAATCAAAAATTACAATACCGACGTAAAAAGCAATAGCTTCCCTAACGAAAAGGAACAATATTAATCAGCTTATGGTTGATAGTTCATAGATCATAGTAAAAAATGATCGGCTATGAACTATCAACCATGAACCATAAACTAAACAATGCCTCGTCCCGAATTTAATTATAGCAATAACGATATTACCGATAAGGATGTTCTTTATGAAGACAATCACCTTATTGGCATAAACAAGCGCGCGGGCGATATTGTGCAGGTTGATGAAACCGGCGACGAGCCATTAGACGAAAAGGTAAAAAAGTACATCGCCCACAAATACAGCAAACCCAACGGCGCGTTCCTGGGCGTGGTACACCGGCTTGACAGGCCGGTAAGCGGCGTGATTCTGTTTGCTAAAACCAGCAAAGCGCTTGACAGGATCAACAAAATGTTTAAAGCCCGCGAAATGCATAAGACCTATTATGCAGTAGTGCGCAAAAAACCGTTCCCCGAGGAAGGGACGCTGGTGCACTGGTTGATCAAAAACTCTCAAAAAAATGTAACTAAAGCACACGACAAGGAGGTACAAGGTAGTTTACGTTCTGAACTGAGCTATAAACTGGTTGGCGAGCTAAACGGATATTATCTAATTGAGGTTGACCCAATAACCGGTCGCCCGCATCAGATCAGGGTACAGCTTTCAACCTTGGGTTGCCCAATTGTTGGTGATAATAAATATGGCTATCCCCGTGGCAGCTTACGCAAAAGCATTTGTTTGCACGCTCGTAAACTGACTTTTATTCATCCGGTAAAAAACGAGCCGGTTGCCATTATTGCACCCGTGCCACGTGATGGCTTTTGGGAAAAGTTTGAGGGAATGATGGTGGGGTGATGCGAAACCGATTTGATCGCTGCTTCATTCTTCAAAAAAACATTAAAAACTCAGCAGGATTGATACGTCGTACATCAACAAATACATTGTGAAGGTGATCAAAATCCGCGTCCGTTGTTAAAAGCTGCAAACTCAAAAGGGCGGCAAGTGACGCGATCCAAAGATCATTCTTACCCATATTACGCGGAGTATTAAAATCATAAACGGTAAAGGCAGGATTTGCCTTTTGGGAAAACGCATCAATTTCTGCGTAGATATTTACATACAGTTAATTAACCTCAATAATATTAACCTCATCTAAAAAACTATCAAGTAAAGCACGCCTGTTAACACCCCAACTATTTTTAATAGCGATTGACTTAAGCTCGGCTTCCGAAACAACTGAGAGATATAATTGAGCTTAGTTTGGATTAATAAAATTTACAACGCCAGCGAAATCTTTCGCTCTTATAATATTCAAAACAATGTTAGTATCAAGTAACAAATTCATCATTTGTCCTTACTCATTTGTTTTGACAAATCATTCCATTCTTCCTCTGTAAATGGTTCGATTTTGGGCGAATTCTGAAGGGCTTTTATTAAACTCCTGGTATTTTTGTTAGATTTCAAACTAAAAGCTGTTGTCCCCCCTGCAGCTAACACCTCTTCGGGCGAATGCGTAGGATGAGTTTTAAATGAGCCGTTATTAGTAGAAATATTATGCTTCATCGCTTTTTAGCTTTTATCAAAGATAACGAATATTTTTAAACATCACATCTTCAACACCTCGTTCCAGATCCGCTCATCTACAGGCACACCTTCTGTCAAATTCTTTTCTCTTGTCTTTATAGTTCCTTCACCAGGGTAAGATATTGATGCCCCCTCATGCTCCGGTGTACTTGTTTTGGTATAGTTAATGATTTCCTCAATCAGGCTTTCCGTTTGTTCGCTGCTATTTGGTTTGATACAAATAAACACCTGGGAAATACCTGATTCGTGTTCACTTTTAGTTATTTCTGCGGTTGATTTACCACCGCTTAACACGGTAGCTAAAACATCAAGCACCAATGACAAACCCGATCCCTTCCAAAAACCAACGGGCAGCAAGCGCTGTGATTTTAATATAGCCGCGGCATCGGTACTAAGCTTTCCTTCTTCATCATAACCGCCAGGCAAAGGCAGCGCCTCATTATTATTCGATTTATATTGCTTCAATTTTCCTACCGCATATTGGGATATAGCCATATCCAAAACAACATGCCCGTTTTTACGGGGCACTGCAATAACCAGCGGATTATTACCAAGCCGCGGACTAATACCACCCCATGGTGGCAGGTTAGCTATTGTATTTGTAAAAGATATACTAATAAAACCGGCATCGGCCGCCTGCCAGCCGTAAGTGCCACCACGCATCCAATGGTTAGTATTTTTTAATGCCACGCAGCCAATGCCATTATCGGCAGCAAGTTCTATTGCCCTGTTCATGGCAAAACGTGCATTTAGTATGCCCGGCCCAAGGTTGCCGTCCCATTGTTCAATAGCTCCAAAACCGGTTACCTTAACAGGATCGGCATGGATAGTAATTAATCCGTTTTTGATATAATTTACAAAAACCGGGAAACGGCTTAAGCCATGGGTATAAACGCCATCCCGGCTATTTTCAGCAAAAACAGAGGCAATAATTTCAGCTTTGCCATCGGTAAAGCCAAGAGTCAACAGTACTCTTTTAAATTCAGCTTTAAGCTTTTGGAACGGAACACGCATCGGTTTTGAAATAAATTTAATTTATAACGTTTATTACAGTATACTGATGCAAGGTAATCAACCATATTTTATAATTTTGCCCTCAATAAATGAAAAAAGCTCCGCTGTTGTTTTTCCTGTTGCTGCTAAGCATTGCGCTGATCGTTAATTCATGCAAGAAAGATAACTTAAGCCACATACCAGGGCTAATGGCCGGAAAGTGGCAACTTGCCTCAATAACCGTTACCAATTATGTTGGCGACTCACAAGTTTCATTAGATACGTTAAATCAAACCTGTAGCATTATTCAGTATTTCACTTTCAAGGCTGATAATTCTTGCAATTACACTAATTTTCAATGTAATGCCGATTCGGCGGTAGGCCGTTGGTCGCTAACGGCAAATAAATTATTTTTAGCTTCGGATATGGTTTGCAAGGATAGCACCAAATCATCGGGCGGTACTTCAAAGCCGTTTGCAAACGCTAAAATAGTCACGTTAGGTAACTATTCGCTGGTATTGGAAACTGGGGATGTTGAACCAAACTACTCGGCAACTAAAAAAAGACGAATTATGCGATATGGCTTTATCAGACAAAGGACAACCGCAAGCCAGTAAAAAATTTAGTTTTAAATTATAAAATGGTTTTAGTATAATAGTTTCAATACCAGTTAAACATTCAGCCCGATGAAACTATTACAGTTTCATCTTCGTTGAAAAACATATTATCGATGAAAAAAAGAATTGCCATTTTCGCTTCAGGTTCCGGTTCAAACGCTCAGAAATTAATGGAGCATTTTAAACGCAATGCCGATGCTGAAGTTGTACTGATACTCACCAACAACCCGCAAGCTTACGTTTTACAACGCGCCGATAACTTTGAAGTGCCATCGCATATTTTCAGTCGCCACGAGTTTTATGAAACAGATGGTGTTATCCGTCTGCTTAAAAACCTTCAGGTAGACCTGATTGTACTGGCTGGTTTTTTATGGCTCGTACCACAATCGTTACTAAAAGCATTCCCAAATAAAATCATCAACCTGCACCCTGCCCTACTTCCCAAATACGGCGGCAAAGGCATGTATGGCGATAATGTTCACCGCAAAGTTTTAGAAGATAAAGAAGAAGAAAGTGGTATCACCATCCACTTCGTAAACGAAAACTTTGACGAAGGAGAGATCATTCATCAATCAAAATTTAAGATAGAACCCGGCGACACCCTTGAAATAGTAAAATTTAAAGGACAGCAGCTTGAACACAACCATTTCCCTAAAGTTGTAGAAGCGCTATTGAAAAAAATGAAGAGCTGATTGTTTAGTGATTAGAGATTTGAGGTCAGAGATTAGGTTTTTATTCAGTTGATTACAGGCCTTCTTTTATACATTTAACACATAGATGGGAGCTTTTACTGATTTAGAGGTTTGGAAAAAGGCCCGTTTGCTACGAAATAATATTACAGAATTAGTTAAAGCGTTCCCCACCGAGGAAAAATATCGCTTAACTGATCAAATTATCCGCTCATCTCGTTCTATCGGTAACAATATAGCCGAAGGCCATGGCAGATTTCATTATTTAGATGCCTCAAAATTTTTAGTAAATGCACGTGGCTCTGCCGCCGAAACCATCGATCATTTAATCATCGCCTTTGATAATAACCTGATAGGTCAGCAAACAATGGATAATCTCAGGCAAGATTGCGAGGAATGTATGCGAATGATCAATGGCTATATTTCTTATCTAAAGAAGCAAGTAGAGAATTAAGACTACTTAAATTCGCACTTTTTAAGTAGTGTATTTCCAAAACTCTAACCTCCAATAGCTTCCAAAAACATTGATTAAAAAAAACTAATCTCTAACCTCAAATCTCTAATCACTAATCACTACCTTTGCGGCTCAAAAAACAGCGTGTACATGAGCCAGTCAGTTCAAATAAAAAATGCTTTAATTTCTGTTTATTACAAAGACAATTTAGAGCCCATCATTCATGAATTAAACCGCCTTGGTGTAAATATCTATTCAACCGGTGGTACCGAAACTTTTATCCGCGATTTAGGTGTAAACGTGATCCCGGTTGAGGACCTTACTTCATATCCTTCAATCCTGGGTGGTCGTGTTAAAACCCTGCACCCTAAGGTTTTCGGTGGTATTTTAACCCGCAGAGATTTTGATGGCGATAAACAGCAAATAGCACAATACGAAATTCCTGAAATTGATTTGGTGATTGTTGATCTGTACCCGTTTGAAGAAACCGTAGCATCAGGTGCCAGCGCCGAAGATATTATCGAAAAGATCGATATCGGTGGTATCTCATTGATTCGTGCAGCCGCGAAAAACTTTAAAGATGTAGTGATCGTAGCTTCAAAAGATGACTACGCCGGCCTGGAAAATATCCTGAAAACGCAGGATGGCGCTACCACAATTGACCAGCGCCGTTCATTTGCTCAAAAAGCATTCAACATATCGTCAAACTACGATACGCATATTTTCAACTATTTTAACGAAGCCGAGCCGCTTCCGGTATTTAAACAAAGTATCCAAACAAGCCAGGTTTTACGTTACGGTGAAAACCCTCACCAAAAAGGCACTTTTTACGGTAACCTTGATGCCATGTTCAACAAACTGAACGGTAAAGAGCTTTCATACAACAACCTGGTTGACGTTGACGCTGCCGTTGCTATCATTGACGAGTTTACCGAGCCTACTGTAGCCATCCTTAAGCATACTAACGCCTGCGGCGTAGCTTCACGTTCATCTATCAAACAAGCATGGGTTGATGCTTTGGCCTGCGATCCAGTATCTGCTTTTGGTGGTGTGATCATTGCCAATGCCGAGATCGACGCGGAAACCGCTACCGAGATCGACAAATTATTTTACGAGGTACTGATCGCACCGGCTTTCTCTGACGAGGCTGTACAGATCCTTTCAGGTAAAAAGAACCGGATCCTATTAGTTCGCCAGCCGGTTGAGCTTCCTGTTAAACACTTCAAAACTTTATTGAATGGTGTAATTGAGCAGGATAAAGACGCGGTTATTGAAGGCCCGGCCCAAATGACCACCGTTACCGAAAAAGCACCAACCGAAGCTGAGCTGAAAGACTTGTACTTCGCTAACAAAATTGTAAAGCATACCAAGTCAAACACCATTGTGTTTGCTAAAAATAACCAGCTAATGGCAAGCGGCGTGGGTCAAACCTCAAGGGTTGACGCGCTTAAACAAGCCGTGATCAAAGCACAAAGCTTTGGCTTCGACCTGAACGGCGCGGTAATGGCATCTGATGCTTTCTTCCCGTTCCCGGATTGTGCCGAATTAGCTGCCGAAGCAGGTATCACTGCCATTTTACAACCAGGCGGATCAATTAATGACAAGCTTTCGGTTGCGATGTGTAATGAAAAAGGCCTGGCTATGGTTACTACCGGTGTCCGTCACTTTAAACACTAAAATTAATGGTTGATTGGGTTGATTAGGTGAGTAGTTTATTAGGTTAAAAACGTTTGATTTAAGAGTAGGGATTGATTTGGTGAAAAGGAAAAATGTTTTTAACCTGTTTTAACTTAATTTACCTGTAAATCCAGTCAACCATTTAATAAATAAGCTCTATCAACCCAACCCCAACACAATAAATGTGATTTTTTAACGCTTAAGTTTGCAAAATGCTAAACTATTTAAGCGTATTTTTATAAACTTTGCATAACATACTGAAAGAAATACCAGATGGGTTTATTTAACTTTTTTACACAAGAAATTGCTATCGATTTAGGTACAGCAAATACCCTCATTATACATAACGATAAAGTTGTTGTTGACGAACCCTCAATCGTGGCGTTCGACAGAACAACCAACAAAGTGATTGCCATCGGCAGGCAGGCCATGCAGATGGAAGGTAAAACGCACGATAATATCCGTACCGTACGCCCGCTTAAAGACGGTGTAATTGCCGACTTTAACGCTGCCGAGCACATGATTCGCGGGATGATCAAAATGATTAACCAGGGCAAGGGATGGTTTTTCCCATCACTGCGTATGGTGATCTGTATCCCCTCAGGTATTACCGAGGTAGAGAAACGTGCCGTGCGCGACTCGGCCGAGATTGCCGGCGCCAAAGAGGTTTATCTTATCCACGAGCCAATGGCTGCGGCTGTAGGTATCGGCATCGACGTGGAAGAGCCTATGGGTAACATGATCATCGATATTGGTGGTGGTACTACCGAGATTGCCGTTATTGCTTTATCGGGTATCGTGTGCGACCAGTCGATCCGTGTTGCAGGTGATAATTTTGATTCGGACATTGTTCAATATATCCGTCGTCAGCATAACATCATGATTGGTGACCGTACTGCCGAAAAAATTAAAATTGAGGTTGGAGCCGCCCTTCCTGAATTGAGCGAGCCGCCGGGCGACTTCGCCGTACAGGGCCGCGACCTGATGACTGGTGTGCCAAAACAGATCATGGTATCATACACCGAGATTGCGCATTGTTTAGATAAATCAATCTCAAAGATTGAGGAAGCGATATTAAAAGCATTGGAGATCACTCCACCCGAGCTTTCGGCCGATATTTACCAAACCGGAATTTACTTAACCGGTGGTGGCGCGTTATTGCGTGGCCTGGATAAACGTGTGGCTGCCAAAACCAAACTTCCGGTTCACGTTGCCGAAGATCCTCTTCGCGCCGTAGTACGCGGAACCGGCACTGCCCTTAAAAACATTGGCAATTTTAAATTTTTAATGCAGTAACTGAGTTAGTGATTAGAGGTTAGGGATTAGAGATTAGTTTTTATTACAATACTTATCTCCGATTCCTAATTTCTAATTTTGCTATAGACAACTAATCTCTGATCTCCAATTAACTAATCTCCAACAATGCGTAACCTTTGGATATTTATAACTAAGTATAACGCGTTTTTTTTATTCCTGATTTTTGAGATTAGCTCGCTGCTTATTTATATCAAATACAACTCGTTTCAGAAAGCATCTTTTATTAATTCAACCAGCCAGGTAACCGGTACGCTGTACGGCCAGGTTGATGCATTAAAAGGATACCTGTCGTTAAAAGAAACCAATGATAGCCTTGCCCGCGAAAACGCAAAACTTCGCGGCCAGCTTAAAGCTTCCTTTTATGTTGATAGTGTTGATAAGCGTAAGGTTAATGACACCGTTTACAAGCAACAGTATAGCTATATTGTTGCCAAGGTTATCAACAACTCGTTCAACAAGCGGAGCAACTACATTACTATCGACAGGGGCAGCAGGGATGGGATACAAAAAGATATGGGTGTAATAACCGGTGCGGGCGTAGTGGGCCAGGTTATCCAGGTAACGGATCATTTGGCTATCATTCAATCAGTTTTGCATAAAAACACACGGTTTAGCGCTATGCTTGCCGGCACTAAAGATATAGGCTCATTTGTATGGGGAAATGACCTTGACCCACACAAAGGTTTACTGATTGATATCCAAAATAACGCGCAACCTAAAGTAGGCGACTCGGTTGTAACATCCGGCTATTCGCTTTTCCCTACAGGTATACCGTTTGGTAAAATTACTAACCTGCATGCAAAAGGCGGTGGTTTACTTATTAACGTTGAGGTAGCCTTAGCTGTCGATTTTACAAAGCTTCAATACGTTTACGTGGTAAATAACAAGTTTGCCGGTGAACAAACGGGACTGGAGGCCGTACAAAACAAAAATGAGTAGGACTATCCTTATTAACCTCCTTAGGTTTATCGTATTGGTTTTTATACAGGTTTTCCTGTTAAAAAACATTACGTTCTATAATCTCGCGACTCCGTATTTCTATATACTATTCATTTTGTTGCTTCCCTTTGAAGTACCTAATGTACTGCTGTTTGTGCTATCATTTGTTTTAGGCCTCACTATTGATGCTTTTTACGATACGCCGGGGCTGCACGCTTCGGCCTGTGTAGTACTCGCTTTAGTGCGCGTGCTGTTCATCAGCATAACAGTACAAAAGGATGGTTTTGATAACGAACCTGAACCTACATTGAGTATCATGGGCTTCAGGTGGTTTTTTACCTACGCTTTGATACTCACTTTATTCCACCACTTTTTCCTGCTTAATTTAGAGGTTTTTAGTTTTTCTGAAATACAATACACACTAAGCCGTGTTGTTTTAAGTTCATTGTTTACAGTATTTTTAATACTAATTTCGGGCCTGCTATTTTTCAGAAGGAAAGAACGTAAATGAATAAGTTTTTTGAACGCCGCTACGTTGTTACCGGTATCTTTATAGCTATTATTTTAGCCCTTTTAGGGAGGCTTTATTATATCCAGATAGTTGATGACCGCTATACCATATACGCCAACAGCAATGTAAGGCGCACCACTATCCTTTATCCGGCACGCGGCCCCATACTTGATCGTAACGGCAAGATCCTGGTACAAAACGAACCTATTTACGATGTAATGGTTAACCCCAAAGAGGTTAAACCTTTTGATACCCTTCTGCTTTGCAAAATGATCGGTATCGATAAAGAAGGCTTTGATAAGCGCTTTACCAAAGCGCAAAGGCAGTCACCCACCAAAGCATCAATATTCGAAAAACAATTATCTGTAGAGTTATATGCTGCCCTGCAGGAAAAGCTATTTGAGTTTCCGGGCTTTTCTATTGTGCCCCGTACTATACGTACTTATCCTGATTCTGTAGCGGCCCAGTTTTTGGGCTTCATCGGCGAGGTTACCGACAGGGACATCAAACGCTCTAATGGGTACTATCGCCTCGGTGATTATATTGGCGTTACCGGTGTTGAAAAAGCTTATGAAAATGTTCTTCGCGGTCAGCGCGGTGTACAGATCCAAATGGTTGACTCACATGGTGTATTTAAGGGTTCATTTGCCAATGGCGCACTTGATACCGTGCCCCGTTCGGGCGAGCGCCTTACCTCGTCTCTGGATATCGACCTGCAACGCCTTGGCGAAAAGCTGATGCAGAATAAGCTGGGCAGTATTGTAGCTATTGAACCTTCATCGGGCGAGATATTATGCTATGTAAGTAGCCCTACTTATGATCCCAACCTGATGGTTGGTCGTGAGCGTGGTAATAACCTCGCTAAAATGTATAATAACCCGTATAAGCCGTTTTTCATCAGGCCCATACAGGCGCAATATCCTCCGGGATCGTCATTTAAACCATTAAGCGCGCTTATCGCTTTACAGGAAGGTATCATCAGTCCGAGCGAAACTTTTTACTGTACCGGTAATTACAGGGTGGGAAACCGTATTGTACACTGTAACCACGGCGAAGCACACGGAACGGTAAATATGGCTAAAGCGGTAGCCGAGTCATGTAACGGCTATTTCACGATGGTATTTCAGCGCATTGTTGACCGGTACGGCGTAAAAAATACAACGGCCAATTTTACCGCATGGCGAAATAATGTAATGAAATTTGGCCTTGGCGCCAGGCTTGATCTGGATATGCCGGCAGAAAGCCGTGGCAACGTACCAACGCCGTTGCACTATGATAACACTTACCATAAAGGCGCCTGGCGTTCAAGCACCATTGCCGCTTTAGCTATAGGCCAGGGCGAGTTATTAGCTACCCCCTTACAGTTAGCTAACCTGGAGTGTACCATCGCCAACCGTGGTTTCTTTTATAAACCGCATCTCGTTAAAGCTATCGGCACCCAAAACGTGATCAAGAAAGAGTACATACAAAAAAACTACGTTGGCATTGATTCGGGATATTTTGAACCGGTAATTAATGGGATGGAGGCCGTAGTTGAAAGTGGTACAGCCCGCAGGTCTAAAATTCCGGATATTATCATGTGCGGCAAAACCGGTACGGCACAAAACCCCCATGGCGAAGATCACTCGGTATTTGTTGCCTTTGCTCCGCGCGATAATCCTAAAATAGCGATAGCCGTTGTAGTCGAGAACTCGGGCGAAGGAGCGCATTGGGCTGCCCCTATTGCCAGCTTTATAGTTGAAAAATATTTAAAAGGCAAAATTACCCCACGCGAATCAGGGTTTACGGTTGACTACTTTGCAAATGCCAACCGCCTGCCTGATCTTAGCCTTTATGCCCAGGATTTGCAAAAAGAACGCAGGCGCGACAGTATCAGGGCAGCAAAAGTTGATTCGATAAAAAGGTTTAAAGCTGACTCCATTAAAAAATTCAAAGCCGATTCGATAAAAAAGGAACGACAAGAAGCAGCTTATAACAATAAGCCGGCAAACTGGATTAAATCATTAACAGGCGGAAGGAGCAAGTCATGAGTACTCAGCAACGTAGTTTCTTCTTTAACGTAGATTGGCTTACAGTTTTCCTGTACCTGATATTGTGTACAATTGGCTGGTTTAATATCCACGCTGCGGTTTATGATCCCAATCACCAAAGTATTGTTGACGTTTCAACTAATTACGGGAAGCAATTCATCTTTATTTGTGTATCTGCAGTTGTAGGTATCGTTATCCTGCTGCTCGAAAGCCGGTTTATTGCGGCGCTTGCCCCCGCGTTTTACGTGGTCATAGTCTTACTGCTGATCCTTGTGCTCATTATAGGGCGAAACGTAGGTGGTAACCAGGCCTGGATAAACCTGGGCGGCGGTTTCAGGTTGCAACCCTCGGAGTTTGCCAAGTTTGCCACTTGTTTGCTGCTGGCGCGATATTTAAGCGGCACAAACATCCGCGTTACCGAACCCAAATCGTTTTTAATGGCCGCAGCCATTATCGGGTTCCCGATGCTGTTAATTATGCTGCAGCCAGATACCGGCTCAACACTGGTATTTTGCTCACTGATATTCGTACTATATCGCGAAGGCTTATCGCCTTATTTCCTGATCATAGCGGGTTTGTTTATTACGTTGTTTGTTACATCATTGCTATACAATCCGCTTTATATTATCCTGATACTGGTTGCAATAACCGCGTTCATCATCTTTTTATTTAAACGGAACAGGCAATTGATCAAAACCATGTTGATTGGCCTGGCCATTTGCATCGCTTTTATATTCAGCGTAAAGTTTATCTATACCCACGTTTTAAAGAAACACCAAACCGAGCGTATCAACATTTTACTGGGTATCACTACCGATTTAAGGGGAAAGGGCTACAACGTAAACCAATCAAAAATTGCAATTGGTTCCGGTAAGCTTTGGGGTAAAGGCTATTTGCACGGCACCCAAACGCAGTACTCATTTGTACCCGAACAAAGTACCGACTTTATATTTTGTACCGTTGGCGAAGAGTGGGGATTTGCAGGGTCATTAACCGTGATAAGCCTGTTTATGTTCCTGATACTACGCGTTATTCTGATAGCAGAGCGGCAACGATCTCCCTTTACACGTGTTTACGGTTACGGCGTAGCTTCAGTATTGTTTTTCCACGTAGTTATCAATATCGGCATGACCATCGGTGTAGTGCCGGTAATTGGCATTCCGCTACCGTTTATCAGCTATGGTGGATCTTCATTGATAAGCTTTACCATGCTCCTGTTCACGCTCATTAAGCTTGACTCAAACAGGAAATCGAACGTTTAGCTTTTTGTCCGCAAGTCGGGAAAGTCCGTAAGTCAGAAAGAGGGAATGCCTGCAACCAAACAACTGCGGCTATGAACTATGAACCATCAACTATGAACCATCAACTATGAACCATCAACTATGAACTCAATTGCTACGCAGTTGGGTACCTTCTTCTCAGCAAGGCATAAAACTTATCGGCTGTTGAAGCTTTACTTTCCCAGTTGTTTTTAACCACGTAGTTGGTTTTCAGGAAGCGTTCGGCCTCTTCAAAAGTATTGAAGCGGTTTACAATCTCGATAGCTTCGCTGTAGGCCAGGCTGTAACCGTTAAACAGATCTTTTATATAAAGCAGCTTATCATTCAGGTTAATGGCCGATTTCAGGTCCGTAACAGGCAATTCAGTTGTGGTGCTTGTCGCCGCGGCGTTGGCTTTCTCGGCTTTTTGGGCCATGATCCTTTGATTAAAGGTTAACACCTGCTGACTGTTATCGGGTGCCGTAGCAGTAACAGGTTCGGCGGCGGGCGTCACAGGCTCAACTACGGGCAAAGGTTTTGGTTGTTCGGCAATGGGCGCAATTTCAACAGGCTTTTCAGGAAGCTGACTAATTAACTCTTCCTGTTCAAAGCGGTCGGCTTCATCATCCCAGGTATCAGCCTCGTTTAAATTAAGTTCGAAGCTGCTTCCTTCCGAAATCTCCTGCTGAAACGAGTAGCTGTCGGTATCCTTTTCCGCGGCTATATCTATCTGTGGTTCGGGAGCTTCTTTTGTTTCCGGTTCCGGTGTAATCACTTCTATTTTTACCGGGTTATTAAACGGCGCCGTGGCAATCGGTTCAACATTATTGGTAAGTTCAATTTTATCAATGGGAACAGGGATATGCTGCTGAACAACCGGCTCAAAAAAGCGCTGCTCATACAATGCATCCTGTTTTGCAGGTGGTGTTACAGGGGCTGGGGACGGAGGAGCTACCGGGGTTATGGGTTTAGACTGCTCTGCTACCGGCTGAGATTTTTCTGCTGATGGTACAGGAGCTGCCGCGCGCTCGTTAATACGGCGCAAAATTTCGGCATGGTCTTTTAAAAAATGGGCGTTGGCTACAAAAAGCTCTAATTCAAGTTCGTTTAGTTCGCTGGGATCAGCAGAAAGGTAGTCGTATTGATCATTAAGCTCTTTTAAAATCCCACCTATCTTTTTAAATACATCCATTTGCTTCATGGCCTCAATGTTAGGAAAATGCTTATCAAAAGTAGGATTAAATTCTGATATTTGCCGACTATTAAAGTCATAAATGGTATATCACGAAGAGGTTTTTAGGCGTAAAAGCGAGTTAGGCGGCAGTATTGAGGTTATCTGCGGATCAATGTTTTCGGGCAAAACCGAAGAGCTGATCAGGAGGTTGAACCGTGCCCGCATAGCCAAGCTTAAGGTCGAGATCTTTAGCCCTAAAGCCGATACCCGTTACGACGAAGAGGCCATTGTTTCGCACAATGCCAGCAAAATTACCTCTACCCCAGTTGATAGCGCATCTGCTATTTTACTACTGGCCAGCGATGCCCACGTGATAGGCGTTGATGAAGCGCAGTTTTTCGACGATGAACTTCCCGAAGTATGTACCATACTGGCCAATCGTGGTGTACGTGTGATTGTGGCCGGTCTTGATATGGATTTTAAAGGCCGTCCGTTTGGCTCTATGCCAACCATCATGGCTATTGCCGAATCGGTAACCAAGCTACAGGCCGTTTGCGTTAGGTGCGGTAACCCTGCCCAATACTCGTACCGTTTGGTGCACGATAATTCAAAAATATTATTGGGCGAAAAAGAAAGCTACGAACCACGTTGCCGCGCCTGTTATAATACAGTTGCCGGTTAACATTTCATTAAATAATATATTTTTTATTTAATACTACAACTAAAACAAATTCAGGGTATTTGTTTGTTATATAATTAAACAAAACTGGTTCAAATACCGGTATTTTAATTAAATAGCAATCAAACTTATGGCCAAAAAGGTTTTAGTTATAGAGGACGATAAAGATATCCGCGATACTGTAGTATATGTATTGGAGGAAGAAGGTTACGAAGTAATACACTCTGATAATGCCCGTATCCTGCGGACCCTCGCCTCTATCAACCCCGACCTGATACTGCTTGATAACTGGCTCACCGACTGGACCAGCGATGCCAATGGCCAACAACTAAGCAAAGGAATTAAAGAAGATCCTGCCACCAGCCATATCCCTGTGGTCATCATTTCGGCAGTGAGTAATATTAAGGAAATCGCCAAAGCCGGGAATGCCGATGGCTACCTTGCCAAACCCTTCGACCTTACAGCACTTTCAGAGATCGTAAAAAAACACATCACAAAGTAAGCAACCCTTATCAGTATAAATAAAACGGCCCTTCATGAATTTGAAGGGCCGTTTTGTTAAGACCTCACCTAAATCCTCTCCAAAGGAGAGGACTTGAATAACCATATTAAGCCCCTCTCCTTTGGAGAGGGGTTGGGGAGAGGTCAAATCTTCACACCAAAACCAATATTGAATGTGCGTCCATCGGCAGGTAAAATGCCAGGGCCGGGGTACATGTTAATACGGCGGGTAAAGTACTTAGCGTTAAAAATATTGTTCACGTTAGCTGTAAGGTGATAGTTTTTCAGGAAACTATAATTGAAAGCCCAGTCAAACAAATGGTACGACGGCACAATACCGGTAGCACCGGTTGCGTTGAATGTAGTGTTATTGGCATCGCTAAAACTTTTGCCTACATAGCTGTATTGCAGGGTGCTGCTTACATGGCCACTTAAAAAGGTTAAACCTGCACGGTCAATCCAATCAGGAGTACCTTCAAGATGGTTACCAACCAGGCTTACGTTTTTACCATTTTGGCTGATAGAGCCACTGGTGTAACGGCCGTGGGTATAGGACAATGAGTTAAACAAACGAAGATCGCTGCCCGCCGATTGATCAAACGAGCGGATTAGTGAAACCTCTGTAAATGCCTCGACGCCTTTAGCTACGCCATTACCAATATTGGTCATGTAAAGATGCGTTACATTATTGGCATCGGTTTGCGTTAAGGTACCTGCCCTTTTGCCATAGTAAACATAAAACGCGTCTACGTCAAAACTAAATACAGCGCTGATATGGCCGCGGTATCCCAGATCGGCATCGTAACCTTTGCTGTCTTTAATATTAGGATCGATAATGGTCAGCTGATCTGCCGGGGTAACGGCTGCATAAATATACGGGCGGTAAGCCTGCGAAATGTTACCATAAAACTGACTTCCGTTATTCAACTGATATTGTAGCCCCGTTCCAAACAGCGGGAAGTTACGTTTATCCTTATAGCTAACCGGTACGGTGCGGTTTACAATAACCCCTGTGTTTGTGGTATTGATCTGTTCAAACCGAACGCCAGGTGTAACTGTAAATGCCTTGGTAACCTGGAACATATTTTCGGCAAAAGCAGCGTAATTTAAAGTATGCAGCCGTAAGTCTATGCCGTAGTCCTTAACCAGGCTCAGATCAAAATCAGAACCGACAGTACCTGTTCCTTTTTGTTTACGCTTGGTGGTTTCCTCAAAATACCTCACCCCTGCCGTAAATGAACTTTTAAGATCGCCCAACTTGTAGTTATGCAGTAAACGGGCCTCTGTAGTAAAACCCGCGTAATAGTCACGATCAACCTGGCGCGGGTTAAATGTTTTTAGGCTCGTATTAACGGTGTCCGGAATGTTGGCGGTATTAATAAACTGCACGCTGTTACGCTGGCCAAACAATACATGCGAGGTAACTTCCAGCCGGGTATCTTTATCAAACTGGTAATTGAACAGTAATGCAGGAATGTTAATTTCCGGGTTAAAAAAGTTACGGGCACGGGTTGACTGGCGATTATTGGCATCAAACTGCGCGTCGGTTAAGCCCCCTGCTATCTGCTGCCTGTAATCTGACCGTGAAAACTGGAAAGCGATGCTTCCTTTATCGTTAAACTGGTATTTGATGTTGGCATAGTAAGCGCGCGAATTAAAAGCGGCATCAGGTCGCCAGCCATCACCGGTGCGTGCACTGTAAAAAGCATAATAGCTCACTTTGCCCACCTTGCCGCCAATGGCATTGTAGGAGTTAAAAAACCGGTTTGAGCCGGCCGATTGCTCGCTTTCAAAGCCAAACACTTTGGTGCTGTCGCCTTCCTTAAGTTTAAAGTTAACCATACCACCAAATTGACTGCCAAATTGTAAAGCGGCCGAACCACGGACGATCTGAATTTCACTCACAGCCTGAAACGGCACATTGTAATGATTTTCGGGATAGCCAAACATATCCGAGTTGGTGTTATAGCCATTTTGCCTGATATTGGTTTCTATCGACCTGTGGGTGTCAGTACCACGGGTACCTATATTGAGCTGTAAGCCTGCACCATCCATTTCCCAAACGTTAACACCCGGCACTTTCGCAAAAGTCATTCGGGCATTGTTATTGGCTAAATTGGCTTTTCCGGCATCAAGAAAAACATCAAAAGTTCTTTTTCCGGCAAAAATATTGGTGCCGGATACGTTAGGTAAATGTTTGGGCCTGCTTTCTTTAATGATAACACTATCCAGTTGCAGGGTATCTTTAACACTTTTATTTTGTGCATGAGCAAGGCCTGCGCAACCTATGAATAGCGCGGCTAATGAAATTTTATAAAGGGTATTCATTTATTCAAATTGAAAAATATTAGGGGTATACTGTCCGGGTACAACAATGAGGGCTACGCATACGCATAGCAAATTGTATGGAATATCGGGCCATTCATTAAGGTTGAACAGAACAGATTAATTATCAGCTATAAATTTAGGCAAGTGCCATTTCCGGGGGCTGGCCGCCAACTGATACAAAGGCATCGGGAATGCTGATATAAACAAATGTGCCGGGGGCCTGAACAGGTTCGGCAGGTTTTATAAAAGAATACGAAATTTCGGGACAATTATATTTTGCATCACTGCCAAGTTTCTTTTCTGACGATTCGTGATTACGCTTGCTGATAGGTGTAGTATCAAGCTTTTTAGCGCAGATCACATTCTCATTCAACAACTTTGTTGTTTCATAATTAGGAATACACTGTACATAAACTGTATCACGGGTAACCCTAAGTTTTACGTAATTGTATGCAACACCATCTAACTGGAGCTGGCCGGCAATGTTTACATAATCTTCCCAGTCGTGTATAAAAGGCAAATTCTGTTTGATCTTAATTTCAATCAGGTCGCGTTTATTGTATTTGCCTTTAGCGATTTGCCTGGCTATTATGCCGTTTGATTTATTGGCAAAATATTGATTGAGTGCCATATACCCAACTAAGTTGAGCATATGAGTAATTAGCATTACTATGGCGAAGGTCTTTTTCAATCAATAATCGTTCTAAACAATAGCAATGCTACACAAAATTTTATCGATAAAATAATTTATATGTTAAAAATATTAAACCCGGATAATTAATTTTGGATAAATTCTGGATAAATAGATTATTGAGGGAACTAAACTGTGTCAATATAACATTCTCGCTCATTTTCACCACACTTTGTACACAATCGTGTATACAAGGATATGTTGATGAGACATGTATGCTATAGTTTTATAACTGTAGCGAAAATGACTTTCAAAAACGCATAAAAATTTACAAAAGAAGGTAACTTATATATTACAATTACAATTTTTACGTAGATGTAACAAAATCGGTATGCGTTTTGAATTGCGTATTGTAGATTTATTTAATAATGCCCAGATGATAAAATGAGATAAACAACTGGTTATTTCAGGAGTCACATTATAGAATGAATATTGTATAAACTTGTTATTTAACCATAACAAGAAATAACTTTAGCACAATTAGCAATTGCTCAAATTACCCTAAAAGCCGGATGACCGGTCAGTTATTTCCTATCAATATCCATTCCTCTGTTTTATCGGTCATACAACCCTATAAACAAAACCTGCAACGCGGCAGTGGCATTATTATTTAACTATGACTGATAGACAATTAATGAATAAAAAAACACCCCGTATGGTACCCCCTTACCCAGCACAATGGGCGTCTGATAAATTAACAGTTTTTTTTACAGAACACCTGAACAGGATTTATTGTGCCAAAGCACACCTGGCCGAACGACTTTTGGAAATTGCAGATACCGATAGCTTTAAGGATCTTGATACTCCGATAAAAGAAACCCTCGGCGAAACCGAAAAACAAATTGCGCGTATAGATGGCGTTTACGCGCAGCTTCAAAAACGTTATTCATTTGAAAATTGCAGTGGTCTCATCTCTTTGCTCGAAGATGAATTTACAGCTATACACCAGCATAACGACGATGAAGTATTGCGCGACATGTGCATTCTTTCGTACCTGGAATATGTTTCAGGTGTCGAAAAAAACTCAATGCAGGTATTGCAATTAACAGCCGTTGAAAAAAACAACGAGCCAATGATCCGTTTTTTGGATGTGCACTTAAACAACTCAAAAACCAGGCATAAGCTGTATGATTTTTTATTGGCAAAATATGATAATAACCAGCAGGCGGCTATCAGCTTGTAAAGCTGTTTTGCTTTAAAAATATATCGGCGCGTAAACCACTTTCGCTCATTGTTTTTAAGAACATATAGTTGATATGTTTATAAACCCGTTCGGGCGGATGTTTGATAAGGTGCTGGTTTCTTAGCAAAAAAGCAAACATATATACCCTTGATAGCTTATACTCCATTTCGTTAATAATGAGGTTTACCCATTCTTCCAGCGTATCATCGGTTAATGAAAGTTGCCTGTAATTAAAATCAACTATAATTTTAAGGCAATTGAACGATGTGATCATAAGCGGGGTAAAAGCACCATCGGCATGTCTGTAAACATCGTCCAGTTCAAAATACAGCTCCATGGCTTTTTTTGTCTGCCCAAGAGCAAGGTATTCTTCCGTTTTTATTCGTTTCAAAAAAAAGCAATACACACACATGGTATTGCTAACAGGCCGGTAATATTTTTCAAGCATTGCAATAAAACGCAATGTTTTTAAGGGCTTATTGCAAATCCTCAAAGTATGTGTTGCTAACAAAAGCACCAGATCATTTGAGCCCGATTGTTCCAGGTGTAATGGCGGCTGAAAATAAAATCTCGTAAGCTCCTTAAAAAACTCCTTGTTAACAATGCCATATTTAAGAAACTGATATATGGTATTGATACATTTTAAAGGGTTAACCGAAAACTCATAATAGCTCACGGCGCCAAAGCCGCTCATGATCTTTAGGTACTCCTCCAGTTTATTCATTTCAAGCCCTATTACACTTATGGTAGCAAGGCCGGTATAAACCAGGATTTTCTTTTTATCCGAAAGCTCAAACTTAAGCAGCGTGTGTAGGGTTTTGGCATAATCGTTATGAATAAACTCCAGGCCAAATAAATAGTCAAACAGCTCATCGCTGCAATCCTGCTTAAAATATTGTACAAGATTTTCGGTATTTTTTAAAGTACTTAACTCTTTTTCCAATAAATCGCCCAGGAAAATGATCAGGTCTGATTTTTCACTGGTAGTAAGGCGGGTTTGGGATAACAGTTGAAAGCTTTCCTGCTGCCCGCTTTTAATGGCATAAATGACGCTCCATTTTAGTATGGATAACTTACGTTCGCCCGTGAAATATTTATTAATAATATTTATCAGGTCGATATTAAAAAGGTTATCATTATTATGCAGGAGATACCTGCTTATCGAAAACTCAAAAAAATGATCGTTGCTAAACTCTATAGAAGCACGGTACTCAAAATCGCTGCTGGTATTTAGCTCACGGATAAAACCAATACTTAACAATTCAAGATAGGCATGGTTGTATTGCTTTATAACATTGATAAGCCCAAGTTTACTGGCCTCAAATACACCATTTTCAAAATCCATCTGCTCAACTATAGCCTGGATCAGGTAAATTTTATCGGCCGAATACTGGCCCATGTAAACCTTGTTTAAAACAAAATTTGATATAAGCTCATATACGCTTACATGATCAACATCATTGAGCGAAAAGTTTTTCTTGTGCTGTTTATAGTAAAACTGAAAATATAGCGGGTGATTAAAATTCTCGACTACATTTATCGCGATGAAGTTCTTTATAGTTGGATTAATTTTAAGACAAAGCTCCTTTATTTCCTGGATGCTGAACAACGGCACGTTTGACGGCTGATTGTGCGAACTGAAAAAACCTTCAAACCAGGGGCTCTGCCCCATTTCAATCAAATGCTTATAGTTCATCCATGTTGATGATCGCATGGTTAAAACCAGCTTAAACCATTCATGCGATTGGTAAAAGGAAAAAATATCAACCAACTGGTTTATAACCAGTTGAAACTGATCGTTCTTAAACATGTGCTCATCAACCCCGTCAACAATCAGGAAAAATCGTCCCTCCTTGCGTTGCTTTACATCAAGCAGCGCCACAATATCTTCTTCGGTTGAATAGCCAAGCAGGCCCAGCATCCAATCGTTCAAATCGCGACCGCTTAAAAAAACATTCATTAAAGCGCTGCTGCTAAAAAACAGTATAATGTCGTTACCTATTTGGTGAACCTTTTCATCAACCCAGTGACAAAGCGCTACAGTTTTACCATACCCGGCAGGAGCCGCAATCACGGTTGCAGTATAATTTCCTTGCAAAAAAGCGGCAAAATGGTCATCAATAAATTGCCTCCTGATAGTTTGCGGATAAGGGATCCCTGTTTTATTTTTAATTGCTTGCAGGGTAAACGAAGTTATTTTACCCGCGTTGGCTTTTAACAAGTCCCAATCAACAGTAGTACCACTTTGTTTTATGGATTCGGCTTCCTGCTTTCTGCAAAAATCATCCCAACCCTCATAATCGCAATAGCGCGATAAGGTGTTGAGTGTAAACATAGAAGGGTTGAATTTACTATACGCAAAACCATAGATGCGCTTTAACGTTGTTTCGCTAACCCGCTGTTTGGTTTTTTCGAGAATTAAAGCTTCCAGCATCTTACAATCGGCCGGAGCTATATTTGACAACCCCGCAATAGCAAGAACAGAATTTTTTAAGTTCTCTGAATAATGTTTTGAAAAACTCGTCATAATTGGCGTTTCAACTCAGCAAAACTTATTATCGTTAAGGGGGTACACCAATAATACGCTGAATAATATTTATTGTTTTATATACTTTACCTATACAGGCTTGCTTATAATTAACAAAATAATTATGCTTAAATATAGTTATTGGCAGGCCAAACTACCAAGATGAATGAAATGAATAAAATATTAAGGGTTGATGTTGAATAGAAAACCCTTGCAAACGTCTGCCTTACAATCGTTTTAATATGTTGGCATTAGGGTATATAGTTTTATAGTAAGTGCGCTCACAGCAAATTGTTTTAATTAAATTGATTGAATAAGCAAGATGCTTTTTTTATTTTTATTTGGATTTATTCTAAATAAGACATTCCTTTGTTGCTGTTAATACATCACAGCAATCTGTTAGTTCATGAAAAAAGTCCTTTACCTGTTAATATTGCTAAGTGCGGTTCAGATCAGTGTTAAAGCACAATCAAAATTAGACCAGGACCGCGCGGCCATCCGTTCACTTGGTGGTTTTTATAAAGTTACTTTTGATTATGCCGAAACCTTTTCTCCTGATACCGCTTATCGCAATCATCCGCAATACCACTCATGGGGCTTCGAATGGGCTGCCGTTGAAGAAGATTCTCCCAAAAAAATAGTTATACAGCATTTATTGGTGGTTGGTGATTCTACAGTAATAAAGCACTGGCGCGAAGACTGGGTGTATGAAGAGCCAACCCTGCTTAACTTCGATCAAAGCAACACCTGGAAAAAAGGCACGCTAAAGCCTGCCGAAGCAAAAGGCCGCTGGGTACAAAAGGTTTTCCAGGTTGATGATAGTCCGCGGTATGAAAGCATAGGCACCTGGATACATACTGATGGAAAACATTCCTGGCAAAGCGAATGCGATTCGCCCCTGCCCCGCCGTGAATTTACCAAGCGCAGCAATTATAATGTATTAAGGCGCGGCAACCGCATCTACTTAACTCTAAACGGATGGATGTTTGAGCAGGATAACCAAAAAATAATCCGCTCGGCCGGTAACGATAAACTTCTTGTGCGCGAAAAAGGCTATGAAGAATTTACCAAAACAGATGAAGCCAGATTTGCCTTTGCAAAAGGCTGGTGGCAAAAACAACAACCATACTGGACAGCGGTACGCCAGGTATGGGACGAGTTTTATGCGCAAAACACCACTGTTAAACTAAAAGGAAAAGTAGAGGGCAAACTGCTTTACGAACGCCTGTTTGACCTTGCCGATCAATCGGTAAAAGAGAAATGGGATGCGCAAAAAAGTAAAACAGAAGCCCGCAAGCTTATCAACAACTATTTGGTTACTAATGCTTAAAATATAAAGTCCTGTTCTGCATTTAAGTAGTTTTCATCAAACACTTAACCGGCAGAGCAGGCACCAATTCAAATTAAATTACCGGAATTTATGTGCGATGCTAAAATACTCAGTCAAAAGGGAACATCGGTAGTAAGCCGTTGCTCCGAATGCCAATGCATATTTATATGGCACCATAACCTGATCCTTAGCTTTAACCCGGAGCAATTCATTCAGTTTAAAAACTTTACTATCGATCTTGAATTCAGCGACCATTCCTTCCCTTTTCCTGATGGACAAGAGCGAGTAGTAATGCGTACGCCGGTTAATGATATACAGCTTACTTTTACCGTTGATGAATGGGAAGATTTTCATGCCTCAATGGATGAAGCCATTTATATGCAGGAAATTTACGCGATGGTAGAAGGCGGCAAGTAAGCGCTGCAATTACAGCAATCTAAAATTAAGATCATTAGCCATAACATAAATGTATCCTCTGGCTAAAGATTACGTTAACATAATTAATACAACAGCTACCCGGCAAAATGAAAGATATACCTGTACACCAGTTGCATGAACGAACAAACTCGGGGTTTGAGATCAAGCACTTTGAAAGTGGCGAAGAAGATTTGAAAAAGCCGCCAATGGGTGCACATCGTGATGATCATTACCTGTTTTTCCTGGTTGAAAACGGCGCAGCGTCATTAATGATTGATTTTAACGAGATCCATTTTTGCGAAAACACCCTTTACTATATTTTGCCGGGGCAAGTACATCACAGGATAAATAACGAAATTGCCAGCGGCTGGTATGTAGCTATCGACACTCAACACATTCCATCCGACTTCCGTAATATTTTCGAGAACCAGCTTTTTCTGCAGCAGCCTTATCAACTTAATGATAATGAATTGAAGCAATACCTGCAGATCCTTTGTCTGTTGCGCGAAAAAAATGCCGAGGATAGCGACAACGCTTTCTTTTTGCCGGTTTTACAATCGCTCATACAATCCTTTACCGGTATGGCGGCTGCTACTTTTAGTAACGTGTATACGCCCGAAAAGCAACTATCCCGTCCCGCGCAAATTTCGCATCAGTTTAAAAAGCTTTTGCTTAGAAACGTTCGTACTGTTAAAGGCCCATCGGCTTATGCAGGCATGCTCAACGTTTCGGAATCATACCTTAACGAGGTTTTAAAGAAAACTACCGGTTTCCCGGTAAGTTACTGGATAACCCAGGAAGTAATGCTGGAAGCTAAAAGGCTTTTGTATTACAGCGGGCTCAACGTAAAGGAAATTGCGCATACACTGGGTTATGATGATCATACCTATTTTTCAAGGCTGTTTAAAAAATCGGCATGTATCACACCGCTTGAGTTTAGAGATAAACACCGCAAATAATCCAACCTTTACCCCGAAATTACTATTTCATCAGGCCTATTTTCCATGTTTCTTTGTATTATCAAAATACAATACACATGGAAACATCCACTCTACATAAATTAAAAAGAAGGGCAGGCAGCCTGTTTGAGAACCAGCTTTTACAAAGCGGACGGGTGCTTGAAGTAAGGCACTGGGAACCGTCGACCATGATTGAGATCGACCTGCATTTGCCCCTGGCCGATATGCAAAACTGGCACGAGGTACCTTATATAAAAGTAAAAGTTGGCGACTTTACTTACCGCGATTATACCCCCGCCGGCTGGGATGTCGAAACCAGTACCTGCACCCTTTATATTGATGCGGCTCATAATGGCCCCGGCAGTAAATGGGCTAAGCAATTACAATGCGGCGATACCATTCATTATTTCAAAATCCGCTCAACGAGGCATGCGCCCGCAAGCACCCCAGCTATAATAGGCCTTGGCGACGAAAGTAGCATGGGGCACCTGCTGGCCTTACAGCAAATGGTATTACCCGCAACCCGCTTTTCGGGAGCTATAGTTATGGCCGACGAAAATCACAGGGGCCTGTTCGGTGAATATTTCAAATCGCCGTTAAAACCTATTGAACGCAATGATGTGTACGGGCATCACAGCCTTATTCAATGGGTAATGGAACAGCAATACAACCTTGAACATTCGGTATTTTATCTTGCCGGTAACCATACCATGCTAGGCGAGCTGCGTAAACTACTAAAGCTACAGGGATATCCTTCAAGCCAGATCAGGGCACAGGGATTTTGGTCATAAAATACAGTTTGATAGTGTCGATCATGCATTCACCGACATTTTGTGCCGTTTCACCTAAAATATCTGTTTAATAAAAAGCCGGGGGCACATATTTGCGGCAAATAACATTATCATGAAAACATTTTACAATCCGCTTATAGCTGTTATAGTCATCTTGCAGGAGCACAGCACTATGGTTACCCAGGCATTGGTTAACCTGGTTAATTGATATATCAGCTACCTATGAAAACACAAAGCCGCTTTATTAACTGTAAAGCGGCTTTTGTGTTTTTTAATATATTTATAACATCATTCGGTTACTTTAAGTTTAACCTTTGTGCCAGCAGGTAAATCCTTAATTTGTTCGCCAATAATGCCGGCTAATTCGAAATGAGTTTTAATATCAACGGGGTTAATATTGTCAATTGTGTATTCACCTCCTAAAACTGGCATTTTCTTGTAACTGTAAACCTGGTACGGATCCAAATAAACACCCTCTTGTTCAAGTTCCTTTAATAATTGAGGCATAAACCAGTTTTCTATTAATTCGTTATCTTTTAATAATCTATAGAATTCAGGTTTGCTATCTGCAACTTTTGTCAAGTTACACATATCTGTCGCAAGCCAATAAACGGCACCATCCTTAGCCCAAAAGAAAAGATCACCAAATTTAGAGATTAACAGTAATTGGGTTAAGTCTTTAACTAACCAATCCCAACAACTTAAAATATCTTTTATATCAAGTTGTTTCAAGTTAATTGTAAGACCATCAAGATAAAACTCCATATTACAAATGTACGATAGCTATTTTATTACGGCTGCAGCCAAACCAATTTAACGCCTTTATTTCCGTGTTGGTTCTCAAGCTTTAGTGTTACGTAGACATTGTTTTTCCGATCATAATCAGATACGGAGAATAATGCGAGATCATGATCACGCTTACCTGCGGGATTGCCAAACACGTAATCACGTTTTAAAATAGGGTCGGCGCCTTTAAGCGGGTAGTAAAAGCCATCGCAATTGCTAACTCCTTTAACAGTCACCAGGCTACCTTTTTCCAGGGCATCGTTATTTCTTTCGGTATCATTAAACAAAACAAAACTTTTAGGCCCTGCACTCAAAAATGCAAATGGTTTAAATTGATTTCCATCTCCCAATACCTGTAATGTCCCCTCACGCTCCCACTGATAAAAAGGATTTAGATACCAATTTGGCAACTCTTGATCCTTGCGTATAAGGTAGTCATTGATAAACTCACCCGTTTTGCTGTAATTTACTATGGCCAAATCGCCCAAAGTTGTTTTAGCATACCTGCCTTGTAACAGCGTCTTCATTTCTTCAGATACAATACTAAATGTGCCGTCATCATTTAAATACAGGTTTTGCGGCAAGCCACTGAATCCTTTCTTTGAATACTGATTGAGCCGGTCGGAAGGCGAAACTACATTAACCCTGTTTATTTTTTTTGCATAAGGGTCAACAAAAGCCATAATGGGGATATAACCGTTGTCTCTGCTTTTCTCTTTTACCAGTGTTAACAAGATTAATGATTTCATGACCGGGTTATAGCGAACAATTCCCTGGTAAACTATAAGATCTTTTGAAAAATCGAGCTCAGTAAAGCTTACAGATTTTTCTCCCTTATCTAAATTTGCCAAAATAAGCGACCTATCTTTAGCTGTAGCCCCCCGGGTATTGTAACCATAAATTAACAGGCTCACTTTCTCGGTGCCAATAACAGCCATGTCCACACAGCGCAGGTATTTATATTTTTCTTCCGGAGATGAATAAAAAGCCCGGTTAATCTCTTTGTTATCACTGCCGTAAGCAATAATCTCAATCCGTTTACTTTGTTCGGATTCAAACCGGTTAAATATTACAACAGCATAATTGTCGCTGTTGGGGTCTTTCTGTACATAAAAGTCAGGAGCCGTCAAACCACCATATATAACATCAGATTCGCCGAAAAAAACACCTCTTTTACTTACCTCTGCTATTTTTTTGTCGTCCTTTACATTGCCGGTTTTACCATCAATGACAATACGGTACAACATAGGTGTACGGGAATCAATTACATTGATCATCATAACAACATCACCTGCCAGTTCAAAAACCGCAATAACGCCTGCATTAATACTGCCGAATGATGCATCAACATGAGTTATGGCTGTTTCCTGATGTACTGCATTATATATCCGGATGTTCATTCCTTTTTTATGATCAATAAGAATAAACATGGTATTGCCATTTTTGAGCTGAAGTATTTTGGCTCTCCCGGCTTCTGGCTCTTCGAAGGCCGGGCTTTCGGCAAGAAATTTAAATTGTGCTTTTACAATGATGCCGCACAATAGCATTAACACGACCAACAAGGCAGTCTTTTTCATTTAGTGATAATTAATTAGGTGATAATTGTGTACTTATTTAGAATAAAAGTAACAAAATCATTGATCTATAAAATGGGCATCAGGCAAAATATTTCAACCCAATTGCCAACATAGCCCTTTTTCATTCTGGGAAGTTTTACCGACAGCAGCAATTTTTTACCGGCATTTCTCCGATGTTTTACCCCTGTTTACCGATAAGCGCGCTTGCTTCGCCTAATAAACCTAACGGCAGGGTGCCTTTTGTGCGCAATTTTGGGTCACTAAACAACAACAAATAAATGCCATGAAAACTCTACTTGCAATTCAATTGATCCATTTAGTTATGAAAGCCGCGGAACATGCCGTAGCTATCGCCCACTCAATCGGTCATTTAATAAAATAATGTCCCGGCACCCCGAGGGAGCGTTATTTCATCTTTATTAAATCAATAACAAAACCTATACGTTAATCAGAAAAGGTAAAGCGTATGAAAAAGGGAGATGAAGTAACCTGGAAATGGGGAAAATCAGAGGCTGAAGGCCATATCGTCAAGAAGCACGACAAGCCGGTAAGCAAAAATATAAAAGGCGCGAAAGTTAAACGCAACGCCAGCAAAGAGGAGCCCGCTTATGAAATAGAACAGAAAAACGGCAGCAGAGTGCTGAAATCTGAAAGTGAATTAAAGGCCACTTAATTCCCCAAAGGGGAATATTTACGGAGAGTATTTTTTAGCCCGAATGATAAGCATCCGGGCTTTTTCATTTTCTTTACTAAGGGGCTGTCTGAATAATTAAAAATAAGTATCTCTCCATCGTCATTGCGAGGAACGAAGCAATCCCAAACTATACAGGGTGAACTTAAATAGCCTCTCTATAAGCCGGGGATTGCTTCGTTCCTCGCAATGACGTGTTGTAGAGCGTACAATTGGCTTACAGCAATGACGCCCCTTTAAAACTCAGCCTTTCACCGTAAAAATTATGTGGTTCACCGAAAAACTCATGGTTATTTCATGAATCTGATGCATTTTTACCCTATGACAAAACAACCTATCATCACTGTAAACAACCTGGTAAAAAACTATGGCGATTTTGCAGCCGTTAAAGGCATTAGTTTTGAAGTTTATGAAGGCGAGATCTTCGGCCTGCTTGGTCCCAACGGCGCAGGTAAAACCACTACCCTCGAAATTATTGAAACCCTTCGTGATAAAACATCTGGCAGTATAGTAGTTGATGGTTTCGACATCGAAACCGATGCCGATAGTATCAAAAAGCGTATAGGCGTACAGTTACAAGCCGCCGGTTATTATCCCAATCTTAATCTTTCGGAACTCATCGTACTATTTTCGGGCTTATATGGCATCGATAAAACCCCGATGGAGATGCTGGAAAAAGTAGCGCTTACCGATAAAGCCAAAGCAAAATATAAAGATCTGTCAGGCGGACAAAAACAGCGTTTTTCTATCGCCACCACGCTGATCAATAACCCGAGGATCATATTTTTAGATGAGCCCACAACCGGCCTCGATCCGCAGGCCCGCCGCAACCTTTGGGATTTGATCCGCGAGATCCGCGACCAGGGAACTACCGTGGTGATCACTACCCACTATATGGATGAAGCCGAAGTATTGTGCGACCGTGTTGCCTTTGTTGACGGCGGTCACATCATCGGCATTGACACACCCGATCACTTTATCGACGAGCTGGTAGCTTCAGGCTTCGAGCGCAAAAAACAAGTAAAGCTCGCCAACCTGGAGGATGTATTTATTAACCTTACCGGGAAGGAATGGCGGGAAGGGTAATTCCAGTTGGCAGTTCTGAGTTTGCAGTTAGCAGGCCAAAATGCTCAATGACCTAATGACGCCCCAGGCAAAATGATATAGTGACGCCGACAGGCAAAAATGACTAAATGACCTAATGACGCCGGCAGGCAAAATGATATAAATTAATGAACAAACAGTACAGCAATACAAAAGCAACCCTGGCTATTGCCCGGGCAAGTTTCCGGTCGATATTACGCAGCCCTTCGGCGGTGGTGTTTACACTGGCTTTCCCGTTAATATTTATCATTGTTTTTGCCAATATTGGCGGCGGTGGCATGTCGATAGACGTAGGCTTAACTAAAGGTAGCGATACTTCAGCGAACAACCCGGTTTATATGGCGCTGAAAAAAAACAAGATCATGCACCTCATCACCGATCAGTCGGCCGATGAGATGAGCAAAAACCTGGCAAAGGGTAATATCGATGCCATTCTTGACCTGAAACCCTTTGCCCCACCTGCAGCTATGACCGTTCATGTGCAATACAGCCAGGCATCGGGTGATAAAGGCAGTGTATTGAAATCGGCGCTGAATAACATTTTTTACCGTATTCAATCAGAAGAATTGAAGCGGATTCAATCATACACAACAGTTAAAGTTCCCAACCTGATCGATTTAAAAGAAGAAACTATCAGCGGTCGCCCGTATAAATATATCGACTTTATTTTACCGGGGCAGTTGGGCTTTTCATTATTAAGCAGCGGCGTTTTTGGTACGGCTTTCGTGTTCCTGAGCTTACGTTTAACTTTGGTTATCAAGCGTTTTTTTGCTACACCGGTTAAGCGCTACAGCATTGTTTTGGGCGAGGCTATTGCAAGGCTTGCTTTTTCATTATTAGGCTCATTGTTTATCATATTAGTCGGACATTACATGTTTGGTTTTACACTAATCCATGGTGTTACCACTGTACTTAATATGCTGGTGCTTTCGGCCATTGGATTGATCATTTTCATGGGATTTGGCTTTACGGTATCAGGCATTGCCAAAAACGAAAGCTCAGTCCCCCCACTTTCTAATATCATTACGCTGCCCCAGTTTTTACTTTCGGGCACATTTTTTTCTATTACTGCTTTCCCCTCCTGGCTGCAATACATTAGTAAAGTATTGCCACTTACCCATTTAAATGATGCCATGCGTAAAGTAGCTTTCGAGGGCGCGGGCTTAGGTGATGTTACCCACCAATTGTTGATATTGTTGGCATGGTTTGTTGGCATTTACGCGGTAGCCGTGAAAACATTTAAATGGGAATAGTATTTTAAAGTTATCAAGGCTAAGAATGAGCTTAAAAAACTTAACATTAATTTAATATTAACACCGTCAATATTAACATTGAGATAACATTTAGGAAATACTTTTGTAAAAAAGATTCCTAAATGACAGCGAGATATCCCATTTTAATAACTATTGTATTTTTTTTATTAACCATACATTCAGTTAATGTTAAGGCCCAGGACTCCAAAGTTGGCACCTGGGGAATAGCTACTGTAGTACTTCCTGGTGACAGTACGCATAAATGGGGTGGTTATACCGAGTTTCAAACCCGCACAAACAATGTGTTCAGCCAGTTTCAATACTATGAGGTTAAAGCTGGCGTGAGCTATGATATTGATAAAAACTTCACTGCGCTTTTAGGCACAGGCCGCTACACTACTTTTGATTACATGGATGTCGGCAAAGGCCCGACCATTACCGAAACCCGCTTTTGGGAACAGATCACCAGTAACCAGTTCCTGTACCGTTTAAAACTGGAGCACCGCTACCGGGTAGAGCAACGCTGGGTTAACGGCGATTACCGTAATCGTTTCCGCTACAGGCTTAACGTATTTGTACCTCTGAATAACACTAAAATTGTTGCTAAAACCTGGTTTGTATCGGTTTTTGACGAGGTATTCCTGAATAATAAAGTCCCTAATTTTGAACGCAACAGGATTTCGGCGGCCCTTGGTTACCAGTTTGATAAATCGTGGATCCTGCAAGCCGGTTGGATCAACCAGTACAATTATTCAACAGCCGCTAAAAGCGATAAGGATAATATTATGCTGATACTCATGTACCGCATTCAGCGCAAAAATGCTGTGCAGCGCGAACATGTACCTACTACGAGTGATTAATTGTCTGAACTCGAATTAAACGAATTATTTGAATTTATTGAATCATTCATCAGTCAAATCGGCAAATTCAACAAATTCGAGTTCAGACAACCAATTATATGTGTTGTCGTGGGGACACGACGACGGGATAGAAAAGCACATCAATTTTAACACTACCCGATCTAAAATCCCTTAATCCAGTTCAAAAACCTTGTGTTTTTATGAAAAATTCACTCATTCTATATTAAATTCATGTTAAATCGCACCTTAACGGGGCTATAATCGTTACAAATACAAAATTTCAATTGCGTTTTCCTTATTTACACATTAACTTAGCCGCCGTTATTAATAGTATTCATTCAAACCACACTCTGACAATTCACTATGAGCATAATAATTGATGTCCATGCCCGCCAGATTTTAGATTCTCGCGGTAATCCTACTATTGAGGTAGAAGTTTTAACCGAGAATGGCGCATTCGGTCGCGCTGCTGTACCATCAGGTGCATCAACCGGCGTTCACGAAGCTGTTGAACTTCGCGACAACGACAAGTCAAAATACATGGGTAAAGGTGTTTTAAAAGCAGTTGCCAATGTAAACGACATTTTAGCTCCTGAATTAAAAGGTATCGATGTGTTTGAACAAAATGCTATCGACGCGTTAATGATTGAGATTGACGGTACCGAAAACAAAGGTAAAATTGGTGCTAACGCTATATTAGGTGTTTCATTAGCTGTTGCTAAAGCTGCTGCACAGGAAAGCCGTCAGCCTTTATACCGCTACATTGGTGGTGTAAACGCTAACACTTTGCCAATCCCGATGATGAACATCGTAAACGGCGGTTCTCATTCTGACGCTCCTATCGCATTCCAGGAGTTTATGATCATGCCGGTTGGCGCTCCTTCATTCTCTGAAGCTTTACGTTGGGGTACCGAAGTATTCCACAACCTGAAAAAAATTCTTCACGATCGTGGTTTATCAACTGCAGTTGGTGACGAAGGTGGTTTTGCTCCAACTTTTGAAGGTACTGAAGATGGTGTTGAAACCATTTTGAAAGCTATTGAAAAAGCAGGTTACAAAGCAGGCGAAGATATCTTTATCGCGTTTGACTGTGCTGCTTCTGAGTTTTACAAAGACGGTAAATACGATTATACTAAATTTGAAGGCGAAAAAGGTGCTATCCGTACCAGCGCTGAGCAAGCTGATTACCTTGCCGAATTAGTTGAAAAATATCCTGTTATCTCTATCGAAGACGGTATGGCTGAGGACGATTGGGAAGGTTGGAAAATCTTAACCGACAAAATCGGTAAAAAAGTTCAGTTAGTAGGTGACGATTTATTTGTAACCAACACTAAACGTTTACAAAGAGGTGTTAGCGAAGGCATTGCTAACTCAATCCTGGTAAAAGTAAACCAAATTGGTTCATTAACCGAAACTATCAACGCGGTTACTTTAGCTCAAACCAACGGTTTCACCTCAGTAATGAGCCACCGTTCGGGCGAAACTGAAGACTCAACCATTGCTGACCTTGCTGTAGCATTAAACTGCGGTCAGATCAAAACCGGTTCGGCTTCACGTTCAGACAGGATCGCTAAATACAACCAGTTGTTACGTATCGAAGAAGAATTGGGCGCTAACGCTAAATTCATCGGTAAAGATTTCAAATACTTCAAAAAATAATCTTTTGATACTGAAAAGGCCATCTGTGTAAAGCAGGTGGCCTTTTTTATTGCCCCTTGGTATGTTGAAACCAGTTCAACATGACGATATTTTAGCCTCATCTCCAAGTATTTTTTTACCTTTGCGTCCGCAATCAAGGCCACATAATTAAACCGAAACAACTGCGTTATAATAACTTGTTAAAATAAACTAATGAACAGAAAAGGGATTTCGAGGATATTGGGTATAGTGCTGATATTGGTTTTAAGCATCGCGCTTGACAGGGTTACTAAAATCTACATAAGGGAACACATTCACATCAGCGATAACATTTTTGTTATCAAAAACTTTTTCACCATACTGCATGCCGAAAATAGCGGCGCTTTTTTAAGCCTCGGCGATTCGCTGCAAAACCCGTGGAAATTTATCCTGCTATCATTATTGCCACTATTGGCCCTTGCCTTCGGTGTTTTTTACGTGATGTTAAAACCATTAATAGGTAAATTAACCACCATTGGTATTGTTTTGGTTATTGCCGGCGGCGCAGGTAATTTATATGACAGGATGTTGTACGGCAGCGTAACCGACTTTATGCACATGAATTTCGGCATTTTCCAAACCGGCGTATTCAACGTTGCGGATGTATCTATCATGATAGGTATGGGCCTTATTTTGCTGGAGTCATGGCAAAAAGACCGTAAGGCTAAAAAGGAACAGAACGCTCCCGATACCGAAACATTGGCAGCTTAATCCGGTGTAACTCTTGCCCTTAAAATTTTCTTAACAATAAAAAGCGTATCTTTGCAGCTAATTACCCGTTCGCTTTACGGTTTTGAGTTCCTGCATACTCTTCAGATCCGCTTATGCTTTCGCGTTAGCACACTTATATTTACAAAAGATCAAGAATGTCATTCGAAAATTTAAATTTGATTGAGCCTATCCTCAAGGCTTTAAAAACTGAGGGATATACCACACCTACTCCAATACAGGCGCAAGCCATCCCTATTATATTAAAACGCCATGATTTGCTTGGCTGTGCCCAAACCGGCACCGGTAAAACCGCAGCGTTCGCTATCCCTACCCTACAGCTATTGCACCAGGACAGGATAGCCCACAAAGAGCAAAAAACCATTAAAGCTTTGGTTTTAACGCCTACCCGTGAGCTTGCCCTTCAAATTGGTGAAAGCTTTACCAATTACGGCAAACATACAGGCCTTAAAAACCTGGTAATATTTGGTGGTGTGTCGCAAAACCCACAGGTTGATGCCTTACGTCGTGGTGTTGATATTTTAGTAGCAACCCCGGGCCGATTGCTGGATTTAATGAACCAGCGTTTTATTAACCTGGAGCATGTTAAATTCTTGATATTGGACGAGGCCGACCGCATGCTGGATATGGGCTTTGTTAATGATGTTAAAAAGATCATTGCCAAGGTACCTGCTAAAAGGCAAACGCTATTCTTTTCGGCCACCATGCCAAAAGAGATCCAGAGCCTGGCAGATAGCATCCTGAATGATCCCGAAAAAGTGGAAGTTACCCCGGTTTCATCCACTGCCGATACCATACAGCAAAAGATTTATTATGTTGATAAGAGCGACAAAAAGTCGCTGTTAATCCACATACTGAAAGATAAAAATATTAAAACCGCTCTGGTATTTACGCGCACCAAACACGGGGCCGACAAAGTTGTAAAAGATTTAACCCGGGCAGGTATTACTGCCGAAGCTATCCACGGCAATAAATCACAAAATGCAAGGCAGCGCGCATTAACTAACTTTAAAAACCGCACAACGCGTGTATTGATAGCTACCGATATTGCAGCCCGTGGTATTGATATTGATGAGTTAACACACGTTATCAACTACGAATTGCCTAACATACCCGAAACTTACGTACACCGTATTGGTCGTACCGGTCGTGCCGGGGCAGATGGTATAGCGTTTTCATTTTGCGATGCCGAGGAGCTGGAGTTTTTGAAAGATATCCACAAGCTCATAGCCAAACAGATCCCGGTTGAGGAAGGTCACCCTTACCCGCTTAGTCCGGCGGCTATGGCAGCTAAAATAAACGAAGCACCAAAAAAAGGTGGTTCAGGCGGCCAACGAGGAGGTGGCGGTGGCCGTGGAGGTAACCGCAGATCAGGCGGTAGCGGCAACAACCGCTCAGCCGGAAATAACCGTTCGGGAGGTAACAAAAAATCAGGTGGCAACCGCTCAGAAGCATCTAAGCCCGGCGGCAAAAGCGGCATGAGCGGAGCCAGAAAAGGTTAAAAATGGTTGATTAGGTGAATGGTTGTTTTAGTTATAGACAAAACAACTCACCTAATCAACTCAATCAACCATTCTCCAAAAAAATCCCCCTGTTAATAAGTTAATAAGCATATTTGTAGCGGTCGAAAAAAATAAATAGCTTTAAATGAAAATCATACAGCCGGTATCAATGAAACGCCTTATAGATCTTTTCAAGAACAAGTTTTTTCTGGTTACCCTTGCTTTTGTAGTGTGGATGATATTTTTTGACCGGAATGATCTTTTCTCCCAATACCAGTATCACCAACAGGTTAAAAAACTAAGAGTTGAGCGCGATTTCTACAAAGCCCAAACCGATCAGGTAACTAAAGAGCTTAAAGAACTCACCACCAACCCACAGCAAATGGAAAAATTTGCCCGGGAAAAGTACCTTATGAAAAAAGCCAATGAGGATGTTTATGTGGTAGTACCGGAAACGAAAGAAAAGTAAGAGTTAGCAAAGGAGAAGCCTAAAAAGCTGGGGCATGCGCGATTCCCTCCCCTGGGAGGGTGTAGGGAGGGGTTTCTACATCAATCTAACAATGTCATATCAAACCCTTCGGGTAACTCAATTGAATCATCGTCCTTCAAAATAGTTATTATCATCCCTTCGATAGCTCTCAGTACATTAGACAAATCATCTTTCATATCCGCTTCAGTAAATCTCAAAAACCGTACACCGAAGCTTTCTAATTTCGCTTGCTTGGCATCGTCCTTGATCAATACTTCTTCATAATTATGATATCGGCCATCTACTTCAATTGCCAGCATTAGTTCCTTGCAATAAAAATCGACTATATAATTATCCATACATCGCTGCCGATCAAAGTCGAAGCCTAATAATTTATTCTCTTTTAATTCATTCCATAAAATCACCTCGCCAAAAGTCATTTCTTTACGAAGCTTTCTGGCGATAGCTTTTAATTTAGGATTGTATGGAATGATTTTGACCATTTTCTGTTTGTTATAACTATTTGAAAAGCTTTCAATTCCCTCCCTTGGGAGGGGTGCGGTGGAAATGTGTAGTGGCAGGGAGGGGTTTATACGCCATTTAAGCAGATAAGCCTGTCGGTGAAACCCCTCCCTACACCCTCCCAGGGGAGGGAATCGCACAAGGCCTGCACGCCTTAAGTTCCTCTATTGCCTATTATAGGCTATTACTCTCCCAAGCATGTGAATCGCACTTGGCCACGTTTTTGTCTATCGCTTTGCCTTCTCTTTTTCTTTCCTGCCTCTTGAATCTCAATGCCCTGACTCTATTACAGCCTAAACCTCTCCTTCCCGCTTCCTCAAAAACCATTCGGTTGATAACAGCAACAGGATTAATGCAAACAGCCACTTCATATCAATCAGGTCGCTGTAGTGCTTATCCTCATAAACTACCGTTTTAATGTTTTCGTTTTTGCGGATCAGATCGGCAAGCTGGTTGATTTGTGAGGGTTTGATCATTTGTCCGCCGCTTTGTTTGGCCAGGTTATTAAGCAGTGAATGATTAGCGGCGCTTTGGCGGGCTTCGAGGTTAAGTGTCTTTATCGTGAATTGCCCAGTGGCTTTAAAATCCTGTTTTCCGTTTTGGGTTGAGGCGCTGTAAGTGTACTCGCCTATAGGCAGCGCCCCAGCGTCCAGTTGATAGCTTTGACCGGTGCGGGTGAACAGAAAGCTGTAATTTTTCCCTGTCGCGCTTTTCAGTTCTATCTTTACATCAGGTGTGTTGATGAGTTCAAGCGCATCATTATACAATTCGGCGTTGAGGATCACGTTTTCACCCTCGTCAAATACATTACGTGCCGGGTAAACACGGAAACGCTGACGGTTGGCATTGGCTGTTAAGTATTGTACGGTTTGGCTCAGCAGTTCATCAGTGGCATTCCTGTTGCCATAGTTTTGAAATTCGGACAATTGCCAGCGCCAGATCCCTTCGCCGGTTAGCACAGCAATACGTCTTCCTCCTTCATCGCCAAAGGCAAGTAAAGGATATGTAGTGGCTACTGCGCCAATCTTTTGCTTCAATAATACCGAAGTTCCTGCCGCGGTTCCATAACTGCCAAATGGAGCTACCAATGGCGGGAAGGCAGCAATCTTTCTCCTCGCCGAATCTGACAGTGTAAAAGCTGTAAAATCATTGGCAGGCAAGGGAATCACCTCCTGGATTTCGGCCCTGCCCGCACTTATGTGTACGGTATTTTGTTCGCTGTTAACCGCCTGCAGGTTGCTTTGCGAGCCCACTATATACCAAACCGGCGTTTTACTTTTAGCTATAAAATTCTTTATCGGGGCATATTCACCGGCCGAAAGCTGGTATAGGATCACGAGGCTGTAATCGGCAGGTTTAATGGTAGCTGCATCGGCAAGGGAACTCGCCTTTACCTCAAAGTTTTTATTGGTTTCTATAGCCTGTTTAATCACCGTTAAATCCGGGTGCGGACCATCGTACAACAGCAAAACTTTTTGTCTGGCATCCAACACTTCCACATAAATGGTTTCGGTATTGTTTTGGGTCGAGAGTTCGTTTTTTATGGGCGCAATGCTGATATTAAACTTCCGGAGCCCCTTTTTTGCCGCATTCAGTTTTATCGGAACGATCTTTTTAAAATCGTTTCCGGTAACCGGGATGCTTTGCGTATAAACCTGTTTGCCATCTTCAGTAACCGTAAGGTTCATGCTTTCGCCCTTGCTTTGATAAGCTGTGGCGAGCACTTCTATCACAAAATCGTTCCCTAAAAAGGCAGTCTTGTTATAGTTTATGTTGCCGATGAGTAAGTCACGTTTGGCTGTGGTATCGCCGAGGGCTATGGTGTAGATGCTGGTTTTAATATTCCTGGCTTCGTATTGCGGATCGTTCCCCTGGTTATATAAACCATCCGTAGCCAATACCAATGCGCCGATATTTTGGTTTGTAAACCTGTCGTTAAGCTGATGCAGCGCTCCGGCGATATCGGTTTGTTTACCGTTAAAACTCTTTGAAATACCGGGATGCAGGTCTTTATCAAAATTAAACTCCTGCACATCATACTTATCGCCAAGCTCCTCTTTCAATTTAGCCAGATCATCAACAAAGACAGACGAGTTAAACTCGACAGGCTTAAACGTATTGACAGATGATGAATTGTCCTGGGCAACGAGTACTAAAGGTTTTTGCGGCTCATACTTAACCGTTTTTACTAAAGGCGAAATGAGCAGCACTGTTATGAAAAATACGGTAACCGCGCGGATAGCAGCCAGTATATAGCGTAAGTTTTTACCAAGTTCAACCGGTTTACGGTACATGAGCCAGGCGTACCCCAAACCAAGCAATAAGCCGGCAGGCAACCACCATCCCGAAACAGAACCCCATGTAAGTGAAAACATTTGTAGCTATAGTATCATTGTCAAAGGCGCGGGGCATCCGGCCCAATAAACATTAACTGCAAAATGCGAAATTATTGTGAAAAGAGGGGAATAAGTTTTTATTCGTCGGTTGAGATTGAGACGAACTTACCAGGATTTAAAAAACCATGTCATTGCGAGCGAAGCGTGGCAACCGCACGGAAGCAAAGCCGCCCTGTATAGCTACGAGATTGCTTCGTCGTTCCTCCTCGCAATGACATGTGGTAGAAATAAATATATCTTACAACATACCACCATCAACAGGGATAACCTGTCCGGTGATATAAGCGGCCATGTCTGAAGCAAGGAACACGCAGGTATTAGCTACGTCTTCAACTTCGCCGGCACGCTTAAGCGGAATACCAGCTGCCCAGCCTTCAACAACTTTGGGGTCCAGCACCTCGGTCATTTCGGTACGGATAAAGCCCGGGGCAACTACGTTAGTACGGATGTTACGTGAACCCAACTCTTTAGCTACCGATTTAGAGAAACCGATGATACCTGCTTTTGAAGCAGCATAGTTAGCCTGGCCGGCATTACCCTGCACACCAACAACCGAGCTCATGTTAATGAACACACCTTTACGGTTTTTCATCATGATTTTTGAGGCAGCTTTAGTAACGTTGAATATCGATTTCAGGTTTACGTCAAGCACTTCGTCCCAGTTTTCTTCGGTCATGCGCATTAACAAGCCATCTTTAGTGATACCGGCATTGTTAACCACAATATCAAGGGTTCCAAAATCAGCAACAATATCAGTGATCAATTTATCAGCTTCATCAAATTTGGAAGCGTCAGAGCGGTAACCTTTTATTTTAGTGCCGAAGCTTTGCAGCTCCTGCTCCAACGCCTGACCTTTTTCAACAGACGACAAGTAGGTGAAAGCTACGTTAGCGCCATGCTCGGCAAATTTTTCGGCAATCTTACGGCCTATTCCTTTTGACGCGCCGGTAACCAACGCGGTTTTTCCTTCTAATAATTTCATAATTAAAGTATATGATTTCAGGGCGGTGAAGTTAGCAGTTTTTTGTTTGTGTTCATAGTTGATAGTTGTTCATGGCTGTTCATGGTTGATGGTTCATAGATCATGGTTCTTAAATATGTGCTTTCGCTATGATCCATGAACTATCAACTATAAGCAGCTATGATCTATGAACCATGAACCATCAACCATGAACTAAAAACTATTTCAAATACTCTGCCGGGATAGGGTTATCCTTACGTTCGCCGTCATAAAACCAGGCCAGGATCCAGAAACGCGTGCCATCGTTAAACAGTTCAATACTGTTGATACCACGTTCAGTTACAGGCCCCTCGGCGGTATTTCGCGACTCATAGGTGCTCCATACATGGTAAATGCTGCCGAATTTTTCCACCCGGCGGGCAATCTCCCGTTCATCAAAACCATTTTTTGACAGAGACGGATCGGCCAGTTTGTGGTATTCCTTCAACGTCATATAACTAAACTGCTGTTTGCCCTGCTTATCAATATAACCTGCGCCAACATGGGCATTGGCAATATGCAGCAGACTGTCGCGCTCGTAACTTACCTTTTCACCTTTCTTAATAGTGACCACCCCATAGTAGGCTTTCATGATACCATCAAGTGTACTCACATTATCACCGTATTTGGTAATCACCTGCGAATGCGCAGGAAAAGTGATAGCAATGCTAACAACAGCGATGAGCAACGGCAGGATATTCTTTTTCATGAGGATCAAAGTTTATTAACGATCAGATTTTGACTGAATTAACAAAAAAAACCCGGGATGGCATAGGGTAAAATAACCAAATATTACACGATAGCTGGAAGAAGCGTTTTAAAAATCCCCTCTTGAGAGGGGGCGCGACAGAACGAGTGGTAGCAGGGGTGTGTTTCTACGGTAAGCTTATCAAAGCAGAAACACACCCCTCCCCCTCTCAAGAGGGGAATCGCACATCCCGATCTTTTAAAAAGCAAGCGTCCACGCTTACCCCTAAACCGGGAGCGTGGACGCTCAAAATAACAATCATTCAAACGTGGACGTTTGAACGTGCAGACGCAATAAAAATTAAAATGTAGTATTCAACGATACACCATAGGTACGTGGGTTACCTAAGTGAGTAGCGCCAAAATCATAGGCATAGTCAATGTATTTTTTATTGTCGATGTTACTCTCCCAGAAAAACAGACCGAACCTTTTGGTGCTTACACCTACCCTCGCATTAAACTTGCTGTAGCCTTTTTGTTCTATCTGGTTGGCAAGGTCAAAATACTGGTCGCCAAGGTAGCGCCATTCGCCACGGGCAATCAGTTTGGTTTTCAGCGGGCCACCCAGGTCATAACCATACTGCAATGCCAGCATACTGGTAATGTTAGGGGTATAAATTTGCTTATTGCCTTTCAGGTTCACTTCTTCGCCGTTGTTGCCTACTACCAGTGTAGTATAACGGGCGTGGGTGTAACCGAAGTTGTAATCAAATTCAAGTCCTTTAATTGGAGTGGCGTTAATTTCGGCCTCGATACCTTTGCTTCTTAATTTACCCGCGTTTTTGGTGATGGTAATAGCATCGGGCAATATCAGTGTTGGCACCTGTGCATCGGTAATACGGGTATAAAACGCGGTAACGTTTACACGCAGACGGTTATCTAAAAAGTCGTTTTTTGAACCCACTTCAAAATTATTGCTGTATTCAGGTTTGAAAGAATAAAGCGGTGGTGATGAAGGATCAGAACCTAACTCCGTAATGCCACCGGCGCGGAAGCCACGGCTGTAAGTAGCAAACAGATTATTATGAGCCGATACATGGTAAGCCAAACTCACCTTTGGCGTAAAGGCTTTATAATGCGCAGTTGACGATGTATCTGAACGGGTAACAACCGACTCGCCGCCATTTGGCAGGAATTCGCCCATTACGCTTTCTTTTTTGTGTTCATAATCATAACGCAAACCAGCAGTAATATCAAACTGCTCACTTACGGCATAAGTAGCCTGACCGTAAACAGCTAAACCATAATTACGGTCGGTATTGGTGTTGATGCTGGTAAAATCCGTCATTGGCGAACCAACAGCTCCGGCATCATCACCAAAGTAGGTGCCCTGCCTGTTTGGCGCGTAGTGATAAAAGCCATAAGTACCGGCAGCCCATTTCAATTTTGAAGTCGAAGAAGCCGGAGAAGTAAAGCGAAACTCCTGGATGGTAGTTTTTACCTTATTCCATTTACCACCGTAGTTATTTACGATAGATACCGCGTCGATAGGAGAAAAGTCGCCATCAATAGGTGTGGTATAGTAACGGTTGTTTACCTGGTAAGACGTTTGCGAAGTAAAGTTAAAATCATTGCCGCTGTAGTTAGCCGTTAATGATGATTGGAAAGTATTATCAACCATTTTGGTTGTGGCGTTCTGGTTAACTTCAAACGGGTGGCTCAAAGCCTCGTCGGGCGAACCGGCCAAAGTGAACGCGCCATTATTGCGGTTGTTATAGTTTTTAACATTCAGCGTGAAAGCAAGCTTTGAGGTAGCCAAAAACTTCAGGTAATAGTTGCCCAAAAAGTAATGCTGCTTATCAAAATGTGTATTATTAAACGTGTTGGTATAAAAACCGTTAAAACCAGAATAAATTCCGGCCACGCCTAAATACAATTTATCTTTCACCAGCGGTGCCTTGATACCTAAAGTATAACGTTGCTGATTGTAATTACCAACATCAACGCCTGCAAAACCACTGAATGTATTTGATGGCTGTTTTGTGATCACATTGATTACACCACCTGTAGCGTTACGCCCGTACAAAGTTCCCTGCGGTCCACGCAAAACCTCTATCCTATCTACATCCAATAACTGAGGGATATAGGTGTCCAGCCCATACTGGTTTACACCATCAACATAAGTTGCCACAGCCGGGTCGTATGATGTGGTAACAATACCACGGATACCCGTTACTGTACGGCCATCGCCGGGAGCCCCTGAGTTTAAGTTAGGCACAATAGCGGTAAGGTCTTTCAAATCCCAAAGTCTGTAATCCTGTATTTGTTTAGCCGATAGCGTTGAAATACTGAACGGTACACGCTGAGCCTGTTCTTCTGTTTTTTGTGCCGATACCGTAACCTCATCCAACTGGTTGCTGGCATCATTCAACTGAATTGTTATCGGGCGACTGGTGCCGATCATATTTACAGGTACATTTTTAGCCGCGTAACCAATAGCGCTGATATGCAGGGTATATTTCCCGGTAGTAATATTTTTTAAAATAAACTTCCCGTTCCTGTCGGCGCTGGTTTGGTAGTTGGTATTGAGCAGGTACACCGACGCACCCGCAATGGGTTGGTTTTTGTTATCGGTAACGGTGCCTGAATAATCGCCTGTGGTTTGGCTCCGGGCCGAAAAGGCAATAATAAGTAGTAATAAAGTAAATAATTTACGCATAAAATAGGTATAGTTAAATGTGTACAGATCACACATTGTAATCGATTGTCAATAATAGCAAATGACAAACAATTAACACCTATCCCGCGTAAATATTACGTGATTTATATAAAAAAATATATTCTATCATTTAAGGTTGCTCCTATACACTCCAAGACAAGGTAAAAGAAATGTTTCGTCAACATAAGCTTCGGGTGAAAGTGGGCAGAACAATGGTGGCCTGTGCCTAAAAAAGGGAGTAGCAAGCTTTTGCAGAAGCGTTGGAAACATGCGAGAGGTGTCTTTTGAGCAACATCATTAAATGTGGGCGTTGCCGTCAGCTGACGGGAACGCCCATATTTATGATGTTGGCAATTTAGAGTAGGCCGTTTGCAGTTTTTATCTACAGATACATTGAATTTTAAAACATCCAAGGGCCGACGAATCATAGTTCCAGTCCCCCCAAAGTCACTTTTGTGTTAACATATAAATTTAGATTACAATAAGGTTTGACATTCGGGCAAAAACTTTAGCTTTGCCGTACTAAAACGAAAAAACCAATGAGTGTACTCGTAAATAAAGATTCAAAAGTTATTGTACAAGGTTTCACCGGTAAAGAGGGTTCATACCATGCCGAGCAAATGATTGCTTACGGAACTCAGTTAGTTGGTGGTGTTACACCAGGTAAAGGTGGCCAAAGCCATTTAGACAGGCCGGTATTTAACACAGTTAAAGATGCTGTAGTTGCAACCGGTGCTGATGTATCCATCATTTTTGTACCTCCTGCTTTTGGCGCTGATGCCATTATGGAAGCTGCCGAAGCCGGCATTAAGGTTATTGTTTGTATTACCGAAGGTATCCCTACAAAGGATATGATTGCGGTTAAAGAATATTTATCAGATAAGGATGCTCGCCTGATTGGCCCTAACTGCCCGGGTATCATCACTGCTGATGAAAGCAAAATTGGTATCATGCCAGGCTTTATCTTCAAAAAAGGTAACGTTGGTGTGGTTTCAAAATCAGGTACTTTAACTTACGAAGCGGTTGACCAGGTGGTTAAAGCCGGTTTGGGTATCACTACAGCTATCGGTATCGGTGGCGACCCTATCATTGGTACACCAACCAAAGAAGCTGTTGAATTATTAATGAACGACCCTGATACTCATGGTATCATCATGATTGGCGAAATTGGCGGTAACATGGAAGCTGATGCTGCCCGCTGGATCAAAGCAAACGGTACTAAACCGGTTGTTGGTTTCATCGCGGGTCAAACAGCGCCTCCGGGCCGCCGTATGGGCCACGCAGGTGCTATCGTAGGTGGTGCTGATGATACTGCTGCTGCTAAAATGAAGATCATGGCCGAGTGCGGTATCCGCGTAGTTGAGTCGCCAGCTGAAATTGGTGCTGCCATGGCTGAAGAATTGGCTAAGTTAGCTTAAGACTTAAAGCCGAAAGCGAAAAGCTTTTTAATATTTGAAAATCCCGGTCATTGTCTGGCCGGGATTTTTTGTTTGAGGCCGTTATAGTATACAAACGAGCGCGAGTGTAAAAAGCTATGTCATTGCGAGGAGGAACGACGAAGCAATCGCATGCTATACAGAGCGGCTATGCTTCCGTGCGATTGCCACGCTTTCGCTCGCAATGACATATTTTTAGGAATGAGCTTAAAAAATCACGTTTTCTGTTTTTTCTTCTTTGCAGCCGGGAAAAGCACATTGTTTAAGATCAGCCTGTAGCCCGGCGAATTGGGATGGAGCTTCAAATCTGTCGGTGGGTCGTTTACGGCGTGCTGGTAATCTTCAGGGTCGTGACCGCCGTAAAATGTCCATTGGCCTTTGCCGTATTCGCCGTGGATGTAGCGGGCTTCGTTGGCAGTTTTCATTTCGCCCATGATGGTAACGCCGGGCTTAAGCATGCTTTTGTTGTAGGCCGTGGTTAAGCCCATAAAGCCTTTAATTACTTTGTCGTGATCTTGTGTAAGCATGCTGGGCACCACATCCCACTTGGCCGAAAAATCAAACAATGTAAAGAAATCACGTGTACGGTCGACCTGGCGGGTGGTGGTAACATCAATATTGCTGAATGAATGCGAAATGGGGTTCATATCCAGCGTGAAATTCTGAAAAGCGAAAGTCTGACTAAAATCGAGTTTAGATTGTGCGTCCTGATCGGCGGCATCACCGTCAAACATACGTTCGCAGATATCGGTATTTGCGGCAGACAGGGCGATATCAAAAGTATCGGTACCTGAGCACATGGCAAACAGGAAACCGCCGCCTGCGCAAAAGTCGCGGATATTTTGCGCTACAGCCAGTTTCATTTTTGATACTTTGCTGAAGCCCAGTTTATGGGCCATGGCCTCCTGGATCTTGATATCGTCGGTGTACCATTGCGCGTAACGGAAGGCCCCGTAAAACTTACTGTACTGGCCGGTAAAATCTTCATGGTGCAGGTGCAGCCAGTCGTACTTGGGCAGTTCGCCGTGGATCACTTCTTCGTCGTAAACCAGGTCGTACGGAATTTCGGCGTATTTCAAAACCAGGGTAACGGCATCATCCCAGGGCAGTTTGTTTTTAGGCGAATAGACCGCCATTCGCGGTGCTTTCTCCAGTTTAACCAGGTCCATATTTACCGATGGATCGCTTACCTCGGTTATAATTTCATTGGCTTTGGCATCGGCAATAACTTCATAGCTTACCCCGCGGATCTTACACTCTTCCTCAACCTTCGGCCCGTATTTCATCATGAAGCTTCCGCCACGGTAATTGAGCAGCCAATCAACTTCCTCGCCGTTTTTGAGTACCCAAAAGGCTATTCCGTATGATTTGAGGTGGTCTTTTTGCTCATCATCCATCGGGATCAATATAGATGCGGCTTTTGCAGTAAAAGGTAAAAGGTAAAAGGCGAAAGGTAAAAGGAATTTCAGCTTTACAAGTAAAAGACGTAATGTAAGAGCTAAAAAGTTATTGCCTGATGATTTATTCACAATCCTTGTTGATTTATTATTGCCGGGTTATCAAATGTAACGAATAAACGGCTAATGTATTTTAACCATTTTTAACACATCAGGACTTCGGGCATCGGCTATGTTGTTTTAGTTTTATAGCGGCATTAACCCTGGCCTTAAATGAGTTTATCTGTTATTATCAGAAATTTTTTCCTTGCAGTTGTCGTGTCGATCTCCTGCTTATCTGTACATGCCCAAAGCGGCAATCCTGGAATGCGCCTTAACCGCGATGTGTTAATTAAAAAGCTTACACAGGCAGATAGCAGTCTTGTTTTTAAACGCGATACGGATATTAGTTTGCTACCTAATTATGTTGCTATTGATGCCAACGGGAGCCAGGCACAATTAATTGGCAAGCCCGATGAGCTGATGATAGCTAAGTGGACTTACGTTTTTACTGCTGATGAAAAAGTAAACCTCGTCGAGCTGCAGAAACTGGCCTGGTTTGCCAATACATTTGGCGATCAGGAAGGGCTCGACTGGTTTTTTGCCCAATTGGCCGAATTAGGGAAGGATTATAAAAAGCCCATTTCGCAGATCAGGATGTTTGATTCAAAACGGAAGGGAGAGATCACGTATTCGCCCAAAGAAAAGATCTTTTCCATGACGTTTACGCCCTGGTAAGTTACGAGGCATCACCCATGCATGCGCCGTAGGCGCTACCTATTCGCCCAAAGAGAAAACCTTTTGCATGATGTTTACGCCCTGATAAGTTATGGAGTATCACCTGTAATGCGCCGTAGGCGCTACCTGTTTGTAGGACATTATATTTAAGAATCATTTGCGCCGTTAGGTGCTACCCAATATGCGCGTTATAAAGGGGGGGAGCACCTAACGGTGCACAAACTACTAATAATTTATTTGCTACAAACAGGTATCCCCTACGGGGAATTAGCTACTGGCCACAGGTACATGCAATAGCCTTAATTTCATTAACCTTTCGCCTTTAACCTTTCAGTTTTAACCTTTTTCTTTAATCCTCAATTTTATTACCTTTGCCAACTGTTTTCTAAAAAAACAAAAAAATGAGCAAAGCAATAATCAAAACCGAAAAAGGCGACATGACCGTAGAATTTTACGATCAGGATGCCCCTAATACCGTTGCTAACTTTAAAAAATTAGCAAAATCAAACTTTTATGATAACGTGATCTTCCACCGTGTTATCCCTAATTTTGTGATTCAGGGTGGCGACCCAACCGGTACCGGTGCAGGTGGTCCTGGCTACAAAATTGATTGCGAGCTTACCGGCAACAACCAATACCATGACCGTGGTGTGCTTTCAATGGCTCATGCCGGCCGCAACACAGGCGGTTCGCAGTTTTTCATTTGCCACAGCCGTGATAACACTGCTCACCTTGACCGTAACCACACCGTTTTTGGTAAAGTAATTGAAAACGTTGAGGTAGTTGACGCTATTCGCCAGGGAGATAAGATTTTAACCATCGAAGTTATAGAGGACTAAGTGAATAGTTGACAGGGCGGATGATTTAGCTGTTATTAAGGTAAATCATCCGCTTCGTCAATCCGACTAACAAAAAATATATGAATTTACAGGGAATTGTATCAGTATCAGGAAAACCAGGTTTATGGAAAGCTTTGGCGCAAAACAAAACCGGTTATGTGCTGGAAAGTTTAGACGCGCAAAAAACAAAGCTGATAGCCAACCTTTCTACAGCTAAATTAGCTGCTTTAAGCGAGATCACTATTTTTGGCGTTGAAGATGATATCAGGTTAACTGATGTACTTGAGCGCATGAAATCAGCATCAAACGTACCTGATGTTAAAGCCGATGGCAAAGCATTGCGTACCTTCTTTTACGAAGTAGCACCAGATCATGATGAAGAGAAAGTTTACTCATCTGATATTAAAAAGGTAATAGCCTGGTTCCAGATATTAAAACCGCTTCCAATTTTTGAAGAGGCCGATCCAATCCAGGCGCCAGCCCCGGTTGCAGAAGAGCCGGTTGCCGAAACAGTAACTACTGAACCGGAAGCCGAACCAGCTGCTCCAAAAGCAAAAGCTAAAAAAGCCACAAAAAAAGCCGAATAATCGGCTTTTTTTATTTACAAAGATTTTCTTCTTTTACTCTGTATCGGTATAAGCATCTCCTCCAATAAATATCATAGTATTGGTGGGGTGCGCGGGTGAACCTGTAGCCCCAAAGGCGAATGATTTTTTGATCACCTTGCTACCGTAATTGAGTTCGATTGTATTACCGTAAACTTTATAGGTACCGCCTTTAAATCCTGTTTTTTTCCAGGCAGTAGCACCCGGCGTCATAACGCCGCCATTTGATCCTTCGGCAAAATGGGTATCGTCAATAAAGCTTATCTTTTTTATCACGAGTGCGTTGGTACCATTGCCATAATCGCCGCCGCTTACTTTTTCATAGCCCTTTTTTAGTTTAACGGCGCCTGTGTAGGCATATGCCGGGAACCAGTTGCCTGCACCTAATTTGTAATCGTGGCTTTTACCCTCGTTGTTGATGAGAAGGAATGTTGCACCGTTTTTTTTCCAGGTTCCCCAAGCCTTTGGGCGACTGCTTTTGGATGCTGCTACATCCAGCGTTTCAAGAGGTTCATCGCCTATATCAAAATATTCGCCGTTTTTAAATAATACAACAGGTTCAAAGCCTATGGCGGCAGGATAACCGCTTACCGCCCTGAAGTACCATCCTTCAACGACAGGGGCAGCGGTGGTTGATTTGTGATTGGCGCCTCCGTTTTTTGGATTAACGGCGGCGCTTAAATGTAATGTGAAGCTTGAAATAGCGATGCAAATTGCCAGGTGTTTAACTTTCATGTCATTTAATGTTTTGGTTAACTGTATTAGTTAACTCCAACATTAATGATTGGTTTGCAGTAACTTGATTAAGCTTTTGTTAGAAACGTTACCCGTGATAATTTGGATTCGGAATGAACTTGCCTTCAATAATGCCTTCTGAATTCACTTTCCATGCTCCTTTTATAGCCTGAGGTGGTACTTCAATTTCGTTTTCAAAAGCCGCATCTATCTCGTAAACCCAACCGTTAGGATGATGCAAGGCTTCTTGTACAGCTTTAGCGTGCGGCGTTTCCTCGTAAGATGCGGATTGCAAATTATCTTTTTTGTCTGTGATAGATTTACCACCGAAGAATTTGTTAAGGTTAAACATCCATCGCATCATAAACAATTACCTTTTCCCAAAGGTGACTGCAGTTTTTGATAAACTCCAGGTGGATAGGGTGGGTTTGATAAGTCGCCTGCCCGGCCAGGTCGCTGAAAAACATCAGTTCGGATACCGCCCATGAATTATCAACCACATCGCGTTTTTCGGTACTGGCCACAATGCCAACACGTAGCTTGCGTACGGTTTCAATTTTAGCAAGGGTTTTTACACCTGCCACCAGTTTATCACGGTCTTCAACCGATCCTGGGTTTTTAAGCCAGAAAAATACGTGGTGAACTATTGGCCACTCTTCTCTTTGCTCTTTCAGTGATATTGCCGACGCGGTAACTGTTCCGACTGCCAGTGCCGCTGTTGTGGTTATAAATTTTCTTCTGGTTGATTTCATAAGAGGTTAAATAATCGCCTTTAAGGTAGCAAGAATTATTAAATAAACGTTTGTAAGTTGTTTTTGGATAGTGTCTTATATTCTGAAATTTAGCTTCCGCTCGTTACCCCAACACCGTAAAGTATCGCAGCTTCAAGTACACTAAGGTTAATATCTTTCAGCGCTTTAAACTTAATACAATATCCGGTTACGCTGGCGTTGCCTATTTCTTTTCCATAGGTTTGGGCTAAGTAGGTCTTGTCCTTAATGCCGAGGACATAAACGGAGATACCGGTTGTGTTTGCGCTGATGCCAGTTTGGTAAAACTCTTTGGTTGTACCGTCGGCATATTTTATGTTGTATGATCCGTACCCGATATTGGGGTTACTAACAACTTTATTTTCGCTGTCCCTGCCGTCTAAAAACCATAATTTGCAGCCTGGCAGTAGCTCTAATATGCGCATGTGTAAAGTTTGCATGTCAGTATGTTTTGGTTCGGGCTGACCGGCGATATACGCTTTGATTTGTTCTTGAACGTTCATGCTAAATTTCGTTTAGTTCATCGTTTGCATTTTAAACCGGGGTATTACTTATCTTAATCAAAACACGTCCAAAACATAAAGCAGCCCAATAATAGGTATTACATTTAAAAATATCATAAGACCGATATTTTGATCTTCCTTTTCTCTTTTTGCATAACGTGGAAGATATATAAGGAAAGCGATATAGTAGAAGAACGGAAGAAGAAAAATTGTAAAGAGCAGTTTCCCGGCCGGGCCTATAAGCTGGCCCCATCCCAATATAACCGGCCAGGCTACCATTCCTGCTATTTCAAGAATGGTGATAAAAGAAAGTACTTTTAAAGTTTTGGCTTTGCTCATCTTCAGGCGATAGTTTTACCATAAAAATAAGAAAATCAGGGATTTTAAGAAAAAAGTTTCCATGTCATTTAGAACGAACGGTAGGGCAACGCGGTAGGAGTGAGGAGAAATCTTATGCGGCTTGATAATTGGCAGAGCGTATAAGATTTCTCTTTCGCTCCATCGCACAATCCGCCGCTGCGCTCTATCGAAATGACATTACTTTTAATTCGAAGCGAAAAATATTACAAGCACTCCGGCTGCTTGCACTCCTCTTCGGAAAATTCGGGCTCAAAGGTGCTGTGGCTGATATCCAGATGTTCCAACCGGTGACGAAGATCGTGCTTGATATTATCAAAATCGGCCATCGACTCGGGTTTAATCACGAGGTGGGCTGTAAGCGCGTTTTCGGTAGTGCTGAGTGCCCAAACGTGCATGTGGTGTACATCAACTACGCCTTTAGCTTTTTTAAGCTCAGTTTTGATCTTATCCAGATCCATTTCGGCAGGCACACCGTCCATCTCTAAACGCAGACTGGCGATAAGCAGGCTCCAGGTTCCGCGTAATATCACAATACCTATTATAAGGCTCACTACGCTATCAATCCAGTACAGTTTGGTAAAGTATATGATAAGGCCCGATATCACCACTCCTAAAGACACAATGGCATCAACAGCCATGTGCAAATAAGCACCTTTAATGTTGAGATCGGTATCTTTATCTTTTACAAACAACCATGCTGTAAAGGCATTAATGGCAATGCCAATGAAGGCAACCCAGGCCATTGTTCCGCCTGATACCACTTCGGGGTTCATGAAACGGATAATGGCTTCATAAATAATAAAGCCAACGGCAACAAATAATATCACAGCGTTGAAGAAGGATACAATAATGGTTGAGCGCTTATAACCGTACGTGTATTTACTGTTAGCGCTTACTTTGGTAAGTTTAAAAGCAAGCAGGGCCAGCGCAAGCGAAGCTACATCGCTCAGGTTATGGCCGGCATCGGTTAACAGGGATAGCGAATGGGTAATAAAGCCTGTAATAGCCTCAACCACCACAAACACCGAGTTGAGCACAATACCCCAAATAAAAGCCGAATTTAAATGATCGAGCTTAGGGGCGTGATCATGGTGATGGTGCCCATGCCCGTGCGAATGTGAGTGTGAATGATCGTGACCTGCTGACATTTAGCAAAGGTAGATAAAATGTGCAGATGTGCAGATTTTAGATGTGCAGATTCATTTGTTGTTCATGTTCTGAACCTTGATTAACTTGATTTTAGGATTTCATGAATTTGGTTATGAGTATAAATTATCAGGGTAATCCTTAAATCCCTAAAATCATGGTTCTGATCACTCATGATGATAAGGCTCACCCTTCATAATAGTATATGCCCTGTACAATTGCTCCACAAAAAACAGGCGTACCATCTGGTGCGAAAACGTCATGCGCGAAAGGGAGATCTTGTCGTTAGCCCGCTGATAAACGGAATTATCGAACCCATAGGGGCCGCCTATAATGAATATCAAATTGGCCGATGTGGTAACTTCCTTTTTGTTGATATAAGCTGCAAACTGGGTTGAGGTAAACTCTGAACCTTTTTCATCCATCAGGATCACAAAATCAAGCGGAGTGATTTTTTTGAGGATCAGCTCGGCTTCTTTGGCTTTTTGCTGTTCGGGACTGAGGGCTTTGGTATTCTTAAGCTCGGGGATTTCGGCAAGCTCCAGTTTGGTATAATGTTTTAGCCGTTTTACATATTTATCTATGCCTTCTTTAAGGTAGGCATCCTCAGTTTTGCCAACGGTAAGGAACGTGATCTTCATATCTGCAACAAATAAACGTTTATTTAAAATATATGTGTTTATTTTGGTTGAATTTATCTGCAAATGGAACAAACAATTATCACAGATTATACCCAAAGGGCAAACCTCGCCGCGGCCGAAGCCGCTAACTATAAAAGTCTTGCCAATAGCTACTCACTGATGCGGTTGGGTATATTCGCTATGGTGGCTTTAACAATTGCCGTCGCTATCCACTATGACAATTTCAGCATCATAGCCGTAGCCTTTGTGTTACTGGTTTTTGCTTTTGCCTGGCTGGTATCGCGCCAAAGCGCTTTTGAAAAGCAAAAACAGTATTATGATAACCTGCAGCAGGTAAATGAAAATGAGATTGGCAGTATCCAGTCACACAGCAATATTTACAACGATGGTGCCCGTTACGCCAACGATAAACATTTTTACACTTCCGATCTGGACATCTATGGTAACGCGTCGTTATTTCAGCTAATCAATCGCACAGCAACTACACCGGGGAATAATAAATTGGCAGGCTGGCTTAATGCCCCGGCAAACAAGCAAACCGTACTGCAACGGCAGGAAGCTGTTAAAGAAATAGCTGCTAAAAATAGCTGGAAACTCGACCTGCAAACACGTCTTGTTTTCGCCATAAAGCAGGATATTAATCAGCTTAAAAACCTGTTTAAATATTTGCATATTCCCCTGGACATGCCCGGGGAAAAGTGGCTTGCCGCTTATACCAAAATAGCGCCTTACCTTTTTACTGGTTTGCTGATAGTAGCTTATTTCTATTCGCCGGCGAAGCTTGTGGCAACGGTAGTTGGTCTGTTTAATATGGGCGTGGTATTTTCAAAAGCAGCCTATATTCGCAAGGCCGATTTGATTGCCGGTAAAATAGGCGACACATTATCCAACTATGCCGATGTATTTAAGTGTATTGAAGATCAGCAATGGCAGGCAGGTTATAGCGACACTTTGGCCAAACAACTAAAAACTGATAAAACATCGGCCAGAATAAAAGAACTGGGCCAACTAATCAATAAGCTTAATTATCACCTCAATCTTATAGTTGGCTTTGTTCTCAACCTGTTTTTTTTGTGGGATATCCGTCAGATCATTGCTATTGAAAACTGGAAACGTCAAAACCAGGACAGTCTTGAAGCCGCTTTTGATGTTATTGCCGAATTTGAATCGCTGCTGAGCCTTGCCGGCTTGGCTGTTAACTACCCGGAGTGGAGTTTTCCTGTAATTGACGACCGGACTGGTTATACCCTCACGGCCCAGGCCATAGCCCACCCGCTTATTGATGCTGCTAAGCGTATTGAAAATGACTACGAGCTGGATAATACTTTTAAGGTGGATATCATCACTGGATCAAACATGGCCGGTAAAAGCACTTTCTTACGTACGGTAGGTATCAATACCGTGCTGGCCTTAAGCGGAGCGCCGGTATGCGCTAAAAGTATGCAGGTATCGGTGATCACCATGATCAGTTACATGCGGATCAAAGATTCGCTTAATGAAAGTACCTCAACCTTTAAAGCCGAACTCGACCGCCTGCAGATGCTGTTAGGTGCTGTTGAAAGCGAGCCTAAAGTATTTTTCCTGATTGATGAAATGCTGCGGGGCACCAACTCGGTTGATAAGTACCTTGGTTCGAAAGCAGTTATAGAGCAATTGATCCGTAAAAACGCGGTAGGTATGGTTGCCACTCACGACTTGCAGATAGCCCACCTCGAAACTAAATACCCCGACTATGTTCGTAACTTTTATTTCGATATCCAGGTAGTGAACGGCGAAATGCTGTTTGATTACAAGATCAAACACGGCGAATGCAAAACTTTTAACGCCTCGTTATTGCTTAAGCAAATAGGGATTGAGGTGGATGCGGAGTAGTCAGAAGCGGAATTTTGTCTGAACTCGAATCAAGCGAATTTTAGGGATTTATCGAATTTTAAAATTCTGTCAATTCAGTGAATTCAACAAATTCGAGTTCAGACAAAGCTCCCATTCAGAAAAAAAGCCGGAAGCATTCACGCTTCCGGCTTTTCTATTTTCTTGTCTCCTGACTCTAAAAGTCTTGACTCTTGAAGCTTACCTGCCGCCTGGGCCACCTTGACCACCGGCCTGATCGCCTTGTTTTTGGTCGTCGTTGTTAACGCCTTTTTTCTGCTGATTAGGATTGCTGAAACTTAACTTACCAAAGCTGTAGCTAAACGTGATACCGAATGAACGGAATGGGAATGCTGTTGAGCTGGTTTGTGTAAAGCCAGGGCTGTTGATGTTTTGATCAAAGTGTTTATCCCTTGCAAATGGCTGTACGGTGTTGAAGCCGATAGCCAGTTTTTTATCCAAAAACTGTTTTTTTACACCGAACGCATAGATCCCGAACGATGGGTTAGTACCCTGAATGGTCCTGCGTGATGAATTGGTGAAACCAAACAACTCGGCAAGGAAGTTATGCGGGAACTGGTATGATGCACTGCCGAAAGCAGAGTATTGCAAATAGGTACCTGTTGCCGATGAATTTGAAATAAACACGCCTTGCGGACTTGGGCTATAAGTAAACGCGTTAATGCTTGCACGGATAGTTAACGGTTTAACAGGGTTTATTGAACCAAAGAAGCTTGCGCCAATTGAATTATTGATACCAATGTTTGAATACGTGGTACGTGTTGCAATAACCGGTTTACCGTTAATGGTATCGGTAATTGGTTGTGCTATACCTTCAATAAGACCGCTGGTATGTTTGTAATAAACCGAGAAGTTAAGTACCGATGATTTGATGAATGTATTGTAGTTCAATTCAACAGTTTGTGAAATCTCAGGTTGCAGGTTAGGGTTACCTACAGTTTGGTTTTGTACGTTGCTCCGGTTAATGAAGGGGTTCAAAAACTGTAAGCTTGGACGCTGGATACGTTTGCTGTATGATAACTTAATGGTGTTTGAACCAAACTGTTTTTGCAATGTTAAGCTTGGGATATAAGTTGTATAGCTTGCAGTAAATGGCTGCAGCGTTTGGAAACCAGAGCTGCCTTCTTCCTGGAAAGGATTTTGCGGGTCGCCTTTGATCCTGGTGTTTTCAATACGGCCACCAACTAAAATAGAATAGCTTTTAGGCAAAGTAAATGTTAATACAGAATAGCCCGCGTATACATTCTGATTATAATCGTACAGGTTTGAGTTTAATGCGTCCCTAACCGGGTTATTGCCATCGGCATCGGTATTAAATATATCGTAGTTACTATTGATACGGCGTTGGATAGTTTTAGCACCGGCTTCAATTTTTAACACTTTATTTACCGGCAAAGTATAATCTGCCTGACCGGTGTACTCATTGTTTTTACCATTGTTATCACCAACCTGGCTTGGGTTTACCGCTGTAAATAAGCTGGTATAATCTGTTGTGATATCACTATGGCTCCACTGACCTGAAACTACCAACTCGTGGCCTTCTTTCTTGAATTTGTGGGTATAATCGATATTCCAGTCAAAGCCGCCAAAATGGTTGTGTGAGGTAGTTCTGCCGATATAATCTAACGAGCTGCCATTCAGTGTACGATTGTAATCACCACCGCCATTGGTGTTAAAACCACCATCGTTTAACCTGAAGGTACTGTTGATGCTGTTAAAAGCGTTAAACTCATAACCCGCAGTAACCGAACCTATAGCGCCATGCCTTTTAATTTTGCTTGATGTATTGTTGTGGTTATGCAGCTCAACAGCCGGATCGCTGCCGCTTGCAGGTGTGCTGATCACCTGGTCGAAAGTGGTCAACGAGGTTTGCGGCCACGTTAAGTTACCACCGGCGTTGATACCTAAGCTGAAACGGTTTTTGTTGTAGTTAACATTAACGTTGCCGTTATTTTGACGGGTACCTACACCACCGCTTACCGAACCGCTAAAGCCGGATACATTTTTTTGTTTGGTGATGATATTGATGATACCGCCCGAACCTTCAGCATCGTATTTTGCAGACGGAGAAGTTACAACCTCGATGCTTTTGATCTGATCGGCAGGAATAGTTTTCAACACATCAGATAAGCTTGCCGATGTAGCGCCGGAAGGCTTACCGTTTATTAATACTTTAATGTTCTGGTCGCCGCGGATAGATACGTTACCGTTAATGTCAACGTTTACCAACGGCACTTTCTGTAACACGTCGGTAGCGTTACCGCCCGCTGCTGTAAGGTCTTTTTCGGCGTTGTAAACTATTTTGTCAATTTTATTTTCAATCAGGGCTGCCTGACCAACTACCGCAACTTCTTTCAGCGCGTGAGCTCCCGGCGAAATAAAGATCTGGCCCAGTTTATTATCTGGTTTTGAGGCGGTAGTAGTAACCGGCTCGATAAATTTAGTTGGATAACCAATAAATGAAACTGCCAGTTTGTAGGTGCCTGCCTTTACATTATCCAGTTTAAAGTTTCCTTTTTCATCAGTTAAAACACCGGTTATCGGCGATTTCCCGCCCACACGGTATAAGCCCACCGTGGCATAATCCAATGGTTTTTTGGTAAGTGAGTCAATCACCGTACCAGATATCCTGCCCGTTACCGAAGGGCCTCCACCTCCAACTCCAAACTGAGCCTGGGCCGATAACGCAAAGCAGAATAATGCAATAAGTATGTAAAAACGTTTCATTTAGTGTTATTTTGGTAATTGGAGGCGAAAATACCTTAAATGTTACACGCTGAATTTTTATTTTTTTACAAATAGTGCATTTGTAATGTATAAGTTACACTAACATGATATAAACCGTAGATTTTACAATATGCGTTTAAACTGGTGTTTACAATAGGCTGACAAAGGGGGGGGGGGAAATGGAGGGAGAATTAACGATGTCATTGAGGATATAAGAAGGAAATACCAAAAAACGTCATTGCGAGGCACGAAGCAATCGCGAACTCTACAGGGCGGACCTGCTGCTCGGGGATTGCTTCGTTCCTCGCAATGACGGGGGGATAACATAGAGTTATTCCGTAGTTACCCTCAAATTTAAGGTATCGGCCTGCATGGCTGTAAAAATGCCCAGGCCGTTGACAACATTTGTTGGGGTGTTTACCAGGTTTTGCGAGCTGCCACGGGTGTTACTGGTTAGCACATTAATGTATTCGTCATTTACCCTAAGCAATATCACTTTATAATGGCCGTAGTATTTGAAAGTGGTTTGCGTGATATTATAAATCGAAGCGCGTTCGGTGTTGATCTCAAAGCTTGGGGTTCTGTTGCTCCGTACCGCTATGATTTCGAAGGGATTGCTATCGATGTTCTTGAAAAGCAGTATATGTTGTAACGAATCGGGGTTTGTCCAGGTAACCGTTGCCCGCACTTTATCATTATAAGCCTGGTCAAGTGCGTTAGGTTCGTGGAATACGCTGTCGGTTAGTTTAAAACCGGCGGGCTTGCCCGGCATAATTGTCGATGCGCTTACATTAATGTTATTGTAGGTAAACTGCATGGTGTACGTTTTGTTAGCGGCTATAAAAGTAGTATCGCTGTAAGTGTAAGTACCATTGGCGCCCTCGGTAAGTTTAACTGTTTGCGCGCCATTGCTTACGTTTATGGTTAAGCCGGTAATGGCCGATCCGTAAGTAGCCGTGTCGGTAAGGTCTTTTTGCTGATACACTTTTAATGATAAGGGCTGACCGGCAACCAGGTAGGCTTCAACAACCGGTTTGTTCACCGCGTTCACGTCAGATGAATTTTTTTTGCAGGCCGATGCCATCATGAGGCTGGCGGCTACTATTGCAAGATATGTATATCGAATGTATGTTTTTATTTCCATCTTAAGCTTAATGTAACGTTAGGGGTAAAGCCGAGGTAGTTAACATCGGTGGTGATAACCTGGTTGTTTTGCATCTGGTATTCGCGGTACCAGGTATTTACGTGGTTGTAAACGTTGAAGAGCGACAGACCAATCGAACCGATTTTATGGCCGTCTATCTTCAACAGATCATACGATACCGACATATCTAACCGGTGATAGGCCGGTAAGCGTTCGGCATTTTTATCGCTGATGTTGAGATAGGTGATGCTGTTGCCATCAACTGTTTTAATGCTATAGCTGGATAGGGGAGCGGTGTACGGGTGACCGGTACTGAACAGGAATGTTGCCGCGAAGTTCCAGCGCTCGTAGTGGTACATGTTGATAGATTTAAACTCGTGGCGAACATCCTGATCGGCATCATAGTAATAATTGCCAAAAGCCGAAAATTTGTTCTGGGCCTGAGCAAGGGTATAGCTGATCCAGCCGGTATAGCGCCCCATCTTTTTCTGCACCAAAAACTCAACGCCTTTTGCGCGGCCAGTTCCTTCATAAAAGTTTTCGGTAACAGTTTGCGTTTGATTTTGGTTGGCCTCCATCCTGAAACCACCACCTGCAGGTTGCGTTTGCCTTACGGTGTATTGGGTAAGGCCGCTGAGGGTTTTGTAATATCCTTCAACACTGAATAAAAGCTCATCAGTTTCGTAACTGGTGCCCAATATAAAATGCCTTGACATGCCAACCGGAATATTGCTATTGTTGGATAATACCCAGAAATTGCGGTTACCGGCCAAAATGTCCTCGCGGATCACCTGGTTTTCAAACTGGTAAAACTGCCCGGTTGCGCCTTTGATGGTAAGGCGGTCGTTAATACTATAACTTGCCGACAACCGTGGTTCAAAATAAGGCTTTGATGTAGGGCCGAAATAAGAAGTGCGTAAACCCGGCTGAATATGGAATTTACTGTTTGGGTCGATAGCCAACTCGGTGTAGAAACCGGCCAACACGGCGTTATTATGCTGGTTAATGAGTTTACTGGTATCGTTTTGAGTATACTCATAGTCTATCTTTTTGTAGGATACAAAACCACCGAAAAGCAATTTATATTTGTTGCTGGCTGTCCATTCCCACTCAGATTTATAGCCTACATCTTTCAGGTTGTTGGTTTCAAGGGTACCGTTGCTTAGGGTGTGCGAGATGCCGTTGGTGTCGATCTGAGCAAAGCCCGAAGTGCTGCGGTTCCTGTCGTTAAAGTAAGACGAATAGGTGATGTAGTTGTTAGAATATAGTTTTTTATTCCACTGCCTGAACCATTTGATGCTACTGCCCAGGTTGCCGTACTTGGTATAATCGGTAATGTTAATGCCACTGCCGCCCGATGACAGGAACGACGGAAGGCCTAACTGCCTGCTGTTATCCGTTTTATCGGTACCGGTGTATAAACTCCATGATACCTTATCTTTTTGACTGATGCTGTAGGTGTACTTGGCGTCAAAATCATAAAAGTAAGAGCTTGGGGTGATCTGGTTGGCGAAACCTCCACCGCCAAAACCGCCCCGGCCACCACCACCACCCGGACCGCCGCCCTGGGTAGTTGATGTTTGGTTAAACTGGTTAAAGATCTTGTTATAAAATGGCCCCTGGTAGGAGCGCCTAACTGCTAACAGCAAGGTTGATTTATCTGACAGCGGAGTTTCGAGGTAGCCGCTGGCGCTGAGCAAACTCAAATCGGTACCTATGTTGGTTTCGTTCTTGTTGCCTTCCTTGCCGTTAAGTTCGGTAACGCTTGAAAGCCTGCCGCCATATTTGGCCGTAAAACCGCCTTTGTATAATTGCACATCTTTGATGGCGCTGGCGTTAAAGGCGCTGAAGAAACCATAAAGGTGATCTACCTGATAAATGGTAAAGCCATCCAGCACGACTAAATTCTGATCGGGGGTACCGCCACGCACATAAGCGCCCGATGATGACTCGTTGGTACCTGCTACACCGGGCATCAACTGGAATGCTCGTAACACGTCCTTATCGCCCATGGTTGGCAGCTTATCCAGGTTGGCCGGCGAAAGCTGCAACACACCAACCTGCCTGCTATCGGTATTCATAACGCCGCTTTTTTTGCCGGTAATAGTAACCTCGTTTAAGCTGTTAAGCGATGAGTAGAGGCCACAGATCAGTGGCGAATTCAGCTTTTCGCTGCTCAGCCTGAAATAATCTGTCTGGTAGCCAGTGTAGGATACCTCTACTACCGATGTATCCGAAGGTACCCTGAACATGGTGAAATAGCCATCGGCATTGGTCATCACGTTGAGATCGGTTCCCCGGATCTTGACCGTGGCCGAAGGCAGTGACTCGCCCGTTTGCTGATCGATCACCCTGCCGTTAATACTCACCAGGAAATGTTTGGGTTTAACTTTCGGGGCCTCAATTTCTTTAGCTTTTACCGCGTTGGAAGCCTGTAGGGAAAGCTTATTGAGTTTCTGCAATCTGGCCAGATCGTCTGTGTTTTGGAGTATGTAGATGGTGCCGCTTGATTCTATCCAATAATGCAAGTTATTTTCATCGCAAACCTTGGCTATTACTTCTTTCAGCGGTTCTTCAAAAAAGTGCTCTACTACGTCCATTTCATGCAAAGGCTCCCGCTCAAATACGATACGTACCTTATAATCCATAGCCAGTGTATCAAATAACTGATCAAGCGGGCATGAAAAAAAATGATTGACTACAATTTTTTTTAGTTTTTGCTGCGTTTGCTGACCATGAGCCACCATACCGCAAAACACGAACGAGGTTATTAACAATAGGGAAAATTTCTTCATGTAGGGGTATATTTTCTTTCGATGCCGAAAATGCACCTTGTTTTGAAGCACCTCAAATAAAATCGACCATGAGAGGCTTTGTGTCGACAAATTGGCCGGATGTGTGGCAGGGGTTTCTGAGCAGTAGCAGTGTTTAGTTGCAGTGTTTAGTTGCAGTGGCAGTTAGCTTCAGTGTTTAGTTGCAGTGGCAGTTTTTATTGTGCTTTCTGGACATGGGAAGAAGATGAGGTAGGAGATAGGAAAAAAATGTCATTGCGAGGAGGAATGACGAAGCAATCGCATGCTATACAGAGCGGCTTTGCTTCCGTGCGATTGCCACGCTTCGCTCGTATTATAGGTCTCTGATATATCCAAATTTTATATAAAAGAGTTGTCTTTAGGCAACCGTCGCTGTCCGAAGTCTCTGACTTCGGATAATTATGCCTGTAGTCTGTGACTACAGGCTGTTAGGGTGACAAGTATGATCTTAGCAAACCTGTAGTTGTAAACTACAGGCATACAAGTTCGAGGTCACAGACCTCAAACAGCAATCCTCAAACAGCACCATATGTTTTTTGTGGGGTTTACACCTTCCCTATCATGCGGTTGATCACATCTCGATAACCATCACTTAACGGTATCTCAGTATTAATAAGCTTAATACGGGCACGACGCATTTGGGATACGTGGTCCAGGTTTACGAGGTATGATTTATGTACACGGAAAAACTGATCGGGAGGTAGTTGCAGTTCAATAGCCTTGAGGCTGATGCGCGACAGCACCGGCTTTTGCTGATTGATGAGGTGTACTTTGATATAATCTTTAAGGCCTTCAATGTATTCAACCTGGTCAAAATTGATTTTTACGAGGTTGTAATCGGCATGCAGAAAAAAGTAGTTTTTACTTGTGGGCTGCTGCGGCACATAACTGCGGCGAAGTTCGTACAGGTCAAGCGCTTTATGGCAGGCTTTCAAAAAGCGGTCTAAAGGCACTGGTTTCACCAGGTAATCAACCACGTCAAGCTCAAAGCCCTCTACCGCGAATTTCTCATAAGCGGTCACAAAAATCACCATAGGCTTATGCGTAAGGCTCCGGATAAGTTGTAACCCGTTAATGCCGGGCATATATATATCGCTGAAAATAAGGTCTATTTGTTCTTTTTGCATAGCTAAGATTGCCTCGCCTGCGTTACGGCACCGTGCTACTATCTGTATGGTGTTCACGTGCTTCAGGTTATCTTCCAGCAGATCGAGCGCCAGCGGCTCATCATCAATTATTAAACATCGCATCATTTAAGTTCCAATTGCAGCATAACTATATATGCCTGCTCGTTTTTGTTGATATATAAGTTATGTTTACCGGGATACAGCAGTTCCAGTCTGCGTTTAACATTGGCCAGGCCAATACCTGAGGCATTATCCTTATTGGTTTCGGTGGCATTGTATACATTCTGCACGCTGAAGCGCAGGTTTTTTTCATCGCTAAACAGGGTAATAGCTATAGCTGGCTTCTCAATATCTCCCGTGCCATGCTTAAAAGCGTTTTCTACAAATGGGATCAGCAGCATAGGTTCAATAGATTTTTCGGGGGCTTTAATATCCGAGCTGAAGCTGACTTTCACCTGATCACGAAAACGGAGTTGCTGTAGTTCGATATAGCTGCGGAGATAGTCTTCCTTTTGATGTAGCGTAACCCTTTCGGCATCGGTTACATAAAGCATATAGCGGAGCAGCTTGGAAAGCTGGATAAGCGTAGGCTCCACCGCGGATGGGTTTAAACGGGAAAGTGCTACAGCGCTGTTAATCACATTAAAAATAAAATGCGGACTGATCTGCGAACGTAAAAAGGCCAACTCAGATATCAGCGAAGCATTATCGATATCTTTTTTCTTGTTGATAGCCTTAAACTGATCTGCCAGGTAATGATACGCGAAACTACCGGCGGTGATGGACAACAACGGAAAAATAACCAGATAAGGGCCCTGCGGCCGGTGATGCTGGCCCATCCACGGAAAATGCGGTACCGGAAAAAAGTGTCGTACCTCCATGAGTATTACATTGAATACTACAAATGATGCTATCAGCGCGAAGAAATATAGCCAGATATTGCTTTTTAAGATTTTGGGGATGAGGAAAAACGCATTAAGATAAAACTCAGCGGCCAGCACAAAATTAAAACTAATGATATGGCCCAGAGAAAAGGCCGGCTGTGGAAAACCACGCATATCCGGTCTGGAAATGATGGGCGTAAAAATGATCAGCGCCCAAAACAGTAGATGGATACAAATTTCTATGATCAGCGCCGGTTTTATCCTTTTTAACATATCATGCTAAGGTAGCCCCATTTTAAACCCGCATTCAATGTAATAGACGAGGGGGCAAAATGTGCCGACGAAAGTACAGTATCCGTTGCGTGGAAACCTAATTTTTGGCATGCTTTAACGCATATTTAACATCTATTAACATTTAAAGCCAGTTGATTGAAAGCAAGTACGTTTGCTGTGTAAAAGCAGCCAGATTTTCCGTTAAATTTGTTCATCAATTAATTACCTATGTCAATTACAAAACCTATTCTCCGGATTTTTGATTACGATAAGGCCATCGAGTTTTATATTACCTGGCTTGGCTTTAAAACCGATTGGGAGCACAAACCTGAGGGTGTGCCGGTATACATCCAGATTTCCCTGCGTGATGTGGTACTTTACCTGTCCGAACACCATGGCGATGCAAGTCCCGGGAGCCACATAGCCATTGATGATTTTACCGAGCTGAGGGATTATCATGCCCATCTCATCGCCAAAAAATACAAATACAATCGCCCCGGTTTGGAAGTACCCGAATGGAACGATAAGGCAATCATGATGACAGTTCATGATCCGTTTGGTAACAGGTTAACTTTTAGTGAGGAGTTAAAGGGATAAGATAAAAGCACCCAAAAATGAAGGCCCGAAATAAGTTTAGTTTATTTCGGGCCTTTGTCATATTGAGGGATTTTGATTAGTTATAGAAAGTCCACGATACACCAAACTTCAGGATGGCATCCTGTTGAGGGTAGCGGTTAACCGTGTAATAACCCTTGCTCCACGCGCGCTGATTAATATAATCATAAGCAAGAAACAGGTTGGTACGCTGTAGGGTAGCCTTAAAGTAAACACCAAATATAGGGTACGATGAAAAGGTTACGTTAGCTCCGTTGTAAAACTGGCCTAAGCCGGGTGCATATGAAGGTGCAACGTATTCTGTATTATACCTGCCGTTTAAACCAAAGCTGGCATTTAATACGTTAAGTAAAACCTTGTTAATGTACAGGTTGCTGTAGGCATATACTTCGGGTGTGCGAAGCGTGTTTTGATAATCGGTTTTTTGGTATACCACATAGTTATCAAAATGCAGGCTCCGGTAACTGAAATTTTTACCCAGACTTATTTTTAACAGGTTAATGGAGCTGTTAAGCTGTGCCGGACGCACATCACTACCACCATTTGGCGCAGTGAAATACAGGTAATTGCTAATTAAAAAGTATTCGGCTTTTAAATCAATCTGCAAGGCATCATTAATGTAGTTAAATGATGCGCTGGTAGTTTTTTGATTGCTGAAATCGTTATGGAAAATATAATGGTTGGAGATCCAATTATTATATACCAATGGCGGCGAACTGTTTTGTGAGTAAGCCTCTAAAATGATCTTGCCGGTTTTATTACCGCCTGCCAGGGTAAGTTTGGCATCGTAAAGATAATTGCCAAAATCGCGGCCCTGCGCAATCTGCCTGAAATCGGCATCAAGGGCAATCCGATCGCTGAAACGATAACCCAGTTTGGCCTTCAGCGTAATATCCTGGAAAGTATTGTGCTGCACCTTATCCTGGTGTATGTATTTTACCCCGTACTCGTTAAGCGTAGTATCGCTAACATATTGGTTGTATGAGTAAAAATCATGTACGAGCCCAAGGTCAAGTTTTAGCTCGTTCTTTACAAACTTTACCGATTTACTGCGGAGGTAAAAACTGTACGAAAACTCATTCTGAATATGCGTCAGCACTGTCGAATCGCGCGAGCGGTTATTGCTGTAGTAATAATCGGGGAATACATTATAGGTATCAACACCGCTTTGTTTATAAAGATACCTGCTGTTGGATATATGCAGGGTATGTGATACGCGTTGGGTAGGGAGGATCTTTGAATTATCCTTACCCTTGTTTAGGCTGTCTATCCGCCCTAAATAATAAAACTGCTTAATGTAAAGCCCTTTATCGTTCCAGTTTTCGTAGCTGTAAGGCAAACGCACCGCCGCCCTGTCTTTCGCGAAGGCATTGTTTACGTTAGTACTCGTAAATACCGAATCGTTGAGGATACTGCCGGTTTCCGGTGCTTTGAGGTTGTTGAACAACAGGTTGGCCAGCAGATTATAGCGCTTGCTTTTTGATTCGTACCAGGTAAAAATAGAGGCGTTAAGGTCGCTTACGTTTTGGCCCAATACGTTGTTGTAATTGTAAAACCCTTTCGATCCATTGAAATTCAGGTTAAAACCGAAGTTCCAGTTGGGTTTGATGTTTTGCGTATGCAGGATATTAAACAACTGAATGGCCGAACCTCCGAAAGCATTATACAAGGTAAGCCTGGTAAAGGGCACCCGCGTATTATAGTAGTTGATGTCCTGCGGCTTAAGCGCGTAAATATCAAGCGCGTGCAAACCGAGGTCGAAGCCTATGGTGCGGCTGGGTTCAAAAAGCAAAGGCCGTTGCGACAAACCAATATTACCCAAATGTATCCTCGGACTACGAGGATCAATCAGCGGGCTGTAGATTTCAAAGTTGGTAATACCAGTATCAATCTTGAACAGTTGTGTACTGTCGTTCAGCAAACGCTCATTGGTAACGCGGATAAATTTGGAACTGAAAACTACCGAATCCTTTTTGTTTTCTTCCTTACGCCTCAAGCTGTCCAGTAGCTGATCGTCGGTCATCTGTTTTTCCTGACGGCGCGCGGTATCACGGGTAGGCAGGTTGCGCGGATTGGTACGGGTACCATACTGCGCAAAAGCAGCCTGCACCGACAGGCACATCAGTAATAAAAAAATATATTTGAGCTTTTGGCGCATTAATTACCGGCTATCAGTTCTTTAAGTATCAGGGTCATTTTGGGTTCGGCTTCCTGCGCAATAGCAATGATTTCCTCAAGGGTTATTGGCTTAAGCACTTCAGGGAAACCTTCATCAGTCAACACTGAAATAGCAAAGGTTGGGATGCCCATGTGATTGGCAACAATAACTTCGGGTACGGTGCTCATACCAACGGCATCGCCACCTATAATGCGCAGATATTTATATTCGGCACGGGTTTCCAGGTTAGGACCCGTTACCGCTACGTAAACGCCTTTATGGCAGGTTATCTTATTTTTTTTGGCGATGGCCAAACCTTTTTCAATCATGTCATGACGGTAAGGTTCGCTCATATCCGGGAAACGCGGGCCAAGCTCTTCATAATTGCGGCCAACCAGCGGGTTTTGAGGCTGCAGATTAATGTGATCTTCAATGATCATCAGGTCGCCTTTTTTGAAATCGGGATTAAGCGAACCGCTGGCGTTTGATACGTACAGGGTTTTAATGCCCAGGTATTTCATTACCCTAACCGGGAAGGTGATCTGTTGCATGTTGTAGCCTTCGTAATAATGTAGACGGCCCTGCATAGCAACAACCTTAACGCCTGCAAGCGTACCAAAAATTAGCTTGCCTGAGTGAAACTCTAATGTTGAGATAGGAAAATCAGGAATGTTTGAATACATCAGTTGTTTTTCAACTTCAATTTCCTTTACCAGGCCGCCAAGGCCGGTGCCCAAAATTATACCTACTTCAGGTTCAAAGTCGCCTATCTTGTTTTTGATATACCGGGCGGTGCCTTCAATATTGTCTAACATATGTTTGTATTAATTCGTCAAATTGTTGTTGCCCGTTATTTAAAAAACTAATGCCTATGGGCAGCACCCAAACGGGCAGTTTTTTAACCATCGGAAGCAGGTCCTGTTCCCCTAAACGTTGCGCATCCTTTTCTGTTGTGATGATCACTTTTTTTTGTGAGGAGCAGGCCGAAAAATCATCGGCAAGTTTACTGATATTTTTTAAGCTAAAACGGTGATGGTCGGGATAATTATGATGTATAACCAGTTGTGTTTGCTTTTTGAGATGTGCCAGTAATGGTTTGGGATTAGCTATACCTGTGAGCAGAAAAACGGTGGTTTGGCTGTCGATGGTGTTGACGGTCGTTACGCCATCCAGAGTTTGGGCCGGCAGGTAGTTTATTGTTGTAAAAAATAGCGACTGGTGCGGATACGGTTTGATGCGTTTAATTACACGGCCCTGATCCAGATCGGTTAATGAAGCAGGGCATTTACTGATGATGATAACATCGGCCCTTTTACGGCCGCCAAATGACTCGCGCAGGTTGCCGGCCGGAAGCAGGAAATGAGGTTCGTTAACCCGACTGTAATCAAAAAGCAAAATGCTCATGCCCGGTTCAAGCGCGCGGTGCTGGTAAGCATCATCTAAAATAATAACATCATGATTGTCTTTCAGCTGCTCTACACCATCCACTCGTTTTTCGCAAACGGCTACATCAATATCCAGAAATTTATGTTTGAACTGTGCCGGCTCGTCGCCAATGTCCGAGGCTTTGCTTTCGGCAGTCGCCATTAAAAAACCTTTTGTTGCGCGACCATAACCCCGGCTAAGCGTGGCAATTTTATAACTGTTTTTTAGTAGCCTAATCAGATACTCGGTCATCGGGCTTTTTCCTGCCCCGCCAACGTCGAGGTTGCCTACTACAATCACCGGCATATCAAATCCGATACTTTTAAAAATGCCCCGGTTATAGCACCAGTTACGGATACCCACAATAAGGCCATAAATAAGCGAAAACGGAATTAAAAGCCAGCGCAGGAATTTCATATATGGTATTTCTCAGCCCGTCATTGTTTTGTTGCTTATAATGACGTTCTTCTTTGTTTATTTCTGAAGAACAACAAAGTTACTATTTGAAGCTGATTTATAGAAGTTACTGTTTAATTGAAGGACTGCAGTTTTTTCGGATAGGCATAATGAAAAGTGCATTAATCCGTTTGAAGCGAAATGACCTTTACCTTATGGAGCCGCTTCAAAATATTCAACTTACTTTCAAATGTCCTAAAACACTAAATGATCTTTCACCCTGTAACAGCGACTGGTATTGCGCCGGCTGTAACAGGATAATTATGGATTTTAGAGGAATGGAGGAATCGCGGATCCTGGACTCGCTGAACAATGGCGATAAAATACACTGTGGCATTTTTGATGCCCAAAGGATAGCCTATACACCTCAATCCAAATGGTACCGCTGGCTTTCGGCCGCATTAATAGCATTAGGACTAAATACTTTAAATAACCGCGTTTTTGCTCAGCAGAAAGTCGCTACTTCGGGTAGCGATACTACCGCTGCTAAACAAAAGGCAACAGCCGATTCTTCAGTTAACCAGGTTACCCTGGGGATATTTCTGGTTTCTGCCCAACCCGAATACCCTGGTGGGATAACCCGGTTTTATGATCGTCTCCAATCAAATTTGCACAAGGTGTCGGTCAAGGAAGCTGTCACTACCGTTGTTAAGTTTACGATAGAAAGAGATGGTACCCCGGTTAACGCCAGGCTTGTAACAAGTGGCAATGCCAAAGTAGATAAGCAATTAGTACAGCTTATCAAGACATCTTACAGATGGAAACCAGGGGTGATAAACGGGCGTCCGGTAGTTACAGATTACAACTGCACAGTTAAAGTGAACCCAAACGGAAAGTTTGATATTAATGTTGAGCAGGTAAGCCAGACAGGATCCCGGTAGTAATCAATCTATCACCCCAAACTGCTTTAAATGATGCGTAAAATGCTTACCATGCCATATGATCCATTCGTTATAATCCAGTGGACCGAAACCGCCGTGGATCACTTTAACATCATGCGTGTTGAAATGCCTGTCGAAGGTATCCAGCTCTTTCATTAATTGATTAATGGCCGTTTCCAGATCGGGGTAGGTTAACGCATCCGGCAATTCTTCCAGGATAATATTGCGTGGCATTTCATTATTGGTATAAATGCCGTTTTGCTTACGTGTGGCGGTGTTTTCGTGTGGCCCGTCCCAGGTTGGTATTCTAACGCCGTTGGTATATTGAACCTGTGTGATCAGATGTTCGATCATTTGCTGGGGCGTCATTTTACCCCAAAGTGGCTTAGCCTGTGCATCCAGGTTAAGCAATAGGCGATATAATACTTTGCGGTTTGTGATATCAACAAAATGGTTCATGTGCTACGCAAGTTTTTGTAAATATAGAAAACATAGTTTTGAGTAGTACTCGCACCTGAAACGAATGGTTGCCCGTTGTTTTAAAATTTGTATTTTCATTTTTTAAGATCGCGCATCTCATGAAATATAAATTCACCCTGTTGTTGCTGTTGTTTGCAGCATCTGCCTTTGCTCAAACCGATGGTAAACTCACTGCCAAACTTAATGATGCCGTAAAAGATTTTCACGGCCAGGTTGGCATTTATGTGCATAACCTTAAAACCGGCAAAACTGCTGAGATCAATGCCGATACCCTGTTCCCTACAGCAAGCATGATCAAGGTAAGTATTCAATGCGGGGTGATGGATAAGATAGAAAAGGGCGAACTGAAATATAACCAAAAACTGGTTTACCGCGATTCGCTGCTTTACGCAGGTGAAGACATACTGGGATCTTTTAAAGATAAAGACACCGTACAGCTAAGCAAAGTGGCTATGCTCATGATCACCATGAGCGATAACACCGCAAGCCTTTGGCTGCAAAAGCTGGTGGGGAGTGAATATATTAACAATTGGCTCGATCAAAATGGTTTTAAGGTGATGCGCGTAAATTCAAGGGCGCCGGGCCGTGAAGCTATGCGCAAAATATACGGTTGGGGCGTAAGTACTCCGCGCGAAATGTGTAGGCTGTTCACCCTGATTCGTGAAGGAAAAGCTGTTAGTGCTGCGGCCAGCGAACGGATGTACCGCAACATGGGGCGTATTTACTGGGATGAGCATGCGCTTTCGCAGATACCGCCTTATGTACATGCGATATCCAAACAGGGCGCGGTTGATGAGTCCCGCTCAGAAACGGTATTGGTTAATGCCCCGCATGGTGATTATGTGTTTTCGATCATCACCAATCATAACAAAGATACCAGCTGGACGCCCAACAATGAAGCAGGCCTGCTGATCAAAAAAGTATCGGCCCTGCTATGGCATTATTTTGAGCCTGCTGATAAGTGGCAGCCTGCCGATGGGGTGGATAAGTTTATGCTGAATGAATAGACTTTATTACTTGTTGCTATATCTCATTTGCTTCCCGCTATTGCTGAATAAGTACCAGAGAGTCCCGGGGGAATTGCGATGATGTAAAAAATATATTTTAGATGGTGTACGGGACGGCGTTAGTGATAGGAGTCGGTATCCGCTACTATCCCTAACGCAGTGTCTGAATCGGAATTCATGGAATTTATGAACTGCCGGAATGCTTAGCAAATTCAATAAATTCCAATAATTCGTTTAATTCGAGTTCAGACAAAAATCCAGGCCCTCCAAAAAAATCCGTCAAATCCAGGTTCAGACAAAATCCGAACTCAAAAATCCCAAATCCGAAATTACTCCCTGAACTCTCCCTCACTCTTCGCAATCACAATAGTAGCCACGCCATTGCCTATCACGTTGGTAATAGCCCGTGCTTCTGACATAAACCTGTCAACGCCGATCAGTATCGCCAGGCCTTCAACCGGAATTATTTTGATGGCGGTAAGCGTACTGGTGAGTACAATAAAGCCACTGCCGGTAACGCCTGCTGCTCCTTTGGAGGTGATCATCAGTATACCGATAATGGTTAGCTCCTGCCCTAAAGAAAGCGGAATGTTAAACACCTGCGCCAAAAATATCACGCACATGGACAGGTAAATGGTAGTACCATCCAAATTAAAAGAATACCCGGTAGGGATCACCAGTCCCACTACCGATTTGGAGCAGCCAAACTTTTCCATCTTCTCCATCATGGCCGGTAATGCCGACTCGGACGAAGATGTGCCCAGCACAATCAATATCTCCTGCCTGATGTATTTGAGATACTCCCAAAGACTGAATTTGAACAGCCTGCAAATGATATTCAATATCACAAAAATAAACAGGAACATGGTCAGGTAAACCGAGCCCATCAGCAGGGCCAACGGCTTAAGTGTTTGTATGCCGTATTTGCTCACCGTAAAAGCCATTCCTGCGAAAGCACCAATCGGGGCTACCTTCATCACTATTTTCATGATGTTAAAAAACACTTTCGAGAGCTTGTCAAACAGTTGGATTACGGTTTGCCCGGTTTCACCCATCTTACTCAGGCCAAAACCAAATAATATGGCAAAAAACAGGATCTGCAAAATATCGCCTTTGGCAAAAGCGTCAAACATATTTGAAGGGACTATATGTGCTATAAAATCGCCCCAATGCATTTCGGCGGCAGCTTTTTCGTATACTGCTAATTTGGTGGTGTCCATTTTGGCGGCATGGTTTTCAAACCCGGCACCTGGCTTAATGATATTGGCCACCGTTACGCCTATGATAAGCGCGAAGGTGGTCACAATCTCAAAATAAAGCAATGCCTTACCGCCTACCCTGCCAACCTTTTTCATATCGCTCATACCGGCAATACCCAGTACAATAGTTAAAAATATGATAGGCGCAATCAGCATGGTAATAAGGCTGATAAATGTCTTGCTGATCAGATCGGCAGTGGGAGCAAAACCTTTGACATAAAGACCGGCAACAACCCCAAGGGCGATAGCGATAAGTACCTGGAAAGTTAAGTTTGATAAGAGGCGTTTCATGGTTTATCTCCCGACAACCTAAAGGGGTAGCTACGGGTTAGTGCAGCAATATAGCAAGTTAATTTTCGCCTACAAAAAAGCCCCGTACCGAAAAACCGGCACAGGGCATGAACTTATTTGGCTGAAAGGTCTTTTTTATTAAGCCGGTGTTGATGTACCGGTTAACAAATCAACTAAGAATGTCTTGTTAAGGAAGGTGAGTTTAGCTTTGTGGTTACCTAGGAATGTAATGGTACCGCTGTAATCCCAGCCTCCACCATTTGTTTTACCTTCCGAATGGAAGGTTGCAGTACCGCTGGTGATATCAAAGTTATCATCGCCATGTATATAAAGGTTTTTGAACACATAAGTGTTGTGAACCCTGCTGAAGGTTTTGTACCTCGGGTATTCATTATCGGCGTAGGCTTTCATAGGGCCCTCCATCGAGAAATTGGAATTATTGGTGTTAACACCCCTTACCTTATACTTTTGAACAATGTTATACACGTAAGAGAAACCTGGCCCGCTACCTACGGTATTTAACGAATCAATTGAATCATAACCAACTGTTTTATCATTCTCGCATACAAAGTAGTATTGAACACCACCTGTTTTAGTTGCCTTTAAGGTATCACCCTGGTTAAATACATAATTCAGGGCTGTATCTACATAAAAACCGCAGCTATAGGTACTTTGTACTTTAACTTTAGATGATGAATTGATTGAAGGAGCAACGCCGTCTTTAACGCTTGAACCACCAAATGAACCTGCTAATGATTTGGCAAGGTTATCTGCAATTGCCGAGCTGGCTACGTTATCGCTTGCTTTTACGTTTGAAGTATCGGGTTTTACAGCTGCTGATTTAGTACAGGCAGAATAAAGAACAGCCACACCTGCCAGGAAAGGGAGTAAGCCGCGTAGATTTAATTTCATAAATGTGATATAAGATTTAAGTTTAGAGCCTTTTCGCTCTATTTTGGCAACAAGCATACCATTGCCAAAATAACTTTTGCAAAACCTCTCATTTTACGCTTTCATCCTGATTATCTGACAGAAGCGAAAAACAAACTCAGCTTTACAGGCTCTTATAGCATCTTAAAATAAAGCCGTTCTTATCTAAATTCCCCGCTTTGAGGAATAAAAACGGGGAACTAATTCCCCAATCCGGCAATTATTAAAAACTATGCCACCTTATTTCTAAATGGGGCTTTTAATACCTATAGAAAAGTACTACACATAAAAAAAGCCCTGCATCCTATTCGAAGAAGCAGGGCTTTTTTATTTTTTTAACTTGGTTTAGTTTACTTCGCCGGTCATCAGGTCGGCTGTATAAACTGTACCCTCGATAGTGATTTTGGCTTTGTGACCACCTAAAAAGGTTATTGTTCCTTTATAGTTCCAGGTATTTTTGCCGATATTTCCTTTACTTGCGAAAGTGGCGCTACCGCTTAAAATAAAATCAGGGTCTTTAGTAGGATCAACAACAATCGATTTAAAATTATAATTAAACGTACCTTCAACATTTGGATTATCGGTTGTTGGCTTAGTATAATCAACTTTAGCATAATAATTCACCGGACCATCAAACGAATATTGCGCATGTGCAACACCCGGATTAAGGCTTCTCAGCGTCAGGTTTTCGCCCATTTTTAAAAGCAATTTATATTCGCCGCTTACCATAGTCATGTTTAAGCTGTCGTTAGCCGTAACACCTGATGGAATGCCGTTGGTACAGGTAAGCTCATACTTAACCTTGGCCCAGATATCAAGTTTAGAGGTATCACTTTCATCTAAATTAAGCGAAATGGTAGTATCTTTTTTAGCGCCACACTCCGGTTTTGGATCAACCGATTGTACTTTGATCTTCCCTTTTTTGTTCAGGGATAGGTCGGTTGGCATACTTAAACCGTTCTTGAAATCGAAGCCGCCATTTTCAGGATTAAAAATACCAACAAGGCTTTGTGCAATTTGCACACTGGCCTCTTTTTTACTTACGGTACTTTGATTAGCAGGCGCCATATTAAGCTTATGGCACGAGGTGTAAATAGCAATAATGCCAGCAAGCAGCAATACTATAATTTTGTAGTTGTGTTTCATGTTTAGGATTTTACGGGTGCAAATTTAACTTATTATCAATTAATTAAAGAAATTTTGAAAATATTTAAGGGTAGAAGGGTTATAATCTCGTTTACATCCGCTTGTACGAAATGGCAGTGCAAAAGGTTAGCCGACGTCGCGGAGTGCAATACCGGTTAAAATACATAATTGTGCAACCATCGCGTATATCTACTCACCCCGACATCGCTACGCTTGTCACCCCTCTCTACGCAAGCGTAAAGAGGGGATCTTGTTTTTTATTTTCTTTTCCCTCTTTGCGGCGAAGCCGGAGAGAGGGTGGTCCAGCGTAGCGTAGACCGGGTGAGTAAACTATACGGCATGCCGTTTCTACTTCAAGGCCTTATCATTACTCTTAACAACCCACATACAATCACGCCTTTCTGCACACAATTCCTGCAACTAATCCATTAATAACTACTAAACTAATAGGGAAATGCTTAATTTCGCAACCTCATACGCGTAAAAAATCAAATGGACTACCAATTTAAAGAGATAGAGCAAAAATGGCAGCAGTTTTGGGCACAAAACCAAACCTTCAAAGCCGAAGACAAAAGCAGTAAACCCAAGTATTATGTGCTGGATATGTTCCCTTACCCATCAGGGGCTGGTCTGCATGTTGGGCACCCGCTGGGCTATATCGCTTCAGATATTTTTGCACGCTACAAACGTTTAAAAGGCTTTAACGTGTTGCACCCAATGGGCTATGACAGCTTTGGCCTACCGGCCGAGCAATACGCCATTCAAACCGGCCAGCATCCTGCTATAACTACCGAAGATAATATTGCAACCTACCGCCGCCAGCTTGATCAGATCGGCTTTTCGTTCGACTGGAGCCGCGAGGTACGTACCAGCTCGCCTGATTATTATAAATGGACGCAGTGGATCTTTATGCAGTTGTTTAATAGCTGGTATAATAAAGATGCCGACAAAGGCCAGTCAATTGATAAACTGGTTGCCCATTTTGAAAGCAATGGTTCGGCTGGTATCAATGCCGTTTGTGATGATGAAATTTTAAGTTTTACTGCCAGTGAATGGAAAGCGTTCAGCAATCAGCAACAGCAGGACGAACTGTTAAAATACCGCCTTACTTACCTGCGCGAAAGCACCGTAAACTGGTGCCCGGCCCTTGGTACGGTATTGGCAAACGACGAGGTAAAAGACGGCTTTAGCGAGCGCGGTGGCTACCCTGTTGAGCAAAAGAAAATGACCCAATGGAGCATGCGCATTACCGCCTATGCCGAAAGGTTATTGCAAGGCCTGGACACTATTGACTGGCCGGAACCTTTGAAAGAAATGCAAAGGAACTGGATTGGTAAAAGTACCGGAGCAAGTGTTAAATTCCCGATAGACAAATCTGGTCATAACGCCGCTTTGGATACCGATTTCATCGAAGTATTTACAACAAGGGTTGATACTATTTTCGGTGTTACTTTCCTGGTAATTGCCCCTGAGCATGAACTGGTAGCTTCATTAACCACAGCCGGGCAAAAGGCCGATATCGAAGCATACATCGCGCAAACCAAAAAGAAATCGGAACTGGACAGGATGGCTGATGCCAAGACTGTATCTGGCGCGTTTACCGGCAGCTATGTGCTTAATCCACTGAACGGTCAGCAAATTCCTATCTGGATTGCTGACTACGTATTGGCTGGTTACGGAACCGGGGCGGTTATGGCAGTACCATCGGGCGATCAGCGCGATTTCCTGTTTGCCAAACATTTTAATTTGCCGGTAGTACAAATCCTCGATATTCAAAATATCGAAACTGAAGCCGACCCAACTAAAGAAGGTGCTTACGTAAATTCCGACTTTATCAACGGCCTGGCCTATAAAGAAGCTACAGCAACTGTGGTTGCCAAACTGGAAGAGATTAACGCCGGTAAAGCCAAAGTTAACTTCAGGATGCGCGATGCCATTTTTGGTCGTCAACGTTATTGGGGCGAACCGGTTCCGGTTTACTTTAAAGATGGATTGCCGTATTTAATTGATGAAAGTCACCTGCCATTGTTACTGCCTGAAATTGACAAGTATCTCCCTACCGAAACCGGCGAACCACCACTGGGCCGTGCCGAAGATTGGAAATACGAAGGCGGTTTGGCTTATGAACTAAGCACCATGCCGGGCTGGGCAGGTTCGAGCTGGTACTGGTACCGTTATATGGATGCCCAAAATGATAAAGAGTTTGCATCGCGCGAGGCTATTGAATACTGGAAAGACGTTGACCTTTACATCGGTGGCAGCGAACATGCTACCGGGCACCTGTTATACAGCCGTTTCTGGAACAAGTTTTTGAAGGATCTTGACCTTGTTGTTGAAGAAGAGCCTTTCAAAAAACTAATTAACCAGGGCATGATCCAGGGCCGCAGTAACTTTGTTTACAGGTTGATTGATGAAGAAGGTCGCGGAACTAATACTTTAGTATCACACGGTTTAATTAAACAATATAAAACCTCGCCAATCCACGTTGATGTTAACATTGTAGAGAATGAAGTCCTGAACATCGAGAAATTTAAACAATGGCGTCCGGAATTTGCCGATGCCGAGTTTATACTCGAAGGCGGTAAATACATCTGTGGTGTAGAGGTTGAAAAAATGTCGAAATCTAAGTTCAACGTAGTAAACCCGGATGACATCATCGGCCGTTTTGGTGCCGATACTTTGCGCATGTATGAGATGTTCTTAGGTCCGTTGGAGCAGAGCAAGCCATGGAATACCAATGGTATCGAGGGTGTGTTCAAATTCCTGCGTAAATTCTGGAGGTTATTCCATAATGATGCCTGGGAGTTTGGTGTAAGCGATGCCGCGCCGTCAAAAGCCGAGTTGAAATCATTACATAAGATCATTAAAAAAGTGGAGGAAGATGTTGAGCGTTTTTCGTTCAATACATCGGTTTCAAGCTTTATGATCGCGGTTAATGAATTAACCGATCTGAAATGCAACAACCGCGCTATTTTACAGGATATGGTGATCATCCTGTCATCGTACGCACCACATATTTGTGAGGAACTATGGTCACTGTTAGGTAATGCCGATGGTACTTTATCATACGCGCCGTTCCCTAAGTTCAATGCAGAGTATTTGGTTGAGGATGAGTTTGCTTACCCAATCTCTATCAATGGCAAAATGAAAATGAACCTGAGCATCTCGTTAAGCCTTGATGTTAAAGAAATAGAAGCAACCGTTTTAGCTAACGCCGATGTACAAAAATACCTGGACGGCAAAACCCCTAAAAAACTGATTGTGGTTAAAGGCCGCATCGTTAATATGGTGGTTTAGTCGCCCCCTCCGCCCCCCTAAAGGGGGTACTTTAAAATTTTAAGCCCCGGTATCGCTCTGCGATGCCGGGGCTTTTTTGTGGCCTGTCACCCTGAGCCTGTCGAAGGGTCACGCGCAGAGGCCTGCCCGCCATGCTTCGACGCGCGCAGCATGACAAAACTTTTCATATTGGATCCTACTACTTCTTCTTCGGCAATTTAACCAACCCCGATCTGTACAGATCAATTGCCTCATTCAAAATAAACCGGATGGTATCAACGGGCAAATCATCTTCGGGATTAAAAATCATGATCTTGATCCGGGCGCGATCTTCAAATGTCAAATCGGGATGATGTAAGTGTTTACCCTCAACCATACCTAAAAATGGCCACTGCTTTTTGGAGTGCATCCACAAATAGCAAAACATTTTGCCTTTATAATAAAAGAAAGGCATGTTATATTTCCATTCGGCGGTGATATCCGCATCAAACGACAGGATAATATCGCGCAGGGCTAACAGGCAACTCCGGTTGGGTTCTTCTTTGGTGAGGTAAAATTGATCTATTGGGGTGAGCATCTACTTGAGAATATAGAGTATCTGTATTATTTTTCAAACTTTGATCCCAGATAAAAAATTAATGCACCTAATATTAGAACCCCGGCCATTTCAAAAAAACCATAAGCCCCGTAGGTTACTTTTCCCGAACCACCAAACCTTCCGTAAAGCGTGCCACCTGTCGAACTCCCGGTACAAATTGAATAGATCCCCATCCCGATCAATAGAACGATTGTGAATATGAAAATAGTTTTAAATTGTTGTACCAGTTTGCTCTTGTATTTTTCTTCGGATTTCATTCTCCACCAATTTACTAAAAATTAATGGTGAAGGAAGTTAGCTTCCCCCTACTATTAATTTGACATTCCCCTATCCCACCTTCAATTGCAAAATCCCTATCTTTGCGGCAACATAAATTACCCATCTATGCTTAAAGGATTTTTTAATGTTCCTGCACCGGTAAATGAACCCGTATTAAATTACGGTCCGCGGAGTTTGGAGCGTGTGGCGCTTAAAGCAGCTCTTGAGGCTGGTCGCGCCCAACAAATCGACATACCTATGTACATTGGCGGCAAAGAAGTACATACCAACACCAAGTTGGAGATCCGTCCGCCGCATGATCATAAACATTTATTGGCTACCTTCAGCGAAGGTGACGCGAGCCATGTTACAGCCGCTATTGACGCTGCCCTTACAGCCAAAGCCGACTGGGAAAACCTGGCCTGGGAACAACGCGCTGCCATATTCCTGAAAGCTGCTGAGCTTATCGCCGGACCATACCGCGCCGAGATCAATGCAGCTACCATGCTTGGCCAGTCAAAAAACGCGTACCAGGCCGAGATCGATTCGGCTTGTGAGCTGATCGACTTTCTGCGTTTCAACGTAGAGTACATGACCGAGATCTACAAACAACAGCCGCCTGTATCAGGCAAAGGTGTTTGGAACCGTGTAGAGCAACGCCCGCTGGAAGGTTTCGTGTTCGCGCTCACCCCATTTAACTTTACCGCTATTGCAGGCAACCTGCCTGCATCAGCTGCCATGATGGGCAACGTAGTAGTTTGGAAACCTGCTTACCCACAGATCTATGCCGCTAACGTGATCATGAAGATCTTTAAAGAAGCCGGCGTACCCGATGGCGTTATCAACCTGATTTATGTTGATGGCCCTGTTGCAGGCGAGGTGATCTTTAACCACCCTGATTTTGCAGGTATCCACTTTACCGGTTCAACCAAAGTATTCCAGAATATCTGGCAAACTATCGGTACCAATATCCACAAATACAAAACCTACCCACGTATTGTAGGCGAAACCGGTGGTAAAGACTTTGTACTTGCCCACCCAAGCGCCAATGCCGAAGTGGTAAGCACTGCACTTGTTCGTGGCGCATTTGAATACCAGGGACAAAAATGTTCGGCTGCTTCAAGGGCTTATATCCCGGCTTCATTATGGCCTGCGGTTAAAGAAAACATGCAGCGTGATATTACATCGTTTAAAATAGGTCCGGTAGAGGATTTTGAAAACTTTGTAAATGCCGTTATCACCGAAGTATCGTTTGATAAGCTGGCTAAATACATTGATGCTGCCAAAGCCGACGAGGGCGTTGAAATTGTTGCCGGCGGTAACTATGATAAAACCCAGGGCTGGTTTATTGAGCCAACTGTATTAAAAGTTGAGGATCCGTATTACGTAACCATGTGCGAGGAGCTTTTTGGCCCCGTATTAACTGTTTACGTTTACGAAGACGATAAATTTGATGAGATTCTTGACATTGTAGATAAAACTTCAATCTACGCGCTTACCGGCTCAATTATTTCGCAGGATAGATATGCTATCGAGAAAGCTACTACCCGTTTACGTAACGCGGCAGGTAACTTCTATATTAATGATAAACCTACAGGAGCAGTAGTTGGTCAGCAGCCATTTGGCGGCGCAAGGGGATCAGGCACTAATGATAAAGCCGGATCGATGATCAACCTGTTACGCTGGGTATCACCACGCACCATCAAAGAAACCTTTGATCCGCCAAAAGATTACAGGTATCCGTTTTTGGCTAAGGAGGTGTAGTTTTAGATCATAGATAATGGTTCATGGTTCATAGCTTAACAGCAATGTACCATGAACCATTTTTATTTAAAGCGGTTGAGGCTATGATCTATGAACCATCAACCATGAACTATTCTTTATTTAAATTTAAACACAGCATCCATCTTCTCGTTGCTGGATGTGCTTACCTTCATATCGTTTATAACACCTGTGCTCAGGCTGTAAACCCAACCGTGTACTGAAAGGTCCTGACCGTTTTTCCAGGCGTTTTGTACTATGGATGTTTTGCAAAGGTTGTTTACGTTTTCTATTACATTCAGCTCAACCAGGCGGTTACTGCGCTCGGTTTCATCGACAATGGCGTCAAGCTCATCGGCATGTAAACGGTAAACGTCTTTAATGTGGCGCAGCCAGTTATCAATCAGGCCGAACTGGTTGTTACCCATAGCGGCATTAACACCACCACAGCCGTAGTGACCGGTAACAATCACATGTTTTACTTTCAATACATTCACGGCATAGTCAAGCACGCTCAGCATGTTCATATCCGAGTGGATAACCATGTTGGCAATGTTACGGTGCACGAAGATCTCGCCCGGAGCGGTGTTGGTGATCTGGTTGGCAGGTACACGACTATCGGCGCAGCCAATCCATAATACCGGTGGTTTTTGACCGTTAGCAAGCTTGTCAAAATATTCAGGATCTTCGGCTAAAGCGCCTTCAATAAACTTTTTGTTTCCTTCCAGTAAGCCTTCGTAGGTGATGTGACTGGTGTCATGAATTTGAGAACTCATAATTTTTTAAGATTGATGTTTTAAGATGCGGTTTGGCGTTTGCCCGATGCAAACATACGGCTTAGTTTATGCAAAGCAAGCGGCGAAACGTCATAATACATGATGGTGAGCAAAATAACCGGGATAAAATAAAAAATGGCAAACTCGTAAAGGTTAAATAAATAACCGCCCGCCAATCCGCCAAACAGGTAAAAGCCAAGTACAGTAAACCTAACCAATATTTTATTACCTGCTGTTTCGGTGTTTTTTGTACGGGGATGAAACCACTCGGCAACCTCACTGCCCAGGTCGGTAAACAAACCGGTTAAATGACTGGATTTGATCAACCCACCCGAAATGTTAGAAACCAAACTATTCTGTAATCCCATCGAAAACAACGTAGCGCTGATCACAATCTCGCGTTCCAGTTGCGTTTCTTGATAAAAATTGTGACCATATATAGCCACCGCAAGTAAAATAATAGCCTCAATAATCATCGGCGTAGAGTTGGCCTTCCAGCGGCTTTTATCGTCGAACGAGCGGATGATAAAACTGGATACAAAAGCACCGGCGAAGAACATCATCAGCCAAACCACAAAAATGATCATCTGGTGATAGTTTTGCTCAACAATGTGCTTGGCAAGGTTGGCTACATGCCCGGTGATGTTTGACGTAAAGGCCAGAAAAGCCAGCATTCCCGCCACGTTGGTAACCCCGGCCACAAACGCGGTTGATGAGGCCAGCATCAGGTTTTCTTTCAGCGTACGTTGTTCTTTTACAGCTTTAAGCATAAATATTTCGCGGCAGAGGTTTCAGTTAAAATTACAAAAAACTTAACCGCGTTTATACTTGCTTGTTTGATGTTACGGATAATACTTTAAACGAAATGGGAATACTTTTTTTTCAACTCCCCTCTTGAGAGGGGGAGCTATAGGAAAGAGCGGTGGCAGGGGTGTGTTTCGTCGGCAAGTCATTAACCTCATTACGAAACACACCCCTCCCCCCTCTCAAGAGGGGAATCGCGCGATCCCAACCTTTTTTACGCTGCCATCCATTAATTTAAAGAATATCTTCGCCGAAGACACAAAAAAATCCCGGCCACTTCCTAAGTACCGGGATCAACTTAACAATCAAACCTCCCTTCGCCCCTTACAGCGTCGGAAGCCCTAATCAAATTGTATTTTAGTGTGCAGCCACCTCTTCAGTAGCAAACTCGTACACATAGCCTAAGTTATGCGGGCTGCTGCTGGTAACCTGCTGGTCTTTAACCAGGCCGCTGGCCAGGTCAATTACCCAGCCATGCACTTCAAGGTCATGACGTTCTTTCCAGGCGTTTTGAATAATGGTGGTTTTGCACAGGTTATAAACCTGCTCGCTCACATTCAGTTCAACCAGGCGTTTAACACGGTCGGCTTCGTCAGCAATAGCGTCAAGCTCTTTGGCGTGTAAACGGTAAACATCTTTAATGTGGCGCAGCCAGTTATCAATCAAACCAAACTGTTTGTTGCTCATAGCGGCAGCAACACCACCACAACCGTAGTGACCGGCTACAATAACGTGTTTTACTTTAAGCACATTCACGGCATAGTCAAGCACGCTCAGCATGTTCATGTCCGAGTGTACGCATACGTTGGCAATGTTGCGATGTACAAACACCTCGCCTGGTTTGGTGCCGGTTACCTCGTTTGCAGGTACGCGGCTGTCTGAGCAGCCTATCCACAGCACTTCCGGGCTTTGACCTTTGGCCAGGGTGGTGAAAAACTCGCTGTCTTCGGCCAGTTTGCGCTCAACCCAGGCAGCGTTATTTTTAATTAAATTGTTATAGCTGTTTGCCTGGGCCAGTTTAATATTGTTGATATCTATTACGGCTTTGCCGTTTGTATTTTCTTGTGTTGACATTGTCTTTTAAATTTAGTTGGGGTTATAAACCATTTCTTTCAAAGGAGGTACATCGTACTTCTCTTTTACTTCGTTCAATTGCACTATGATGCCCTTTGTATAGGCATTGTGCTTATAATTGTGGATGATCTCCAGCACATCAGGATCAATATACCTTGAGCTTGATCCGTCAATCACCACTTCGGCGCCTTGCGGTAAACTGGTAAGCGTTACCTGTATGGCAGCCTTATTCAGGAAGGATACTTCCTCGGCAAGCTTAATTCTGATAACTTTTTTGCTGCCGTTTTTCTCCAGATGATAGAAATAAGGGTTACGCAGATTAGTACGCAGAATATAAAAGATCCCCACCAGCATACCTATGCCTACACCAATAAGCAAATCGGTCATAACAACGGCTACTATGGTAACTACGAAAGGGATAAACTGGCTCAAGCCCTGATGCCACATGTGCTTGAAAAGGCTTATACGAGCCAGTTTATACCCAGTCATCAGCAGGATCGCTGCCAGACACGACAGCGGGATATGGTTAATTAAAGACGGTATTGCCAATAATGCAACCAATAAGAATATACCATGTATGATAGCGCTCATTTTAGTACGCGCACCGGCATTTACGTTTGCCGATGAACGAACGATAACCGCGGTCATGGGTAAGCCGCCAAGCATACCGCTCACTATATTGCCCGCACCTTGAGCAAGTAGTTCGCGGTTTGTTGGCGATATGCGTTTAATAGGATCTATTTTATCTACAGCCTCAAGGCTTAACAAGGTTTCCAGGCTGGCCACAATGGCAATGGTGGCAGCCGTTATCCAAACCTGTTTGTTGCCTATCTGGCTAAAATCCGGCGATTTAAACAGCCCGAAAAATTCGGCACTGCTGTTTACCAGCGGAATACGTACAAACTGCTTATCAAGCAAGGCAAGGCCTGTTCCCGAAAAGGCAAGACTTAAGCCTATGCCAGCCAGTACTACCAATAAAGGAGCAGGAACTACGGCCAATTTCTTAAACCTTGGCCAGTAGATCATAAATGCCAAAGAAACCAGGGCTATGATCACCGCGCCGTAATTGATGCGGGCAAAGGCCCGCGTTATACCCGAAAAAGTATTATGGTCGTCAACCTGGCTAAAGCCTTCATCACCTTCAAAATCGGCATCATAGCCAACCGCGTGCGGAAACTGCTTCATGATCAAAATGATCCCGATGGCCGCAAGCATTCCCTCAATAACTGATGACGGGAAGTAATTGGCGATAGTGCCGGCTTTAATTATACCCAGTATAATCTGGAAAGCACCGGCAATCACCAGGGCCAGCAAAAAGGTTTCGTAAGCACCTAATGATGTAATTCCGTTAAGTACAATTACTGTTAAACCAGCCGCCGGACCGGCAACGCTCAATTGCGAACCGCTAAGCGTACCCACCACTATACCGCCAATGATACCTGTTAACAGACCGGCAAAAAGTGGCGCGCCCGATGCCAGCGCTATACCTAAACACAGCGGCAATGCCACCAGGAATACTACAAGACTTGACGGAATGTCCCTTTTTAAGTTTTTGGACAAAAAATATTTTTTCAGGTTGAGATTGCCCATAGCAGACTCACCTTGCTTGATTTGCATAAGAATGAAAGATTGAGTAAAATTTTAAAATGAATTAAAAAGCATTGCTATCCGGATAGGGAAGTATCCGGTTAAATTCATCTTATGCGTTTGGCGGGGGCGTAGGGACTACAGGGTGATATACCTGTTTATATAATGCGTTTTCCTGGTTATGGAGAACCTTGGATTCGGTAATGAAGGTGATGAAGTTGATGGCGTGGAAATCATACGCATCGAAGGTCTTTTTCTCCTTCATCAAGTCTTTTTCCGGACTGTCCTTTTCAGTTTTGCTTTCCTGCTCTAACTGAAGGATCACCGCGCTTACAGTTTTGTTATCAAGACATGAAAACAAGGGAGCAAGCGAAATGCCCATCTTTATTACAAAGACGGTCATGAACAGCGCCACTACCCATATTTTATTATTCCTGATCTTCATCAATACAAATATATAAAAATCCGTTGTTAAACCATCGGCTTAACTAAGCAAAAGCTATTCTTACAATACAATTACCGTTTTTTAACAATTATTAACACATGCAAAAAACTAAAGCTTTATGACATAGACGCTAAAAACGAAGCCCTGTTACAAATTAAGAATCTTTTTCCGGCATAGGTGTTGAGCTACCGCCCAATGTCATTAAGTTAAGAGATTGACAGGCTGCACCAGAGGTGCAAAAGGTTTGTAGCAGTAAGATATACCTGATTTTTAGTGTGCCATAGGTACACAACTCCGGTGTTCCGTACCTATGGCACGGTTGTTTTTGGGTATATTATTGCTACAAACCTTTACCCCCTCTGGGGATTTCCTTTAACTTAATGCCATTGAGCTACCGCCAGAGCCGAGGTTGCTGTTTACACAGTAAAATATCTTATTTGTTTACTTTTGGGCTTTCATTTACCAAATTCGAAATCGAACATCCGAAATTAAAAATGTCAGAAGTATCTATAGAGCAAATTCGTCCGGAACTTACCTGGAGACTGAGGCAGCGCGTTTTGTATCCAGAAAGCAAACTTTATGAAATGGAAATGGATGAGGATAACCACGGCTATCACTTTGCTGCGTTTAAGGATAACAATATTATAGCGGTGATATCTCTTTTTGATAAAGGTACCGATTGGCAGTTCAGGAAATTTGCTGTTGACGAAACCATGCAGAACATGGGAATAGGCCGCCTGGTATTACAACATATAACCGACTTTGCCACAACAAACGGCGGCACCCGCTTGTGGTGCAATGCAAGGCTGTCTGCCATTAACTTTTATCTTAAAGCGGGCTTTAGCCACACCGGCAACCTATTTTCAAAAAACGGATTCGATTACGAGATCCTCGAAAAACCGCTTACTCCTGCTCAAGAGACGGAATAATGGCGTTTGCCCGGAAGTTTTGTTGTTTTTCGTTCGATAACTTCGCTGCCTTGAGGGCTTCTTCAATATCGCCCTGCGCTTCGTATAATACAGCAAGGTTATAGGCCGCATGGCTGGCCAGCTTCAGGTCGGGCCCATCAATAATGGGGTTCAGTATTTTAAAGGCTTCATGATACCGCTTCGCGACCATGTGGTTAATAGCTGCTTTCAGGCTGTCGTTATCAGCATAAAGCGGTCGCTGATTAGTTAAGGTAGATGGCAAATAATCCTTAATAGCGTCAATAGCCGCGTTCCCTGCCGATTGGTTTATTGCCTGCCCATTTCCCTTTACCGTAGGATGCACTATCAAAGCTGCCAATATACCGTAATAACGGCTCTCCGAATGATAATCTTTTGCTTTACCTCTCAATATCTTAAAGTAATTGCCATCGCTTTCATACAGCGTAAATTTCACGTTAACCACCGTAGTATATACTTCCATGGTGTCAACAAGCTCCATGGGTATATCAGCACTTAGCGAATCAAGGGTTAAAACGTAATTGGCACTGTACTTTTCGGCAAGCTTTTTTACCGGTGTAGTATCGGCAGATAAATTGGCAGAATCGGCAAGTACGGTTGTTTGAATATGCGGCAGCATATCAAGTTGTTTGGCGGCCATTGCAATAGCGCTGTAGGAGCCGCCTTTTAACACATTGCGTTTACGCTTATTTTTATTCGCTACCGAATCAACCGTAAACCGGTTTGCCACTACAACCCTGGTTTCGTCATGTCCCAGTTCCAGTTTTGGAGCATAGTTAACCGGCACGGTAAGTTGATAATCGACACCGCAGGATGCCAAACCCAGGGCGGCAAGCGCACAAATGATTAATAAAGTTTTCAAGGTATTTGTAATAAGGTTGGTTTAGGTTTGGGCGCTTTATTCTTTCATCAAATCAACTATAATGGCTTTAGCATAATCATTAGGTTGTTTTTGATTGGATACTTTGGCCACATCAAGCGCGGCTTCAATATCACCCTGGGCTTCATACACTACCGCGAGGTTGTAAGCAGCCCTGCTGGCAAGCTTCAGGTCGGGCCCATCAATAAGCGGGTTCAGGATCTGGAAAGCCTTATCAAACTTTCCGGCTTTGATCAGCTCGACCGAACTGCTTAACTGATCGCCGTTGGCATAAAGCGGCCTGTCGTGGTAATCGGTATATGGCAAATAATCCTTAAGTGCATCTAAAGCCGAATTTCGGATGGCGTCAAATAGTGGCCCACCGTGGGCAAGTAAACTTGATGCGCTTCCGTAGGAGTTATTATCATATAACTCGCCTTCGCCATTTAGCTTTTTAGAGTAAAGGCCGTTTGCTTCGTAAAGGGTAAAGCTTGTAGTGATAACCGTTGCACGGTAAACAGATGGCACACCGTTATAATTGTCTTGTTTCCATTTGGTTTCACCTTTAAAATCCTCAAAAGCCAGCACATAAGCAGCTTTGTATTTTTTAGCCAAAAACTTAACAGAATCGGTATTGGCGGTAAAATTAACCGAATCTACCAGTCTAACTACTTTTACACCCGGCAGAGCGTGCAATTGAATGGCAGCATTATTAATAGCGGTATAAGCAGCGGCTTTAAACGTAGCCAATACACGCTTGCCCCGGTTACGGGTTGAATCGGGCATATAATGATTAACAACCACTATAGTTGTCCTTCCCCTGCTAAAATTCAGTTTCGGAGCATAATCAACCGGAACATTTACATATTGAGGAACACTGCACGCGGCTAAAAAGCAAGCAGCAAATAAGATACAAGTAAGCCTGAATAGTTTCACTTTATTAAAAATTAAATATCGCGGAAAGGTATAACATAAGCATGAAAGCATTATGAAATAACCGGTCATTTTTGTATCAAAACAAACCAGCGTCTTTATTGTGACTAAATATTTTCAAAAACGTTTAATGTCAATCGTACATATTTAATACTCAGTTTATATCCGTCTTAATTTTAGCGCAATGTCACGAGCTTTATTATATTTGCTGTATTACACTTAGTTTGACATCAATCCGACATGGCTAAAAAGAAATCTGACGCCCCACAGCATACTTCTGTTGTAAATGAAACTTCACTCGCGTTTTTCGAAAAATATATCAACAACCCCTCGCCTACCGGCTTTGAGTGGAAAGGCCAGGAGCTTTGGCTTGAATACCTGAAACCTTATATCGATACACATTATGTTGATAACTACGGCACAGCGGTTGGTATCATTAACCCTAAGGCCGATTATAAAGTAGTTATTGAAGCCCATGCCGATGAAATTTCGTGGTTTGTAAACTACATTACCAACGATGGTTTAATATATGTTATCCGTAACGGTGGTTCAGATCATCAGATAGCTCCTTCAAAGCGTGTAAACATCCATACTGATAATGGCGTAGTTAAAGCCGTTTTCGGCTGGCCGGCTATCCATACCCGCCTGGGTGGCGATAAAGAAGAGGCCCCAACACTAAAAAACATCTTTTTAGATTGCGGGTGTACTTCAAAAGAAGAGGTTGAAAAACTGGGCATCCACGTAGGTTGCGTAATTACCTATGAGGATGAGTTTATGGTGCTTAACGACCGCTATTATGTCGGCCGCGCGCTTGATAACCGTGCAGGCGGCTTCATGATTGCCGAAGTAGCCCGTTTGCTAAAAGAAAACAATGTAAAACTACCTTTTGGCCTATATATAGTTAATGCAGTACAGGAAGAGATTGGTTTACGTGGTGCCGAAATGATTGCCCATAAAATTAAACCTAATGTGGCTATCGTTACCGATGTTACGCATGATACGCAAACGCCAATGATCAATAAAATTACCCAGGGCGATCTGGCCTGTGGTAAAGGCCCGGTAGTATCATACGCCCCTGCTGTACAAAACAACCTGAATAAATTATTGATTGAAAGCGCCCAAAAAGCGGGTATTCCATTCCAGCGCCAGGCGTCATCACGTTCAACAGGTACCGATACCGATGCTTTTGCGTATTCAAATGACGGCGTTCCGTCGGCATTAATCTCATTGCCTCTACGTTATATGCATACCACTGTAGAGATGATCCACAAGGAAGATGTTGACAATGTGATCCGTTTGATATACGAATCGCTGTTAAACATACAGGCAGGTCAGGACTTCAGGTATATCAAATAACAAAAAGTTAATATAACCCGTAAAACAATTCGGGCTAATATTCATTTCTCTCATAAAAAATTAAAACGCAACCCAAATATTAAAAATCCCCAAGAATCTACTATGAAGCCAACTTTATTGATACTCGCGGCAGGTATGGCCAGCCGTTACGGAAGCATGAAGCAAGTTGACGGTTTTGGCCCCAATGGCGAAACCATTATTGATTATTCAATTTACGACGCCATTAAAGCCGGCTTTGGTAAAGTAACCTTTATCATCCGCGAAGAGTTTGCCGATAGCTTTAAAGCTATTTTTGAGCCAAAACTGGCTGGCCGTGTTGAAACAGATTATGTATTTCAAAGTTTTGACCTTAAACCATTTGGTATTGATAAACAAATAGAACGCGCTAAACCATGGGGAACTGCCCATGCGGTACTTGCAGCACGCAACCAGGTTAACGAGCCTTTTTGTGTAATTAATGCTGATGACTACTATGGTTATGACGCATTTGAAAAAATGGCTAAATTCTTAACCACCGAAGTTAAAGACGACCTGTATTCGCTGGTAGGATACCAGATTGACCGTACACTTTCTGATTACGGTTCGGTATCACGCGGTGTATGTAAAGTTGATGATGCCGGCAACATGGTTGAAATTAACGAGCGTACCGAAGTTTATTTTAAAGAAGATGGCAGCGTAGCTTATAAAGACGCGACCGGCGAGCACCCGCTTCCTAACGATACCCGCGTATCAATGAACTTCTGGGGCTTTACTCCAGCTATCTTTAAACAAAGCGAGCAAATGTTTGTAGACTTTGTTGCCGCTAACGAAAATAACCCTAAATCAGAGTTCTTTATTCCGTTGGCTGCCGATAAACTGATTAAAGATGGTACAGCTGCATTTAAAGTGATCCCTACAGGTTCAAAATGGTTCGGTGTTACTTACAAAGAAGATAAGCCTATTGTTCAAAAAAGCATTTCTGATCTTGTAGCTAACGGCGTTTACCCTGAAAAACTTTGGGACTAAATATTTTACTACTTAAAACAAAAGCTCCCGTCGGTAACCGAACGGGAGCTTTTTTTATTGATATGCTTAATTAAAAATTAGTCCTGGTAAATAAAGAATGTTTTTTGATCGTTTTCTTCGTATACGTGCAGGTTTTTCTTAACTACCTGGTTGCCTGTTTTAACTTCCATAGTATAATCGCCATCTTCAAGTTCGGTTAAAACATAACCTCTTTCAACATCAGTTTTGGTTGATACTACATCTTTCAGCAACAACTCGTTATGTTTGCCATAAACACGTACAAATGAACGGCCGGCATCTGATTTCGCGATAGTTAGTTTAACACCACGATCGTGGTCAAGTGCGCGGAAAGATACTACCTCTTTAGCTTTTGGGGTTACATCGGCTGCTTTAGCGGCTGTAGTAGCAAAAACACCTGCAGTTAATAAGAAGAATAATGCTGATAATTTTATTGAAGTTTTCATGATTTTGAGCTTTTAAGTATGTTAAATATTTTGTGTTTGTTATTTTCAATGATCAAATGAACAACATTAATTTTAACTGCTAAAAAGTGTTATACCAGCGCTTTATAAATATAGACCAATCACAAAAAGCAATCGGCAAACGCTTAAAACGCATTAATTATCAATATTTTACGAGTTGGTCGAAAATTAAGGGGAGTTGATCGGTCAGATTAACCGATTGGTCGGGCTAAAGCAATAACAGGTTATTTAAAAACATCATGCACCTTCAGGTTTATGCTTGCAGCCCCTAATATCAACATCGCTAATATTATTAAAGGCACGGCAAGTGCATAACCATCTGATTCAGTTCTTTGATGTTCATCTTCCCATGATTTAGTGGAAGTACAAAAAATGCCCAAGCATAATGCTACGCCAATCAAAACATAATGATCATTATTAAAAATAATCCCGTTGGCATTATAAGTTCTCTTACTGATGAAGCACAGTACAAATAAATCCCGGATAAGATTGAAACTTAAAAACAACATTGCGGCAGCAATACTTTTCGCAAGGTTTGATGCGCCTTGCGAGTCGGCGCCCCTTTTTGTTCTGCTTAGTGTGTATATCGGTAATAGTATATCTTGAAGTAACTTCATTAAATAACCTTAGCGCTGTTAAAAGTAAGCAAGCAAACTCACATTTTACAAAACCAGCCCAACCAAACAACGTTGCTTTTAAGTATCCTATCTATCCGGGTACACCACAGGCATGAATTTTCAAATAGCAGGTAACGTACAGGGCTTCAAACAACAGGATGGCATATTAATCATTAAAACCGCCGAAGCCGAAGCGAGGGTTTACATCTACAGCCCAACCATTATCCGGGTAAACATCAGCAAAAACTTCGATCCGGCAGATACATCCTTCGCTGTGATCAGGCAACCGCAGCCCGATTTTGATTTTGATGAATCCTCTGCCAATATTGATATAACCACGTCGGCATTAAAGCTTAGCATCCAGAAATCACCGTTGAGGTTTAATTTTTTTACTGTCGATGGCATTTCACTTAGTGAAGATGATGCCCGCTTCGGCACCAACTGGCAGGGCGAACGGGTAACCTGCTATCGTCGAATGTTCGAAGGCGAAAGATTTATCGGGCTTGGCGAAAAAACCGGCAACCTTGACAGGCGCGGTTCTGCTTACGTAAACTGGAATACCGATGCGCCCAACCATACCCCCGAATCTGATCCGCTTTATAAAACCTTTCCGTTTTTCATAGGGCTACACAGCGGCCTCACCTACGGCCTCTTTCTCGACAATACCTATAAAAGTTATTTCGATTTCGGTGCATCTACAGATGAGGAAACAAGCTGGTTTGGTGCCGACGGTGGTGATTTGAATTATTATTTCTTCGGAGCGCAGGGAGTTGCCAAAATTATTGAGGATTATACCTGGCTTACCGGCCGGATGGAAATGCCGCCGCTCTGGAGCCTGGGTTATCAGCAATGCCGATGGAGCTATATGAGCGCCGATGAGGTGTTGAACATAGCCCAAACCTTCCGTAAAAAACAAATCCCTGCCGATGTCATGTATTGCGATATCGACTATATGGACGATTTCAAGATCTTCACCTGGAATAAAAAGACTTTCCCTAAACCCAAGCAAATGCTGGATCAGCTAAAAGCTATGCACTTCAGACTGGTTACCATTGTTGATCCGGGTATTAAGGTAGAAGAGGATTACAAAGAATATGATGAGGGCATTGAACAAGATTATTTTGCCAAATACCCCGATGGCGAAAACTATACCGGTTACGTTTGGCCCGGTCGCTGCCATTTTCCAGATTTTTTCAGGGAAGATGTCCGCGAGTGGTGGGGTGCAGCCTTTACCGCGCTTACCAATCCCGGCGTTGAAGGTTTTTGGAACGATATGAACGAACCTGCCGCATGGGGGCAAAACATTCCGTGGATAGTAAAATTTGGTGATAAGTTTATGCCGGAGGTACGCAACGCCTACGGCATGCAAATGGCCCGTGCAACTTATGATGGCACAAGGAAGATCCTGGGCAACAAACGACCATTTGTATTAACCCGTGCCGCTTATTCAGGCACACAACGTTATTCAGCTGTGTGGACAGGTGATAACACTGCCACCGACGCCCATATGCTATTAGGCCCCCGGTTGGTGAACAGTTTAGGGATTACAGGTATGGCTTTTGTCGGTGTGGATATTGGCGGTTTCAGCGGCAACCCTACGCCCGAGCTGATGGTGCGCTGGAATTCGTTGGGTACGTATACTCCTATGTTCCGCAATCATGCCATACAGGGCAGCAAAATGCGTGAGCCATGGGAATGGGGTGTAGACAATGAGCAGATCATCAAAAAAGATATCGAGCAGCGGTATATACTCCTGCCCTATTTGTATAGCAGCTTTTACCAATCAACCCAAACCGGTTTGCCGGTAAACCGCACATTGGCTATTGAGCATACAACCGATGAAAACATTTTTGACGAACGCTTTCAAAATGAATTTATGTTTGGCGATGCCATGCTGATTGTCCCGGTAGAGAGTACTAAACTTAATGAAGATGTTTACCTGCCTAAAGGTTCCTGGTACCGGCTAAGCAATGACAGATTTTATGATGGCGAACAAGTAGTGAATGTGTCGACCCCGCTGACAGATTTGCCCGTGTTTGTAAAAGCAGGCGGCATTATCCCAATGCAAAGTGTTGTGCAAAGCACCAATGAACCCGGAGATGGCATATTGCAGATCCACATCTGGAATGGAAACGAACCTAATAGCTTCGTTTACTATGAAGATGATGGTGTCTCGTATGATTATGAACAGGGTAGTTATTATAAACGCGTTATCAGTTTCAACTCCGTAGAAAAAAGCATCGGTTTATCGGCGGTTGAGGGGGCATTTAAATCGCGGTTTATGCAGTTGAAATTTGTTTTGCATGGGTTTGAGGGAGTTAAGTTGAAAGATGGGGTAATGAGGAATGAAAGCGGAGATATTGAGGTGAGGTTAAACGCCGACTAAAACTCATAGCGTCATTGCTGTAAGGTACGAAGCAACCCCAAGAGGCAGAGAGGCGATGCAAGTCCGCGCTGTACAGTCGGAGATTGCTTCGTACCTCGCAATGACGTGTAAATGGAAGATTTATCTCACAAAAAAAGCCCGGTGTGGAATTAACCAAACCGGGCTTTATACTATAGAAATAAAACTTATTATTTCACTTCTTCAAAATCAACGTCTGTAACGGTGTCAGAGTTATCCTGCGCACCGGCACCTGGGTTGCCATCACCTGGCTGACCTTGAGCACCTTCGGCAGAAGCTTTGTACATATCTTCAGATGCAGCAGTCCAGGCAGTGTTAAGCTCGGTTTGTGCAGCTTCGATAGCGTCAAAGTTTTTAGCTGAATAAGCTTCTTTCAATTTAGCTAAACCAGCTTCGATTGGAGCTTTTTTATCAGCAGGGATCTTATCGCCGTACTCTTTCAATTGTTTTTCTGTCGAGAAGATCAGGGCATCGGCAGCGTTCAGTTTTTCAACTTCTTCTTTTGCCTTTTTGTCAGCATCAGCGTTTGCTTCAGCTTCGTCTTTCATCTTTTTGATCTCGGCATCAGTTAAACCTGAAGAAGCTTCGATACGGATTTTTTGCTCTTTACCTGTAGCTTTATCTTTTGCAGATACGTGCAGGATACCGTTAGCATCAATATCGAAAGTAACTTCGATTTGTGGTACGCCACGAGGTGCTGGTGGAATACCATCCAGGTGGAAACGACCTATAGTACGGTTACCCGCAGCCATTGGGCGCTCACCTTGTAATATGTGGATCTCAACTGATGGCTGGCTGTCGCTGGCGGTTGAGAAAGTTTCAGATTTTTTAGTAGGGATAGTAGTGTTTGACTCGATCAATTTAGTCATTACACCACCCATAGTTTCGATACCTAATGAAAGTGGGGTAACGTCAAGTAATAACACGTCTTTAACCTCACCTGTTAATACACCACCTTGAATAGCAGCACCGATAGCCACAACTTCATCTGGGTTAACACCTTTTGAAGGAGCTTTACCAAAGAATTTTTGTACAGCTTCCTGGATAGCAGGGATACGGGTTGAACCACCTACCAGGATCACTTCGTCGATATCAGAAGTGCTTAAACCAGCGTTTTTCAAAGCCGATTTACAAGGCTCGATAGTACGTTTGATCAAAGTATCAGCTAATTGCTCAAATTTAGCACGGGTTAAAGTTTTAACTAAGTGCTTAGGCATGCCATCAACAGCAGTGATGTATGGCAGGTTGATTTCAGTTTGTGCTGAACTTGATAACTCAATTTTAGCTTTCTCGGCCGATTCTTTTAAACGTTGTAAAGCCATTGGATCTTTACGCAGATCAATACCTTCGTCGCTTTTAAATTCTTCTGCCAACCAGTCAATAATTACCTGGTCAAAGTCGTCACCACCTAAGTGAGTATCACCGTCAGTTGATTTTACTTCGAAAACACCATCGCCCAACTCCAGGATAGATACGTCATGCGTACCACCACCGCAGTCAAACACAGCAATTTTCATATCCTTGTGCGCTTTATCAAAACCGTAAGCCAAAGCAGCAGCTGTAGGCTCGTTAATGATACGGCGTACTTTTAAACCAGCAATTTCACCGGCCTCTTTAGTAGCCTGGCGCTGAGCATCGTTAAAGTAAGCAGGAACGGTAATAACCGCTTCAGTTACTTCGGTACCTAAGAAATCTTCAGCAGTTTTCTTCATTTTTTGAAGAATCATGGCCGAAATTTCTTGCGGGGTATATTTACGGTCGCCAATTTCAACACGTGGGGTGTTGTTGTCGCCTTTAACTACTTTATAAGGTACACGTGCCGCTTCACTTGTAACTTCACTAAACTGGTTACCCATAAAGCGTTTGATTGACGAAATGGTTTTTGTAGGGTTAGTGATAGCCTGACGTTTTGCAGGATCACCAACTTTACGTTCGCCATTATCAATAAAAGCCACTACAGACGGCGTAGTACGTTTACCCTCGCTGTTAGCTATAACTACAGGCTCGTTACCTTCCATTACAGCAACGCAGGAGTTAGTTGTTCCTAAGTCGATTCCAATTATTTTAGACATATATGATTGTTTTTCTTTTTTGATTTATTGTTTACTTACCACCGCTATTTATCAATGCGTGTGCCAATATGCCAATGGCAGTAAAAATCGCCTCTAATTGTCAGTTTGTGAACAAGGCGGCAGGATAGCTTACTTTACGGTGACAGGTTGGCAGAAATTGCGAGGCGAAAGGTAAAAGGCGAAAGGTAAAAGGTTATCCACGGTTTGCTAATTGTCAGTTTATCCCTTAATTTGAAACGCGCAATTATAACACCGCTATGAAATATATCAGGGAAGGCAATAACAAGTTTGGAACCGTGCTTTACACCATCGATGGCAGCTACGTACGGAAAGGCCAGGGCCGGTTTGGCGACATCTTATATACCATAGACGGCAAAATAGTAAAAAAGGGACAAGGGATGTTTGGCGATGTAGTTTGCAATATCGACGATAACCTGATCAGGAAAGGTCGTACCCTTTTTGGCGATGTGCTCTATAATATCGATGGCAATTTTGTACGCGAAGGGCGCAGCCGGTTTAATGATATTAAATTTTATATTGATGAGTGATCTGAACCTGAATTAAAGATTTTTTAGAATTTGCTTAGCATTCGATCAATTCTTTAATTCGTTTAATTCGAGTTCAGACAATCGCAAAAAACCTTACTTTTATACGCATAAAATAACCGCCTCTGTTACTTAACAAACCCAACAGGCTCATCACATTGCCTGGAATTGCATAACAAACAGCCACATTCCTATTGGCTGTACATTCACTTTTAAAAAGCGAACTGATTTTTTATTGTTATTTAATTCCAAACAATCCATGTTTTTTATTCAATCGCAACGGTTACAAATGATACCGTTAACACGCGCGCAATTACTATTACTTAAGCAGGATCGTAAACTGCTGGAACTGTCATTAGGCTTAAACCCTTCTGCTATGCTAATCGATCCATTATATATCAAAGAAATCGACGACGCCTTCGATAATTTCTGGCTACCTAATACCCTTGCTTTTCCCGACAAACATCACTGGTATACGGACTGGGAAATCGTTCTTAAAAGCACTAACACCGTTATCGGAGGGATGGGCTTCGCCGGATATCCTAATGAAACAGGAGAAGCGGAAATAGGCTATATGATCGATGCTAACCAGCATAACAATGGATTTGCTACCGAAGCGTTGAAATTGCTATCGCAATGGGCCTTTACTCATGATTTTGTACAGGCCATCATCGTACATACTTATGCCGATAACTTTCCATCGCGAAGGATCCTGGATAAATGCGGCTTTAGTTTGATTAATGATGTTGAGGGCCTCTTAACTTATCAATTAAAAAAATAGGTAAACAAAAAAGACTTACGGTTAATCCACAACAGATACCGTAAGTCTTTATAGCCCTAATACGTGTATTTAATTATTTTGAAGCGTTGATAAGTGGTGTTTGATCATAGTAAGCTATCTCAACAGCTATTTTCCCGGCCTTATTAAATTCATCAAACTGCACCAAATGAAATTTAGCAGTCTTCTTTGTCTTTTTGTTTACTGTAGTTATCGTCCACCACGATTGCACGGTAAAAGGGTCTTTATCATATTGAAGACCATCGGGGTAACCTACTTTAACAATTTTGATGTCTCCCCAGTCTTTAGCTATAGCAGCCCAGCCCTTTTTTTGATCGGCAAGAGAAATCTTCTTTGGACTCGTCGGGTCGTAAAATATAGCCGTGTCAGCGTATAATTTCGCCAGGCCGGCCCAATCCTGCTTAATAAACAGATCGTTTGATTTGTTAACAATGGTGATATATGGATGTTCCTTGTAAATGATGCCGTTTTTCTTTGGGGCTTGGGCCCATGTACTACCTGCTAAAAGTACCAAAAGCACGATCAAAAGATTTTTCATTGTTTTAGGATTTAAGGGTTAAACTTGATTACATTACCTCTTAAATTTAACTACAATAAATCAAAAAACACCAACTAATAAACTGATTATTAGAAATTTATACAAAAACTGTAAAGTTTCAAACAATGAAACTTCTGTAAGCAGGAGAACATTAAAACAATACCAGGAGTTAAAAATTCAGTAAAAAACATCCGGGCTGAAAAAACATACATTTACATTCCCTGTTCAAAACAAACTGCTTACAGATAAAAGAGCCTGATTAAAACAAAAGCGGCCCGCTCAATGAGCAGGCCGCTTTTAGTATCTGTTAAGATGAATAATTAATTATTCGCCTTTTTCAGCATTTTCTTCGTTTTCAGAAGGTGCAGGTGCTTCAGCAGCTGGTTCTTCTTTAACGTCTTCAACTACTACAGCTTCTTCTGCGGCTACAGGAGCAGCAGTTTTAGCTTTCGCGCCAGAACCACCACGACGACGGGTTGATTTCTTAGCAGGAGCAGCAGCGTCAGCACCGTAAACAGTGTTGTAATCAACAAGTTCAATGATTGCCATTTCAGCGTTATCGCCTAAACGGTTTTCTAACTTGATGATACGGGTGTAACCACCTGGGCGGTTAGCAATTTTCTCAGCAACTTCGCGGAAAAGGATTGAAGTAGCATCTTTATCCTGAAGGTAGCTAAATACTGTACGACGAGAATGCGTAGTATCGTTTTTTGATTTTGTTAAAAGTGGCTCAACATAACCGCGTAAAACTTTTGCTTTTGCTAATGTTGTAGTGATACGCTTGTGTAAAATAAGCGAAGTTGCCATGTTAGCCAGCATCGCTTTGCGGTGGCTGGTAGTACGGCCTAAGTGATTGTTTTTGTTTCCGTGTCTCATTGTTTTATATATTTCACGTGCATACCGTTGGGCGATAGGCTCAAGCCCTCGGAATTATGCTTTCGCTTAATTAATATTCATTTAAAAAAGAAAGGTTTGAAATAAGACTAATCTCTTATCTCAAACCTCTAATCTCTTATTATTCTTCGTCTAACTTAAATTTAGACAGGTTCATACCAAAAGATAAGCCTTTTGATTTAACCAGGTCTTGGATTTCAGTTAACGATTTTTTACCAAAGTTCCTGAATTTTAACATGTCAGCAACATCGTACGATACCAGATCAGCAAGGCTGCGGATATCAGCAGCTTTAAGGCAGTTAAGGGCACGTACAGAAAGGTCAAGATCAACCAATTCGGTTTTAAGGATCTTGCGCATGTGCAGGATCTCTTCGTCAACCTCTTTAGTTTCTTCTTTAGCCTGTGCTTCAAGCATCATGTTTTCATCGCTGAACAGCATAAAGTGCTGGATCAGGATTTTAGCTGCTTCTTTCAAAGCATCTTCAGGATGGATAGAACCATCGGTAGCAATATCCAATACTAATTTTTCATAGTCGGTTTTTTGCTCAACACGATAGTTTTCGATGGTATATTTTACGTTTTTGATCGGGGTATAGATCGAATCGATAGCTATAACACCAACGTTAGCGTCAGGATTTTTATTTTCCTCGCTTGGTACGTAACCACGGCCTTTACCTACAGTAAGCTCAACTTCAAGCGTTACCGATGGGTCCATGTTGCAAAGTACCAAATCAGGATTTAATACAGTAAAGTTGTTAGAGAATTTGGTGATATCTCCAGCTTTAAATGCATCCTGGCCATTTACAATAACAAATATTTTCTCGCTGTCGCCAGACTCTCCTGTTTTCTTAAAACGAACTTGTTTAAGGTTCAGGATGATCTCGGTTACGTCTTCAACAACACCTTTGATGGTTGAAAATTCATGCGTTACTCCCGAAAAACGTACAGAAGTGATAGCAAAACCCTCAAGTGATGAAAGTAAGATACGACGCAGAGCATTACCAATGGTTACACCAAAACCTGGTTCTAACGGACGAAATTCAAACGTACCATCAAAATCATTTGCTTTTTGCATGATAACCTTGTCTGGTTTTTGAAATGCTAAAATTGCCATTTATATCCTTTATTTATTGTTTACTAATTAATAGATCTGAGATTTGAGATATTAGGTTCAGGACATTTTTACATGCCCGTATTCAACTATCTGGTACCTAAGAACATTCTTATAATTGATTTGTTTACGTATGTAACCAGAAATGAGATTTGAGAAAAAATCCCAAATCTCACATCTAATATCCAATATCTTATTATTTTGAGTACAACTCGACGATCAGGTTTTCCTTGATGTTTTCAGGAATCTCATCGCGGTTAGGATAGTTAAGGAATTTACCTGTAAGGTTATTCGCATCCCACTCTAACCAGCTGTATTTGTTGATTCTTCTTCCGGCTACTGAAGTAGTGATAGCTTCTAATGATTTAGATTTCTCACGTACTGCAACCACGTCACCAGCTTTTAATGCATAAGAAGCGATGTTTACAACAGCACCGTTAACAGTGATGTGTTTGTGGTTAACCAATTGGCGTGCTGCCGAACGTGTAGGAGCAATACCTAAACGGAAAACAGCGTTATCTAAACGTGCTTCCAAGAATTTCAACAGGTTTTCGCCTGTGATGCCTTCTTTAGCAGATGCACGGTGAAATAAGTTTTCGAACTGACGCTCTAATACACCGTAAGTGTATTTTACTTTTTGTTTCTCTTGCAACTGAGTTGAATACTCTGATTGCTTTCCACGGCGTTTTGATGCGCCATGTTGGCCCGGTGGGTAGTTTTTACGTTCTAACGCTTTGTCCGGACCGAAGATCGGCTCACGGAAACGACGGGCAATTTTGGATTTCGGTCCTGTATATCTGGCCATTTTTGTGTGTTCTTAAAGTATCAAACAACCTGTAGTTGCTGAATCTTAGCTTTAAAAAATATGTTAATTAAACTCTTCTTCTTTTTGAAGGACGGCAACCGTTGTGCGGAAGCGGTGTAATATCTTTAATCGTAGTTACTTCGATACCCGCAGTTTGCAAAGTACGGATAGCTGACTCACGACCAGCACCAGGGCCTTTTACAAATACTTCAACTTTACGTAAACCTAAGTCATAAGCAACTTTACCGCAATCAGCAGCAGCCTGACCGGCAGCGTAAGGAGTATTTTTCTTTGAACCTTTAAAACCCATTTTACCAGCAGATGACCATGAAATTGCCTGGCCGGTTTTGTTGGTAAGGGTAATGATGATGTTGTTAAAAGTAGCATTGATGTGTGCTTCGCCAACTGGCTCAACAATTACAATGCGTTTTTTGGTAACTTTTTTAGCTTTAGCCATTTTTTTAATTTTTGAATTAATGAATTACTGAATTAGCGAATAATTCGGACTCATTAATTATAATTTTCAAATGAGGTATTCCTGGCGATCTAAAAGCGACAACTACTCACCGCTCTTTGCTCACCAATCACTTACTACTTAGTAGCTTTTTTCTTGTTAGCAACTGTTTTACGTTTACCTTTACGGGTACGTGAGTTGTTTTTAGTACGCTGACCACGTAATGGTAAACCTTTACGGTGACGTGTACCACGGTAGCAACCAATATCCATCAAACGTTTAATGTTAAGCTGTACTTCTGAACGTAAAGCACCTTCAACTTTAATTTGCTCGTTGATGATACCACGTATAGCAGCTAATTGCTCATCGGTCCAGTCTTGTACTTTAATATTTACGTCGATGCCAGCTTCAGCTAAAATTCTTTGAGCTGTTGAACGGCCGATACCGTAAATGTAAGTAAGTCCGATTTCTCCTCTTTTATTCTTTGGTAAATCAATACCTGAAATCCTTGCCATATTTCTTGTAGTTTATTGAGTTATCGAATCATTGAATTATCGAATCGCTATCATCAGTAATTCAACATTCTCCAATTCAGTAATTGTTATTAGCCCTGGCGTTGTTTAAACTTCGGGTTCTTTTTGTTAATAACGTAAAGTTTCCCGTTACGGCGGATGATCTTGCAATCAGCGCTGCGCTTTTTGATGGATGCTCTAACTTTCATCTTTTTATTTATATCTATAGGTTATTCTACCCTTTGTTAAATCGTATGGGCTCATTTCCAATTTCACCCTGTCGCCAGGAAGAATTTTAATGTAGTGCATACGCATTTTGCCCGATATGTGCGCTATAATCTCATGACCATTTTCAAGTTCAACCCTGAACATTGCATTCGACAATGCCTCTCTAATTGTACCGTCTTGCTCAATCGAAGATTGTTTAGCCATATTTTGTTGATTATTACTTAATTATCCGCCCTAAAACCGGGATGCAAAATTAATAAAAAATTATTTAATTATTATTTTTTTCTTTTAAAACATTTTCTACGTAATCAAACGTCGATAAAATGTCTGGAGTACCTTTGCGTACCGCTACAGTATGCTCATAATGCGCCGAAGGTTTCTTATCAGAAGTTGAAACTGTCCAGCCATCATCCCAGAATTTAACACCGGCACGGCCAGCATTGATCATCGGTTCGATAGCTATCACCATTCCTTCTTCCAATTTGATACCTGCACCACGTTTGCCATAGTTAGGCACTTCCGGCTTCTCGTGCAGCTTTAACCCTACACCATGGCCTACAAGTTCCTTCACCACACCAAATCCGTTCTTTTCGGCATGCTCCTGTACAGCGTAACCAATATCACCAATACGCATACCCACAACCGCTTTCTCAACGCCCAGTTTTAAGCACTCCTGCGTAACACGCATGAGTTTTTTAACCTGGTCGCTTACTTCACCAATAGCAAAGGTATAAGCCGAATCGCCGTAGTATTTATTTAAAATAACACCACAATCAACTGATACCAGGTCGCCCTCGGTTAAAACGTGCGAGCCAGGAAAGCCATGTACAACCTGATCATTCAGGGAGATACACAGGGAGTAAGGAAATCCGTGATAGTTTAAAAAGGCAGGAACACCGCCGTTATCCCGTATAAAGGTTTCGGCAAGCTTATCCAGTTCAATTGTTTTAACACCCGGAGCGATAACCTTGGCTATCTCTCCGAGTGTTTTAGAAACAAGTAAAGAACTTTCTCTTATGAGTTCTATCTCTTCGACAGACTTATAATGGATTTTTGACATTACTAATTAAATCGCTGTCGGACTGGTACCGGCAGCGGCAGGCATAGCTGTACGTCCCTTAATACGTCCGGTTTTCATTAAACCATCATAATGGCGCATCAACAAATGACTTTCTATTTGCTGTAATGTATCCAGCACAACACCTACCAGGATAATCAGCGATGTACCGCCGAAGAACCTTGCAAATATTGGAGATACACCAACCAAACTGGCCAAAGCCGGGATGATTGCTATAATAGCCAGGAATACAGATCCTGGTAAAGTTATCCTTGAAATTACGCCATCAATAAACTCGGCAGTAGTACGGCCTGGTTTGATGCCCGGAATAAAGCCACCGTTTTTCTTCATATCATCTGCCATTTGGTTAGGGTTAACCGTAATAGCAGTGTAGAAGTAAGTGAACAGGATAATCAGGATACCAAACAACAGGTTATGCTCCCATGAGTTATAATTAGCCAAAGCTATCAGTATACCATTTGATGATACGTTAGGGAAAAACTGCGATACTGTTTGCGGGATAAACATTAATGCCTGAGCAAATATGATTGGCATTACACCGGCAGCATTTACCTTTAAAGGTATATACTGACGCACGCCGCCATATTGTTTGTTACCCACAATACGTTTAGCGTATTGTACCGAAATTTTACGGGTTCCCTGTACTATCAGTATAGTAAACATTACTACGCCAATAAGCGCTACAATCTCAACAATGAACGCGATCAAACCACCGGCACCACCATTACGCGAAATGAACTCGGTAGTAAAAGCGCCCGGTAACTGAGCAATGATACCAACCATGATGATCAGTGATATACCGTTACCGATACCTTTATCAGTAATCTTTTCACCTAACCACATTACGAATAATGTGCCTGCAGTTAACACGAAAGTGTTAAGGAAGATAAAGGTGAACGGATCAGCAATAGTCCTTGCATCAGCAGCAACCTGCGATTTAAGGTAACCTATAGCTTGTAAAAAGGTAATACCTATTGTTAAATAGCGGGTCCATTGGTTTAGCTTGTTGCGTCCGCTTTCACCTTCTTTTTGCAATTTGGTAAAATACGGAACGGCAATACCCAGCAGTTGCACCACAATTGAAGCCGAAATGTAAGGCATAACACCTAACGCGAAAATAGAGGAACGTGAAAACGAACCTCCCGCAAACATATTCAGCAATCCTACTAATCCTTCTGCCTTTTGGGTTGATGCTATCGCAGCGTTAACGCCGGGTAAAACAACGAATGAGCCTACACGATATATTAAAAGAAATAAGAGTGTGTTAGTAATACGCACTCTCAGATCTTCGATTTTCCAGATATTGGATAATGTGGTGAAAAATTTCTTCATCGAAATTATAACTTAACTATGGTACCACCTGCAGCTTCAATAGCTTTTTGAGCTGTAGCAGTAAATGCATGTGCTTTAACTTCTAATTTGGCAGTAAGCTCACCACGGCCCAGGATCTTAACCAGGTCGTTACGTGATGCTAAACCGTGCTCTTTCAAAGTATCAAAATCAACACTTGTAAGCGAGAATTTTGTTACTAATTCCTGAAGTACATCAAGGTTTACACCTGTGTACTCAACACGGTTAGGGTTTTTAAAGCCTACCTTTGGCACACGGCGCTGTAAAGGCATCTGACCGCCTTCAAAGCCTACCTTGGTGCTGGTACCTGAACGTGAACCGGCGCCTTTGTGGCCACGGGTTGACGTACCGCCACGGCCAGAACCTGTACCACGGCCAATTCTTTTTCTATTTTTGGTTGAACCTTCTGCAGGTTTTAAATTACTTAAATTCATGATATTAAATATTTTCAACCGCTACCAGGTGGTTCACTTTCCTAACCATCCCAACTATAGCAGGTGTAGCCTCAACTTCCACACTGTGGTTAATTTTACGCAAGCCTAAAGCCTCGATTGTTTTTTTCTGGCGTTCCGTTCTGTCGATCACGCTCTTAATCTGTGTTATTTTGATCTTAGCCATGACTGATTATCCGTTAAATACTTTACCTAAACTAATACCGCGCTGTTGTGCTACTGTATTTGCATCACGTAACTGGGCTAATGCCGATACGGTTGCTTTTACCACGTTGTGCGGGTTTGATGAACCTTTTGATTTTGCCAATACGTTGTGTACACCTGCCGACTCTAATACGGCACGCATAGCACCACCTGCAATTACACCGGTACCGTTAGCTGCTGGTTTAATGAAAACAAAACCACCGCTAAATTTACCAATTTGCTCATGAGGTACAGTTCCGTTAATGATTGGAACTTTTACCAGGTTCTTTTTAGCATCATCAATGCCTTTAGCAATAGCTTCAGTTACCTCTTTAGCTTTACCTAAACCGTAACCTACAACACCGTTTTCATCACCTACTACTACGATAGCAGAGAAGCTGAAAGTACGGCCACCTTTGGTTACTTTGGCAACACGCTGTATGCTTACCAAGCGGTCTTTTAATTCGATCTCGCTTGTTTTTACTCTTTTTATGTTGATTGTTGACATTTCTCTTTTCGATTAAAAGTTTAAACCACCTTCACGTGCACCTTCAGCCAATGACTTAACACGGCCATGGTACAGGTAACCGTTCCTGTCGAAAACCACATCTTTAATACCTGCGGCAATAGCTTTTGAAGCTACTAATTTACCTACAGCTGTTGACTGATCTGATTTTGTACCTTCAGCGGCAAAATCTTTTGATAAAGATGATGCTGAAACTAAAGTTTTACCGGTTACATCGTCAATGATCTGCGCATAAATACCTTTATTACTTCTAAATACTGACAGGCGAGGACGCTCTGACGATCCTGAAAGGCGTTTTCTGATGCCTTTTTTAATCCTGTCTCTTCTTGATAGTTTAGCTCCCATGACGATTATTTTTTAGATGCTGATTTACCTGCTTTTCTTCTTAAAATCTCGCCCTGGAACTTGATACCTTTACCTTTGTAAGGCTCTGGAGCACGTAATGAACGGATTTTAGCTGCTACCTGACCAATTAACTGTTTGTCAATTGACTCAAGGATGATGGTTGGGTTTTTACCCTTATCAGCAGTGGTTGTAACTTTAATTTCTTGTGGCAATTCAAATACATAGTGGTGAGAGAAACCCAACACTAAATCTAATGTATTGCCTGTATTGGTAGCACGGTAACCTACACCCACTAATTCCTGGGTTACTTTGTAACCTTCGGTTACACCAATTACCATGTTATTTAAAAGCGCGCGGTATAAACCATGTAACGCTTTGTGACGTTTTTGATCAGACGGGCGTTGAACCAGTAACTGACCGTCTTCCTGTGCAATAGTGATATCGCTATCAATTGCCTGTTGCAACTGGCCTTTAGGACCTTTTACGGTAACAACATTATCTGCTGCAACTGTAACGGTTACTCCTTGTGGCAGTGCTATCGGTGCTTTTCCTACTCTTGACATTGCTTAAATTTCTTCGATTAATAAACGTAGCATAAAACCTCACCACCAACATTTTGCTGACGAGCTTCTTTATCAGACATAACGCCTTTAGAAGTTGACAGGATGGCGATACCTAAACCATTTAGTACACGTGGCATGTTTTCCATACCTGCGTATTTCCTCAAACCTGGTTTGCTGATGCGCGAAATGCTGCGGATAGCAGAAATTTTAGTTATCGGGTGGTATTTCAAAGCAACTTTGATAGTGCCCTGAGGACCGTTTTCCTCAAACTTGTAATTTGCAATGTAACCTTTGTCGAAAAGCACCTTAGTGATTTCCTTCTTCAGATTTGATGCAGGAATTTCAACAACCCGGTGGTTGGCTTTAATAGCATTCCTTACTCTTGTAAGATAATCTGCGATTGGATCTGTATTCATTTTATTGTGTTATGATGGTGGTTTCCTTTAGGTAACATCCCTAACGACCTTCCATCGGTTAATTCATGAGATTAGAGATTAGAGATAAGAGGTTAGCGAACCTAATCACTAACCTCAAATCTCTAATCTCTAAATATTTAGCTGCTTACCAGCTTGCTTTTTTCACTCCCGGGATCTTGCCTTCAAGAGCCATTTCACGGAATGTAACACGTGAAATGCCAAACTGACGCATATAACCACGAGGGCGGCCGGTTAATTTGCAACGGTTGTGCAATTTTACCGGTGATGATGCTTTTGGTAATTTATCTAAAGCAGCGTAATCGCCAGCTTCTTTTAAAGCAGCTCTTTTTTCAGCGTATTTAGCTACTAATTTTGCGCGCTTTACTTCACGTGCTTTTACACCTTCTTTAGCCATTGCTATTTTGATTTTTAAATGGTAAACCAAATTGTTTCAACAACTCCAATGCTTCAACATCGTTTGTTGCGGAGGTTACAAAGGTAATATCCATACCTTGGATTTTATTGATTTTATCAATATTTATCTCAGGGAAGATAATTTGCTCAGTAATACCTAATGTATAGTTGCCTCTTCCGTCAAAACCTTTATCGTTGATGCCTTTGAAGTCACGGATACGTGGCAGGGCAACAGCGATTAAACGATCCAAAAACTCATACATTGTGTTGTCACGCAGGGTAACACGTACACCAACCGGCATATTTTTACGCAATTTAAAGTTTGAGATATCTTTTTTAGATTTTGAAGATACTGCCTGCTGACCAGTAATGGTAGTTAACTCAGTGATGGTGTTTTCGATCAATTTCTTGTCGGTAGTAGCACCACCTACACCCTGGTTAATGGCAATTTTCTGCAATTTAGGAACCTGCATTACGCTTTTGTACTGAAATTTATCTTTCAGTGCGGTGCGGATTTCTTCCTTGTATTTTGATTTTAATCTTGGTACGTAAGTCATTACTTAATTTCCTCCCCTGATTTTTTTGCTACCCTTACTAATTTGCCGGCTTCGTTCTTTTTACGGCCAACACGGGTTGTATTACCTGTTTTAGGATCAACCAGCATTAGGTTTGAAATATGTATAGCAGCTTCTTGTTTAACAATTCCGCCGTTAGGGTTAGCAGCATTAGGTTTAGTATGTTTAGATACCATATTGGCACCTTCAACAATAGCCCTGTTTTTATCTACCAAAACCTCAACGATTTTGCCTTGTGATCCTTTTGAATCGCCGGCGATAACTTTAACCAGGTCGCCTTTACGGATCTTTAATTTTACTTTCTTTTCCATGTTACAATACCTCCGGTGCTAATGATACAATTTTCATAAATTGTTTCTCGCGCAGTTCCCTTGCAACAGGGCCAAAGATACGTGTACCTCTTGGCTCGTCCTGGTTGTTTAACAACACAGCTGCGTTATCGTCGAAACGGATATATGAACCGTCTTTTCTGCGGATCTCTTTTTTAGTGCGCACAACTACGGCCTTTGATACGGTACCTTTTTTCACGTTACCTGATGGTAAAGCGCTTTTTACGGTAACCACAATTTTATCGCCGATTGATGCATACCTTTTGCCGGTACCACCCAACACACGGATCACTAAAACTTCTTTAGCGCCGCTATTGTCGGCTACTGTTAATCTTGATTCCTGTTGTACCATCTTATTTAGCCCTTTCTAAAATTTCAACTAATCGCCAGTTTTTGGTTTTGCTCAGCGGGCGGGTTTCCATGATCAATACTGTATCGCCTACGCCACAAGTATTGTTTTCATCATGAGCCTTGAATTTGGTAGTTTTCTTTACGAATTTACCATAGATAGGGTGTTTCACCTTACGCTCAACGGCCACAACAATAGATTTTTCCATCTTATTGCTTACTACAAGGCCGGTACGTGTTTTTCTTAAATTTCTTTCCATTTTTACTAATGTTTAAAAAATTAATTCTTTTCAGAAGCGGCCGCCGCTTTACGTTTTGTTAATTCAGTATTTAACTGAGCAATTCCTTTGCGTACTTTGGTTATACGGGACGGGTTCTCAATAGCTGAAACTGCGTGAGCAAATTTCAATTTGGTAAGGGTAGCCCTTTCCTCGCTGATTTTAGCAACAATCTCTTCAGTTGATAGGCCCAAAATTTCTGAGTTCTTCATTTTTCTTTGTTATTTGTTGTCTGTTGGCAAGTTTAAACGTTGTATCGTTTTATTAATGATGGGTGAAATTCGGCATCAACTTCACAACATTAAAACTTTACAACTTTTCAACTAACTCCTCAATTTATGCTTCTACGTAATCCCTACGTACAATAAATTTAGTTTGCACTGGTAATTTCTGTGCTGCAAGGCGTAAAGCCTCTTTAGCAACTTCCAAAGGCACACCTTCGGCTTCAAAAATGATCCTTCCGGGGCGTACTACCGCAACCCAGTATTCAGGAGCACCTTTACCTTTACCCATACGTACCTCTGCAGGTTTCTTGGTTACAGGTTTGTCAGGAAATATCCTGATCCAAACCTGTCCTTCACGTTTCATAAAACGTGTTACAGCGATACGTGCAGCCTCGATCTGACGGCTGGTGATCCATGCCGCTTCGAGTGATTTAACACCAAAAGATCCGAATGAAAGTTCAGCACCACGGGTGGCTAAACCTTTCATCCTGCCTTTTTGCATCTTTCTGAACTTCGTTCTTTTTGGCTGTAGCATTTTCTTAAGCTTTTATATCGTTATTCGATATTTGTCTTGTACTTTAATTATTATCTCTTACCTGGGCCACCTGGGCGGTTTCCACCTTGTCCACCCGGACGGTTTCCACCTGGCCTGTTGTTACCACCACCACGGCGGTCGCCACCTGGTTTCCTGTCGCCACGACGCTCACCGCCGCGCTCGCCGCCTCTTTCGTTACCACGGCCACCAAAGCCTGGCGCACCGCCTTCTGGCCTGCCACCTTTGCCGCTTGCGCTGCTGGTACCGCCAATGTTTGGAGAAAGATCGCGTTTGCCATAAACCTCGCCTTTGCAGATCCAAACTTTAACACCTATTTTACCATAGGTAGTTAATGCTTCTGCTAATGCGTAGTCAATGTCAGCACGGAAAGTGTGCAAAGGAATCCTGCCTTCTTTATATTGCTCGCTACGTGCCATCTCAGCGCCACCTAAACGGCCTGAAGTCATTACCTTGATACCTTCTGCACCCATACGCATGGTTGCAGCAATTGTGGTTTTCATGGCACGACGGAAAGAGATACGTGCTTCTAATTGTTTTGCAATGCCTTCTGCTACTAATTGTGCGTCAAGCTCAGGACGTTTGATTTCGAAAATGTTGATCTGAACTTCCTTTTTAGTAAGTTTTTTCAACTCTTCTTTGATCTTGTCAACTTCCTGACCGCCTTTACCGATCACAATACCCGGACGGGCAGTGTGGATAGTTACGGTAATGCGTTTTAAAGTACGCTCGATAACTACTTTAGATACACCACCTTTAGCAATACGAGCTGAAAGGTATTTGCGGATTTTTTCGTCCTCAACTAATTTGTCGGAGTAGTTGTTACCACCGAACCAGTTAGAATCCCAACCTCTGATGATTCCTAACCTGTTACCTATTGGATGTGCTTTCTGTCCCATTTCAAATTAATTGTTTTCGTTTTTACTATCCACAACAAGTGTTACGTGGTTTGAGCGTTTGCGGATACGGTATCCCCTTCCTTGCGGAGCAGGGCGTAACCTTTTTAACTGACGGCCACCGCCTACAGATACTTCCTTAACAAAAAGGTTGCTGTCTTCAACACGTTTGCCTTCGTTTTTTGCTTCCCAGTTTTTGATGGCTGATAACAAAAGTTTCTCTACACGAATAGCAGCTTCTTTGTTAGTAAATTTTAATATGTATAACGCTTTCTCAACGTTTTCACCGCGGATCAAGTCAACCACCAAACGCATTTTACGTGGTGAAGTTGGGCAGTCCTGTAACTTAGCAACAGAAGCGCCACCTATCACAGCTTTAGCAGCTTCTTTTTGTTGCCTGATTAGTACAGACTTTTTAATTTTTGTTGTTGCTTCCATTGCCTGTTATTTTTTCTTTTCTGCGTGTCCGCGGAATGTACGGGTTGGTGCAAACTCTCCCAGCTTGTGACCAACCATGTTTTCTGTTACGTACACAGGGATAAACTTGTTACCGTTGTGTACAGCGAATGTATGACCAACGAAATCAGGAGAGATCATGGAACGACGTGACCATGTTTTTACAACTGATTTTTTATTTGCATCATTCAGCACCATAACTTTCTTATCTAAGTTATGATCGATGTAAGGTCCTTTTTTTATTGAACGAGCCATTATTTCTTCCTTCTTTCAATGATGTAACGATCCGATGTTTTCTTCTTGTCACGAGTTTTATAGCCTTTAGCCAATAAACCTTTACGTGAACGTGGGTGACCACCTGAGGCACGGCCTTCACCACCACCCATAGGGTGATCTACCGGGTTCATAGCTACACCACGTACCCTTGGCCTGCGGCCTAACCAACGGTTACGGCCTGCTTTACCTAACACCGCGTTTGCTCTCTCGCCATTTGAAACGGTACCGATAGTTGCCAAGCAAGTTGACAAGATCATACGTGTTTCGCCTGAAGGCAATTTGATGATAGCATATTTACCATCGCGTGCTGAAAGTTGAGCGTAAGTACCAGCGCTGCGGGCAATAACACCGCCCTGACCTGGGTTTAACTCAATATTGTGGATGATAGAACCTAACGGGATGCTTTTCAAAGGAAGGGTATTACCAACCTCAGGAGCAACGCTCTCGCCAGATAAAACTACCGTACCAACTGTTAAGCCTTCCGGTGCTATCATATAACGTTTTTCGCCATCAGCAAAATGCAATAATGCTATACGTGATGAACGGTTAGGATCATACTCGATAGTTGCAACTTTTGCGGGGATGTCAAATTTATTACGTTTGAAATCAATGATCCTGTATGCTTGTTTATGACCACCACCTAAATAGCGCATAGTCATTTTACCGCTGTTGTTACGACCGCCCGATTTTTTGTTAGATGCTACAACCAACGATTTTTCAGGAACGTTTGTTGTGATATCTGAATTAGATACATCAACTCTGAAGCGGGTGCCCGGGGTAACCGGTTTAAATCTCTTTACTGCCATGTCTTAATTATATATTGCTGTAAAAATCAATTACTTCTCCGTCCTTCAACGTAATGATCGCCTTCTTGTAAGTAGCTGAACGGCCTTGAACGGCGCCTGCTTTAGTATTGCGAGTTTTTAGTTTGCCGACGTATTTCATGGTGTTTACCGCTGTAACGTTAACACCGTACATTGCCTCAATGGCACTTTTAATCTGAATTTTGTTAGCCCTGTGATCAACTTTGAAAGCATAACGGTTAAGCTTGTCAGTTAACTGAGTAACTTTTTCAGTAAGTAGGGGTTGTTTTAAAATTTCCATAATTACTTAGCTAATGCTTCCTCCAAAGTTTTAACAGCACCTGTAGTAAGCAACAGTTTACCAGCGTTTAACACATCATAAGTGTTAAGCTGCTCAACTGAAATTACTTTGCTTTTTTTCAGGTTTCTGCTTGATAAATACACATTGTTATTTTCAGCGCCTGCTACTACTAATAATGTTTTATCATTAGTAACATTCAAATCGGCCTCCAACTTAATGTAGTTTTTAGTTTTGATGCTATCAAAATTAAAATCCTCTAACACTAAAATGTTGTTATCTTTTGCTTTGTATGATAAAGCAGAGTTACGGGCCAGTGATTTAAGCTTTTTATTTAATTTGAAGCTGTAATCGCGTGGTTGCGGGCCGAATACACGGCCACCACCGTTAAATAATGGTGATTTAATACCACCGGCACGGGCACCGCCTGTACCTTTTTGCTTATATAGCTTGCGGGTTGAACCTGCAATCTCATTACGCTGTTTTGATTTGTGTGTACCCTGACGTTGGTTAGCAAGATATTGCTTAACATCAAGATAGATAGCGTGATCATTTGGCTCAATACCGAAAATCGACTCAGGAAGCTGCACCTTGGCACCTGTTTGTTTACCTGATACGTTTAATACGTTAACTTCCATCTTATTTATCCACTATTACGAATGAACCCTTAGCTCCGGGGATGGAACCTTTAACTACTAACAGATTCTGCTCAGCGAAAACCTTAACTACTTCAAGGTTTTGTACTTTAACGCGAGCGTTTCCGGTTTGACCTGCCATGCGCATACCTTTAAATACACGTGATGGCCATGATGACGCACCCAAAGAACCTGGCGCACGTAAACGGTTGTGCTGACCGTGAGTTTGCATACCCACACCGCCAAAACCGTGACGTTTTACCACACCCTGAAAACCTTTACCTTTTGAGGTACCTACCACATCAACAAAATCTCCCGCAGCAAAAATCTCGACAGTAACGGTGTCGCCTAATGATTTTTGATCTTCGAAAGTTTTGAATTCAACCAATTTACGCTTTGGAGCGGTGTTGGCTTTCTGGAAGTGTCCTTTTAAAGGGGCAGAAGTGTTTTTTTCCTTTTTGTCGCCATACGCTAACTGAACAGCAGCGTACCCGTCTGCATCCACAGACTTAACTTGTGTTACCACGCAAGGGCCAGCTTCGATTACTGTACAAGGAATGTTCTTCCCTGTCTCGTCGAAAATGCTGGTCATTCCTACTTTTTTACCAATAATTCCTGACATTTTTTTAATTGTTTTTGTGCCCATCGAAGCAGTAGGGCTTCGTTCAAGGCATATTTCTCCCCCGAAAGGGACGGCAAAGATAGAAACTTTGTATTAATTATCAAATAGTTAGTAAGTTATTTTTTTATAATTTTTGCATCCACGTTTTAACATATGTTTGAAAGGTATGTCGCTAAGCATTAGCCGCTTTAATTTTTTGACTTTTTAGGTCGGTTTTGAAGCGGTTGCATCAGCACTGCCGGGTTCGCGGCGTAAAACTGACGAGGGGCCGGGGAAATTTTTTAAGATCTGCTACAATTTACCGGCAATTATCATGGACTATCGCCGGCATTATCTAATTTAGAAAACGCTGTTTATCACTACAGCATAAAATGCTATTATTTTATTGAGCCCGCGACATAAGCTCTAACGAATCTTTAAGCCGCTTCGTTTGCATATTATCAAGCAATTGATCTCGGTGTAAAAGGGCATACTGCAGCCTGGCATCCATCTCCGCCAGACTGATCTCGCCTGCCCAGATCCGGTCATGGAACTCCCTGAATCCGGGTTTGGGCATGTTAAAATCAATTATCCTGTCCTGCGTTTTACCCACCAGCATAAACACAATGAAGTAAAACAGATGCAGTAACTGCCTCATTAAAAAAAAGCGGGCTTGCTGATACTCGCTTGCTTCCTCACCAAAATATGCTTTTAAAAAAGCGGCCTCATCTTCGTCGCTTCTGACTACGAAATTAGCGGCAATAGCCAGGTCAACATAACGGTCGTTCAAAAAGGCGGCTTCCCAGTCAACCAGCCATACCCTTTCGCCATCAAATAATGTATTTTCGGGTTTAAGATCATTGTGACAGGCTACCAGGTCTTCAGCATTTCGAGGGTATATGTCTTTGATTTTTTTATAAAGATCAAAAACGCTGGCAGTCATATCAGCAGGCATTATTTCGGCCGTCTGAAATTTTTCAATAAACTCCCCTATTTTATCAATATAATCCATCCGGAACGGAAAAGGCGGTAACGCGTGCAATTTCCTGAGCAAGGCCGGGATTTTTACTTTAGCGTCATTCAGTTCAAAAGGCTTGGCTGCGATAAAATCCGTAATTGCAATCCTGTCGCCCACACTGGTATACCAAACATAAGGTGCTATCCCGACATCGGCTGCCGCTTTCATACAGGCATACTCATTTGCCGGATCGGCCATGGCATCAGTACGGGTAATGATACGGAGCAAATACGGCTTGCCGAGCACTGTCATTTTAAAAACCAGCGCCGAGGAGAGCCCCGCGGTGAGCTCACGAAGGTCATCAAATTCATGTACGCCAAAAGTTACCTGTAAGGCGTGGCTAACAGCTGCTTTTTTGTTTTCCGGGATCATAAAATATTGGGATAAATGAGGTTTATTAACCAAATGTATATGCCCGTTTGTACTTAAAACAGCTTTTTGAAGTATATTTTTTTAAGCGAAATTTATTGAAACTTTTTGCGTTAACCTTTTATAAAGTGAGGAGCCGGATACGCAAACCCGCTTTTAAATAAGGTTTATTTGCCCGGTGAAACCTAACCCGATTTATTTTTTAGGTGTTATAATAAGCGCTATCAAAAACACTAAACTGCCTAACCCAAATGCCAAAAACACCGAAAACAGTTTGTCCTTTCTGACATCGTCAAGCGAAATATCGGTTGGTAAAAAAATCACAGGTTGTGCGTCATTTAAACTATCCTTTGAACGCACCGCCGCGATGTAGTTTTCGCTTTCAGCTGGCTCAAGCCTGACAAGGTATTTAAAATCATAAAGATTTTTATTTTGTAAATTCAGCTTGCCCTCCTCAATTGCTGCCCTATATTGTTCATCTTTTTCAGGCTGCGGCGACTTGTTGTCTATAACCGCAGGGTATTCGGCCCCCAGCCAGGCTATTCCTGACTTTTCGGTATTCGCAATCCCTGCTGCTCCGCTATTGTCAAAAAGCGGAGTCACCGCGAAAATATTAATAGCGAGATAATCATGACGCTTACCGCTAACCTTAACCGTTGTTTTAAAACGGGTAAACTGCTTATCGATATAAAAATTCTTTAGCTGATAATAATAATCAGGTGGATAGTCATTAAACTGGCTTACATGGTCAAGTACTATGAGCTTTGCAGTTACAGCCTTAATATAACTTTGAATGGGGATACACGGCGCAACCATAGCTCCCCAGGCCATAAACAAACTTGACATTAAAGCTGGGCTTGTATTGCTAAAGCGTTTAAAACGAGGCAGGAGCAATGCTAAAACAAACACGAGCATAAGCACCATCGGACTGCCAATATCATCCCTGAGGTTGAGGATTTTGAGCCTGACACATATTAACCAGAATAAAAACGAGTAAGTACTTATAGCCAGTACTGCTATAGGCAAAAAAGGAATAAATAAAAATTTAATCCGGCTAACAATTTGGTTCATGACAAGGCCTTCTGTTAATTCACAAAGCTAATATATCATATTAACCACATTTAACAGCGCCCTTTCAGCAGCCTCATTTTATCAGTTTGTAACTACCGAACTTGTTGGCGCCTCATCGGCATGCGAAAATGAGCGGGTGAAGCCAGCCTTGTAGTAGGATAACTTATCTGTTCGGTTTTGTGCTTTTAAACTCTGATACATCCCCAGCATCGACCAGCCGTTGCCCGGGTTACGTTCCAGGTCTTCGCGATAAACCTGTTCGGCCTGCGGGTTGTAATCTGTTTTAAGGAGATAAGCTCCCATAAATTGCCGCGCCGGAAGTGGCCATTCGGCAGGTTCAGAGTAGATCATGTTATCTTCAACCGCGATTGCTTTTTTAAACGCGGCCATACCGTCATCAAACTTATTCCGACCAAGCAAAATGGCACCATCCAGTATATTTTCGGCAACGGTTGCACCATCCAAAGCAGTATTAAATGGGATATGCCGCTGTTTCAGCGATGGTTCATCCAACCGGCTGCGCAATAATGCCAACTGGGCAACTGCCGAATCCTGCTTGCCGGTATAAAGAAAAGCCAATCCACGCGAAAAATGGTACAGCACACGGGCATAGGCCCATTGGGTGTTGGGGCCGACGCTATCGTTCAGCAACTCATGCCATTTGCCAAGGCGCACCATGGTAATCACAGGCATCATGTAAAGATATTGCGCGTAAGTATCCCCGGCCGAAGGTTTTACCGCATTGCGGCAGCGTTGTGCAGCTTCCATCCCACGCCCGTACATGGCGCCGTTAAAGGCGCAAAGCGTTTCAACCGCGTAAAAGTGCGAGTTGATTTTTGTGAGCTTTAAGTTTTTCTCCATGTCCGAATACACAACAATGCATTTGGCAGCTTTTTCATTGGCATCTACCCCCTGAAAATACAAGCCATTACGCTGGTATACATGGCTGGACATATGTACCATGTGCCCTATACCGGGGAACAGCTTTTTTAAAGCCCCCGCATTGGCCAGCGCGACACCGGGGTTACGGGAAGCCTCGGTTAAGTGGATATAATAATGCAGCGCCGCGGGGTGATCGGGATTGGTAGTCAAAACGCCTCTGCACAGCGTAACCAGTTCGGCTGTCCACGGTTTGTCGGTACCATCGGGCACCCAAAAATCCCAGGGATGAATAAGCATTACAGCATCAATGTATAGCATTTTAAGGTCGGCATCGGCTTGGTAGGTCTGCATCAGCTTTTTCATGCCCTGGGCATAGGCTTCGTTGTCGCTGGCCTTAGTACCAGCATCCGGGTAGCGCTGGTTCATCACCTCGATTAACGCCTTCTCTTTTTCAGGAGCATTCCCGGCAGTGGCATTCATTTGTTTTAAAACAGCCGGTAAACCTGCGGGTGCAACATAAGGACCACCCGCATTATAATAAGGCCCCAGGCTTAAGGCCTGTCCCCAATAGGTCATGGCAGCCGAAGGATCAAAACGCGATGCCTCTTTAAATGAAGCAAAGGCCTCTTTCATGTGGTAACTATAGTACATGGTTAAACCCTGGTTAAAATAAAACCGGGCACTGTCGTTACCGGTAGTTATCGCATAGCTGTGATGTCCCCACCCGGGCAGGCGTTGGATAAATTTGCCATTCCTGGTTGTATCCACCTCTCCCACTATACCCGATCCGCACATTACCGGCGTTGAAGATTTTATGGCACGCGGCACCGCCGTTCTTTTACCCTGAAACGCGAACAAATACGTAGCAAATAACACTACAGGAAATACGAATAACAGCGATACCTTTTTCATCTTCGGCTATTTTAAATGAGAAATGAGGAACCGGGAGGCTATAATTGATTGGTTAAGAAAATTTACTCTAATATAAGGTATTATGGGGAGATTTGGATAGGGGAATAAATTATCACTCTCAATAATAACAAGATCGGTCGAGCGGTAACTTCAGTATTAAAGAATATATAATCCAGTGAAAACACCTATTGCGAATTATTGGAAATAACAGTAAGTTAGTAAGTCAAATCTAAAAATTACAAGGTACTTCATGTGTCCTATACCTAACTTTAATCACAATAATGTGTTACCACCTCATTTAGGTAATCCAACACATCCAAGTCATTTATCTCCTTATGAATGTACTATTTTAGAATTCTGTGAGCATTTCGCTACATCTCAAAAGAGGATTGAAATATTGAAAGGCTTTGTAGCGTTTAGACAACAGCTGACTAAAACTGGAATTTTAAACGGATTTCAATGGCTTGATGGAAGCTTTTTAGAAAACATTGAAATAAGTGGAAAACGAGACCCTCAGGATTTGGATTTAGTAACTTTCTATAGCGGCATTGATAGTCCTCAATACAAGGATATTAAACAAATCTTTCCTGAGTTTTCAAGTCCTACTTTGTCTAAAGAAAATTATCAATTGGATCACTACATTGTAGACTTTTCCTACTCCCCGGTAGTAACGATTGAAATGACGAGATATTGGGTACAGTTATTTACACATAATAGAGATGGTATTTGGAAAGGAATTTTACATATACCACTTAACACAAACAACTTTGACCAAAATGCGCTTGACTATTTAAATGAATTAGCAGTATGAGTTCATTTAGAATTATAGAAAGTATCAAGGCTCAAATTGTCGACACTGAAAGACTTTTTGAATTGGTTAAAGACCATCCCGCAATGGCCGATAGCTTGCGTGAAAAACTTATTGCTCTAAAAGCACAACTTGAACGATTCCCAAAAGAAATGATCGAACCTAAAATCCGACTCTTATTCAGCGGTAGCGCAATTAGAGGATCATTGGGAATCAAATCATCTTTTGTTGGTAAAACAGTAAAACCTTTCCAAGAAATGATTAAAACCCAATCCGCTTTGGTACGTTTTGGAAACGTCGCAAAACGGGGGCAAGCTAAGCGAAGTATCAGTACAGAATTGTTTATTACTTCCTTGCCCATCGGATCATTTGGAGTAGAATTAAGTAAATTAGAAAGTGAAGATTTATTTGCTGAGCATGATGTAGCCCATGCTATGCAACAAATTATGGGTTTGGTCAAAAACACATCTGAAAGTGATGTAACTTTCGAAGAGGCGATTAAAAGGGTTCCTAAAAGAAATCTTACAAATTTGAAAAAATTCTTAAAGGAAATAGCTGACGAGCACTCCTTTCTTAAAATGGAATCAGGTGATCTATCACTGGAATTGTCTGCACTTGATGTTAAGGACGCCTATGATCGTGTTTCTGCAACTGTAGACGTCGAAAGTGAAGTTTTTATTGAAGGCATTTTCAGAGGAATACTTCTTGATTCTGGAAAATTTGAAGCGCAGGATTTCGATGGCAATAAAATTTCAGGTTTTATTAGTGAAGAGCTTGGGGAGGATGAACTTATACAATTCGATCAAGAGTTTTTGAATAAGGAATGTAAGATTCACTTAAAGGAAGTAAAAACCAAATTTATAACGGGAAATGAAAATACAGACTATGAATTACTTGGAATAAATAATTTATGAAGCAACAATAATTTGGCTTGTCTTCACCAGTAAACAAGCCACAATAACGACACTCAAAGTAATAATCACGCTAAACACGTTTATGGATATCCACCTTTTAAAAGAGTTGCTAATCCCGATATCAACTGCTATAACTTTATTAACGATATCTACAAGTTCAATAATTGGAATTCTGGCATATCGTCTAAACCTGCGAGCTGAAGTAAGACTAAAAGAAAGCGCAAAGGCTGAAATAGACGCAAAATTGCTTGGAGTAATGATAAATTTAATTGGCAAGGCTAACGGCAGAAATGGCTATGAAGTTTCTCATGATGTTATAAAAAAAATTTTAGATTCTAAAACACTTTTGGAAACTGATTTTTTAAATCAAGAAAGCTTAAATAATCTTAATTTATCAATTCATAATCTCGCCATAATTAGCTTACCAGTTGGCTCTGCAGAACAAAACTTCGCAACCCAAGCAATTGGTGAACTGGGATATCAACATGAGTTTTTGAGAGGGATATCCCTTACAACATTGACGGAGTTAAAAAGAATTGAAACATTGACAATTCTTTGCGAAGAGCTTATTAACAAAATAAATAGTCAGTAATCTTCATATTCTTCCACCGGTCGAAGTTTAGCGATAGCGTAACTTCGTCCTAAAATAAGTTAAGCTTCCAGCTTAACCAGCCTTGCGTTATTGGCTATTTACTGACACCATGCTGTCAGTGTTCAATTTTCAAAAAACAGGGTGTTCAACTTTTGAGTAAGTAATTTCATAACAAACTGGCTATCAACAACCACACGTTCACAACAGCGAATAAACGCTTTTGCAAATTTCATAAACGGCTGACTATCAACAACAATAAAAATCAAAAAAACAACAAGTGTTCACACTTTAAAAAATTGAACACTTGATAATCAATCCGAAATCCAACATCCGAAATCCCAAATCAAAATTATTCCATCATCAACCTGCGGATCAGCTCCGCACTTTGGGCTTTCCCCTCTTCAAGCCGGTGGCTGAAAAAAGCCTGGGTATCATTAAAGTGTTTTTTATAACCCTCCATATCGCCATACCCAATAATGGCCGACCATTCCCTTACCGCCGAATGGAATTCCAGATCATCGCCACGGATGGTTTTATCATACAGGGCAGTTTCCAATGATTCTTCCAGCAGTTCTTCGTTCTTAAAAAGGTATTCGGCAATACCTAAACGCAGGCGGAAAGGCGGGGTTTGGCAAATGAGGTTATCATACGGGTTAACACCAAGATGGTACCAGGCATCAACCATGCTCAGGATACTCAGGTGCGAGTTTGGCTTTTGATGATCGGCATGTTGCGAGAGCGAAAACTCCTTCATCACCGTATCATTGAGCATAATAGGTTTGCGGCTTTCGTGGAACACAAAATCGCGCGCACGGTAAAGGCGCTGCTTAAACGCGTCAGCTTCCTCTTTGATCATCAGCTTAAACAATTCCGATTCCGATTCGGCATAACGCTTCACCTGCTGACGGGCATAAGGGTTAAGAATAGCCAACCCGGCGTAAACGTGTGCCTTGTAGCTGAATATACGCAGGGTGGTCAGGATCTTGACATTATCAATACCACCTATATATGAGGCATTTTCCCAGGGAAAAAATCCGGCAGATTTCCAGGCTGTGCCCATGCTTTCAAAACCAACATGGGTTACCGCCTGCGTATCGGCAACGATACGGTCGTGCTCGTGGTAATCAGCAATTTCAACTATGTTGCTGCCAATAGCCGTAAACAAATCATACATCCGTTGGTAAGCATCGGGTGTTGAGCGGTGCGGGATCAGAATCAGCGTTTGCCCCGCGGGTTCAAAACCGGGGCCGTGCATACCATGAAAAGTAACTATCTGGGCGTCGGCAGGCAGGTGTTTTTCAAAGGTGGCAATCTCAGGGTGTTTAACCGAAGTTTGCCCGGCTACAATGGCGCCGTACTTGGTTGAAGGGCCAAATTCGGCCACTACACGCTCCATACTTTCGGCCTCAACCGAATAGATAATCAGGTCGTTGATCCGCGCCACATCGCTGCCATGATCCATAACAGTAATGCCAAAAGGCGCGAGTTCTGCTTCAAGTTTTTCGCGGTTGGCGGGCAGGTCGCAGCCCGAAACTGTGTAACCTGCTTTGGCGAAAGCCTTCGCGTACAGACGGCCCATATCGCCCAAACCAATAATACCTATATTCATGCCGCTAATATAACTATGAGTAGGTTAATTACGTACGAAAGCTTATTTTAGCCTCAAAATAGCAGTATGTATATAATAAAAACCGTATATATCCTGTTTTGTTAATAGCATATACCTAATTTTACACTTGATGAACAAGCATTTACTACTTACGATAACGGTTTTAATAGCGATGATAACGGGCAGTGTTACAGCAACCTTTGCTCAGGACACTACTGCCAAAAAGAAACCCGCTACTTTAAAGCCTAATGCTATTCCGCCCATTGTAAAATCGAGCCCGGCAGCGCTTAAAAATCCGGCAGTAACGCCTCCGGCATCTGCAAGGCCTACTTATTACGCACAGCCAAGGGCAACAGCTGCCGACTCGGCCCTGCAAAAAGATAAAAGCCTTAATGGCCAGTATCAATATCTGCTCAGCAAATTATACCACTATCAGCAACCATTGGTTGCCGCCCTGTGGAAAAACATGAAAGATACCCTTAATACCGAGCGACGTCAACTTAAAGAAGCAAAAGCCAGTCTTGCCGAACAGGGTAAAAATGTTGAAAACCTTAAATCAGATGCCAATAACAAAGAACAGGCCCTGAACGAATCAAATGCTAAGCGCGATGAGATCAGCCTGCTGGGTATTCCGTTTACCAAGGCAACCTACAACCTGGTGATGTGGGGTTTGGTTATTGTTTTTGGTGTTGTTGCCGTTATAGTAATAGCCCGCTCAGGTGCGCATAGCCGTGAAGCCAAATACCGCATCAAACTTTACGAAGAGCTTGACGAAGAATACAAAGCCTTCAAGGCCAAAGCCAACGAAAAAGAAAAGAAACTTGCCCGCGAACTCCAAACCGAACGCAACAAACTTGACGAGCTTTTAGGCAGAGGATAGTTTGATTTCGGAATTATACCCCCATGTTATTGCGTAGCGTGGCAATCGCGAACTGCACAGAGTTGCTCTGCATCCGTGCGATTGCTTCGTCGTTCCTCCTCACAATCACATAATTTGATCATACTTTATGCCCAACACCAATCTACTTTCCCTCATAACCCAACTACGTTCTGTTGCTGATACCGGCCTGTTGTACGCCAAAAACGAATATGATATTGAACGCTACCAGGAACTGCAGCACCTAAGCACTAAAATGTTTGAGGAGGTTAGCGGCTACGGCACCGAAACCATTAACCTGTTGTTCCACAAGCTGCAGATTACCCTACCGCCAAAGTTGATTTAAGGGGTATCCTGCTTTCGCCGGATAATAAGATCCTGCTGGCCCGTGAAAGTGGTGATGGCAAATGGTCATTACCAGGCGGTTGGGGCGATATTGGCTATACGCCCAAAGAAACCATTATTAAAGAGTTTTGGGAAGAAACCGGTCTGCAGGTAACTACCGACAGGTTACTGGCTGTATTTGATAAAAAAATGCACCCACACCCACCGCAGCCTTTTTATGTATATAAAATGGTATTTTACTGCAAAGCTGTTACTACCAAGATCAATAAAGGTTTTGACGTGCTGGATGTGCAGTATTTTGATATCGATAACCTGCCCCCACTATCAGAAGACCGTATCCTGAAAAGCCAGATCGAACTGCTTTATCAAAAGATCATCAATAACGATATCAGCGTTTGGGCTGATTGATTGAGCCATTAACAAAAAACGTCATTGCGAGGTACGAAGCAATCCCCGATCAGCAGAGCCTCTCTGTATAGTTTGGGATTGCTTCGTACCTCGCAATGACGCTTTCAATAATGTATTAGCTTTTTTGAATCAAGCAGCGCCCAAAAACTATTCTTTCAAATCGGGCAAAGTACGTTTATCCGCAGGTAAAGCCTGGTATTTTTTATACGAATCGTTGATGTAAACTGCCAGCGAAGGTCCGTTGTTGTTTTTGATGAACGCGTATGATGGCCTGTAAAGGGTCATGAAATTCTCCAGTTCCTGGCCGCGCAGCGGGATAATGCTTTGCACGTAGTTCATGGTGAATACTTCGTCAACATGACGTTCTTCCTCTTCATGCTTAAAATATTTTTTCAAACGGCGGGCATCCTTGGCTTCCTTGCTAAACCACGAGGTAGGCGACAGCGGATACACTTTGGCACGGGTGTATACTTCCGGATATTCTTTATGTGCATCAAATGCTTCACGTTTGGCGCTGATGTTAACCTGCCTCAACGCGATGGTCTGGGCAACCAGTTCTATTTTCTTGTTGGTAAAATCGGTAACATATAAGGTATCTGATACATATCCCGGAGAACTGAATACCAGTGTATGTCCCGTTTCGGTGCGGATGCTGAAATTACCTTTACTATCGGTAAGCGTCATTTGCCTGTTCTGGTTGTCGCGCACAAAAACATCGCCCAATTTGTTGTTCTTGCCCGATTCAACAACGGTGCCCTTTACAGTGGTCTGGGCGTTTACAGTACAGGCTAAAAATAGTAATGCAGATAATATAAGGTATTGGTATTTCATAGTAGATTATTTGTGCTGTAAATTAAACTTATTTTTTGTTCCAAAGGTTTTCAATTTAACACTTTTTCACCCCTGCCTTATCTTAAATGACAAAAACCTGAATCGCCGCTACAATATGGTACAAAAAAAACGCTCCATCAAATTGATGGAGCGGATGGCAATTCATTATTGTTGTATTATGTCCCGGTATCTTTTTACTCAGGATTTAGGTTAATATCGGTTTACTTTAAAATCAGAGATACCGCCACTCATGTGTATCAGGATCCTGTTTTTAGCGGCATCAAAGCCATCGGTTTCGTAGTCGTTATCACTCTTTTTACTAAAGCCTGCAAACTCATTTGAAGAGAGGCCGGTATTGGATGTGATACGGCAGGCAGCGTCTTTCGGAACGCTTATAATAACCTCAGATGCACCGGTTGAAACCTCTACATTTGTGCTTCCAACAGGGGCTCCGAGCTTCACATCAAATGATGCTGCTCCGCCCTTTAAAGATAAGGTTTTTATTTTGAATTTCGAAAGATCAAAATTTAAATCTGTAGCACCTGTAGTTACGTCAATATCCCACACCGGATTTGTGTTTAGTTTGATGTCGGCTTTATTATTTTTACGATCGTTTGAATCGAAATGAAAACCTTTATTATTCTTCAAATTAAGGTTAAGCACATATACCGAATCATCTTTACTGTGGTTAAAAGTATATTTACCGTAAAGCTCCTGCGTTTGGGCACTGAATAAATCGGCAGTACTGTCGGCTAAATTATATATGGTACCACCACCGCTGATGTTAAGGCGCGCATGCTTAATATCGGCAGAATATGTTTCCCTAAAAGTTTTATCGCCGCCAATTTTTACTACACCCTGGTCGGTGTTAGTGGTATCACTGTCGTCATCGTCGTTATCATCATTATAATCGTCGCTGTGAAAGGTCCAGGCGTTTGGCCAAAAGTGGTAGCGTTTACCAAAGTTGCCAAATACCAGCAGGGCAAAGCAGCCAATTACTACCGCAAGTTTCAGGATAGTAGCCAACGGCGACCGGTTGCCCGCAAACACCAGGCTGATACCGCCCATAATTAAAAATATAGGCCACAGGTACAGGATGTTCATCCAGTCGAAATTTATTACGTGGAAGTTATCCAGCAGGAATACTACTCCCAACAACACCAGGATAGCACCTGGCACAAGTTTATCGCTTTTCATAATATTATATAGTTGGAGGTGTATCTTTAGTTTCTGTCTCGTCTTTAGTAGGTTCTGCCTCTGGAACATCAGTTACCTCGTTAGCATGCCAGTTTTGTTTTTCCCAGGGCTGTTTCTTTGCTCCGGAAACAATAAGTGCTATGCCGGCACCTACCAGCATTACAGGCCAAAGGTTTTCAAAATCCCAATCGGGCATCAGGTCAAGCTCGTTAAGCAGGAACACCGAACCCAAAAGGATCATGGCCACGCCAAATATCAGACCCACTGTTGAAGCCTGTTTTTTAGGCGGATTTACAAATGGCGGAGGATTAAAAGGCTGGCCGCCAAATTTAGGATCATTCATAAAAGGATTATCCTGTGGTGGCACCCTATAGTCAACACCCGGCGTAAAATTGTAGCCTTTTTTTGGCAGCACTATCCACAATACTATATATATAGGTAAGCTAAAGCCTTTCAAAATAAGCGTTACTAAAAATATCGCCCTGATAACTGCTACGTCCGTGCCGAAATGCTCGGCAAGGCCCGCGCAAACACCGCCTATTACCTTTCGGTGTTCATCGCGATGAAGTTTCTTTTCCATAATTTATGTTCGTTTATGTTTAAAGTTGATTTATCATAACTGGCCCGGCGCAGGTTTGATGATGATTTCGTCAACATTGGCCCCGGTGCTCATCCTGTAAATATTGATGATTGCCGATGCTATGTCTTCGGGCAGCACCATGGTATCTTTATCCACCACCGCGTCTTTCCATGAATCCGTTAACGTTGATCCGGGTATTACGGCGGTAACTTTTACACCATGCTCCTGCATCTCGAGCCTCATTACTCTTGTTAGACCTAACAGCGCATATTTTGTTACAGTATAACTACCGGCTTGTGGTACAGGATTTATAGCAGCTACCGAACATATATTAAAGAAGTGCCCTTTACCCGCATTTGCCATGGTTCTGCCAAAATAACGGTATAGCTCATAGGCGGGCATCAGGTTAGTATTCATTTGGATCTGGAGGGTATCCTCGGTATCATCCAATATACTTGAATGGATATACGTTCCCAGATTATTAACCACAACGTCAATAAAACCGAACTCAGCCTCGGCCGCGGCGGCAAATCTGAACAATTCAGCCTTTTTGCTGCCATCGGCTTTCATAGCAAAAACCTTCACTCCCGGATCAATTTGTTCTAACTCATCTTTAAAAGTTAATAATTCTTGCTCATTCCGCGAACAAATTGCCACGTTTAATCCTTCATTAGCAAAAGCAATTGCGATTGAGCGGCCCATGCCTTTAGTTGAACCGGTGATGAGTACGTTTTTCATATTGTTTAAATTAATTTTTATAGTTACTGAAGCTTTATGCCCGCAATTTACGTAAGCAGAATAATTGAAGCGCTTATAAAATTGAATTTAAATGACTTGTTTTAACACCTGACCATTTAGGCTTAAAGGTAAAAAGCGTATTTTTAACCGATTTTTTATACATCTGCATGTTTCATAGCTTAGGAAAATATATACTCTTACTGCGTTTAAGTTTCAGGAAACCCGAAAAATTCAGTGTATACTGGGCCGAGATCATGCGAGAGATGGTTTCGGTGGGTATTGGCTCTCTGGGCATTGTTGCTATCATTTCGCTTTTTATTGGCGCGGTAGCTACCATCCAGACCGCCTTCCAGCTTATCAGCGATTTCATCCCGAAAACAGTAGTAGGCGGCATTACCCGCGATTCAACCATACTGGAATTTAGTCCAACCATATCGGCACTGGTACTGGCCGGCCGTGTAGGTTCGGCCATGGCATCGCAAATTGGTACCATGCGCGTTACCGAACAGATAGACGCGCTGGAGATCATGGGCGTAAATGCGCCGGGATATTTGATATCACCAAAAATTATTGCAGGAGTTACCATGATCCCTTTGCTGGTTATCGTATCTGTAGGATTAGGGTTAACCGGTGGCTATATTGCCTGCTGGGCTTCAAATGATGTATCAACCAATGATTACCTCAGAGGGCTTACTGATGGATTTAACCCTGTAATCGCGACGGTTTGCGCCGTTAAAGCCATATCTTTTGGCTTTGTGATTACATCAATATGCTCGTACCAGGGTTTTTATGTTAACGGCGGATCACTTGAGGTTGGCCAATCGGCAACACGCGGAGTTGTGTGGAGCTGTATCATGATCCTATTCTGTGACCTTATCATTTCACGCCTGTTACTATGATCGAAATACAAGACGTATATAAAACCTTTGGTGAAAACGAAGTACTGAAGGGTATCACCGCAACTTTCCAGCCCGGAAAAAACAATCTGATCATCGGCGGTTCCGGTTCCGGTAAAACCACTTTACTTAAGTGTATAGTAGGCCTGCATGAACCAACTAAGGGAGAGGTGATTTTTGACGGCGAGAATTTTACGCACATGAATTTTGAGCAACGTGTACCTATCCGTACTCAAATAGGTATGCTGTTCCAAAACTCGGCGCTTTTTGACTCCATGACTGTTGAGCAAAATATCATGTTTCCGCTTAACCTGTTTACAGATCAATCAAAAAGTGAAAAGCAAGACCGTGCCAACTTTTGCCTGGAACGGGTTAACCTTGCAGGTAAAAATAAATTATACCCTTCCGAATTATCTGGCGGTATGAAAAAGCGTGTTGGTATTGCCCGCGCCATTTCCATGCAGCCTAAATATTTATTTGTTGATGAACCTAACTCAGGCCTCGACCCGGTAACGTCTATCCTGATAGATGAACTGATTTCCGAGCTTACACAGGAATACAGCATTACAACCGTAGTAGTAACTCACGATATGAACTCGGTAATGGGTATTGGTGATCATATTATTTTCCTGCACCAGGGCAAAAAATGGTGGGAAGGCTCAAATAAAGAAATAGCCAAAACCGATAACAAAGAACTTAACAACTTTGTATTTGCCAGTCCGTTTATGCGGGCAGCGAAGGCCTCTTTATAGTTGGCAGTTTTCAGTGGCAGTAAGCAGTATGTGCAGAGTTATCTGCATGTATTTATAATAACTATATTTGCAACCAATTTATTGACTGGGGCGTGCAAACTGCCAACAGCATACTGCAAACTGAATAAGAATGATCCAACTACTTACCCCAACGCACTGGAAAGATTACGAACTGATTGATTGCGGCGATTTTGAAAAGCTGGAACGCTTTGGGAACACCATATTAATCCGCCCTGAACCACAGGCGGTTTGGAACAAAACCCTGCCCGCTTCTGAATGGCAGCGTTTACACCATATTAAATTTAAAGGCCGCTCGGCAACTACCGGCGAGTGGGTAAAAAAAGATCTTAAAACTCCCGACCGCTGGCATATCGAATACAAAAATAAAGAAGCTGCCATTAAATTCAGGCTGGGCCTTACCTCGTTTAAGCATGTGGGGATCTTCCCCGAACAGGCTGTAAACTGGGATTATATCAGCCAAAATGTAAAACGCTTTAAAACACCCGAGCCCAAAGTACTTAACCTGTTTGCCTATACTGGCGGTGCTTCCTTAATTGGAAGGGCGGCGGGTGCCGATACCACCCACGTTGATTCGATAAAACAAGTGGTAACCTGGGCCAATGAAAACCAGGAAATCTCAGGCCTTAAAGATATACGCTGGGTAGTTGAAGATGCTTTGAAGTTTGTTAAACGCGAATTAAAACGTGGCAAAAAATATAACGGCATCATCCTCGATCCGCCTGCTTACGGCAACGGCCCTAATGGCGAGAAATGGAAACTGGAAGATAACATCACGGAAATGATGCGTGACGTAACCCAATTGCTCGACCCTGAAGAGCACTTCCTGATCCTGAATACTTACTCCCTTGGCTTCTCATCTGTAATAGTTGAAAACCTCATTAAAAGTTCGTTCCCGCAGGTGCAAAACCTCGAAATTGGCGAGCTTTACCTGCAGGCCACAGCCGGGCCAAAACTGCCTTTAGGGGTTTTTGGAAAGTTTCATAAAATTAAAAGTAATTAATTTCCAATATCTATCTTTGGCCGCAACCGAACCAACACAATTGCTGCTATATAAGTGGCTGGGAATTAATTTAATTAAACACGCCTTACATACACCTGCATTATATTGAACGTTAAAAAAATGAAATTAAAAACGCTTGTACTATCCGCTACATTTATGGCGTCGGCAGCTTTGCTTTTAAACAGCTGCTCACAAAATGGCAACAGTGCCAAAACCGACGGTAAAAAAACCGCCGCTGCAGTTAAAGGTGATTCGGCCCAGGCTGAAGCAGCAGATACCTTAAGCGTTAAAAAATCCACCTACCCTCCTATCGATAAAAAACTGTACGATTCGTTGATGAAATTCAACGCGCACGGTGATACTACCGGCAGGTGGCCTGTTAAAAATACGCCTTATCCAATTGGCGGCGCTATTTTGCCGTTTAAACGTGTGGTTGCTTATTACGGTAACTTATACTCAAAAAGAATGGGCATTTTGGGCGAATTGCCTCCAAACGAAATGCTTGCCAAATTAAAAGGCGAAGTAAAACACTGGGAGAAAGCCGATCCTAAAACTCCTGTTCAGCCTGCATTGCATTACATTGCGGTAGTTGCACAAGGCGATGGTGGTAAAGACGGCAAGTTCCGCTACCGTATGCCATTTAAGCAAATTGACAGTGTATTGGTGTTGGCTAAAAAAGCACATGCTATCGTTTTCTTAGATGTGCAGGTTGCTTTAAGTAATATCCGTGCTGAGTTGCCATTACTTGAAAAATACCTTGAATTGCCACAGGTACATTTTGGTATGGACCCAGAGTTTTCGATGAAAGACGGAACCCATCCGGGCAAAAAGATAGGTACTTATGATGCTGATGATATTAACTATGTATCAGATTACCTTGCCAAAATCGTTAAGAAAAACGGCTTACCGCCAAAAATCCTGATAGTGCACCGTTTTACTAAAAAAATGGTGACCAACTACAAGAGCATCAAATTACACCCGGAAATTCAGTTGGTAATGAACATGGACGGCTGGGGCGAACCAGACCTGAAAACCGGTACTTACCGCTACTTCATTAACCAGGAGCCGGTGCAGTTTACAGGCTTTAAATTGTTCTACAAAAATGATATCAAAAAACCACCTCACCACATGTTAACCCCTGAGGAGGTTTTATCAAGGTACAAACCATACCCGATTTATATCCAATATCAATAAGTCGAGAGTCTTAAGCTCTAAGTCTTAAGTCAGAAGTGAAAAGTCCTGAGTAAGTAATAAATTTATTTACCCGGGACTTTTGCATTTAAAGCTATATTTTCGATGATGAACTAAAAAGACGTCATTGACTTCTATATTTTAGAAAAAGAATTATGATTAAATGGGGCATTATTGGCTGCGGGCGTATAGCGCACAGATTTATGCAGGGTTTTGTTGCTGTTGATGGTGTGGAACTTGTAGCATCATACTCTCGCAGGCCTGAAACTGTTGATGCCTTTGTATCGCTATATGGAGGTATCGCTTGTCGGAGTATTGAAGAGTTGCTTGCAAGCGATATCGACGCTGTTTATATAGCTACCTTACCTGATAGTCATGCCGCTTACAGCATTGCAGCCCTTAAAGCAGGCAAGCACGTGCTTTGCGAAAAACCGGTTACCGTAAACCTTGCCGAACTGGAAGAGGTACTTGCCGTTGCCCAGCAAACAGGCCTGCTTTTTATGGAAGGTATGAAACCTCCATTTTACCCATTATATAGCAAACTGAAGGAATACCTGGTTAATGATCCCATCGGGCCAGTGGGATATGTTCGCGCAGGATCTGCCGTGGCCGATTGCCCGCCTGGCCATCCAAATTATAATCTGGACCTTGTTGGCGGTAGCCTGATGGGAATTGCTATTTATGAAGCTTTTTTAGCGCTCGACTGGCTTGGCCCTATGCAGGATATTCAAACTATGGGCAGGTTTGGCGAAACAGGAATTGATATGTTTGCCATTTTCCAAACACTGCATCAAAATGGTTACGCGCAATTATATTGTGGCTTTGATATGCACGGCAAGGGCGATGCGCTTATAGTAGGTACATTAGGACATATTACCATTCATAAAAACTGGTGGAACCCGGCAAAGGCAACTATCAGCTACCTCGACGGCCGCACGGTACAGCTTGATGAACCATTCACAGCCGGAGGATTAAACTATGAGATCATCCATTTTTGCGAACTCATAAAACAAGGCCAAACCGAAAGCCCAATACTCCCGCATGAACTATCCCGGCAAATGATAGCGATGATAGATCAGGCCCGGGAACAAATAGGATTGAAATATCCGGCGGAGAAATAAATATCTTCAACTCTGTTGTAGTAACAAAATTAGAAGACTTACGAAGTTTTAAAAACTTCGTAAGTCTGGATTCTAAAAATATCTATCTTTCTGCGCGGTAGCTAAGAATCTTCTTTCACTGGCGCAAGTTTTGTGCGATGGCCCGGACAGAGCTAACTTGTGCCTTCTTCGCCATACAAATTAGTAGAGGAATAAAGCACAAGTCAACCACACACAGACCCAGGCTCAAGACTTGCGCTAAAAATACCCGGGGTAAATCCGAAATTGAAATTCCGAAATTCGAAATACTAATTACAACTTAGCCGAGTTTAACACTGGGTTTTGGCTGGCGTTTACCTGATATGTGTAGATGGCATTTTGCTCATCCACTTCAACAATGCGATAACCTTTATAATCAGTACCCCAATCGCCGCCAATGTGCGAGTCGAAAAAGTGAGGCAATTTATCAGTGTATCGCACACCATCCAACAGATGATCATGGCCGTGAAATACCGCTTTTATGTTAGGATAAGCGTGTAACAACTGGATAGTTTCGGGGCAGTCAACAAATACATCATTCTTAACCCATTTGGTAGGCGGAATGTGCAGCACAACAAAAACGATCTTCTTATCAGTAAATTTATCTAACGATGCTTTAAGGAAGGCATTATTGGGGCAGGTATAGATACCCTTAGTATCAGCTGTGTGGGCCAATACAAAAGCGATATCACCAAATTCTACCGTGTATTTATCCTCGTAGCCGAAAGCGTTTTTCCAAACTGTGGCATCGGCAAAGTCATGATTACCGGGGATGGTATGGTAAGGAACGTTCAGTTTATCAAGGTATTTGGCTTTGATCTCCGGGAGCAGATCCGGACGGTTGTGCACCAGGTCGCCGTTTACAATCACAAAATCCAGGTGGTTTTTGCTATGGTCCTCGTTAAGCCATTTAATCATGTTGCCGGTATGCAAGGCGAAATCAGTTTCCGGCTGACCGTAATGAATATCAGATGCCAAAGCAAATCTTAATTTTAGTTTGGCTTTGGTAGCGCGGCTGTACCGGTTATTTTCGGCAGCAAAACTGTTAACGGCAGGTAAAAGACTTAAGGCGGCAACACCTGTTAAGGCAGTGCCAAAAAATTCGCGGCGCGAGGTCATAGGCTATTATTTTATTGCAAAGGTAGCCCCACCGTGTTAAATGAAAGTTAAGAATAAGCATAAATGTCATTGCGAGGAACGAAGCAATCGCATGCTATACAGGGCGACTTTGCTTCCGTGCGATTGCCACGCTTCGCTCGCAATGACATGATTTATACTTACACTTATTTTACCTCAATCCCTTTTCCTTCAAAAATTTCACCAACGCTGCCGGATGATCTGTTTGTAAACCTTTCAAACCAGTAGCAAGGGCTTTGTTCCAATCCGCCGGACCTTCGCCTGCACTTTGGATATCAGGCCAGACCGGGATGTGGTACTCCCCTGCTAATGCTACCATATCAGTGGTATATTGGTTATAAGATCCGTCAAGGATATCGGGATGGTACTGTTCAATGAAATTTTTCATACCGGCAGTATTTTTAACACTATCCGGCAGGCTTAACATCAGCGGCATTTTAGGAGCGGCTTTACGCCAGCCTGTAAACTGGGAAGCGCTGTTAATATAAATCAAAATCTGCTTTTCCATACCATATTCTTTGATCATCTGATAAGCCTGTTCAGGATCGGCAGCTTTAAAATCAAGATAGATATCTATCCTGTTTTTGCACACCTGCAGGATTTGCTTAAAAGTTGGGATGCGGTATACTTCTTTGCTTGTTGTATCCTTACTCTTTACCTTCAACTGCAATAGCCCGGCGAGTGTAAAATCCTTCAGCTGACCTTTACCATCTGTCATGCGGTTAATGCTGCCGTCGTGCATGCTAACCAGCTCGCCATCTTTTGTGGTACGCAGGTCTATCTCCACATAATCGGCTTCATTTTTTATCGCCTCTTTGTATGCCTCTATAGTATTTTCAGGATAAATGACATGATCGCCACGATGAGCGGCAACAATAAATTTATGCTTCGAAACAGGTGCTGGATTTGGCTGCCATCCATCGCCGGGAAGCAGCCATAGTAAACCCAAAATTGTTAATAGTTGAAAACGCATCGTATTTTATTTTTTTCCGGTAACACTGCCAATAGCATCACCCACTTCATGACCTGCAGCAGCCTTAAAATCAAAGCCTAATAAATTCGCGATAGTTTGGGCCAGTTGTTTATGATAAGTTGTTTCGCCTTGTTTCATTTCGCCTGATGCCGGGGTATCCGGACCAATAACGGCAAACCAGGTTTGTTCTGAATGTACCACGTCCGATCCGTGATCGTGCCATTTTTTCATCGGCTCGTCGCCCCTGCCGTGATCGCAGGTGATTATCAATGTGGTTTTGTTTTTATAAGCGGGCTCTGATTGTATGTAATCCCAAAGCTGTTTTATAAAACCATCTTCCTGTTTAATACGGTCAAGATAAAATCCGTAATTGCCTGCGTGCGCCAAATCATCTGGTTCATCAAATGAAAGGTACAGGGCACGTGGCTTGTACTGCATCATATAGTTTTTGGCAAACTCAAACGTCAGGAAATCGATCCGGGTTGAATCGCTGATATAACGCGGAGCCTCTAACTGTAGTTCATTCAGATGTTTCAGGCGGTCATTCATACCTGCAACTTCCAGCGGCATAAAGCCCGCGTTAACCAAAATATTGGCGCGCTTCGGGCTCAGGATCTGCGAAAAACGCTCCCAGGATGCAAATGCTGCTACCTTGTTTTCAAAGCCTTTTTGTTTGTTCAAAAACTCAAGCACGTTCATGTTTGGGTTATAGATGCCATCATTGGTGTTCATCCTCTTATCGGGAAAACCAGTAAATATTTCATTGTAGCCCGGGTATGAAAAATGATAAGGATTGGCCACTTCATCTTTACTACCTAAATCGCGGTTGCCGTAAAGCTGACCTTTCTCTACTAAAGTACTCCAAAAGAAAGGCATCAGCAGTTTACGACGGTCTGCAGACGCATCTGTCCAGAAATTTTTACGGGCAGCGTTTTTATCTTGAGTATCTTTTGAATTGATAATAGCCGAATCGGCACCACGGAAAACTTCCTGCCAACGTAGCCCGTCGATAGTAACGATAACTACATTTTGTGTTTTGTGCTGGGCATATAATGCCGAAAAACACAAGACGAACAAGGTAAATAAAATAGCTTTTTTCATAGTTGTTGTATTTAACGATAAAGGCCCCTGATTAGCGGGGCCTTTATGTAGATTAATTAAAACGTATAAGCTGAGATTATTTAAGCAACCACATAACACCATTAATGTCATCGCTGCCACCAAATTGAGCGGTTAACGCAGCGTTATAATTTGTAGCATTAACAGTACGCTCTGATTGAGGATACTCAAAACGTTTAGGGATACGGCTACTATTACCTGTACCCGGACCAGTAGTAAAGGTTGGCACACCGGTACGACGGTAGTTGAAATAAGCCTCTAAGCCAGAGTGACGGAACATAGCAAGATATTTCTGTTGCAGGATCTGGGTTAAACCAGTAGCACCGGTAGCATATTTCACACCAGCCTGAGCGTAGTAAGCATCCCAGTCAACATTAATAGTGTAAGTTTCGTAGTTGGTTGGTTTTGAAGGGCTGGCATCAGAACCGGTTGGTTTGTAGAAATAAGCAGTAAATGCCGCTTTACCAACTGGGATAGAATATGCCTGGAATGAAGCCTGGATACCTTTAGTATAATAGGTTTCGGCATTACCGCTTGCCCAACCGAGGTTTAAGCCTTCGGCAATGTTAAACATTAACTCAGGATAACCAATCTGGATGCTTGGCTCACCGGTATAGGTTGAGTAGTAACGTTTCCTGTTCAGGAATGAGTATTTCTGCAGGGTAGCGTTATTGTACATCACACCAAGGTCTAAGCCCGGATCGGCACCAATGAACGAAGAAAATGCTGTTGGGCTTTGTTTAAGGTCATCAACATTATAACGTGCAGGCTCAGCAGTTACAAATACACGTGGATCTTGCAATTGAGTAAGTAAACCAATATATGTTGCTGAAGTATTTTGCCTTGAACCGTTCTGACCAAAGTTATCAGGGTTTTGAGGATAATAGTTACTTGGGGCAACAAAAGTATATTGCAGGTTATCATCATTGCTACCCATCAAAGGATATTTGGTTGGGTTACCGATGATGTTGGCAAACTGAGCTTTAACATCAATATCAGCTGTTTTTTTGCTTAGCTCAATAAGCAACCTTACCCTAAAGGTATTTACCACTTTTTGCCATCTTGCAAGGTCATTACCTAAATAAATATCATTTGATAACGCTGCACCAACACCGGTACCACCAGATGATGGGTTAGCGATCAAAGCGCTCATATCGGCGTTGGCTGACTCAAGCCATGCTAAACACTGTACCATAACATCTTTTTGCGCATCATATTTTGGAGTAAGGTTATCCAAACCTTTCAATGCATCGGTCATTGGGATATCTCCTTCTTCCAGGCTCATTTTACTAAAGAAGTAAGCCCTGAAAAATTTGCCTACAGCTTCGTAAGGGTTTACAGCGGCACCACCGGTTGCCGCGGCACGTTGCTCCATTACCAACACGTTTTTTAACGCGTTGTAATAATTGTCGCCACCATTGGCAAAACCATCATAACGGTTATTGCCATAATAGTCATAGTTATAAAGGTAATACTGACCGTAGATCTCATTGCTTGACTGCGGCAGGTCGGCCATTTTGTTTAATATACCGTTGAACAATAGCGAAGCCGGTACTGTACTTGGTACGTTTGTGTTTTTTGTAAGATCCTCGAAACTTTTCTTACAGCCGGTAGTGGTTGCAAGTACAAGTGCGGGTAATACAAGAGCTTTTAATATCTTTTTCATGATCGTCTTTCGGTTTGGTTAGAATGATACATTTAAGTTGAAACCATAACTACGTACTGTAGGCGACTGCAATACAGTTGAAGAAGTAGCATAGTTATACTGATCTAAATCCACATCCTTGAAGCGTTTGTCTCCGTAGAAGTATAAAAGGTTACGGCCATAAACTGATACCGAAGCCTTTTTGATGAATGATTTATCAAGCCATGCTTTAGGGAAATCATAGCCAACTGTTACTTCACGAAGTTTTGAGAAGGTTTTGCTCATGAGGTTTGACTCATCAACATTGTAGTACTTACTTACATAATCCTGTACCAATACAGTTTGCTTGTTAGGAGCATATTGCAAAGCACCGTAGTTGGTGATTTTACCAGTAGCAGGGTCATAGTTTACAGCCGCACCGTTTGATACGGTTACACCTTCGCCTACGTAGCTGCCGTTATAGCCTGCCTTACCAAAGTTTTGCCAGTCTTTATAACGGGCATCACCCAAAGCGCCTGTAGCAGTTTCGATGTTTGAACCACCACGCATGGTTTTGTTGTGCATATAGTCTATGATCACACCACCAACCGAGCCATCAAACTGGAAACCGAAATTGATGTTTTTGTAATGTAGTTTGTTGGCAAAGCTCCACTGGTATTTTGCATTTTCATTACCTAAATACTGAGGAACCGGTAATGCTAATGGTTTACCTGCAGCATCATTGATGATTTGACCTTGAGGAGTTCTTGCAAAAGCGGTACCGTATAATTTATCTACGCGGTCGCCTTTTTTGAAGAAAGTTTGGTAAGTCTGCTGGTTTGGAGGTAACTCTTCGTAAATATCTTTAAATGTAGATACGTTAAGCAAAACATTCCAGCCAAAACCACCAAGGTTTTTGATAGGAGTACCTTCTAATGAAAACTCGTAACCGGTTTTCTTGGTTTTTAAAGCATTAAGGTATAAAGTTGTGTAACCGGTAGCGGTTGATATTGAGTTAGCCAAAATCTGTGGACCGTCAATGTATTGGAACGTTGTGGCTGATAAACCTAAACGGTTTTGCAGGAATTTAATATCGAAACCTTCTTCGTAGTTAACACGGGTTGAGGTTTTGATGTTTGGCTGATATAAAAAGTCAGAAGCAGAAGCTGCCGGCTGGCTGTTATATGGTTTACTGGTTAAGTAGAACGGATTAAGCTGATAGCTTGGGCCGTTATAAGGTGAGTTATAAGTACTACCGTAACCAAGCGGGTTTAAGAATAACGGGTTTGAATTTGGATTGCTGGTAGTTGTTGAACCGCCGTAAACCGAAATAGCGTTAAACGGAGCGGGGCCAATTGTTGCGCTTGAAGCATCGGCTTTTACGGTTGAGTAAGATGCCCTTGCTTTTAAGAATGAAATAACTTCAGGCAGTTTAACGTAATCAGAGATCACGGTTGCTGCTGATAAACTTGGATAGTAATAAGTAGTTACGTTTTGGAAAGCCGATGATTTATCGATACGGCCGGTGCTTGATAAGGTAGCATATTTACCAAATGTAGCGTCAATTGAGTAGTAACCGCTTAATACACGTTCTTGTGATGAGAAGTTGGTTGACTGTACAGCATTTTTTGAGTTGCTGAAAGCATAAACTTCAGGTACGTTCAAATAATCTGTCGAAGTCCAGCTTGAGTTATAGTTAAAGCTGCGCAGGTTTGAACCAACTAAACCTGATAAGTTCACAAAGTTTTTGATCGTATAGTTGTAGTTAACAAATAACTCGGTGTTGTTATCAAACAAGTTACGGCGGTCTTCGCGGTAATCGCCCTGGTTACCTTCACGACCGTAAGGGTGGGCCGAAAATGGCAGGTCTTCAGTACGTAGGATATTATAGGTATCAATTTGCGAACGTAAAGTAACGTTTAAGTTATCGTTGATCTTGAAGTTACCTGACAAATAACCGTAAATATCATTTTTGTAATGACCACGGGTCCATTTTTCAGTTAACAGGTAAGGGTTGTGGTAACGGGTGTACTCAGCAAATACCGATTGTACGCCTTCTTTACCTGGCTGCCAGATGGCTTTGATATCAGGTGCGTTGATATTCCAATCGGCACCAGTCCATACAGCAATGTTATAAATGATACTGTTAGGACCGTACTGTACGTCTGGGAAGTTATCAGTTGATTGTCTGTTGAAATCAACGTTTGCCTCAAATTTCCAACGTTTTGACGGAGTGAACTGACCGTAGAAGTTAGCGTTGGCTATATCAAGGTATTGAGAAGGGATATAGCTTGTTTGGTGTTGTTGTGAAACCGAAAAACGGGTTACATAAGTTTCACCAACCGAACCTAATGAAATGTTGTTATTGGTTTGGTAACCAGTTTTCAAAAAGTTTTTCAGGTTGTCTTTACCGCGTGCAACCCATGGAGTACCCTGGCGTACGCCATTAACAATAGGGCTATCATACTGAGGGATCAGCTGGCCTGCAAAGTAAGGGCCCCAAACGTCGTAATCGCTATCAACACCACCTGGTGCGCCACCTTTACCATCAACGAAGGTATAAAAGGTGTTTTCGCCTGGACCAAATGAGTTTTGAGTACGAGGGAAAGCAAGGAAACCGGTATTCATAACGGTACTGCTGTTTATATCAACAGTTAGGCCTCTTTTGTTCTTCTCGCCTTTTTTGGTAGTGATCAAAATCGCACCGTTTTGTGCACGGCTACCGTAAAGTGCCGCAGCTGATGGGCCTTTCAACACGGTGTAAGTTTCAATGTCATCAGGGCTGATGTTATAAGTATCAGTATTAATAGGGAAACCATCTACTACATATAAAGTAACTGAATTACCCCTGATCAATACAGAAGGATTACCCAGTAACTCGGCAGATGGGCCTACCGATAAACCGGCTACTTTACCTGTTAAACCTGTAATAGGGTTAGGGTCACGGGCAGTAGTAACATCGGCGCCGCTTACCGATTGCGTTGAGTAACCAATGCGGCGGGTTTCTTTCTTAACACCTAACGCGGTTACAACAACCTCGTTCAGTGCTTTGCTGTCGCCAATCATGCTTACGTTTACAGTTGTTTTGTTATCAACCACTACATAAACAGGGGCATAACCAACAAACGAGTAAATAAGTGTTTGACCGGCAGTTGCAGTAATGCTGTAACGGCCTTCAATATCAGTAACAGTGCCTTTGTTTTGTTCTTTGATCTTTACACTTACGCCCGGCAGTGGCAGGTGTTTGTCATCGGTAACAGTACCGCTTATTTTGGTTTGTCCGAATAAGATAGATGGAGCTACGCAAAATAATAAAACCGTTATTACGGCTCTTAATCTCTGGTAAATCTTGTTCATCTGCTAAAGTTTAAGGGTGAAATATTTGAGTTTTTCATACAGCAATACTAAACTTTGTTTATTATTAGTAAACCAATTTAATATTAAGCTATACTTAACTTGATGTTCACCCTGTGTTAAGCAGGCGATTTTTGTAACAAACAGGTTATATATTAATCACAAAAACTTAATATGTTATTTATTCATTTACCACTTGCAGATGTGCGAGGGCCATTGCTTTTAAGTGATCTATATTATTTACAGGCACGTGTGTCTCTTTTGCTATGTCATCCCAGTAGCGTAACCTGATGATAAGCTCTGCATCCTGGTTCAGTTCAAACTCGGCAGCTTCCTCAGCGGTCATCACACCGCCCTGAAATTCGAGGGTTGCTTTGCTGGCATCAGATAAACGGTTATAATATTCGGGGTATTTGTAGGTGAGGTATCTTTTGGCAATTACATGGCCTTGTACCAGGTTAGCAACCCTTTCAGAAAAACCACGCTCAAGCAGGTAGTCGGCACCGAGGCGTTCATGATCAACATTGCCCATGCCATCCATGCTGCCCGCTTCTTCGGCATCGGCACAAAGATGGCCTATGTCGTGGAAAAATGCGGCAAGCACCACTTCGTCGTCATAGCCTTCAGCTTCGGCCAGGGCAGCTGCCTGCGACATATGTTCCAGTTGGGAAACAGGCTCTCCTATATAATCGGCATCGCCAAATTTTTCGTATAATGAAAATACTTCATCAACCACAGCTTTCGGATTATATTGAGATGGTGCCATACTCTTAAAATTTTCAGGTGCAAATAAACAGGATAAAGGTTATTAAAATATTAAATGTTTGTGAATTATAGGCACATGTACTTACATTTAAGAATTTGTTAACACTGTTAATAATCAGTCATTAACTTGAACTAAAGCGATTTTTGTTCGTAAAAAGAAAGTACCGGTATATAGTGGTAACAAAAAAATCATTTTGGATAACTACACCTATTAATTACTTTGCGCAGCGAATAACCTGCTATAACAATACAGATAATGGAAGAAGACATACTGATACAGATCAGTAACCGGATAAAAGAACGCCGCCGCGACAAAAATATAACCGTACAGGAACTTGCCGTAAGGGCCAACGTAAGTAAAGGCCTCATTTCACAAATTGAAAACAGCCGTACCATCCCCTCGCTCATTGTATTGATAGATATTATTAAAGCTCTGGAAATAGATCTGAACGAGTTTTTTAAAGACATGCGTTCAAAAAGCGATCACATGCCTGTTTTGGTAAAACGTAAACACGAATATGATCACTTTGAAAAAGAGCATGCCGATGGTTTTCATTATCAGCGCATTTTTACGCAATCAATAAGTCAAAGTACTGTTGATATAGTAATACTTGAGCTCGAGCCCGACGCCACACGACCGCTTGTTGAAACCGAAGCATTTGAATACAAATATATATTATCGGGTACGATAGCCTACCAGTTTAACGACGATGTTATAACCCTTAATCAGGGCGACAGCATGCTCTTTGACGGTCGGATTCCTCATACCCCAAAAAACACAGGCAACATCACAGCCAGCATGCTGGTTGTCTATTTTTTTGAGGAGAAGAAGTAGGGTGGTGAATAGTTAATTAGGTTGATTAAGTGAATGGTTTTCAAGCATAGAACTTGTAAGTATAACTATCTAAAATTTCTTATTTACATGCAAAACCAACTACTCACCTAATCAACCCAATCAACCAATACATCCTCCCCTTAACCAAACCTTAACACTAATTTAGTTTAATCTTAATAAAAAAAGTTTAGTATTGCTAAACAATTATATTTATTTTTATGAGCATAAAATTAGTGTTAGCTGTATGAAACTGATTGAAAATTTACGTGCAAAAGTAGCCCAATGGCCCTATGCATTAATTTCAGTTCTGGCAGCGGTTTCGGCTTTCGGAACGTATACTTCCATGTATGCATTTCGTAAAGCGTTTGCAGCGGCTACTTTTACAGGTCATGAATATTTTCATGTAGATTATAAGGTTTGGTTAGTTATAGCCCAGGTTATAGGCTATATGAGCAGTAAGTTTTACGGCATAAAATTTATAGCCGAAGTAAACAGCAAAACCCGTGCACGCTACATTTTAACGCTGATAGGCATTGCCTGGGCAGCCCTCCTTGCGTTTGCCTTTGTGCCAGCCCCCTGGAATATCGCCTTTCTTTTTATTAACGGCTTCCCCTTGGGCCTCATCTGGGGCCTGGTGTTCGGTTACCTTGAAGGTCGCCGCTCAACTGAATTTATGGCATCCGTATTATCTATCAGCCTCATTTTCGCGTCGGGCTTTGTAAAAACAACCGGGCGTACTTTAATCAGCAGCTTTCATGTAAATGAGTATTATATGCCTTTTTTTACCGGGGCTGTATTTGCATTACCGTTGCTGTTTTTCGTAGGTTGTATGGAACTCATCCCCCAGCCTACTGCCGAGGATAAACGTTTACGAGCCGAACGCACACCAATGAATGCCGCCGAACGTAAACAATTCATCATCCGTTTTTTGCCGGGCATTATTCTTACTCTCATTGTTTATGTACTGCTTACCATTATGCGTGATGTACGCGATAATTTTGAGGTAGAGATCTGGGCCAGTCTGGGCATTAAGGATAACAGTATTTTTACTACTACCGATATTAAAATCTCATTGGTAGTACTTGTAGCTATGAGCTTGCTTATCCTGGTACGCAAAAACTTAAGGGCTTTTAGTATTATTCACTTAATGATTATTGCCGGCTGTGTACTGGTAGGTATATCAACCATCATGTTTACGTTTAAATGGATAAGCCCAACTTTATGGATGACCTGCGTTGGCCTCGGCCTTTACCTGGGCTACGTACCCTACAATGCCATATTTTTTGAACGAATGATAGCATCGTTCCACTATAAAAGCAACGTAGGCTTTATCATGTACGTTGCCGATTCGATGGGTTACCTGGGCAGCGTAAGCATTTTATTGGTAAAAGAACTTGGTCGCCCAACCATAAGCTGGGGAACCTTTTTTCAGGAAGGTGTAATGATAGTGGCCCTGGTTGGCGGTATTTGCGGCATTTTATCGCTCGTGTACTTTTTACAAAGTGCCGCACGTGATAAAAAAAAGTTAAGTGAAGACGAAGACAATCAGGAGCAGCTGAATTTTCACACGATAAGTCCACAGTCGTGAGTTCAAAGTCAAAAAAATGACCAACGACACAATGACCTAATGAAATAATATAATGAACAATAACAAAAGTGCAATCATCATTGGCGCAGGTATAGTAGGTTTAGCTACTGCCCGTGCGCTGGCCGTTCGTGGCTATAAAGTAACCGTATTTGAGCGTAATGAACGTGCCGTGGGCGCTTCCATCCGTAACTTTGGTATGGTATGGCCCATTGGCCAGGCTACCGGACCAATGTACGAACGCGCCATGCTATCAAAAAGCATCTGGAAAACAGTTTGTGCCGAAGCCGGGATCTGGCATGATGAAGTTGGCTCGTTACACCTTGCCTATCACGATGATGAATTGCAGGCAATTGAGGAATATGTTGAGGTAAATCACAAATACCGTGATTGCGCGGTACTTGATCCCGGTGCTACCGTACACAAATCATCCGCAGTAAATACCGACGGATTAAAAGGCGCGTTGTGGAGCAGTGATGAAATGATCATTGAATCGCGGGTAGCTGTTGGGCAGGTAGCTCAATACCTTGCCGAAAAGTTTGGTGTTGAATTTCACTGGAACACCGCCATCAGCCGTATCGAGCACCCTAAAGTAAGCTCAGGCACCCAAAGCTGGGAAGCCGACGAGATCTACGTTTGCAGCGGCGCAGATTTTGAAACATTATACCCGGAGTTATTTGCACAAACCCAGATCACCAAATGCAAGCTACAAATGATGCGTTTAGTTACCCAGCCCGATGAATGGCGCATTGGCCCGTCATTATGCGGTGGCTTGTCCATGATCCACTATCCTGGCTTTCAGGCAGCGGCGTCATTACCGGCCTTGCGTAAACGCTATGAAGAGCAATATGCTACTCACCTGAAATGGGGGATCCACGTAATGGTATCACAAAATGGCAGCGGCGAACTTACCATCGGCGATTCGCACGAATATGGCCTCGTTCATGATCCTTTCGACAAAGAATTTATTAATAATTTAATAATCGAATACTTACATACGTTCGCCAATTTTAAAGACTGGAAACTGCTGCAGTCATGGCACGGCATCTATCCTAAAATGACCAACGGCGCATCCGAGTTAATTGTAGATATTGAACCGGGAGTAACCGTTATTAACGGTCTGGGAGGTAACGGTATGACATTATCATTTGGCCTTTGCGAACAAGTAATAGCGCAGCGGAAAGATAATTAGATCATAGTTGATAGTTCATGGATCATAGATTTTAAAAACTTTGCTATATCTTGAAGGCCTAAAAACAACTGGGATTTGCTGATCATCACCCAGTGACCAAAAACTAAAAACACCATGATCTATCATCCATAGGCCATGAACTAAATAAAAAATACACATGTCTGATTCAAGGAGAGATTTTCTTAAAAAAGCGGCATTATTAACCGGTGCAGCCGGTTTAGCCAGCGTTTTACCCGAATCCATTCAAAAAGCGATGGCCATAAACCCGGCTCCGGGCAGCACCTATATGGATGCAGAGCACATCGTGATACTGATGCAGGAAAACCGCTCGTTTGACCATACGTACGGGATGCTTAAAGGGGTACGAGGTTATAACGATCCACGGGCTATTGATCTGCCTAACAAAAACAAGGTTTGGCTGCAATCAAACAAAAAAGGCGAAACTTACGTTCCTTTCCATCTTGATATCAAAAATACCAAAGCAACCTGGATGAGCTCATTGCCGCATTCATGGGGCAACCAGGTTAATGCCCGCAACGACGGTAAGTTTGACCAATGGCTTAATGTTAAACGCAACAGTATTAAGGAATACTCCAACATGCCTTTAACCATGGGTTTCCACAATCGTGAGGACATCCCATTTTACTATGCCCTGGCCGATGCCTTTACTGTTTGTGATCAAAACTTTTGCTCTTCCTTAACAGGCACTAACCCAAACAGGTTATATTTCTGGAGTGGTACCATCCGCGCCGAGCAGCATGAAAATTCGCTCGCCCACGTTTGGAATGATGATATGGATTATGGTACTCTAAACTGGGCCACCTTCCCCGAGCGTTTGGAAGATCATAACATATCATGGAAACATTACCAGAATGAAATTGCCATTGATACCGGTTTAGAGGGCGAAGAAGATCCGTGGTTATCTAACTTCCAGGATAATCCGCTGGAGTTTTTTGGCCAGTACAACATTAAATTGTACGATAAACACATAGCCCATCTGCAAAAAAAATCAACTGTTTTGCCAGATGAGATAGCTGCCGTAGAAAAGCAAATTGCTGCTTTGCCTGCCGGCGATGCGCATATAGACCATTTGCAAAAACAGCTTAAGCAAAAACAGCACGACCTCGAAAACACCAAAAAAGATATGGCAAGCCTTGATCCTAACAAGTTTGCCGGCCTGTCGCAGCGCGAAAAAAACTTGCACCAAAAAGGTTTTGTAACCAATACTAATGATCCGCATTATCGTACGCTGAGCCCGTTAAAATACAATGATGAAGGTACCGAGCGCGAAGTTTTAGTCCCCAAAGGCGACGTGCTGCACCAGTTCCGTGCGGATGTAAAGAGCGGTCAGTTACCTACAGTAAGCTGGCTATCGGCTCCCGAACATTTTTCTGACCACCCAAGCTCGGCCTGGTATGGTGCATGGTATGTATCCGAAGTGTTAGACATCCTCACACAAAACCCTGATGTTTGGAAAAAAACAGTTTTCATTTTAGCTTATGATGAAAATGATGGCTATTTCGATCACGTTCCGCCATTTACCGCTCCAAATCCCCATAAACCGGGTACGGGTAAAGTATCGGCCGGAATAGACCCAAGCGTTGAGTTTGTTACTTTAGAGCAGGAAAAAGCCCGCAATAACTTCCCCGAAGTGTTTGACCGCGAAAGCCCAATAGGTTTAGGTTTCCGTGTTCCGCTTGTAATCGCTTCGCCATGGAGCCGCGGCGGCTGGGTTAACTCTGAAGTGTTTGACCATACCTCGACACTGCAATTTTTAGAGAGCTTTTTAAGCCACAAAACAGGCAAAAAAGTAACCGAACCCAACATAAGCGAATGGCGCCGTACGGTTTGTGGTGACCTTTCAAGCGTTTTCCGTCCGTATAACGGTGAGAAGATCGAAAACCCAGAGTTTGTTGCAAGGGAAGCATTCTTAGAAAGCATCCACAAAGCGCAATTCAAAAAACTTCCGTCAGATTATAAACTGCTTACTGTCGATGAGATTGCGCAGATCAATAAAGATCCGCATTCATCGCCATACATGCCACAGCAGGAAAAAGGTATCAAACCATCGTCTGCCCTGCCTTATCAACTTTATGCCGATGGTAAACTGAGCGCCGATAAAAAATCATTCGAGATCAAATTTACAGCGAGTAACAAGTCGTTTGGTTCAAAAGCATTAGGCTCGCCATTCAACGTATATGCCCCAGGCAAATACGCGACTATGAATGATCCTCAGAAAATGGAAGACCTGCGCACCTGGGCCTATACCGTTAAAGCCGGTGATACCCTTGCAGATGTTTGGCCTTTACATGAATTTGAGAATGGCGAATATCATTTGCGTACCTATGGCCCTAACGGTTTCTTCCGCGAATACCAGGGTAATGCTGCTGATCCGCTGGTGGATGTTGTTTGTGAATATGAGCAGGTTAACGGTAAATTAACGGGTAACGTTAGTTTGAAGCTTACCAACCATACCAGCAAAGCACAGACTATTGCAATAACAGATCATGGCTACAAAACCGGCGATCATAAAGTTGCTGTAAAAGCAGGAGCAAGCACAACCATTGCCCTGAACCTAAGCAAAAGTCATGGCTGGTATGATTTCAGTACAAAGATTGATGGCTTTGAAAAATTTGCCAAACGCTTTGCCGGTCGCGTAGAAACAGGTAAATCAAGTTTCAGCGATCCTTTAATGGGTAAAGCATTAGCATAATAGCTAAAACAATATATAAAGCACAAAGCCGGGCTCATGAGCCCGGCTTTGTGCTTTATACGCAGTTCGAAGTCAGAGACCGCTGTCCGAAGTCTCCTGACTTCGGACGACTATGCCTGTAGTTTGCAACTACAGAATTAAAAAATGAAACCTGCCTACGCCTGTAGTTACAAACTACAGGCATAAGGATTCGAGGTCAAAGACCTCGAATAGCGATAATAGCTATAGATCTCCAATGGCAATTAGCCCAACTTTCCGCTTTACCGGCATTTATGAATTGCCGATGACATTGATTTATAGTTAACTATTGCAATTAATAAAACAACATCATACATTTGTGTAATCAGTTACATAATTAGTTACTTACCATTATGGAATTTTTTAATAAAGTAGGAAAGATGGCTATAGGTAGCCGGCTCAGGATGCTAACAGAAACCGTTGGTGAAGACGCGGCAAGGATCTACAACTTATATCATATCGATTTTCAGCCTAAATGGTTCCCGGTTTTTTATGTGTTGCAGGATGGCGGAGAATTTACCATTACATCAATTGCCAAAGAGATTGGGCACTCCCACCCTTCTGTAAGTAAAATCATTGCCGAAATGGTGAAGAACGGCTTTGTTGTAGAGAAAAAAGATAAAACCGATGGTCGCCGCAATATGGTAAGCCTTTCGGCCAAAGGACTTGATGCCGCTGTAAAAATCAAAGACCAATATGCTGATGTTACCGGCGCCGTAGAAGAAATCCTGTCACAAGCCAATCACGACTTGTGGAAAGCTATTGAAGAATGGGAATATCTGCTCGAACAAAAATCATTATTACGCAGGGTGCAGGAACATCAAAAGATCAGGGAAAGCAACAAAGTGCAGATAGTTCCCTACGAGCCACGCTACGCCGAAGCTTTTAAAGCATTGAATGAAGAATGGATCTCCAAATACTTTAAAATGGAAGAAGCCGATTATAAAGCCCTTGATAATGCCGATAGTTATATCATCAATAACGGCGGCCTTATACTGGTTGCTCTTTATAACAACGAACCTGTTGGTGTATGTGCATTGTTAAAAATGGACGATCCGGATTATGATTTTGAACTTGCTAAAATGGCCGTATCGCCAAAAGCCCAGGGAAAAAACATAGGCTTTTTATTAGGGCAGGCTATTATTGACAAAGCAAAAGCTCTTGGTGGCCACAAGCTTTACCTGGAAAGTAATACTATTTTAAAACCGGCTATCAGCCTTTATCATAAACTGGGCTTTGTTAAAGTAGCGGGCAGGCCATCACCTTACGAACGTGCCAATATTCAAATGGAACTTAAGCTAAAATAATTGCCGTTTAAACAATATGAACCAGGTAAAAATAGCTATCGTAATTAAAGACCAACTGGCAGCGTGGCAAAAGCTTAACGTTACTGCATTTTTAGCCAGCTCAGTTGCAATTGCTCATCCCGACACACATGGTGCCGAACTCATCACAGCTTCAGGAAATAATTATATGCCCTTTATGAAATACCCCGTGCTTGTTTATAAGGCAGACACCGGCGCTCAGCTACAGCGGGCCTTTAACCGGGCTAAAGAAAGAGGGCTTCACATCGGCATTTATACCCAGGGATTGTTCGCGACAAAAACCGAAACGGACAATCTCTCGGAAATAGCCCGCCACACCGATGCAGACCTTGATCTGGTTGGAATTGTTGTATATGGCGAAAGCAAGAAGGTTGATAAAGCACTGGACGGGCTCCAGCTTCATGACTAAGATTGAGCCCCTTTCCTTTAAATTGCGCATTGCCTTCAGCAATAGATATATTAACTATTGTATAACAATTGTGAATAAAATTAACAAACAGTTTACTTTATTCTTTGTTTATTGCAATTGAAACTTAAACACTATATCTATATGAAGCACAAACAACTCCTGCTCAGCCTATTAACCATAGCTGGTTTAGTCACGGGCTTTAATGCCAATGCACAATTTGGAAGCTTACTGCAAAAAGCAAAAGACAAAGCCGCTCAAAAAGCCAGCGATGCTTTTGATAAAAAAACCTCATCACCATCATCTTCTTCATCCTCATCATCTACTTCAGGCGCACCTAAAAGCAATAAGGTAATCATTAATTCGGGATTTGATTTTGTTTCGGGTGATACCGTATTATTTGCCGAAGACTTTTCTGCGATTCCGGTAGGCTCATCGGCCAAAACGTTTAAAACCAACGGATCGGCCACGATAGTTTCTGTTGGCGGCGAAAGCGGCAAATGGCTGGCCCTTGCAGATAACGCTACCTACAAATTCACCAAACAGCTTTTTTATCCAAGACACTTCACTGTTGAATTTGATATCCTTGCGGCTGCAGATAAAATAAGCGATATCTACCCGGTAAATTTTGGCTTTGTAACTGATAACAGCGTTCGCGATTACATCAGCAGTGGCGGCGCTTACGTTGCCCTTAAATATTATAACAATGATGATGTATCTATAAACAGCGAGTTCCTGAGTAAATACCTCAACAGCACCTTTGATTTAACCACGTTTACTAACCGCAAAATGCACGTTTCATTAGTGGTTGACGGTGACCGTATGGTGGTTTATCTTGATCAAACCAAACTGGCAGATACCATGGCCTTTATGCCCACAACAGCAAAAAACCTATACATAAGCGCCCCAATGCAATACAAAAACGGATCAAAAGTATTGGTGAGCAATTTCAAGATCATGGGCTTTAAAAAGGTTTAAATTTGCCTATCCGAATTGAGACTTACGAAGTTTCAAAACTATGTAAATAAGAAGCGTCATTGCGAGGAACGAAGCAATCCCAAACTATACAGGGCGGACCTGCTAATCGGGGATTGCTTCGTTCCTCGCAATGACGCTTTTTTTATGCTGCGTTCTTATACTATTTAGCTGTCAACACCAACGTTTTACTTTGTAAACCATCAGCCGATGCAGTTAAAGTTATTGTACCGGCTTTCTCTTTAGCCTGAACAATTGCAAGCGCAAGGCCATGGAACGCCTTGCGATAATCGGCCTTGAACGGATCATGACTAACAGGATCGCCGTTATCAACACTTGCGATAAAGCCTTCGCCGTTAATTTTGAAACTTACTTTATTATCGGCATCGGGTACCACATTACCGTCTTTGTCTAATATTTTCACGGTAACAAATGACAGGTCCTTACCATCGGCTTTAATTTGTGAACGATCTGCAATCAGTTCAATTTTAGCAGGAGCGCCGGCGGTATGAATTTCGCGCGTTAGAACTGTCTTGCCATTTTTACGTGATACAGCCTTAAGCGTTCCCGGCTCAAATTTCACACGCCACATTACGTGCAGGTCATCACCTTTTTTCTTTTGGATCCCTACCGATTTACCGTTCAGGTAAAGCTCAACTTCATCGGCATTGTTGTAATATGCCCAGATATCGATCATTTTACCCGGCTCCCAGTTCCAGTGAGGGAAAATATGCAGTACAGGTGTGTTTGTCCACTCGCTTTGATACATATAGTAAACATCCTTAGGGAAACCCGCTAAGTCGATAATACCGAAGTATGAACTGCGCGATGGCCATGAATATGGGGTTGGTTCGCCAAGGTAATCAAAGCCTGTCCAGATGTACATTCCCGAAAGGAAATCATACTTTTTCATGATCTTCCAGGTCATTTCATGTGTTGAGCCCCAGGGTGGTCGGGTGTTATCATATGCCGAAACATTGTTGCCCTCTTTTACAAAAGGTTTATCCCAGCTGGTAGGCCATACGCGGATGCTGTCTGATGGCATTTCATAATATCCCCTTGTTTCTAAGCCCGAAGTAGTTTCGGTAGCGATGAATTTTTTGCCTGGATAGCGGTTGTGAAATTTGGCATAATCAAATTCGTGATAATTATAGCCAATCAGGTCGATAGCGCCGGATTTAACAATTTTGTTGGTAGTATCCGGGCGATCATTAGCCGTAGTAATCGGACGGGTTTTATCCAAACTGTGAACAATAGCCGCCAATTCGGGAGCAATACGCAGCGCGCTGGTATCCGCTTGCTGAGGAATTTCGTTACCGATACTCCAGATCATAACGCTGGGGTGATTACGGTCGCGTTTGATCTGATCTTCCAAATCGCGTTTATGCCATTCTTTAAAAAACAGGTGATAATCGTAAGTAGCTTTTTTCCACTCCCAGCAATCAAATGCTTCATCCATCACAATAAAGCCCATTTTATCGCACAGGTCAAGCAGTTCGGGTGCCGGAGGATTGTGCGATGTACGGATGCCGTTACAACCCATTGCTTTCAGCATTTGTAACTGGCGCTCAAGGGCGCGATTGTTTAAAGCAGCACCAAGGCTACCCAGATCATGGTGATCACATACGCCCAGGATCTTCATCGGTTTGCCATTCAGGCTGAAACCTTTATCCGCGTCAAAGTTAAAATAGCGGATGCCTACTGTAGTAGTATACTCGTCTAATACTGTTTTACCTTCAAGCAACTGGGTAACGGCCCTGTATAGATAAGGTTTATCAACCGACCAGAGCACCGGATTTTTAACAGTAAGTGTATGAGTCACTGTTAGCGCCGCGTCTTTGCTTTTTGCTCCAGATAAAGCTTCGCCGGCTAATGATACCGGTTTGCCGGCAGCATCATAAAGTTTAGTGCTTATCTGTAGTCCGGGTGCTGTTTGGTAATTATGCAATTGCACCTGCACATTTACTTTGGCAGACGTGTTGCTCACATCAGTTGTAGTTACATAAGTACCCCAATGATCAATAGCGGTTTTGTTGGTAGTCACCAGCCATACATTACGATAAATACCCGAACCCGAATACCAGCGCGAGTTTGGCTGTACCGAGTTATCAACCTTAACCGCGATAACGTTATTACCGCCAAAATTTAAGTAAGGCGTAAGTTCATACCTGAACGAGATATAACCGTTTGGCCTGAAGCCAAGGTGATGACCATTGATCCAAACATCACTTTTTTGATATACGCCATCAAAATCAATATAAACCAGTTTACCTTTTGATGAAGCCGGAACAGTAAATGTTTTGCGGTACCACCCTATACCACCGGGCAAAGCACCACCTTCGGGCGTGGCGGGGTTATCCTTTGAAAACGTACCTTCAATGCTCCAGTCGTGCGGGAGGTTTAACGTGCGCCATTTGCTATCGTCAAGCGTTGTTTTTTCGCCGTTTTCAACAGCACCAAGATTGAAGCGCCAGCTTTTATCAAAATCAAGCTTTTGGCGGGTTTGGGCAAAAGGTTTCAGGGCGGCCAGCATCAGCAGAGCAAGCAGGCACGCGCGCAGGTAAACCTTAGCACCATGGGGTTTTATTGATGACATAATATCAGTTTGTATTAATTGTATTTTCGACACTAAATTATAAATAATAGCCAAAAAGGAAAGGAATATAAAATAAACATGTTGAATTTTCATTTCTTGTATCCGTTGGTGATGGTGACAGAAGCAAAAAGCGGGATCTGTGCGATTCGCCTCTTGGGAGGGGTGTAGGAGTGTGTTTCTGCTTTGATAAGCTAATCGAGAGGGGAATTAAAAACATTAACTTAATTTAAGTGCAGCCACCAATAACCATTGAAATCTAAAAACACGAATAAATCCTCTATTTCCTGATACTATACTCAATAACATTTCGTTTGAAAGATCGATGAAAGCAATTTCCTTTATCATGTTAATTTTTATGGTGCTCATTTCCACTATACCAGGGAAAGCCGCGCCTATGAATAACGTGTCAAAAAATTGCTGCCATCATATGGCTAATATGCCTCAGAAACAACATAGTCAGCAAAAAGGGTGTGATGGAGGCATGTGCATGACTATGCTTTCATGTAATAATTGTTGCTTTTTAAAGGTTGAACCTGTAAAAGCAGAAGCTGCTGTGGTTAACATTGATAACGATGTTGCTTTGCCTTACCTCATAGGTAATTTATCCGATTACACAGACATCTGCTGGAACCCTCCGAAAGCTTAATAAAAAGACATCTGCCTATTTCCAATAGTGTATCTTTTTATTAAAAATTCAATTTAAAAATCATGAAAAAGTTTCTTTTCATCACCACTGTGATGCTGTTTACTATATGTAATATTTCGTTTGCCAACACGCCTTGCTGCAATAACAAAATGAACCATTGCACCAAATGTGCAAAGTCATGCACCAGGCCAACGTGTTTAGACAACTGCAGCAAATCATGCAAAGCCTCGGGCGATTGCAATAAAATCTGCAGCAAATAAAAAAACGGCCCCGATTTTCATCGGGGCCGTTTTTTTATTTATTCTATTAATGAACCCTATCGGTTTTATATACTACCAGCGGGCCATCTATAACATCAGTTATTTGTTGACTGAATAACTGAAAATGTTCGCGTTTAACATGCTCATCAAGCCCATCTTGACTGGCCCAGGTTTCGTGAAAAATAAACTGGGTTTCGTCTGTTGTTGATTGATACAGCTCGTATTGCAAACAGGCTTCTTCCTGGCGGGATGCTGCTACCAGCTTATCCAAAAACTCTTTCATTTGGGCGGTAGTGCCCGCCTTACACTTCACTAAGGCTGTTAAGTAAATTTTCATGGCTTGGGTTGTTTTGGGTAAATAGTTTGTTTAAATGTTCCTGGTAGCGTTGCAGGTTCTCCTCTATATTAGCGTTTTTCATTACGTCATAAAAGTGGATGCTGTCTAATTGCTGCATGCCGGTAAAAGCGTTCATCCGATGAAAACCAAACATCGGCCCTTCATCAACACTGTGTTCATTAAAAAATTCGCCGGGCAGCGTGAAAGCAGTAACGGGCGCATTCCACGAGGTGGTAAGCATATATTTTTTACCATGCATTAACCCACCGGTACCGTAGTTAATACCTGGGTTTTCGGCTGTACGGCCATCGCTGCGGTAAATACCGTTTTGGTAACCGGCAGTAAAAACCTCATCTATATATTTTTTTAAAGCATGCGGTACCTGGAACCACCAAACCGGGGTATGGTAAATAATGATATCGGCCCATTTATAGTTTTCGGCTTCCTGCATAGCATCGTACTCATGATTAACATCGGTTGAGCGTACTTCAAAATCAGGATGTTCTGTAAAGTATTGTACTGTTGTATCTAATAATGTTTTGTTAAACTTTCCACCGGAGTGACCGAAGATCTGTCCGCCGTTTATTACAAATATGTTCTTCATTTATTTTCGTGTTTTAATTTTTGTCAAAATTACGGTCCAATAATCTACTATTAAAATAGTATAATTTATACTTTTGTATTATAATTATAATAGATTAGCTATGGTTAATTTTGAATGGTTCCGCACGTTTAAAGCGATATATGAAACCGGTTCGCTAACCGGGGCGGCCGAGGCCTTGTTTATCTCCCAGCCGGGGGTGAGCCTGCATTTAAGCTCATTGGAAAGTTATGTAGGCTATAAACTGTTTGATCGAACGTCGCGCAAAATGGTATCTACCGAGCGGGGCAAGATCCTGTACAATTATATCCAGGAGTCTATCAGCAAACTGGAAGAAGCCGAGCGGCATTTCCATAAAAGCACCGAAAAGGATGTGCCTACCATAAGTATAGGTATGTGCTTTGAAACTTTTCAGTTTACGCTTGAATCCTATCTGCCTACGCTGCCTTTTAATGTAATCATCAAATTTGGCGAATACCCCGAAATGCTGGCCGACCTGGACGGTGGTATCCTCGACATGATTGTAACTCCTCATAAAGGCGACTATAAAGGCCTGGAGTATAAACCGTTTTTTAAAGAACGGATAGTAGTGCTGGCCGGGGCGCAAACCCCAACCGAAGAGTTTAATGAATTACTAAAAACTAAAAACCTTAATCAGATCCAAACCTGGCTTAAGGCACAAACCTGGTACGGTTCATCGGGCGATATGGAACACCTGCGGCGCTTTTGGCATATCAACTTTGGCAAACGCCCCGATTTTAAGCCCAACTTTATTGTGCCTAATATGGGCTCCATTATCCGCTGCCTGAGCGATGGTAAAGGCATAGCGGTGATCCCGGACTTTCTTTCCAAAAAGGAACGCGATAGCGGTAATATCAAATTGCTTTGGGAAGGGTATAATAAGATAGAGAATACGCTATATTTCGGCACACGCAAAAAATCAATTTACGCAGAGCAGGTGGGCATGATCCAGGAAATTTTTGAGCGGGAAATGGTGTGATGAGTTAAAAACTTAAATCATGTCATTGCGAGGAGGAACGACGAAGCAATCGCATGCTATACAGAGCGGCCCTGCTCCCGTGCGGTTGCACGCTTCGCTCGCAATGACATGATTTTGCTTAACAGCACACCTCAGTTAATCTGATAGTTGATTATACCACTGGTGTCACCGTAAAAATGCTGGTATAATATTTACGGTAGGCAAACAACAGAAATACCTGTAAAATTATAACGGCAGATCCAACGGGAACACCCGCCGGTGCCAAAATGACATGAAATAGGAAAATATTAAGCGAAATAGGCAGTAGCACCAATACAAATAACGCGGTAAAGCGATTAATGAGCAGGAAAAAACCGCTTGTTATTTCTATCACCTTCATGTACTGAAAAAAATAGCCCGAACCAAACAATCCACCGCTAAAAGCTTGTGCCTTATCGGTCATGGGTGGCTGGGCCATATGCAGAAACTGGAAAAAGAAGTTTAAACCAAACACCACGAAGATGAGGCCCAGCAAAAGGCGGGCAATTAATGCTGCAATTTTCATAACTAATAGGTTTAATATAAGGTTAAACACTAAGTTTAGTAATTTAATTGACATATTCAAATCGCCCTCATAACTAACCGTTTAAACAGGCATTACTTTTGACTAAACGGGATATATGAACATTCAAAAAATAACTTTCGGCAACGGTTGCTTTTGGTGCACCGAAGCCGTTTTCCAATCGCTTAAAGGTGTAACATCAGTAACTTCAGGCTATATGGGTGGTAAAATTGCAAACCCAACTTATGAGCAGGTTTGCACAGGCGCTACCGGCCATGCCGAAGTGATCCACCTGGAATATGATGCCGATGTGATTTCATTTGATGAACTGTTGCTGGTTTTCTTTAAAACCCATAACCCAACAACGCTAAACCGTCAGGGTAATGATGTGGGCACACAATACCGTTCGGCTATTTTCTATTACAATGATGAGCAAAAACAAGCTTCAGAAGCAATGATCAAAACGCTTACCAACGAGCACGTTTTTGACTATCCGATTGTTACCGAAATAACCCCGGCAACTGATTTTTACAGCGCCGAGGATTATCATCAGAACTATTTCAACGATAATCCTAACAAGTCATACTGCGCGTTTGTTATCCAGCCAAAACTCAATAAATTTGCCAAGGAGTTTAAGGATAAAATAAAACCGGAGTTGTTATAAAGAGGCATGTTATGCTGAGCTTGTCGAAGCATAGTTGTAGGCCCTACCGCACGGGTCTTCGATAAGCTCAGACTGACATCACCTTTAATCAACCATCATGAAAAAAAGCTACAGCTATTTACTTTCAGGCCTGTTATTATTCAGCGCCTGCTCATCAGTTAAAAAAACTACCGGTTCAAATACCAGTATTACTAATGACGGTAAAATTTGGGCTTCATTATGGCAACAACGCGCGGCAGAATACAAGGCATTGTGCTTCCAGGCTTATAATATAGCCAGGCTTAGGGTTGATGAGGGCATTAAAAATCCCGGCGATAAACCGCTGGCCATTGTTACCGACATTGACGAAACCTTACTGGATAACAGTCCTTACGACGCACACCGCGCCCTGCAAAATTTAGATTACAGCGACGCCACCTGGAAACAGTGGACAGATAAAGCCATAGCCGATACCGTACCTGGTGCACCCGCCTTTTTCAAATACGCGGCATCAAAAGGTATCACTATATTTTACATCACCAACCGTAACGAAAACGAGCGGGCGAGTACTTTAAAAAATTTACAACTGTACAGCTTGCCTTTTGCCGATGATGAGCATTTGCTGCTGAAAACCTCGTCTTCAAGCAAAGAGGCACGAAGGCTTAATGTTTTAAAAACACATCAAATCCTGCTGCTCTGCGGTGATAACCTGCCCGATTTTGATATGTTGTATGATAATCACCCCACTGAGGATAGCAGAATAACAACCACACAAAGATTGCAAAAGGAGTTTGGCAGCCGGTATATTGTTATTCCCAACCCCTCATATGGCGATTTTGAAGGTGCGCTGTTTCAATTTAATTACAAGCTTACCCCTGCTCAAAAAGATTCTGTTATCCGGGCTAAGATCAAATCTGATCAATAAGGCGGGGTTCATTTAAGTGTTGATGGGTGACAGCTATGGGGTTAGGTGGTATAACTTAGTTGTATGCAATTACGTATATTTACACAATTATACCTTCGGGGCTTAATTATTTTAGTCGGCTAAAAGCTTTTTACTTAGTTTAATAAAATAATTAAATGTTTGGATGGTGTCATAATGTTGTGGCAAAATGTGCATAAAACGCAAATAAATTGCAAATTTGCATACTGCATTATTCAGTTAACCCCCTGTTTAACTATGAGTGATAGAACTATTCTGGTTTGGTTTAGAAATGACTTGCGCATAAATGATAACGAAATTTTGTTAGAAGCTGTTCGCAAGGCTGATAAAGTACTGCCGGTTTATTGTTTCGATCCTTATTATTTTCAGCCAACATCAGGTGGCGCTCCAAAAACAGGGAGTTTCCGGGCAAGGTTTTTATTGGAAGCCGTTGCCGATCTCCGGAAAAATTTACAGGGCTTTGGTGCCGAACTTATTATCCGCATTGGTACCCCTTCTGATGTGATCCCGCAGCTCGCCGAAGAATATCACGTAAATGAGGTTTACCATCACCGTGAAGTGGCTTATGAAGAAACCAACATTTCTGAAGAGGTTGAAGCGGCCCTGTGGAAAATGAGGCTTAACCTCAAGCATTTTATCGGCCATACCATGTACCATAAGGAAGATCTTCCTTTCCCGATAAAAGATATTCCCGACAGTTTCGCGGTTTTTAAAAAGAAAGTAGAGCGCGACAGCAATGTTCGTTCATGTGTTCCAACTCCTGACCATATCAGCGTTCCTGAAATTGCAGATGCCGGCGAATTGCCAACTTTGCAGCAGTTAGGCTTAACCGAACCGGTTGATGATCCCCGTGCTGCCGAATATTTCCAGGGAGGTGAAACTGCCGCACTGGTACAAATGCATAAGTACTTTTCGCAACTTGATATCGCTATAAAGCAAAAAAATGGCCGTAATGGTACCGAGTTTTCTTCAAAACTTTCTCCATGGCTTTCTATAGGCTGTATATCGCCTCGCCAGGTTTACTGGGAAATTCAGAAGTATGGCAGCAATGGCAACCTGTTAAAGCTTGAATTGCTCTGGCGCGATTATTTCAGGTTCATGTTTAAAAAGCACGGGCAAAAATTCATCAAAGCTAAAGACGAAGTACAAGACCTTGCACCCGATGCAGAGCTACTGCTCCAGAAATGGAAAAATGGCGAAACAGGCGTGCCGCTGATAGATGCCGCCATGCACGAGCTTAACGCTACCGGTTTTATCTGCAATCAAAACCGCCAGGTAGTTGCCGGCTATCTTGTAAATACCCTCAAGGCCGACTGGACCCAGGGCGCTGCTTATTTTGAAGAAAAGCTGATTGATTACTCGCCGGCCAGCAACTGGGGCAACTGGGCATTTATTGCCGGTGTTAATGATGCCAAGGAAAGCAAATACGCCATTGCCACCAAGCTTCCCAAAGAGCTTGAAGCCAAAACCGATTTTGTTAATACCTGGCAACCTTCGTCTATAGATGAGGCAGGAGACCTGGTTAGCGCCTAAATATTATCCCATCAAAATATTTTCTATCTGAAGCAAAACAACAAGCCATAATTTGAGTTTTCACCCCAAAAGATAAAATAAGCCCAATAGTGGTTAAATTTCTTTACAATTAATTATGAAGTATATAGGGGTATATGCTTACTTTTGTACCGTTTTAAAGACAATTTCACATGGATCGTCTCAATTATATAAATAGCGGAAACGCTGCCTACATATCTTCCCTATACGAACAGTACAAACAGGAACCGGAATCAGTCGATTACGGATGGCAAAAATTCTTTGAAGGATTTGATTTTGGTAAAGACACTGACGCCTCTGCCGCAATTGCGCCGTCTGCTGTTGGTGAAGCTACTCCCGAACATTTCTTAAAGGAGATCAACGTATTAAACATGATAGATGGTTACCGCTCGCGCGGGCATTTGTTTGCAAAAACAAACCCAGTTCGCGAACGCCGCCATTATTTCCCAGGCAAAGAGCTTGAAACTTTTGGTTTAAGCGATGCCGACCTTGACACCGTTTTTAACGCCGGTGTTGAAGTTGGCTTAGGCGCGGCCAAATTGCGCGATATCCGCCAGCTGCTTGAGGACACTTACTGCCGTTCAATAGGTACGGAATATAAATACATCCGTAACCCTATTAAAATAAAATGGTTTGAAGAACGGATGGAAAGCCGTCGCAATACCCCTTCTTTCACCCTTGATGAAAAGAAGGAAATGTTGAGCAAACTAAACGAAGCTGTAACTTTCGAAAACTTTTTAGGTACCAAATTCCTTGGTCAAAAACGTTTCTCGTTAGAAGGCGCGGAAGCACTGATTCCTTCAATGGACTCGGTAATTAAAAAAGGTGCCGATTTGGGTATCGAAGAGTTCATCATTGGTATGGCACACCGCGGTCGTTTGAACGTGTTGACCAATATCATGGAGAAAACCTATAAAGAGGTATTCTCGGAGTTTGAAGGTAAAAACTACGATTCAGAATCACCATTTGGTGGTGACGTTAAATACCATTTAGGTTTTTCAACCGATGTGCATACCAAAAGCGGCAAAAAAGTTCACCTGAGCCTTTGCCCTAACCCGTCACACCTGGAGGCTGTTGATCCGGTTGTTGAGGGTATTACCCGTTCAAAAATCGACTTTAAATATGGCGGCGACCATTCAAAGATCGCTCCGATCCTGATCCATGGCGATGCTTCAATTGCCGGTCAGGGTATCGTATATGAAGTTTTACAAATGGAAAAACTGGATGGCTACCGCACTGGTGGCACCATTCACCTGGTTATCAACAACCAGATAGGTTTTACCACTAACTATAAAGACGCGCGTTCAAGTACTTACTGTACTGATGTTGCCAAAACTGTGCTTTCGCCGGTTTTCCACGTAAATGGTGACGATGTTGAAGCTTTGGCTTACGTTGTAAACCTGGCTATGGAATACAGGCAGGTATTTAATGAGGATGTTTTTATCGATATCCTTTGCTATCGCCGCTATGGCCACAATGAAGCTGATGAGCCTAAATTCACACAGCCATTGTTGTACAAAGCTATCGATGCCCATCCAAACCCGCTTAAAATCTACAATCAAAAACTGATTGATGAAGGCAGCATTAATGGCGAATACCTGAAAGGCATCGAAAAAGCCTTTAAAGATGAGTTACAGCAAAAACTTGACGAAGTAAAATCAGAAGAAAGGTTTACCGATACCATCGCCATGTTTGAAGGCGCGTGGAGCGGTTTACACCTGGCAAGTCATAAAGAACTGGTAAGAGGCGTTGATACTTCGGTTCCTGAAGAAACCCTCTTAGAGATCGGTAATAAACTAACTGTGCTGCCACCTAATAAAGAGTTTTTCAAAAAAATTGAAAAACTGTTTGAAGACCGTAGCGCAATGGTAAACAAAACCAAAGTATTTGACTGGGCTATGGGCGAGTTGCTTGCCTATGGTACCTTGTTAAAAGAAGGTTATCCTATCAGGCTGAGTGGGGAGGACGTAAAACGTGGTACCTTCTCGCATCGCCATGCGGTATTAACGCTGGTTGATTCGGAGGATGAATTTACCCCGCTTGCTGCCATTAACCCGGAAGCCAAACTAAGCATCTACAACTCTTTATTATCTGAGTACGGTGTTTTAGGTTTCGAATACGGGTACGCCCTTGCAAACCCAACCGCTTTAACCATCTGGGAAGCCCAGTTCGGCGACTTCTTTAACGGTGCACAAATTATTGTTGACCAGTATATTGCCAGCGCCGAAACTAAATGGCAGCGTGGTAATGGTTTGGTAATGTTATTGCCGCACGGTTATGAAGGTCAGGGTCCTGAGCACTCTTCTGCACGTGTTGAGCGTTTTATGGAGCTTTGTGCCGATGATAATATCCAGGTAGCTAACTGTACTACTCCTGCCAACTTCTTCCATATTTTGCGCAGGCAAATGCACCGCGATTTCCGCAAGCCGCTGATCATCTTTACACCAAAAAGCTTGCTGCGCAGCCCTAAATGCGTATCGCCAATTGAAGACTTTACCAATGGTAAATTCCACGAGCTTATTGATGATACTTATGTTGATCCTAAAAAGGTGAAACGCGTATTGCTATGTACCGGTAAAGTATATTACGATTTGTTAGATAAACAACAGGCCGATAACCGTAAGGATGTAGCTATTGTACGTGTTGAGCAGCTTTATCCAACCCCGGTTACCCAAATCCTTAAAGTTAAAGCCAAATACGAAAAGGCTGAATTTATCTGGGTACAGGAAGAGCCTGAAAACATGGGTGCATGGCCTTACATTTGCCGCAAATTCCACAATGATAAATTGATTAACCTGAGCGTGATTTCAAGAATCGAGGGTAGCAGTACCGCGACCGGTTTTGCTAAACAGCACGCCGCTCAGCAGTTGTACATCGTGTCAAAAGCTTTTGAAGCACCTGCCGGTAAAACAGTTAAAGAATCAGTAAAAAAAACAACAAAGAAAATGGCTGATGCCGGTGCTGATTGATCAGTCAATAAGCATCCCGACATAATCCATTAAAAAATATAAAATCTACAAACTACAATATGAGCTTAGCGATTAAGGTGCCTACCGTAGGCGAATCAATTACTGAAGTAACCCTTGCAAGCTGGAAAAAGAAAGACGGAGACCATGTAGAAATGGACGAAGTTATTGCCGAGCTGGAATCAGACAAGGCTACTTTTGAGCTTACTGCCGAAAAAGCCGGTACTTTAAAAATCGTTGCCAATGAAGGCGATGTATTAGCCATTGGCGCCGTTGTTGCCAATATTGAAGATGGTGGCGCGCAAGCTGCTGCTCCGGCCGCACAACCACAGGCAGAAGTTGTAGCCAATGCACCTGCTCCGGCACCAGTTGCCGCCGAGCCTGTTGCTGCTGCCCCTGCTTCGTCAGGTGCATCAGTTGAAATTAAAGTACCTCCGGTTGGTGAATCTATCACTGAGGTTACTTTATCACGCTGGATCAAAAAAGACGGTGAAGCGGTTGCTATGGATGAAGCTATTGCCGAACTGGAATCAGATAAAGCTACATTTGAACTTACCGCAGAAAAAGCAGGTACATTAAAAACTATTGCTAAAGAGGGTGATGTATTGCCTATTGGTGCCGTAGTTTGTACTATTGAAGGCGCAGGCGCTTCTGCTCCTGCAGCTACCCCGGTTACTCCTGCAGTAGTTAGCGCTGCTGATGAATCACCTCGTGGTGGTGCAGCTGCCGAAAGTGCTAAAACTTACGCTTCAGGTACGCCATCACCTGCCGCTGCTAAAATATTAGCCGAAAAAGGTGTTGATCCAAAATCAGTATCAGGTTCAGGTGTTGACGGCCGTATTACTAAAGGCGATGCCCTTGGTGCGCAGGCCCCTGCAGCCAAACCAGCTGCTCCCGCTGCTCAACCTGCTGCCGCTCCGGTTGCAACCTCTACAGGTGGTGCAAGGGACGAAAAACGTGAAAAAATGACCTCGCTGCGTAAAACCGTTGCTAAACGTTTGGTATCGGTTAAAAATGAAACTGCTATGCTTACTACCTTCAACGAGGTTGATATGCAGCCGATCATGGAATTACGCGCTAAATACAAAGATAAATTCAAAGAGAAACACAATGTGGGCTTAGGCTTCATGTCGTTCTTTACCAAAGCGGTTACCGAAGCTTTGAAAGACTGGCCTGCTGTTGGTGCCCGTATTGAAGGTGAAGAGATTGTTTACAGCAATTTTGCTGATATCTCTATCGCTGTTTCTGCGCCTAAAGGTTTGGTTGTACCGGTTATCCGTAACGCTGATAGCATGAGTCTTGCCGAAATTGAAAAGGCCATTGTGGTACTTGCAGGTAAAGCCCGTGAAAACAAACTGACCATCCCTGAAATGACAGGTGGTACATTCACTATCACTAACGGTGGTGTATTCGGTTCAATGTTATCTACACCTATCATCAACGCGCCTCAATCGGCAATTTTAGGCATGCACAATATTATCGAGCGCCCGGTAGCTGTAAACGGACAGGTGGTTATCCGCCCAATGATGTATCTTGCGCTGTCATACGATCACCGCATCATTGACGGTCGCGAGTCAGTAAGCTTCCTGGTTAGGGTTAAACAATTATTGGAAGATCCTGCAAGGTTGTTGTTAGGCGTTTAATATAACCTTCAACGGATATAAATAAGAAAGCCCGGCAAAACGTCGGGCTTTCTTGTTTTCATACATGGCATTGTTAGTTCAAACAAAAAAGCTCCCGATGGTTAACCGGGAGCCCTTCATTTATTTACTTAGTGATCAGGTTGTATAACTCATCAAGCTTAGGGGTAAGCACGATCTCTATTCGCCTGTTCTTCGCACGGGCTTCGTCAGTAGCAGTAGCATCTATCGGCTGAAACTCGCTCTTACCTGTCGCGGTAAGCCTGTGCGGATCAACACCTTCTGTTTCGGTCAAGTAGCGGGTTACCGAAGTAGCACGTAAAACGCTCAGGTCCCAGTTATCTTTGATCTGGCCAAGGTTTTTCACCTTCTTATCATCGGTATGGCCTTCTACCGCCATATTGATATCAGCTTCCTTATTAACTACTGCGGCAAGCTGTTTCAATGCTGCCTTTCCTTTATCATCAATAATAATACTTCCCGAAGGGAACAATAACTTATCAGCTAATGACACATAAACCTTGCCATTTCTGATATCTACGGTTAATCCACTTTGCTGAAAGCCGTAAAGAGCTTTCTGTAATTTGTCTCGCAGGGCGTTGGTAGCCTCGTCACGTTTCTTTAAAATGTCTTCCACTTCCTTTAAACGTGCTTCGCGTTTTTTCAAATCGGCGGCCAATCTTGTGGTCTGAGCGGCCAATTCGTTAGCTTTTGACGATGTTGCATCAAGGTTACTGTTTAACACGCTGTTGTTTTTACGCAGATCGTTAAGCTGCCTGTGCAGGCGCGCCGTATCTGATTGCAGTTGTGCAACCTGTCCTTCTAAATTTGATGTACGTGTGGCTAATGAATCGCGTTCGGCAACAAGTGTTTTGTATGCTTTTGGCGACATGACCTTACATGAGTACATTGTTACACACACAGCAGCGGCTAAAATGCTATATCTAATTTTCATAGTACGTTGGGGTTTTAATATATTATTACGCAAGCGCGTTCTTCAAAAACACATTAAGCGGATGGATCCTGCTGCACATATCAATGATAATTTTCTCCGATCCAGCCTGAGTCAAATCCTTATCCGTAAGCTTATGCCAACCCACAAAGCTTTTAAGCTTTATAAGATCGAGATTCTCATTATCGGCTTCATATCCCTTCGGCAGTGATTTTAGTTGCTCCTGTGCCCTGAAATCACCAAAGAGCTTAACAAAGTCCTTGTCATCTATGATCTTTTTCAAATCGGCCGCATTATAATCAATTTCCTGGCGAATAGCTTTCAAATGCGGAGCTTCTGGCATCCAGTATCCGCCGCCAATAAATGAATTGCCGGGCTGGATATGCAGGTAGTACTCAACGCCGCCGCCCTTTAAGCCGGACGTTGGAAAACTTACCCCGAAATTATTTTTATACGGCGCTTTATTTTTACTGAAACGGATATCGCGGTAAATACGCATCACGCACTTTTTGGCATCAAGGTTTTCATCCATGCCTGCTTCTATTTTACGCACACCTTCAAGTATGGTTGTTGTAAAATCAATTACATTTTCGCGGGCTTTTTCATAACGCTCTTTATTGGCAGCAAACCACTCCCGACTGTTATGCTCCGCGAGATCTTTTAAAAAATCAAGACTTTCCTGGTATATCATCAGCATCTAAATAGCTTTGGTAATGTATTTTGGGTGATAACCAATACAACAAAAACACACGCGAATATCTGAAATTTACCGGAGCAAGCGCAAAGCAGCCTAAAATTATAGCGCCAAGGTATAACCAGGGCGAATCCTGGTTATGGGTTAAAAGATAGGTAAGCCATGCTATGCCTAACGCTTCGCCAACATTTAATGCGTAACTCACATACATGGCGGCGTAAAAGTAACCCGGTTCTATCTCAAAGAAAAGGTCACAATGCGGGCAGTTAAGATTTATTTTATTGGAGAAACTGTAAGGGCTACCCTTAAACATATCGCCCCGCCTGCAGCGGGGGCATTTACATTTAAGCATAGCCCATGACTTTGGTGTTTGAGACACGTGGAAGTATCTTATAAGATTATGACAGCGCCCATTACAGGGTCGCGATCTTTGTATTAATTCAGATTGAGTTTTTCGGGGCGCATTTCAAGCTTAACATCTTTACGACGGTATTTTTTATACCAGATGTAGCCACCTAATGCAACCGCAAAGTAAGGTGCACCCAATAAAAACAGGATGCCGTTATTTAATCCCCTTGTTTTTGAGCTACCGCTTTGCGCGTTGGTTTCAACTGTTGCAGCACACTGCGCGCATTGGGCTTTTACCGGCTCGCGCGCAATAAGCATAAGGCCAAGGGCCATTACAAAAAGGATAACTTTAAAACCTTGTTTCATAGGTACAAATTTAACTAATTATAAATTAAAAATGATAAAACGGGCGGATCATTAAGTAAACCACCACGCCGCTTGCAGTAACATATAACCATATCGGGAATGCCCAGCGTACCAGCTTACGGTGCTTTTCAACCTGCATTTGCAGGCCGCGGTGAAAGCTCAATAATATTAACGGTAAAACGGCCGCGGCAAGTATAATATGAGGTGTCAAAATAGACAAATACACCGTCCGCAAAGAACCTGCCGAAGCCCGTTCTGCTTCCGATAATACGCCGTCACCATTGATATCACCATAAATAATTTCATTACGCATCAGGTAATGAAACAGGATGTACGATAACAGGAAAAGCGACGACAGGCAGAACGTAAGAATGTTAAGACGCTTATGTAAGGTTATATTACCTTGTTTGATTTGATACAATGATAAAAGCAGCAACACTGTACAGGTGCCATTAAGCACCGCGTTAAGCATTGGCAAATACGGAGTAAATGCGGGGGCAACTGCCGGACCGGGAATGAGGTGTCGGTTGAGTAAAACAACAACCGCTATTACAAATATGGTAACACCCGCAACAAAGCGGATTATAAATTTATCGCTCATAGTTAATTAATATAGGGGCTTATCAACTTTACGCAGCTCTTCGGCTATCAACACTTTAATCTCGTCGTTAAGGCGGTTAACCTCGGGGGTTACAGCAGCCTTGTAGTACCCTCTGATGCGATGTTCCTGATCAATCAGTACAAAGTCATCGCTATAAACAAAGTCGTTACCGGCTCTTGCAGCGTTAACAAAAAGACCATTGCGCGCAAAACTGTAAACAGATGAGGTATCGCCACTACACATTAGCCAGCGGTTTGATTCGGGCTTAAATGTCTGCAGGTATTTATCGAGTACTTCCCGGGTGTCACGTTCCGGATCAACAGTAATGGTCAAAAAATAAACCATCTTGTTTTTATAGTAAGTACCTACCAGCCAGCTCATGTTTTTATTGATGGTTTGGCAAACCGTTGGGCAGTTGGCGTAAAAAAAGTTTACTACAAAGATCTTTCCTTTTAGGGTGGATAAGGTAACCGGTTTACCTTCCTGGTCGGTAAGTTTAAAATCAGGAATGGTGTGGTAAATGGTATCCGGGATATACTTACCGTGAAACTTATGGCCTGTTTTAGCAACCTCCTTGGGGCCGAAAACAGCGAGGGGTTTGTACCTGTTTTTACCCTTTGCGGTAAGTAAATAATATAAAAATCCTGGTACTGCTAAGATGAGTACCAGGATCATAATCTTTTTTAAGATGGAAGCCTTGTTCATTAGAACCTTAAGTCAACCCAGTGGTGGCTTTCGTTTGTAAGTACCAGGATTAAACCGATTATAAATATAATTGGGATTACTAAAGAAAGGATCAACCCCATTTTTTCGAACTTCAAGTGCATAAAGTATGCAACTATATAAAATGCTTTAAACAAAGTTAAAACAATATATACAGGGTTAGCATATTTCAAAAGCTCTGGGTGACTTGGAACTATAGCAAGCGCAATAATAAACTCAATACAAGTAATAAAGGTTAATATACCGGCTACTTGCCATATACGCTTTTTGCTCATTGATTCGTGCTCACCATCGTGGTGAACTTCGTGCGATTCTGCTGACATATGTAAATGTTTTTAAACTAAGTAAAAGAATGTAAATACGAATACCCAAACAAGGTCTACAAAGTGCCAGTATAAACCAACTTTTTCAACCATTAAATAACTGCCGCGTTTTTCGTATGTGCCCATTAACACGTTAACCGTGATGATAATGTTAATAATAACACCTGTAAATACGTGGAATCCGTGGAATCCCGTGATGGTAAAAAACAGGTTAGCAAACTCCTGAGAAGTCATATGCTGCACAGCCTCGGTACCACCCGTGAATAACTTTTTAAGCTCTTCTGCAGGAGGAACACTTCCCCACCAGAAACCTTCGTGATGTAAATGGCCCCACTCCAACGCCTGACAGCCAAGGAACATGAAACCACCAATAACCGTAGCTATCATCCAGCCTACTACCTCGCTCTTAGCGTTACGGTGACCAGCCTCAACAGCTAATACCATGGTAACAGAGCTTGCGATGAGGATGAAGGTCATTAAACCCACAAACACCAGTGGTGCACCGTGATCAACTAATCCCGGTACTGATTGAAAAACCTTATCAGCACCTGGCCATACGCTTGCACTGAAACGTAATGAACCATAAGCTATCAATAATGATGAAAAGGTGAACGCATCCGAAAGGAGGAAAAACCACATCATTATTTTTCCGTACTCCACGTTGAACGGGGATCTTCCTCCCGACCAGGGCGAAGTTTTTACTTCGTCAATTTGTGAAACTGTTGTACTCATCTGTACTAATCTATGGGTGTATTAATTATGATTCAAAAGTAAAAAAACATACAGATAAATCCATATAATATCGAGAAAATGCCAGAAAATGGAGGTTAATTCCATCTTAAACATATTCCGTACCTGAGGGATATTACGGTATGTACCTATAAGTGTATTTATTAGCAATAACAGCGCCGCAAAAATGTGAACCAAATGCGCGCCAACAAAAACGTAAACAAACGAACGTGAAGCATTAGGATCAACAAAATAGATCTGCATTTTGTAGGTTAACACGTAGCAGGCATAGATTTGTAAGGCAAAAAATGCCAAACCTAAACCCAACGTGATCCATAAATACAGTTTTTGTTTATCAAACTGCAATGCCTTTGCTGCCCTTGAGGCCAAAAACAACGTACCGCTGCTTAATACAATAACAATAGTGCTATACAAAAACGACTGAGGCATGATCACATTTAAACCGTGGCCGCTGCCGCCGGCATAAACAATAAAACCACTGGTAAATGCAGCAAAAAGCATAAACGATGTGAATATGAAAATCCACATGTTAAACTTCTTGGCACCCAGGTTAAGCCTGTCGTTATCTTGTTCCATCCTTGCCATCATCTCACTTAACTATAAAATCTACTAAAAACATTATCTGAACTACCGGCAGGTAAAAAAACGAGCCGAACATTAATTTGCGGGCCTCAGGTATTTGCCTGGTACGCAACAGCATGAACGATTGGTACAAAAATATCAGGCTGCATATCAGCGATACGCCCCCTACCCAGTAACCTCCGTAACCATAAATGGTTGGCAACAAGCTCACAGGTACTAATACAATGGCAAATATAAACGTAATTACCGCACTTGTTAAATCTCTTTTACCCGATGGCAGTAACCTAAAACCAGCCAGCTTATAATCATCATCCAAAACCCAGGCAATAGCCCAGAAATGAACAAACTGCCAGATAAACTGAATCGAAAATAAGATTATCGCGATCTCATCTATCCTGCCGTGTACCTGCGCAGCCACATAACCGATAAGCGGTGGTAAAGCGCCAGGAATAGCACCAACAAAAACCGCTATCGGCGATTTGCGTTTCAGCGGCGTATAGGCAAAGGCGTACAATAATATCGAGAACACCGACAATAAACCCGTCAACAGGTTTAAACTGCCCAACAGGTATGTACCTGCCATGCCCATGCCCAAACCTAATACCAATGCCTGACCAGTAGTCATTTTTCCGGAAGGAATTGGACGGTCCATAGTGCGCTTCATCAGCTTATCCAGATCTTTTTCGATGATCTCGTTAAAAGCATTAGCAGCTGATGTAACCAGGAAACCACCAATAATTAGTTTTATCCAATCAATCCAAACGATATGCCCGTTTGCACGGCTTCCGATTAAAAATGATATTGATGCCGAAAACACCACCAAAGAGGTTAGCCTCGTTTTAATTAGTTTTGAAAAATCAGCCCATTTCATTTGCTTATCTCCCTACCCTTAACACCTTGAAATAAATTCAAAAGCAAATAAAATTGTGCCCCAAATATTAAACTCGCCAATACAATATGTGCGGCCTGGGCAACCGGCGGCAAAGCGAGGTATGATAATAAGATCCCGGTTACTATTTGCAACGTGATCATTAAAAATGTAAAGCTCATCAACTGCTGTTGAATAGAATGCCTGTTAAAGCCTTTGCGGATCAAAACAAATAAAGCCACGTTAAGCACCAATACCAGGATTGCAATATCCCTGTGGTGCTGAAATATCTCGCCGGCGTTAATGATCCAATCTTTGCGGTAACCTCCCTGAAAATGGTTAGCAACCGCATCTATCTTCTCCCTAACTTCAGTACCGAATGCGATCTGCAGGATACTTACAAAAACTGCTGTAAGTGTTATGATGTAAACCAAAGGCGTTGAACCCGCAGTTTTCTTTCCGGAGATCTTAGCAATATGATAAGTATAAATACAAATCGCTAAAATGGCCAGGGCTAAAAGCATATGTACAGTAACTATCCAGGCTACTAAATTGGTAGATACCACAATTGAGCCTAACCAGGCCTGAAATCCGACCAAAACAAGATTGAATATGCTCAGGATAGCAATCCTTTTATCTGTTTTCCAATAGCTAAAAGAAAATACAACCGAAAGCAACAGGAAAAAACCGGATAACGCACCAACTAAACGGTTGATATATTCCGTCCAGGTTTTACCTGCGTTAAAATCTTCAGGGACAAGGATAGAACGGTCTTCGCGGATACGTTTAGCCAAGTCGCTATAGCCAAACACATCAAGTGTTTTGGCAAAACGCTGGTTTTTCTCCAGGCGTTTGGCAACATATTTTTGCTTGTAATCTTTTGGGAGATCGCTTATATCAGTTGGTGGGATATACCTTCCGAAACATTTTGGCCAGTCGGGGCATCCCATACCTGAACCTGAGCTACGTACAACACCACCGGCAAGAATCAAAACAAACAGCAGAACAATGGTTGTAATATTGATCTTTTGAAACCTATTTTTTGCGGCTGTGCTCATCTAAAATATTTCTAAAAATTTAGGGTACCTGCCAAGCCGGAAGTTCCAAGTAGTAAGTTCTCAGTTGTTAAACTTCGTACTTAAAACTTCCGACTTAAGACTTAACTGGTACCCTAAAAGATCAGATAAGTATTAAAATTATTTTACTTGTTCGTTTGCTTTCAGCGTACTTGTAAACTTGTTCAGTTCTTCTAAACCTGCAGGATTATCTTCAAAATCGTGAGGTACGTTTGAGCTCATTGTTTGCGAGTAAGGAACAGTTTGAGGGATGTAATCCTCTTCTGCACCCGGTTTGCTGTAATCATATGGCCAACGGTAAACAGTTGGAATTTCGCCTGGCCAGTTGCCATGCAGGTGCTCAACAGGAGTAGTCCACTCTAAAGTATTTGACTCCCATGGATTTTGAGTTGCTTTCCGTCCTTTGAAGATTGATACAAAGAAGTTATAAAGGAAACCAAACTGTGTAAGTGCGGCGATAATAGCAGCCCAGGTAACAAAGGTGTTAATGGTTAACCATTTTTGCATTGAAGCAAACTCGGTGAAAGCATAGTACCTACGTGGCACACCGTCAAGACCCATAAAGTGCATTGGGAAGAATACCAGGTAAGCACAGATAAATGTTAACCAGAAGTGCAGGTAACCTAATTTCTCGTCCATCATACGGCCGAACATTTTAGGGAACCAGTGGTAAACACCGGCAAGCATACCAAATATAGCTGCAGAACCCATTACTAAGTGGAAGTGAGCCACCACGAAATAAGTATCATGTAAGTTGATATCTAATGCAGCGTTACCCAGGAAGATACCTGTTAAACCACCAGAGATGAAGAACGACACCATACCGATAGCGAACAACATAGCAGGTGTAAACCTGATGTTACCGCGCCAAAGTGTAGCTAACCAGTTGAACGTTTTCACCGCCGATGGTACTGCGATGATTAATGTAGTAATCATGAACACACCACCCAGGAACGGGTTCATACCGGTAACAAACATGTGGTGGCCCCATACGATGAACGACAATACTGTAATACCGATCAAAGAGTAAACCATCGCATGGTAACCGAAAATAGGTTTACGTGAATTTACCGACATGATCTCAGACGAGATACCCATCGCAGGCATAATTACGATATATACTTCCGGGTGACCTAAGAACCAGAATAAGTGCTGGAACAGGATCGGGCTACCACCTTCAAATGGTTGCTGTACGCCGTTCAATACGATATCAGATAAATAGAAGCTGGTACCAACGCTACGGTCAAATATCAACAATACTACACCGGCAACTAAAACCGGGAATGCAAGGATACCTAAGATAGCTGTAAGGAATAATGCCCAGATAGTTAAAGGCATTTTCCAAAGGTCCATACCTTTTGTACGCATGTTTAATACGGTACTTACGTAGTTGATACCACCCATTAATGATGATGCTACGAACAATACCATACTGATTAACCATAAGGTCATACCTTCGCCAGAGCCCGGCATTGCTTTAGGCAATGCAGATAATGGCGGGTAAATTGTCCAACCACCACTGGCAGGGCCTTTTTGTACAAAGAATGACGACAGCATGATAACGCTGGCTAAAAAGAAGAACCAGTATGAAAGCATGTTCATGAAAGGCGAAGCCATATCACGTGCACCTACCTGCAATGGAATTAATAAGTTGGCAAAAGTACCGCTCAAGCCGGCAGTTAATACGAAGAATACCATGATGGTACCGTGAATGGTAACCAAAGCCAGGTAAAAATCGGGGCTGATACGACCGTTAGGAGCAAAACGACCTAACAGGGTAGTTAACAGTGGGAATGTTTTATCAGGGTAAGCAAGTTGGATCCTAAACAGGATTGACAAAATCATTGCGATAACCGCCATAGTAATACCTGTGATCAGGAATTGCTTGGCAATCATCTTGTGGTCCATGCTAAATACATATTTAGACAGGAATGATTGGTCATGGTGATGTTCGTGACCGTGTTCGTCGTGGTGTGTTCCTGCGTGGTCGTGAACTGCTAATGTTGACATATCTATCTTTCTTATCTTTATTAATTATTTAACGCTATCCTATTTGTTGAAGCACCGCTCTGCTCGCTGTTTGCTGTTGCAAAATGAAGCTCTTTTCTTAAAGCGTCATTCAGGTAAGGCTTTTGCCTTGACAGCCATGACTGATATTCGGCTTCGGTAACAACACGTACAACTTTTTGCATGTTGTAGTGGCTTCCACCGCATATTTTGTTGCAGTAAAGGGTATATTCAAATTTAGGATCGTCCAATTTAGTCCGCATTTGAGCGGTAGTAATAGTTGGGGTAAATTTAAAGAAGGTTGGCAAGCCAGGTACAGCGTTCAATTGAACCCTGAAGTAAGGCATGTAAACACTATGGATCACGTCCTGAGCAAGGATATTCAACCTGATTGATTTATTAACCGGCAGATACATCGTATCAACCTTTAAATCATCAAAGCTACTTTTCTTTTTGAAGTTAACACCCAGGTTATTTGCACCTGTAACCAAACGGAAATCTTTAGGGCCTAATACACCATCTTTACCAGGGTAACGTAGTTCCCAGGCAAACTGGTGACCGGTTACGTCGATGTTGATATCATCCTTAAGGTTTTCGCTGTTCATGATCTTCTGCCAGGTAAAGAAACCAAATACTACCAGGATGGTAAGAACGATAGCCGGAGCAATTGTCCAAACTTTCTCGATGGTGTTATTGTGAGGCAAGAAGTGCGCACGACGTTTATCAGAGTGACGGTACCGGAACAGGAATGTAAACAGCAAGATCTGGGTAACGAAAAATACTATCATCGTTAAAACAGTAGTGACAGTAAACATCTCATCTATTTTAACACCGTGAGCTGAAGCAGCTTCTGGTAAAGTCATGCTGCCTTGTTCGGTAAATGACCAGTAAGAACCATAAAGACCAGCAAGAAGGAAGATGATACAGATCACCGCCATGATGTTGTTCCATTTGATACCTTTTTTACCTTGCATTTTCAGGGTAAGGTCATATATCTTAAGGATTTTGCCAACAATAGCAATACCTAAACAGATCAGGAAAAATATAGCTACATAATATGCTACCCCGGTCCAGTCAACCTTAGGGGCTTCCTCCTGTGCCGCACCTGCGGCCGCAGTTTGCGCCATCAGCAGGTTTGTGCCCAGGAGCATAAACGCAGCGAAGAACGATAGTAATTTTTTAGAATTTATTAGTTTTCTGAATCCCATTTTAGTAAGCTGTTTGGTATTCTGTATTTTGGTGCAAATGTAATAATTATTATATGTGATGATGAAGGCTTTCCTGCAAGAACGGGTGTTTTTTAGGAACAAGCGACTTGAACTTGGTTAAAGCAGTCATCGCTGTGAAAGTAAATAAACCACCGAAACCTACGAATACGCCTATCTCAATCGGGCCAATTTCAGTTAACCATGATGAAGTTGGGCCAACTGTACCAGGCATGATCATCATAAAGTAATCTAACCAGTGACCAACGATCAGGATGATACACATAATCTCAACTGTACGGTAAATACGTTTAGAGTCACGTGACATCAATACCAATAACGGAGTAAGGAAGTTAACAACAATGTTAATCCAGAACCATGGCTTAAACTCTGGCTCCCAACGTTTAAAGAAGTAAACAGTTTCTTCAGGCATGTTAGCGTAGTAGATCAGCAAGAACTGAGCAAACCATACATAAGTCCAGAAGATAGAGAAACCGAAGATAAATTTGGTTAAGCTATGCATATGGTCTTCACTAACCCATTCAAAATAACCGATACGTTTCAACCTGATCAATGTAAGGGTGATAACCGATAAACCGCTTACCCACATGGCAGCAAAGTTATACCAGCCAAACATTGTCGAAAACCACTCAGCTTCTAATGACATGATAGTATCAAAAGCGTAGATAGGAGTAGTAAAACCAAAGATCACCAGGAATAGGCATGACATGTTAAAGCTCTTTTTGTAGTAGAACATACCGCCCAGATCATCTTCAGCTTCTGAATATTTAGCTAATAAACGACCGAAGATGCAATATGAACCAAGGAAACAGATCAAACGGATCACAAATCCTACTTTGTTCATGTAACCTGCTTTACCAGCGATGATAGCATTATAGTTTTCGCTGTGAGGATCAGTAACGCCAACAGCAGCCCAAATTTTATATAAGTAAGGGGCAACAACCTGCTTACCTTCTTCGTTGGTTACTGTATGTGTTAATGAAAACCCTGCAATTACAACTAAAATAAGCGTAACTGCTGCAATCGGCAAAACTTTACCGAAAGCCTGTGGGATCCTGATCATTGATGCAGACCAACCTGCCTGAGCTGCATATTGTACGGCGCAAAAGAAAATACCGCACATACAAACCGCTGCAAAGTAGTAGGTCATCAGCAATAGGTTGGCAAAAGTACGCTCGGTGTAGCCAAGCGCGAAGCCACCAAGTATGGCAACCAAACCAATCACGATGCATATTAAGCTCCATGTTTTGGCTTTGCCGACAAATTCGTATTGCCCGTCAAAATTATTATGAGTCTTCATTAATATCTTTTTCTTATAAGGTTTGTAAATGGTGAACATACATGATCACTTTCCAGCGTTCTTCGGGAGCAAGCTGAGAAGCGTATGAACCCATAGCATTTACACCGTAAGTAATGGTATGATAAATTTTACCGTCTGTAAGGTCTTTCATGTTACCACCGCGTGATGACTGGCCTTTTGAATATGATGGAGGAGCCGGATAACCGTGCTGAACCACCAATCCGTCACCCTGTCCGTTAACACCATGGCAAGGAGAGCAGAAATGCTCAAACAAAATCTTACCATCAGCGTAGTTAGCCTGGGTTTGCGCCAGTACAGTTTTAACCTCAACGCTGGCTAATTCATAACCTTCTTTGGTATTTGGATAATCAAATTTGGTAAAGCCAACCGGGATTGTTCCGGCAGGTGGCAACTGAGCCGTTTTACCATCTTTGAAATTGTTATTTTTTTGATCCGGATCGTATGCTAAATGCTCGTACATATTAGGTGCATACTCCCAACCGGTACTCCTTTTATCTTTGCACGATGTAAAAATTATCGAAGCAGCGATAACGGTAACTATTGTTCCTAATATTTTAATTTTATTCATAGCTAACATATTTTCTGTCGTTATGCTTCACTTCTGTAGCACCCGCTTCTTTTAGTAAATTAGTTATATCCTCGTGTGGAATGTTTCCTTTAGCGTTAATGGCAATTACAAACTTGTCATCTGTCGCTCTTAAATCCATTACCCTTGGCGTACGGCCCGGGAACAGGTGTGACGCGAAGAAGAACGTAAATGTCATACCAAAAGAAGTCCATAATACCGTCCACTCAAATGTAACCGGGATAAAATCGGGGATAGCGAAAAAGTTTTTACCACCGATGTTAATAGGCCAGTCATGAACAAGCATATAATACACCATTGAGAACATGATCGTGCCACCTAAACAGCCGAACATAAATGCTGCATAACCAAGACGCGAATCCTTAATGTTCAGTTTAGCCTCGATACCGTGGATAGGCATAGGGGTGTAAACATCATAAATTGGTACGCTGTTTTTTTGCAGCTTATCAATCCCGTGCATCATTTCATCGGGATCATCAAAAACGCCTAATATATATTTAGTGCTACTCATTATAGTATTATGCTTTTAAGTATTCAGACTGGTTAACACTATCAAATTTCTCAAGTGAAGCGATGTAGAACTCAGCCTCAGCCGGTTCAACATGACCTTCGTCCATAAGTTTCTTCTTAGCTTGCTCGCTTGAGCTTTTCAGCAACAGCTTCACCTCGGCCATAGCCACTGAAGGTAATACCCTGATAAACAACAGGAACATGGTAAAGAATACACCTATTGAACCGATGAACACGCTCACGTCAACCCAGGTTGGATAAAACATAGCCCAGCTTGATGGTATAAAGTCACGGTGCAATGAGGTAACGATAATTACGAAACGCTCAAACCACATACCGATGTTAACCACGATTGACAATACCCACGACAACGGAATGTTGGTACGGATCTTTTTGAACCAGAACAGCTGTGGAGTAATTACGTTACAGGTCATCATGCTCCAGTAAGCCCACCAGTACGGACCGGCAATACGGTTTGCGAAAGCATATTGCTCGTACTCGTTTTGTGAGTAGAACGCGATGAACAACTCTGTTAAGTAAGCCACACCTACTATCGAACCGGTTAACATGATGATCTTGTTCATCGATTCGATGTGGAACATGGTGATGTAGTTTTCAAGTCCTAATACTTTACGTGCGATAAGCAACAGGGTTTGCACCATGGCAAAACCAGAGAAGATCGCACCGGCAACGAAGTATGGAGGGAAGATGGTGGTGTGCCATCCTGGTTCCAACGAAGTTGCAAAGTCCATGGATACAATGGTGTGTACCGAAAGTACCAGTGGGGTTGAAACGCCTGCCAGGATCAATGATACTGTTTCAAAACGCTGCCAGGTTTTTACTGAACCTGTCCAGCCGAATGACAATACCGAATAGATGCGGCGGCGAAGACCTTGTGCACGGTCACGTATAGTAGCGATATCAGGCAATAAACCAGTATACCAGAACACTAATGAAACCGAGAAGTATGTTGAAATCGCGAATACGTCCCAGATAAGTGGTGAGTTCCAGTTTACCCATAATGAACCGTACTGGTTTGGTAACGGTAATGAATAAACAGCCATCCATGGACGACCCATGTGAGCGGCGATATAAGTAGCCGCACAAATTACCGCGAAGATTGTCATCGCCTCGGCCGAGCGGTTAATGGAGTTACGCCAGTTTTGACGGAACAGTAACAATACCGCAGAGATAAGCGTACCGGCGTGACCGATACCTACCCACCATACGAAACCGGTAATGTCCCAAGCCCATCCTACTGTTTTGTTCAGGCCCCACTCACCAAGACCGAACCAGAAAGTCCAGCTGATCGCGAAAACCCAAAGTGAGGCGCCAAGCGAAGCCACACTAAAACCGATCCACCAGGCTTTACCCGGCATATTTTCTACAGGGCGTAATACATCATTCGTAATTTGTCCATACGTGATGTCTTTACCCGTAATTAACGGTTCCCTTATTATTGATTCACTATGAGATGCCATATATCTTAATCTCTGTATATAAAAATTTATGCCTGAGCTTCAGTTTCTATTATATTTCTAACTTTTGTCTGGTAACCGATACCTGGTTGTACGTTAAGTTCTTCAAGCACGTAGTAAGTTCTTTCACTTGCAAGTGCTTTTGAAACTTCAGAGTTAGGATCATTCCTGTTACCGAACACGATAGCGTTGGCAGAACATGTTTGCTGACAAGCCATTTTGATTTCGCCGTCTTTAAGCGGGCGTTTTTCAATTTTAGCTTTCAGTTTACCAGCCTGGATACGTTGGATACACATTGAGCATTTTTCCATAACACCACGGAAACGTGTAACCACGTCTGGGTTAAGTACTAATTGTGTATGCTCACCTTGCAGGTAGTTATCAAAACGTGCATCGTTCCAGTAGTTGAACCAGTTAAAGCGACGTACTTTGAACGGACAGTTGTTAGCGCAATAACGTGTACCTACGCAACGGTTGTAAGCCATGTGGTTTAAACCTTCTGATGAGTGAACGGTAGCTAATACCGGGCACACAGTTTCACAAGGTGCGTGATCACAGTGCTGGCAAAGCATTGGCTGGTGAACAACCGATACATTGTCAAAGTTATCAAGCTTATCAATTTCCTTTTCTTTAGTAACCGCTTCTTCGCTGTTACCGTGGTCATTGTAGCTATAGTAGCGGTCGATACGGATCCAATGCATTTCACGACGACGTGAAACCTCATCTTTACCTACAACCGGGATGTTATTTTCTGCAGAACATGCAACCACACAGGCACCGCAACCGGTACAAGCGTTAAGGTCGATAGCCATTACCCAGTCATAAACAGGGCGGTCATGGTTATCCCAAAGTGATTCGGCATTGTAATCTTTACGGCCATGCTCGTTACCGCTACCTGCTGCAGGGTTCTTTTTGTATTCAACAAAAGTAGCCTCGCGGATCACGCTCCTGCCCTCATATGAGTGGTGGGTTTGTGTTTGAGCAAGCGGCGATTTGTAACCAGCCGATTTGAAAGTAGCTACCGCAGCAGTTTGGAAAGTACCATTGCTTAAGCTAAAGAATGGGAAAGCGTTTTTACCAACGTTGTTACCAACCGGACCAGCATTTGTACGGCCGTAACCTACAGCTACTGATAAAGTGCCTTGAGTTTGACCTGGCTGAGCCAATACCGGCAACTCAACTGAATAACCGTTAGCATCAATTTTTATCACGTCACCTTCTTCCAGTTTCAATTTCTTCATATCAGAAATTGACATGGCAGCGAAGTTATCCCAGGTAACTTTTGAAACCGGGTCAGGAAGCTCTTGTAACCAAGGATTGTTACCACGTTTACCGTCGCCGATAGCCTGGCTTACATAAAGCTGTAACTCAAATTTGTCGCCATCAGCAGCAACTGCTTTGCTTTGAGTTAATATTTTTTGAGTTACACCAGCAAGGTCAAGGCTAAAGCTGTAAGCACCTGCTGCTGCAGGAGTAGCTACAACCATACCTGCTTGTAATAATGCTTCCCAGCCTTTTTGACCAGACAAGCCGCCTTTTGCTAACAAGCCTGAATCCCAGGTTTTGCGAACGTAGGTGTAGTAATCTTTTATAGGATTTTCCATCCAGGCCAGTAAGCTATGCTCAGCCTGACGGGTGTTGTAAACCGGGTTAATAGCCGGCTGAATTACAGTATAGTAACCTTCAACGGCGTTAGCATCGCCCCATGACTCAAGGTAATGGTGGTTTGGCGCGTTAACGGTAGCCAATAAAGCTGTTTCGTCAGCATGATCGGCAAATGATACCGATAAACGAACGTTTTTAAGAGCAGCTTTGAATTCATCAGCTTTGTAGTAATCGTAAGCAGGGTTAGCGTTCAGGAATAATACCGCGCCAACATCACCACGTTTTACTTCGTTTACAAACTCAACAAATGCAGCATCGTTACCAGCGTATTGTTTTGATGGGTTATCAAGATCAATAGTAGTACCGTAGCTACCCAATAAAGAGTTGATGGCGTTTACCAATACTTGTGTAGCAACATCATTTGAACCGGAAACTACCAAGGCTTTACCTTTAGCAGCAACTAATTCTTTAGCAGCTAACATAATAGCGGTATCAACTTTTTTGCTGCCGGTTGCTTTTGAACCTGGCAAAGTAGTACCTGCAATAGCATTGTATAAGTTGATCAATGCAACACCAATTTCAGATGGTTTGGTAGTGATACGGGCATCGGCGTTAGTACCGGTCATGCTCATACCAGTTTCAAACTGAATGTGGCGGGACATTTTTTTGTTAGCAAGTGATTTGCTGTTACGGTTAGATACGTACTGACGTGTAAATTCTTCGCCAGAGATCCAGGTACCTAAGAAATCAGCACCAAAGCTTACAATTACATCGGCTTTATCAAAGTTGTAGTGCGGCAATACTGCTTTACCAAAACTGTTTTGATTGGCCTGGATGATACCTGTATATGATACAGTATCGTAATTGATATGTTTAGTAGTAGGGTATTTAGCTGTGAACTCAGCAATAACTGCTAAAGTTGAAGGGCTGTACACAGTTGAAGTAACCAAACGGATACCTTTACCTGAAGCGGCAACCGCGGCAAGCTCTTTCTTAATGTAAGCGTCTGTTTCTTCCCAGCCGGCCTCAACGCCTTTAATACGAGGGCCCTGCAAACGGTTTATATCATAAAGGTCAAGTACAGAAGCCTGGGCCTGTGCACTTAAACCACCTTTTGAAAATAAATCGTTAGGGTTACCTTCAACTTTGATAGGACGACCTTCGCGGGTTTTAACCAGAATAGCCTGACCTTCATAGCTTGAAGTATAATAGTTAGCCACGCCCGGTGTAACCTCTTCAGGCTTAATCAGGTATGGAATTGATTTATGCACAGGTACTTTTTGACAAGCCGCCAATGTAACTGCACCAACACCAAAGCCAAGCGCCTTTAAAAAGTCGCGACGTGGAGTTTTAGATGACAAACCAGATCCGCTAAGCACTTCCTCGATAGGAATTGGCTCTGCAAATTCGTTCTTATTTTTCTCAACAAATTCTGGTGTTCTGTTTAGTTCTTCTAAACCTTTCCAGTATTTTTTATTGCTGTCCATTTAAGCTGTATAAACTGTAATGCTAAAATTCTTTTTATTAATAGTGACACTTACCGCACTCGATACCACCTAAAACGGCGGCCGTAACTTTCTCACCTTTCTTGATCTTATCGTGTGCAGCCAGGATGCTGTCATAGTAAGCATTGCCTTTACCGTTAACTTCGGTACGTTTGTGGCACTGGATACACCATTTCATGGTAAGCGGAGAGTATTGGTAAACCTCTTTCATTTCCTGTACCGGACCGTGGCACTGCTGACATTTAATACCGCCAACTTTTACGTGTTGAGAGTGGTTAAAGTAAGCTAAGTCAGGCAGGTTGTGGATACGTACCCACTGGATTGGTTTAGCCTGGGTGCTGTCATACTTCTGTGTTTTGGGATCGTAACCCAAAGCGTCATAGATCTTGTGTATCTCTTCCGACTCAGTTTTAACAACTTTGTGGCAATTCATACATACGTTCAATGATGGGATAGAAGCATTTTTTGACTTGTATGCACCTGAGTGACAATACTGGCAATCAATTTTCATGATACCGGCGTGCAACTCGTGTGAGTATTTAATTGGTTGTACCGGCTGGTAGCCCTGGTGTACGTTGGTGTTCCATAAAGAAACCCAACCCCAGCTGCACATAGCAACAGTACCTGCAACCAATATAAAGAATACCAGTTTTTTGTTTTTAAGGATCTTGGCGATGAACTCTTTTTTAGCATCAACCGCAACAGCGCCATCTGCAGTAACTTCGTCCTCGATAACAAGGTCTTTGTTTTTAAGCAGGATACGCTCTAATGAACCTACTACCCTGTTTAATACCAGGATAACGATGAAAGCGATAACGATGATACCGATCAAACCGAAAACAACCATATCACTTGGTCCGCTTTCAACTTTGGCGTCAGGAGCAGCAGCACCGGCAGCTGGCTTAGCCTGATCTTCTTTCCATGTGTTACGAACGTAGGTAATAATGTTACCAACATCGGCATCGCTAAGGTCAGCGAATACGGTCATACCCGACTGGTTGTACTCATTGTAAATTTTGAGTGCCTTAGGGTTTTTAGCAGCAATTAATGCCTGGTTGTTCTGAATCCACTGGATAAGATATTTATCATCAGTTTCTTCAGTAAGTTGCGGGCCTAATGCCGGACCAATTAAGCGGCTTTCGATTTTGTGACAGGTAGTACATTTTGACTTGAAAATGGCCTCGCCTTTAGCAGCGTCAGTCTGCGCGTACGCATTAGATAAACTCCAAAAAGCAAACCCGGCAATCAGTAAAACCGACCTTGAGAATTGTTTAAGAATCAATGAGAAACTTCTCATACAGTGTATTTATGCTAAATAATTTTTATATTAATGATGGAAACTGTTGTAAGATGTATGTTTCATCGGATAATTACAGGCACAAAAGTATAATTTTATACACTATCGGTGACACATAAATGACACCAACCTATAATTTATAATCGTTCTAAATAGACAAAAAACCGCGTTTAAACGCTGCTAAATGCATATTAATGTCATTTGACATTTTTTTGGAATAATTACAATCCAACTTTAATTATAAAATTTTATCTATTGTTTTAGTAACCAGGCAAAAATAAGTGGTGCAACAATGGTTGCGTCGCTCTCTACTATAAACTTAGGGGTATGGATGTCAAGCTTGCCCCAGGTTATTTTTTCGTTAGGTACAGCGCCTGAATACGAACCATATGATGTGGTTGAATCAGAGATTTGGCAGAAGTAGCTCCAGAAAGGAACATCATGCATCTCCATATCCTGGTAAAGCATAGGTACAACACAAATCGGGAAGTCGCCCGCTATACCGCCACCAATCTGGAAAAAGCCGATGCCTTTGCCCGATGAATTTTTAGTATACCAGTCGGCCAGCCATGCCATGTATTCGATACCGCTTTTCATGGTTGATGCTTTAAGCTCGCCTTTAATTACGTATGAAGCAAAGATGTTGCCCATGGTTGAGTCTTCCCATCCCGGTACAACAATTGGCAGGTTCTTTTCGGCAGCAGCCAGCATCCATGAGTTTTTAGGATCTATCTCATAGTATTGCTCCAGCTCGCCGCTTAATAATATTTTGTACATGTACTCATGCGGAAAATAACGCTCGCCGCTGTCATCAGCATCTTTCCAGATCTTGTGGATATGTTTTTGCAAACGACGGAAAGCTTCTTCTTCCGGGATACAGGTATCAGTAACACGGTTGTAATGGTTTTCAAGCAGGTCCCACTCTTCCTGAGGGCTCAGGTCGCGGTAGTTAGGTACCCTTTTGTAATGCGAGTGCGCTACAAGGTTCATGATATCCTCTTCAAGGTTGGCACCTGTACATGATATGATAGCAATTTTATCCTGGCGAATCATCTCGGCCAGCGAAATACCCAGCTCGGCTGTACTCATGGCACCAGCTAAGGTTACCATCATTTTACCGCCTTCTTCAAGGTGTGTTTCATAGCCTTTAGCTGCATCCATTAATGCCGCGGCGTTAAAGTGCAGATAATTTCTTTCAATAAACTGCGAAATAGGTCCTCTTGTAGTGCTCATAATATTTCAATAAAATTTCTGCGCAAAAGTAGACATTTTAGTTAAATTGAATTTTAAATGAAACTTTATCTTTTTATAACTATTTCGTTCTGAAATTGTCATCCCTTCCCCCCTACCCTCATCCTTATATTGTCATCCTAATTTTAAAATATTGTTGGCAGAACCTTATACGCCAAAATGGGTTATATTAGCCACCGTAAACACCTATGAAAAAACTCGTTACCTTATTGCTTTTGTGCGCTATTTCAACCGGTGCCTTTTCGCAGATATCCCGTGTTGTAAAGCGGATGTATTTTGATAAAGATACCACACGCAAAAGCAGCTTCGTTATATTACCCGTTTTAAGCTCGGCCCCCGAAACCGGCCTTGAAGTTGGCGGCGCCGGATTGCTTTCTTTTTACACCGATACATCCAAACTCAATACCCGCGTATCTAATGTTTTTGCCTACGCTACTATAACCACCAAAGGCCAAAGCCGTTTAAGCCTTACCAGCAGCTACTGGACTCCGGGCAACACCTATCACCTTACGGCAGGCGTGAGTTACATCAACTTCCCGTTTGATTTTTATGGCATTGGTAATAATACCTTAAAGACCAACTCTGACAGGATTGGTCAAAAACGCTTCAAAGTAAACTTTGCCGGCGAAAAAAAGATCACCGATAATTTATACGCAGGGATAAACGCCGGTGCATGGGACTACCATTTCAGTGATGACGATAAAACCGGGATCTTTTATACCGATCCGCGTGTTGAAAATCGCGGAGGCGGGCCAAGTGTATATATAGGTCCTACCATTACATTTGATAACAGGAACAATAACACTTACACCACCAAAGGCCTTATTATAGGCGCCTATTTCCAGGCTATACATGGTATGTTTGGGAATAACGATTATAAGGGAGGTTTCTTTAATATTGAATATTCGCAGTTTTTTTTACTTGCACCTAAATGGGTGCTTGGCCTTGATGTGCAGGAACAAAGCCTTACCGGTTCTGCTTCGCCATTTTATTTACTGCCCGATCTGGGTAGCGACGAACTGATGCGGGGTTATTATAACGGCCGTTTCCGCGACCGCAACATGATAGCCGGACAAGCCGAACTGCGCTACCGCCTAAGCAATCGTATAGGCTTTGCAGGCTTTGTGGGCACCGGCGAGGTTTTTAAAAACAGCTTCAGTTCTTCGGAACTAAAACCAAACTACGGAGGTGGCCTCCGTTACTTTTTTGATGTTCAAAAAGGCCTCGCTGTCCGTGTAGATTATGGTGTAGGTCAGAAGATCCCTAACGAAAAAAGATTAACCGGATTTTATATTGGATTGGGGCAGTCGTTTTAATCTTTGAGTTTATGGTTGATGGTTCATAGCTCATGGCATAATACCCTATCATAAATGAATTGAGTGGGCTTCGACCATCAACTATGATCTATGAACTATAAGCTATCAATACCTCACCTTAAAATCCTCTTTACTCATCCCCGGTTTAAAAAACACCATCCCGATAAAATACAGATCGATAGTAGCCCTAACCTGTTGATTTAATTTAAGCTGCTCCCATGATTGTTTGGTTGCTGCGTTGCGATGGATGTTTGCAAATATTACAACGGTATCGTCATGAACAGATGGCATAACCTTTTCAAGAAAACTGGCAGCGTTCTGTTTCAAGGCATCTGCCAGGATCATGTCAGCCTTGCGGATGCCAGATGTTGCTGATGATATGCTTTGGACTTCGGGGTTAGCTTGTTTGATAACAAATGCTGAGATGTAATCCTCTGTATCAGCTAACAATACTGTTTGTGGTTTAAAGTAAACAGCAAACCGATAAAGCAAACGGTAAAATTTCAAGGGTAGTGTATTTATCACACTCTTGTCAGAATGTTGTTTCCGGCAGATTTCTTTGATATCACGGTACACTTTTTGGGAAGTATAATCGTAAATAACCGTATCAATCAGCTTGTAAACAAATGGAGAGTGTATGCCATGCCTGTTGTTGGCCAAAAAACGGTGCCGCAGGTAACTAAGCCCATACCTTATATTATACATCGCTGTAAAAATAGAAAAGGTTTAGTATTTTAGCATTACAGTGTATGATAAATCCAACTGAAGTTAATTCATTGATCCGCCTGCTGGATGATCCGGACAGCGGCATTTATGAACATGTGTATAACAAATTGTTTTCATATGGAGCCGAAGCTATCAGCTATCTTGAGTCGGCTTTTGAACAGGCTTTTGACCCTATTTTACAGGAGCGTATTGCCAATCTGGTACACGAGATCCAGTTCAGCAGCCTTAAAAACGACCTGAAACTCTGGAACCAAAGCGGCGCGTTTGATCTGCTGCAAGGTATCCTGATCATTAACCGCTACCAATACCCTGATCTTGATGAGCAAAAGATCATCAACCAGATAGAGGCCATTAAGCGTGATATCTGGCTGCAAATGATGAACGAGGCCAGTCCGAAAGAGCAGATCAAGCTCATTAACCATGTATTTTACAACATCTACGGTTTCAGCGGCAACACCTCCAATCACCTCGACCCGCAAAACAGCTACCTGAGCCAGGTATTGGAAACCAAAAAGGGCAATCAGATTTCGTTAGCCATCATTTATTCTATCATAGCGCAAAAACTGGATATTCCCGTATATGGCGTAAACCTGCCGCAACATTTCATCCTGGCCTATCTGGATGAAAGTATGCAAAGCGAATTTGAAAGCGGCATCCTGTTTTACATCAACGCTTTTAACAAAGGTTTCCTGTTTGGCCGGCGCGATGTGGATATGTTCCTGAAGCAGCTTAACCTCAAATTTGATAAGCAATTTTACGAGCCCTGCTCCAACACCGATATCATTAAACGTGTACTCCGCAACCTCATTAGCGCCTATGAAAATCTTGGCTCTGCCGATAAGGTAAGAGAATTGAATGAATTGCTGGAGATAATGGATGCCCCCCCCGCCCCCTAAAGGGGGTGCTTTTGATTTGCGCCGCGTTGTGATTTTCAACTATCGTTCCCCCTTTAGGGGGTTAGGGGGCTTCATCACACGAGGAACCGGTTTCATCCCATTTATTTATTCAGTAGTATTGTGCATTATACCTTGCGGGCATAATTCAAAACACTATGAACGATCTGTTTAAAAAAAACCTGAATCTTGGCAAAATTGAATTTTGGGCCGCAACCACCATTTATGTTTTTGCACTTATACTGCTGCTAACCAAAGTTGCCGACAGTAACTATAAAGAAATATGGACCCCATACAGGTACATGTTCAACAATTATCACCTGCATTATTCGTACTCTAAATTTTATTTTTTTCCGGAGGTATTCAGGTATACGGGCTACTATGGTGCCTTTTTACTCTGGAACTTTGTTATCATTCCGGCCTTAGCCGAAAAACGGCGCGTTGTCTGGCACATCATTTTAGGCTTGGCCCTCCTTACTGCGCTTTGGGGCTTGTTCGGCATAACCGATACCTGGCTAAAGGGCTACCTGTTTTACCACAAGTCTCCAGATTATGTATATAACCTTGTTTTCAAAACAAATGTGCTGTATGCTTTATGGGTGATGATGATGCTTACTTTTTACAGCATGATCAAGTATTCCGCAAATTTCCTGTTAAGTAACGTAGATAAAATACAAGCCAAATACCGTGTGCTTACCCACGATTGTATTATAGCGATTGTGATTTGCATGATCGTTGCCTTTATGATGGCGCTTGCCGATTTCCCGGTTGAGTTGATCACTACTTTCGTAATTATAGCACCGGTAGCCATAGGTATTTATGCCTTGTCTTTCTACAGTTTAATACCGCAAACGCTGGCCAAAAATCGTGGCATCTTTAACTACCTGCTTAAAACTGCGGGTGTTATGTTGCTGGTCAGCATCCCAATTGGCATTTTAACAAGCCTGATATTTGAATCATCAGAGCCTACATTTATTGTTGGCGGTTTTAATTGCGGTATACAACTGCTTATTACCGGCCCTTTTGCCTGGATAGTTTACAAACGCAAAATGGCCGGCAACCAGGAAATCACCTATTTAAAAACCGCCCTCGGCCGTTCAACAGCAGATCTGGACTTCCTTCGCTCACAAATTAATCCGCATTTCCTGTTTAACGCGTTGAATACTTTGTATGGTACCGCCCTGCAGGAAAATGCCGAACGCACCGCTGAAGGTGTGCAGCGCCTTGGCGATATGATGCGCTTTATGCTACAGGAGAACATGCAGGAAAAGATACTGCTGGTACGCGAAATCGATTACCTGAATAACTACATCGCCCTGCAAACGTTGCGTACCCAAACATCACCAGATATCAGCATTGTACTGCAGATTGAAGAACATGTAAACGCCCTGCAAATTGCCCCCATGCTGCTAATCCCTTTTATCGAAAATGCCTTTAAACACGGCATCAGTCTGCGCCAACCATCGCATATCAATATCAGTCTGCAAACTAAAGAAAACACGCTTTACTTTGATGTGCATAATAGCATCCACCCAAAAGTGTTTAACGATACCGAAAAATACAACAACGGCATTGGCCTGGAAAATGTGAAACAACGGCTGATTCTCCTGTACCCTAACAAACATGAGCTGGTGATCCGCGAAAGCGCCAGGGATTTTTTCATACATTTAACCATACAACTACAATAAGCTTTGATTACCGCCATAGCCATTGATGATGAACCGATAGCGCTTGATGTGATTCGCTCGCATGCCGCCAAGGTGCCATTTCTTGACCTGAAAGCCGAGTTTACTGATGCCTTTAAAGCCATGGATTACCTGCAGCGCGAACAGGTAGACCTGCTGTTCCTCGATATTAAGATGCCCGATATTTCGGGCATCGACCTGTTAACGTGCCTCAACAAAAAACCGCTGGTTATATTCACCACCGCCTACACTGAACATGCTGTAACCAGTTTCGAGCTCGACGCGGTTGACTACTTATTAAAACCCTTCGCGCTTACCCGGTTTATAAAAGCCTGCAATAAAGCCTACGAGCTTTACAATTTCAGGAACACTGCCGATGTTAAGGATTACATTTTCCTGAAAACCGGTTACGACCAGGTGCGCGTTAATTTTGATGAGATCTATCATCTGGAAGCCACTGGCAATTATGTTAATTTTATGCTGAAAGATAGCAAGGTGGTAACCCGAATGACCATTACCGAAGTGGAAAGCCTACTCCCTGCCGAAAAATTTATCAGGATCCATCGGTCGTTTATTGCCGCTGTAAGTAAAATTGATAAGATAGAACGTCACCAGGTAACGATTAATGGCTTTATGCTGCCCGTGGGCGGAGCTTACGTGCAGAATCTGGGGATGATTAAATAATATATTCGCTTACACTTGCATCAGATTTACGAAGTTTTAAAAACTTCATAAATCTTAAATATACCCGGCAATCATTACCTTTAGTTCATGCAACAACGTGAACTTATCATCAGCAATTATGTAAAGGCCTATAACAATTTTGATGTTGAAGGCATGCTTAAAGATCTTGCCCCAACTGTAAAGTTTGAAAACGTATCAAACGGCGATGTAAACATGGAGCTTGATGGTATTGAAGCGTTCAGGAACCAGGCTGAACAGGCTGTAAGACTTTTTGAGCGCCGCGAGCAAATTATCCGGTCATTTAAGCATACCGGCAGCAAAACCGAAATAGAAATTGATTACAACGACATTATAGCCATCGACCTGCCGAACGGCTTAAAGAAAGGTGATGAGATGAACCTGAAAGGGCATTCAATTTTTACTTTTGAGGGAGATAAGATTGTCGGGATAATGGATATTAGTTGAAATAAATATAAATAAAACTAATGTCACGCAAATCCGCCCTGTTTTTTGTAGTTATTAGAAAGCAAAAACAAATAACTCGAATTAGATGTCATTGCGAGGAGCAAAACGGGGAATGAGCTCCGGGAGCGACGCGGCAATCGCATGCTATATAGAGCAATCACGCTTCCGTGCGATTGCTTCGTGCCTCGCAATGACATGTTTTAATATTTTTCAACTCTACTCCACCACCAGCTTCTTCAGCGTTATTCCAATGGTAGCCGTTTTCCTTTTAACCGCGGCCCCGTAGCTAAAAGCAATCTTATACATCTTTTTTGATTTGATCCAGTTGACAAACTTAGGGTCGCATACTGGGTTCAGTTTATAAACATATTGCTCGGGCTGGGGCTTAACCTCAGACACCGCTATGTAGATAGAACCGGGCGTTTTGCAATCTGCCGGAGCGTCAGTATCCCCCAGCTGATCGGCTACGAGATATACCGCAATATTCAGCGTTTTATGATCGGTATATACATAACGCTTTTGCAGGTTATTTAAAACGTAGGTAAGGTCCTGATTGGATACGTTTTTGAATTTGATAGATTGGGCAATAACATTAAAGCAGGCACCGGCAATGAGTAACACTGCTAACAGTATTCTTTTCAACATAAAATGATCATTAAGGTCGAACTTTGCGCTTTTTGAAAAAAGACTGTTTACCTCAACAATAAAATAGGCTGTACTGTTTTATTACACAGCTAATTCTTATTTAAACTATCTTCTATGAGTTTAATAGCCTCAGCATTACCACCTTCCTTGGCCGCCGACAACACGCTATTGCCATCCTTGTCTTTAAAATGAATATCAGCGCCACTTTTTAACAAGTAGCTAATAACAGCAACATTGCCTTTATTTGCGGCATACATTAAAGCGGTGCTTCCAAACCAGTCTTTCCAATCAACTTCTGCTTTATGATCTACCAAAAGCTTAACCATTTTGGGCTGATCCTTTTGAACGGAAAGTATCAACAAACTCATTTCAAAATTCATTGCCTTATGCTTGAAATTCACATCGGCCCCTTTATTAATCAAAGTTTCGGCTAATGTTGTATCATTTACATTTACCGCCTTATAAAGTTGCTCATTAATTGTTTGGGCTTTTACATAAATGGCAGATAAAGTGAAAGCCCCCAGCAGGATAAATTTTTTCATAAATAAATTATTTTCCGCTTAAAAAGCCATTCTCTTCCAGCCATGAGGCTGCCCATTCAAACCATTTGCCTTTGTTTTTAGAATTATTCATTCCAAAACCATGGCCACCTTCCTGAAAAAGGTGCATCTCGGCCTTTACTTTGTTTTTTAACAGGGCGTCATAAAATAACAGGCTGTTTTGTACCGGCACTACGGTATCATCCTCTGCATGTACCAAAAATGTAGGCGGGGTATTAGCAGTTACCTGTTTTTCGTTCGAGTACAGCTCAAGCTGCGCTGCTGATGGGCTTTTACCGATCAGGTTTTCCCTTGAACCAACGTGGGCGTACTCGCCGAAAGAAATTACGGGATAGATCAGCATCATAAAATCAGGACGTACGCTGATGTTTTCTTTATCTTCAATAACCGGTTTATCAAAATGAGTTCCTTCGGTTGATGCCAGGTGCCCGCCTGCTGAAAAACCAATAATCCCTATTTTTGACGGATTGATATTCCACTCTGCCGCGTTTTTGCGCACAGTATAAATAGCCATTTGCGCGTCCTGCAGCGGACCGATTGATTTATCGGCCATGATATCGTCGCTTGGTAAACGGTATTTTAACACAAATGCAGTTACGCCAATTTCCGCAAATGCCCGTGCTATCGCCTTGCCTTCGTGATCAGAGGCCAATCCGGAATAACCACCACCCGGGCAAACAACAATAGCAGCGCCGTTTGCCTTACCTTTTTCTGGCAGGTAGGGCGTAAGTGTTGGTTCTGTCACCATTGAGATCCAGCTTTTGTCGTCAGTTTTTTCGACATAAGTTGCCGGAGCTTTTTTTGAATTGGGAACGCCCTTTGGATAAAGCGGCATCGGTTTTTCCTGCGCGAAGGAAGCAAAAGTTATGGCTGTCAATGCAAAGGCTGATAAAATGGTTTTCATATCTATTAAAGGCAAATTGGATCTGTCCAAAATACAATTAATCTCCCTAAAACAAAAAACGGAGTATCATTTCTGATAGCTCCGTTTTTTTTATAAAATATCGTCATCCTGAACTTGTTTCAGGATCCCACGTGCCAGTTGTAAACCATGCAGTCTGCTCAGCTTGCCTATGAGATGCCGAAATAAATTCGGCATGACCTTGCTTTTATTTCCATTTTAACTCTTCGGTCCGCCAAATTCCATGAGGTAGGCTTTCAGGAAGTCATCAAGATCGCCGTCAAGTACTGCTGCGGCGTTTGAGGTTTCATGATCTGTACGCAAGTCTTTAACCAACTTATATGGGTGTAAAACGTAGTTACGGATCTGTGAGCCCCATTCAATTTTCTTTTTATTGCCTTCAATGGCGTTGGTTAGCTCCATACGTTTGCGCATCTCAATTTCATATAATTGGGATTTCAGCAAGCGGATAGCGTTATCCTTATTTTGCAGTTGCGAGCGCGACTCCTGATTTTTGATAATGATACCTGAAGGCTTGTGATACAAACGAACGGCGGTTTCTACCTTGTTCACGTTCTGGCCACCCGCACCTCCCGACCGGAAAGTTTCAAACTCGATATCGGCAGGGTTTATTTCAATTTCAATGGTATCATCAACCAAAGGATAAACGTATACCGAAGCAAATGAAGTGTGGCGTTTAGCGTTGGCATCAAACGGCGATACACGCACTAAACGGTGTACACCGTTTTCGCCTTTCAGATAGCCGTATGCAAATTCACCTTCCAGCTGCAGGGTAACGGTTTTTACGCCGGCTACGTCACCTTCCTGGTAATCCTGTTCGGTTACTTTATAGCCGTTCTTTTCGCCCCACATAATGTACATACGCATGAGCATGCCCGCCCAGTCGCAGCTTTCGGTACCGCCGGCGCCGGCCGTGATCTGTAACACCGCGTTAAGCTGATCCTCTTCGGCCGAAAGCATGTTTTTAAATTCAAGCTCCTCAACCGCTTTTATAGCTGCATTATATTGCTCCTGCATTTCGGCTTCGGTAGCATCGCCTCCCTGGTAAAATTCAAAAAGTACGCCGGCGTCATCAACAACAGCTACTACTTTCTGAAAAGCATCTGTCCATACTTTTTTTACCTTGATGGATGCGAGTACCTTTTCGGCCTCTTTAGGATGGTCCCAGAAATGCGGGCCGATGGTTATTTCCTGTTCTTCTTGTAATAGTTCCAGCTTCTTATCAATGTCAAAGATGCCTCCTCAGGGAAGTTACTCTATCCCTTAAATCCTGAACTTGTTCTTTAGTCATACGGCAAATATATGTAATTTGAAAAATTGCTATAAATAAAAAGGCCTGCAAATTGTTCAGCAATCAGCAGGCCCATTCATTAGGCAGATGTAATAGTATGTTAGGCAACCATCAGGTCTTTCACAAGTGGGTTCAGATCGGTACGGTTACCGTTCAGCTTAGTAAGCATAGTGCCCAATGCAAATTCTTTGGCTTCGCCGCTTTTGGTTTCTTTAACCAACTCGTTCATCACAGTTGGAATTAAAGCCTTGGCAGCAGCTAAAGCATGTGCAGGATCAATGCCATAAAAATTGTTAAGCTTGTTAGCAAAACTATTGGTAATGCTCGATACTAATGAATTGTTGTAACTACCCGAAAACTGAAAGTACTTTATAAGTTCCTTAACCTTGCCGCTTTCAAGCTGGCCTTTTAATACTTCAATGATTGAACTTGAAGCTTCATTAATCACTGCCTCATGATGTTTAGCAGGGATCACCGGGTTGTTGATAACGGCCGTCCCGGCGTTATCTTTTACAAGCAAAAACAGTTTCTCAAACATAGTAATACGTGCTTTTAAAGTAAATTTACAAAATGATGATAAATACCTCATTTGATTACCATCGACACAAATATATTAAATAAAAATTTTAAACTTCAAAATATATTTGTAATTCCTTTGTAATTCTCATAATTTTTCGGTGTAAACTAAACACTATCCCAGCCGTGTTTAAACAACACTAAGACAGACAATTATTTTATTTAATAACCACCTTACAATTAACTTTTTACTTTTGTCAAAAAACAAAACAATTATGCTGCCAACTACCGATTTTACAACAACCCAGGCTTACAAATACCTAACAGATCATTACATTGATATTGTAGCAAAAAGCCTGAAGGAAATGTTTGACGCTGATGACCAGCGCTTTAATAAATTCTCGATTCAGTTTGAGGATATATTACTGGATTACTCAAAGAACCGTATCGACGATGAAACCATCGCCTTATTGATACAGTTGGCCAAAGAGTGTTCATTAAAAGAGGCGATAGATGCCATGTATTCGGGCGAAAAAATCAACGTTACAGAAGGCCGACCGGTACTGCACATCGCATTGCGTAACCGCAGCAACACGCCAATTTATGTTGATGGCAAAGATGTTATGCCAGATGTAAATAAAGTGCTTGACCAAATGAAATCTTTCAGCGAAGCCATCATTTCGGGCGAGTGGAAAGGCTATACCGGCAAAGCTATTACCGACGTTGTTAACATTGGTATCGGTGGTTCTGACCTTGGCCCGGTAATGGTTACCGAAGCATTAAAAGCATACAAAAATCATTTAAACCTTCACTTTGTAAGCAACGTGGATGGTACTCATATAGTTGAAACCCTAAAAGCGGTTGATCCTGAAACCACTTTGTTCCTGGTGGCTTCAAAAACTTTTACTACCCAGGAAACTATGGGTAACGCCCACAGCGCACGCGATTGGTTCCTGGCCAGCGGCGCTACTGAAGCTGATGTGGCTAAACACTTCGCGGCCCTTTCAACCAACGCGGCTGCGGTTGAAAAATTCGGTATAGACACCAAAAACATGTTTGAGTTTTGGGATTGGGTAGGTGGTCGTTACTCTTTATGGAGTGCTATCGGTTTATCAATTGCCCTGAGCATTGGTTTTGAAAACTTTGCCGACTTACTTGCCGGCGCACACGCTACAGATAATCACTTTAAATCTGCCGAATTTGATCAGAACATACCGGTTATTATGGGTTTGATAGGCATCTGGTACAATAACTTCTTTGAGGCAGAAACCAATGTAATTTTGCCTTATGATCAATATCTGCACCGTTTCTCTGCTTATTTCCAGCAGGGCGATATGGAAAGTAATGGTAAACATGTTGATCGTAATGGTAAAGATGTTGACTACTCAACCGGCCCAATCATTTGGGGCGAGCCTGGTACAAACGGTCAGCACGCGTTTTATCAGTTGATTCACCAGGGCACTAAACTGATCCCTGCCGACTTTATTGCTCCGGCACAATCACACAATCCGCTTGGTGAGCACCATAACATGCTGCTTTCAAACTTCTTCGCCCAAACCGAAGCTTTAATGAACGGTAAAACCGAAGAGGTAGTTATTGAAGAGCTTAAAGCAGCCGGAAAATCTGAAGAGGAAATTGCCAAAATTGCTCCGTTCAAAGTATTTGAAGGTAATCGTCCAACAAACTCATTCCTGATTAAAAAGATCACTCCATATACTTTGGGTGCGCTGATAGCTGCATATGAGCACAAAATCTTTACCCAGGGTATTATCTGGAATATTTACAGCTTTGACCAATGGGGTGTTGAGCTTGGTAAGCAACTTGCCGGCAAAATCCTTCCTGAATTGAAAGATGACGCCCAGATCAGCAGCCACGATTCATCAACCAATGGCTTAATCAATCAGTATAAAGCCTGGAGGTAAGCCCCCGTTCCCTAAAGGGGAGTTTTATAATCTTAAACAAGAAACGCCCGGAAAATCTGGGCGTTTCTTGTTTATTTAAAAATTCAAACTTACAGCAGAAGCTTTTCTGAAGATTTCGGCTAAAGCCGGTTATCTGCCTCCATTTTATTCCGTTGGTTAAAACCAACGGCAATGAATTTTAGCAACCCGCCAAGCAGTTCCTTCCGCGCGAGTAAAAGCAGGTATACAAATCAAAAGAGTTTTCATGATTGCCGTTGGTTTTAACCAACGGATCAGATCATCAACAATCAAGTGGCTTTAGCCAAAATAAACTATACCTTTATTACAAAACACAATTAACTTTAAAGCCATGTCATTTGTAAAAATCTGGATTCATTTAGTTTTCGCTACAAAAGACAGGCAGCCATTGCTTGTGCAAAATGTAAGATATCAGGTACACAAACACATCATGGAAAACTGCAAAGAGAAAGGAATATTCTTACAGGCCATCAATGGCTATACGGATCATATTCATTGCCTGATTTCTTTAGGTAAAGATCAAAATATTGCCAAAATAAGTCAGCTAATTAAAGGCGAGTCCTCTCTTTGGATAAACAAAATGAAGTTAATTGATAAGCAATTCAGTTGGCAGGACGATTACTTTGCAGTATCGGTAAGTGAATCACAAGTATCAACTGTCATTAGATATATTAACAACCAGGAAAATCACCACCAAAAGAAATCATTCACTGAAGAGGCTGAAGAATTTATGACCCGATATGGCTGGCATTACATCAATAATTAAACATCAAACGCCCGGAAAATCCGGGCGTTTGGCATTATCAAAATTCTTTCAACTTGTAATTCCCCCTTTAGGGGGTTAGGGGGCTTACGGCACCGGTACAAATTTAACCTGGTACAGGTGCGGCCATTTTTTGCCAGTTACAAACAGGCGCTGACCTTTTGCATCCCAGGCTATGCCGTTTAATACATTGTTGTTCCAATCCCTGTCCTGCGGACGGCTGGCTACCGGGTAGATCTCTTTCATATCTACAATTTGCTCCACAGCGCCGGTTTTAGGATTGATCACCAGTATACTATCAGTTTGATAAACGTTGGCGTATATTTTACCATTGATGTATTCTAACTCGTTGATAGAATCAATCTGTTGCTTGTCATCACATACATCAACGTGGCCAATTGGGCGATAGTTGTTTTTATCCAGGAACCAAAGGCGATTGGTGCTATCGTCCATATACAGTTTATTACCATCAAAGCACATTCCCCAACCTTCAGGGCCAACATTGTTGGTAAAGTTATTGAGTAGTTTCAGCGTGTTCTTATCATAAACAAAGCCAACTTTCTCTTTGTAAGTAAGCTGCACTACTTTATCGCCAACAACCGCGATCCCTTCGCCAAAGTATTTTTTATCAAGTTTGGTTTCCTGTAAAACCTTGCCCGTGTTTAAATCTACTTTACGAATTGCCGAATGTTCGTAATCTCCAATGCTTTCATATAAAACGCCGTCGACGTATTGCAGCCCTTCGGTATAAGCAGCTGTATCGTGCGGGAAAACCTTCTCCACTTTATAAGTGTACCTGGCAGGCGCTTTAGCCGCCAGTAACAGGATATTGGTTGTTACCTCATTACTTTTACCGGCTTCATAAACTTTAGCAGTGATCATCCTGATGCCTAAGCCAATGGTGTCTGTCTTGAGGCTGATACCTGAAGTATCTTTACTGGAAGCAATCTTTGCCGAATCGAGCAGGTAAACTACCGAATCAACTTTACTGCCTGCAGGATAATGTACTTTAATATCAATTTTATCACCGGCTTTGTAGTTAGTACCCGCGTCGGGGCTTATGGTGTAGTCTGTAGCCGCGCTATCAGATTTGTGTTTACAGCTGTAAGCCAAAGCCGTTAAGGCAAGGGCGGCAAAAAATAGCTTTAATTTATTGTTATTCATAAGTGTTATGTGGCCGAAGGCCAAAACGCATCTTCTATATGGTTTAGTATATAATTTCCGCTACGGTTAAACAAAATGGCAATGATATCAAACCGCACTTCGCCCTGGTGGTTCATGAGGTAGATATATTCATCGGCGGCTTCGGCCAGGAGTTTTTGTTTACGGTTATCAACAAAATCTTCAGGTTCGCCAAAACCATTGCCCGTGCGGGTTTTAACTTCGGTAAATATAATAACCTTGTCTTTATAAGCAATAATATCTATCTCGGCTTTTCCGTAAGTCCAGTTTTCGTCCAGGATTTCGTAGCCTGCTTTCTCGAGGTGGGTTTTGGCTAATGCTTCGCCGGTGCGGCCAAGTTCAAGGTGTTGAGCCATTATTTGATGATTACGGAGCCCAAAAAGTCGGATATAGATTTTTCTACTTTTTTCATACGCATATACTGGTTAAGCAGTATCTCCTGGTCGGCCTCACTGTCGGCTTTTTGAAGTTGCGAGCGCAGGTCTTCCAACATCTTGCCAACCTTATGCTTTTTGAGGTGAAAGATAGCACCAAGGATAGTGGCTTTCATATTCACCTGCTCATCATTCACGGTAATCCTGTGCATTTCGTACCAGTTTTCGCTGAGCGAGTACTTGCTGGCCAGCATATTGATGGTTAAATCAACTATGCCTTTATCTTTATGATGGATAAAATAGTTGTCATCAGGCAGCACGCCGTTTTCAACTTCGCGGCGGTAAATTTCTGTAATCTGCTTACAAACCGGGTGTTCAAAAGCAACATCGCTTAACTCGGCTATAATGAAAGGACCTATATAAGTATTGGCAATGCCATCCCAATCAATCATGCGGCCGCCATAATGTAGCAACAAACGCACAATTTCCTTTTCCTGAAAAGCATCATCCTTAGCAACAGCCGGAGCTTCCAGTTCAACAGGCTCGTCAAAAAAATGAGGCTCGTCGGGCATTTCCGCAAACCTGTTATTTTGCTGCTGCCGTTGCTGCTCCTCCTTTTTAGCCTTGGCCGCGCGCATTTTGTTAAGCTCGGATAAAAGGGCGCGCTCATCTATTTGCAACAAACCGCTACACTCTTTGATAAATACCGATGCCTTGATGCTATCCGGGATCTTGGCGATACTTTCAACCACCTCGCGGATCACGTCGGCTTTTTTTATCGGATCATTTGCAACCTCTTTAAGCAGGATCTGGGTTTTATAGAGGATGAAATCCTTTTTATTTTCCTCGATATGCTTTTTGAAGGCACTTGACCCTTTTGATTGCACAAACGAGTCGGGGTCGTGCCCATCAGGGAACAATACAACCTTTACATTAAGGCCTTCTTCCAGGATCATATCCAAACCACGTAACGAGGCTTTGATCCCGGCAGCATCGCCATCATATAATATGGTAATGTTTTTGGTGAAACGGGCAATAAGCTTGATCTGTTCGGTTGTAAGGGATGTACCTGAGGAGGCCACCACGTTTTCAACCCCGGCCTGGTGCACCGAAAGTACGTCGGCATAACCCTCTACCAGGTAGCAGTTATCCTGCTCACGGATGGCTTTTTTTGCAAAATACAGCCCGTAAAGTACGTTTGATTTATGGTAGATCTCGGATTCGGGCGAGTTAACGTATTTCGCTACGTTTTTATCTTTTTTGAGCGTACGACCGCCAAAACCGATTACCCGGCCCGTAAAACTGTGAATCGGGAACATTACCCGACCACGGTACCTATCATACAAAGCACCATTATCCCGCTTTACCGACAGACCGCTTTCAACCAGAAACGGTTCTTTGTAACCTTCGCGTAGAGCTTTACCTGTAAAGGCTTCCCATTGATCGGGCGAGTAGCCCAACTCAAATTTCTTTATGGTTTCGGCGGTGAAGCCGCGTTCTTTAAAATAGCTCAAACCAATACTTTGCCCCTCTTCAGTTTCCAGCATGGTTTCATGGAAAAACTTAGCGGCAAAAGCCGATACGATCATCAAACTTTCCCGGCGAAGTTCTTCCTCACGATTTTCCGGCGCTTCAACGGTTTCTTCTACCTCAATACCGTATTTCTTGGCCAGCCACTTCAGGGCTTCGGGGTAGCTGAACTTTTCCAGTTCCATCAAAAATGTAACTGCCGAGCCACCTTTACCTGTCGAGAAATCTTTGAAAATACCTTTAGCAGGCGACACCGTAAACGATGGGGTACGCTCATTGGCAAAAGGCGAAAGACCTACATAGTTGGCGCCACGTTTTTTTAACTGCACAAATTCCCCTATCACCTCCACAATGTCGGTGGCTTCCATAATACGGTCGATAGTGGATTTTTGAATCATGCGTTAACTGCAAATGTAAGGAAGATAGATCGTTGCCCGTAATTCGAAAACGTTAAAATACGGTTTTGTTTGATAACGAGCGGTTTAAAATTCAATCTCTATGGGCGGCAAGTTTACCGTTTTATGCTTTGAGTAAGATCCTGAGGTATACGCCAATTTCATTATTGCTACGACAGGGGTTAACAGGGTTAACACAAATTCAATAATATCAAATTAAAACACTTATTATCAGTAAATTAAAAAGAAACAGGGGTAACGTTAAATATGGCTAAAATATCAGAAAGATGATAAAACTATACTCCCGCGCATTGATAATAGCGACCTAAGCGTACAGATTATATCAAAACAGATAGGATATAGGTTTATTTGCAATACGCTTAAACCTTTAAACCATGGCATTAGCTTTTTTAACCCGTGGCTTTAAAAAAGTTACGGCTATTCCGCCCAAAACAATTACACTACCAATGATCTCGTTAAAACCTAAACGCTCCTTCAATAAAAATGCGGCCAGCAAGCCCGCAAAAACCGTTTGACTTAACAACGCGATGGATACTTTGGTTGATTCGAGGTAGCGTAATGAATAATTAATAGTGAGCCAACCCGCTAACTGGCAAATCAGGCCCATACCTATAAAACACAGCCATACCTTTAATGAAAGATGAATAATGTCATTATGCATATATCCATTTATCACCAGTAAAAAAACACTGGCGCTAAGCATGCTGTAAAACATAAAGCTAAACACATCAATACCCGTCATTATATTTTTGGTGATCATGATATAAGTAGCATAAAAAAAGCTGGCCAGCATAGCTAATAATATGCCTGCGTTTAGCTCCATGTGTAGTATATGTTCATAACCCACCAATATTACCATACCGGTAATGGCTATAAATGTGCCTATCCAGAATAGCAGCCCCGACCGCTTTCTTAAAAACAGGAAACTCATCAGCCCAACCCAAACCGGGGCCAAGTTGGCAATCAGCGTTGAAACGGTAGCACTGATTTTTAGTAAGGAAATATTCCAAACGGCAATATCCATCGCAAAAACCATTCCTGCGGCTATTGATATAAGCAACTGCTTTTTATCTACCTTAAGTTTCTTTTTAATTATACAAAAAGGCGCAAGGCAGATCCAGGCTACGAATACCCTATAAAACGCCGAACCTATAGGTGATACCCCGGCAAGCTTTACAAATATTGGCGAGAAAGAGATACATAAAATGCCAATAATGAGACTTAACCTGGGGTTCATGGGCAGTAAATTTAAATGCGGGGCAAACTTACTGAATGCCTGTATAATATGCCCCTATTTTTAAATATCTTTATATCTCCTGTACAATTAGTTAACCTGTCATCAGCAAAGCAATGAGAAATCACTGGTTTATGTTAGCCATGGCCGTGGCCCTGCTTGTTTCGGCATGTAAAAAGAAAGATTGCTGCGTCATTCCCGTTACACCTGATTTTATGCTTGCACAAAAAAACAATATGGCATGGGAGGCTATCCCGGCAGGTTCAAATACATTGGGAGATACCATTACCGTATCGGCCAAAAGCAACACTTCAGGCGAGGAAGAAGAGGTTGGTTTTAAGTTTGTATTTGATGGTGTTGGCTATTACACGCTCAAGGCAAACGAAAATTATTACCAAATTAAAAAATCAGGTACGTTAACCGCTAAATACGTTGCCGATCCAACTCACCTTAGTTCAATAACTATAATTTCATATAATCAAACCAATAAAATACTACAGGGATTTTTTGAGCTAAGGTTCCTGAAAGTGAGTGATATCACACCTGAAAGCCATCAGGATAAGGTATCCTTTAGCGAAGGTAAGTTTAAAGTCACATTCAAATATTAACTTTTGTATTACTGTAACTTAGCTTACTTATCATTCGTATTAGTTGTAAATTTGTTTTATGAAAAAAGCTCTATTATTAATCGCCTCAGTATCATTCATGTTACTGGCTGGCTGTCAAAAAAATGGCGTAGCGCCTGCACAAGACAGTGCTACTGCTAAAAAAAGCATCCTTAATCAGTCATTGAATAAAGGCAAAGACACAATTATGGTTGGCAGCAAGGCGACTCCAAGCTTACGTCGTGACACCATTATGGTATCAGGTCAATAAGCTTCAGAAAAAGAAATAGCCGGGAGCCTGATATGCTCCCGGTTGTGTTTCCCCCGCACATCTTTTTCTTCCATCTCCCCTTCCCTTAATAATTTGCCTCGTTCCGCTCCTGTCCCTCGCTGTGTTTTTTAGCTGATGTTTCAAAGTAAGCTTTGATAATTAATTGTATTTTTGCGACTCTAAAAATTATACAGTTTTATACAGAATTACAATTTATGAGTCAGCGAACTAAGATCAAAGCATTGCTGCAAAGCCAGCAAACCGAAATTGATGTAACAGTTAAAGGATGGGTGCGCGCATTCCGTTCAAATCGTTTTATTGCTTTGAATGATGGCTCAACTAATAATAATATCCAGATTGTTGTCGATTTTGAAAACACCGACCCAGCTTTGCTTAAACGCATTACCGTTGGTGCAGCGCTAAGCGTTCAGGGCAAACTGATTGCCTCTTTAGGTAAAGGTCAAACTGTTGAAGTTGTAGCAAGTGAGATTGAAATTTTAGGCGACAGCGATCCTGAAAAATATCCTATCCAACCAAAAAAACATAGCCTGGAGTTTTTGCGCGAACATGCTCACCTGCGTTTCCGCACCAGCACCTTTGGCGCTATTTTCAGGGTGCGCAACAGTCTGGCATTCGCGGTGCACCAGTTTTTCCAGGAGCGCGGGTTTGTTTACCTGCATACACCGGTAATAACCGCTTCAGACGCAGAAGGTGCGGGCGAAACATTCCACGTTACCAACTTTGACCTGGATAACATCCCGAAAACCGAAACAGGGGAGATAGATTTCAAACAGGACTTTTTTGGCCGTGCCACTAACTTAACCGTATCCGGTCAGCTGGAAGGTGAACTTGGCGCTATGGCCCTGAGCGATATTTATACCTTCGGCCCAACTTTCCGAGCCGAAAATTCAAACACAACCCGTCACCTTGCCGAGTTTTGGATGATTGAGCCCGAAGTTGCGTTTAACGACCTGGTTGACAACATGGACCTTGCAGAGGACATGCTGAAATACGTGATCAAATATGCATTGGATAAAAATGCCGATGACATTGAGTTTTTAACCCAGCGTTTAACCGAGGAAGAAAAAACTAAACCGCAAAACGAGCGTTCGGAAATGTCATTGCTTGAAAAACTGCAATTTTGCTTAAATAACGATTTTGAACGCCTTACTTATACTGAAGCTATCGACATCCTGAAGGAATCAACCCCAAACAAAAAGAAAAAGTTTGTTTACCCGATTGAAGGCTGGGGCACCGATCTCCAGAGCGAGCATGAGCGTTACCTGGTTGAAAAACACTTCAAAAAACCGGTGATCCTGACAGATTATCCGAAGGAGATCAAAGCCTTTTATATGCGCCAGAACGATGACGGTAAAACCGTGCGTGCCATGGACATCCTGTTCCCGGGTATCGGCGAAATTGTTGGTGGTTCTCAGCGTGAAGAGCGTTTAGACAAACTGGAGCAACGCATGAACGAAATGGGCATCCCTACCGAAGAACTTTGGTGGTACCTGGATACCCGTCGTTTTGGTTCTTGCCCGCATGCCGGCTTTGGTTTAGGATTTGAGCGTTTGGTGCTGTTTGTTACCGGTATGGGCAACATTCGTGATGTGATCCCATTCCCAAGGTTCCCTAAAAACGCGGAATTTTAACCGTTGATTATTTTTTGATTTTTATAATTACGCTGATTATTGCAAGGGCGTAACACTATATTTAGGCTGTCGTTAAACGACAGCCTTTTTTGTTATAGCTTATGCCGTCACAGATCTTACTTGCTACCCATATTAATGCCCCCATTGAAAAAGTATTTGACATTGCCCGTAATATCGATGTACATGTAGAATCAACCAAACACACCGGCGAGCAAGCTATTGCCGGGCGTACAAGCGGCCTCATTGAACTTGGCGAAAGCGTTACCTGGCGGGCAAAACATTTCGGTATATGGCAAAACCTCACTTCTAAAATCACCGAAATGGAATATCCCAGTCATTTTACGGATATCATGGTTGAGGGCGCATTCAAAAGTTTTACGCATGAGCATTATTTTTACCCCATCCTTAACCAAACCATGATGCGGGATATTTTTACGTTTGAATCGCCGGGCGGGATCTTAGGAGATCTTGTGAACGGACTTTTTCTTTCAAACTACATGACGAGGTTGTTGCTGAAAAGAAATGAAGTGATCAAACAGGTTGCTGAAGCCCCCCAGCCCCCTAAAGGGAGAGCTTAACTACTTTAGCCTACTACGGGCAACTGTTTAAAAATCCATATATTGAGCATTCAATGATCAGACAATTTAACACCTTACCGAAATCATGACTTTCAACGCTGATATTCTTATACATCCGGGATTGGGTAATTCAGGCCCTCAACACTGGCAAAGCATTTGGGAAAAGCAGTTCAATTTCACCCGTGTTGAACAACAGGATTGGGAAACCCCGGTTTGCAGCGATTGGGTAAAAACTTTGAACGACTATGTAAAACGCTACGATCCGTCAAACGTAATTTTAGTTGGTCACAGTCTGGCTTGCGCTGCCATAGCCTATTGGGCCAGGCAATACAATATCGGGATAAAGGGCGCATTACTGGTTGCACCGAGTGATACCGAAGCGGATAGCTATCCAACCGGTACAAGTGGCTTTACGCCGATGCCTTTAGGAAAACTGCCATTCAAATCTATAACAGTGATTAGCAACAATGATTTCTACGTAACCCCGGAACGGGCCCACCTATTTGCAGACAGTTGGGGGAGTGAAGTTGTGAATATTGGTGACGCCGGCCATATCAATGCGTCAGCAAACTATGGCGACTGGAATAAAGGGCTGGATTTATTGAAAAAACTGGATACGGGATACTAATTCATAACGTCAGCTGAAGCCATGCTTAGCTACGGACTTTAAACCTGCGACAGCGATAATTACCTTCCCTCATCCGCACACCTGAAATTTGCACATCTGCACATTTAAATCCCCGTCAAACCAGTGTAAACATCAACTCGTAAAACATTATATCGCTCCAAATTGTCGTATCTTTATATAGATTAAAACATCGGATTGAGCTCATCAACCGGTGAAATTAAAACCAATCGGAGTAATCAAAATATATGGAGTACAATCAATTAACGCCCGAAGAAGAAAGGGTAATATTATACAAAGGCACCGAACGTCCGTTCACAGGTTCGTTGCTTAACAACAAGGCACAGGGCTTATACGTTTGCAAACGTTGCGACTCGCCGCTGTACCGTTCGGAAGATAAATTTGAATCGTTTTGCGGCTGGCCAAGCTTTGATGATGAAATTCCAGGAGCTGTTCGCCGTGAGACAGATGCGGATGGCCGGAGGGTTGAAATCTTATGCGCGAATTGTGGTGCCCACCTGGGCCACGTGTTTGAAGGGGAGTACATGACAGCTAAAAACACACGCCACTGCGTGAACTCGGTATCGATGAAATTTGTTCCGCTTGAGGACGTAAAATAAATCGTAAAACTTTGAGGAATACGCCCGTAAGTTGATGACTTACGGGCGTATTTGTTTTCCACATTTTCACAGGATGTGTAATTTATTTTACAATTTTAATTTTGATACTTTCACACAGCAAAAGCATTTCACAATTGGCAATAATTGTCGGTAAAACGTCAAGTAATTTACAATGTTAAATTATCGTAATCTGCAAGTTTCGAAGGCATTAATTTATAGCTGTGATTTTAACCCCCTCTTTTCAAGTTCATTAATTTTTAGTGTTAATAACTCCCATACACATAAGTGTTGATAACTCGGCTATTTGTGAAAAACTATCATTCACAAGTACACAACTCAAACATTAACTTTGCTCAACAAGTAATAAAAAAGGCATTCAGCCGGCAGCCCGACGCACTCGTCAATCCCTAATTAAACAATTGGCTGTCAGAAAGTTACAGAACATAATTGCTAAGGAGCAATCCGATGGCATCAACAATGTAAGGCTTTATCAAAAAGTAAGGCCCGCTTTCGTGTCTGAATACCTCAACTGAAGGAAAATATAAAAAAGGTAAACGTTTATGAGTTTGGAAAACGAATTATTACTACGGGAAAACAAGGACCGGTTTGTTATCCTTCCCATCAAGTATCCCAAAATCTGGGAGATGTACAAAAAAGCGGAAGCCAGCTTCTGGACAGCCGAAGAGATCGATCTTTCGGACGACCTTAAACACTGGGAAAATCTTAATTCGGGCGAAAAACATTTCATTTCACACATCCTTGCATTTTTTGCAGCAAGTGACGGTATCGTGAACGAAAACCTGGCGGTAAACTTCATGAGTGAAGTGCAATTGCCTGAGGCTCGTTGCTTTTACGGTTTCCAGATCATGATGGAGAACATTCACTCTGAAACTTACGCCCTGCTGATAGACACCTACGTGAAAGATCCGGCCGAAAAAGATCGTCTTTTCCATGCCATTGAAACTGTACCATGTGTAGGCAAAAAAGCCGAGTGGGCATTAAAATGGATCAACAACGGCAACTTTGCCGAGCGCTTGGTTGCATTTGCGGCTGTTGAAGGCATTTTCTTTTCAGGTAGCTTTTGCTCTATATTCTGGCTTAAAAAACGTGGCTTAATGCCAGGCCTTACTTTCAGCAATGAGTTGATCTCGCGCGATGAAGGCTCACACTGCGAATTTGCCTGTTTATTATATAGCATGCTTGAAAACAAACTTCCGCAAGAGCAGGTTACCAAGATCATTACCGATGCGGTTGAGATAGAAAAAGAATTTGTAACCGACGCGTTGCCGGTTAACCTGATAGGCATGAACGCCAAACTGATGAGCCAATACATTGAATTTGTGGCCGACAGATGGCTGAGCGAACTGGGTTACGATAAATATTATAACGCGACCAACCCATTCGATTTCATGGAAATGATCTCGTTGCAGGGAAAAACCAACTTCTTTGAAAAACGCGTAGGCGACTATCAAAAAAGTGGTGTACTGAACGCATCGGCCGAAAGCAAAAGCTTTTCACTTGATGATGATTTTTAGGTTTGGAGATTAGAGGTTAGGCTTTACTCCAATATCAGGCAATCCTCAAATCAGGAAAATCAAGGTTCAGGTTCAAGAAAATAATCAAATCACAATAATATTAACTAAAAAAGCTTCGCTTTTAACGGGGCAAAAGGAGGGGGAAAATGTTCGTAATAAAAAGAGACGGTAGAAGAGAGTCCGTAAAATTTGACAAGATCACAGCACGTATTGAAAAACTGTGCTATGGGTTTCAGTTAGTTGACCCTATTGATGTGGCTAAAAAGGTAATTGAAGGTTTATTTGATGGCGTAACCACCTCCGAGCTGGATAACCTGGCTGCCGAAACCGCCGCTTCATTAACCACCAAGCATCCTGATTATGCTTTGCTGGCTTCGCGTATAGCGGTATCAAACCTGCACAAAAACACCATCAAATCGTTTTCTGAAACCATGCGCCTCCTGCATGAATACGTTGACAAGAAAACCGGTAAAGATGCCTCACTTATTGCTGATGATGTTTGGGAAGTGATCCAGGAAAACGCTGAGTTACTTGATAGCACCATCATTTATGACCGCGACTTTGGTTTCGATTACTTCGGCTTTAAAACCCTTGAAAAATCGTACCTGTTAAAAATAGACGGTAAAATTGCTGAGCGTCCTCAACATTTGTTTATGCGTGTATCGGTAGGCATCCACAAGCACGATATTGAAAGCGCTATTAAAACATACCATTTAATGAGCGAGCGTTGGTTTACACATGCTACACCAACCCTGTTCAATGCTGGTACACCAAAACCACAAATGTCGTCATGCTTCCTGTTAACCATGAAAGATGACAGCATTGAAGGTATTTATGATACTTTGAAACAAACCGCTAAAATTTCGCAAAGCGCGGGTGGTATCGGTTTAAGCATCCACAATGTAAGGGCTACGGGTTCATACATCAGCGGCACTAACGGTACCAGCAATGGTATTATCCCAATGCTGCGTGTATTTAATGATACTGCACGTTATGTAGATCAGGGTGGTGGTAAACGTAAAGGCGCTTTCGCTGTTTACTTAGAGCCATGGCATGCCGATATCTTCGAATTCCTTGACCTGCGTAAAAACCACGGTAAAGAAGAAATGCGTGCCCGCGACTTGTTCTATGCCCTTTGGGTATCTGACCTGTTCATGCAACGCGTTGAAGCTAATGAAGATTGGAGCTTATTTTGCCCGCACGAAGCACCAGGCTTAGCCGATTGCTGGGGTAAAGAATTTGAAGAGCTTTACACCAAATACGAAAAAGAAGGCCGTCAGCGCCGCACTGTAAAAGCACAAGAGCTATGGTTTGCAGTACTTGACGCTCAGGTTGAAACCGGTACACCATACTTATTATATAAAGATGCTGCCAACGGTAAATCAAACCAGCAAAACTTAGGTACCATTAAAAGCTCAAACCTTTGCACCGAGATCATCGAGTATACCGATGCAAACGAAGTAGCGGTTTGTAACCTGGCTTCATTAGCGTTGCCACGTTACATCAACAACGGTGCTTTTGACCATGATAAACTATACGAAGTAACTTACCAGGCTACCGTAAACCTTAACAGGATCATTGATGGTAACTACTACCCTGTTAAAGAAGCCGAGTATTCAAACTTACGTCACCGTCCTATCGGCTTAGGTGTACAAGGTTTGGCCGATACTTTCATCCAGCTACGTATGCCGTTTGAAAGCGACGAAGCTAAAAAACTGAACATTGAGATTTTTGAAACCATCTACTTTGCAGCAATGACAGCTTCAAAAGATATGGCTATAAAAGATGGCGCTTACGAAACGTTCAAAGGCTCACCACTGTCACAAGGTAAATTCCAGTTTGACCTATGGGGTGTAAAACCGGAAAGCGGTCGTTGGGATTGGGAAAACCTGCGTTTAGATGTAATGAACCATGGCGTACGTAACTCATTGTTAGTTGCGCCTATGCCAACAGCGTCAACATCACAGATATTAGGCAACAACGAATGCTTTGAGCCATATACCTCAAACATTTACACCCGTCGTGTATTAAGCGGTGAGTTCATCGTAGTGAACAAATACTTATTACGTGACCTGGTTAACCTTGGCTTGTGGAGCACCAGCATGAAAGACAAGATCATCAGCGCTAACGGTTCAATCCAGGAAATTCCTGAGATCCCTGCTGATATCAAAGCATTGTACAAAACTGTTTGGGAAATCAAAATGCGTAGCATCATTGATATGGCTGCCGACAGGGGCGCGTACATTTGCCAGTCGCAATCTCTGAACTTGTTCATCAACTCGCCAAACGCTTCTAAGCTAACTTCAATGCACTTCTATGCATGGAAAAAAGGTTTGAAAACAGGTATGTACTACCTGCGTACACAGGCAGCTTCGCAAGCGGTTAAATTTACCGTTGAAAACCAGGGTGGTAAAAACATGGATCCGGTTATCCCAGCCGTTGTTGACGCCGTTGCCGACGAAATTCCTGCAGGCCCAACCTGCTCAATGGAAGAAGGCTGCGTGACTTGCTCTGCGTAAGTTTTTAGTCGGAAGTCCGAGGTCGGAAAGTCCGTAAGATAATTTTGAAGCCCATAGACTACGGTTTATGGGTTTTTTTCGTTTAGTTCATGGATCATAGTTATAGGTGCACTTTATTTATGACACTTACATTTTATAATTGCCGGTACCATTATCTATTTTTGCCCTACTCATGATCTATGAACCATAGGCCATGAACTCAAACAAAGAAATGCCCAAACACGAGATCATCCGTTGCGAACGTTGCGAAACACCTTTTGAATGTAAAGCCAATTCATTCACCAAGTGTCAATGCAGTACGGTGCAGCTCACCATTAACGAGGTGCAGTATGTGAGTGAGCTGTATGAGGGATGCTTATGTGCTAACTGCCTGCTAATTCTTCAGCAGGAGTATAGGGAGAGTATGGGATTGGTTTGATACTTAATATTTAATCCATTATCTAATATAGTTATCATATCAATAAGGCAACTATATTATACTTGTCAGATATATTTATCTATACCACTGGTGCTTCTTATTAAATCTGATGCGACAAAAGAGTCAACAAATCGATATTATATAAGTCGCATATCAATTCCAATTTTGAAATAGTAAGATCTGCCTTATTACTTTCCCAACTTATATATGCGTTTCTGCTAATTTCCAGATAAGCGGCCACTGCCTGCTGTGAATAGTTATGTTTATTCCGGAGCTTACGGAGCTGTATTCCAATATTTAATTTCAAGGCTTAGGTGTTTAAAAACACTGTAATATAATAAATAATATATATAAAAATGCCAAGTTTAAGTTGGCATTAAAAAAAAGTTAAATATTATTTTTGAATTAAGCATGGCCAGCCGAGGAGAAACCGAAAACCTTATAGAGTAGGTAAATATTAAATCTAAATCTGATAAAATGGAAAAAATGCTTTTGCAGAATTTCGATGTCATCGAACTAAATGACATCGAACAACGGGAAATTCTAGGTGGTAACCTTGCAACTTTTCTTGAAAAAGCGGTAACCGTAACAGTAAAAACCATAGGTGCTGCTGCAGTAGGCTTTAAAAACGGCGTAGTAGAAGGCTACAATTATGTTATGGACCTAACAAAATAATCTATTAAATTGAAAATCATGAAACTTGAAAATTTTAACCTAAACGATGCTTCATTAGTTGAATTAACAATAGATGAATGCGATCAAACCATTGGTGGTAGCTGGTACTCAGGAGTAGAATACCTGAGCAAAGCTGTTGGCGCTGTTGTTGGAGGCGCTGCTGCCGCATTGGTTAGAAGCGTTCAGTATGGACTTGATCACCCTGCAGGTATAAACCAGGGGATGGAAAACGTTCATTAATCGTCGTTTTTTGTAAGAAATATTGTCAGAAGCTTTTTTCTGACAATATTTCCCTAATTATATATATGAAAGAAGCTTTAAGAATTTGCCAGAAAGCAATTTTTTTTTCAATAGGTTATATTTTCATCGTTGGCTCGTTTACGTATGCCGGCAGTTTGTTGACGGGTATCGATCTTGATAAATCTGCTACCCAGTCGATTTCCATGGCCGGGCTTTTTCTGAAAATATTTGAATTAACGGGAACCCTGCTTACTATTTGGATATTTATGAAATACGTTAATAAAGAACGTCTACCGGCAATACGTTTAAAATCAGGCGTAAGAAAAGAGATATTATTTGGAATCCTGACAAGCCTTGCCATAATGCTAGCCGGATTTTCTATATTATTACTTTGCAGGCAAATTGAAGTTTCGGCCATCAATTTCAACGTGGCCAATTTACTTCTAAGCATAGGTATATTTATATGTATAGCTATAACAGAAGAGGCTTTGGTAAGGGGATACATTTTAAGAAAACTGATGCGTCACTACAACAAATGGACGGCATTAATCATCTCGTCGGTGATATTCAGCCTGATGCATATACTAAACCCTCATATCACTGCTATTTCGATAGTTAATTTGTTTTTGGCGGGCATCATATTAGGATTACCTTTCATTTTTACCGGAAATCTATGGTGCTCCATAGCTTTTCATTTTGGATGGAATTTTTTTCAAAGCCTTTTCGGATTTTCAGTCAGCGGGACAAACTTCCAGTCGGTAGTTATTCAAAAGCACCAAATAAACAATCTATGGACAGGCGCTTCTTTTGGTTTTGAGGGCTCGGTAATTTGTATCTTGTTTCAGATTTTAACTATTGCCTTTTTTTATTACCTATATAAGAAAAAACTGACGACTATACCTGTAATAGCTCTTTCAACAGTTTTGAGCAATTAACCAGACTCGTTTCATCCAAAACGTCTACTCCGTCATTACCTATTTAATTAGTTAATATATATACCTAATCCAAATGCGGCCAGATAATTTAGCGAGTTATAGTGAAGAAACTATTCATCAAAACGCCCTTGTTTACAAGTTTAAGATAAGCACTAAAAGCAAGTTAATTTATTCCACTACATTATTGTGCCTGTTAACCGGCATAGTAAGCCTGCCTTTTGTTTTTATAAAAATCAGCGTTAAAAGCGAAGGCGTAATTCAGTCGGTAAATGAAAGAACAGAACTTTTTGCCCCGGTAGGCGGCCGCTTACTTGAAGTAAAAATGGCAGATAACGCAACTGTTAAAATCGGGCAAACGCTATTGGTAATAGATGCTGCTTTAGCCAATCGCGAAAGCACACTGATAACCGAAAAAACTAAAAGCCTGCAGGCTTTTATAAGTGATTTAAAAAAAATAATCTTTTGCATAAAAAAAGATAGTAAAGCAGATAGTTTAATAAAATTAACTACCGGCCAGTATTTAGCGGGCTGGCAACAATATCAGCAAGAGCTAAACAAGGCCCAGATTGATAAAAATCAGGCCGAAACAGTTTATAAGCGCTATGAAATATTGTTTCGTAAAAATGTGATCACGATAGCCGAATTCGAAAAATATAAATTTGATTTTGATCAGGCCCAGGCTTCATTAAAATTGATCAAAAAAAAGTACGAGGCCCAATGGCAAGGCGACCTCACACAATATTACAATGATTTGCGACAGGTTAGCGGAGAAATGAACTCTGTTAGTGAAAATCAGAAACAGTATATTATAAAAGCCCCCATAAATGGGTCACTGCAAAACCTGGGGGGCCTTAAACCTGGGGGGTTTGTTTTTGCGAATCAAAAAATTGCAGAAATATCACCAAACGATAAATTAATTGCCTTTTGCTATATCAAGCCTAAAGATATCGGGCTCATTCATAAAGGGCAAAAAGCGCAGTTCCAGGTCGACGCTTTTAACTATAACCAATGGGGTGTAATTTCTGGCCATGTGACAGATATTTCGGATGATATTATGATTTCGTCAAACACCAACCAACCATTTTTTAAGGTTAAGTGCGTGATGGATAAAAACTTTCTTAAACTTAAAAACGGCTATCAGGGCAATATAAAAAAGGGGATGGGCATTGTTGCGCACTTCACTGTTACTGAAAGAAGTATTTACGAACTGCTTTATGATAAAGTAGATGACTGGATCAATCCTAATTTACGCGTCAATAATTAAACGCTATTTACCCCTCACATGAATATCAAGGTAAAACAAAGGGATATTACAGATTGTGGCGCCGCGTGCTTAGCATCCGTTTCGGCCCATTATAAATTAAACCTTCCCATTGCCAAAATTCGTCAATGGGCCGGTACCAATAAACAGGGTACCAGTATCTCAGGAATAATAGAAGCAGCAAAAAAATTAAACTTCGAGGCCAAAGGCGTAAGGGCAACATTCGAAAGTCTTTTTAAAGTTCCCCAGCCTTCAATTGCTCATATCATTGTAGATGGGCGCCTCCATCATTTTGTTGTTATCCATAAAATCACCAATAAATTCATCGAAATTATGGATCCCGCCGATGGACTGTTCCATAAAAAAACGCACAATGAATTTAAGGAAGTTTGGTCGGGCGCATTAATTTTATTATTACCGGGCGATACATTTGAAATTGGTGATAAAACCGTTTCGGTTAATAAACGCTTTTTCACTTTAATCTATCCACATCGTTCTATACTCATTCAGGTATTAACAGGAGCGATAATTTATACCCTTTTAGGTCTTTCCTCTTCAATTTTTGTACAGAAAATTATTGATTATGTATTGATCGATAACAATCGTAACCTTTTGAATATTATGAGCGTTACGATGGTCCTGCTCCTGGTGGCCCAATTTTTTGTTGGCGTAATCAAGAGTGTATTTTCTGTTAAGGTGGGACTAATGATTGATGCTCAGCTAATTTTAGGATACTACAAACATCTGTTAAGGTTACCCCAGCGTTTTTTTGATAGCATGCGTGTTGGCGAAATCATCTCGAGGGTAAACGATGCCGTTAAAATCAGGACCCTTTTAAACGATGTAAGTATAAATCTCGCCGTTAATGTTTTCATTGTAATATTCTCGTTTGCAATGATGTTCACCTACTATTGGAAACTTGCTTTAATTCTGCTTATCTCCGTTCCAGTTTATTTATCGATGTACATAATAGCAAACAAGGTAAATAAACGTATCCAAAGAAAATTGATGGAAAACTCGGCCGAGCTTGAGGCCAATCTGGTAGAGAGCCTCAACTCGATAGGAACAATAAAACGTTTTGGACTGGAGGATTTCTCCAATGAGAAAATGGAGACGAACTTCGTCAAACTATTAGATAGTGTATTTAATTCAAATATCGCTTCAATATATTTTAGCAGTTCGGTCGAAACAGTTTCCCGTTTATTATCAATTATTCTGTTATGGGTAGGGGCCTATTACGTTTTGGATAATTTGATAACGCCTGGCGAGTTGTTATCTTTTTATACCCTGATCGGCTATTTTATCGGCCCGGTTTCATCTTTAATAGGAATGAATAAATCCATACAAGATGCTGTAATAGCCGCCGACAGGTTGTTTGAAATTTTTGATCTGGAGCAGGAACAGCATAAAGACATCAACCTTAACGCCGAAAACTTAGGCGATATCATTTTTACGGATGTAACATTTGCATATGAAGATAGAACCCCTGTTTTTAACAAACTAAATTTAGTTATACCTAACGGAAAACTTACTTCAATAGTTGGTGAAAGCGGCTCGGGCAAATCAACAATTGCTTCTTTACTTCAATGCCTGTATAAGATAACCGATGGAAATATTTATATCGGCAATAACAATATCAAATATGTGAGCAATAGTTCGTTGCGTAAAACCATCTCGGTGGTTCCGCAAAATATCGAACTTTTTGCAGGCAATTTAATTGATAACATAGCTGTAGGAGATCACGACCCCGACATGTTTAAAGTAATTAAAATTGCAGACTCATTGGGCATTTTAAGCTTTATTGAAAGCCTGCCCAATGGCTTCCAAACCTATGTAGGAGAAAACGGAACAGCGTTATCCGGAGGTCAGAAACAACGGATCGCAATAGCAAGGGCTTTATATCGTGATCCTGATATATTAATTTTCGATGAGGCTACCTCCTCCCTCGACTCTGTTTCGGAAAAATACATTCAGGATGTTATACAATCATTGATAAACCAGCATAAAACCATCATTATTATCGCCCATAGGCTAAGTACCATTTATAAATCAGACAAGATTGTAGTTTTAGATAAGGGCTCAGTGGTTGAAGAAGGCACACATCAAAAACTAATTGAAAGAGAGGATTTTTATTTCCGGCTGTGGCATCAGCAATTCCCGGCTCTTATCTTCCAATAATTGATAAGCGCTTGTTATATCTTCCGGATGGTTCTCTTTATATCCGATGAGCTGGCTTATCCCTATTTGTCACATTAATCCATTCCCCATTTTAATCCTTTTCAATTTCTATTAGTCATATATGTGTACATCTTCAATAAAGATGATGGATTAAAGAATTTACGCCATGAAAAGGAAATTTGTTGCTTTGGCACTATTAATATCAGCAGTAGTATCTGTAACCTCAGGTTGTGTAGTACGTGAAGATTATGGTCACCACCATAGGTACCGTAATGGATATAACAACGGTTATAATAATGGCTACCAGAATGGTAGCGATCATGGCCATTACCACGACCGCGGTTATTAAGATTGTTAATTTAAGTTTTCTATAAGTAGTTTAGTGAGTGATGAAAGAGGGCGTCGGGTTTTACCGGCGCTCTTTTTATGCTTTCCAACTGTGGCAGCGCCGAATTTTATTGCGCACCTTGTCAAATCTGGTTGTATTTTCAAAACAAAAATCAACAAAAATAAAATTTAACAAAATTTAATTCTGAATATTTTGGATTTTCAAAATCATTTTTTGTAAGTTTGAATCATACATCATAAACCTATTAAAATGACCAGCATTAAAACTACCATGAACCGTGTGTGCAGGTTTACATTTACCTTATTACTTGTAGCAAGCGCCATCACTACTATCGCCAAAACTCAAAAGCATCCAACAGCAATTATTGCGGATACCCAGCTCAAAGCCTTTGAGGGAACTTACCAGCAAACAGATAACGAATACAGGGTATATAAATTAGTAGCCGATGGTAATAAATTGATAGCCCAACAGCTTGGCGGAGATCAAAAGATAACGCTAACCCGAAAATCTGACCTTGAATTTGAGTTTTTGGATGACGACGGGGATGAAAAAGTTCCGGTTGTATTTAAAAAGGGCGAAACCGGCGAAATAAATCAGGTTATCCTGGCAGGCAAACAAACATGGACAAAGTTAAAAAGTTATACCCCACCCAAGGAGGTACAACTAAAACCTGAACAAATAAAAGTTTTGGCAGGCAAATACCAATCAGATGTAAGGACTGACCTTTCTATTCAAATCAGTGCGACAGCAGATGGCTTGATACTTAAGCAATCCTGGGATGGCAAAGAGATCAATTTTAAACCACTGTCGGAAGTGTTGTTTTTGAACTCACCGCTTTGCTTTTCATTAAAATTTACCAAAGATGCCGGTGGCAGCCCCGTTAAAGTACTGGCTTTCAACCGCGATACCTGGAATAAAATAAAAGAATAAGCTTCCTGATTAAATCCATATATAAAGTATTATGGGCCGGCCCGCTGTTACCTAAACCTGGTTACATCGGTGACCGGCCCTTTTTCTATGCACATATATCTGCAATAGGGATGGAAGTGGATACCGGCCATTGCGCGTAAGGCCTGCAGGCGTATGAACGTACAGCCCGGGCCGAAGGCATTGTCCAAGTTATCTGAACCGGGATTAAACGGATTGGCGGATTTATCGGATTTGTCTGAACTCGAATTAAACGAATTAAAGAATTTATTGAAATTATTGCTTCTGTTAATTCTTTAATTCCAGAAATCCGGGTTCAGACAAATCCGTGTTTAGAAAGAATTACAACCATCACGCCATCAACTTCTTCCCCTCAAAAAAACTTTCACACAACTACTTGAAAATCAAAAATAATGTTCGTACTTTTGCAGTCCCGAAATGCGGGATAAAATAATTAGACAAAAAAGCAAGAAATGCCTACTATTCAGCAATTAGTTAGAAAAGGTAGAGTAGCTCTGGTTGACAAGAGTAAGTCACCAGCGTTGGACAGCTGTCCACAGCGAAGAGGCGTATGCACACGTGTGTATACCACTACCCCTAAAAAACCAAACTCAGCAATGCGTAAAGTTGCCCGTGTGCGCTTAACCAACGGTAAAGAAGTAAACGCTTACATCCCAGGTGAAGGTCACAACTTACAGGAGCACTCTATCGTTTTGATCCGCGGTGGTCGTGTTAAAGACTTACCAGGTGTACGTTACCACATCATCCGTGGTGCACTGGATACATCAGGTGTAGCTGGCCGTAACCAACGTCGTTCAAAATATGGTACCAAACGTCCTAAACCAGGTCAGGTAGCAGCAGCGCCAACAAAAGGTAAAAAGAAATAATTAAGGAGGATAGAAAGCAATGAGAAAGTCAAAACCAAAAAAGAGAATTATCCTTCCTGATCCAAAGTTCAATGATACTTTGGTAACAAGGTTTGTAAACAATATGATGTATGATGGTAAAAAATCTACCGCATACGCTATATTCTACAACGCCGTTGAAATTGTTGAGAAAAAAACAAGCGAAAACGGTTTAGAAACCTGGAAAAAAGCTTTGAACAACGTAATGCCTGCTGTTGAAGTAAAAAGCCGCCGTGTAGGTGGTGCTAACTTCCAGGTACCTACAGAGGTTCGTCCTGAGCGTAAAGTAGCTTTGGGTATGAAATGGCTGATCAGCTATGCTCGTCGTCGTGGTGAAAAAACCATGATGGAGAAATTAGCCGGCGAAATCATCTCTGCAGCTAAAGGCGAAGGTGCCGCTGTTAAGAAGAAAGAAGATACGCACAAAATGGCTGAGGCTAACAAAGCGTTCTCACACTTCAGGTTCTAAAAGATTTAGATTACACCGATTTAATAATAAGATTACACCGATTATTTACGTTTACACTTTTTAATCGGTGTAATCATTAAAGGGTCAAGTGAAATCACAAAACAAATAAAATGTCAAGAGATCTAAAATATACAAGAAACATTGGTATTGCCGCTCACATTGATGCTGGTAAAACTACCACTACCGAGCGTATCCTTTACTATGCTGGTGTAAGCCACAAAATTGGTGAGGTACACGAAGGTGCCGCTACTATGGACTGGATGGCCCAGGAGCAGGAGCGTGGTATCACCATCACTTCGGCTGCAACAACCGTAAACTGGAAATACCGTAACCATAACTATCACATGAACATCATTGATACCCCGGGTCACGTGGACTTTACCGTAGAGGTAAACCGTTCATTGCGTGTACTTGACGGCCTGGTGTTCTTATTCAGCGCGGTTGACGGTGTTGAGCCTCAGTCAGAAACTAACTGGCGTTTGGCTAACAACTACAACGTACCGCGTATTGGTTTCGTTAACAAAATGGACCGCTCTGGTGCCGATTTCTTAAACGTGGTAAAACAAGTTAAAGAAATGTTAGGCAGCGTTGCTATCCCATTGCAGTTACCTATCGGTGCTGAAGACCAGTTTAAAGGTGTGGTTGATTTGATCAACTTCCGTGGTATTGTTTGGAATGAGCATGATAAAGGTATGACCTTTACTGAAGTGCCTATCCCTGCCGATATGCTTGACGAAGCTACTGAGTGGAGAGAGAAATTATTGGAAGCAGTTGCTGAGTTTGATGACTCTTTAATGGAGAAATTCTTTGAAGATCCTACAACCATCACTGAGCGCGAAGTATTGGACGCTTTACGTCAGGCTACTTTGGCCGGCAAAATCGTTCCGATGACTTGCGGTTCATCTTTCAAAAACAAAGGTGTACAAACCATGCTTGACTATGTGATGGAGTTAATGCCTTCACCTCTTGATTCAAAAGGTGTTGTTGGTACTAACCCTGACACCGGTGCCGAAATTTTGGTTAAACCAGACGTTAAAGAACCATTTGCAGCATTAGCATTTAAAATTGCTACCGACCCATTCGTAGGTCGTTTGTGCTTCATCCGTGTTTACTCTGGTAACCTTGATGCAGGTTCATACGTGTACAATATGCGTTCAGAAAGCAAAGAGCGTATCAGCCGTATATTCCAGATGCATGCTAACAAGCAAAACCCTATCCCTAACGTGGGTGCAGGTGATATTGCTGCGGTAGTAGGCTTTAAAGATATCAAAACAGGTGATACCCTTTGCGACGAGAAACATCAGTTGGTTCTTGAGTCAATGGTATTCCCTGAGCCGGTTATCGGTTTGGCAATTGAGCCTAAAACTCAGGCCGACGTTGATAAATTAGGTATCGCTTTAGGTAAACTGGCCGAAGAGGATCCAACTTTCCGCGTACAAACAGATCAAGACACTGGTCAAACAGTTATCTCTGGTATGGGTGAGTTACACCTTGATATTTTGATGGACCGTTTAAAACGCGAGTTTAAAGTGGAAGTTAACCAGGGTGCTCCTCAGGTAGCTTACAAAGAGGCTATCACAGGTACTATTCAACACCGTGAAACTTACAAGAAACAAACTGGTGGTCGTGGTAAATTCGCGGATATCCAGGTTGTTATCTCTCCAGCCGACGACAACAAAGAAGGCTTGCAATTTGTTAACGAAATTGTTGGTGGTTCAATTCCACGTGAGTTTATCCCATCTGTTGAAAAAGGCTTCAAAGCCGCTATGGACAATGGTGTACTTGCAGGTTACCCACTTACAAGCTTAAAAGTTCGTTTGATTGATGGTTCATTCCACGCTGTCGATTCGGACGCGTTATCATTCGAGATCGCCGGTCGTTCTGCTTACCGTGAGGCATTGCCTAAATGTAAACCGGTATTGCTTGAGCCAATCATGAAAATCGAGATCTTAACCCCTGAAGAAAACATGGGTGATGTTATCGGTGACATGAACCGTCGTCGTGGCCAACTGCAAGGTATGGACACCCGTAACGGTGCACAGGTAATCAAAGCAATGGTACCACTTTCTGAAATGTTTGGTTACGTAACTCAATTACGTACTATCACTTCAGGCCGTGCAACTTCAACTATGGAGTTTGACCATTACGCTGAAGCACCTCGTAACGTACAAGACGAAGTTGTTGCCAAATCAAAAGGCCGCAAACAAGTTGCTATCGACTAACAATCAATTTTGAATTACTGGATTAGCTACGATAGCTGATTCAGTAATTCAATAAATAATAAAAATCAACTATCCCTAATAAATAGCTCTTAGGGTAGTTAAAATTCAAATTAACAATGAGCCAAAGAATCAGGATCAAATTGAAATCTTACGATTACAACCTGGTAGACAAATCTGCCGAGAAAATCGTAAAAACAGTAAAGCCAACTGGCGCTGTAGTTAGCGGACCACTTCCGTTACCAACCGAAAAGAAAATCTTCACCGTATTACGTTCACCACACGTAAACAAAAAAGCACGTGAGCAATTCCAACTTTGCTCATACAAGCGCTTATTAGACATTTACAGCTCTAACTCAAAAACTGTAGATGCCCTGATGAAGCTTGAATTGCCAAGCGGTGTTGAGGTTGAGATCAAAGTTTGATAGACGACCGGCCCACTGAAAGGTGTGGGACAAAAAATAAAAAAGACCATTTGCGTAAGCGGATGGTCTTTTTTGGTTGGATATATTTATTGCATTAGCTGTAAGGAAATGAAGCAATCATCACCAGCCGTCATTGCGAGGCACGAAGCAATCCCCAACTTTACCGGACAACCATGCCAATCTCCCCTGTATAGTTCGCGATTGCTTAGTACCTCGCAATCACGTATGTTTTAACAATTTATTTAAGCAAGCTGCTGTTGGGGGGCGTTGCCTGCGGCCCGGGCTGTGCGCTCATACGCCTGCAGGCCTTATTCACGGGCCGGTATCCGCTCCCATCCCTAACGCGGAACTTTGTCTGAACCATGATTTATAGGATTTACAGGATTTTGCCTGTCTGCTTTGGTCTGAACTCGAATTTGGGTGAATTAAGGAATGACCAGAATGCTCAGCAAATTCGATAAATTCTTATAATTCCTTAAAATTCAGGTTCAGACAAAAAATCCTGCCCATCCCAAAAATCCCCCCAAATCCCGGTTCAGACAAAAATCAATCGGTGAAATCCCCGAAAAATCAACAAAATCAGCGTAATCAAAAAAATCAACGGTTATCTTTGCCGCTATGCTGATATCACCATCTACCCTACGCACATTTACCGAAGATGTATTTAAAGCCATAGGCTGCAGTCATGAACATGCTGTATTAGCTGCTGATGTGCTGCTCAAATCTGATCTGCGGGGTATTGACTCGCATGGCGTGGCCCGTTTAAGCGGCTATGTACGCCTGTGGGAGAAGAAACGCATTAATCCAACTCCCAACATCCGGATAGTTCACGAAACGCCTACAACAGCTACCATTGATGGCGATGCGGGTCTTGGATTGGTGATTGCACCTTATGCGATGGAAGTAGCCATTAAAAAGGCCGAGTTATACGGTTCGGGTTGGGTTTCGGTGCGTAATTCCAATCATTTTGGCATTGCCGGTTACCATGGATTGATGGCCGTGGAGAAAGATATGATAGGCTTTGCCATGACCAATGCCAGTCCGCTGGTGGCGCCTACTTTTTCAAGCGAACGACTTCTGGGTACCAATCCCATGTGTTATGCTTTCCCGGCAGGTAAATACCCTCCGGTGATAGTTGATTTGGCAACCTCCGCCGCGGCTAATGGTAAACTGGAAATAGCCCAACGTTTGGGAAAACAAGTTCCTGAAGGTTGGATCCAGGATAAAGAAGGCAATTACACTACTGATCCTCACGCGTTGAAAACCGGCGGCTCACTCCTTCCCCTGGGTAGCGACCGTGATCATGGCAGCCATAAAGGCTTCGGACTCAGCGCTACGGTTGATATTTTATCGGCAGTACTGTCGGGTGCAAATTATGGACCCTGGGTGCCGCCGTTTGTGGCATTTCTTGATCCGCCAAACGATCCGGTTGGCCAGGGCATTGGGCACTTTTTAGGCGCTATGCGCGTTGACGGCTTCCGCCCGGTAGATGAATTCAAAAATCACTTAGATAACTGGATAGAACGCTTTAAATCGTCGGCTACAGTCGATGCCGATCAAAAAGTAATCATCCCCGGCGAACCCGAGCTGGAAGCCGAAGCCGACAGAATGGCTAATGGCATACCATTAGTTGATTCGGTTGTTGAAGATCTAAATCAACTGGCGGAAAGGTTTGGAATAGAGCCACTACGGCGGGTTTAGCACAGCGTAACCCGTGGGGACTATGATGTGCTTACAAAAAGTTCAGCTGAAAGCTGAAACCGTGCTAAACCACGGGCTGAAAGCCCGCGGCAGTTAAGTTCTATAATAGAAAAGGCCTGTTTTGCTGAGCAAAACAGGCCTTTTCTATTGCTCCCCCTTTAGGGGGTTAGGGGGCTAATGGATCAGATTAAACAACCTGCTCCAGCGAATTTTGTGAATGAACGAAGCGTTGTCATCAACACTCATCCAGATGAATAATGCCTTGCCTACAATATGGTCTTCTGGAACAAAGCCCCAGAAACGTGAATCTTCTGAATTATGACGGTTATCGCCCATCATAAAATAATAGTTAAGTTTAAAGGTGTAGCTATCGGCTTTCTTGCCATTAATCAGAACGTCGTTACCGTTTACCTCAACCTTATTGCCTTCATAAACAGCTATAGCGCGACCGTAGATTGGGAATGTTAAGCTATCCAGTTTTACTGTCCAGCCTGCTTTAGGTACAATAATAGGTCCGTAATTATCTACGTTCCATTTATAATCAGGGGTATTTGCCCCTAATTTGTAATTAGAGAAAATGGTTGGATAAACCGGATTCATCGGATCAGACGCGCCCCTTGGTGTTAACCTTGGTGTAACCGATTTTATGTTAGAATATCCTCTTAACGCTTTCGCTGATTCCTCGGTGGTATTGGTTATAAACTCGTTGTTGTTTATAGATGAGAGATCTGACAGGTGCAAATCGGTTGCAATCTGCGGATTAAGCTCGTTTCCATCTGTTTTAACATCATAGGTAATCTCACCTTTAGGAGGCGTAATAGCGGCCTTGCCATTGATAAATACCTGCGCGTTAACAACACTCAGTGTATCACCTGGCGTACCCTGGCAACGCTTGATATAGTTCTCACGTTTATCAACCGGCCTGAAATACGGCGAATCAGCATCCATCGGGTAGTTAAATACCACCACATCACCTTTCTTGATATCAGCTAAACCAGGCAAACGGTAGTATGGCAGTTCAATGCCATCCCAATAAGCCTTAGTGTTAATAAGCGGCATGGTGTGATGTGCAAAAGGGAACGCGACAGGCGTCATGGGTAAACGTGCGCCATAGTTCACTTTGCTTACAAACAGGTAATCGCCAATAAGCAATGAGCTTTCCATCGAGGCGCTGGGAATCACATAAGCCTCAATAAATAAGGTACGGATCAAGGTAGCTGCTATTACCGCAAAAATGATAGCATCAGCCCATTCGCGTGCCTGGGTCTTCTTTAAGGCAATCTTGTATTTTGTCCTAAACTCCGGACTGGCCGATTGACCTAAATATTTAGTGTCTTTATCGTTACCCCATTTAGGGAAATAAATAAAAGGCAAAACAACACCCTGAGCATGTTCGGCAAAGGTGAACTTGCCATACGATTTCAAAAAATCAACAATCAGGCCTAAAGCTATTAAAAAGTTTAAACCGGGTATCAGCAACATGATGAACCACCACACAGGCCTTCCGGTGAGCTTAATGATGATAAAAAAGTTATAGAGCGGTACTATGCCCTCCCAACCTGGTCTTCCTGCCTTTTCAAACAGTTTCCACAAACCTGCAAATGGCAATACTATAAAAAGAACAAATGCAATTACTAATCCAATTCCGTTCACTTCAGTGTTTTTATATTTTCAATTAATGTATTCCCCTGAACAGTCTGTTCCACCTTATTTTATCAAAGAAAGTGGCTGTACTATCTATACTCATCCAGGTAAATAATGCCTTACCTACCACGTGATCTTCAGGAACAAAGCCCCAAAAGCGCGAATCTTCCGAATTATGACGGTTATCACCCATCATAAAATAGTAGTTAAGCTTAAAGGTATAAGTATCGGCTTTTTTTCCGTTAATCATGATATCCTTGCCAACAACATTTACTTTATTGTTTTCATAGATCTCTATAGCGCGACCATAAACCGGGAACGTGAGGCTATCCAATTTAACTGTCCAGCCTTTCTTAGGGATAATAATTGGCCCGTAGTTGTCCACATTCCATTTAAAATCCGGGAAGTTAGGCGTGATCTTATAACGCGGATATTTGGTTGGATAAACCGGGTTCAGCGGATCGCTGGTGCCTTTAAGCGTAACAGCCGGCACAATTGACTTTACGTTGGAATAGGTTTTCAGTGTAGCTGCCGACTCTTTCCCCATCATCATTTCGTAACGGTTACCGGTATTCCCCCTGATCTCTATTTTAAGTTCATTTAAAATAGCCGGATTAAATTCCTGGCCGTTGGTTTCAACAAAATAACCTTCCTTGCCCCTTTCCGGGCTTGGAGCAGCTTTACCATTGATATAAACCTGCGCGTCAACCACACTTAAAGTATCGCCTGGCGTACCCTGGCAACGTTTAATAATATTTTCGCGTTTATCAACCGGTCTGAAATATGGCGAATCAGCCTCTATTGGCGCGTTAAATACAACAATGTCTCCTTTTTTAATATCGCTTAAGCCCGGCAGACGGTAGTAAGGCAACTTAACACCACCCCAATAGGCCTGAGTGCCCCATGGCGTTGTATGGTGCATAAACGGAAAGGAAACGGGAGTTATCGGCATCCTTGCACCATAGTTAACCTTGCTCACAAACAGGTAGTCGCCAATTAAAAGCGAGTTCTCCATCGAACCGCTGGGGATCACGTAGGCTTCGATAAACAGCGTACGGATAAGGGTAGCGGCTATTACTGCAAATATGATGGCGTCGCCCCATTCACGGAGCGCGCTTTTTTTCTTTTTTACTTTACTTGAATCTTTCTTTTTCCAGAATTTCCAGTTCATATCCGTATTGATGTGCAAATTTCAGATGTGCAAATGTGCAGATTTTTTAATGTTTATATTTTATATATAAGATATATGTTACACGTTATATGTTACGCTCTTCAATATTAATTATTGGTTCCGAAAAATTCCTCATCTGCACATCTGAAATCTGCACATCCGCACATCTTCCCTCATCTGCAGATCTGTAATTTGCATATCTGCACATCTCCCTCTCATCTGCACATCTGAAATCTGCACATCTCCCCGCACATCTAATTAATTCTCCTAAATACCCTATCCCACCTGATCTTACACCACGACGGCGAATTAGCATCCCAGCTCATCCATACAAATACGGCTTTACCTACAATATGATCTTCCGGAACAAAACCCCAAAAGCGCGAATCTTCCGAATTGTGGCGATTATCGCCCATCATCCAATAATAGTTCATTTTGAAGGTGTAGCTGTTGGTTTTAATCCCATTGATCAGGAATTCTTTTCCATTAACCCGTACCTTGTTATTTTCATACACTTCGATAGCCCTGCGGTAAAAAGGCATGGTTGTACTGTCCAGCTTAACCGTCCATCCCACTCGCGGTATAATAATGGGACCAATGTTATCCTCGTTCCACCGGAAATGGGGATCATGCGGAAAAACCTCCGGGTCGTATACACCTCTTAATTTAATATCTGGCTTTACAGCTTTAATGTGAGGATACGCTTTCAGTTTTTCGGCCGATTTTGCTGTGGTATTGACAGTAAAATCCACCTTAGTAAACTGCTGGATATCTTCCAGGTGCAGATCATATTGTGTACCTCGGTCAAACACATTTTCTGAGCCATCTGTACGCACCCGGTATTCCATTTCTCCGTTTGGCGGATTGGCTATCAGGCGGTTGTTTACATACACCTGTCCGTATTCCATTTTTATGGTGTCACCGGGAGCCGCCTCACATCGTTTGATATAATTTTCCTGCTTATCTACCGGACGGTAAAACGGCGAATCGGCATCCATTGGATAATTGAACACAACCGCGTCGCCTCTTTTAACCTCACTAAAGCCCGGTAGCCGATAATACGGTAGCTTTACACCATCCCAATAAGCCCTGGTACCCATAAGCGGCATGGTATGATGTGCAAAAGGGAATGCAATAGGAGTCATGGGCAGGCGGGCACCATAATTGATCTTACTCACAAACAAAAAGTCGCCCACCATTAGTGAGCTTTCCATTGATGACGTGGGAATGGTGAAGGCCTCCAGGAAAAGCCCGCGAATTACCGTTGCCGCTATTACGGCAAACAAGATAGCCTCTGTCCACTCCCGTACGCGTGATTTATCCAGGTCGCGATATTGCTCCCTGAAATCACTGCTTCCCGAGGGCCCAACATAGCGGGTATTTTTATCAAAGCCCCATTTAGGGATAAAAATAAAAGGCAACAGTACCGACATGGTAATTTGCCCGATACCTACCTTCCCGAACGATTTAATGAAATCAACAAGGATACCTATGCTTATAATGAAGTTTATGCCCGGTATTAAAAGCAGCAAAAGCAACCATAACGGCCTTTGGCTTAGTTTGAGCATGATGTAAAGGTGATAGACCGGGATGAGCGCCTCCCAGCCACGGCGACCCGCCTTTTCGAAAAGCTTCCAATACCCGGCCAGTATTAAAATCAATAGCGGGCTTATCAAGATATAAAACCCAATATAGCCCGCTATTGTCATTTATGTTTTAAGCTTATTAGCTATTAAAATCAAACATGGCCTCCACCGAGTAAAAGCCTTTTTTGTCATGCAGCCATTCGGCAGCCAAAACAGCTCCTAAAGCAAAGCCATTGCGGTTATGCGCGGTATGCTTAAATTCGATGCTATCAACTTCCGAATCATAAATAACAGTGTGCGTACCAGGTACGCTATCAATCCTTAACGATTCAATAAGCAATTGGTTAGCTGATACATTAGCATTGGCATCGCTATCATCGGTGGTTAAAACATTAATCCACTCGTTTTTGGTATCGGTGTTATTGATAATGCCTTCGGCAATAGTTATGGCCGTACCGCTTGGCGAATCCATTTTTTGCGTATGATGGATCTCCTCAACCTGCACCTCGTAATAAGGATACCTGTTCATTACTTTAGCCAGTAGCTTGTTAACGTGAAAAAACACGTTAACACCAACGCTAAAGTTTGATGCCCATAGCAGCGACTTATTCCCGTCGATACATTGTTGCTTTACCTCAGGTAATTTCTCATACCAGCCGGTTGTACCTATAACAACAGGAACATCGGCATTAAAACAATGCTCAATATTTGATAATACGGATGCCGGGGTGGTAAACTCTATTACAACATCTGCTTTCTGCAGGTTTTCGGGAGTAAGGTCATGAAGGGTTTCATGATCAATGGTAAGTACAATTTCATGCTTGCGGCTAATGGCAATCTTTTCAATGATCTTGCCCATTTTTCCGTAGCCAAGTAGTGCTATCTTCATTTCAGGTATTGTGGTTTTCCTTATTAAAACGTAAAGGTAACTTTTAAACCCGGAATATAAGCATTATTAGCACCTTGCGCGAACACCGGCTGATTAATTAAACCCGGGGTTACTTTAAACGACAGGTTATTATCAACTGTGTACGAATGGATGAATTTGGCATCGATATAAGCATCAACAGCCTGGATGCCCCATACGGCCAAAAATCCGAAAATACTTAAGTCGCGGTTACGCCTTGAGTTTTCGCGGGCGTCATTCAGGTTGGCGTCTGGCACCTGGGCGTACAAAATAGATTCCTCATAATAAGGATCGCCCGGTTTAGCCGCGATACCCTGACGGTATCTTGATAATATCAGGTATTCGTGGTAGTAATGCTGGTTGTATATAATGGCCGAAGTTAACAGTCCCAAACCACCATAAATCAAAGGCACTTTCCACCACCTGTGGTTATATACCTGGCCCCAGCCCGGTACCATTAACGAATGCATTACTGCTTTATGCGGAATATGATTACTATCCGGATGATAGATTTTTTCTTTGGCAGGATCAATCTTTGGAGCAAATGAGCCTGATGGGGTTTTAACAGGGTGCTTTACTTTTAGCGTATCACTTTTTTTACTACCCGTACTGTCAGCTATCTGAGCCTGTGCGGCAAAAATAAAAAAAGTGAATACACCTAAAAAAAACAGGAATTTATACATTTTTAAAATTAACAATTACCAATCAAGCATTTCAAGGATGCGGCCAAGATCATCTTCTGAAAGGAAAGGGATCTCGATAACACCGCTACCGCGGCTGCCTACTTTTAGTTTTACCCTTGTACTAAATTTTGAAGCAAGATCATCCTGGATCTTTTGCAATTGGTACGATACCGGCTCGGGTTGTTTACCCTCCTTTTTTACAGGTGCCTTTTGCATATCCCTTACCAATTCTTCAACCTTACGAACGGATAAACCTTCCTTTATAATATGCTGATGTATAAATAATTGTTTAGCAGGATCAGTTAATGTTAAAATAGCTTTGGCATGGCCCATAGTAAGCTCACCATCACGGATAGAAGCCTGGATAACCGGCGGCAATCTTAAAAGCCTCAGGTAATTGGTAACTGTCGAACGGTTTTTGCTTACCCTGTCGCCCAGTTCTTCCTGTTTCAGGTTACACTCTTCAATCATGCGCTGAAAGCTCAGGGCTACCTCAATGGCATTCAGGTTTTCGCGCTGAATGTTTTCAATAAGCGCCATTTCCAGCATTTGCTGATCATTGGCTGTACGTACGTAAGCCGGGATCTGGGTTAAGCCAGCCAGCTTCGACGCGCGAAAACGACGTTCGCCGGAGATCAGCTGGTATCTATGAGCGCCTAATTTCCTAAGCGTAATTGGCTGAATTAAACCCTGAAGTTTGATCGACTCTGAAAGTTCGGTTAGCGCCTGCTCATCAAAATCGGTACGGGGCTGAAAGGGGTTAACCTCAATTTCGGTCAGTTTTATTTCATTAACCGAGCCAAGGTCATTAACCTCGGCAGGGCTTGCTGTTTCTTTATTTCTGTTTTGGTATGGCTGTACGTTAGGCGTGTCATTCAATAGCGCACTCAGTCCCTTGCCCAGGGCATTTCTCTTTTCACCACTCATTTACTATACTGTTGCTGTAGCTGTTGCCGATTCCCCTTTAACCAGTCCGTTTTTTTCCAAAATTTCGCGGGCAAGGTTTAAATAATTTATTGCACCCTTACATGTAGCATCATGCATAATTACCGAAACGCCAAAGCTTGGCGCCTCGCTTAAACGGGTATTACGTTGTATGATGGTATCAAAAACCATATCCTCAAAGTGAGTTTTAACCTCATCTACTACCTGGTTACTCAGGCGTAAACGTACATCATACATGGTTAACAGGATACCCTCTATCTCCAGTTGCGGGTTAAGGCGCGACTGAACAATTTTGATGGTATTTAACAATTTGCCCAAACCCTCTAACGCGAAATACTCGCACTGTACCGGTACAATTACCGAATCGGCAGCGGTTAAAGCGTTAATGGTGATCAAACCTAATGAAGGCGAACAATCAATGATGATAAAATCATACTCATCGCGCACCTTTTCAAATACCTGTTTCATTTTGTACTCGCGGCCGCTTAAATTGATCATTTCAATTTCTGCACCTACCAGGTCAATGTGTGCAGGTAATAAATCAAGATTTGGGGTATCTGTTTTCTGAATGGCCTCATGAGGATCAACCTCATTGATGATACATTCATAAATACTATTTTTAATATTACGGGGATCGAAACCAATACCCGAAGTTGAGTTAGCCTGAGGATCGGCATCAACCAGCAAAGTTTTATAATCTAATACAGCTAAACTTGCAGCCAGATTTATAGATGATGTAGTTTTCCCTACGCCGCCTTTCTGGTTGGCTAAAGCAATTATTTTACTCATTCTATAGTTTAAAAAAATTTATAGTTCTGTGATTTATAACAACGTTAAATAGAAACAGAAATTTCTACTTTCGTAAAGTTTTTATCCGGTGATAAAGATACGGAATTAAATAATGTAGAATTCCACAGCTTTTGTCTATTTACAAACAATATTGATCAATTAGTAAAATATCGGCAGGGTAAGTTTTTAATATTATTACTTAAATCATATTTAAAAACAATTAACTCATTAGCAAAAAGTTAACAGTTAAAAACCAACGATATCACTGACCAGATCATGCAGCAATTTACCAATAATAAATGATAACCATTATAGCGTCAACAAACAGGCCCGGAAGTTCAACACTTAAACTGGCGCATGTTTATCAACAAAAACTACGCGAAAAAGGTGTAGAAGCAGGCATTTTATCTCTTGCTCAACTGCCTCCAAACATTATTGAAACCGACTTATACAATAAACGCAGCGCGGAGTTTGAACCTATCCAGCAAATAGTTACCGATACTGATAAGTTTATATTTCTTATACCTGAATATAACGGCAGCTTTCCGGGTGTGCTTAAAGTTTTTATTGATGCCTGCAGTTTTCCCCAAAGTTTTTATGATAAAAAAGCCGCTTTAGTTGGTTTATCATCAGGCAAATACGGCAATATTCGTGGTGTTGATCATTTTACCGGCGTTTGTCATTACCTGCACCTTAACATTATGGCGCTTAAATTGCACATAGCAGCCATTCACAAAGAATTTGACGAAGAAGGCAACCTGTTTAAACCCGATACCATCAAGTTTGTAGACGAGCAGATTGACAAGATCATTAAATTTTGATTTTTAAACAAAATGTCATTGCTGTAAGGAACGAAGCAATCGCACGGAGGCAGAGCGGCTCTGTATAGCATGCGATTGCCACGCTTCGCTCGCAATGACATTTTTTTGACCTGCGCTTAACCAATTAAATCCCTCAAACCTATCTCATCAAAAACACCCATCCCGATATCCTTCGGGCTCCTGTTTTAAGATCGATCATATAGTAATAAGTCCCCATATCAAGGAGCGATCCGTTTCTTGTACCATTCCATGGCGTACTATAACCAACGCTTTTAAAAACAATACTTCCTCCGCGGTCATAAACTGTTAAAACACAATCGGTATAAGCTTCAAGGTTAGTGATATCCCAAACATCGTTAACGCCATCGCCATTGGGCGAAAACATGGTGGGAATAGTTAATTTGGGCGCACTCGTTATAAACTCAATATCGTCCAGCATCAGATCATTACCCGGACCGCCGGGAGCGCTGTTGCTGATTTTTAATACCAGGCTGCTTACGTCATCAGGCGTTTTAAAAACCAGGTTATATTTTTTCCAAACTGGGCCCGATGTAGCAGGAATTGGCCCGGTACGCAACGTTTCAAGTACTTCGCCGGTTGTGGTTTCAATAGAAAAAAGGATATCGGGCTGCTGAACTGTTGGTCCAATCACTGTATTTTTTAACAGGTTAAGGATGTAGGCAGAAAACTCATAAGTAGTAGCCGGGCAGAGAGAGGGCACCATACGGGTAAAAAACACGCTCGGTTCATTTGACGCGTTGATCATCATCATATAGCCGTTGCTGTTCCCGGTATGGTCATGCGTTACTTTATGCCATGATTCTTCCGAACACCCATCAGAAGCTGTAACCAGGGTATAAAATCCATCGGCAGGGCAATATGGCGTATATGTCATATTAGTAACACCTGCCGGTAAGGCAGGGCCATGACCTGTGCCAGAGCCAAAATCTTCTTTAAATAGCCAATGCCCCAACTTGCCGGTACAATCCATACTTTGGGCAAAGACATTCGTATAAAACAATATCAACAGAAAAAAAACCGGGGAAAAACGCGCCTGCATGACCAGATCAACACTTAAAACCTTAAAGGTAAGTTCAAGCGCCCGGTAAAAGGCAGAGCTCAACGGTCAGTTTTTATTTCGATATACTATACTGGTAATATCGGGTCATCAAAATCAATGCACAATAAACACCCAGCCCGATAATAATGGCGCACCATTTTTAAGGTCGATGACATAGTAGTAAGTCCCCGAAGGCAAAACATATCCTTTGTAGGCGCCATTCCAGGGTTTATCATAACCGGTAGAGGTGTATACTTTTTGCCCGCTGCGGCTAAACACATTCATTGTACTTTCCGGATACGTTGATAAAGCCTCAATATCCCAGTAGTCGTTTAAACCATCGCCATTGGGCGAAAACGTAGTTGGAATGACTATTTTTTTATAAACCCTTACAAAAACACTGACACTGACAGACCCGCATCCAATGCCCGACGAGGCTTTCAACGTATAGGTAATATCATCGGTAGGGCTGGCAACGGGGTTCATTTTTGTCGGATCATCAAGTCCCTCGGCAGGGCTCCACAGATATGTATCGGCATACTGTGTTTTGGCATCCAGCACTACCGACTGGCCTTCAAAAATCTTTTTCTGCGGGCTTATACTTGCTTCAGGAACAGGCATAACCGTTACAGTTACCTGTTTAGTTGCTGTACAACCTTCATTAGTGGTTACTGTTACCGTATAGGTAGTGGTTTCGGCAGGTTTCGCAGCCGGACTTTTTGCCGCAGGATCTGACAACCCGGTAACCGGTAACCAACTATAGCTTTTAGCGTCGGCAGCATCCGCGCTAATGATAGTCGCGCTACCCTTGCAAATTGGCGGGGGCGCATTAACCGTTATTACAGGTTTTAAATTCACAACCGCATGCAGTTTATCCGATGTTCTTGAACAGTCGCCGACCGAAAAAACGGTAACCTGGTAGTCCCCTATATCCACCGCAGATGCATTATCAATTACCAGCGGGTTCTGAGCTTTATTAGCTTCGGTAACACCCGGTCCAGTCCATTCATATCTTATTGCACCCGGCGTAGCGGTGAGTGTAAGCGCATCGCCTTCGCACACTGGGGGAGCGATGATTGATGGTTTATCTGGGTAAGCATTAACCCTTATAGTAAGCGACTGTGAATAAGTACGGCAGGTTGGTGAGTTAATGTTATTTCCGTCGGCAGCCGCAAGCCGATACTCATAAGCCCCTACAGCTGTGCTGTTTGTAACAGAAACAGGAAGTTGCGCGCCGGTTGCTCCGGGCAGATCATCCCAGTTACCGTTAGGATTTAGTTTTTGCCATTGTAGCCTTGTATCTGTATAATCGTTCCCTACCCTTGATACAAGGTTAAAATTCTTTGTTTCCCCCACACATACATCCTGCGGCATATTGGTAGCAATGTCTGAAAAGCCCACCGGCATAGTTGGGCCACAGGGCCTAAATTGGATATCATCAAGCATCAAATCGTTCCCATTTAGGCCGGGTTCATTATTGATCATTTCAATGGTAATTTCGTTATTACCAGAACCGGTAGAAAACAACATGCTGTACCGGCGCCAATCTTCCGGATCGCTGCTTGCCGGAATTTCGCCGGTATCATACATGGTTTTTTCGCCGTTGGCGTTAGTTATTACAAAAGTAATATCAGGCTCATGAACGCCAGGGCCCGCATGCGCCTGGAATATCAGGTTAAAAACCCACGCCGAAAATTCATACTTGGTATTCTGACAAAGCGTTCCGGCACTAATTTTATAAGTAAAGAATTTCTTCGGGTCTTGCGAAGCATTAACAAGCATCATGTACCCATTAGTATTGCCTGTATGATCATGAGTTACAACCTGCCATCCTTCCGGGTGGCAATTGCTGTTTCCGTTTTTTATATTAGTTGTATTTACAATTGTATATTGACCATCTTCGGGGCAACCCTGTATATAGGTAAAATCAGTTACATCATTTCCCAGGGGGGCGCCATATCCTTGTCCTGATCCAAAATCAAGTTTAAATACAGGATCGCCAAGACTTCCATTACAAACAACTGCTTGTGCGTTTACCTGCGCATGAGTAAATGCAAAGGCAAACAATATTAACAGAAATAATTTAACGGGGGTAAAACGCATTAATGGTTTGGAAAATAAAAACATCGAACCACCAAAAATATATTTTTTTGCTTACGCCGATGCATAAAAACCAGTTAAAGCGTGAATATATTACGCCCTGCAAAACAATCATTTAGCCCAAACAATCCTTGCACCTAAAAAGTTAATTATTAGTATATAAAACTCCATCGAAATGAAAAACAGCCTCATCATATTTCCTTGTATTATCGGTGCCTTGCTTGTGGCCTGCAAGCATAAAAAACCTGCCAATTATAACAATGCCGATACGGTTATTAACAAAAGCGACCAGGAGGTTAAACTGGCTGCACCATATGAGACCAAAGCCGTAAAAAACTTTTGTGAGGTTATTGGCTGGCCCAAAGGCCTAACACCTGTCGCGCCTGCAGGCTTTTCGGTAAGCCTTTATGCCGATGGATTGGATAATCCGCGTAATATTTACGCAGCCTCAAACGGAGATGTGTTTGTATCCGAAGCAAATACCGAGCTCAGCGGGCTAAAAAAGATTGGCGCGGATATTATTGGTGTAAGTAAATCACAAAATTACGGCAAAAGCGCCAACAAGATCCTGCTGTTTAAGGATACTAACGGTGATGGCATGCCAGATTCAAAAACGGTTTTTCTGAGTGGGTTGAACCAACCCTATGGTATGCTCATCGCCGGCGAATGGTTTTACGTTGCCAACACGGATGGTTTGTGGCGATACCCCTATAAAATGGGCGAGATGAAAGTAACCGGCAAAGGCATTAAAATATTAGATCTGCCGGCAGGCGGCTATAACAATCACTGGACCCGCAATATTCACCTGAGCGCCGATGGCAGTAAAATATATGTTTCGGTAGGATCAGGTAGTAATGTTGCCGAGCACGGGATTGCTAACGAGAAGCGCCGCGCCGATATCCTGGAAATTAACCTTGACGGCACTGGCGAACGTGTTTATGCTTCAGGTTTGCGAAACCCTGCAGGTATCGATATTCAGCCGGGAACCGGTGTGCTATATACAGCAGTAAACGAGCGCGACGATCTCGGAGATCAGCTTGTGCCCGATTACCTGACCAGTGTTAAAGATGGTGGGTTTTATGGCTGGCCCTGGGCCTATTTTGGCCAGCATGAAGATCCGGTGTTAAAACAGAAAGACCCAAACCCGGACATGGTTAAAAAGACGCTTGTACCGGATGTAGCCCTTGGTTCGCATACCGCATCACTTGGTTTAGCTTTCTATAACGGTACAAGCTTTCCGCAAGAATATCAAAACGGGGCTTTTATTGGTCAACATGGCTCGTGGAACAGCTCAAAACTGGTGGGTTATAAAGTAGTTTTTGTTCCGTTCAGCAGTAATAAGCCTACCGGCCAAACAACAGATTTTTTAACGGGCTTTATTGCGGATACTGCAAAGCGAAAAGTATACGGTCGCCCGGTTGGCGTGGCTGTAGCAAAAGATGGATCATTACTGGTGGCCGATGACGCTGGAAACAAGATCTGGCGGGTTGCGCGCTGATGCTGTCGCCAGGTTGAGAAACTTACGAAGTTTTTGAAACTTCGGAAGTTTAAGGCATTCGATCATCAAGATATTTACAAACCGGCGATATAGGTTTGTGAGTATAAACACCTATTTTTGGTGATGTCCCTGATCATCAACCTATGTTAAAACCGTTTACTATTATAACTTTTGCGCTGGCTGCTGCTATTTCGGCCAATGCACAAAATAAAAAGCCTGCTAAAAAAGATACCACCGAACTCAAGACGGTAATTGTAAAAGGCTATCTGAGCGATCAGCCTGTCATCAGCGTACCAGCCTCCGTGAGTGTGCTCGGTGCCGCCCAGCTCCGCATCCAGCCTGATAACTCGTTTGTAAACGCCTTAAATACCGTTCCGGGTATCCGTACCGAGGAGCGCTCGCCGGGAAGTTACCGTTTATCAATCAGGGGCAGTTTACTTCGCTCGCCTTTTGGGGTGAGGGATGTGAAGATCTATTTTGATGATATCCCGCTTACCGATGCCGGGGGTAACAGCTATTTAAACGCTATTGATATCGCGTCGATACAAAAAGTGGAGATATTAAAAGGTCCTGACGGTAGTTTGTTTGGCGCCAACTCGGGCGGCGTGGTAATCCTTAGTCCTCTTAACCGGTATAAGGACAGTACTTATATTTCGGCAGGTATAAACGACGGCTCATACGGGCTGTTCCACGAAAAAGCGGCAGTGCAGTTAAAAACTACCAATTACCTGCTCAACATTAATCAGAGTTTTCAAACCTATCATGGTTACAGGCAAAATAGCGATACCCACCGCAACTACCTGCAACTGGCCGATAGCTGGAACTACAGTGGCAAAAACACTTTAAAAGCGCTGGGTATTTATTCAGATCTGGCGTATGAAACGCCCGGAGGTTTAACACTTGCCCAATACAATACCGACCCTACGCTGGCCCGGCAGCCTACACCAACTTTGCCGGGGGCTATCCAGCAGCACATTGGCATTACTACCAAAATGTACCTGGGCGGTTTAACCAACGAGTATCATTTTAATGACCATATCCGCAACGTCCTTGCAGTATTTGGCAATCATGTTGATTTTGCCAACCCGTTTATTACCAACTATGAACAGCGCAAGGAAAACACTTATGGTTTTCGCACATATTTCGAGTTAACCGGCGATAAAAAACCAAGCTTAGACTGGAAAGTTGATCTGGGTTTTGAATGGCAGCAAACCAACTCGCATATTGCCAACTACGGCAATAAAAAAGGGGTAAAAGATACCACCCAAACTATTGATGATATCCACACTAATCAGCATTTTGTATTTGTGCGCTATGCTGCTGATGTGTACAAACGCCTGCACGTTGAGGCCGCTGTAAGTTTAAACGACTACGGGTACGATTTCAAAAACCTATACCCGCTTAATCAAAACAATTTTACTAATCGCAACTTTAGTGCACAGTTGATGCCGAGATTGGCCTTGTCATACCAGGTGAGTAATGACTTTGTTTGGAGGGCAACCATAAGTCGCGGATACTCTACCCCCACTACTGCCGAAGTAAGGCCAACCGATAATATAGTAAACACCAGCCTGCAGGCCCAATATGGCTGGAACTACGAAACCGGCTTTCGCCTGCGGAATCACGACGAGAGCTTAATGCTGGATCTATCGATCTTTTACTACCGTATTACTAATGCCATTGTACGGCGTCTGAATGCCGATGAAACAGAGCATTACATTAATGCCGGCGGCACTAATCAGCCGGGCACAGAATTATCTTTTTATTATTGGATAATAAAACAAAACAAAAATTCATTTATTAGGGGCTTACTGTTTAATGAATCATACACCTTCAATCAGTTTAAATTCAGAAGCTATGCCAATGCAACTAATAATTACAGCGGCAACAATCTCACCGGAGTGCCTGATTTTGTTTATGTAACAAGTTTGCAAATAAAGTTCCCTCAATATTTGTCATTGTTTATCCAACATAATTATACTTCCAGTATGCCCCTTAACGATGCCAACACTGTTCGTGCCGGGCATTACAATGTACTACAAGCAAGGGTAAGCTATCAGCAAACCATCGGCCGTAAAACACACTTTGAAATATTTGCTGCCGCGGATAATCTGCTTAACCAGAAGTACAGCCTGGGTAATGATTTAAATGCTGTAGGCAATCGTTACTACAATGCTGCTCCGCTGAGGAATTATTCAGTTGGGATGAATTTTATGTATTAGGTAGTGGGTAGTTCATGGTTCATAGATCATGGTGAGAGAAATAAAAAAACATGTCATTGCGAGGAACGAAGCAATCGCATGCTATACAGAGCGGCTATGCTTCCGTGCGGTTGCCACGCTTCGCTCGCAATGACATAGTTTCACAACCTATAGCCCGCTAATGAACAGCGGCAATTGTTAATTAAAAAAGCCCGGTATTTTGTTTCACAAAACACCGGGCTTTTTACAATCTGCAAACTGAAATTAAGGGTTCAGATTATTACTTCCTCCCTCAGCAATATTACTTCCCCGGCCTTTTGGATCAAAAGCGCGGAATTTGATAACACCGCCATTATAATTAACCGGGCCAGTGTATACTTTGCTTGTAGCGTCCGGATCTTTACCGTTAGTAGTATACCTGATGGTTAAGCCCGGGAACTCTACATTGCTCAGGTATTTACCATCCTGCAGACTGATGCCTGGCTTTGGTACGCGGTAATCATAACCGCCATTGTAATACGTAAGGCGCGGCAATTCGCGTTTGCCTAACACATTCAAAAAGTTTGACCAGGCTGCCTGGTATTCTTCTTTACTTTTTGCCGGATCTTTTTCGGTAGCCCAGGCCGGGTCTTGTGCCCAGGCACGTTCTGCCAAGCCAAGCAGGCGCGGGAAAATCATGTAGTCCATCCTTTCAGGACCTTTAACTGTTTCGGCCCAAAGCGCGCCTTGCAGACCTACTATATTACTTTTGCCAAAGTCGGTAAGGCGTTGTTTGCCAATAAAGATATTCCTGTTTATTGGGTTGCCTTGCTTATCAACGTCGGCGTTTTTAAAGTAATCATAAGGGATAAACGAGAAGAATTTGTCGATCCCTAAAAACGCGCCCCAGTAGTAACCCGGCTCATCAAAAGATTTGTAATTGGCCATATCAAAGTACAGGTTGGTAACACAGGTTAATACAACCTTGTAACCGCCGTTGGCTAAGCGATAAGCTAAATCTTCCTGCCCGGCACCTAAAACATTGTTCCAAACATCAACCTGTAAATGCTCCTTCGTAAAATCGGGGTTAGGCACATAAGCCGGCTGGCCATCAAGCGTGGTTTTACGAAGCGCCATCTCTTCCCAACCCGAAAGGCGGATGCCTTTCGCTTTCAGGATGTCATTAACACGACCATAGAAGTAATACCAAAGGTCGTTAGTGCTTTGTATTTCGGGGTGAGTGGCATTAAGAGCCACATAAGCTGGCGATTTTTCCCATACATTAGCAGGAACCTCATCGCCGCCAAAATGAATTGTTGGCAATGGTGCGCCAGCTTCTTTATAAGTACTGATGAGATCATTTACAACAGTCTCCACAAAGTTATAGGTTGACGGCAGCGATACATCGATCACGTTATCGTTCCAATATTGTACCGAGCGATATTCGGATTTATCATTCTGATCATACAGCAGATATTTTTCGGCTTCTGCCTTTTTACCTTCGGCCATTAACCTGTCATAACGTGCATTCATAGCCTTAATAGCTCCGCGGGCATGACCGGGCGTTTCAATTTCAGGAACTACGGTGATATGACGGTCATTGGCATATTTCAGGATCTCTATATATTCCGCCTTAGTGAAATAACCTGTACCAAAAGGATTGTTAACTTCCGGACCAGAACCATGAGATGGAGGCAGATGATGTTTGCTATCCAGCGTATGGCCACGTTTTGACGCAACCGAAGTTAGCTCAGGTAATGAGGGGATCTCTATTCTCCATCCCTCATCATCAGTCAGGTGCAGGTGCAGCGTATTCAGTTTATACAAACTCATTGCTTCCAGCAGCTTCAATACCTGTTGTTTTGACTGAAAATTACGGGCTACATCAAGCATTACCGCACGATAGGCAAAGCGCGGCGCATCGGAAACCTCAACACAAGGAATCTGTACCGAAGTCGGCGCCTTAGCCAATGCACTTGCCGGGATCAGGCTTTTGAATGATTGGATACCATAATATATGCCGGTGCTTGCAGATGCCCGGATAGTCACTACAGTTGGTTTTATGCTTAACTCATAAGCTTCATCGCCCAAACCAGCTTTATATTCAAATGAAATTACATTGCTCGAAGATTTACCTGTTTCCTTTTTTCCAAAGATTGAGGTGATATAATTACGCAAGACTGCTGCTTCCTTACTGAACCGCGCATCGGCAGATGAAACATTAACACCCGGAGCAAAAGAAAAACTACCGCTGCCCTGGTTATAACTTACTGGCGTAGGGAAAACTTTTACCAACTGATCGGCAGGGATATCGGTAACTGTTTTATTTCTGTCGTAAACAATCTCGGGGGTTATCAGGCCCTGGTAAGTAGGTTTATATGGCGTGATATCATATGAGCCGAAAGAATAGCCTTTTTCGGGGGTATTATCCCAAACCAGATAAGGGCCTTCGGGGGCATCGGTAATATTCACTACAGGATCATCACACACAAACTCAATGCGGGCGGTTCCACCTGGTTTCAGTTCTTTAAATCCTGAAGTTGGGGTGATGCTATACATATCCCCGTTTACCTGTTCAATTAAGGCATTGTTGCTTACCGCTGCCTTGGTAAAACCACGGCCGGAGTTAAAATAGATCTTCCATCCCGCTGCCGGCAATGTTTCATGACTTTTGTTGGTAATTACCAAGGCGGTGAGGGCTTCGTTTTTATTTTGATAGTTATTGTCCATCACCTGCCAGTTGAGGTGCAGTTCGGCAATGTTTGGCTTTTTATCGTCATTAATTTTAAAACCGCTGCATACAAAAACCGCCGCGATAACCATCATCATAAAAATTTTGTTCATAATTGATCCTGTGCCTGAGAGATAGCAGACAAGTAAATATATAGCTTTTTAAATTATTTTAATAAGTATTTTTATCCGTGTAGAGACGCATCACATGCGTCTTTTAACAGATGAAGAAGATAGACGCATGTGATGCGTCTCTACTGAAAACGTATTTAACGGTGTTTACAACGAAAACTTAATCCAACCCTCACCCTCATAACCAAAAATGAATTGCTTAGGTCGGATGATCTCGGCCAGGATCTCGACGGAATCAACAATGCGGGGGCCCGGGCGATTAAAGTATTGGTTACCGTCGGCTATATAAAACCTGTCGTTTTTTACGGCTTTGAGCGATGCGAAACCCGGGCGATCCAGTAACAGGTTAATTTCGCGCATGGTGCGTTCAATGCTGAAACCGCAGGGCATTACTACAATAACTTCCGGATCCTGTTGCAGAATATCGTCCCAGGCAACATAGGGAGAATGTTTGCCATCCTGCGCCAATACCGGTGTTCCGCCTGCAATGTTTACTAAACCGGGCACCCAATTGCCGGATATCATTAAAGGTTCAAGCCATTCAATACAAGCCACCGTTGGCTTACTGTCAACAAATTTTAGCTTATGTTTAATGATATCAACACGTTCCTGCAGGCTTTCAAGCAGTTCGGCACCGGCTTGCGGCACGTTTAGCGCATCGGCAACTTTGGTGATATCATTAAAAATATCGTCAAGGCTATTGGGCTGCAACGATATAATTTGAGCTTGTTTATCAAGATAGTTTTCCAGCGCTTCCTCTACATCTTTTAGCGATACGGCGCAAACCTCGCATTGGGCTTGGGTTACAACTACATCAGGTGCAAGTTCTTTAATTTGCTCACGCTTTACCGTATAAACCGAAAGCGCGTCGGCCAGGATCTCCTTTACCTTTACATCAATATCAGCACTGCTCAGGCCATCAGGAAAATTAGCTTCGGTACATACCGGCAATTGCTTTACTGCTTCCGGAAAATCGCACTCGTGCGAGCGCCCCACCAGGTTTTTCTCTAATCCTAAAGCACAAATTATTTCGGTAGCGGCTGGCAGCAATGAAACTATTTTTTCAGTTGGCATGTTAACAAGTTAAAGTTTGCAAATGTAATAATTATAGATGTGCAAATTTCAGGTGTGCAGATGTGCAAACTATTATAAGATGTGTAGATTTCAAATATGCAGATGTGCCAATCAATAAATTAAATTAGGGAGGGCATTATTGAGGTTGCGCTAATCTTTACATCTGAAATCTGCACATTTAAAATTTGCACATCTGCCCATTTGCCAACTCCAATTAACACCCTATCTTTGCTGCGATGATATTTTTGACTTTTTTCATCGGGCTTATAGCCAATTTTATAGGCTATATACCACCCGGCAACATAAACCTAACTTTAGTACAGATCACCATAAACCGTGGCATTAAAGAAGCCGTACGCTTCATAACCGCGTTCTCGGCCGTTGAATTTTTCTTTACGTATTTCATCATGCATGCCGCTCGCTGGCTTTCGGGACAGTTGAAATTGGGTACTATCATCGACTGGATCATGGTTGTTTTGTTTGGCGTAATGGGATACATTACCTGGATCCATCGTAACGCGCCACCTAAGGCTAATTACTCTGAGCATGCCAGTATTAAATATGGTATTTTATTGGGCTTCTTAAACCCCATGCAGGTACCCTTCTGGATGGTGACCGGCACTTATCTCATTACCCACGAATGGATCCTTGACGGTCGCGTAGCCTTGGTTATTTTTAGCTTAGGCTCGGCAGCGGGTGCATTCTTATGCCTGTTTATTTATGCCAAATTTGCAAAGTATATCCAGGATAAATTTGCGTTAAGCAATAAACTTATTAATACAAGCATAGCGGTATTATTTTTCGCTTTTGCAGCGTATCATATTGTGAAGCAGATCTATCTGTCGTTTTTTAAGCATTAAAAACAGAACCGTGATTTGCCTGATTTAAGGATTACCTGATACTAAGCTCAAGGTAATCCTTAAATCCTAAAAATCAAGGTTTAACACATCCACCTTATCCTGCGCCAACTGCACTTTCAGCTCGTCAAGTGATGAAAACTTTACATCGCCGCGGATATAGTGGTGAAACTCCATCCGGATGGTTTGGTTATAGATCTCCTGGTTAAAATCAAAAATGTTTACTTCGATATTACGGGTGAGGCCATTAACCGTTGGGCGGCTGCCGATATAGGCCATTCCCTTATATTTCTGATCGGCAATGATAACCGTTACGGCAAAAATGCCATCACATGGAACAAGCTTGTATTTTTCTTCAATAACGATATTGGCAGTTGGATAACCTAACTGACGGCCGATCTGATCGCCGCGCACAACATTTCCGGTAATAAAGAATGGATAGCCTAAAAAGGCGTTTGCCAGATCAATATCGCCGCTTAAAAGCGCGTTACGGATGCGGGTTGAACTAATAGCCACCTCATTGATATCCTGCTCGGGGATTTCTACCACGTCAAACCCATAAACCGGGCCAAGGCGTTGCAGGTCTTCAAAACCTCCCTGCCTGTCTTTCCCAAAACGGTGGTCGTAACCTATCACTATTTTTTTTGTACCGATCTTGTTTACCAGCACATCACGGATATAGCTTTCGGCCGATTGATTGGAGAAATCCCTGGAAAAAGGAGTAATGATCAAATGATCAACCCCAAGCTTTTCCATAAGTTCGGCCTTTTCGGCAATAGTAGTTATCAGTTTAAGGCTTTCATCTTCCGGGTGCAATATCATGCGCGGGTGCGGGAAAAAAGTAAGGATCACGGTTTCGCCGCCGGTGCTTGCAGCCAGCTCCTTAATGCCTGATATAATTTTACGGTGCCCGATGTGTACCCCATCAAATGTGCCGATGGTGACTACCGCATTGTTTACCGCTGTAAATTCGTCAATGTTATGATAAACCCTCATTAATTATATGAGTAAAACACAAAGTTAATTTTTAGTTGATGGGATTAACAACAGGAGTGTTTGCGCTTTGTAAATTTCCTTTACCGTGCCGCGTGCGTATCTGATGTCTTCAATTCCCTAACGGTATTTACCAGCTCCATTACTTCCCAGGCATCTTCAATCCTGAAGTTGCCGCTGCGTGTACGCCTTAACTTCGACAGATAAGCGCCATTACTTAAGGCAGCTCCAAAATCATTCACCAGCGACCGGATATAAGTACCCTTGCTGCACACCACCCTGAAATCAATCTCGGGCAACTCAACTCGGGTTAATTCAAATTCGGTTATAGTTACGTTGCGCAACTTCAACTCCACTTCCTCGCCCCGGCGCGCTTTTTCATATAAACGCTCGCCATCAACTTTTATGGCTGAATGTGCCGGAGGATATTGCTGTATATCGCCTATGAACTGTCCGCAGTTATTACGGAGCCTTTCTTCGGTGAGTTGGCTAATGTCAAAACTTTTGTCAGGCTCGGTTTCCATATCATACGAGGGCGTTGTAGCGCCTAATACCATTGTACCGGTATATTCCTTTTCTTCGGCCTGAAAGATATCTATCTGCTTGGTCATTTTACCTGTGCAGATGATCAGCAGACCGGTAGCCAACGGATCAAGCGTTCCCGCGTGACCAACCTTTAATTTTAGCGGTTTAAATGAATTGCGGAGCTTGCCAACCACATCAAAGCTTGTCCATTGATAAGGTTTGTTAACCAGTAAAAGCTGACCTTCAGCAAATTCCTCTATTTTAGTGTACGTATTCTTCAAATCTTTTATTTAGTCGGATCAACCCATCCGATTTTTTCGCAAAGGTACGATTTTCGACTTGATGGCGGAAGGAAGGAAAACTGCAGTAAAAAAACAAATCGGATATCCGCAAAATTTAAAACCTTTGCAGATATCCGATCCTAAAAGAAATATCCTGTTAAATATTTTGTAACTGATGACCGCTCAGCATCAAGCCAATAATTATGGCGCCAACAACAATACGATACCAGCCGAATATTTTAAAGCCTTTGCGCTCTAAAAAGGTTATGAATGTTTTTATGGCAAGCATGGCAACAATAAATGCTATAACGTTGCCTATTGCCAGTAATTTGATTTCTTCACCGGTAAATATGTGGCCTTCTTTATGGAAGTCATACAGCTTCTTAGCAGTTGCGGCAAACATAGTAGGCACAGCTAAAAAGAATGAAAACTCGGCAGCAGCTGTACGGTTTAGCTTTTGGGTCATACCGCCAACAATTGTAGCAGCCGAACGAGATGTACCAGGAATCATAGCCAAACATTGAAAAAAACCAATTTTAAATGCTGTTAAATTGCTGATATCTTTTTCTTGCTTAACGGTTGGTTTATTAAACCACTTATCAACAAACAATAAAATGATACCACCTACAAAAAGGGTAATACCAACTACATAAACACTTTCAAGCAATGCATCAATCTTTTTGCTGAATAATACTCCAAATACTGCTGCGGGTATAAAAGCGATAAACAGCTTTAAATAAAAATTAACCGACTGCAGAAACCTTTTCCAATACAGGATCACTACCGATAAAATAGCGCCCAGCTGTATGGCAACAGTAAACAGTTTAACAAAGGGATCGGCGGCTATGCCCATTACCGATGAGGCGATGATCATGTGCCCTGTCGATGAAACGGGCAAAAATTCAGTTATCCCTTCAATTATTGCAAGGATAATAACATGGATGAGATTCATTGGGGATTTAAGGGGTTGAGGTAGAAGTATACGTTATTTACAGCAGGAATGTTCGTTAGATTTGAACATACCTGCTGTAAAAACCAGCATGATTACTGTTTAATTAGCCGAAGGCTTTTTAAGAATAGCGAAGAAACCTAAAGCAAAGCCGCCCAAAACTACGATGGGAGCAATAACTATTTTGGTTGTACTGTAAATATCAGTTGTACCCGACATTAGCACAAAACCCAAAGCTACAACCGCAACGCTGATGATCAGCATACGGTAATTGCTTTTATCGAATATAAATTGCACTGGTTGCGTTGGCGCGGTAGCTTTTGCAGCACCTGCAGTTGTTGCCGAAGCTGTCGCTGCTGCTGGTTTTACAGGAGCGCTTGGTTTAAATTTTTGTGCCATATATCTTTTTTAATGACTGAATTATTGATTTAGTGAATTAGTGATTTAAAGCAGAGGAAAAACCTTTAGGCTTTATCCTTTCGCCTTTAACCTACCTATCTGTACAGATCGTATATTTTTAAACGTAAAAACTTGTTAACTGCTAAAAAGGTGCTAAAGCCCGATATAAAAATACCCAGACCAACAACACCTAAAAACACAATACCAAACTCGGTATAGTTTTGTAAAAACACCAGGTCGGGCACATTATCATAAGCAACATATAGTGTTCCTATCAGCAGGATAATAGCAATTAACCCGCCCAGTAAACCATGCCAGATACCATATAGTAAAAAAGGCTTGCGGATAAACCCTTTAGTAGCCCCAACCAACTGCATTGATTTGATCAGGAAACGCTGTGAATAAATAGCCAGCCTAATGGTATTGTTAATTAACGCTACCGAAAGCACCACAAAAATACCTGCGAAGGTAAGGATGATCAGGCTGATAGTAGTTACATTCTGGTTCATCTGATCAACCAATGATTGCTGGTATTTAACCTCTTTTATCAATGGATTTTTCAGCAGTTCGGCTTTAAATTTCTCTATATCCTTATTGTTCGCATAATCGGCTTTCAGGTAAACATCAACCGATTGTGATAATGGATTATAACCGAGAAACTTCACAAAGTCTTCGCCAAGGTCTTTTTGCAGGTTACGGGCGGCAAGTTCTTTACTCACGTATTGGGTTTGTTTTACCATTACGTTGCCATCCAGTTGTTTTTGAAGCTGTAATACATCGCTTTCGTGGGCGGCATCATCAACAAAAATATTAAGTACGATGTTTTCCTTAACATAGCTCGAAATATTTTTAGCGTATACCAGTATTAACCCCAGCAATCCTACCATTAACAGCACCATGGCAATACCAAATACAGTTGAAATGTAGATGGTTTTTGTTTTTTTAGAGGATGCGCTTGCTTCAAATTCTTCCATTTACGTTTGTTAGATGTTAGATATCCGATTTGAGATTTGAGGCCACTGCCCCTTCAAATTAATATCATATTTCTGCGAAAATAAGAAACCCACCCTAAAGGTAAAAGTTTATTGCTTATAAATATGTTTAATAGCGCCTTAGCTAACATATTTAACATTTATTAACAGCTAACCGGATCAGAATTTACAGGATTTAAGAATTAACAGAATTTATCGCTTTTGACGACTTGGCTACCCTGACAGGTAATTCTGAAAATTTAAAAATTCTGTAAATTCTGATTCAGACAATCCCGATACAGACAAATTAAAAACCAAATTCTGATATAAATCTGGAGTTAAACAAAGCATCATTGCCTTTGTTATTAAATTATGACAAAGCCAGCAAACGAAAAAGATAAACCTTCACCATCAGATACACCGACCCACAGGCCGGCCGATAATGGGCATAAAAGCAAGGTGCGGAAAGAAGATAAACAATATCATGCAGATAACCCGCATGGTGGCGATATCGCAAAAAAGCATGAAAAAGAAGAGCAGCCTGTGCATTCGGTTAAGAGTGTACCGAAGAAGTGAGTCATCTCAAAGCGTCATTTCGAGAAGGAACGACGAAGCAATCGCTTGCTATACAGGGCGGCCATGCTTCCGTGCGGTTGCCACGCTTCGCTCGCTATGACATGATGTAATATTTACCTATCTCGCAATCCCCGCCGAGTTAAACTGCAGGTCATACAACTTCCGGTAATGGCCATTCTCGATTTTAAGCAATTCCTGGTGAGTGCCCATTTCCATAATCTCGCCATGGTCAAGAACAATGATCCTGTCGGCGTTTTGAATGGTTGAAAGTCTGTGGGCTATCACGATAGCCGTACGGCCTTCCATTAATTTATTGATAGCATTCTGGATCAGGATCTCTGTTTCGGTATCAACAGATGAGGTAGCTTCGTCAAGCACCAAAATTGCCGGGTTATAAACCAACGCACGGATAAACGAGATCAGCTGCGATTGCCCTGCCGAAAGCGTAGAGCCGCGTTCCATCACATTATAATCATACCCTCCGGGCAGGCGCTCAATAAAATCATGTGCGCCAACATCTTTGGCGGCGGCGATGATCTGTTCACGCGTAATGGCCTGATTATTCAGGCTGATGTTATTGGCAATGGTATCGCTAAACAAAAACACATCCTGTATCACGGTAGCTATTTGCGAGCGCAGATAATTTATATCAAAGTCATGAATATCATGCCCGTCAACTTTAACACAACCCTGGCCTATCTCATAAAAACGGTTCAGGATATTAATAGTTGATGATTTACCGGCACCGGTGGCCCCCACCAAGGCAAGGGTTTCGCCTGGTTTAATATGAAAGCTGATGTTTTTAAGTACCCAGTTTTCGTCATTATAAGCAAACCAAACTTTATCAAAGCTGATATCGCCCTGCAACCTGCCTGTGGTAAGCGTACCCTTATTTTCAACAACCTCGTCGGTATCTAATACTTTAAAGATCCTGTCGGCGCCAACCATGCCCATTTGCAGGGTGTTAAATTTATCGGCCAATTGGCGGATAGGCCTGAACAGCATATTAAGCAACACAATAAAACTGGTGATCAGGCCCGGAGTAATTCCCTTGCCAGATACGGTGATAGTTGCCATCTGGCTGTCGGAAAGCATCCGTTTACAACCATACCAAACCAGCAAGCCCATACATATGGCAAACAGAATTTCTACCACCGGAAAAAATATCGAATAATACCAGTTTGAACGGATATTGGCATCGCGGTACTTTTCGTTCACAGCCTTAAACTTGCGCATTTCCTGGTCTTCACGGGCGAAGATCTGGATCACGCTGATACCCGAAATATGCTCGGCCAAAAAGGTATTGAGCCTCGCCACCTGTGTACGCACCTCCTGGAACGATGATTTGATGGCCTCCTTAAATACATAAGTTGAAGCAAACAGGAACGGCATCGGGATGAGGGTGATCAGGGCCAGCTTCCAGTCCTGCCAAAGCATATAGCCAATTACGGCAACTACCAGCAGCATATCACCCATGATAGAGATTAACCCTTCCGAAAAAATATCGGCAATGGTTTCCAGATCGGATACCGTGCGGGTGATGAGCATCCCGATAGGTGTACGGTCGAAGTATTTTAATCGTAAACTGGTAATATGATTAAAGATGTCAATCCTCAAATCGCGAATAACATACTGCCCCAGCGCATTGGTCGAATAGGTTTGATAATACTGGGCAATGGTTTGAATAATAAGCTGACCTATCATGAGCTCAACCATAAAAACCAGGCCGTTATAATCGTCGTTCAGGATGTTAACATCCAATGTACGCTGAATCAGGATTGGTTGTATCAAAGCGTTGACCGCAATGAAAATGGTAAGGAAGGTGGCTATAACAAATGTTTTGTTGTAAGGCTTAACATAATGCATTACCCTGCCAAGCAGTTTCCAGTCTAAAGCCTTTCCGGTTACGCCCCCCCCGCCTCCGCCAGCTGGCGGAGGTGCTGCTTGTTTGGTCGCTTCCCCATTCGTTGATGCTGAAGCTTCTTCCTTAGTATCTTTTTTTTCTTTAGCCACTATTTCAAAGTTAAAGTATAATTATATATCATCCAATCTCGCCTGCCCTCCGCCATAGTTCCCCCTTCAGGGGGTTAGGGGGCTTAAGGAGTACGGATATTTAACCTCTGTCAAATACAGCCCGCAGGCGGGTACGCTTGTACCGGCGTTTGAACGGTTTTTACTTTCAATAATCTCGCGGATAGCTTCCGGTTTCAATTCTTCGCGACCAATCATCATTAAGGTACCAACAATAGCGCGAACCATGTTGCGCAAAAACCTGTCGGCAGTGATATGAAAAACTATGCCGTTATCTGTCTTCACCCATTCGGCCCGGGTTATTTTACAGTTATTGGTTTTAACCTGGGTGTTTGATTTGCTGAAACAGCTAAAGTCAATATACTCCATCATGACAGCCGCCGCCTGGTTCATCAGCTCAAGATTTGGCACATCGCGCAACTGCCATGAATATCCCTGTAAAAATGGATCTTTATTAAAATGGATGTGATACTGATACGACCGCGCCGTAGCATCAAACCGGGCATGCGCATCGGCATGAACAGGGATCACATTTTTTATGGCGATATCGTAAGGAAGCAGGGCGTTTAGGCCCCTCACCACCTGTTCATGGTTAATAGTTGATGGTTCATAGCCATCGGCCTTACCATGATCTATGAACGATGAACCATTACCCCCAACATCAAAATGCGCGAAAAACTCTTTGGCGTGCACACCGGTATCTGTGCGGCCGCAGCCGGTTGTTTCTATTGGCTGACGAAGAATGGTGCTAAGGGCCTTATTTAACAGCTCCTGCACGCTTACGGCATTTTGCTGTACCTGCCAGCCGTGATAGGCAGTACCATTATAAGCCAGTTCAATAAAATAACGCTGATTGATGTTCACAAAGGCAAAGTTAATAATCTGCCAATGATGCAGGGTTCATAATTTGGTCATAGTATTTCGGGGCTGCAACAAATCGACTACATACTATAAGCAAAACAATTATATTTGCCCATATAATTTTAATACTATGCTTCAACGCATCCAAAGCATTTACCTTTTATTCGCCAGCCTTGTGCTGTTTGGCCTTTTCTTTTTCCCGCTTGCCCACAACGTTTATATTAATGATAAGCCGTCAAGCATTATGGTTACCGGTATTTACCAGGATGTTAATGGCGCGCAGCAACATACCCAAACTTTTGTGGCCCTTACTGCCATAACCGCTATTGTGGCCCTTGTTCCGTTAGTTATTATCTTTTTATATAAAAACCGCAAGCAGCAAATAGCATTTTGCTACAGCGCTATACTTGTGCTTATTGGCTATAGCTTTTGGATGGCGCAAACCGTTAAGGGCACAGCCGGCAGCATTACACTCGACACCCACACTATGGGTATTGGCCTGTTCCTTACCTCGTTAAGTATCATACTCATCATTTTTGCGCAAAAAAGCATTCAAAAAGATGAGAAACTGGTAAAATCGGCCGACAGGTTGAGGTAAGCTTATATTAACATTAAGTCAACAGCACTAAGCCGGAAGTCATAAGTCTGGCTTTTTTCTTTTCTATACTTTTAGTTTAGGTTAAATAACAAGCTGATCCTTGTGATCCGGATGTAAAAAAATACTGAAAAACCTGTAGCTTTCGCCGTTGCAAATAAGCTTTTGATCAAAAAAGCAAGTTCAAAAACCCTCAAAAAATAAAATCCATGTTATGAGATCATTAATTAACTGGTTTTTTTTCAGCTATTTAGTAGCTTATTCGCAATAATACCATCAAACGCAATTTTATCCTAACCAAGCTATTGGAATTGTAAAACATAAACACTATCTTTGCGCCCGATTTGACGATGTTGTCAAATTCGTTATTTTAATTCATGAACAACCCATTTATTGAACTGGGAATCCGTCATGATATTGTTAATGCCATCTCTGAATTAGGATTTGAAAATCCTACACCAATCCAGGAGCAGTCAATCCCGGTATTGTTAACAGGCAGCAACGATTTTGTCGGATTAGCCCAAACCGGGACCGGAAAAACTGCTGCCTTTGGCCTACCATTGTTGGAACTGCTTGATTTCGAAGAAAATCATCCACAGGCACTTGTTTTATGCCCAACACGCGAACTTTGTTTACAGATCGCGAACGACATTAAGAATTACGCCAAAAAAATGAACAACGTACATGTTGTTGCAGTTTATGGTGGTGCAAGCATTATGGATCAGTTACGCCAGATCAAACGCGGCGTACAGATTGTAGTTGCTACACCAGGTCGTATGCTTGATATCATAAACCGTAAGGCTATAGACTTTTCGGCTGTGAAGTATGTAGTATTGGATGAGGCTGATGAAATGCTCAACATGGGCTTTCAGGAAGACATTGATAGTATCTTATCTACCACACCCGAAGAGAAAAAAACCTGGCTATTCTCGGCCACCATGCCTGCAGAAGTTAGGCGGATCGCCAAAAAGTACATGGACAATCCGTTTGAGCTTACTATGGGCGCAAAAAACACTGGTAATGCCAATATCGAGCACGAGTACTATATAGTACGTGCCCGTGACAAGTATGCCGCGTTTAAACGTATTGTTGACTTTAACCCTGATATTTTTGGTATCGTATTTTGCCGTACCAAAATTGAAACCCAGGAAATTGCTGAGTCACTGATTAAAGACGGCTATAATGCCGATTCATTACACGGTGACCTGTCACAGCAACAACGCGATAAAGTGATGAAACGCTACCGTGAGCGCAGCCTGCAATTGTTAATTGCTACTGACGTTGCAGCACGTGGTATCGACGTTAATGACGTAACACACGTTATTAACTATTCACTACCTGATGAAATTGAAAACTACACCCACCGTAGCGGCCGTACAGCCCGTGCAGGTAAAACAGGTGTATCAATCTCTATCGTTAACGCTAAAGAATTAGGCAAAATCCGTCAGATTGAGCGTGTTATTGGTAAAAAGTTTGTAAAAGCCGAAATCCCAACAGGTTTTGATGTTTGCGAAAAACAATTGTTCTCTATTGTTCACAAAGTACATAATGTAACTGTAAACGAAGAGCAGATTGAGCAATACCTGCCACGTATTTACGACGAGTTTAAAGATTTCACCAAAGAAGATTTCATTAAACGCTTTGCTTCAATTGAGTTTAACCGTTTCCTTGATTATTATAAAAACGCTCCTGACCTAAACGCCAACATTGAAGAAGGCCGTAACAGGTTTGAAGATCGTGGCGAACGCGGTAACGGCGTGCGTGGCAACTTCACCCGTTTATTTATAAACTTAGGTTCGGTTGACGAGTTTAACCGTGGCGATTTGTTGGGTTACATCTGTAACACTACCAAAATCAGCGGTCGTACCGTAGGTAAGATCGACGTTAAAGGCGTGTATTCTTTCTTTGAAGTTCAGAACGAAGATGTTGACAAAGTGATGAGCAGCTTCAAAGAAGCAGAATACAAAGGTCGCCCGGTAAGGATTGAGATTTCAGGCGAAGGCACAAGCGAGCGCCGTGAAGGTGGATACCGTGGTGGCGAGCGCCGTGAAGGTGGTGGTTACCGTGGTGGCGAGCGTCGTGAAGGCGGATACCGTGGTGGCGAACGTCGCGAAGGCGGTGGTTACCGTGGCAACGAGCGTCGCGAACACAATGGTGGCGGTTTCCGTGATTTTTCAGGCAAGCCCCGTGAAGATCGCCCGGAACGCAGAAGGAGATTTTAATCATCCATCATAAAGAAACCACCATGTGCAAAGCATGTGGTGGTTTTCATGAGCTTCCTTTAGTAAGAAGCATTAGTTTTAGTTTAGTTTTGTTAACAAAGCCTTTTAACCGCTGCATACGGGAATAAAGGCTTTTGTTGTTTAACGGCTAAACTCAACAATATCCGAGTCGGGATAACAAAGCGTTAGCTTACTATCGGTAAGTTCCTTAATACAAAACTTGGTATAAGGCCTGCTCCCCTGGTATGAGGTGTAAATAGTATCACTTTTTACAAAATAATCCTCTTTACTGGCCTGCCCATCATCCATAATAAAATCTTTATCGGTTATGGAAAGCTTGGTTGAACCATCTTTTGACTTCCAGTTACCTTCCAGCTTTTTATTGGGGGCCGGCGCGGTTGAACAAGAATAAACCAGTAACATGCTTGCAACTGCAGCAAATATCGGAGCAAACTTTTTCATGACGGATCAGGATTTTTCAGAACGGCTTACGCCTTTATCGGATTTAATTATTGCGCAGGTTTATCAACCAGCTGAGATTTTTTTAAGTATACACGATGCCCTTTCTTATCTACATAAAAATAGTGTGAGTATTTATCAATGTAGATGGTTTCGCCATTAGGGCCAACCTTACCGGCATATTTTTTATCGGCTACCGCAGTTGCGCCTTTAACGGCAATCTCTGACGTTTTGTGCCCTATCTTTTTAGTGGTCTTGCTGATTTTACCGCCAAGGGTCGAATCTTTATGCGTTTGGGCAAAGCCGGGGCTAACCATAAATGTGCCTGCGGCAAACAAGGCTATTTTAAATAGATTTTTCATAAGTGACAGTAATTAAGTTTCTTTTAGTAAGAATCAACTCAATTTTTCGGCCAAATTTCTCATTTCTATCACAGGTGAGCGTTTTTGATATAAAATAGCATAAACGGCCTCGCAAATGGGGATGCTTACACCATATTGCTTATTAACCTCATGTAGACAATTTACTGCATAGTATCCTTCGGCAACCATATTCATTTCCAGTTGTGCCGATGTTACAGTATACCCTTTGCCTATCATATTACCAAATGTACGGTTACGGCTAAACTGTGAATAAGCGGTAACCAGCAGATCGCCCAGGTAGGCCGATTCTTTTATATCCCTGTCAATAGGATGCACAGCGGCCACAAAACGCTCTAATTCGCGAATAGCGTTGGAGATCAGCACCGCCTGAAAATTATCGCCGTAGCCAACACCATGGCAAATACCGCTGGCAATGGCATACACATTCTTTAATACCGCGCCATATTCGGTGCCGTATATATCGTCAGAAATATTGGTTTTGATATACCGGGTATTGATCATACCGGCAAATTCCGAAGCCAGCTCGGTATCGCCGGAAGCTATGGTGAGGTACGATAATTTTTCAAGCGCAACCTCTTCGGCATGGCACGGACCACTGATTACCATAAAGTCATCAAACGATATATCGTATTTTTGATGAAGAAATTCGGCAATTATCAGGTTTTCGTCGGGCACTATACCTTTTATGGCCGATACTATCTTTTTCCCTTTCAAATCGGCAGCGGTAATATCTTTTAGTGCTTCTTTCAAAAAAGCGGCAGGTACATTGAGCAGTACAATATCCGCAGCCGCTATAAGCGGCTTCAGATTGGTAGATATATTTTGCTCAGGAAGTTTGATCTCTACCGAGCTTAAGTAGTGAGGGTTGTGCGCAAACTTTTGCAGATGTTCCACAGCTTCGGCATTACGCATCCACCAAAAAATTTCTTTTTCGGTAGTGTTGTCGATAAGCATTTTAATATTGGCCGTAGCCCAGCTTCCCCCACCAACAACTGTGATCTTGTTTAATTTTTTACCCATTAATAAATAATAGAAATATCATCGCCAGGTTTTAATCGGCACAGCAAATTAATGAAATATTATGCAGATTGGCGAATAGGGAAAACTGTCTTCATACCCTTTACACTACCGCAGGTTTAGCGATAGCGTAACCTGTGGCTAGCATTGGGGAAGCTTCCAGCTTCCGGAGAATATAGTTTAAGCTGAAAGCTGAAACCATTATACACCACGGGTTACGCTATCGCTAAACCCGCGGCAGTTAATTTCTATGCATAACAAAAAACGCCCGGCTTCGCCGGGCGCTATAAAAACTAACTCTTCATTTGCACAGAAATCTGCACATCTAAAATCAATTACTTAGTATTATCAGCGTTAAATAGCTTTGATTTATCTACTTTCTGAACCATTTGACCGTCGCTCAATGTTTTTGAAATGGCTGAGTACGGAGCCGATACAACCTCTTCACCTCCTTTTAAACCAGATAAGATCTGGATATAACTATCATTCTGGATGCCGGTAGTTACCTGCACCTGTTTTAATTTACCAGCATTTAGCACAAATACATATTCCTTAGCTATCGGGCTGATCTGTGGCTTGCTCTTGTCGTCGTCAGCTTTTGGCGGACCATTCTCTTCTTTCTTCTCTTCGCGGGTGGTTACCGATTGAATTGGTACCGACAATGCTTTAGCAGAGTTAGTGCTGATATCAACAGTAGCGGTTAATCCGGGGCGGAAAGGCGATGGGTTATCAGCAGTTTTCTTTAACAAAGCAACATACGATTCAGCATTGATCCTCACTTTTACGGTAAAGTTGGTTACCTGGTCGGCAGATGTACCTACTACGTTTGCCGAGCTTCCTATTTCAGTTACCACACCGGTAAATTTCTTGCCTAAAAATGCGTCGACCTCAATTTTTGACGAATCGCCAAGCGAAATACGGTTAATGTCGTTCTCATTCACATCAACGTTAACATCCATCTTGCTTAAATCGGAAATTGTCATGATCTCGGTACCGGCAAATTGTTGCGTACCCAAAACGCGTTCGCCTTTTTCAACGGATAGTTTTGAAACCACACCATCAACCGGCGAATAAATAGTTGTTTTTGCCAGATTGTCCTGTGCTTCCTTAACCGATGCCTGCGACTGGGCTAAACCATATTGTGAACCAACCACGTTTTGCTTGGCAGCCTCAAGAGATGCTTTAGCACCTTCATAAGCAGCTTTGGCATTTTCAAATTCCGAAATGGTTAATACCTTTTTATCAAAAAGCTCTTTACTGCGTTTGTAGATACCTGCCTGATTATTATAGGTGGCTTCGGCTTGCTTAAGCATCTGGTTTGAATTACCTACGCTTGCTTTTTGCGTATTGTATGACGCGATAGCACGGTCATAACCTGATTTTAAAATATCTGGCCTGATCTTACAAAGCAGCTGGCCTTTCTTTACCACATCACCCTCTTTAATAGGCAGCTCAACCACCTCGCCAGATACTTCCGGGCTTATCTTAACCTCAACATGCGGTTTAATTTTTCCGCTGGCCGATACAGTTTCATTTATTTCACGTGTTTCGGCCTTTTCGGTAGCTACCTGGGTTAGCGCAGGCTTACCTATCAGGCCTGTTGCCTTAGCAACAATCAGCAGGACAATCAGGGCGCCAAGACCTATCAGAATATATTTAGTAGTTTTTCCCATGACGGTGAATTTGGATATTTTACGGTTAAGATTTTATTATAGTGTTATAGGGTTACCTAAATAATAGTCAATGACTTTGCTTCTGAAAACCACCTGGTATTGCGCCTCAATCATATCAAACTGCGATTTGTTGAGATTAGTTAATGATGTATTATAATCAAGTGAGTTAACCAACCCTACAGTATAGCGTTGCTGTATGATGTTAAAGGCGTCTTTATTTGCATTATAGGTTTGCGTAGCAGATACATAACGCTTGTCGGCAGCCTGCAAATCCCACACAGCCTGGTAAATGATCTTGCTCAGGTTATTGCGGGCCAACTGCGCGGTAACTTCCGCATTTTGGTTTTGCAATTTAGCTTTGCGTACCGCGGTGCGCGAAAGGAACCTGTTGAAAATAGGAATCTGCAAGCTAACCCCTACCGATTGATTAAAGTTATCGCTCAGCTGCCTGAAAAATGGATTACTTTTATAGCCAACCTTATAGTTGGGTACTACAACCGCTTGTTGCGAATTTTGAACAAAACCAACGGTATCAAATTTACCTGTTGGCGTGACACCAAAAGGTGTATTCTTCGCATCAGAGAAGTACGAACCTGCAGCACCAAACAATACTACCGATGGATAATAATTACCCCGAGCTATTTTTACACCCTGTGCGGCAGCTTTTTGGCGTTGCTCTGCTAATAATACGTCGGGGTTTACAGCGAGCGCGGTTTTCACTACTTCCTGGGCGTTATAAACGGTTTGTACATTATTGAGCTTGCTGATGTCCGGTCTTTCAACTTTAATATCTGCACCCGGATCCATTTCCATGTATTGCTTTAAGGTAAGCAATGACTGCTCCAGCTGATTCTCGGCATTGGTATAGTTAAGCTCGTTGGTAGACAGCTGTGCTTTGGCCTGTGACAGATCGGCAAGAGTTTGATTACCTACGTCGAAATTTTTCTGGGCACGATCTAAGGCTATTTTGGATACATCAATTTGTTGCTGAGCGGCAGTTACCAAATCCTGATTAGTTAGCACCAACAGGTAAGTAGTAACCACATTCAGGATCAGATCATTTTTCACCTTGGCCACATTGGTTTTATCGGCATCAAGTAAGATCTTATTCTGAATTACTGTATTACGCAATTGCCCGCCCTGAAATAAGGTTAACTGCGAGGTAAAGTTGCCGTTAACCGCCAGGATACGCTGATTGCTGAACTGGTTAGTTGAAGGGTCGATATTACGGCCAAAATTGAACGAGCCTTGCGGACTAACCGCTAAATTTGGCAGCTGGTTGTACTTCGACTGTTTAAGGTCTTCGTTAGTAACTGCTGCTGTAAATTCGGCTTGTTTAATGGTAAGGTTGCGATCAAGGGCAAGATCTACCGCTTTTTGCAGGCCTATTACTTCCTGCGCGCGGGCATTAAAGCCGCATACCGAAAATATAATTGTGCAAATGAGCGTTGCTTTAACTGATAGTAGTAATTTTAGTTTCATAAGGTTTTTCTATACAATGGTAAGCAACTGTTCATTACATTGCAGTGTTTATTTTTGTTAAATGTTGTTAATAGGGATAAAACACAAACTACCTCATCTGTATGTACCTGGTTAAAACTCCCTGGCTGCTGAAAAAGCTCTATCCCGAACTAACATGGGATATAAGATCAACTGACCGTTGCATTTATCTCACTTTTGACGACGGCCCTATACCAATTGTTACACCGGCTGTATTAAATATTTTAAAACAATATAATGCCAAAGCCACCTTTTTTTGCATTGGCGACAATGTACGCAAACACCCCGATATTTTTGAACAGGTAAAAGCCGATGGTCATGCCATTGGCAATCACACGTTCAATCACCTCAAAGGTTGGAAAACTGATACTCAGACCTATCTCGATAATTTTTTAGAAGCCGATAAATTGCTGGATACACCCTTGTTTCGGCCCCCTTACGGCAGGATAAAGAGGGCACAGGTCCGCGCCTTGAAAACGGCCAAACCCGATCTGAATATTTTTATGTGGGATGTGCTCAGCGGCGATTTTGATATCGCCCTTAAGCCCGAAGACTGCTTAAAAGGCGTGCTTAAACATACCGAAGCCAGATCAATGGTGGTATTTCATGACAGCATCAAAGCCTTTAAGCGCTTGGAGTATGTATTGCCAAGGGCTTTAGAAGTTTGGAGTAAGGAAGGGTATGCTTTTAAGAGTTTGCAGTAGGCGTGGCCGTTTGCAGCAATAAATGGCCTATTGCTATCACAAGGCACAGCCTGGCGGTAGCGGAGGATTTTCAAAGGGTAAGCCATAAATCCAACATAAAAACGTCATTGCGAGGCACAAAGCAATCGCGAACTATACAGGGCGGACCTGTTAATCGGGGATTGCTTCGTGCCTCGCAATGACGTTGAGGGCTACTCCGCTACCACCAGGCTGTATCTTGCGGTAGCAGAGGGTATGGTTTTCTATTAATGCTATGAGTTATTGTTTGTAAGCAGTCTTATTACTTCGAGTTCCCCGGAGGGGATACCCATTTGTAGAAAAATAACGCTAATAATTTTTTGCCACGTAGAGGCTACCCTCTCAGCATTAAATATAAACATCGATGATTAGGGTAGCACCGACGGTGCAAAATAAATGTTTTGAAATTCTATTCTACAAACAGGTAGCACCTAACGGCGCAAGAAACTGGAGATGTGTGCCGACAGCTTCCTCAAAAGGAAGTTTCGTATAAATCAAAAAAGCCGCATGTTCATAAAACATACAGCTTCTTGCTATTTGAAAAATGCTTTTATTTATTTTTTTGCGGCAGCATTTTCTGCTGCTTTGATAATTACAGCTGCAACTGCTTTTGGTTGAGACATAAATACCACGTGACTGCCTTTTATCTCGGTTATTATGGTATTTGAGCGTTTGTACATGGCACGTTCGATATCTGGGTTGATACTTTTATCCTCGGTAGCAACTATGCCGTAAGCAGGTTTATTTCTCCAGGCAGGGTTAGTGATAGGGGTAATAAATCCTTTAGCATAAAAGGCACCCTGTGAAGCATACATAAAATCGGCTTCTTCTTTGCTGATATCGGCACAAAAACCAGCGTGAAATTTAGCTTTGTCATAATAAACTATGCCTTTGTCATCTGGTGCTAATACACCATTTTCAGGAGCCGGAGGAGCAGTTTGCAACCATTGAACGGATGTTTCCCCCTTGTCTGGTTGTAGTGCCGCGATATAAACAAGGGCTGCTACCTTCGGGTGGTTACCTGCTTCGGTAATCACTGTACCACCCCATGAATGTCCTACCAATATAGTCGGACCATCCTGTTTGTCGAGCGCAGCTGTTACAGCTCTAACATCGTCTTCTAAAGAAGATAGTGGGTTTTGCACCACAGTAACATTATATCCTTTTTTGGTAAGTTCGTTAAACAATGCTTTATAGCCAGATCCATCGGCAAATGCGCCGTGCACCAACACCACATTTTTAACGGCCTGGGCCTGTGCAGATGATTTAAAGCCTAAAACTGTTACAAGGACTAATACAAGGCTAAGCAAACCTGCTTTGATGCTGTTTTTGAATAATGGAGTTTTCATATTGTTTTGATTTTAAATGTTGTGTTTGATTTAACAATACAAAAGTGCCCCAAATGCGGCAGGCGCGAAATGTCGCCAGTTCCCGAAAGATTGTAATTTCTTCCCGGTTTATCTAACAACCCCGGTAAAAATGAAAAAGCCGGCAAATAATTTACCGGCTCACAAAAAAAAAGATTTAATTATGCCAATACGGGCTGTGTTTTTTCGCTTCTGAATTCGGCAGGCGACTGTTTGGTATGCCGCTTGAAAAAATTGCAGAAATAGGCCGGATCCTCAAACCCCAGCTCATATGTAATTTGTTTAACCGACTTGGTAGTGTAGCTAAGTAAGCGCCTGGTCTCAACAATAATACGTGACTGGATCACCTGCTGAGGTGTTTTGTCGTTGTAAAGCGAGAAAATATTTGATAGTGTTTTGGGCGATTTATTCATCAGTCCCGCATAAAAGTTAACCGAATGCTCGTTTTTGAAATTCATTTCAACCAACAGGTTAAACTTCCGGAATATATCCAGCTTTTGATCCTGGTTATTTTCCGTTGGGATATATTCTGTGCGGGCCATCTGCGTCACCATAATGATCAACCGCTTTAACAGCATGATCAGCATGTCGTTCTGGATCTTATCTTTAATGTGCAGTTCCTGGGTAAAAATGTCAAGTAATACTTTAAGTCTTAAAGCATTAGGATCATCCAGCGGAATGAATAACAAATCACCTAAACCAAAAAGGAAGCCCACACAGCTTACTTCGGTATCATGGTCAACTATGCAGTAAAATTCGCGGTTAAACTGCCAGGCAACAATATCGGCAGGTTTTTCGAAAGTAAAGGTTTGATCAAACATCAGCGGCAGTAATGTATTCGTGTTGAATAGGTGATTGGCGCCATCTATATTGATAGTTTGCTGCCCGCCCCTGTTCCAGGCTATGGTAAAATATTTCTTTGCCTTATCCCGGGTGTAAAAAAAGCGGTCAAAACTTTCCTCACCACTTATCAACAACAGATCGCCGCCTGTTTTATGATCTGATACAGTTAACTTCATTAATTTTTTTGCTGATAAAGATAAGATAGATTGACGATGTTTTTAATCGGCCAAAAACAGAAGCATCACCTCGAGCATATAATGTACTTACATCACAGGGCAACCAACATTCAGTTGCCTGGCAATATGAATGATCTTTTGAGGGGTATTGAGTCCTTTCTTCAGATCATCAAGTTTTAAATTATTGGCTTTGCTCTTAAAAACGAATGTCTTGAAATCAAGCTTGCTTGTCTCAATGCTAAATTGCTCCTGGTGGATGTTCAATAATTCCAACGTGAATAAATCTATCCGGGCCTTTAATACCGGGATTAAATTCTCCAGCGCAGTTATCCATTTTTCCATGTTATTTAAAAATTTCCGGGCTTCTGCCTCTTCAACAAATGATAGCTTTTCCAATTGTTTTGTGATGGTGATAAACTCCATGTTAGGCCAGTCTTTAGACTTCAGAACAGGTGTTTGCCAGATCTTCTGCTCACTTTTCCAATAATCTTGCTTAGCTTTTACCTGATGAACAATAAAGCCTGGCAGCTCGATGGTCGTCAAAAAACCGCCGTGACATGCGCCGGTATCAATGCCGTAAGTATTGTGTTTTATCTGGATCATATCGCCTACCACGTGATGTCCATAAATGACAGGCTTCTCCCCTTTGTAATATTCACTCCAGTAAGTTTCAGGCAGATATTTTTTTTCTAAATAACGCTCGCCGGCTGTCGCCCCGCTCAATACCTCTTCTTTTTGCTGGCTTAAGGCTTTGTCATGTTCAAAAGCAGCGTGAACAATAATGGCCTCTTCTGTTTCATGATAATAGCCGAGCGTACCTAACCAATCTAAAAACGATTGATAATCTTGTCCAAGTTGCACTTTGACAATCTCCTGCGCATAGCTCAACACGCCGCTCATGTGTTTTCTTTCGTGATTGCCAATTAGCACTTTGGTATTAGGCCTGCATTTAAGATATTCATAAACCTCTTTCGACTTATTGCCCCTGTCAACTATATCGCCAACAGAAATAAGGGTATCTTCAGCAGTTAAGCCTATCTTTTGAACAAGCGCCATAAGCTCATCATAGCAACAGTGAATATCTCCTACAACAAATGTTTTTGGCATATCATCCTATACAAACCGGTTAATTTAAAGATATCCTTAAGATTTCCAAAAACATACCATATTAATCCGATGCCGGCTAAATGAACTTGGAACTGCAAACTGAATACTGCCTACTTTTTATACATTTGCACCCATGAGCAACGAACTCACCGACAAGGCATTTTGGGCCGGTTACTGGGAATCAAAAAAAGATCTGGCTTTTAATGTGCCGGTTAATTATACTTTTCATAAGCTGCTGAAAAACATTACAGATGCCAACAAACCAGCCTCGGCCATTGAGCTTGGTGGTTTTCCGGGTTATTTCGCTATTTTTTTGAAGAAGTATTTCGGGCTCAAAACTACATTGTTTGATTTCTACGTTCACCCAAAAGTTTTGAAAGAGGTACTGGATGCCAATCAGCTTAGCGACAAAGATATCGCGGTTATTGAAGGCGACCTGTTCAAATATCAACCCGAAACCGAATATGACCTGGTGCTTTCATGCGGATTAATAGAGCACTTTAACGACACCAAAGGCATTATCGAAAAGCACCTTTCTTTTCTGAAACCGGGTGGCACGCTGTTCATTACACTGCCTAATTTCACCGGTGTTAATGGTTGGGTACAACGCAACTACGATCTTAACAACTACGAAAAGCATAACATCAGCAGCATGAACCCTGCCTTACTGGCCGGCTACTGTAAAGAGCTTGGGCTGAAAAATGTTGAAGCTTATTACTACGGCAAATTTTCTGTCTGGCTGGAAGATAAGGCTAACAAACCTGCCATTGCTAAGGCAATTACCAAACTGGTTTGGGTAGCAGGCAAGGTTTTCACCAAAATTATCCCGATTGAATCAAGACTGTTATCGCCTTATATCGTAGTTACAGCTACTAAGTAAATCTTAATCGTTTCCTTTTAATGGGCTGTATTTTGCCAGTTTCTGGTACAGGTAACTACGCTTTTTCATTGCGTCCGAAAGCGTTTTGTCATCAGTCGGATCATCACTGAGTTTGGTTACACCAATTCTTTGCGAACCGTAGATACCGGTGTGCCCGCTGAAAAGGTAAGCAGTAAAACATGCCACGGCAAACAACAAGGCATGTTCGCCTCCAAAAAGCTCTATCCCCATAAAAGTACAAGCCAGTGGTGTGTTGGTTGCTCCCGCAAAAACAGCAATAAAGCCTAAAGCGGCAAATAGGCTTACCGGCGCATCCAGTACACTGGACAAAGTATTGCCCAAAGTAGCGCCGATATAAAACAGCGGTGTTACCTCGCCGCCTTTAAAACCGGTGCCAAGCGTTACCGTAGTATAAATTGTTTTCCAGAGCCAGCTCCAGGTATCGGCACCGCCGGCATGAAATGCCGAGGGAATAGTAATGGCACCCAAATGTTCGGCATCCACACCTAAGCTTAAATAATCGGGTTTTCCGTTAATGAAAGTAAGCGCTATGATGATCAAGCCGCCAATAAAAGGGATAAGCCAGGGCGTTTTTATGTATTTGGTAAAAAAGCTTTTAATACCATGAACCATTTTCGCAAACAGGTAACTGGCCAGGCCGAAAGCAATTGACGCTACTATCGTTTTCATGATCAGCAACAGATCGGTTGAAATATATCCCGAAAACCAATGCGGGATAAGAGGGATAATATCGATATGATAGGGCGTATGATGAACGGCCCAGGCTGCTACCGTTACGTCGCCAACTATACCAGCTATGAGGCAGGGCAGCAGTGCGTTATACTGTACCCGGCCAATGGTTAATACTTCCATGGCAAAAACAGCGCCGGTTAATGGCGTGCCAAACACTGCCCCGAAGCCCGCGGCTATACCTGCGGTAAGTACCGTCTGCGTGTCAGCATCATTCAGCTTTAGCCATTTACCTATCATCTGAGCTAAACTGCCACCCATTTGCACGGCCGTACCCTCACGCCCGGCCGAACCACCGAACAAGTGCGTGATGAAGGTAGTAATGAGCACCAGCGGGGCCATCCGTTTAGGCACCCCTCCGCCGGGGTTATGGATCTCGTCAATAATCAAATTATTTCCCTTTTCGGCAGAGCCGCCAAAAAGCTTATAGATAAAAAAGATAGCAATACCGGCCAGCGGCAACAGGTACAACAACCAGTTGTGTGCAAACCTAAAATGAATAGCCCAACTCAGCAACCACAGAAACAACGCCACCGCACTACCAATAACTACAGCTATAGGAATGATAATGACCGTCCACCGGAGGGCGTTTTTTAGAATTGCGAAATGTTGCGAAGAAAAAAGTTGGTTTTGCATACTGCTGATATTTATTTACCCACAAAAAATTAGCACAGGACAAAAGCCTGTGAGTTAATTATCTGTAGGCGCCATCAGCTTTTTAGGGCGGTTAAGTAGGAAGACACCATTTCCTTTTGTGATGCTAATATAGGTTTCTTTTTTTCTAAAACAAAATAGCCTTACTTAGCACGTGTGCATGAGTAAGGCTATTTTTCCAGGCCGGCTTGAACCGACCGGCTCAAGTTATTCTACTTAAGCAATGCTTAGTGTTTCCACATCCTTCAGAGCCAGAAGCATTAATTTACCCTGGTATTCCACCCAGATGTCGGCGAAACTATTCTCATCGTACCCCATAAATTTTAATGGATGACCTATATGCAGGTTTTTCCATTTCTTTCCGATGTACTTAAGGAGTTGTCCGCTTTTTAGTGTGTGCTTTGCCATAAGTTTTAACTTTTAGGAGTGAAAAACTAAATTAATTAACGAAACCGATAAAATTTAACTTTTTAAGAATATTTTCAGAATTGTATCAGGTTTATTACAACTGTTGGTTAAACAGCCTTAGCTTTACTTTGCTCAATTACTTCTAAATAAAAGTTCTCGTACTTGGGCAAAATGGTAGATAATTCGAACTCTTTGGCGTGCGCCAGCGCATTTTCTTTAAATTTAGCTAAACGTTCTTCATCTTCCAAAATAAATATTGCTTTTTCGGCCATACCATCTATATCGCCCGGTTCTTTCAAAAATCCAGTTAATCCGTCAACATTTAATTCGGGCAAACCTCCTGCGTTACTACTAATCACAGGCACTTTACAAGCCATCGCTTCCAGCGCCGCCAAACCAAAACTTTCTGATTGAGATGGCATCAGGAACAGATCGGATACGGAAAGGATTTCTTCAACGGCATCCTGTTTACCTAAAAAGCGTACGTTATCGGTAACACCCAAATCGCGGCAAAGCTGTTCGCACATAGAACGTTCCGGACCATCGCCCACCATCAACAATTTAGATGGGATTTTTTTAATCACCTTGGCAAAAATCTTCACCACATCTTCGGTACGTTTTACCTTACGGAAGTTGGAGGTATGTACCAGGATCTTTTCGCCCGAAGGAGCAATCGCTTTCTTAAAGTGATCTTTAGGTTTAAGGCTGAACCTGGTAAGATCAATAAAGTTAGGGATCACGAGGATGTCCTTCTTAATATCAAAAAACTTGTAAGTATCATCCTTAAGATTTTGCGAGACCGCGGTTACGCCATCGCTTTGGTTGATAGAAAAAGTTACCACGGGTTTAAAGGTGCGGTCTTTACCAACCAGGGTAATATCAGTACCGTGCAGTGTAGTTACTACCGGGATATAAATGCCATAGGTCATCAGGATCTGCTTAGCCATAAAAGCGGCCGAAGCATGGGGGATAGCATAGTGCACATGTAGTACATCCAACTGCTCATGACGCACCACATCAACCAACCTGCTTGCCAGGGCCAGCTCATAGGGCGGAAAATCAAACAGCGGATAGTTAGAAACCGAAACTTCGTGATAGAACAGGTTTTCGGAAAAGAGATCCAACCGCGCAGGTTGGTTATAGGTTACAAAATGAACCTGGTGACCACGGTCTGCAAGGGCTTTACCAAGTTCAGTGGCAACAACCCCGCTTCCGCCAAAGGTTGGGTAACAAACAATTCCGATTTTCATTAATATGAATATGTTTTAATTGGTGCAAGTTTAACAGCAATTTACATCAAATGTGTTAAGGCTGTGTAAAATGATGACCGGATGATAATATCGCTTATTGGCTCCGCAACTTAAATTTATTCCTTGTGTTTAAACGTATATTAGAAGCTCAAACAAATAGCTGATTATCAACATGGCAAACGTTATAAATTTAGCAATTAACGGCATACAACATATAGGTATACCGGTAACCAACATTGAAGTATCACAGCAATTTTACAGCAGACTGGGCTTCAACAACGTAATGCAGGCCCCGTTTACGGATAATGGCGGTACTGGCACCTGCATCATGATGCAGCGCGGCAACATGATCATGGAATTGTATCAGCTTCCCGAAGTTTCATTAGCTGAGATTCGTGCGCGTTCAAACGGGCATGTGGATCATGTGGCCTTTGATGTGGATGATATCGACCTTACATTTAAAACCGTTAAAGAAGCAGGCTTAAATATCCTTGAACCCGAACCTGTATTTCTGCAATTCTGGAAAAACGGCTGTAAATATTTTAACATTACCGGGCCGGATGGTGAGCGGTTGGAGTTTAACCAGGTTTTGTGATTTCGGATTTCAAATGTTCGATTTCGGATTTAATTTTTTTTCCTAATGAATTACCCCCCTAGTCAGACCTGTCAGTCTGAGCCTGTCGAAGACTCGCGCGCAGAGGCCCTGCCCACCATGCTTCGACAGGCTCAGTATGCCCCCCATTTTAACCGCTTGTCATGCTGAGGAACGAAGCATCTTCTTCGCCATGTAAGCCTGCTGTACTTATCGAAAAAGATGTTTTGTGTTGTAATAAGAATGAGGAACGAAGCAATCTCAAACTATACAGGGCGGACCTGCTAATCGGGGATTGCTTCGTTCCTCGTAATGACGCTTTTTTTACTGTAGTGATTTTCTTTTACTACTACTTCGCAGCCCAGGCATCCATTTTAGCTTCAAAAACAGCCATCGGCATAGCGCCATCTTTTAGTACCTGGTTATGGAATTCGGCGATATTGAACTTGCTGCCTAATTGTTTTTCATATTTGTTACGTAGCTCACGGATTTTGAGCGCACCTATTTTGTAGCTCAACGCCTGACCGGGGATAGCCATGTAGCGTTCAATTTCGGCGGTTGCTCCCTGCTCGCTGATGGCTTCGTTATCCATCATATATTTAATGGCCTGTTCGCGGGTCATGCCTTTGGTGTGGATGGCAACGTCAACTACCAAACGGATTGCGCGGTGAATTTCATCGCCCAAGGCCCCCATATGCTGGTATGGGTCGGTGTATAATCCCAGTTCTTTACCCAGGGATTCACAATACAGCGCCCAGCCTTCTACGTATGCCGTTTCTCCGGGATCAAACCGGCGGAATTTCGGCAATGATGTATTTTCCTGGGTTAGAGAGATCTGGTAATGATGACCAGGGATAGCCTCATGTAAAAACAACGACTCCATGCCTGATGTGGTATTGAACTTGGTGGCATCCAGTATCGGTACATAAAAAATGCCCGGACGGGTGCCGTCTGCCGAACCCTGGTTATACTCCGCACTGGCAGATGCCGCACGGAAAGCCTCGGTCTGCCTGATCTCGAACGGAGTTTTAGGCACATGGTTAAACATTTTTTTCAGGTTGGGCTCCATGCGTTTGTGAATATTTTCAAAAGCATCAAGCACATCCTTAGGTGTTTTATAAGGCGTAAACTTAGGGTCGGTTTTCATGTATTCGAAAAACGCTTTCAGATCGCCTTTAAAGCCAACACTGGTTTTGATACTGTCCATCAATCCGCGGATGCGGGCGACTTCTTTTAAGCCCAGCTGATAAATTTCTTCAGGGGTTTTATCGGTAGTGGTTTGCTGTTTAACTAAGTAAGTGTATTTGGCGGTACCATCCGGTAACGATGAAAAGCCTGAGGTAGCACGCGCGTGCGGCAGGTACTGGTTTTTCAGGTAATCGGCCAGTTTTTGGTATGTAGGGTTAACTATGGTAGTGATAGCTTTTTTATACGCTTCGGTCAGTTGCTTTTTGTCAGCATCCGAAAAATCTTTTGGCATGTTGGTAACCGGCCCGTAGAATAAACTTTTTTCTACATCTTTTGATACCAGATCCTGCAATTCAGGAATCATTTTAACAACCAGTGATTTCGGTAACACTACACCCGCTTTGATGCCTTTGTTAAAATTAGAGATGGCAGTATCAGCCCAGATCTGGAAAGCCGATAAGCGTTTAAGCCAGTCGTTATAATCAACAACAGTTTTAAAAGGTTGCGCTCCCGAACCCGAGCCTAATTGCCCCATGGTAATGGGTAGGGCATAAAACTGGTTGAATGGCATATACTCAAAATGGTGCTTAAAGTTATCAAGCGATAGCTGTACCTCGTAAGTGAAAATATCATAGGATAGCTGGTCGTCAGTATTCAACTCGGCTCTTTCAAAGTTTTTTACTTTCGATAGGTAAACTGAGTTGTAATCATATGCTTTTTTCAAAAACTCGGCCGAGCCGTCATTGGGTAACAGGTCATTATAGCGCCTGTCGCCAATGTAGGTGGCATTAAGCGGGTAAAGCTTTAAGCCATCCTGAAAGTAATCTTCAAAAACTTTTGCCAAATCTTTATTGGCTGGGATAGCACTGCCTGTATCGTTTGGCTTAGGCTGATTACAGGCCGCAAACGAACCTGCTATAAATAGCGCGAGTAATATTTTTTTCATGAAGGTGTTGTTAAAAAGATAAAGCTAAGGAAAGGAATGGAGATTTAGAACTTACTTGTTTTGTTTATATTCCTCAGTGCCTTGTAGTAGCCTGGCAGCATTTCTCGGATTTTTAAGAAGATAGAAAGTTTCTTCCATGCTGTCGTATTCGGCCTTCGACAAGATTACAATATCACCGTGCGAGATATCTGTAACCACAAGTGGCTTACGATCAGCACAGACCTTATCAAAACACGATTTTATATTTTTCTTAAAATGTTTAATCGTTATTGCTTCCATCTATTAAAGATATAAAACAAAAACAGCATATCCGATCAGGTATACGCTGTTAAATTATTTGTTGATTGTCCTGGATCGAATCAAACTTACGAAGTTTTTAAAACTTCGTAAGTTTGGGATAACTATTGCAATCCCATTTCTTTTTTCAGAAACTTGCCTGTGAAGCTGTTCTTTACCTTGCACAAACCTTCAGGAGTACCGGAGAACAGGATGTTACCTCCGCCTGAGCCTCCTTCGGGGCCAAGGTCAATTACGTGGTCAACTACTTTAATAACATCAAGGTTGTGTTCAATCACCAAAACGGTATTGCCTTTATCAACCAATTGATTAAGTACGCCTAACAACACGTTGATATCTTCAAAGTGTAAACCTGTGGTTGGTTCATCCAATATATAAAAGGTGTTGCCCGTGTCTTTTTTAGACAGTTCGGTAGCCAGTTTAACACGTTGTGCCTCACCACCCGATAGCGTGGTTGAAGCCTGACCTAAGGTGATATAACCCAAGCCTACATCGTTTAGCGTTTTTACTTTACGATAGATAGACGGAATGTGCTCAAAAAATGGCGTAGCATCTTCAATGCTCATATCCAGTACATCACTGATGGATTTGCCCCGGTAGCGTACCTCAAGCGTTTCGCGGTTGTAGCGTCTGCCGCCGCATTCTTCGCAAGGAACCTGCACATCGGGTAAAAAGTTCATTTCAATCACCTTCATACCAGCTCCCTGGCAAGTTTCACAGCGGCCGCCTTTTACGTTGAACGAGAAACGACCGGGTTTATAACCCCTGATCCTCGACTCGGGCAGCGCCACAAACAAGTTGCGGATATCCGAGAACACCCCGGTATAAGTAGCCGGGTTTGAGCGCGGCGTACGCCCGATAGGCGTCTGGTCGATCTCAATTACTTTATCAATATGCTCCAGTCCCTCAATTTTTTCATAAGGCAGCGGTTGTTTCTTCGCCCTGAAGAAATGGTGGTTCAGGATAGGGTATAATGTTTCGGTGATCAAACTTGATTTACCACTGCCGGATACGCCTGTTATGCCGATGAGTTTACCCAAAGGAAAATCAACAGATACTTTTTTCAAATTATGGCCCGTAGCTTTTTTCAGGCTCAGGGTTTTACCATTGCCTTCGCGGCGTTTTTTAGGTATAGCGATTTCACGCTCGCCATTAATATATGATGTGGTAAGCGTGTGTTTTTCCATTAACTGGGCCGGAGTACCTTCGGCAACAACCTGGCCGCCATGCACACCCGCTGCCGGGCCCATATCGATTACATGGTCGGCTTCCAGTATCATGTCTTTATCGTGTTCAACAACCAGTACGGTGTTACCCAAATCGCGCAGATTTTTAAGCGCGTTGATCAATCGCTCATTGTCGCGCTGGTGCAAACCAATACTTGGCTCATCCAAAATGTACATCACGTTCATCAGTTGCGAACCAATTTGTGTAGCCAGCCTGATACGTTGCGCTTCACCACCCGAAAGGGTTTTAGCCGTACGGTCAAGCGTTAAATAACTCAGACCAACATCCAGTAAAAACACAATACGTGCTCGGATCTCTTTCAGGATCTCTTTAGCAATAACATTCTGACGTTCGTTGAGGCGGTCTTCCAGGCCATCAAACCATTCCTGCAGGTGGTTGATATCCATGCAGGCCAGTTCAAATATATTTTTGCCATCTACCTTAAAATGTAGTGACTCCTTTTTAAGCCTTGCCCCTTCGCAAACCGGGCAGGTGCGGAGCACACGGTAGTTCTCCATGTCGTCCATGCCTTCGTCGTTGCGACGTTCCTGCTGTTCTTCCAGCATGCGGATGATCCCTTCAAACGTGATCTGGTAGCTTTGAACGTTCCACTTGTTATATTCAACGGCAACACTCAATGTTTCCGGTGCACCGTTCAGGATCATATCCAGCTGATCGCGGTTAAGTTTTTCGATAGGGGTTGATAACGAAAACTCATATTTTTTTGCCAGCGATTTCAGCACCTGGAAAATCCATGTTTCGCGGTACTCGCCAATAGGGGCTAAACCGCCATTCATGATGCTGAGTTTCGGGTTAGGAATTACCGAAGCTTCATCAACTTCAAAAATATAACCCAGTCCGTTACATTTTTCGCAGGCACCATAAGGTGAGTTAAACGAGAAAGTATTTGGTTGAGGTTCATCATACGAGATACCCGAAACCGGATCCATCAGGTATTTACTATAATAGGATACGTTATTGTCTTTATCGGCAATACGGATGATGCCTTTAGCAATTTTTAAAGCCTGCTGAACGGAGGTATATAAACGCTTGCTGTCCTTTTCGCTAACCACCAGGCGGTCAACCACAATATCAATATCGTGGATCTTGTAACGGTCAACCTGCATTTTGGGTTCAACATCGGCAATGGCGCCATCAACCCAAACTTTTAAAAAACCTTGCTTGCGGATAGACTCGAACAACTCACGGTAGTGGCCTTTACGTGCCTTTACCACCGGGGCCAGGATATTAACCGGCTCTCCATCAAATTTTTCGGCGATGGTTTTCAGGATTTGGTCTTCGCTCATGCGCTCCATCTTTTCACCGGTGGTGTAAGAGTAAGCATCACCCGCACGGGCAAACAGCAAACGCATAAAATCGTAGATCTCGGTAATGGTACCTACAGTTGAACGCGGGTTTTTGCTGGTGGTTTTTTGCTCAATGGCAATAACAGGGCTCAGGCCCGATACCTTATCCACATCCGGCCTTTCCATGCCACCCATAAACTGGCGCGAATAGGCTGAAAATGTTTCCATATAACGACGCTGGCCTTCGGCGTAAATAGTATCAAACGCCAGTGATGATTTACCGCTGCCGCTAAGCCCGGTAATTACCACTAGTTGATTACGCGGAAACGAAACATCTATATTTTTCAGGTTATGCACCCGGGCCCCATAAACTTCAACTTCACTTTGCTCGCCCAGGTCAACAAGAGGTTTTGTACTCATACTTTATTAATATGGATTTATTGACATTGTTTGAAGCTAATTATTATAGTTGCCAGATTTTTACAAAAGGCTGCTTTCCTAAAATTTTTGGCTTAAACCATCAATAGTTTGCTACAAATATAAGCAAAAAAGGCCGGTTATCCACTGTGGATAACCGGCCTCAAAGTGCTCCGTAATGTAATCTTTTAATTAATTTACAGTATGATTACCTGTCATTAATTAATTGCCAGCAACTGAGATGCAGGCGGGATATAAAAATAATTATCATATCCGTGCTCCTTCGGCTGCTCGATAATAGCTTTCATGGCAATCAGCTTGTAAACATATGAACCGGTTTCGCGGTTCAGCTTCATACGAAAGTAGTTATCTTCATTTTGCTTATTAATGGCTCGTGCTAATTTGATTGAGCCATTGTTGTAAGCTGCAGCCGCCAGTGTCCAGCTGTTAAATTGATCGTATAGTTCTTTGATATACTTGCAGGCTGCAATGGTTGATTTGCGAAGGTTTTTCCGCTCATCAACACCATGGCCTACTCTGAGTCCGTAGGTACGTGCTGTACCCGGCATGAATTGCCAAAAGCCCGACGCGCCTTTAGATGATGTACCCGATTTAAGGCCCGACTCGACCAATGGTACATACTTAAAATCTTCAGGGATACCGTAAAACTTCAAAATCGGTTCAATAATCGGGAACCACAACTCGGCCTTACGATGCAAAATATTGCTTTGCACACTTTTAAAGTCATGTTGCCTGAGCGATTTATTGAGTTTAAAGGTAACTCTTGCGTCATTAACTGGTAAAGCTTCATCGGCAAAGTTGTAAGTAACAGCCGATGTGCTTTTAATAAAAATAAAATCTGAGGTTCGGGGGCTCAAAGAGGCTTTTTTTGTGCCTTTTTGGGTAACAATTTTACCGAAAATATTAAGCCCGGAAATGAGAACCAGCACCAGCGTTACGGAGCACGTAAGTAAGTGTTTTTTAATCATTTCTTGTCCTATCATTTAACTATACATTGGGTAGAATGCGCTGCAAAGGTATGTCATACGAATCACATAATCAAATACTTAGCATTTTGCTAATTTTTTTAGACGTGGTTTTCGGTTCAAAAACCGCCTTTAAAACCGTTTAAACGGCGATTTTGTTTAGTGATATTTTTTTGATTTTTTTAGATGGAAATTGGCAAAAAAGCGTAACTTTGACCCTCACGCTGCGAAAGCGCTAAACAAAAAATTATGGTATTTAAGAGACCAGCAGGTAGTCGCGACGACAAACCCGGAAAGTCGTCATCAAGGAGTTCAAAATCCGACGACCGACCAAAAAAATCAGCATCAACCCCAAAAGGTAAAGCTACTCCAAACGGAGAGAAAAAAATATTTTCCAGACCGGAAAAAACATTCCAAAGCAACAGGTTCAGTGACGATAAGCCCAAAAGCAATTTTAGGGACGGTTCATCATCTGGAGATAAAAGATCTGGCGGTAAGCCAAGGCCATACTCAGGCAGGCCTGCCGGCGACGGTGAAGACAGGCCAAAAAGGAATTTCGGCGGTGACAGTACCGGCGAAAGAAAGTCATTTAGCGGTGGCCCACGTAAACCTTACAGCGGCAGACCCACAACCGGTGATAGCGAAAGGCCGAAAAGAAGTTTCGGTGGCGATGCACAAGGCGAGAAAAAACCTTACTCATCTCCGCGCACCCGCTCATCAGCAAGCTTTGAAGGTAAGCCTAAAAGAAGCTTTGGTGGTGATGCAGCCGGCGAGCGTAAGTTTGCACCACGGGGAACCGAGGGCGGTTTCAGAAAACGCGAAGGCGGTTTTAAAGAGAAATCACCATTTGGTGAAAGGCCTGCGCACAGGCCGCATGACAGGGAAAACCAACAGGATGCCCCTAAAACCATGCGTGGCCGTAAAAACGCTCCTGCTAAAAAAACAGAAGACGACGGACTGATCCGTTTAAACCGTTACATATCAAATGCAGGTATCTGCTCACGCCGTAAAGCCGATGAGTTGATTACCGCGGGCGTAGTATCTGTAAATGGCGAAGTTGTAACTGAGCTGGGCACTAAAGTGAACCCGCTTAAAGACACTATTAAATATAACGGCGAAACGCTTAAACGCGAAAAAATGGTTTATGTATTATTAAATAAACCAAAGGATTACATCACTACAACTGATGACCCGCAAGAGCGCCGTACAGTAATGCATCTGGTTGAAAAAGCTACCCGTGAGCGTATTTACCCGGTTGGCCGTCTTGACCGTAACACTACCGGTTTGTTATTAATGACAAACGATGGAGATCTGGCCGATAAGCTTTCGCATCCACGTAACAGCATCACCAAACTATACCAGGTTGAACTTAGCAAAAGTTTAAGCCAGGGCGATTTAAATAAATTAACTTTCGGTCTTGAACTGGAAGATGGTGTAATTAAGCCCGACTCGGTATCATATGTTACCGGTGGTTCAAAACGTGAGATCGGCATCCAGATCCACAGCGGCAAAAACCGTATCGTTCGCCGTATGTTTGAGCACCTTGGTTACGAAGTTGTAAAGCTGGACAGGGTGGTTTATGCCAACCTTACCAAAAAAGACCTTCCGCGTGGCCGCTGGCGTTATCTCGACGAAAAAGAGATTATCCAGTTAAAACACCTGATGAAATAAAAAAAATGCCCCGCTAAACAGCGGGGCATTTTTTTTGTCTATTTTACTATCTTGCACAGCAATAACCATCAAACAATCAACCATGAAGAAATTTCTTTTGATCATAGCTATGCTTTCTCCGGCGCTCACATTTGCACAAAATAAAAAAACGGGACCTAAAACCTTCGACCTTGTGGTGGGCACGTATACTACCGGCAAAAGCAAAGGTATTGTTGTGTACCGCTTTTACGCCGAAACCGGCAAGTTGGCTTACTTGAGTGAAATTGATGGTGTTGATAATCCATCTTACCTGACATTAAGCGCCAACAATAAATTTATTTATGCCGTTAACGAGTTGCCTAAAGGTGAGGTAAGCGCCTTTTCATTTGAGCCTAAAACCGGCAAAATGACTTTTATCAACAAACAATCAACTTTAGGTGCCGATCCGTGCTATATCTCGGTTGATAAGGCGCAGAAAAACCTGCTCATAGCTAACTACTCAAGTGGTAATGTGGCGGTGATGCCTTTAAATAAAGATGGTTCGATTGCTAATGGCATTCAAACTGTGCATGACGATGGCCATAGTATAAATAAGGAAAGACAGGAGTCGGCACACGCGCACATGGCTGTACTTACTCCCGATGAGAAGTATGTATTGTATAATGACCTTGGTACCGATAAGATAAATGTATTCCGTTACCGCCCATCAAAAGAGCCTCGTATTGAACCGGCAACACCTGCCTTTGTGAGTGTTGCGCCAGGCGAAGGCCCAAGGCACCTGGAGTTTTCGGCCGATAAAAAAACTGTGTACCTGGTAACCGAAATGGGATCGAACGTGATTGTGTTTGATTATAACAATGGTAAACTTAAACAAAAGCAATCTATCACCATGTTGCCTGATGGCTTTAAAGGTCAAACCGCAGGCGCGGCTATCCACCTTTCGCCAGATGGCCGTTTTCTTTATGCTTCAAACCGTTTAGAAACCAACGAGATCAATATTTACTCGGTAAATCCCGAAACAGGTCTGCTTACTTTTGTAGCCCGCCAGGGAACTTTCGGTAAAAACCCGCGCGATTTTGCTATCGATCCAACAGGTAACTTCCTGATTGTAGCAAACCAGAACAGCGATAACATGTGGGTGTTCAGGATAGATCAGAATACCGGTAAACTTAACCAAACAGGTATAAGAGTTGATATCGGTAACCCGGTTTGCTTAAAATTTGCACCAGCGGAATAAGCTGAAAGGATAGGAATAAGGTGAAAGGATAAAGGCAAAAGGCGAAAGGTTTTTGCCTATCGCATAAAATGAAAAAGGCGAAGTTTGAAATATCCCAAACTTCGCCTTTTTTATTTTACGGACTGGAAACGCACCTTTAACCTTTCGCCTTTATCCTTTAACCTCAATTACGGGTTTTTAGTAAATGAATATACAATATACCCTGTGCTGTTACCTACAGTAACCGGCGATTTCAGGGTCATGGCCGAGCCGTCGTTATTGGCAATATCCAAGCGGTAACCTTCGGCTACGTTTTTAGCTTTATCGCCTTCGTAAAGTTTTTTGAACTGGAATTGGGTACCGGTTGTACCCCCGTTATAAACCGACCAGAATATAGTTTGAGATGTTCCGTTAGTTAAGGTATAAATACCGTTACCGCTGTTAGTGAGTTTCCAGGTGCTGCCTACAAATGCTTCGGGAGGTGCCTGATCAAATACGCTTTGTACTGCATTTTGTACAAGGCCATCATAGCTTACATTATTACAGGTCCAGGTACCAACAAATTTTCCGCGCGATACGTTAGACGTAGTGGTGTTTTTGGTTGAAGAACAGGCCGAAATGACCAGAACAAGCGATAGGATTGCGATTGAGGTTTGAATTAGCTTTTTCATGACAGTATATTTTATGCATAAATAGCATAAATCCTGCCAAAGTGCACAATTATAAATTCACTGCTTGCTGACGTGTGCGCTTTTCTAATTCATTTAACCTTTTGTTTATAGCTTCAGCAAGCTGATCGGCCTCGCGAACCTTTTTAAGGCTGTTAACAAACTTAGGATTGGTGTCTCTGTCCGATAAAATTTTACCGATTCGTTTTATAAAGTTCATAGGTTATTCCTTATAGCTCTATTTTACGGGTTGAATACGAGGAAGGTTGCGGGAAATTTAAAAATATTGAATAAAATTCAGTTAAACGTTTTATCTAATGTTAGTGCACAGGAGTTTATAAGAAAAAATCCTGTGTAGATGTGCGTTTAAGTATTAGTTAAGTGGCGTTGGCCGTTTAGGGATTATTACTATTTATCTGCCCTGTTTAAAAAAGCAATCAGTTGCTCCATTGCTTTTGCCCGGTGGCTGATGGCGTTTTTTTCTGCCATGCTCATTTCGGCAAAAGTTATATCATAACCTTCGGGTTCAAAAATGGGATCATAGCCAAAACCACCGCTACCACTTAGTTCCTGGCGGATGGTGCCTTCAACCGTTCCTTCAAAAAAATGTTCGTCACCATTCCACATCAAAGAGATCACGGTACGGAAACGGGCTTTGCGATTTGTTTCGCCTTTTAAATTATCAAGCACTTTGCTGATGTTGGCCGCATGGTTACCGTGCGTACCCGCATACCTGGCCGAGTAAACGCCGGGCTCGCCGTTCAGGGCATCTATTTCCAGGCCGCTGTCGTCGCCAAAACAGTTAAGTTTATATTCGGCATATACGTGGTGACTTTTGATTGAGGCGTTAGCTTTAAAAGTAGTACCGGTTTCCTCTATATCATCATAGCAACCAATATCGTGCAGGGTTAATAATTGAATAGCTCCGTTGAGTTTGGCCGAAACCTCATCCAGTTTATGACGGTTATTGGTAGCGAAAACTAATTGCTGCATGGTATCTAATGATGAGTTTGGTTTATAATGTTTTTACCAGTTCCCAGAAAGCCTTTTTATTATCCACATTATCCATCATTTCATCAAACGAATAGGTGTAAAGCACGGTAATTCCGTTTGAGGTTACCGGTTTATTGGGTTTAAGCACTTTGATATCCTGCGGCAGCGCGTCTCCGCCCAAAACAAGTACCCTGGTTGGTTTAAAAAACGGCTTCAGCTGGCTAAATTTTGTGTCGCCGTAATTAGCCAGGTTAAATATCGCGATATCATCCGGGGCAAGTTCCTTGCGTTTCAGGATACTTTCAAGCGCGGCTAAATGCTCGGCCTTTATAAATTCGGTAGTTGTATAATGTGTAAGTACCAGGAAGTTCTTTAAGTTTTGGCCCATATACTTAAACTCAGCAGCTGGCGTTTGTATTACAGGCTGAGGTTCAGGAGCTAAAGAAGGACTGGTTATTATCGGTTCGGTTTTTGTGTTTTCAATAACAGGAGATGATGGGACTGCCGGGATAGGTTCAGGTTCAGCAATTTTATCATACAACATTTTATCTGCATTAAGCAGGTAAAGTTCATCCTCTAACAAAAAACGAAACGCGGCCGGGTTCTCAACTTTCACTTTAACAAATTTTAACCAAAAGTAGTTAAACGATCTCAAGCTTTATAGGCATATTAGCACAATTATAGGCGGCTGATTTTATAGAAAATATTTGTTCAGCTATAATTAATAAATTTTACCGAAATTCGTAGTTTTTAACGGGTTAGCGTATCCCGTTTTATTAGCATAACAGCGTTACATGAGAAAGTTAGGAGTATTAGTACTTAGTTTTATTTTAACAATAACATTTGCAAAGGCACAGGTAGCATCGGATACGGCAGCAAAAAAACTGGTTAAGACCGATTCGGTTGCTGCACCAACACCCGGCAAAACCCTTGATAAAATTGCAGCGGTAGTGGGTAACAGCCCGATATTGCTATCAGATATCGAATTGTCATACGCCAATTTCCTGGTACAGGGAAATCAGCCAGATCCGTCGGTTAAAGCCCGTATTTTACAAACTTTGCTAACTCAAAAACTGCTTGCACAACAGGCCGCTATAGATAGTATCGAGGTAAAAGAAGAAGATGTTGACGCCAACGTTGACCGCCGTATGCGCGAGATGACGCAACGTGCCGGTGGCCAGGAAAAACTGGAAGCCTTTTTAGGTCGTTCAGTTATCCAGTATAAAGACGAGATCAGGCCCGATTTGAAAGAGCAGATGGTTGCCCAGAAAATGCAGCAGCACATCACCGAAAAACTGAACGTTACCCCTCAGGACGTTAAAAAATATTATGATGGCATCGCTAAAGATAGTCTCCCTTCATTTAATAAGGAAGTTGAAGTTGGAGAGATCGTGTTTCAGCCTAAATTAACTAAGGAAGAAAAAGACCTTTATAAAGCTAAAGCCGAAGAATTAAGGCAGCGCGTTAAAAAAGGCGAAGACTTTGGTACACTGGCGAGGCTTTACTCCCAGGATCCGGGTTCGGCGCCTGAAGGTGGTGACCTTGGTTTTGCCGATCGTACAACTTTTGTGAAGGAGTTTACCGCTAACGCGTTTAAGCTAAAGGCGGGCGAGATTTCGCAGGTGTTTGAAACCGATTTCGGTTTCCACTTTTTACAGGTTATCGAGCGCCGTGGTGAGCAGGTACACGTAAGACATATCCTGGTTACGCCGATTGTTACGCAGGCCAGTTTAGACAGGGCCAAGGCCAAGGCCGATAGTATTTACAATTTGCTTGTAAAAGATAAAAACATGGCTATCGATTTTTCAAGCGCGGCGGCATACTACTCAGATGATAAGGATACCAAATACAACGGTGGTATGATGCTGAACGCAGAAGACGTACAAAGCCGTTCAACCTTCATCCCAACCGATAAGCTTGATCCTAAAGTAGCCTTGATTACCGATACCATGAAAGTAGGCAGTATTTCAAAACCTGATCTGTTCACCGGTGCCGATGGTAAAAAAAGCTACAAGATCTTATTGCTTAAATCGGCCACTAATGCCCATAAAGCCAACTTAGAGCAGGATTTTCCTAAACTTAAGGAATATGCCTATAATGATAAGGTTAACAGGACTGTATCGCAGTGGTTTGAAAAACGCCGCAAAGAAACCTTTATCAAAATTGATAAAGAGTACCAGCAATATGATGTGTTGAAGAAATGGGTAAACACCAACCCCACACTTGTGATCCCTGAAACCAAAATCAAATCATCGTCTAAATAATTTTATGCAACACCGTTCTGATGTAGAAGCTGCAGACGCTTTAAAGCAGGCTTACCAGCAAATTCGCGCCGAAATAGGCAAGGTAATAGTAGGCCAGGATGAAGTGATAAAATTTGTGCTGATATCTATTTTCAGTAACGGGCATTGTTTATTGGTTGGTGTACCGGGGCTTGCAAAAACCCTACTGGTGCAAACGGTATCGCAGGTGCTTGACCTTGATTTTAAAAGGATCCAGTTTACGCCCGACCTAATGCCATCAGATATCATCGGTTCTGAAATATTAGGTGAAGACCGTAACTTTAAGTTCATTCACGGCCCGGTTTTTTCAAACATTATCCTGGCCGATGAGATAAACCGTACGCCTCCAAAAACGCAGGCTGCATTGCTTGAAGCCATGCAGGAAAAAGCGGTTACAGCGGCCGGTGTAACCCATAAGCTTGCACAGCCATTTTTTGTGCTGGCCACCCAAAACCCGATTGAGCAGGAAGGTACATACCCCCTGCCCGAAGCCCAACTGGATAGGTTTATGTTTAACGTAGCCCTAAGCTATCCTTCGTTTAAAGAGGAGTTGCAAGTTGTTAAAAATACTACAAGCACTAACAAAGTAGAGGTTAATAAAATATTAAACGCCCAGCAGATTATTTATTTTCAACAATTGGTTCGCAACATCCCGGTTACTGATAATGTGATGGAATACGCGGTGAAACTGGTATCAAAAACCCGCCCCAACAGCGAGTTTGCCACACCGCAGATTAACCGCCTGCTAAGCTGGGGCGCGGGCCCAAGGGCATCGCAGTTTTTGGTGTTAGGCGCTAAATGCCATGCTGTACTTAACGGCAAATACTCACCCGATATTGAAGATGTTCAGGCGGTAGCCAAACCTATTTTAAGCCACCGTATAGTACGCAGCTACCATGCCGAAGCGGAAGGATTATCGGCTGCTGATATTATTGAGCAGTTGTTTTAATTGTCGGAATCAGAATTTACAGAATTAAAGGATTTACAGAATTTCATGAACAAGTAGAAAGCCTTGCAAATTTGCAAGGCTTTTCTGTTTTACATTATAAAAAAAGTGAATTCTCTGTCCAAACCCAGTATCCTTGCTGGGTTAAGCAAAAAAATGCCCCCGCAAAACTAATTTGTAGGGGCCGTTTTTTATATTATTCTGAAAATTCTTTAATTCTGTAAATTCTGATTCAGAACCTATTCATTCTCAATTGGCGAGAAAATCTCAAGTAGGATATTCCATCTTTTTGATTTGTCAATTTCCCATACCCTTACGTAATTGTAATTGCCTACAACATTGCCTTTAGTAATGCGGGCATGACCATAAGTATAGGCAAGGTCATTACTTGACGCGCGGCCGCCATCGGTAGTTTCGGCGGTGATGCTTATAGCTTCATTGTTGATAAACTTCATTACCACGTCGGTTCCGGTCATTGGCGGGAAGCCGGGAAAGTAATAACGGCCTTCAGGGCTTAAAAACTCTTTGTAGCTGGCCATGGCCGATAGTGTTAAGCCATGGTTGAAAGTTTTATCGGTACCAATAATAACGTTTTTGGCGCCAAATGGGTCTTTGCTTGGGCCTGAACGTTGTGCCGGATCCGGTTCTTTGAAATCGGTAACAGCTTCTTCCTCGGCTTCAGGATGCTGAATGCCTAAATCGATAAGTAGTTTCAGCTTACCATCGGTATTGGTGCGCCAGATAGATACATAATCGCCAAATACTTTATCATCTTCGGTTTTACCGTTTTGATATATATAAGGGCCAGCGGTGAAGGCAAGGTCACCATTGGCTGAGATGCGGGCAAATTTAGGCTCCCAGCTCAGTTTGCCGGCCTGTTTATCTATTTTGCTATAAAAATCAACAATTTTAACTACATCGGGCTTAAATATGATGCCTTCAGGGTCGGCAACCGCCAGGAAACCATCTTTTATTCCTTTACGTTCAACTAACTTATCAAAAGCTTGTTCAACACTAACTACCTTGTTTACATTAACAGCGTCCTGCGCGAAGGCAAAAGCACTATAACCAATAAATGTAGCAGCTAATATTATTTTCTTCATATTTATATTCGGGTTTTAGGGAGCAATTTAGTAATAAATTTTTAGTGAGGAACGCAATACTCAAAATGCGTCGGGCAGCATAACATAATTTAACACTTGCATTATTTTTATTTTATGCTGAAACGAAGATATGTGCAAATAATTGCAGCGAGCGGTTTTGATCATGTAAAATATGCGTAAATAATTAAATTTACTTAGTTATGAAATTGTACAAAAAACAGTTATCTTCATAACCAACCACGTCCGCTTTTGTTTAAACCAATATAAATTGCTTTCATGAAAAGGTATAAATTCTTTTGCATAGCTGCACTCCTGCTGTTATGTGCTCAGGCTAAGGCGCAATATTTATCTGATTACACTGGTCGCCCATATTATCTTAAAACCAATGATGGTATCCAAGGCAGCGCATTGCTTACAGATAACTGGTTGAAAGGTACCGTTGACTTTGCTAATGGTAAAACAGCTAATGCGATATTAAATTATAACGTTTATGGCGATGAGTTGCTGTTTAAAAGTCCGCAGGATTCATCGGTGCAGGCTTTTGTTGAGCCTGTAAAGAGTTTTTCAATAAAAGGTATCACCCTGGAAGGAAGCGATCAAACAGATATGAACTTCAGCAGCGGTTTTCCGGCGGTTGACGATCAGACAGCAAAAACTTTTTACCAGGTAGTAGGAGATGGAAAAGTGAAACTGCTTCACTATTACAAAAAGAAGGTGCAGGAATCAACAGGATTTGCTTCGCAGATAACTACCAAAACTTTCATAACAGCAACCAGCTACTACCTGTTTGCCGATAATAAGATGACCAAAATCAAACCATCGCAAAAAACTATCCTCGCGGCATTAGGCGATAAAGCGGACAAAATACAGGAATATGTTAAAGCCAACAAAGTTGATTTTAAAAGCGATGCTGCATTAGCCAAATTATTCAGCTATTACAGCTCGCTTTAAAAAATTGTAACTTGTTGTTATCAGGCCTTGCTCCAGGTAGTGCCTTCTTTGCTATCTTTTAGCTGGAAACCTATCTGCGACAAACCATCACGAATCTTATCTGATGTAGCGTAATCTTTATTGGCTTTAGCTCCGCTGCGCAGGTCAACAATAAAGTTTAACACTTTTGGCAAATCGTCATTGGCGGCCTGCTCGTTTTGTAAGCCAAGCACATCAACAACAAACGTATTCATCAATACCGTTAATTGCTCAAGGTTAGCCGCATCAATTTTCAGCTTACCATCATATACCGAATTAATAATGCGCGATGCTTCAAATAACTCGGCAATTAACACCGGGCTGTTAAAGTCATCATTCATGGCAGCATAGCAACGCTCCATTAACGGTGCAATTTCAACCTCAGTAGTGGCATATGCTTTTAAGCCATCTGTAAGCAGGGCAAAAGCATTCATAAGACGTTTAAAGCCTTTTTCGGATGCTTCCATAGCTTCGTTGCCAAAATCAAGCGTACTGCGGTAATGGGCCTGCAGCATGAAAAACCTAACGGTCATTGGGGTGTAGCCCTTGTTCAATATCGAGTTTTCGCCGCTGAATAATTCATGTGGCAAAAAGCTGTTACCTAACGATTTCGACATTTTTTGCCCGTTAACCGTAAGCATATTGGTATGCACCCAGTAATTGGCCGGGTTGGTACCGCAGCATGCTACGTTTTGAGCAATTTCGTTGGTGTGGTGTGTAGGTACCAGGTCAAGCCCGCCGCCGTGGATATCAAAGTGGCTGCCAAGATATTTCTGGCTCATGGCCGAGCATTCCAGGTGCCAGCCCGGAAAACCAATACCCCATGGCGAAGGCCATTTCATCAGGTGTTCGGGTTTAGCTTTTATCCACAAGGCAAAATCAAGTTTACCATGTTTCTCCTCTTGCCCGCCAAGTGTGCGGGTATTGTTAAGCAAATCGTCAAGGTTGCGGCCGCTCAGGATCCCGTAATCTTTTGTTTTGTTGTATTTTTCAACGTCAAAGTAAATGGTGCCATCTACCTCGTAAGCGTATCCTTTTTCAAGGATAACTTTTACCATTTCTATCTGCTCAATGATGTGGCCGGTTGCAGTAGGCTCGATGCTTGGCGGCAAGTTATTTAGCACCTTCATCACATCCCTGAAGCCAACGGTATATTTTTGCACTATCTCCATAGGTTCAAGCTGCGCCAGCTTGGCCTTTTTTGCAATTTTGTCTTCGCCTTCGTCGCCAGCATCACCTTCAAGGTGACCGGCATCGGTAACGTTACGTACATAGCGTACCTTGTAGCCAATGGCAGTAAGGTACCTGAACATGAGGTCGAAAGATATATAAGTACGGCAGTTGCCTAAGTGAACATCGCTATAAACAGTAGGCCCGCAAACATACATGCCAACATGTGGCGCGTTAATGGGCTTAAATAATTCTTTTTTACGTGTTAAAGTGTTGTAAACAAACAAATTTTGTTGCATGAGCGCAAACTTACGATTTTTTAAATTTTAAGCCACTGCCCGCTGGCTTTAGGCTTTATTTTTACAAATGAAGAGCAAAGATCCGGTTAGTTTAATATCAGGTCGCTGCGTACAGGGTAATGATCCGAAAGCTTTTTTTCGATAACCTTATAATTAAAAACCGAGAATTGAGGGCTGCTCATAATATAGTCTATCTGGTAATTGGGAAAATCGCCATTATAGGTACGGCCTAAACCCGAGCCTTTTTCGCGAAACGAATTATTTAGGCCTTTAGCCATTTGATTAACCGCGAAGGATGACGGGGTATCATTGAAATCGCCGGCTATGATATATGGATATGGGCATTGGGCGGCGTGTTCTTTCACTCTGATCACCTGTTCGGCCCGCCGCATAAAGGCTATTTTAAGTTTACTGCCCAGGCGCCGGGTTGATTTGATATCTGTTTTGCCTTTTTTAGATACGCTGTCGAGATATTTATAATCTACCGGATCAAAGTTGATGGATTGCAGGTGGATATTATAATACCTGAAAATTTTATCCCCCTTTTTAATATCGGCATATAAACATTGGTTGCCCGATGTTTTATCGGCCACAAGGCGGATCATGCCTTTTGAAACAATAGGGTATTTAGAAAAGATGGCCATACCAATTGCCTCAAGACTGTTGAAGTTAAAAGGCTCAAAATAAAAATTATTGCTGCCCAGAATTTTGCAGATAGAATCACGCGTTTCATACTGGCCTTTATTGCGGGTATAAAACTCCTGGAAACCTATCACGTCCGGCTGCTCGGTATTAATGATGCTCAGGATCTCCTGTTTGGTTGATATATCGTTGCTGAAACCAAAATGCTTAAAATTATGCACATTATAGGTCATCACGTGCACCGCATTAAGCCCCGGAGGTAATGAAAAGCTCGATTTAAATCTTAAGCCAATATTGTTGTTGAGTACTCCCCAGCCAAGTAAAATACTAATCAGCGAAAACAGGAACTGCCAGCGTTTACGCAGCAGCCAGTAAAGCATCATAATTATATTGACTAAAAGCAGCGGGGGGTAGGCGAGGCCAAAAAACGCAAATAACCAATATTTTCGGGGATCAACAGAGGGGGCAAAATAACTTAATAGTAGTGCAAAACAAAAAAACAGGTTTATCCATAATAAAACCCTGCTAAAAATACTTTGCTTTTTTTTAATCATTTAGTCCTGTTTGCTTGCACGCGATAAAATTTCCCGTTCCTGTTTACTTAAGCTATTGTATCCCGATTGCGATATTTTATCTAAAATACGGTCGATTTCTTCCTGACGGGGATAATCAGACGCGTTTTTACCCATATTATTTGACACTACCTTTAGCTTGGGTTTGGGCTTAAATAATTTGGCTATTCCGCCTACCCAATCATGCCCTTTTTGCAGTTGCTTAATATACACAAATCCAATTAAAGCCCCACCAAGGTGTGCGATTTCGCCGCCTGCATTTGGCCCTATAATGCTCAGGAAATCAAATACAAGATAAAACACCACCAGCCATTTAAGCTTTACAGGCCCAATGAACATCAAGGAAATGGTGTAATTGGGCAGTAAGGTTGCCGTAGCAACCACTATCGCCATAACACCTGCCGATGCACCTACAATTGAACTACCCTGCGCCGCATTTAAACTTGTAAAAGCAGGCAGCAGGTTTAAAGCCGCTACATAGAACAGCGCGCCAGCCAGGCCGCCCATTAAATATAAACCTATGGTGCGTTTGTTGCCGAGATACTCTTCAAAAATTTGCCCCATCCAGTACAGCCATAGCATATTAAACAGGATGTGGAAAATGCTTGCATGCATGAACATGTAGGTAACGGGCGTCCAGAAATGGACAAGTATATTAGGCAAATATGCCGAAAGCTTTAGGTATTTATCGGCGAATAAATATATTGAGCTATTGCCAAAACCTCTGAATAACTGCTCTAATACCGCGGGAATATTGATAGCCAGGTAAACTATAACATTAATGCCAATAAGCAGGTTAAGCCTGTTGCCGGAGCGAAGCATTTTATACTGGATATTTTGCCAAAGGGTGCTCATAATAAAGCTGTATTACAAAGATAACTACTGTTATTAATAAAAATTGTTCGGTCGTTGTAGTCGCCATATTTTAACCATAACATAACCTAATATCGCTCCCCCGATATGCGCAAAATGAGCTACTGAATCACCGGCAAATTGTTGGAAACCAAGATATAATTCTAATACAACATATACTGGAATTATATACTTTGCTTTTATGGGTACCGGTATAAACATGATCATTAATTCCATGTCGGGAAAAAGCATACCGAATGCTATTAATAATCCAAATATAGCACCAGAGGCGCCTACAATTGAAGTGTGGTATATATTATATAGTTCCTGTGCTTTTTGGCCGAAAGCCAGGTATGATTGATCAAGTTTAGGGTGGTCAATGGTAAAGGCACCGGTTATGGCGTGTACTTCATAGGCCTGTACCAGCATTTGGAAGGCTATAGCTCCTATGCCGCATATAAAATAAAAGTTGAAGAATTTTTTCGAACCCATTTGATATTCAACTATCGGTCCGAAAGAAAATAATGCAAACATGTTAAAAAATATGTGTGCGAAACCTCCATGAATGAACATGTAGGTTATTATTGCCCATAATCTGAAATTAGGCGCGTTGAAATAGAACAGACCAAAGTTGTCGGCTACCGGATTTGGGCCGTTGGGCCCTTTATCAAACATTAAAACCGGTATAAAACAAATAATGTTTATTATCAGCAGGTTTTTAACAACAGGTGTCAGGTTAGCAAAAGGAGATCTATTGTATCCGTTCATATATATTTAGCCAAGGGCTATTTTTCAAATCGTTCAATTAATTCGTTCATAGTAAAGGTACTGATTACAGGCTTACCATTCAACGCCTGGTTGGGCGATTCACAGGCAAAAAGCTGGTCGATAAGCTGGTTCATTTCCTCCAGTGATAGCCTGGTACCTGTTTTAATAGCGCCGTTACGGGCCAGTGAACGGGCAAGGTTATCACGTTTATCTAATTTAAGAATAGCCAAATTGTTTTTAAAACCTTCAAGCAAATGTTCTAAAAGTTCAAGCTCACCAACATTGTTCAGTTCGGCAGGGATCCCCTCAACCACTACGGTATTTTTACCAAACTCGCGGATGTCAAAACCCAAAGCCCTGATATCCGGCAAAAGTTCTTTCAATAACTCAAAATCGGCACCGTTTAGTGTTACCGACTGTGGAAATAAACTTTGCTGGCTTACGCCCGAATGGTTTTGTAATTGCAACAAAAAACGTTCGTACAAAATACGCTCATGAGCGGCTTGCTGATTAATGAGCATAAAGCCCGATTTAATTTGCGACAGGATAAACCGGTTATGGATCTGGAACAGTTGCCGTTCGCTGGGCTTACTTACATCCTGTTCATCAACAGCTATGGTTTTTTCCTCATGGATCTCATGCTGAAAAAGTGTTTCCTTTTTGCTGATCTCATAAAGTGTATCCCAGTTTTGAGGAATCGGATCTCTTTTGTATCCTCCGCTGTCCCTTAAAAAGGGATGCTCCTGTTTGGTGGGCTTTTCTTCCTTATCGGCAAAGGGGTTAAAATTTGGATTGAAGGAAATAGTAGGCGCGATGATCTCCTCCAATGGTTTTGGGGTGATCAGGTGCTCGATGCTGTTTTCCTGATCGAAATCCAAACTTGGAGTAATGTTATATCTTCCTAACGACCGTTTTACTGCCGAACGGATAATGGCGTAAATAGCTTTCTCGTCCTGGTATTTGATCTCCGTTTTAGTGGGGTGCACGTTGATGTCGATCTTGGAAGGATCGATATCGATGAACAGCACATAAAATGGGAAGCAATCATCCGGCAATAATTCCTCAAATGCTGTCGTTACGGCGTGATTGAGGTATGAGTCGCGAATGAAGCGGTTATTAACAAAAAAGAATTGCTCGCCCCGGGTTTTACGGGCAAATTCGGGTTTGCCTACAAAGCCGCGAAGCTTGATAATGGTTGTATCCTCTTCAACCGGTACAAGCCGTTGGTTATAGTTATTACCAAACAGGTGTACAATACGCTGTTTAAGCGTGCTGCCCGGCAGGTGATAAACCTCCTGGCTATCATGGTGAAGCGTGAAAAATATTTGCGGGTGCGCCAGGGCCACACGCTGAAACTCGTCAATAATATGACGCATCTCCACCGGGTTACTTTTTAAAAAGTTACGGCGTGCAGGCGTATTATAAAACAGGTTTTTAACGGAGATGGATGTGCCTGTATTAGCTGCACAAGGTTCCTGACTAATTACATCCGAACCTTCGATAGTTATACAACTGCCCAGTTCATCTTCATGGCGGCGGGTTTTAAGCTCAACCTGGGCAATAGCCGCGATTGATGCCATAGCCTCGCCCCTGAAACCCATGGTACGGATGGCAAACAGATCATCGGCCTTGCGTATTTTTGAGGTTGCATGGCGCTCAAAGCACATGCGGGCATCAGTAAGGCTCATGCCGCAGCCATTATCAATAACCTGTATCAGTGATTTACCGGCATCCTTAATAATAAGCTGGATCTTATCTGCACCTGCATCAATAGCGTTTTCAACCAATTCTTTTACTGCAGAGGCCGGTCGCTGAACTACTTCGCCCGCGGCAATCTGGTTGGCAACGGCATCCGGTAAAAGCTGTATAATATCTGACATCTAAAAAAAATTCCCTTCAATTTCTATTTCGATGCTAAATTAAATATTTGATGGCATAACTTTATCATTGGATAGTTGTATATACTTTTGCGGTTTGTTACAATTACAATAAACATACAATCACTTTATGAAGAGACTATTGCCCGCGCTGCTATTACTGGCAGCAGCCTGCAAACAGAAGGAATACAATGCCGATATGCTGGTGAAAAACGCGGTTGTTTATACCGTTGACAGTAATTTTACAACAGCAAGCGCATTTGTAGTAAGTGGAGGAAAAATACTTGCAGTAGGCAATGCCGATTCTCTTGAACAAAAATACAATGCCCGCGAAGTGGTCGATGCCCAAGGCGCGGCTGTTTATCCTGGTTTCATCGACGCTCATGCCCATTTTTATGAATATGGGATGGGCCTGCAGGAGGTAAACCTGGTAGGTACACATAGCTGGCCCGAAATTATCGACTCGGTAAAAACATATTCCGAGCGCAATACCGATGGCTGGATCATTGGTAATGGCTGGGATCAAAACGATTGGACAAACAAACATTTTCCGGATAAGGCAAAGCTGGACTCATTGTTCCCGGTGCGCCCGGTAATACTTAGTCGTGTTGACGGTCATGCTGCTATAGCTAACCAGGCGGCGCTAAATATTGCCGGCGTTAAACCCGGACAAACCATTAACGGTGGAGAGATAGAAACCAATAACGGGAAGCTTACCGGCATACTGGTTGATAACGCGGTAGGCATAGTTACCCGTAAAATTCCGGAACCTACGCCGGCTATGGTTGATACCGCCCTGCTTTCGGCACAAAGCAATTGTTTTACTGTTGGCTTAACCACGGTTGATGATTGCGGGTTACCCTATACCATGGTAAATACCATTAACGAACTACAGCATAAAGGCGATTTGAAAATGCGCATGTATGTGATGCTGGCCGACAGGCAGGAAAATTACGATTATCTTTTTAAGCATGGTATAATCAAAACACCTCGTTTAAATGTGAGGGCTTTTAAAGTTTATGCGGATGGCGCGCTGGGTTCGAGAGGGGCTTGCCTGCTGAAACCTTACGCCGACTCGGCCAAATGGAATGGCTTTTTATTGAGCAATCCTAAACATTTTGAAGAAATAGCGCCCAAAATAGCAGCCCATGGTTTCCAGATGTGTACACATGCTATTGGCGACTCGGCCGTGCGTGTGATGCTTAAAATTTATGCTGCTAACCTAAAAGGTAAAAATGATTTGAGGTGGAGGATTGAACACTCGCAAATTGTATCCCCGCAGGATATTGATAAGTTTGGTGAATACAGCGTAATACCATCGGTACAGCCTACGCACGCTACATCTGATATGTATTGGGCCGGAAAAAGATTAGGTAACGAAAGGCTTAAAACCGCTTATGCTTATAAACAATTGCTGAAGCAAAACGGCTGGATTCCGTTGGGTACCGATTTTCCGGTTGAGAACATTAACCCGCTTTATACGTTTTATGCAGCGGTTGAACGTAAAGATTTGAAGGGCTTTCCTGAAGGTGGCTTCCAATCTGAAAATGCATTGAGCCGGATTGAAGCCTTAAAAGGCATGACCATTTGGGCAGCCAAAGCCAATTTTGAAGAAAAGGAAAAAGGCAGCATTGAACCCGGCAAGTATGCCGACTTTGTGATTTTGAATAAAGACATCATGAAAGTAAAAGGCAGCGAGATCCCGACAACCAAAGTGACAAAAACCTATATAAACGGAGTTAAAGTATATGATAAAAAATAAATGGGCCCGTGTTCCTTTAGTACTACTGGGCTTTGCATTATTTAATAACGCTTGCGCGCAAAATCCGCCATTAACAGGGCAGGCCTTCATTGCCGAAGAAAGATTGGTTGGTAACTCAACCGTACTGCTTAATAATGCATCCTATTTAATTCCCCTTCAAAAACTGGAGGATTTAAAGATAGCCAGTGTGCATTTCAGTAATCAGTATACTGCTGTTTTTGACAGCCTTTTAAATAAATACAGCAAGGTTGATCTGTTTGACGGTAACACTTATTCGGGCAATAAAACGCTGGCCAATCTGACATCCGACCTGAAGTTTTATAATACCATTATAGTGCAGGTAAATGACGCTGATCTGAGCAACCCGGATCTGATAGATTTTATCAGTTCTAATCAAAAAAATAAAAATGTAATTGTTGCCGCTTTTGGTAATGGCGCTGTTTTGGGCAAGCTTGATGCTGTTACCGCCCCGGTAATTTGGACGGAGCGGGTATCGCAGGTATCGGCCATGTATAGCGCCGAGGCTATTTTTGGAGGGATAGGCGTATCGCAAAAGCTAACCAAAAATTACAGCTCTGTTTATAAAACGGGCATGGGTTTTATTACCGACAAAACAAGGCTGCAATACACCGTGCCGGAAGAGGCCGGTATTAATGCCGCCAATCTGCAGGGCATTGACAATATCGCGCAGGAGGCTATCCGCGAACATGCTACTCCAGGCTGTGTTGTACTGGTTGCCAAAGATGGCAAGGTAATATTTAACAAAGCCTACGGGTATCATACCTATGATAATGTAATCCCCGATAAACTTACCGATATTTTTGATCTGGCCTCCATGACCAAGGTATCGGCCACTACTATGGAAGTTATGCAGCTTACCGATCAGGGTAAGTTAAGCCTGGAGAAAACCCTTGGCGATTATATTCCGCTGGCTCGTAAAAGCAATAAGAATGATATCCAGATCCGCGAAGTAATGATGCATCAGGCGGGTTTGATCCCGGATATCAAATCGTTTGAAAAAGTAAAACCTACTGATCATAGTACTGACTCATCTGCTGCTTATCCTACCAAAGTATCAGATCATTATTATTTAAGGAAAGATTATTACAAAGATGTAATGTTTCCTGAGATGCTGAGCTCGCCGCTAAAAACGCGCGGACAATATGTGTACAGCGATGTGAGCATGCTGTTTATGCAGGAGGTAGTCGAAAATATTACCGCTGTGCCAATCAACGTGTATGTACAGCAGCATTTTTATAACCCGCTGGGGATGCAAACTGCAGGTTTTTTGCCGCTATACCGGTTTTCTCCGGATAGGATAGTGCCTACCGAAAATGACAAGGAATACCGCATGTCGCTGCTTGATGGTTATGTGCATGATCCAACAGCCGCGCTTTTAGGTGGAGTTGCCGGGCATGCCGGTTTATTTGGCAGCGCTAATGATGTGGCTATACTCTATCAAATGGTTTTAAACCGTGGCAGCTATGGCGGTACACAATATTTTAAACCGGAAGTGGTTGACCTATTTACCTCCAAGCAATCGCCGGTAAGCCGCCGTGGTTTGGGCTTTGACCGCTGGGACCCGATAGCCGAAAGGCATTACCCATCAAAACTGGCGTCAGATCAGGCTTATGGTCATACGGGCTTCACCGGTACGTGTATTTGGGTAGATCCGAAATACAACCTGGTTTATGTATTCCTGTCAAACCGTGTAAACCCATCGGTAGCCAGCAAATTGCTGAGCCTTAACATCAGGCCAAGGATTCAGGATGTGGTGTATGAAGCGATAGGTAAAGGCTTGTAAGAACAGGCAATAATATTAATAAGCGTCATTGCGAGGCACGAAGCAATCCCCTATTAGCAGGTCCGCCCTGTATAGTGTGGGATTGCTTCGTGCCTCGCAATGACGCTTTTGTCTTTTAAGCTTTTATGACGACGTCTAAAAATAAAGTCTTAACTTTATCTAAATCCGAAATCGAACATCCGCAATCCCAAATCAAACGATGCGCTATTTCACTATTCAGCCACCGGCCGAGCTTAAACCTTATGTAAGGTTTTACTGGGTGCTTGAGCATGAGCTGGGCGCTGATGAGCCGTCATATATTTACCGCTCCGTGGCCGATGGCTGTACCGAAATGGTGTTTCATTATCGTTCCATGTTTGATGAGTTGGAGAATAAAAACGGCGAAAATGCGGGCCCGTCGGGAATCCAGTTTCAAACCACACAATACCGGCGTTTTATTACAAAAGAAAGCTTTGGCATTTTCGGCGCATATATTTATCCTTTCGCGGTGCCATGCTTCTTTAATATCCCAAGCAGCCAAACCAGTAACCTCGCTTTTGATTTTGATACTTTTTTAAACAAGCCAGGCACGGAACTGGAGGAGCGGGTTGTGCTGGCTGCCGATAACTATAAGCGTGCAGAAATTCTATCCGAATTTTTAATAGCCCGATTACGTCAAAATATGTTAAAAGATGATCGCATGGCTACTGCGATCAGGGATGTAATTCACAATAAACAGTATAGAACAGTTACCCAATTGGCGGGCGCTTATAATCTATCGGCAAGGCAATTTGACCGTAAGTTTAAGGAGTACGCAGGTTTTAACCCAAAAACTTATATGCGGCTGGTTCGGCTGCAGGACGCGTTGCGGCAATACAATACCAATAAAACGCTAACCCAGATAGCTATGGAATGCGGGTATTATGATCAGTCGCACTTTATTCATGATGTAAAAGAGTTTACGGGCTATCATCCGAGCTTTTACTTTTCGGGAAAAGCTGAAGGAACAGAATACCGGAATACATAATGTCCGGTTTTTACAATTTTAAGAATTGGGAGAGGCCTAATTTTGAATAAAAAACCAACAAGCTATGGCAACAATAAACATTCCCGAAAATTACCAGGCTATAATGCCTTACCTCATCGTTAAAAACGCCGCCCAATTTATAGCCTTTACCCAAAAAGTTTTCGGCGCGACGGAGCAGTTTAAAACCATGCGCGATGAGCATACCATTATGCACGCCGAGGTGAACATTAATGGCAGCACCATTATGTTTGCCGATGCTACCGAAACCTATCATCAGCAAAACGCCGGTATGTTTGTATACGTTGAAAGCTGCGACGAAACCTACCAGAAAGCACTCGACAATGGTGCGGAAAGTATTATACCCCCGGCCGATCAGTCATACGGTAGAAGCGCTGGTGTAAAAGATTCGTTTGGGAATACCTGGTGGATTACTAATCCGTCGTAAGAAACATTTAGTCGCCCATTAACTCATAGATCTCGACAGATTGTTTATCGGTACTTAGCGCGATTACAGCATATAAATCTCCTTTTTTAGGGATTCGGTAATACCAGGAGTTTGCTTTGTTTTGGATAAAGGTTGTTAGCTGTGAATAATATTTATGGCCGAATGGATATAATTTAAAGATTCGCTCTCCCTCGCTTTTATCGACCGTAATATGAGCGTACCATTGATAATGATCGTTTCTGACCGATTTTATTTTATAGTGATTAGCGTGGGTATAAGCGCTGATCTGGTTATCGTCGAATCTCGAAGCTTCGTAATACATATAGCTAAATAATGCAACAAAAAATAAGACAAAGCAAAGTAAAAGGACTTGGATTTTATTCATGTTTAAGGCCGGGTTTAGGGCACTAAAATATCAAATTGCTTTTTATAAAATAATTTATGGAAATTAACATCGCGCCTGCATCTTATCCATAAATTATCAACTATGAAAAAACTTATTACGGTATTAATTGCTGTTTTCAGTATATCAATTGCGATGGCGCAATCTGATAGTGTTCATGCCGTAAAAAGCTTTTATGCAGATAATGCGCCGGATTCTATTTATCATCATTTACCTGATGCAAAGGAAAACACACCTACATATATTGTCAATAACAACATTATTTCTAATTTAAATTCAATTGATCCAAATACCATAATGGGAATAGAAGTATTAAAAGATAATGCCCGGATCCCTGATAATTTCAAAAACCTCAATAAGTATGGACTGGTAAAGGTCAATCTAAAAGCAGACATCAAAATAGAAACCAAATCATTTAAAGCAATTGGACAATGGCTCAATATGAAAGGGCCGGTTAAATATGCCGTTGACGGGTTTTTTATTGATGATGAAAACATGTTAATAGCCACAGATTCTATTTTGGGTATAGATGTGATCTCAAATAAATTTAATAAGGCAGAAGCCGGTGCAACTATAAACGTATGGACATTAAGCCCTGCAAATCGTAAAGGGCTTTTACAGGTAAAGCGGCCTACTGATAAACCGGGTGTTATTTATATAAGATAGATCCGATATGAAATTAATTGTATTTTCATTGATATTGATTTTCTCCGGATCGATAAAACAATACCACGAGGAACAGTTCCATATTTATGGAGGTAAAAATCACGATCAATATTTGGGTTGCTTAACCTGCGGTGATGACCAGTTGAAATCTATCTGGTGCACATTCGGCGACTATGGCTCAAGGCACATGCCCAAGGCTATTTGGAATGAGCTTGGAAAATATGGCAGCGCCAGCAGTCAATATTCTCCTTTTAATGAAAATGCTAAATATCCGCCCATTATTTTGGATGATCATAAAAGGTTTTGTGGGTATTTAACTGTAAACAAAAATAATCAACAACGCTGCAAAAATTATGTCGCGGGGCAAATTTGTGCGAGCAGTGATCAGATCAGGGATGATATAAAAGCCTGGTATGATTGGTTCGTGGTCAGATACTATTAGGCATCAAAATAATTTTATTTCCTGTAAAATCTTTTTCTTTGCCGGTCGTCATACTATAATATATGTACGCCTTTATTTTAGCACTTCACTCCCTTGTCCGCTGGTTTGTTTTGGCCAGCCTGCTTTTTGCCCTGTATCGCGCTTATGCCGGATGGCTGGGTAATAAAACGTATTCAAAATTAGATAATTGCGCCCGTATCATCGTGGCAACTGTCGCACACATTCAATTGGTTGTGGGGATCTGGCTGTATTTTATCAGTCCGGTGGTAAGCTATTTTTTGAGCAATTTTAAAGAGGCAGTACACAACCGGCAGATCAGGTTTTTTGGCATGGAGCACACCACCATGATGCTTATAGGGATTACGCTGATCACCATTGCATCAGCCAAAGCAAAACGAAAAACAACTGATCCGGAGAAATTTAAAACCCTGGCTATCTGGTTAACCATTGCCTTGTTGGTGATACTAAGTTCAATCCCATGGTCATTTTCGCCGCTGATCAGCCGCCCATTGTTCAGGCCGCTTTAGGCTTTTGTTATGCTTAGGAACGAAGCATCTTCTTCATTCTATATAGATGCTTTGTTTGTTAGGGAAGAGGGGGGATTAAAAACGGATGTCATGGTGACTCCACACATTTAATGTCATTTCACGTTCACAGACCCCAATTTTCTCTCACTCAGAACGACAAAATCACGGTATCATTTCTCCTTTCTCAACTAAAAACCGCCAGCACTCCAAAATAAATCAGCATACAACCCGAACTAATAAAGTTCATCCGCATGGCATTTTTAAAGCTTGCATTAGCGGTCGACTTGCCTACCTTATAAAACCAGTAGTTGAAGAAAATGAATATCGGCGCGGCGCATACCAGGAAAAAATAAAAGTTAAGCATCATCCCGGCTAATTGCCAATAGTAGTAAGACAAGCCTATCCCCATCGCGAATAATACCCCCGAAAAAACAAAAGAGCCTTTATAACCTAAAACTATGCTGAGCGTTTTATCGCCCCGCCTGCTGTCTTCCTCGTGCTGATAAACCTGGGTTAAAGGATAGGACGCCCCGATGAGGCAGGAACTGATGGCTCCGGGAATAATCAATCCTAAATCCCAATGACTAAACAGGCTTGTACCGGTAAGGGCCGTGTAAGTGGTATAGTATATAAAACATCCCTGAAAAATAAACACCGTTAAAAAGCTAATGATGGGATACTTTTTCAGGCGCGTAGCCGGGTGACTGTACAGCTTTGACATAATGCCATAAATAAGTACAGCAAAGGCAAACTCCCAGCTAATGATAAAGCCCAGCAGAAACGCTACAGCCTCCAGCAAAATAGAGAAATAGTACAAGCTGATATCAACTTCGGGCGGTTTAGCTAACAGGGCAATACTATCTTCATCCTTATCAAAATAACTGTTATAACCATTGCTGGCCGGGAAAGCTAAAAAATGCCAGATAAAAAATACAAGCACGGCTGTTGATGTTTTCACCGCATCGGCCTGACTAAAGGCAAACAGGTACACCGGAAGCAAAAAAACAGAAAATACAAACCTCAAATGCGCCCATGCCGACCGGGTAGGAATAAATTGCTTAAATTTCATTGTTGCCGTTTGCTGATAATACTTTCAAAAGCAACTTTCAGTTGCCCCGGTACCGTTATAAACTTACAACCTTTTAAATAAAAAATTGTCCCGCATAAATTATTATGTTTGGGAATAGCGTTAATGTAACATCATGAAGAAAATTTATATAGCAGTACTTTTAATATTCGCGGCGACTGCAAGCTTCGCGCAAACGGTAACTAAATCAGACATCAGCTTTAAGATAAAAAATTTGGGCTTTAATGTGGGCGGCACCTTTAGTGGCTTACAGGCCGATATTAAGTTTAAACCCAATGACCTGGCAGGTAGCTCTATCGAGGCGTCCGTAGCTTCAAATACCGTGAACAGCGATAACGAAAGCCGCGATAACCACCTTAAAAGCGAAGATTATTTTGACGTGGCCAAATATCCTAAGATCACGATGAAGTCGGTTTCATTTAAACGTAAAAGCGGGAGCAACTATACTGGCAATTTTAACGTAACTATTAGAGATAAAACAAAGTTGATAGAAATACCTTTTACTTACGTAGAAACGGGTAATACTGCTCAGCTGAAAGGAAGCTTCATGATATTGCGGACAGATTTTGGCATAGGCGGCAAAAACCTGATCCTATCAAATGAGGCCAATGTTTCGGTTGAGGCAGAGATCAGCAAATAAAACAGGTTTAACTATTTTTAATGGAGAGTTGCATCAGTGCTATCGGGATAGCAAATCCCGCCAATCGTATTGCCCAGCAGGATATTTACCATTTTATGGCTAATGCCTTTGGTTTGGATGCAACTAACGCGGCAAGGTTAAAAGGCATTTACGATCATTCGGGAATTGATTACCGTTATTCGGTGATCCCTGATTTCGGCTACCGCGATGCGGCAGATTTCACTTTTTTTGAGCAGTCGCCCGGGCTTGAGCCATTCCCCGACACTCAAAAGCGCTTAAAACTTTACGAGAAGGAGGCTATTGCCATCGCGGTAAACGCTGCTAAAAACTGCCTCCGAAATTTCGATAATGATATTACCGGTAACATTACACACCTCGTAACTATAAGCTGTACGGGTATGCATGCGCCGGGCATTGATATCGAATTGGTCGACCGGCTTCAATTGAATCGGGATACCGAGCGTACCTGCATTAATTTTATGGGCTGTTATGGAGCAATAAACGGCCTCAAAGTAGCCGACTATATTTGTCGCGCCGATGCCAATGCCAAAGTGCTTGTGGTAAGTGTAGAACTTTGCACCTTGCATTTTCAGAAAGTAAATACGCTGGATAACTGGGTTGCCAACTCATTATTTTCGGATGGCGCGGCGGCGGTACTTGTTGAGAATACTGTCAACCGCTTAGGTAATAGTAATTATTTTTCGCTCAAAAATTTCTATTCGGAATTTGTGATAGAAGCCCGGAATGAGATGGGATGGTATGTGGGCAACACGGGTTTTGAAATGAAGCTTACCTCTAAAGTATCCAAACAGATCAAAAAACACATCAAGGCCCTTACTGACCGTTTTCTGCAAAAAGCGAAAACCCACAAAGATGACATTACAGCCTACGCTGTTCACCCTGGCGGGCGCACCATTTTAGAAGCGGTGGAAGATGCCCTGGAATTACCTGAAGAAAGCAACGCTTTTGCCTACCAGGTTTTGCAGGAGTACGGCAATATGTCATCGGCCACTATTTTATTTGTGTTGGATAAAATGCTGAAAGCAGGTAACCTGATCGATCAAAAGATCCTGAGTTTTGCCTTTGGGCCGGGTTTAACGGTTGAGGGGATGATACTTGAAATGCACTAAGCCGTTATGAGCGATGTAATTGTAATTGGCGGAGGCCTGGCCGGATTGTTCAACGCCATATTGCTTAACCGTGCGGGGCTTCAGGTTACAGTCATCGAAAAAAAGACTTATCCCATGCACCGCGTTTGTGGCGAGTACATCTCCAATGAGGTGATCCCTTTTTTATCTTCCTTAGATATCGATCTCAATCAACTCAACGTTGCCCGCATTAACCGGCTTGAAGTAACAGCGGCTTCCGGCACCAAACTTTCGCAAAAACTTGATTTGGGTGGCTTTGGTTTAAGCAGGTTTACTTTTGACAATTACCTTTATCAGAAAGCCATTAACGAAGGGGTTAAGGTTTTAGTGGGAACCCGTGTGGAAGACATCCATTTTATTGACGAACAATTTGAATTGGTAACTCCCGGCGAAACTTTGACTGCACCATTGGCTATCGGCTCGTTCGGCAAACGTTCCAATCTTGATCAAAAACTTAAACGACCATTCTTTTATAAACGCAGCCCCTACCTGGCCGTTAAATTTCATTTGCAGATGGATTTCCCGCAAGATCTTATCCAACTCAATAATTACAAAGACGGCTATTGCGGCGTAAGTAAAACCGATGGCGACAGGTACTGTATGTGCTACATGGCCCATCGCGATGATCTTCGTAAATATGGATCGCTGCAAGCATTAGAAGAAAACGTGATCCGTAAAAACCCTTACCTGGATGAGATTTTTCGCAACGCTAAGTTCCTGCTGGATAAGCCGGAGGTGATCAACGAGATCTCTTTCGAGAAAAAAGCTCCTGTTGACAACCATATTCTTATGAGCGGTGATACCGCCGGGATGATAGCCCCGCTCTGTGGCAACGGTATGACCATGGCTATCCATTCGGCCAAGATCCTTTCTGAAAAAATAGTTGCGCATTACAAACCAGGCGGTTTTACCCCTGATAAGCGCGCTAACCTTGAGCTGGATTATACCCAAAGCTGGAATAAACAGTTTGCCCAAAGGCTTTGGGTTGGCAGGCAATTACAGCGTTTGTTCGGCAATGATAACATGACCGCCATTACTTTAAATACACTCAGCCGCGTGCCTTCAGTGGCGCAATACCTGATAAGTAAAACCCACGGCCAACCATTTGCATAGTTCAGGCGTATTATAATATATGCCCGATTTAAGTTACCGTACGGATACCCTGGAGATCATGGATGATTTTGATCTGCCATCAGCCGAAATAAAACCCGTGCTTGAAGGCTTGGGGAAAATGAATGCCCTGTTTGGTGGCCATAAAAGCATTATCGCCTCGTTAAAGAAATTTCCGGTAGAAAACTACGCTACTATAAGCGACTGGGGCTGTGGCGGTGCCGATACTTTGATAGCAATTGCAAAATGGGCAGAAAGTGAGCAAATACACCTTAAACTAAATGGCGTTGACGCTGCGCCTGCTGCCGTAAATTACGCCCGGGAGCAAAGCGCAACATATAAAAACATCAGTGTTACACGGGCCGATGTTATTGGTGAAGCTTACCTGATAAAGCCGGCGGATATTATTATCTGTAGCCTGTTCACCCATCATTTTGATGATGAACGTTGGGTGAGGCTTATTCAGAACATGGAAGCATCGGCACATAAAGGAATTATCATTACCGACCTGCACCGGCACTGGCTTTTATATCATGCCATAGTGTTTATAACCCATGTTTTTACCAGGAATGCAATGGCGCAAAACGATGGCCCTCTTTCGGTTAAACGAGGCTTCAAAAAGCACGAATTGTTAGCTTTATTAAAAAAGGCACAAATTGATAACTTTAAATTAACATGGCGCTGGCCATTCAGATGGGAGTTAATCATCTATAAATCGTAGCTTTACGCTATGAATTTGCGTGTACTGGTTTTAACAACCTCGCTTGGCGTGGCAATTACGCTATCTGCCGTTAACTTTTATTTCCAACATAAATGGTACGATGTAATGGTTACTTTTTCGGTAGCCCTTGGTGTAAGTTACTTCGTTTTTTACTACCTCATCGAAAAATACATTTACTCACGTATTAAGTTAATTTATAAACTGATCCACAACCTGAAATTAGGTCGCGACCTCAGGGATGCACTTGGCGAACATGTAAGCGCTAACCCCATTGCCGATGTGGAGCAGGAAGTAAAAGAATGGGCCAAGCAAAAAAAGACCGAAATTGACGAGTTACGCAAGCAGGAAAAATTCCGCCGCGACTTTTTATCTAATATCTCGCACGAGTTTAAAACACCACTTTTTGCTATACAAGGCTACATAGAAGCACTCCAGGATGATGACTTTGATGACAAGGAAATGGCGCGCCAATTTCTGGAAAAAGCTTCAAAAAACGTTGACCGGCTGAGTTATCTAATCAAAGACCTTGACGAAATTTCGAAGCTTGAATCTGGTGAGATGCCAATCAATTATACCAAATTCAAGATCAATGACCTGATCAAAGAAGTTTTTGAATCACTGGAGATCAAAGGCAAGCAGTATCACATCAAACTTATATTTAAACAAAAGTATGATGAGCCTATCGTGGTAAATGCCGACAGGGAAAAAATCAGGCAGGTGCTGGTAAACCTGATAGATAACTCATTTAAGTACGGAAAAGAAGAAGGCAACACTTCAGTAAGCCTGTTTGTACTGCATGACCAGGTTTTGGTTGAAGTTACAGATGATGGTATAGGTATTGAAGAAAAGTTTCTTCCAAGATTATTTGAACGCTTTTTCCGTACAGATAGCAGCCGTTCAAGGCAGATTGGTGGCTCGGGCCTGGGGCTTGCTATTGTGAAGCATATTATTGAAGCACACCAGCAAACCATCAATGTGCGCAGCACCGAAGGATTGGGTTCAACTTTTGGTTTTACTTTGGCGAGGGCAAAGCAAACTATCCCATTCCCGAATTTACCTGCGTTAAAAAGTTAACAATAATTTAACATAGTAACCGTACCTTTACAGCAATTTTAATCATTATGTCGCTTAACAGTATATTCCAGTATTTTGTACCAAAGGATAAAAAAATATTCTTCCCGCTGTTTGAACAAGCCGCAGCCAACGTTGTAGCCATGGCAACAATACTGGTTGAGGCAGTTAACTCCAATAACGCTCAAACCCGTGAGGACCTATACAAACAAATTGATAAACTGGAAAACAAAGGCGACGAGTATACCCACCAGATTTACCTGGAACTTGGCAAAAACTTCATCACCCCGTTTGATCGTGAAGATATTCACGCCCTGGCTACAGCCATTGATGACGTTGCCGACTATATACAAGGCGCGGCAAACCGCATGAGCCTTTACAGGATAGATGATTTAAATGAGCATATCCGCAAACTGTCTGACCTTATCCTGCAGGCCAGTATCGATCTGGAAAAAGCAGTGAAAGAACTGAAAGACCTTAGGAATGTACGTAATATAGCCGATTCATGCATCAGGATAAACAGTGTTGAAAACCAGGCCGATTATGTTTTTGACCGCGCCGTAGCCGATCTGTTCCTGTACGAAAAAGATGCCATCCGCCTTATCAAATACAAAGAAATATTGGCCGCACTTGAAACTGCAACAGATATGTGCGAAGATGCAGCTAACGTTATGGAGTCAATCTTAGTTAAAAACGCTTAAGTAAATCTTATCCCCAGCTAAATGGTTACTTCCCTACTTGTAGTTATTGTTGTACTCGCCCTGTTGTTTGATTACACCAATGGCTTTCATGATGCCGCAAACTCTATAGCTACCATCGTATCAACCAAAGTATTAACACCGTTTCAGGCAGTGTTAATGGCCGCGGTATTTAACTTTGCAGCTTACTTTTTTATCAAAGACCATAAAGTAGCCAATACCGTATCTAAAATTGTATTGGAGCACTACGTTACCCTTCACGTTATCCTGGCTGGCCTTGTAGCCGCCATCACCTGGAACCTGTTTACCTGGTGGTTCGGGATCCCGTCAAGCTCGTCACACACGCTTATAGGCGGTTTTGCCGGTGCCGGTATGACCAACGCGCTTTACATGGGTGCCAATGCCCTTCAGGCCGTTGAAATGCAATACGTTCTTAAGATCATTGCTTACATTGTACTTGCCCCGTTTATAGGTTTAATTATAGCTTATATCGTAACCATATTAATATTGCACCTGTGCAAAGCTGCAAGACCAGCCACAGCCGAGCGTTGGTTTAAACGTATGCAGTTGGTATCATCAGCTGCATTGAGCTTTGCTCACGGTGGTAACGATGCGCAAAAAGTAATGGGTATTTTATATGTAAGCCTTATTGCTTCAAAAGTTATAAAACCAGGTACCGCGATGCCTGAGTGGATTCCATTGGCTTGCTACTCTGCCATTGCTGCAGGTACTATGTCTGGCGGTTGGAAAATTGTTAAAACCATGGGCTCAAAAATAACCAAGGTTACCCCGCTTGAGGGTGTGAGTGCCGAAACAGCGGGTGCAATTACCTTGTTTATTACCGAACGTTTTGGTATCCCGGTTTCAACAACGCATACTATCACAGGTTCAATTATCGGTGTAGGCTTAACCAAACGTGTATCGGCAGTACGCTGGGGCGTTACTATTAACCTGGTTTGGGCCTGGATCATCACCATACCTATTTCGGCATTGATAGCAGCCGGTGTATTCGCATTGTTACATTTCTTTGCATAAGCAAACCGGCGGCAATTTTATTAGCTTTACTCTTACTATGAAAACAAGACTGATCATCATTCCCGCTTTAATAGCTTTTATTACATTAACAAGCTGCGATACTTTGAACCAGGTGGCTAATGCTACTGTTCAAAATCAGGGTACTCCTTCTTCGCTGGAGATAGGCAACGGCCTAAAACAGGCACTTGAAATAGGCACCGGCAAAAGCTCCGACCAACTATCGGCAGTTAATGGTTTCTTTGGCAACGCTGCCATCAAGATCCTTTTTCCGCCAGAAGCTCAAAAAGCAGAGAAAACCTTACGCGGCCTTGGCTTAAACAGCCTTTGCGATAATGTGATCCTTTCACTTAACCGTGCCGCCGAAGATGCTGCAAAGCAGGCAAAACCTATTTTTGTTGATGCCATTAAGCAAATGACCTTGCAGGATGTTACCAACATTTTATTAGGCAACCAGGATGCGGCAACACAGTATTTTAAACGTACCACCACCGAAAAGCTAAGCCTACAGTTTAAACCGGTTATTCAGGGCAGTTTAAACAAAGTAAACGCTACCAAGTATTATTCAGACGCGGCGCAGGCCTACAATAAAGTTCCATTTGTTAAAAAAATGAACCCGGATATTACCGATTATGTTACCCAAAAAGCTATTGAAGGCTTATTTGTAGAGATAGCCAAAGAAGAACTTAATATCCGTCAAAATCTTGGGGCACGCACAACGCCTCTATTGCAAAAAGTATTCGCTTTTGCCGACAAGAAAAAAACTACAGGACAATAATACCAAACAAGAATTATAAAAAAGGGCTGTGTCGATTTATTCAACACAGCCCTTTTTTATTGGGACTTTAGCTTATTATTTCTGCTTCTGGAACTTCACTTTCACGGTAACAACTTCCGGTTTATTATTGGTGCTACCAACCCATGACGGCCCATTTTTAATAAGTTCAATGGCTTTCTGATCTGCTGTTTCATTCAGCCCTTTTTTAACACTCAACTCGTCGATTATACCGCTCGGGAATACCGTAAATGTTACTGTCACAGTTCCCGTAGTTCCATCTGGCAATACGGCGTTTGTTTGCAGGTATTTTTTCAGGCTGCCCCAGCCCATTTGCGGATGTGCTGCCGTGACGCTAACCTCGCTATCGTCGGTTTTGGGATTAGACACGACAACTTCAGCTAAAGCCCTTGAATCTGGCTTAAGCGCTACTTTAACGCTGTCGCCGCGGGTGGCACTAACCTGCCTTGGTTCGTAACCAATATAAACAACATCAAGCGTAGCCTTATTATCCGGCGAGCTAAGTGCAAATTTTCCGTTTACATCAGTTACCGTACTCCGGTTTGTACCCTTTATCCTGATGGCCGCGCCAATTAACGGAGAGCCGTCATCTCTTGAAATAATGGTGCCGGCAATGTACAAAGACTCGGCCGCGGCTTTATTATTATAACCGGGGGCTGGTGATGATGTAACACCATCTACTTTTCCGGGAAGTTTAAACTGCAGTGGCCCTTTTGATTTTGCCACAGTTGTATTAGCCCTTAACGATATAGCATCAGATTTTGACGAATCTTTTTGAGTAAGCGGGGCAGTATATCCAAATACAATCCTTTCACTTAAACCAGCTGCTGGTGCCTCTTTTAATACATCTTTGTCTTTAGCAGGTGCAACCGGTTCTGCCGGAGCCACCAGCGCATTGCTGCCTGCCGGCGGAACAACATTATTTGAAGCCGTTTTATTATCAGCGGCTGAGATATCCTGCTGATAAAGCGCATTAGCTGAAAGCTTTCCTTTTCTCGGCTTTTTATTTACCGCAATTAAAGGTGCCTGCACCGTTCCAATCGGATTTGCATTAGCCTTTTTAACCGTATCAGCCGTCTTTATGGTATCGGTGGCAGCTACCAAAGAAGGAGTTGAGTTTTTGTTTTCTGAAATGTTATTGCTTTGAAGTTCCGGTTTAGGGGATCTGTTAAGATAAAGGCCACCCAAACTTAAAGCAATTAAAACCGAAGCCGCTATGGGCCAAACAGTCCACGGTATTACACGGCCTTTTCTTTCTTCTGTACGCTGCTGCAACCTCGTTGTAAGATCAGCAAGATTTAACTGTTGACTTGTCCCCATGTTTTCATATCCTTCCAATGCATCCATCAAAAAAGGGTCGTTTAGTGCCTCCATTTCCAGCTTATGCATAGCACGGGCATCAAGCTCTCCGTTGAGATACTTCTGTATTTGCAATATGTTTGCCTTTGTACTATGCACCGTTCCGCTCGAGGCAAATTTTCAAATTCCTTTTACCGTTCTGGATATAGCTCTTCACCTCATTTAAAGTATATCCTGTTATTTCGGCAATTTCTTTATAACACTTCTCTTTTAAATAAAACAGATCGATGCTTTGTTTTTGCCCGCCTGTTAATCCAGCAATACAATTTTCCAAAGCTTTCAAAGCCTCTTCCCTGTTATTATCTTCAGGATGCAGCAAAGGGGTAAATTCCATAACCTCTTCTAAATTAACCAGCTCCATCTTTTTACCGCTCCGCAATTGCATCAAACAATAATTGCGCCCAAGTACATAAACCCAATTTCTGAACTGGTTAATTTCATGCTTTTTAACCTTATCAACCTGTTCCTCAAAAATGTTCATTACAGCATCCTTAGCCAATTCCTCATCTTTCAGATATTTAAGACAAACGCCATAAATAAGGGACATATATCTTTCGTATAAGTTACCCAAAACAGTTAGGTTACCGCTTGCGCGATAATCACTAAGTAGTTCCTCGTCTGTTGATTGCCCTGGTTTTTTGGGTTTTATAAATAGGTTCATTAAACATACAAAATTAATTGTTTAAAACGGTTTATGGAAATTAACGACCTGTATAACGCTCTATTTAAGGAAAATAAACAAGTAACAAGTTGTTTTTCACACAATTTTCTTCAAAACAGGACAAAACAAAGGCACAACAATAAGGAATAAAAGACAATAATAAAGTCACCTAAAATAAAAAAGCGACACTGTTGAGGTGTCGCTTTTTAGACGTATGATCAGTAATTATTACCTTGCCGGTTGTGGTTTTGGTAACGCCTTACGCGGAATCATTTCGGCACGTTGTGATGTATGGTAAACAAACGATGCTACAATTGTGGCGGCCTGCTTCAGGTCATCTTCAACAAGGCGGTCGTAAGTATCCTGATTGCTGTGGTGGGTACGTGTACCATAATCAATAGCATCCTGGATAAACTGGAAGCCTGGAATGCCTACAGCGTCAAATGAAAGGTGGTCGGTACCGCCGGTATTACTGATGGTAAGCGTGGTGGCACCAAGATCTTTAAATGGCTCAAGCCAGGCTTTAAAGATAGGAGCCGCTGCCGAATCGCCCTGTAAATACACGCCACGGATTTTACCTGTACCATTATCCAGGTTATAATAAGCCGAAAGTTTGGCTTGCTCAGGTTTCAGCTCCATGGTTTTAGGATCACCGAAATGGTTGGCTACATAACCGCGAGAACCGAATAAACCCTGCTCTTCTGAGCTCCATAGTGCAATACGGATTGTACGTTTTGGTTTAAAGTTGACAGCTTTTAAAATACGCATAGCCTCCAGCATCACCGCGCTGCCCGCAGCGTTATCTGTAGCGCCGGTTGCTGCATGCCATGAATCAAGGTGACCGCCGATCATCACTACCTGGTCTTTCAGTTTTTTATCAGTACCCGGTATTTCGGCTACAACATCATAACCTTGTAGGTCGTCGGTAATAAATTGTGTTTTGATGTCGGCTTCCAACTGTACCGGCTGACCGCCTTTTATCAGGCGTAAAATGCGCTGGTAATCTTCGCTGCTGGTTTCCAGCTCGGGAGCTACTGCTTTGGCAGTATCGGCGTATGAAGCACCATTGGTGGTAAACACAGTACCATCGGTACCGCGGGCCTGGCTTAATACCAGCCCGGCTTTTTCATCAACCAAAAACTGGCTTAATTGCGCCCTGAAAGCACGGAGCTTGCGGAAAGTCGCCATTTGAGCCGCGTTAGGATCAACAGCATTTCTGCGCGGAGCGGCAGGAGCTGCTTTAGCCATTTCGGCAAGCTCTTCATCGGTATAGCGGGCAGCGTCAGCTTTCCAGGTACGTTCTGTAGGGGCTTTGGTATCAAATATTACGATTTTGCCGGCCAGCTTACCTTTGTATTGTTCAAGCTCGGCTGCCGAGTCTGCTTTAAGCAGCATTACTTCGCCTTTGATTACACCGTTGGTACCTGGCGTCCAGGCTTTAGGGATGGCGATAATAGCATGATAATAAGGAATAGTAATAGCCGCATAGTTTTTTTGAACTTCCCAGCCTTTGCCAAATTTACCCCAGGCTTCTAATTTAGCGTTAGCCATGCCCCAGGTTTTAAGCTGATTAACCGCCCAGTTTTGAGCGCGCTTTAAGCCGGGCGAATTAGCAAGCCTCGGGCCGGAAACATCGGTAAGGTAAAAAGCCGTTTCCATTACTTTGGAATGGTTAAGGCCTTCTTCCCTGATTTTTTGAACCATTGTCGCGTCAACAGGTTCCTGTGCCAATGCGGGTACTGCAATACCGGCCGTGATTAAACACGAAAAAAGTAGTTTTAATTTCATATAATAAATAATAAGATCAGTTAATAACAAACCTATTTATTATAAATTAAAATCGGGAATATATTGCGTTAACAAATTTGTTACATGGGATTGAATTGCTGAGGTCTTTGGCCGAAGTTAGATGACACGTGATAATGCCGGATGTTGTTATTGCAATTGTACGCCCCGTTCATTCTTATTCTCTTGTTGGTGTTCAACTTTGAAAGTGTGAACACATGGGATTTTTTCAAAGAAAACAACTACTGATAATCAGGAGCTTATAGTTTATAAAAAATCCAAAACCAATCACACTGAACAAGAGGCCATTGGTAGTCAATGATTTACAAAATCTCAGCTTAAAAAATTGAACACCCCGTTTTTGAAAGTTGAACACTGACAAAATATTGCCATCTCAGGGCAAAGTTACGTTGTTGCTAAACTTCGCCCTGCTCTTACTGGTGTTGGGAAGATGAGGAATTGCTGAGCATGTTGGTTTAAAAGTTATGTCATTGCGAGGAGGAATGACGAAGCAATCTCGTGGCTATACACCTTCGATATGCATTAGCTACGAGATTGCCACGCTATCGCTCGCAATGACATAGCTTTTAGTTGTTTCTCAGGATAACCATCTCTGGTCGAAGTTACGCTATCGCTAAACTTCGACCAGTTTCCGTAACTTCAACCAGCTTCCAGAATTCTTCTACCAACAAAAAGGGCTCATCCTTGCGGATAAGCCCTTGATATTTTGAAGCTGATATGGATTACAGCTTGCGTTTAACTTCTACGTTTTCGTATGCTTCAACGATATCGCCTACTTCAATGTTGTTAAAGTTGTTGATGTTCAAACCGCACTCGTAACCTGCGCTCACTTCTTTCACGTCGTCTTTAAAGCGTTTCAATGAAGCCAGTTCGCCGGTGTAGATCACCACACCATCACGGATGATACGGATCTTGCTGTTACGGTTAATTTTACCATCAAGCACCATACAACCTGCAATAGTACCCACCTTGCTGATCTTGAAGGTTTCGCGGATCTCAACGTTAGCCACAATCTTCTCTTCAAAGGTTGGTGCAAGCATACCTTCCATCGCCGCTTTGATCTCGTTGATCGCATCGTAGATGATAGAGTACAGCCTGATATCAATCTGCTCTGCCTCGGCCAGCTTACGGGCACCACCAGAAGGGCGTACCTGGAAACCGATGATGATCGCATCAGATGCAGATGCCAGCAATACGTCTGATTCGGAGATCTGACCTACCGCTTTTGAGATAATATTTACTTGGATCTGCTCGGTTGACAGTTTCAGTAATGAATCTGACAAGGCCTCGATAGAACCATCCACGTCACCTTTAACAATGATGTTAAGCTCCTTGAAGTTACCCACTGCCAAACGACGGCCGATCTCATCAAGCGTAATGTGTTTTTGTGTGCGTAAGCCCTGCTCACGTTGTAACTGTAAACGTTTGTTTGCAATTTCACGTGCTTCAACTTCGCTTTCAAGCGCGTTGAATTTATCGCCCGCTGTTGGTGCACCCTGCATACCCAATACCTGTACCGGTGTTGAAGGTCCTGCGGAGTCAACACGCTGACCGCGCTCGTTGGTTAACGCTTTTACACGACCGCTATAGCAGCCTGCCAATATCGGATCGCCCACTTTTAAGCGACCTGCCTGTACAAGGATAGTAGTAACAATACCACGACCTTTATCTAAAGCAGCCTCAATAACAGTACCTACGGCACGTTTGTTAGGGTTAGCTTTAAGCTCAAGCAATTCGGCTTCAAGCAATACTTTCTCCAATAACAGGTCAACATTTAAGCCGGTTTTGGCCGAAATTTCCTGCGACTGGTATTTACCGCCCCACTCTTCAACCAAAATATTCATGGCCGATAATTGTTCCCTTACCTTATCGGCATTGGCACCTGGCTTATCAATTTTGTTGAAAGCGAAGATGATTGGCGCACCTGCAGCCTGCGCGTGGTTTATCGCCTCGCGGGTTTGCGGCATCACGCTGTCATCGGCAGCTATCACTATAATTACAATATCTGTAACCTGTGCACCCCTTGCACGCATCGCGGTAAACGCTTCGTGACCCGGTGTATCCAGGAAGGTGATCTTACCTTTATTATCAGGCAATGTTACCTCGTAAGCACCAATGTGCTGGGTTATACCACCCGCTTCGCCGCCTATTACGTTGGTTTTGCGGATAAAATCCAGTAATGAGGTTTTACCATGGTCAACGTGGCCCATGATGGTTACGATTGGTGCACGTGTCACTAAATCGGCCGGATCATCTGGCTGGTCAAGGTTGGCTTCCTCATCCTGAGGCTTAACAAATTCAACCTGGTAGCCAAACTCGTCGGCCACAATTGAAAGTGTTTCGGCATCAAGCCTTTGGTTGATCGAAACGAACATACCCAGGCTCATACAGGTAGATATAATCTGGGTTACAGATACATCCATCATGCTTGCCAGCTCGTTTGCTGTTACGAACTCGGTAACCTTCAATACTTTTGATTGAAGTTCCTGTTCCATTGCCAGTTCTTCGGCACTTGCAGCAACGTCATCACGTTTTTGACGACGGAATTTAGCACGCTGTGCAAATTTACCCGACTTACCCGCACCGCTTAAGCGTGCAAGTGTAGCCTTAATCTGGTCTTGTATATCCTTTTCTGAAGGTTCTTCCTTCGGAGTAGAATGTTGAGGAGGGTTATTCCTGTTGTTCCTGAAATCCGGACGGTTACCGCCGCCACCGTGATGACCACCGCCACCCTGATTTGGCCCGCTATTGCCAGGAGCACCGTGTGTACGGTTCCTGAAATCCGGACGATTAGGGTTAATGGTACCACCACCACTTGGCTGCTGGCCCTGGCCTTGAGGGTGATTTCCCCCGCCGCCTTGCTGCTGGCCATGTTGATGGTTGCCACCGCCTTGCTGCGGATTGCCCTGGTTATCTTTACGCTTACGTTTGCGTTTATGATCGGCCGAATTATTATTATTTGCATTTGACGAAGCTACCGGATTGCGTTTTGGCGCGTTAACCGGCAACTGGATCTTACCAATAATGTTTGGACCTGTTAAACGCTCGGCCTTGGCACGAATTACATCCGGCTCCTGGCTTTCGTCATGTGCCGGTGCGGCCGGTGTTTCAGCAGCAGCCGGAGGTGTTACAACCGGTGCTTTTTCAACAACAGGTGCAGCAGGCGCTTTAGGCTCTTCCGCTTTAGGTGTTTCAACAACTGGCGGTGCAACAGGAGCTACCGGTGGTTTTGGAGCCTCAACCTTTGGAGGTTCGGGCGCAACCGGTGCAACTGGCTTTGGCGCTTCAACTTTGGGCTCGGCTGGTGCCGGAGCCGGAGTTGGCGCAGGTGCCTGAGCAACAGGCTCTGGTTGTTTAACAACTTCCACTGGCTTTTCAACAGGCTTCTCTGCCTGTGGCTGTGGTTTAGCATTCAGGTTGCTAAGGTCAATTTTTCCAACTACCTTAACACCAGGTAATACGTCATTGCGCTCATCAGAACGTGCAGGAGCTTGCGCTGCCGGAGCAGGCTCGGCCGGTTTTGGTTTCTCAACCTGCGGCTGTGCAAAGTGCCCTGTATTCTTGATCAGTATCTCTTCGTTCTCAAAATCGCGCGAACGGCGGTTCTCAACCGGCTTTTCAGGAAACTGTGCAGCAGGCTCTTCTTTCCTTATCTTTCCGATACTGATCTGCTTAGCTTCCTCCTTAATACTTTTGTCAACAGCAAATTCCTTCAACAGGGCATTGTACATGTCGTTATCCAGCTTGGCCATAGGATGCTTGTCAACCTTGTATCCTTTGGTAGCTAAAAAATCGACAAGGGTACCCATGCCAATGTTCAGTTCTTTTACTGCTTTAATTAATTTTATGGATTTGTCTTCTGACATTTAATATTACTTACTTTCTCTGCTTATTTGGGTGCAAAAATACGATTTTAATTTTGCTTATTACGCTTATTCAAACTCCGCATTCAAAATTGATAGCACTTCTTTTACAGTTTCTTCCTCTAAATCGGTGCGTTTTACTAATTCACCAACGGTTAAGGCCAGTACTGATTTTGCTGTATCCAAACCAATGCGTTTAAATTCATCAAGGATCCAGCTATCAATTTCGTCTGAAAATTCTTCAATGTCCACATCTTCGTCATGCTCATCGGCCTCACGGTAAACATCAATTTCGTAGCCAGTCAATTTTCCTGCCAACTTAATGTTGTGTCCGCCCCTGCCAATAGCTAATGATACCTGGTCGGGCTTTAAGTACACAGCTGCTGTCCTTTTCTCATCATCTAATTTAATAGAAGTGATTTTGGCAGGTGATAATGCACGCTGGATATATAACTGAACGTTGTTGGTAAAGTTGATAACGTCGATATTTTCATTCTTTAACTCACGCACAATACCGTGAATACGTGAACCTTTCATACCTACGCAGGCACCAACCGGATCAATACGGTCATCATATGATTCTACGGCTACTTTAGCACGTTCGCCCGGCTCGCGTACAATTTTCTTGATAGTAATTAAACCATCAAAAATCTCAGGTACTTCAAGCTCAAACAAACGCTGTAAAAACTCAGGCGCTGTGCGTGAAATAATGATTTTAGGGTTGCTGTTCAGCATATCTACCTTAGATACAACAGCTTTAACACTGTCACCTTTCTTAAAGTAGTCGGCCGGGATCTGCTCTGTTTTAGGCAGCAACAGCTCGTTACCTTCATCATCAAGTACCAAAGTTTCTTTTTTCCAAACCTGGTAAACCTCGCCGGTAACAATTTCACCTACGCGGTCTTTATATTTTTTGAAGATCTCGTCTTTCTCTAATTCCAGAATCTTTGATACCAGCGTTTGGCGTGCGGCTAAGATTGCACGACGGCCAAAGCTTTCTAAAGTGATCTGTTCAATATAATCATCACCAACTTCAAGGTCGGCGTCATACAGGTGTGCTTCGGCAAGTTCAATCTCCAGGTCGTCGTCTTCGCTAAAGCCATCTTCCATAACTTTACGTGTACGCCAGATCTCCAAGTCACCATTATCGGTGTTAACAATTACGTCGCAATTTTCGTCCGTACCGTACTTTTTCCTGATCATGCTTCTGAAAACGTCTTCCAGTACGCTCATCATGGTAGGGCGGTCAATGTTCTTGAAATCTTTAAATTCCTGAAAAGAATCAATTAAATTAATATTGCTCATTTTTACTTAAATGATATTAAAACCTTTGTTTCTGTTATTTGCTCCATCGGGATCACGCTTTCAATAACCTGCGCTTTTTTCCCTTTTTCTTTTACTTTTTCTTCAATGGTGATAGCATCTTCGGTAAGGCCGGTTAATACACCTTCACGTTTTGCACCATCTTTCATTTTAATGCCCAGGTTACGGCCAACATTTTTGGCGTATTGCCTTGGCGATGACAGCGGAAAATCAATACCCGGCGATGATACCTCCAGGTTATAAGCCGTTTCAATCACGTTTTCCTCTTCCAGATGGAAACCTACGTGCCTGCTTACCTGTACACATTCATCAATGCCGATACCGTTATCGCCATCAAGCAGAATGATCAGCTTACCGTTCGAGTGCATTTTAATATCCACTATAAACAGGTTTGGCTTATCCGCTATCTTTTCTTCTACCAGTTCTTTTACCCTTTTTTCAATATTCATTACCCACCGGTGTTTTTGACAGAATAATTTTGATTGATAAAATAAAAGAGGGGACTAATTGCCCCCTCTTTTATTAACGGTTGCAAATATAATCAAAAATATTAAATTTTCAAGCACCCGGATGGTTTATTGCTTAAAAATCAAATCTGTATAGTGCAAAGTTCCGGGTTTGCTGCGGCTTTTTATCAAATCGGTCAGCGTACCGCCGGCCCCAAAATCATAGTAACGGAAAAAATAGGTTTGTTGTGTGCTGAAAGCGGTATCCGGTGTAAAAATAACTACATTATCTTTAATTACATAGCGCCCCGGCTGTATGGGCTGCAGGTTGCGCATAGTAGTATCTGCCGGCATGCGATAAACCGCCATTAAGGTTTGCCAGGCCGTTGCCGATGAATCGCGGCTGATGTCATTAATAATAGCCGGATCAAAACCTGTTATCTGCAATGATCTTCCGTTATTAACAGGACTAATGGTTACTACCGTTTTGGTTGATGTTGCTGTACAACCAAAAAAGACTAATAGCAGGAGCAAAAAAGAAACCGGGTTTTTCATCACGCAAGATAGGTTTATTGTAATAAAAAGCCGATATTTCTGTTTACAACCCAAAACCTAACGCAATTGAAACCTAAGCTATTACTCCCTTTTTTCCTGCTGCTTTTCTGCTGCATAAAGGTCAAAGCAGATATTCCCCGTATTAATACCGATCAGCTTAAAACGAAAGCTAAACAAGGCCTTGCATTTTGCCGGCAGCGGGGATACAATACACGCTATTGCATTTTAATTGATATGTCTGTACCCTCGGGTGTTAAGCGTTTTGTGGTATGGGATTTTAAGAAAAACGACTCGTTAATCAGTGGCTTGGTAAGCCATGGCTGCGGCCGAAACCCTTGGAGCGGCGTATGGTCAAAAGATAAACCGGCATTTAGCAACCTTGATGGAAGCCATTGTACAGCGCTGGGCAAATATACGATTGACAACCGGGCCTGGAGCGCCTGGGGTATCCATGTAAAATATTACCTGACAGGATTAGAGAGCACCAACAATAATGCACTTGCAAGGCAAATCGTTTTTCATTCCTGGGAACAGGTTGCCGAAACAGAGGTTTATCCCAACGGCACACCTGAAGGCTGGGGTTGTCCTGCTATTTCCAACAATACCATGAAAATTGTGGATGCTTTACTGAAAAAACAAAAGAAGCACGTGTTGCTGTGGATATATCAATAGGCGGCGTTAGCGCATGATTAATAATCTCAGGCCGTGAGGACACGGCCGCTGGGGTAAGAACCATGTCATTGCGAGGAGGGACGACGAAGCAATCTCGTAGCTATGCAGATCGGACATGCATTGGCTACGGGATTGCCACGCTTCGCTCGCAATGACATGATTGTTATTTGTTTTTCCAAAATTTTCATCTTCACAACACCTGTGGTGAGGAAACGGCCGCGGGAAAAAAGTTAAAGTAATATCCTAAAACCTCAACCCCAATCCCACATCATTATTGAGGTTATACCTTCCATCCTCAAAATCGGGCATTATGTATGGGTTATTGCTTACCAGGAACGGGCCGTCAAGGTCAACCCAATCTGCCTGTGGTGCAATGGCTAATCCGGCGAGGGCGGCGCAACTGGTTTCGGTCATGCAGCCTATCATGATCTTCAGCTCAAGCTCGCGGGCCTTATCAATCATTCGTTTAGCCTCGTACAATCCTGCCGATTTCATGAGTTTAATATTGATCCCGGTATAAACTCCCTTAGCCTTTTCCACATCTTCAAAACGTTGAACGGCCTCATCACCAATAATAGGAATAGGGCTTCGTTCAGTAAGCCAGGCATTGCTGTCGGGATCGGTTTTGAGCATGGGCTGCTCTATCAATTGTACGCCTTGCTCATGCAGCCAGTAGGTCATATCCAGGCTTTGCTGCAAGTCTGTCCAGCCCTGGTTGGCATCTACATAAAGCGGCACATTGGTTACCGAACGGATAGTAGTAATTAATTCCCTATCGGTATCGCGCCCTAATTTTACCTTGATCACTTTAAAGCCTTCGGCCTCTTTTACTTTTTTCATGATCATCTCGGGCGTATCAATGCCTATAGTAAAACTGGTAACGGGCATGAGCGCCGGGTTACTGCCAAGCAGCTGCCAGCAGGGTTGTTGTTTCAGTTTACCATCCAGATCATGCAGGGCGATATCAATAGCCGCTTTAACAGCCGGATTACCGGGAGCGATACTATCGAGGTAATTGATGACCGCACCAAAATCAAAAGGGTAACTAAACTGGCTCACATCAACCTTGCTTAAAAACTCGGTAGCACTTTGATGGCTTTCGCCCATATAAGGCACCATCGATGCCTCGCCGTAGCCGGTTTTACCCTCGTGACTGATCTGCACCAGCATAACCGGGGTAGAAGTGCGCGAAAATTTGGCTATCGTAAAAGCATGCTTCAGCTGAAGCTCGTAGGGTTGATATGTCAGTTCCATGTTAAAAACCAAAGCTAAAATTTTAGTACGAAAATCGTGCTTATCTTTGCGGCCATGCCGGCACAAATTTATTCACCGTTCACCAATTTCAATTTCAGCAATAATAAATGTTTCCTTACGGGGCAAAACCTTAATTCGCCCGAGGAGCAGATCCAGGTATTTCCGCAATGGCTCATGAGCCGCTACGAGCTGGAAGACAAGCCTTTTAAATTGCTTGACGAAAGCATGGCAACTTATAAAGACCTGAAGCTGCCTTGCACCGCCGAAATAAATGAGCTTTATCTTGAACCACTCGAAAATGAAATTGCTGCCGCTTTTGAAACCGGTTATGAAGCGCTAAAAACGCTTGATGAGGATAAACTGTTTTTATGGGCAGGCAAATTACTATACGGAATTATCTTCAACGAGATCCAGGCGGGTATCAAATTACAGCACTCGCAGGGCGAAGAATTTAACATATCGCAATCCATCATCCACAAATTCAACAACCTGCATATGATGCTGCAAAGCCTCAACCTCCCTATCGAGTTTGATGGATTTAAGCCTTATAGTCTTGTATTATTTAAGGTAGATAATGCCGAGAACGTTTTTGGCTACCGTGATGAGATCAACACGCTTACATTTTCGTTACGGATTAAAGATTTTGGCTTTATCCTGTGCCTGCAGGATAACGGGGCCAACGCCCGTTATCATAAAGAGGCCTTGGATAAAATTGCAGATAACATACTGCACCCTATTCAGTTTGAAGAGTTAAATGCCCGGTTCTTCTATTCGGCTTATTTATTTAACCGTTTGCCTGAGTACGATATTTTTAATATTGGTGATGCTATTTCATTAGAAGCCCTGCCCTTGCGCGGCACCAGCAGCAAGCCCCTGTTTGACGACTGGATGAACAAAACCTACGGGCAGGTGCTGGAAAACTTTTGGAAAAACTGGGGGTTCCTGCTGTTAGAGATCATCAAGAACCCCGAGAAGCCTATGAGCTTTTTATTTAATGCCGATGGGGAGTTTAAAGACGGAAATGAGCTGGGGCTTCAGAAATAATTTGCTGAATAAAATCGCCTAAAACATGGTGGTTAAAAACGATGGTGATTATCAAACCGCTTATTGCTCCAAAAAAGTGCGCGTCGTGATTGATTTGGTCGCGTGAATATTTTGAAGCATAATGGCAATATACCAGGTACAGGATACCGAAAAGCCAAAACCAGATGCCAATGGGAATGGGCATTATGTAAATGGTTTGCCATGGCATAAATAAAACTATACTAAAAATCACAGCGCTAACAGCGCCAGAGGCACCAAGACTATAATAATTATAGTCGTTTTTATGCTTAATTACGGTTGGCATATCGCTCAGTATCAAGCTTAACACATATAGTATTCCAAACTGCAGGTGCCCTATTATCGGTTCGAGCGTGAACGCAAAAAAGTAAAACGACAGCATATTGAAAAACAAATGCATCCAATCGCGGTGAATAAGTCCGCTGGTGATGATGGTATGGATATCCTTTCCGCGGGAAACGGTGTAAGGATGCAGCATCATGCGGCCATAAAGATTATCGTTTGAGAAAGCTAAAAGCGAAGTAACAATAGTTATTGCAAAAATAACGCAGGCCACCGGGGCCATGTGAATAATTTCCATTTATTTAAGGTCGAGTTTGGTATTAGTTAAAAGCCTGCCTACAGGATAGCGCATAAAAGTTTTTTCAAAATAAGGCGAATTGCGGTAAACAAAGAACAATTGCGCGCCTGCGTTATTGGCCAGTTGCGGATCTTTCGCTTTGGCATCGTCCAGTTTTTGTTTAATCGACGGATCTTTTTTTAGCAGATCGGCGGCGATATCCTCAAAAACATAATCCGAAAAATATTCCTTTTCGCCAAGCACCGAATCAAAAAAGTTCCATGCAAAAAACGAGTCGACACCCTGCGGTTCCAGCGTTTCCACGATATAACGGTTAATAGGCTGATTAGTATACACCACGTAATCGCCGGTATAAAATTTAATTGGCATATCAACCGGGTTAAGCTTTACGCCAGTATGCAGGTAATGTCCTTCAAAAGGTCGGGACGGAGTTTTCAGATCGGCTATATAATACATTTGCAGGTTAAGCGTGGTATCATGGGCCAGTTGTTTCATCTGCACCCCGTTCAGCTTAAACAAATCAATTACCTTGCCCCAGGCCTGCGGTATTACATAAGCCACCGGTTTATCGGCAGTAGCGGTAACTTTATAGGTATTGAAATACCTGATGGTTTTGGTGTATGGCTTATCTCGGTCGTAATATAACCTCGGCAAGCCGCTAACGCCGCTGGATTTGTGGCCTACTTCATACCCTTTAAAGGTAATGGTATCAACCTTATCCATATCAACGGCCCAGCTCAAGGCAAAAGTTTTTTGATTGGTTACCTGTTCGTCTGCTTTGCGTTTCAGTTCACCTATCAGTTTGGCATCGCGCTGGTTAATTTCAATCAGGTGCTGCATAAAATCATAGGTAGCATACACACGCTTATCAAACGGTTTAAGCATATGCGTTTCGGTGATATAACTGATGATGTTATGCTGGGCAGTAAAGCCGGTAGCAAAGCGCGGCGTTTCCAAAAAGCTTACAATACCCGAATCCGGCAAACCTTCTTCACCCGCACCATAAGGGATCATCTCATACCCGCTCTTTTTCATTTTGCTGTACAGGTATGGGGTTAGGGTTTTGGTGGTATAATCGGCCAGGATGGAGTTTTGCTTTTCTTTTTGCGTTTCAATAAGTGTCATTACATATTGATAATCGGCGCCATCGCTGGTGTGGTTATCTAAAAACACTTCGGGTTTCCAGGTAGTGAGGATCTGCGTAAAAGCTAAAGCGTTACGACTGTCGGCCTTAATGAAATCGCGGTTAAGATCCAGATTGCGGTAATTGCCTCTGAAACCATAAGCTGATGGGCCATTCTGACTTACACGGCTCAGCCCGCGGTTAAGGTTACCGTCGATATTATATAAGGCAATAAGACAGATCACCACATCTTTGGGAAGCGTATTATTTTTAAGCATATCCCGCACCAGCATCATACTGGCATCAATACCCTCCGGCTCGCCGGGGTGAATGCCGTTATTGATCAACAGTACGCGTTTATTCTGTTTTTTGATCACTGCCGGATCAAATACCTTATCTTTTGAAAGTACTATAAGCGTTAAAGGTTTGCCCACATCTGTAGTACCATAATTGATAAGCTTCATTTGCTGTGGGTACAACTTATTAAGCTTTTGATAGTAATCAATCACCTGGGCGTAAGTGGCGGTATAATTTTTATCCTTACTTAACTCAAACGGAGTGAGCTGGGCTTTGGCAGATAAGGCAATAAAACAGGCAACGAGGGTAGCGAAAACTATCTTCATGAGTAAATACGTTGCTCAAATATAGTTTAACTGCGGCAAAGCCGGGAGGTGTAAGGTTATTTTTACGGCTTAGCTATCAATAAACCCGCCGAAGCATTGCAATACTTCAGCAGACTTATTGTAACCGGGCATCTTTTACCGCAACACCGGGATATTGATATAACTATCATTAAACCATTTTATTTGCAACGGTATTTTAGCATCAAGGATGGTTTCATCGCTTACATTTTTGCCCGTTCCGTAATTGATCTGCTCAAAAGGGCTTTTGTTGATGTTGAGCAGGATCACTATCCGGCTGCCTTTACTAAATTGCCTGCTGGTGATATAGGTGTTAGTAAATGGAATGCTTTCCATTTGTCCCGGTTTTAATAAATGTCGTTTCTCAGGATTTGTAGCGTAGCTTGCCCTGCCCATAAAGTAAGTGAGATAAAAATATTTGCCATCGGGCATCTCCTCAAACATCACAACATGGTAGTCCATGTCTTTTTTATTAATGATAGTTTTTAACATGCCCGAAAAGGCACCGCTGACAGTGAGTGGCCCTGCAAGCGGATCGCTTTTAAAAACAAGGCTACTGCCGGTGTTCAGCGTATCATAAATAAGTTGATTTAAAAAATAATAGCTACTGATGCTGTCCCTGTTGGCGAAATTGACATTTTGTGATGTAAATGCCTTTTGGAGTGGTTTAACGGGATTTAAGCGCGATTTATCCAGGTAAAACTTCAGCGTATCGTTACTCATTTGCTTTAGTGAAGGTACATGCTTCCACTGGTTAGTCCCCATTACTTCAAAATTGAATTTATCCTTCAAAAAAGCCGGTTTGGGTTTGTTTTTGAAGATATAATCAAACCACTGATAAATAATTTCATGGATATTGATCCGCGCGGCGTCATCAATACGATAGCCATTTAAAACCGAATCGGGGTGGCCCTGTGAACCAAAATGGCCGTAAGGGCCAATGATCACGTAATGGTTGGCTTGGGGGTTATATTTCAGGTGCTCACGGTAATAATACATGCCGCCAATTTGCCCGCCATCGTAATAACCTGTAGTTGTTAACACCGGTATGTTGATATCCGCAAATTCCTTTTGATAAGGGATCATGTTCTGCCAGTATTGATCATAAGTAGGGTGCGCTACCCAATGCCCGAACATATTGTTAATCCCCCTGCCGGTAAGGCTATCGAGCGTGTGATAGGCTAAACCTGCATTATACCACTTCCAGTACAACTGGTTCCATTGCGGACCGTTGTAATCTTTTTCGTCCAGGAACTTGTTATTGCTGGTATAGTAAGTCCACGAAAAAACAAAGCTCATCTGCACATTATTGGTCATAGGCACATCAAGCCCCGGCGCTACGGCAGCCGATGGCACGATAGTCTTAAGTGCCGGATGAAGCTTTTTGGTAGCGGCCCATTGGGTAAAACCGTTATAGCTTCCGCCGTACATGCCTACCCGGCCGTCGCTCCAGGATTGCTTGCTGATCCAGTCAATCACATCATAAGCATCCCGGCCATCGGTTTCATAAGCCAAAGGTTCACCCGGACTATTCCATTTGCCCCGGGTGTATGCCATTACACCAACATAGCCTCTATCAGCTGCCTCTTGAATTTTTGTTGTATCGCTGCGGCGGGCATAAATGGTAAACTGAAAAATAGTTGGCAGCTTTTCGGTTATGCCTTTTTTGCGGGCTATCATTACGGTAACAAACGCGCCATCATGTGTTTTTAGCAGCACACTATCCCGCAGGTAAACACCTGTAGTTTTTTTGCTTTGTGCCGATGCCATACTGCCCAAAACAAGGCATAGCAATAGCAGGGAGAATAATTTTCTCATCATTTTTTATTGTTTAATATGTGTTGAACCTAAAGCCGGGGATTGCGCGATTCCCCTCTTGAGAGGGGTGGAGGGGTGTGTTTCTGCTTTGATAGGCAAATCGAACAACACACCCCTGCCATTACACCTTCCTCTGCGCCCCCTCTCAAGAGGGGAATTGTATTTTGCCTATACTCTGTCACTTTTACTTACCTGCCACCCACTGCCTGAACTTTGCCGATTGCCGCTCGGAAACTTCAAGTTGGGTACCGTTATTAAGGGTTATTTTTAAACGACCGTCGGTAGTTGTCATAGCCTGAATAAATTGCCGGTTGATGATCTGCGCGCGGTTGATCCTGAAAAATATAGCCTCGCTCAACTTAGCCTCCAGCTGGTTAAGCGAACTTTTCAGGAACACATTTTTATCGCCAAAAAAGATCCGGGCATAGTTATCCATCGACTCAATGAGGTGTACCGAACTCCATTGAATAAAATGATACTGCTGCCGGTCTTTCACAAAGATCTGCCCGGCGCTATCTGCCTTGCCCAATCGCTGCCTTGCTTGCGTTATTGCCTTTTCAAACCTTTCTTCGCGGATAGGTTTCACGAGGTAATCAAGCGCGCTTACCTCAAAGGCTTTAACCGCGTATTGGTCGTATGCGGTGGTAAATATTACCGATGGTACTTGCTCCAAGGATTCCAATAAATCAAAGCCTGACTTTTCGGGCATTTGGATATCTAAAAAAAGCAGATCAGGATTTTGCTGAGCTATTATGGGCAGCGCATCATCAGCGTTTGCGGCTTCTCCCATAATTTCAAAATCAGGATAACCGGCAAGTAAGCGCCTTACTTCACTACGGGCAGCACGTTCATCATCTATGATCAAAACCTTTATCTTTTTCATACCCGGGAGATTTTAATGGTCGCCGTAACTATATCATTAGCTTCGCCGATGACAAAATAGGCCGCACCTTTATATTGCAGTTCCAAACGTTCGTTCAGGTTCCTGATCCCTAAACCGCTATTTTCTTTTACTGGGTTTAACCTACCAGGATTGCTCACGGATATAATCAAGGCGTTGGGTTCATGATCCAGTTTTATGCTAATAAGTCCTCCTTGTTTTTGCTGGCTGATCCCATGTTTAATGGCATTTTCGACCAGGGTTTGGATACACAAACGAGGAAGTGCCATGTTTTGCGGCAGGTTGTTGGTTTTAATATGATATTGCAACCGCTCTTCAAGCCGGAGTTTTTCCAGTTCGAGGTAGTCCTTGACCAGCTGAAGTTCTTCTTCAACAGAGATCATCTGGTTATCGCCACTGTAAAGGGAGTTTCTTAGCAGATCGGCAAGCAGATCAATTGCCCGTCGTGCCGATTTAGGATCGTCAATAATTAAAGCCTTAATATTATTTAAAGAGTTGAACAGGAAATGCGGGTTAAGTTGCGCCGATAGATTGCTCAGTTGCGCATCCCGGGTAATAACCGAAAGCCTGGCATTTTCCCTGGCAATATTGATCTCCCGCCTGGAATAATGATACATATGATAAGCCAGCAGCCAGATAGACATCAAGCGCACACCAGCCACGAAAATACTATCACGATATTGGTCAAAAAAATCGCCGAATGATTGTGAAAATCCAGATTGAAACCATACCCTGAAAAAGTAAACTTTTAAAACCGTTACAAAAAGGTAAACCAAACCTAATGCCACAACCGCGGGGATGAGCCTTGGTAATAGTTTATTAATTCCGAGATTTTGCCAACCTTGTTTTAGTGCGAAACAGCGGTAAAGGTGAGTGATGAGGATATAAACGGCAACATCGGTAGTAAATTGAAGAACGCCCAGCAACCAGTTAAAGCCCGCTTTGCTATAGCCAGTGTAGCCCCAGTAAAGCGCCGCTACCGACCAGCCAATAAGCTGACATTTCCAATAAAGCGATATGGTTACGTGTTGTTTCAATTTGCTTGCTGCCTAATTTTGATCAAAGCAACAAAAACTATTATACAGTTAAAAGATAAAGTACATGAGTGCAGGTATTTAGGGGATGAGTGAGGAAAGAATCAAGACTTTTAGACATAAGAGCCAGGAGCTTTATAACTTATACTCGATGGATGGAGAAATAATAAAACAGAAGACTTACGAAGTTTTAAAAACTTCGTAAGTCTGGATTCGAAAAACGGGTGTTATGCTGAGCTCGTCGAAGCATGGCGCGATGGGCCTCTGCGCGCGAGTCTTTGACAAGCTCAGACTGACAGGCCATCTACACCTAATGTCTCCTTAAAACCCTCAAATTAACAGGTCTATCACCCCAACATTAACCTACCCCACCGGCAGCGTAATCGTAAATACAGTATACTCGCCTTCTTTGCTTTCAATATCAATTTTACCGCCATGGCCTTTTACCACAATATCATAACTGAGCGATAGACCAAGCCCCGTTCCCTGGCCGGTTGGTTTGGTGGTAAAAAACGGCTGCATGATCTTTTCCTTAATATTATCAGGGATACCCATACCGTTATCCCGAACCGTGATTACAACTGATTTTGCCCCCGCCTTAGCAGATTGACCGGCAGTTGTAACTATCACTTCAGGCTTATACGCTTCCCCTGCTGTTTTTTGCTTTTGATGTACCGCGTAAAAGGCATTATTATACAGGTTCAGCAACACGCGGCCAATATCCTGCTGAACGATATTAACCAAAGGCAAACTATCATCAAAGTTGGTGACCAATGCCGAATTAAAAGTTTTGTCTTTAGCCCGTAGACCATTGTAGGCCAACTTGAAATATTCGCCGGTAAGGTTGTTGATGTTTACCTGCTCCTTACTGCCGCTGCCTGCCCTTGAGTGCTGAAGCATATTTTTCACAATGGCATCGGCACGCTTGCCATGATGGTGGATCTTTTCGAGGTTCAGCTTCACATCAGCGGCTATGGCTTTGGCTTCTTCGGCATCGCCGTTGGTTAGCTCAGTCTCCATTTCATCTATCAGCTCCATGCTCACCTCCGAAAAGTTGTTTACAAAATTCAGCGGGTTTTGAATTTCATGGGCTATCCCGGCAGTAAGTTCGCCCAGAGAAGCCAGTTTTTCGGCCTGGATCAATTGCTGCTGGGTAGTTTTAAGATTATCAACGGCATCGGCCAGTTGATCACGCTGGGTAATAATTTCTTCCTGTTGCTCGCTTAATTCTTTATTGGCCCTGCTTAAATCATCGGTACGTTGCTTTACTTTTTCTTCAAGCAATTGGTTTTCATATTTAAGCTGGCGCGAACGATAAGCAATAAACGCGTATATAGCCGACGCAAATAACACAATATAAATGAGCCATGCCCACCAGCGCAAATACCAGGCTGTGGCAATGACAATGGTGATGCTGTCGCCGGTTTTATTCCACACCCCCGAACTATTGGCCGCCCTTACATGAAATACATAAGTACCCGCCGAAAGGTTATTATAGGTTACCGAGCGATTGGTACCGGCCTGTACCCAGTTTTTGTCGTAGCCATCCAGCTTGTAGGCATAAATATTTTGTTCAGGGTTGTCGTATTGTAAACCCACAAAGTTTAATTGCACCCGATTTTGGTCATAAGGCAATTCAAGTGTTTTACGGCCGTAGGTTAACACATTATTTATAGCATTGCCGCTTGATTTTGGATTGCTGTAAGCAACAGATTCGATGTGTACAACGGGGGCATACGGGTTGTCATTTAAATCTTTGGGATTAAAAACGGCGATACCATTACTTAAGGGGAAAAGCATCCTTCCATCTGCAAGCCTGTTCACATTATCAATTCCCCTGAAAATATCCTTGCCGGGTAAAATGTCGTCCATGAAAAAGTTTTTCAGCGTCATGGTGCGGGGATCTATCCGCGTAAAGCCTCGCTCTGTTATTACCCATAGCCGGCCGTCATTGTCTTCATTAATGCCCATTACCGAGTTAAATATCAAGCCGGAATCTTCGTTAAAATGTCTTACGTAAGCTTCCTTTTTCCGGTCGAATAGAAACAGCCCGTCGAGGTAGGTACCCACCCACAGCCTGCCGGCTTTATCCTCAAAAATATTATCTACGCAAGCCGCCTTTCGCATATCATTATTAAAATAGGATATGAAACGGCCTGTTTTCCTGTCGAAACGGTTAAGCCCTCCAAAATTGGTACCTATCCAAAGTGTATTTTCATGATCTTCATAAAATGTAATAGCACGGCTATCATCAAGCGCGTATTTATTTTTCGAAGTTATTTTTTCATAAGAGCCCCGGTAAGGATAGCGGGTGAACTTTTTGGTTACCGGGTTAAAAGAGCAGATACCGGCATCAATATCGGCGGCTATCCATAGTATCCCGGTATGGTCCTGGAACAGCGAGTGTACATAATTGCTGATAATGGAAGTACTGTCGCCGGGGATGTTGCTGTATTTTTCTTTTTTCCCGGTGATGGTATTGTACACCAATAATCCGCTTTCAGTTGCCACGTACAGTATGTTGTTTTGTCCGTAGCAAAAACCCGGAAAAAAGCCCTCGTTAGAGGCCACATTGTATATCTTTTTGTATTGGTTGGTTATGATATTGCCTTTATATATGCCCTGCCGGGTGGTTAACCAGGCGTCGCCATTGGGCCATGTTTTGAGCGTTACCAATTTGCCGGGATAAGTACCGGCTTTTGCCGGGTTATTCTTAAATATAGTAAAGGCGCTTTTTAACTTGTTTATACGTGCCACACCCGCGTTTCCAAAACCAAGCCAAAGGGTATTGGTATGATCAATTGTTTTACCGCCTATACCCAGGCTTGGCAGGGCACCCGGATCATCAGGATCTGTTACGTAGCGTTTAAAAACTGATGTTATAGGATCAAAATAAACCAAACCGGCCGACGATGAGATCCACAGTTTACCATCCTGCGTTTCCCTGAAACCGATAAACTGATTTTTTGTAGCGGAATTTATGGTATCAACAGGCGTATAGTTGCTGAAAGTACGGGTTTGCCTGTCAAATTTTGACAAGCCTTTATTGGTACCTATCCACAGGTGTTTGCTTTTATCTTCATAAAAGCTATAAATGCCGGCGCTTAGCAGGCTGTCTTTTGCATTGGCCTGGCCATATTCTATAAGTTTACCGGCACCGATGTCATAACGGGCAAACCTCAGCGCTTCATCATGACCATGAAAAGTATTCATATAAAGTACCCCCGGCTCGGAGGGGGCTTCATAAATTGGGTTAGCAGCCCGCATTTTTGCGGTATCATTTGAAGCAAGGTATTCACTAAAGCCTTTCCCTGCACCGTTGTATCGGTATATGCCGTTGTTTGAGCCAAACCAGATACTGCCATCGGCAGTTTTAACGGGGTTGTAGTAAACAGTTGCCCTGATATGATAAATCCCCTTTTGCCTGTTGCTAAAAAGAAGGTACTGCCCTGTTACCGGCTCAAACTTCATCATATTTTGACCGCTGGTTGCCGAATCAAAGCGCCCCCATAAATTACCATCGTTATCTATGGTGCCCACAATCAGCTGTCCATAAGTCAGGTTTGCCGGATAAGGGTATTGGGTAAAAGAATCGGTTGCCCGGTTGTATTTGAAAATCCCGTTGGCGAGCGTGGTTATCCACAGGGTTTTATTTTTGTCTTCAATTACATTAAATACCAGCGTTGATACCTGCTTATTCAGTTTAGGGGAGCCGAGTTTGTATATTTTGTAGCGGTAGCCGTCATAACGTACCAGCCCGTTTTGTGTAGAGAACCACATATATCCTTGACTGTCTTCAAGAAGGGAACCCACATTTGACTCGGGCAGGCCTTTCTTGATATCAAGGCGATCGAAGTATAAATGAGCTGATTGTGCGCCGGCATACAGGCTTATGCAACAGCATAAAATCAGCATTGTGATTTTTTTCATTAAGGTATAAGTTAACAGGCTTAAAGTAAATATTTTATCCTGTAAAATAAAATGGAGGCTTTAGCGGGGTTGCTTCTTAGGCGCTTTGAGCTTTTTCTCGCGCTTATTATCAGATATCATTTTGACCATGGTTTTGCCATGGGTTAGTTGCTTCGGATCTTTAACCTTGGCCAGCGAATTTTCCCAGGCCTCCTCTACCAGCTTTTTTATTTCCTGCTCAGGAAAAGCAGCAAGGTCATTTATTAGCAGGTAGCGGTACTGTTTACCATCGCCAATTAATAATTTCTGCGTATCGGATAGCTCAGAACCCCAGTAAAAACCGAAATGTGTATTGTAATTAACGCCACGGTATATGGCAAAGGAGCAAAATATGTGGCTCATTTTTTCGGTAGGCGACCAGCCAACAGCCAGGGCATTATAATTATCATAGATAAGCTCATTGGCCTGCGGGTACAAATCCCATACAAAATCGCGCAGCCATAAGGCCCGTTCCCGCACTTCGGCAGGGAACATTCTTAAAAAGAAAAGCAGGTCGGCAACTTCTTCCTTGGGCATAATATAAATATACAACCTTTTATTTATCAGCAATAATAATTAGCTTTATATCACCCAATTATAAACCTAAATAATATCCAAATTGAAACGCATCCAACCTACCCGGCCGGTATTTGTTTGCATGATGAAGTGGAGCGCTTTCGCGTTTTCCCGCCTTATCGTTATAACAGCTATTTTATTTTTCAGTATTCAAAGCTATGCGCAGGAAAAAGCCCCTGCTTTACGCTTAATCGCAATGAAATCAATGCTGGATAGTATCACGCGTCAAAACCCTGCCGAGAAGATCTACCTACAACTGGATAAAAGCATCTACACTCCCGGCGATACCTTATGGTTCAAGGCTTATCTTTTTAATGCCCCTACACTTAACCTATCGGCTAAAAGCGCGGTAATGTATGTGAGCATTGTTACCGATAGCAATACTGTAGAAAAGCGCTTACGCCTGCCTGTTGAAAACGGACTTAGCTGGGGTAACATCAGCCTTAAGGATTTACCTGCAGGCACTTACACCCTTGTTGCCTATACACAATGGCTGCAGAATTTTAACCAGGATTGTTTTTTTCGTAAAAGATTTACCATTGCCGATGATGCCGGCAGCAACTGGCTGGCTAACTACACCTGTTCAAGCGTAATAACCGACGGTAAGGAACAGGCCCACGTTAAACTGATGCTTAGTGATGCTTACAAAACAATTATAGCAGGTAAGTCGGTACAGTTATCGGTAATGAAAGGGAAGAGGCGTTTATACCGGCAAAGCCTGCAAACCGACGAAAAGGGAATGATATATATCACCTTTAACCTGCCGGGCAAACCGGGAGATATCCGCATTGTTGCCGCAGATGGCGCCGGTAACCGTGTAAATATCCCGCTAAACTTTAACCGCCCCCAGGATGCCGATGTTCAGTTTATGCCCGAGGGCGGTGAGCTCGTAGCCGGATTACCTGCACATGTTGGATTTAAAGCTATAGGGCTGGATGGTAAAGGCATCAATGTTTCGGGCCAGGTACTTGATCACGAAAAACAGGTAGTAGCTAATTTTACAACGCAGCATTGGGGCATGGGAAGTTTTAACCTGCCGGTTGTTAACGCGGGCGAAAATTATACAGCTAAAGTAACCCTGCCCGGTGGCGCAATCCGTGAATTTCCGTTGCCCGATATTAAAAACGATGGGATTGTATTGAACGTGATCAATCCCATTAATGAAGATTCGGTAAAAGTACTGCTGTCGGCTACCGATAAAATTGCCCGGTCGGGCGAAAGCTATTTCCTGGTAGGCAAAGCCCGCGAAATTATTTGTTACGGTGCAATGGTCGATTTTAAAAACGGCACGTCCATCAGTCAAAAAATTAACAAAAAACTTTTCCCCTCTGGCATCACTCATTTTTTGCTACTTGATAAAAACAGTAAGCCACTAAACGAGCGGCTGATTTTCATTAACCGGCATGACAACCTACATTTAAACATTGATGCAGATAAAATGACCTATAACCTGCGCGATAGTGTAGCGTTACACATTAGCGCGAAAGATGCCCTCGGCAATCCGCTCGCCGGCAATTTTTCGATGGCGGTTACCGACGACACGCAGGTACATCAGGACAGCCTGAACAATGAGAATATTGTTACGCGCATGCTGCTTACATCCGAATTAAAAGGCTTTGTGGAGCGCCCCAACTATTACCTCGCCGCTAATAATGCACAAGCCAAAGAGGCGCTTGATAACCTGTTGCTTACACAAGGCTGGGTAAGCTACAACTGGCCCGATGGCAAGGATAACCCGGGCTACGCTGCCGAAACCGAGTTGGCGGTTAAAGGCCGTGTAATTAATGTTTTTAACAAGCCCGTTAAACAAACTAAAGTACAGCTGTTTTCCAAATCGCCTGTAGTTGCAACTGATACACTCACGGATAAAGATGGCAGGTTTGCGTTCCGTAATCTCCCGCTTGCAGATACCCCGGCTTATTTTATTAAAACCGCTAAGAATTTTAATGTTGGCATTGTCATGGACGATGCTCCACCACCTGTGCTGCTGGCATCTGCCGGCCCCACGGCAATGCCCTGGTATGTAAGCAATGACACTACCTTGTTCAATAGTTTAAAAAATAACAGGGTACGGCAAAACCTGGCCGACAACCTCCCTGCCGACACTAAGGCGTTAAAAGAGGTAAAAATCACAGCAAAAAAAATAGTTAAAGGCTCGCAAAATTTAAATGGCGCAGGTAATGCCGATTTGGCATTTGACGAGGGCGACATGGTGAAAGCGGGTAAAAAGAGCCTGCTGAATTTTTTAGAGGAACATGTTCCAAACCTGAGATGGGGGACTTTAACCAACCAGTACAATTTGAGGTTTGCTTTGCAGGATAAATCAGGTGATGAAGTTAACGCGATATTACAATTTGTTCCTATACCTCCTGTGCCTACCATTCCCTGGTATTTGATAGATAACAAACCCATGATGTTAATAATTGACGGGATCTCCTTTGGTAGTGTTATTAAGATAATGTCACTTAATGAGCCCAATGGAAATGATATTAAAAGCTATCTTGAATCAAATAGCGCTGAAGATGTTAAGGGGATTGAGGTTAATAATTCGAACAAGTATAGCTGGGAGTATTTCTGGAGATATATTCTTGAGGACTGGAAGCATTCTTTAAATCCATCTCAAATAGCTTTTGTTGAGATCACCACACGTAGCGGTAAAGGGCCGGGGATAGCGCATACACCCGGGGCTTATTTATATAAACCTCTGGCATTAAGTGCCCCCTCCCGGTTTTATCGTCCACGTTATCTGCCTGATAATACCAATAAACATAATCCAGATTTGCGCTCAACCATACACTGGGAGCCCAATATAACAACCGGTGCCGATGGCAAAGCAACCGTATCATTTTATGCGGCAGATAAGCCATCAACCTATACCTATATTTTAGAAGGTACCAATATGGATGGCAGCATTGGCTACACTTATGGTAAAATAAAAGTAACAGGCAATACCAACCCATGAAAAACATGATAGGCCTTAAGCAACCGTTCCATCGCAAGTTGTTATCCTTGTTTTTAACAGCATGGCTTATCTGCATATTATCAGTTCAGCATGGGTATGCACAACAAATAGCTCCCGCTGCCCGATTGCTTCGGGCCAAAAATGTTACCGACAGTCTTGTTCGGCATTACCCTGCCGAAAAGATCTACCTGCAGTTTGATAAAAGCTCCTACACGCCCGGGGATACTTTGTGGTTTAAAGCTTATCTGGTTAACGCGCACCTGTTAACGCCATCTGCCAAGAGTGGTATTATGTACATCACTATCCTTACCGATAGTAATGTAGTGGCGAAACAACAACGCTTGCCTGTAGAAAACGGACTCACCTGGGGAAATATCAGCCTGAGCGAATTGCCGGCAGGCACGTATACGCTCACAGCCTATACGCAATGGATGCAAAACTTTAACAAGGACTGCTTTTTTTACAAACAGTTCACCATAGCCGACGATGCGACGAATAACTGGATGGCTAATTATTCCAGTTCAAGCGCCATGGTCAACGATAAAGAACAAGCGCACGTTAAGTTGTTGCTAAGCGATACCTACAAGAAAGCGATAATCAACAAGCAGGTGCAGCTTGCCGTAATGAAAGGTAGAAGGCGGCTGTACAAAGCATCACTACAAACAGACGAAAAAGGCCTTATTGATGTTACATTTAATTTACCCGGCAAGCCCGGCGATATCAGGATCATAGCCAATGATGCCGCAGGCAACCGGGTAAATATCCCTCTCAACTTTAACCGCCCGCAGGATGCCGATGTACAATTTATGCCTGAAAGCGGCGAGCTGGTGGCAGGCTTGCCTGCCCATGTGGGCTTTAAGGCTATTGGCCTCGATGGACGGGGCATTAACATATCAGGTGTTGTGCTTGATGAAAACAAACAAACGGTAACGGACTTCACCTCGGCACATTTAGGCATGGGCAGCTTTGATATGATACCCAAAGCAGGCGAAAGTTATACCGCTAAAGTCACCCTACCCGGCGGACAGGTTAAAGAATACGCTTTGCCGAAAGTGAAAAACTCGGGCATTGTTTTAAACATCCAGAATAAGGCTGATTCCGATTCGCTGATGATTTCTTTATACGCTACCGGAAATATAAGCGGGTCGGGAGATAGTTATTTTTTGATTGGCAAGTTGCGCGAGGTGATCTGCTTTGGCGCCGTCGTGAACTTTAAAGGAACAACAGCTATCCGTAAAATGATCAGCAAAGCGCGGTTTCCATCTGGCATCGCTCATTTTGTATTGCTTGATATGAAGAACCGTCCGCTGAATGAGCGGCTTACTTTTATTGACAGGCATGATGATCTGCATATCAATATCAGCAGCAATAAAACTATTTACGCACTCCGCGATAGCGTTGCCGTAGCTATCAATGTCACCGATGCATTGGGCAAACCGGTTGAAGGCAATTTTTCATTTGCCGTTACCGATGATACACAAGTACATCCCGATAGCCTGAATAATGAAAGCATCGTGAGCAGGATGCTGCTCACCTCCGAGCTGAAGGGCTACGTGGAAGAGCCCGGATATTACCTGAACAGCAATGATCCCAAGCGGAGTATCGCGCTCGACAACCTGCTGTTAACGCAAGGATGGGTAAGCTACAACTGGCCCGAAGAAAAAAGACAACCGGTTTACGCCGCGGAAACAGAGGTAGTAATTAAAGGCAGGGCGCTTAACATTTTTAATAAGGGAGTTAAAAAAACAAAAGTGCAGCTATTCTCTAAATCGCCTTTGCTGGCTACAGATAAGTTGACCGATGCAAACGGAGGCTTTGTATTTCGCAATTTACCGCTTACAGATACGCCGGCTTACTTTATCAAAACGGCCAAAAACTTTAATGTAGGCATAGTAATCGATGACCCACCACAGCCGGTACTTGCGGCACCGCCGGCCGCCACCATTATACCCTGGTATGTGAGTAATGATACCACGTTATTCAATAGTGTTAAAATTAACCGGATGCGTCAAAACCTGGCAAATGACCTCCCGGCCAATATGCGTACTTTAAAAGAAGTAAAGATCAAGGCCAGGAAAATTGTAAAAGATTCAAAGAACCTGAATGGTGCGGGCCATGCCGATTTTGTTTTTGATGAAAATGACCTGCTAAAAGCCGGGAAGAAAAGCTGGATGGATTTCCTGCAAGAGCATGTTAAAAGTTTCAGGTCCGGAACTATCATGAAACAAAAAGCGATAGTTTATAGTGTACAGGGTAAAACCAGGAGCGACGTTCAATTTGGCTCTTACAGATTACCCCCAAGCATCTTTTTCCAATGGTATTTTGTTGACAATAAACCCATTTGCTTTGTTATTGATGGCATTCCATTTGGCACCATATTTAAAAGCAACTATATAGAAGATCCTGACTTTTTAGCAATCAAACAATACCTTGAATCAAACAGTGCCGAGGATATTAAAGGTATCGAGATCAACACAACTTCTAAATACGGCAATGAATATTATAGCCGTTACATCTCAACAGATTGGTTAGGAACCAATGTAGGAGATTTTACTTTTATGGAGATAACCACCCGTGGAGGCCACGGCCCCAACATCAGTAAAACACCCGGCGGCTATCTGTATAAACCATTGGCATTGAGCTTTCCATCGCAATTTTACAGTCCTAAGTATGCGGTTAATGCTACAAGCAAAACCCAAACAGACCTGCGCTCTACCGTATACTGGCAACCAAACGTAAACACCGGTACCGATGGCAAAGCATCCATCAGTTTTTATACTGCCGATACACCAACAACGTATTCCATAATAATGAACGGTACAGATATGAATGGCAATTTTGGTTATAAACGGGGAACGTTGAAAGTTAGCCCACGCCCCCTGGCCCCCTAAAGGGGGAGTTAGCACGATGCTTCTTGCTCAAAAAGCTTTCAGCCTTTAGCTTTCGGCTTTAAGCTCCTCTATCAGGCTTCATCAATATCTGGGCCTTTGATCTTGTCCCGGTCAACACCGCCTTCAAGCGAGAGTAAAAACGCGGGCAGCAATGTCAGGTTGCTGATCATGGCCACCAGCAGGGTAATGGATAGCAAAACACCCAGGGCAACTGTACCGCCAAACTTTGATATCGCGAAGATGCCGAAGCCGAAAAACAGTACAGTAGCAATAAAGATCATGCTCACCCCGGTTTCACGGATGGTGTCCGAAACTATTTTCGAGATACCTTTTTTGCTGTAGCGCAGCTCGTGCCTGTAACGGGTAATGAAATAAATGGTTTGGTCGGATGAGATCCCCATCGCTATACTGAAAATCAATATGGTTGACGGTTTAAGCGGGATACCAAAAAAGCCCATGATACCGGCAGTTATCACCAGCGGAATGATGTTGGGTACCAATGATATGGCAATCATTTTTATGCCGCGGAAAAGGATCCACATTACGCCAGCAATAAGTACAATAGCCCAGGCCAGGCTTTCGTAAAGGTTTTTCAACAAATAGTTGGTACCCTTTATAAATATGATGCTCGAGCCGGTAAGCTCAACATGGTATTTCTTTGGATTAAAAATAGAATCGATACGTGGCTGTAATTCAGCCAGTACGGTATTCATTTTTTTTGAACCGGCGTCAACCATTTCAAAAGTAACGCGGGTTACACGATGTGTGCTGTCAAGATAGGTTTTCAGCAGGCCGCTGGTTCCTTTGCCCGAGTTTCCGGCATAGTTGAGGATAAAATTTTGCTCCAACCCATCGGGCAAACGGTAATACTCCGGGTTACCGCCATAAAATGCCTGGGTACTAAATTTCAACACCTGGATCAGTGATACTGAACGGCTGAATTCTGGATAGGAGGAGATCAGTTTTTCCAGCTTCTCTACCTTACGAATAGTCGCCAGGTTCATTACGCCGTTTTTGCGTTTGGTATCGATACTAACCTCCAGCGGCAAAACCCCGTTAAAATTAGATTCAAAAAATTTAAGATCATGCAGGGTATTATTGCTTTGGGGCAGGTCATCCACTACATAACCGTTGATATTGATCCTGACCATCCCAACAATGGCAATAACGACTAATATAGCGGTAGTTAAATAAATGGTTTTACGTCTGGTATGCACCAGTTTATCTAAAGTGGCCAGCAGGCCGTCCATCAATTTGCTGTCTTTAATACCTGTTTGGCTTGCCTTTGGCGCAGGCAGAAAGCTGAAGATAATAGGCACTAAAATAAGGCTCAATGCAAAAGTGCCCATGATGCCTATTGAGGCTATAAGGCCAAACTGGGTAAGCAACTCGCTGTTAGTAAAGCATAACACGCCAAAACCTATGGCAGTAGTAACGTTGGCTATAAAAGTGGTGATACCTGCCCGCTCAACAGCTACTTCTAAAGCTGCCATTTTATTTTGGCTGATGCCATACTCATGAAAATATTTATTGAGGATAAATACACAATTCGGGATCCCGATTACCACAATAAGTGGTGGGATAATACCGGTTAAGAGTGTCATTTCGTAATGCATCATCTGCAATACCCCCAGACTGAATATCACACCCAATATCACAATCATCACCGGAAAAATAACCGGGAATACCGAACGGAAAAACAGCAGTAAAATGAGAGCGGTTATAATAACCGAAAGGCTCAGAAATAATGAAAACTCATGAGCTACCAGATCGCCAACCACAGTACGGATCAATGGCAGGCCAGAGTAATGTACTGTGATATGATGTTTCTGTTCAAACGCCTGCCCAAGCTGATTAATCTTTTTAATAATAGGTACGCGGAACGGCGTATTGATAATTTTATCATCAAAAGTGATTGCCATCAGGGTGCTCTGACCATCGTTACTTACAATCAGTCCTTTATAAAAAGGCATGGATGTAAGCTGTTGCTTTACACTATCAACAGCCGCGGTGGTTTGCAGCGGAGCGGTAACTAATGGCTTTAATACAAATTTATGCTGAAGGGTATCTTTTTGCAGATTGTAGATATTGGCAGCCGAAATCACTGCTTTAATCCCTTTTACTTTCTTCAGCTGTTCGCCAATCTGGTACCAGTCGTTAAAAACATCCTTATCAAAAATATTAGGCGACTTAATACCGATAACCATCGATGAAGCGTCCTGCCCGAAAGTTTTCTTAAACTCGGCATAACGGATAAAAGCCGAATCGGTAACCGGAAGTACCTTACCACCGTTAAAAGTGATCTTTACTTTTGAAGCTTCGTAGCCCATAAAGGCGCTTAGCGCCAAAACGCAAATAAAAATTATGAGCCTGTTTTTAAGAAGTGCAGAAGCTATATGTTTCCAGAACATTATTAACGTGATATGTAAGAGAGAGGCGCAAAACTACAAAAAATGCGTTATCTCCCTATTAGTGATAGTGATAATGTGACAAAGAGTTAACGGGCAGTTTACAGGGCCCATCATACACCCGGCTGCATTTATAGCTAAACTTTGTATTTTTGGGCATGAAAAGGTTGATACGAAGTTTTGGATTCGCGTTTAAGGGTTTAGGATACGCGGCTCATAGTCAGCCTAATTTCAGGTTTCATTTGGTAGCCGGTACTATAGCCGTAATCCTGGGTTTCCTGTTCCGGATCTCAACTGCCGAATGGCTTTGGCTCATGGTTAGCATCGCCATTGTGCTTATTGCCGAGTTACTTAACACCTCGCTCGAAACATTGACAGACCTTGTTTCGCCGACATACAATGAAAAAGCCGGTCGCGTAAAAGATGTAGCTGCCGGTGCCGTTGTTATTGCAGCTTTATTCGCGTTGATAACAGGGGCCATCATTTTTTTACCGAAGATCATTTTAGCCTTAGGAAGCCATGCTGCATAAAACCCGCGGCATTATATTCAGAGCTACCGATTACGGCGAAAGCAGCGTAATTGTCCAGATCTTTACCGAAAAGTTCGGCTTGCAATCATACATTATCAACGGCGCTAAAAAACCAAAAGCTAAGATTGGCCGAAATATGCTGCAACCCCTGCACCTGCTTGATCTGGTGGTTTATCATAAAAATACAGGCAGCGTACAACGCATTTCCGAGCTTAAAAACGCGCCGGTGCTGCTTAGTATTCCTTACGATGTAATTAAAAGCTGTATTGCTATATTTTTGAACGAGGTGCTGTATAAAGCCATCAAGCAGCAATCACCGGATGAAAACCTGTTCGATTTTGTTTTCAGCGCCATTGAATGGCTCGATCATCAGACAGAAAGCGTGGCCAACTTTCATCTGGTATTTTTAACCCGCCTAAGCCGCTACCTCGGCTTTTACCCCGATCGCTACATGGCCGACGAAGCTGATTATTTCGACATCAAAAACGGACAATTCACCCGTTACAAGCCCGAAAGTGTTTCATACCTCTCGCCCCCGCACACCCGGAATTTTGCATTAGTGCTGCAAACCGGTTTTGAAGACATGAACCAGCTTAAGCTAAGTAATGATGAACGCCGCTACTTGGTAAACAAGCTGCTTGAATATTATGCCATGCACATTGAAGGCTTTGGGAATATCAAATCGGCCGATGTGCTGGAAGAAGTGTTGGCGTAGGAGGGAATATTCTATATCGTCATTGAGAATGGAAAATTCAGGAACTTTAAGGACAAATGACATCTACTCCATGTCATTGCGAGGCACGAAGCAATCGCACAGAGGCAGCTAATGACTATTGTTGTAATGAACTTACATCGTCGCGCTCTTGGCCGCGCGGGGCCAGGTACTTTTGTCGCCACAAAAGTACCCAAAAAGGCTTGCAGCAGAAAGGCTTCTTTACGCGCACCCTACGCTCCAACCCACCTCACGGCCATTGCCCTGCAAAACGAACAGAACCACGGGCTGCAATTATTTTGCCCCGATCCCCACTCAACCCTGCTTCTGCAAAAACTTGCTATGCCCCTGCAGCCGCACATTCCCTGCATTGTTCTGCCCGTTTTCACCCGAAGCTGATCTGCTGCTGGAAACGTGCTTCTTCCAACTTGTTAGATGTAGGGCTGTCACCCTGAGCTTGTCGAAGGGGCGCGCAGAGTCCCCGCCCACCATACTTCGTTCCTCAGCATAACACCCGTCTTTCGTTTGTCATCCTGAGGCACGAAGGATCTTCTTCATCATGCATGGCAGCTCTGTATCTTGAAGAAGATTCTTCGCTATCGCTCAGAATGACAGGCAGTTTAAAACCTATTATCCCCCCATTTTATCATCCCATTTCCCTTTCCCATTCACATTCTTCATTCATTCATCGATAAAACTTGCTATTGTAAAACTTAATTTTTACTATTGTGTAATAATGACACAAAGAACATAACCAAATTGTCGTTATTACCAATTAGCCCCTTTAACCTATTTAATTTTTAAACATGAGAATGAGCTACAAATTACACGTTGCTTGGGCAGGTGTTTTGCTTGCTGGTGGCATCCACCAGGCAATACAGGCCCAAAGTAAAGCCCCGGCACCGCAACTAAACGCGACTAACATCAAACAGATTGTCGCGGCCATGACACTCGAAGAAAAATCGAAACTGGTTGTGGGGATGGGTTTTAAAATGCCCGGAGTGCCTCCGCCTTCAAAAGATAAAAAGAACGAGCCGGTAGATATCGGCGGCTTTAAATTACCGCCGTCTGACCCCGACGCTTATAATATTCCCGAAAAAGTTCCCGGAGCTGCCGGCCGTACCCATGCTATTGCCCGTTTAGGGATTCCGTCAATCACGGTATCCGATGGGCCTGCCGGTTTAAGGATCGAGCCTATCCGCAATGACGATAAATCAAAAACTTATTATGCTACGGCGTTCCCGGTAGCTACTTTGCTGGCCTCAACCTGGGATACGCAGCTTATTAACAAAGTAGGCGTTGCTTTTGGTAACGAGGTGCGTGAATATGGCGTAGATATTTTACTTGCACCGGGCATGAACATTCATCGTAATCCGCTTGGTGGCCGTAATTTTGAATATTATTCTGAAGATCCCCTTGTTGCCGGCAGCATGACCGCGGCCATTGTAAATGGTATCGAATCGAACGGTGTAGGAACTTCTATTAAGCACTATGCTGCCAATAACCAGGAAACCAACCGTAACTCTATCAATACCATAGTAAGCGAGCGTGCCATGCGTGAGCTGTATTTACGTGGTTTTGAGATAGCGGTTAAAAAATCTCAACCATGGACGGTAATGTCGTCATACAATAAACTGAATGGCACTTTTACCTCCGAAAGGCGCGACCTGCTTACTACCATCCTTAAAAAAGAATGGGGTTTTAAAGGTTTCGTTATGACCGATTGGTTTGGCGGAAAGGATGCCGTTGCCCAAATGAAAGCCGGTAACGACTTACTTATGCCCGGCAATCCAACCCAATCTGAAGCTATAGTTGCCGCCGTGAAAGATGGCACACTTAGCACCCAACAACTTGATGCCAATGTGGAGCGTATCCTGAATGTGATAGTTCAATCGCCAACATTCAAAAAATATAAATACTCTGATGCGCCCGATCTGGCTGGTCATGCTGCTGTGGCGCGTGAGGCTGCTGCGCAGGGCATGGTGCTTTTAAAAAATGAAGATCATGCTTTGCCGTTTGCCGCCGGTAAAAGGATAGCTGTTTTCGGTAATACCTCTTACGATATTATTGCAGGTGGCACCGGCAGCGGCGACGTGAACAAGGCTTACACCATTTCGTTAATGCAGGGCCTGGCCAATGCAAACTTTAAACTGCAGGAAACGCTTTCCAATAATTATAAAGCGTATCTTACTGATATGAAGGCCAAACAGCCAAAACCTAAAAACTTTTTCGATCATCCGGCCCCTATTCCTGAAATGGATGTGAACACCATTGTTGCCGAAGAAGCTAATGGGGCGGATGAAGCACTGATCACCATTGGCCGTAACGCAGGCGAAGGCGCCGACCGCAAACTGGAAAGTGACTATTATTTAAATGATGCCGAAAAAGGGTTGATCAACAGCGTTGCCAATGCTTTCCATGCCAAAGGCAAAAAGGTAATTGTTGTGCTTAACATAGGTGGTGTGGTTGATGTTACCGAATGGCGCGATAAGGTTGACGGTGTTTTGCTGGCCTGGCAACCTGGTTTGGAAGCCGGTAATGCTATTGCCGATGTATTGAGCGGAAAAGTAAACCCATCTGGTAAACTGGCAACCACTTTCCCTGCCGATTATAAAGACGTGCCATCTGCAAATAACTTTCCCGGCACACCCGAAGGTAAGCCTACCCAGGTTATTTATGAGGAAGGGATTTATGTAGGATATCGTTATTACGATGCCGCTAAAGTTACCCCGGCTTATGAGTTTGGTTACGGCTTGTCATACACCAACTTTAAATTCAGCGATCTGAAGCTGAGCTCAAAGGTTTTCAAAAACCTAATCACTGCAACCGTAACTGTTAAAAATACCGGCGATGTAGCAGGTAAAGAGGTTGTGCAGTTATATCTTGCAGCGCCTAAAAAAGACCTGGATAAACCTGAGGATGAGTTGAAAGCATTCGGCAAAACAAAGCTGCTGGCTCCAGGACAATCGCAAACATTAACATTTACCATCAAAGCTTCAGACCTGGCTTCGTTTTATACCGATAGGGAAGCCTGGATAGCCGACGAAGGAAGCTACAAAGTGAAAATAGGTTCATCATCACGCAAAATAGAAGAAACAGCATCTTTTAGCCTGGCTAAAGATATCACTGTTGAAAAAGTAAACAAGGCGCTGGTGCCTCAACAAACCATAAACGAACTAAAACTAAAGTAAAACCAACCCGGCCTCTGCAATATTTTTTGCAGGGGCTTCTTTCTTTAACCAGAATCATGAATGATCATGGCCAAACCAATTAAACTGATAACCCTGCTGGCCCTGTTGCCCGCAACTGCAGCTATCGCACAAAACAAATGGACAGAAAGAAAAGCAGGTGACATTGCTTTTGTTACAAATACCGGAGGTCAAAACCTGGGCTATTCCAACACATCCGGCGTAAAAATATTAACTGTTGATGGCTTCGCTTTTAAAGACCTGAACAAGAACGGTAAGCTGGATAAATATGAGGACTGGCGTTTGCCGGTTGATGAACGGGCTAAAGACCTTGCCTCAAAAATGAGTGTTGAGCAAATTGCCGGGCTAATGTTGTACAGCCGCCACCAGCCTATCCCGGCGGCGGCAGGCGGACCATTCGCAGGTACTTACAATAATAAAGTTTTTGCCGAGAGCGGCGCTAAAGCATCTGACCTATCCGATCAGCAGAAACAGTTTTTAGCAAAAGATAATGTGAGGCATGTGCTGGTGACATCGGTACAAAGCCCCGAAATCGCGGCACAATGGAATAACAACGCGCAGGCATTTGTGGAAGGCCTGGGCCTGGGTATTCCCAACAATAACAGTTCCGACCCTCGTCATGGCACCGTAGCTACAGGTGAATATAATGCAGGTGCGGGTGGCGCTATTTCCATGTGGCCGGGCTCGCTTGGGTTGGCCGCTACCTTTGACCCTGAAGTGGTTAAAAACTTCGGTCATATCGCAGCTCAGGAATACAGGGCTTTGGGCATTTCAACAGCGCTTTCACCTCAGGTTGATATCGCTACCGATCCGCGTTGGGCACGTGTTAGCGGCACTTTTGGCGAAGATCCGCAATTGGCGGCCGATATGGCCCGAGCCTATATCGATGGCTTCCAGACCTCAGCGGCGGAAAAAGAAATTAAAAACGGCTGGGGCTACAACAGCGTAAACGCCATGGTTAAACACTGGCCGGGCGGCGGTGCAGGTGAGGGCGGTCGTGATGCGCATTATGCTTATGGCAAATACGCGGTTTATCCGGGTAATAATTTTAAACAACACCTGATCCCATTTACCGAGGGTGCTTTTAAACTGAATGGTAAAACCGGTATGGCTGCCGCCGTGATGCCTTACTATACCATCTCCTATAATCAGGATATTAAAAATCACGAAAACGTAGCCAACAACTATAACTCGTATATCATTAATGACCTGCTCCGTAAAAAATACAAATACGATGGTGTAGTTTGTACCGACTGGCTGGTAACCGGCGATGAAACCACGGTTGACTCATTCCTTTCGGGCAAATCATGGGGTGTAGAAGGGCTTTCCATAGCGCAACGCCATTATAAAGTGCTGATGGCCGGTGTTGATCAGTTTGGTGGCAATAACGAGGTAGCTCCGGTTACCGAAGCTTACCAGATTGGTGTAAAAGAGCATGGCGAAGCATTTATGCGGGCCAGGTTTGAGCAGTCGGCAGTGAGGCTGCTGCGTAATATTTTCAGGACAGGACTATTTGAAAACCCTTACCTGGAACCTGAAGTTTCTAAACAAACTGTTGGTAAACCCGAGTTTATGGATGCCGGTTACCAGGCGCAGCTTAAATCGATAGTAATGCTGAAAAACAAGGCTAACATTTTGCCTTTACAAAGCGGCAAAACTGTATATGTACCTAAAAAATTTACTCCTGCCGGCAGGAATTTCTTAGGGATGGAAACTCCTGAAAAACTGGAATACCCGGTAAACATGGAGACTGTTAAAAAGTATTTCAAAGTAACAGACAATCCGGATGAAGCCGATTATGCCCTGGTATTTATAGCCAGCCCTAACAGCGGCGGCGGTTATAATAGTGCCGATGCTAAAAACGGCGGAACCGGATATGTACCGGTTAACCTGCAATATGGTGCCTACACCGCTACCGATGCCCGTGCTACCAGTATAGCAGGCGGCGACCCGCTGGAGAAGTTTACCAACCGTACCTACAAAGGTAAATCAAGCACAGCTATCAATATTACCGATCTGGCTATGGTTACCGATACTTATGCCAAAATGAAAGGCAAGCCGATTATTGTATCTGTTAATATGAGCAACCCGATGGTGTTTGCTGAATTTGAAAAAGATGCTAACGCCATCATTGTTGATTTTGGCGTTCAAGGCCAGGCTTCGCTTGATATCATGACCGGCAAGGCTGAACCATCGGCATTGTTGCCGCTGCAAATGCCAATAGATATGAAAACCGTTGAAGCCCAGTTTGAAGATGTACCACATGATATGAAATGCTATGTTGATGAACAAGGCAATAAGTATGATTTCGGTTTCGGCTTAAACTGGAAAGGTATAATTAAAGACGCCCGTGTGGATAAGTATGTGAAGAGTGTGATGAAGCCGTAAGGCTCACATCCACAGTGTCATGCTGAACTTGTTTCAGCACCCCACAGATAAGAAGGCGACTTGATTAGCAAGCGGCTTAGCAAATGGGGTGTTGAAACAAGTTCAACATGACTTTAATTGTTATGAAACAATTAGATAACCTCATTTTACAACCCGCTTGGCATTATCCTTCACAAAGGTATCCCAACCCGAATATGACTTTTTAGTACCAGCCTTCCCCGAACCCGACCCGGTAGGGATCCGTTGAAATGAATGACAAACCGCAACGGCCAAACCATCGGTAGCATCCAGAAAATCAGGGGTTTCTTTGAACTTTAACAGGCTTTGCAGCATGGCGGCTACCTGTTCTTTGGTAGCGCTGCCGTTACCAGTTATAGATTGTTTTATCTTACGGGGAGCATATTCAGTAATCTCAATATTACGCGATAATGCAGCTGCTATCGCCATGCCCTGCGCACGACCGAGCTTAAGCATTACCTGTATATTTTTGCCGTAGAAAGGAGCTTCAATGGCCAGGCAATCGGGATGATAATTATCGATAAGCGCGACGGTTTTTTCAAAGATGCGCTGCAGCTTAAGCATATGATCATCGGTAACAGGCATTTTAACTACCCCCATGGCCAGCAGTTCAATCCTGGGGCCGGTTTCCTTAAGCAGGCCATACCCCATAACAGCTGTACCGGGGTCAATCCCCAAAATGATCCTTTCCTTTAAACTTATCGCCTGCTGCATAGGCTCAAAGGTAACTAATCAAACTAAATTATTTAGCAATACATCCATGTATTGTTCACGGGATATCATACGTGCCCCCATTGATTCAAGGTGACCGGTGTGCACCTGACAATCTATAAGCTTGTAAAACCCTGTATGGCACAAATAGATAAGTGCGGTTTTTGAAGCGTTGCTCACGCGACTAAACATACTTTCGCCGCAAAAAACACCGCCAACATGTACACCGTAAAGCCCGCCAACAAGTTCATCATTCTGCCATACTTCAATGGAGTGAGCATAGCCTTCAACGTGCAAACGGTTATAGGCGGCTATCATATCGGGAACTATCCAGGTGCCGTCCTGTCCCTCACGCGGAGCGGTTGAACAGGCGGTTATCACATCGTTAAAACAAGTATCAACCGTAACCCGCAATTTGCCCGACCGTAATACCTGCCGCATGGATTTGGATACTTTTAACTCTTCGGGATATAACACAAAACGCTCATGGGGCGAGTACCACAGAATAGGTGTATCATCACTATACCACGGAAAAATGCCGTTTTGATAGGCCAGCAGCAAACGTTCGGTACTCAGGTCGCCGCCAACAGCCAAAAGCCCGTCTGGTTCGGCCAGATCGGGCTTCGGAAATATTAAACGTTCGTCGAGCCTGAATATCATCAGGCGCAAATTTATGCTTTACGGCGTATCACCAGCTTTTTATTTTGGGCTTTGGCAATAGCATCCATATAAACCTGCATTTCGGTGTATTTGGCAGCAGGGATCACGTGATTTTTTAAATTGAATTTGGTTGTGCTTACCACCTGGTTTTTAGCAGCATCATAAACATACTTAACATCATAAGTACCGTATGTAAATTTCAGGCTCTGATCGGTAGGCAGGGCATCAATTTCAAACCCGGCAGGCAAATCAATAGTGGTAACACATGTTTTTAACATGGGCACCTCAAAATAATAATCGCTCTTACGTTTTTCTTCTACCGGGAATGTCGACTGCCATAAATCAAATACCCGCGGTCTGTAAAATTGCTTACCACCGGCAGATATGTCACAAAACTTATCATACTCCAAATCAATATCAACTTCTTTTACCCCATCCTTATCCGTTGATGGTTTAAAGTCGAAAACCGACGGCTGTTTCATATTCAACATCGTTATCACCTTCGACTTTTGTTCATCTGTTTTTAAATACATCAAACCAAGATAATCGTCCCTGTAGTCGCCGGTACTGAGTATTTTCACTTTTGCCTTAGCGCCACCATCGGCATCAAGTGTTATATGTACTTCGCTGTTAAACTGGTTGTCGGCATCTACACTCCTGGGCGTTTTTACAAGTTTGCCACCATCTTCGGTAACCAATAACGCATACCTGTTTTCGGTAAATGAGCCTAATTTCCCAAATGCCTGGGTTTGGCTGGTACACTCCAGCCAGGTTGTATCGCTTTTAAGTGGCACACATAATATAATGTGGTTAAAAGGGTCATAAGGAAATGAAGGATCTGCCGGCTGCATGTTTGCACCCGCATTTATAATGGCATAACATGAGGGTATATTTACAGCTTTTAACAACGCCGACATGTAATTGGACAGTGCCTTACAGTCGCCATATTTTTTCTGATCAACAAACGTTGCAGGAAAGGGTTTCCAACCACCAATGCCTAATTGTATGCTCACGTAACGCACATTGTGTTGCATGTATTCATATAAAAACTTTACTTTTTCCTTATCAGTTTTTATATCAGCAGTCATTTTCTTTATTTCCTCAGCACGTTCGGGACTAAGTGTACATACATCTTCATTTAGCTTTTGCTGCCATTTGCCATAATTTTGCCATGAACTTATATTGCCCGGCACACCATAAAACTCAAAATCACTGGCTGCAAAATATATAGCCGGCAATACCCGCCATCCTTTTGAGCCAGGCTCGTGTTTAAAAGCTTTCAGGTTAGCCACCTTCCATGAATAACTGTCAATTTTATCAGCAGTAGTTTTTTGCGGCTTGATGTTAGTATTCTTATTCAGGTACCTAAAGCCGGCATCACTGCTGATTGAAATATGATAATAGGCATTCTGGACAGATTGTTCATAACCCTGATAAGCCCAGCCACCTAAATCCATCAGACTCCTAACGTCTAAATCATAAATAAATTCAACAGTTGTTGGGTAGGTTGCAATGGTATGGCTTATGGAGAGTAATCTGTCGTCGGTTGCCATAGTTTCATTGCTAACTGCCAGCTGGTCATACATATCGCTTTTATGGTATTTTTTGATCAATGTACCATCGGCACCATAAACCCGCATTTCAAATGAATTTACCAGGCTGTACTTTCTGTTATACTTTAAAACCATTTCCGCTTCATCATTCCCTTTTTCATTTAAAATGGTAACAATGGTATGAAAATGCTCTTCGGCTTTGCCGGGCCCTATAAAATTATCATCCTCCATGCTATACCGCACCACCGAGTTCGCATCTTCCTTTAGCGAATCCGGAATTGTTGAGGCTATATAAAGGTCTTTAGGAATAGTTTTATCCTGACTATAGCTTTTAGCTGCTAAAACAAACAGGGCTGCCGCAGTCAGCAGCAGCCTGTTAAAATATTTACTGACCATATTACTCACTATGACTTTTTAAGCACGATCTGCTCGTTAAGCATTTCGTACATTTTTTTACAGAACTCATGAAAATCCACATACTCTTCTTTAAAGTATATCGATTTTTTGTGGTCGATATTAAGACGCACCATGATCTGCCCATCCTGTTCGGCTATCATACGTTTAAAAACTATTGAATTATCAGGGGTGGCCATACTTACGCTTTTAGGCAATGCATCAACCTTATAACCTGCGGGCAGTTTAAAAATACCGGTTATGGCATAATTGTCACGATAGCCAAAGTTGATGTCGGTTGTACGATTTTCACTTAAAAACGGGTTTTTATTCAGATCGGTAAACAGGTTTGAATTAAAGTAGATGTAGTTATCATCCGAACCGGTAAGATCAAGGTTGAAGGCAATATTTTGGCGCACGGGTAGCGTATCAATATCTATATCTTCAATTTTTAGCGATGATATTTTAAGGTTGTTGTTATTATCGCGCAGGTTTTCGATGTATTTTTTCTCCCCATCGGTTTTATAATTTCTTATCACATTGATCCTGTTATAGGCAAAGCTGCTGATATCTGCACTACCGGCCATTTTACCGTCGGGCTTAATTTCGGCGTTAATTAAAACTACCTGCCTCACCGGGTTAAGGTTTTGCAAAAACGTCATTTCATAAGCATTATCTGCTTTATTGATTAAAAACCCGAACGAGTTAAGGAAATTATATGGCACCTGGTTGTAAAGGTTATATTTGTTTGTAGCGTCAAGCACATAATATTTTGCGCTATCAACAGGGATATACGCCACTGTACTGTTAAACTGGTATGAGTTTGGATAAGCAGGGTTGATGCGGCCATGCTTGCGGGTACTAACCATCATAGGATAAACCTTCAGCCCCGATTTTTGAAGCAAATGATAAAGGATCAGGTTTACTTCTGTTGAATTACCGGTTTTCTTTTCCCATGCTTTAACTGTACCATCATTGGTTGTGTTATCATAGTTCTCGTCCCACTTCATGGTATTTTTAACCTCATTGAAAATGTAGGCTATTTTCTCGTCGTCGGTTTTGAAAGTTTTTGCTTTAGCTACAATAGTTTCTTCGCCGGTAAGCTTACGGTTAAGCTGCTCGCCAAAATCTTCCCATTTAACAACGTTTTCGCCAACCTTTGTCCAGGTATCGGAAAAGCTGTGCATAAAGGTTCCGCGGATGCTTAATAACTGGAAAAGAATGCGCTCTGAATTATCGGTTACGGCATCCATATAAGGCTCTTCCTTTACCGATGGAATATTGGCCATAGCCTGTGTATGTGTATTGCTGCCCGACATTTTATCAACCACCAGCGGGTAATGAAGGTTCACCAGGTTTTTATAGGTGAGAATATCCGGAATATTGGTATTAAGCTCGCTGTATCGCGTTGGCAGATCGCCCTGGAAATACCAATCCGGAAAATCAACCAGGCTGGTAATGGTATGCCTGTATTTGAATTCGATGATACTACCCGGTTTTACGTTAGGAAATGAAAAAACTATTGCCGAACGGTTTTTATCAACGGCTTGTGTAAAAATCTGTTTTTTATCAACCTTAATAGGCGTAGCCACGCCGTTTTCGAGGTTAATGGTTTCGGCCTGTAGCCCGGTTATAAATTCGGCATGGTTAACACTGTAAAAGGTTAAGCGGATGTTGGCCTCATCCTTGCCATTATCGTTAAATATCTTGATACGCTTGTGCCTTTCAAATATGATTTGATATTGCGTGTCAAAATACACCTCGCCTTTATCAAAAAGGACTTCGGCGTTGGCATCTTTTTCAAAATCGCAGGCCTTCATTTCAAGGTCGGCTTTGTCAACCTTGCCAAAGGCCTGGGCGGTTGGAATAGCAGGAGCTTGTGCTTTTACAGCAGTTGCAAAGGCTCCCATTGCAATAAGGGTTAATAACTTATTCATTTAAATTAGTTGTAAGGGTTTAACTATAATGTAATTGGCTTGAGTTTGCTAATAGGGTATTAAGAATTATACTTGCCGGACATGCAAGGGCGCTAACTGACTTATGCCCGTTTCATGATTGGTAATTCGACTTATAAAATAGAAAAATTGAAAATGCGCTTCGCGCGTTCGATACGTTATCGGGCAACGTAAATAGGACTGTTCCAAACAGCAGCATTAAAAGCCTGTTCATCGTGATGAGGTTTAATCAAATCAAAAATAATAATTAACCCGATATTTAAAAGCGAAATTTTTTAGTCATTTTGTTTATTTGCTAAAAATGTAATCTATGTCACGAATTAGCCGGCGCCATGTTATTTTGACATTAAAATTTCATATCGCGCAGCGGTTTACGTACATTTATTCAATTGGCACTTTGATTGATAGATAGTAATTAATGAAGCAAAAATTTTATGATACTGCTGTGAAGCAGGAAAAAGCTGTACTTGTTGGGGTAATAACACCAAATGAAACCGACGAAATAGAGAAGGAACACCTTGAAGAACTGGAGTTTTTAGCCAGCACCGCGGGGGCGTTAACCGTTAATCATTTCACCCAAAAATTGCAGCGCCCGGATAGAGCTACTTTTGTTGGCTCGGGCAAGTTAGAAGAGATAAAAGCGTACGTTAAGGAAGAAGAAATAGATATAGTTATTTTTGACGATGGCTTGTCGCCTTCGCAACTGCGTAATATTGAAAACGAACTACAGGTAAAAATCCTTGACAGGAATAACCTGATCCTGGATATCTTCGCCAGTCGTGCCCAAACGGCCCAGGCCAAGACCCAGGTTGAGCTTGCTCAATTACAATACCTGCTACCCCGCCTTACCCGCCTCTGGACTCACTTAGAGCGTCAGAAGGGTGGTATTGGTATGCGCGGTCCGGGTGAGTCGCAAATTGAAACCGACCGTCGTTTGATCCTGAATAAGATATCGTTGTTAAAAGATAAGCTGAAACAGATTGATAAGCAAAACGAAACCCAGCGTAAAAACCGCCATCAGCTGGTACGCACGGCGCTTGTAGGCTATACCAACGTGGGTAAATCAACTATCATGAATATGATAGCCAAATCGGAAGTATTTGCCGAAAATAAACTGTTCGCTACACTGGATACTACGGTAAGAAAAGTTGTGATCGAGAACCTGCCTTTCCTGATGTCGGATACGGTAGGGTTTATCCGTAAGCTCCCTCACCATTTGGTGGAGTGTTTTAAATCTACGCTTGATGAAACCCGCGAAGCGGATATTCTGATCCACGTGGTTGATATTTCACATCCAAATTTTGAAGACCAGATCTACACGGTTAACGAAACACTGAAGGATATTGGCGCTATTGATAAACGCATTATCACCGTGTTTAACAAAATAGATGCCTTTAAACCCGAAGATCACCAGGTAGCCCAGCAGGAAGAACCGTTAACACTGGAAGACTTTAAACAAAGCTGGATGGCCAAAAACAACGCGCCAGCCATATTTATTTCGGCAACTAAAAAGGAAAACGTTGAGGAATTCAGGGCTTTACTGTATAAAGAAGTGAAAGCGATACATACGGAGAGATATCCGTATGATGCTTTATTGTATTGATAGCCGATTGTTTAAAAGGAGCTATAATATAAAAATCGTCATTGCGAGGAACGAAGCAATCCCCGGTTAGCAGAGCAAGCCTCCCTGTAAAGTTAGGAATTGCTTCGTTCCTCGCAATGACGTTATTTTTTGACAGGAATAATTTCAGATTTTTTAAGCCGTCAAAAATATCCCCTGCTTTATCTCCGGTATAATACCTTTCTCCAGCGCGGTATCAAACATTAGGTTAATAGCTTTACGGCCTTCCTCGCCCAGATCAACCGAGTATTGGTTTACATAAAGCGCAATGTGCTTGTACATCACTTCTTCACTCATTTCCTGGGCATGTTGTTTTATAAACTCAAGACCTGATTTTGGGTTAGCAAAAGCAAATTCGACTGATTTGCGTAGCACCCGGTTTATTTTATGCTGAACATCCAGTGGTAAATTGCGGTTAGCTACAATACCTCCTAATGGGATGGCACAACCGGTACGTTTTTCCCAATAATCGCCAAGGTCGATAATCTTTTTGAGGCCTTTGTTTTGGTAAGTGAAACGGTTTTCGTGAATGATCAAACCAACATCTATTCGGCTGTCAAGTAGCGCATCCTCAATTTCCGAAAATACCAGTTCCTGTTTGTTTGTAGCTTCAGGAAAAGCCAGACCTAACAAAAAGTTAGCGGTAGTGTATTTACCGGGAATACCGATCAACGGGTTTCTAATCCCCGATTTTGGATCGTCAATCTGATTTTTTTCCAGATCCGAAGTTGAAATTTCAACATCCGAAATCAAAAGCGGCCCGACACCAAACCCCAGCGCGCTGCCCGAATCAAGCAGTACATATTTATCGGTAACGTAAGCAAAAGCGTGATAACTCAGCTTGGTAATATCCAGCTCGCCACGAAAAGCCTTTTGATTAAGGGTTTCCACATCATCATAAAACACTTCAAACTCCAGTCCTTCAGTATCAATTTTATGGTGAATAAGGGCGTCAAAAATAAAAGTATCGTTAGGGCAGGGCGAAAATCCGAGCGTAAGTTTCATACGGGTAGTAGATTAATTGTTAATGATCTGGCTAACCAGGTCGATGGCAAATGTATTCAGATTTTTAATGGCCAGCCCAATGTTCCAGGCCTCACGGTTGCGTTTTTCAACATAATTTGACACTGCCCTGATTTGCATACCCGGTACATTCATCTGCCGACAGGCATAAAAAAAAGCAGCCCCCTCCATGCTTTCCAACTGCGGATTTAGCCGTTGCTGCACCTTTTGAATAGAGGGTTCGTGCCCGTGAACCGTATTAACTGTAATGGCCTTTGCTTTTTTAAGATAAAAGTTCGGGTAAACTTCATTAAGCGAGGTGCCCGGTTTAAAAACACTTTCGCCAAAGCCAAGGGTGTCAATAGAAATAAAAGCCTCATCATCCTGCGCGCCAAGCTCTGCAAAGGTATCCTCGGTAATTTCCAGCACATCACCTAAATGAAAATTACGGTCGAAACTGCCTGCTATGCCAAGGTTAAGTACTAAATCATAAGTATGGTTGCTGAGTTGGCGGGCCATACCAAAGGCTGTTGGCACCATGCCCGCGCCGGTTATAAGTACATCAGCCTTATTGCCCAGGGCCTGGACAAGCGGTTCAACCTCAAATTTGGTGGCTGCAACAATGAGTATAAGCATATTGCATTATTTTGACGGCTAATATAAAACAACTCACCTGTTTTTGTTTTGTATATTTGCACCCACTTTTGTTATGATGATACATATAACGCGCAAGGAACATTTTAATGCCGCTCACCGGATGTACCGTGAGGAATGGAGCGCTGAAAAAAACTTTGAGGTGTTTGGCAAATGCGCAAACCCCAACTGGCATGGTCACAATTACAACTTGTTTGTAACTGTAAAAGGTGAAGTTACGCACGCCACAGGCTACCTGATAGATTTGAAAGAGCTCAAGACGATCATCAATGAATATGTTATTGAAAAGCTCGACCATAAAAACATCAACAAGGATGTTGACTTTATGGCCGGCAAAATGGCATCGACAGAATTGCTCTGCATTGAGATCTTTAATCAGTTGAAAGCACCTATCGAAGCTTACGAAGGCGTGTTTTTACATTCAGTAAAACTGTACGAAACCGAAAATAATTCTGCCGAGTATTTTGGCGGTTAATTTTATAAAATGAGCGATTCACAATTTAGCCAGGATACCGACGACGACGATTTCGGCGGTTACATCAAAATAGATCGTTATAACCAGGAACGCATTGATAGTTTAAAAGATAACTATCACAACGTTTTAAAGCAGATAGGCGAGGAGCCAGAACGTGAAGGTTTACTAAAAACCCCCGAGCGTGTAGCCAAAGCCATGCTTTATTTAACCCATGGCTATGAACTTAATGCCGAAGAAATTTTGAACTCGGCTAAGTTTAAGGAAGAGTACAGCCAGATGGTGGTGGTGAAAGACATTGAAGTTTATTCGATGTGCGAGCACCATATGCTGCCCTTCTTCGGTAAGGCGCACGTAGCATACATTCCTAACGGGCATGTGGTGGGTTTAAGTAAGATCCCCCGCGTGGTTGATGTATTTGCCCGCCGCCTGCAGGTACAGGAACGTTTAACCAACGAAATCCGTGATTGCATTCAGCAAACCCTGAACCCTATTGGTGTTGGTGTGGTAATTGAATGCCGTCACCTGTGCATGAGTATGCGCGGTGTGCAAAAACAAAACTCGGTAACCACAACATCTGCCTTCACCGGCGAGTTCCTGAAAGAAAAAACCAGGACTGAGTTTTTAAATTTGATAAGCTCTAAGTTGAGTTAAGGCCTTAGGGAGAGATTAGAGGTTGGAGATCAGAGATTAGGCTAAAAGGCACAATCGGATTTTAACCTTTAATCGTGTAACAACTAATCTCTAATTAACTAACCTCTAATCTCTAAAACAATGAAAGCATATATTTTCCCGGGCCAGGGTGCCCAGTTTTCAGGTATGGGCAAGGACCTGTACGACCAGTCAGAAAAAGCACGTGAGCTGTTTGAAAAAGCTAACGAAATCTTGGGTTTCCGTATTACCGATGTCATGTTTGAAGGCACTGCCGAAGATTTGGTACAAACTAATGTTACCCAGCCTGCTATTTACCTGCACTCAACAATCTTAGCTACAGTTTTAGGCGATGATTTTCAGCCGGAAATGGTTGCAGGCCATTCATTAGGCGAGTTTTCGGCTTTGGTTTCTGCCGGAGCTTTATCATTTGAAGATGGCTTACGTTTAGTTGCCGCGCGTGCTAACGCCATGCAAAAAGCCTGCGAAATTCAACCATCAACCATGGCGGCTATTTTAGGTCTGGATGATTTTACGGTAGAAGACATTTGCGAGCGCATAAGCGAAGTAGTTGTGCCTGCAAACTATAACTGCCCGGGACAGCTGGTAATATCCGGTTCAATTGCCGGTATTGACGAAGCCTGCATCAAAATGACCGAAGCCGGTGCAAAACGTGCTTTAAAACTTAAAGTAGGCGGCGCGTTCCACTCGCCATTAATGGAAGCTGCAAGGGTTGAATTGGAAGCAGCTATTGTTGCTACCGAAATTAAAGCTCCGGTATGCCCTATCTACCAAAATATAGATGCCAAGCCATACACCGATCCTGAATTGATCAAGAAAAACCTGATAGCCCAGCTAACAGGCGCCGTTAGGTGGACCCAAACCGTTATGCATATGATTGAAGATGGCGCTACATCATTCACCGAAGTAGGGCCGGGTAACGTACTGCAGGGCCTTGTAAAAAAGGTTGATAAAACCGTCGCGACAGCGAGCGCTGTATTACCGCAATAAATTTTAAAAGCCACATACAACATGTGGCTTTTATTTTTGTTATAGGCTTGTATTAATCAAAAAATCCATAGTATAGCAACATCTTGACTACATCGGGGAAAATACGCCTATTGCTTGCTCTTTTGGGGCTTAGTTTGCTGTTTACGGCCATTATTGTTCAAAAAACATATACGCCGGTAAACAGTCTTGTGCAATCTGCCCGGGTACTGGAAGATAATCTTCACAACAAGGAGATTTTTATAAGCAAACAGCTGGAGGAAAAATGGAGCTTTAAAAAGCTGATGAACCTGCGCAATAACGAGCAGGATGCCATTAACGCCATTGAAAACTTCACTACCAAAAACGGCATTTGGTTTATTACCCTAACCAACAACAAGCTTAGTTTTTGGAGCGGTATCAAAGTGCTGCCCGATAGTACAAATACCATCAAGGAGGGTTATTCGTTTATCCAGCAGCCTAATGGGTATTATGAAACATTCCGGAAAACAGAAGGTAACTCTTCGGTTATCTTTTTCATCCCGGTAAAAATCAATTACGCTTTTCAGAATAAATATCTCCAAAACAAATTCGCCAAAGACCTGCTTGACGACGATAACATTGATATAGCCGATTTTACGGATATCAATGTTTACGAAGTACACAGCAGCGATAATGAATACCTGTTTTCGGTAAAGCTCAAAAACAACGACACCAATAATGATTTTGTTTACTATGAGCTTTCCTTCTGGATCCTTACAGCTATTACGCTCTGTATCCTGATGCATAATATCTGCAATTATGTGGCTTCTAAAGGCTACGTGTTGCTATCCATCATTTTCCTGGCTTTATATATAGTGCTATTCAGGTTTGTTAACCTGCATTATAACCTGCCCGATTTTACCTATAAGCTCAGTGTCTTCAATCCCATATTTTATGGTTCGAGCCTGGTTTATCCTTCACTTGGCGATTTTTGCATCAATATCCTGGTGATTTTTTGGTTTGTGGCTTATGTGTACAAGCAGCGCCGCAGTCTCTTTAATAACATACAAACTAAAACAGGCGGCTATGTAATAGTTGTCGCCGGTGTTTTAACACTTATAGCAGTATCAACATCTCTGTTGCGTTTATTTTACGGTTTAGTTATCAACTCAAAAATCAATTTTGATGTAAATAACGTGCTTAGCTTAACCGGCTTTAGCTTGCTGGGCGTATTAATGCTATGCTTTAGCTTTTTGATATTTTACCTGCTGGACGAGGTTATCCTGACCATCTGCTTTAAAACCAATGTACCTAAAACACATCAGCTTTTCCTGTTTTTATCCGGCATTGCCCTAACCACCCTGGCATTTGCTTATTACAAGGAATTTACGCTGTTTTATATTTTATGGGCCATATTAGTATTGATAAGGGCCTACAGCTTTCTTTATCAAAAAGAAGAACTTTTTGCCACTTCCTTTTTAGGGATAGTGTTTGTCTGCGCCCTGATAGCAGCCATTAAGCTTAACCATTTTGAAGACCTTAAAGAGCACGAAACCCGGAAAGCCCTGATACAAAAGCTGGAGATACCGGATGATGCCACGGCCGACTATATTTTCAAAAAGGTAGAAAACCAGATTATCACCGATACGGCCATAATGCGTTATTTTACAAATGGCCTGCATAATGGCGATTATCTTAAAACCCGTTTTCAGAAGCTTTATTTTGATGGCTATCTTTCAAAATATGAGTTTAAGGTTCATGAGTATGATGCCAATGAAGAACCAACATCGGCGGATAAAAACTACTCGCTAAGCGTATTTAAAGACCTGGTGCTGTACAGTTCATTTAAAGTGTCTGATTATTTTTATCGTGAAAACGAATCATTCGGATATCAGAACTACTTTGCCATACTACCTGTAAATACCAGTAATAAGCAATTAGGCACCATTGTAATCGAGCTTAAATCGAAGCCGCTGCAATCATCAGGCGCATTCCCCGAATTGCTGATTGACGGTAATATCAACCCGGAAAATGATTTCAAAGACTACTCATACGCGTTTTACAGTGATAACAAGCTGCTAAGCCAGCGGGGTACTTATGTTTATTCGCTTGATAATACCGAGTTTAAGAGTGATCTGAAAAAGTACACCGAAAAAACCACGCAAAATCACAGCACGGTTTGGTATGAAAGTTTCACCACGTACAATCACCTGATCTATAAACCCAGCGAAAGAAACCTGATTGTTGTTAGCCGCGAGGAAAACTCACTTTATTACGCCGTCACTTCGCTTACTTTCTTTTTGGTGGTGATACTGATCTTCAGCGCCATCCTGATTACTATCAGATGGCTATGGGCCCGCATTAAAATCTTCAATATTGCCGAAGATGGCCTGAAGATAAATCTCAGGATTAATTTTGATAAGGTATTGTACAAAACCCGCATCCAGATCTCGATGATACTGGCCGTGGTAGTTACATTGGTGCTGGTAGGTTTTATTACATTTTTATCCATCAGCAACCAGTACCACACCCAGCAGGAAAAAATGATCAGGGATAAAATAACCCGGATAGCATCGGCATTTGAAAACGGTCTTTTTACCCAGTACGTTGAACACATAAACGAGGAGAGCCAGGTACATTTTAATGATTTGGCCAATACCTATGCAACCGATCTTACGGTATTTGATACTAACGGTATACCGTTGCTAACTACGCAGCCCAAAGTTTACGAGAATGGGCTGGTTGCTAAACGGATGAACGCCCGTGCTTTCATATTTTTGAGCAAGCTGCAAAAAACCGAGTTTGTAAACGATGAAAAAATAGGCGACCTGAGCTATAAGGCTGCTTACGCCCCTATAACGCTTACCGCCTCAAACAAAACGGTTGCTTATATCCAGGTGCCATATTTTAGTAATGAAGCCGACTACAAAGAAAGAATAAGCTCATTGCTTAATGTGATGATAAATGTTTATGCCATAGTTTTCATAGCTATAGGTCTGTTTGCCATCATCATTGCCCGGCAAATAACGGCACCGCTAAACTTCATCCAGCAAAACCTAAGTAAAACCATCTACGGTAAAAAGAACGAGCAGATCAAATGGTCGCGCGATGATGAGATCGGGGCATTGGTTAAAGAGTATAACAAAATGATCTCGGCACTGGAAAACAGCGCCCAGCGTTTGGCGCAATCTGAACGTGAAAGCGCCTGGCGCGAAATGGCCAAGCAGGTTGCCCATGAAATCAAGAACCCGTTGACACCCTTAAAGCTCGGTTTGCAGCTGCTTGATAAATCATGGAAGGATAAAGACCCTAAGTTTGACCAGAAATTTGAGCGTTTCAGCAAGTCATTTGTTGAGCAGATAGAGAGCCTGTCGTCAATAGCATCCGAGTTTTCGGCCTTTGCCAAGATGCCGGATACCCGCATTGAGCAGATCAATATTTTTGATATGCTCAACCAGGCTGTTATCATTTTTAAGCAAATGGATAACGTACTGATCAGCTATCAGCAACCAGAAAGTGTGTTTACCATCAATGCCGACCGCGACCAGTTATTGCGCTGCTTTAATAACCTGCTGAAAAATGCCATTGAGGCTACCCCGCAAGGCAGGAAATGCATCATCGACATCAACTACCTGGTGACCAGTAAAAACATTCTGCTTACTATTAAAGATAATGGTAACGGTATCCCTGAAGAAATGCGTGAAAAGATCTTTGAACCTAACTTCACCACCAAAAGTTCCGGAACAGGGTTGGGCCTTGCATTCATCAAAAACTCTATCGAAAACGCCAACGGAAAAATTTGGTTTGAAACAACCATAGGCGTTGGTACTACATTTTATTTGAGTTTACCGGCGGCATAATCCGGCTGCAGGTAGCTTAATAACAAGACTACTTATTACATATTAATAATTTTCACAAAACTGCTTTGATAATTCAAAAAAGGCCGAAAACTGTCAGAAGTTTTCGGCCTTTTTTGTTGCTATAGCTTTCCCAGATGGCTTTTAAAGCCCTAATACAGCGTTATTCAAATTTACCAAAAGTTAAATACTCTAATTAAGAGTGTAATAAGTGCTAACTAATTGCAATCCGTCATGTTGTTACAGGCGTATATCCATCTACAGAACAACTAATTATAACATTAAAAAAATCGAACTCTATGAAAACATCTGAACAAGAAAGCATAGGCGGGGCAAACATGGCAAGGAGGTCATTTTTACGCTATGCAGGGTTAGGCGTGGCATCTGCCGGCCTTTTAGCTACAGCGGCTTGCCACAAAGATCATAAGGTGGTAGTAAGCGGGGGCATTGATATCGGCGCCAAAGGTGATCTTGCCATCCTCAATTATGCTTACGCGCTGGAGCAGCTGGAAGCAGCGTTTTATATCCAGGTAATTACCACACCTTATTCTGGTATGACATCTGATGAAAAAGCGCTTTTTACAAGCATCCGTGATCATGAGGTACTTCACCGCGAATTTTTTAAGGCTGCCTTAGGTGGTAACGCTATCCCTGCACTTACCGTCGATTTCAGCACGATTGATTTTACTAAGAAATCTGCGGTGCTTGGCGCTGCCAAAGCATTTGAAGATACCGGCGTTAAAGCGTATGATGGTGCAGGTTACCTGATACAGGATGCCGGCTATCTGACCATTGCAGGTAAAATTGTATCGGTTGAGGCCAGGCATGCGGCACTCATCAGCAATATGCTCGTTGCCGGCTCATTTGCTGCCGACGATCAGGTGGATAGCAATGGGCTGAATAAATCAGCAACCATTGCAGAGGTATTGCCTATCGCCAATACCTATCTGAAAACCAAAGTGAGTGCAACTAATTACAGTTACGTAGCTTAATCCCCACATCGCCATGAATTTATTTAACATAATAGACGAAATAGAAAAATTTGATCCGGAATTGAACGACAGGCTTAACCCGCGTCGTGCTGCCATCAAAAATATAACCAGCTTTGGTTCAAAAGTGGCTATGGCCGCCGTGCCGTTTGCTATGGGCACCATGCTAAAAAGAGCCTACGGTGCTACCGCGGCCCCAACTGTAGTTGAGGTTTTAAACTATGCCTTAACGCTTGAATATCTCGAATCATCATTTTACAACCAGGGAGCGGCTTCTGCAGGTTTAATCCCCGCCGCGGGAGCATCCTACATCAATACCGTAAAAGATGACGAAAATCAGCACGTGGCTTTCCTGAAAACTGCTATTACTGCTTCGGGCGGTACACCTGTTACTTCGCCTAAATTTGATTTTACCGCAGGCGGCGGCACCGGTAATGGTCCGTTTAAAGGCTTGTTTAGTAATTACACCCTGTTTTTAAAAGTGGCATTAGCTTTTGAGGATACCGGTGTACGTGCCTATAAAGGGCAGGCTCCTAACTTGCTTGGAAACAAAGATATTTTGACTGCTGCCTTATCTATTCACGCGGTTGAAGCCCGTCATGCGTCGGCCATCCGCCAGTTACTGGGTGTATCTCCATGGATCACCAGTACTGCCACATTAGGTAACGATACCGGAGTATCGCAGGTAAACGGTAATTATGATGGAGAACAAAATGTTACCCAGGGACCTGTGAATGTTACTACATTGCCAAGTATATCGGGCTCAACAACATCTGTTGCTATTGCTACTGCAGCTTTTGATGAACCATTATCTATGGACCAGGTATTGGCTTTATTGGTAGGTACTTTTATTTATACCTAAATAACATATCTCCCATAAATGAAAAGACCGGAAGCAATAGCTCCGGTCTTTTTTTATGCCCGAATTTTAATTACTTATTTAATGCCTGCTGCCCAAATTTGATGAGATCATTAGCCCTGATATAGCCTACTGTTCCCGAAACGGGCTTGCCCTTGCTGGTAAATATGATCATGGTAGGATAAGCCTGCAGGCCCCATTCGGCGGCAAGCGCCGGGCCTTGTCCTTTTTCCATATCAATGGCTACGTTTACAAAATTGTCGTTGTAAAAATCGGCTACTTTATTGTTTTTAAATGTAGTGGCCTTGAGCATTTTGCAGGGGCCGCACCAACTGGCATAAGCATCAACAAAAATATATTTGTTTTGGCGGGCTGCCTGTTTTAAGGCTTCGGTCCACGAGTTTTCAATAAAATTGATTTGGGTTGATGACTTGCTTAAGGTTGCCTGGGCTTTGGCGTTAAAACCGAAAGTAATATTAAGCAGGATAACAAAGCAAGTTGTAAGCAGGAGTTTCTTCATTATTAATTTAAGGTGTGCATAAATAAAAACAGCACGTATATAATGCTTTATACGTGCTGTTTATTGTAGCGGTTATAAATTTATTTTACCTGTTTGTAGGTCGTCTTTCCTGTTGCTGGCGCTGCTGTTCCTGCTGCTGCCTTTGAGCCTGCTGCTGTTGCTGTTGTTGCTGACGTTGCTGCGCCTGCTGTTGCCTTTGAGCCTGCTGCTGTTGCTGTTGTTGCTGACGTTGCTGTTCCTGCTGTTGCCTTTGGGCTTGTTGTTGTTGCTGACGTTGCTGTTCCTGCTGTTGCCTTTGGGCTTGTTGTTGTTGCTGACGTTGCTGCTCCTGCTGCTGACGTTGGGCTTGCTGTTGTTGCTGACGTTGTTGTTCCTGCTGCTGACGCTGAGCCTGTTGTTGCTGCTGGCGTTGTTGTTCCTGCTGCTGACGTTGGGCTTGCTGTTGCTGCTGACGTTGTTGTTCCTGCTGCTGACGCTGAGCCTGTTGTTGCTGCTGGCGTTGCTGTTCCTGCTGTTGCCTTTGGGCCTGTTGCTGCTGCTGTTGTTGTTGACGCTGCTGCAACTGCTGCTCTCGTTGGGCTTGCTGTTGTTGCTGGCGCTGCTGTGTCTGCTGCTGCCTTTGCGCTTGCTGGTCCTGCTGGCTTTGCGGACGCTGTTGTTGCTCACTTCTGGCCTTTTGATCCTGCTGACGTTGCTGCAATTGCTGCTGACGTTGTGCCTGCTGCTGTTGCTGGCGCTGGGTTTGATCGTTCTGTTTTTGATCTAACTGTTGCTGCCTTTGGGATTGTTGCTGTTGTAAACGTTGCTGTGCCTGCTGCTGACGCTGTGCCTGGTTATCGCCGGGCCTCGCGTTTGGCTGGTTTGGCTGTGACCCGTTTGCCGGGTTAGGGCGGGCTGCCGGGCCTGGACGATTAACCTGTACCACTTTATTATCAGGTTTTTCATTACGGGCCACTTCACGCAAACGTGCTGCATTGTTACGATTTATGTTTGCGTTACCTGCCTGCCTACTGGCTATACCATTATTAGGGTTTTGCTGACGATAAGCTGCAGCGTTTACCACCCTTGCCGGTCTTGCATCAGGCGCTTTTCTTATTTCCGGGCGATAGATATTTACAGCATTATTCACTACCCTGCCGCCGCCGTTTGGCCTGTTAACATTGTTAATGTTGTAAACCCTCACGTTACGGTTATTGGTAACCTGCCTGATCTCATTAATCCTTGGGCCGGTTACATAGGTGCGGTTATTATTAACATAGGTATTGTTAATAATGGTTGTGTTATGAATAATGTTTACAACACGGGTGCGCGGCGCATAGTAGTTATAAATGTTTGGCCTGTTGATATAAGCTTGTGGCGCGCAAACCCAATAATTATCGGGCACATTATAGCTGTTACCAAAAGATATGCTAATGCTGATACCAGGTTGCAAAGGAGCCCAGCCATAATAGCCGCCACCATGCCTCCAGCTTACCCATGCCGGAGCCCATTCATGTCCAGGAATCCATTCCCAGCCATAATAATCATCATAACGCCAGCGGCCATAGTGAAATGGTGCCCAACCCCATTCATAATCAGATACCCAGGTATTACCATAATCGGTTACTACCCAGTGGCCGCGGGTTGCGTATGGCCTGAAATCGTCGCCCGCATTGGGTACCCAAACGTTACCATATTGCGGGTCGTTTACCCAGGTGCCGTAAGGGTCAAGTTCGTCGTAAAACTCCTGGTCGGATACATAGCCTCCTTCCTGGGCTTTACTCATGTTTGGCGCGGCAAGCATTAGTAAAAATGCTATTAAGCTGATACCGCATATTTTATTGATGAATTTCATAGTATTTTAAGTTAAAATAGCGCTGTTAGGTTTACGTCTATAAACATATGACAGGCAGAAGTATAAAACGTTTAAAGCAAAAATTGTTTTAAAGGGTTAACATAAACCAAGCCAGTGTAATTATGGGGATAAAATTTTATTGTTATCTTGTGTACCACGCTTAAAAATTAAATAATTTTGCTACCTGTTTTTTATAAACTAAAATTATGAGTACAGTTAATATTCCACGTCTGGATCTGAATACCTATATAAACGGCTCGGCTGAAGAACGTAAACAATTTTCGAACGATATTGGTAAAGCCTTTAATGAAACCGGTTTTGTTACCATCACTAACCATGGTTTGAGTAAAGAGCTGATAGATAAACTCTACGAACAGGTTAAAGCGTTATTTGCCCTGCCTGATGCGGTAAAACAACAATATGAAATTCCTGGTTTGGCTGGTCAGCGTGGCTATACCGGTAAAGGCAAAGAAACGGCCAAAGGATTTAAAACGCCGGATTTGAAAGAGTTTTGGCAAATTGGTCAGACGGTAACTGATGATGACGCGCTTAAAGCCCAATACCCTGAAAATGTACAGGTGAACGAACTTTCTGAGTTTAACCCAACCACCATCGAAGTATACAAAAAACTGGAAGCTGCAGGCAAACATTTACTGCGTGCCATAGCCGTTTACCTGGAATTACCTGAGAATTATTTCGACGATAAGGTACATAACGGAAACTCTATCCTGCGTAACCTGCACTACTTCCCGATACTTGACCCGGATTCGGTACCTGATGATGCCGTACGTGCAGGTGCTCATGAGGATATCAACCTCATTACCCTCTTGATAGGCGCCAGTGCCGATGGCCTCGAACTGTTAACCCGCGATAATACCTGGTTCCCGGTTAAAGCCTATGGCGAAGACTTAGTGGTTAACGTTGGCGATATGCTGCAACGTTTAACCAACAATAAACTGAAATCAACCACTCACCGTGTAGTGAACCCGCCGCGTGAGCTGATGAAGTTTTCCCGTTTTTCGGTGCCGTTTTTCCTGCACCCAAAATCAGGTATGGACTTAACCAGCCTTGATTCGTGCATTGACGAACAGCATCCTAAACTATATACTGATATTACCGCCGGTGAATACCTGGATGAGCGTTTGAGAGAGATTGGATTGAAAATGTAGGGATACTATCAGGCAATTTTATATTTGGGACGGCTATTGTAACTTTTAAATAAATGTAACACTATGTATGATAGCGACCATTCTATAAAAATACCTATCAGCAACAGAAAAGTGACCCTTTTGATTTTTGGGTGTTTTGCTTTTATTATAATTGGCGTGTTTTTATGGTTTGAGGCGGATAATCAAATCAGATATCCTGTTATAGTTGTTAAAGCAATTTCGATTGCCTGTATCATTTTTTTTGGAGCAGGCATTTTACCCGGCTTTAAGAAACTCTTTGGTCAAAGAGTTGGGATGATTATTGATAATAAAGGAATTCAAGATAATACTGGGATTTCCAGGAGCAGATTCATAGACTGGAGTAATATTGAGGGCTTTAATATAATTTCTATTAGAAGTACGAAAATAATTTTAGTTTTTGTAAATAATTCTGATGAAATAATCCTCAAGGAAAGCAAATTGACACAATGTATTTTGCGGCAAAGCCAAAAGATTTATGGCACACCCATTTCGATTGCAAGTGGGACATTGAAAATAAGCTCAGATAGACTTTATACCCTTTTACAAAACAGGTACGAAATAGCGAAAAAATTTAAAAAATAGCATTGTTTAAAAAGTTATTCATTTCTGTCTAAGAAAACCTTTCGTAGTGATTAAAAATTTGTCATTGGATACAAACTAATGACGCTTTTATAGTGAAGCCCTCTCCAAACGGAAAGGGCTTTCACATTTATATAGGTAGATGATATAATTTTACTTAGCCAGTACCGCTTTGCCATCAACGCTTTCACCAGCCGCCTGCCTTTTTTTATACAACACAAATAATGCGGTGGCTAACACCCCAATAATACCCTCGATACAAACTGCACGGCGTGGGCCAACTTCATTGGCTAACCAACCGGCCATTAAACTGCCCACCGGGATCATGCCCTGGTAAGCCATCACGTAGTAGCTGATTGCTCTTGCCCTCATGCTCGGGATAGCGTGGGTTTGGATATAAGTGTTAATAGCAGATGTTTGCGCCATCATACCAACACCGGTAAAAACCATGAATGTTAAAGCGAAGGGCAATTTGCCTGCATAAGCCACCATCAGCACGCTGACGCCAAAAATAAGGCTCGCCGCGCTCATGATTTTCACTAAGTTTTTGCTGCTTTTTAAGTTAGCCAGATAAACCGCGCTGATCACCGAGCCTAAACCCGCTGCGCTCTCAAACCAGCTGAAAGTTTTGGCATCGCCATTAAAAATATCTTTGGCAAAAATGGGCATCAGTGTATTAAACGGGATTACGAACAAGCTGCTTGCGGTAAGCATCAGGATCATGCTGCTCAGGTCGCTATCGCCTGATACATACCTGAAACCTTCCTGCAATTCTGTCCAGATGCTTTTTTCTGAACGGACAGGTACAATGGTGTTTAGTTTCATCATAAATAAACAGGTAAGCACCGGCACGTAGCTCAGGAAATTACCAAAGAAACAAACATCCTCGCCAAAGGCACTTAATACTATACCTGCAATAGCTGGTCCTGCAATACGTGCAAGATTGGTCATGGTAGAGTTTAGGGCGATGGCATTAGGCAAATCAGCTTTATCATCAACCATATCTACCATTAATGATTGGCGGCAGGTTACGTCAAAAGCGTTTACAATACCCTGAAGCAGACTTAGACCAATAATAGCGGGGATATTATAGATCTTGAAAAAGATCAGGAAAGCAAAGGCAGCGGCCTGTAGCATAGATACCACCTGGGTGATAACCAAAATGCGGTAACGATTATGCCTATCGACAATGCTACCTGCATATGGAGCTAATATCAGGGATGGGATCAGGCTTACAAAGCCTACTATACCCAGTAAAAGGGCGGAACCTGTGAGGCGGTAAACCAACCAGCTCACTGCTGTTTTTTGCATCCATGTGCCAATGAGGGATATTGACTGACCGTAAAAAAACAGTTTAAAATTACGGTACTTTAAAGAGCGAAAGACATTCATTTGTTCAATTCATAACAAAAGCAAATTCAGGGGAGTACTTAATGCAAGACTATTGAATTGTTTTATGATGCAAATATCGCCCATATTGGTACATTTGTAAAATAGATTGTTTTAATAGAATTGATAGGCAAAAACGATTGATTATGGAATTGCGTCAGTTACAATATTTTGTTAAAGCAGCGGAAACCATGAACTTTACCGAGGCTGCTGCAGCTGTGTTTATTACGCAAAGCACGTTATCGCAACAGATCAAGCAACTGGAAGAGGAACTGGGCATGCTCCTTTTCGACAGAATAGGCAAACACGTACGCATTACCGAGGCAGGGCATATATTTTTAACCCATGCCCGTAAGATCCTGAATGACGTACAGCGAAGCAAGCAAGCCATCAGCGAGTTACAAAACGCCACAATCGGCGAGCTGAATCTCGGCGTTTCCTACGCTTTTACCTCTTTGTTATTACCGGCGCTGGCCCCGTTCAGTACCAAATATCCGGGTATCAAAATCTTTATTACTTACGGAAATCCCGAAGAATTGGAAAAGAAGCTCCGCCTGGCCGAACTGGATATGATCTTGGCGTTCCATAATGAAAGCGATGATGAAGACCTTGAAATGCAGGAGCTTTTCAGTTCGAGTGTAGTGATGGTGGTATCCAAAAACAACCCACTGGCCCAGCTCAAAAAAATAACCCTGGAAGAACTGGCCAAACAAGACCTTATTTTACCCGGTAAAGGTTTCAGCTCGCGTGAGTTTATTAATGAGCTGTTTAACCGTAAAAAGATAACCCCTAATATTAAAATAGAGTTGAATGATGTGCATTCATTGTTGGCCCTGGTTGAGAACGGACATTGGGCTACCATCCTGAATGAAAAAGCCATCATAGGCTGGAATAAGGTAATCGCCATTCCCATCGAATCAAAAGAGATCAAACGGCAATCATACCTCCTGTGGCAAAAAGGCGTTTATCGTAAACGGGCGGCCATTTTGTTTATCGAAGAATTGATGCGGGTAATGGAAAGTGAATAAATTAAGAAACCCCACCGATTTAGAAGGAGTAAAACCTGGCTTTTAAGCTAAAAAATCACAATTCAGTTTTTTGGGCGAGGGGCCAGTTTTAGAATTGCGCCACAATCGCCAATGATGAGAAGATAATTTAACAGGTAGGTTAGCCTGCAATAATTTAATATAGTTAATAGCCGGAGTGTCCAGTTCTTTAAATGGCAGTGTAAACCAAAGTGATATTGTGGAAGTTTTACCAACTCGCCAATATATTTGCGAGTTGTATAATCTTGGATCGATGATTGGTATTGTTTCCTGACCTGGTATTGCTTGTTTCGATTGTAGATCAGTAAAATAAAAACACCATAAAACTGAAAATGTAATATTCTGATTTTGCTGCTGAAGCTTAATAGCTTTGTTTATACTACCAGTTCTTAAAGTCCAATACCATATTAACCGTCGCGTCCCGATGTAATTACTTAATGAAAGCTTAGGCAAACCGAAAGCTAAAATCAATTTCCAAATAATCCTGGCATTATTATCATCGGTACTTTCAAACTCCAAAGTGAGGCGGGACGGTTTGTCAGCATTGGTTAAGTTTGAGGTAAAATGAGATAACGAATCGTAAATATCTAATGCAGAACGACCATTTACCTTATGTGCACCTCCCGAACTTATCGGAAGTCCACTATAGGATATGAAGTTTTCCATTTGATTTATTTTAAAATATTTCCCGCAGTCCTGTCCTTATGAGTGTTGTATATCCCTCGGTCGTGTCCCCACGGCCGCCGATAGCCAAAATTACTTCCTCATCTCTTCCCTTATCGCCCTTAAAAATTCGTTAGGGTGTTTGGAGCCGATGATATAAAGGAGGCCGTCACGGTCGGTAAGGTGGATAGCCTCGTTACCTGATGTAAAAAAGCGGATGGTACCTTTGGTGTGCAGGTTATAAACCGGGTTGTTGAACATGTAGCGGCTGTAAGTGCCCTTTTCGGCTTTAACAATACTGTTCAGATCTATTTTTACCAGTTTGGTTGTCCACAGGCCATCAAGCATAACGCTTTTATTTTCCACACGGGTGCGGAAATGCAGCAGGAAGCCCAGTATAATGGAAATAATGATGATGGCAAAGCCAACAACAACCAATAAATCGCCGTTACGCTCACGTTCGTCGGTAAAAAAGTAGGCGGCAAAACAAAACATGGCTAAAACCAGGCGTATGGTTAGCGGTATAAATTCCCGGCCGAGGTATTGCTTTTCAGTAAAAACAGATTTATCGCTCATGTTAGTTTAAACAGTTCGAAGATAGTAACTTTTTTAGTGTTATCACTCACTTTATACCTTTCGTCGGGGCGGTAGCCGCCAATCCACATAATTTCGCCGTTGCCGTTTACAAGGATAGGGATTTCTTCCTTTTGATGCAGCGGCACTTTCTGATTGATAAAAAAATCGCTTAGCTTTTTCTTCCCCTTCATTCCTAAAGGGAAAAAATAATCCCCCTCATTCCAGGTACGCACCCTGAGCGGATATACCAGTTTATCCGCATCTATTGATACCGCCATCGGGTTGTCCTTTACAATCAGCGCGCTATCATCGTGCAATAAATTCACCCTGTAAACGCCAAAATGGGCTTCATGGTCTGTATCGTTAATAATAATCTCAACCGGTAAAACGGCTGTTCTGGGTTTCAGGATGATAATATTCCTATCAATCAACAAGGTATGCGTCCCCGATTCAAATACCCGGCCGGAGTGTTTATCAAGCGAATCAATCAGGTCGTCAATAGTAGCTTCATTAAAGCCGTACTCGTTAAGTAACTTAAAAAGTAACAACCTTTTGGGATTAAGCTTCTTTACTTCAATAATGGATAAATAAATACCATCATCATGTATTTGCAGTAGCGTTTGCCTTAATTCCTCAAGCTTAAGCTCCAGCAGCAGCTCCAGATCGCGGAAATGCAGCAGGTTGTTTTCAAAAGTTTTTTCGAGCGAAGGGTTCAGCTCTTTCAGCTTAGGCACAACCTCCAGCCTGATCTTGTTGCGGGCATACTTTGCCGAGGCATTGGAGCTGTCCTCAACAAAAGTTAAACCTTCGGCAGTAACAATGGTCTGTATTTCCGCACGGCTAAGGAACAGCAGGGGGCGCACCAGCTTACCGTTTTTAGGTAAAATACCATGTAAACCGGCAATTCCGGTACCGCGTGTAAGGTTTAACAATATTGTTTCAACAGTATCGTTTTGGTGGTGAGCAAGCGCAATGGCCTCATAACCTGACTGCTGACTGATAGTATCAAACCATTGATAGCGCATATCACGCGCGGCCATTTGTATCGATATCTTGTTATCAGCAGCGTATTGCTCAGTATCAAAGTTTACAGTATGGAAAGGAATGTTAAGCGTTGCGGCAAGGCTGCGGGAAAAGGCCTGATCGCGGAGGGCTTCATCGCCACGCAGCTGAAAGTTACAATGGGCAATGCCAAAATCATAACCCGCGGCTTTAAGCAAATGCACCATTAAAACCGAGTCGATGCCGCCGCTTACAGCTGCCAAAATTTTGGTAGCGGGTGTAAATAAGCTGTTTTGCTCAACAAAATTAACAAACTGATTAACTGGCAGCATTCATCAAAATTATTAATTTAATAACCCCAACAAAAAACTAATTTTGCCATTGTGAGGAAATACGTTTTATGCTTTTTGTTTTTGGCGATAGCGACTGCAGCTATGGCTCAAAAAAAATCAATTGTAAACCTGATACAATCTGACAAAAGCACCGCCGGAAAAATTAATGGCAAGCAGATGTTCAAGGTGTATAAAGGCGTGTTTAAGCAGGATTATTCTATCCTACGATCAGACAGTGCCTACTTTTATCCTAATGAGAATGCCTTTGACGCCTTTGGTAACGTAAACATAAACCAGGGCGATACACTGAATATATTTTCGGATAAACTGAATTATAACGGCAATACCAAAACAGCCATCCTTACCAATAATGTTAAAATGGTTGACCGCGATGCAACCTTAACTACCAATTACCTCACTTATAATACGGCCAGCCGCATAGGTACTTACACAGGCGGCGGTAAACTGGTAAATAAGGATAACGTGCTTACCAGCAAAAACGGCTATTACTTTGCCTTCAGCCGCGACTCGTATTTCCGGTACGATGTAGTACTTACCACGCCCGACGCCCTGATAAAAACAGATACTCTTAAGTATAACACAGGTACACGTATAGCCTATTTCTTCGGGCCGACAAATATTTACGGCACTAAGGATAAGGACACCCTGTATACCGAAAATGGTTTATATAACACCGTTACTGAGCAGGCCTATTTCGGAAAGAAAAACTCGTACAGGCAAGGCACCAAATCATTAAAAGGCGACAGTCTTTTTTATGATAAACTGAAAGGCTACGGTCGCGCGGTAAAAAACATCACGTTTGAAGACCGCGAGCAAAAGGTAACCATAAAAGGTGATCTGGGTACTTACTACAGGGCCGAGGAAAAAACCGTGGTTACCGAAAACGCTTATGTAGTATTGATTTCCGAACAAAAGGATACCAGCAAAACCGATACAACAGTTAAACAACTACCGGTTGATAATAAAAACGCTAAGGCAACGGCCAAAAAAGTCACCGATCTAACAAAAATTGCCAATGCTATAAAACCCGATAGCAGCCGTAAAGCACCGCCCAATACCATGCCGGTTAAACAGCCGTTTGCCATAGGTAAAAAGGACAGCGCCAATGTTGAAATGGCAGCTGCACTGGCGCAGAACGCGTTGAAAAACAACAAAAACGCCAATGCCGATGCGTTGATCAAGGCAGCAACCCAGGCAAAGAAGGGCAACGAAAAGGTGATTGACTCGGCACTGAAGGCGGCAGCTCCGGCGTTGAAAAACAATAAGGACAAAGCCAATATTAAAAACATAGGCAGTTTGGCCGGCGTAGCCGATGCTATAAAACCAGGTGTTGCAAAAGTAACGGGCAAGCTGCTGCCTGCAAAAACGCCTTTGGCCACAAAAGATACCAGCCATATCAAACGCGATTCGATATACATGACTGCCGATACCATCGAAACGCAGATCATGACCTATAAAGACCAGAAAATTTACCAGGAGCGCCAGCGTACTCTACGTGATACCACTTTAAAACAACGCAAAGTGGCTGCTGATAAAAAATCATCGAAGTTTTTAACGGCTTATTATATAAAGGTACCTAAAGATACCAGCTACTTCCACCGTGATTTTTTTGGTAAGCCAAAGCCAATAAACGATTCGTTGCAACGCAAAAAAGACGCCCTTGCGGCTGTTAAAAAAGCAAAACAGGATAGCATATACCGTGTGCAAATGCAGCGCGACCCGGTTTTCAAGCAATATCCTGTTGATGTTAAAGATACGGCGCGCGTAAGGATGCTCATCGGGCATCACCATGTGAAGATCTTTAAATCGGATCTGCAGGCTAAATCTGATTCGGTGTTTTACAGTAACAGCGACTCAACCATGCGCATGTACGTAAACCCTATTATCTGGACACAGGGATCGCAGTTAAGCGGCGATACCGTGTACCTGCAAATGCGTAAGAAAAAGCTGGATAATATTGAGCTGTTCCCGTCGGCATTCATTGTAAATATCGAAAAGGATGATTCAACGCATTTTAACCAGGTAGCAGGCAAAAAAATGCGGGGATACTTTAAAGATGACAAGCTGGACCAGATGTATACCTATGGCAATGCCGAAACCATCTATTTTCAACGTGACAGCGGTAAAGTATCGGGTATGCAACGTTCATTGAGTAGCCGGATCCGCACCTCGTTCAAGAACAACCAGGCCAACCGGATTTTCTTCATAACCAAACCCGAAAACCGGTACATCCCTATAGAAAAAGTTAAGGAGGATGATAAGATCCTGAAAGGCTTTTTATGGAAGCCTAAAGAACGACCGGCATCTAAAGAGGATATCATAAAAAAACGACCTAAAAAGGCAGCATCATCAAAATCTCCGGCGAAAAACCCACCGGGTAAGCCGGGTGCCGTTAAGCCGGGAACAAACCTGAAGGTAGACAGCCTAAAAGGGGGCGGACAAAAAATGATGCCGGATAGCACCCTAAAAGTTGATACCGGGAAGAATAATCCCCTAAAAATTAAAAAGGATACGATAATCAAGAATTTTCCGCCAAAACTACCCGGAAATGGGCAGAAAAAGGACAGTATTGTTAACAAAACGCCATCTGTTAAGAAAAACTGACCCAAAATGAAAAAAAAGTAACATTTTTTATCAAAAAAATTAGTCTACTAATTCTATAGTGCTTATATTTGACTAATTGTTATTATCGATCTAACCAATTAGTTCTTTATGATAAATAATGAGGTCAGTCAACTTAAATTTAAAAAAGAGACAGCCGGCGGGCTATCTCTTTTTTTTCTGCCCCATTTTTAAAGCATGTTTAAACAACTGTTTTATTTATCAATAAAGTAAACATCATGTACCCCGGCGTGTTATCCCAATAAACAAACCGCCATGATTGATCAAAAAGACACCAAACCGGCTGCTAAAGATGGGAAGTACGAATTCCTGATCAACTACTCCGAACGTGAACTTACCTGCCGTGTTGAAAAAGAACAAAACAAGCTGCATGTTTTTATCGACAATAATATCAACGCCGAGCTTGAACTACAGGCCAACGGCAATCTTACCCAGGTAAGCGGCAACGCCCTACCCGACTCAACCATTGAGTTTATTAAAAAGCACATCATGGAGCAATAGTTGTTTGAGCCACGCTTTGCAGGTAAATTATAATCATTATCACCCTTGATATCGCTCAACATTTTCTGCTACATAATACCCGTAGTTATACAAGTAGAAAGTGATGCTTCATTCTTACCCTTCACATCAATAAAAAAGTTTCTGTCAGCAGGTAAGCTTCGGACGAAAGCGGGCAGAACATGGCGGGAAGTGCGGCTGCAGGGGCATAGCAAGTATTTGCAGAAGGGTTAGACTATGAGCGAACGGAGTGGGACAAGTTTTTGCAGCCCGTAGTTCTGCCCGATTTGCAGGGCAAGGGCCTGTGCGGAAAAGAAGCCTATCTGCTGACTTGATTTTTGGTTCTTTTTATCAAGAAAAAGAATAAAGCCTACCCGCGGCGATTGAGCGGGCCGATGTGAGTCAGGATACCACAAACGCTGTTATGTGTATTCAGTACATCTTCCAAAAGTTTTCAATTTTTAAATATTATTCGCTAATCTTGGGTAGTATTCTGAACCGGTTAAATCCTGCGCGCTGTTCCAATTATCGGCGCTTAATTATAGATACATTTTATGAACAAAACTAAAGTTGCCATACTGGGTGCCGGTTTTATTACCGATATCCATATGGAATCGTACCATCGCTTTATCCCCGAAGCCGAGGTTGTAGCCTGCTATGCCCGTAACCCCGAAAAAGCCAAAGCCTTTGCCGAAAAATATCATATAGCCCAGTGGTTTGATGACATTGATAAACTGATAGCCGAATCAGGCTGTGAGGTAGTAGATATCTGCCTGCCTAATTATCTGCACGCCGAAGCCACGATTAAAGCCGCCAAAGCGGGCAAGCATGTCATCATTGAAAAGCCGCTTGCTGTTACGCTTGAAGAGGCCGATGAAATGATTGCCGTATGCAAGGCCAACAATGTAAAACTGATGTATGCAGAAGAGCTCTGCTTCGCGCCAAAATACGAACGGGCAAGGCATCTGGTTAAAGAGGGCGCTATTGGCAATATCTATATGCTTAAGCAGGGCGAAAAGCATTCGGGCCCGCATTCGGATTGGTTTTATGATATCAACTATGCCGGCGGCGGAGTGATCATGGATATGGGCTGCCATGCTTTGGGTTGGTTTAGGTGGATGCTGAACAATGCCAAACCTAAAAGCGTTTATGCCAGCATGAGTACCGTGCTGCATAAAGGCCGCACTAAAGGCGAGGATAATTCGGTAATTATTGTTGAGTTTGAAAACGGCGTAACTGCCGTGGCCGAAAATAGCTGGGCCAAACATGGCGGTATGGACGACCGTTGCGAAATTCACGGACTTGGCGGCGTTATTTATGCTGATTTATTCATGGGCAATGCCGCGGTAACCTACAGCAGGGATGGATACGGCTACGCTATGGAGAAATCGGACACCACACAGGGCTGGAGCTTTACCATTTTTGAAGAAGCCTTTAACCAGGGGTATCCGCATGAACTGAAACATTTTATTGACTGCGTACAGAATGACAAAATCCCGCTGGTAACCGGCGAGGATGGCAGGGCTGTACTTGAGCTCATCTATGCCGCTTACGCATCGGCCGGGGCCGGAAAAAAAATTGAGTTGCCATTTTCGGCAAAGATTGATAAACCCGTAAATCTTTGGCTCAATAATAAATAGAAAATGAAACTACATATACATCCTGATTATAATACCATGTCGAAAGCGGCCGCCGATTTAGTAGTTACCCTGGTTAGCCAAAAGCCCGACGCGCTGATCTGCTTCCCCTCCGGCGATTCGCCAACCGGCATGTTTAGCTACCTTGTTCAATATGCAAACCTCGGCAGGGTTAATTTTAGCCAAACCCATTTTGTTGGGCTTGATGAATGGGGTGGGCTTGACCGTACTAATGACGGTAGCTGTACCTATTTCCTTGAGAAGCATTTTTTTACGCCACTTAATATTTCGCCTGGCAAAGTGAAGTTTTTTAATGCCGTTGCCGACGATCTTGATGCCGAATGCAAGGGGATGAATAAACATATTGAAAACCTGGGCGGCTTGGATATGATGGTGGTTGGTATAGGGCTTAATGGCCACATTGGCCTTAACGAGCCAGGGGCCGATTTTCATTCGTATGCCCACCACTCGCCTTTGGCACCTATTACTATCGATGTAGCTCAAAAATATTTTACAAGGGATACGGTTTTAACCGAAGGTATTACCCTTGGCTTACGCCACCTGGCCGAAGCAGCTGTGCCGGTACTTATAGCCAGCGGAAGCAAAAAAGCACCCATTATAGCCGAGGCCCTGCAGGGATGTGTTACCAATGATATACCTGCTTCCATATTTAAAACATTGCAAAACGGGCAGGTATTTCTGGATGATGCCGCGGCAGCACAGCTCAACTAAAACCTATTGGCAATTAAATAGTTTATTAACCATAACCAATTGTACCCATGCCTGATGAACCTAAAAATACTGCTGATCAGTTTACTTATGATGCCATAGTAATAGGCTCAGGTATCAGCGGCGGGTGGGCTGCTAAAGAGCTTTGCGAGCAGGGCTTAAAAACTCTGGTACTTGAACGCGGCCGTGATGTGCAGCACATTAAAGATTACCCTACGGCAACCATGGATCCATGGGAGTTTAAGCATCGCGGCGAAATGACAAAATCTTTTTTGAAGGAAAACCCACTCATTAGCCGGGCGGCAGGGTATGGGGAAGATGACGCACATTTTTTTGTGAAGGATAAGGATCACCCGTATATACAGGAAAAACCTTTCGACTGGATCCGCGGATACCAGGTTGGGGGTAAATCGCTTACCTGGGGACGGGCTTGCCAGCGCTGGAGTAAGTATGAATTTGAAAATCCGGCACGTTTTGGTTATGGCATTGAGTGGCCCATTGGTTATGATGATGTAGCGCCGTGGTACTCACATGTAGAGAAATTTATAGGCGTTTGTGGCAATAAGGATGGCATTGAAGCTATGCCTGATGGCGAGTTCCTGCAGCCTTTTGATATGAACGCGGTACAGGAACATATCAGCAAAAAGATAAAAGAAAACTACCCCGACAGGCACCTCGTACATGCCCGCTGGGCGCATATTACCAAGCCGGAGCAAATCCATATCGATCAGGGCCGGGTTAAATGTATGGCGCGCAACCTTTGCATGCGCGGCTGTCCGTTTGGGGGCTATTTCAGTTCGGTAAGTTCAACGCTACCTTGGGCCAAAAAAACAGGAAATCTCACTATAAGGCCATTTTCGGTGGTGCATTCTGTTATTTATGATGAAAAGCTGGGTAAAGCTACTGGTGTAAAAGTTATTGATACCAACACCAAGCAAGAGTTTACATACAAGGCGCGCGTTATTTTCATGAACGCTTCGGCGTTGAATACTAACCTTATCCTGCTAAACTCAAAATCAACTCGCTTCCCCAACGGGCTTGGTAATGATAATGGCTTACTGGGTAAGTATATCGCCTTTCAAAATTACCGGGCATCGGTAACTGCCGATATGGATGGCTTTTTAGACCGTTACTATTTCGGCCGAAACCCAACAGAGCTGATCCTGGCCAACTACCGTAACCTGCATCAACAGGAAACCGACTATAAAGGCGGCTTCACCACTTTTATGGGCGCTTACCGTAACCGGGGACCAAAGGAAACTTCCGAAGGCGGGATAGGAGGTACTTATAAAGATTCGCTTACTGAACCGGGAGGATGGAGCGCTTACATGTACCTGCAAGGCGAAACCATACCGAAAATCAGTAACCATGTGCGGTTAAGTCCGGATAAAAAAGACCAATGGGGGATTCCGTTGTTGATAACCTCTGTTGAGTATGACGATAACGATGAGCGCATGATCCAGGACTTTTTAACTCAAACTGCCGATATGTTTGAAAAAGCCGGGTGCACCAACATTCAGAAGCATGAAAACAAACAGGCACCGGGCCTGGATATTCACGAAATGGGTGGGGTACGGATGGGTAAAGATCCTAAAACATCGATGCTTAACCAATGGAACCAACTGCACTTGTGTAAAAATGTATTTGTTACAGATGGCGCCTGTATGGCCACTACCGGAAACCAAAGCCCATCTATTTTGTATATGGCTTTAACAGCTCGTGCCGCTACTTATGCCGTGGGCGAAATAAAAAAGGGAAATCTTTAAAACTTACTAATTAAACATAGCACCAATGAACAAGTTATTTTTAATAGCACTAACAGCCATAGTCATAAGCGGCTGCCATTCATCTACACCAAAAAACTATAATAAGGACAGCACCGTTGTTGCTGATACCAATCAAAAAAAGGATAGTACAAATAGCATTGCATCGGGTTTTGAATCGTTGTTTGATGGCAAAACTACTGATGGCTGGCATGCTTACGGTAAACCGGCGCCTGGCTTAGCCTGGAAAGCAGAGGATGGCGTACTGCACCTTGATGCTTCAGAAAAAGGCGACTGGCAAACCAAAAATGGTGGTGACATGGTAAGCAATGGTGAATATGAAAACTTTGATCTGAAGCTGGAATGGAAGATCTCCAAAGGTGGCAACAGCGGTATCCTGTTTCATGTAAAAGAAGATACTACCAAATACAAGTACAGCTATTTTACCGGCCCCGAATGCCAGGTTGTTGATAATAAGGAAAACGAAGACGGCAAACTTATCAAACACCGCGCGGGTGATCTGTATGACCTCATCTCGATATCAAAAGAAGTAGTAAAACCTGCCGGCGAATGGAACCAGGTAGAGATAGTTTGCAACAACAGCAAGCTCGACTTCACCATAAACGGCGAACACGTGTTATCAACCACGCTTTGGGACGATCATTGGAAAAAACTGGTAGCAGGAAGCAAATTTAAAGAATGGCCAGATTTCGGCACATTTAAAACTGGTCATATCATATTGCAGGACCATGGCGCCGATGTTTGGTACAGGAATATTCAGATTAAAAAATTATAGGGTTTGAAGTATAAGACTTACGAAGTTTTAAAAACTTCGTAAGTCTGGATTAATAAATATCTTTTACAATGCTGCTATCTCTGCCTGCAGCTTTTTGGGCAAGCTTTTAACCACTTCATTGTAAGAGTGATCAATCATTTCGCAGAGTTGCTTACGGGTAAGGGAGCCGTTCATTTGCACAGTGTTCCACATCTTTTTGTTCATGTGGTAGCCTGGCTGTACTTCGGGATGGCGTTCGCGGAGTTCAACAGCCCATTCGGGGTCGCATTTAACGTTGAACCTGTCGCCTGTTTGCAAACCGGTTAACAAAAAGATCTTATCGGCAATTTTAAAAACAAGGGTATCCTCGCCAAACGGAAAGCCTTCGGTAGCCCCCGTTTTTTGTAAGCAATAATCACGCAGTTCTTCTATATTCATTACCTGAAATTTCTGACAAGCTTGGTATAAGATACCGTATTACCAAAATTATACTTGAAACCTATACTGTATTGAACAAACTGGTCGGGCGCGTTGTTTTTATATTTTTGAGGGTTGTCATTGTACCCATCAAGCCCTTCGCCAAAAGTATAACTATGCTGAACGCCAAGGGTTATGGTATACCCTACCTGATCGTAATCATCATAAATTTTAAATTCATAACCAAGACGCAGCGGAATCATCAGGTTAATGCTTTTGTCTTTACCCCTAAAACCTTCAAGCTCACCAATGGCCCCATTGTTTTCGTACCCCGGCGGGTTGGAACGCTGCACAAACGCCATCTTGTTTTTTATAGCGCCTATACCAGCGCCTATATAAAAGTTTTTAACTACGTTCAAAAAACCGCTGTTTTCATAGTCAATGATCTCCCCCATCTGCATATCGGCACGTAAGGCCAGCGCCAGGAAATTGTTTTTTGATTTACGGCCAAATTCGTCCTGCGCAGGGGTAAGGCCACCGCCCTCAAGGGTACCAAAATGAAAATCGAGCGCTATAGGTACATAAGGGCTATAGTTATAGGTTAGATTTAATGTACCGCCAGGGTGCCAAACCTGCTTTTTAAGGTCATCAAAACCGCGCGCGTAATTGACGCCGCCGCCAAAACCCCATTCATAATAATTGTAACCACTTTGGGCTTTTGCCATAACCACGGCACAAACCAAAACAAAAAGCAGAAAATATTTTTTCAATGTATAATTTTAATCAATATTTACAATTGGAGATGGTGTTTGCCGCCGCCTAAATTTGCACTAATATAAAAGCTTTATATGAATTTAAGTTCATTCATTAAGTTCACTGTTACCGAACGCTTCCTGCGTTACGTTACCATTGATACGCAATCTGACCCCTCTTCGGTTACATTTCCGTCAACAGAAAAGCAAAAAGATCTTGGTCGCCTGCTGGTTGATGAACTTCTGACCATCGGCGTAGCTGATGCGCATTTGGATGAATACGGTTATGTTTATGCAACCATCCCCTCCAATACGGATAAGCAGGTACCGGTGATCTGCTTCTGTTCGCACATGGATACCGCGCCCGATTGTAGCGGGAAGGGCGTAAAACCAATAGTACATAAAAACTACCAGGGGCAGGATTTAATATTGCCCGATGATACTACCCAGGTGATCCGCATGGCCGAATACGCCGACCTTAAAAACCAGGTAGGTAACGACGTGATAACTGCCAGCGGCACCACGCTGCTTGGCGCGGATAATAAAGCGGGCGTCGCTGAAATTATGGATGCCTGCTACCAGCTCATGAACAATCCCGAAATTAAACACGGCGATATCCGGATCCTGTTTACACCGGATGAAGAGGTTGGCCATGGTGTTGACCATGTGGATATTGCCAAGCTTGGTGCTTTTGCCGGTTATACTATGGATGGCGAGAGCGCGGGCAATATGGAAAACGAAACATTTTCGGCAGATGGCGCGCGGCTTACTATTAACGGTGTAAGCTCGCACCCCGGCTTTGCCAAAGGAAAAATGGAAAGCGCCATTAAAATTGCCGGGCAAATTATAGCTGCGCTGCCCGATGATCTTTCGCCGGAGCATACTGAAGCAATGCAAGGCTTTGTACATCCGGTAGGGATAGAAGGCCATGTAGAAACCGCCTTTGTTGATTTTATCATCCGTGATTTTGACGAAGCTAAACTTGCAGATCATGTAGAGGTTATTCGACAAACAGCAACTGAAGTATTGAAGAAATTTCCGGGCTCTACGTTCGATATAGCCGTTAGTCAGCAATACCGCAATATGAAGGGCGTACTTGATCAGCACCCGCAAATTGTGGATTATGCTATGGAGGCCATCAATCGTGCAGGTTTAACCGCCAAATTGTGCAGCATCCGTGGCGGTACCGATGGTTCAAGGTTATCATTTATGGGATTGCCCTGCCCTAATATCTTTGCCGGGGAGCATGCTTTCCACAGCAGGCACGAGTGGGTATCCGTTCAGGATATGCAAAAAGCGGTTGAAACCATTTTGCACCTGTGTATGATCTGGGAGGAAAAAAGTTAGTATTAACAACACGCAACTAAATTTGAAGATGTATACAATACGTACGGCCACAGTTAAGGATGTGGAAACCATCCGCAATATTGCCGATAAAACCTGGTGGGTAACCTATAGCCCTATTCTTGAGCGCGAACAGATAGCTTTTATGTTGGGTGAGATCTATTCGGCAGAAAAAATAACCAAACAGGTTAAAGAAAACCAGCAAACTTTTCTCCTGCTGGAAGAGGAGGGCCGACCGGTTGCTTTCGCAGCCTATTCGCCCCGCGAAGAAGATCCTGAGATCTACAAACTGCACAAGCTATACTGCCTGCCCGAAACTCAGGGCAAAGGTTACGGAAAAGTACTGATTAACGAGGTGGCCCAAAAAACCAAAGACGCAGGCAAGCAAACACTGGAACTTAACGTGAACAGGTATAATAACGCCAAGTCGTTTTATGAAAAGATGGGATTTACTATAGCCTATGAAGAAGATATCGCTATCGGGGATTATTGGATGAACGATTATGTAATGCGGAAGGAACTGTAGGCGGCTATTATTTGGCGGGAAGGGTTTTCAAAAGTTCTTTAGCAGGTACGGCTTTGAAACTGCCATCCTTCTCGCCAATGATAAGGCTTTCGTTGTTTGCAGCAGCGGCCTCAACCAATTTACGATTTGCCCGTTTCATGCCTTCAAGCACTTTTGCCTCAAAGTCATCCATATCCCCCTTTTTTACTTTAGTTGTCATTTGCCTGATCTAAAATTACCTTCCAAACATCGGATTTTATTATTGTTTTTTCCGACGAATTAAAACCTCTTACCACTACTTGAGGGCCGGTATTCATGTTATTTATCACGAACCACCTATCACAAAGTGGTATATACAAATATACCAAATTTCTTATACCCCGGTAATATCTCCGCTCTATGACATCAGCAGGAATATTATGACCGCCTTTACTCAATCGCTTAGCTACTCGTTCCATTGCCATCTGCGGAGAACTTAACCAAAAAAACAATAAAGTAACCTCGTATCCTTTTTGTTGAGCTTTCTTAACCAAAGAAACATAACTCCGCGTTGAAAGTGTAGTTTCAAAAGCGAAATCAACGTCTCTATCCAGTAACTCGTCAATTCGCTGCAACATGATCCGTCCGGCTTCAAATGCAACGCTTTCCGGATTGAAGGGGGATAGTCCTGCCGCAATGTTATCTGCGTTCACAAACTCGTTGCAGTTAAGCAACTCAGGCAAAACGGTGTAGCTTGCCGTGGTTTTGCCTGCGCCATTGCAGCCTGCTATGATGTACAAATTAGGCATCCTGAGAGTTTAATTATTAATCCCTAAAAATAGCATACATATGCTTATCCATAACTTCGCCGTTTTTAATGATCGATTTTCGTAGCACAGCCTCTTTTATATAACCAGCTTTTTCAAGCACTTTCATTGATGCCCCGTTTTTATCGTATACCCCGGCCTCAATACGTTCCAGCGGGAAATATTCAAATGCATAAGCGGTTACCAGTTTTAATGCCGCAGTAGTGATGCCTTTGCCCCAATGCCCTTCTCCGAGCCAGTAACCTATTTCAGCGGCAATGCGGCTTACATCGGTCATCAGTTCAATACCTATCCCACCACACGCTTCGCCGTTAACGATGATGGCAAAGCTGGTTAAGGGCTGTTGATCTTTTACCATGTTCACCCAAAACAAGGCATCGTCGAGGGTATACGGATAAGGAAACCTGTCGCGCAAAAAAGCCGATACTTTCGCGTTGTCTGCATGTCTTTGCAGTGATATTTCATCTCCACGTTGCCAGGCCCTCAATAAAAATCCGTTACCCTGTAGTTCCATTTTGTAACAATAAAATGCTTAAAAATAGCAATCATTGGCTAAACTGCTAAATTGCATATTTTATTAAGATATGAAAAAACTGCTAAGCTTATTGTTCCTGATCCCGGCAACGGGTGCTTTTGCCCAAAAACTGGATACCCTTACCATCGAAAAAATCATGCGCGATCCTAAATGGATCGGCGTATCGCCCTCCAATATCCGTTGGAGCAACGATAGTAAAAAGATCTATTTTAAATGGGATGATGATGCTTCCGGCGACACAAGGCTATATTCTGTTATTCCGGGTGATAACCGTGTGCAGAAGGTTAGCATCGCGGAGCAGCGGGAACTGGCATCTGGCAACGGCGAGTGGAACAAAAAACACAACCAAAAAGTATTCAGTAAAAACGGCGATTTGTTTTTGTACGATGTAAAAAGCAATAAAACCGTCCGTTTAACCAATACCGTAGGCCAGGAAGACAGCCCGGTTTTTAGTGGTGATGAAACAAAGATCATTTATAAAGAAGACAATAACCTTTTCTCCCTGAACCTGAACGGAGGCGGCCTTGTGCAACTTACCAATTTTGTTCGCGCGGCAAGCGATAAAAAAAGTAAAGATAAGCTCAACGAACAAGAACAATGGCTCAAAAAGCAACAATTGGAGTTGTTTGATATCATTAAAAAAGAAGCGAAGGACGACAAAAAAGATTCCACCGAAACTGCGCTACTTAAACCTGACAAGTTAAAAGAAATAGCTTTTGGCGATAAAAGATTAGGTGCTGTACAAATCAGTCCGGATGGCAGGTTTATCACCTACCGCCTTACCAAACGGGCAGATGGCGTTCAAAATGCCATTGTGCCTAACTATGTTACTGCTTCAGGTTTTACCGAGGATATTCCGAACCGGTCAAAGGTTGGTCGCCCGTCATCAACTTCTGAAACTTTTATTTATGATAAGCGCCGCGAGGCCGTGTACCCGGTGATTACATCAGACATCCCCGGCATCAAAGACCTGCCCGATTATTTAAAAGATTATCCCGAAGAGTTAAAAGCCCGCCAAAAGGAAAACGCCGACAGGCCGCTGAACGTTGACGGCGTTTTGTGGAACCAAAGCGGCAGCAACGCGGTTATAATTATATCCGCACAGGATAACAAAGATTGCTGGATCATGCGCCTTGACCCGGTAAGCGGCAAGCTAAGCCTGCTCGACCGTCAGCGCGACGAGGCCTGGATTGGTGGTCCCGGGATTGATGATCCGGGGAATGCCGGCTTTATTGACGATACCCACTTTTACTACCAGAGCGAAGCCAGCGGCTATTCACATATTTATGAGGTTGACGTAACCAGTGGCGCTAAAAAACAACTTACCAGCGGCAAATGGGAGGTACAAACTTTGCAGCTAAGCCAGGATAAAAAGACGTTTTACTTTACGGCCAATATCGATCATCCGGGGATAACGCATTTCTACAGCATTCCGGTTAATGGCGGTACTCCGGTTAAAATTACCAGTATGAAAGGTGGCAACGAGGTTACCCTTTCGCCCGATGAAAAATGGCTGGCCATCCGGTATTCTTACTCAAACCGCCCCTGGGAGTTATATATCCAGGCTAATAAGCCCGGAGCTAAAGCAGTAAAAATAACCAACTCGGTTTCAGCCGAATACCTGTCATACCCATGGCGCGATCCTGAGATCATCAGCTTTAAAAACCGTTACGGTACCGATGTTTATGCCCGGTTATATCAACCTAAAAAAGCCGATCCGTCAAAACCGGCCGTTGTTTTTGTACATGGTGCGGGATACCTGCAAAACGTTACCTACTCGTGGAGTTACTATTTCCGTGAATATATGTTCAACAACATGCTGGCCGACAATGGCTATACTGTAATGGATATTGATTATACCGCAAGTTCGGGTTATGGCCGCGATTTCCGTACCGGTATATATCGCCACATGGGTGGTAAAGATCTTACCGACCAGGTAGATGGCGTAAAGCTGTTGGTGGATAAATACGGCGTTAATCCTAAGCATATTGGCCTGTACGGAGGTTCATACGGTGGCTTTATTACGCTGATGGGCATGTTTACCGAACCGGATGTTTTCGCGGCGGGCGGCGCTATCCGCTCCGTTACCGACTGGGCTCACTACAATCATGAGTATACATCAAATATCCTTAATGAGCCTTTTACCGATGAGCAGGCTTACCGCAAAAGTTCGCCCATTTACTTTGCCAACGGATTAAAAGGCAACCTGCTGATGTTACATGGCATGATAGACCAAAACGTAAACTACCAGGATATCATTCGCCTCACCCAAAAACTGATAGAACTACATAAAGAAAACTGGGAGCTGGCTTCATACCCCATAGAAGATCACGGTTTTGAACAACCAAGCAGCTGGGCCGATGAGTATAAACGGATCTATAAATTATTTGAAGGGACATTGAAGAAGTAGAGATAAAACAATAAACATGTCATTGCGAGGAAGCAATCGCATGATTTACAGGGCGGATTTGCGCACGTGCGGTTGCCACGCTATCGCTCGCAATGACATTTTTTTTTGCTCTTAGCAAAGATCCAGACTTACGAAGTTTTGAAAACTTCGTAAGTCTTTCTGGCCTCAGGTCATTAATACAACAAGCGGGGCGGCCAGTATAATCAATGCTATAACATGTACTACCACTGGCCATACGTAAGCTTTGTCCTGTTTTATTAACCTGTAAAGATCACGGCAAAGAAAAAACAGACAGCCAATAACCACCGCTAAATGCAAGTAAAAACCCGGATGTATCTTTTCTGAGGAAGCAGGCATAAATACACTTGAAATAAAGATTGCCGCTATGGCCAATACATAAATGACGATGAGAACACCGGTACGCGGTTTCTTTTTCTGATTATTCATTACTTATCACTCAACATAATAGGATTTCCTTTCCCTCCGCCAATAATGATCACTTTGGCGTTTGGCGAAAGGGCTATTTCTTTTTGAGCCTTTATAGCTTCGTATTGTAATTGTTTATCTGATAGGCCTGTCGAAAGGATGCGCTGGTAATCAGCAATACCCTGTGCTTCTACACGTTTACGCTCAGCTTCCTGACGCTCTTTTTGCAATACAAACTCCATTTTCTGCGCGTCCTGCTCGGCATTGATCTTTGATTCGATACTGGCCCGAACCGAGGCTGGTAAGGTAATGTTACGCACCAGGATCTGCTGCAGTTCCAGTCCACGCTTTTCAAAACTGGCCGTGATGTAACGGTTAATTTTATCCTGAAACTCCTGTCGCTTGGTCGAATACAGATCAACAGCCGCATAGGCAACAGCATTATCACGAATGGCGGTGCGCGAAACCGGGCGGACTATCTTATCTACATAATTTACGCCGATGTTTTGCATAATGTAAGGCGTTTTCTCGGGTTTCACTTTATAAAGTACCGATAGATCGATAGTAACCTCCAACCCATCCGAAGAAAGCACACGAATGGCATCATCCCCTTCCTTCTGGCCCTCGTTATTTACAGCGCTCATGGTATAGGTTTGCGTCTGGATATCAAAGGTTGTGATCTCGACAACCGGGTTTACAATATGCAAACCGCTTTCAAGTACATGGTCCTGCACTTTGCCAAATAGCGCCTGCACACCTACCTTGCCCGGCTCAATAACCTTGAAAACATTAAGTAATAAGCCAAGCACCACCATGGCTATACCCACCGCGGTTACCACACCATTAAAGCGGCCGGCCGGTTCAGGCGAACGTTTGAGCACTATACCCACAATGAGTACAATAACTCCTAATACTGCTATAAACATGCAATGAAGTTAAGCTTTTTTTACATGCTGCAAGCTTATTGTAAAAGAATGATTTTTAGGGGGATTAAGTACCAGAAAGGCACAAGTTATCCGGTGCTCAAAGCCTCCACACAAAACTTGCGCCAGAGGAGATAATAGGAGGATTATTAAAGAAGACTTACGAAGTTTTGAAAACTTCGTAAGTCTGTTGTTTACTTCGCACTTTTACCTTTTTTACTTTGGGAGGCTTCCTGGGTTTCTTTAACCTGTTTCAAAAGCCTTAGCTTCATGAAAATCACAATTACACCAACAATCATGGCTCCTGCCATTACCGGGTAATTGTGGGTGGTAAACATTTTATAAGCTACAATAAAGCACAATGCCACACCCATGGTGTAAAGTACATTGAGCACTAATTTAAAGCCCATTTTAGTATACGTTTAATTCGGGGTCAATTTCGGCTTGCCACGCAAGGATTCCGCCTCTTAAGTTTGACAGGTTGGTAAAACCAAGCTGTTCCAGCTGCATGATGGCAGCCGCGCTGCGTTTACCGCTGCGGCACATTACCACTACCGGTTTATCTTTGCTAATCTTTTCAGATTCAATCACTACGCCGCCAAGCGGTATAAGTTGTCCGCCAAGGTTTGAAGTTTCGTATTCAAAATCTTCCCTAACATCAATCAGTTGAAAATCTTCGCCTTTGTCAATTTTCTCTTTTAGTTCCTGTACGGTTATCTCGTTCATGTTAAATGTAATTATAATTCAAAGGTAGTTTTTTTCTTAATCAAATATTTAGGCTTGTTATTTGTAACAATCAAAGTGTATGAGCGTTTCATATATGTTTACACAATAATTACTTAATGAAAAAAGTTACACGCTTTTTCTGGTTCTGTTCAGGAGCACATATCGATACCCTAAAAAAGTACCCCATTGAGCATAATAAGTATGTTGGTATTGGGGCCACTATATTTTTCACCGCTTTGTTCGCGGCCTTATCTGGTGGCTATGCCATGTACTTTGTTTTTAATGGCGATGCCTTTGCTGTAGGCTTTGCTATACTATTTGGCTTGCTATGGGGAACGGCCATTTTTAACATGGATCGCTACATTGTATCCAGCATCAATAAAGAAGGTACAACCAACCAGCAGATCTTGCAGGCTTCGCCGCGTATTCTATTGGCTATCATGATTGGGGTTGTGATATCTCGTCCGCTTGAACTTAAGATCTTTGACAAGGAGATCCGCCAGAAACTTAAAACCGCCTATTTAAAAGGCCAGCGCAGCAAAATCGACACGCTTGAGAAAACATACATGCAGAAGTATGCTATGGAGCTGGGCAAAAACACCGACCTGAAAAAGGAAAAGGACTCATTAGAACGGGATATCAACCGCTCACGTTATCAACTTAACCAGGAAGTTTTTGGTGATAAAACCAACCAAACCTCTGGCATAACCGGGTATGGTACTTACGCCAAGCAAAAACAAGGTGTACTGGAGGAAAAGGAAGCCCGCCTTAAAACTGTTACAGATAACCTGGGGCAAATGGATCAGTACCTGAGTGCCCGTAAGGATTATGAAGGGCTAAACAGCACGCGCTTATTTACCGAGCATCAGTTGGATAGCCTGGCCAGCATTGCAGGTTTCTCCGACCGTAACTGGGCATTAGGTCAGCTAACCTATACGGAAAACGGCAAGCGTGACCTGGACACCTATCTGGCTATCTCGTTTATTGGCTACCTATTTATCTTGTTTGAATGTTTGCCGGTATTTGTAAAGCTCATGTCGCCGAAGGGGCCTTATGATACGGCTATCGCCAAAACGGCCGAGGCCAATATTCATTACGCCGAACGGGACAAAGAACGGGACATGGCCGTTACCGACAATATTTATGATCATAACCTGGATACGGATATCCAGCGGCGAAAAAAGATCATCAGCTCACAATCTGATTATGATTTTGAGCGGCATAGCTATGAGTAAACCATGCGCTTTTTTGTAGAGGCGCGTAATTAATTTGTTAAAAAGCGCAGGAATTGCGCGGTTCCCCTCTTGAGAGCAGGGCTGTTTCATTCTAAAATATATAACGCAAGTTCAAGCGTCTTTCGCTTGAATTATAACCAAAGTAAGCGTCCACGCTTACGTCTATGACGTATTACAGGAGCGTGGACGCTCAATTAAGGCTAACGATCAAGCGTAGACGCTTAATCGTGCGAGTTTTTAAGAACTCAATATTAGAATGCAACACCCCTGCTCTTGAGAGGGGTGGAGGGGTGTGTTTCTGTACGCAGTTTATTGAATGATGCAGAAACACACCCCTGCTCTCGCACAAAACCGTCACGCCCCCTCTCAAGAGGGAATTTTAAAAACCTTTCCAATAATTATCTCCGGGAGACGCGTCTCTACGTTAATTTTTTGCAATTCCCAACCCAATCCCTCATCTTGCACAACATATCATCAACCTATGTTTGAGCAATTTTCCCATTCAAACTTTCATGCAATTTGCGATAAGCTGGCAGCTAATGATCCGGATTTAGCGCAGATCATTCAAAATCACGGTTATCCGCCATTATGGTCGCGGCCAAACAGTTTTGAAACCCTGGTACACATCATATTGGAGCAGCAGGTATCATTAGCTTCGGCATTATCTGCCTTAAATAAACTCCGCGAACGGGTACAGCAAATTACCCCAACAAGGATATTGCTGCTAACCGATGAGGAATTCCGGGCCTGTTATGTAAGCCGTCAAAAAACTGTTTATATAAAATATCTTGCTGAAGCCATTGTAAACGGGCAGATCAACCTTGCCGAAATGGAACAAATGCCCGACGACATTATCCGCGCCAAACTAACAGCGCTTAAAGGTATCGGCAACTGGACAACAGATGTATACCTCATGTTTGTACTGCAGCATACCGATGTTTTCCCCATTGGTGACCTTGCCGCCGTAAACGCGCTTAAGCGGGTAAAGAGCCTGCCAAAAGAAACCAACAAAGAAGAATTGCTATCGCTAACCGAGCAGTGGAAACCATACCGAACAGTGGCAGCAATGATTTTGTGGCATTATTATCTATCGGCGCCGCGCAAGTCCCTAAAAGAGTAAAAAAAATTGTCATTTCGAACGAGGAACGAGGAGAAATCTTATACGTCCCGGTGAGCCGCATGCGAAGCTGCCTTAACAGGACGTATAAGATTTCTCTTTCGCCCCGGCGCCTATTCCCTCCCTGCTCTATCGAAATGACAATTTTTTATATTAATATCAATCATTACACATTAAACAACCCATTCCGTTCCTGCTCCTGGTAATCCTGAACAGTTTCGATGGCATTATCTACCACATCACTCAATGCGGTAATGAATGATCCCGGGCGGGCCAGGCTCATAGCATGTTTAATGGCATCTACCTCCTTAGGCACAACCTCTACTCCTTTTTCCGGATCTATAGAATAGATACCCTCTTTGAGCAGACCGATAATATTTTCGGCGGTGCGGCCGCGCAGGTGTTTTTCCTGGCGCAGGATAATGTAATCAAACATACCTGCCGAAATTTTACCCAATTCGCGGATGTCTTCATCGCGCCTATCGCCGGTACCGGCTATGATACCTATCTTAAGCGGCGAATCGATATGTTTTAAAAACTCGCTTACGCCATTGTAGCCATCCGGGTTATGCGCAAAATCAATCATGAAACGGAAATCTTTAAACTCAAAAATATTCATACGGCCAGGCGTTTGTGAGGCCGATGGAATAAAGGTTTCAAGCGAGATCTTGATATCCTCCGTTTTAAATCCCCATAAAAATGTAGCCAGTGTTGCGGCAAGCACATTCTCAATCATAAACGGCACGGTACCACCAAAGGTTAACGGAATGAGAATGGTACGCTGTACGCGGATCTTCCAGTCGCCTTTTAAAATGGTGATGAAGCCATTTTCGCAGATGGCGGCAATCCCTCCTTTTTTGCAATGCGATTTAATGATAGGGTTGTTTTCGTTCCGGCTGAAATAAGCGATATTACATTCGGCCTTTTTGCCAATGCGTACGCAATATTCGTTATCGGCATTCAAAACGCCCCATCCATCTTTTTTTACCGAATTAATCACAACGCTTTTTACCCGCATCAAATCTTCAAGACTATGAATATCTTGTAAACCAAGGTGATCTTCCTGGATATTGGTAATCACACCGATATCACACTGGTTAAAGCCTAAACCCGAACGCAGGATACCGCCGCGGGCAGTTTCCAATACGGCAAAATCAACCGTTGGGTCTTTCAAAATAAACTCAGCACTCACCGGCCCGGTAGTATCGCCCTTCAGCATCATGTTGTTTTGCACGTAAATACCGTCGGACGTGGTAAAGCCCACCCGGTGGCCGTTGTTTTTTACAATATGCGCTATTAAGCGGGTGGTAGTGGTTTTGCCGTTTGTACCGGTAATAGATATGATAGGCACCCTGGCCGATTTGCCTGCCGGATAAAGCATATCAATCACATGGCCTGCCACGTTGCGCGGCAAACCCTCACTTGGCGCAATGTGCATCCTGAAGCCCGGAGCGGCATTAACTTCCAGTATTACACCTCCGGTATCCGTAAGTGGCTCTGTAAGGTTTTTAGCCATGATATCGATACCGCAAATATCCAGACCGATGATCTTGGAGATCCGTTCGCAAATAAAAATGTTTTGCGGGTGCACATGGTCGGTAACATCAACAGAAGTACCGCCCGTGCTCAGGTTAGCGGTTGATTTCACATAAACTACCTCATCTTTTTCAGGAATGGTTTCAAGCGTATAACCTTTCTTTTCCAACAGGTCGAGCGTATCGCGGTCAACAGAGATTTCTGTAAGCACATTTTCATGCCCGTAACCACGACGCGGGTCGGTATTTTCCAGATCGATCAGCTCCTGAATGTTTAGTTTACCATCGCCCGTAACATTGGCCGGTTTACGTAGCGCGGCAGCAACCATTTTGTTATCTATCACCAATACCCTGAAATCGAACCCGGTAACGTAGCGCTCTACAATTACGCGGCGCGATATTTTAGCTGCGTGTTCATAAGCCTCTATCGCTTCCTCCTCGGTTTTTACATTGATAGAGATGCCCCGGCCATGGTTACCGTCAAGTGGTTTAAACACCAGCGGAAAGCCAACTTTCCGGATAGCATCGGGCACTCCTGAAACTGAAGATATAGTTACACCTTTAGCAACCGGTATAGCCTGTTCCTGCAGCAGGCGTTTGGTTTCTTCCTTGTTGCTGGCAATATCAACGGCAATGCTGCTGGTTTTTTCGGTCATGGTGGCGCGGAAACGTACCTGGTTTTTGCCATAACCCAATTGCACTAACGATTGGTTGTTAAGCCTGATCCAGGGGATGTCCCTTGAAATAGCCTCTTCTACAATTGAACCGGTGCTTGGCCCTAAACGCGTATTCTCCCTGATTTCGCGCATTTGCTGAATATCGGCTTCCAGGCTATAATCTTCGCCTTTTATCAGCGCTTCGGCAATGCGCACGGCCGATTCGGCAGCAAAAACACCTACTTTTTCTTCCAGGTAGGCAAATACTACATTGTATACGCCTTTAGTTTTGGTTTCGCGGGTACGGCCAAAGCCGGTATCCATGCCGGCAAGGGTTTGTATTTCAAGGGCGATATGTTCAATAACATGGCCCATCCAGGTGCCGGCCATAACACGCTGAAAAAAGCCTCCGGGTACGCCGGGCGAACAGCGATGGCTGTAGAGCGATGGCAGTAATTTTTCGAGTCGCTCATAAAACCCGTCAATTTCATTAGTGGGGCGGTGTTCCATCTCCTGCAAATCAAGCCGCATTTGTATTAATTTTTTGCGCCTGATGCTCCAAATATTTGGTCCGCGTAAAACCTGGATGTTTTCAATGTTCATAAAGTAGTGGCCGTTTTTTTCTTATAAAATTTCCCTTAAAGCTATAGAAACATAACAGATCAATAAAGTTTTTGATGACGAAATCCATTATTTATTATTAGTTCCTGTGTTTCTGCTGCTTTTTGTCGTAATTTGTATATAGTTATATTAAGATAGTGTGAAATAATCATGATTGTCCCGAAAGGTAAGCTAATAATTATAGGTGGAGCGGTTGATATGGGGAGTAATGTTACCCTACAAGAGCACATTTTGCAGCCGGATTATATCAAGTTCTTTGAACAAGGCATATTAAGGCGCATTATTAACGAGTCGGCTAAGCACGAGGGCTCAAAAATTGAGGTAATAACTACCGCGTCGCAAATCCCCGAGCTTGTTGGCCAGGAATATATCAAGGCGTTTGGCCAGCTTAATGTTACCAATGTTGATGTACTGCACATCAAAACCCGTGAAGATGCCGCGAAGAAGGAATACTTAGACAGGATCCGCAAAGCCGATGTGGTTATGTTTAGCGGAGGCGATCAACTAAGGCTTACGGCCATTTTTGGTGGCACAGAGTTTTTGCAGATCCTGAAACAACGTTATCAAAAAGAAAACTTTGTAATAGCCGGAACTTCGGCAGGCGCGGCGGCAGCATCAACACACATGATCTACCGCGGGCAAAGCAACGAAGCCCTTGTTAAAGGCGAGGTACAAATAACCGCCGGGCTTGGCTTTATCGACTCGGTAATTGTTGATACACACTTTGTACAACGCGGTCGTATCGGCCGGTTAATGTACGCCGTAGCAACCAATCCCGGTATTTTAGGGATAGGTTTGGGCGAGGACACCGGTTTGCTCATAACCGAGGGGTATATGATGGAAGCCATTGGTTCGGGCCTTATTATTTTGGTTGATGGCCGCAACATTGTGTCGACCAATATATACGACGTAGAACTTGGTTCGCCAATCTCCATCGAGAACCTGAGGGTGCACGTCATGTCGATATTTGATAAATACGACCTGGTGCAGCACCGTTTAATCATAAAAAAGAACATGAAGGTTGAAGAAGGTGTTTTTATACAGGCACCGGGAAGCAAACTTTTACAATAATTTACGCTGCATAAAGTTTTTATAGATACCCTGGCCTTATTTATGCAGGTACATCTACTTAATTTATAATTATGAAAATAATTATTCACGGCGGTTTTTTTAGTGAATCGCTTACCAACCAGGAAGTAAAGCTGGCCAAGCAGGAGGCCCTGAACGGCATTGTGCAATTAGGATATAACTACCTGCAACACCATACAGCTGCAGAAACTGTAGTATATACAGTACGTTTGCTTGAAGACTGCGAGCTTTTTAATGCAGGCACCGGTTCACAGATCCAGAGCGATGGCAAAATACGCCTGAGCGCTTCTCTTATGGATGGCAAAACCCAGCGCTTTTCGGGCGTTATCAACATTGAGGATGTTAAAAACCCTATCTGTGTAGCTGAAAAACTTCAAGCCTATGATGATCGTGTATTGAGCGGTAAAGGAGCATGTGATTTTGCTATCGAAAACGGACATAAATACTATAATCCCGAAATCCCACAGCGCCGTCGTGAGTATGAACAAAAGCTCAGCGACTCAATAAGGCTTGGTACTGTAGGCTGCGTAGCACTGGATGTGCATGGCAACCTGGCTGCCGCCACCAGCACCGGAGGTAAAGGATTTGAAATACCTGGTCGTGTAAGTGATTCGGCAACTACAGCGGGCAACTACGCCAATGAGTTTGCCGGCGTTTCATGTACCGGCGTAGGCGAGGATATTGTAAGCGGATCAGTAGCTGTTAAAATTGTTACACGCGTAACCGATGGCATGGCACTCATGGCCGCTACCGAAAAAACCCTCGACGAAATGAAGCCTTATGACGGCTTTGCCGGTGTGATAGGCATTACTACCGATGGGCAGATATATCACTCAGACACACACCCTTACATGGTTTGGGCCCTGCATGACGGCGACGTGGAAGTATTTAACTAAAACCTAAATTTATTTTTTCCGTAGAAAGGTACAAATTCAACATTTGTAAAATAACAGTGATAATTAAGTGTTTATGTAGCTGTTACTTTTTACAGGTATTGTTTTGCCGTTAACAAATAATTACATTTGTTAAGCTGATTAATTTTAAATTATACAGTTTAAACCCAGGAAAAAAGATTAGATGAGATATTTCCTACTTATTATTTTATGCGCTATCGGGTTCAATGCGTCTGCGCAATGGTATTATAAACCGTTCAATAAGCGTGCCCGGTACCCGCAAATGGCCTATGCGCAAAGTCATTCCATTAAAAGGCTGCCTCCCCCAACTGTTGCTAAAGTAAAAATTCCACCAACCACTATTGAGCATACGCCATATGTAATGGCTATGATCGAGGAATCGGTGATGAGAACAGCTCAGCACAATATGCGTTTCCATGTATACAACGCCGCCAGTTACAACTTTAGTGATTTGGCACAGATGTATATGAAACAAAGCCGCCTGGCCGAAGCAAAATGGTTCCTGCTGCAAAGTATTACCATATCGCGCCAGCAAAATGACGACAGGCACACCATAGCTAACCTGCTTGATCTTGCCGCGGTAAAAGCCGATTACGGCGATTATGCACAGGCCAAACAGGACCTGGCCGAAGCGCGCCAGTTGGCTGTGTCGCGCGGTTTAACTTATGATCTGGCCCTGGTTGAGAAAAAAACGCGCTATTTACAGGACAATAAGTTTAAAACACCACACTCCGAAACGCGTTTTGCAGAAACTGCAGATGCCGGTACCATTGCTAAACCTGTTAACAAATAGTAATTTTTTGTAACAAAATGGTAAAATGGTGTTGCCCACATACTTTTAGTAAAACATAATCGTATTATTGTTATTAGTAATTAAGAGACAGCATTTTGACTGTCTCTTTTTTATTTTACATTAGCAAACTAATAATAGGCACAAGTATTGATGTTTTACACCAACCCCGATTTAACTACAGTAAAAGATATGTTTAAGAAAGTATATTTGTTATTGGTGCTGGGCGCTGCCCTCGCCTGTAAAGCATCCCCATCCAAACCGGTTAAAGTAGCAGGTTCAAATGATTTACAGCCCGATGAACAGCAAAGCGTTGTTTGTAAGCAGGTAGCAGCATTGATATCCAACTATAACTACAAAAAAGTACCGCTTAATGATTCGGTTTCTGCCGTAATCTACGATCGTTATATCAAATCACTTGATGAAAACCACAGCTACTTTTTAGCATCAGATATTAAGGATTTTGAAAAATATAAAACCGTACTTGATGATGATATTAAAGCAGGTAACCTTGCCGATGCTTTTTACATCTTCAACGTTTTTCAGAAAAGATATATTGAGCACGTAAAATTTTCGCTTGCGCAGATCAACAAAAACTTCGATTTCAACAAAACTGAGACCTTTGTTTACGATCGTGATAAATTGCCATGGATAGCTACCCAAACCGATATGGATGCCATGTGGACCCAGCGTGTTAAATATGATCTGCTGAACCTGAAACTGGCCAGCGCGGATATGGCTAAAAATAAAGAAACGCTTAAAAAACGTTACGAAAACCTGTTGACCCAAACCAACAAGCTATCTAACCAGGATGTTTTCCAGTACTTCATGGATGCCTTTACTGAGGCTATCGATCCGCACACTAACTACTTTAACCCATCAAACGCGGCTAATTTCAATATTGAAATGTCACGTCAGGTTGAAGGTATCGGTGCTTCACTGCAGGTTGAAAACGAGTACGTAACCATTAAAACCATTGTAGCAGGCGGTCCTGCCGATAAAAGCCACCAGATAAGCGTTGATGACCGTATTGTTGCGGTGGCACAAGGTAAAACCGGCGAATTTCAGAACGTGGTAGGCTGGCGTGTTGATAATGCCATCGCTATTATTCGCGGTACTAAAGGTACTACGGTAAGGCTTGAGATATTACCTGCCGGTGTAAACGCTTCTGCTAAACCAAAAGTTGTTGAAATGGTACGCGAGAAAATCATCCTGAAAGACCAATCGGCCAAAAAGGAGATCCGTACTTATAACAGCAATGGTAAAACAGTTAAGATAGGTGTAATATCTATCCCTGCGTTCTATATCGATTTTAACGATTACAAAGCAGGCAATCCTAACTACAAAAGCACCACGCACGATGTTAAGGCCATCCTTGACTCTTTGAAGAAAGAAAACGTTGACGGCCTCGTGATCGATCTTCGTGAAAACGGAGGCGGTTCATTAATGGAAGCCATTGAGCTTACCGGCCTTTTCATTAAAACCGGCCCTGTGGTACAGGTGCGTGATACTAAAGACCAGGTTGAAATTGATAAAGACGAAGATCCGGATATTACTTATAGCGGTCCTATGGCTGTACTGGTCGACCGTTTCAGCGCTTCGGCTTCCGAGATTTTCTCCGGTGCTATACAGGACTACGGTCGCGGTTTGATATTGGGTACCCAAACTTATGGTAAAGGTTCTGTACAAAGTGCCATTGACCTTGACAGGGTGATAGGTTCTTCATTGCGTGATAAAATTGCAGGTGTAGTTGGTGGTGGTAAAAAAACTACTTCAACCGGCAGCCAGAGCACTTATGGCCAGCTTAACCTTACTATAGCTAAGTTCTATCGTATCAGCGGTAACTCAACGCAGCATAAAGGTGTAACGCCTGATATCTCATTCCCATCGGTTATTCCGTTGGATAAATACGGTGAAGATACAGAGCCGTCAGCAATGCCTTTTGATGTGATTGCCAAAACCGATTACACCAAAACCGGCGATTTCACCGGTGTGCTGCCACAGCTTAAAAAACTGCATGATCAGCGTATGAGCAGCAGCGACAGCTACAAATATTTGCTTGAAGATATCGCCGATTTCAAAAAGCATGATGCTGATGACAGTATCTCGTTAAAAGAATCTGATCTGAAAAAACAACGTGACGACGACGAGCAAAAATCATTTGATCGTAACAACCTGCGCCGTGTGGCTTTAGGTTTACCAGCCCTTAAAAAAGGACAAACCAAACCTAAAAACGAAGATCTTGACTTTGTTAAACGCGAAGCCGGCCAAATCATGACCGACTATATCAGCCTTGACAATAAATTTACCAGCGTTGGCTCACAACCGGCTAACTAAGTAAAGTCTTAATATTATTAAAAGGCCCGGCATCGAAAGATGCCGGGCCTTTTTGTTAGTCTGTGTCCATCACGTCATTGCGAGACACGAAGTAATCCCCGATTTACAGAGCGGATTTGCATAGCCTCTCTGCTTCTTGGGGATTACTTCGTGTCTCGCAATGACGCTTGTTTAATTTGATTACTTAATTTCGTCCGAATCAACTGTCAAATATATCCCCAACGTAAAAATCACCAATCCTTATAAAAGCCTGTCGGCTAATACCCTTGCATTTTGTAAATTTGGCCTCTTATAAAATAGATACAAGTTGAAAAATAATATCCTTATTGTTGATGATGTGCATGCCATATTTATGGAGATGGCCGAAGCTAAAGGTTACACCTGCGATTACCGTCCGCTGATTAAGGTTGACGAAGCGATGCAAATCATAGGCGATTATGCCGGTCTGGTGATCCGTTCAAAATTCAGGGTGGATAAAGCTGTACTTGATGCCGCCACCAGCCTGCAGTTTATAGCCCGTGCCGGCGCAGGTATGGATAATATTGATGAAGGCTATGCCATTCAAAAAGGAATAACCCTCATTAATGCTCCCGAAGGTAACTCGGACGCGGTAGGTGAACATGCCATAGGTTTGCTGCTGTCATTAATGAATAACCTGAACCGTGGTGATGCCGAAATTCGTGACGGCAAATGGCTGCGTGAAGCTAACCGCGGCTATGAGCTTAAAGGCAAAACAGTAGGTATTATAGGTTACGGCCACATGGGCAGCAGCTTTGCCCGTAAACTTTCGGGCTTCCAGGTAAATGTTATAGCCTATGATAAGTATAAAACCGGCTTCAGCGATAAATATGCCCGCGAAGTAAGCATGGAAGAAATTGTTAAGCATAGCGATGTACTAAGTCTTCATATCCCGCTAACTACCGAAACCAACGGACTGGTTGATGATGAGTACCTGTTCCACTTTAAAAAACCGATATTTTTCCTGAACACGTCGCGCGGAAAAACTGCTAAAGTAAGCGCTGTGTTAAATGCGATACGCGAAGGCAAAATATTAGGCGCCGGTTTAGATGTGCTTGAGGTTGAAAAATTCCCCGCCCTTGCCGAGCAGCCATGGTTTGAAGAATTAAGACAAAGCGGCAAGGTATTGTTAAGCCCGCACGTTGCCGGCTGGACATTTGATTCATACCGGAAAATCAGCGAAGTAATGGCTGAGAAACTGGTTGATTTGAAGGGATAAGTTTGAACCTTGATTTATAGGATTTGAGGATTGCCATGAATTATGCGTTGTCTGAACTCGAATTAAACGAATTTTAAGAATTTATCAAATCTACATAGCATTCTGTTAATCCTTTAATTCCAAAAATTCGGGTTCAGACAAATATCAGCCAATCAAAATCTTTCAACCCATTGTTAACAATCTTTTTTTGAATTGTAAGCCTATTCCCTCAACTTCGCAGTCCGAATTTTGATTATGAGTATTCATTATAAAATAATAGCTGCAGAGCTTTCTGTAGCCGAAAAGCAGGTTACCGCTACGGTAGGTCTGCTTGATGAAGGAGCCACTGTTCCGTTCATTTCCCGTTACCGTAAAGAGCTTACCGGCAGTTTGGATGAGGTACAGGTAGCCGCCATCCGTGACCGTGTACAGCAACTGCGCGAACTGGATAAACGCCGCGAGGCCATCCTGAAATCGCTTACAGACCTGGGCAAATTAACGCCCGAGTTGGAGAAGCAGATCAACGAAGCCGAAACCATGGTTACGTTGGAAGATATCTATCTTCCTTACCGCCCTAAACGCAAAACCCGCGCTACAGCGGCCCGCGAAAAAGGCCTGCAGCCACTTGCCGATGTGCTATTAGCGCAAAACAATATCGACCCTGAACTGATTGCCGCCGAGTACATCAGCGATGAAAAAGGCGTTGCCAGCGTTGAAGAAGCTTTGGCGGGTGCAAGGGATATCATTGCCGAAACCGTTGCCGAAAATGCCGAAGTACGTACCAAGATCCGTGAGCTTTTTGTGGAGAAAGGCACCTTTGCATCACGCGTAGTTGAAGGTAAAGAAGAAGCAGGCATTAAATACAAAGACTACTTTGAATGGACAGAGCCCGTTAAATCAGCTCCATCGCACCGGATACTGGCTATGCGCCGTGGTGAAAAAGAAGAGATCCTGTGGCTTGATCTGAAACCTGAGGAAGATGACGCATTGGAGATCCTGGAAAATTCTGTTATCAAAGCCAACAACCAGGCTTCAGGGCAGGTTCGTTTAGCGGTAACCGATGGCTATAAGCGCCTGCTGAAACCATCGATGGAAACAGAGGTACGCCTGCTTACCAAAAAGAAAGCCGACGAAGAGGCTATCCATGTATTTGCCGAAAACGCCCGTCAATTGTTACTTGCTGCTCCGCTTGGTCAGAAAAGAACAATGGCTCTTGATCCTGGCTTCCGTACAGGCTGTAAATTGGTTTGTTTGGATGAGCAGGGCAAGTTACTTGAAAATACTACCATTTACCCGCATACAGGCGCCGGTCAGGCGCGCGAGGCCGAAAAAACAGTACAGCACCTGTTCCAAAAATATAATATCGAAGCCATTGCTATCGGTAACGGTACAGCAGGCCGCGAAACCGAAGTTTTTGTGCGCAACCTGAATTTAGCAGGCGCAACCATTGTAATGGTAAATGAAAGTGGTGCTTCTATCTACTCGGCATCGGAAGTTGCAAGGGAAGAGTTTCCTGATTATGATGTTACCGTTAGGGGAGCCGTATCAATCGGTCGCCGTTTGATGGACCCATTGGCTGAGTTGGTAAAGATCGATCCGAAATCAATTGGTGTGGGCCAGTACCAGCATGATGTTGACCAGAACAAGCTGCAAACCTCGTTAGATGACACTGTGATCAGCGCGGTGAACGCGGTAGGTGTTGAGCTTAACACAGCTTCAAAACAGATCCTGGCTTATGTATCGGGCCTTGGACCACAATTGGCACAAAACATTGTTGAGTACCGTAACCAAAACGGCGCCTTTAAACGCCGTGAGCAGTTGAAGAAAGTTCCGCGTTTGGGTGATAAGGCATTTGAGCAGGCAGCAGGTTTCCTTCGCATCCATAATGCCGAAAACCCGCTTGATACCAGCGCGGTTCACCCTGAGCGTTATGGCTTGCTGGAGCAGATGGCTACTGATATGAAATGTACGGTAAAAGACCTGATGGGCAATCCAACATTACGTAAAAGCATCCCGCTGCAAAAATATGTTTCCGAAACAGTTGGCTTACCAACTCTGAACGATATCATGGCCGAGCTTGCCAAACCGGGCCGCGACCCACGTGAGCAGTTTGAAGCATTTAGCTTTACCGATGGTATCAACGCCATTGGCGATCTGAAAGTTGGCATGAAGTTGCCGGGCATTGTTACCAACATTACCGCTTTCGGAGCTTTTGTTGATATCGGTGTTCACCAGGACGGCCTTGTTCACCTGAGCCAGATCACCAACCGTTACATTAAAGACCCTAACGAGGTACTTAAAGTACATCAAAAGGTTGAGGTAACCGTTACCGAGGTTGACGTGAACCGCAAGCGTATTGCCCTATCCATGAAAGAGAACGATAAGAGCGAGCCAAACAACCAGCGCCGTAACGACGACCGTCGCCCGCAAGGTAATAACAAGCCAAACTTTAATAAAAGGGTGGAGAAGGAGCCGGAAACGGATATGGCTTTAAAACTGGCTGCTTTAAAGGGTAAGTTTAAATTGTAATTTAAAGCAGCATAATCTAAAAGGCGTCATTGCGAGGAACGAAGCAATCCCCGATTTGCAGGTTCGCCCTGTATAGTTTGGGATTGCTTCGTTCCTCGCAATGACGCTTCTTTTTGCTCCAAACAAAAAAGGTCCCCAACCTTACCGGTTGGGGACCTTTTTCATATTATTTAAACGTCAATTACGCTACTGTTCCTTCTTTCAGTTTCTCCGCGTTTTCGGCAAACTGAAGCGATTCAAGGATTTCCTGAAGATCGCCGTTTAATACGCCCGGCAGGTTGTAAATGGTAAGACCGATACGGTGCTCGGTTAAACGGCCCTGCGGGTAGTTATAGGTACGTACCTTGGCCGATCTATCGCCGGTTGATACCATGGTTTTACGTTTTTTAGATGTTTCTTCCAGGTGCTTTTGAAGCTCCATTTCGTACACCCTCGAACGTAATACCTGTAAAGCCTTATCGTAGTTTTTTAATTGCGATTTCTGATCTTGGCACTGGGCAACAATACCTGTAGGTAAGTGAGTTAACCTTACGGCAGAATAAGTGGTATTTACCGACTGACCGCCCGGCCCTGAAGCACAGAACAGATCCTTACGGATATCACTTACCTGCAGATCGATATCAAACTCATCAACTTCAGGCAATACTACTACAGATGCCGCTGAGGTATGAACACGGCCCTGTGTTTCGGTATCTGGTACACGTTGTACGCGGTGTACGCCCGATTCATATTTTAGTGTTCCGTAAGCGTCTTCGGCGTTTACGTTAAACACAATCTCTTTGTAACCGCCACTGGTACCTTCGGTATAGTCAACCAGCTCAGTACGCCAGCCGCGTTTTTCGCAATAGCGCATGTACATGCGGTAAAGGTCGCCGGCAAAAAGGGCTGCCTCATCACCACCGGTACCACCACGGATCTCGACGATAGCGTTTTTAGAGTCCTCAGGATCTTTAGGGATCAGCATCAGACGGATCTCTTCTTCTTTTACTTCCTGTTGAGCAAGTAATTCATCAAGTTCCATCTTGGCCATCTCACGAAACTCCTCGTCTTTTTCAGTAGCCAGAATTTCCTTATTGGTATCGATATTGCTCATAATGTTGCGGTATATAAAATACTCATCAACAATTTTAGCAAGGTCTTTATATTCTTTGTTTAACTGGGCAAAACGCTTCATGTCCTGCATGGCGTCAGGACTGCTCAACTCACCTTCAACGTTTTTCCAGCGCTCGTGTATCAGTTCTAATTTATCTAACATATGTTATAAATAATGATGCAGCCAAACTGTTTGATATTGAACCGGCTTATGAAAGTTTTGATGTTTCGGGGCGGTTTACAGACTTACTGCAAAAAAGTGCACAAAAGTACGCATTTTTTCTGTAAGAAAAAGGCACCGTTTAGCATGCGGTTATGCATGTGCCAGCTTATTACAATCGGCAAACAATGGACTCCATAAGGAAAAAACGCAGAATACATATTTCAATGTTTACATTGAAAACTTATTTATATATTTAATTTCCTATTTCAACATTCTAAACCTTAAATATTACAACTATGGGCGGATTAGGCGCACCTGAAATCATTCTAATTTTTGTAGCTTTCGCGAGTCTTGGGTCAATAATCATTTTCCCTATTTGGGGGTACAACGCCGGAGGCAAACGAACCATCGGAGCCATTCCTGGTCTCCTACTTGGCTTTTTTCTGAATTTTATTGGGATAATTATAGTGTATTGCACACCAAAAGTCGAGAGTAAAAACTTCTACACTTTCCCTCCAAAATCATCAGCAGATGAACTGCAAAAGTTTAAACAGTTATTGGATAGCGGCGCAATAACAGAATCGGAATACAATGCTCAAAAATCAAGAATTTTAAACTCTTAATTACTTTCCTATTATATTAAAATCAACAACCGTGGGTAACTAATCCGTTTTCTCAAAGTACTCCAGCTTCAGTTCACTACCATCGAAAACGGCATATGTAAACTGTGTAACCCATTCGCCAAGATTGATGTAGCGGCTTTGTGGTGTTAACTGGACATCAAGCGGAATATGGCGATGACCGAAAACCAGGTAATCGTAAAAATTGGTTTTGAGTTCTTCGCGACAAAAAGTCACCAACCATTCCTGCTCTCCGGGTTTAGGGTTATCTTTCTTTTGGTTGGTATCACGGCTATGGCGGCTCCATTTATTGGCTATGCCCACGCCAAGATTTGGGTGGATACGGGCAAACAGCCACTGGCAAAATCCACTCCTAAAAAAGGCTTTCAAAAACTTATAAAAGCTATCACCCGGACCAAGCCCGTCGCCGTGATGAATAAAGAATTTCTTGCCGCCGCGTTCAATCTTCAATTCATTACTGATGATGGTAGCGCCGAGCTCATCTACAAAATAATCAAACATCCACATATCGTGGTTGCCTTTAAACAGGTAAAGCTTAACGCCGGCATCAGTAAGTTCGGCAAGCTTGCCTAAAAAGCGGATGTAGCCTTTGGGTACTACGGTTTTGTATTCAAACCAAAAATCAAAAACATCGCCAACCAGGAACAGTTCGGCGGCATCATGCTTAATACTATCGAGCCAGCGCACTATCTTATCTTCGCGTTGGCGGCTTGAGGCGTATGTGCCTGTACCTAAATGAAAATCAGAAGCAAAATAGAGTTTGTCGCGAGCCGGCATAGCGGCAAAAATACGTTTTAACCATCAAACAGAAAAGATAAAGATTGTTACACAATAAGCATCAAACAACACCGTATTTTAGTGGTTATTCACAATACATTAAACATTAAAATTATGGCAATCCCCGAAAATCCAAATCTTGATGATGCCCAGGAAGATAAAGACCCAGGCAATGAGTATGAGCAAAACGAAGGCCAGGATACCGGCAACGAAATAATTGATAACAGCGAACCGGATGTAACCGGACTGAACGCGGCCAGTCGCGCGTCCGAATCGTCGTTCACCTTAAATTTTGAAGACGGTTACGCGCCCGCGCCAAATAAAAAAGACAAAGACCAGCAATAATTAAAACACTGATATATCCACCAATGAAAAAACTATTACTGCCGGCACTGCTCCTTGTTGCTTTTGCCGGCAATGTATCGGCCCAACAATCCAAAGGTTTTACCATGGCCGATTTCAAGAACAACGTAGGCAAAGTAGGCACATTGTGCGACACCGTTTACTCCTACAAAGCGGTAAGCGATACACTTACCCTGCTAAATATGGGAGCAGCTTATCCAAGGCAAAAATACACCATAGCTGTAAAAGGCAGCCAGATCAAGCTTGATTTATCCAGCATAAAAGGAAAGCACGTATGCGCTACCGGCACATTCGAATTCTTTAAAGGTCAGCCCGAAATTGTGGCCGATAAGCCAGAACAGGTTACGGTTAACTGATCAGTTCAAATGACTATAAAACAAAAAAGAGCAGATCGATGACCTGCTCTTTTTTGTTTTATTTATCTGACTTAAGCTTTATGCGTTCTGCTTTTAGCTAATCAATTAAAATGCTTTGTATAATCCGAATACAACCTGACCTTCGGTAATTGGCTGTTTGGTTACCAAACGACCTACGTTAAGCGTACGGCCGGTGGTAGTTACGTTGTAACCCGGTGAATTTACGTAATTGCCTTTTAGCGATAAGCCCCAGCCTGCACCCATATCAAATCTGATGGCCGCACTACCACCGTATGCAAAAGCATAGCCTTTAGAACTTTCCTGGGTGATAGTACCCGATTGCGCGTCAACACCAGTAACACTTATGGTTAACAAAGGCGAAGTCTGGCTTTTAATAGCACCCGCAGAAGCCCTTACGTCAAATGACAAGCTGCGCCATACAAAAGTATATTGCGGGCCAACCAACAGGTTAAAGCTGCGATAACGTTTATCGGCAGTCACAGTTCCCTGGTCGGCTTTGAAATCGGTAGTATAACCTTGTGATAAGATCAAATCATCATCGTACGAAAAATTGCTCTGATCCTGGTATGAAAAAGTATAACCGATACCAAAATTACGTTTCAGATAAACCGCTCCGTCAAGCTGGAAAGTAACGCCCCTGTTTGCAAAGCCTGATTTATTGTTGCTGTAATCTGTTTTTTTGAAGTTGCTGAATGGGTAAGAAATACCCATGCCTAATCCCACATAAGGTTTTTGTTTTACCTTGGTTTCATCATCTTTATCGTTGGTATCCTGAGCTTTTGAAGTAAAGGCCAGCAGCATTAAAAGGCCTGCTGCAAAAAAAGTAAGGGTTTGTTTCATGTTTGTTATTATGTAACTGTATTACTGTAAGTTTTGCCATTGCAAACTTAGCTGCAAAGCAAACGTGCAAAAAAACGCATTATTATTGATACTTATGTGATTACCGGCTACCGTTTCGAGCTAAAAATCACAATAGTTATCAGGTGCAAAAACTAAGGCGTTAACTTTTAACTGCTTGCCCTTGATTTAAAGCTATTTTTTCACGCCGCTAATATAGCCCGACACGGCCAATTAAACGGCAACCGGCGGCAAAATTAACAACTTTTAACCTTTGAAGCGTTATTACTTTATGGCGATGTGCCTTAAATAGCTATCTTTAGTAGCCTGTAATTTAAACTATCATGACAAAAACGTTCTGTTTATTATCGTTAGCTGTTTTATTTTGCAGCTATACACATGCGCAAATGACTATAAAAACCCTCCCATATCCTAAAGCAAAAAAAGTTGACGTTGTTGATACCTATTTCGGAACCCAAGTCCCCGACCCATACCGCTGGTTGGAGCATGACCATGCCGATGATACCAAAGCCTGGGTACAGGACGAAAATAAAGTAACATTCAACTATCTTGACCAGATCCCTTATCGGGCCGAAATTCATAAACGCATGGAGTTTTTATGGAACTATGAAAAGTACAGCGCCCCTTTTAAGGAGGGCAAATACATTTACTTTTATAAAAACGATGGCCTGCAAAGCCAGAACGTATTATATCGCCAGTTAGGCGATACCGGTACACCTGAAGTTTTTCTTGATCCTAATAAATTCTCTGCCGATGGTACGACCTCACTACAAGGCATTGAGTTTAGCAAAAACGGGGATTTGGCCGCTTACCAGATCTCAGAAGGAGGGTCCGACTGGCGCAAAGTCATCGTAATTAATACCGAAGATAAAAGCGTAGTTGGCGATACCCTGAAAGATGTAAAATTTAGCGGACTGGCATGGCATGGTACCGATGGATTTTATTATAGCAGTTATGATAAGCCAACTGAAGGCAGCCAGCTTTCGGGCATGACACAGTTTCATAAGCTTTACTACCATAAGCTGGGCACGCCTCAAAGTACCGATAAATTGATATTTGGAGGCGATAAAACTCCCCGTCGTTACATAGGTGCATATCTTACCGAAGATGAACGCTTTTTGGTGATCACAGCCGCTACCTCAACAACCGGCAATGAGCTATATATCCAGGACTTAAGCAAACCCGGCAGCCAGATCGTAAACGTGGTAAATAATTTTGACAATCAGCACAGCGTGTTAGATAACGTGGGCAGCAAGCTTTATATCCTCACCAATATCTACTCGCCCAATTTTAAAATTGTTACTGTTGATGCTGCCGAACCAGGGATAACCCATTGGAAAAACCTGATCCCCGAATCAAAAAATGTACTAAGCGCCACTACCGGCGGAGGTAAAATTTTCGCCACATACCTTCAGGATGCCACCTCGCTTATACAGCAGTACAATATGGATGGCAAGCTTGAGCGCACCATTCAGCTACCATCAATTGGTTCAGCCTCGGGTTTTGGCACTAAAAAAGAAGAAAATGTAACTTATTATACCTTTACCAACTACATCTATCCGCCAACAATTTTCAAGTTGGATATTACAACCGGTACTTCGGTGATCTATAAAAAATCGGGCGCAAAATTTGATCCGGAGCAATATGAATCAAAACAGGTGTTTTATGAATCAAAGGATAAAACCAAAATCCCGATGATCATCACCTACAAAAAAGGAACTGTACTTAATGGTCAAAACCCTACTTTATTGTATGCTTATGGTGGCTTTGGCGTTAGTTTAACCCCTGCGTTCAGTACCTCAAACATCATATTGCTTGAGCATGGAGGTATTTATGCTGTTCCTAATTTGCGCGGTGGCGGCGAGTATGGCGAACTGTGGCACCGCAAGGGCATCAAACAAAAAAAGCAGAATGTATTTGATGATTTTATAGCCGCGGCCGAATATCTCATCAAAAATAAATACACCTCAAAAGACCATCTTGCTGTTTCCGGAGGATCAAACGGAGGTTTACTCATCGGTGCTATGCTGACCCAACGCCCCGATCTATTTAAAGTAGCGTTCCCGGCAGTAGGCGTACTGGATATGCTCAGGTATAACAAATTTACTGCCGGCGCAGGCTGGAGCTACGATTACGGCACAGCAGAAGATTCGGAACAAATGTTTAAATATCTTTATAATTATTCGCCGTACCATGCCCTTAAGCCGGGGGTTTACCCTGCAACCATGATCACCACCGCCGATCATGATGACCGCGTAGTACCAGCCCATTCATTCAAGTTTGCGGCCCGCCTGCAGGAGTATCAGCAGGGTACCGCACCAACACTCATCCGCATTGAAACCAACGCGGGCCACGGCGCGGGGCAAAGTACCGCTCAGCTTATCAACGGACAGGTTGATAAATGGGCATTTATGTTCTGGAACATGGGTATTAATTGGCAGTAGTATTAGATTTTTTCAATAAGTAAAATGAAAAAGTATCTGTTAGCGGCCATGCTGTTATTCATGGCCTCAACTATAACGTTAGCTCAGCATAAAAAGAATGCGCTCAACATTGTATTTATCGGCAATAGTATAACCCAGGGTGTTCAACTCGCCGATGCGGCTACAGAAGCCCCGCCTGCAACCGCTGTAGCTTATCTGCAAAAACAGAAAAACCTGGATGCCGTAAATTTCAGCAATCAAGGACATAGTGGTTATACCACGCTTGATTTTTTGCCGGGCACGGATACTTTTACTAAAATAGAACAAGCAGCAAGCGCCTTTACCAATAAAGATGCATTGTTGATATTTTCGATAAAACTGGGTACAAATGACAGCGCTATCCAGGGCCCACATGGTGCGCCTGTTTCGCCCGAAGATTACCAGAAAAACTTAAAAACCATAGTTGATAAACTTTTGGCCGATTTCTCAAAGGCGATAGTCATTTTCCAGCACCCGGTATGGTATAGCCCAAACACCTATAACGGCGGAAAATATTTACAGGAAGGCCTAAGCAGGTTGCAAAGTTATGTGCCAATGATAGATGGCCTTGTAAAAACATATGCTACAACAAATCCCAAACATGTTTTTGTAGGCGACACCAAGGCTTATGCCTATTTTGAAAAAAATCACCTTACCTATCTGATCCCTGAAAACGGCAAACAAGGCACATTTTACCTGCATCCCAATAAAAAGGGAGCGGAGGCTTTGGGCAAGTTTTGGGGAGTAGCCATTGATCATGTTGTAAGGCGAAATTTTTAAATAACACACACCATGATTGGTCCGCGTAAAGCAATCGGCCCAAGTAAACAATAATCATACAACAGCTAAAGAACTGTAAATTAGTGATTAGCAAAATCGCTACAGCATCAGTAATTGTTTTGTTCATTCCGTTCAGTTTTTTTTAACCATTAACATAAAATTAGGCGTTTGCTTAATTTTATGTTAATGAAATATTTACTGCTTTACATCCCCTTAATCCTGTTTATCATATCATACGGTTACAGCCGTAGGTATTATCGTTTCATTGATAATGGCCGCGCCTCTGAAATTGTCCAGGCAAACCTGCGGTCAAAACAGTTTTTGAACCTGGCTGTATTCTCGTTCGTGGCGCTTTTAATAGTACTAAAACTACTTTAAGTTTCATCAACGTAAAATCACCACATACCCCGAAAGAACCTGGTTATTCATCTTTGTATTTACTACATAGTAGTAAGTACCTGACGGCATCTGTTTTCCCTGGTAAGTACCATCCCATGGTTTAGGATATCCTACCGAGTGGAACAGCGGTTGCCCGTAACGGTTATAAACATCAACAGTACTGTTTTCATAAGCTACAAGGCCTTTAATCTCCCAGTAGTCATTTATGCCATCACCATTAGGTGTAAATGTATTGCTGATGTTTATTACCGGCGAAACCTTAACAGCTACCTGGCTTTGGTTTACACAGCCGTTTGATTTCTCGGTGATTTTAAGCTGATAAACGATGTCCTGATCGCCGGTTACAACCGGATTTTTAACAGTAGTGCTGCTCAGGCCGGTGGCCGGGGTCCATTCATATGTTACGTTATCACTGCTCACCACAGGGTTTAAAGTGATGGTATGGTCTTTCAAAACATACCTTGTATCGCCTGCGGCATCGGCTTGTACCGTTGGCGGCGGAACAAAATTAATGGTAATGTCATCGGTAGGAGTATGACAATCATCTGCCTGCGTTGCTCTAAGCGTTAATTTAACTGAGCCCTTGGCAATATCAATAGGATCAGGTTGAAAGGTTACATTTTCTGATACATCCGAAGGAATGAACCTACCCAACCCCGACGCCGAGGTCCATTTTACAGTGGTACCTGAAAGCGGCCGGCCACTTAAAGCCACCATAGGATTCTGATTACAAACATTGTTAATACTTGACGGTCCCGCATCTGCACCAGGGCTTGGCGCAAACGTAATGATTACATCGCTGTGTACTGCCGCGCAATCAACACCGGTTGATGTAAGCGTTAATTTAACCGATCCGTTAGCCCTGTCTGCCGCAGATGGGAAATATTGAGTCTTTGGATCACTCAAAAGAGCGAAGGTTCCTCCCTGGCCACCACTCCAGATCCCTGTTCTGCTGACACTGCCATCAAGTTGTATAGATGGCACGCTAACACATTCAGTATGTGAGGGGCCTGCATTAACAATTGGGATACTGTTTACCTGAACCGTCTTAGTACTTGGCTCGCTTGGGCAGGTATTCAAGATTACAGATAAACTATAATCCCCGGCGTTGGCGGCCGTAGCATTAGGAATGGTTACGATCGGGCTCGTCCCTTCCGATCTGAAATTATTGGGGCCTGTCCACAAATATCTGGCATTGGCTACAGGCACGGTTTGCAGTGTAATCTCATTCCCTTCGCAAACGGGAGTGCTAACAAAGATTTCATGCATTGCTGTTTCGGGCATTACGGTCACGGTATACCTAACCGGCGAGCTGCTGCAGCCAAATGCCATAGGTGTTACAATATAAGATACCTGAATAGGGTTTGTTGTAGTATTAATCAGGGTTTCGTTGATAGGGTTTGCTGTTTCATTAGTAACCGCCGCGTTGCTGATACCTGGCACAGCCTGCCGGCTCCACAAAAAGGTAGCCGACCCTACGTTAGACGTTAAAGTGAGCCCCAGCGGCGTATTGTTACATCTGGGATCTGGTTGAGGGGTGGTAACCGATACTCCCGGATTAACTGTTACGTTAAGCGGATATTGCGCGCCCGGGCAGTCATTGGTTTTAAAATTAAACATGTAAGTAACCACAATGGGATCATTAGTGGTGTTATAAAGCACCTCTTTGATGGTGGTAGACGCCTGTCCCGTTACGGCAGCATTACTGATACCCTGAACCGCGTCCCGGCTCCAGGTAAAGCTTGTTACCTGTGGATTAAATTTAACCTCGTAATTAGGGCTTGCGGCATTACAAACTGGAGGCGGAGGATCACTTACAACAACAGGCGTAGCATTTACGGTAACTACATATTGAAACACCTCCCCCGGGCAACCGTTCAAATATGGCGTAATAGAATAAGTTACATCAACAGCTGCCCCTTTGGTGTTAATAAGTGTTTCGGTAATGGAACTTGTTGTTTGGCCCGTTACAGCAGGGTTGCTGATGCCGGCAATAGCCTGGCGGTCCCACGAAAAAGTTGTACCAGGCTGATCGGCGGTAATGGTATAATTTAACGCGGTACCGCTGCATACCGGATCGCTGGTAGGGCTGCTGGTTACCTGCGGGGCGGGCGTAACTACAACATCAACCTTTTTACGCTCGCTAATACAACCATTAACCGAAGTTTCTACATAATAAGTTCTGTTGATGGTTAATTGAGCTGTAGAAAAAGTACTGCCATTGTGTATCGGGGTGCCTCCAAGAGGTAAATTATACCAGGTATAGGTACCAGTTGAACCACTTGCCGTAAGTATGGCGGAAGTCCCTTCACAAACCGGAGCCCAGGTAACCTCTGGCGCTGCTGGTTGTGGTGTTGGATGGACTAAAACAGGAGTCCTGTTGCTTGTAATGCCACCTATAGTTGTTGAAACGTAGTAAGTAATATCATTAATTATTGGCGGAGTAGTAAATATAGGCCCGGTTTTAAGGAGTGTACCGCCGGAAGCATCGCTATACCAATGGTATGTTCCACCCGGCGCGGTGGCTATAAGTGTAGTTGTATTGCCCACACAAACAGGTTTGGCCGAAGCCGTAGGAGCGGCTGGCACCGAATTTATATATATGGTAACAGTACTCGATTTAAAACTGCAGGGACCGGCAGGATCATCGGAGGTTAGCGTAAGTTTGGCCACTGTTTCTCCCACGGCTGGAGTGTAAACAGCATCCTTAAGTGTTTTATCAGAAAAACTACCTGCCCCACCGCTCCATTTCGCTGCTGTGTTTCCGCTGCCGGCCAGTTGTACAGGTACGCCCGGTGGCACAGCCTGGTTTGGCCCGGCATATATTATAACTGCATTGTAAAGAGTCACAGTTCCCGTAGCAACGCTTGCAGGGCATCCGCTGCTTGCTGCAATTGTGTTGGTTACGGTATATGTCCCTGCCATGCTATTCGCAAGGTCTATCTCGCCGGTGCTGGTATTTTTAAATTTAAGTCTGCCTGTAGGCTCACTAAAAATTCCGGCACTGGCACCAGTTGCAAAAACCGGCAAGGGGTTCTTAGCATCCTTACAAAATGGAGTATTGTAAGTAAAACGGGCATCTGGCGTTGTAACTATCGATATACTTTGACTGGCTGAACCCGCGCATGTGCCACCATAAGTAAAAATAATAGTGTATTTTCCTAAAGCGCTTGCTGCTACATTGATCTCGCCGGTAGTATTACTTACAAAAACAAGCCCTGCTGGTGTTGAAGTAAAAGTACCTCCGTCCGGATTATAAATAGCCGGAGAAACGTTACTTCCGGAAGTACAAACAGTACCGGATGGGTACCGGAACTGCGGATCAATAATTGGAATTGTAGATACGGTAAAAGCTGTTCGCTGACTTACACATGAACCATTGCTCGCCTGCGCGTAAAACGTTGTTTGACTAAGCACAGGATCGGTAGTATAGGTATTGCCTGTAAACAAAAGCGTTCCACCAATAGCATCAGTATACCACTCAATGGTGGTACCCGACGCTGGGACGCTCAAGGTGGCTGGCTGGCCGGGGCACACCGTTGCCGTACCATTAACCGCAGGGGCAGCTGGAGGATTGTTAACGTGCACTGTTATCGCAATACGTGCACTGTTGCAGCCATTGGCTATACTTTGTACATAATACGTTGCATTTGCAGTTAGCTCGGGGGTAACATAAGTATTACCGGTTATCAGCAGATTGCCACCGGTTAGCTGATCATACCACTCATAATCATCGGGCGAGCCTGTTACTGTAAGCGTAGCCGAAGAACCGGCGCATATCGGCACATCAGCCGGAGGAACAGGAACCGGGATGGCATCAAGTACGGTTACTGTAATTGGCGATCTGTCACTTACGCACCCACCAACAGTAGTTTGAACATAATAGGTTGTAGTGGCTGTTAACGCCGGGGTGTTAAATGTATCGCCGGTAAAAAGGGCGGTACCGCCGGTAGCCGTAGTAAACCATTGAAAAGTTCCGCCCTGCGTAGGAGATGTCGCCGTTAAAGGAGTCGAAGTTCCGTTACAGATCACCGGCCCGTCGGGCATAATCGGAGGTTCGGGCGCCGGGGTTACCGTAACATTTATCGGGGTACGGTCGCTTGTGCAACCACCTGTAGTATGCTCAACATAATAAATTATATTGTTTGTCAGTATCGGGGTCCGAAAAGTATTACCTGCACCAATCGAACTACCGCCAGTTGCTGATCTATACCAATTATATGTGCCCGTTGGCGATGGATCGGCAGTTAGCGTAGCGCTTGTGCCATAACAGGTACTGGCTGTTTGAGATGGCGGCGCGACAGGTATTGGCGTCACAGATACAGGCACCGGTATTCGGCTACTGATACAATCGCCCACACGCGTTTGCGCGTAATAGGTAACGGGAGATGTAAGTACCGGTGTTGTAAAATCAGGACTTGAAATTAGCAGGGCCCCACCTGATGGTACATCATACCATTCAACCACTCCTGAGGCATCGGCATGCAAAGTTGTCAACGATCCGGAACAAACACTATACGTTGCGTTTACTACCGGAACAGCCGGCGGCGCATTGATACGGGCCACAACAGGTATCCCTCCGCTGGTGCAACCTCTAAGTGCTGTAAAAAGATAATAAGTTGTGTTTGCAAATAAAGGAGGTGTTGAAAACGTCGGGTCGTTACTTAATGGAGTTCCCGTACCTGATGAATTTGCATACCATGCATAACTATCGGCGCCGGATGCCTTTAACGTTGCTGAAGTTCCATAACACACCGGATCTGACTGAATACTTGGCCCTCCGGTTACATAAACATAAACCGAGCTTCTTGTACTGGTACAATTGTTTAATGTTGTTTCTACAAAAAAAAGAGTTGCCTTATTAACCGGAGGTGTTACATATGGATTACCCGTATACAAAAAATTGCCATCAGCATCATACCATTGGTAAGTACCTCCCGGCGCTTTGGCTGTCAACGTTGCGGCTGTATTGGGGCAAACAGCCTGCGGGTCAACTACAGGAGGGGTTGGCGACGCAACAGCAGTGACAGAAAAATTGGCAACCTTTGGCTGGCAACCCGGGGTTTTATCGCTTACGGTAACAGTATAATTTCCACCTTGATTTACGTCAATAGTTGGGGTGGTTTCACCCGTATTCCAAACATAGGTAAACGGGCCTGTACCTCCGCTTGTATTGGCAGTCAGGGTTACACTTTTTCCTGAACAAATGGTTGTAGCTGTTGAGGTTATTGAAACATTTAACGTACAGGTTTGGCTGTACCCGGCAAATGAAGTAAGGATCAGCAAAAGTAGTAGTATAAGTAACGGCTTATTAATCTTCTTCATAAGTCTCTTCATACTCAATAAATGTGACCGCAAGCAAGCCTTCTTTTTTAAAAGAAGCCTCTTATTGAGCACAGATTTTCGGGCTGGCAGATAACGACATTGCACGCCAGCCAGGTATTGATGTGTGCCCTTTTACGTAAAATACCAAAAATATGTTTGATAAAACATGAACAAAATGAACAATGAAACCCCTATGAAATTATTTCTATTTCTGGTTAAAAAAAATGCCCGGCTATCTCCTAACCGGGCATTAAAACAGTCTTGATGTATTTTATACAATTTGCGGAACGGGCTCAGCAACCAGTTTATGGCCAGCCATATCGTAGTAGATACGCAACATCTTTGCGTGGCAATCATTCATCTTTCAACACCCGCCTCATGGTATTACAAGCTTATAACAAGGCAACAAAATCGCGCATGGCTTGTCCGGGATCGGGCTGCTTCATAAAGGTTTCACCAATAAGGAAGCCGTTAAAACCTTCCAGCTTAAGATGGCGGATAGTTTCCGGATCACTGATGGCACTTTCCGAAATTTTCATAAACTCAGCAGGAATGTGTTTGGCCAGCTTATACGAAGTTTCTACCGATACAGTAAAATCGGCCAAGTTGCGGTTATTTACACCAATAGCATCCAGGTTAGGGTTAATGCTGCGTTCCAATTCCTCAAGGTTATGCACCTCAAGTAACACGTTTAAGCCTAAACTTTTAGCCAGTTTGGCAAGGTTATCAATTTCGGCAGGAGTAAGTATAGCAGCTATCAGCAGAATGATATCCGCCCCTAATGATTTGGCTTCTATTACCTGGTACTCATCTATCATAAAATCTTTGCGCAATACAGGGATATTATTCACCGAACGGGCTTTTACCAGGTCAGCTTTTTTTCCCATGAAAAAATTGCGATCGGTTAAAACTGAAAGCGCTGAGGCGCCTGCAGCCGCATAATCGGTAGTAACGGCACTAACCCTTACTTTATCGTTAATGATACCTTTTGACGGCGATTTACGCTTAAACTCGGCTATGATACCGGTGCGTGAGGGATCAAGCAAAAACTCCTTAAATGAGTGAGTATCGCGGTGAAAATGCTCCGATTCTTCAAGTACAGTATACGATGTGCGTTTTTTTGCCGAAGCAACTTCTCTTTTTTTATTGGCAACTATTTTATCAAGTATGGTCATAAAGCCCCCTAACCCCCTAAAGGGGGAATGTTATATAAGCCGTCATTGCGAGGTACGAAGCAATGACGTTTTTAAATGTAATTTTTCAAAGTTATCATAATTCCTTAAAACTAAGCCTTTAGCCAGTTTTGCATCATTTCTTTACCGTAATCGGTCAGGATTGATTCGGGGTGAAACTGTACGCCCCTCACATCATATTGCTTGTGTTTAAGCGCCATGATCGAATTATCGGCCTCATCAATGGCAGTAACCTGTAATGAATCGGGCAGATCATTACCACTTACCACCCATGAATGGTATCGGCCAACCTTAAAGCTTTCGGGTAGTCCGGCAAAAAGTTCTTCTCCACCATCGGTAACTTTTATTGGTGTTGCTATACCGTGCATAGGCTGGTTAAGATTGTACAAACTACCGCCAAACGCCTCGGCAATGGCCTGCTGACCAAGGCACACGCCAAATATGCTTTTAGTAGGCGCATATTTTTCTATCACATCCAGCAATAAGCCTGCTTCAGAGGGAATACCAGGTCCCGGCGAAAGGATGATCTTATCAAAAGTATCCACATCTTCAATAGCAAACTGATCATTCCTCCAAACCTCGCACTCCAGGCCAAGCTCATTAACCAAATGCACCAGGTTATAGGTAAAGGAATCGTAATTGTCTATTATTAGGATTCGCCCCCCCTGCCCCCTAAAGGGGGTGCCTTGATTAGTATTTGTATTTTCGTTCATTGTATTTATATCTTAAAACTATCTGTATATCTATATAACTTCTTTGTCCACCATTGTTCCCCCTTTAGGGGGTTAGGGGGCGTAACCTACAACTCCTCCGCCAACTCAAAAGCCCTGCGCAAGGCCGAGATCTTGGTATCAACTTCCCTCAGTTCGCTTTCAGGAATTGAACCGGCTACAATGCCCGCACCTGCCTGGTAATGTAAAGTGTTATTCTTGCTTAGAAATGAGCGGATCATAATGGCATGGTTAAAGTCACCATTAAACCCAAGGAAACCTATCGCGCCGCTGTAGAAGCTGCGTTTTATATTTTCGTTTTCGTCGATGATCTCCATGGCGCGGTATTTGGGAGCGCCGCTCAGGGTACCTGCAGGATATGTATCAGCTACTACTTTAAATGCCGATGCGCCGGGTTTAAGCTTACCGCTTACGTGCGATACCAGGTGGATAAGATGTGAATAGTACTGTACCTCTTTAAAGGCTTTAACCGTTACATTTTCGCAATGGCGACTCAGGTCGTTACGGGCCAGGTCAACCAGCATAACATGTTCTGCCGATTCTTTTGGGTCATTCTCCAGGTTACGGGCCAGTTCGGCGTCTTTCTCGTCGTCGCCGCTGCGTTTAAAAGTTCCTGCTATCGGGAAAATATTGGCTACGTTATTCTTTATGGTAATTTGTGCCTCTGGCGATGAGCCGAAGATCCTGAAATCGCCAAAGTCAAAATAAAACAGGTATGGTGATGGATTGATAGAACGCAGGGCACGGTAAACATTAAATTCATCGCCCAGGAAGGTGCGCGAAAAAGCTCTTGAAGGTACTATCTGGAATACATCGCCACGGTAAATGTGCTGTTTCATTTTCTCCACTATAGCAATAAACTCGTCGCCGGTGAGGTTTGATTTTTCATCGCCATTACTCTTGAAGCTGTATTCGGGAAAGTTTTTGTTTTTGATGAGGTATTCCAGTTTTTCGATACCGCCATTGGTTGGAGCGCCTTCGGGCTGGTTGTGGAAGATGTAGAGTTCGTTCTTAAAGTGGTCGATGGCGATGATGTACCTGTAAATGTGGTACTGCATTACCGGTATTTTACGGTCGGTATTATCGCTTTGCTTTAGCTTGATGGTTTCGTAATGTTCAACCGCCTCATGGGTAAAATAGCCGAACAAACCATTGGTAATCATTTTTAGCGGCAACGAATCCGTTTCAAAGCTGCCAATGAAACTGTTGATCTGTTCTATCAGCTCAAACGTGCCGGGCTCAAGCGTTTCGTGACTGCCATCGGGATACTGCTTTTTCAGCACGCCATTATTCAGCACTATCCCGCTTAAGGGCTCGCAGCAAATATAGCTGGTGCTGTTTTCGCGGCTGTGGTAGTCAGAACTTTCCAGCAGCAGCGAATTGGGAAATACGTCGCGCAGGCGAAGGTAAATACTAACCGGCGTGGTGGTATCAGCCAGTAGTTTTTTATAAGTGGTAGTAATTCTAAATGTGCTCATGTTTATTTTCAAAATATTTTAAAACAAAAAACCCGGCGAATTGGGGTCGCCGGGTTTCCTATTTAGGTTCACAATTGATTAGGTTGTCTCTGATCAAAACGCGCGAGCCGGCTGCCAATTTAATTGGTGCCACCAGCTGTTTTTATGTGTGTTTTTAATCATCGCGGTCACAAATTTATAAAGAAATTTGAATTGTCAAATTTTTTGTGAAATTATTTATTTGCTAAATCCTATTAGCTACGTAGAATTACTGTGGAATAAGCATTATACCTACCGAAATCAGTATAATTCCGATCAAATAAAAGATAGCGATCGCTTTATGCTTAGCTTCTGGCAATGCCGCTTTCTTTGATTTGCTATGACCAATAGTGATTAGTGCGATAGCGATAAGCATGATCACCCAGTGCTCAACCGTAAAGTAACGGGTGATAGGATTTTTCATGGTATCCTTGCTGAACTGCACCATCGGGCTAATAAAAAACAGGATGATGCCCAGCAAAAATTGCGTATGCACCGAGATCATCGCAAACAGGTTAAGTTTGCGGTTACCCTCGCCATAAGGTTTTTTACCCAGCCAACCCATAAACGCGCGTACAAGGGCCAGCAATACCAATACAATAACAATGTACCTGAAACCGGAATGGAATTCCTTAAAAAAGCTATAAAGTGTCATACATCAAAATTTGCTGTGAATATACAATATAAAGGTCATTGAAGTCATTAGCTCATTGTGTCATTTTTTGCAGACATTGCCTAATTAACAACAGCTAACCAACATTGCATAAAAATCATGTCATTGCGAGCGAAGCGTGGCAACCGCATGCTATACAGAGCCGCTCGGCTTCCGTGCGGTTGCTTCGTTCCTCGCAATGACATATTTTATAATTTATCCCATAAAAAAAAGCGATGAGCCTAAACCCATCGCTTTCCCAAATCCGAAATCGAAAATCCGATATCCGAAATAATTATATCAGCAGCCTTACCGGCTCTTCTAATAATTGTTTTAATGTTTGCAGGAAGGCAGCAGCTGTAGCACCATCAACCACACGGTGATCGGCGCTCAGGGTAACCTTCATAATGTTGCCAGGTACTACCGCGCCATTTTTAACAACCGGAACAGCCTGGATACCGCTTACAGCAAGGATACAAGCATTTGGAGTATTAATGATGGCAGTGAACTCGTCAACACCAAACATACCAAGGTTTGAAATGGTGAAAGTTGAACCTTCCATTTCGTTTGGCTGTAATTTTTTAGATTTTGCTTTACCTGCAAAGTCTTTCACTTCAACCGAAATGTGGCTTAATGATTTACCATCGGCAAATTTGATAACAGGAACCAACAAACCTTCGTCAACAGCAACAGCAACGCCGATGTGAACGTGTTCGTTAGTGCGGATCTTATCACCCAGGAATGATGAGTTAATTGCAGGATGTTGCCTTAAGGCTACAGCACAAGCTTTAACAACAAAATCATTAAATGAAATTTTAACCGGGGCAATCTCATTCATACGGGTACGGGCAGCAATTGCCTGATCCATATCAATGGTCATGGTTACATAGAAATGCGGAGCAGTAAATAAGCTTTCGCTTAAGCGGCGGCTGATAGCTTTACGCATTTGAGTAACCGGCCTTTCGCTAAATTTCTCTTCGCCGGTAAAGGTTGGCAATACAATAGGTGCTTTTGCAGCAAGTGCAGATGCAGCAGCCGGAGCAGCCTCAGTAGCAGGTGCAGATGCCGGTTTAGCAGATGGTGTATATTCCTCAACATCCTTTTTGATGATACGGCCGCCTTCAGCGCTACCTTTTACATCATTAAGATTGATGCCTTTATCTTTAGCTATTTTACGTGCAAGCGGTGATGCTTTTACGCGGCTATCGTCATCAGCAGCAGAGGCTTCAGTGGCAGCAGCAGGTGCAGTTTCTTCGGCTTTAGCTTCGGCAGCAGGTGCAGCCTCAGCAGCAGGAGCCGAACCACCATCCTGTAACAACGGAGTAATGTCGGTACCTTCTTTACCTACTATAGCAATGATATCATTCACTTTAGCGGCTTCGCCTTCTTTAACACCTATATATAATAAGGTACCAGCCTCATAGCCCACAACTTCCATGGTAGCCTTATCGGTAGCTACATCAGCCAGTGAATCATCAGCTTTTACTTTATCGCCAACTTTAAAGTTCCATTTCTCAATGGTACCCTCGGTCATGGTGTCACTCAATAACGGCATGCGGATAACCGTGGCCGGGATGCTTGACAAATCAACCTTTGGAGCGGCTGGTGCCGGAGTAGCGGCAGGTGCTTTATCAGCTACCGGGGCAGCTTCTTCGGCCGGTTTAGCAGCAGCGCCGCTGCCAGCCTGATCAAGTAAAGATTTGTAATCTTCGCCTTCTTTACCTAAAATGGCAATTACAGCATCAACCGGAGCAGCAGCACCTTCCTGTATACCTATATACAGCAATGTGCCATCCTGGTACGATTCAAAATCCATGGTAGCTTTATCGGTTTCAATCTCGGCCAATACATCGCCAGATTTAACCTTATCGCCAACTTTTTTATGCCATTTAGCCAATACCCCTTCGGTCATGGTATCGCTCATCTTAGGCATTTTTACTACTTCGGCCATATATTAATAGTATTATAAATTCAGTATAAATATAGTCTCTTCTTAGCGAGAAGTCTAAAGTCTGAAGTTTTTAGTCTGAAGTCTTTATCCGACTACCAATACTATAGACTTTCGACTTAGTACTTTCGACTTAAAACTTAGTCCCTGATATAAGGGTAATCTTCCTGAACATATACATCGGTATATAATTCAGAAGCATCCGGCCATGGCGACTCTTCTGCAAATTTAACAGCCTCGTCAACTATAGCTTTGATCTTAGCGTCCATTTCGTCAAACCATGCTTCATCAGCATATTTTTCTGTAAGGATAGTTTGTTTAACACTTTCGATAGGGTCTTTAGCTTTGTAGCTTTCCAACTCCTCTTTAGTACGATACTTTTGCGGATCGGACATAGAGTGGCCTTTAAAGCGATAAGTACGCATTTCAAGGAACGTTGGGCCCTCACCTGCACGTGCACGCTGAACGGCTTCGTCCATTGCTACGTGTACAGCAGCCGGATCCATACCATCAACAGCTGATGAAGGGATACCGTATGGCAAACCTAATTTATAAATATCAGTTTGAGCTGTAGTACGCTCAACAGAAGTACCCATGGCGTAACCATTGTTTTCGCAAACAAAAATTACAGGTAGCTTCCAAAGCGCAGCCATGTTAAAAGTTTCGGTAAGTGCACCCTGGCGTACAGCACCATCACCCATGTAGGCAATGTTCACAAACTCGGTACCTTTATATTTTTCGGCAAAAGCGATACCGGCACCAAGTGGCACCTGGCCGCCTACGATACCGTGACCACCGTAAAAATGTTTTTCTTTATCAAACATGTGCATAGAACCACCTTTGCCTTTTGAGCATCCGGTAGCTTTACCATACATCTCGGCCATAATGGCGTTTGGAGTTACACCTTTAGCAAGCGCGTGAGCGTGATCGCGGTATGCGGTGATCAAACTGTCTTCAGGTTTAATTACAGACATTGCTCCGGCCAAAACAGCCTCCTGCCCAATATACAAGTGGCAAAAGCCCCTGATTTTTTGTTGTCCGTATAACTGTCCTGTTTTTTCTTCGAACCTACGCATTAACAGCATCTGTTCGTACCACATCAGGTAGGTGTCCTTGTTTATTTCGATTGAACTCATGTATTAAACAACCTTTTTGGAGTAAAGCGCAAATCTAATTATATCCTGCAAAATATCGAAACCTCAAGCAAATTGTTGCAAAATTTTATTTGGTGTGCCCGGGCGGTGTTTAAAACGTGTAAATCGCACAATTATAGGCCTTGCTTAGCACCATTCGGTAAAATTAAACTTAAAAAAACTCACGCCCCAGGCAATAAATTATCGTTTTATGAAGTTTATAGAGGGTTGTTGTTATCTGAATGCCCCCAAATAATTACAACCAAATTACATTGTTAAACGTACAAGAGCCTGTTTATTAAATTGATGTGTAATAAAAAGCACTTTTTTATATTTTTCGAAAAATAAGGCACTTTTATTTGCAATTTTAAAAAATATAAATAGTTTTGTAGAGCACAATAGACATAGTGTCTGATTTAATAAACAAATTTGTTGCCCTAACTCAACAAACAAACTGATTAAATGAAGAAATTTGCCCTGGCTATTGCCTTACTTTTCAGCGTCATAGCTTCACAAGCTCAAACAAAAAGTGCCCCAAGCACCAGTGATGACAACAAAGACGATCAGGAAAGTTTAGGTAAAGCATACTTTTCCCAAATTATGGGAGTTGCTTTATCTGCTACCTCAAACATGAAACTCTTTCACTTTGTATATGATTGGATTGGTACCCCTTACCACTTTGGCGGAAGCTCAAGAAGAGGTATCGACTGTTCGGCATTTACAAAAGAACTATACAGCGAAGTTTTTAACCTTGACATCAAACGTAACTCACGCGATATTTTCAGCATGGTTAACCCCGTTGCTAAAGATGAGTTAAAAGAAGGTGATCTGGTTTTCTTTAAAATTCACAGCCGCAGCATTTCGCACGTTGGTATTTACTTGGGCAATAATAAATTTGCTCATGCCTCATCAAGAGGTGTTGCAATCAGCAGCTTGGATGATGCCTATTACAGCCGTTTCTTTTATAAAGGCGGCAGGTTGTTAGCTTCGTTTAAGGATGAGTTTAAAGGTTCGGCATCCACGGGTAACAACGATATGGGCGACGACGTAGACGAAAGCAAGAACTAAACGATTTTGAAATAAATAAACTAATTTAGTCCCCTCATCCTCAATGAGGGGATTTTTTTTATAATGAAATTTCATTTAATGCTTACAGCAGCCAGCCTGGCGCTGTTTTTACAGGCGTGCAACCACCCGCCCAATAAAAAACAAATACTGGCGCCTGCTCCTAAACCTAAACCCGATACCACCGCGGCAATTGCAAAACCTGCAGTTGTTGTTAATCATGATGCTATATCCATAGCTGCCGTTGGCGATATGATGCTCGGAACATCATACCCTAATGATTATACCCTCCCGCCGGATAGCGCCAAAAACAGTTTTACAATTATTGCCGACGAACTCAGAAATGCCGACGTAACATTTGGTAACCTTGAAGGAAGTTTGCTTGACGGGGGTAACCCTGCCCACTATAAATTGCATCAACGCAGTAAAGCTTACTTATTCAGGATGCCGACAGCCTATGCCGGCGTTTTTAAAGATGCGGGGTTTAACCTACTTAGCCTGGCCAATAACCATATCGGCGATTTTGGCGATACCGGTCGCATGAGCACCACCCGCGTGCTTGATAGCATAGGCATTAATTATGGTGGCTTGCTTAGTCATCCCTCAACCGTATTTGAACGTAGTGGCGTTAAGTATGGCTTTTGCGCCTTTGCCCCTAATGCCAATACCTTGCCCATCCTCAACCTGCCGAACGCTACCCGTATCATCAGCGAACTGAAACAGCGATGTGATATTGTCATCGTATCTTTTCATGGTGGCGGCGAAGGTGTGGATTATGAGCACGTACCTTTTGCCATGGAATCATTCATCAGCGAAAAACGTGGAGATGTCCATGCCTTTGCGCATAACGCCATTGACGCGGGCGCTGATATCATATTAGGCAATGGCCCGCATGTGAGCCGCGCAATGGAGGTTTATAAAAACCGGCTCATCGCTTATAGCCTTGGTAATTTTTGTACTTATAAAAGTGTGAGTGTAGTGGGTGTTTGCGGTTTGGCTCCTTTACTAAAAGTGAACCTGAATAAAAAAGGAGAGTTTTTGAATGGCCGCATTATATCCCTTAGGCAAGCCCATGATAAAGGCCTTGGACTTGATTCGCTCAACCGGGCGGCTGTCCGGATTAAACAACTTACTGAGACAGACTTTCCCGATGCTGGCTTGATAATAACCGATACCGGGGAGATTAGCCTGAACCCGATTATTCAGAGCGAGAATTTATAAACAGGAAAGGGGCAAGAAGTGCTTCGAGATACATTCACCCTGACATCACCTTAGCCCTTACCTTAATGGAAAAAGCGTGGGCTTGTGCGATTCCCCTCTTGAGAGGGGCGGATGGGTGTGTTTCTGCTTTGATCAGCTTGCAGCAGAAACACACCCCTACTGTCGCTCGTGCCTCCGCGCCCCCTCTCGAGAGGGGATTTCTTTTACCCTCTTTGCGGTGAAGCCGGAGAGAGGGTGGTACAGCGAAGCGCAGACCGGGTGAGTCAATTGTACGACCTGAATCCGGTTATTTAAGCCGCTTCATCTTTAGTGTTTTTTACCAGGCCAATACCTGTTGAGAAAAATATGAGCGAAATGATTCCTATTACCACCATAGTGGTTACCTGAGCGCTGTGGTTTATAATAGCTATGCCTGTGTATATCAGACCAATGATACCAAGCACGCTCAATATCGTTCCGAATGTTCGTTTTAAGTTCATGATAGGTGCGCTGTTTTTTATGAGCATTTTTTAAAAAACAAATAGCACACCAATAATTAATGCTACTTTTATTCTAAACATAATAAACCGAACCATGCCCGAATCAGTTGGATCATTGGTAACAATAATCATTTTTGTTGTTATCCTTATTACCATTTTTACTTCGTTTGTGTCTGTAAAACAGGGCACAATAGTAGTTATCACCGTATTTGGCAAGTACCGCCGCATCCTTACCCCGGGGTTAAATTTCAAGATCCCTTTTATCGAAAACATCTACTCCAAGATCTCTATCCAAAACCGTTCTGTCGAGCTGGAGTTCCAGGCTGTAACTTATGACCAGGCTAATGTTTACTTTAAGGCTATGCTCCTGTACTCTGTTCTGGACCAACAGGAAGAAACCATTAAAAACGTAGCTTTTAAGTTTGTTGACGAACGTAACCTGATGCAGGCCCTCATCCGCACCGTTGAAGGATCCATTCGCGCCTTTGTAGCTACCAAACGCCAAAGCGAAGTATTGATATTGCGCCGTGATATTGTTGAGCACGTAAAGGAACAACTGGACGTGATACTGGAAGGTTGGGGCTACCACCTGCAGGATCTTCAATTGAACGATATTACTTTTGATGATGTGATCATGAAATCGATGAGCCAGGTTGTGGCATCAAACAACCTGAAAGCCGCTGCCGAAAATGAAGGACAGGCCCTGCTCATCACCAAAACCAAAGCTGCAGAAGCGGAAGGGAACGCCATCAAAATATCGGCACAGGCCGAACGTGAAGCAGCACAATTACGAGGTCAGGGTATTGCGTTGTTCCGTGAAGAGGTTGCCCGTGGTATGACTGTAGCCGCCAAAGAAATGGCCGAAGCTAATATGGATACCTCGGTAATCCTGTTCACCATGTGGACAGAATCTATCAAACACTTCTCAGAAAACTCAAAAGGGAATGTTATTTTCCTTGATGGCTCAACCGATCAGATGCAACATACGTTAAAAGAAATGATGGCCTTAAACCTTTTACATACCGACAACGTCAAAAAGTAAAAGTTTAAAACCGCCATTTTTTTAAATGAAAAGAAATATAGTGAAAGGGATAGGCCTAACGGCCATGTGTTTTTTTGCAGTGATCACGTCGGCTTCGGCGCAATCATTTCATCAGCTTACCGCCAATGATTTTTGGGGAACGCCGCGGGCTAATGCCGGCGGCGTTGTTGCTTATACAAACTGCACCATCGATTACCGCTACCAGGCCCGGCGTGAGGGCGGAGGCTACCGGCTCAATTTTAATATCAGGCTTATCCTCAATAATAACAAATCGTGGCTGGACAGGAGCCGGGTTAATACCCCGCAACAAATGACCGAGATATTAAAACACGAGCAAGGGCATTACACCATAGCCTTTTTAGAGCAGCAGGAGCTGTTACGCATAGTAAGCCGCACCCGCTTCAGCAATAACTACAACTACGAGGCTATGTCTATTTTTAACCGCATCGATGCCAAATACAAACAGCTCAATGCAGATTACGACGAAGATACGGTTCACATGACCGATCGTAAGCAACAGCATAGCTGGGATATGTATTTTCAGCAAAAGCTTAGGTTTTTGCCGGGAGATACGGAGAGTTGATTTTGAAATAGGCAATGCATGTTCAAGCGTCCTTGCTTGAGTCGTTAACCTATTCAAATAATTTGACAAAAGATTCTAAAATCCCCTCTTGAGAGGGGGCGCGGAGGAATGAGCGATAGCAGGGGTGTGTTTCTGCAATGGCTTATCAAAGCAGAAACACACCCCTACACCCCTCTCAAGAGGGGAATCGCACAGTCCCGCGCTTCTTACTGTTAGGCTAAGGCGTATAGCTTGGAGCATTGAACCTGCTTCCCTCTTCAAAACCTTACACTACGCCAACCAGCGAACTTTGCAGCAAGCCTGCAACCCGCCTATATTTGCTTTCATCACCATGACGGAGCAATCATCCAATACACATCGTAAAATTATCCATATTGATATGGATGCATTTTACGCGTCGGTTGAGCAGCGGGATTTTCCGGAATACCGGGGCAAGCCTTTGGTGGTGGGAGGCTTACCCGAAGGGCGCGGCGGCGTGGTTGCAACAGCAAGTTATGAGGCCAGGAAGTTTGGTATCCGGTCGGCCATGTCATCAAAAAAGGCTTTACAGCTTTGTCCGCATGCCTTGTTTGTACGTCCCCGGTTTAATGTTTACCGGGAAGTATCGCAACATATCCGTGAAATCTTCAGTCGCTATACAGATCTGATCGAGCCGCTTTCGTTGGATGAAGCTTATCTGGATGTAACTCATGATAAGCAGGATATTGGCTCGGCCATTGAGATAGCCAAACTCATTAAACAGGCTATTAAGGATGAGCTGCAGCTTACCGCCTCGGCAGGGGTATCTATTAATAAGTTTGTAGCTAAAATAGCATCAGATATCAATAAGCCCGATGGATTGAAGTTCATCGGCCCTTCAAGCATCGAAAACTTTATGGAGCAGCTACCCGTCGAAAAGTTTTTTGGCGTGGGTAAAGTAACTGCTCAAAAGATGAAACAAATGGGCCTGCATACCGGTGCCGATCTGAAACGGCTTGAAGAAAGTGAGCTTACCCGTCACTTTGGCAAAGTGGGCAAATTTTACTACCAGATAGTACGAGGTATCGATAACCGCGAAGTACAGCCACATCGCGAAACCAAATCACTGGGTGCCGAAGATACATTTGCTTATGATTTAACTACGCTTGAGGAAATGGAGGCCGAGCTCGATAAGATAGCGGTAACGGTACACAATCGCCTGCTTAAATACGAGTTGAAGGGCCGTACCATTACCCTTAAAGTAAAATATCATGATTTTAAACAGATCACCAGAAATCAATCGTTCCAAACGCCTGTCAACGATCTTGAAACCATCAGCAGTACTGCCAAACAACTCATCGCTGCTACCGGCGTTGACGATGTAAAAGTACGCCTGCTGGGTATCTCACTTTCAAACTTCGGCGGGCTGCAGGTTAAGCAGCGCGATGACCGCGAGCTTGGCCCCGGCGACCAGCTGGAACTGGAATTATAAAAAATGTTAAACTTCCGAACGGGATACCGCTTTATTATTAACCACCGTATACCACTTGGATAGCTTGTTCATCAACTCATCCAATTTTACGGGCTTGCTCAGGTAATCATTCATACCAGCCTGCAAACATTCCTGTTCGTCGCCGGTCATGGCATTAGCAGTAAGTGCTATAATAACCGGTTGTTTAACGCCATCCTTCCGGATAACCCGGGTAGCTTCCAGCCCATCCATAACCGGCATCTGCATATCCATTAATATCAATCCGTAGTCGTCCTGATACAGGGCTTCAATGGCGTCAATACCATTTTTAGCGATGCCTGGTTTATAGCCCATTTTGCTTAAAATATGCTTAATAACGTGCTGGTTAACCTCATTATCTTCGGCAATGAGAATCTTGAACGGATACTTATCACTAAAATCTACTGAAAGTTTTGCTTTAGCTTGTTTGTCTTCTGTTTGAGTGGAGCTATTTCTAAGCGCCATGAAAACTTGCTTACCAAGCACCTGCTGCTTGATGGGCTTATTCATGATAGATGTAAAGAGCGACCGCTGATCCTTTATAAAGTCTTCACCTACCGAGCTTAATAATATGATTGGTAAATGGCTATATCCTTCCTTGATCACCTTGGCCAGCATAGCGCCGTCCATCACCGGCATGTGCATATCGGTAATTACCAGTTCAATATCTTTACTTTTTTGGAGAATTACCAATGCCTCAGCAGCCGATTCGGCGGTTATGGCTTTAAGGTTCCAGTTATCAAACTGGCGTTCCAAAATAGAAAGATTGGTTTGGTTATCATCAACCACCAAAATTTTCTTCCCTTCTAATTCGCTAAGGTCAAAGCCAGATGTAAGCTGTTGCGATGCCTCACCTGGGTAGGCATTGATGGTAAAGGAAAACTTAGCCCCTACGCCCGGTAGGCTTTTAACCCCGATGGTTCCGCCCATGAGGGTCACCAGCTTCTGGCAAATTGCTAAACCCAGACCAGTGCCGCCGTATTTACGTGTGGTAGATGAATCAACCTGTGAGAACGCGCGGAACAAACGGTGCAGTTTATCTTTCGGAATACCGATGCCTGTATCCCAAACATCAAAGCCCAGTTTCAGCAAACCATCAGGTTGCCTTTCAATGCAACTTACCCTAATACCAACCTCTCCTTTTTCAGTAAACTTAATGGCGTTATTTACAAGATTGATAAGTACCTGTTTAAGGCGCAGTGGATCGCCAATAATGTTTGGAGAAATATCTTCTTCAATTTCATAAACCAGGTCGAGCCCCATTTGCCCGGCTTTAACGGCAAACATATCCATTACATCCTCAATGCTCTGCCTCAGGTTAAAATCGTCCTGTTCAAGATCAAGGCTGCCTGCCTCTATCTTCGAAAAATCAAGGATATTATTGATCACATGGATCAGCGTTTCACCGCAATTGATGATGGTTTCGGTAAACATCCGCTGCTCATCATTAAGCTCGGTTTCATTCAGCAAGGCCGACATACCGATAACCCCGTTCATAGGCGTACGGATCTCGTGGCTCATGGTAGCCAGGAAAATACTTTTCTCCTGGTTGGCCTGATCGGCCGCAAGGCGTGCTTTTTGAAGTTCGAGGTTTGAATGGTTCAGTTCTTTGTTTGCCGCAGCCAAAACCTCCTCGTTATGCTTACGCTCCAATGATAGCTGCGCTTCACGCTGCAGATCGGCCATTTGCAGGGTTTGCACAATTCTTAATTCGTTGTATTTGCGCAGCTGGTATGCCCACAGCCCGCATATAAACATGATTACCCCGGTAAGTAATACGTGGATAATGAATGTTTGAAGATCAAAATAATTGAGTTGGGTGAAAAATATATTACCAAACCCGATATCCTGCAAATAGCTAAAAGTAGCATGATGGATAATAACCACTATCAGCAGGGGGATCTGTAGTTTCCAGTTTTGATAAGTGATGAGTAGCGCGCTTGAAATAAAGGCAAAAAAGTGCATTTCAAACATGCCATGCATCTGGTAGATATACTGGGCCATAAAAATGCCAAGTACCGCAGCCAGCACATACTGATACAATGCTGATTGGGGCAGGGCTATTTTAGCGGTATAATAAGCCAGCAGACAAAGGCCGCCAACGCCACCAGCAATAAGCCAGGTATCGTAGAAGGAGGCCAGCGCCAAACCAACCGCAAAATGCACCGGCAGAAAGTAATCCATCAACCGGTCTGAGCGATCTTTGATCTCGGTTTGGAAGTTAATGTTATGAGCTATAGCTGCAGTCACTATTATTTGAACTAAGGGGTATGTTAATTATGACAATCGGGCAATCGACAGCCATATGATATTAGCGCCAATTTATTAAATGTGAGTCGGGTATTGTTACTAAGTAAACCGTTAATTGCTATTTTGGCAAAGCTCGTTTTATCATCGGTACAGTAACGGCTTATATTATAATTGCCACGATAGTATAATTTATTCTCAGTATCAATCAGCGCAACCTGTGGTGTAGAGTAAACACCGCAAGCTTCGGCAACGGAAGGGTCAAATATTACAGGCAGTTTCATGCCAAACTTGTCCTGAATCTCACTTTCGGTAAAATGCTTGCTGCTCATGATCACGATAGCGAAGTTCACCTGTCCGCGGTATTGCTCAACAATAGCTTTAAATTGTTTAATATTAAACCTTGAGCATGGGCAACCGGGGTTAAAAAAGTGCAGAAACAAAGGTTTGCTGTGGTCTTTAAAATGTCTTGGGTTGATGGAAACAACTGTACCTGATTTTACCGGTTTATAGTTTTCGGGTACCGGCGTAGGCAACTGATATTGCAACTCATTATACCAAAATAATGCGCCAACAATAGCAAGTAATAAAACAAGCCAACCAATAACTAACGTTTTCCTCATTGTGCCAAAGCCTTCTGCACATCACTCAAAATGAATAAAAAACTGCAAAAAACCACTTGTAAAAATAACGCTTTTTGGTGTATAAAAAACACTTCTTCAGCATTTTAAACATACAGGTTTTAAATCAACCTCCACTAAAGGGCACGTAATTTAACCTTTAATTTAATGACCAAAAAACCTTGCTTTTTACTTAATAGCCTGTTTCCGTTTTTCGGTAAGATAGCGGCGTAAAGGAATGTCATATACCTTCATAACAAGATAAGCAAATGCTACCAATACAATTAAACCGGGAATAATGATATATGCTAAGTGAAGAGCATCGGGTTTATGCGCCGCGAAATAATTACCAAACGCCCACATCACAGCATAGTGGGTCATGTATAAGGGATAGGAGATATTCCCCGAAAAAACACATATCTTACGTAAACCTTCATTAAGAACGGCACCTGCCCCCAGCGAAACCATTAACGGGAAGTAAATAATAACTATAAAAGGCTCGGTAAGCCAGTTCCATGATGAGAACGGTGACAGGAAAGCCAGCATCAATAAAATAGAAAGCCCGATAAAACCAAGCTTATTTTTGATGATGAGATTATAGCGGTAAACCAGTAAGCCCGCGGTAAAGGAATAAGCTATACGCACCCCACCATCCCAAAAAGTGCCGCCGCTCCAGCCGCCCATTAAATTACCTGAGTGGGCAGCCACATAGCAAATACCCACCGCCGAAATTGCAGCAAGGATAATGAGATAGCGCCTGTGAAGACGACAAAGTACAAGCGCATAAACAATGTTAGCTATATATTCCCAAAACAATGACCATGACGGCGCGTTAAAACCAAACAGGTTAAAATACCGCTCGTCCATCGTAGGGTTAGGAATCATTAATACCGAGCTAAGGAATAACAGCAATATACTCCCTGCACTCCGGGTTACAGCCTGGGTACTGAATGGATCAAACAAAAAGCTTAACAAACCCAATACGGATCCTATTACAACAAGCGGATGCAGCCTGATAAGCCTCGACTTAAAAAACTCCATAACCCCCATCTTTCCAATCCTGTCGTCATAAGCATAGCCAATTACAAAGCCCGAAAGACAAAAGAAAAAATCAACCGCCAGGAAACCATGACCTATAAAATCTTTGCTATAGTCGGTATATGCAATCTCCATAAAATGGAAGGTAACTACTGCTATTGCGGCTACGCCACGCAGGCCGTCAAGAATTTCAAAATGTTGCTTGGTTTTAAGGATTCCAGGATTTAGTTTTTCCATATTGATATTACTCAGGTTAGATGCAGGAACCTGATTTGCTAAATAAACAAAAATCTGCCGGATAAAGGGCCCACATTTTATGTTGACGAAAAAAATAAAAATATTTTTTGCCCGTTTTGTCCAATCTGCAAAACATGGTTGTCATTCGGTTTTAACAACATAAATTTTAAAACAAAATGGAAAAAAGATTGAGCATGTGGGAAAAAGGACAAAACGCCTTAAAACCATTATTTGGCATGGGAGCTTATATCAAAAAAGCATCAATTGAAGCATCCCTTCTTGAATTGGTAAATTTCAGGGTATCGCAAATTAATAAATGTGCTTTCTGCCTGGATATGCACTATAAAGACGCGCGTGCAAATGGCGAAACGGAACAACGTTTATACGGATTGAGCGCCTGGGAAGAATCGCCATATTATACAGATCGTGAAAGGGCTGCTTTTGCCTGGGCCGAGGCGGTTACCGCCTACCATGTAAGTGATGCAGTGTATGCTACCGCCAAAGCACAGTTTAGCGACGAAGAATTGATTGACCTGACTATGGCCGTTACAACCGTTAACACCTGGAACCGCATCAACCTGTCGTTCCCAAATACTCCGGGTACTTACCAGGTTGGTCAGTTTGCATAAACAACCTATATTAACAAATTAAAACATAGCCTTATGAATGAGTTTTTGTTAGTGATCCACAGGGATCTGAAAAGTAAGGATGCCAGCCCCTCGCCCGAGCAAATGCAGGCGGCAATCAAACCCTTCCAGGATTGGATAGGCGGCATCGCGGCCCAAAATAAACTGGTTGCTCCGCCTAAACGCTGGGATGGCGATGGCAGGGTGATCAAACAAAATACGGTTGTCAATGGCCCTTATGCCGAAATCAAGGAATCGATAGGCGGCCTGTTAATGATCAGGGCCGAAGATTATGACGATGCTGTTGAGATTGCCAAAGGCTGCCCGGTATTACAATGGGGAGCTACCGTTGAGGTACGAATGGCTGTGCCTACTGTATAAACCAAGAATGCCTTTGTACTTTTGCAAAGGCATTTTTATTTACCTATGCAACCTAAAGAGCTTTTACCTCACCTGTTCCGTACCGAGTATCGTAAAATAGTGGCAGTACTTTGCCGGCTTTTCGGTATTGAACACGTTGAAATTGCCGAAGATATTGTAAGTGATACTTTCCTGTCGGCCACCGAAAACTGGAGCCTGAAAGGTTTGCCCGACAATCCTACGGCCTGGCTTTACACGGTTGCAAAAAATAAAACCAAAAACTATCTGAAACGGGACACCATTTTTAAGCAAAAGCTTTCGCCCGAAATAAAATATACTACCGATAGTACCGGCGAAATAGAGATAGACCTATCCACCAAAAACATTGCCGATAGCCAGCTGGCCATGATGTTTACGGTTTGTAACCCAGCAATCTCCGACGAATCGCAGGTGGCGCTTACCCTTAATTTGCTTTGCGGTTTTGGGATCCAGGAAATCACCGATGCTTTTTTAGCAAACAAAGAGGTTATTTACAAGCGGATAAACCGCGCTAAGGAAAAATTAAAAGAGGCTGGCATCCAGATCAAGCAGCCAACCCTCAACGAGATAGGCAGCCGCCTGGAAATCGTTTTGACAACCATTTACCTGTTATTTTCTGAAGGATACTACTCTATCTCTCAAAACATCACACTCCGCCATGACCTTTGTGCCGAAGCTATGCGGCTCAATTATCAGCTTATCGAAAACCCGGCTACCAATACTCCCGCCGTGAACGCCCTGTTTGCATTAATGTGTTTCCACGCCTCACGCTTCGAGGCCCGCACTAATGATAACCGCACCATGATCCTGTATGAGGATCAGGACGAATCGCTTTGGGACAGGGATTTGATTAATAAAGGTATTTACCATCTAAACCAGGCATCAACCGGAACAGTTATCACTAAATACCACCTTGAAGCAGGTATTGCCTACTGGCATACCATTAAGGAAGATACGCCCGAAAAATGGGAAAATATTTTGCAGCTATATAACAACCTGCTTATTCTGGAATATTCGCCTATAGCCGCATTAAACCGCACCTTCGCCCTTGCCAAAACCAACGGCAAGCCCGCCGCGATAGCCGAGGCAGAAAAGCTGAATCTCAACAGTAACCATTTTTATTATTCACTGCTGGGTAATCTGTATATCGATGTGGATAATCAAAAAGCATTGCGGCATTACCAAACGGCCATGGAACTGGCTACGTCTGCAAATGATAAGGCTACAATGCAGAAAAACATCGAACAGCTTAGAAAAACCCTGAACAATCCGGGATAAACAGGTGGCAATAAGAACTTTGAGTTACATCGTTATCAATCTTTAATGAAGAAAAATACGATAAGTACAATAAAATTCCTCCCTAAAAAAATTTGGATAATAAAACTTAAATCACTTATCTTCGTTAAATACCAAAAAAGCAAGACTATGTAAGCTGCGGACTTATATAGTCTTGTTTGCTTTTATAAGCGTTGCGTCCTTTCTTAAAACAGGGAAGGGCGGTTTTTTTTGGATGACCAACAGAATGAATATTAATTAATTTTTGCGTTATGGCAGAGGTATCATACTATACTAAAGACGGTATAGAGAAATTAAAAGAGGAACTACAAAGATTAAAAACAACCGGCCGTGCCGATATATCAAAAGCTATTGCTGAGGCACGCGACAAAGGTGACCTTTCGGAAAATGCCGAGTACGACGCGGCAAAAGAAGCACAGGGCCTGCACGAGGCTAAAATAGCCCAGTTACAGGAAACATTAGCAAATGCCCGCCTGCTTGACGAATCAAAAATAGATACTTCAAAAGTGCTGGCTTTATCTGTTGTTAAGATTAAAAACCTTAAAAACGGTGCTACCATGAGCTACCAGTTGGTATCAGAGAGCGAAGCCGATCTGAAAACTGGCAAAATTTCAGTAGCATCACCAATAGCAAAAGGATTGCTTGGTAAAAAGGTTGGTGAAAAAACCGAGATCACCGTACCGGCAGGTAAAATTGAATTCGAAATCCTGGAGATAAGCAGGTAGTAATTTAGGTGAGTGGTTGATTAGGAGAATAGTTTTATTCCATTTTCATAATCAGCCACTTACTTTACAATATCCAACGAAACCACTCACCCAATCAACATAATCAACCACTCACCCAACAATGACCATCTTTTCAAAAATAGTTGCGGGCGAAATTCCTGCTTATAAAGTTGCGGAGAACGATGATTTTTTGGCTTTCCTGGATATTTTTCCGCTTACGGAAGGTCACCTGCTGGTAATCCCTAAAAAAGAGGTTGATTACCTTTTTGATCTGGACGATGAAACCTATACCGGCTTACAGCTATTTGCAAAAAAGGTAGCTATGGGCTTAAAAGAGGCCGTTCCTTGTCCGCGGGTTGGTGTAGCGGTTATGGGCCTGGATGTACCACACGCGCATATCCATCTTATCCCGATGAATGATATGAGCAGTATCAACTTTTCGCTCCCTAAGCAAAAATTCACACCGGAGCAATTTAATGCCACCGCCGATAGGATCAGGCAGGCCATTGGATAATAATTGAAAGAGTTTTAATAAAAAAAGCCGCACCATAATATAAATGACGCGGCTTTTTCATTGATGGTTATAGTGAAAACCTCATCACCTGGTGAGTGGGTAGCTCCTATGGAGCAAAAAATGGGATTGTCTTTTTCTAAAAACAGGTAGCCTCTACGAGGCAATCTGCCGCTTTAATAAATCCCCCTCACTCTATGAGGCGGTTTGTTGCTTTAAACACGCCTCTCTTTCTATCACTTATTACTTGATTCCAGTAAATTCTTAATGACTAAATGGGTTAGGCGAAGCAATAGGCATAGATTGTATCAAGTTAAAAATGCCCCATTAGGGGCTGCCTGTTTGTAGAAAAACACATAAATAAAATCATTTGCCTCGTAGAGGCTACCCCTCGAAAGAAAGGGTACCAAAATTCAATCCATCAAATCTTTGAAAACATATCGCTCGTCATATTGTACTGAATAATCTTTTAAAATATCCAAATACTCTTCCTTGAACGATCTTTTCAGATGATGCTGCTTCTGATTTAAAATATACTTTACCACAGCATCAATTTGCGAATTACTGTTGCTAAAAGCTCCGTATCCTTCCTGCCATTGAAATTTGCGTGGTGTATATCTCTCTTTGTTTATAAACTCTGAACTATCTCCTTTTACAAGACGTATCAATTCAGAAATGGATTGATTGGGATTTAGTCCTACAAAAAGATGAAGATGATCTGATACAGAATTTACAGCGATAAGCTTATGGCCATTGTTTTGAACAATCCCTGTTATATAACGGTGAAGACTGACTTCCCACTCCTGATTTATAACAGCCTGGCGGTATTTTACCGCAAAAACAAAGTGAATATATAGTTGAGTATAGGTATTAGGCATATCCAAATATAATATCTGGATACGCCTTTAACAACCTTGTATTTAAAACTCTATGTGAGCCCGTAACGATAGCACATTTACAGGCCCCCTGTCTTTATTATATGCGGGGTTCAGCAAAAACTGGTAACCTGGGGTGATCCAGAATTTCTTTTGATAGGCGTTTATTTTATAATCAAGTTCGGCAATAAACTCGGTGCCATAGTTTAGCTTACCATCACCAATGATAAATCCGTAACCGCCGGCAGCGAGATAATCTCTGTGGGCGTTTGAGATGCCGTTAGCCACAAAAGCCAGGCCCAGCTCATCGTCACCACGACTCCAGGAGGTACCTTTAAGTACGCCGCCAAAGCTTAGCGAGCGGTCAATTTCGGTGAAATACCAGGTTTCGGTTTTGCCGTTATTGTAGCTTACTTTAGCAAATACGCCAAAATCTTTTGTTAAATATTGGTCGGCACTGATACCGAAACCATATTTGTGCCTGCCCCAGGCTTGCGTAGTATCAACATTAGGAGCAGTTGGACTAAGGGCGATGGCCTGGCGATAATCACCCATTTTTCCGTTATTGCGGAAACCGAGGATTCTAACAGTGCCTTTTTGTCCGTTAAGCGTATATCGTTTTTCGTATTCTAATGTCTGGGTGTTGGCTTTACCTATTTTCTGATCCCAAATGGCGCCGTTAGCTGTGGTGGTAGACATAGTGAAGGCGAAGCGCAAGGTCCAGTTTGGTTGTCCTAATTCGGTATGTACACCTAAAACGTAACCACGGGTATTGGCCGGGTAATCCCAGGCCCCGTTGTCCATTAAACTCCAGTTCATGAACTGCGTACGCGGATCATGGCTAAATTCATTGCCGTCATAAAAATCGGCCATGCCGAATTTACCTACAGTAATCGAAAAATAGCGTTTGCTTTTTAAGCCTGCCAACTGGTTGGCATCATCGCTGATGGTATCTTTTTCTTTTCCCCATTCAAAATTTTGGGTAAAATATAAACGGGCGATATAGATCTTAGGCTCGGCGCCACCTACGCGAAAAGTTTCGCCGTTAGGAAAACCGGCAGCACCCAAAGTTTTGCTCAGGCCCGAACCACCGGAAAGCTCCGGGTTGAAATAAGCCTCGGCACCTTTCCAAAGCCTTGCACCACCAAAAAGTGTGGTGGTAATGGAGCTTTGTGTTTCTTCGCCGGTAAGCAAGCTGTTATTGCCCGTATAGTCAGCATGGAATGATGGCTTGTACTGGGTAATTGTAGTTTGTTGGAAGTGAAAATTAAAGCGCTGTTGTTTAACGGTATCCTGGCCAAAAGCAAGGCCCGCAATTAAAACAGGTATTATAGTAAGTATAAGTTTCTTCATGGGGTATCAAAATTTGGCGCAAAAGTAAGCTTTCGCGTTAACTATGAACCACATTCTGCAAAAAACTGTTTCAAATAATCTTCCATAAAGGCGTGCCTTTGCGCGGCAATCGCTTTCCCCGTGGGGGTATTCATCTTATCCTTAAGCAAAAGCAACTTCTCGTAAAAATGATTGATGGTAGGGGCTGTAGTATTTTTGTACTCCTCTTTGGTCATGTTAAGATTGGGCTCAATTTCCGGGTTATACAGTTCCCGACCTTTGAAGCCACCATAGGTAAAGGCACGGGCAATACCAATAGCGCCAATGGCGTCAAGCCTGTCGGCATCTTGTACAACCTCTAGCTCGGGCGAATGGAAGGATTTTTCATCAAAGCTTGCTTTGAATGACATATGCCTGATGATCTGCTGTACATGTTCAATAATACCGGCATCAACATCCATGCTTTGCAGGTAATTACCGGCAGTACGCGGACCAATCTCTTCATCGCCGTTATGAAACTTGCTGTCCGCAATATCATGCAGCAAAGCAGCAAGTTCAACTACAAGCTGATCAGTTTTTTCTGTTTGGTTGATGAGTTTTGCGTTTGTCCAAACGCGATGAATGTGCCACCAGTCGTGGCCGCCTTCGGCATTCTTGAGGGTATCGCGTACAAAATCAACAGTTGCGGCAATCAGTTTATCGTGTTCCATCTTTTGCAAAGATACTAAGCAAAAGATGGAACAGCAGGATTGTTTATAAAACCTTAGGCCGCAGCTGTTTTTTCTGTATTTATAAGTCCGGCAACTTCAACTTCTAAAATTGAAGCTATCTGGAATAGCCTTTCAACGGTTATTTTTGTATAACCTAATTCTATTTTACTGTAGGCATTTTGCGATATACCTAACTTGGCCGCAAGGTATTCCTGGGTATAATTTAGCCCTTCCCTGGTATGCCTGATGTTAGCGGCTATGGCCTTGATCTTAAAATTTAGCATATCTTTCATCCAAATATTTTTTAGTTCAACTATAACTAACGAGAATAATTGAAGCCCGGATTTCAGATTTTGTAAAAAAATGTCAGTTCGCCCGCCGGGATGCAAGAGATTTTTTTAGGTTTTAATTAAAAGTAAATGCCAATTATGACATTCCAAGTATATTAACGAAAAAAACGAAGTCCTGGTTTTAATTAAAAGTATATTTTTTTAAATGTTTTTTTTTACAAAAAAAGCGACGAGCCTATGGGGCCCATCGCTTCAAAGTATTTGTTAGTTTCTATATCTATACTACTCGCTTAAATCGTAGCTAACCGTTACTGTGGGTAATAGCGTAGCGGTTTCCAGCGGAACCTGATTGTAAGATATGATAGGCCTCCGTTTGCTGTAATAATCAAAGGCGGCCTTCATGGTAGCATTACTGGTATTTGCAGGGGCATTAAAGTTAATGGCAAACGGCAAAATAAAATCATGCAGTTTTTCATGATCAGGAATGATCCACTTGTGATTTGATTTTTTTAACGCATCAATAATGGGCACTACCAGTATAGCATCATCGGCATAGTAAACGATGATCTTTTTAATAGTGCCTTTATCATCAGCAGTAAATTTAAACACAGCCGTGCCGGTAGCTTTCTTTTTAATGATCTCGGGTGATACCACAAGACTATCTTTAAAAAAGCGCGACATGATAGGACTGCCACCCTGAAATGGAAATGCTAATTGTGTTTGTGCCTTAACTAATACCGATGATAAAACAAGTGTTATAAATAACAGGATCTTTTTCATTTAATTTTCTTCTTTTGGTTCGCGTTTGCTGCCCAGGTACAACTCGTACTCAAACAGGCGGCAATCAAGCTTACCATTATAAAATTCAATTTTGCGGGCAGCTTTCAGGCCTATCTTCTTGGCCAGGTCTGGATTGCCCGTAAAAACATAACCATCATACCCAAGGCATTTCTTTTTCATAAAATCGCCCATACGCTTATAGGTAATCTCCAGTTTTGTGTGCACACCCAAACGCTCGCCGTATTCAGGGTTAAACATCACTACGCCTGGTTGCTCAGGCACCTCGGTATCTTCAAAGTCACAAACGGCAAAATCAATTAAATGTTCTACACCGGCTGTCCTGGCATTTTTTCGGGCAATATCAACCGCATCTTCCGAAATATCGGAGGCTATGATCTTAAAGCCGGTTTCCTTTTTTGCTTTATCTTTTAAAGTACGGCGTTCCGCAAAAAACACGGTTTCGTCATAACCTAAAATGTGCATAAAGGCATAGTTCATCCTGAACAAACCTGGTGATTTATCTGTAGCCAGCAATGCGGCCTCAATGGCCAGCGTACCCGAACCACACATGGGGTTAATGAAAGTGCTCTTCATATCCCATTTAGTAGCCATGATGGTTGATGCTGCCAGAGCCTCCAGCATAGGTGCCTTACCCGGTATTTTACGGTAACTGTGCTTGGCCAGTGTTTCGCCGGATGTATCCAGGAAAATTTCGGCACGATCATCCTGCCAATACAGGTGTACCACAGCTTTATTAACCTCCGGGCCCGAATCCGGCCTGATACCTTTGACAGACTTAATCCTGTCAACAATGGCGTCCTTTACCTTTACGTTAGCAAACAATGGGGTAAGGATGTGCTCGTTATTTACGTTTGATGATACCGAAAAATAGCCGGTAAAATCAATGAGCTTTTCCCACTCAATGGTTACCAGCTCATCGTAAAGCTCTTTGGGATCGCGGGCGGTAAACGTTTTTAACGAATACAGGACCTGGCTTGCGCAGCGCAGGTTCAGGTTAAGCGGAATGGTATCTGTAACGGTTCCTTTTAGTTCGACCCCGGTGGGGAAAACGCGGACCGGCTCATAGCCTAAAGCTTCAACCTCCCTTTGCAGGTAAGGCGAAAGCCTTTTGTTACATGTAATTATGATTTTACTTTCGGTGTGGAAAACTTGCATATTAATTCGGCAAAATTAAGAATTAAAAAGCCCCTATTTTAATTTCTTAACTATTAACTTTACATTTTTAAATTATTTGAAGACTAATTATGGAAGTTAAAGGTAAGGTACATGAAGTGTCGGCCACTCAGCAAGTAACCGATTCACTTAAAAAACGCGAACTTATACTTGAATATATTGAGAATCCTCAATACCCTGAATATTTAAAGTTTGAGGCTATCCAGGATCGTTGCAATTTACTTGATAACGTTAAGATTGGAGATGACGTAGAGGTTTCTTTTAATCTTAAAGGCCGTCCGTGGACAGATAAAATGGGCAAGAAAAGCTATTTCAATTCATTGCAATTATGGAGGGTTACTCCGCTTGCAGCAGCTAACAACGCGTCTGCTGCTCCGCAATACGCTGCTCCTTCAGCAGATATCAGCTCATCAGCAGATGATGACGATCTGCCATTCTAATAAAGCAATACAGATATTTCAAAAGGCCCTTATCAAGGGCCTTTTGTTGTTTATGAACATTTTGTTAATAAACCTCGTTTTAAAGCCTACCTAAAGCTATTGAAATAATAAAATATTAAGCAACAGAGTTTTAAACTTAAATCGCATTTGTTAAATTTTGTTAAATGCAATTTTTGTGTACCTATTTCAGATAATTTTGCTTGTTAATAAATGAAAAAGAGGAGCATAGGATTAATTATTGGGTTGATGGGGTTCGCGCTTTTGGGCGTGATGGCTATGCAATTTTATTTTCTGAGGCAGGCGTATCAAATGCAATCCGACTCGTTTGACCGCCAGGTACGGGAAGCCATGAATAACGTGGTTGATAAAGTGACCCGCCAGGATGCCAACAACTTTCTGAAAACTAAAACTCAGCAAACCACCATCAGTACCGAAAACGAGGAACCCGGTGTCAATACCATAAAAGTTATTGGTGATAAAGCAAGAAAGCATTCATCTGCCCGCGAAAAACGGATTGCTTTGCTGCGCGATAGTTTACAGCGCATGATCCAGCGTAAAAAAATGGATGATGAGCTTAACGGCTTACTGCAAACAGAAGGCACCGTTGACTTCAAAGTGCATGTTGAAGAATACACCGACGAATTTGGCGTAGTGCATGAGCAGCTAACCCCCGAAATTGTACATACCCGTATAACCCGCCGTATAACCCAACCCAAAAAGCTTCATAAATACGATACACTGAGGTATGTTTATGTAGATCCTCAGTTTGGTAAGCAAATGATTTCGGTGCCGCGCATAAACCCATTATGGGTGCAGGAGCAAACCCGTAAACAAAAGGAAAGGCAGTTTCAGCAGATCAAAAAACTGGTTGAAAGTGATTCGGTTGAAAAAGCCAACGATGCAGGGGCTAAACCTACTGTTATTGAAAACCTGGCCGAGGAATACCGCAAATCGGGCGAGCCGCTGAATAAACGGATCAATCCTTTTTGGATAGATTCCTTGTTGCGCTTTGAGCTGCACAACAAAGGCATTTATCTACCTTTTAGCTATGAGGTTACAACGGCCAACAGCGATTCATTGATATTCTCGAACGCCAGCGACAATCAGGGCGAAAAGCTACCGGTATTTGTTGCGGCCAATACCTATCAAACCCCTATTTTCACCAAAGAGGTGATCAATGACCCGGGAAAGATCAGGCTTTCGTTTCCGCAAAAAAACTCATTGATATTGCGCAATATGACCGCTACCATGGCCACAACCGGCGGCCTTACCATGGTGCTCATCCTTTGCTTCGGTTATACCATTTTTTCGATACTGAGGCAGAAAAAGATCTCAGAAATGAAGATCGATTTCATCAATAACATGACCCACGAGTTTAAAACTCCGGTATCAACCATTATGATAGCCAGTGAGGCTTTAAGGGACAATGAAATTGCCGAAGATAAAAACCGTGTAGCGCGCTTAGCCAATATCATTTTTGAGGAAAACGCGCGTTTAGGCAGCCATATTGAAAGGGTATTAAATATAGCCCGCATTGAACGTAACGACTTCAAACTGGAGAAAAAACCGGTTGATGTTAACGAAATGGTCAGCGTTGTACTTGATAGCATGGCACTTAAGCTGCAGAAATGCAATGCTAAAACCACCCTACATCTCGATGCCGAAAATGCCTACATCATTGCCGATGAGCTGCATTTTTCAAATGTACTATATAACCTTGTTGATAACGCCATTAAGTACAGCAATGAAGAGCCCGATATAACCATAAGTACGTTTGTTAAAAGCGGACAAGTTGTTATCAAGGTAGCCGACAAGGGTATAGGTATGAGCCGCGATCAGCAATCAAAAATATTTGAACAGTTTTATCGCATCCCTACCGGTAATGTGCACAACGTTAAGGGCTTTGGTTTGGGCTTAAGCTATGTAAATACTATAGTTAAGCGCCTGAATGGTACAATAAGCGTAAAATCAGAGAAAGAAAAAGGCTCGGAGTTTGAGCTGAAGTTTGCGATAGCGTAAGCGCAGTCGGAAAGTCGGTTTGTCCGAAAGTCCGTAAGATAAACTCAGACTCCTGGCTCAACATACACAAAGAACTTACGGACTTTCCGACATCGGATTTCCGGACTAAAACGAACAATCTTCCGGACTTTCGGACATCCCGACTTTCGGACTTGAAAATATATGAAGAAAATACTACTGGTTGAGGATGATGCCAATTTGGGCTTGTTACTACAGGATTACCTGCAATTGAAAGGTAAGTTTGACGTGGTTTTATGTAAGGATGGCGAAGAAGGTTTGCGGGCCTTCACCAAACAAACATATGACCTATTGATACTGGATGTGATGATGCCTAAAAAAGATGGTTTCACGCTTGGCAAGGATATTCGTAAAATCAATGCCCAGGTGCCTATCATTTTTGCCACGGCCAAAGGGATGATAGAGGATAAAACCCAGGCTTTTAATTTGGGTGGCGATGATTATATCACCAAGCCATTCCGCATTGAAGAACTGCTGCTGCGTATAAATGCTCTTTTAAAACGTACCGACAATACCGGCAAAAAAGAAGAGGAAAAACAAACCTCCTTCAAAATCGGGAAATATACATTTGATTATACCACCCAGATGATCACGATTGGCGATGCACAGCAAAAGCTTTCAACCAAGGAGGCCGAACTACTGCGCTTGTTATGTGTACATAAAAACGAAGTGCTAACCCGCGAAGAAGCCCTGCTCAACATCTGGCATGATGATAATTATTTTAATGGCCGCAGTATGGATGTTTTCCTGAGCAAGATCCGTAAATATTTAAAGGATGACTCCAACGTTGAGATCATTAACGTTCATGGCCGGGGATACAAGCTGCTGATCAATTAAAATTAGCAGCTACATTTCATCTGAAATATCCTCGCCAAAATGGATAATATTCCCGTTGTTATCCAAAATACTGAACTCTTTTGTTTTCCAGGGACGGATTTGCAAATCGGCATTAGGGTGTACTATACCAAGCGGCTTATACTCGACATAAAGCTTGTCTACCTCTGTTACAAAAATGTAGCAGCCTGTATTTTTGGCTATCTCCGGGTTGCTGCACGGCCATAAATGGATAAACAGGTTATCACGGTTCATAATGAGATAACCATCCCAGCTTGCATTAAAAGTAAAACCAAGCTTTTCGGTATAAAACTTAACTGTCTCTTCCTCATTGAGTGAAGCCAGAACAGGAATCGCGGTCTTAAGCATAACTGACAATTTATGTACATAAATGTATAAGGTCGTTTACATTTTTCAATTCCCAAACCTTAATCTCCAATAATTAACGGCTGCAAAAAATCACTCCTACTTCCCTGAGGCAATTTCTCAAACGCCTTATTTAAGTCATTCATAAAGAATTATTTAAGACCAAATGTCGCATCCGTTTTGCGGCAACCGTAATAAATAATTATAAACCTCTTAGTGTAACACGATTAATACAGTTGCTTTAACGTATTAGCAAGCGGACGTTTGGTAATTAATTGAAAGTCATGTAAATTTCATTTTTATAAAAAGCCTAAATGATTAAAACTATACTCGCGGTCTTAATTATCACATCAAGCCTACTTGCAAATGGCGATGTTCGTGCGCAAACAACAATAGATAGCACCGGCTTAAGCCATGTAATTGCTAAATACAACACTACCATCGATCAACAGTCACATTTGTATAACGGCCCGGAGTACGAGTTTTATGATCCCTTAATCAAAGGCAACGCATACGTTTTTGACGTTAAAACTTTTTCGCCGGGTAATGTAAACTATAACGGCGCATTGTACAATAACATCCCTATGATGTATGATATCAACAAGGACGTTGTTGTAACGCTGCTATATAATCATTTTACAAAAATCTCTTTATTAAACACATGGGTTCCGGAGTTTTGGCTGCTTAACCATCATTTTGTACGTATCAATTCCGACTCGACGGGGAAGGCCGCTCTCACTACCGGTTTTTATGATCAGTTGTACAAGGGGGCCAATACACAGATCCTTGCACGAAGAGAAAAAAGCATTCAAACCGCTGCCGGCAGTAACAACGTAGAGTCATTTTTTCGCGAATCAAAAAGCTATTACGTAAAAAAAGGAGCCAATTATTCAAGTTTTGGCAGTAAAGGTGCACTACTGGACATCTTCAAGGATAAAAAGAAGGAGTTGCGGCAATATATCAAAACAAACAATATTGACTTTAGCGAAAACTTCGAACAGGCCATAACCAGCGTAGCCTCCTATTACGATCATTTAACTAATTAGTGTATTGCCCCCCGTCCGTCAGCGTAGGCGGTGGCAACATTACATTTAAAATATACGGCAGAAAAACAAAATAACCGGATGAAAAAAATTTACCTTCTAAGTTTCTGTTTTTTGATTTTAATTAAACTGAGCTACGCCCAGCAAGGCCAGGTAAAATCAATAAGTGTAAACTTTCAGCAAGCTACCATTGAGCAGTTTGTAACAGAACTGGAAGCAAAATCAGGCTATCATTTTTTTTACGATGCAACGCAGTTCGACAGCCTAAAAGTAACCTTGCAGGTAACCGACAAACCTATTGAAACCATATTAAATCAGGCTTTTAAAAACACCGGATTCAGCTTTGCCATTAAACAGCAACAGGTGTTTTTAACCAAGGGGCGCGAAATACAAACCGGCCTTGCCGTGGGCTATTTTGGCATTACAGCTGCCAATGCTACTGCAGCCAACATAAGCGTATCTCCCGCCAATGCCGATATAGATAAGGATAAAAAGATTCCCGAAGCAACCACCGAAAACAAGTTGTATGAAATAGGGATCAAAACCAATACCATTGAACCTGGCACGGCAACACTATCGGGATATATAAAGGAAGCAAAATCGGGCGAATCGGTAACGGGGGCCAGTATCTATGTTACCAATACAAAAACCGGCGTAGCTACCGATCAGTTTGGTTACTTCACCATCAAATTACCCAAAGGCCGGCAGGTGTTGAGTGTAAGAGGTATTGGCATGCGCGATACCCGCAGGCAAATCATCCTGTATTCGGACGGTAAAATTGTTATTGAAATGCAGGAGCAGGTTACCAGCCTGAAAGAGGTAAAAATATCTGCCGAAAAGGTAGCCAACGTGCGCAACGTACAATTGGGTGTAAACCGGCTCGACATTAAAAGCATTAAGCAGGTGCCAACCGTATTTGGCGAGGCTGATATATTAAGAGTAGTACTTACCCTCCCCGGTGTTCAATCGGTAGGTGAAGCTACAACAGGCTTTAACGTACGCGGCGGCTCTGCCGATCAGAACCTGATCCTGATGAATGATGCCACCATCTATAACCCATCGCACTTCTTCGGTTTCTTTTCGTCATTTAACCCGGATATTGTTAAAGACATCGAACTGTATAAAAGCAGCATCCCCGAAAGGTTTGGCGGGCGTCTGTCTTCTGTATTAGACGTAACTAACCGGGAGGGAAATAAAAAGAAATTTACCGGATCGGCAGGTATTGGCTTAATCACCAGCAGGCTTAATGTTGAAGGACCTATCATTAAAGATAAAACCTCGTTCTCCTTTGGTGGCCGTACCACTTATTCTGATTGGCTCCTTAAACTACTGCCCGATGCTTATAAACATAGCTCGGCCTCATTTTATGACCTCAACCTGGATATAAGCCATCAGATTGACGATAAAAACAATCTGTACTTAACCAGCTATCTGAGTAAGGATAAATTCAAGCTTAACAGCGATACCGCTTATAGCTATAGCAACAGGAACATCAACCTTAAATGGAAGCATAATTTTAACAATAAGCTGTTCAGTGTTATCATGGCTGGGCTTGACCGGTACCAATATGATATTTCAAGTGCCGATAACCCGGTGAATGCTTACAAGCTAAACTTTGATATTAACCAAACTAATTTTAAAACCGACTTTACTTATTACCTCAACCGTAAAAACACTGTCGACTTTGGTTTAAGTTCCATTTACTATAAACTCCACCCAGGCAACTTCCAGCCGCTTGGCACACAATCATTAGTTGCGCCTGATGTTGTTGCCGCGCAACAAGCACTGGAAAGCGCTTTATATCTTGGTGATAAGTTTGACGTAACCGAGGACCTGTCAATCAGCGGAGGTATCAGGTACTCCATTTATAATTACCTTGGGCCGCAAACGGTTTACAACTACGCGCCCAACCTGCCTAAAACAAGCACCAACCTTTTGGATAGCACCAATTACTCGAGCGGTAAGTTTATCAAAACCTATTCGGGCCCAGAGATCAGGCTTTCGGCCAGGTACCAGTTGGGCGATAATTTGTCCATAAAAGGTGGCTATAATACGCTCAGGCAGTACATTCACTTGTTATCAAATACAACAGCTATATCTCCTACCGATGTTTGGCAATTAAGCGATCCTAACATTAAACCTCAATATGGCGACCAGGTATCTCTGGGGCTTTACCGTAACTTGAAATCAAACACCATCGAAACATCTGTTGAGGTGTATTACAAGCGATTAAGGGATTATCTTGATTACAAGAGCGGGGCAAACCTGGTGTTAAACCATCACATCGAAACAGATGTAATAGGCACACAAGGCAAAGCGTACGGCATTGAGTTTTTAATAAAAAAGGCTACCGGTAAAGCCAACGGCTGGATCAGCTATACCTACTCGCGCACATTCCTGAGGCAAAACGATCCCAATGCAGGCGATCTGATCAATGGCGGGGCCTATTACCCGGCAAACTTTGATAAACCACACGATTTTAATTTTATTGGTAATTACAGGTTTTCGCACAGGTTTAGCGTTTCGCTGAATGTTACCTATAGCACTGGGCGGCCTATAACCCTGCCTATTGCCAAGTACGAATATGGTGGCTCCGAGCGGGTATTCTATTCGGACAGGAACCAGTACCGCATCCCGGATTACTTCAGGTCGGATTTTTCAATGAATATTGAGGGCAATCACAAGGTACATCAGTTAACGCACAACTCATTTACCATAGGCGTGTACAACTTAACGGGCAGGCAAAACGCATATTCAACATTCTTTACCGAACAGGGCGGGGCTATTAACGGCTATAAGCTATCCATTTTTGCCAAGCCAATTCCGTTTATTAACTACAATATAAGGTTTTAACTATAGTGATGATTACAGGAAGAAGATATTTATTGTTGTTTTTGTTACCAGGCATCGTTTTTATTGCCTGCAAAAAGCCTTATAACCCTAAAGTTGTAGATGCCCCAAACAGTTATTTGGTTGTGGAGGGCGTGATCAATAACGGCAGCGACTCTACCATAGTACGATTAAGCAAAACAGTCAATATTTCGGGCAATGCCCAAACAAGCGGGGTTGATAATTGCACGGTATCGGTTGAAGGCGAGGGCGGAGGTACATATACGCTTATCCCCCAGGGCAGCGGAATATATGCCATAACAGGACTTAGCCTTGATGTATCAAAAAAATATAGGTTACATATCCTTACCAACGACAGTAAAGAATATGCTTCAGACTATGTGGAAGTAAAAAAGACTCCGCCAATTGACAGCCTTGGGTTCAATATCAAAAACAATAACCTGCAGCTTTATGCCAACACGCATGATGCCACAAACAATACCAGGTATTACCGTTGGAGTTTTGAAGAAACCTGGCGTTTTCATTCCAAATACCAGTCTGCGTATATGGTTGACCCAACCAAGAAAGGGGTTGTTGTACGGCCTCCCAGCGAAAGTAGTTATTACTGCTTTGCCGGCGATAAATCAAGCTCAATAGTTATAGGCTCATCGGCAAAGTTATTGCAGGATGTGATATATCAGCAACCTCTTACAACCATAGCATCCACTTCCGAAAAAATTGAATTACGTTATACCATTTTGCTGAAGCAATATGCCTTAACAAAAGAGGCCTACCAGTTTTGGGAAAACTTAAAGAAAAACACAGAGCAATTAGGAAGCATTTTTGATGCCCAGCCTTCGCAATTAACCGGTAACATTCATAACCTGAAAGACCCGGCCGAACCCGTAATTGGCTACATCAGTGCTACCAATATCCAATCAAAACGGGTGTTTATTGATAATGCGGACATCCCGCATGATTGGGCACCGACATATCCGTATGATTGTGGGCCTCCCGATTCTGCTCTTTATGTTAACCCCAAAACAAAGCAAAATGACGTACTTAATATCATAGTTAACGGAAATGCAATACCGCTACTTGAGATAACCCAAAAGCTGGATATAATTGGTTTTACTTATTCAACAATTGAATGTTCCGATTGCAGGATCAGAGGACGGGTGCAAGCCCCTTCTTTTTGGATTGAGAGAAAATGAAGCGATTTAAAAGATACATTTTTTACGCGGCGCTGTTAATGCTGTTTGTATGGGGATGTAAAAAACCATATAATCCGGGCATTGTGGGCAGCCCTAACCATTACCTGGTGGTTGAAGGTGTAATAAATACCGGCAATGATTCAACGATCATAAGGCTCAGCAAAACTGTAAATATATCCGGCAATGTGAATTCGATGATTATTGATAATGCCGTTGTTTCTGTTGAAGCCGAAGATGGCGCCAGTTATAATCTTCAGTCTGCGGGCAATGGCAATTATATTTCAACAGGGTTAAATCTCAATGCATCAAAAAGATACCGACTGCATATTAATATTGATAACAGTACAGAATATGCATCTGATTATGTAGTGGCAAAAGCCAACCCTCCAATTGATAGTATAGGCTTTAATATAAAAAACAATCAGGTAAATATCTATGTAAACACACATGATGCTACTAATAACACCCGATACTATCGGTGGAGCTTTGACGAGACATGGCGGTTTCATTCCAAATACCTATCTACCTACATCGTTGATAACAGTATTCACAAGATCGTATTCAGAACACCGGCACAGCTTAACTATTATTGCTTTGCAGGTGATAGGTCGACTTCAATTGTTTTAAGCTCATCCATAAAACTTTCGCAGGATGTTATATTCCAGGCGCCAGTTACCACAATTGACGCCACATCCGAAAAAATTGAAAAACGGTATACCATTTTATTGAAGCAATACGCCTTAACCAAAGAAGCTTATCAGTTTTGGGAAAACCTAAAGAAAAACACCGAACAGTTAGGAAGCATATTTGACGCCCAGCCATCGCAGTTAACCGGCAATATCCATAATCTTAAAGATCCAAAAGAGCCTGTTATTGGCTATGTAAGCGTAACCAACATACAGGTTAAACGAGTATTTATTGACAATCTTGATTTGCCATGGGACTGGACAGCAAAATATCCTTACGATTGCGGACCTATTGATTCAAACTACTTCGTTGATCCGCACACGATGTCCAATACGGTTAACAGCAACATTATTTTTGGAGGCGCAATACCGGTAGACCCTATTTTGATAGGAGGCAATCTCGTTGGTTACACATCTTCAACAGTGCCTTGCGTGGATTGTACCATTAGGGGAGTTGTTAAAGCACCTTCGTTTTGGAAAGATAGATAAATAAGATTTTATAATAATGCCACTAAAATAGATCAACAAGATTTAGGCTATGAAAGAAACCAAAAAAGTTATTACTGCGCCCTTGCTTTTAGGCATGTTACTGTTATCATTAAACAGCCTTGCACAAACTGCAAATCAAATTACCGACAGCTTTAATAAGTACTGGCAAACTACCGTGCAGGAAAAAATATTTGTGCATACCGACAAGAGCGCATACATAACCGGCGAAATCTTATGGTTTAAGATCTACAATGTCGACGCCACTTACCATAAGCCATTGGGCTTAAGTAAAGTTGTGTATGTTGATGTATTGGATGAAAAGCAAAACGCCATCATACAAACCAAAATAGAAATGAAAAACGGTCTCGGAAGTGGCTCTTTTTATGTTCCTGTTTCGGCAAACAATGGCAATTATAAATTACGGGCATACACCAGCTGGATGAAGAACTTCAGCCCTGATTATTATTTTGAAAAAGCGATCACTATTGTTAATCCCTTAAAATCGCCGGAAGCCCAGGCTAAGGCTCAATCCCCTGGTTATGACGTTCAATTTTTCCCGGAGGGAGGAAACCTTGTTGCCGGGCTTAACAGCAAAGTTGCTTTTAAGGTTACGGCTTCAGATGGTACCGGGCTAAGTGAATACCGGGGTTTTGTAGTCGATCAGAAAAACGACACCGTGGCGAGGTTTCAGCCATTAAAATTTGGTATCGGTAATTTTTCATTTACGCCGGCAGCGGGTAATGTTTATAAAGCCATTATCAAATCGGCTAATAGTGCCCCTGTTAGCAAAGAGTTACCTGCCGTTAATAATCAAGGCTATGTTATGTCGGTAAAAGATGCCGGCAGCTCGCAAATAGAAGTGACAGTAAACGGGGCAGGCGTTGAAGGCCGTGAACTATATCTGTTTGCACACACAGGGAAACTGGTTAATGCAGGTGTTACAGCTGCATTTAATAACGGAACTGCCAGCTTCAGCCTTGATAAAGCTAAATTAGGCGACGGCGTATCACACTTAACCATCTTCAATAGCGCAAGGCAACCTATATGTGAGCGACTTTATTTTAAACGCCCTAAACAAAACCTCAGCATCGACGCCAGTGCCGATCAAGGCTTATATGGCCACCGTAAAAAAGTAAGTGTGGCTATTGCTGCCAAAGACTTATCTGGCCAAATAAAGCCGGCTAACCTGTCAATGTCGGTTTATAAGATCGATTCTTTGCAAAGTGCGGATGCAGCTAGCGAGATCTTTAGTTATCTGTGGTTAAAGTCGGATTTACGCGGATATATTGAATCGCCGGGTTATTATTTAAAAAACAATGATGCGGACGCCGATGCCGCCCTGGATAACCTTATGCTTTCACAAGGCTGGCGAAGGTTTCAATGGGAGAATGTGCTCAGCAATAAATCTGCCGCATTTAACTTTTTGCCCGAGTATGACGGACACCTGATTACCGGAAAAGTAACCCATACCCAAACCGGCGTTGCAGCCAACGATATAGTAGCCTATTTAAGTGTACCCGGAAAAAGAGTTCAGCTTTACGCGGCAAGAAGCGATTCGGCAGGACGGTTGATCTTTAACACCAGGCAACTGTATGGCCCCGGTGAGATAGTAGCCCAAACCAATTCAGAACGGGATACAAGCTATCATATAGACATTTTAAGCCCCTTTTCTGAACAATACTCAAAGTATCCCATGCCCAAATTTAACCTGACCAGGGGGATGCAAAAAGCCATTGAAGAAAGTAGTCTTGCTACGCAGGTTCAGAACATTTATTTGACTAACAAACTTAAGCGCTTTTATGAGCCTGGCGTTGATAGCTCCGGCTTTTATGCAACACCTTATAAAACTTATCTTTTAGATAACTACACCCGCTTTACTACTATGGAAGAGGTACTGCGGGAGTATGTAAGAGAGGTGTGGGTTACCAGATCACAAAAACGTTACCATATTAAAGTACTTAATGGCAACGGATTTTTAGACGGTGACCCTTTAGTAATGCTCGACGATGTCCCTGTTTTTGATATTGATAAAGTAATGGCCATTGATCCGCTAAAAGTGCGCAAGCTCGAGGACGTCCCTTTCCGGTATTATTGGGGACCATCAGTATATGAGGGGATCTTGAGCTTTACAACCTATAAAGGCGACCTTGGCGGCGTTGAAATAGACCCGCGGGCTGTAGTGCTGGATTATGAAGGTTTGCAGTTACAGCGTGAATTTTATTCGCCTGTATATGATACTGAGCAGGCTGTAAAAAATAGGATGCCCGATTTCAGAAATCAACTTTACTGGGCGCCAGATATCACCACACCTGCCCAGGGAAAGCACCAGTTGTCGTTTTATACATCCGATCAAACAGGGAAATATATAGGCGTTGTGCAGGGAATTACAGCCCAAGGCGATGCCGCAAGCCAGTATTTTAGCTTTGATGTTAAATAACTTTTTTAGAATTTTCATAAACTGCGCATTGCGATATATTTATTTAACGTTGAATATCAATAAATTAAGACACATAAAAAAAGACAAACAAATCAAAAAAGTGCCCAATTTTTCAAATAGCCCAGTTTTTTGAAAAAACAATTTGCGTAAAATAAAATGGTTTGTATATTTGCACACCCAAACGGAGGAGTGGTAGTTCAGCTGGTTAGAATACATGCCTGTCACGCATGGGGTCGCGGGTTCGAGTCCCGTCCATTCCGCTAAAAGCCTTACTGAAAAGTAAGGCTTTTTTGTTTCCAAAACTTTTTAGCTTTTAAATTTGCGTAAAATAAAAAGGTTTGTATATTTGCAACCCCAAACGGAGTGGTAGTTCAGCTGGTTAGAATACATGCCTGTCACGCATGGGGTCGCGGGTTCGAGTCCCGTCCATTCCGCTAAAAGCCTTACTGAAAAGTAAGGCTTTTTTGTTTCCAAAACTTTTTAGCTTTTAAATTTGCGTAAAATAAAAAGGTTTGTATATTTGCAACCCCAAACGGAGTGGTAGTTCAGCTGGTTAGAATACATGCCTGTCACGCATGGGGTCGCGGGTTCGAGTCCCGTCCATTCCGCTAAATATTTTAACAAAACATCAAAGGGCCTTTAATCAATGATTAAGGGCCTTTTTGTTCCCATATACTTCAGACATCTTGCTAACACTTATACGATAGCCCCTAATTCCGCCGGGGTAATCATTGCGCCATTTAAAACAATCCCAAATCAAAAAAGGGCATCAATCTACTGTTTTACTGATATTGATCTTTTTAAGATGAAGCTTGGACTTATCAGTGAGAAAATGCAGCAGATCTGAATAAAAGCAAATTCACCCTTATTGAAGATTGAAACCCACAATTCTTTTCCTCAAATCCGATAGATTGACGAGAATAAAAGCATGTCACTTAACATCATATTTACTAAGCTTGCCCTTACGCCAGGTATAAACCTCATAATAATGTTTCCGGAAACCATTAACTTCTTCAATGAGATATTTGTCGGCCCCCTCAATAAGGACTATAACTTTTGGCCGGAAAACAGGCGGAAGTTCATTCAGTGTTATGGCATGTTCTACCTCAAAACCTTCGTCATATTCTAATTCGAGTTTAAAATCACTCTCTTTCCATTGAACACTGGTTTCCAAGCCTCCGGATATAGGAACGATACTGATGCGCAAATTACCCGAAGCAATATCTCTAACTGCACCATAAGTCATAAAACATCCCGAGATCACCATAGCTGCATATCCGATTTTTTGAAACAGTCGGTCACTGATTAGAGGCAGTACATATTTAACCGCGAAAGACGAAATAACTGCTGCAACCGCTATTATTACCCCATAGATAACCGAATTGTTAGTCAACAAGCCAAAAGAAGCATATAAACCCAGCTTAATCAGATGAAGGATAACTTCATTGGCAGCCCGGGTTGCCACAATCTCCTGTTTGGAAAGGCCATAAGTAAGGTAAAAACGATTAAAGATAAGCCCTACCGCTCCGGTTAAACCCGAAACAAAGCCGGTAGCCAAACCTATTAACAATACTGCGACATTGCTTTGATGCTCCCGAACTTTAAGCACAGGTTGTTTTTTGAAAAGCGAAGAGAGGTTCCATAATAAAAATAAACCCAGCAATAATTGCAGAAACACAGGGTTTACATAGGTAAGTAACCACGCGCCAAGCCAAACTGTAGGAATAGCCGCAGGAATAAACCATTTGACCAAATCCCAACGTATTGATTTCCATATAACGACTACCCTTGACAAGGAACTGGAAGCAGTACCGAGCGATAACGCGACAGGTATCTGTGCATTTGGAACTACCAAACCAAGAACAGGGATCAGGATCATGCTTGCTCCGCCGCCGCAAACCGCGCTCAGTATAAAAGCCAGCAGGGCAACTATAAATAATAGAGAGATTGTCAGGGGCATAACGCTAAAATAAAGGAAAGGATGCTGAAAAATGAATTTGATGAACGCAAAGTGATATTTCGTTCATCAACTACAGCCAGTAGTTTTTTTGAATTCCTCCTGACTGAATTATATCCCGTTTAATTTTATTTTTGATTGACTTGTATTTGCTTTTACAGGCTGATCAAAATCAACCCGAAGCATTCGTTTTAGCTAAAACGGAATTTTAAATACGATCTGTCATTTTATGATTAAGGAGACTACATGAAGGAAATCGGATTTTTATCATTTGGACATTGGTCAGATCATCCTGCTTATAATACCCGTACGGCAGGTGACACATTGCTTCAATCCATTGATCTGGCTGTTGCAGCTGAGGAAATTGGCATTGATGGGGCATATTTCCGGGTGCATCATTTCGCGCGCCAATTAGCATCGCCCTTTCCACTACTTTCGGCTATTGGTGCTAAAACCAGTAAAATAGAAATCGGGACGGGCGTAATTGATATGCGATATGAAAATCCCTTGTACATGGCAGAGGATGCCGGCGCCGCCGATTTAATTTCGGGTGGACGATTACAATTAGGCATCAGCAGGGGTTCGCCGGAACAGGTGATCGATGGCTGGCGCTATTTCGGCTATGAACCGGCCGAAGGAGAAACCGATGCGGATATGGGACGTACCAAGGCCTTAGAGTTTCTGGATAAATTGAACGGTGACGGATTTGCTGAGCCTAATCCATACCCGATGTTTCCGAATCCTCCCGGCTTGTTGCGCTTAGAACCTTATTCTGAAGGGTTGCGCGAACGCATTTGGTGGGGAGCAGGCTCTAATGCAACAGCTATCTGGGCCGCCGAAAACGGCATGTACCTACAAAGCTCTACCTTAAAAAACGATGAAAGCGGCAAGCCTTTTCACATTCAACAGGCAGAGCAGATCCGATTGTATAAAGAGGCCTGGAAAAAAGCAGGCCACGCAAGGGAGCCAAGGGTTTCGGTGAGCCGCTCTATCTTTGCGCTGGTCAACGATGAGGATAAATATCTATTCGGACAACAAGCTAACAGCTCCGATAAGATCGGTTACATAGAAGCCAACAAACGGGCAATTTTCGGGAAAAGCTACGCTGCCGAACCAGATCAGCTGATTAAAGAATTAGCCCAGGATGAAGCTATCCAGGAAGCCGATACCTTGCTTTTGACAATACCTAACACGTTAGGGGTTGATTATAACGTGCACGTGCTATCTTCTATTTTAAAACACGTGGCACCCGGACTGGGATGGCGTTGATTTATCAATATCACCCCAACGGGCAAAAAAGCATTGATCAATAAACCACTTCGATTGCTTAATTAAAAAGCAACGGAATAAAATCAATCTTAAATTTCTCATTAAATAAAAAAGGCCGGACAACTCTCGCAGTTATTCCGGCCCTACATCTACCTATGAAAAACAACCCTTTGAGAAGGGTAATAAGCTATATTCAAACGAGGTGCCAATCTTAAAAAATGCCTTCAATTGCCTAATTGGCAGCTTTTTAAAACACCAATCATCCTCAATGTGTAGAAATGACACCCTTAACCGGGAATTAATTTCCCAATGGTTAATTTTGGCAGATTTTTATTTAATTATCAGGCAACACAAGCCCACAATAAAAAAGGCCGGAACACTCTCGCAGTATTCCGGCCCTACATCTACCTATGAAAACAACCCTATGAGAAGGGTATTGATACATATCCAAACCCGGTGCCAAATGAAAAATATGTGCTCATTAACCTCAAAAAGCACTTCTTAAATTACGCAGCATATAAAGTGTGTAAATACATCCCGAGGACAGTGGCATTATTTTCCCAATGGTTAAAATTCCAGGATTGGTCAATTCGAAGGCGTTCCAAACTTATAATATCGCGTTTAGATGCCCACTCCCTTTTTTTTGCTTGCGACCAAAGATTAATAGCTTAAAATACAGCAAAAGCGATTTTTAAAAATTGACAAATAAAAAAGGCCGAAACACTCTCGCAGTATTTCGGCCCTACATCTACCTATGAAAACAACCCTTTGAGAAGGGTATTAATATCAATCCAAACTAAATGCCAAATGACAAACACCCCTCTAACATCCCCAAAAAGGCATTTTGCCACGATGAACTATAAAAAGTGTGTAAATACGTTCCGGGATTAGTGGCATTATTTTCCCAAAGGTTAAAATCTTTCGCCCCAATCAATTTAAGGAGCAAGTGTAAATACGTTCCGGGATTAGTGGCATTATTTTCCCAAAGGTTAAAATCTTTCGCCCCAATCAATTTAAGGAGCAAGTGTAAATACGTTCCGGGATTAGTGGCATTATTTTCCCAAAGGTTAAAATCTTTCGCCCCAATCAATTTAAGGAGCAAGTGTAAATACGTTCCGGGATTAGTGGCATTATTTTCCCAAAGGTTAAAATCTTTCGCCCCAATCAATTTAAGGAGCAATCTAAATCTGTAATATCCGCCTTAAGCCCCTTTTGTGGTTTTATGTCGGCAGAAAAAAAGAATTAAGATCTTACCTAATACACAACAGTAAAATCATATTTTCAAAAGCGGCAAATAAAAAAGGTCGAAACACTCTCGCAGTATTTCGACCCTACATCTACCTATGAAAAACAACCCTTTGAGAAGGGTATTAATATTTATTCAAACGAAATGCCAATTGATAAATTGGGGCATATTAACCTAAAAAACAGGTTTTTAATATTGCCTATTCGTTAAAATGTAGAAATTTTACTCAAACAAGGGCGCGATTTCCCCACCCTGGGAAATACACATATTTTTCAAACAATTTCACACTTTAAACACTTAATACAGAAACCAACCCCGCTAAACTTTGTTAACCCAACTATGGACTACAATGTATATTTACTGGCAACCGATCCTCAAAACCCCTGCAGGGATGTGATCCACTCCAGGGATACACGGCTTAAGGTAAAAGTTTACTGCCTTGATGAGGAACGATTTAGTCCGGATGATAACGAGATACAGCTTTATGGCTATGCCGATCATAAGCTTTATGCCTTTGAAACTGTAAACGTTGAAGCCGAAGACGCGCTTGATTTAGTAGGCGCCATACAGTGGTATGCCAATTATATCGATTTCCCGAAGATGGAGATCCTCCCTGAAGACCCGCGGCCGCGTGCCCAATATCGCGATGTTAAGTAAATAACAATCTTAATATCTGTAAATCAGCACACTATTTTTATTTAAAATTTTATTTGGACAAATAAACACAACCTCCTATATTTGCAGTCCCAAAAGGAAGGGAGCTTAGCTCAGCTGGTTCAGAGCATCTGCCTTACAAGCAGAGGGTCACTGGTTCGAACCCAGTAGCTCCCACAGAAAGAAAGCCTAACAGCAATGTTGGGCTTTTTTATACTACTATCACATGCAAATACTTTATAAAAGTTCTTGCATTATTTGGCAAAGTGATTTATCTTCGCCACTCGGTTTTACCAGCTAATGGTAACATCAAGAACAAAGGGAGCTTAGCTCAGCTGGTTCAGAGCATCTGCCTTACAAGCAGAGGGTCACTGGTTCGAACCCAGTAGTTCCCACAGAAAAAAGCCTAACAGAAATGTTGGGCTTTTTTGTTTTAACCTAAGAAACTGTTTAAGTTTGATTTAATTGTAGGGACGCATAATTGCGTCTCCCGCATGCATTTTACGATAGCAAGATGACATGCAAAGCTGCTTGTCCGACAGGAAACGCAATTATGCGTCTCTACCTGAAAAAATCTTGAATCGTTTTTAAACAGGCTCTAACTACTGGCTAATATTTCTTACCCATATTTTAGTTTCGGCAGCTCAATATTCAAATACACCGCGCAAACGTTTGCTTATAACAAGAGGCTTTTAATGCCTTTTCATGCATGATATACGGCGCCTCTCTTAAATTTTTTTGATTAAAAAAACGCAAACGTTTGCCCCCCAATCATAGTGGCAAGCTTAATACACTTGTCAACGATCACTTTCCGCTTATATTTATGCTTATGAATTTCACACATCAAGCCTCAAGAATTACATTCCTGATATCTTTCCTTGCTATTTTTATTACGCTCAAATCAACAGCGCAAGTAACAAAAGCGCCAATAATGGGTTGGAGCAGCTGGAACAATTTTCGCGTTAATATTGATGAGCAAATGCTAAGGCAACAAGCTGATGCAATGATAACAAGCGGTTTGTATGATGCGGGATATCGCTTTATTAATATTGATGACGGTTACTTTGGAGGCCGCGACGCGAATGGGAAATTATTTGTAGACACCGGTAAATTCCCATCAGGAATGAAAGCACTTGTTGATTACATTCACTCTAAAAAACTTAAAGCAGGTATTTATACCGATGCGGGAAAAAACACCTGCGGTTCGATATGGGATAAGGATGAGAAAGGCGTAGGATCGGGAATATACGGACACATTGAACAAGATTGTAACCTGTTTTTTAAAGAGTGGGGCTTTAACTTTCTTAAAGTGGACTGGTGTGGAGGGGAAGTCTTGAAGCTTGATGAGCAAACAGAATACATGAAAATTATTTCGGCAACAAAAGCTATTGACAGCAATATTGTTTTCAACGTTTGCCGCTGGAAGTTTCCCGGAGAATGGGCCATCAACAAAGCGGATTCATGGAGAATATCCGGAGACATCAGCGCGAAGTTTTCGTCTATCCTCGCGATCATAGATATTGACGCAAGATTAGATAAATATGCTTCATCCGGCCATTACAATGATATGGACATGCTGCAGGTAGGCCGGGGTATGAGCTATGACGAGGATAAAACTCATTTTTCTATGTGGTGTATGCTTAATTCGCCATTGCTGGCCGGAAACGACCTTCGCACCATGTCTAAACAAACCATCGACATACTTACAAACAAAGAAATAATCGCATTAAATCAAGATCCTGGCTTTAAGCAGGCGAAGAGGATATCTCAGGAAAACAATATTGATGTTTGGGTAAAGCCGCTGGGAGTAAATGGCGATAACTCGTACGCCATTGCGATCATGAACCGCGGTGATCATGAAACCGCTTTCGATTTGTCGGCAGAAAAGGTTAACATCAATTCCAAAAGCAAACTGCGGGACTTATGGCTGCATAAAAACCTTGGGCAGATAGGCAGATCAAAAAAAATCACTATCCCCAAACACGGCGTTGTTGTTTTGCGAGTATCCCAAAACATATAACCGTTGTTCGATACCTTCTGCAAGCGCCAAACGCAACAAATGCGCACCGGTACGACCGGTACCGCCCAGGATAAGGAGGGTTGCCATGAAACTATAATTTTATGGGTGATTGTTACAGCATAGGTAAATATCGATAGAATTATAAACTTTTCCCCACAAAAAAAGGGGCTGCCCTCCGGCAGCCCCTCCAACAATAAGAAAATATTATCTTACAAATTCACTTCCGCTAATACCGGAAAATGATCTGATGGAAATTTACCGTGATAGCTATCGCTTAAAATGCCCCATCTTTTAACATCCACTTTACCGGTTGTAAAAATATGGTCGATTACACCGTTCGATTTTAAAGCCCTTCCAAATGAGTTAAAAGATGCGTTAAATTCATAAGGCTGGGCTGCCTGGCTATAGGTATCAACCAAATAGTTTGAAGTTGCCAAACGTTGGTACCAGGTGCTGTTATGATCGCCATTCAGATCGCCGGTAAAAATGGCTTTTTCGTTGCCTGCAATTTCTTTAATCTTTTTCAGGATAAGCTTGCCGCTTTCTTCGCGGGCTATTTTTCCCTGGTGATCAAAGTGTGCGTTAAAGAAATAGAATTTCTTCCTGCTTTCTTTATCCTGCAGGTATACCCATGAGCATATACGGTTACAACAGGTCGCGTCCCAGCCTAAACCCGGTTTACCAGGCGTTTCAGACAACCAGAAATCACCTTTTTTCAGTAAAACAAAGCGGCTCTTTTTAAAGAAGATGGCCGAATGCTCGCCTGCATCCTTACCGTCATCCCTACCTAAGCCATAACGCTCATATTCGGGGAGGGCATTGTTTAAATCATCCAACTGATTTTTTAGCCCTTCCTGGGTTCCAAAAATATCAAACTGGTGAAAACGGATCAGCGCGGCAGCAACCGGCGCACGGTTCACCCATAAATTGCCGGTATCCCTGGGGTTATCAAAACGTAGGTTGAAAGTGCCCGTAATTAAATGCTGTGCATGGCCTTGCATACATACCAACGCAAATAATACAGCAAATAAATATTGTTTTATTTTCATGACTATCTATGTGTTTGATTATTGTTCCCAACCCGGGTTCTGACCTAATTTAGGATTCTGAAGCCTGTCGGTTTCGGGGATAGGGTACAGGTAAAACTTGTTGTCCCATTTACGCTGAACGGTTGTTAACCAGGTGAGCTCATTATCGCTGTTAAGCCTTTGCGGATTTGCAGTACCTCCGGTTAACGTAGCGGCAACGCTAACATAGGTTACACCCGAAACCTGGTTCGCCGGAAGCGTAGTATAAAAGCATACGTCGGGCTTACCATCCTCATTTAAATCAAGCGGTACATCCAGTGCGGGTACGTAAAAACCGTTCCAGGTTTGATCCATCAGCTCACCGCGTTTCCACCTTACAATATCATTGAACCTGAAACCTTCAAAAGCAAGCTCAATACCACGTTCACGCCTTATCTCTAATAAAGCAGGATCGGAGATTGCCGGGAAGTAATTTGTTTGCAGGTATTTATCGGCAACAACCGGCTTGGTAGCCGTATTGCCGGTTATACCAGCCCTGCGGCGTAAGGCGCCAATGGTAAGGTTCCAGTCGGCATCGGTAAATGTACCCAGCTCGGCTTTTGCTTCAGCATAATTTAACAATACCTCGGCATAACGCATAAGTGGTATTGAGTTGGTATTGCGCGATCCGCCATCCATCGAGGCATCATCCTGAGTTAATTTAATAGGCTGGTAACCGGTATAGGTATACGAAAACACCGGAGGGGCGGCCTGTTGCGTTGCGCCATTTAAACGGGTGTAGTTACCCATACGGATGGTTTGCTGTAAACGCATGTCACGACCTTTTACCTCTTGTGCAAATGGCATTGTTTTATAGCCGGGCTTATCGGTAAACGGCGTACCATCAATATTAAGATAGGTATTTACAAACGTGCGGATAAAGCTTAACCTGTCGCCGTAGGTGGCGCTGGTCCAATACCAGTTTGAATCGTTGAAGATACCCAGTGCAGGATCAGAAATCGCAGCAAGGATCACCTCCGATGCTACCGGCGCCTGGCTGGTGAACAATTGCCTGTATGCTTTATCGGTACCGCCTGCAGTGTTAAGGCTAAAACCGCCTTCGTTCATCACTTTTTGCGCGGCGGTAACACCCTGGTTTAACAATCCATCAACCGATGCCTGTAAACCATACTCATCGTGGTATTTTCTGAAAGTACCTTCAAACAAGCAAACTCTTGATTTAAACGCGTAAGCAGTGTATTTGGTAATAAGGCTCCGTGTATTATCGGTAGTGTTGATATGCAGGCCTGCATAGTCAAGATCGGCAAGTATCGAATCGACAACAAGCGTCCTTTTGTCCCTGCCGTTATATAATGCAGGATCATCAACCTTCATGGTTTTGCCAATCCATGGCACATCGCCAAAACGTTTCAGTTTATCAAAATAAAACCAGGCCCTGAAAAAGCGTGCAAGACCTATAAAATGCTGGCGCTGATCAAGCGAGATAGACGGGTTTGTACAGTTTTCGATAAAGTAATTAATGTTACGCAAGCCGCTCCAGCTCCAGCCGCTGCTTTGTCGCGGACCAAACGCGCCCGGCCTTAAAAAATCAGGAACCGATGTCCTGGCGGCATAATCAGCCATCGCGTCGCCGCGTACAGCGTCGCCCGCTGTTGGCAGGATATCGTAAAACGAGTTGGCGTATAGCTGCAAACCGTTTATACTTCCAAAAACAGCGCTGTTGGTGGCGGTGTCCTTTGGTACCTGGTCTAACTTTTTACAGCTAACTATAATCAAGCTTGCAAAAAGCATTGCTATGGCTAACTTAATGTGTGTTGCTTTTATGTGAAACATATGGAATGTCTTTAAAATTGTCGTCTGCTATTGATTAAAATGTTGCGGTGAAACCCAGGGTTACGCTCTTAAGTATCGGGTAGTTATTTCCGTTACCACTATTACCATCGGTAAGTACCCTGTCCGATCCGTTGATGCTTTCAGGGTCGATATCTTTGGTGATCTTATAAAGCGGCGACCAGGTTAACAGGTTCTCGCCCGAGAGGAATACACGGAAGTTGTTCAGCTTGATCTTCTGGATCAAACGCAATGGCAGGTTGTATCCTATCTGTACGTTTTTCATGCGCAGGTAAGCCGCGTTTTGCAGGTATTTGGTTTGCGCCTGGGTTAACTCACCCGAGCCATTTTGTGCCGAATAGCCACGGTACCTTGGGAAGTATGCATTAGGGTTATCTTCTGACCAGATTTTACCCAATTGCGATTGCGGCACTTTATTATATGGTCTGTTGTATTGTCCCCAGAAAACACTTGCTTCCGAGCCCGGATACCAATCGCGTTTGGCAACGCCCTGGAAAAATGCAGAGAAAAAGAAATTATTCCAGTCGGCATCAACACCAATGCCGTAAGTATACCTTGGTGTACTATTACCAATAATGCGTTTATCGCCAGGTTTATTTACAGTTTGATCGCCGTAGTCAATTACGCCATCGCCGTTCAAATCTTTAAACTTGATATCGCCCGGTAAAAGCTGCCCTGTGGTTGACGCTTTAATAAGGGTTTGTTTTGGCGAATTGGCAATATCCTGTGCGGATGTAAAATAGCCCGCTGTTTCAAATCCCCAGATCTCGCCTACGGTTTGGCCGGCGTAGTAATCGTTCAAACGCTTATCGGGGTTATTGTATTTGGTGATTTTAGCGGTATAGTCGGCCATGGTTAACCTTACGCCATAGTTAAACGGTTTTGCCCCGGCATTAAACTTGTCGCGCCATGTTACGGTTACTTCCCAGCCCTTTGTTTTCAGGTCGGCGTAGTTACCTTTAGGCACATCGGTACCAAAAACAGCAGGCAAGGTCATACCTACGGTAAACATATTTGTAGTTCTGCGGATATAGCCATCGGCAGAAATATTCAAACGATTTTGCAGCATGCCCAGATCCAAACCAAGGTTTTGGATGTTTGAGGTTTCCCAGGTTAAGCCATCAGGCAATACACCCGGCTGACTTGTTTTTTGTGGCAATACACCATTCAGGATCCTGCCCGATTTAGAAATGCTGAATTTTTCCTGGAACGCGTATGAACCAATACTACCATTACCCAACGAACCGTAAGAAGCCCTTACTTTTAAGTTGGTGATCAAATCTTTCGATACCTTCCAGAATGGTTCATTGGAGATTTTCCAACCTCCGGAAACTGAAGGAAAGAAAGCATAACGCTGATCGGCAGGGAATTTTGACGAACCGTCATAACGACCATCTACCTCAACCAGGTACCTGTCTTTAAACGAATAATTTAAACGATAGAAACCGCCTACGATATCCCATTGATCCCAGCCACCTGCAGTGCTAATTGACTGACCTAATGCCAGGTTGATATCTGTTGCATCGTCAAAAATTAAACCGTTACGGGTTACGTCCAGCGATTTTTTGGTTGATTGCTCAAAGTTAAAACCAGCCAATGCTTTGAAATAATGGCCGCCTTTCAATTTAGGCTCAAATTCGCCGTAGGTATTGGTAGCGATATATTGGGTGCTCTGGCTATAATTTTCAAGATCATTATAAGCTGTACCTACATATTCAATTACACCCGGTTTACGGCTATAAGCAACAGGTACGCGTTTACGGGTTTGGCCGTTGTCGGTATTCTGAAACGTGAAATCACCTTTAACCCGGAATGTATTATCAAAGAAACGTGCCGTGAAACCCGTGGTATTTCTAAATACCCTGTTATCAAAGTCGATACCGTTTTTGCCGTAAAAATAATCACCTACCGAGTAAGCGGCAGAATAAGTAAGCGTACCGTCAGGATTAAATAAAGGCACCATGGTATGGCCCTCGTCCTGTATATTTCTCCAGATACTACCACCTTCACCTACGTTTAAGGGGTTATGGTATTTCATATTGGAGTAGTCGGCATTGTTATAAAGGGTTAACCATGGATATACCTGTAATGATCCTTTAGCCCTCAGGTTATACATCCTGTAATCATCAGAATTATAACGGAACAAACCATCCTGTGAATAATAACGGCCGGTGATCAGGAAGTCGGCTTTGTCACTGTTACCTGAGATAGCGATGTTATGTTCACGGGCTTCGTTATGATCTTTATATAATAACTTATACCAATCAGTATTGCCATAATATTCGTATTCACCTGCACTATTGACTATAGTTGAAGGCAACGACGGATCAAGAGAATGTTTTCTGAGTTCTTCCAGGTAAGCCGGAGAAAACTTAACCGTTTTATTGATATTTTGTGGTGTTTGTGAATAATCATTCCATGCACTCCAGGCATCATTAAACATTTTAGCAAAGGTGTAGCCATCCGTAACAAACTTAGGCACGGTAGTAGGGCTTTTAATGGAGTGGTTAAATGAATAAGAAACAGATGTTTTGTCTGTAGATGGATTTTTAGTAGTGATGAGGATAACACCAAAAGCAGCCCTTGCACCATATATAGAGGCCGAAGCCGCATCTTTCAATACCGATATCGAAGCCACATCACTAGGGTTGATCCTGCTCGGATCGCCCTCAACACCATCAACCAAAACCAGCGCGTTTCCACCCTGGCCGATAGAGGTAGTACCCCTTACATTGTACGTTGGCGATTGGATAGGTTTACCATCAAGCGGCACCAGGTTAAGGTTGGGAATAACGCCCTGCAAGCCCTGGGTTAAATTGGGCAGCGAGCGGTTTTCAAGTACCTTTGATGTAACCTGGTCAACAGCGCCGGTAAGGTTCTGTTTCCGCTGTGTGCCGTAGCCAACAACCAATACCTCATTCAAAGTACCCGATTGTGCTACCAATGTTATAGGCTTAAGCTGTGTAACCTCGCCCGATTTTATTTTAACCCCCGGAATTCTTTTCGTTTCGAACGAGATGAAACTAACCACCAGGGTATAGTTTCCGTCATCGGCACTTATGCTAAATTCGCCGTTAATGTCGGCCTGTACACCTCTGCTGGCTTCCTGTAGCATGACGGTGGCCCCGGTTAATGGAACACCTTTTTCATCAACAATTTTCCCGGTGATTTTACCTAAGGCAGGCTTTGGTGGTTCTTTTTTAAACAGGGTAACGGTACCTGATATTTCTTCTTTAAAAGCGATATCGGTATTTTCAAAAAGACTTTTTAATATATCAGCTAAACGCTCGTTATTAAAAGACTGGTTTTTAACCTGCATATCGGCCAAACCAAGTAATTTGGGATCGTATGCAAATTCAACGTTACCGGCAATTTCAATTTTTTTAACAGAACTTAATAAGGTTTCTTTTGCGAGGGAAACGCTAACGCGTTTCTCAAAAACCTGTCCTGTGCTTGGGGCGGCTATCAATACACCTGCGCCCGCGATAATAATGGTGTAAATCAGAAAAGTGATACGCATGGCTTTAGTTAAGCAACGTAAGTTTTTTTTCATACTTTTGAGTTCTTAGTGGATTTTTAACGGAGAAACTAAGGGCATAAGCAAATAGGGCTCAATCTATTAGCTTTGCAATCAATGGCCGGTTCTGCTACAGACCGGCTTCTTTTTTTAATACATGGTTACATCATTGTTTTGCCTCCTGCAGCTGTTTTTGTGGATGGAACATATTAGCTTCATGGTTTCATCAATCGTGCGCGAATGGCTGATGATGATATTGTATTTATAGGTATCTGTAAGCTTGTTTTTACTGGTGAGTTTTACCCCGTAGATGTTATTGACGGTTAAGGCCAGTTCCCGGAAAGAAGCATTGCTGAGGGCGCTTTTACCTTCTACCCAACGCCTGCTTTTTTCGCCGTTATAGGCGCTCATATCGTAACTATGCTCCTGTAATGAATAGGTAGCCCTTTGGTTAGGCCCCAGCACAGCCATTTTGCCTTGCTTATCGCTCACCTCCACATGGCCGGTGCGCAGGGTTACGGCTACGTAGTTTAACAATTTGTATGCTTTAACATTGAATGATGTACCCAGCACCTTAGTGGTTATGCTATTGGTAACTACAAGAAAGGGATGCGCAGGGTCGTGCTTTACTTCAAAATAAGCTTCACCTTCATCCAGGTAAATATTACGGGTTGCTTTTTTCTCAAAACCATCAACAATCCGGATACTCGACATGGCATTGAGCCAAACTGTTGAACCATCAGGCAGCTCCAGCTTTTTTACCTGCCCGATACCGGTTTTAAAAATGGCATAGCTTGGCTTTTGGTGCTCCTGCTGCTGCTGCGCAATCTCCCGGCGCACGAGCAGCCCTGCAGTAGCCAGCACAATAATTGCAGCGGCAGCCGCGTACCTGATAATATTCAGTCTTCGTATTTTGGGAGGAGGATTGCTGTTTACCCGCGCTCTCGTGTAGTTGTAGATCTCGCTTTTAAACTGTTGCTCTTTAGCGGCAGGTAATGATTCATCGATATCATCGTACGATTGATACCATTCATCAACCAATTTTTGCTCCTGCTCGGTAGCTTTATTTTTAAGGTAGCGGTCAATTAATTTTTTAAGCTCCGACGAGTCCATTCAGTTTTGTGCGTTTTTTACTGACATGTTGCACAAAGCCGCTTTTACTACTTCTATTTTACATCAACTTTCTGTTAACTTTGTGTAAACAGGATTACGAGACAAACAAAGCAGTTAATATAACGATCGGGGTATTCAATTTTAAGGCGACGTTTCAAACGTTTCAGGGCTTCGGTAATATTGTTTGATACGGTTTGCTCAGCGAGATTGAGGTTCTCCGCGATTTCTTTTACAGAATAACTGTCGCTACGTAACAGGAAAGCGCGCTTCATATTAACCGGCATATCTTCCACTTCTTCACTTACTATTTTTTCCAGGTTGAAGTAAGATACCAGGTTTTCTTCTTTATAAATAATGTCATTAATGCGGCTTAAAGCATTTTCCATGGCGTTTTGCCTGATGGCTTCAGATCGGAAATGATTTAATACTTTACGTTTTACCGCACCAAATAAAAACTGCTCAAGAGATGTGTTAACCTGCAGTTCGCCCCGCTTTTGCCAAACATCAATCAACAGGTTTTGCACAATATCTTTCGCGGCCTCGTCATCTCCTAACCTTGTCTGCGCAGCTATAAAAAGTGACTTCCAATAGCGATTGAACAATACATCAAAAGCGGTGATGTTATCGTCCCTAAGCATTTCCAACAGTTCATGATCAGCAGGAGGAGTATCAAATTGTTGCATCCGCCAAAATTAAACAACCTACGTAAAGTAAAAGTTAAATAACACACTGATCGTTCAGATTGGTTAATTACCTTTTGAAGTAGCAAGAAAAGCCTTAACAGCATCGGCTGTGATTTGAAAAAAAGCAGGGCCTGCAAGCAGCGTTATTTTAGCCATGGGTTGAAAAGCTGTAAGCGAGTGCCCTTTTAAAAAGCGCTCGGTTTCATAAGCATTTATAGCGCCTTTAATTACGTTAACTGCCACCGTGCCTGTAGGTGAGTCAATTCCGGCATCTTTTAAATCACTGGCATGCGAGTAGCTGTTTACCCCTAAGCGCAAGGCTTCGCGCATCTCTACACGGCCAACGCTTGTCATCAGTTCCGGATTGAAGGTTTTTCTGTCGCCAAGACCTATGATCAGTAATTTTTCGGCAGGCATGCTACCTGTGGGTGGTGTGATTAGTATGGTTTCCAATGCACGACCTTCAAACCTGCCACTTTTTCGCAATTCGGTAAGCATTCCTTTCAAGGCATCATCCACATGCACCAGGCCATTCAGGTTGCGGGGCAAGGCGGGTGGCGAATTAAAAATATCCCCTTCGGTATATTGAAAAACACAAATTACCTGCAGCGGAGTTTGTTGGTTGGATGGCGCCTGAACAGCAGCAGCTATTGTTATACTATCTATTTGTCCCAATACTTCAGATGTGCCCGGCGCAGCCAGTTTCTGGGTTTGTGCAAAACCTGTAGCCGCACCTGATAAAACCAAAGCCACTGCAACCAAATACCGAAGCAACTGGCGTAATCCTGCACATGTATTTATGGTTGATTGTTGAGATGTTGATGTAGCGTAATTCATAAAGTAGATATTTAAATTGAGTGAAGTTTTATATTTTGATCCTTTGCTGATAAATCAAAATTGGGTAAAACGACAAAACAATAAAATGATGTAGATTAAGAAATATAATATCTCTTAAGATCCTGTTCGTTTTTTGGTAGATCTCGCTTACCGATAGATAAAACTTCATTGCCGTTGGTTTTAACCAACGAAATAATGAGTAGCAAGAAGAGGGCTTCAGCCCAAATCCGCTTGCATAATTAGGCTAAAGCCAGGACTCTTCAGCTTTTTTCCGTTGGTTAAAACCCACGGCTATGAATAATTTGTATTTTAAATGGCTTCTTAAGAAACAGCTGAATCGATTATCAAATCCAAATCAAACTTTATGATCTGTAATGATAGCATCACCCGCGTCGCTTACGACAACCTCACAATCTTTTACAGAGATATGATGCTTAAACTGACCGATGGGTTCAATCCAGTCTCTTGATGTAAACACCGGTGCCTGTATCTGAACAGATTCCACCAGGATCTCTTCGCCGTCGAGCACAAGGCGCCAGCATTCGGTTTGGCCGTTGCTGTTTGTATTATAACGGATATGTGCCAGCTGCACTTTCTTATGCATAAACGTATTAGGGTTTTCGCAACAAACGGCCAATTAAAGGGAAAAGTATTTACTATTGACGTACTTCGGAAATCCATCTTATTTGTTACGTATATCAAAATGCTTAGCCATAAGGCTCCTGTAGTTTTCGCTGGAATTAACCTAAATATTAGGCATTTTTTGTTCTTTTGCCTCAGTCTATGCAAACATTAAAGCAGTTACAAAGCGGAGAACTAAAAGGAGCCGTATCACTTAAGCTATCTGAACAACTTTCAAGCTTTCCGGTCGAGATTTTTGAATTGGCAGATACGTTGGAGTATCTTGATCTCTCCTTCAATAACCTGAGCTCGTTACCTGCAGATTTTGGCAGGCTCAAAAAACTGAAGATTTTTTTCTGTTCAGAAAACCAATTTACGGTTTTGCCCGAAGTATTGGCTGATTGCCCGCTGCTGGATATTGTGGGTTTTAAATCAAACCGGATAGAAACTGTACCGCCGACCTCGGTTAACCCAAATCTTCGCTGGTTTATTCTTACCAACAACAGCATTACCAAACTACCTGCCGAAATAGGTAATTGCAGCAGGATGCAGAAACTGATGCTTGCCGGCAACAAATTAACGGCATTACCGGCTTCATTGGCCAATTGCCGTAACCTGGAACTGCTCCGGATCTCTGCTAATCAGTTAAATGAGTTTCCTGAGTGGCTCTTGTCTATGCCTAAACTATCATGGCTGGCTTTTTCGGGTAATCCGTTTAGCTACAAACCAATAGTTCAGCCGCTTGAGTTGATTGACAGCCGTGAACTGGAAATTAACCAGTTGCTTGGTGAAGGGGCTTCGGGAATTATCTCTAAAGCTACCTGGAACCACAATCATGAAATTAGCGAGGTTGCGGTTAAAATATTTAAAGGAGCAGTTACCAGCGATGGCCTGCCAGAGGACGAAATGAACGCCTGTATCACCGCGGGTAATCATGAAGGACTGGTAGAATTGATTGGCCAGATCAGCAATCACCCCGAAGGAAAAAAAGGCCTGGTGATGAAACTCATACCGCAAACTTTCTACAACCTCGGCATGCCACCCAGCCTGGTAAGCTGCACGCGGGATGTTTTTAAAACCGGCATGGGCCTTTCGCCTGTACACATTTTAAAAATTGCAGAAACCATTGCCTCTGTAGCGGAGCACCTGCACAGCAAAGGCATTATGCACAGCGACCTTTACGCCCACAATATTTTGGTTGACGATGATGCCAACACCCTATTCAGCGATTTTGGTGCGGCCTGCTTTTACGATCATTCGGATACAGAAACCGCAAAAAAGCTTGAATTACTGGAAGTACGGGCATATGGCTGTTTACTTGATGACCTTATCAGTTTGTGTAATGAAGCAGATTCGCTGTTAGTATTAAAACTTGAAGAGCTCAGAGACGCATGTATGAATGAGAACATGGAGAACCGTCCTTTATTTTATCAGATAAGATCTCAGGTCGCCGGATTAAAATAACCTGCAAAAGCCCGTATACTTCCGTAAGTTTTAAGAGGTATTTACACCCCTCTTAACCTTTTCTCCTAATATGGAAGATTAGAAAGTAACCCAAAGTATTGCTTTTTTAGAAATATTTGAACGAAAAATGATAATTTTTGCCAATCCATCGATACATTTATCCTATTCGTCGGTTTTTTTTTGATTTTAACAATCCATGTATTAGATTTGCAGCTATTTCAATACAAGGTTACCACCTTGATTTGTGATAAGGTTTAGGTTTAAAGCCTCCAAGCAGCGAGTGCAAGGAGGCTTTTATTTTTTAATCTTATCAATAACGCATCAACTAAAGTTTTAGTGTTCAAACAAGCATAAAAAAGTATTAAGGCTGAAGTTTTTAGTCTTAAGTTTTGTTTATCAACATTACATACTGTATACCAGAAACTTAACAACCCAAAACACAGCCACAAATCTGAGTTAGGAAATTTAATAACATATCCGACTTTGAACTTAAAACTAACGACTTGAGACTTAGAACTCAGGACTTAAGACTTACTTATTTTCCTTCACCACATCAATAAGCCAGGTCACCAGGCCTATGAAACCGGCAATGAATAATCCGGCACCGGCACCGCGCGCGTAATCGTCCCAATTCTTGGCCGGGCCACTGGGAATGGCCATCCCTGCCGAAAACAGGATAATACCTATTAATAAAAGATAAACAGAGCGTTTTGCTTTATTTTTCATCGGCGTAAATTAAAAAAATCATTTTTAATTTCTGTATTTTTGCAACCTCTTAAAAACGAGGTGAAATAATAGATGTACAAGGAATATAAGCAGTTAAATTTATCGCAAACCGGCAAAGAGATACTGGACTTCTGGAAACAGAAAAATATTTTCGAGAAAAGCATTACCAGCCGTCCGGCGGGTAACCCTTATACTTTTTATGAAGGGCCGCCGAGCGCTAACGGTATGCCCGGTATTCACCACGTAATGGCGCGCTCTATTAAAGATATTTTTTGCCGTTACAAAACCCTTAAAGGCTACCAGGTAAAACGTAAAGGTGGCTGGGATACCCACGGTTTGCCTATTGAGCTTGCCGTTGAAAAAGCTTTGGGCATCACTAAAGATGATATCGGCAAAAAAATAAGTGTAAAAGATTATAACGATGCCTGCCGCAAGGAGGTAATGCGCTATACCGACGTTTGGAACGACCTGACCGAGAAAATGGGTTACTGGGTTGACCTGAACGATCCATACATCACTTACAAAAACGAATACATTGAAAGCCTTTGGTGGATCCTGAAGGAACTTCATAAAAAAGATATGCTGTACAAGGGTTATACCGTACAGCCATACTCGCCAAAATCAGGTACCGGTTTGAGCTCGCATGAGCTTAACCAGCCGGGCACCTATAAAATGGTGAAGGATACCACCATAACCGCGCAGTTTAAAGTTAAACGCGATGGCGATTCGGAGTTTTTGTTTAATGGCGTAGATACAGAGGTATTTATCCTGGCCTGGACAACTACCCCATGGACACTGCCTTCAAACTGTGCCCTTGCCGTTGGCGAAGATATCACCTACGCTAAGATCAGCACTTTCAATCCGTACACTTACCTGCCGGTTTGTGTAGTATTGGCTAAAGACCTTGTTAAAAAATATTTTAAAGCTGAGGGAGAAACCGCCTCGTTTGCCGATTACAAAGGCGGCGACAAGATCATCCCTTGGAAAATTGAAGCCGAAGTAAAAGGCAGTCAGTTAGTGGGTATCCACTACGAACAACTAATGCCTTATGTAACCAATGAGGAGCTTGAGAAAAACGCTTTCCGCGTTATCCCTGCCGATTTCGTTACTACCGAAGATGGTACCGGTATAGTACACACCGCGTCTGTTTTTGGTGCGGATGACTTCAGGGCCTGTAAGGAAAACAACGTACCATCGGTAATGGTGAAAGACGAAACCGGCAAGGATGTTCCGTTAGTGAACAAACAAGGCCGTTTTGTTGACGAGGTTACCGATTACGCTGGCCGTTACGTTAAAGAAGAATATTACACTGATGCTGAACGTGCTGAGGAAGGTTTCAAACCAACCGACGTACTCATCTCTATCAAATTAAAAACCGAGAACCGCGCGTTCGACGTTAAGAAATACGAACACAGCTACCCGCACTCATGGCGCAGCGACGAGCCGATATTATACTATCCGCTTGACAGCTGGTTTATCCGCACCACAGCGGTTAAGGATAAAATGGTGGAGCTGAACAAAACCATCAACTGGAAACCGGAATCAACCGGAACCGGTCGCTTTGGTAACTGGTTGGAAAACCTGGTTGACTGGAACCTTTCGCGTTCACGCTACTGGGGTACCCCGCTGCCTATCTGGCGCGAGGAAAACGGAGCCGAAGAGATTTGTATAGGTTCAATTGCTGAATTGAACGCGGAGATAGCGAAATCGATCAAAGCGGGTTTCATGCCTGAAGGTTTCGTACTGGAAGATATGCACCGCCCTTATGTTGACGATGTTGTTTTGGTATCGTCAACCGGCAACAAAATGTTCCGTGAGCCCGATCTAATCGACGTTTGGTTTGATTCGGGCGCTATGCCTTATGCGCAATGGCACTTCCCGTTTGAAGGCCGGGAAGAATTTAAAAACGCTTACCCTGCCGATTTCATTGCCGAAGGTGTTGACCAAACCCGCGGTTGGTTCTTTACCCTGCACGCTATAGCCGTAATGCTGAGCGAAGCAAGCGATGAGGTAAAAGCTATCAACGAGCAGGTGGGCAATAAAGGTATCGCGTTTAAAAACGTGGTTTCAAACGGCCTGGTACTGGATAAAAACGGCAACAAAATGTCTAAACGTTTAGGCAATGCCGTTGACCCTTTCGCTACCATCGAAAAATATGGTGCCGATGCAGCCCGCTGGTACATGATCAGCAATGCATCGCCATGGGATAACCTTAAATTTAATGAAGAAGGTATAGATGAAGTTAGGCGTAAGTTTTTTGGCACGCTGTACAACACTTACTCGTTCTTTACATTATATGCCAATATTGACAAGTTCACTTACAGTGAATCTGAAATAGAGCACAGCAAACGTCCGGAGATTGACCGTTGGATCATATCCCTGCTAAACACACTGAGCAAAGAGGTTGACGGTTACTATGCCGATTTCGAACCTACTAAGGCAGCCCGTGCTATCCAGGAATTTGTGGATGTGCATTTCAGCAACTGGTTTATCCGTTTAAGCCGTCGCCGTTTCTGGAAATCAGATGATTCTGAAGATAAGCTTTCTGCTTATCAAACTTTATATACCTGCTTGATAGCTATCAGCAAGCTGATGTCGCCAATTGCGCCGTTCTTCGCCGACAGATTATATTGCGATCTGAACGCTGTTACCGGTAAGGAAGAGTTTGAGTCAGTACACCTGGCTTACTTCCCTGAATATAACAGCGCACTGGTTGACGCCGAGCTTGAAGAGCGCATGCAGCTTGCACAGGATGTTTCATCGCTAACGCTTTCGTTACGTAAAAAGGTGAATATCAACGTACGCCAGCCTTTGAGCAAAATTTTATTGCCAATACTGGATAAAAGCTTTAAATTACACGTTGAGCAGGTTAAGGACCTTATTTTGTCTGAAACTAACATTAAGGATATTGAGTATATTACCGATACCGCAGGTTTCATCAAAAAGAAAATAAAGCCAAACTTTAAGGCCTTAGGCCAAAAAGTAGGTAAGGATATGAAAGTTGTAGCCGAAGCCATCACAAATTTCACACAGGATGATATCGCCGAGTTAGAAACTAACGGCAATATCCAGGTACTTGATGGCAAATACGAAGTATTAGCTACCGACGTAGAAATCATAGCCGAAGACGTTCCCGGATGGCAGGTTGCAAATTTGGGAAAACTAACCGTGGCTTTAGATGTTACCATAACCAACGAATTAAAACAGGAAGGCATTTCGCGCGAGTTTATCAACCGTGTGCAAAATATGCGTAAGACCAAAGGATTTGAAGTAACTGATAGGATAAACGTGCAGGTAAGCAGCAACCCGGTGATCAGAGCGGCCGTGGAGAACAATTTAACCTATATTTGCGCCGAAATTTTGGCTGACAGCATTGTGTTTGTGGATGATATCACCGTGGGTGAACCTGTTACAATTGACGAACAAGAAATATTGATTGCTATTAGTAAAGTATAATGAAACAAGAACAAGAAAAAACCAGATATTCTGAAGCTGACCTGCAAGAATTTAAAGGGATTATCCTGGATAAAATGCGCATTGCCCGCGAGGAATTAAACTCATTGGCAACGTCATTGAGTTCGCCTAATGCCAACGGCACCGATGATACTGCCGGTACTTACAAAACATTAGAAGATGGTTCGGCCACGCTTGAAAAAGAGCAGATAAACCAATTGGCCGCGCGTCAGAAAAAATTTATTGAGCAGCTTGAAGCCGCTCTTGTACGTATTGAAAATAAAACTTACGGTGTTTGCCGCGAAACAGGCAAGCTGATCCCGAAAGAGCGTTTACGTGCCGTTCCGCACACTACCCTTTCAATGGAAGCTAAATTAAAGCAATAAATGAAGGCTGCTTATACCAAACCTTTTTTAACTGCTGCCTTTATTATCCTTGCCGACCAGATCATCAAAACCTGGGTTCGGGCGCATATGCACATGGGCGAAGAAATTCACCTGCTGGGAAGCCGGGGCATGTTGCGTTATACCGAAAACAATGGCATGGCCTTTGGCTTAGAGTGGGGCGGCGATGCGGGTAAACTGGCTTTAACGCTGTTTCGTATTGTTGCGGTTTGTGGTATAATTTACACCCTTGTTTATTTAATTAAACACAAATACCATCGCGGCCTTATCATGAACGTGGCGCTTATTTTAGCCGGCGCTATGGGTAATATTATCGATTCGACCTTTTATGGCCTGATGTATAAATATGCCTCCTTATTTCACGGTAAGGTTGTTGATATGTTTTACTTTCCGCTGTTGCAGGGCACATATCCTTCGTGGTTCCCGTTTTGGGCGGGTGAATCGTTTGAGTTTTTCAGGCCGATATTTAACCTGGCCGATGCATCCATCTGTGTAGGCGTAATTATGATATTACTGTACCAGAAACGCTATTTTAAACACGAAAAGCCCGAAATAGCCAGTCCCAACAGCGAGATGGTTGAGGAATAGATTTCTAATAAATTTGATATATAAAAAAAGCCGCTCATCGCGGCTTTTTTTGTTAAACTGCGATATTACATATACCGCATTATTATATTCTCTGATTCCCCGGAGGGGATACCTATTTGTAGAAATAAAATCATATAATCTTTTTGCCTCGTAGAGGCTACCCTAAGTTTTCCTGATAAAACCGGAAGGGTAACGCCTACCGGCGCAAAAAGCTATTTTTTATTTGCGCTACAAACAGGTAGCACCTATGGTGTATAGAACCATGCTGGTTGGTTGACAATGGCGAAACAATGTCCCCGCCCCCATAACTTACTTCAATTTTTCCAAAGCAGCTTTTACCCTTGGTATCAAAGCCTCAATTTCGTTAAGTGGCGTAGCACCAACCGATGCGCGGAACCAGTTTACGTCATCGCCTGTACCAAAGGCCGAGAATGGCACAAATGCCGCTCCCGCTTCTTTGATCAGGTAAAAGTTAATGTCTGCCGAATCTTTCAGCACTTTTCCGTCAGGCGTGGTTTTGCCGCTGTAGTCAATTTTCAGGGTCAGGTAAATTGCGCCCATCGGTTCAATTGAATCAACGTTCAATCCGCTGGTTTTCATCTCCTGGAAACCTTCGTGTAGCGCGGTAAGGCTGGCCTGGATCTTTCCTTTCAAATCCTCAAGATAGCTGTTTACATCAGCCTCATTGGTTAAAAATTTAGCCATGGCCATTTGCTCTGGCTTTGGCGACCATGCCCCCATGTGGCCTACAACAGCCTTCATGTTTTCGATAACCAACTCCGGACCAAAACCCCAACCTACACGTACGCCGGTAGCCGCAAAGCATTTTGAACCTCCGTCAACAAAAATGGTGTAATCTTTTAATTCAGGGCGAAGGGTTACCGGATCGTAATGTTTATGCTCGCCAAAGGTTAATTGAGAATAGATTTGATCGTACAGTAAATACAATGGTTTTTCACCGGCAGCGCGGCTCTTGTTTTCGGCAATTACAAGGTCACAGATCTCTTCCAGGTCTTTTTTGCTGAACATTGTACCGGTTGGGTTCAAAGGCGAACACAGGGCCAGTAATGCAGCTCCTTTTAAATGCGGACGGATATCATCTGCCGTAGGCATGAAATTATTTTCAGGAGCGGTCGGGATGATCACCGCATCAGCGTTCAACAGATCACTGTAGTGATTGTTGTTCCATGACGGAGCCGGGAATACAACCTTTTCGCCGGGGTTAACTACCGCTAAAAATATAGAATAGATCAACGGGCGCGAACCGCCTGAGATCAGGATCTGGTTTGGGGCATAATCAAGACCTAAACTTCTTTTCAAAAAACCGCTTACACTCTGGCGCAGGTCAAGCATACCATCGGCAGCAGGGTAGTTGGTTTGGTTATGATTATAGGCATCAATGATCTTATCCTTTAATGGGGTAGGGATAGGATAAATATTTGAGTCGAAATCGCCGATAGTAAGGTTGGCGATATTTTGGCCTTGTCTTTTTAATTCATTGATCTCGCCGGCTATCTTGATGATCTCCGAGCCATGTAAATTTTGAGCTAATAACGAAACACTCATGGGTTTATGTATTTATGAGCGGCAAAGATAGCCGATTGAGGTGAAAGGCGAAAGGATAAAGGTGAAAGGTTGGGAAGAAGGTAAAAGCCGAAAGGCAAAAGGTTTATTACGCCATCATAAAAGAACGCCTTTCGCCTTTGACCTTTCAACTAAAAGAAAAAAGGTCAAAAGCATTAAAGAAAACCTTTTGCCTTTGACCTTTCGCCTTTAACCTTTAAAAGCTTTATAAATACGCTTTACGCAACTTTATGATCCGCATCCAGTGCATGAGTTTCATAACGGGGTAAACCGGGTCTATCTCAAACCATTTTGCACCAAAATTTGGTTTATTAGGGTGCTTGTGATGATTGTTCTGGAACAATTCGCCCAACATTAAAAAATCAAACGGAGTAGTATTTTTTGACTTATCGCCATTGTCAAAATTTTGATAACCGTACTTATGACCACACCAGTTAACAATGGCACCATGGATAGGGCCCATTAAAAAGTGGATAGGGATTAACAGGTACATCCACCAGGCGGTAGCAAATTCAACGTAAAACAGGATATACAAAATACCAAATGATAAGCGTGATACAATTGATGAACCGATGAAATCTACTGTGCGCCATTCAGGAATATTGCCTTTAAAACGCTCTTCGGGTTCTTTTAGCTTCCTCACGTGCAGGCTATAACTTTTAGCGGTATATACCATCATCTGGAAAACATCCCTAAAAAAATGAGGCGAATGCGGATCTTTCTCAGTATCGCTGTAAGCATGATGCTCACGGTGCATAATAGCATAGGCCCTCGGGTTCAAGAACGATGATCCCTGACAAATGTAAGTCAGCAGGTAAAACATCCCTTCGTAAAACTTATTAGTAGTAAACATTTTATGAGATGCATATCTATGCAGAAAGAACGTTTGGAAGAAAAGCGACAGGAACCAGTGCGCTATAAAGAATATGATAATAACCATTGAATTGTAGAAAATAGACTTATTTATAATCTTTCCAAAGATACAATTTAAAGCCGTATAAAGTTTTTAATATGTAAATAATGCTAATAGCGGCAACAAAAAATGCCGTTTCGGTTATTAAAACGGCATTTTCAAGATAAAGTTATTGACAGAAGAGATTAGATTATATTAACTCGAACTGCTCTGCCAGCAAACGGTATGATTCCAGCCTGTCTTCAAAATTTTCGGTAATGGTAACGGCCATGATCTCATCCACCTCATAATCATTGGCAAGCCAGCTTAATTTCAGCTTCAGTTCGGTAGGCGAACCAGCTATCACACGGTAACGGTTATAACGGATACGATCTTGCTCGGCAACGGTATATTCTACATCTTTTACATCATCGTAACTTAGCGGAACGATAGGCCCGCCTTTTTCAAACTGTAAAAAACGATGATCCATTACGGCCTGGTGTTGTCTTACCTTTTCGGGATCTTCCGAACAGAAAATAAACACAGCCACATTAGCCTCCGGTTGTTTCAGATCATCTGAGGGCTGAAAGCGCTCTTTGTACATTTTAACACTTTCGGGCCCGCCATTAGGGTTAATAAAATGGGCAAAAGAGAAGCCCATACCAAAGTGCGCAGCGAACAGGCCGCTTTGGCCGCTTGAACTCAGCAACCACATATTGGGTACAGTTTTCACTTGCGGAATAGCCCTGATACGCGCCTGGATAGTTCCCGGCTCGTAAGTATCATGAAAGTAATTTTGCAGATCGGCCAACTGCTCCACAAAATCCTGCTCCCTGAATTGGTTTGATGGGTTAAGCGCAGATGCCGTAATCCTGTCGGTACCCGGCGCACGGCCCATGCCCAGATCTATCCGGCCGGGGAACAAGGCCTCCAGCATGCGGAAGTTTTCGGCTACTTTAAGGGTGCTGTGATTGGGCATCATGATACCGCCCGAACCCATGCGCATGTTTTTTGTTTCGCCTGCCAGGTGGGCCAGCAATACCTCGGGGGTAGAGCCCGCTATAATACCCATATTATGATGTTCCGAAATCCAGAAGCGTGTATAACCCAGGGTATCGGTATATTTTGCCAGTTGTATGGTTTCTTGTATGGCCTGCTCGGCAGTAGCACCTTTCCTTATCGGCGACTGGTCGAGCACGCTCAGTTTTATCTTATTTGTGCTCATATGTATTGTGAACACAAAAATAAGCATCGGGTTGCAGGCAGGCTTTACATCCCGGCTTTTATGGCATTGGGATTACTATTGCATCGTCATTTCCCGGATCACCCTATAGGTAACAGCTACTACCGTTACAACAATTGAAATGTACCGAATATTTTTCCCTTGCTTGCGGTCGGCTTCACTGTAAACAAAAACCTTTTCGCCGGTGGGTAAGGTTTTTTTGTGCGATGAAAGCATCCAGCCAATAAAAATACCAAGTACACCACCCATTAAGGCGAAGATATAACCGATAATCACCCATTCGCGCTGCGTGCTTTCCGGAGCCTTAAGTTCATCTATCCTGTTTTGATTGATCTCGGCTAATTTCTGATCGCTTACGTCTATGTCCCTTTCGGCAAGCAGTTTGCGTGCAAGCTGGTGGTCAAACGAGCTCCACTCATCGGCTTTCTCCAATATCTCCATCAATTCGGCATTGGTAAAACTGAAGAGATAATAACTCTTATCAACATGTTTGATATCCTCGGCTTCGCTGGCATTAAGCAATTCGTTGGCGCGGGTAAAATCGTCAGCGCTGATCTTTACCCTGTATTCCGTTGAAAGCTCAGAACTGGCAGCAAAAGTAGGGTCGAAAGAGAATCCTCCTTTTTCGGTTTGATGTTCGATACCGGCTTCTTCAAGCAAATCGGTTAATGCCTGTGCCAAAGCAGGGTCATCAAATTTTTTAAAAGTGATAAATTCAGGTTGCATAAACAGGTTTTATATAGCAGGCGTTTACAAGCCGTTTCGTGGCACCCAAGCCTGGCTTTTGATGAGCCATTTACCGCTCACTATTCTTAGCACAAATGAAAAAGCGCCCTGTTCTTCAAAATGCTCGCCGTTTACAAGGCCGGTATATTCAACGGGGGCTACCAGGTAAACAATTTCGTCGGTTTGCTGAAAAGTTTTGATCCGCTGCAGATCTACTTTGAAATCGCTGATCTTAAAATCCTTAACAGCCTTTTGTACCGAGTTAATCCATTGCACACCGGCCAATTGTCCGTTCCATGAAAAGGGGGGCTGTTCATCGGCAACAACCGCGTTAGGGGCATAAAGATCAGTTACTGCCTCAATGTTAAAAGTACCGGATGCCTTTATTACAGTTTCCACAACCTGGCGTACCTCCGGCCTCAGCTTAGCAACAGTATCGGCAGGCAGCATTGTTTTTACCGAAGCTGCCATAACAGGCAAACTGCTCATAAACATGCACAGGCATAAAAGGGGTAATAAATGCTTTTTCATGATCTTAACAATTTCACACGCTACAATATTAAGGCCGTTCAATATACGAATAAGCCTGTGTAAAAATACGTTCAGCTTTAAATCAATATCAATCGGGTATAAAGTATTCTACCTTGAGCAATCTGTCTCCATTATGGCTAAACCAAAACATCCACCTGTCCTCTATTGCCGGCTGGGAAACGTCAAGGCCAATTACCTGGTATTTATCCCTATCTGCTCCTGACAACTCTTTTTCGGCTGTCTTCGGGAAAACTTTTTTGAAATCGGCTAACGTTGTATTATAGCTTAACCTGATCTTATCACTCGTAAAATAAAGCGCTGTATCTTTACTGAAATCTATTTGTGCAAATGCCAGGCTGTCATTCATCATTTCAAACTGCAGGCCTTTATAATACACATACTTAAATTTCTCCCCGTTGAAATAAGACACCGATATGTCTTCATAGTTAGGTGCTACAACACTATCGGGCTTACTTAAAATTTTAGAGGTAGCCGTAAAGCTCGACAGCATATCTATTTTCCCATTTAACTTTACTTTATGCCAGTCAAGATATTCGGTATTTCTCGTGGTATCAGTTTTGGAAGCTACTACACTGTCGCTTGGTTTATTATTAGCTTGTTTTGCGTTTTGTTTGCATCCTAAACCCAGTAGTACAATTATCCCTAACAGGTATTTCATTATTATTTTGTTTTGTTATTCATATAGTCGATGGTGAGATTACACAAGGCTTTCACACCAACACCAAACCCGCTTTCATCAATATAGAAATCAGGCGTATGGTGTGATGGCGCTTTCAGCGGATCACCACCTTTTGGCATCCCACCCAAAAATATGAACAAGCCCGGTACTTTTTCCTGGTAAAAGCTAAAATCTTCGGCGCCGGTTACAGGCGGGCGGAGCAGCACATTGGCCGAGCCGGCGGTTTGCTGCAGGCTCGGCAACATTTTTTGTGTAAGCTCCGGATCATTATAGGTAACAGGATAGTGGCTGCTGTAAGGAATTTTTACAGTCGCGGTTGCTCCCAAGGCATCTGCGGTTTTGGTGGCTATTTCCGTCACCCGGGTAATCAGCATTTTTTCGTCGGCCGGGGTGAAGGAGCGGAGGGTACCCAGCATTTCGACCGATTCGGGGATGATGTTTGAACGGTTGCCACCCTTTATAGCGCCAATAGTTACCACCGCCGGATTTTCGGTTACGTTGATATTACGGCTCACTATGGTTTGCAGGTTATTGATGATCTGGGCCGATGTTACTATGGGGTCAACGCTCGACCATGGGTACGCCCCATGCGCCGACCGGCCTTTTACGATGATCTGCATATCATTAACCCCGGCCATAGTGCCACCCGGCCGGTAAGTAATTTTACCCACTTCGGTTTGCGAATTTATGTGCAAGCCGAAAACCACATCAACTTTAGGATTTTCCAGTACCCCTTCTTTTACCATTTCCTCGGCCCCGCCTTTTTGTCCGGGCTCAACGCCTTCTTCGGCGGGCTGAAAAATGAATTTTATGGTGCCATGCAAATCGGCTTTCATTGATGAAAGCACTTGCGCAACTGCCATCAGGATAGCCATGTGCGAATCGTGACCGCAGGCATGCATTACGCCAACTTCTTGTCCGTTATATGTTGTTTTTACTTTAGACGCAAAGGGCACAGGCGTGCGCTCAATAACCGGTAAGCCGTCCATATCTGCGCGCAGGGCTACCACCGGACCCGGATGCCCACCTTTCAATACCCCAACTACACCGGTTGTGGCCACACCCGTGGTGACCTCAATCCCCAGCGACTGTAAATGCTTAGCGATAATAGCCGATGTACGCACTTCGTGATTACCCAGTTCCGGATGTTCATGAAAATCGCGCCGCCAGGTTATTATCTGTTGCTGCAAGGCATCGGCTTTAGTGTTTACCTGCGCGCGCAAATTGTTTTTTTGCGCCACGGCCGGCAGCGCGAACACGCAGCATAGTGATAAAATAAGGCTTGCTCTCATATAGGTTATTTAGTGACTTAATATAACCATAATAGTTTGAATATGTAGCTTGTGAAGTGATGACTATGAGCCTAACTTGAAAAACCTCGGGTAAGTGCGATCCCCTCTTGGGAGGAAATAGCCGTTAGATTAAGCCCCAAGAGAGGGGTTAACAGGGTTAACAGAAATTCGATTATTTACATATAAAACATTAAAAATCAACAATATAAACAACAACCGGGGTTACACTAAATCCGCTACTTAGCTGGTACCAGGCAGCCGTTAATTTAAATAAGGGAAGTGCGGGCTGCACGATTTCTACGCCCTAAACGCATTTATTCTTTCTAATGGGATATTCCTTTCATAAGCAGAATTAAAAATCTCCTGTTTAATCCCCTCCAACATTTTTATTACCTTAAGCCCCTCATAGCAACAAAACATCTACACAATGGCACTTCTAAGCAATTTAGGAAACTACAAAAACTTCGGACTACTGATTATCCGCATCGGGCTTGGCATTATGTTCATTTATCATGGCTTTCCTAAACTGATGGGCGGTGTAAATAGCTGGGAACACCTTGGCGCATCCATGAAATATGTGGGCATCCATTTCTGGCCCGTAGTTTGGGGATTGCTGGCAGCGGTAACCGAATGTTTTGGTGGCTTCCTGCTTATCATCGGGCTGGCTTTCCGGCCGGTTTGTATCCTGTTGCTTATCAACCTTATAGTAGCTGCATTAATGCACCTGGGTACCGGCGGTGGACTTGGCGATGCCGCTCATGCTATTGAAGACGCCATTATGTTTGCCGGTTTAATATTTATTGGCCCTGGCAAATACAGTGTAGATAAGAAATAATACTTTAACCAATAGTCATTATATAGCCATATTTAAATTTTCAGTTAAAACACCTACCCATTTACAAGAAAAATACGGGTTGATAATACCATATTGATATTATATTTTTATAGAAAAATATCACAAATCAATATGAAAAAACAACTATTATGGGGCGTGCTGCTGTTCGCGGCGGGTTTTAGCTCATGCCAGAAGGATTCGTTTAAGCCTGTTAATGACGAAAGCGGTAAAGGGAAAAGTACAAAGGTAAATGTGGTACAACCCACTTATTATTACGCTGATTTGGTTTTGCAGCCAAGGCAACCGGGTGAAACATTTGATACTTATAAAACAAGCTGGGGTGCTGCTGACATTAAAGTGACGGGGACCCCAAGTTGGAATACGGTAAAATATCCAAACTTGCAAAATGGTGTACCCGCCTTTGGTGCCGCATATGGGGCATATGTTGGTGTAAATGGAGTTGAATTCAATATTGTAGGTGAAGAGGATGTCATCACCGTATCTGCTGGTTCTACACCATATTTTAATTTCCAGGCATTTCATAAGGATTTAAGCACATACCAGGATTCACTTGAGAAATGGCATAAAACCAATGACCCTAAACCAAACCCGGATCTTAACACTTATCCATTAATTTACACCTACGTTAAGCTATCTTATACCGACCCGACTGCTCATATAATTACTACTACTGGTAAACTGATTCGCGTAACTACAGGATCTCACTTAGCTATAGCAACCATTGACTATCCGTTACCTGCAGCGCAAGGCTCAACAGTTACTTATCCGACATTCCTTGGTGGAGTCCCTCACCCTGATAATCCTAACCAGTATTACCACATATTTGGACATGACGGAAAGATCACGAAAATAAATGATAGCGATTGTAAATCGGCATCGGGAACTTATACTGCTACAAGCAATCAGTTCATATTTATCGTTAACGTTACAATCGTAAAAAATGATGGCACAACAGTTACTTATACAGGACAAACTGTTGATCTCTCTTAATTTATTAATTCACCTAAACAAGAAAAGCCGGCTCAAATTGAGCCGGCTTTTTTTATAAATATCGGTTTGATATTATTTATTCATCGCCTCACCCAGCTGTTTCAAATAAATCTCATCTATATCACCCGAACCCGCAGCCGACATAAACTTGTTTAATTTATCGGCATCTGCGGCAAATGCCTCTTTTAATGCTTTCTTTTTCAACTGTAATTTAACGGGCTGCCCGCCATCTTTAACAACATAATAAAAATCCTGATCGATATACTCATCATAGTTATTGCCTGTCGACGCTATGCCATTAGTTGCAAAATCGGCCTTGTGAAGCTTAGTGGCTAAATCTTTATATATTTTGTATTTAGGGCCATCGGCTATCACTTCAACATAGCGTTGTGGTGAAATAGCAGGTACTTTCACAAATGGATGCGCCTTGGCCTGGCCATCAAATAATATAAATGTTTTAAAGCTGCTGCCATCTATTTGCAATATGGTATTATCATCTTTATTAACTAATAAGCTTCCGCCTATTTTATCATAGTTGAACAAATAGTGTATATTCTCCACTATCGAATCGCTTGCACTGGTAACATATCCATGCACCCAGGCATCATACAAGTACCTACTCCCCCGGGTAGCATCCTGGTGACGTGTAACAGCTATGGCATTAGTATTAGCAGCCATAGTCGTTATTCTTGAACTAAATGAATCAGAATTGTAAACCGCCGAGGTCTTTAACTTTTTTCCAGCTAACGTTGCCCCATCTCCCTTAAGACTTATATTTAAATTAGTTTGATTGTCTACATTGACAACGGTATCATTAAAATTATAAGCTTTCACTGTTAACTTCGCTTCGGGAGCCGCCTTGAGATAGAATGATCCTAATGAGTCTGAATAGGTAGCAGATTTATTGGTAATATCAGCTATAAAGGCAAAAGGAACAGGCCTATTATGTACATCTGCTATTCTTCCGCTTACTACGCTTGTTTGACTAAACAATTGCCCCCGAATTAAAATCAAAAAGCAAAACAAAAAAAACTTTTTCATAGAATAAGATTTAAATTTCTTGAATATAATTAGTAAACTCTCTCTTTACAAAGAGAATAAGTAACACATTTGTTACATTGGTTTATTTTGTTGCCCCAAAAAAAAGCGGCCCCATAATTATGGAGCCGCTTTTAAATCAAATACGATGTTATTGGTGATATGTATCATCAATGTACCTGCCAGAGGCACCGCCTGAAACATAATTCAATTCAAAGAACTTCGGATCGGCACTTGTAGCCGGTGGAGGCACCGTAAATGCCGGAGCTACTTTATTTGTTATACCGGCATCTGACCATTTAGCCAAATTATCTTTGTCAAACGTAACTTGCCAATCGCTGTAACGAATAACGCTACCATCAACAGTTCTTGTAAATGAAACAGTGTAAGCTACATTCTGACCATTATAATTTGTAACCATTGAGAATGAAGTTGGTGTTATTGGGCTAATTGCTACCGTCTGCGTATTACTGATATCAGGCGCCAATCCCTCACCCTTAGAAGGAATTTTACCGGCACCAGGGCCAGTACCATTTTGGAACCTTCTGTAGTCATAGGTATAAGTACCCGCAAAATCGTTACCTATGATATGGTAATAATGTATGCCTTTATTAGCACTTATATTTAAACCACCAGCATCAGCTATTTTTATAGGTAGCATATAGCTCTTTGATGGATCAAGTTTCGCTTTGTAAAAAGTAACCGAAACTATAGCAACCCTTTGGCCCGCAGGTATAGTTACGCTGGTGTTCGTAAATTTAAACGCATCAGTTGGAAAAACATCGTAAGACACAACTGATTGGCTTTTATTATATGTTGCAACTATTGAATTATCTACAGCTAATGTTAGCTTTGTTTCTTTTGTGGGCAATGCTGGCGAAGCAACGTTCACAGCAAACTGTCTTACTATAGTACTGTTATCAGATGGATCCGGCGTTTCTGTAATTGCGTCAGCAGAAAAATTAATCTGCCCCCCCAATGGAAACTCAACAATTGTACCCGACCCAGCAAAATCAACATATCTGCTGTCTTTCAGGCACGAGCTGAAAAACACGGTAAGCATCAATAATGCCAAACCTTTGGTTATGTATTTAATTTTCATCTTTCTTTCTTTTTAATATTTTATTACTTAGCCCAGAAAATTTTTGATGTAAACTGGTTTATTGTACCTTCTCCATTTACGTTAGTTGAGTTTTGGCTATACTCGGTATCTGGGTAAAAAATACGGGTTGGTAATTTACCGCCACCTAAAGCGCCACTCGCTACTGAAGCCGGAGGATTGGGGAAACCTGTCCTTCTGTATTCATTATACGCTTCCAGCATATTATAGCCAGTTAAAGCGAAATACTTTTGGTAAATAATGGCCTGTAACTTATCGGTTGACGCAGCGTAATTAATGTTTACTCTCTGTTGCGAATAGTAGGTAGTCGCATCATTGTCGGCAGCAGTATTGTTAATAACTTTGTTTGTACCGGTATAAGAAATGTAAGCTGTTTCAAACGATGCCTTGATACCTGAATTGTAAAGTGCTTCGGCTGTTGCAGAACCAGAGATGCCCAAGTTCCTGAATTTGGCTTCAGCTTGCAGGAAGTATGATTCAGCAGCCGAAAATAGCATCGCATCCATATATGGGCTTTTCAATAAACCGGAACCTTTGATAAATGAACCTCCGGAAATAGTGTTATTACCAAAATTACTTGCGGTAACCGGAACGGCTGCACCAAATACGTTACCAATAATATCGCCGTTTATCGGCTGATAAAAAATAGGCCCGCGCGGGTCACTATTGCTTTTAAATAAGTTTATAGCGTAAGCACCGCCTGTTACGGAAGCATTTTTGGTTGAACCAGCCTGGCTATAACCATAATTGTTCCAGAAAGGGCTCTGTTTTCCATCAATGTTCTGATAGCCTGGATTAGCGGCAGCATCTGTTGTAAGATAACCTTCTGCAGCTGTAGCTGCAATACCACCAGAAATAGTAGCGAAATTTGATGTATTTGATTGCCTTAAAATTAAACGCAGCTTCAAGGTATTGGCAAATTTTTTCCATTGGGTCATATCACCACCAAATACAATATCGGCAGATGTTGGGCTTACCGCTACTTTGGTATCAGCAGCGTTAATAGCAGCAATTGCGCCATCAAGCCTTTTGATCAGGTCGGCATAAATATCCGGGGCTTTATCATATGTTGGCAACAAGTTAGCTGAACCCTGAAAAGCTTTGGTATAAGGGACATTGTTGTAGTTATCAACCAAGCCTTCAAACCCGTAAGCAGTCATGATCTGTGCTATTGAATTAAAATAAACCTGAGTTTTATCACCAGCGGTTTGTTTCAGGATATAATCATAGTTGGCAAGGTTTAAGTAATAACCTGTCCAAACCTGGTAATCGGTTGTTGTAAAGTTATAAGTCAACGTAGATTGACTTGGCGCATAACCTGCAGCAGGCGACAAATACCCCATCCAATAACCATAAATGGTATAATTAGCGTTGATAATGGCTGCCGATGTACTTAAAGCACTGGGCAACACCAATGCCGCTGAGGCCGACGTGGGTTGGTTCGGATTCGTTAAGTCAAAGAAATTCTTCTTACAACTGCTAACCGCACCTGCAATCAGCATTAAAGAATATATGATATATTTTTTCATGATCTTATACAATTTTAAAATTTAACAGTAAGGTTAGCTCCATAGATCCTTGTTGGCGGAGTTTGATCTTCTGTAGTTTGACCAACTGCGTTTGAGTTATCTACGCTATATTCGGGGTCTGTCCATGGGTTGCTCTTAGGCCTGAACATTAACAGGTTACGACCTACTAAACCAAATGTTAAACCTTTAATATATTTCTGACCTTTAATAAACTGGTAAAGATCGAAGTTTAAGGCAACTTCTCTTAATTTCCAGAAAGCTGCGCTACTTACGTAAGCGGCAGTTGAAGTGTAGTAAGCTGAGTTAGTCCAGAATCCGGCGTTACCGTCATTAACAGATACGTTGGTATTTTGAGCGTAGGTGTTAGGGCCTGTTTGGATAACCGAATTAGGATATACAAATGGCTGACGACCTGCCGAAGCCGAAATAGCAGACGTACCTGTAAAGTTCAAGGCCCTGCCCACCGCGTTATAAATGCTGTAACCACCACGATACTCAGCTACTGCTGATAAGGTTACAAATTTATACTTGAAGGCAGTTGTAAAACCAAGGATATATTTAGGGGCCGCGTTGCCTAATTCCTGAGTAGCAGGGTTAAGTGACGGCAAACCGCTATTGGCATCAACAATAACATGGCCCTGAGGATCGCGATAAACATCGGTACCCATGATCATTGGGTAAGGTTTACCCACTACAGCATAACTTGTACTTTTCGCTCCGTTTGCAAAAGGAATATTGAATGACTGAACACCTGGTAACAACGACAATACTTTTGATTGGAATAGCGATAAGTTAGCACCTAAATCCCATGAAAAGCCACCCGCTTTAACAACCGGAGAAGCCTTCACTTCAAACTCCCAGCCTTTGTTCTGTAACTCGCCCGCGTTTTGAACTGCCGATGAGTAACCTGAAGCCGGAGAAATTAATACACCAAAAGTTTGGTTTTTAGTGTGTGTATTGTAATAGCTTGAGTTGATGTAAACACGGTTATCAAATAAACCTAATTCCAAACCATATTCCTGCTCATAAGATAGCTCTGGTTTAAGGTTAGGGTTATTTAAGTTTGAACTTAACGCCACCGAAGCAATGCTGCCGTATGGATAACCGCCTGCGCTTGCAAATACATTTTGCAACGCATAAGGGCTAACATCTACCTGACCTACCTTACTATAGCTTCCCCTTACTTTTAAATATGATAAGAAGTCTATTTTCTTTAATGATGGAATAGCATCTGTAAGTACCAATGATAATTTAGCAGAAGGATAGAAGAATGACCTGTTTTGCTTAGCTAACAATGATGTTTTATCACTACGGCCGGTTACTTCTAAAAATGCCCAGTCTTTATAGCTTAAGTTAAAATCGCCAAAGAAACCAACGAGGTTTTGCTCAAGGTAACCTGTGCTTGCAGTAACGTCACCTGTACGGTAAGCCAAATTGTAAAAATCTTTTAACAACAGGTTGTTGGCACCGTTTTGTACAAATTTAAGTTTTTTAGTATAGATAGAGTTACCTAACAATAAGCTACCGCTAAAATCGCCTATTTTATGTTTAAAGGTCAGGAACAAATCGCCTTGTAAACGTGAGTAACCGTTACCGGTACCATCGCCAAATACATCAGCGTCCGCGACACTACCTGGTTTAAATTTAACCTGCGAAGCGATGTTACCTGTGTGGTAAGTATTTCCATCAGCATCGGTGTAAGTATCGGCAATAGCGTAAGGGCTAAAATCAACCTGCGCGTTGGTAGCCCTGTATTGTTGCCAGCCGTATGAAGCGGACACCTTGTACTGAGCATCAAACCATTTAACCGGAGATAAGGTGATTGTAGCATTACCAATAAGCGCGTCTTTACGCGTGTTTTGACGAGAGTTTACTGTTTGCCAGTATGGGTTTGGATAGTAAGCGTTATAGAAACCATCGACACTGCCATACCTGCTGTTAAGATCTTTATAATCTGTTAAAGGCGCGTTTGCTTGCTGATTAAGTACGTTCCAGTAAAAACCACGACCCTGAAAAAAGTCAGGACCAGATACGCTGGTATTAGTTTGAGTGTACTGAACGCGATAATCTGTTTTGAAGATACCATAGTTTCTTGAACCGGCTACAGTTATACCATCCCTGCGGTTCCTGTCATTTGGAACTACACCTTTAGTATAAACATCCTGTGCAGAGAAAAAGAAAGTACCTTTTTCATCACCGTACTGGTAAGAAACATCATTTTGCTCAGTTAAACCTGTATTGAATACAGCTAAACGAGGATCTTTACCGGTTGACGAGTACTTAACCATAGGAGTACTACCGTCTGAACGTGGAGCACCCAATGGTACGGTTGAACCATCAAACATAGGGCCAAATGATTGGTTTTCATAAGGCACATAACCGTAAGCACCTGTTAACGGATCGATGATCTCGCCTGCACCACCACCAAACTGCCTTTGTAATTTAGGGAAGTAAGAGAAGTTTTCAACCTGGGTTGTGTTGCTGTAAGTAACGGTAGGAGTACCATTACCGCGTTTAGTAGTTACCAAAACCACACCGTTTGAGCCTTCAGAACCGTAGATAGCCGATGCACCCGCGCCTTTAAGGATCGTGATGTTGTCAATATCATTAGGGTTGATCTGGTTCAGGAAGTTACTTGATACCGGCGTACCGTCAACAACAATCAGCGCCTGGTTGTTACCGTTGATACTTCTGTTACCACGTAAAACGATACGGGTATCAGGGTTAACGCCGTTGTTTACAGTGTTAACCTGCAAACCTGCAATTTTACCGGTTAAGCCATTTGCAGCGTTGGTAACTTTAGCCTCGGTTAAAAGTTTTGAATCAACGTTTGTTGACGCATAACCAACAGCCCTTGATTGTTTTTTAACACCAAGCGCGCCCTGTACAACAACTTCACCAAGTTGCTTGCTGGCGCTAACCAAAACCACATTAAAGTTGATCCGCTGAGCAGAAGCAATTTCCTGTGTTTCGTAGCTGATGAACGAGAAAACAAGTGTTGAATTTGCCGGGATGCTGAGAGAGAATTTACCGGCTGCGTTAGTTTGGGTACCGATTGTAGTACCCTTTACTTTTACTGTTACCCCTGGGATGGGTAGGCCATCATCCTTGGCCGTAACTGTACCAGTAACTGTACGATTTTGCGCGAATACTTGCGTCATAGACAACACAAGTAAGCACAAACTTACGAGTAGAAGTTTTTTCATTTCGTTAATAATAAGATCAGTTAATAGTTAATTAATCATAAAAGTAATGTTACGTTATCAAAAAGTCAAGTAATTTCTTTTAAAACGTCATTTTTTTTTCAAAAAGCCAAGTTTCAGCTAAAACAATAATAATTATAGTACTATGTATTGCATAATACAATCTAAAACATATATCTTTGTATTATGATCGTCGAAAACACCCAAACCCAAATGAGGAAAGGCATACTGGAGTATTGCATTCTCTCCATCATAGCAAAGGGCGAAACATATGCATCAGACATAATTGCTGAACTTAAGAAAGCCCAACTGCTTGTAGTTGAGGGTACTCTGTATCCTCTTTTAACCCGCTTAAAAAATAACGGCCTGCTCACGTACAACTGGGTGGAGTCGATTTCCGGTCCGCCCCGAAAGTATTATGTACTCTCGGACGAGGGCCGCGCGGTACTTGAACAATTGGATAAAACCTGGCAGGAACTGGTATTTGCTGTTCAAACAGCTATCGGTGACAGAAAATAGAAAAACCTACAAAAACTCTAATCATGAACAAAACAATTATCATAAATATAAACGGCATGGTTTTTCATATTGAAGAAGATGCCTACGAAGTGCTGAAGAATTATATGACGGATGTAAAACGTCATTTTTCAACTTCGGCCGATAGCCTGGAGATCACCACCGACATTGAAAACCGCATTGCCGAAATGTTTAACGAAATCCTGGCGCGCGATGCCAAACAAGTTATTGTTGAGGCCGACGTACAGGAAGTTACCGGGCAAATGGGCAGTGTGCAGGATTTTGAAACCGCCGAATCTGACAGTAAAACCTCAGGCAGCAATCCTTTTGAATATAATACCGAACGCCGCAGGCTTTTCCGCGATCCGGATGACCATCTGATTAGTGGTGTATGCGCCGGTATCGCCAATTATTTTGACATTAACCCGGCCTGGGTACGATTAGCCTTTGCTATCATGGTTCCCTTTGCCGCTATGGGCCTTGTTATATATATTATATTATGGATGGTTGTGCCAAAGGCCATTACCCGTGCCGACCGAATGGCCATGAAAGGCGAAAAACAAAACCTGAAAGGCTTTAAAAGGAATTTTGAAGAGGAACTAAGCACCGTACGCGAAAACCTTCAAAACTTTAAGCATGAGGCCAAACCTTTCATTTACCAGGTACGCGATCTTATCAGCGATATTATTGAACACCTGGCTGCTTTCTTAAAGGGCACCGGCAGTTTTCTTGGTAAAGTAGTGGCTGCTGCTATTTTGTTAGCCTGTCTTGGCATGACCATAGCGCTTATTGTTTCGCTTGTGGCGTTATTTACCGCAGGTAACATGGGCATCTATAATTTGTTCCCTTTCAATATCACTAATCACCAGGCCAATGGCATTTTTATGCTGAGCGCCTTTTTAGTGCTGTCGATACCTTTATTAGCTGTTATATTAACAACCATCGGCTTTTTGTTTAAAAAGGTTTCTTTTAACCGTTCAATCGGCACCGTTTTATTATGTATCTGGCTGGCCTCATTAGGCGCGGTTTCATACTATGGTGTAAAAACCGCGGCCAGCTTCCGCGAGGGTGGTAAGTTTACCCAAACCATTAAGATTAAGCCAACTGCTAATAATACCTATTACCTGCAGTTGAATGACACCAAGTATTTAAGCAATGAAGACAGCACCCGCCTCAGAATAAATGAACGCTTTAAAGGCATGATCATTTTAGATGACGACTTTAATGGTGATGACATGCCAAACCGTAGTGTTAACATCGATATTGAAAAAAGCGACGTGCCGCAGCCGGTACTGATCGAAACTTTCAGTGCCAGAGGTACCAATCTGGAGGAAGCTCTGATCAACGCGCGCAGTTCATCTTACCGTTTTGAGCAAAAAGATTCGGTATTGAATTTTGACCGTCACCTGGAAATGCCAAAAGGCTTTTTATGGCGCGGACAGGAGCTGCACCTAACCCTGAAAGTTCCGCTGAATGCCAAAATCATTATCGATCAGAAACTCGACCGCAACATCAACTTTAATATATACGAGTGCAAAAGCGAAGGCGACGGCATTACCACGGCCACTTATATCATGACCGCAAACGGATTGGAATGCAAAGTTGATCCTATAAAGGCTGCCAAATTAAAAGCCGATAGCCTGAAAGCTCTCCAACAACAGGATACAACATCTGCAAGCGCGGATACTTCGACAGTACAAGCACGATAAAACATTATCCTATGAAAACAATATTTAAATATATAAGCCTGCTAATTTTTAGCGGGCTTATTATTCCTTTTTACTTCCTGTTGCAACAACAAGGCAAATCGCTTGTAAACAACCGGATAGCCCACCACTCGTCAAACCTTGTTTGTGAAAATGACATGCCAATTACCTTTAGAATTATTAAGGATATGGCAAAAAATTTAATGCCTGCATTAAAAAGTGAAAATAATCTGTAACCAACACCCCTGTTTTTGCATCTTAATGTAAAAAGCAACACAATTACCATTTCCGGGTAATCCGGCAATATAAATTTAATAAAGTCAAAAAAATGACCTCCGGGTCAGGTGGGATTGTTTTGCCAAAATTTAAATTTAAAAACATGAACACTATGAAAACAATCGCCTATATCTCATAATTACTAACCCCTAAAATCGGCAAAACACGCCGGGAACTAACAAAAACTTGTTTACAAATTTTAAAAAAGAAGCAATTCTTTTCATGGCATTGTATTGCCCTTACTTTCTAAAACAACACCAAAGATGAAAACTATCATACACAACATATTTTATACACTGCTGCTTGTTGCTATCAGTTGCAGTGTATCCCTTGCGCAGCAGGCGGCGCCTGCCACAAAGGTATCAGGCGCCCTGCTCAATGACCAGGGTAAACCGCTTGACTATGCAACAGTAAGCCTTTTACGCGCATCTGACTCCACCGTAGTTAAGGGCGCACTCAGCAATGATGCCGGGGTTTACGTTTTTACCAACATCAAAGCGGGCAATTACTTAATTAAAGCAACCGTCGTTGGCTATCAGAAAGCGGTAAGCAAAAGTTTTACCGTACCGGCTAATGCATCGCAGGTTACAGCACCTGCTTTAAACCTGCGTACCGGAAGCACCGAATTAAAGGCCGTAACCATTACTGCTACCAAACCTTTAATTGAGCGCAAGATAGACCGTACTGTAATGAACGTTGAAAACAGCGTACTGGCAGCCGGTAATACCGCCATGGAGATTTTGGAGCGTGCCCCAGGTGTTACTGTAGACAAGGATGATAACATCAGCCTGAAAGGTAAACAGGGTGTAACCGTAATGATCAACGATAAACTAACATACCTTACCGCTGCTCAATTGGCCACTTTACTGCGCTCAACTGATGGCAACACCATTAAATCTATCGAGATCATTACCAATCCATCAGCTAAATATGATGCGGCCGGTAACTCAGGCATCATCAATATCAAGCTAAAAAAGAATACACAATCGGGCACAAACGGCAGTATTACTGTTGGCGGTGCAAAAGGCCAGTACTGGCGCGATAACAGCAGCCTAAACCTTAATCACAAACAGGGTAATCTTAATGTATTTACCTCGTTAAGCAGGGGCGATAATAAACGCGGACATGATCTGCGCTTAAACCGTGTAGTTACCGATAGCCTGGGCAATAAAACTTATTTTAACCAAAGGTCATTGATGCCGGGCAGCAACCATTACAACAACTACCGCCTGGGTGCCGATTATGACCTTACGCCAAAACACACCATCGGCTTTGTGGTAAGCGGCTATTCAAATTCCGGAACCGACAATAACGATACTAAAACCATTATAGGCAAGCAATTTGGCGCTGCCGATTCTTCTTTACATACCACATCGGTAATTAAACAAACGTATAAAAACTTTGCACTTAACCTTAATGACAAAATTAAGATAGACACCAGCGGCCAGGAAATCAGCTTCGATTTGGATTACTCCAAGTTTAAAAATAACTCCAACGCGTTTTATTATACCAACTATTTTAAAGAGGACGGAAGTCAGCAGCATTTTCCGCTGAATTTAAGCAACCAAACACCATCAAACATTACCATATATACCGGCAAGGTTGATTATGCCAAACCTCTTACTAAAACCATAAAGCTGGAAGCCGGTGCAAAATTCAGCAGTGTTAAAACTGATAACGACCTTCGTGCGCAAAAACAGGACAGCGTTACCATGGCTTATTTAAACGACACTACGCGCACCAACCGGTTCATTTATAATGAAAAAATAAGCGCTGCGTATATAAACCTTAACAAACAGTTCAAGAAAACATCGGTACAAATAGGCTTACGTGCCGAACAAACCCGGTCGACAGGAAATTTGATTGGTTTTACACCGGTTAAAAGAAGCTACCTGAACTTTTTCCCGAGCGTATTTGTTAATCAAACCTTAAGCGACAAACATGAAATGAGTTTTTCGTACAGCCGCCGTATCGATCGTCCGGGGTATGATGACTTAAATCCGTTTGTATATTATCTTGATCCTTATACCTTTTCAAAGGGTAATGCTTTCCTGAAAGCGCAATACACACAAAACTTTGAGCTTAATTATACTTATAATAAAACGGTTAATGTGAGCCTTGGTTATAGCCGCACATCTGATGCTATTACCGAACTGATACTATCAGAAGGCAATAAAACCTTCCAAACAAATGATAACCTGCAAACCCAAACCGGGTACAACATCAATGTAAACACTCCTTTCACAATCACCAAATGGTGGGAAGGTAACGTTAATGCAACCGCGTTTTACCTTGGCTTTAAATCAGATACACTGGCGGGTTCAAAATTCAGTGATGGCCAATGGGCTTTCCAGGGGCGTACAACCCAGACATTCAAGTTTGCAGGCTATCGCTTTGAGGTAATGGGCGATTATCAGTCTTCCTTAACCTACGGCATCTACAAAATCAGACCACGTTACTCGATAGATATGGGTCTGAGTAAATCATTCATGAACAAAAAGTTCAATGTTAAAGCTTCATGCGATGATATCTTCAACATCCGCCGTAATGATCTGAGCAGCCACGTGATCAACAACAACTTTGATATTAAACAAAAGAATGATACCCGCGTAATGCGCCTTACTTTCACCTACAACTTTGGCAACAACTCCATCAAAATGCGCGAACACCGCTCCGGAGCCGACGACGAAAAAGGCAGGGTAAAAGGGAATAATTAGCCCCCCGGCCCCCTAAAGGGGGAGTTTTTTGATTAACATATTCTTAAAATACAAAAGGCAGGTTCCCGTTTTGGGAACCTGCCTTTTAATTATCAAATAGATGTAGCTGCTCCCCCTTTAGGGGGCTGGGGGGCACTACTGCCCCACCATAAACACGGCGTTACTGAATAACAGCTTCCCGTTTTCCCAGAAACTGCGGAACAGGGGGTCATCAACCATATAAACTACTGAGCCACGGCCCATAGGTTGTACACCGAGGAGAAGACCATTGTTGATTTTCTTCTTTGATTCGTAACCCACAAAGCCCGATACATAGCCATCTTTTTTAATAGTGCCTACATTCCAGCCGTCTTCGTCGCTAAACAGGTCATAAATATCATCATTCAGCTTTAGCGAATAATAATAGTCAGGCAAACCGAAGCCAAGTGGGTGGGTATTGTCAAGCTTTAATTTATATATAGCGCCTGGGATAGATGAGCTGATAGCCGTGCGCTCACGGTCGCCATATAATTTAACCGGTTTATCCTTTTCCTTGTCTTTTTCTTTATCGTCCTTTTTCTCTTCCTTACGTTTGAGCAGGATACCTTTTTTATCAACCAGTAACGATACTGCATTTTCCATAGCGATGAGCTTACCACCATCGCGTACCCAGTTTTGAAGTTTCTCTGAAGGGAAATCATCATAACGTCCGTCAGGGAAAATAGCCACATCAAACTCTCCAAGTTTTGTGCGACCAAGGTCCTGGTAACGAACCAAAGTAATAGGGTATCCTATCTGCGCCTCAAACAAATGCCAAACTTCACCCATAGCTTCAGAGTTAACACCATCGCCTGCCACCAACAACACCTTTGGCTGACGGATAGCCCTAACCGCATCCGACCCAAAATCCGATCCTTTATCAACAAAGCCTGTTGAAATAGCAGTGATCTCCTGGTTAAGCGAAGCCGCAGTTTGGGTTACGATCTGATCAAAATCGGCATTGTCATTTCCTGCACGGGTTACAATCAACGATCCGGCTGTAAATTGCTTGCCGCCTACTTCAAAAGGTTTCTCGGCATAGCGTACTTTGATTTTCTTTTTTAACAAGGCAGCTAAAAATTTCACATCATTAACCGACTGCCATGCCGATACATAGGCATAAGCATGCGTATTGGTTAATGGGCCCGGTTCAGCCACATTCCATTTTGCATTAGCCGGTTTAAATGATTCTTTCACGCCATAAGCTTTCAACCCATAGGCATAGGGCAGCGACCATGCGGTGATATCATAGGTAGCCGAATCCGGGATAACGGTTTTAGGTTCAAGCAGCACATGCAGCAACACAGCTTTAGGCTGATAGGCATTAATTACCAGGTCATTCGTGCCAACATTATACTGCTCCGTTTTTTGTGTGATATAGTTAAAGCCGGTTACCGTTTTATTGGCTAAACCAAATCCATACTGAATACCATTACGCTCCAGCATTTTTGCCAGTGCGTTTATTTTATTATTGTTATCGTTTTTAAAAACATAGGTCTTGTACTCGCCCGGAGGATTGTTGCGGTTGTTATCAAAAAACTTTTTGTACTCGTCCAAAAGTTTTTGTGTATTGAGCGAGGCTATCTCCAGCGTACTTAAGCTCGTTGAATGATGATGAGCAACCCGTTGCACCAGGGTAAGGGTATCGCCGGCACGTGTAACCACAGCCAAACCCGCGCTGATGCCGCCCTGCTCGTACGTCATCCCTATTGAACCGTTATATAAAGGATAAGTGTCGCCATAAGAAGGGTACAACAGGTCGAACTCATATTTGGTAAAATACATCCAGCCATTCTGGTCAAAATACTTGGCGTTGTTTTTACCAATAGTAACCTGGAACTGGCGCTGCCACTGCGTAATATCCTTATGATATGGCTCGGCTGCCGGGGCAAAATAATAAGGCGCGTTATAACCCTGCTCATGATAATCAACATGCACCTGCGGCAACCATTGATTGTACAAACCTACCCTTGCCTGGGTTTCTTTTTGCTGCTGCCATGCCCAATCGCGGTTAAGGTCAAAGTAAAAATGATTAACCCTGCCGCCCGGCCATGGTTCAACATGCTCGCGCGAAGTTGGGTTAGCATCAGGTGCAGAGCCTACCACCGAATTATAAAAGTTCACATAACGGTCGCGGCCATCGGGGTTTAGACATGGGTCGATAACTACGACCATATTTTTAAGCCAGGCTTTGGTAGCCGTGTTTGCCGGGTCAACCAGGTCAAATAAAGTCCACATGGAGGCTTCACTTGATGCAGGCTCATTACCATGTACGTTATAGCTCAGCCAGGTAACCACCGGCATAGATGTGCTGCCGCCGCCGCTTTCAACACCGGCCAGTTTAAGGTTATTATGACGGATCTCTTCCAGGCGACCGATATTCTCGTCGGATGCGATAAACATTGCCAATAGTGGCCTGCCCTCGTTGGTAGTACCGAACTGCTGTAGCTTTACGTTTTTTGAAACGGAGGCCACATATCTAAAATATTCGACAATGCGGTAATGCGGGGTAAAATGCTCTCCCAGCTTGTAACCCAGAAACTCCTGCGGCGACTGGATCTTTTGCGCAAAGGCTGAACAAAAAAAGCCTATAAATACAAAGAGAAGTAAATGTCTTTTTATCATATATTATATAATAATGTGTGGGAGAAAAGAGATAAGCTAATATGCACAAAATATTGGCAGATGTGCAAATTTCAGATGTGCAGATTGTTTGAATGTGCAAATTTTAGATGTGCAGATATGCAAATGAGAAAATGCAATTATATGCCGCTTTCGCATAAAAAATATGTACATATGAAATTTGCACATCCGAAATCTTTCTGAAATCTGCACATTTGCATATCTGCACATTTGAAAGCATATCAACAAACATGACACCTATCCAGGCCCTGCAAAAATATTTTGGTTATAGTGCTTTCCGGCATGAGCAGGAAGCAATCATTCAAAATATCCTGAAAGGGCAGGATGTAATGGCACTGATGCCTACCGGCGGTGGCAAATCATTGTGCTACCAACTGCCTGCTGTATTGTTAGATGGCCTTACCATAGTAATATCGCCGCTTATTGCGTTGATGAAAGACCAGGTAGATAGTCTTAATGTGAATGGCATCCCGGCAGCTTTCCTCAATTCGTCATTAAATCCCGAAGAAACACGGATCCTGGTTAACCAGCTTCGGAACAACGAGATCAAACTGCTTTATCTTGCGCCAGAGCGCTTGTTCAGTGCCGAAAGCAAGGAGAATAAAGACAACAAGCTGATCCCTTTTTTAAAAACGCTGAAAGTAGCGCAAATAGCAATAGACGAGGCGCATTGTATCTCATCATGGGGCCATGATTTCAGACCCGAATACCTGATGCTTGCCGGGCTTAAAGAAGAATTTCCGTCGGTACCGGTTATCGCACTTACAGCTACGGCCGATAAGCTCACTCAGAAGGATATACTTGAAAAGCTTAATCTTAAATCGCCGGCCATATTTGTATCCTCATTTAATAGAGCAAATATTACTTACCGCGTAACGCCGAAAAAGAACAGCTTTAAACAGCTAACCGCTTTTTTAAATGAGCATAAAGATGAGTCGGGCATCATTTATTGCCTCTCCCGAAAATCTACCGAAGCTTTGGCCGAAGATTTAAAGGATGAAGGTTTTGCTGCGGAGGCCTATCATGCCGGATTAAGCAATGAAATAAAAGCCCGCAACCAGGAGGCCTTTTTGCGCGATGATGTAAAGATCATTGTGGCTACCATCGCCTTTGGTATGGGTATCAACAAATCAAACGTGCGCTACGTGGTGCATGTCGATCTGCCTAAAAACATTGAGGGCTATTACCAGGAAACAGGCAGGGCAGGGCGCGATGGCTTACCATCTGAAGCTTTATTGCTTTACTCGCCGGGCGACGCAATGAAGCTGCAGGGCTTTGCAAAGGTTGAAGGTAACGAGCAGCAAAGCCGGATCATGCTCAACAAGCTTAATGATATGGTAAAATATTGCCAGCTGCTTTCTTGCCGCCGACAATACCTCATGAAATATTTCGACGAGGAATTTCCGGCTAAATGCGGCTCATGCGATGTTTGCCTCACCGAGTACAAACGCTTTGATGGTACGCTGATAGCCCAAAAGGCGCTCTCTGCAGTTGCCCGTTTAAATGAACGCTTCGGGGCAAACTATGTGGTCGATTTTTTACGCGGATCAAAAAGTGATAAGATCCGCGAGGAGCATAAACAGCTTAAAACCTACGGCATTGGCGCCGATATCAGCAAGGCCGACTGGCAGCACCACATCCGTGAACTGGTAACCATGGGCTACCTGCAAACCGCAGGCGATGAATATCCGGTTTTAAAACTTACCGCGTTAAGCGCCGATGTTTTAAAGGGCGGGCAGAAGATTGAGTTTATTGAAATAGAAAAGGTAGAAGAGGTTCATCACGAAGAAAGTATACCGCATGAAGTTCCGTTGTTTAACCGCTTAAGAGAGGTTAGGCGTGGTATTGCCGAGAATGAAAATGTGCCGGCATATGTTATCGTATCTGATGCCACATTGCAGGAGATGGCCACCTACCTGCCGCAAAGTTTGGACGAACTACGATTGATATCTGGCTTCGGCGACATCAAGCTGGCCCGCTATGGCCGCGAGTTATTGCAACCTGTTAAGGAATATTGTGCAGAGAAAAGCCTCGGTTCAAAAATAAAACAGAAATCGCCTAAGCGCGAGCGTAAGACGAAATCGACAGGGCAAGTCAAAACTTCTTCGCGAAACAGTGATACCAAAGCCGAAACGTTTAATCTATATCGTTCCGGAAAAACGATTGTGGAAATAGCTGCTGAACGCGGTTTCACTACATCTACCATAGAAACACACCTGAGTTATTATGTACAAAACGGCGATCTGGATATTACCGAAATTGTTCCGCAGAAAAAAATAGCTGCTATTGCTGATGCTGTCGAAAGCTACGGTGCTGAAAGGCTATCGCCCATAAAAGAGATTTTAGGCGAGGATTATAGCTACGGCGAGATCAGGGCAGTGATGGACTGGATGAAGAGGTAGGAATAATTTTTGTTAAGTTTGATGAGAATATCATTGCGTTCGTTTGCAAGCACAAGTGTTGGGAAGAGGAAAAATGCGGGATCGCTGGTGTAAAAATATATGTCATTGCGAGGAGGAACGACGAAGCAATCTCGTAGCTATGCAGATCGGACATGCATTGGCTACGAGATTGCCACGCTTCGCTCGCAATGACATGGTTTTTATTTGTTTTTCCAAGCAGCTTTCATCTTCCCAACATTTGGAGTTTATAAACGAGCGTAAGATGATAATGATATATTTTTGAATTGTATTTGTTCAACACACATGACTACCACAACCCAACTATACGATATATATCTCAAACATCCCGTAATCAGCACCGACACCCGGAAGATCATTCCTGGCAGCCTGTTTTTCGCGCTTAAGGGCGATAAGTTTGATGCCAACACATTCGCTCAAAAAGCAGTGGAGGCCGGTGCCGCCTACGCAGTGATCGATAATCCCGATTACCAATTAGGCGAACAGTATTTATTGGTTGAGGATGTGTTAACAACTTTGCAGGACCTAGCACGCCACCATCGCCGTCAGCTTGCTATTCCGGTTGTTGGCCTTACTGGTACAAATGGCAAAACCACCACTAAGGAGCTGATCAATGCCGTGCTGTCCCAGCATTTTAAAACCCAGGCTACCCAGGGTAACTTAAATAACCATATTGGCGTACCGCTTACCATATTAACTATTGATGCCAGTCATGAAGTAGCGGTTATTGAAATGGGCGCGAATCATCAAAAAGAGATCGAGCTGCTTTGTAGCATCGCTCAACCTTCGCATGGTTTAATTACCAATGTGGGGAAAGCTCATTTGGAAGGCTTTGGTGGAGTTGAGGGTGTGAAGAAGGGTAAGGGGGAGTTGTATGATTATTTTGAGAAGTCGGGAAGTCCGGAAGTCGGAAAGTCGGGAAGTCAGAATGCTGTTTTTGTTAATAGTGATGATGCTGTTTTAATGGAGATGGCAGATGCCCGTCATCTTAACCATGTTGTTTATTATGGTACCGATGCTATTGATAACCTCATCAGCGGCGAACTGTTGGAAAACTCTCCTTTGCTTACTTTGGAGTGGATCAACAATAAAACCGGCGATAGTTATAAAGTTAAAACCCAGCTAACCGGCACCTATAATCTGCCCAATATTTTGGTAGCGATTTGTATCGGTACCTATCTCGGTTTACCGGCCAATGAAATTAATGCCGGCGTTGAGGGTTATCAACCTAAAAATAACCGCTCGCAAATTGTGCAAACGGCTACCAATACCCTCATTTGCGATTATTACAATGCCAACCCAAGCAGCATGTTTGTAGCTATCGACAACGTAGACAAAATTGAAGCGAAAAGGAAAGTACTTATTTTGGGCGATATGTTTGAGATGGGCCCCGAAGCAGCAGTTGAACACGCCGCAGTAATTAAAAAGGCGATGGATACACCGGTTGATGAACGGATCTTTATTGGCAAAGATTTTTTAGCAGCGTCTGAGTCCATGGACCATGGACAATGGACCATGGACAATAAGTTTTATGAAACTGCCGAAGATGCCATCGCAGCCTTAAAAGCGCAGCCAATAAGCAATTCTACCATACTGATCAAAGGATCAAGAGGAATGGCTTTGGAGCGGTTGGTAGAGTTGTTTTAATATATCCTTATAAAAAACGTCATTGCAGGACCATAACTCCAAAGCCTCAAAGCAATATATTATTTATATGTCATCGCGATTTTTTGAATAGTCCTCATGGTTACTTATAATGACGTGATTTATATAGCAATAAGCAAATCCGGATGCTAACGAAGTGTCATCCTTTAAATATAAAATCCCTCATTTTCTACTACCTTTACAACATTCGAGCATCGCTAAATGGATAACGAGCCATTAATTAATGCCATCAAAACCGTTGTGGATATGCCCGATGAGGACTTATCTATGTTACTGAGCTGTGTTACCCGGCATGAATTGAAAAAAGGCCAGGCGGTTTTAGAAGTGGGGCAGGTTTGCCGGCATTTTTATTTTGTTGATGAAGGCTATCTGCGTACCTGGTATAATAAAGATGGCGTAGTTATTAATCTCAATTTTACGTTTGAAAAGGGCTTTACTTCCAACCTCAGGAGTTTTAAGTCCCGTAGTCCATCCGAGTACACAATTGAGGCGGGTGAAAAAGCGGTTGTTTATATTTTTGATTGGGACAAAATCGCTGCTCAGCATATCGACCTGCCGCTTGTGGCATTGTTTGTACGCCGTGTAGCCGTGCGATTATTGCTGGCTTCCGAAGAGCACAGCGAACTTTTTAAGATCTACACACCTGCCGAACGGTATCATTTTATCGAAAAGAATAATCCCCGGCTGCTTCAACGGATCTCACTCTCGCAACTCGCTTCCTATATCGGTGTTACCCGCGAAACTTTGAGCAGGATCCGCTCCAAAAACTGATTTGCCGATTGTGATTATTGTCACAGGCGTAACTGCGTCATAATCCTCAATTTTGCCATAAAAATTTTGAGTATGATCTGGTATCAGTATATAGCCTGTTTTTTCTCAGGCGCATTTTTAGCTAACGTTGTTCCGCATTTTGTTAGCGGCATTTCCGGGAATAAATTTCCTACGCCTTTTGCTAAGCCGCCAGGCAAGGGGCTTTCTCCCGCTACAGTAAATATGGCCTGGGCTTTGTTTAATCTTGTTATTGGTTTCCTTTTGTTTCGGACGGGGCATGTAAGCACGGATAGTCTACTTTCGCTGGTCGTTTTTTTCCTCGGGATTGCTGTGCTTAGTCTTTGGTTGAGTGCTCATTTCCAGCATAAGGATAAAGAATAAATAAGCCGATATATGTAGGCTTTAATTTGATAAACTATAAAAACATAAAATGGAACAAAATATAGTAAATACAGCCCTGCTGGTTATGGATATGCAGGTGGGGATTATAGGTGCAATACCTGATGCCGAATCGCTCATTGCTAACCTGAAAAAAGCCATAACTACAGCCCGAAACAAAAATATACCAGTAATTTATGTAGTGGTTGGTTTCAGGCCGGGCGCACCCGAGGTAAGCAGCCGCAACAAGGGCTTCTCGGCAGCTAAACAACGCTTTGCAGGGGCCGATATGAACCAGTTTATGCAGGTGATCCCGGAGCTGACCCCGGCCGAAGGCGAACTGATTGTTACCAAACGACGAGTGAGCGCCTTTGCCGGCAGCGACCTGGAAGTGGTATTGAGAAGTTTTAACATCAACCACCTTGTGTTAACCGGTATTGCCACAGGCGGCGTAGTTTTATCAACCGTTCGCGAAGCATCTGATAAGGATTACGAACTTACCATAGTTACAGATTGCTGCGCGGATAATGATAATGAAGTACATGAGTTGTTAATCACTAAGATATTCCCTCGTCAGGCAGAGGTGGTTACCGTAGGTAACTGGGCGAAATAAGATGCACTCATTGTGATGAGATCAATAAAAAAGCGATTAAGCTTTGGCTCAATCGCTTTAAAATATTAAAAACTCCCCCTTTAGGGGGCCGGGGGGCTTATTTCTTACCCCAACCGTCTTTCAGTGTAACCGTGCGGTTAAATACCAATTTATCCTGAGTTGAGTTTTTATCTAAGGTAAAATACCCTTTACGCATAAACTGAACCGGTTTGCCCAACTCTGCATTAACCAGGTCTGGTTCAATATACACGGTTGATAGTACATGCAGGCTGTTAGGGTTTATGTAGTCCTTGAAGTCGCCATCCTCGTTTGATGGGTCCTCAACCTGGAATAAACGATCGTATAACCTTACCTCGGCAGTTTTAGCGTGTTCAACACTTACCCAGTGGATGGTGCCTTTTACGTTGATACCGCTGGTATCATTGCCTGATTTTGACTCGGGCAGGTAGCTGCAATGAATCTCGGTGATATTGCCATCAGCATCTTTAACAATGCTTTCGCCTTTGATGATATAAGCGTTTTTAAGGCGCACCATCAAACCGATACCTAAACGGAAGAACTTTTTAGGTGCTACTTCCATAAAGTCCTCGCGCTCTATCCACAGCTCACGACCGAAAGGAATATCCCTGCCGCCATCGCCGCCTTCAACTTCCGGGTTGTTTTCGCCATGCATAACTTCTGTTTCGCCCTCAGGGTAGTTATCCAGGATCAGTTTAACCGGGTCAAGCACAGCCATACGACGCCATGCCGTTTTGTTCAGATCTTCGCGGATACAGAATTCCAGCAAACCAACGTCGATCATGTTTTCGCGTTTAGCTACACCGATACGCTCGCAAAACTCACGGATAGAAGCCGGGGTATAACCACGACGGCGTAAACCACTGATAGTAGGCATGCGCGGATCGTCCCAGCCATCAACGTAGTTTTCGTTAACCAGTTGCAGCAGCTTGCGCTTGCTCATCACCGTATAGTTAAGGTTTAAGCGGGCAAACTCGTATTGTTTTGACGGGAAGATATGCAGTTGTTCAATAAACCAATCGTATAGCGGACGGTGAGGTACAAACTCCAGCGTACAGATAGAGTGTGTGATTTCCTCAATAGCATCCGACTGTCCGTGCGCGAAATCATACATTGGGTAAATGCACCATTTATCGCCGGTACGGTGGTGATGTGCATGTTTTATACGGTACATCAATGGGTCGCGCAGGTGCATGTTTGGCGATGCAAGATCGAGTTTTGCACGCAGTACTTTGGCACCATCAGGATATTTACCATCCTTCATATCGGCAAACAGCTGCAGATTTTCTTCAACCGAGCGGCTGCGGTATTGATTTGGCGTACCCGGTTCGGTTGGCGTCCCTTTTTGAGCAGCAATTTCTTCGGCAGTGCTGTCGTCAACGTAAGCCAGGTTATTTTTGATCAGCCCGACAGCAAAGTTATATAGCTGGTCGAAGTAATCAGAAGCGTAAAGTTCATTGGCCCAATCAAAGCCAAGCCATTTTACATCTTCTTTAATGCTGTCAACATATTCAATATCCTCTTTAACGGGGTTGGTATCGTCAAAACGGAGGTTGGTGAGGCCATTATATTTTTTTGCCAAACCAAAGTTAAGGCAAATTGACTTGGCGTGGCCAATATGCAGGTAACCATTAGGCTCGGGCGGGAAACGCGTAAGTACACGGTTGTCGTTTTTACCGGCAGCCAAGTCTTCTTCAACAATTTCCTCTATAAAGTTCAGTGATCTTTCTTCGCTCATAAATTAGTATAGCAATAAGGGCAAAAGTAACAAATTTTTGTGCGGTGTGCACTAAGAAGTGTCCTGTTAACCGGAGAAGAAAAATCGCGCCTTTGCGGGCAGAATATTATAATGATTTCAACAACAAATCCGCCACTTCCTCGCCCACTAAACTTCCCATAGCTACACCCATACCATTGCACCTTACAGCACAAAAGATACCGGGCTGTATTTGTTTAACTATAGGACTGATTTCCTGCCCAAAACCCATGATGCCGCTCCACCAATAATCAATCGCTACGTTTTGACCGGGCAGGATCACTTCGTTCAGATAGGTTATCAGTTGTTCCTTCACTTCGTTTGTATGGCCAAACTCCCAGGTTTCTTCGGCTTTGTAGTTAATATTACGGCCTCCTCCAAACAATACCCTGTTATCGATATTACGGAAATAATAATAACCCTGGTTGAAATGATAGGTGCCTTTTAGCTTCAATCCCGGAACAGGTTCAGTAACCATCACCTGGCCCCGGCCGGGTACTACATCAAGCTCGGGGTAAAGCTGGCTTGCGAAGGCGTTAGTGGCCAGGATTACTTTATCTGCTTTAAAAACTCCTTGCGAGGTGTTTAACCTGATATAGTCATCCTCCTGTTCAATACCGGAGATACTGCAATTATTAAGCACCAATACACCGAGTTCGTATACTTTGTAGAGCAGGGCGCGCATCATTTTACCGGTGTGGATCTGTCCTTCAAACGGGTTATAAATGATATGCTTTACTTTTTTTAAACCAAATGCTGCAATTTTTTCATCAGCCACTGCATAAATGTCAGCCCGGCCAATGGCTTGCTGAAATAATTTATTGAGATGATCTATCTGATCGATACACTCCTGAGCATGGTTTTCCTCATGATTCATGAACAGTTCGTGGCCGCCATGCTGGTGATAATCTATCGCCTCATCGCCCAGGTTTTGCCTTAAACGCTGAAGCCCGTTCCATTTGTAAGCAACCAGGCGCATGGCGTCCTCTTCGGATGACTGATTTATTAAATCAATTTGCTCCGAAACTGTACCAAAACACGCGAAACCAGCGTTTTTAGTACTGGCGCCGGATGGTAAAAAGCCTCGTTCCAATACCAAAACTTTTAGCGCCGGTTGCTGTTTTTTTATGTGAAGCGCTGCGCTTAAGCCCACGAGGCCGCTGCCAATGATAATTACATCGGCATTGTCGGTAAATGCGGTGCGTTCCCAGTATGAAAATGATGGCTCCATTAATGTCAAAAATAAATAATTGGGACACAAAAAGGTAATGATTTACCGGGGCTTTAAGTAAAGCGGAATAATTTTTGAACAGGAGCTGTAACGTTTAGCGTGTTTTAAACTACTTAGTTTTAAATATATTTTTTATCAATCATATGAATCACATTTCATTAATTATGGGATACATAGCGCCTAACTCGGCCTGGTTCCTGATGATTATTGTTGCCCTGGTAAGCTTTATTGTACAATGGCGGTTCAGGAGTAAATTTAAGCAGTATTCTGAAATTGGCTTGTTGTCGGGCTTATCGGGCCAGGAAGTAGCCGTGAAAATGCTGCGCGCTCATGGTATATTTGATGTACAGGTAATTTGTGTTGAAGGGCAATTGACCGACCATTATAACCCCGAAACAAAAACAGTTAATCTGAGTACCGATGTTTTTTACAGCAGGAGTATAGCTGCCGCCGCGGTTGCCGCGCACGAGTGCGGTCATGCCGTGCAACATGCCGAAGCTTATGGCTGGCTAAGTTTTCGCTCGGCTATGGTGCCTGCTATTAATGTGGCATCAACCATTACCCAGTGGACTTTGTTTATCGGTATCATGCTGCTGTTCTTTTCTGGTAGCCCTTACGTTTTGGCTGTAGGGGTAGCTGCATTGGCACTGGTTACATTTTTTAGCTTCATAACCCTGCCAGTTGAGTTTGATGCAAGTCGCCGTGCTTTGGCATGGTTGGATAACAATTATGCAGTAGTACAAACCGGACAAGAGCATGAAATGGCAAAAGACGCCCTATGGTGGGCCGCCATGACCTATGTTGTAGCCGCGCTGAGCGCTTTGGCAACCTTGGTATACTATGCTTCGTTTTTGTTTAATAACAGAAGGAATTAAGCGGACGCCCCCTAACCCCCTAAAGGGGGAACAATTGTAGTAATTATAAAGGCCTGTTTCATTTGTAAACGGGCCTTTGAATTTTATAAGACGGCGCTTACACTCCCCCTTTAGGGGGCCGGGGGGCTAACTTCATAATCCGTTCATTTAACAGGCCGAAACTTAATGCAATGTTCATGTGGCACAGGTAGGTTTGGGTAAAATCGAGATTATGAAAAAGATAGCAAGTGTATTTATGGTGCTTTTGATTGTATCAATAGCATCCGTTAAAACCTATGCACAAATCAGTGTAGGTGTGTCAGTTAATATCGCTCCGCCTGTTTTACCAACATATACACAGCCGCCTTGCCCTGTTGATGGATATTTATGGACTCCCGGTTATTGGGCTTATGACCAGGATGGTGGATATTATTGGGTTCCCGGCGTATGGGTGAGCCCGCCAAGGGTTGGATATTTATGGACACCCGGTTACTGGGGATACAATGGTGCTGTATATGTTTTCCATGAAGGCTACTGGGGGCCGCATATTGGATTTTATGGTGGTGTAAACTATGGCTACGGTTATGTTGGCACCGGCTATGTGGGCGGTCGCTGGGTCGGTAATTCATTTCAGTACAATACAGCCGTTGTGAATGTTAATAATACGGTTGTGCACAACACCTATATCAATAAAACAGTTGTAAATAACGTTACGGTAAATAATAACAGCTTTAATGGCCCGGGTGGTGTAACTGCCCAACCCAGACCGCAGGACCGCGCGGCTGAAAGGGATGCGCATTTACAGCCAACGTCAGACCAGGTTAGTCACCGGCAGATAGCGGTTAAAGACAGGAGCCAGTTTGCTAAGGTAAATAATGGGCAGCCGGTAACTACAGCTATGAACAGGGTTAACGGAAACCATTTTTCATCAGACGGAAATAATGCCCGGTCATCCTCAAGGAGCAATGCCGACAATACCCCCGCAAGGCCCCGCCCTTCAGAAAGTACGGATCATCCGGTTAGCAATCAGCCCAAACCGGTGAATAATCAACAAAGACCTGAAGGTAACCAGCCAAGGCCAGTAAATCAGCAACGGGCCAGAACACCGCAGAGGCAGGTGCCTGCACGGCATCAGGCGGCGCAACACCGGGAAAGGCAACGCTAAATTGACAATACTAATCCCCCGAAATAACAACTGCCCCCAAAGTACATTATATAAAGAAGCCCTAACTGCTTATTCAGTTAGGGCTTCATATTTTAAAATCTTGTTTCTTGAATCTTGCTGTCTTGACTCTTAATTCAATCTATACGGCGCTATCAGATAAAACTCAGGGATCTGCACATTGAAATTGGCGTTATCCTGTAAACGGATCATGTGATATTCGCCTTTCATATTGCCCATATCGGTTTTAAGGTTACAGCCTGATACATACTCGTGCGTATGGCCCGGTTCAATAACCGGTTGTTGGCCCACTACACCCTCTCCTTCCACTTCGCGCTTTGCACCGTTAGAGTCAAATATATACCAATGGCGGCTCATCAACCTGATGGCGTAGTTGGTCATGTTTTCGATGCTTACCTTATAGGCAAACATAAAATGATCGTTTGCCGGGTTTGAATACTCCGGCTGATATATGGTTTCTATGGAAACCTTAACACCCTCAGTAATAGTGGTAACCATGTGACAAGTATCGTTTATTTCAAATATATAGAAAGGGAGCAAATATTAAGCCATTTCAATGGCATATTTTTCTTCAATCTCGGCCAGGATCTGGTCAACTGATTCAAGATCAGGGGCAGTAACAAAACGCATCCTGAACTCTTTAAAATGATCTATCCCTTTAAAGTAGTTAGAATAGTGCCTGCGCATCTCAAAAATGCCTGTTTTAGGCCCTTTCCATTCTATGGATTTGTATAAATGTGCTTTGCATGCAGCAACGCGCTCGGCAATTGTGGGCTTATCCAGGTATTCGCCGGTTTTAAAATAGTGCTTTATTTCGCGAAAAATCCACGGATAACCGATAGCTGCACGACCGATCATCATGCCATCAACCTCGTATTCCATCCGCCATGCCGCGGCTTTTTCGGGCGAATCGATGTCGCCATTGCCGAAAATGGGGATTTTTATACGCGGGTTTTTCTTAATATCCCTAATCAGCGCCCAATCGGCTACGCCTTTATACATCTGCGCACGGGTGCGGCCATGTATGGTAAGCGCCTTGATGCCAACATCCTGCAGGCGTTCGGCAACTTCGTAAACGTTTTTGGTGTTATCGTCCCAGCCAAGGCGGGTTTTTACAGTCACCGGTAAATGTGTTGCCTCAACAACCGCTTTGGTCATGGCAACCATTTTATCAATATCCTGCAATAAGCTTGCACCTGCACCACGGCAAGCCACCTGTTTTACAGGGCAGCCATAGTTGATATCCATCAGGTCGGGCCCGGCCAACGTAGCAATCTCGGTAGCCTCGCGCATGTGATCGATATCGCTCCCGAAAATCTGGATACCGATAGGTCTTTCGTATTCAAAAATATCAAGTTTTTGCCTGCTTTTTGCCGCATCGCGGATGAGGCCCTCGCTTGAAATGAACTCTGTATACATCATATCCGCGCCGTTTTGCTTGCAGACATAACGGAACGGCGGATCACTCACGTCCTCCATCGGCGCCAGCAACAGCGGGAACTCTCCTAAATCAATATTTCCTATTTTTACAGACATCCTTATCTTTAGCCTGCAAAAATACGAATTTTACATCGAATGATAAAAGACCCAATTCAAGTGCCTCAGCCACAGAGAAGTCAAATAACGCCGTCTTTACAATTTATTATACTGATTGCCCTAACTATCGGGCTGCTGATTGTCTGTAGTTTAATAGCCGCGGGGATTATTGGTGCCATATTCGGAACACAAACGCTTACCGATACTTTTACCTTTAATGTGCACAACCCGCATGTTGGCGCGGCTTTGTGGACATTGCAGATCATCAGCACTACCTTGCCGCTGTACCTGACCCCTGTAATTTTTGCGCGTTTTATAGTAAAAGAGCCTGTAGATTATCTAAAGGTCACTCCCAAATTTCCGCCTGTATTGTTGCTGCTGATCTTATCTATCATGATCTGCTCATCGCCGGTGATGGAAGTGCTGGTAAATGTTAATCAGAAATTGGTACTGCCGGCCCCGTTAAAGAGCTTAGAAGATGCTTTGCGTGCTATGGAGGCCCAGGCCCAAAAAGCTACAGAAGCTATGCTGCAGATGAAGACCATATCAGATATGCTTTTCGCGGTTTTGGTTGTTGGTTTATTAACTGCCATTGCCGAGGAATTTTTATTCAGGGGATGCTTGCAAACTATCATGATCAGGTGGACAGGAAACCCGCATGCGGCTATCTGGATCACGGCCATATTGTTCAGTGCTTTCCATATGGAGTTTTTTACCTTTTTGCCGCGTGTGGCATTGGGCGTATTTTTTAGCTATTTTGTGATGTGGAGCGGCAGCATCTGGACAAGCGTTTGGGCGCATTTTTTAAATAATGCCACCCAGGTAGTGATCCTGTACCTGTACTCGCAAAAGCGCATAACGCTTGATCCTAACGATCAGCACGTTTTTAATTATCAGAGCTATGCGTTAAGCGTAATAATTATTTTAATTTTGCTTTTTATGTACAGAAATACTGCTAAAGGAAAAAGCCCGCTCTTGAGTTAAATGGAAAAAAACTGGGTTAAAATTTTTACTTCAACTAATTTTTACCAATCAGAAATTGTTAAGCAGATGCTCACCGGGCATCATATTGACACCGTTTTGCTTAATAAGCAGGATTCATCGCACCGAAATTTTGGCGAAATTGAGGTTTATATTCACCAGGAGGATTTTAGTAAGGCCATTGAGATCATGATCCTCAATCAAATTAATATATGAAACAACGCGCCATCACTGGCTTATTTTTTATTATCGTAATGATTGGGTCTAATTTGCTGGGCCCTTATGTATTTAGTGTTTTTTACCTGTTGCTGAGTTTGTTTTGCCTGCTGGAGTTTTATAAGCTGGTTAAACAGGGAGGTATGCAGCCCGAGCGTTTTACCGGGGCACTTGCCGGGGTAACCTTGTTTTTCTTTTTCGCGGCTAATTGCTATTTTCCGGCATATAAATATATCATACTGTTGCCGATACTGCTTAGCTTTATTCCGATAGGCGAGTTGTACAAAAAATCTGACGCCCCATTTACCAATATCGGGTTTACTTATCTGGGCTTGTTGATGGCTGTAGTGCCGTTCATGTTTTTTCATGCTATGGCTTTTACGCGTGGCGACGGGGTGTTTAACTTTCACGTACCACTCGGCTTTTTAATTATGCTGTGGAGCAACGATACCGGTGCTTACCTGGTAGGCAGCAAGTTTGGCCGTAATAAACTGTTTGAGAGGCATTCACCTAAAAAGTCATGGGAGGGCTTTATTGGCGGCATTTTAATCTGCGCTTTCGCGGCATATATTTTGAGTAATTTTTATACAGAGTACAATCGCTTTGACTGGATCATCATGTCGCTCATCATCTCAAACTTTGGCACCATGGGCGACCTGGTTGAATCCATGTTCAAACGGAGCCTGAACGTAAAAGACTCAGGAGGCATATTACCGGGGCACGGTGGCTTGCTCGACAGGTTTGACGGTCTGCTGATGGCCGCGCCAATTGTATATGCATACCTGTACTTAATTTCAAATTAGTAGTTTTGTATTAAACCCTATAAATAATGACCATACATAAAGAAGGCTATACCTCACTCGCTATTACTATCCTGTTCATTTTTGTTTTAAATGCGCTGATACAGTTTTACATGCCAACCGCGCATACCCTAAAATGGATAGTTTACATTTTTTCGGGTGCTTTATTTTTGATCATCCTGCAGTTTTTCCGCAGCCCGTTCTTCGATATTGAAACAGCCGAAAATACTATCCTGTGCCCTGCCGATGGTAAGGTTGTAGTGATAGAGGAAACTGAAGAAACCGAATTTTTAAAAGATAAACGCATTCAGCTGTCGGTGTTCATGTCGCCGGTTAACGTGCACGTAAACCGTAACCCAATTGCAGGCGTGGTGAGCTATTTTAAATACCACAAAGGTAAATACCTGGTGGCCTGGCATCCCAAGTCATCAACCGAAAACGAGCGTACTACCATCGCTATTGAAAACAGCAAAGGTGTAACCGTATTGTTCAGGCAGATAGCCGGTGCACTGGCCCGTCGTATTGTATGGTATGTAAAAGAGGGAGATATTGTTGATCAGGGTCAGCAGTTTGGGTTCATTAAATTTGGATCGAGGGTAGATGTTTTCCTGCCGCTTGGTACTAAAATATTAGTAAATATTGGTGATGTGGTAAAAGGCGGTCGTACCGTATTAGCTGAGCTTGTTGACCCGGAGCCGGTGAAGGCAGCTAAGAAGCCTGCTGCTGTTACTGAAGCGCCTGCTGCGCCAGTTGAGCCCGCAGTATTGGTGGAAGAAGCACCAACCATGAATAGTATTACCCCGGCACCATCATTAGTAGTTGATCACCCTGAGGCTGTTGAAAGCGCGTCTGCTGAAGAAGATGCTGTAGAGAAAACTACTAAGAAGAAAACATCAACTCCGAAAGCTAAAAAAGCTGACGATGCAGCTGAAGAAGCGGATAGCGAATAATTAACACAACCGATTTATATAAAAGCAGATGAGGGTAACTCATCTGCTTTTTTTGTGCTCTTTAAACAAAATATTTTGAATAACGAATGGCATTATAAAAGCGTCATTGCGAGGCACGAAGCAATCCCCAATAAGCAAAGCGGCTATGCAAATCCAACCTGTAAAGTCGGGGATTGCTTCGTGCCTCGCAATGACGTGGTTTGTAGTCGCGCTTTCACAGGTTTGGCGATAGTGTAAGCTGTGATTCAGTCAGCTTCAAAGATATTCCATAAGCTGAAAGCTTCAACTGTGGTAACCCCGGGTTACAAACCCGGGGCAGTTTGGTTGTGTGTGGGGGATAAGGCCTTCGTCTTTGAATATCAATAGATTAGGCATCTATTACTTCAAAAACCTTCATATAGCAAAAGGCCTTACCGAAATTTCTTTCAGAAAGGCCTTTTAATTTTTTATATACCGCTAAGCGGTTGGGTAAGTTAAACGCGTTTTGATTTGATACGAGCTGCTTTACCGGTAAGGGCGCGCAGGTAGTACAGTTTAGAACGACGAACTTTACCAACACTGTTAACTTCGATTTTATCGATGTTTGGAGAGTTAACAGGGAAGATACGCTCAACGCCAATGCCATTTGATACTTTACGCACAGTAAAAGTTTCGCTTACACCAACGCTGTTACGTTGAATTACCACACCTTGGTAAACCTGAACGCGTTCTTTATTTCCTTCTCTGATTTTATAGTGAACACTTACAGTATCACCAGCTTTGAAGGATGGAAGCTGCTTTTTTTCTACTGATTGCTCTTCAACAAATTTTACTAAATCCATGATTTTAAGCTCTTAATGCGATTTTTAGCCCGTAAAAATCGGATTGCAAGTATAGGGATTATTTTCAATAAATGAAAGTCAAATTTAAAAATTTCCACATTTAGTTTTTTTATTAACAGCCGGTTGTGGTTTATGCAGCCTTACAAAGTTTTAAAACTTCGTAAGGCTGCATATGGAGATCAATATCGGTTTTCATTTTTCAATGGTCACAGTAACAGGCTTCTTCTCTGTAAAATACGCAATCAGCGTATATATAAGCCCAGTCAATAGCAAATTGAATACAAAGTTGATAAGCGTATCGCTTACCGAATGTGAGTGTTTGTCAATATCAATAAATGTAAAAACTGCATAAGCCAACGCTATGGCTAATATAACCCAGCCAATAATGGATACAGGCAGGTAGATGATCCCTTTGCGGGTAAACCAGTTTAATTTCATGATGCTTAGTTTTTGATGGATATGTTTTCTGTCATGGCGAAATTGATGAACACCAACACAATGGCAAGGCTGATGAGGATCAGTACAATGTTCCATAGTTTTAACCGGATACTGATATTGAGTTCCTTTACCTTAGGCCTGTAAGGATCTATTTGCTGAACCTGTACGTGGATAATGGACAACAGGTTGATCACTATACAAACAACAGGCAGTATAAATAATACCAGCGGACCTATATAATCGATATAGGGTACCTTCTCCAGCTGAACCATCATGCTGAACATAGAACTAAACCAGTTTGCATTGATATGGAAGTGATAATACATGAATACACATATCAAAAAATAACAGGGGACTATCACTAACCATAGTCCCAGGGTGGCCGAACGCCCTGCGTTCATAATGGCCATTTTTACTACATCTTGATGGCGGGATGGGTTTACATCGGGTACTTCTAAATTTTCCATTTGCTTTAAAAATTCGTCCTGATCTTTCATGTTAATTACCCTTATAATGCATTAATTGATTTTGGTTGCAGTGGTTAAAGCATGTTTCTTAATTTCTCCAATCCGCGCGAAAGCAGTGATTTTACTGTGCCCTCATTTTTATCCAGGATCTCGCTGATCTCGGTATTGGTTTTTTGTTCAAAGTAGCGTAATGAAATCACCTCCTGGTATTTGATATCCAGTTTAAGCAGGTTTTCGCGGATGCGGTTATAGTCATGATATGCCTTCAGTTCCTGCTCCATCATTTCCCGCTCGTCACCGGCATGGTCATGTAACAGTTTTTCCATCTGCGGGTTTTCCAGCAGCTGCTGTAACGATTCGGGTTTGTATTTGCTGCTGCGGTAATATTGGTTGAGCTCGTTAGTAGCAATACGGTAAAGCCATGACGACAGGCTTATGCCCTTCCATTTAAATGAACCTATTTTTAAAAATGCTTTCAGAAAAGTTTCGGCAGCAATATCCCTGGAAATATCATAATCGCCGCAACGCCGCATGATATAACCAAACACGGGTTTATACCAACGGTCAAACACCTGCCCAAAAGCAGCCGGGTTGGTACGGCATTGTTCAATAAGCTCGGCTTCGGTGTGGTTATGGTTCATAGCTGCAACGCTACTATAATGCAGTATGCATTAATTGGTTGCAATCTAATTTAAGGAAATTGGTTGAGGGTTTGTAGAGACGCATCACATGCGTCTTCTGCGATATGGTTGCCATAACAATTAGACGCATGTGATGCGTCTCTACGGAGAAAAGAAACCTACTCTCCTTTATCCAAAAGATCCGGCCTGCGGGCCTTTGTACGCTCTATAGCTTGCTCGTGACGCCATTTTTCAATTTCGGGGGTGTTGCCGCCTAAAAGTATATCGGGTACCTTATGGCCGTTCCAGTCGGCCGGGCGGGTATAAACCGGGGCGTCCAGCAGGTCGTCCTGGAATGAATCGGACAGGGCCGATGTTTCATCGCTTAATACACCGGGGATAAGCCTCACCACGGCGTCAACCAGTACGGCTGCAGGTAGTTCTCCGCCCGAGAGTACATAATCACCTATCGAGATCTCGCGGGTAACATAAATGTCCCTGATACGCTGATCAATGCCTTTATAATGCCCGCAAAGGATGATGATATTTTTTTTGATAGAAAGCTGATTGGCGATAGCCTGGTTCAGTGTTTCGCCATCGGGCGACATGAAGATGATCTCATCGTATTCCCGCTCAGATTTTAATTTTTCGATGCATGCCGCAAATGGGGGAATGGTCATCACCATGCCGCTGCCACCTCCGTAAGGATAATCATCTACGCTTTTTTGCTTATTGGTGGCATAGTCTCTCAGGTTGTGGACTACAATTTCAGAAATTCCTTTTTTCTGCGCACGCTGCAAAATAGAATGTGCAAAAGGGCTTTCAAGCAAACCGGGTAAGACAGAGATGATATCGAAACGCATACTTTCTTCAGACTCAGGATAAAAGAATCAGGATGCAAGATTACTGAAAAATGTCCTCTCTCCGAAATTGTCTTGACCCATTACTCTTGGAGTCTTGCTTCTTTAGGCTATCCTCTATGCTGGTAGATCCCCCATAAATTACCCGCCGGATCCGTAAAGTGAGCCGTGATCTCTGGGAAATCTTTACCTATAGATTGAGTTATGATGCCGCCATTGGCTACTATGAGTTTAAGTGTTTCTTCGGCATCATCAACCATAATAGATATCAGCAGACCGGCTTTACCCATCGGCTCGCGACCGGTTACCCACATGCCGCTTACCTCGCCCACGCCGTCATCAAATGAGGTGGAGCCATGATTGTCGGTTCGGATTTGCCAACCGAAAACAGTTTGGAAAAACTTTGCCGATGTTTCTATATCGGTGGCAGGTATTTCAACATAACATATCTTACCGTTGCCGTAGTTGGGTTGCTTTGCCATGGTTTGTAAGCGTTAATATTTAGTTATACATTATGTCATTGCGAGGAGGAACGACGAAGCAATCTCGTAGCTATACAAATCGAATATGCATTGGCTACGAGATTGCCACGCTTCGCTCGCAATGACATGATTTAAATGTATTTATTTTGTTAAATAACCTTCTCAATCATCCATCGGTGCCCGAATGGGTCAATAAAATCGCCCTGGCGGTAACCGTAATCCCAATCCGTTACTTCAGAATCTACTTTTGCGCCGGCTTGCCTGGCGGCCTCAACAACAGCATGTACATCGTCAACAAAAAGGCCGATAGTAACGCTGGTAGCTTTTACGGTATCCGGGCAAAGTACAGCCGTTCGTTCGGTTTCTTCGTGCAGGTGGAAGATGGTGCCGTCTATAGATAGTTCTGACACATGAATGCTGCCATCATCATTGCTGAAACGCCTGAGCTCGACAGCCCCTAAGGCTTTACTATAAAAGCTGATATCGGTTATCCCGTGCGGAATGGCTAACTGCGGTGCGAAACTTGGTTTTGTTGCCATGGTTATATTGGTTTGGTTAATCCTCTTCGTCTAAAGAAAAAATTTCCTCAACCGGTTTTCCAAATACGCGGGCTATTTTTAAGGCCAGCACTGTTGATGGTACATACCGGTTACTTTCGATGGTATTAATGGTTTGGCGCGATACACCAATAAGCTCGGCAAGCTCGGCCTGGGTTATATTTTTGATGGCGCGTTCAACCCTGATGTTATTTTTCATGCCTGCCCCTCTTCCTTATTGATGAGGCGGTTGTTCTGGAAAATCTTCCACCTGAAACGCACAATAAAAAACACAAGCGGTACCAATAAATTTAAAAACAAAATATGTTCGGTGTCTTTGCTTAAAATTAAACTCACCACCAAAAGTATATAATTTACATAAATAGCCCACTGCAATGAATCGAGCCTGAGCTTAAAGATCTGTTCATCCTCTATGCGCTCTTTCGCGAAAGCAATAAAGAATAGGCCGATGGCCATGAGCAGCGTGGTGGTCATGAAAAAGATGTGATGACTGTTAAAAAGATTGTCACTATCGGGTTCGTCATGCATGCTAAAGCCCATCTCCTTTTTAAACATTACGATGGGGATATGGATCAGGAAAAGCGCGAGCCCCAGGTACCTGAACCAGTGCGGAAATAAAAAGCGTGATTTCATGATTGTAAGATTTGCTCGAAACACAAGATGGCTGTACTCTGAATTTTTCTTATTGAATCAAGTGTAGCTTAATTTGATTCTTTTGCGAGGTTTCTATTTAATAAAAAAACCTTCCATCTAAACCGGATGATAAAGAATATCAAAGGAGTAATGACATTGTAGGCTACAATTTCAAGAAATTTAAAGCCATGTATCAAAACGACTAAAATCAAAAAAAGGCAATAGTTTACATATATTGCCCATTGTAGCGAATCTAACCTCAATTGCGAAATAAGTTCGTCTTCGTCTTTTTCTCTGGAGAAAGCTATAAGCAATAATCCTATGATAACGATGATAATATTAAAGTCGTTTGTGATATTCATCCAGATATTGGGAACATCTCCTGTTTGGGTGAAGCCCTGGGGATGGAGTAGCTTTAAAATGATTGCTTTTAATATGTCTATGACAAAGCATAGGTAACCAATTAAGCGACAATAGTGCGGGAATAAAAAACGTGATTTCATAATTGTAAAGTTTGGCTTACCAAAAGTAAAACAAACTTTACAAATGTCAAATATATTTGACAAAATATTTTTTTAAATTTTACCATATAAAAATGCCCGTGGGGACACGGGCATCGGTTTTAAAATTTTTATTTCTTACTTCTAAAAGTCTTGCATCTCAAACGCTATCCTTCCAGGTAAATATCCAGCAGGCCTTCGGGCAAGTCGATATAAATTTCGCCGCCTTCAACATCAATGCCTTTAATGATCTCGATGTTAAGCGGAAACAGTACTTCCTTATTTTTATACTGAACGGTAGCTATCAATTGCTGAGGATATTCCTGCACAGTCAGGATCTCGCCCAGTTCGCCATGGGTTTCGTCGATGGCAATGAAGCCTTCCACGTCATTTAAGGTAAATTCGCCTTTCTTCTTTTTAGGCTTTAGTTTATTGGGCAGGTAAATATCCCGCTTAACCAGTGCCGAGGCTTTTTCAATGGTGTCAACGTCTTCCAGGTTAAGGTAGGCGTTGCTTTTTTGCAGGTACTTTATTGATGATACAAAGTAAGGGATCATCTTCCCGGCAATATCAATAAATACAGCATTGAACTTAATATCTTCAATACCATCAAAATCAACGTATATCTGCAATTCGCCTTTCAGGCCTTTGGTTTTTAAAACTGTACCTATCCTGAAATGATCTTCAGCTTTCATATAAAATGAGTTAAACAATAATGGCGAAGCTGTTTGCCTCGCCATTATCCGGATTTAAGAAATCAAACGTAAAGATTCAAGATAAATGTTATTCCTGCGTTCTGTACGCTTAATCAAATAATTATTCTGCGCTTTCAGCTTCTGCTGCTGCATCTTCTGCAGGAGCTTCTTCTTCAGCAACAGGAGCGTTTTTAGCAGCGATAGCAGCAGCTTTTTCTTCGCTCTTTTTAGCTTCAGCAGCTAAAGCAGCTTTGCGGGCTTCGTCTTTAGCAACGTTAAGGCTGGTTTTTTTACCGGTGATTTTGCCGTCTTTCTGGTCAAGCCATTCAGCAAATTTAGTTTCAAGTTGCTCTTCTGTTAAAGCACCTTTTTTAACACCACCTTGTAAGTGTTTTTTGTAAAGCACACCTTTGTATGAAAGGATAGCACGACAAGTGTCAGTAGGCTGGGCACCGTTGTTAACCCAATCTAAAGTTTTGTCAAAGTTGATGTCGATAGTTGCTGGGTTAGTGTTTGGGTTGTATGAACCTAAACGCTCAATGAAGCGTCCATCACGTGGAGCGCGTGCGTCTGCTACCACGATGTAATAAAAAGGTTTACCTTTTTTACCGTGTCTTTGTAGTCTGATCTTAGTTGCCATTGTAAATTTTTATGTATTCAACATTATCCCCGGAGTTCTTTCTGCGGGGATGCAAAGGTATTAATTTTTATCACAATTAAAAATAGCTGATAATTAATTATTTATCTTTTAGCTGTGTGGCTTAAGGAGTTGCATGATAAACGGTAGTTTTTTACTTGTTAATTGTCGTTTTTTCAAACTTAACATTGCAGTAAATCAAAAAAATCGGAACTTACCTGCCATGAGCATCACCCGGAAAACACGTATAGCAATTGATATGGATGAAGTTATTGCCGATACCATTGGCAAATTCATCAGCATGTATAAAGAGAGGCATAAAGAAGAAATAAGCCTTGGCAATATGGAAGGCAAGGAGTTTAGGGAGATCCTGCCGCCTCACCTAAGTGAAACTTTGCGCGTATATATTAATGAGCGTGGCTTTTTCAGGGATATCCCCGTAATGCCCGATGCGCAGGAAGTGGTGAAAGCCCTGCACGATAAATATGATGTGTATATAGCATCGGCTGCTATGGAATTCAAGTATTCCCTGGAGGATAAGCAGGCCTGGCTTGAAGAACATTTTCCTTTTATATCATGGACAAACATTATTTTTTGCGGACATAAGATCCTGGATGTGGATATCATGATTGACGACCGGATTAAGAACTTCGCCACATTTAATGGCCGCAAAATACTTTATACATCGCCGCATAACATGCTGCTTACCGATTATGAAAGGGTAAATACCTGGAAAGAGGTTGCCGAAAAATTATTGTAGTTGTTTGTTTATCATATAAATAGCTATACCTTTAAATAATTACGGCTTGTTTCCATGTTTAACCCAAACCCTGCTACAAAAGGAAATTGTACCATTGTTTTTGATCTTGACGAACAGAAATACCTGTTTGTAAGCGAAAACTTTTATAGCCTTTTTGGTGTAGGGGTCGAGCATCTTCATCAAAATACCAATTTTTTGAATGGCCTGGTAAAGCCTAAGGTGCTGGCCGATATTGAACGGCTTACCGCTGACTTGCCTCCCGGCGAGTCGATCCAGATGACTTATCACCTGGAAGCCAATCAAAAACAATTGACCGAAAAACGGACACTTACTGTTGATGGGCTTACCGGCCATAAGATCATATTAAGTAATATCACAAATGCCCTGGCAGTGATTTCAACTCCTGGCCCTTTTGGAGAAATTGGCCTGCGCGAGCGGTTTTTAGATTCGCTTATTAATTCGCAAACCAATTTTTTGGTCAGGATAGGCATCGATGGTAAGTTCAGCTTTGTTAACCGCCAGTTTTTGAAAACTTTTGGATATGCCGTAGATGAAATTATCGGGCATCACTTTTCAAAAACAACAATTCCGGAGGAAGCCCATCTGTGCGAGGAAGCTTTTTCTAATTGTATTAACAATCCCGGCAAGATCATCAGGCTTATTCACAAAAAGCCTGCTAAAGACGGCACACTTCATGATACCGAATGGGAGTTTGTTTCCATAGCCGATAACGAAGGGGATATATTTGAAGTACAGGGCATTGGCCGGGATATTACCCCGCAAATGCAAATGCGGGAAGAGGCTTTGCAAATCAAAGACAGTCTTGAAGCACTGATCAACAATACTCAGGATCATATCTGGTCGGTTGACAAGGAATTACGTTACCTTTATATGAACCAGGCTTATGTTGAGCAGGTTACGTATTTAACCGGTGTAAAACCATATAGAGGCCAATATTCTTATAAACACGAGGGTTTTAGCCGGCAAATAATTGACGACTGGACGGTTTACTATAACCGCGCCTTAAACGGTGAGCGTTATTCAATCATCAGTGAAAGTATTGATCCTGTGAACGGACAGAGTTTATATTTTGAGGTGAGCTTTAACCCCATCTACACAGCTGCCGGCGATATCATTGGTGCGGGATGCTTCGGACATAATATTACCGAAAGGCTCAAAATACAGAAAGAACTTGTTGACCAAAACGAGCGTTTAAGAAACATCGCCTCATTAAGTTCGCATGAATTGCGCCGACCGGTAGCAAGTATGCTGGGCCTTATAGGTTTAATGGATCGCGAAGATTTTTATAATCCCGAGAATAAAGAGATCATAGCTCATCTGTTTACCGTGAGCGCCGAAATTGATGCCGCTATCCGGCTTGTTGTTGACAGCACCATGCCAAATAAAACAGCCCGGACTAAGTAGTAGCCCGGGCTGTTTTATTTATCGTTTTAGCTGAAATTACATAGATAACATTTCAACCAGCTTAATCATGTTAGGATCAATACCCTGGTGATGTTTAATGGCATGCTCAAATGGCGTATAAGCTACTTCTCCGTTGATGAGGCCGATCATTTCGTTGCGGTGTCCGTCTCTTAAAGCTTCAACGGCAGCAGCGCCAACGCGGCTTGCCAGTACCCTGTCCATACAGCTTGGTGCACCACCACGTTGTATGTGGCCTAAAATAGAGATCCGGGTATCATAGTTAGGGAATTTTTCCTGAACAAGACGACCAACTTCAAACGCGCCACCTGCGGTATCGTCACCTTCGGCTACAATTACAATACGTGATGTTTTGTCTTTGCGGCCAAACTCAAGGCGGTTAAATAAACCTTCGAGCCCGGTTTTGCTTTCAGGGATCAGGATGGCCTCGGCGCCGGTAGCAATACCGGTACGTAAAGCAATCAGTCCGGAATCGCGGCCCATTACCTCAACAATAAATAAACGGTCGTGCGATTCGGCAGTGTCCCTGATCTTATCAACGGCATCAACAACAGTGTTAATGGCGGTATCATAACCAATGGTAAAATCGGTACCTACAAGGTCATTATCGATAGTGCCTGGTAAACCAACTACCGGAATATCGTATTCGCTGCCAAAAACTTTAGCGCCGGTAAAAGTACCGTCGCCGCCAATGGCTACCAATGCATCAACCTTATGTTTTACCAGTTGTTCATAAGCGTTTTTACGGCCTTCTGGCGTTCTGAAATCATCACACCTTGCCGTTTTAAGTATAGTACCGCCACGCTGAATAATGTTTGAAACGGATTTACGGTTCATGGTGAAAAAATCACCTTTGCCCATACCGTCGTAACCACGGCGAATACCCGTGACTTCAATTCCGTAATACATCGCGGCACGTACAACCGCTCTTATGGCAGCGTTCATTCCGGGTGCATCACCACCTGAAGTAAAAACGCCGATATTTTTGATCTGAGTCATTTTTTTGTGTTGGTTATAAACAGGCTAACCTATTCATAACTAATTAGGGTTGTAAATATTGTTTTTATTTAAACCCCGCGCCTAACCAATAAAACGCAGAATTTGAATTTTGCGCGAATTTACATTTATTTTTTTAACTCGATCCCTATTTTTTGTAAGCCGCTATGCCACTGTCTAAAAATTTAAGATAGCTGGCAATGTTATAATTTGCGGGTGATGGCGCTATTTCGGCACCAGAAGCATCCTTTACTAAATTGCCGTCGCTGTCAAGCATTACGTATAGCGGTTGCGAGTTTGCATTGAAACGCTGGGCCTCAAGGTTGCTCCATTTGCCACCAAGTGTAGTGATCTTTTTACCGCTGTAATCTGATACAAACTGTTCAGAAGCAGGTAACTCAACTTTATCGTCAACCACAAGCTGCAGCAATACAAAATCATTTTTTAAACGACTAAACACCTGCGGATCAGACCATACATTGGCCTCCATCTGGCGGCAGTTAACACAATTAAAGCCGGTGAAATCAATAAGGATTGGTTTGTGCAATGCTTTTGAAACCTGTAAGGCCTGGTCATAATCATACCATGCATCTAAACCTTTGGTTTTAATGCGGGTGTAGTTTGCAGCATACTTACGTTCGCCAATACTTGCTGGTATAACCGCTGAGGGAGCTGCTGCCGATGAGCCAGAACCATCAGGAATAGCCGACAGGTTAAAATCCTGGGTAGCTTCGGGAGGTAAAAACGCGCTTATTGATTTTAAAGGCGCTCCCCACAAGCCTGGAATCATGTAAATAACAAACGCGAAAGTAATTATAGCCAGGAAAGTGCGCGGGATGCTTAGGTATTTAACATCGCTATCGTGCGAAAACTTGATCTTACCAATAAGATAAAGCCCAATCAGCAAGCCGATGGCTATCCATAGCGATAAAAATATTTCGCGGTCAAACCAGTTCCAGTGGTAAGCCAGATCCACATTTGATAAAAATTTCAATGCAAATGCCAACTCAAGGAAGCCCAATACAACCTTTACGCTGTTAAGCCATCCGCCTGATTTTGGCAGGGTTTTAAGTGCCGAAGGGAATAAAGCGAATATGGTAAACGGTAAAGCTAACGCTAACGAGAAGCCAAACATCCCCATTGCCGGGCCAAGCCTGTCGCCTTTTGAAGCGGCGTCAACCAGTAATGTACCTATAATAGGGCCTGTACACGAAAACGAAACAACAACCAGTGTTGATGCCATAAAAAATATACCTGCAAGGCCACCTTTATCCGAATTTGCATCCAGTTTATTGGCCAGCGAACTTGGCAGGGTAATTTCAAACGCGCCCAAAAAGGAAATGCCGAATACGATGAGCAGCAGGAAGAAGAAAATATTAAATATGCCGTTAGTGGCCAGCTCGTTAAGCGCGTCCGATCCGAAAATTATAGAGATCAGTAAGCCTAACGTAACATAAATTACGATGATTGATACCCCGTAAATAAGTGATTGCATAACAGCCTTGCTTCTGCTGCCACTTTTTTTGGTGAAAAAGCTTACAGTTAAAGGCAGTAAGGGATAGATACAAGGCAAAATTACCGCTGTGAAGCCACCTAATAGGCCTTCAATAAAGATCTGCCAGAGTGATTTTGGCTTTTCTGCTGTTTTTGAAGCGGCGGTGGTTGCTTTTGCTGGCTTTGCCGCTTCCGCTTTTTTTACAGAGTCGGCATGCTTTTTCCTGATAGCCAAGCTGTCGGCAGCGGTTGGGATATCTGTAAACGTAATACCGGCAGCTGCTGCGGTAGTATCGGCAGATTTTGCCTGCACAGCATAAACCGGGTTAGCTCCCGCTATATTAAGGATGATCAGGGTAATTAATGTGATAAGCCCGGCGCGTAGGGAAGCGCCTCTATTTAATAATTTCATGACTACTGTTAAGGTGTGCTGAATTATTTACCTAAAGGAATATTAAACTCAACATCTTCTGGTGGCAGGCATTTCATATCGTTACAGGTCATAAAGGTTAATTTACCTGTAACCGCTGTTGCTTTGGGCGATTTTAAACTGATTTTTTGGCTAAAAACAACTTCCTTTTCAAAATAGCTCACATTCATGCTGAATGACTTTTCGTATTTGGTGACAGGAGTTGGCTCAGAAGTTTTACCAACAGGAGCATATAATTTTGATGGGGTAAACTCAAATGAAGTTTTTATTGGGCCGCCGTCTTTTACGGTTTGTGAATAAATGTGCCAGCCGTTTTGTATAGTTGCTCTTAAGTATACAATAGCTTCATTATCATTCATTTTTTTTGCCGCGTATGACCACCTTACCGGCGATTCGATCTGGGCGTAAGCGCCAACGCTGATGATAAGCGCGGTTACCAATACCAATAGTTTCTTCATTTGTGTTTTAAGTTATTTATTTGTTTAAAAATTTCAATTCTTTGAGGTTAAACTCCAATTGCTGCCCCTTAGTATCTTCAATAACCAGCAAGCCATTTGGCAGTACATTTTTTACAGTGCCATTAAAAACTCTGTTGTTTGACTCAAAGCTTTTAACCTCGTTTAACCAGTATAGTCGGCTTAAGTAAGTATTCCTTACAAAATCAACTTCGCCAGCCTTGAGTTTCAGATAGTATACTTCAAGGCAGTTGCAAATTTCCGATAATAACAGGGTTAATTCATAATCCTTTTGTAAGATTTGTTTGACAGAAGTGGCATTTGATGCCCCGGAAGGGAAATTTTCCTGGTTTATGTTTAAGCCGATGCCAATAACCGAGTCTTTTAGCTGCCCGCCCTGTATGGTATTTTCAATGAGCATACCGCCAAGTTTCCGGTCGCCGTAATAGATGTCATTGGGCCATTTGATCTTTAGCTGCTCGCCCAGGATGGGTTGCAATGCGTCATATACGCCCAGGCTTGCTGCTCGGTTCAGGTCAAACTGATCGGCGATGGCTAAAAAATGAGGTTTTAATAACAGACTGAAAGTGAGATTTTTTCCGGGTTCGCTATGCCAGGTGTTTTGTTGCTGGCCACGGCCGGCATATTGCTCTTCTGCCATAATGACCGTACCTTCAGGTACTGGCGTGGAATTTGACAGTAGATTTTTAAGAAAACTATTTGTTGAGTCAACTTGTTTAATTGTTACTAAATTTTGACCAACAAATAATCCTGAAAATATGTTATTTTGCAAAGTGTAATAATTTTATACTCAAAAACGTTCAAAACTAATTCTTTTTGATGGTAAAAAACAAAGTGTTAAGTGAATCTGCCTATATTTCAGAACTGGCAATACATGGTATCCAGGAAAAAAAAGGCAATGATATTATTAGGTTAGACCTTCGTAATATTTTCAGTTCAGTAGCAGATTATTTTGTAATCTGTCATGCTGATTCGTCGACACAGGTAAAAGCTATTGCAAATAGCATTGAGGATGAAATTTTCAAAGCCACCCAAGCCGAACCCTGGCGCAAAGAGGGAATTGAGCATGGCGAGTGGATACTGCTTGATTATGTGGATGTTGTGATCCATGTGTTCAGGACCGATAAACGTGAGTTTTATGGAGTGGAAGATTTGTGGGGCGATGCAGATATTAAATATTATAAAAGTGCATAAACATCCGTCACAAAAAGGCTCAACGCATAGTCTTACTGTTACCGCGTAAAATTTAAATTATAGATTGTAAGTTTGAGCTCGTTAAAAGAAATGAAAGATATTAAAGATTCTAAATCAGAAAATCCAAGACCTATCCGAAAAATTGTGAACAAGAAGCCCTCTCCAAAACCGCCAAAGTTCAATATCATGTGGTTATATGGTATTGTTATCCTGGCTTTTTTATTGATCCCGGCCTTGTTAAACGGCGGATCGGGCAAACCGGTTACTTTCCAGGAGTTTGAAGCTAACATGCTTCGTACCAATGATGTTCAGAAAATTGTAGCTTATAAAAGTGGTGATTTGGTAATGGCCGATGTTTATATCAAACAACAAAGCTTATCAAAGCCGTATTTTGCCAATAACGTATCTAAAGACAAAAACTTTTTCAATACAAGCACCAGCAGCGGTCCGCAGTTTACTTTTACAGATGCCTCTTACGAGAGTCTGAAAAAATCAATTGCTGATGCTCAGAAAGATGTACCAGATGATCAGAAAGTATCGTTGCAATTTGAGCAGGGCCACGAAAGCCTGTTATCAAACTGGTTGGTACAAGGTGTTATTATGGTGATCTTATTTGCCGGTGTATGGATCTTTATCATGCGCAGAATGAGCGGTGGTTCGGGCGGTGGTCCGGGTGGCCAGATCTTCAACATTGGTAAATCAAAAGCTACCCTGTTTGATAAAGAAGCCCAGGTAACCGTTACGTTTAATGACGTTGCCGGTTTGGAAGAAGCCAAGCAGGAGGTAATGGAGATTGTGGATTTCCTTAAAAATCCTAAAAAATACACCAACCTGGGTGGTAAAATTCCGAAAGGCGCACTGCTTGTAGGTTCTCCTGGTACAGGTAAAACCTTGCTTGCTAAAGCTGTTGCCGGCGAAGCGCAGGTGCCATTCTTCTCACTTTCAGGATCTGACTTTGTGGAGATGTTTGTTGGTGTGGGTGCGTCACGTGTACGTGATCTGTTCCGCCAGGCAAAAGATAAAGCGCCTTGTATCATCTTCATCGATGAGATTGACGCTATTGGTCGTGCCCGTGGTAAAAACAATATAGTTGGTGGTAACGATGAGCGCGAAAACACCCTGAACCAGTTATTGGTTGAGATGGATGGTTTCGGTACCGATTCTGGTATCATCATCCTGGCTGCTACCAACCGTCCGGATGTATTGGACTCAGCGTTACTGCGTCCGGGACGTTTCGACAGGCAGGTATCTATCGATAAACCGGATTTGATCGGTCGTGAGCAGATCTTTAAAGTTCACCTGAAACCTATCAAATTATCTGACGGTGTTGACGCCAAAAAATTATCGGCTCAAACCCCGGGTTTTGCAGGTGCCGAAATTGCTAACGTTTGTAATGAGGCCGCGCTGATTGCTGCCCGTAAAAATAAAGAGTCGGTTGATATGACCGATTTCCAGGATGCTATTGACCGTGTTATCGGCGGTTTAGAAAAGAAAAACAAAATCATCTCTCCTGAAGAGAAACGCATTGTTGCTTACCACGAAGCTGGTCATGCTATTGCAGGCTGGTTCCTGGAACATGCCGATCCATTGGTTAAGGTATCTATCGTACCTCGTGGTGTTGCCGCTTTGGGTTATGCCCAATATCTGCCAAAAGAGCAGTTTTTATACACTACCGAGCAGTTGCTTGATGAAATGAGTGTATCAATGGGTGGCCGTGTTGCTGAGGATATCGTTTTCGGTAAAATTTCAACCGGTGCCCTGAGCGATTTAGAGCGTATCACCAAACTTGCTTATGCCATGACCAAAATTTATGGTATGAACGATAGTGTTGGTAACGTATCATTCTACGATCCACAGGGCGAGTACCAGTTTAACAAACCTTACTCTGATACTACTGCCGAAATGATTGACGCTGAAGTGCGTAAACTGGTTGATGTGGTTTATCAAAAAACTAAAGACCTGTTGAATGCTAAACGCGATGGCCTTGAAAAGATAGCTCAAAAGCTGTTGGAAAAAGAAGTATTATTCCAAAGTGATCTGGAAGAGATATTAGGTAAACGTCCGTTTGACGAGCGTACTACCTATGATAAGTTTGTAAACGGCGAGGCCGCGTTAAACCCGGATGTGGATAACAACGCTATTCCTGATACACTGACTAATCCTGAACTGTCAAGAGTAGACAGCGAAGATCCAAAACTTTAATTTTAAATAATAATACAAAGCCACCGGCCAAGCTGGTGGCTTTGCTTTTTTGTAGCCATGAGGGATATCACCACATCAAAAGAAAAACTGCTTAAAAAAATCAGGAAAGCGCTTTTGGAAAAAAGGGATAACCCGTACCCTCAACTGGAAGATCTTCCCCTTTACCCTCCTTCCGAAGAAATGCCCGAGGTAATCTTTGCCGAGCAGTTCACCAATGTGGCAGGTCAGTTTGTTTTTTGCGAAGATGAGCTGCAGTTTATTGAAAACCTGCTCACCCTTGCCGAAGAACGCAAATGGCATAAAATTTACTGCTGGGAACCCAAATTGCAGGAGATCCTGAACCAGTTTGAATACCCTCACTACGAAACCGATAAAGACTTTGAACAGGCCGAAGTGGGATTTACCCTTTGCGAAGCGTTAATTGCCCGTAATGGCAGTATCCTGCTTTCGAACGGAAACATGGCCGGCCGCAGGTTGAGTATCTATCCATCGGTACATATTGTATTGGCCTATACCTCGCAAATGGTTATGGACCTGAAAGATGGTTTTAAACTCATCAAAGCTAAATATGAAAACCAGCTGCCATCCATGATCAGTACGGTAACCGGTCCGAGCCGCACCGCTGATATCGAAAAAACACTGGTTTTAGGAGCCCATGGCCCTAAGGAACTGTTTGTTTTTATGCTGGAAGGTTGACCGCTGATTTTTTAGATTGCGCTGATTTCGTTGATGTTTTCTGATCTGGATTTAGGCTTAGCTTTATTGTTTTTACTTTTCGCCTTCATCTTTTCGCCTTTATCCTTTCACCTTCTCCCTTCTATCCTTTAATTACCGTGTTTTAACGGGGTATAAAACCGTTAAATAACGGATAGGTTGTTTTGTAATAATTATATAGATTGGGGGCAAAATTAAACCCCGAAATTTATGGACCCTATTGACTTAAAAACAGCCAGGGAAATGGTAGCCCGGTATAAGGAAACCCGAAAAGCAGTTATTGATAAACATCACGAAGTTAACGATACCGAATCGACATGGATCTCGATCGATAAGCTGAAGGAGTTTGTTAATAATTTGCCACCTGAAGCCACTGGTGTAAGGTTGCATTTCGGAGTTCATGATGCCGATCATAGCAATGCGCCGCATCAAACGTCGGTAGCTATTGTTGGTACTGTTGCAGGCGAGGGTAAAGATGAACATATTGATGCCATACAGAGTGATCAGGTTGCAAACCTGTCGGTAAACGGGCTTGCAGCTTTAAGCAGCGGAAGAGAATGCCCGCCTATGTGCCAGGGATAGAATAAATCAACCAGTTTCATGAATGCTAAAGTATATATGTTATTTTAGCATTCATGCTGGAGAATTTTTACTATGTAATGGATGTGGTGGCTTTTGTATGCTGCCTTTTTACATATAAAGGACTTGATAAGAACTTTAAGCGATTATTGCCCTTATTGAGTTTTTTGCTTGTTTACGATTTTGTGAACATTTTTGGCTGGCTAAATATCTATCATTCAAACGCGTGGTGTAATAATATTGAAGACATTCTGCTATTTGCCTTTTTTACATGGTTTATACAGGGATTTGATGAGCGCATTGAAAGACGAAAGAAGGTTTATATAGGTGCTGGGGTAGTCATCTTGCTATCAATACTTGATATTTTATTTGTACAAGGGGGGATTTGGAAAAGGGCTACTGCAGCTACCCTTATACAGGATCTTTTTTTGATATGGATGATCTGTGATTATTACTATCGCCTCTTGAACAATGATAGCGACGAGTATATTGAGCTGATAACCCACCCTCCTTTCCTGGCATTAACTGGCATATTTTTTTATTACTTATCCACAACGTTTTTTTACTCATGTTTTAGTTATATGGCGTATCGGAATAATTATCATTTTTATTTGATAACGGCAACGCTGCTCAACCTAACAACTTTTGCATTGAATTTTTTATTTTCAATAGCCTTTATATGCTCTTTCAAGAAGAACAGGTTATCCTCGTTATAATAGCGGGTTCCGCTTTTATGCTGTTGCTTGGCGTATTCATTATTGGGTTTATGCTTATGTATCAAAAAAAGCAGAACAAGAACCTGCTGGAGCGCGAAAATCTGAAAGCTTCGTTTAAGCAGGAGATGCTAAAAACCCAGATAGAGATCCAGGAGCAAACCCTCAATGATATCAGCCGTGAGATCCATGATAATATCACCCAGGTTTTATCATTTGTAAAACTAAACCTCGGTTTGCTTAACAATAGTCTGGACGAAGAAAAGAAAGGCCGTGTAAACGAAAACCGGGAATTGATTTCGCAAACTATTAATGATTTAAGGAACCTTTCGAAAAGCATGAGCTTTGAGCATATCAGCTCGCTGGGGCTCATAAAAGTACTTGAAGCCGAAACGGAGCGCTTAACCCGCAGTGGTATTATCAATGCTGTTTTTACTGTAGAAGGGGATGTATACAGTATGGGTGAACAGCGGGAGCTCGTGATATTTCGCATATTTCAGGAAGCGGTAAATAACACCTTGAAATACGCTAAGGCGGCTAACCTTAAAATCAGTTTGTATTATACTGCACAAATGTTTAATTTGCTCGTCGAAGATGATGGTGCTGGTTTCAATGCCGAAAAGGTTGAAAATAAGGGCGGTTCGGGGTTACGGAACATTGAAAACAGGGCAGCTTTAGTAGGCGCGGATGTAATTATTACCAGTTCGCCTGGTAAGGGTTGTCAGATAAAATTGTCGTTCAATCCCCTGGTACAACAAATTTATGCTAAAGGAACCCATTCAAATAGCCTTAGTTGATGACCACAAACTCTTCAGGAGTGGTATGGCTGCTCTTGTAACCAATTTCAAAAGATATAACATACTATTTGAGGCTGCAAACGGACAGGAGCTGGTAAACACTATCAAGAGCGGCACTGTTCCGGATATCGTATTGCTGGATATTAGCATGCCCGTTATGGATGGCGTAGAAGCGGCCCAGGTACTCAGGTCAAAATACCCAGGTGTGCGGATTATCATTTTATCTATGTTTGAGGATGCCGAAAAGGTGTTGCTCATGGTTAAAATGGGCGTAAAAGGCTATCTGCTTAAAGATTCGGAACCTTATGAGGTGGAAGATGCACTACTGAAAGTTTCGCAGGGTGAGCTCTACTACCCGGAATTTGTAACCCGTCACCTGATTACCAATTTCAACAGCAAATTAGAGAATATCAAACTCAACCCGCGCGAAATTGAGTTTCTTCGTTTTACGGGAACCGAGCTTACTTATAAAGAAATAGCCGAGGCTATGAATATCAGCGTGCGTACCGTTGATAGCTACCGCGATCAGCTTTTTGAAAAACTCCAGATCAAGAGCCGCGTAGGGCTGGTTTTATACAGCATAAAAAATAAATTGATTGAATTGTAATTTGCTAATTAATTTAGCAAATTTGTTCAATGTCACATGAGGAAAATCCGGAATTTTTTAAAGGACGCGGGGCACAGGTAAACACGCACAATAAGTTTCTGAAAAACAAGTATGTACTTGATCATATCGAGGGTATTGACGAGCCATTGCTCGAAAACACCAACACCCAACTTTTTGAAGAAACACCGAAAAAAATTGTAAGCGAATCCAACAGTCCCGATTTAAGCCATATGTATTCCATCAATCCTTACCAAGGTTGCGAGCATGGTTGCATATATTGTTATGCCCGTAACAGCCATGAATATTATGGTTTTAGCGCCGGGCTTGATTTTGAACGGAAGATCATTATTAAACCAAATGCCCCGGAGCTTCTGGAGCAATATTTCAACAAAAAAAATTACCAGCCGGTTTGCATCATGCTTTCGGGCAATACAGATTGCTATCAGCCTGTTGAACGCAAGCTGGGGATAACACAAAGGTTATTGGAAGTTTTTTGGAAATACAAAAACCCGGTAAGTATCATCACCAAAAACAACGTGATCCTGCGGGATATCGACTTGCTTGCCGATATGGCCAAGCTGAACCTGGTGCATGTAAATGTATCCATTACGTCGCTTAATGAGCAATTACGTCAAAAATTGGAGCCTCGCACAGTAACCGCGACAGGCCGTTTGGCAGTGGTACAAAAACTATCAGAAAGGGGCATTCCAGTACGGGTAATGGCAGCGCCTATCATCCCGGGCTTAAATAGTAACGAAGTACCCAATATCATCAAAGCGGCGGCCGACAGGGGAGCTTTAGCCGCTGGTTTTACGATGGTACGCCTGAATGGTAGCATAGCCGAAATTTTCAGCGACTGGATCTACAAAGCTTTTCCGGACAGGGCCGAAAAGGTGTTGAACATGATCCGGTCAACACACGATGGGCAGCTAAATGACAGCGATTACGGCCGTAGGATGAGCGGCGAGGGCAAAGTGGCCGAATCCATTCACCAAATGTTTAAAATGGCCTGTAAGCGCTTCATGGGCGACAGGCAAATGCCAGAATACGACTATAGTTTATTTGTGCCGAGGAAAGGAAAACAGACGAGTATGTTTTGAGGGGGTAAGTTACTTTAGCTTGTGATTTGTATATTGCTTTATGAGATACCTACTGCTTATCATATTCGCAATTTGTACTAAAACCTCCGCCTGCGCTCAGAGTTACGCACTTACAACCGATGATAAAGTAAAAGCAAAGCTTGACACCTTTAAGAATGAAAACGTTAGCAGGTATATTGTTTATAATGTGAGCTGTAGCGGAGTTCATCCAAGGCTTGTTGTTGATGGGCAATGCACTGTGTACGATATCAAATATGTTGTATGGTTGGAGAATGGAAAATCATACCTGCAACGATTTGATGAGTGTAATGAATATAAGGCTAAGTTAATAGATCAGGAATTCTTCAACACGGTTTCTAAAGGGATAGCTGAAATTAAAATAGCCAGGATTTTATCGCCACAAATTAAAGTAATGAATAATGGAAAGCTTGTATTGATGAATGTAATTCGTGATCATACCTGTGTTTCTATTTTTAAAATATACTGGGGTAGTGAATTTATAGAAAAACATGTCGATCAATTTAATCTATCTTTTAAGTATTCGGATGAAAAGCAGTTGAATATGCATTATCGACACAATCAAAATAGTATTCTGAATAAATTATATAAACAAATACACAGCGCGATTATCGGGGCCGGTTACGTTTCAAAATAGCTTTCTCAACCCCAACACCCATCCCTACCCCAATCACATAACACAACAAATCGCTCCACAAAAAGCCTTCGCCCAAAACCAACCTGCCAAACAAGGTGTGTCGCAGGTCATTTATCCAGGGCGCTTTATAAAGCTGGCTAAACTCTATCGCGAAGCAAAAGATTAAGGCGGCAATTACATTAAACCTAACGGGTTTGTTGATAAACAGGAACCGCATGATAAAATAAATCATGGTAGCCCATAAAATATCGCCTATAAATAATGGGATGAATTTAAAGTGCCGGGATAGTAGGCCCAGTATAATGGTTAATATTATTAATATGAAAAAGGTTATACGGTTTTTAAGCATGCAATAAATATCGGCTAAATAAGCGCAACAAAAAAGGCACCCATCGGGTGCCTTTGATATATTTAACTTTATAAGTGGTTGCTTATGCTTCTTCTACCTCTAAAGCCATTTGCTCATCAACAAGGATACGTCCGCAATGCTCGCAAACGATGATCTTTTTACGCTGACGGATATCTGACTGGCGCTGAGGCGGGATCTGGTTAAAGCAACCAGAGCATGAATCACGTTGAATAGTTACAACTGCAAGGCCGTTTTTAGCATTTTGACGTAAACGGGTGTAAGCAGTTAACAAGCGCTCTTCAATGTTATCCATTGCTTTTGCAGCTTGTGAGTTCAATTCGGTTTCTTCTTTTTCAGTTTCGGCGGTAATGGTGCCTAATTCTTCTTTCTTTGCGTCAAGGTCGCTCTGACGAGCTTCTAAGTCAGCAAGTGCTTTTTCGTAAACCTGGGTTTTGTTAGTGATTTCGAAGCCGTATTCACGGATCTTCTTCTCACTAACCTGTATATCTAAGCCCTGGATCTCAATTTCTTTTGAGATAGCGTCATATTCGCGGTTGTTTTTAACCTCGTTAAGCTGGCCTTCGTATTTTTTGATGTTTGCCTGAGCTTCTTTGATCAGGTTTTTACGGGTAACTATGTCATCTTCCACATCGTCAAGTTCACCTTTGATTTTTTGGATGCGGGTTTCAAGGCCAGCAACGTCGTCCTCAAGGTCTGCAACTTCCATTGGCAATTCGCCTCTTACCTGGCGGATCCTGTCAATCTTGGTGTGGATAGTTTGTAGCTCGTATAAAGCTTTAAGCTTTTGTTCTACGGTTTGTTCCATTAAATAAAATATTTGACGGGGTTTGTATTTACTTCTGTTAAACGGACGGCAAAGATAGGGAATTTTTTCCTAATTATTTCATACAATAATTGTTGCGTAAATTGTTCACTCTCAAAGTGTCCGATATCCGCGATAACTATCTTTCCTTCGGCATCAAAAAACTCATGATACTTGTAATCGGCTGTGATAAAAATATCGGCTCCGGCGGCTATGGCATGCTTCAGCAAAAAGCCTCCCGAGCCTCCGCAAACAGCTACTTTTTTAACGTGTTTGCCCAATAATTTAGTATGCCGTATCACATGGGTACGCATCTTATCCTTTACATGAAACAGGAAGCTTTCCTCATTGATTGGTATTTCCAGTTCACCAATCATTCCGGAGCCAACCTGCTGATGCTGATTGGTTAAATTGTAAAGATCATAAGCCACCTCCTCATAAGGATGGGCCAGGATCAGCGCCATCAGGATCTTACTTTCCAAATTGGCCGGATAAACAGTTTCTATCCTAACCTCATTTTCACTATGACGTTTGCCAACTTCGCCAACGTAGGGATTAGCGGCATCATTGCCTTTAAATGTTCCGGTACCCTCGGCATTAAAGCTGGTTTCGCTGTAATTGCCGATGTTACCTGCTCCAGCGCTAAACAAGGCGTCGCGTACGGCATCAGCATGGCTTAGGGGCACATAGGTAACAAGCTTTTTGATCAGGTTATGTTTAGGAAGCAGGATCCGGGTATTTTTCAGCCCTAAAGTTTCGCAGATGCGGGCGTTAACCCCGGTCATAATGCTATCTAAATTGGTATGAATGGCGTATATGGCAATGCCTTTGCGAATGGCTTTTTCAACCACGCGCTCCACATAGGTTTTGCCGTTGAATTTTTTAAGCCCTTTAAAAACTATTGGATGATGCGATATGATCACCTGGCAACCTGTTGCGATAGCTTCGTCAACCACGGCTTCGGTACAGTCAAGCGAAACCAAGGCCTGGCTCACTTCCTGGTCCGGATTGCCAACTATTAAACCGGAATTATCATAATCTTCCTGGTAGTTAAGCGGCGCTAAGCTTTCAAGGTAAGCGGTTAAGGCGGATAATTTCATTAAGCAAGTTTAGAGATAAATAATGGCTTGTTTAACTACTCATTTTAGCCATCTGGTAGCTTTCGTAAGCCATGTTTTTATTATACTCCAAAGTTATCGACTTATTGTTGATCAAATCGACAATAGTACCTATAACGCAAAGCCCTCCTGTTAAAAAGTAAAGGATACCCATGCCAATTTGGCCCAATACAAAGCGCTGTATACCTGCGAAGCCAACAAAACCCAGCAAGGTAAATAACAATATATCCTGCGAATTTTTACGCTTGTTGCTGTACACCATGTAGAAGTATTTTTTCTGGCTTTCGGTCAAGTCAGGAGTAGCATGTTGTAAAAAGCCCATTTCTTCGGGTGAAAAGCCGGCGAAAGTGCTGTGTGGGTCCTGGTACATGTTCATTTTAGGTAAGGCTTGTTTGATAGTTATTTCAAATTTAAATAATTCTGCCGTTAAACCTAATAGTTAATCATTCTGAAAAATTTAGCTATTACGGATAGGGGTAAACCTATATCCGGTTGTAATACCTGTATGAAAGTTTTAGTAACCGGGGCAACAGGTTTTATTGGCAGGCAGCTTAGCCTGATTTTGGCTATGCAGGGCTACGAGGTTAAAGCTCTATGCCGCAATACCGATCATCCGTATTTAATAAAGCATAAAAACATTGAGCCGGTTACGGGCAATATCTTATATCGGCAAAGTTTGGGCAGGGCTATGCAGGACTGCCAGCAGGTGTACCATACCGCGGCTATGGCCAAAATGTGGTGCCGCAACCCCGATGACTATCATGAAACCAATGTTGTAGGCACCCGTAATGTGCTTGAAGTTGCTGCCAATGCAGGTGTGCAAAAAATGGTTTATACATCTACCTGTGGTGTATGGGGCCCAACGGTTAAGCATCCCATGAGCGAAAATGATCCGCGGATTGCGGGTTTTCCTATTGCTTACGAGCGTACCAAATACCTGGCCGAGCTTGAGGTACAAAATTTTATAAAACACGGGATACAAATAGTTACGGTAAATCCGTCACGGGTTTATGGCGAGGGGCCGGTTACCGAAAGCAATACGGTTGGCAAAATGGTTTCGGCCTATATGCGCGGCAAATGGCGCTTTATTCCCGGTAACGGTGAGCAGGTGGCCAATTATGCGTTTTTAAGTGATGTTGTTGAGGGCCATATTGCAGCTATGGATAAAGGCCAAAGCGGAGAACGCTATATTTTGGGTGGAGAGGATATCAGTTTTAACGAATTTTTTAATACGGTTTGTGAGGTATCCGGCAAACAGCACCGGCTGATCCACCTGCCGCTAAAGGCGATTGAATTTTATAGTCATGTCGAAAAGCTTAAAACACAGCTTACTGGTTTACGCCCCTTCTTTTTGCCCGAGTTTGCCGAACGTTTAAAGTACGATCAGAAATATAGCAGCAATAAGGCCATAACACATCTGGGCTACCGGATAACTCCTTTTGCTGAGGGGATGCATAAAACAATTAATTACCTTAAACAAGCCTGAACCGTGATCACTCAAACAGCCATCATAACCGGCGCCAGCGAAGGACTGGGCAAGTCGTTTGCCATTGAACTGGCATCGCGCCATATTAACCTGGTATTGGTTTCATTGCCTGCATCCGGCTTGCCTGAATTGGCTTCCTTTATCCGCAAAAACTTTGAGGTTAAGGTGAATTATCTTGAAATTGATTTAACACTTGCAGAAAGTTACCCGGCAATTTTTAATTACCTTAGTGCTGAGCAAATTACAACCCACCTGCTTATTAACAATGCCGGTTTGGGCAACTGGTCGTGGTTTGAGGATCTGAATATTGGTTTCTACAAAAAACAAATTGAACTGAACGTGATTACTCCTGTACTGCTTACACGCTTATTTCTGGCCCAGGCCGATACTGCTTGTACTTCATACATATTAAATGTGGGCAGTTTGGGCGGTTTGTTTGTGGTACCTAAAAAGCAGGTGTATGGCGCTACCAAATCATTTATCAGGTATTTTACCAAATGTTTACAGCTGGAACTGCATGGCTCAAATGTGAAGATCAGCTTGCTTAGCCCTGGAGGTATTAATACCAAGCCCGAATTGCTGGTGATGAATAATAAGCTTAAAGGCATATCAAAGGCAACCATTATGGAGCCGGGACACGTAGCACGTATAGCGATAGATGGCCTGTTGAAAGGGAAAAAAGAAATTATCCCGGGTATGATAAACCGGGTACTTGTTTTATTAAACAGTTTGCTGCCCGCTGCTGTTAAGGAAATCATTATAAGGCAGCGGCTGGCCACCATTATTAAAAGCTGACGGCATGATCATTTCATTACTTACGTATAGGCATATTAAAAACCTCTGCAGCTTTTTTAAGCATACGCGCAATAGCTTTAAGCTTATTAATAACGAGCGTATTGTTATTATTTCGGGCAGCATGCGCGGGTTGGTATTGTATTTTGACCGCGATGCCTGCGAGGTGAAAAATGGCGAAACCGATTTTATCAGTATTGATATTACCCGCGATTTTTCGGTTGATATGCTGATGCGGATCCTGGTTAATCATAATATCATAACTCCCGCCTTTGAGGGCTGATGCCCTTGCCATCCCCGGCAGATTAGTTTGCATAATTGTTCCTTAGCGAGAGCAACCGTTTAAAGTCGTACACTGGTTGTAACGTTTCCGAACAATATGATCTTGTCTTTATGTGCAATTGATTCATTGTTAGTTGATTGTGTTGTGGCATGAAATTTAAAGTCATATTATCATAACTTAACCTGATATCACAAACATACCATCCTGATTATTTTTATATGGGCTGATATCCCGATTGGGATATTGCAAAATACATCCGGAATATAATAGCCGTAAAGCCGTTATGATCTGTATATTGAGGAGTAAAATCATCGGGAAATGATGTGGCTTTTTTTAGTAAACCTTTAAACCTACATACCATGATCAGAACTTACTTTAAACTCGCCTACCGTAATTTAATTAAGGACAAAGCTTACTCCATTATCAACATATCCGGTTTAGCCATCGGTCTTGCGGCAAGTATCCTGATATTGCTTTGGGTACAAAACGAAACAAGTTATGATAAGTTTCATGAAAACGCAGGGCAATTATATCGTATAAATTGGGATGTTGATGGCTTAACCATGGCCGGTACTCCCACTGCAATGGCCGCTTCAGTAAAAGCACAATTACCGGCTGTTAGAAACGCGGTACGTATAAGCCCTAAGAGTTACCTGTTTGAAGCCAACGATAAAAGGTTCATAGAAGACCGGGTACTTTATGCCGATCCTGATTTTCTGGATGTATTTTCATTTCCGCTTGTAAAAGGTGATAAGGCTGAAGCTTTTAAACAGATAGATGGCGTTTTAATAACCGAGGCAACGGCTGCCAAATATTTTGGCAATCAAAACCCGGTGGGGAAATTTCTGAAAAAAGACAATAGCGAAAATGTAGTAGTGACCGGGGTTTTAGCTAACATTCCCGCCAATTCACACATGCAATTTGATTTTGTAATGCCAACGGCAGCGTTATACCGGGCTAATCCTAAAGTAGAAAAATTTCAATGGGAAGCGCCTTATTTTCATACCTATGTTCAGTTGGACAAAAGCTTTGATCCAAGCCCCGCTAATTTGAAAAAACTGGAAAGCCAGATTTTTCAAATCTACCATAAACACGAACCGCAAATGAAAAGCGCGTTTCATCTTCAGCCAATTACCCAAATTCACATGGCCCCGGCTATCGAAATGGATTTGCCCGGCCATGGCAATGCGTTGTACTTAAAAATGTTTTTTGTTGTGGCTATTTTGATACTTGCCGTTGCCTGTATCAATTTCATGAACCTGGCTACCGCGCGCTCGGCCCGTCGGGCGAAAGAGATCGGCCTGCGAAAAGTAGCCGGAGCGCAAAGATTTCAGCTGATATTCCAGTTTTTAAGTGAAGCGGTGTTCATTGCTTTTTTATCACTCTTACTTGCACTATGGATAGTGATTTTAGTTCTGCCGATGTTTAATCAGTTAGTTGGCAAGCAGCTTACTGTTAATTTTGCGGATGCTAAGCTTTGGCTTAGTTTGCTGTGTATTGCTTTGATAACCGGGGTGATATCCGGCAGCTACCCGGCCCTGTTTCTGTCCGGCTTTAACCCTGTCAAAGTGCTTAAGGGGAATGTGAAATCAATGGGTGGTAATTTAATTTTCCGTCATGCTTTGGTAGTAACCCAGTTTGTGGTCTCGGTGGTACTGTTGATAGGTACAGTGGTCATTTACCAGCAGCTTAAGTTTGTAAGGGAAAGAAACCCTGGTTTCAATAAATCCAGCCTTTTATACATGGATATAAATGGTGATATGGAAGAAAAGGGGACCTTATTGAGAAATGAGTTGAAACAGAATCCGCTTACCAGTGATTTTACTATTACCAGTGAGCTCCCCATTGATGTTGGGATTGGTGCAAACGCCTCATGGCCGGGTAAGGATCCCAAAACGCTTGGTAACCCTACACCGGGAATGTACGTGAGTGAGAGTTTTGCCCGCTTATTCGGATTGAAATTACTGGCAGGCCGTTTCTTTTCTGAATCGATTAAAACCGATTCGAATAATTGCGTTATTAATCAGAAACTATTGGGTTTGATGGGCTTTACTGATCCTGCGGCAGCCATTGGAAAACCGATGTCCTTGCATGATAAACCAAGTGTTATTATTGGCGTTGTTAAAGATTTTAATTTTAAACCGGCCCAGTCGGCTATCGAGCCCTTGATCATTGCCTTAACCGACGGCGGCGGTACTGTGGTTATACGAACCAAACCCGGGGCAACCTTTGCAACTATTAAAGTGCTGGAAAAAATGAGCAGAGGAATTAGCCCGGCTTATCCTTTCAGTTTTAATTTTGTTGATCAGCAAATGGCCAGCCTTTATCACGGTGAGCAACAGATGGGCAATATTTTTAAGTTGTTTGCCGCGATAGGGATTTTTATATCATGCCTCGGTTTGTACGGTTTATCAGCATTTATTGCCGAGCAGCGTACTAAAGAAATTGGCGTGCGCAAGGTATTAGGAGCATCGGTATTTAACCTGGTTTACCTGTTATCATCCGGAATCACCAGGTTGATCCTGATAGCTATCTGCATAGCGCTACCGGTTGCGTGGTATGCGGCGAATACCTGGCTGGCCGGATTTGCTTATCACATTAATATTAGCTGGCTGATATTTCTTGTGGCGTCGGGTTCTGCTTTGGGTATAGCCTGGCTTACGGTTAGTTATGAATCTATCAAAGCCGCCAGTGTGAACCCCATTAAGAGCTTAAGGACTGAGTGATGTTTGCGTTACATAAATGAACACTCAATTGTCCGTATCCGAACGATAATGTTTTGTTGCTTTTGTTTAAGTTGTTGATATATAGTTATTTGTGATATTGGCATTGTTTTGCATACCACATAATAAGATAAAATGGATTTTTATGCTGAAGAACTATATCAAAACCGCCTGGCGTAACCTTGTTCGCAATAAATTTTATTCGGTGATCAATATTGCAGGTTTAACTGTGGGGCTTGCCATTGGCATCCTCATCCTGCTTTGGGTGCAGGACGAATTTAGTTTTGACAGTTTTCACAAAAATGCATCAAACATTTACCGGGTTGAACTTTTTGGCGGCACCGGCGCCAGCAGACAGATTTGGCAGGTAACTGTAGCACCCATGGGGCCGCTGGCCAAACAGGAGCTGCCCGCCGTGCAAAATCAGGTTCGCTTAGTCGATAATTGGCTTTACTCATTGTATAAATACCAGGATAAGGTTTTTGGTGAACAGTCGGTAGGCTTTGCCGACCCATCGTTGTTTACTGTTTTTGATTTTCCGTTGATAAGGTAATAAGGCAAAGCCTTTTGCCAATGATAATTCGGTAGTAATTACCAGGAGTACAGCAAAAAAATATTTCGGAAACGATAATCCCCTGGGAAAAGTTATTGTGGCCGATAACAAAGAAAACTTTACGGTATCGGGTGTTATTAATGATTTTCCGCTTAACTCAAGCATTCATTATGACATGATTATGCCCATGAGCTATCATTTTAAATACTTGAGGACTGATTTAAAAAATGATTTGAACCATGATTTTAGCAATTACTCGTACGAAACTTATTTGCAGCTAAAACCCGGTACCTCGTTAAAACAACTATCGGCCGATTTAAATAAGATCCATTTAAAAAGGAAACCTGAAGATACCGATGCTGATTACCTCCTGCTGCCTGTTACCAAAATGCACCTTTATAATGCCGATGGTACCGATAGGGGCATCAGCACTGTACGCATCTTTATTATTATTGCCTTAGTGATATTGGTTATCGCTTGTATCAATTACGTTAACCTGTCAACCGCCCGTGCTATGCTGAGGGCAAAGGAAATCAGCATGCGCAAGATCATCGGCGCGGCCAAAACACAATTGTTTATGCAGTTTGTAGTGGAAACTGCTTTGCTGTTCATGTTTTCGGCGGTTTTAGCCGTGCTGGTAATTTACAACGTGATGCCTGTTTTTAATGAAGTTGCAGGTAAGCAATTGGCGTTTAATCTTTCCGATTATCAAATTTGGTTTATTATCGCCGGAACAATAACTGCTACCTTGCTATTATCCAGCATTTATCCGGCTTTACTGCTTTCATCTTTTGAACCATTAAAAGCACTTAAGGGTAAAATATCAAGCGGTATTGGCGACGTGCTTTTCCGTAAAATACTGGTAGTAGTGCAATTTACTTTTTCGGTGGTGCTCATTGTTGGTACTTTGGTTATTACGCAGCAACTCAAATACATCCAGTCAAAAAATTTGGGGTATGATAAAAGCCGCGTTTTTGGTGTTTGGCTGCGCGATGCCTCAAAGCATTATGACGCTGTAAGGGCCGAGCTTTTGAAGGAACCCGGCATAGAGGCCGTAACCCATGCAACCAGCAGCATCATTAGTAGCGGCATGATATCGGGCGATAATTCATGGGATGGCAAAGCGCCGGGACAAACCTTTATCCTGCATCCAATGGGGATTGATAAAGATTTTATTCAGTTTTTTAAGCTCAAAATGCAGCAAGGCGGCGGCTTTAGCGGCGCCGTAGCTGATTCTACTCATTTTATACTTAACGAAGCCGCCATAAAAGAAATAGGGATGAAAAACCCTATTGGTAAGCATTTCCGTTTCCGAAAAACAAATGGCACCATTATTGGCGTAGTTAAAGATTTTCATTTTGCCAGCCTGCGCGAAAAAATTGCGCCCGCTATTTTCTTTTATCGCCCTTCCGTTTACCAAGCGATGTATATCAAAACCACCACTAATAATGCTACCAAAGCTATAGCGGCGGCGGGTGTGCAGTTTAAGCAATACAACGGCGAGTTCCCTTTTTCTTATAACTTTCTTGATGAAGAATTCAATAACCTTTACCAGGGAGAGCAACGCGAAGGCACTTTGTTTAACTATTTTGCCGGGATAGCGATTTTTATCTCTTGCCTTGGCCTGCTTGGTTTAGCAGCATTTACCGCCCAGGTGCGCACCCGCGAAATAGGTGTGCGAAAAGTTTTAGGCGCAACGGTAGGCAGCGTGGTTACCCTGTTGGCTAAAGATTTTATTAAGCTTGTGCTGATAGCCATTGTTATTGCCTTCCCGATAGCGTGGTTGGCCATGAATCACTGGCTTGACGCTTTCGCGTATCGCATAGGTATAAATTGGACAACCTTTGCATTAGCAGCCGTGATAGCCATTTTAATAGCCTTTATTACTATCAGCGTCCAATCCATTAAAGCTGCGCTTGCTAACCCGGTTGACAGTTTAAGGCGGGAATAGTTTTTGGGTAGAAAATCAAACTCGCGTCATTGCTGAGCGCAGCGCGGCAATCTCGTAACTATACAGAGCGGCTATGCTTCCGTGCAGTTGCCACGCTTCGCTCACAATGACACGGCCTCACCTGTAAACAAAAAGGGCCTAAACATTTAGGCCCTTTTGCTATAAATAACAGATATTACTCTTTACTTTCCAATGCTGCGGCAGCCGGTTCATCAACAAACCATTCTACCTCACCAGATATCGAATCAATAAGCTGAGCAGGATACAGTTCAATATCCTCATCATCTTCCAGTATGTGTTTCACAGCTTCGGCCTTACCTGCTCCGTAAACTAAAAACGCTATTTGGGCTGCGTCATTAATAAGCGGTGCGTTAAGGGTAATGCGCCATACCTGCTGATCTTCCAGCCATACTTCTTTCACACCGGGCACACGATCATGCAATACAGGTGTATACGGGAATAGTGATGCGGTGTGCGAATTATCGCCCAGGCCTAATAATACCAGGTCAAAACTTGCTTCATCATCGTCAAAAAACGCAGAGATCACTTCCCAGTATTTAGCGGCTGCCTCGGCAGGTCCAAATGATGTTTCAACCGGGAAAATTTGTGCCGGGCTTATCATCAATGGCTCAAACAAGGCCTTTTTAGCCATCAGGTAATTGCTGTCTTTATGATCATGGGGCACGTTGCGCTCATCTCCAAAAAAGAAGAAAACCTTTTCCCAGTTTACCTGGTCGGCATAGGTTGTTGAAGCCAGCAGTTCATATAGCTTTTTAGGAGAGCTGCCGCCCGAAAGCGCCACACTGAACTTGCCGTTTTTGTTGATAGCTTCCGTAGCCAGTGTAACAAAATGATCGGCCAGCCCGGTTAATACTTCATCTTCCGTGTTATAGATATTCAGTGTCATTAGCTTTTTATTTTTTACCGTTTACAGGTAAGGTAAACCAATTATAGCCATCGCGGGCAATTAAAGCTTCAGCGGCTTCAGGGCCCCATGAATCGGCCGAATAATTAGGGAAATTAAGGCTCTTTTTGCTTTGCCATGTATTCAGGATAGGCATTACCAGTTCCCATGCAGCTTCCACCTGGTCGCCACGCATAAACAAAGTCTGATCGCCCATCATGGTATCCAGTATCAGCGTTTCATAAGCTTCAGGAGCCTGGTTGGTATAAGTACCTTTATAGTCAAACACCATATCAACGGCGTTTAATACCATATCAATACCAGGGCGTTTAGCCTGAACCTGCAAACGGATGCTCATCTCTGGCTGTATGCTGATGATGAGCCTATTTTGCTGCCAGCTTTCTGTCGCCTCGGCAGGGAAAATCTGGTGCGGAACATCCTTAAACTGGATGGTGATAACCGATGATGACTGGTGCAGCCTTTTACCTGTACGCAGGTAGAAAGGAACACCTTGCCAGCGCCAGTTATCGATGAAAAACTTAATAGCCGCAAAAGTCTCGGTATTTGACTCTTTGTCAACTTTTGGTTCTTCACGGTAGCCGGGCACTTCACGGCCTTTCATCCATCCGCTGCCATACTGGCCCCTAACGGTCGAATTACGAACGTCTTCAGCAGTAAATTTGCGCATGGCTTTCAACACGTCAACTTTACGGTCGCGTACTTCATCGGCGCTAAAGCTTACCGGTGGCTCCATTGCGATGTGACAAAGTAACTGCAACAAGTGGTTTTGGATCATATCCCTCATAGCACCTGAGCCATCGTAGTAATCGCCGCGTTCTTCAACGCCCAATTGCTCAGTAACCGAAATCTGTACGTGCTCGATATAATTACGGTTCCAAAGCGGCTCCATAATGGAGTTGGCAAAACGGAAGGCCATAATATTCTGAACGGTTTCTTTGCCCAGGTAATGGTCAATACGATAGATCTGGCACTCGTCAAAAATGCTCTTTAACAAAGCGTTCAAGTCTTTCGCTGTTTCCAGGTCATGACCAAATGGTTTCTCAATGATGATCCTTACGCGTTTTTTATCTTCAGCCAGTTTAGCTTTTGATATGTTCGACGCGATGATCGGGAAGAAATTAGGTGCTACTGCAAGGTAGAATAACACGTTTGCCTTGGTTTTCCACTCGGCATTGTGTTTTTCAATACGTTTGCCAAACTCTTTATAAGTTTCAAAATCGTTAGCATCAGATACCTGGTAGTAAACGTTTTTTACAAATTCGGCCCATTGCTTATCGTCGGTTTTACCGCTGCGCGAAAACTGGTTGATATCCCTGTGCAGGTTCTCCCTGAATTGCTCGTCGGTAAGTTTGGTACGACCGGTACCTATAATAGAAAATTGCTTTGGCATCCAACCGTCCAAAAACAGGTTGTATAGGGCCGGTGCTATTTTACGCGCATTTAAATCGCCTGTACCACCAAAAATGATAAATATGGTAGGTTCTGATTTAGCTGTTGTGCTCATTGTTGTGTTTTAATTAAAACCGTTAATTAATCGTTTGCCGGAGCCCATTGTGTATGGAAAACGCCTTCTTTACCGATAAGCTCATAAGTGTGCGCGCCAAAGTAGTCGCGTTGAGCCTGGGTAAGGTTTGAAGGCATTCTTTCGCTGCGGAAAGCATCAAAGTAACTTAATGCCGAAGCATAACCCGGAGTAGCAACACCGGCAGCGATTGTAGCCGATAATACTTTCCTGATGCCCGGTAAAGTTTCTTTAACAAGGCTTGCTACATCGCTGTCAAGCAACAGGTGCGGCAATGCTTTATCTTTATTATATGCGTTGTAAATATCATTCAGGAATTCTGAACGGATGATACAGCCGCCTCTCCAGATCTTAGCGATTTCGCCAAGGTGAAGGTCGTAGTTAAATTCTTCTGAAGCTTTAGTAAGCAGGTGCATACCTTGTGCATAAGTAAGGATGCTGGTAAAGTAGAAAGCCTGCTCTAAAGCAACCAATAACTCTTCTTTACTGCCGTTAAGCTCTATTGGATCGTTGTAAACGGTTGAAGCTTGTTCACGTAACGATTTATATTTAGAAAGGTCGCGCATTGATACTGAAGTATCGATGGTTGGGATAGGGGTTACCAAGTCCATAGCCACCTGCGATGTCCATTTACCGGTACCTTTAGCCTTAGCTTCGTCTTTAATATCATCTAACAATAAATGATCGGTACCCGGAGCTTTGTATTTGAAAATATCTTTTGTGATATCTAACAGGAATGATTGCAAACGACCTTCGTTCCATTTAGCAAACAGATCGCCAATTTCTTCGTTGCTTGCTTTCAATCCTTTTTTCAGGATCTCGTAAGTTTCGGCAATTACCTGCATGATACCGTACTCGATACCGTTGTGCACCATTTTAACAAAGTGACCTGACGCGCCAGGGCCAATGTAGGTAACGCAAGGCTCGCCATTAACTTTAGCGGCAATGGCTTCAAAAATAGGTTTCATTACAGCATAAGCATCCTTATCGCCACCCGGCATCATGCTCGGGCCGCGGCGGGCACCCTCTTCACCACCAGATACACCCATACCAAAGAAATGAAGGCCTTTAGCTTCCAATTCTTCAACACGGCGGTTGGTATCGGTAAAGTGCGAGTTACCGCCATCAATCAGGATATCACCTTTTTCTAACAACGGGGTTAATTCCTCAATTACGGCGTCAACAATTTTACCGGCAGGTACCAGCATCATGATAGCCCTTGGCGTGGTTAAGCTTTGTATAAACTCTTTAACATCGGAAAACCCTTTGGCTTCCCTGTCACCAGCTTCCTGGTTTAATGAATCTACTTTACCGGTATCTTTATCGTGTCCGGCAACCGCGAAGCCATGATCGGCCATGTTCAGCAGCAGGCTGCGACCCATAACACCCAGGCCTATCATACCAAAGGCGTATTTGTTTTCTGTTGCGCTCATTTTGTTTTGAGGTTTTCTTTTTTAAGTGTTTCTAAAATTTTCTTGGTGCCTTCGAGGCTGGTGTGCTGGAACGAACGGATACCCAGTTTTTGCGCGGTATCAACAAACATTTTCCTGTCGTCAAAATACACGCATTGTTGCGGCGATGCCTGGGCAATACCCATGGCCAGTTGCCAGATACCAGGATCAGGTTTACGCATTTTAACTTCGCATGATGATACAAAAGCATCAAAACACTCATGCAGTTTAAATTTGCGTACACGGTAATCGTTCAGTTCTTTACCCTCGTTGTTCACCGATATAATACGGAAGCCGCAATCCTTTTTCCAGTCTTTAAGGAATTGCAGCATCGGCAATTCAACAGACGTAGAGTAGATAAAATCCTTAAAATCTTCGCGTACAAAATCCCTTGGGTGATTAAATATCACCGTATCCAAGTATTCATCAAGCGTGATGCTGCCAATTTCGTATACGTTGAAAATAAAATTGTGCAGGGCGTTAACCTCAGCGTAGTCGAGTTTAAAACGTTTGGCCGCTTCTTCACGGGCCTCATGTCCCCATCCGTTTGACAGCAGAATGCCGCCCACGTCAAAAAAAAGGATCTTCAGATCAGCAACTTCCATAGATGTAGTTTTTATTGAAGTCGGGAGTCTTTAGTCTTAAGTTCGAAGTCAAAAAATTATTCCGACTTCGAACTCAAAACTTTCGACTTAAGACTCAGAGCTTAATTATTTGTTTTTTTGTGCTTCGATAGCATTCAACAGCTTTTCAAATGGCTTGTTGAATTTCTCGATGCCTTCGTCTTCCAGTTGCTGGGTTACAGCAGCCAGATCGATACCTAAAGAAGGTAGTTTTGCCAGGATCTCAGTAGCTTTATCTAAACCTGCTTCTAAAGTGTTTGCTGCAATACCGTGATCACGAAAAGCGTCAACAGTTTCCAAAGGAACGGTATCAACAGTATCCGGGCCAATTAATGCCTCAACATATTTGGTATCTTTAAATGCAGGGTTTTTGCTGCCGGTACTTGCCCAAAGCAAGCGCTGTGGCTGTGCACCTTGCTCAGCAAGTTTTTTCCACCTTTCGCTGCTGAATACGCGTTTGTAAATTTCATAGGCTTTTTTAGCCGACGCGATAGCAACTTCACCATATAATTCTTTTTCGCCTTTAGCTTCGATGATTGGGTCAACAACCACGTCGATACGGCTCAGGAAGAAACTTGCTACTGATGCAATGTGTGCGATTTTGTGACCGGCAGCTAAATGCTCTTCCAAACCAGCGATATATGCTTCAGTTACTTCTTCGTAACGCTCTAAACCAAAAAGCAGGGTAACGTTAATGTTGATACCTTTTGCAATTGATTGCTGAATAGCGGCCAAACCTGGTTTAGTGCCAGGGATTTTGATCATTACGTTTTCACGGTCAACTTTTTTCCAAAGTTCTTCGGCTTGTTTAGCAGTACCTTCGGTATCTAAAGCTAAAAACGGAGAAACTTCAAGGCTTACATAACCGTCAACTTTGTTTGACTCTTCGTAAACACCTTTAAACAGGTCGGCAGCAGCCTGGATATCTTTAACAGCAATTTCAAAAAATAATTTTTCGTTGTCAGTTTCAGATTTAAGAGCAGCGATATCAGCATCGTAATCAGAACTGCTGCTGATAGCTTTTTCAAAAATTGCCGGGTTTGAAGTAACGCCGCGTACGCCGTCAACGTCAATTAATTCTTTAAGTTTTCCTGAAGAGATGATCTCACGGTCAATAAAATCAAGCCAGATACTCTGACCAAAACCATGTATCTGCGCTACATTATTAGTTGCCATAATAGGGTTCGTTTTTGTTTGTTAATTATTTTGTTAAAAGCGCGATGAAGGTAGCAAAAATTACTACCAAATCGGTCTGTTATGTAAAGTTCTTAATAAGAATGCCCTTAATTGTAAGGTTTATATCATACTTTGTTAACATATCATTGTTAAGCCGGAAGTTCTAAGTCTTAAGTCAAAAGTCTTGTTTTTCCTGACTTCGGACTTGCGACTTCAGACTAATTATTAGCCGCCATAATGATATTCAGATCAAAGCCGATAAAAAGCCCGCTTTCAATTACTCCTGTTATCGATTTAATATCCCGCTCAAAACTTTTACCGATCTCATTAAACTTAGCATCCAATACCAGGTTGCCATTTTCTGAAATTATCGGGCCGTCTTTACCTTTTGCCGGGCGAATAGTTAACTCCGTTGCACCCAAACTTTTCAGTTCCTTTTCAACGTAAGGCAATGCCTGCGGAAAAACCTCGATAGGCACCGGAAATTTCGAGCCTAACTTATCAACCATCTTCGATTCGTCGACAATGATATAGCTAACCGCGCTTGAGCTGATCAGCAACTTTTCTTTAAACATGGCCCCGCCACGTCCTTTGATCAGGCTTTTATCCGGATCAACCTCATCGGCGCCATCAAACAGCCAGTCGGGTTTATGCTCATACAGGGTAGTTACAGGCAAACCCAGTTTGGCGCAAAACATGGTAAGTTCAACCGATGTTGGGATAGCTTTTACATTCAGCTTTTCATCTTTTACCCTTTGGGCAATGGCCACCAGTGCCAGGTACGATGTTGAGCCCGAGCCAACACCTATAATATCGCCATCCTTAACTTTTGCCGCTATTTCGGCAGCTACCTTTTGTTTGCCTTCGATATTGATGATCTTATCGGCCCACTCCAGGTTATTTATCAGGTTGCTGTTCCAGTTCATTTCTTAAGAGTCAGGAAGTCAAGAATCAAGAGCCAGGAAGACAAAACCCCATCTCTCGGCCATTGATCTTTGCTTTTATAATTTTCAAAATCAAGAATCAGGAAAACTCTTGTCTCCTGACTCTTGATTTCTTGCTTCTACAACAGAGCTTTTGCTCTTTTAACAACGTTATCAACAGTGAAGCCGAAGTGTTTGTACAGATCTTCAGCCGGGGCCGATTCACCGAAGGTAGTCATGCCCAGCATATCGCCTTCGTCGGTGGTGTATTTATGCCAGCCCATTGGTGATGCCATTTCAACAGCCAAACGTTTTCTGCTTGCTTTAGGGAACACCGACTCTTTGTAAGCCGCATCCTGTTTTTCAAACAGCTCCCATGATGGCATACTTACCACACGGGTTGAAATACCTTCTGCTTCCAGTTTTTCCTGCGCCTGCATTACCAGTGCTACTTCAGATCCGGTCGCGATTAAGATTAAATCAGGGCCTTTGCTGCCTTCTGAAAGGATGTAAGCACCTTTTTCCAGGTTTTCGGCTTTACCGTATTTATCCTGATCAAGGATAGGTAAACCCTGACGGGTGAATACCAATACAGTAGGACCGCCTTTTTTCTCGATGGCAACACGCCAAGCATGAGCACTTTCGTTAGCATCAGCCGGACGGATCACGGTTAAGTTTGGTATAGAGCGTAAAGAAGCCAATTGCTCGATAGGTTGGTGGGTGGTACCATCCTCGCCCAAACCGATACTATCATGTGTATAAACAAAAATCGGGTTTATTTTCATGATGGCAGCCAAACGGATTGGAGGGCGCATATATTCAGAGAACATCAGGAAGGTAGCACCGAAAGGTAGCAAGCCTTTGGTTAAAGCCATACCATTTAAAGCCGAACCCATAGCATGCTCACGGATACCGAAGTGGAAGTTACGGCCTGCACGGTTTTCTGATGTAAATGAATCGTATTCTTTCAGGTTAGTTTCGGTTGATGGGGCAAGGTCAGCCGCACCACCAATCAGGTTTGGTAATGCAGGGGCAATAGCGTTCAATACTTTGCCTGATGCCTGGCGGGTTGCCATTTTAGGATCCGAACCTTTAAATACAGGCAGTTTATCTTTCCAACCCGCAGGTAATTCGCCTTTAGCTGCCGCTTCATATTCAGCAGCTAATTCAGGGAATTTAGCCTTATAATCTGCAAATAATTTATTCCATTTTTCTTCAACAGCTGCGCCACGGGCACCTTTGGTGTGGTAGTAATCCAATACTTCATCAGATACGTTGAATGATTTGTCAGGATCGAAACCGAAAAACTGTTTTACCAGTTTAATTTCATCAGCACCAAGCGGCGATCCGTGTGAACCTGCAGTACCTGATTTATTAGGGCTACCATAAGCAATCAGCGAACGAACGCGGATAAACGATGGTTTCTGAGTTTCTGCTTTGGCATTGATCAAAGCCAGCTCTAACGCATGGGTATCATTAACATCGGTAAGGTCCTGTACATGCCAACCATATGCACGGAAACGGGCGCTTACATCTTCATTAAATGCAATATCGGTACTGCCTTCAATAGAGATGTGGTTGTCATCATATAAATAGATCAGGTTACCCAATTGCAGGTGACCGGCTAATGAAGCTGCTTCTGAAGTTACACCTTCCATCAAATCGCCATCGCTGCAAATGGTGTAAATATTGTAGTTGAAAAGTTCAAAACCTGGCTTGTTGTAACGCGCAGCCAAATGTTTTTGAGCTATCGCGAAACCTACAGCATTAGCAAAACCTTGTCCCAGCGGACCGGTAGTTACTTCAACGCCCGGAGCCAAACCGTATTCCGGGTGACCGGCAGTTTTGCTGTTTAGCTGGCGGAACTGTTTGATATCATCTAAAGAAAGATCATAGCCGGTTAAATACAAAAAGTTGTACTGTAAAATACAGGCGTGACCGGCTGATAGAATAAACCTGTCGCGGTTTGCCCAATCAGGGTTTTTAGGGTTATAGTTTAAAAACTTTGTCCATAAAACGTGGCCCATCGGCGCAAGCGCCATAGCGGTACCGGGGTGGCCTGAATTTGCTTTTTGCACGGCATCGGCTGCCAATACCCTTACGGTATCTATTGCCAATTTTTCTATGTCTTTTTGGTTTTCCATTTTATTTATCAGGTATTGTAGTTAGTGTTAGTTTTTAAATTATTCGGTAGGGGTTGCTATTTTACGCTTGGTTTTGCTTTCGCTTTCATCGCGCCAAAGCCTTGCTCCCCCTTTTATGCCATCGGCATTAGTAACTATCTTCATGTTTTTATCAAGCTTAAAAGTAAGCTCGTCTGAATTGCCGCCGCCAATGTATAAAGTATCGTAATTAAATACGGTTTTCAGTATTTTGAAAACCTTCTTCATGCGCTTGTTCCATTTTTCTTTGCCTTCTTTTTCCAAAGCCTTCTCGCCTATGTAGTTATCATAGGTAATACCCTCCTTTATCGGGAGGTGGGCCAGTTCAAAGTGGGGCAATAAATGACCGTCCATTAACAATGCGGTACCAAAACCGGTGCCCAGGGTTATCACCATTTCAAGGCCTTTGCCGGCAACTACGCCAAGGCCCTGCATATCGGCATCGTTAACAACCTGTGCAGGTTTACCTAATGCTTTTTCCAGTTTTTTGCTCAGGTCAACATCCGCCCAATAATCGGTACCAAGGTTAGGCGCGGTTTTAACAACCCCATTTTTTACATACCCCGGGAAGCCAACCGATATTTTATCATAAGCAGGAAAATCCTTAACCAGGGTGTTGATAGCTTTTATAACGTTTTCGGGATTTGCAGGAGCGGGAGTAGGTATCTTATCGTACTCCATTTTTAAATCCCCTTTTTTATTCAGGATAGTGGCTTTAATGTGTGAACCACCGATATCGATTGAGAGAACCCTTAGCTGGGATGGTGTTTTTTTCATTTAGCGTAATTTATTTAGCTGGTTAGCAATTTGGTGAAACCCTTAGTTCCCAGCGCATAAATATCACATTTTAATAATATCAAATTGTTAAATAATCTGATAAAATCAATTTATCGTCCTTAAGCAACACGGTAAAGTTAGCGCTGCTTTTATTTAACAAGCCAATTTTTAAAAGCATTTTTACTTATGCGTGGCAAAATCAGTGTAATTAACGTAAAATGTTAATAACGTTGTAAATTTTTTCAGATAATTAAATTGTTAGTACCTGTTTTAAGCGTAAAAGTTTTCCCTTTCCATACAAAAATGCCGGATGTACCTTTCGGAAGCGTTACGTTTATATTCCATTTTCCATTGTTAAACAAATATTTGGCATAAACCTTTCCATTTGGATGAGGTACTTCGGCACTGATGCTTTTAATCTGCCCTAAATGTGGCTCAATTTTTATTTTGCTGAAGCCCGGCGCATAGGTATCCACACCTAAGATGGTGCGATAAAACTCGATGTTAGGACTTGCACCCCAGGCGTGACAATCAGAACGATTATGGTCAAGATCTGAGATCTCGGCCCAGGTGGTTAAGCCCATTTTAATATTATCCCGCCAGATGCTGAGCCAGTTCAGGTAATCATCGCCCAAACCACCTTTTACCATGGCCTGGTGCAGGTAGTATTTAAAGTAGATGGTACATTGGGTAAGCGCGGTATCATTCAGCAGTTTTAGGCTGATATCATGCGCACCTGCACTGTTAACCATACCTGCCAATACCGCTATAGAATTGGTATGTTGAGAAAATAGCTGCTTATCCTCGGTATCGGCATAAAGTTTTTTGCCGGCATCCCAGTATTTTTTTTGGATGGCGATTTTCAATTGCGCCGCTTTGGCTTTGTACATTGTAGCAAACGCGGGCATCCCCATCTTTGCTTCCATCTCGCCGGCTTGTTGATAAGCCCACATCAGCTGCAGATCTAATATGGCCGATGTTCCTTTGGCGCTTTTAGGGGCCTGACCAAAATCCCAGCCTTTATCGCTCACCCAGTCAACAAATGTCCAGTAGGGGGTATCTTTCAGTGAGCCATCGGCCTGTTGGTATTTGCTGAAAAAGTTGAGCACATCGCGCATACCGGGTAGCTTATCTTTGATAAACAAACTATCGGGGCGATACATCCAATAATCATGCAGCATACCTATGTACCATAACGAAAAGGTAGAGATAATTTGAGGCGAGAACGAAGGATGACGACTTAAGGTGATCCCCTCGGCCAGCCGCGAATGATCCATCTGATTGATGGCATTGCGCACCAGGCGGTCGTCCCCACTATTATAAAAGGATACCAGTGCCTGGATGCGGGTATCACCAACATATTGCAGCTGTTCGTAATACGGGCAGTCGGTATAGGTTTCTCCGGCGCAAAGGCGGGCGGTGCGCCAGCCTATATCCAGCATTTGCTGCATTTCGGGGTTAGATGTTTCCAATTTGGCGTTCATTTTAAACGGATAGCCGGTAAAGGTTCCGTAAATATCATCAATAACCAATGGCTCATCTTTGGTGGTTATTTTAACCTCGATATACCTGAACGTGCGCCAGGTTAACGTAGTGAATGAATTACCGGTGGCGCCATCAGAAACGATACTATCCCTGCGGCCAACAAAGATCTTTCCATCCACATCATCTCGGTTACCCTTAACAGTGCCTTCGGGACCGGTCAGTGTTTTAAATAATGATTCGGTATAACTGATGCCGATGCCTGCATTTTTCCCCTTGCTGAAATTGAGGGTTACAAAGGCGTTGGTTAAATACGTTTGATCAAGCAACAAAGTAGCCGAAGAGTTTGCAGGGATGGTGACCGCCGTTTTACTTCCCGGGAAAGATGAAGGTACGCTTATACCATCCGCCTTTCTTAATACCGGAATCCTTTGCAGGGTCATCTCCATGGCGGGTATGGACGAGGGTACCAGCATCCAGCCAAAAGCGTTGGTTACACCTTTAGGGTTTCCGTTATCAATGCGGATAGCGTTTTTCCAGCTGCTATCGTCAAGCCCGGTAGTATTCCAGTCTTTTATGGATTGATTCAAATCCACCCGTTCGCCCGGACCTGCTACATAATAAGGATGCCAGCCGATACCGGTAATAGGTTGAAATGATTTGTCGCGGATGCATTTCCAGGTTTTGTTGGTGTTGATGACCTCTTCAGTCGGGGTATCACCTTGCATAATAAAGCCCGTTTGTAATGAGATTTGTGCTTCCGGACGGTAATCACCGTCATTCCAAACTATAGCGGAAATAAGGTTTTCGCCCGCTTGAAGATATGGAGCCAGGTCAACCGTTTCGTAATTCCAGTAATAGGTATCCCCGCGCGCGGGGCCTAATGAAACCAGCGTTTGATTGACGTATAGTTTATAGCGGTTATCCGCAGATACATGAACCACAAAAGAAGCAGGCTTAGCGATAAGCTCAATATCCTTCCTGAAATAATAAACCCCGTATTCCTTTAAAGATTCCTGCGGAACGGTGATCCACGATGCCTTCCACTGGTATTTTAAAAGGTCCGGATTTATGGTTTGTGCATACGTTGACGCCGTAACTAAAAGAAAAAATGCAAAAAGATTGCGCGTAAAGAAACTCCTCATGAAATAGTGTGGTTTATAGGTGATTGGCAATTGCCTGCACAGCTAAATTACAATTAAAGCCGCATTATTCCATACGGGGTTTGCTTATTGATTAATCCTGCCGATGGTGGATTATTTCATAATTCCTTTATCTTTATTTTTTACAAACCTAAAACTATGGATGTATTAGCCGTCTTTTTACTGGTGGTTGTCATTATCATGATGCTAAATCACAAGGGCAGTTTAAACAATAAGATCAGGGAACTGGAGTATAAGATATTTGAACTAAAAGGCCTTATTGAACAGCTTAAAATAAACCGGCCTCCGGTTACCGAAGATAAAAAAGCCGAAAAACCTGCACCTATTATCACTCCGCCTCCTCTTGTAGCACCGGTTATACCTGAGCCTCCTGTTGAAAAACCACAACCACCTATTGAAGCTGAAATAAAACCAGAGCCTGTTATAACTCCAAAAGTTGAAAGGCAGCCTGAAGTTATTGAAGATAGTTTTTCAATTATCAATCGCCCGGTAAAAACACGTGATTTTGAGCCTGCTAAACCAGTAACGCCAAAACCATCCTTCTTTGAGCGCCATCCCGATCTGGAAAAATTCATCGGCGAAAACCTGGTCAATAAAATAGGTATAGCCATACTGGTACTGGCCATAGGCTTTTTTGTAAAATACGCTATTGATAATGATTGGATTGGCCTTGTTGGCCGGGTTGGCATAGGCATAGTTTGCGGCGGTATTTTAATAGGCGTTGCCCATATGCTCCGCAACAGCTATAAGGCTTTTAGCTCGGTGCTGGTAGGCGGCGGCCTGGCTGTATTTTACTTCACCATAACGCTGGCCTTTCAGCAGTTTCACTTGTTTGGCCAAACAACGGCATTTATCATTTTAATTGTGATCACCATTTTCGCGGTGGTACTTTCCCTATTGTATGATAAGCAGGAGTTGGCGGTAATTGCCCTGGTAGGCGGTTTTGCAAGTCCTTTTATGGTGAGTAACGGCACCGCCAATTATAATGGATTGTTCATTTACCTGCTCATATTAAATACCGGGCTGCTCATTATTGCTTATTACAAAGCATGGCGGGTGCTTAATATTGTATCATTTGGCTTTACAGTTATTGTTTTTTCTACCGTGCTTTATACCCTTACGGCGGCCACCTATCATATCGGCTTTACTTTTGCCAGTATTTTTTACGCGCTTTATTTTGCTATCAACATTGCCAACAACGTACGCGAAAACAAGAAATTCATCGCGTCGGATTTTAGTATTCTGTTACTCAATACCGGGCTATATTTCGCTACAGGATTATACCTGTTAACCATGATGCATGATGAGCAGTACCGTGGTTTGTTTTGCGTAAGCCTGGCTGTAGTAAACCTGGTGTTATCATACATCCTGTTCCGAAACCGTAAGGTAGATACCAACATTCTTTACCTGTTGATTGGCATTACGCTCACATTTATTTCGCTGGCAGCCCCGATACAACTGCATGGGCATAGCATTACGATATTCTGGGCTTCGGAAGCAGTGCTGCTATACTGGCTTTACCAAAAGTCAAACATCAATTTAATGAGATATACTTCGTTATTGCTGTGGATAGCTATGCTACTAAGCTTATTGATGGATTGGGAGCAAATTTACGGAAATACCAATGTAACGCTTACCGTCATTGCCAATAAGGGTTTTATTACAACACTTTGCGCGGCGGTGAGCTCATTCCTGCTCGCGGTATTAATGTTTAAGGATACAACTGAAGCAACCGGCAGGTTTAAGGTAGATAAACGCGTTTTCAGTATTACCGGGCTTGTCCTGTTATACTTAAGCGGTTTGCTGGAGATCAACCATCAATTCGTAACCAGGTTCCCGTACACCGATCTGAATATTTTATACATGATGGTTTATACACCAGTATTTGTATTTATTTACTACGTGGTATCATTCAAAATAGCCGTTATCAACTTTACCGATAACCTGAAACTTGGTTTGCTGTTAGCCTGCATTACCGTTTACCTGTTGTTAACACCACTGTTTTTTAATCTACAGCATGTAATGCTCGAAACAGGTAAAGTACCGGCTGCCCATTTCGTAGTACACTGGGTAGGCGCATTATTTACAGGGCTGCTGCTATATCGTGTTATCGCGTTAACCCGCAAAAATGAAAAAGCCGGCATTATAACTATATTCACCTGGGTATTGAGTATTGGTGTTGTAGTATTTTTAAGCCTGGAAGTAAGCCTGCTGAGCAACCTGTTATTTTACAACAAGGTAAATTCTATTGACAGAATAGAAACGGTTTATATAAAAACCGGACTGCCTATACTTTGGGGCCTGCTTTCCTTCGCGCTGATGTGGCTGGGAATGAAGCATAAACAGCGGGCTATGCGCGTGGCTTCGTTGACACTGTTCTCCATTACATTGCTTAAATTATTTTTGTTCGATATCAAGAACATCCCGATATGGGGTAAGATAGCGGCTTTCTTTTGCCTGGGTATTTTGCTGCTTATCGTTTCATTCATCTATCAAAAGGATAAAAAAAATACAGCTACAGATGAAGCTAAAAAAGCTGAATAAGCTAACACTTTTTACACTGCTGCTTTGCGGCATAGTATCACCGGCATCGGCACAAAAAAACTTTAAATACAAGGCAGCGCTGCAAAGTATTGACAGCACGGGCTTTTACCGTATTGGTCTGCAACCAGGGTTGATTGCCAAGGCGAAAGCCGATTTATCTGATATCCGCATCGCAGATTCCAAAGGCAATTTTGTACCATACATACAAGCCGGGAGTCTGCCGCAAAAAAGCCAGAAAAGCTTTGTTGTTTTTCCGGAGGTCAGCAACACGCCCAAAACAGATACCAGTACCGTTTTTATCATCGAAAATAAAACCGCCCTGGTACTCGACCGTCTTTGGGTCAGGTTACAAAACACTGCTGTAAAACGTAAAGTGAACCTGCTGGGCAGTGATAATCTTAACCAGTGGTTTGCTATCCAGGAAGACATTCCGCTGCAGGAAGCTATACAAAACAGCGAAGGAACTTATTTACAATTACTATCCTTCCCAGCAAGCAACTATCGTTATTTAAAAATCCAGGTAAACGATAAGAATAAGAACCCTGTTAAATTTTTGCAGGCCGGTGTTTATACCGAATACGCCTCGGCAGCACAAAGTTATACCGCTATAGCGCCTGTAAATGTTATCCGCGCGGATAGCAATAAAGCTACATTTATTGATATTAAGCTAAATGATAAGTACCAGGTAAATAAGCTGCACTTCAATATCAGCGCGCCGAAGTATTACAAACGCGGCGTCGCGGTTTATCAGTTTGTGAACAATGGCAAAGAATTGATTAGCGAAACCGAATTATCATCAGATAAAGACCCCGAGCTGCTGATTGCCGCGAAAACCAATCACCTGCTAATTGAGATCAGCAATGGCGATAACCAGCCGTTGAGCATCGGCGAGATTAAAGCTTATCAATCCGACGAATACCTGATCAGTTATTTGGAAGCCAAACAAAGCTACCAGTTTCTGGCAGGCGACTCATTGGCACAAGCCCCCGAATACGACCTTAAATTTTTTGCTGATAGCATCCGCGGCAACACACCCGTTATTAAACATGAAGCTGTTGTTAAAAACACCGGCTACGCGGCGGCGGTGAAACCTGCTGGTAAAGATTACACGGTGTTGATCTGGGTTGCCATCATAGTATCATTAGGGTTGCTGTTGTTTTTGACTTTGAAGATGACTAAGGAGGTGAAGAAGAAGGAAGGGGATAATTGAGTGCACGTGAACTCTGCTGTTCGAAGTCTCTGACTTCGAACTCATATGCCTGTAGTTTGCAACTACAGGAAATCACTGTAGTCTGAAGACTACAAACATAGTCGTCCGAAGTCAGAGACTTCGGACAGCGAGTAAAACCTTCAATCTGCAACCACTCTTGTATTCAATATCTGTTGCGTAATCTGCTTCTCTATGTTTTCGTTCAACATTTCAATATAAGGGTCGATATCTATTAAAGGCCAATCCGTTCCGAATACGATGTGATCTGTGCCAATTTTTTTGATTTGTTTTTTAAGCGCAATCAGCGGGCGCCAGGTTGTATTCCTTTTGACGGATTTGGTATGGTTACTATTTTCATCGAGCGGAAAAACAGCGCTGACATCAAGGAATAAATTGGGCCCAGGCTCTTTATTTGAATGTAAATAGGCAGCTATAAGCCTCAGTGCTTTATCGGATTGCCTGTCATACCCACCCCAACCTGCCATGTGAGCGATAACCACTTTAGTATTTTTTGCAAAAGGCAGTATTTGCTTTAACAGTATTTCAGTGTTTGCCGCACCGTCCCACTTTTCACTGCTGCGGAAATGAACAAGCAGAAGCAGCTTGTATTTATTGGCAACAGCAAAAACCTTTTGCAACTGTTTAATCTGGGCTTTATCAAAAAGGTTGATCTTACTATTAGCAAAGTGAAGCTTGAGACCGGTAAAACGTTTGGTGACCGCGCAACGCTCAATCTCTTTTATGGCGTAAGGTTTTAGCGGATTGATACTCATAAAAGCCCTCAACCGGTCAGGATACTGTGCGGCTTGCGCGGCAATCCAGTCGTTTTGCTTTTTCACTTCCTGGTATTCATTTTTTACAGGCGTTGCCGGCGAGCCGAACCAATACGCATTTGATATGATCCAGGCCGAATGAAATTTTGCCTTATCAAGCCGCGTGATAATTGTATCGGCATCAAAGCAAAGCGAATCTACCCTGGTGGCTTTCAGATGAAAAGCCTTTAGCATGCGAAATCCCAATTGTACCGTGGCAGAGTCCTGCAGGTGCACGTGATAATCGGTGTAGTGATTTGGCTTTACCTGTGCCTTTAGACTACCGGCCAGTATAAAGAAAAATATTAAGGCAATTGCCCACGGCAAATGGAACTTCATTAAGCCTAATATAACAATTTTATACGGGTCGAGTTCTGTCCCGGTCTTTCTGTTACCCCCTGATACTTAAAATATCATGCACCGCATGTTCCGCCCTTTCATACTGAAATTTAAAACCGCTATCCAGCAAACGTTTGGGAACTACCCAGCGGCTTTTTAAAATCAGTTCGGTTTCAGTACCGATCAGCAATGCGCCGGCCTCAAGCAGCCATTGGGGAGCAGGCAAACCGAAAGGCGCGCCATAGGCCTCGCGGATGACCTGCATCATGTCCGTGTTTTTTTCAGCTTTGGGAGCGGTACAGTTAAACACACCGTTTAACCCGGGATGATCAAGCAGCCATTGCGTGCTGCGGGCCACATCATGCTCGTGTACCCAGGCCATGTATTGCTGCCCGTCGCCTTGCTTACCACCAAGGCCAAACCTTACCAGGTTAAGCAACCGCGGAAAAACGCTGTCACTGTGGCCTAATACAATACCCATGCGCAGGGCAATTTTACGGGTATTAGGTGTATCTGTTTTAAAGAAAGTGCTTTCCCATATATTGCAAACATCGATAGAAAAGCCATAACCTATTTCGCCGGTTTCCTCATCCTGCGCATGGTCTTCGGCATGACGGTAAATAGTAGCAGAGGTTACGTTGATCCAAACTTTTGGCGGGTTAGTCATTTTATTGATCACCCGGCCCAACAGCTCAGTTGGTACTACTCTTGAACGGATGATTTCCCGTTTATTTTTTTCGGTATACCGGCAGTTTACATTTTTGCCGCACAGGTTGATCAGCATATCGGCACCGGTAAGGTGTACTGTCCACCCGGCTTCGGTTTCGCCATCCCAAAGTGCGGTATGCACATTGCCATCAACAGGTTTTTGTTTCCGGGCAAGAATGATCACTTCATCAGCCAGATCGCGATAGTATTTAGCCAGCACAGTACCGAGGTAGCCATTGCCACCTGCCAGTACGATTTTTTTATAGGGTTTCATGATCAGTTAAGGTTTAAAATGAGCAATAACAAAACAATACGGTAGGTTACCCAGGTAATGGTAAGTACCCAGCCAAGCCCCAGCAATTTGGTACGGCGCATATGTTCCAGCAACATCAAACCAGCCACGGCCATAAAATACATGGTATAAACCAGTGGACCGAATTGAAAAAAGCGACTTACCATCAGGCCAATCAAGAGCAATAAACTGCCTGCAAAAGAGATGGTCATCATATTACCAAGATAAGTCCACATGTTACGGCGGTCAAAACTGCATATCGCGGCGCCCTGGAAAAGGATTTGTCCACCGCAAATCAGGTATTCACGGTAAGGGTTACCCAAAGGCACCATTCCCACAAGCAAGTGCGCATACGCCGTTAAGATAAACCCGGTACAAAACCAGGTGAACAGCAGGTACAATAAGCGGTAATGCAGCTTAAAGGTAGGCTGATACTCAAACCCCGTTTCGGCGGCTGGAATAATTACCCGGCGGTTATATGATATAAAAGCATATGCCTTGCTCATAAGCCAGACAAATGGCTTTAAGGCAAATAAGGTGGAAAATATTGGCCAAGTGTTGGCAATTATTTTAAACAGACTTTTAACGCCGTAAGTCACCTCGCCATTTTCCAGGTTTATCAAAGCTATTTCGTTAACGGCCCGTTGCCTGTCATAAACAGGGCAGGTGCCCGCATGCGCTTCCTGGTAAGCAGAACGGCCATTGGCATCGAGCATACCGGTTTTTACAAACGCCCCGGTATAAACACGGCACATAGGGCACTCGGCATCAAACAAGATCATATGATTCTTAAGCGTTTTCATAACTTTCAGTGTTTTCTGAAACAAATATACGATATATTTTAAACTTTCAATAAATACTGAAAATTAAATTTCAATAAAAGTGTTTCACCCTCTTGCAAAATCAGATCTTATCTATAACTTTGAACAACAAAGTACTTTTAATGAAAGAACAAGATATTCATGCAGAGTTAAGTTCCATCCGCGACCTGATGGAGCGGTCGGCCAAGTTTATTTCGCTTAGTGGCCTTTCGGGGGTAATGGCCGGGATCTACGCGTTCATTGGCGCGGGGATAGGATACACTTTGCTTCAGGGCCAGTACGCCGCACTCAGAGAAGGTCAGGTCTTAATTGAAGAATCGCTGATCATTAAATTATTTATCGTAGCCATAGCTGTACTTGTACTTTCAATTGGTACCGGCATCTGGCTATCGATACGTAAAGCCAAAAGAAACGGTCAGCCGTTTTGGAACGCCGGCAGCAAGCGCCTGCTTATTAATATGGCAATTCCGCTGGTAAGCGGCGGTTTGTTTACCATAATATTGGTTTACCGCGGCTATTACGGCATTATAGCGCCTGCCACACTGATATTTTATGGCATGTCGTTAGTTGCCGGAAGTCATTATACATATTCGGGGATTAGAAGCTTGGGGATATTGGAGATTTTATTAGGTTTGCTTTGTGCCGTGATGCCGGGATACGGCTTAATTTTCTGGAGTGTTGGTTTCGGCCTGCTCCACATTATTTATGGTACGGTAATGCATTTTAAATACGATAAGTGAAGATATCATTAGATCAGTTTGATAAAGCCTTTGAAAACCGCATCCGCCTGCAAATCATGAGCGTATTGGTTGCCAACGAAAGCTATGACTTTAACTCGCTTAAAGAATTGCTTGACCTTACCGACGGCAACCTCGCATCGCACCTGAAAGCGCTGGAGAAAGAAGAATACATCCAGGTGGAGAAATCTTTCATAGGCCGTAAACCCAATACGCGCTACCTGGCATCCGAAAAAGGGCGCGCCGCATTCAGGCTGCACCTGCTTGCCCTCGAAAATTTGATCAAACAGCAGAAACTATAATTTTTTTTATTTATTCACTTTGAAATACAAAGTGAATAAATATTCGATTGCGCCTAAACCTAATCACTATAACACCCGGTATTCTCAATAACGAGAATGCCGGTTTTTTCTTTCAGATCAATGCATCTGTTTACAGGAAGCGTAAAACAACTTCAATAATTTTCTTACTACTTTTACATGAAGCATCTGGTTATTTCAAGCAATACATAAAGTATATCTCCCATGGAATTTCAAAACTTATTGATAGCAAATAAAGAGCGTATTCAATACATCACCATCAACCGCGAAAGCAAACTGAATGCCCTTAATAAAGATACCCTTGCCGAACTGCATACCGCATTTGCTGAGGCATTTCAAAATCCGGACGTTGGCGGTATCATCATCACCGGTGCAGGACCAAAAGCATTTGTTGCGGGTGCAGATATCAGTGAGTTCGCGGCACTGGATGTTGAAGGAGGGGCGCAGCTTTCACGCAAAGGCCATACCGAAGTTTTTGACCTGATAGCCAATGGCAATAAACCAGTAATAGCGGCAGTAAATGGCTTTGCTTTAGGCGGTGGACTTGAGCTGGCCATGGCTTGTCATATCCGCATAGCATCCGATAACGCTAAAATGGGCCTGCCCGAAGTAACTTTGGGACTGATGCCCGGTTATGGCGGCACGCAGCGCCTCACACAACTGATTGGCAAAGGCAAAGCCATGGAAATGATCCTCACCGCCGATATGATCACCGCTGCCGATGCCTTGCAATATGGCCTGGTTACCCATGTAACTATTCCCGAAGAGTTGTTAACCAAAGCCGAAGAGATCCTGAACAAAATATTAACCCGCGCACCTTTAGCACTTGCTGCCGCCATTCGCTGTATCAACGCCGCATATACCGATGGGGTTAACGGCTATGAAACCGAAATAACAGAATTTGGCAAAAGCTTCGGCACCAAAGATTTTAAAGAGGGAGTGGCCGCCTTTACGGAAAAACGTAAAGCGGAGTTTAAGGGGGAATAGAAAAATTATTCTCGCCCAATCAAGTGCCTATGCCATATCCGTTAACTTGAGGCAAAAAGGGGGATTGTGTGATTCCCCTCTTGAGAGCAGGGCTGTTGCATTCTAATATTGAGTTCTTAAAAACTCGCACGATTAAGCGTCTACGCTTGATCGTTAGCCTTAATTGAGCGTCCACGCTCCCGTAATACGTTATAGACGTAAGCGTGGACGCTTACTTTGGTTATTATTCAAGCGAAAGACGCTTGAACTTGCGTTATATGTTTTAGAATGCAACAGCCCTGCTCTTGAGAGGGGTGTAGGGGTGTGTTTCTGCTTTGATAAGCTAATCGTATAAACACACCCCTGCTATCGCTCATTCCTTCGCGCCCCCTCTCAAGAGGGGATTCTTCAAAGTATTCTTTAATTAATCCCTGGCTATCGCATTTTAGGAGCGTCCACATTCCCGCGTTACCCCTACCAATATTTCTTATCCGTAAGCCATGCTGCCAGGTCTTTATTATAATTAAAGTATGAGGCAGGCGGCATTTTAGCAGCATTCAGAATAATTATCGGCACTTTTATCTCATAAACAGAACCATGGCTTCGGTAAGTTTCCGGTAGCTCTTCTTCTGGGCTGCTTTCCAGGTCGCCAAAAACGGTGGTCGAATCACCAAGCACAACAAGATCACTTATCCTCGCAGGCGGGAGGTGATATTTTTTAGCTGCCTCGGCACGGGTAAGTACTGTTTCAACACCCTTAATTTTATATAGTGCCTTTTTTACTTCCGGGAGATCATCTTTACCCTGATAAACATAAGCAGCGCCGCCAAAGCCACGGTGATGCTTTACATATTTATCTTTCTCAGGGCTTAGCGCCAGTTTAATATCAACATGCTGCAACTGCAACGCTTTCTTCACATCTATGCAGCGACTTTTATGGTTCACGTCATGATCGGCAGTGATGAGGATGGTAGCATCGGGAGCCGTTTCACTGATCAGGCCTATCAGGTTATCAATATTAGTTAAATGCCTGATAGAATTACTATCCGCAGGTGCCCAGGTATGCATCGGATAATCGGTAGTATGGATATAGATACAACGGATGTCCTTACGGTTTTTAAGCAAATAGATGCCGGCCTTCATTGTCCAGTAATTTACTTCGGCACTGTAAATACTTGCAGGCGTGCCTATCTTATTTGTCCATGAGGTATCGGTTGTTTCCGGCGATACTACAATATCGGCACCTTCGGGCAGCAGCGTGGTGCTTTTCTTTTTGCTGGAGATTAGCGCCGATTTAATCCCATCCGCTTTCAACTTTTGAAAAATGGTAGGGGCAAGCACCAGGTGCTTATCCTCCATGTATTCTTCCTCACCCTTGTCATTTAAAAAGAAGTTTCCGCTGATGCCGTTTACTTCCGGAAAGGTGCCTGTGCAAATTGAAGTATTGTTGGCATTGGTAACTGTTGGCATTAAAGCGTTAACCTGTTTAAAAAAGCCTTTGGCAATCATAGCTTTTAAATGCGGCATAGGGGCATTATTAAAATAACTCATGCCAAAACCGTCCATCATAATGATCACTACCCTTTTACCCTGGTTAAATTGTTTCTGCTGGGCCAGGCTTATTTGTCCGGTCAACAATAAGATAAAAGCGATTATATAACGGCAGATATTTTTCATGATCATTTTTTAACGAAAATAACCCGCTCAAAACCCATCTATGTTAACAGGAAATAATTTAATTGAATAATGATCTATCCTTAACACTAAACCGCCTTGAATGACCAATTCTGAAAGTATTTTTTGAAAGACATTTTGCCATTTCACCCAATTTCACGCAGAATTCATCATTTTCAGGCTCAAAACCCCATGTTAAGACAATGTTAATTTTGACAGAAAAACAGCAATTACAAGGCCATTTGACAATATCCTGACCAAAATACCAATAGGGTCAAAAAATAAATTACTATCAATCAATTGATTAAATACTCATGACTTTTGGATGAAAAATCGAATCTGGATTATGCAGTTAATTTGCTTCGTGTTTCAAACAACATATATCAAAAACACAACAATAGTTATGAAAAATTTATTCAAAGTTTCAGCTTTAGCCCTTGCATTTGCAGGCTTAGCTTTTGGTGCAAAAGCACAAACATCTACACCTACTACCCCATCTACAACATCAACTACAACTAAAAGTGGCATCCGTTATAGCATAGGCGTTGAAGCAGGTTTACCTGTTGGCAATTTCAAAGACAACTACAAATGGAACTTAGGCGGTTCGGTTCAGGCTGATATCCCGGTTGTTTCAAACCAATTATTTGTTACTGTTAACGCAGGTTATAACAATGTATTTGGTAAAAACAACATCGGTGGTGTTCAAGGTCTTGATGCAACTGATTTCCACTTAATCCCGGTTAAAGCTGGTTTGAAATACTTCCCAATCAGCAACTTCTACGTACAAGGTGAAGCTGGCGCAGCATTTTTGCTAAACAAATCTGACGTAGGTGCTAACAAATCAACCGCGTTTGTTTATGCTCCACAAATTGGTGTACAATTCCCTGTAAGCGCAAGCAGCTTTATTGATGCTGGTATCCGCTATGAAGCAACTACCAAATATGCAACAGGTATTGATCAAAGCAAAGTGAACTTTATAGGTTTACGTGTAGCGTACGGCTTTTAATATATGGCCCTACAAATACCTTGACATAAAAAAGGGGAGCTCATTCGGGCTCCCCTTTTTTATTGTTTTTTTAATTCATATGAACCTTAATAATTAAATAAATCGTATAAATTAGCACATTGTTTGTATTTTGACACTTAATAAGACATTTACCGCACAATAATTGCTGAATATGAAGAGGATCCTCATCATTGATGATGAAGTTAATGTTGCGTTATTGCTATCGAAGTTTTTAACGCGAAATGGGTTTGACGTTAGTACCGCATCAAGTGGTACGGGGGGTATGGAGGCGTTGAAAAACGGTGAATATCAACTTGTACTTTGCGATTTCAGGCTTGAAGATACCGACGGGCGCGAAATGCTCCGTAACATTAAAATCCAGTATCCTAAAACTGGGGTTATTATCATCACCGGCTATTCAGACATTAAGATGGCTGTTGAGTTGATCAAAATGGGGGCTTATGATTATATCACCAAGCCGCTATATCCGGATGAGATCTTAAATACCATAAATAAGGCTCTTGAAACTCACCACGCGCTGGTTGAGGTTGATGAAGAACCACAAGCCGCTATTGTTTCCGAAAAAGCAAAGACCAATACTGTTAAAAAAACTGTTTTTGCCGCCGAATTTGTTACCGGCACCAGTCGTGCATCAAAAGAGCTTGCCCGGCAGATTGAACTGGTAGCGCCAACCAATTACAGCGTTATTATTTTAGGCGAAAGCGGTACAGGCAAGGAGTCGGTTGCCAAAAGCATCCACCTGAACAGTCCGCGTCATAACCAGCCATTCATAGCTATGGATTGCGGCTCATTAACCAAAGAGCTTGCTGCAAGTGAGTTTTTCGGTCACGAAAAAGGTTCATTCACGGGCGCTTTATATACCAAAATAGGCCACTTTGAAATGGCTAACGGCGGTACGCTGTTTTTAGATGAAGTGGGCAACCTTTCATACGAGATCCAGGCCGCATTGCTTCGTACCGTACAGGAACGCAAGGTTAAAAGGATAGGCAGCACCAAAGAGATTGACCTTGATGTGCGTATTATCATAGCCACCAACGAAAACCTGCAGGAAGGCATCCAAAAGGGCCGTTTCCGTGAGGATCTTTATCATCGCTTTAACGAGTTCAGCATTTACATGCCGCCATTGCGTGAGCGCGGACATGATATCATATTACTGGCCGAACACTTTTTAAAAATAGCTAACCAGGAGCTTGGCCGCAATGTCGAATCCTTTTCGCAGGAAGTTGTGGATTGCTTTATGAACTACCGCTGGCAGGGTAACATCCGCGAGCTTAAAAACGTGATCCGCCGTGCGGCGCTTTTGGCCGAAGGTAACGAGATTACACTTAAAGCATTGCCGCTTGAAATGTCGACCTATAAGTTATCATACGAAGCACCTAATCATTTCACGCAACAGCAACCGGTTGCTAAACCGTATGAGGCCCCAGAGGTTAAGGAAACCCGTCATGATCTAAAAAACGCCGCGCTTGAAGCCGAATATGAAACCATCATCAGGGTGCTTAGGGAGGTTAACTTCAATAAAACCAAAGCCGCCGAGATCCTGAACATCGACCGTAAAACGCTTTATAACAAAATGAAGGCCATTAACCTTAAATAGTAATATGGGGGCTAATGAAGATAAAAACGACGCCGAAGCCTTGCGCAAATTAAGGCACGATATAAAAAATCAACTATCAAACATACACCTTGCGCTTGAGCAGTTGCGGTACGAAATACCTAACCCAACGTCGGATTGTTTGTTTTACATGGATACCATAGAGATAAGCTCAACCCGGATCAATAACCTCCTTAACGATACCAACTAAAAGGCGTTGCAATTAATACTTGAAACGCCAAAACTTTTTGGCGTTTTTTTGTTTTAAGCAAATATCAACACAACAGCCTAAATGTCAGTATTCAACTATAAACAACGCAATAACATCATCCTGGTAAGCATTATTATACTGGGCTGTTTTTTACTTTACGCAATTAGCGGTTTATTTAGTTCGATACTTGGTGCTGTAGTATTGTTTACCATTTTCAGGCCGCTGTTTGTAAACCTGGTCGAAAAACGCAACTGGAACAAAACACTGGTAGCCCTGCTCATCATTTTCAGCTCGCTTATCGTCATCGTTATCCCTTTCCTAACGCTGAGCATCATGATTGTGGGCAAAATTTCAAGCATCAATATAAAAGACCTGCCTATTGACCAATGGACATCAAAAATTGATGCTTTTGCGGCGTCCAATTTAAATCAGCCCCATTTTGCTGAAGACACCCTTCAAAAGCTCGGGACTTTTGGCACAGGCCTGTTTCCATCAATATTAAGCAGCGCAGCCAACATTATTATTACCCTGTTGGTACTGTATTTTCTTTTGTATTTTATGCTTACCCAAATGCGTGAGTTTGAGGCCGGCATGTTAAAATATGCGCCTTTCCGAGAGCAGCATGCATTAAAATTTGCAGCCGCCCTACGCGATTCTACCTATTCCAACGTTTTAGGACAAGGTATAATTGCCGCCACACAGGGCTTTTTGCTGGCTCTGGGCTTTTACGCACTAAGTATTCCGGATGCTGTATTTTGGGGGGTAATAGGGGCATTCATATCTTTTTTACCTGTTGTTGGAGCGCCAACCTTGTGTATTCCGGCAAGTATTATATTATTTGCACAGGGACATAACTGGCAGGGGGTAGCAATACTTGTTTACGGTTTACTGGTTATAGGTAATATTGACAATGTTTTACGCATGATCATTAACAAGCGCATAGCCAACACGCACCCCATAATTTCAATAATCGGGGTATTTATTGGCTTACCTTTGTTTGGTATCCTGGGCCTGGTATTTGGCCCGGTGCTGTTATCTTATTTCCTGCTGTTGCTGGAGATATATGAAACAAACCGCATGGCGGCCGACAGGCTTGAGCGGATAAACAGCAGTGTATAAATTATACCGTACAGCCCTGAACAGTTTTGTGAACACAGGGTAAAATTTATTAATCAGATAAAAGTTAATTTATACTTAAATAAAAATAAATGCGCCAAATACACATATTTGGCAGGATATTTACGAGTAACTAATCAAATGTTCAACTTTAAATTATATTACAATGAATGATAACTCAAAAGTAGTTGTTGCATTGCTTGCCGGTTTAGCAGCAGGGGCAGCGTTAGGCATTTTGTTTGCACCTGATAAAGGAAATGAAACCCGCGACAAGCTTACCGAATCGTTAAAAAACCTTGGCGAGTCAATAAAAGATACTGCAGCTGCTGAAATTGACAACCTGGTTGGTTTAAAAGACAAAGTTGTTGAAAACATTAAGTCGAAAATCAAAGGCGCTGAAGAAGAATACCAGGATGACCTTGAGCACGCATAAGCATGTATAACACCAATCCCGGATGTGGATGAACACCATATCCGGGATATATAACCTTACCCTATGGAAGAGAAAAAAGATACCCAACCACCATTACCACCCATTATTGACCAGTTAAAAGAGTACGCCGAAACACGGTTTAAGCTTTTAAAATATGAAGCAATTGAAGGCGGATCATCCATACTGGCAAGTGTAATTGCCGATGTGGTAGTTGTGATCAGCATGGTGCTGGCCTTTCTTTTTGCCAGTGTTACGCTCGGTTTTTTTCTGGCCGATGTTTTTCACTCCTACTGGGAAGGTTTTGGATGTGTAGCCGTCCTTTACTTTTTGATAGCCATGTTTATCAAGATATTTAAACGACACCTTGAAAGGCCGCTTATTAACATCTTTATTCAAAAAATATTTAAACGATAAACCATGGATCTTCATATCACAAACGTAAGCGATCTGCAGGCCGAAATATTCAGGCTTAAAGCACTCGAAAAACAGCAAAGCGTTGCGCTTAAAGCGCGCTTCAATAGTCCATCGGCTATTTTTTCTACCGCGCTCACACTGTTCCCGCGTTCAAACGATACTGATGGGATAAAGGGTACCAGCTTCTTTCATCCGGATATTCTGAACCTTGTTTCCAGGTTTATTATCCCGCTCGCCTTAAACAAAACTTTATTTAAGCATTCAAATTTTTTGGTAAAAACGCTGGTTGGCCTTGTTTCGCAAAAAGCGTCAAACTATGTTAATGAGGATGCAGTTAGCGGTATTTGGGATAAAGCAAAAGCATTATTTAGCAAATTCACCAAAAAGAAAGAGGATAAGGAATACAAACCGGCACCATATGTTAAGCCGGTAGGTGGGGCTGCGGTATAAATCCTTATTTCGCCCGGTCTGATAAGCGCCTTGAGCCTCAGTTAGGTTTAAATTCGTAAAATTGGTGCTTATTAGATATTTTTGCGCTTTATTTTAAAAATTAAAGTGGGAAAAGATAAGATAAGACGTTTTGCCGAGATTGAAACCTTTAATAACGTACTGCAATTAGATGCCGGCAAACCTTTTAAAGGCCAGTGGAGCCGCGAGTTTTTTAAGAACGATAACCCGGTAGTGCTTGAACTGGCCTGCGGTAAAGGCGAATACACCGTAAACCTTGCCCGCATGTTTCCCGATAAAAACTTTATAGGTATCGATTATAAGGGCAACCGCATCTGGCGCGGCGCTAAAACTGCTATTGAAGATGGTGTACCCAATGTTGCCTTTTTACGTATTCAGATTGAAAACCTGCTCGATTATTTTGCTCCCGGCGAAGTTGATGAGATCTGGATTACCTTCCCCGACCCTCAGCCCCAGCTAAGTCGCGAGAAAAAGCGCCTCACCTCACCACGTTTCCTGGATAAATATGTGATCATACTTAAGCCAGGAGGCTTCGTTAACCTCAAAACTGATAATGATGGTTTGCATGCCTACACTGCCGAAAAGATAGACGAGCTTAAATTGAACCTTCACGTTAAAACCGAAGATCTTTATCATTCGGAGCATGCAGATGAAGTGCTGTCTATCAAAACCTACTACGAGAAAAAATATTTACAGGATAACAAGAACATTAACTACCTTAAGTTTTCATTTCCTGTAAAAGCTTAATGGAAGAGATTAATTTTTTTGAAAAAGTATACCAGGTAGCGCGTCTTATTCCACCGGGACGGGTAACCTCTTATGGCGCTATAGCGGCTTACCTTGGCACCAAAGGTTCATCGCGTATGGTGGGATGGGCTATGCAGGCAGCCGGAAATGTAAAACCTCCCGTTCCTGCCCACCGCGTAGTAAACCGCCAGGGATTGTTAACCGCAAAGGCTCATTTCGGCGGTAACAGGATGGCCGAAATGCTGGAAAGCGAAGGGGTAAAAGTTATTGACGATCAGATCCAGGATTTTAAATCGCATTTCTGGGATCCGATGGTAGAACTGGCGTTGTGATGTAACCCGCTTTCAGTTACCTACTTTATCGCACTTAATTACGTTCCCGCCATCCTGAATGGAAACCGAAGTTATTTTCCCATTTTGATCCTTCGTAAAAAACACTTTTGCGTCTAAATCTAACAGATAAAATTTATCTTCTGATTCAGGAACGAGGTACAGATCCGGGATGCCAGACATTCTTAGTACTAATTGACTTCCTTTCAAAGTAACCGTTACCATTGCCCCATCCGCTCTTTTAAAATTCCCTGTTCGGGACATTAATACTTCTGTAGCCAAACTCATTCTTTTAGGTTCTTCACTGATTGGAGCGCTCTTATAAGCTTTGTAGATTATTTGCGAACCCTCGGGAAAAGCTGCTCGCACAATGTTATTACACATAATGAGTCCATTATCCGCGTTGGTCATTACCACCACTCCCCGTTTCGATTTTGGCAACAATACAATAATTGACGCCACTCCGGGATCATTTCCTGCATGTTGCAATGCATATTCATAGTTGGGCAATCCATTAATAACGCGCCAGCCCAAGCCCTGGTTAATATTGGGGTTAATATAGGCCTGTTTGCTAACCATTTCTTTGTACAATTTGCCGGAAAGATGCGCGCCGTTCAGTACTTCAATGGCAAATTTCGACATGTCATTTACGGTAGTCGTTAAACCCGCTGCCGCGCTGCTTTGAACAGAATAATCATTCTTCACAATTTCTTTACCCTCTGCATCGTACATACCGCTATACAAGGCAAAATCCTTTTTCCCATCCCATTCATGGCTGGTGCTGTTCATGTGCAATGGCCTAAACAATAACGAGTCGGAGAGCTTAGCCAGCGATTTATGGAACCTATGCTCGATTGCCAGCCTGAGATATTCGAAACCTTCCCCTGAATAATTAAATTTCGTTCCCGGTTCAAAATTAAAAGTTAATTTTCCCGAAGCATTCATCCATCTCCAATTGTCAAATCCCGACTGCTGACTTAGCACGTGCCGGGTTGTTAGTTTTTTTGAATATACGTTCGAGGCAACTTCGGAATCGATATAGTAATTGCAAAGAGGCTCGTCTAAATTCCATTTACCATCCTGGACCAGTTTAAGCACCAAAGTGGCAAATACTACCTTAGTGACAGATGCTACCTCAAACAACATCGCTTTGGGAGCAGGTTGTCCATTGCGGGCGTTCCCATATACGTGCGCTTTTACCAATTTATCTTTATCAATTACAACGAGCCCAACGTTGGGAATATTGAGCTCTTTCTGCCATTTTTCTATCTTAAAATCAAGGTCATTATAGTCGTTTGGAGCTGCTTCCGTACTTTGTGAACTATTATTAACAGGTTGCTGAGCTTGGCATAAAGTGCAGGAAAAGCCAAATAGAAAAGCTGCGATAGCAACTACTGGCAAAGATTTTTTTGAATACATTATTAATAAATTCGTCTTTTTCTATTTACACCGTAAACTGCAGCAATTCCATTCTGTTTCCAAATGGGTCAATAAACGAAAACCGGGTGCGACCGGGAATAATCGGTTCTTCCCAAAACTCAACGCCATAACTTTCCAAATGCCGACGGGCTTCGGCAATATCAGTAACTTCAAAAGCGGTATGCCGCGATGTACGAGGCAAGGCATCTTCGGTACTTAAATGCAGTTGAATATCAGCTATCTGAAACCAGTAGCCTTTTGACTTAAAGGCTGGCCGTTCTATGCGTTGCAAGCCCACAACATCCGTATAAAAAATCTTTGCTTCTTCCAGCCGTTCCAGCGGAACACAAACCTGGATGTGGTCGGCGCGTTTAAAGTTGATCATAGTGTGAAGAGGTCGTCATTGCGGGGTGCGAATTGTTAACGTTATTCATGCTCGGCAAAAGTAAGCACATAGCCGTTATTATCTTTTATCGAAAACTCGGTAGCGCCATAAAAAGTAGTTTCAAGACCTTTTAATACGGTTACCTTTTCCTTTATTTCTTCAAAAAACGCACGGATATTTTTAAGGTTGATATATAACAGTAACGAACCTCCGTCGGTACGGTGTATTTCAGGCAGATCTTCGCCCAAACTATCATACGTCTGAAACATCATGGTAACGCTGCCATTAGTCATCATGGCCCAAACCAGATAGGTACCGGTTTCGGGGACACTCATGGTAACTTTGAAACCCAGCAGTTCATAAAAACTGATGGTTTGGTTAATATCATTTACAAAAATGTTGGGCGATAAACTTTCCATAATTAGTGCGTAAAAATTTTGATTAGTGGCTATAAAAATAACAATCCATTCTTTTAAATGCTAAATATTTTAGCTTAATTAGCTTAAATTTTTATTAACAAACACAACATCCCGTGGGAAAACTTGTAGAAGAATTTGACGCCTATCGCTCTAAGATGAACGAAAGGATCATGGAGACCGCCAATACCAACATCAAACGCTTTTTTGCGCTCGATACAACCAGTTATGCCGACGGCGCGCTTGATGTTAAAACCAAAGAGATGCTTGGCCTGGTAGCCAGCATGGTTTTGCGTTGCGACGATTGTATCAAATACCACCTCGGCAAATGTCACGAGGCCGGCGTTAATCATGATGAAATGAACGAGATCTTCATGATAGCCAACCTGGTAGGCGGCTCAATTGTTATTCCGCATTACAGAAGAGCAGTTGAATACTGGGATGAGTTGAATGAAGTGAAATAAGTATACCATTTTCACCACGTCATAGCCATAGCCGTTAACTTGAGCAAATAATGGGGAAAGAGTTTTTAAGTTCCCCTCTTGAGAGGGGGCGCGGAGGAACATGCGGTAGCAGGGGTGTGTTTATACGCTTAACTTATCAAAGCAGAAACACACCCCTCCACCCCTCTCAAGAGGGGAATCGCTCACCTCCCCGCTCTTTTTCTCCTTAAATTAACCGCCGTGGCATATTGCGCCTATAATCCATATAAACCTTAAAAACATGCCAACTTCAAACTCAGAACTTAAGAATCAAGACTTAGTAACCCGCTGCCGCTGGGCAGGCACTGATGAATTATATATTAAATACCACGACCAGGAATGGGGTAAAGAGGTTCATGACGACCATACTTTTTTTGAATTCATGATCCTTGAATCTGCGCAGGCAGGGTTGAGCTGGATCACTATTTTACGCCGTCGGGAGGCTTACCGTAAAGCATTCGCCAATTTTGACGTACAGAAGGTTGCAGCCTTTACTGCGGATGATGTTGAGCGCCTGCTGCAGGATGAAGGCATTATTCGTAATCGGCTTAAAATCCAAACATCCATCAGTAACGCTAAACTGTTTATTGATATACAAAAAGAGTTTGGCTCTTTTGATAAATACCTGTACAGTTTTATGCCGGGAGGTAAAGCCATCATGAACAACTCTAACGCAACACCGGCAACCAGCCCCGAGTCTGACGCGATAGCTAAAGACATGAAAAAACGTGGTTTTAAGTTCTTTGGCACCACTATTTGTTATGCTTTTATGCAGGCCACTGGTATGGTTAATGATCACATTCCTACCTGTAGTTTTAAATAAACAGACGCTAATTTGTATTAGCGTAATTCATTAAAATTGGTGTACTTTGCAGGAAACCATTACCTGCGCTATTGGGTGATGATTGCCTTATTGGTGTAATTCGTGTTAAAATAATTATGAAAAAACTATTTCTTTTGGATGGCATGGCCCTCATTTACCGGGCTCATTTTGCTTTGAGTAAAACACCCCGGTTTACATCAAACGGGTTAAACACTTCGGCAATGATGGGGTTTACCAATACCCTACTGGATGTTTTGAAAAAAGAGGCCCCCACCCATATGGCCGTGGTTTTTGATACGGAAGCACCAACCGAACGGCATACAGATTTTGAAGGCTACAAAGCCCACCGCGAAGCCATGCCCGAAGATTTGGCAAAGGCTTTACCTTATGTAATAAAAATCATACTGGGCTTTAACATCCCGGTTATCACATCTGATGGATACGAGGCTGACGATATTATAGGCACCCTGGCCAAAAAAGCCGAGCAAAAGGGCTACACCGTTTATTGCATGACACCCGATAAAGATTTCGGTCAGCTGGTATCAGATAATATTTTCATTTATAAACCTGCCCGCATGGGTAACGAGATGGAAATACAGGGCGTTAAAGAAATATTAGCCAAATGGGAAATTGAGCGCGTTGATCAGGTTATAGATATTTTAGGGCTCTGGGGCGATGCGGTAGACGGTATCCCGGGCATCCCGGGCATCGGCGAAAAAACAGCCAAAGCACTTATTAAGCAATATGGCTCGATGGAAAACATCTTTGACCATAGCCACGAGCTCAAAGGCAAACAGCGCGAAAACGTAGAGCAGTTTAAAGAGCAGGGGCTGATGTCCAAAAAACTGGCTACCATATTACTGAACGTTCCGGTTGAACTGGATGAAGAAGGTTTGGAAGTATGCGCACCAAGTAAAGAATTGTTAGAGCCATTGTTTGCTGAATTAGAATTCCGCACGCTTGGTCGCCGCGTGTTTGGCGATGATTTCAGTATTACGGAGTTAAAATCGGCCGGCACACAGACAGATCTGTTTGGGGCTCCGGTAGCAACCGGGCGCACTACCATGACTGTTGATGTGGAAGACATCCATGAGGACCTTACTATCGCCGCCAAAAACATTAACAATACCCCGCACGAATATCATTTGGCCGATACTGCCGAAAAGCGTGCAGACCTCATTAAAATATTAGCCCAACAGCAAACATTTTGTTTCGATACCGAAACCACCGGAACCGATCCTAACTATTGCGAGTTGGTAGGCCTGTCGTTCTCCGTTAAACCCGGCGAAGGCTGGTATGTACCGGTTCCAGCCGATCAGGTTGCTGCGCAAAGCATTGCTACCGAATTTAAAGAAATACTTGAAAACGAAAACATCGGCAAAATAGGGCAAAACATTAAGTTTGATATCCTGATGTTGAAATGGTACAACATTGAGGTAAAAGGCACCTTGTTTGATACCATGCTGGCCCACTATATCATTGATCCGGATACGCGCCATAACATGGATATCCTGTCAGAAAACTACCTGGGTTATAAACCTGTGTCCATCACCGAGCTTATTGGCGCCAAAGGCAAAAACCAGGGCAATATGCGCGATGTGGAGTTTGAAAAAATAAAAGAGTACGCAGCCGAAGATGCCGACATTACCTTACAACTCAAAAATGTTTTCGAGCCGAAATTAAAAGAGGTTGAAGGTGAAAAACTGGTAAATGAGATAGAGCACCCGCTGATCTATGTACTTGCCGATATGGAGTACGAAGGTGTAAAAATAGACCATGACACCCTGCGCGATTTCAGTAAGCAATTAGAAACCGACATAGCCCAGTACGAGAAAACAGTTTATGAAAAGGCAGGTGTAAAATTCAATATCGCGTCGCCAAAGCAATTGGGTGAGGTATTGTTTGAAAAACTGTTGCTTGACCCTAAAGCCAAGAAAACCAAAACAGGTCAATACCAAACCGGCGAGGATGTGTTACTTTCTTTAGCTGCCAAAAGCGATATCGTGCGTGATATCCTTGATTTCCGTCAGCTTCAAAAATTAAAATCAACTTATGTGGATGCGTTGCCGCAGATGGTTAACCCGAAAACCGGCAGGGTACACACATCATATAACCAGGCTGTTGCCGCAACAGGTCGTTTAAGCAGTGTTAACCCCAACCTGCAAAATATCCCGATCCGTACCGAGCGTGGCCGTGAGGTAAGGAAAGCTTTTATCCCGAGGGATAATAACCATACTATTGTATCTGCCGATTACTCGCAGATCGAGCTTCGCATTATAGCCGAGATTAGCAAGGATCCGAACATGATGCAGGCCTTTATCAATAACCACGATATCCATACAGCCACAGCTGCCAATGTTTATGGTATCGGGCTTGACGAGGTAACCAGCGATCAGCGCCGAAATGCTAAAGCGGTTAACTTCGGTATTATTTACGGTCAGTCGGCATTTGGCTTATCACAAAGTCTGGGCATCCCGCGTAAAGAAGCCGCTGAAATCATTGAACAATACTTTGTACAGTTTGCAGGTATCAAACAATACATGAGCGATACCATGAATTTCGCGCGCGAAAACGGGTACGTATGTACGCTGATGGGGCGTCGCCGTTATCTGCGCGATATTAATTCTGCCAATGCAACCGTTCGTGGTTTTGCCGAGCGAAATGCCATCAACGCCCCTATACAGGGATCCGCTGCCGATATGATCAAAATAGCTATGATCAACATCCATCGAGAACTGAAAGCCCAAAAACTGGATACCCGCATGACCATGCAGGTACATGACGAGTTGGTGTTTGACGTGCCGCATCATGAAGTGGAAATTGTAAAACCAATCATTATGGATAACATGAAAAATGCCATCAAAACCGAGGTGCCTATCATGGTTGAAATTGGAACAGGTTTGAACTGGCTGGAGGCACATTAATTGCCCCCGGCATTTTACTACGCCTAAGACTTACGAAGTTTTAAAAACTTCGTAAGTCTGGATTCTCCACCATGTAAGCGAAATACCCAATAACCTAAACTATAACAAAAAACTTGCATAGTCGCTCTGTAAATCGGGGATTGCTTCGTTCCTCGCAATGACGTATGGGATTAGACGCTTTCCCAATCCCCCCTTTTACCTATCATTTTTACAACTATAACATCTTAACGATAATAATATTTCAGCGCTTTTTATCTAAATTTTTAAAAACTATATTAATTCTCATAGGTTTCTCTTTTGGTAATCTTTGCTTAAATTGAGCCAATAAAACCTGAATGAAAATATACCATTTGAGTGCTGAATGCTATCCCGTTGCCAAAGTTGGCGGGTTGGCAGATGTTGTTGGCGCATTGCCTAAGTACCAGAACCTTGCAGGTTTGCAGGCTGCTGTTGTTTTGCCTTTTTACGACCGTAAGTTTACCCAGGAAAACGATTTTGAAATTGTTTTTGCCGCGGCAACCTTACTTGGCAACCGCCGTCTTTTCTTCGAGATCCTGAAAGAAAAAACAAATAAGCTTGGTTTTGAACTTTATTTAGTGAAGATCCCAGGTTTACTTGATAGAGAAAATGTATACAGCTACCCCGATGAACGCGAACAGTTCATTGCCTTTCAACTGGCATTTTTAGATTGGATCAGCTATTCGCAGCAAACGCCCGATTTGATCCACTGCCATGATCATCATACCGGGCTGATACCTTTCCTGCTTTATCATTCAAAACTTTATACACGTTTGGCTCATACGCCAACTGTATTTACTATACATAATGGCCAGTATCACGGTGCTTTCGGCTGGGACAGACTTTCATTACTCCCCGAAATCGATCTTACCAAAACAGGATTGCTTGACTGGGCAGGTGGTATTAATCCGCTTGCTGCCGCTGTTAAATGCAGCTGGCGCTATACTACGGTATCGCCAACTTACCTGCAGGAACTTACTTATAACTCAAACGGGTTAGAATACTTGTTTTATATTGAACGGGCAAAGGGATCCGGTATCATGAACGGCATCGACACCGAGGTTTGGAACCCTCAAACCGACCCGATGATCCCAACTAAATTTTCGGCTAAAACATTGGCTAAAGGTAAAAGGGCTAATAAAGAGGCCATTTGCAAGCGCTTTGAACTTGATCCTGAAAAACCATTATTCACCTTTATCGGGCGTTTAGTTGTTGAAAAAGGTGCCGATTTGCTGCCTGCCGCAATTGAGCGCAGCCTGCTGGAGAACGAGGGCGAAATAAACTTTGTGATATTAGGGGCCGGCGACAAGGAAAACGAACTGGCGCTACTTCAACTAAAAAATAAATACCCGGAACATTGCAATGTATTTATCGGCTATGATGAATCGTTGGCTCACCTGATATATGCCGGGGCCGATTTCCTGCTGATGCCATCACGCGTAGAGCCATGTGGTCTTAACCAATTATATGCGCTGCGTTACGGCACTATGCCTATTGTACGCACAACAGGAGGCCTCAATGATTCTGTTATTGACTTTGGCGACGAGGGCGGATATGGTATCCGCTTTGTACAAGCCAGTGTTCAGGATATATGCCACTCGGTGTTCAGGGCCAAACAACTTTATCAGGACACTACGAAAATGCAGCTGCTGCGCAAACAAATGATGGCGCTTGATTTTTCGTGGACACGCTCAACACAACAATACATTGAACTATACGAAAGCTTAAAACTCACTATATGACATCCAAAGTAATTTCCATTGTGCTCGGTGGCGGCCAGGGCAGCCGCTTATCACCGCTAACCGCAACGCGGTCGAAACCGGCAGTACCAATTGCGGGTAAATATCGTTTGGTGGATATTCCCATTTCAAACTGTCTGCACTCGGGCATTACGCGTATTTATGTGTTAACGCAGTTTAACTCGGCATCGTTAAACAAGCATATCAAAAACACTTATCACTTCAGTAGCTTTAGTGATGCGTTTGTTGATATCCTTGCGGCGGAACAAACGCCATCAAGTGTAGCCTGGTTCCAGGGCACGGCAGATGCGGTTAGGCAAAGCTTACACCATTTGGCAGTACATGAGTTTGAGTATGTTCTGATCCTTTCTGGCGATCAGCTATATCAGATGGATTTTGAAGATATGATCAACCATCATATCGAAACCAACGCCGAAATTTCAATTGCTACCATCCCGGTTGATGCAGCTGATGTTCCGGGCTTTGGTATCCTGAAAACAGACGAAAACAACATGATCACCTCGTTCATCGAAAAGCCAAAAAGCAATTTCGAAAGCTGGGCATCAGAAGTTAGTCCGGAAATGCAGGCCGAAGGCCGTGTATACCTGGCATCTATGGGTATCTACATCTTTAACCGCAAATTGTTGTATGATTTGCTTGAGGGCAACGAACGTACCGATTTTGGTAAAGAAATTATCCCGCAATCAATTGAAGGCCACCGCGTAGCCAGCTACCAATACGAGGGTTACTGGACAGATATCGGTACTATTCCTTCATTCTTTGAAGCAAACCTGGGCTTAACCGATAATATCCCTAAGTTTAACCTGTTTGATAAAAACCCGATATATACCCGTGCGCGCATGCTGCCACCGTCAAAAATATCTGGTACGCTGATGGAAAAGTCTATCGTTGCAGATGGTTGTATCATCAACGCCAAGCAGATCACACATTCGATAATAGGTATCCGTACCCGTATTGGTGTTAATACCATTATTGAAAACTGCTATGTGATGGGTAGCGACAACTATCAAACACTGGAGCAAATTGCCGAATCGAAAGAGAGTGCTTCGCCAATTATGGGTATTGGAGATAATTGCCACATTAAAAACGCGATCATCGACAAAAACACATACATAGGCGATAACGTAACCATTAACTGTGGCGAAAAGCTTGAAGACGGTGATTATGGCACACACACGGTGCAAGACGGTATTGTTGTAGTTAAGAAACGTGCTATAATACCAAGTGGCACAGTTATTTAATTAAAAAACAAGAGAAAACAATTCATAGTTAATTTGTTATAATAGGTACAAACCATTTAAAACATAATCAACTATGAAAAAGGCACTATGTATGATTGCTTTAGCAGCGATCAGTTTCAGCAGCGTTTTCGCTCATGGCACATTAGTTCGCCCATCCAAAGGCGTTATGCAAACTGATACTACCAAGAAGAAATCGAAGCCTAAAAAAATGAAAAAAGATACCATCATGAAAAAAGACACCATGAAAATGAGGAGGAAATAAGTCTTTAGTCGGAAGCCGGAAGTTTTAAGTCCGGTTGGTATCAAGCGAAAACCGCCCCGGCAAATGCCGGGGCGGTTCTTGTTTATAATCGTCATGCTGAACTTGTTTCAGCATCCCACATGACAAGTCTACACCCTGTAATGAGAATCTGCTTCGTGGGTTCCCGAAACAAGTTCGGGATGACGTGTGTTTTACAAATCCAAAGTTTCACCAATGGCCGGCAATTTCAAATTCAAACCGGCTTTGATAAACTTCTCAGCTACTTCATCTTTATCAATTTTGATAACCGGGAACGAATCATAATGCACGCCAATAATGTTTTTGCAGTTAATGAACGCCGCAGCTTTAATGGCATCATCTGCGCCCATGGTATAATTATCGCCGATAGGCAAAAATGCCCAGTCGAGATTTTCATCGGCCAGCAGCTTCATGTCATAAGTAAGCGCTGTATCACCAGCAAAATAGATCACTTTACCTTCAGCATAAATTAAAAAACCTGCAGGGTTACCGCCCGGAGAGCCATCAGGCAAAGTACTTGAATGCACGGCATTCACCATTTTAACACGACCGAAATCGAAATTAAAGCCGCCGCCAATATTCATTCCGTGTACATTTTCGATGCCTTTAGTGCCAAGCCAGCCGGCAATTTCGGCAATGCAAATTACCTTTGCGCCGCTGCTTTTAGCAATCTCCAAAAGGTCGGCCACGTGGTCGCCATGTCCGTGCGATACCAGGATGTAATCAGGTTTAATGCTGTGAATATCGATATCTTTTGCCAGTGGGTTAGGGCTTATGAACGGATCGAAAAGCAATTTCTTTCCTCCGGTTACAATCTCAAGGGCGCACTGGCCATAATAAGTAGTTTTCATAGAATGTTATTTTATGATCTGATCAAAAGTAAACACTTAATAACAGCGATTTGATTTAGTGGCAGAAAAGTTACAAATATGTGTTTGAACAACAAATAGCAACTTTTTATTATTCCGGAATAAGTTATTAAATGCAAAAAGCCGGGTTTGCTGCAACAAACCCGGCTTTTATATCTTTCGGAAAAATCCGTATTTACTTAAGTGTTATACCTGTTTTACCCATGGTACCGCCATCAGCATAAAGCATAATGGTGTAAGTGCCTTTCTGGAATGGAAGGGTTGGGTTAATCCAGTCAATGGTGTATTGTGAACCATCATCCTTAAAGTCGATTGATGTTTTATAAGTGTATTGCAAATCCTGGCCGTCGGCACTGAAAGTACCTGAATCTGGTGCGGTGATCAGGTTACCGGTTGGGTCAATCACACGCACATAAATATCGTGCATTGCTTTTGTAGCCAGTGTATTGCTTGCGACTGTGAAATTGATTTTCAATTTTTTAGCCGGATTTGCACGGGTAACATCCACCTCTTTACCGCTGCCCCGTATTTTATAGGCCACCACATCTGATGTGGCCAGCTTAAGCGCCTGGGCAACTTTCACCTTAGCGCCAAGGTCTTCATTTTGTTTAGACAGGGTATCTACCTTTTTAGCAACCGTTGCCAGGTTTGTTTTTAAGGTGTCCCTTTCGTTGGTAAGTGAGGTGTTTTGTTTTTTAAGCTCTTCGATATCTGCGGTGTATTTGGTTACAAAATAGCGGAGCTGTTTAACATCTTCCTGAACTTTTGCAAGCTCCTGTGCGGTAAGTTTACCTTTAGCCAGTTTGGCCCTCAGAACTTTAATGGTAGACTTTAATGAGTCGTTTTTTGCCGTTAATGCGGCGGTCATTTTGGCTTTGCCTGCGGTGACCTGTTCAACCTGCGATTCAAGACTATCAAGCTCGGTTTGCAGCCTCGTTTGCTCATCATGCTGATAAACTATTTTTTTATCGGAGTTGTTTTTTTGCAGGTACAGGTACACATCGGTACCCAATAAAGCAAGTACTACTACAATAAGAAAATAAATGACGTTTGAGTTTTTCTTAGGTTGTTGTTGCCCAGATTGGTTTTCCATAGCAATTAAATGTTAAGTTTTAGCATAGTTAAGCAAGTGGTATAACAAAAGCTTAGCTATAGTGTTTGTTTTTGGCGAAATATCAACTGTTAATTGATGTAAAGCACTATCCTGCAAGTATATACAGGTTGTTTATTTTTAATGGTTAACATAATGAACGTTAAAACAATAAAAATATGATTTAAAAAAAATTATTACATCAATTGTGTTAGGCGTGGGGCTAAAATAAATACAAAATGTTTAAAACACAATAAGGCTTCAATTTTTATACTTCATAATAAACCTGCTACGTTATGAGTTTATATCTTTGCAGCTTGCTAACTTAATATTATTTAATGCATATATACCAACGGTTCATACTCCTTATTATACCCCTGTTTACCTGTTTATCAGTTAATGCGCAGCCGGCAGAACTTGTACCGGCCCCGGTTGACGTAAAAATGCAACCCAAGCGCGAATTCAGGGGGGTATGGATAGCTACCGTTGTTAATATCGACTGGCCAACCAATTCCAAATCGCCGTCAGAAAAGCAGAAACAGGAACTCATTGACATATTAAACTCGCACCAGGAAACTGGAATAAACGCGGTGATGCTACAGGTAAGACCCGCTGCCGATGCCTTTTACGCCAAAAGCCGCGAGCCATGGTCAAAGTACTTAACAGGCAAACAAGGTCAGGCGCCAAGCCCAAACTACGATCCGCTTGAGTTTGCTATTACCGAAGCGCATAAACGCGGTATGGAGCTGCATGCCTGGTTTAACCCATACAGGGCAACCTTTGATGGCAACTTTGCAGCGCTAAGTCCGCAGCATATTACTAAAATCAAACCCGAGTGGTTTTTTACTTATGGTGGAATAAAAACCTTTAACCCCGGCTTACCCGAGGTGCGCGACTATATTGTGCAGGTGATACTGGATGTTGTGGATAATTATGATATAGATGGCGTACACATGGACGATTATTTTTATCCATATCCTATTGCCGGGCAAAAAATAAACGACAACGCAACGTTTAAACAATATGGCGAAGGCTATGATAATATTAAAGACTGGCGCCGTCACAACGTGGATTTGCTGATACATATGATTGCCGATAGCGTTCACGCGCATGACCCTAATATCAAATTCGGTATTAGTCCGTTTGGGATCTGGGCTAATAAGGCACAAAACGAAGAAGGTTCGGAAACCAATGGCGGCTCATCTTACTATGAAAACTATGCCGATACCCGCAAATGGGTAAAAGAGGGCTGGATAGATTATATCAATCCACAACTTTACTGGCAAATAGGTAACCGCGCTGCCGATTTTCAGAAACTGTTAAGCTGGTGGAGTGATAATACCTATGGCAGGCACCTGTACGTAGGTCAGGCAGCTTACCGCATTAACGAACGCAAGGTGCAGGCCTTCAGAAACCCGTCGCAGTTACCGCAACAAATAGGGCTTATTCGTGATAACCCGAGGGTGCAGGGCAGTGTTTATTTCAGCTCTAATTCGCTTACCAGCAACCCGCTTGGCTTTACTGATTCGTTACGTGATAATTATTACCAATATCCAGCCCTGCCACCTGTAATGCTTTGGCGCGATTCGATACCGCCCAATGCCCCGCAACAGGTTACGGCAAAAGCAGTAGGTAAAAGTGTGGCTGTAAGGTGGCTTACGCCAACTTTAGCTAAAGATGAAGAACCTGTTTACGGCTACGTGATCTACCGTTTTAACGATGGTGAAAAGATAGATATCGACAATCCTAAAAATATCCTGAAGATCAAATATGACCCAACTCTGGGTTATGATGACAATACCGTTATTAAGGGTAAAACCTATTTTTATGTGGTCACGGCATTGGATAGGATGAAGAACGAGAGTGAGAGATCTCCGACTATTGCGGTTACGGTGCCGTAGAGCAAAGTTCTTTTTCATTGTAGGGCGAGACTTGTGCGATTCCCTCCCCTGGGAGGGTGTAGGGAGGGGTTTCATCGACAGCTTATTTGCTAAATGGCGTATAAACCCCTCCCTGCCATTACACAATCAGCCGCCCTCCTCCCAAGGGAGGGAATTTGAAATTCATTTAAAGCTCTATCAAACCCTTTTCTTTCAATTTATTCAGGTATATATCAATCTCCGAATCGCCCATACCAAATATGCTTTCAGCTTTCCAAAAGGCGTGGTAAATTTCGATTTTGGTTTTGGCGCCGCTATTGTAAATATCCAGGAGTCTTTGTTCGATATAAGTCAAGCCATCCGCATTGGTTTGCATACGTTTCAGGTGGGCTTTCAACGCGGGCTTAAGCAATGGGACACCGCCCCAAAAGGTATTTTCATTGAGCCATTTTTCTAATCCTGGCAGATCGTTATTAACGTATAACCTCCAGGCATCAAAGGCAAGGCCGAGCTCCCATTCGTTCAGGCGTTCGCGGGCATCGTACAGTTCCTCAAACTGCTCACCGGTTAGTTCACCAAGGCCCTTCTTATTTTCAAACTGAACACAATCTGCTAAACAGATGAGATAAATAGCCGGAGCCGACATATCGGTTTTGAGCGAGAGCATTTCTAATACGCCCAAAAGGTTCACCTGGCAGTGCAAATCAAATTCAAACCATAAATTGATCTCTTTATACTCACTGCTTAGTTTACCAAGCTCATCCAACACCTTATGTTGATAATCATCCTCGGGATCATCAAAGGTTTTGCCGATCCAGTCGCGGCGGGCATTCCAGAAACTCGCCGACAGGATATCCTCCTGCAGCGGGCCTTCAGAAAACACCTCGCGCCAAACCATAACATCGCCATCGAGCCCGGTTTGATCAAAGCCATCTAACGCGGCATCGCCATTTAATATGTGTAGGATAGTGTTCATAAAAGCTAAGTTAAAAATAATTAATACCCCGGTTTCCTAAAGGGTAAGTTTTTTGATTTGTGATGACAATTGATTATAAGAATTGCTGTTTGAGGTTTGCAAAACCCTGTAGTTGCAAACTACAGGCATATTCGTCCGTAGACAGAATCAACGGAGAGTGCATTTGCTTAATTTGCGATAACAGTTATTACAAATCCATTGTCTTAGCAAACAAAAAACCCCGCCTGGGCAGGCGGGGTTAAACATAATTAACTATTTATAACTGATTGAAAAAATCCTTGTTTATTAAGAGCAGCCCATAGAGTTGCCGCAGTTTAAGCACTTGTAGCAGGTGCCGGAACGTACTGTGGTATGCCCGCAAACGTTACAGCTTGGCGCATCGCTTTGTACGCCCATACTAACGTCGAAAGATAAACCTTTTCTTTGAGGATTGACAGAATTATCCAAGGATACCTGATTGTTGGTAGTTGGCTGATATACATTACTTTCGTCCGCGTTAAAAGCATCATCGTCCATTTGCGGATTGCCGAGTATAGTTCCCTCAGTTATTACATGTACAAGGTCGGTACGGTTCTGATACTCATAACCCAGCATCCGGAAAATGTAATCGATAATAGAAGTTGCGCTTTTAATGTTAGGATGGCCGATAACCATGCCCGCAGGCTCAAAACGGGTAAAGGTAAATTTCTCCACATACTCTTCAAGCGGCACGCCATACTGTAAGCCAACCGAAACAGCAATAGCAAAGCAGTTCATGAGCGAACGGAAAGTAGCACCCTCTTTGTGCATATCCACAAAAATCTCGCCCAGGGTACCATCCTCGTATTCGCCGGTTCGTACAAATACATTCTGACCGCCAATGTTGGCCTTTTGTGTAAAGCCACGACGTTTATAAGGCAGGTTCTTTTTCTCCACCACACGCGATAGCTGACGCATGAAAGCCGTATCCTTTGATTTTTCCATAATGGCCATGGCCGCTTCAATAACCTGTTCCGGGGTTAGGTCGGCAAGTTTTACGTTGGCCGCTTCGCCTAATACTTCTTCAACGGTATCCAGCTTATCATCAGCTTCCTCCTTAACATCCGATTTGGTTGAGAGCGGTTGCGACAATTTACAGCCATCGCGGTAAAGTGCGTTGGCCTTTAAACCCAGCTGCCATGAAAGCTCATAGCAATCCTTGATCTCTTCAACCTTGGCCTCGTTTGGCAGGTTGATGGTTTTAGAGATAGCCCCTGAAAGGAATGGCTGAGCTGCCGCCATCATTTTAATATGACCATGAGCGTGGATATAACGCTCGCCTTTGGTGCCGCATTTGTTGGCGCAATCAAAAATCGGGTAATGCTGCAGCTTCAGGTATGGAGCCCCCTCAATGGTCATGGTACCGCAGATGTACTCATTGGCCTCGGCAATCTGTTTTTTATTGAAGCCGATGGCTTTTAATAAATTGAAGTCAGCAGCGTTATATAGCTCGGCAGCGATGCCAAGGCGTTTCAGGCATTCCTCCCCCAGCGTCCAGATGTTGAACGCAAAACCGATTTCAAATGCCGATACCATTGCCTTATCCAGTTTTTCCAGTTCATTGTCTGTAAAACCTTTGGCTTTAAGGGTATCAATGTTGATGTGCGGCGCGCCTTTTAATGTAGCAGCACCCTTGGCATAATTTACAATGGCAGTAACCTCATGCTCCTGGTAACCTAAATTACGCAGGGCTTCGGGTACGGCCTGGTTAATGATCTTGAAATAACCTCCGCCGGATAGTTTCTTAAATTTAACTAATGCAAAATCGGGCTCAATGCCGGTGGTATCGCAATCCATCACCAAACCGATAGTTCCGGTTGGGGCTATAACGGTAGTCTGCGCGTTGCGGTAACCATATTTTTCACCCATTTCAACCGCTTTATCCCAGGCATTGCAGGCTGCCGAAAGCAGGTAGTCAGGGCAGATCTTTTGATCAATACCCGGAGGAGCGATTTCAAGGCTTTCATAATTTTCGGTTGAGTTATAAGCAGCGTAACGATGATTCCGCATTACACGCATCATATGGGCCTTGTTATCGTTATATCGACTGAAAGTACCCAACTCACGGGCCATCTCGGCCGAGGTAGCATAGGCTGTACCGGTCATGATGGCGGTAATTGCCCCACCAATAGCTCGGGCTTCGTCACTGTCATAAGCAATGCCGCTAACCATCAGTGCCGAACCAAGATTGGCATAACCCAAACCAAGCGTACGGTAATCATAGGATAGTTGCGCTACCTCTTTAGATGGAAACTGCGCCATCAGCACAGATATTTCCAGTACGATTGTCCACATGCGACAGGCATGTTCAAAACCTTTTACATCAAACACACGGGTTTGCGCATCAAAGAAATGGGCAAGGTTGATGGATGCCAGGTTGCAGGCCGTATTATCCAAAAACATATATTCCGAACACGGGTTGGAAGCGTTGATCCGGCCACCTTCGGGACAAGTATGCCACTCGTTGATGGTACTGTCAAACTGCACACCCGGATCGGCACAGGCCCAGGCCGCAAATGAAATATCATCCCATAACTTTTGAGCAGATATAGATTTAACGGTTTTGCCACTCATCCTGCTGGTTAAATTCCAGCTTGAACCGGTTTTAAGCGCGTTGAAAAAATTATTAGGGATCCGTACCGAGTTATTGGAGTTCTGACCGGATACCGTACGATAAGCCTCGCCCTCATAGTCGGAAGAATAGCCAGCCGCAATCAGCGCCGCTACTTTCTTTTCTTCTTCCACTTTCCAGTTCACGAAGCTCTCAATTTCGGGGTGATCAAGATCAAGGCAAACCATTTTGGCTGCGCGCCGGGTTGTACCGCCTGATTTGATAGCCCCTGCTGCCCTGTCGCCAATTTTCAGGAACGACATCAGTCCGGATGAATAACCTCCGCCGGATAGTTTTTCGTTATCGCCACGTATTTTGGAAAAGTTGGTACCTACGCCCGAACCGTATTTAAAAATGCGCGCTTCACGAACCCATAGATCCATAATGCCGCCTTCATTCACCAGGTCGTCATCAACAGAAAGAATGAAGCAGGCATGCGGCTGCGGGCGCTCGTAGGCCGAGGTTGATTTGCTGAGTTGCTCTGTTACCGGATCCACAAAATAATGCCCCTGGGGCTTGCCTGTAATGCCGTATGAGGTATGTAAACCGGTATTGAACCATTGCGGCGAGTTTGGAGCGGCCAATTGCCCAACAATGGTATAAACTATTTCGTCATAAAATATTTCAGCGTCTTTAGGTGTGGCAAAATAACCGTAACGCATGCCCCAGTCCTTCCAGCAATTGGCCATGCGGTGGGCAACCTGCTTAATGCTTTTTTCGGATCCGGTTGTACCATCAGGTTGCGGCACGCCGGCCTTGCGGAAATATTTTTGAGCCAGGATATCAGTAGCCACCTGCGACCAGCTTGCAGGCACCTCAACATCGTTCATTTCAAACACCGCGTCGCCGGAAGGATTGCGGATAACCGACGATCGCTTTTCATACTTAAACAGGTCATAAACGTTAATGCCTTCTTTGCTGAAATAGCGTTCTGCTTTGAGTCCCTTTCCTCCGCTTGCCGGGGGTGTGTTCCTGGTAATGTTTTTAGCCATAGCTTTTCCTGAATTATGATAAAATTAACTGAGTAGATGCAACACTAAAAAAGGTTCAGGGGTTTTAACTCAAATCTATCAGTATGCTGAATAGCATAATAGCCAGAGTTTTCCACAGAGTAGATATAAATAAGGCGTATGAACTTTGGCTAATTTGCAGGGGCTGTTTTTCAGTTATTTACGGTGTTAATAACTAAGAATTGAGGGTGTTTTTGTTGGAGAAAACGAGGCGTTTTTAATCATGTTCAGCGACAGCGATTTAGGGGAACATAAGCTTCATCGTTGTTGTGCGAAAAAGTTTACTGGCTTGTAGCTGGCGCAAGTATGTAGGGCTGGCCTGAGCGACGGCTACTTGTGCCTTCGACGGCATAAAAGGCACAAGCAGCCTTTGCCCTTATTCCCTGCCCCACATGCTTGCGCCAGCAAAAGGAGAGCATCGTTATACAGCAAAAAGCCTCCGGATTACTCCGGAGGCTGTGGTTAATTGTTATATTAAGATCAGTCAACAATTACATCTCTAAAAAATGGTCGAAAGTATCGCTGCGGATACCCAGCCTTAAGGTTTCTAACGGAATGATATCCGTAGGGGCTATGTTACCCAGGCTCACGTTGGCGCCAATCAGTTTAATAAACCAAACCTGCTGTGCTTTTTGAGGGGCTTCCCAAATGATGGTTTCTTCCGGAATCTGGGTCAGGATCTCATCAACTAAACCCTGGCGTACTTCGCCCGAATCACGGTAGATCCCTACATTGCCGCTTTCGCGGGCTTCGGCAATAACCTTCCATGAACCAGCCTCAATTTCGGCACTCATCAGTTTAATCCATTTATACGGCGCAAAGATCTTTTGAACATCTTTTGAGCCTACTTCAGATATTACAGTAACCTGTTTGGCCAGCTCGCTGATGTATTTACATTTTACATCATGCTCAATGGTAATCGATCCGTCAGATACTTCGCAATGTTCCAACTGGTATTTATCTAATAAACGGCGGTAATCATCAAACTGGTTACGCACAATAAAAGCTTCAAACAAGGTACCACCAAAATAAACCGGGATCCCGGCCTCGCGGTAAAGTTTCAGCTTTTGTTCAAGGTTAGGGGTAACATATGATGTAGCCCATCCCAGTTTTACAATATCAGTGTAGGCGCCACCAACTTCAATAAAATCTTCAACCTGGCGTAAACTAAGCCCCTTGTCCATAACCATGGTAATGCCTTTATCACGTGGTTTAGCTGTACGTTCGGGAAGATGATTGATAGTGTAGTTCATTGTGAGTATTTGTTATAGCCTATAACTAAAAGTTCTAACGAGGCAAAGGTCGCAACAAATATGCAGATGTGCAAATTTCAAATGTTAAATGATCTTAAAGCTCATGGTAAATTCATGTTGTTGGTTATGGTGAGTGGTTGATTGTAATTTGACTTTTCTGGCGGTATAGCGGTAGTTGATATTCCTAAAACACGAAAGACGCACAATGTGCGTCTTTCGTGTTTTAGTTTATTTAAAAGGCAGAACCATTCACCTAATCAACTCAATCAACCATTCACTCCCTACTTCGTATACCTGTTAATGATATCCACAATTACTTTATTCTTTTGCAATTGTGGCAGGTAATCAAACAGGATATAGTGCTTTTCCGGGTCGGCAGCTAAGGCATACTCAAGGTTGTTAAGGGCTTCGTTGTACTCGCCTTTAGCAAACAGGTAGGCCACCATACGGTAGTAAAGCTCGGCAGCTTCGGGGTTGTTTTTAATGGCCTGGGCTATGATCTCTATAGCTTCATTAAGCTTTTGCTGCTCATAAAGTATTGATGAATAGTCCAGCCAGGCGTCAATGTCCAGTGGGTTTAATTCTACCACTTTCTCATAAGCCTTTTCCGCTTCATCTAAATGGCCAAGCTTGTATTCGGCATCAGCTATGGCAAACCAGTAATCGGCATTGGCAATATCCAGGTCGAGCGCTTTTTTGTAAAAGTGCAGGGCCTCAAAATAGCGCTCTTCAAAATCAAGGGTAACACCAATCCCAAACCAGGCATCGGCCAGTTTCGGATCCATCTTAACCGATTTTTTGTAGAAAGCACGGGCATCATCCATTTGCTCCAGCTTTTCGTAGCATTCGCCAATAGCGCAATAAGTATCGGCATTGGGCTGCTCATACTCAAAGGTGTGACGGTAAACCTCTATCGCTTCGGCATATTTTTCGAGGTTAACCAGCGCGTTACCTTTGTTGAAATAGGCCGATGCAAAACTGTCCTTAATTAATATGGCATAATCGTAAGCATCGATAGCTTTTTCAAACAGGCTTAGCTTGGTATAGGCGTTGCCTAAGTTATACCAGGCCGCGTAGCTATATGGTTCGTTATCTATATATTGCTGATAAAACTGCACGCTTTCCTGCTGGTTGTCCATTACGTCGTAGCAAAAAGCCAGTTCGTAAAGGGCATCCTGGTTTTCCATGTTTTGCTTAAGACAAAGCTTAAGGTAAGTAATGGCAGTATCATAATCGCCCATATTTTGGTAAACGTAGGCAATGTGCAGCAGTATCTCGTCGGTTTCTTCGGCAAGGTCAAGGGCTTTTTCGTAGTTTTCCAGTGCCTCGGCATAGCGCTCCAGGCTTTCGTACAGGTTACCACGGATAATATAAATATCCGCGTCCGACGCTTCAAGCATAGCAGCTTTATCCAGCGCGGCAAAAGCCTCCGGTACTTTGTTGCTTACCACAAGCAGTTGAGCCTGTTTAATCAGGAAAATTGCCGCAAAAGGGTGCTGATTTCGCGCGTACTCTGCTACCTGTAATGCCCTGGCCGGATCATTCTTTTCGATGTAGTAGTCGATAATGTTCTCAAACGCCTGGGCATCAAAAAAGTACAAGTCCTGATTTCTGATCATTTCCTCGTACCGTTCTACCGAGAATTTTGGGTCTTCGGTAAAACCAAATTCAAATTCTTCTTCCATTCAATTTTGTTTGCAGAACATCCGCTTTAGGTTGACAAATTGCCTTGTAAAGACTTATTAAGTGTCAAATTACAACAACTAACTTCCAAATTGCAATTTAGTTTTCAACATTCAAACATTGTTAACAACTGTTAAATACAAAGCATTGATAATTAATAGCAATGGATACAACAGGCAACGGACGAGTGATTCTGGAAAATTTGCCCTAAAGATTTCTACCTTTGACAAAAGTAACAATTATGGAGCCTAATATTTCAGATATCCTAAAACGTTTACATATAAACGATATTAATGAAGCCTTTAGTACAGGCGGCAACTGGGGCAGTAGCGCCGGTGCTGCTGTAAAAGATATAACATCGCCTGTTGATGGTAAAAAGATAGCTTCGGTACGTATGGCAACCGAAGCAGATTACAATCAAGCTGTTGATCAAGCTGCCAAGGCGTTCAAAACCTGGCGTAAAACCCCGGGCCCTAAACGCGGCGAGATTGTACGCCAAATTGGCGAGGCGCTGCGTGCCGCCAAGCAGGATTTGGGTACCCTGGTATCTTACGAAATGGGCAAAAGCCTGCAGGAAGGTCTTGGCGAAGTACAGGAAATGATAGATATTGCCGATTTTGCCGTTGGCCTGAGCCGCCAGCTATATGGTTTAACCATGCACAGCGAACGTCCGGATCACCGCATGTATGAGCAATACCATCCGCTGGGCATTGTTGGTATCATTTCGGCTTTTAACTTCCCGGTGGCAGTTTGGAGCTGGAATTCATTGCTGGCCTGGGTTTGCGGCGACGTGTGCATCTGGAAACCATCCGAAAAAACACCCTTGACGGCTATTGCCTGCCAGCATATTGCACAGGAAGTTTTTAAAAAGAATAACATTGAAGAGGGCGTTTCATGCCTGGTTATTGGCGACCGCAACATTGGCGAACTTATGGCTGCTGATACCCGCGTTCCGCTGGTTTCCGCTACAGGTTCAACCCGTATGGGTAAAGCTGTAAGTGCCGCCGTTGGCGCAAGGCTTGGCAAAAGCCTGCTGGAGCTTGGCGGTAATAACGCCATTATCATCAGCGAAAATGCCGACCTGGATATGTCACTTATCGGGGCGGTGTTTGGAGCGGTGGGTACTGCCGGTCAGCGGTGCACCAGCACCCGCAGGCTCATTATTCACGAAAGTGTTTACGAGGCTTTTAAACAAAAACTGATTAGCGCATACAAGCAGATCAGGATTGGTAACCCATTAAATGAGCATAACCATATGGGCCCGCTGATTGACACTGATGCCGTTGCCCTATACCTTAACTCGATTGAAAAATGCAAGACTGAAGGTGGCAATTTTGTAGTTGACGGCGGCAGGCTTGAAGGCGCAGGTTATGAGTCGGGCTGCTATGTAAAGCCTTGTATTGCCGAAGTTGAAAATCATTTTGAGATAGTGCAGCATGAAACCTTTGCACCTATCCTTTACCTGATAAAATACAGTACCATTGAGGAAGCCATTGAACTGCAGAACGGTGTTCCGCAGGGATTATCATCGGCCATTATGACCAATAATTTGCGTGAGGCAGAACAATTTTTGTCATACGCTGGTTCTGACTGTGGCATTGCCAATGTTAACATTGGCACGTCCGGCGCCGAGATTGGCGGTGCTTTCGGTGGTGAAAAAGAAACCGGCGGCGGCCGTGAATCAGGGTCAGACGCATGGAAAGTTTATATGAGGAGACAAACCAATACTATAAACTACTCAAAAACGTTGCCTTTAGCCCAGGGGATAAAGTTTGATTTGTAAATCAGCTCTTTGTCATTGCGAGCGAAGCGTGGCAATCGCATACTATACAAAGCGGCCATGCTTACGTGCGATTGCTTCGTCGTTCCTCCTCGCAATGACATGATTTTTTGTTTTTGCGTTAGGGATAGCAGCGGATACCGGCCATGAGCGTAATGCCTGCAGGCGTATGAGCGGATAGCCCGGCCGGAGGAAACGCCCGGAAATAAAGGGTCAAGATTTACCGATGGGAGAAAATAAATAAAAATTAAAAGAATAAATTAAACTTATATCTGATAGAAGCCGTTAAAAAAGGATTTAACTCAATAGTTTAAACAGCATTCCTGCAAGAACAAAGTGATTTTGCACTGTGCATAGCCGATCCGCCAATTGGGGATTGCTTCGTACCTCGCAATGACGCTTTTTTAATGCTTCTAAAGAATTCTATATACCATATAAACACTGTTCATGTTCAAATTTTGTAAGTACGTAAGCGCAACCACCTTATCAGCAGCATTATTAATTAATCTACCGGCATCGGCACAACAGGCACCCGCCGCCGATCCAGCCCCGCCAAAAGCATGGCACCTGCTTGATTTAAAGGAGACCGGCTTTTACGGCATCAGCTTAAAGCAGGCTTATTTGTTTTTACAAGGCAAAAAAAGTAAGCCCGTGGTTGTCGCAACTATCGACAGCGGTGCTGATACCCTGCAAACAGACCTGAAAACAGTGTTATGGGTAAACAAAAAAGAAATTCCAGGGAACGGTATTGACGACGACCATAACGGTTACATTGATGATATACATGGCTGGAATTTTTTAGGTGGCCCGGGCGGCAAAGCCGATTTTACCCAAACCACCGAAGAAGTACGCGAATACAACAAGCTGAAAGGCAAGTACGCCTCTGTTACCGACTCGACAGCCACGGATAAAAAGGAATATGCCTACTGGCTGCGTGTTAAAACAGTATATGACTCGACTGTGAACAAAGCTAACACCGAAATCGGCCAACTTTCGCCGGTAATGAACGCGCTGATGGTTACCAGCGGATACATTAAACGCGGTCTTAATTTGCCTGCCAATGGCACCTTTACGCAGGCCGACCTGGTACGCGTGAAAGCCAGCAATGATACCTTGAGCCAAAGCAAATATGTTTGGGAGTCGGTATTTGCGCAGGAGGGGGCCAACTCAACCAATGCCAAGATCATTAAAGACCTGAGCGAGTACCTGGCCAAGCTTAACAATGATATTTCGCCCGACCTTACTTCGCGCAAACGCATTGTGGGCGATGACCCAGATGTTATGGACGGCAAGCCATATGGCAATAACCTGGTAAAATTTGCTGATGCAGCGCACGGCACAGGCGTAGCCGGACTGATTGGCGCTGTACGTAATAATAACTACGGCATTAACGGCGTAGCCGACAATGTAAAACTGATGATCATTAAAGCCGTACCTAACGGCGATGAATACGATAAAGATGTAGCCAATGCTATCCGCTACGCGGTTGACAATGGCGCCAGGGTGGTTAACATGAGCTTTGGCAAAAAGATCTCGCCTCATAAAGAATGGGTTGATGCAGCCTTTAAATATGCCGCATCAAAGAATGTACTATTGGTAATGGCTGCAGGTAACGACAACCAGGATATGGACACACAGCCTGAGTTTCCGAATGATACCTTTTTAGACGGATCGTCAACAGACGCTGATAATGTAATCAGCGTGGGGGCTTCGGGCGCTAAATTAGGACAAAACCTTGCAGGTGATTTCTCTAACTACGGCAAAAAGAGTGTCGACGTTTTTGCCCCGGGGGTAAAGGTAACATCTATTACTACCGATGCTGAAGTTGATACTGAAGATGGCACCAGCTTTTCATCGCCAATAACAGCCGGCATAGCCGCTTTGATATTAGAATATTATCCAAACCTTAGTGCTAAACAGGTGAAAGAAGCCATTTTAGGCTCGGCTACACCACTTACCGGCACCATGGTTTTGAAGCCCGGCAGCAAAACCGAAAAGGTTGATTTTACAACACTTTCAAAAACCGGCGGTATTGTAAACGCTTACAAAGCGTTACAACTTGCGTCTAAAATGAAACCCGAGGTTCTGGTTAATTAATTTTATAATAATTAAGAAGAATAATGCGATGGCATAATCTTCTTAATTATCAACATTTTACCCTTAACTGCGTGCCTTTCAAACTGGTTAAAAGTCAAAATAAAAAAACACTTTCCAGTTATGGTATTTTTCCCTACATTTGCGGGCTAATTGTTGCTCATTGAAATCGCTTAAGAAATATTCGATTCCCTTTACGGGGCTTAAACTGGGGAAACACCAGTTTGAGTATGACATACAGGATGACTTTTTTGATGAGTTTGAGTACTCGTTAGTAAAAAAGGCAACCCTGCACTGTGAGGTTGAACTGGATAAGCAGGAAACTATGCTGATCCTGAACTTTAAGATTGACGGCACAATTGATACCACCTGCGACAGGTGTTTATCGCAATTGCCTCAACAGGTTGATATTACTGAACAACAGATAGCTAAGTTCAGTGATGAGGAGATTGATGAAGACGAAGAGATCATCACCCTTGGTAAAAACGATCATGAGATTGATATAGCCGGGTTGATTTATGAATACATAAACGTTGCAGTACCGTTTATTTCGGTTTGCGACAACGAGGGCGAAACCCCTTATTGTGATAAGGAAATGCTTGACAAGCTGAATAAGCTTTCGGCAAATGATGAACAAAGTGAGCAAACAGACCCACGGTGGGATGCGCTCAGGAACATGAATAAATAATTAATATTAGGATATTATGCCACATCCAAAGCGGAAATTTTCGAAATCAAGGAGAGATAAACGCAGAACTCATTACAAAGCGGAAGCTCCAACTTTAACTACCTGCCAAACTACAGGCGCTGTGCACTTGCCACACAGAGCATACACTGTTGATGGTAATGTTTACTACAACGGTAAAGTTCTTATTGAGAAAGCAGCAGTAGCATAAGTTTAATTTTCTGCAAATGAAGATTGGCTTAGACATTATGGGCGGTGATTACGCTCCCAAAGCAGCTGTTTTAGGAGCTATCGAAGCTTATAAAACTTTATCCGCCGACCAGAAACTGGTTCTTATTGGCGATAAGGAAGTTACAGTAAGTATTCTTCAGGAAAATGGTGTGAGCCCCGATCACTTCGAGTTTGTACATACAACCGAAGTTATTGGCATGGGCGAGCATCCTACCAAAGCTATTGTCCAGAAGCCTGACTCCAGCATATCAGTTGGTTTTCAACTGCTTAAAGCCGGCGAAATTCAGGCCTTCTCGTCTGCTGGTAACACCGGCGCTATGCTTGTTGGCGCCATGTTCAGTGTAAAAACCATTCCGGGTGTTGTACGCCCGGCTATGACTACTATTGTACCCAAACTTAAAGGAGGTTTGGGTATTTTGTTGGATGTAGGTGCCAATGCCGATTGCAAACCCGATGTGCTTGTTCAGTTCGGGGTACTTGGCAGCTTGTTTGCCCAAACCGTTTATGATATACCTAACCCACGGGTTGCGCTCATAAACATTGGCGAAGAAGAGGAAAAAGGCAATTTACTTTGCCAGGCTACCTACCCATTAATGAAAGAAACAAAGTTGTTTAACTTTGTTGGCAATGTTGAAGGACGCGATCTTTTTAGCGAAGGTACCGACGTGTATGTATGCGATGGTTTTACCGGCAATGTAATATTAAAGCTTGCCGAATCGTTTTACGTTATAACGAGGAAGAAACAGCTGAAGGACGAGTTTTTTGACAGGTTTAATTATGAACAATACGGCGGTAGCCCAATACTGGGTGTAAATGCCCCCGTTGTTGTTGGTCACGGCATCTCGAGTCCGGAGGCTATAAAAAACATGGTCCTTTTATCAAGGAATATGGTAGAGAGTAACCTCGTTGATAAAATAAAACAAGCATTCCAGTAATTTTATAAAGATGAGTAAAGTTCATGCCGCTATTACCGCTGTACATGGTTACGTTCCCGACTATGTATTAACCAACCAGGAACTGGAAACAATGGTTGATACAAATGACGAGTGGATAACCAGCCGTACCGGTATCAAAGAGCGACGCATATTAAAAGGCGAAGGCCTTGCTACATCTGATATGGCGGTCCCTGCCGTTACCGAGCTCCTTAAAAAACGCGGTATCGGTGCCGATGAGATCGATCTTATCATCTTCTGTACTACCACCCCCGATATGATATTCCCGGCTACGGCCAACATTTTAGCCCATAAAATTGGTGCAAAAAATGCATGGGGATTTGATTTACAGGCAGCCTGCTCAGGTTTCCTGTATGGCTTAACCTCGGGCGCGCAGTTTATTGAAAGCGGCAAGCACAAAAAAGTATTGGTTGTTGGCGGCGATAAAATGTCGGCCATTGTAAACTATAAAGACCGTGCTACCTGCATCATTTTTGGTGATGGTTGCGGCGCTGCCCTGCTTGAGCCAAATGAGGAAGGCAACGGCCTTATCGATTCTATTTTAAGAAGCGATGGTGCCGGCGGCCAGTACCTTAACCTTAAGGCAGGCGGTTCATTAAAACCAGCCAGTCATGCTACTGTTGACGCGGGCGAACACTACGCTTACCAGGAAGGGCAGGCGGTGTTTAAATTCGCGGTAACCAATATGGCTGATGTTGCACATGAGGTTATGGAGCGTAACAACCTTACAGGCGATGATATTGCCTGGTTGGTACCGCATCAGGCCAACAAGCGCATTATCGACGCTACTGCAAACCGTACAGGTATCAGCCCCGAAAAGGTGATCATTAATATTGAGCGTTACGGTAATACTACCAACGGCACTATCCCTCTTTGTTTATGGGAATGGGAAAGCAAGTTTAAAAAAGGGGATAACCTTATTTTAGCAGCTTTCGGCGGTGGCTTTACCTGGGGCTCTGTGTATTTAAAGTGGGCTTATTAATTTGATGTTAGTGTTCCAGATATGGAACAGATGGAACACCGGTAAATCGGTGTTAACTGCATCAAAAAAATAAAACATCTGTAAACGGCACATGTTATCTGCTTATAAAAACATATAAAACTGTTCAATTGTGATATAATTGAACCTCTGATTAATTAACTAACGTATAATTTGCAACAAAGGGCATTTGCACATCAGTACATGGATTTGCATATTTGCACAACGGGAATTTGCACATTAATTGTATAACTTAGATATAAACTTTGTCCCAAACCAATTAATCCTTCAACATGGATATTAAACAAATTCAGGACCTTATTCGCTTTGTTTCCAAATCGGGCGTGAACGAAGTATCAATCGAGCAAAAAGATTTTAAAATCACAATAAAAACCAACGAGGTACAACCTACGGTGGTTCATGCTACTATTCCGGCTGTTACACAACCTGTTACTCCGGTATTGCCATCTGCTCCGGCCCCAACACCAGTTGAACCTGCTGCACCGGCCGCTCCGGATACATCGAAATACATTACCGTTAAATCGCCAATGATCGGTACTTTTTACCGCTCATCAAGCCCGGATAAACCTTTGTTTGTAAACGTTGGCGACGAGATAAAACCAGGTACTGTAGTATGTATCATCGAAGCTATGAAACTGTTCAATGAAATTGAATCAGAAGTTTCGGGCCGTATAGTGAAAGTACTTGTTGATAACGCTTCACCTGTTGAGTACGATCAACCACTGTTTTTAGTAGAACCAGTTTAATTGATGTGCGAATGTGCAGATTTCAGATGTGCAAATGATGATTAAGTCATTTGCACATTAATAATTTACATATTTGCCAATCAATAATCCGCTAATATTTTTCATCTGCATATTTGCACATCTGTAATTTGCATATTAAAGAAAAACAATGTTTAAAAAAATATTAATAGCTAACCGTGGCGAGATCGCCCTTCGTGTTATCCGTACCTGTAAGGAAATGGGTATTAAAACGGTTGCTGTATATTCAACTGCCGACCGCGATAGTCTGCATGTTCGTTTTGCTGATGAAGCTGTTTGTATCGGTCCGCCGCCAAGCCGCGATTCCTATTTAAATATTCCTAACATCATATCGGCTGCCGAGTTAACCAATGCGGATGCTATCCACCCTGGTTACGGCTTCTTGTCTGAAAACGCTAAGTTTTCGGCTATTTGCGCTGAGTATGGTATCAAATTTATTGGTGCTACTGCCGAGCAGATCAACCAGATGGGTGATAAAGCTTCGGCTAAAGACACCATGAAAAAAGCCGGTGTACCTATTGTTCCCGGTTCTGATGGTTTACTTTCTGATGTTAAATCGGGTATTGCTATTGCCAACAAAATTGGCTACCCGGTTATACTGAAAGCTACTGCCGGTGGTGGTGGCCGTGGTATGCGTATTGTTTGGAAAGACGAAGAGTTTGAAAACGCATGGGACTCGGCCCGTGCCGAATCTGGTGCTGCCTTTGGTAACGATGGTCTGTACCTTGAAAAATATGTTCAGGACCCGCGCCACATCGAAATACAGGTTGTAGGCGACCAGTTTGGTAAAGTTTGCCACCTGTCTGAACGTGATTGCTCTATCCAGCGCCGTCACCAGAAACTGGTTGAAGAGGCCCCATCGCCTTTCATGACCGAAAAACTTCGTAAAAAAATGGGTGAGGCTGCCATTAAAGGCGCCAAAGCTGTAAAATACGAAGGTGCCGGTACAGTAGAGTTTTTGGTTGATAAAGACCGTAATTTCTACTTCATGGAAATGAACACCCGTATCCAGGTTGAACACCCGGTTACCGAAGAGGTAATCAACTTCGACCTGATCAAAGAGCAAATTAAAGTTGCTGCAGGTATCCCTATCTCAGGTAAAAACTATGAGCCAACAATGCATGCCATTGAGTGCCGTATCAATGCCGAAGATCCGTTTAATGGTTTCCGCCCGTCACCAGGTAAAATAACCAATTTCCACTCTCCGGGTGGTCACGGTGTACGTATCGATACGCACGTTTACTCAGGTTATGTTATCCCTCCAAACTACGACTCAATGATAGCTAAAGTTATTTGCGTGGCCCAAACCCGCGATGAAGCTTTAAGCACCATGGAGCGCGCTTTGAGCGAATTTGTGATTGAGGGAATTAAAACCACTATTCCATTCCATTTAAAATTATTGAAGGATCCTAACTTCCGGGCCGGTAACTTTACCACCAAGTTTATGGATACATTTGAGATATAATTCAAACTATCTTCATAAAATATTACGTACTTAGCAAGATAGCGTTTATACAGCGGTATATATTATAATGAGCGACAGCAAGATCATCAAGGCCATAAAAGATAAAGGGAAAACGTTAGAGGCAGAAATGTCGTTCTTTGATCACCTCGAGGCTTTAAGGTGGCACCTCGTAAGAGCTTCAGTAGCCATTGTAGTATTTACCGTTGTTGTTTTTTACTACTACGACTGGATTTTCAGTACCATTATTATGGGTCCCAGCAAGTCAACCTTCTGGACCTATCGCATGCTTTGCAAACTTGGTGCTGCGCTTCACCGCGATGGTTTCTGTATTGATAATGTAAATGTACACCTCATCAATACCGAAATGGCAGGTCAATTTACCCTGCAGATCAACTCTTCGCTTATCATCGGTATTACCTTAGGTGTTCCGTACCTGATATGGGAAATATGGCGTTTTATAAAGCCTGCCCTTCATGAGGCCGAGCGCAAAGCCGCCACGGGCTTTGTATTTTATGCCTGTATTCTTTTCTTTTTAGGGATCACATTCGGTTATTTTGTGATCACCCCAATGTCAATCAACTTCCTGTCGAGCTATACGGTTAGTACTGCTATTCAAAACTTGTTTGATATTGACTCTTATATTTCATCGGTAGCCACGCTTACGCTCGCTACCGGCGTGGTTTTCCAATTGCCTATATTGGTTTATATACTGGCAAACTTAGGCATTATGACGCCTAAGTTTATGAAAGAAACCCGCCGTTACGCTATTGTAGTGATCCTGATCATTGCTGCGGTGGTTACCCCTACACCAGATATGCTTACCATGACAGTGGTTAGTATACCGCTATTCGTGTTGTACGAGGTGAGTATAGTTGTAGCAGGCCTTGTTGAAAAAAGAAAGATTAAAAAAGAGCTGGAATTCAATAAGGGTAATTAATCCTATTTGACACCCCGCGCCTCTTCAAATGTTCTTCTAATGACAACCATCGCAAATAGGTGAGATCTGCATATTTTCAATTGGATTATTCGCCGTTTCGCGCCGAAGCAGATTAGCCTGTTTATAACAAATTATTTACCTTTAAAAAGTGATAAAACGTTATACTTTTGATAAATGATGCAAGGATTAAAAATCGCTATCGGTTCGGATCACGCCGGGTATGAATACAAACAAATTTTAACAGAAACACTTTCATCTATCGAAGTAAAAGACTTCGGCACTTACTCGTCCGAGTCGGTTGATTATCCTGATTTCGCGCATCCTGTAGCCAACGCAGTTGAAAGCGGTGAGTGTGACCTTGGCATCCTGATTTGTGGTGCAGCTAATGGCGTTGCTATAACGGCCAATAAACATCAGAACATTCGTGCGGCTATTTGCTGGAAAGAAGAAATTGCCGTACTGGCCCGCAGCCACAACAACGCCAACATAGTTTGCGTACCCGCCCGCTTTGTTACCCCCGAAGAAGCAAAGGCCATAGTTACCACATTTTTGAATACTGAATTTGAAGGCGGCAGGCATGCCAATCGGGTAGAGAAGATAGCCTGCGTTTGATAGGTGAAAGGACAAAGGCGAAAGGTTAAAGGTTTTTACCTCTTCTTTCGCTTTGCAAAATGCAGCTACCTTTCGCCTTTGACCTTTAGCCTTTACCCTTAAAAAAAGAACTATTAACTAAAAGAATGAATAAATTACCATTATTGCTTATCGCGCTGGCCTCGGCAACTACGGCCTGTGCACAGCAGAACGCCACGGCAATGAAATACGCCGGGCTGATCACTGCCGACGATGCGAAAAAGCACTTGAGCATCCTGGCTTCTGACGCCTTTGAAGGCCGCGAAACTGGCAAGCCCGGTGCCGAAAAAGCTGCTAACTATATAGCCGGCGAGTTTAAAAAATTAGGATTGCAGGCCCCTGTTAACGGCTCATATTTTTTTGATGTACCCCTTACCGAAAACGCGCTGAAAGTAACAGCATTTACGGTTAACGGTAAATCATTTGAGTATGGTACCGATTTTTATTTAGGCGGCGCATTTCCGGATAAAAGCACATCAGTAAGTGATATCGTTTTTGTTGGCTACGGCACCGATGCTGAAATTGGTAATACCGACCTGGCCGGCAAAATTGTGCTTTGGATTAATGAAGATAAGCCAGAAGCAGGCACTACGCCAAACACCAGCTACCGCATGAGCAATGCGCGTACTAAAGTTGTCAAAAACTTACAAAGCAAAAACCCGGCTATCATATTAGCGGCCAACCCCGGCATTGCAGCAGCTTTAGCCCGTTTCGGCAAAAGCGTAACAAGTCCAAGGTTAACTATTAAGGACGAAGCGGCTAAACCGGCAAACACCAACGCCCCTGTATTTAACATTACCGCGGTACTGGCCGATGAACTGGTAAAATCGACTGGTAAAACTTATGCCGATCTTAAATCTGCTTCGGCAGCGGCAACTACACCCGCTACGGTTATAAAAGACAATGTAGTTGTAAACTACGTAACCACTAAAAAAGACGTAAAAGCGGTTGATGTATTAGGTTACATGCCGGGCACCGATCTGAAAGATGAAGTATTGATCTTTTCGGCACACTATGACCATATTGGTCTAAATCCTGATGAAAAAGCTAAAGACAAAGTAAACAACGGTGCCGACGATGACGGTTCAGGCACTACAGGTATTTTGGAAATCGCCCGCGCATTCTCAAAGGCTAAAAAAGATGGTCATGGCCCTCGTCGCAGCATCCTGTTTTTAGGTAATGTTGGCGAAGAAAAAGGTTTATTGGGTTCTGAGTATTATTCAGATCATCCTGTATTCCCGCTGGCCAATACCATTACCGATTTAAATATTGATATGATCGGCAGGGTAGGTGAAGAGTACATTGGCAAACCCGACTCTGCAAACTATGTTTATCCAATTGGTTCGGCTATGCTAAGCAAGGAGTTACATGAAATTGGTGAGAATGCAAACAATACTTACACCAAATTAAAACTTGATTATAAGTACGACGATCCTAATGATCCTAACAGGTTTTACTACCGTAGCGATCACTACAACTTTGCAAAACACGGCGTACCAATTATCTTCTATTTTAACGGTGTACATGCCGATTATCACCAACCAGGCGATGAAGTAAGCAAAATCAACTTCCCGCTATTGGCCAAACGCGCTCAACTGGTATTTTATACCGGCTGGGACCTTGCCAACCGCGACAAGCGTCCCGTTGTGGATGCAGCTGCTGGGAAATAGTGAGTGGTTGATTGGGTTGATTAAGGGATTAGTAACCTGTTTAAGAATATTTTTGTAGAGGCGCATCACATGCGCCTCTTTTTGTTTTAAGAAAGTTTTAAAACCTTCTCATATATTATCTGTTCACAAACAACCACTCACTTAATCAACCATTCACCAAATTAAAAACAAAATCCTACTTTCGCATATATGGGAGCAATCGCTGAAGAATTTTTGGTAAAATCGGAAGAGAAGGCATTTGATGCTGATCATCGCCGTATTATCAACTTCAATATCGACCGTTATGATAATGCGGTGTCCCGTGGCCTATCACGTATTATCAATTTAGATAATGCCAAGAAAAAGGGCCATGTGCTCAAATGGAAAGTGATGGAAAACCTGGACAAGTTCCTGCCGGAATTTGAAGCCAATTTCCAGAAGCGCGGTGGCAAAGTGATTTGGGCCAACGATGTGGAAGAAGCACAACGCGAAATCCTGAACATCATTAATAAAGCCAATGCCAAAACTGTAGTAAAGTCCAAATCGATGGTTACAGAAGAAATTCACCTGAATGAATTTCTGGAAAGTAACCATATCGAGTCATTGGAAACAGATTTGGGCGAGTATATAGTTCAGCTTTTAGGCCAAAAGCCTTATCATATTGTTACTCCGGCCATGCACCTGAGCAAGGAGGATATCGCCAAACTTTTCCACGAAAGGTTTGGTACCCCTATTGATGCTACACCCGAACAAATTACGCTGAAAGCCCGCGAACTGCTTCGCGATAAATATGTACAGGCCGATGTTGGCATTACCGGAGCTAATTTTTTACTGGCTGATACCGGCAGCATAGCCATCAGCGAAAACGAAGGTAACGCGCGTCTTTGCACCACGTTCCCTAAAATCCATATCGCTATTGTGGGTATCGAGAAAATCATCCCTTCAATAACCGATCTGGATCTGTTTTGGCCCATGTTATCTACCCATGGTACCGGGCAAAACTTAACAGTTTACAATACGATACTAAGCGGTCCGCGCCAGCCAAATGAAACCGACGGCCCCGAAGAAATGTACGTAGTGCTCTTGGATAATGGCCGTACAAACCTACTGGCAAAAAAAGACCAGCGCCAGGGTCTTTACTGTATTCGTTGCGGAGCTTGCCTTAATGGTTGTCCTATTTATAAAAATATTGGCGGCCACACCTACGCTACAACCTACAGCGGCCCTATAGGATCTATCATTACCCCTCACACACGGGGCATGGAAGATTTTAAGCACCTGAGCTATGCTTCAAGTCTTTGCGGTAAATGCACCGAGGTATGCCCTGTTAAAATCGACATCCACAAAATGCTGCTCCTCAACCGCCGCGATGCCGTTAACGAAAACCTGGTGACCAACAAAGAACGCTGGGGTTGGGCCATTTGGAAAAAAGGGATGCTTAAGCGTAAGCTTACAGACTTTTTTGGCGGTGGCATGAAAAACTTCCTGCTTAAAACTTTCTTCAAACGCACCTGGGGACATCTGCGCGAGATGCCAAAAGTGGCTGACAAATCATTCAGCAAGCAATGGCAGGAAATGAATAACACTCCTGAAGAATAGCACTATGCGTAAAATAATATTAAATCTTGCTGTAAGCCTCGACGGCTTCATTGAAGGCCCCAACGGCGAATACGACTGGTGCCTTGCCGATCAGGATTATGGCATGACCGAGTTTTTAAGCAGTAGCGATGCTATTTTCATAGGCCGTAAAAGCTATGATCTGCTCATGAGTACCGATCCGGAAATGTTTGGTGCTTTGAAAATGTATGTCTTTTCGGATACGCTGCCACCATCGCCAAACCCCAACACCGAGATCATCAAAAGCGCCGACTTTAAATCGAGGGTTGAAACGATCAGGGATCAGCCGGGTAAAAACATCTGGATGTTTGGTGGGGCAAGCCTTGTTTCTGCTTTTATTGAAGAGGGGTTTATCACTGAGTTTTTACTTTCGGTACATCCTATTATTTTAGGAAGCGGCAAGCCATTGTTCATGGGCTCGAAAGATCGTGTCGAACTTATTTTACTTGGCAGCGAACAGTTTTCGAGCGGGCTGGTACAGCTTAGGTATACCATCAAACCAAAGTTTGATTTAGGAATGCTGGATGGTATGTAGACTGTGTTAAATACTTAAAAAGTTGTCATTTCGATAGAGCCGGTATGGCCGGTGGGTTGGCGCGAAAGAGAAATCTTGTACGCCATGCTTAGTTCGATTTGCAAGACGTATAAGATTTCTCCTCGTTCCTCGTTCGAAATGACATATTTTACAGGGCAAGCTTATCCCACCTGAATTACTACATAATCCTTTTGCATCCTTTTTACCTGCTCGGCCATGCGTTTGATGAACAGGTAATTTGCTGTGCCGCCTATAACCGCGCCCACAACGGGCACCAGGCGTTCGGCGGTACGGGTGCCCAATATCACGAGCATACGTTCGGCTATGCCCTCCATCATGCTCCTGGTGATGGCCACACCGGCCTCTACACGGACCGACGTTGCCACTAAGGACATAAAATCGTCGAATCCGTTATCATATGTACCCCTGTAATAATACATGATCCCCATAATAGCCCTGAACTGTTGGGTGATGAGGTTAATGAAATCAAAAGGGATTCCCGCTACAAGTGTAAACATGCCCCCACTCCCGGCCATAGCACCGGAGCCTGCCGCAAGACAGGCACACTGGTTAATAAAACCTTCGAGGCCCAGCTTATCAACACCGTTTTTTATTTTAAGCTGATCGATACCCTCAAATATTTTCCTAAACCCTGTGTGGGCAAGGTTTTCGGTATGCAACCTGATATCAGTACCTATTTTATTGAGTTTGATGAGTTTCATTGTATGCTGATTATTCACCAGATTACGATCCGGCGTATATCAGTAACAACGGATGTCAACAGCTGTTTTTGTCAACGGCCCGAAATAGAAATAATAATTTATCCCTGTAAATTTATATAGAGTTCGAAGCTTTCTTGTTTTTTGATTCTTGCCGTCTTGCCTCTATCCTCTATTTCCATTTAAAGCTCTTAATCATCACAGCCATATCCTGCTTGATAAAATTAAGTACTGGCTGTATAGAGTCCAGGCGGGGTTCGCTGTTAAAATATAACGCCCCGCGGATATAATTATGCACGCTATCGGTCAGGAAAAACTGGGCAGATGATGCGGCATTACCATCTATAGTATAATAGATGCCATAAACCTTTTTATCGGCATAATGAATGATGCCCTCATCAATGGATGTGGCTTTTACCGTATGCTTAAATGCAAAGGTACGCGCGTCCTCAACCAATTGGTTAAACTCCTTTTTCGACGTAATAGGCTGATAACTCAAATGCAGCGTAGCATTAAATTGCGGAAACTGCATATTTACCCAGCAGGGTTTGGCATCGCGTTTTCTATCAGGTTCGATGTAGGCGTATTTAGGATAGGTAAAAGCATAAGGGCAACCCGTCGCGTAATCCTGGTATTCCTTTTTGGGGAATGGTATGCGATAGAAGCCACGTGGTTTAGGCGCATAGTCATGATTGCCGCCACACGCTGCCAGAAACAATAATGCCGCTACCAATAAGGTTAAATACTTCATGGGTGTTTCTCTTTTGAGTTCCAGATCTCCCACGATTTTTCGGCCTGCAAAACCAGCATCTCGTAGCCATTCTTTGTTTTAGCGCCCTGCTCACGGCCTCGCTTTAAAAACAGGGTTTCTTCGGGATTGTATATCAGGTCGTATAAAACATGATCATCACCAATAAACTCATAAGGGATTGGCGGGCACTCGTCAACATTAGGATAGGTTCCTAAAGGGGTAGTGTTTATGATGATCTTATGTTGGGTAATATGATGTGGTTTGAGATCCTTAAACAAAATATTGTCCGGGTGGTGCGTGGGTTTGCGGGTAATAACTTTATAGCTGATACCCAAATTTTCCAGTACACACTTTACAGCCTTTGCAGCTCCGCCGTCACCCAAAATCAGGGCATCATCGTTTCCATCGCCAATTAAAGGTTTTAACGATTCCTCAAAGCCATAAATGTCGGTATTGTATCCTTCCAGCCTGAAATCATGGTCTTTAACCCCAATCTCACCCGAAAACGCAGCTTCAACCGGGCTTTCGGCTGTCACCCTGATACAGTTCACTGCACCGGCTTTGCGGGCGTCATGCTCTATCCAATCTAAAAAAGGTAATACATTTATTTTATGCGGAATAGTTACGTTAAGGCCGCAAATATCAGGATGCTCATCAAGCAGGTCTTGTAGGTCTTTAATATGTTCAATCGGGTAAAGATCGTAGCGGGCATCAGTAATGCCTTCGGCTTCAAATTTTTCGGTAAAAAACTTTTTTGAAAATGAATGGGAGAGCGGAAAACCGATTAGTCCGTAGTGTTTCATGGTCAATTCTATAACAATACCAGCTGCTAAAGTAATCAAATAAGCTTTAAGCCGGGCATATACCTTTTATATGGCGTAATATTAACACCAAAACAAACAAATTTAACTATTGATTTAAAACCAACATCCGTGATTACCTTATAAATAAATATTATTTATAAGGTAATTTATTTCAAATTAATTAATTCCAGTTTTCGATAAAGTTGTAATTTGGACACATTATCATGACCCCTATTACAATTTCAACCACCCATCTTTTCCGAAGGATACTTCTTCTATACTTCATTGTTTTATGCAGCCTGGTTGCCCGGGCACAAAACAAACTCAAAGCAAATAAGGAACCGATATTGAAAACGCTCCGTGGCATGAAAAGCCAGGACTCGGCCGCAATGCTTGCAAAAAGGCTTATCGATTCGGCAAGGAAAAATAGTAACCAACCTTTTGAAGCCAGGGTACTATTGGCACAAGCATACCAGGCTTATGGTATAGGCAATGAACATGATGCTTTAACATTTGGACGTGAGGCTACCAAACTTGCTACCCCTGCAGATTCGCTCACTTACGAAAAAGCCCCCATCATGGTGGCTTATATGCTTAGCCGCGAAGCCAAAACGGTTGAAGCCTTAAATGTAGCTTTCAAAATATTAAAGGAGTGTGATAACCGCGGATGGAAAGGTTTAAGTATTGATTGCCGGGCCTGCATCGCCGACATCTACCGGTCGATAGACAACCCTAAACAAGCTTTACCTTATGCCGAGCAGGCTGCCAAAGACGCCCAAAGTTTAAAGGATACCGCAGCTTATATTTTCGCATTGAGCAATATATCCAATATACTTTCTGAGCGCAGCATGTCATCGCCGGCAAACCTGGCTAAGGCTACGCTACTGATGGAGCAGGTACTTGATAAAAGGTACGCGCATTTTCTTTCGGACTTTAGCATAGCCCGTTACCAGGGCAACCTGGGCCGACTTTACCTCATGACCAACCAGGATAAAAAGGCCAAAGACATCCTGATACAATCGCTGGAGTTATCCCGTAAAGGTGATTTTAAAACCCTCGAAAAGCATAACCTTAACGAGCTGATGACCATGTACGTTGATCATAAGGATTTTAAAAAGGCAGTGCAATACGGCGAGATGGCCATTGCTATCCAACCAGAGGCGCAAAGTAACCTAACCATACAAAAAAATATCTACAACCATTTAACAGATGCATATAAAGGCCTTGATGATTATAAAAATGCCTTTAAATATAACAACCTTTATCGCAGGCTTAATGACAGCATCAACGCGCTTGATAAAGTACGGGACGCAGCCGAACTGGATAAAAAATACCAGGCAGATAAACGCTTGCTGATAGCAGCCAACCAAACCAAGCTGGTTGAAATTCAGCGCGATTTTTTGATCGCGATTGCGTTGGTCATAGCCGTTGCTTCAGTTATTGGTTACCGGTGGTTTATACTTAAAAAGAAAAGAGAGGCTGCTTTACTGGCCGAAGAACATAGTCAGCTGGAAAAGCTGGATGCGATGAAAACGCGCTTTTTTGCCAACATAAGCCATGAGTTACGCACGCCGCTTACATTGATCATTGGGCCGGCCAATCAACTGATGGACTTTAATAATTATGCCGATGAGCAGCGGGGAATGTTGCAAACCATATCAAACAATAGCAAAAAGCTGCTTAACATCGTCAACGAGCTGCTTGATCTTGGTAAACTTGAAGCCGGTAAGTTAACCGTGAATCCAAAACCTGTTGCTTTGGCTTCACTGATAAAAGCTTTATACCAGAGTTTTGCATCAGCTGCTGAATATAAAGGGATCAGTTACAGGTTGATTGACTCCGTTGATCCCACGCTTTTTGTTTCGCTTGATCAGGAAAAGTTTGAAAAAATAGTTAATAACCTTATAGGCAATGCCATCAAGTTTACGCCTCACGGAGGAGACATCACCATTGCATCAACAGTAAAACAGGATAAAATAGAATTTAGCGTAGCCAATACCGGTACAGGCATTCAGCCTGACGATTTGCCGCACATATTCGACCGTTATTATCAGGGTAAACGGGATAATGCGCCGTTAGAGGGAGGAACAGGTATAGGCCTTGCTATTGCGCGCGAATTTACCGAGCTGATGGGTGGCCACATTTCTGTAGAAAACAACAGGGGCGAGGGCGTAATGTTTAAAGTCGGGCTACCGCTTCATATTACCAGAGAAATAGCTGCCGGGATAGTTCCAGGCGAAAGTGGCCTTAAAGCTAACGGATATCCCTCTGTAAGTGCTACCGAACAGCTGATCATGCTGGTAGAAGACCATCATGAGATGGCAGCATATATTGCCGATATCTTGCGCCCTATATACAAGCTTGTTACAGTGAGCAATGGGAGCGAGGCATTGAAAAAGCTACAGGAATTGCCGGCTACCCCAAGCCTGATCATATCGGATGTAATGATGCCCGAAATGGATGGCTTTACCTTACTCGAAACCCTTAAACAAAGTGCCGAGTACTGCAGGATCCCCGTGATTATGCTTACAGCACTCGCCGATACGCGCCATAAGCTTAAGGCGCTCCATACAGGCGTCGACGATTATCTTACCAAGCCGTTTTTAAGCAGCGAATTGCTTGCACGTACAGCCAACCTGATAACTAACGCAGCCGCCCGTGCCGCGGCAACCGTCGCTGAATACGACGAGTTAGCCACCGTCTCTAACGAATCACCAATTGAGCAATCATCGACAGAAAACGTCGACCAGATACTTTCACCTGCGGATTTGTTATGGCTGGAGGAATTGGAAACCACGGTACGCAAACATACCGGCAAAACCGACCTTACCCTTGCCGCGCTGAGTTATGAGCTTGCTATTAGCGAGCGCCAGTTGTTCAGGCGGATAAAATCAATTACCGGGCTTACACCTAATAAGTATATCCGTGCCATCCGGTTACAGATTGCCCGTGAGGCTATTGAAAGCGGCAAGTACCGTACGGTTGCCGAAGTATCCTATGCCGCCGGTTTTGATACGCCCGCGTACTTCGGCAAATTGTTTAAAGAATACTATGGCAGGGATGTTAACGAGTTGCTTTAAACTTATATATCCCTATCATTCTAATTATCCTTTTTAGTTTTCAGGCATTTTTTAACTTAAAGTGTACTTTTTTAACATAAATGGCGGTTTTGTGAAGTTAAATGGCAGTTTTGTTATACAACTTTTAGGCAGCTTTGTGACATACAATCCCCCTGAATAATGACTGTTACTGTTAATGAAGATAAGTTTATTGCCCAAAACAATAACACCAATACCATACCAACTATTGGTAAAACAAATGCAGCAACGTGCCCACGCTGTAAAAATAAATTTTGCGACAGGATAAAAAGAGGCACAATTGTCAAGCTGCTGCTTCCATGGCTTTCATTAAAACGTTACCACTGCACCAAGTGCAACAATCGTTTTTACAAACGCTCATAAGCATCCCGGCTATTTGAAAAAACATCTACCTTTTATTTTTTAGGATAGCAAAAGAAATCGGCCTTTTAACCTTAAACCTAAATTGTGCTTGATTTTAATTGTGCTTTGCCGGTTACCTTAGGGTGGCCGGCATTGTTTTTTTATAGATCGTCCTCCAACAAAAAAGCCCGCCAGTTATCCCGGCGAGCCTTCTTCATTAAAAGTAAGATCTTAAATAGCCTTATTCAATTACACTTAATTTTAGTGTATTGGTTTTTCCTTGTTTAATGATAGGAGTAGAAGCTGTGTTAACAACGATATCGCCTGTTTTAATCAGGTTTTCAGCTTTAAGCATGTTATTAACATCGGCAATAGTTTGGTCGGTACTTTCTAACTGATCATAGTAGAATGCCCTTACACCCCAAACAAGGCTAAGCGCGTTAAGCAACTGCTTGTTTGATGTAAAGATATAAGTACTTGCCTTAGGCCTGTGGCTTGATATTTCAAATGCAGTATAGCCTGATGTAGTCATTGAAACAATACCCACCGCGTTGCTTTGCTCAGCAATGTGTACGGTTGACTCGCAAAGCGCGTTGATCAGGAAGTCTGGAGATGCAGGATCCTTAACAACCGCTTCTTTAGGGGCATTGAAAGGATAGCCAAGCTCTTCAACGTTACGAACTATCTTAGCCATAGTTTCGATAACGATAACCGGAAACTCACCAACAGATGTTTCACCGCTTAGCATTACCGCGTCGGCGCCATCAAGTACAGAGTTTGCAACGTCATTCACTTCGGCACGGGTTGGGCGCGGGGTAGTAATCATTGACTCCAGCATCTGGGTAGCAACAATTACCGGTTTTGAAGCAGCGCGACATTTACGGGCAATCATTTTTTGCAACAATGGCACTTCTTCAAGCGGCATTTCAACACCCAGGTCACCACGGGCAACCATTACACCATCTGTAGCGGCAATAATGGCATCAATATTTTCAATGGCTTCAGGTTTTTCAACTTTAGCTATTACTTTAGCTGCAGAGCCGTTACGTGCAATAATACGTTTAAGGTCTACAATATCTTCGCCTGTACGAACGAAAGAAAGACCAATCCATTCAACATCCTGTTTAAGGGCGAATTCAAGGTTGATCAAATCCTCTTCTGTTAAGCTCGGGATAGATACTTTAGTGTTTGGCAGGTTAACACCTTTACGTGATGTTAAAATACCACCGTGAATTACCTCACATATAACTGTATCAACTTTGTTGGTTTCAATAACCCTTAATTGCAGCTTACCATCATCAAGCAAAATAATTTCGTTTGCCTGTACATCCTGCGGGAAGGTATCATAAGTAATGTAGATCTGCTCATCGTTACCAATGCACTCATGTGTGGTAATTTTGATGTGCGTTCCGTTAACTAAATGAATACCGCCATCCTTTACCAGGCCTATACGGATTTTAGGACCCTGTAAATCTGCAAGGATACCTACGTTGGTTTTGTATTGCTCGTTAATTTCACGGATAAGATCGATCACTACCTTATGATCTTCGGGCTTACCGTGCGAAAAATTAAGACGGCAAACGTTAACACCTGCCTTGATCATCGCTAATAAAACATCCTTTTTAGCTGATGCCGGCCCCATGGTGGCAACAATTTTTGTTCGATTATAGTATAGTTCCATATTATTCGGGTTAAAACTGGAGGGTATTTAATGATTGTAAAACCGACATTTTTTAAATTCGGCGCTAAAATAACAGATTTTCCCGTGATTTTATTTTTTTTGGATCAATCTTTACTGCCGCAACTATCTCCGGTATTTTATTGAGCGAAGAGATGATCGTATCAAGCTCATTATCATCTATATAGTTACGTATCATTAAAAAATAGTCGGCACTTTTTATTTCAGGCACCAGGTAACCGTCTGAGCCTTTATTGCCAATAAAGAAGAAATCCGTTTCGGTGGTTTCCCAACTGTAGCGGTATAATGAAAACAAAACAGGATCAGCCCCGGGGTAGATATCCACTTCGAGGTCGTCGTTTTTTACGAAATTAAAATTCAGGTACTTATTGATAAGGAAACAAACGCGATAGTCCTTAAGCGACGTTGTTATCGCAATGAGCACAAAATCAAAATCGATCTCAAACTTTAAAAATTTCCTGTTCAAAATCATTACTTTTACGCCGTCAAAATTACTAATACAAACTGTTTCAATAAAATTTTGTTTAGAGAATTATATTGTAAAAGTTTTAGATTTGTTTATTGACAGAATTTATTTTTCTTTGCACTGAATTTTTATTAATCATTAAACTATAAAGACTATGTCTGATATCGCTTCAAGAGTAAAAGCTATTATCGTAGAAAAACTGGGTGTTGACGAAAGTGAAGTTACGCCAGAAGCGAGTTTCACCAATGATCTTGGTGCCGACTCGTTAGACACCGTGGAATTAATCATGGAGTTTGAAAAAGAATTTAACGTGGCTATTCCTGACGATCAGGCTGAAACTATTGGCACTGTTGGCCAGGCAGTTGCTTACCTTGAAAAAAACGTTAAATAAGAACTCCCTAACTGGATTAAATGGAGTTTAAAAGAGTTGTAGTAACCGGGCTTGGAGCACTTACTCCTATTGGTAACACCGTTACAGATTACTGGAACGGATTGATCAATGGAGTAAGTGGCGCTGCCTTGATTAAAAGTTTTGATACCGAAAAATTCAAAACTAAGTTCGCGTGCGAAGTAAAAGGCTTTGACGCGGATGGTTTTTTGGGCCGTAAAGACGCCCGTAAATTGGATCCCTTTGTACAATACGCCTTATATTCAACAGAAGAGGCCGTAAAAGACGCGGGATTAGATTTTTCGAAACTGGATACCAGCCGTATAGGTGTTATCTGGGGTTCGGGCATTGGTGGTTTAAAAACTTTCCTTGACGAGGTTATGGCCTTTGCAAAAGGCGATGGTTCACCACGTTTTAACCCGTTCTTCATCCCTAAAATGATAGCCGACATAGCCCCTGGCCATATTTCTATTAAATATGGTTTGCGTGGCCCTAACTTCACTACCGTTTCTGCGTGTGCTTCATCAAACAATTCACTGATAGATTCATTTAACTATATCCGTTTGGGTAAAGCTAATATGTTTATCAGCGGTGGTTCTGAAGCTATCATCAACGAAGCCGGTATTGGTGGTTTTAACGCTATGCATGCATTATCAACCCGTAATGATGATCCGGCAACGGCATCACGTCCGTTTGATCTGGACAGGGATGGTTTTGTGGCCGGCGAAGGTGCTGGTACCATTATTTTAGAAGAGTTAGAACATGCTAAAGCCCGCGGCGCTAAAATATACGCCGAAATGATGGGTGGCGGCATGAGTGCCGATGCTTACCACATGACAGCCCCTCACCCCGATGGCCTGGGTGCTGCTTATGTAATGCGTGCAGCCCTTGAAGATGCTAACTTAACCCCTGCCGATATTGATTATGTGAACGTTCACGGAACATCAACCCCAATCGGTGACCCGCAGGAAGTTAAAGCGATACAGGACGTGTTTGGCGAAGATATCTACCGTATCAACATCAGTTCAACCAAATCAATGACAGGTCACCTTTTAGGTGCTGCCGGCGCGGTTGAAGCTATTGCTTCGATATTGGCATTGAAACATGGTATCATTCCACCAACCATTAACCACTTTACCGACGATCCTGCCTTTGATCCAAAGATCAATTTTACTTTCAATACCGCTCAAAAACGCGATATAAGGACGGTGCAGAGCAATGGATTTGGTTTTGGCGGCCACAATGCTTCTGTAATATTTAGAAAATACGAAGATTAATTGTGGTAATTTGATGCCTATCAATCGGTTCTACAAACTATATATATCCCCTAACCGGAAATATGTTAAAATATTAAAGAATTTGCTCGGCTTCGTGCCGGGCAATTTGTCTTTATACCGCATGGCTTTTCGCCATAAGTCGGTAGCGCAAAACATTAAGAAGGGGGTAAAGAACAGCAACGAGCGCCTGGAGTTTCTGGGTGATGCTGTATTGGGCAGTGTTATTGCCGAAGTACTTTTCAAATTATACCCTTATGAAGATGAGGGCTTCCTGACCGAATTGCGCTCAAAAATAGTGAGCCGCGTAAACCTCAACGCGCTCGGTAAAAAACTTGGCTTTGATAAACTCATTGAATATGATAACCGTATGCTTAACTCAAGCAGGCAGGGTTCATTATTGGGTGATGCTTTTGAGGCCCTGATTGGTGCAGTTTACCTGGATAAAGGGTACGACTTTACCAAAAACTTCCTGATCAATCATATCATAAAACCACATATTGATATCCACACGCTGGAGCAAACTGAAACCAATTTCAAGAGCAAACTCATTGAATGGTGCCAACGCCATGGTCGCGATATTATTTTTGAACTGGTAACTAACCAGGATGGCGAAAGCACCAAACTTTTCACTGTACAGGCTAACGTAGATGGCGAAGTAATGGGCTCGGGCAAGGAATTCAGCAAAAAGAATGCTGAAAAACTTGCTGCCGAAAAAGCCTGCGAAGCCTTAGGGATCTAATTCAAAAAAACTTTATTAATTAAAGAGGCGGTTGTTTCTCTTTTTTAAGCTGTACAGGGCCTTCGCCAAGCTTTACAGTTGAATCGGGCACGATGAATGTCGGGCTGTTTAACCTTTCCAGCTTATCTTTTTCGCTGCTGTTTTTATAATACTCATACGCCCGGATAGTATGCTTAATCAGGTCATAATCTGTCCAGGCTTTGATATCCTTATAGGTAGGCGTATAGTAATTCATGAATTTACGGGCAAGGCTGTCTGTAGCCAGGCCGGTATACTGCTTCACGAACGGAATGTTATAATGTTTATGAATTTCGGCCTGTTCCAGTTCGCTCTGGGCGTTTTGGGCAAAACGGCGTGCGCGATTGGGAGTTGTACCCAAAAGCTCGTAAAGACCAGTTACCGGGTTACTCAGGAAAGATAACACGGGCGGCTTTCCATCGTAAGTACTACCTTGTTTCTTATAATCTCTCAAAACCTCGTTTATCTCCTGCCTTTTAGTTTGGCCAACAACTTTTACCTCATCAAGCTTGATTATTGGCTGCATGTAAACAGGCATATCGCTGTTATTCAAAACCACTACTTTTTGTGGGGTGTAGTCATCCCGGGAGAAAAGCAAAGTATCACCAACGCGGGTTTTTATGCTGAACCAGCCAACATCGTCACTAAGTATCAGTGTTTTGGTATTCAGATCTTTAACAAAAACTTGTCCTACACGCTCATTGGTCACCTTTTTGGAGATAACACCCTTTACCGTAAATTCCTGAGCAGAAGCATAAACGGACATAAGGCATAGAACGCCTGTTACAAGCAGGTATAAATAGTTGCGCATCAGTGATAATTGAACGTAAATATAGGAACTCTATTTTACAGCAAATGTGAAAAAGTGTTAAAGGGCTTCGCATTGGTGGTTAGAGGATAGAGATTAGAGGTTTGTTTCGAAACGCCCAGGAAGCTAACGCCAAACTTTAACCATCAATGTCGATGTCCCGATACGCCTTTTCCAAGTGGAAAACACTAATCTCTAACCTCCAACCACTAATCTCTAAAATTACTATCTTTGCGCATGATAAAATCCATGACAGGGTATGGAATTGCCAGTTTTGATACCGGCAATACAAAATATACCGTAGAGGTTAAATCCCTGAACAGCAAATTTTTAGAATTATCGCTTCGTTTACCGAAGATTTTTGCCGAAAAAGAGTTTCAGCTGCGTACCGATTGCAGTAAACTCATCGAACGCGGTAAAGTTAATTTATCTATTAACACCGAGCAGGCGAGTCAGGCGGTAAAAGCTGCAGGTATTGATAAAGATCTGCTAAAACATTACTATAACCAACTTAAAGCCGTAAGTGAAGAACTTGGCGAGCCAGGCGGCAACCTACTTGAACTGGCATTAGGTTTACCTGAAGTTGTAAAATACGAAGAAGATACCATATCCGAAGATGAGTGGAAATCTGTTGAGAAAACTTTTCAACAGGCCATGGCTGCTTTCCAGGAATTCCGCACCCAGGAAGGGAATGTTATTGAACAGGAAATTAAAGGCCGCATCAGCACCATTTTGAAAAACCTGGAGCTTGTTGAACTGGAAGACCCTAAACGGGTTCCATTAATTCGCGAGCGCCTGGACACATTCTTAGCCGAAGCGGCGAGCCGCGAAGCTATCGACCAAAATCGCTTTGAACAGGAGTTGATCTACTATATTGATAAGCTTGATATTACCGAAGAAAAGGTAAGGCTGAAAGCGCATTGCGAATACTTTATAGAAACCCTGAAAAATGCCGACGCAAACGGTAAAAAACTGGGCTTCATTTCGCAGGAAATTGGTCGTGAGATCAACACATTAGGCTCAAAAGCCAACGATGCCAACATCCAGAAACTGGTAGTAGGCATGAAAGAAGAGCTTGAAAAAATTAAAGAACAACTGTTAAACGTATTGTAAAGTTCATAGATAATGGTTCATAGTTCATGGATTAATTTCATTACTATAACCAGCTATGAACCATGAACTATAAGCTATGAGCCAAAACGGTAAACTCATCATATTTTCGGCTCCGTCGGGTGCTGGTAAAACAACAATTGTACATCATTTGCTGGGGAAAATCCCTGAGCTTGAATTTTCCATTTCGGCTACCACGCGTGAGCGCCGCGGCGATGAAGTGCATGAGCAGGACTACTATTTCATTAGCAAGGAAGAGTTTTTGCACCGTATTGCAAAAAAACAATTTGTTGAATTTGAAGAGGTTTATACCGGTACTTTTTATGGTACACTCCGTACCGAAATTGAGCGCATTTGGGCGCAAGGCAAAACAGTAATATTCGATATCGACGTTGAAGGCGGACTTCACCTTAAACGTAAATATGGCGCCCAGGCACTGGCTATATTTGTTCAGCCCCCATCACTTGAGGTTTTAATTGAAAGATTGACCGGCAGGGGTACCGATAGCGAAGAAAAACTGAAAGAACGCTTTGCCAAGGCAGAAAAAGAACTTAAATACGCTCCGCAATTTGATATTATACTCAAAAATTACGATCTTGAAACGGCTTGCACAGAGGCAGAGGATTTAGTGAGCGCGTTTATTGGCCCCCCGGCCCCCTAAAGGGGGAGTGCAAAAAACTCATCTTGCACACCGGGACTATTTAATCTACAAAACTTTTAATTCCCCCTTTAGGGGGTTAGGGGGCACTACATGAAAATAGGCTTACTGTTTGGTTCGTTTAATCCTATACACATAGGGCATTTGATAATTGCTAATTATATGGCAAACCATACCTCGCTTGATAAGGTATGGCTAGTGGTATCACCCCAAAATCCGCTAAAAAAATATGGCGACCTGATCAACACTTACGACAGGTTGGAAATGGCTCGGTTAGCTACGGATAACGCAACCAATATTACCGTAAGCGATGTGGAACTGAAACTGCCACAGCCATCATATACCATTGATACCCTTGCCCATTTAAAAGAAAAATACCCGGAACACGAGTTTGCCCTGATAATGGGGTCTGACAATCTGGGCACGTTACATAAATGGAAAAATTATAAGCTTATCCTACGCGATTACCGCATTTTTGTATATCCGCGCCCAGGCTACGAAAATGCCGAACTGGCCGATCATCCATCAGTTACCATTACCATGACGCCGCTCATGGAGCTGTCGGCAACCTTCATCCGCAAATCCCTCGCCGAAAAAAAGAATGTACAATATTTTGTACCTGACCCGGTGTTGAAATTTATTGAGAGTAAGAGTTTGTACAGGTAGTCGAAGTACCTTATCTATAAAATACCCCAGCGTCCGTGTCCTCACGGGCGCTTTTTATTACATGCAAGTTGACCGTGAGGACACGGCCAAGCGGAGAACGAAAAGCGTCATTGCGAGGTACGAAGCAATCGCGAACTGCACAGGGACACATGCATAGCCACTCTGTAAAGTCGGGGATTGCTTCGTACCTCGCAATGACGGGTGTATAGAAATACGAAGTAATTTCTTAATCCACAAAGTGATATAAAAACACAACATCGCCGCTGAAGGCAGGCTTACGCTGGTCTTTTATTTCCATTTCGATGCTCATGGTAGCTTTGATCACGCCACGCAGGTTTAACAAACCAGCCAGCTTTACTTTCAGGCGCACCTCACTATCAACTAATACCGGCTGGGCAAAACGCAGGTTTTCGATCCCATAGTTAATTTCCATTTTCAGGTTGCCTATAGTTACGATTTCTTTCCACAGGTGAGGAATGAGCGAAAGCGTAAGATAGCCATGTGCTATGGTTGATTTAAAAGGACTTTCAGTTTTAGCCCTTTCAGGGTCGGTGTGAATCCATTGATGATCAAGCGTAGCATCAGCAAATTTATTGATCTGCTCCTGCGTAATAGTATGCCATGATGATACACCAAGGTCATTGCCTACCTGCTGTTCAAACTCCTGAAAATTATTAATTACAATCATACTGGTTTAATGATAGTTAGGGTGTTCTGTTTTGAAGCCGCAAAGGTATAAAATCTAACCAGTTATTCGCCCAGTAAAGCTTTCAGACTTTCAAGTGTATCGGCTTCTTCTTTGGGCTTATCATGCCGCCATCGCAAGATCCTCGGAAAACGCAACGCGATACCCGATTTATGCCGGGTTGATTTATTGATACCTTCAAAGCCTATTTCAAACACCAATTCTGGCTTTACGGTACGTACGGGGCCAAATTTTTCGATGGTGTTGCGTTTTATAAAATAGTCAACCTTGTTGATCTCTGCATCCGTAAGGCCCGAGTAGGCTTTGGCGAAAGGCACCAGCTTATCGCCATCCCAAACAGCGAAGGTATAATCGGTATACAAATCCGCCCGGCGACCGTGCCCTTTTTGAGCATAGATCATTACGGCATCAACCGATAGCGGGTCGATCTTCCATTTCCACCAGTCGCCTCGTTTACGACCAACCTGGTAAGCGGCGCTTTTACGCTTCAGCATAATCCCTTCGGCTATCATAGCGCGCGATTGCTCCCTGATGCTACCAAGCTGCTCCCAGGTTTCAAAGCCAATCAACGCCGAAATTCGAAATATTTCGGGGTATTGCGTTTCGGCCTGTAAATGTTCCAAAATCTCCCGTCTTTCGGCTTGAGTTTTATAGCGGATATCCTCGCCTTTATACTCCAGGCAATCATAAGCTATCACGGCAACGGGGCTTTCTTCCAGGATCTTTTTACTCAGGTTTTTCCGGCCGATACGGGTTTGCAGCACATTAAAAGGCATAGGTAAACCGTTCTGAAAACTGAGGATTTCTCCGTCAATCACTGTACCATCGGGCAGCCCGTTCAGGAAAGGGTGAAGTTCAGGAAACTTTTCGGTGGCGAGGTCTTCGCCCCGGCTCCAGATAAAAATTTCAGCGCCCCGCTTTATCATTTGCGCCCGGATGCCATCCCATTTCCATTCGGCCTGCCAGTCGGCGGCATCACCAAGGGCAATACCTACTTCGGCGGGTGTTTTTTGCTTTTCGGATGTTTCCTGTATTGGATAAGCTAAAAAGAAAGGGTAGGGGCGTGAAATATTTGCCGCGGCATCCTGTTCTTCCATCAGCTGCGAAAACTGATAAGTTTCGGGCAGCCAACTGCCCATTACACGATGGGTAAGTACAGCGGGTTCCAATCCGGAGATATCAGCCAATGCCTTAATCACCAGATTTTGTGATACGCCAACCCTGAAGCTACCGGTAAGCAGCTTGTTAAACACAAAGCGCTCCTGATTATCCAGCATCGCCCACGACTCCATCAGCCACTCCTTTTTTTCTTCTTCTGTTTTATCGTTAAGAGCATTAATCTCGGCTATCCACTCGGTAAGGGTTTTGCTGCTGCTCGCGTTGCTTTGCGGCATCAACAAAGCCATGGTTTCAGCCAAATCGCCTACTACATGATAGCTTTCCTCAAACAACCAGGCGGGAATGTGCGATGCCTCAATAGCCCAGTTACGAACAAGTGTTGAATTGATTTGCCGCTTGGGCCGCCGACCAGTAAAAAGGGCAAGCATGTGCATCTTATCAGTATCGGGCACGGTATTAAAATAGTCTTTTAATACCTTAACCTTTTCATTGGTTTTGTTGGTTTCGTCAAGCGATAAAAAGAGTTGCGCGAATGCTTTCATGAGATACCTCCTTCCCCCTCTAAATCTCCCCCGAGAGGGGAGACTTCACTTGAAGATTTATCATAGGTTTCAGGCTCCCTTTCTTCTGATGAAGGTTGAGGTGAGGTATCTTCCTCTTCGCCACCATAAAGCGTATGCACCTCACGTGCGTTAAAACCTATCTCACTTAAATATCTTGAAAAAGTGGCGGTGTAGCCGTGGGTAAGATAAACACACTCACAGCCCGTGGCGTCAATAGCACTGATGAGGCCGTCCCAGTCAGCGTGGTCAGACAGGACAAATCCCCTATCGGCAGCACGACGGCGTTTAGCTCCGCGGATAGCCATCCAGCCCGAGCAATAGCCAAAACTATAAGGCTGAAACTTGCGCATCCATGGCGTGCCCACCGATGAGGGCGGCGCTATAATAATGCCTTTCCTCACTTCTTCCTTCGAGCTCTCCTGTGTGATCCGTTCTGTTGGATTTAACAGCACACCATTGCGGCGCAAAGCTTCATTGGTATTTTCGATAACACCATGGGTATAAACCTTGCCGTTAAATAGATCGAGATTCTGCAGGATGCGCTGCGCTTTCCCTAATGAGTAACCTACGATCACTGTAGCCAGCCCGTTATCGATATTATTTCGCCACCAGCTATTGATCTCGTTAAATGTTTGTACCTGCGGTTTCCATTGATAAACCGGCATACCGAACGTACACTCGGAAATAAAGTGATGGCATTTAACCGGTTCAAAAGGGGTGGAGATACCGTCGTTTTCCACTTTATAATCGCCTGAAACCACCCAAACCTCACCTTTGTATTCAACCCGGATCTGTGCCGAACCAATTACGTGCCCTGCGGGATATAGCGATATGCTTACACCATTCTTTAGTACGGTTTCACCATACTCAACCGTTTGGAGGTTGATTTCGCCAAGGCGATACAACAACACCTCGCGTGACAGATGATGCGCTAAATAGTGTTTATGCCCCCAATAAGCATGATCGGCATGGGCATGGGTTATCACAGCATCATCAACCGGTTTCCAGGGATCGATATAAAATTTGCCCTGCGCACAGTAAATTCCTCTGTCAGTAAATTCAAGCAGCGGTTTTTTGGCCATGATGTATAAACTACTGATAAGCAAATTGGTTTGCCCCCCGGCCCCCTAAAGGGGGGAGCAAAGAAATCAAAAAGCGAGGGGCTGTGTGATTCCCTCCCCTGGGAGGGTGTAGGGAGGGGTTTCATCGACTGGGTTAATCGCTAAATGGCGTATAAACCCCTCCCTGCCAACTTGCGATCCTAACGCACCCCTCCCAAGGGAGGGAATTTTCAATTCATGGCCTATTACTTTGCCAAGGGAGGGAATTACCTTTTTATGGGCTACTACCTTTTGAAGAGAGGATTTTAAATTCGTTTACTTAAACCACAACCTCGCCTGCTTTTCATCTACTTGCAATCCAACCTCGCGTCCTAATATTAAACTATTATTATCCGGGATATGCCCTGCCGGGAAATCAAAACATACCGGGTAATCATAGCCTTTTACAATATCCATCACTATCTGCGGCACGGTTTGGCCGAAGGGGATGTCATTATCTTTAATATCGGTAAAGCCTCCTACTACCAGGCCTGCCAGTTTTTTTAGTTTACCGGCCCTGTCCAACATTCGCAGCATTCTATCTACCGAATAAAGGTATTCGCCCACATCTTCTATAAACAGAATTTTCCCTGTATAATCTAAATCAGATACTGAACCGGCAGATGCTAACAGTAGGGATAAATTACCGCCGATTATAATGCCTGTAGCCTCGCCGGGCTTGTTAGTATCGTGTGTTGTAAATTCATAGCTTAACTCTTCGCCAAACAGGGCCCGCCTTAAAGTATCTATCGAATGTTTGGACGCATCCGGGATATTAACCGGCATTTGCCCGTGTATGGTTTGCGCACCGTAGTTGGTAAACAGGTGAGAATGCAATATTGTAATATCGCTAAAACCGATGAGCCATTTAGGGTTTTGTGCAAAGCGACTGAAATCAACTTTATCAATCATTCTCACGGTTCCGTAGCCTCCGCGAGCAGCTATGATGGCTTTAATACTGTCATCATCAATAAAGCGCTGCATATCGGCCGCCCTTAAATCATCATCGCCTGCAAATTGGTGAAACGAAGCTTCCACCGTATCGCCTAATACAACTTCTAATCCCCAGCTTTGCAACAGCGCAATGGCATCTGTCATAGGATTAGGCAGCTTTTTTGCCGGGCAAGTAATGGCAATTTTATCGCCTTTTTTAAGGTAAGGTGGGTGAGTTTGAACCATGATTTTAAAGATTGAACGATTACCTTGATAATAAGAGACAAAAAATCAGGAAATCCTTAAATCATGAGCATCATGGTTCGGGCATTTTTCCCACTTAAATCAATTATCTTTGCACACTATTTACCAAGGCGATATTTAATGTCACAACTCAACAAATATAAACGATTCACCATTACATCGGCCCTGCCTTATGCCAACGGCCCCTTACATATTGGTCACCTTGCCGGTGCATATCTTCCGGCAGATATTTTTGTGCGGTATTTAAGGCTAAAAAAGAAGGATGTAGTGTATATATGCGGCTCGGATGAGCATGGCGCGGCCATTACCATCAAAGCCAAAAAAGAAGATACTACGCCCCAAGCTATTATCGACAAATATCACAAGCAAATAAAAGAGAGTTTTGAAGAGTTCGGGATCGCTTTTGATATTTATCATCGCACCTCGTCGCCTATTCATCATGAGCTGAGCCAGGAGTTTTTCCTAAACCTGTATGAAAAAGACGAGTTTATTGAGAAGTTTTCTGATCAGTATTTTGACGAAGATTTTCAGCAGTTTTTGGCCGACCGTTATATCATTGGCACCTGCCCAAATTGCGGCAATGAAAATGCCTATGGCGACCAATGCGAGCGTTGCGGTACTTCACTCAACCCAACCGACCTGATCAACCCGATCTCAACTCTGAGCGGTAAAACTCCGGTATTGAAATCGACCAAGCATTGGTACCTGCCGTTAGATAAATACCAGCCATGGTTGGAGCAATGGATTGACGAGAAGGAAGGCAGCTGGAAAGTGAATGTTTTTGGCCAGTGTAAATCATGGCTAAAATCGGGCTTGCAACCACGCTCCATGACCCGCGACCTTGACTGGGGTATTGATGTGCCCTTAGCCGAGGCCAAAGGCAAAAAGCTTTACGTGTGGATGGATGCACCTATCGGCTACATTTCGGCCACCAAGCAATGGGCTATTGATAATAAAAAAGACTGGAAATTATACTGGAAAAAACAGGCTGATGAACAGGATGACGCTTGTTTGCTGCATTTTATCGGCAAGGATAATATCGTGTTCCACTGTATTATTTTCCCTTCTATATTGCACGCGCACGGCGAATATATTTTGCCTCAAAACGTGCCGGCTAACGAGTTTTTGAATTTAGAAGGCGATAAACTTTCAACCTCACGCAACCACGCGGTTTGGTTGCACGAATACCTGGAAGAGTTTCCGGGTAAACAGGATGAGCTACGTTATGTGCTAACATCTATTCTGCCAGAAACCAGCGACAGCGAGTTTACCTGGAAAGATTACCAGGCCCGTGTAAATAACGAGCTGGTGGCCATCCTGGGTAACTTCGTAAATAGGGTAATGATACTGATGCATAAGTTTTACGGCGGTAAAATTGAGACGGATACCGACAGGATTGAATTTACCGACGAAAGCCTGAGCACCGGTATTGGCGAATATTACGACGAGATAGAGAAGAACCTCGAAGCTTACCGCTACCGTCAGGCTTTACAGGCTGTAATGGACATGGCCCGTTTAGGTAACCGCTACCTGACCGAGAAAGAGCCTTGGAAAACCATCAAAACAGATCCTGCCGCTGCCAAAGAAGCATTGCACAACTGTTTGGTGTTGATTGGTCATTTGGCAACCGCGGCACAGGCGTTTTTACCGGCTACTGCTAAAAAGATCATTACCATGCTTAATCTGCCTAACGAGCCGATAGCTTATGATCAGGAAATGTATTTCAACAATGGTCACCAGTTAAACCCGGCAGCGCTATTATTTGAAAAGGTAGAAGACGATGTGATAGAAGCCCAGCTTAAAAAATTATCAGATAAAAAAGCCGCCGCCATTCCGCCAAAATCTGCCGATGTGCAGCCTGCAAAGGAAAACGTTAATTACGAAACCTTTGCCACCATGGATATCCGCACCGGTACCATTTTGGCTGCTGAGAAAGTTGCAAAAACTAAAAAGCTGCTGAAGCTGACTATTGATACCGGCATCGATGAGCGCACCGTAGTATCGGGCATTGCCGAATACTATGAGCCGGAAAACATCATCGGCCAAAAAGTGAGTATCCTGGTAAACCTGGAACCGAGGGAGATAAAAGGCATTGTATCGCAAGGTATGATCCTGATGGCCGAAAACAGCGAAGGCAAGCTAAGCTTTGTTGCCCCAACCGAAGATTTCCACAACGGCGCGGTAATTAGATAGATGTGCAGGTTTCAAATGTGCAGATGTGCAAATGAAGCCCGCTTTAAATTTTGAATTTTAAGGTGTGATTTTTCATTGAAAAATTGCACCTTTGCAAACTAAATAAAAGATCAGCCTTTTCGGGCTGATTTTTAAACGGTCCCGTAGTTCAACGGATAGAATAGGAGTTTCCTAAACTCTAGATATGAGTTCGATTCTCGTCGGGACCACGATAAAGCCAGTAATTTTTTATAATTACTGGCTTTTTTACGTTATGGGGAGAAGTTTGTTTAAGTTGGATTGGAGTTACTCGAACCTTGCGACTTATGTTACACACACATAATTATTAATATAAAAGACAATGACTATATCAAAAAGGACGACTTTAAGAATTATCATTGGTTGTTTGATACTTAATTGCTTTGCTGGTGTTTCAGCTAAAAGCCGGTTATTTCAGGTAGATCCTTTTGCAATATTAAAAGGATGCAAATGCATTAGATCATTGAAAGGGAAGTCTGGCGAAATGTTGGGGTATATATACGTAAAGGAAAATAATGAATATACGAATGTTGTTTTGACAACATTGTTGGTTGTTAAAGAGAACGGTCATAAATTAGATACTCTTTACAGAATTGATTCCAAAGGTTTTTTTAATTCGCGAGGAAAAGCAGAATTAAAAAATGAGGTTAAAGGGTATCATGGGTTTAAATTAGCCAAGGAACTGAAAAAGCACACAGATTTATTTTCGATAGGATTTACAGACCGTAATGGTAAGGCGTATTCAGATGATAATGATTTTCTTATTATTTGGGATTACAAAAAGAAAGCTTTTGAATATTATCCTGCACCATAATTTCTTTAAAAAAGACCAATATTCATTTTTTCAGCTCGTGCAAATCACCCATAAAAAATTGGATACTTTGGGGGGGGGGAGGGGATAAAGAACACTATAAAATAAAAGCCTGCAAGTCAAACACTTGCAGGCTTTTATTTTTCATGCAAAATGCACCTATCTTACCCCTGCTCAATCTGCTTTAAGCTGTCCATCTTTTTATAAGCTAAAAATCCTTTGATATCCTCAAAATGCTCACGGACGCGTTTATTGCCAAACTCGAATACTTTTTGCACCAGTCCGTCAAGGAAATCACGGTCGTGGGATACCAGGATCAGCGTTCCGTCAAAATCTCTAAGGGCATCTTTGATGATATCCTTGGTTTTCATATCCAAATGGTTGGTAGGCTCATCCAGGATGAGCACGTTTACAGGCTCCAGCAACAGCTTGATCATGGCCAAACGCGTTTTTTCGCCCCCTGAAAGTACTTTGACTTTTTTGGTGGTATCATCGCCGCTGAACATAAACGCGCCCAAAAGATCCTTGATCTTTACTGTGCCATCACTCAATGGGATCTGGTCGATGGTATCAAATACGGTTAAATTCTCATCTAATAACGAGGCCTGGTTTTGGGCAAAGTAGCCGATCTTGGCATTGTGACCAACTTTTAAACTTCCTTCAAAATCTATTTCGCCCATGATGGCTTTGATCATGGTTGATTTACCTTCACCATTTTTACCAACAAAAGCCACTTTTTCGCCCCGCTCAATCACCATGGCTGCGTTCTTGAACACCACATGATCACCATAGGTTTTTGTCAGGTCTTCAACCATTACCGGGTACTGACCAGAACGTGGCGATGGCGGAAATTTCAATCGCAACGCAGAGGTATCCACTTCATCGATCTCGATGACCTCAAGCTTCTCAAGCATTTTCACGCGCGACTGTACCTGCAATGTTTTTGAGTACGTACCCCTGAAGCGGTCTATAAATTCCTGGTTATCGGCAATAAAACGTTGCTGCTCCTCGTAGGCTTTCAGTTGGTGTACCCTACGCTCGGCACGCAATTGGAGATAATGTGTGTATTTGGCCTTATAATCATAGATCCGGCCTATGGTAACCTCAATGGTACGGTTGGTAATGTTATCAACAAAAGTACGGTCGTGGGAGATAACCATAACTGCCCTGGCCGAGTTAACCAGGAAATCTTCCAGCCATTGTATACTCTCAATATCCATGTGGTTAGTAGGTTCATCCAGCAAGATCAGGTCCGGTTTCTTTAACAGAATTTTGGCCAGCTCGATACGCATGCGCCAACCGCCCGAAAACTCGGAAGTTTGGCGGGTAAAGTCTTTTCGTTCAAAGCCTAAACCTTTCAATACCTTTTCAACCTCTGCGTCATAATTCACCTCTTCCTGCGAATAAACTTTCTCGCTCAGTTCCGATACCTTTTCAATCAGCTTCATGTAGTCGTCGCTGTCGTAATCGGTGCGAATGTTGAGCTGCTCATTCACTTCGTCCAGCTCCTTTTGCATCTGGTTGGCCTCATCAAAAGCTTTCATCGTTTCCTCAAAAACGGTTACGTTATCATGAGTGAGCAAATGCTGCGGCAAATATGCAATTACGGCATCCTTGGGGCCGGTTACGTTGCCGGTAGTAGGTTTTGCCGCACCTGCAATGATTTTGAGGATGGTAGACTTGCCGGCGCCATTTTTACCCATCAGGGCTATCTTATCATTCTCGTTTATTGAGAAGGTTACGTCGCTAAATAAGGTGGTTCCGCCAAATGAAACGGAGATGTTATTAACATTAATCACTGTATGGTAATATTGAATTTTGCACAAAGATAAGTGAAAGACACAGAATTACGGCAGGAGAATGAAGGGATGCGGTCAGGCTATGTTTGCGCTATATGGTCGGGACTAACTTTTCTTTACCCCTTAAACTAAATTTAATTTTTTTTGTATTTTGCCAAATGGTTTACACGCCGCAAATCGCGACCAGCCCATGCAATAGAAATAATCAGCGGTATACAACTATCTCGACATTAAAAAATTAAGCGCTTTTTGGTTTGAGCTAACGGGAGAAACGTCAAGTTTCAGTTTAGAGAGCAGGATATTTCATTCTATAAGTATCTGTGCTATAGTTTTGGCTTGCTTTTATATACCTTATAATATTTTCGCAGGGTTGTATGTTGCGGCGCTATCCTGTTTGGTAATTGCCTGCTTCTTTTTCTATCAATATTACTATTCCCGGTATCACGGTAAAAAGCATAACAATATTGTATTTGGCTTAACTGGTCTGCTTCTTTTTTCTGTTAATTATTTTGCCAATTCGGGCATCAATGGCTCTACCGATTTAATATGGCCTGCTTATTTGTTGATGCTATTCGCCATTTCGCCTTACAGGCACTATTTAACCTGGTTAGTGATCTATATAACGGCCTTCGTGATACTGCACATGGTGGAATACCAATATCCCGCTTTGGTTCAATATCCCTTTACTGCAGGAAAAGGACAGTTTATCGACAGGATTACCGCGTTTCCGTTACCGGTGATCGCCATTTATTTCATTATCAGCTTCATTAAACGTAGTTATGATAAAGAAAGGGTTATTGTTGAGTTAAGGAATAAAGAGATCTCACTACAAAAAGGCTTGCTGGAGCAAAGTAACGCGGAGAAGAACAAGTTGATGTCCATCATTTCGCATGATATGCGGGCACCGCTCATCAACATACAGGGTTACCTGGAACTGCTGAACGAAACCCAAATTGACAATACACAACGATTGGTATTAGAAAAAGATTTGCTTGCCGCCACCAATAACACCATGCAAATGCTTACCAATCTGCTCTATTGGACAAAATCGCAAATGGAGCGGCTACGGTAAACTTACAGGAGGTAAACCTTGCTTCGGTGTTAAAGAGCACGCTTGACCTGGAAAAAATGCTGGCCGTAAAAAAAGGTATAGCTTTGAATTACGATATTAATGATAAAATAACCGTATTTGCCGATACCGATATGCTGCAACTGGTAGTACGCAACCTGGTAAATAACGCCATCAAGTTCACTCCAAAAGGAGGCGATATCACAATACAGGCCCAAGGATTGGCCGGTAAGGCTAAACTAACCGTTAGCGACAATGGAAAAGGTATAACCGAAACAGAACAACATAATATTTTCCGGGTAACATCAGATCCTTCATTTGGCACCAACAATGAGAAAGGTGTTGGCCTGGGTTTATTGTTGTGTAAAGAATTTATAGAACGCCAGGGCGGTAGTATTGGCTTTGAAAGTGTCTTTGGGCAGGGTTCCAGCTTTTTTATTTTTATTCCGGCGAAGGTGGATTAATCTCTTTTCGCTCTCTTATATACACCCTCTTTTTAAATACCTAACTCCTTCATTCTTAAATAAAATCGCTGTATTTTTAAGTGACCAATTTTTATCCCACCCGGGATAGCGCTTACTGAAAGTACCACCACTTACAAACCGATAATTTTTAAGAAAATGGAACAACAACCTAACCAACCGTCACCAGAAAACATTATGAAAATCGGCACCGGCTTTTGGGCTTCAAAAATCTTGCTAACTGCTGTCAGTTTCAAGTTATTCACCACACTTGCCGAAAAGAAATCCATGACGGCCAAAAACGTCAAAGACCTTTTAGGCCTTAAATGCACCGACAGGAATGTTTATGATTTTATGGATGCCTTAACCGCGTTTGGTTTTTTAAAGCGCGAAGGTATTCTGGATACTGCCACTTACTCGAACACTATAGATACGGATACATTTTTGGATAAAAATAAGCCGTCATATATAGGAGGGATTCTTGAAATGGCAAATAACCGTTTATATACATTTTGGGGAAGCCTGGGCGATGGATTACTTACCGGATTGCCGCAAAATGAAGCGAAAAGGAGCGAAGATTTTTTTGGGTTGATATACCAGGACCCCGAAAAACTAAAAGAATTTACCGGCGCCATGAGCGGCATCCAGATGGGCAACTTTATGGCATTTGCTCAAAAGTTTGATTTCTCCCAATATAAAACACTGATTGATGTGGGCGGTTCGGCCGGGTTGCTTTCAATTATGGTTGCCAAGCATAATGAGCACATGCGCTGTACAACTTTCGATCTGCCCCCTGTTGAACCCGTTGCAAGTGCTTCTATACAGAAATTTGGGTTGGAAGACAGGGTAAATACCGCCAGTGGCGATTTCTTTAGCATGCCAATACCCAGCGCCGATGTGGTTGTAATGGGAAATATCCTGCATGACTGGGACGAGGAAAACAAAATAGCCTTAATGCGAAAAGCATATGACGCGCTCCCTGCCGGCGGAGCATTTGTAGCCATCGAGAATGTTATTGATGATGAAAGGAAACAAAACGTTTTTGGGTTGATGATGAGTTTGAACATGCTTATCGAAACCGGAACCGGGTTTGACTATACCTTTGCCGATTTTAATAAGTGGGCGAATATTGCCGGGTTTAAATCAACCATGCTTTTGCCTCTGGCAGGGCCGTCAAGCGCGGCTGTCGCTTACAAGTAATATCGCGCAGGCACGTTTTACAATTCGTAAACACGCTTCATGTTCCCTGTCCAATCTATTTAGTTAGCTTTGCTCACCATGTTTGATGTCTTCGAAAAGTACTTACGCCAATGGGTTTCTGTTTCTGACGAAGAGATGGCGTTGATCCGAGCTGCAAGTATGGAAAGAAAGTTACGTAAATGGCAATCTATCCTGCACGAAGGCGAGGTTTGGAAAATCACATGTTTTATTACAACCGGTTGTTTTCGCCTATACAGGTTTAGTGCCGATGGAACAGACCATACGCTTAGGTTCGGGGTAGAGAATTGGTGGATTAGCGATCAGGAGAGTTACAATCATGAAAAACCTTCTGAATACAATATTGAAGCCTTAACTGCCAGTACTGTTATCATCTGGACCAAGGAGAAATGGGAAGAGCTAAGAGAAACCATTCCCGCGGTAAAAATATTTAATGAGAAGCTTTTAGCGCGCGGTTACGAAACCAGTCAGCAGCGCATATTTTCATTGATCAGCAATTCGGCAGAAGAAAAATATCTCGAGTTCCAAAAAACGTATCCGAAAGTGTTTAATAGCGTTCCCCTGCATATGGTTGCCTCTTACCTGGGAATTTCACGTGAAACCTTGAGCCGTATTCGAAAAGACTTTACACGCCGCGATTAAATAAGGGACTATTCTCCCCCAAACATTCTCTTTCTGTTGCAAAAAGCGTGACAAATGTCAACGCCATTTTGCGTCATATGGCTTCTTTTCCGAAGGCCATTACCTCTCACCTTTGTTTTGTAGCCCGGTAGTTCGGGCAAATAATTCAAACATTTTTTTTAATCATGAAAACTAATATCGAATACACTGCATCAACTGTTCCTACTCAGTTCGTATCTATAAATGGTACTTCGTTCGCTTACCGTCGTTTCGGCAACAAAGCGGGCTTGCCGCTGGTGCATTTGCAGCATTTTACCGGCACCATGGAAAACTGGGACCCCATGGTATTGGACGCCCTGGCGCTGGACCGTGAGATTATCATTTTTAATAACAGGGGAGTAGCGAGCACCGGAGGAGAAACACCAGATAATATAGCGGCCATAGCTAAAGACGCGGAAGCATTTGTTGACGCGCTGGGTTTGGAAAAGATAGATCTGCTGGGTTTCTCTATGGGGGGCATGGTGGCTCAACAATTCACGCTTAACAGGCCGGAGCTCGTTAATAAACTAATTTTACTGGGTACAGCCCCGCGCGGAGGGCACGAGATTGATGATTTTACGCCTGAAGTTTGGGCCATTTTTGCCAAAGAATTTCCTTCAGAATATGAGATCTTACTGGAAACCCTGTTTTCACCAACAACAACCAGTCAGCAAGCCGCTTATAAATTTCTGAACCGCGTAAAAAATGGCAGAGTTGAAAATCGCGACAGCAAGATCAGCGAACAGGTAGCACCTGCACAGTCGGCCGCAATTAAAGGCTGGGCCAATATCAACCCTGGCGATTATACTTATTTAAAGGCCATTAAGCAGCCTGTGTTTGTGTTAACCGGCCACAATGACATTATATTCCCAACGGTCAACTCCTTTTTGCTGCAACAAAATTTACCTGACGCGCAACTGATTATTTATCCGGATTCAAACCATGGAGCACAATATCAGTTCCCCGACCTGTTTGTTAAACAACTAACTGACTTTCTTAATGGCGTAAAATAATTGCGAACATCAATTTAGCCTTTTACAAGGCCACATTCTGTTGCAATTGCTTTTGAAAGTAATAATTCTATGACCATCCCGGGGCCTTCAGATTAATTCTGAAGGCCCTTTTTTGTGGGGACGATACGACTAATGTCAACAAAGAAATTTGCCTAATATTTCATTAAAGGTTTCTGGCTTTTCCATCATCGGGGCATGCGCGCATTCGGGAATCATAACAAGTTTTGAATTGAGTAAATGGGTGTTAAATTCATTTGCGACATGAGGCGGGGTAATTTGATCGTCCTCGCCCCATATCAATAAAACAGGTACCGATATTTCAGGAAGACGCGAAAGCACATTATCTCTTTGAGCCGACCTGGCAGTTCTGACAGCGCACAGGCATTTCAACGGATCTGTAGTGATTTGCATCACCTCAGACACAAGCTCATCGGTTGCTATAGCGGGATCATAAAATGTAGTAGCCACTCTCTCTTTAATGTATGCATAATTCCCCCGTTTAAGGTAACTGCCAACCTGGGTATTTTCATAAAGTCCGGAACTGCCGGTCAATATCAATTTAGCTACGTTATCAGGGTGACGATGAGTATAAAGTATGGCAATATGCCCACCAAGTGAATTACCTACCAGGATAACATTTTTCAGGTCTGCCGATGCGATCATCGTTTCAAGAAAATTAAGGAGATGCTCCAGGTTGTTTTTAGGGTTTTCGTATATAGGCAGTTTGGGTATATAAATATCAAATCTATCTTCAAAATGCTTAACAACTCCTGTCCAGTTGCTTAGGCCTCCAAATAACCCATGGAGTAATATCATGCTTTGTTTCATCCGTTTTTTAAACAAAGCTATTCCCCCTAATAAACCTATTTTGTGATTCTGGTCACAAAAGCCGCCGGGTTATTTTAGTAAGTATAACCTTGCCCGGCTTAAGGCTTCCCGGCTGATATAGAGGTAGCGGGCAATATTGGTAAGCGAAATTTTTTGTATAATGGCAGGGCGGCGCTCCAGCAGGTACCGGTAACGTCTCGCGGGGCTTTTTAACGACAGGATATGCTCGTGCTCTGATTGCTGCTCAAGTATCTCCTGGTATAACTGCAAGTTTACATGCAGCAGGTTTATATGCAGGTCGTAAAGAGGCTGCATTTTTTTGATATTGATCTTCAAGATCACCGCGTCTTCAAGTGCCGTAATACTTACCGCAGAAGGGGCCTTTTTATTATAGCTTTCACAATTTGCCAGAAAATCATCGGGGAATCCGAATTTGATGATCTTCTCGTTACCGTCGTCATCCAGGATAGAAAATTTAAACAACCCAGAGATAACAAAGGCCGAAAAGCGTGCCACTTTCCCATACTTTAAAAACGAATCGCCTTTTTTAATATGTTTAACAACAGCCATTGAATGCAGCAACTGCCATTCCTGGTCGGTTACTATTGGGTATTTTTTCTTAAGCTGCCCATACCATTGTGGTAATTCGAGTTTCATTAAAATATGGTTTCAGTTAATATGCTAAAAAATGAACAGATACTTTGTACTGTTACATCAATTCCCATAAAAAGCCTTTTGCTTCACGCTACAAATCAAGTATAAAATAGTTATTGTTTTGTTGTTTCAGCGCCATAATTATTCTTTACGATCACTGAATATTTTGAAGTGTATGTTAAATGTCTAATTTGGCCATATACAGAAATGATTATGACAAAAGAAAAACCCGAATTTTGGGAGAAAAGCTTTGTGGAAAAGCAGGAAATGTGGGGATTTGAACCATCAAAGTCTGCTGTATTGACAAAAGACTTTTTTGTTGAAAAATCTGTAAAAAACATACTCATTCCCGGCATTGGTTATGGCCGGAATGCAAAGATCTTCAGAGAGAACGGCATTAACGTAACCGGAATTGAAATATCAAAAACAGCCATTGAAATGGCCAGAAAGCATTATGGAACTGATATGGCTATCTATCATGGCTCCGTAACCGATATGCCATTTGATCAAAATCAATACGATGGGATATTTTGTTATGCTTTAATTCATTTACTTGACAGCGACGAACGAAAGAAACTGATAGCCGACTGCTATGATCAGTTAACTGATAATGGCTACATGGTTTTCACGGCGATATCAAAGGAAGCCCCAACCTATGGACAAGGAAAACTGATCAGCGATGATCGTTACGAGATTTTTGAAGGAGTCAGGATGTTCTTTTACGACCGGGAATCAATCGCTGCTGAATTCGGTAACGCCGGTTTGTTTGAGATTGCGGAGGTGACTGAAAACTTCCCCTTCTTTTTAATTAAATGCAGAAAAGCTGAATAAAGCATTTAAATTAGGCTAACACAAAAAAATGTCAGCATATCCAAAAGTTAAAGATGAAGAGTTAGTAGGCACTTATCCGGCAATATCCAAATCAGGAGGAGGTTATGTTTGGGACGAAGTATTAGAATATCGGGTTTGGTGCCACCCCCATGATGGCGCGCCCGATCTTGAAGACGGCGATGATTATTATTACGTTTTTGATAACCACGAAGAAGCACTTGAATTTTCGCAAACAAACCCGGGATGCGAAGAACCAGTGGCTCTTATTTTGCAGGAAGAGTATATAGATGAGCCCCAACCAGGGCAATACATACATATTAAAGAACAAAGAATTACAGAGTGGCCGGTTGAGTTTTTAAGTCGTCCAAAAAGAAATCCTAATACCATCCCTGCTTTTTTATCTCCCAATGCTCCAGTTAATAGATTAGAAATCTTGCGTGGGTTAACGTCTTGAGTTGTTTCTAAATTATGTCAACAAACAAGCCTCTGGACTACCATCCAGAGGCTTGTTCCAATCAATCCAGAATATCAAATACCCAATTCGGTGGTTACAAAAACCTCGCGGTTTTCCAGCAACGGAACGATCTGTCCTACAACAATACTTTGAAAATGTACTGATCCGCGATGATCTGCAACAGCCGCTTCATCTTTATAACTTTCAGACAATAACAGTGTATTGGCATCGGTAGTGCTTTGGTTGATTTTATAAAACAGGTTGCCTTCTTCTGCCCGGCTTTGCTTGGCAACGTCGGCGAGTAGGTCGAGCACTGTGTTTAACTTGCCTTCTTTAACTTGCCATTTGGCAAAAACATTAATGGTTTGCTGGTTCATTTCTTTATGTTTTAAAGTACTCCTTTATCGAAAATAAAAGAAGCGGGCTACATTATGCTTCTAAAATTTTAATTACACTTTCGGCTACACCTTTTGCCGATGCCGGGTTTTGGCCGGTAACCAAACGGCCGTCGGTAACTACATAGGCCTGCCATGGGGCGGCAGCACTGTAATTAGCGCCACGCTGTTTCAGGGCGTCCTCCAATTCAAACGGAACATCTTCTTTGGCGTAGTTTTCTTCTTCGGCTTTACTGAAACCGGTTACATTTTTACCGTCAATCAGGTAGCTCCCATCGTTCAGTTTTACATTGATCAACGCCACCGGGCCGTGACAAACGGCGCTTACTACACCACCTTTTTCGTACATATCCGATAAAATGTTTTGCACGGTAATATTCTCAGGCATATCTACCACTGGAGCTAAACCGCCGGGAACAAATACCGCGTCATAACCGATTATTGATACCTCGTCTATTTTTTTTGTATTTCTCATAGCATCGGCACCTTCTCCGTTCAGGAAAGCAACGTTCAGTTCATCGTCCAGTTCAACCATATCTATAGGGGCTTCGCCGCCATTAACGCTGTATACATCAATATCGTAGCCCTGTTTTTTAAAAGTTTGGTAAGGATTGGCAACTTCGGTAAGTAAATTCCCGGTAGCACGGTTGTGTGGACCAATTACACTTGCACTTGATACTACAAATAAGATTCTCTTTTTCATGGCTTTAAACTTTAAGTTGTTAATAATGGATGTTTGTTTTGTTGTTTGATTTACATAACAAATGTCCAAAATCGGGGAGCCCCGATACAAGGAAGCAAGTCACAGAAAAAGTGTGATCCGGATCACACTTTTGAAAGACCCACTCTTAAAGAAACAACTCAACAACTTGCCTTATAGACAATTAAAGACCAAACCGAATCATACCAAATGCTATTAAACTTTACTATTGGAATACAGCCTGCTCAAAGTTTCGCGGCTAACGCCAAGGTATTCGGCTATGTATTTTTTAGGGATCTTTTGCATCAGGTGTGGATAAAGCAAACCGAATTCCTCATACCGTTGCTGCGGCGAGCTGGAAAGTAATGATATGATCCTTCGTTGCAGCGCTACATAACCATTTGTAAGCTTTGCCCTGAAAAAGTGTTCCATTTTGTGCGATTCGGCGGAGAGGGTTTCACGGCCGTGCAGGGTGAGGCAGAGCACCTCAGCATCTTCCATACATACGATATTTAGGGTGGCTTTTTTATCTTTAAAATAAGCCTGATAATCTGCCATCCACCAGTTTTCGCCGGCAAATTGTACAATGTATTCTTTGCCGTCGTTATCCAGGTAAAACATCCTGAAAACGCCCGATAGGATCAGGTATTCAAATGTAACGGTATCGCCCTCCTGGGTAAGGTATTGATGCTTCTTTACTCTTTTATAAGTAAAAAAAGGTTTTACAAATTCAAACTCCTCATCACTGATCGCGATTATTGCTTCGATATGCTTGCGGAGTTTATCCATTAGTGAGGTAGTTCTGTAAATATTGCCTATGATGTATCTCTGCCGATACAAAGGATTTAAATATAGGCAAATTCAGGCATTTGGCCACATTGGCACCCGCAATTACAGAACACGCAAGTTGGTTGGCTTAGTCCTTTGTTTTGCTTAGCCTTCTTCGAAACCTGGAGGCCAGGGATTCCAGGTCGCGTTTTTGAATATCCTCAGGCTTATTAAATTGAGATAAAACAAGAGTTCTGGAAAGTTGAATGGAGCCGTTAGTGGTTCTAACCAGAACATCATCCCCACGTTCGGTATGGTTCTTATAATTCCCGATTTGGGCGTTAACGCCGGCAAGACGCATCAATAATTCAACTATAGCATAGAGCGGCAGTTTGCTTTGCGACATATATTACCAATGTTGTTTAATACTAAGTTAAGTATATTTTAACAATTAGTAAATAGCGGGGCTCGTCGCGCTATAATTTAACATAAAATTTATATGGCTCCGAAAAATGGAAAGTCCTTGTTGTTATTCTTTATAATCAGCAAAATAAAAGATGTTGCCATTGTTATCCACAACAGCAAATTGCCGCAAACCCCAGGGCATCATTTGCAACGGGCCGTTTGGATGGATCAGGCCCAATTGCTGATATTCCTCATAAAGCTGCTCAATATCGGTCACATAAACATAACAGCCCATATTACGGCAAGCTTCCTTATCATCGCAAGGGAATAAGTGCACATTAATACCATCCCGGGTAAATATTAAATATCCGTTATGACTATCACTAAAGGTAAAACCTAATTTGCTGGTATAAAAAGCAATTGTTTTAGCTTCATCCAGCGAGGCCAATATGGGTGTGGAACGTTTAAACATTGTTGCAGATTTTGAATTGCACAGCCCAATTTACAACTCTCACAGCAATCAACCAATGATCTCTATATGATGTTTCCTGTACCCCAGCGGACTTTTACCTGTAGATAGCTTAAATATTTTATGGAATGATGCCACATCGCTAAACCCCGAATCAAAACTGATTTGCGTTGCGTTTTTATCTGTTGAGATCAACTGCTGCATGGCATATTGCAGCCGGTAGTAGGTAATGGCTTCGGTTAGTGTTTTTCCGGTTGTTTTTTTATAAAATTTGCAGAACGCGTTTTTGGTCATGCTGCCTACCTCGGCTACTTCATCAAGGCTTATCTTACTCCTGAAATTATCAATGATAAAACTTTGCACAAGTTTTAACCGCTGATGCTCTATCCCCTGCGGATTGTAAATCACCGGCTCGGCATTTAAGTACCGGTACGATGCATGACCGGTTAAACTATCAAGAATATTTAGCAACAGGATAAGTTTTTTAAACGGATCATCCACCTTAACGAGCGCCAACATCAGATCAATAATTGCCGCCGTGGCTTCGCCGCTAAAGTGGATGCCGTGAAAACTTTTATTGAGCAACTGCACAACCTTCCAGGCCGATTGGTTCTCAAAGAAATTAGCCCCTAAAAAATCAATATTGAACTGGATCACTACCGATTTAGCGTTGATCTCCTCGTTATGCAAAGTCGTTTTCCAGCAATGCGGCACATTGCTGCCAATCAGCACCAGGTCGCCCTGCTGGTAGGCCGACATGTTATTGCCTACAAACCGATTGCCCTCGCCTTTGAGAATAGCCGTTAACTCATATTCAGGATGAAAATGATAGGGCGACTCAAACTCGTGCTGCTCAAATAGCCTGGCCAAAAACGTGTTTTTGTCATGACTGTTTAGAGCTTCTAAAGTGGGCTTGATCATCAGTGCCGGATAATTTTGATATACAAAGTAACCAAATTATCCTATTTGTGTTGATGTGCACTGATATATTCAGCGCTTTTGGACCTGTCGATGAACAACTTTAACGAGTCAATTTCCGCGGCTTTGTATGGTTTAAAGTCGCCACTGTAAAGGTCATGCTGCCATAGTTTTTGCTCCGGATCGCCAGGGCGGTGGCCCCAGGGCAAATTAGTTTGCGTTTTGCCGTTAACCAGTCCCCACAGGTTACATCCTACCTTATACTTGTAAAACACCGGTACAATTTCGCTCACGGTAGATTTCCATGGCCGGTTCATCCACTCGGTATTGATCATCGGGCGATTGTATTGCTTAAGCTCTTCTATGGTTTTAGTAACGTGTTGCTTATCGCCATAGTCATGAAAAGTGATCAGGTCTACATTGTCAGTAATGATCTTGTTCAATCTTGGATTTTGATCAAAAATGCCGATAGTAAGTGGCTGCGAAGGGTTTACCGCCCTTGCCCAAATGATAGTTTTTTTAAGCAGCGGGAAAGTAGCTGTGCCTAAGCCACCGTTTGTAGGTTCGTTATATAAATCCCACATTAAAATACGTTTGTCGTTTTTAAACCTTGTGATTACGTCCGTTACATATTTTTTGAGCTTGGGATGTGTGACAGAGTCAACTACCATGCTATGCCCCGGGCTTGGCGACCAGTCCCAGGCGTACCAGCCCTTCAATGGCTCAGGCTGTTTTCCTGTTTTAGGATCGTTGGTAATACCGAATGAACAATCATCAAACAAAGCCGGGATAAATTTGATATGATGCTTATCACATATCGCCATAAATTTATCTAAAGTGTTTATGAAATATTTAGGATCATCGGCGTATACGGCATATTGCAGCACGGCCCTTAACGAGTTCATACCCGATTTTTCGGCCAGTGCCAGTTCCTTATCAATGGCGACCTCGTTAAACGTTGTTTTATCCCACATGGCGGTATAATTGATGGCATAAGCCGGGATATAATTAAAGCCGCAATACCATGGCTGCTGATTATACCAGTCCCAGATCCGGGCTTCCGGCCAGCGTTTATCCTGGCTTTGCGAAAAGCAGTTTGAAATACTAACGATTAATATTATCAGTAAAAAAATCTTTCTTATCATTTTAAAAACGGTGATCAGGTTTATCAGTAAGCTAAAGGGTTTAAGTGTGATTGGGCTGCGTCGCCGGGGTTTAAGCCGCCAAGCCAACGATGCCGGTCGTTTTCCTGGTGTTTGTTTTGCGGCTCGGTTACGTGTGCGCCATCTGCATAATAAATAATGGTCATCACTTCGCGGGTGGTATCTGCCGAGCTGTTTCCCGGCGCATTATGCAATGTCCAGCCGTAATGCCAGGTAGCATCGCCGGCCTGCATGGTTTCGGCGCGGGTAATAGGATAGTTCTTCTCCCTGATGTGTTTTTGCAACGATGTTTCAGATTCATCCGAGATCGGAATATTTTCTGCAAAGCCATCCAGGTGCGATCCTGAGGCGAAAGTGAGCATGCCCAGCTCAACATCAATATCCATCAGCGGCATCCACATGGTAACCGTTTTATTGGTATCCAGCGGCCAGTAGTATTGGTCCTGGTGCCATGGTGTAAAGCCACCGCCCGCCTCTTTAAACAAAGCCTGGTCATGATAAATGCGCACATGATCAACGCCTAAAAGGTCGGCCGCTATTTTAGCAAAGCGTTTGGCGAGGGTAAACTCCTTCACATTATCATCAACTTCCCAAAGGTTCATGATCTGCAAAAAGGCCTTGCCATAAGTATCCCTGTCTTGCATGGCCCGGGTTTCGGTATTATAGCGGTTTACAGCCTTGTTAATCACGTCGCGGTAATGGGCTACCTCATCGGCCTGTAATATGTTTTTGATAAGCACATGCCCCTGCTGCCTGAAATCATTAATGAGCTCCGCATCCACATTAATAGTGCCGTTAAGCATCGGTTTTTCTGTCTGGATCATGGGAATAAATTAGGTTATAATTGGTTAGCATAACTGATACCAAGAATCAGCATGACAAAAAAAGCGGATTTAATGCGGTAGGGATATGTTTAAATTATTCAATCAGTATTGAATATTATCCAACATTGATTTTCGATTGATTTTTCAGGCTAATATCAATAACTATGTAGTGTAATTATAAACCAGCGATTTTCATAAACAGGCAACCGATTAAGTAATAAAACCATGAGAAAAATATATCAGGCTATAATGTCAATCATGTTATGTGGCTTAATGCCCAACACGGCATCGGCACAAACAGGTTATGTGGTAAAAGATAAAGTTCCCAAACAGGTAAGCCAGTTTAATTTGAGCGATATAAGGCTGCTCGATGGCCCGTTTAAACATGCCATGGAGAAGGATGGTGAATGGCTGCTTAGCCTTGAGCCAGACCGTTTTTTACACCGCTTCAGGGAAAATGCCGGACTAAAACCCAAAGCCGAAATTTATGGCGGCTGGGAGTCGAGGGGCGTATCCGGTCATTCACTGGGGCACTATCTGTCAGCTTGCTCCATGATGTATGCGGCCACCGGCGATGTAAGGTTTAAACAAAAAACCGATTACATAGTTACCGAGCTTGCCGAATGCCAAAGGGTACGTAAAACAGGCTACGTGGGCGCTATACCCGGAGAAGATAAACTTTTTGACGAGATTGCCGCGGGGGATATCCGTTCGCCGGGCTTTGATCTTAACGGTGCCTGGGTGCCATGGTATACCGAGCATAAAATATTAGCCGGTTTGGTTGATTCCTATTTATATACAGGCAATCAGCAAGCTAAACAAGTAGCCATAAAATTTTGCGACTGGATAGACACCAAGTTTAAAAACCTTACCGAAGCGCAATTTCAATTAATGCTGGAATGTGAGCACGGCGGCATGAATGAAGCGCTGGCCAACGTTTATGCCATTACCGGCGATAAAAAATATCTTGATCTATCATATCGTTTTCACCATAAACGGATACTTGATCCGTTGGCACATCAGCAGGATGATCTGGCAGGCCTTCATGCCAATACCCAGATCCCTAAAATAATTGGGTGCGCCCGCCAGTACGAACTTACCGGTAACCCTGCCGACCATGCCATAGCCAATTTCTTTTGGAATACTGTAGTGCATCATTACAGCTACGTCATCGGTGGCAACAGCGATCATGAACGTTTCAGCGATAAGCCCGACTATTTATCAGTTCATTTGAGCTCTACCACTACCGAAACCTGTAACAGCTACAATATGCTGAAGCTTACCGATCATTTGTTTGGGCTTGACCCACAAGCTGCCTATATGGATTATTATGAGCGCGTACTTTATAACCATATCCTGGCTTCGCAAAACCCCGAAAATGGCATGGTGCTGTATTACCTGACACTGGCATCAGGTACGCAAAAGCAATTTGGTACACCCGATGATTCCTTTTGGTGCTGCACCGGTACCGGGATGGAAAATCACAGTAAGTATGGTATGGATATTTATGATAAAGACAATAGCGGAGGCTTATATCTTAACCTCTTTATCCCATCCACTTTAAACTGGAAAGAGAAGGGAATGCTGTGGACCATGGAAACCACTTATCCCGAAAGCGGAACCATTAACTTTACTCTTACACAATCTGCCCGAAACCAACAAATGCCGCTGCATATCCGCTATCCTAAATGGGCGGTTAATGGCGTACAATTATCTGTTAATGAGAAAGCGGTTGCAGTAACCGCCAAACCGGGGAGCTATATCACCGTTAATCGCATGTGGCGGAAAGTGGATAAAGTTAAACTCGTTTATTCTATGAGCCTTTACACCGAAAGCATGCCCGATAACGCCAATATGAAAGCTTTCCTGTACGGGCCGCTGGTTTTGGCAGGGCAGCTGGGTAATGCGGATATTAAAAAACGCGACATCCCGGTATTTGTGGCCTCCGATCCAGATTTAAACCAATGGATTAAGCCTGTTGCTAACAAACCAACCGTATTTTATGCCAGCAACCAAGGCAAACAGGTAATGCTTGAGCCGCTTTACAAAGTTTATGATCAGAAACAGGCCGTTTACTGGGACTTTTTCAACAACGACGAATGGAAATTAAAAAAGCAGCAGTTTGATGCCGAACGCAAAGCCGAAGATGAACTTGCCGCCAACACACTCGACCTGATCCGCGTAGGCGAAATGCAACCAGAACGCGATCATAACTTTAAAGGCGAACATACCAACACAGGCGAAATTGACGGAACCCATTGGCGCGATGCTACAGATGGTGGCTGGTTTTCTTTTGAGCTGGATACCAAAGGAGCAGCAAATGCGCAGCTTCAATGCCGATATTTTGGCGCGGATGGTGAAGGCCGGGAGTTTGAGATTCTGATAGACGGGCAAAAGATAGCTACTGAAAAACTGGTTAAGAAAGCTACCGCTGATATTTATTCAGTAAACTATAGTATACCGGCGGCTTTGCTTGCGGGTAAGCAAAGTATTGTTGTAAAATTTCAGGCCTTGCCCGGTAAAACAGCCGGTGGGATATTCGGATGCAGGCTGTTGATGGCGAAATAGGGGTGTTAAACGGTTTATGACGGTCAGCATAATGAAAACTATTTAAGCGTTGGTGTCATGTTCTATTATTATAAATTTACCGCCATGAAAAAATTAACCTTTTTAGCCTTATTTGCCCTGCTCAGCAAATTTGGTTTCGCACAAAACTTAAACAATATGCAATGGTACAGTAAACCTCAAAAATCATCAATAGAAGGCAGTACGCTGCACATGACCGTTGACCCGGCAACCGATTACTGGCGGGTAACACATTACGGCTTTATCAGGGATAATGGACCTTTTTACTTTACCGAACAGGAAGGTGATTTTGAGGCGAGCGTAAAAATTACCGGTGCCTACAAAGAGCTGTTTCACCAGGCCGGCCTAATGGTGCGGATAGATAACAAAAACTGGATTAAAACCGGGATAGAATATGTTGACGGTGTTCAAAACGTAAGCGCGGTAGTTACCCGCGAAGTATCAGACTGGTCGGTAGTGCCAAGGCATGACAGCCCCAAATCTGTTTGGCTGAAGCTGCTGCGCAAAGGCGATTTTGTAGAGATCAAATACTCGTTCGATGGTGAAAAGTATGATATGCTCCGCCTGGCTTATTTCCCGCCAAATGTAAAAGCGATGATAGGGATGGTTGCAGCAGCCCCCGGCAAACAAAGCTTCGATGTGAAGTTTGAAGATTTTAAGGTGGAGAAGGTAACGAAGCAGTAAGAAATCCCTTGCTAAACCTACCGTGTATATCCATCTTTTTAATTTTACCATAAAAAAATGTCATTTCGACGAACCGAGGAGGATTGGTGCGCCTGCGGTGAGGAGAAATCTTCTACGCCCTGCTTTTATAGGCATAATTGTAGAGCCTGATGCAGAAGATTTCTCTTTCGCTCCACCGCTTGAGCCACCCCTGCTCTATCGAAATGACATTTTTATTTTTGGCTATGCCATTTAATTGATTTTGTATCAAAGCAACTGATTTTGATATCTAATAACCTTTTTACTACCTTTGCCGCGGTAACCAACCACTCCCTCTATGTGATAAATAATTTCTTTCAGGACAAATAACACAGCGCCGTTACTCCAACGCCCTGCAAGTATTCACCTTTTCAAGAAAGAAATTATGCTTATTCTTCACGATATTACCTATATACACCCTAACCGTGATCTTTTATTTGCCGGTATTGATCTCGTAGTTAACAAACATGATAAAATTGCCCTGATAGGCAACAACGGCACCGGAAAATCAACCCTGCTTAAAATCCTGGCCGGAAATTTAAAACCAGCCACCGGCGTGGTTAAAACTGATTCGCGACCTTACTTTGTTCCGCAGATCTTCGGGCAGTATAACGATCTTACCGTTGCCGAAGCACTGCAAATAGCTGATAAGCTGCATGCCTTGCAACAGATCCTCGACGGTAATGTAACCGACGAGAACATGACCATCCTCAATGATGACTGGGCCATTGAAGAACGCTGCACCGAAGCGTTTATTCATTGGCAGCTTACCGATATTGATCTGACGCAGAGAATGGGCGCGCTTAGTGGCGGACAAAAAACAAAGGTTTTTTTGGCAGGGATAGCCATTCATCGCCCCGAAATAGTTTTACTGGATGAACCAAGTAACCACCTGGATACGGCCTCGCGTGAGTTGCTTTATAACTACATCCAAACAACAAATAACACGCTGCTGGTGGTTAGTCACGACCGTACCCTGCTCAATCTACTCAATACCGTTTGCGAACTCAGCAAACGCGGTATAACCGTTTACGGTGGCAACTATGATTTTTATGCCGAACAAAAAGATATTGAAAGCGAAGCCCTGAACCAGGATGTAAAAAGCAAAGAGAAAGCGCTTCGGAAAGCTAAAGAAACAGAGCGGGAATCTATGGAGCGGCAGCAAAAACTGGATGCCCGGGGAAAAAAGAAACAGGAAAAAGCAGGCGTGCCCACCATCATGATGAAAACCCTGAAAAACAGTGCTGAAAAAAGCACATCAAAAATGCAGGGTGTACACGCAGAAAAAACCGGGACTATAGCACAGGAACTAAGCCAGCTGCGTACCCGCCTGCCCGATATCGATAAAATGAAGATGGACTTTGACAATTCCGCTCTTCATAAAGGTAAAGTGTTGGTAACCGCCAGGGATCTCGATTTTGGACATGACGGGCAATCGCTCTGGAATCCGCCGCTCAGCTTTCAGATTACCAGTGGCGAAAGATTAGTGATCAGGGGAGCAAACGGCTCGGGCAAAACTACGCTCATAAAAATGCTGCTTGGCCAGCTGGAGCCACAATCCGGCATGATGGAACGGGTAAAAGTTAAGGCCATTTATATCGATCAGGATTATTCATTGATCAATAATAAACTCAGCGTTTACCAGCAAGCCGAGGAATTTAACTCCGGCGCGTTGCAGGAGCATGATATCAAAATCCGCCTCAACCGGTTCCTGTTTACCCGCGAGGATTGGGATAAACCATGTAGCGCCCTAAGCGGCGGCGAAAAGATGCGGTTAATGCTTTGCTCGCTAACCATCGGCAACCAGGCTCCCGATATGATCATCCTGGATGAGCCCACTAACAACCTCGATATTCAAAACATCGAAATATTGACGGCGGCCATTAACGATTATCGCGGTACCTTAATCGTAGTATCTCACGATGAATATTTTTTAAAGCAGGTAAATGTGGAGCGGGAGATTTTGATAGGGTGAAACAAATAAGGCAGCCCGTAAAGCTGCCTTATTTGTTTATTGAAAATGAATGTGTTTATGAGCCTGGGACTGCGCGATTCCCTCCCCAGGGAGGGTGTAGGGAGGGGTTTTGCCGGTAAAGCAATTAGCAAAGTGTATAAACCCCTCCCTGCCAACACACAATCCCGTCGCACCCCTCCCAGGGGAGGGAATAAAAACTCTTTTTACTCGACCACCGCGCCATCCTTAATCTCATCACTGGCGTTCTTAAGGATGGTATCATTAGCTTTCAAATTACCAAATACCTCGGTAGAGTCATGCCTTGTAAGCCCTTCCTTGATATCGGTTAAAACGGCTTTGCCATTTTTTACGGCAACCACATATTCCCGTTCGGTAGAGCGAATGATAGCATTATTGGGCACCAACAGTGATTTTGCACCCGACAACATCGGGATCTTTACTTCGGCGTACATGCCCGGTTTTAATATTCCCTGATGGTTTTGAACGTCAATTTCAATAGCTTCAGAACGCATGCTCCCTAAGGCGTTGGCCGAGCGACTGATCTTAGCGGTTTGTTCCTGCCCGGGCATGGCGTTAAATGTAAATTTCACCTGTTGTTTCAGGTCTACTTTATCAACATAATCTTCGGGGATATAAACCTCCAAACGTAGTTTGCGGGTATCCTGCAAAATAAGCATAGGCAGGTCTGTACCCTTACCTGGGGCTACCAAAGCACCCGGAGATACGTTACGCTGAATGATCATGCCATCAAATGGGGCACGAATGTTCAGGTAATCCTGCATGGTACGCACAGATGCTACGATAGAGCTTTCTGAACGGGCCATGGCGTCATCGGCTTTCATTTTTGACAAGGCATTATCCAGTTCAAGCGGCGATACCGAGCCAGGCTCTTTAGCGGCTTCTTTTAAGCGCTGATATTTTTCCTTGCTGGCAACGGCATTTTCCTTGGCCTGCATATACCTTGAGTCGGCAGCCTGTAGTTGCGATTCCATTTCCGGCGCTTCTAAGGTGACCAATAATTGTCCTTTTTTTACCAGCGTACCACGGTCAACAAAAACAGTTTTCACAAACCCGTTTACTTTCGGAAACAGGTTTACCTCGTTATAAGGTTTTAGTTGGCCGGGTAAGCGGGCTTCGCTCGACAGCGCTTTTTCGGCTACCTTCCCGGTTTCGTATTCAGTTGCTTTTGGGGTGGATTTTTTGTTTTCTGTAAGATCCACCGGTTTTTGATTGCCTGCGCATGCGGCCATCAGGCTGATACTGCTTAGCAGTATGATATATTTTAGTTTCATGATATTAGCTATTGGAAGTTTCAAGTTGTTGCGGTTGGTTAACATTTACATCCTTTAACAGGGATGGAGAATCATAGGTAGTTTTTTGCTGAACCCAGGCAAATACCTGCGGCAGTATAAACAGCGCGGCCAAAGTTGAGGCAAACAAGCCGCCTATCACCGCGCGGCCTAACGGAGCGGTTTGTTCCCCGGCCTCACCCATGCCTGATGCCATCGGGATCATACCGGCCATCATGGCCAAACTGGTCATGAGAATTGGCCTTAACCTGATAGAGGCACTGGTAATGGCCGCCCTTGTTGAGTCCTTGTAATCGAGCCTTAATGTTTCGGCATTGGTTACAATCAGGATGGCGTTCGCTACCGATACCCCAGTAGACATGATCATACCCATATAACTTTGCAAGTTAAGTGTCGACCCGGTAAGCAACAATGCCGTTAACGAACCTAATATTACCGCCGGAACTGTTGATAATACTGTAAGCGATAATTTAAACGACTGGTAATTGGCAGCCAACAGTAAGAAGATCACCAAAATGGCAAACATCAAACCGTTTTGTAAGCTGTCAAGCGTTTCTGTCAGCAAGCTCGACATCCCTTTGACCTCCGCAATTAACCCTTTAGGAGGCGCCCCAACCGATTTAATTACCTCTTGTACAGCAGCGGTAGCTGTACCCAAATCCTTCTTATAAATATTGGCACTTACCGTTAAAAAGCGCCGCGGACCGGTACGGTCATATTCGCCGGGGACATAGTTAACCTTGAAACTGGCGATATCGCCAAGCACCGGGGTACTTTGCCCCTTTACCAGCGGGATCTCCTTCAGCTCATCCATGGTGTTCATCACATACTCCGGAATCTGAACCTGCACCTGGTAAGTATAGGCCGATTTATCATCGAGCCAAAGGTTCTTTTCTGTAAAACGGCTTGATGAAGTACTGGCCGTAACCGAACGGGCGACATCTTTAATATCCAGTCCCAGCTGGGCGGCTTTAAGCCTGTCAAGGGTTATTGCTACCACCGGGAATTTTAAAGGTTGGGTGATCTGTACGTCCCGCAGGTAATCTATCTTTTTAAGTCCGGCTAACACTTTATTAGCATAACCCTCTATCTGTGCCATATCTTTACCAGCCACCCTTAGTTCTATAGGGGTAGAAGCGCCCTGGCTCATGATCTTCTCGGTCATGTCGATAGGTTCAAAAGTGACGCGAAGATCGGGGATCCTTGATGCTATATTTTTACGGAGGGCATCTTTAAGCTCATCCATATTGATGTGATAATCTTCATCAAGGTTAACCTGCAATACAGCTTCATGCGTACCGGTGTTAAACACGTAAAGATTACTGGTTCCGTAGCTGCTGGGCACAATCCCCACGTAGCCGGATGTAATAGCCACATGATGGTTTACTGTGCTATCGATGATCTGTAGCACCTGTTTCAACCCATCTTCGGTACGTTCAAGCCTGGTGCCATCCGGCTCTTTAATCCTGATCTGGAACTGCCCGTTGTTAAGTTTCGGCATCATATCCTTACCAATGGTAACAAAGCAAATACCGGCAAGTGCCAGCACCACAACAAGGTAAACAGGTACAATGATGCGTTTATTGGGCATCCATTTTTTGAGGATGTTCATGAACCGCATTTTTACCTGCTCAAACAGGTCATTCTTTTCGGGATGTTGTTCTTCCTGCCGCAGGTGATGGTTTACCTGGCCTTCTTCGGGTCTGTCCATAGCTTCACCCGCATGGGCGTGTAATTTGCCATGCTCATAATGCTGATAAGTTTCGGCCTTAATGAGCCAGTTGGACATGATGGGCACCAACGTTTGCGCTATGATGTATGATACAATCATGGTTAAACCGATGGATAACGACAGTGGCAGGAACATGGCCTTAGGCACTCCGTTCATCATAAATGATGGTGCAAACACCGCCAGGATACAAAGCAGGATGAGTAGCAGCGGAAACGAAATTTCTTGGCAGGCATCAAAAATTGCCTGCGCCTTGCTTTTGCCCATCTCCAGGTGCTGGTGAATATTCTCAATGGTCACCGTAGCCTGATCTACCAGGATACCGATAGCAAGCGCCAGTCCGCTCAGGGTCATGATATTGATAGTTTGACCGAATAAGCCAAGCAACAGTACGCCTAATAAGATAGATACCGGGATGGTGATCACCACAATCAAGCTGCTTCGCCAGTCGCGCAAAAACAGTAACACCATCAGGCCGGTAAGCAAAGCACCTAAGCCGCCCTCGGTTAACAAGCTTTTTACTGCGTTTATTACGAAAATAGATTGATCAAACTCGTACGAGATCTTAACGTCGTCAGGCAAAAGGCCCTGAATTTCCGGGATCTTCTTTTTCAAGGCCTGCACCACGCTCCAGGTACTGGCATCGGCGGTTTTTACCACCGGCAAATAAACGGAGCGCTTGCCATTGATCAGGGCATAGTCAACCGTAACGTCGGTAGCATCGGCAACACGGGCAACGTCTTTTACTAAAATGGGCACGCCGTTTTTGGTTACTACAGGTATGTTGCCAAACTCATCGGTTTGGTTAATCAGCGTGTTAACCGTAGTTACAAACATGGTGTTGCCTAACCTCAGGTTACCCGAAGGCGACATCACGTTAAACTTAGCTAACGCGCTCACCACCTCATCGGGGGTAAGGCCATAACTTCTGAGTTTGTTAGGGTCAACATTTAAAGTGATTGACCTGGCATTTGAACCAAACGGCGGCGGGGCAGACAATCCCGGAACTGTTGCAAACATCGGCCTTACTTTGGTGGCCGCCATATCGTAAATATCCTTCAGACTACGATTTGGGGCCGATAGCACCAACTGACCTACAGGTAGCGACGAGGCATCAAACCTTACCACCTGCGGGGGCAATGCTCCCGGAGGGAAAAAGCTCATTACACGACTTACCTGCAAGGCTACCTGGGCCTGTGCTTCGGCCATATCGGTGCTTTCGTAAAAGCTTAGCTTCACCATAGTTAAGCCCTGGATGTTTTTACTGGTGATGCTCTTGATACCGTTTACGTACAGGAACTGATCCTGCAAACGGGTAGAAAAGAAGCCCTCCATTTGCTGGGGCGACATCCCCCCGTATGATTCAATTACATAAATGGTGGGCAGGTTTAATTTCGGGAAAATATCTATTGGTATATTGATAGCACTAAGCACCGCGAAAATGAGCAGGCTCAAGGTAACCACCACTGTTGTGATAGGCCTTTTAAGTGCGGATGTGACCATTGACATAGCTAAATTATTTTAAAAGGTTTAATACAGAACTTACCTGGTTTTCGGTAATGGCTTTCTGGAACAGCGCGTTCGAGTAAGCATATTTAGCCTGTACGTAATCTGTTTCGGCGCGGTAAAGGATGTTTAGCGCGGCATTGAGTTCGATAATATCGGTTAAGCCGTTTTTATACAACGATAGTTTCTGACGATAACCATCTGTCGCGGCTTTAAGCTGATGGGGGATCTCCAGCAATCGTTCATGTGCGGTCTGTAGCTCAACATTCGATTGGTTGGCACTCACCGCCAGCAATTGCTTTTGTTCTTCCAGCTTTTTCCGGGTATAATCGGTATTGGCGCGTTGCGTGCGCAATTTTAACTGACGGCGGCGGATATCAAACAGGTTATAGGAAACGCCTATACCTACCAGGTAATTGTTCCTGTCGAAACCCCAGCCGCTGCTCAGGCTGTTAAAATGGTCGTTAGCGTCAACGCTTGAACCACGGCCCCAAACAGCGCCTTCAAGCATTATTTTAGGGTTATAGCTTTTCTTAACAAGCTCCTCGCGCTGCAGACTGTTTTGGTATACAGATTTATAGTAGTTGATGAGGGGATGATTGGCTGTATCAACGTCTGAGGGCTGCAGGCTATTTTCTGTACCGATGAGGCTCTGTTCAAAAGTAGTATCTGGTACAATGGTTTGATAGGGTAAGCCGCTGATAGCCGATAGCTGTAGTTGAACCTGCTTTACCTGGTTATTGAGCTCGATATAGTTTAACCGGGCTTTTGACAGTTCGGCTTCTGCTATACTGGTATCAACACCGGCACGCACACCGCTTTTGGCAAGCGATTGCACTGAACGCCGGATTTCCTGGTTTCGCCTGATATTGCGGGCCTGGATAGAAAGAAAATTTTCCAATCTTAACAACATCAGGTAATTACCAATGGTGTATGCCTGCAGCTGATACTTTGAATCGGCAAACTGGCTTTGTTGCACCTGGATATCGGAGTTGGCCACTTTATTTTGCGCGCCGTAAGCGCCAAAGTTATAGATCTCCCAATCGAGCGCGGCAACACCTACATTGGCCGATACCGTGGTGGTATTACTTTCTGTGCGTACGCCTCGCGAGTTTGAAGGGATAATACCAAAGCCAAAATACGGACCAGCCACGTTGTTGTTTGTGCCATAATCGGCCTGGTAATTTAATTTAAGGTTGGGCAGCCAGTTGTTGCGGGTTTCGGTAGCCATAGCTCTTTTTATGGCTATCGCCGCCGAATCGGTTAGCAACGTTGGCGCGTTTTGGTTTACGCTGTTGAGCAACGTTTTTAAGCTAACCGGAGTACTATTTTGCTGCTGCTGGGCATAACTGCATGCGGTTATAAACAAGCCCAGCAATAGGCAGCAGCTTTTCTTTGAAATTAACATATATAAATTCCGAAAAATGCTTACCAACATTTACGGGTATAAGAGGCTAATTATAAATAACCAGCAAACCCATTACAGGCTGATACCGGTAAATGATGGAATGAATGAATTAAAAAAATGAATAAGCAGGATGTAGCTGTGGATGAGATGTCCACCGCTTAATTACATCAGATCCGGAAATTACAAAGAGAAAGGTAAACGTATTGGCGGTCTATCAGCAACCTAAGCGACCTTACATAGGGTTTAGGGCTTAGCTTCCATAACTGCAATACAAAAAACAGCAGGGTGAAAGACCCTATAACCGCTGTAAGCCAGTCGGCAGCTGATTTTTTTTCTTCAAAAGTATATCTGTCAGGCCTCTGGATAGAGTTTCTTTCTGACAGGCTGCTACGTAAGTTCTCGGTTTTACGCTTAAATATAGAGTTATAGCCGGGAGGCAGTTTAGTAGCCGAATGTGTTAAACGCGGTACAAAAAAGATATGAGAGCAAGAGATAAGCAAATAAACAGCCGTTACCGATAAAATCAGCGCCGCTTTTAAATATGCAAGCTTGCTCTTTTTCAACCCTTTAACTTATACTATGCAAAAATGATAAAAAATGCGAATTTGTTTTGCAACACTATTGTTGCAATCAGCTTTTAAGGTTTAATCCTATCGTGCTAAAGCTTCCAGTTTTTTGATATCCTTATACACAATATATAAAGGCATAATCCCGAAAATACCAAAACAGCAATCAATAAACCGCCAGTAAACAGGAATACCGCGGATAGGCCCGGCAATAAAGGCCAGCGGAAATACCATAACGCAGGCTATCATGCCAAACTGTATGATCCAGATATTTTTAACCGGATCTTTCAGCGGACCAACAAATACCATCGCGATTACCAGATGGCCAAAAGCCAGCCAGTCGGTACCATAGGCCAGGTAAGGATAGTTTTGATTGGTGACTTTTACAGCGAGATATACTTTGGTTATCCAATCCTGTAAAAATCCAGGAAATGCGGACGCGTGATTTGCCAGCCAGGCTAATTCGGTTTCGATAGGAAAGGCGGTTACGCCACTTAACACCAGGCCTATAATAAATACTACAACCCAGGTTTTTATTTTTTTGCGAAGTTCAGGTTCGGTTTTCATAACCGTGGCAAGGTAGGAAATTTATGGGATGGAGGTGTAAGATCTCATTTGTATTGGGGCAATAAAAACCTTGTTTAAAATCATGCCCATTGCAAACGAGTGCAATTTAAAATATGTCATTGCGAGGCACGAAGCAATCGCACGGAAGCAAAGCGGCCCTGTATAGCATGCGATTGCTTCGTCGTTCCTCCTCGCAATGACATAATTTTCTACGCTCAAAAAATCTTCTTGCGCTCATTTATAATGAGTGCTTAAAATAGGCTTGCGTTTGTAACGCAAAGACGATGCAAAATCATTCCCCTTTAGGGGTTAGGGGCACAATACTTTTTAATAAAATTATCAGCCTTATCGCTGCCTATATTGCGGATAAAGTTCCAGTCGCGGCAAGCGCCTTCTTTATCGCCTTGTTTAAATTTTTCGTTGGCTTGGCTTAGCACGTCGGTTATAAAATCATCGTCATAGCCAAGCTGTTTTTTAAGGTTGATAATGATTGCCTCTTTAGTGGTATCGGCTTTGCCTTTGTACTTATTGATATAATAATTGGTTACGGCGTTTTCCAGTTCCTGTTGTGCTTTGTAGCTGGCAATGGCACTTTGCATATCGCGGATGTTGGCTGGTCCGCAGCGTGCGGCATCAGGATCAAAACGAATGGGCTGAATAATATTGGTTGCCAAATTATACCCTGCCGGGATAACCCATTGCCCGGAGCTGAGTTTAATAACCCTTAAAGCTTCATCATCAAGGTCGATACCCGGGCCATCCTGTACTTTAGCGTCACGTACAGTACCATCTTTATCAACTTTAAACGAAACATGGATAGTACCCGAAATACAGTTTTGCCGGGAGTATTCCGGATAAATGATCTTTGCTTTCAGGAAATCATCAAGTGCCTGTGCTCCGCCTTTAAACGTTGGTTGCTGGGCAAGTACATTACCTGTCACAAAAATGAGTAATGCGATATTGATGTACAGCGCTTTTAGCATAGTATAAATATCGACAATAAATCGGGGATTATGTTTGGCGGACTGTTTTACAATCCCTTTTTTGACATTTTCATAAAAAACAAACGCCCATAGCCCGGTAAAAACCAGGCTACGGGCGTTTCAATAATTTGAGTAAAAATTTATTCCAGCGTTATCTGCCTCCTGATACTTTCTTCAAGCGAGATGAAGGTTTCGGTACGTTGTATACCTCTTACACCCTGAATCTGCTCGTTCAAAACTTCGCGCAGGTGAGTGGTATCATGGCATACTATTTTAGCAAAAATGCTCCACTCGCCGGTGGTGTAATGCAGCTCAACAATCTCTTTAATTGTTTTTAACTGCTTTACCGCTTCATTATACTGTGATCCTTTTTCAAGGTAGATGCCCAGGAACGCTGTGATATCGTATCCTAATTTTTGTGGATCTACCTCAAGGCTGGCCCCTTTTATTACACCCATCTCCTCTAACTTTTTCATCCGCACGTGTATGGTTCCGCCAGAAACAATCAACTCTTTTGCTATCTCGGTGTACGGAGTAGTAGCATTCTTCATTAATATTGATAAAATCTGGATGTCAAGATTATCAATTTCTAAATTTTGAGCTTTTCTGTGGGACATAAATTTGAATATCTATATTGAAATACAAGTTTAATTAAAATTCGATTAAAAATAAAATATTTTTGTTGAAATATTTGCAAGAAATGGATAGTCCTATTAAATTTGTATCAAGCAAAAGGGAAATGCTTAATGTTCTTTAAAAGAAAAAACAATGTTGGGTGGTGAAATTTTTGGCAGACACACCTCCTTGTCCCGGTGGCGGAGAACTTGGGAAACCCGTAAGGGCTAACCACTCTGTGAAGGTTCGAATCCTTCCCCAACAGCAAGTTTAAGATACGAAGCTTAAAGTGATAAGTTAAAAAAAAGACTTAGAACCGAAGACTTCAGACTTGAAACTTACAATACTGTAGGATGGTGAAATTTTTGGCAGACACACCTCCTTGTCGCGGTGGCGGAGAAATTGGGAAACTTTTAGCAATAAAAATAACCACTCCGTGAAGGTTCGACTCCTTCTCCTACAGCTCTTCTCATAATTTAGGTTTATAATTGGTTAGTAAAGGCCCCTGCCCATCAGGGGCTTTGCTGTTTTTATAGGTTTTCTGCAGTTGTGTTTCAGGCAAAAAATATTGTAGCTTAGTATACCAAGCCAAATCTCATGACACCATCCGAGTATATTCTTGAACAATTCGACGAAAGGCAAGCTTTCTTAACAGATATACACAATACCGTTATTGCTAATGATCATACAGTTTCAGCCATGATTGAAAGCATGATGGGCAAGCAGATGATCCTTTATAAAGAAAGAGGCATTATGAAATACGGACTTGCGGCTGTTAAAAATTACATGTCCCTACATTGTATGCCTATTTATATGAACCCGGCACTGCACGCCAAATACGCCAAGCTATTACCTGTGGCCAAATTCCAAAAAGGCTGCATCAATTTCACCAACGCATCAGAAGTTCCAATCGATATAATTTCGACACTTATCACAGATTGCTACGGAATCAGTATTGCCGATATGCTCGAAAACAGGAAGAGGAAATAATCTTTCCTGTACCCATTCTCAAAAAACCGTCAAAATCACAGCAAAAAATATTGTGTCATTTTTACACATTGCATCTTGTTTCGTAAATATTTAGTTATAAATTTGGTTAGCAGCAATTTATTGCAATCGATTGAGTAGATTGCGGCTGAAACCCTGAATTCAATAACATTAAAACCAATTAACCCAAAACCCACAATAAGTCGATATGAAAAAAATCGTCCTGATGGTTCTTGTGGCAATTAGCTGCATTTACTTATCCTGTAACAAAACACGCCCCAATAAACCGCGGGTACTTATCTTTTCAAAAACCATGGGCTTCCATCATGCATCTATTGATGCAGGCATTGTAGCTATCAAAAAACTCGGAGAAGAGAATGGTTTTGATGTGGATACCACAAAAAACTCGGCCATGTTTAATGAAGATACCTTAAAAAAATACTCTACTGTTATTTTTTTAAGTACCACCGCCGACGTGCTTGATTACAGGCAGGAAGCAGCTTTTGAGCGTTATATACAAGCTGGAGGCGGTTTTGTAGGCATCCACGCTGCAGCGGATACCGAATATGATTGGGGCTGGTACGGCCGCCTGGTTGGCGCCTGGTTTTATGACCATCCCGGCATTCATGATAAAAACCCCAATGTACAACCAGGTACTTATAATATAGTTGATGCCAATAACGACGCGACTAAAGACCTGCCTAAAGTTTGGAAACGTACCGACGAGTTTTACAGTTTCCGCAAGCCATTGGCCAGCGATGTACATGTGTTGATAACGCTTGACGAAAGCACCTACAAAGGCGGTAAACGTATGGGGCTGCACCCGGCTACCTGGTATCATGACTTTGACGGCGGTCGCGCATTTTATACCGCTATGGGCCATACCGACGAAACTTATAAAGAAACCGGTTACCTGAAAATGCTGCTTGCCGGTATTAAATACGCCATAGGCGAAAACAAAGAACTGAATTACAGCAAGGCTAAAACCCAGCTGCCTCCGGATGAAGACCGCTTTAAGAAAACCCAGCTTTCAACAGGCGAGTTTTTTGAGCCTACCGAAATGACCATATTGCCCAACCTGGATATCATGGTGATCCAGCGCCGTGGCGAGATCATGTTATACAAACATGACACCCAAAAGGTAAAACAGGTTGGCTTTTTTGATGTGTACTGGAAAGCCCACGTACCAAACGTGAATGCAGAAGAAGGGATGCTTGGCCTCGCCAAAGACCCGCAGTTTGAAAAAAACAACTGGATCTATATTTACTATAGTCCTGCCGATAGCTCAGTTAACCGCCTTTCGAGGTTTACCTTTAAAAATGATACACTGGATAAAAAAACCGAGAAAGTTATTTTAGAGGTGAAAGCCCAGCGTGATATCTGCTGCCATACCGGTGGTTCAATTGCCTTCGGCCCGGGACCGGATAAAACCCTGTTCTTCTCGGCCGGTGATAACTCAACACCGTTTGATGAAAAAGGTCAAAAGTACGTAAGCAGTGGTTATGCTCCGCTTGATGACCGACCAGGCCATTTACAATTTGACGCGCGCCGTTCGGCCGGTAATACCAATGACCTGCGTGGTAAGATTATGCGTATCAACCTTAAAGACGACGGTACATATGAAATCCCTGAGGGCAACTTGTTCCCGAAAGGTACACCAAAAACCCGCCCCGAAATTTATGTAATGGGCGACAGGAACCCGTACCGTATTTCGGTAGATCAAAAAAATGGTTACCTGTATTGGGGCGAAGTTGGCCCGGATGCCCATAATGACAGCCTGGACAACCGCGGTCCAATGGGTTATGATGAAGTTAACCAGGCTAAAAAAGCAGGTAACTTTGGCTGGCCATATTTTGTGGGCGATAACAAGCCGTACCATCTTTATGATTATGCCACAGGTAAATCAGGCCCGGCGTTTGATCCTAAGCACCCGGTTAATAATTCGCGCAATAATACCGGCTTAACCGATCTGCCACCGGCTCAACCGGCGTTTATCTGGTACCCTTATGGCCCATCTGCCGATTTCCCGCAGGTTGGTACAGGCGGTCGTAACGCTATGGCCGGTCCGGTTTATTATACCGACATGTTCCCGGAAGAAACCCGCCTGCCTGATTACTATAACGGCAAATTCTTAGCATACGACTGGATGCGCGGCTGGATAAAAGCCGTTAGCCTTACTCCAGAAGGCGACTTTGACAAAATGGAGCCCTTCTTCCCTAAACTGAAAGTAAACTCCATGATTGATATGGAAGTTGGCCCGGATGGCAGGCTTTACGGCTTAGAGTACGGCAGCGGATGGTTCTCGCATAACCCTGATGCCGGTTTATTCCGCATAGATTATATTGGAGGAAACCGCCCGCCTGAAATTTCATCGTTCAAAGCTGATAAAACATCCGGCGTGTTACCGTTTACCGTTAAGCTTGCTGTTAACGCTACCGACCCGGAAAAAGACAACGTATCTTATACCTGGAACCTGGGTAATGGCGTAACCAAGGAAACAACCACACCGTCGCTCAGTTATACTTACACAACAGTTGGCGATTACAAAATTACTGTTGAAGCAAAAGACGATAAAGGTGCATCGAGCAAGAGCGCACCGGTTAGCGTTTACGCAGGTAACGAGCAACCAACCGTTAGCATCAATATCAGCGGTGGTAACAAATCATTCTACCTGCCAGGCGTTCCGTTCAAATACGCGGTTAATGTAACCGACGGACCGGATACCAAGGCAGTTGATCCGAAACGCATTTACGTAGGGTTGGATTATATAGAAGGATTTGACAAAGCCCAGTCTGCAGCACAACACGAGCAGGGTGAGCCTGAAAACCGTGGTAAAACACTCATGCTTACCATGGATTGCAAAAGCTGTCACAAGGAAGATGGCAAATCAATAGGCCCATCATTTGTACAGGTTGCAGCCAAATACAAAAAAGATCCTAATGCAATGGCCAAGCTTACCCAAAAGGTAATAAAAGGTGGTGCGGGCGTCTGGGGCGAAACCGCGATGTCGGCACATCCAAACATTAAACAGGGTGATGTTGACCAGATCATTAACTGGGTGCTTTCGCTTGATAACAGCGATCAAAAGCCATCGTTAGCGGCATCTGGTACTATCATGCCTGCTCCGCCAGAAAAACAACAGTCGGCAGCGCTGGTATTATCGGCCAAATACACCGATAATGGTGGCAACGACATCAAAAAACTAACCGGAAGCAGCATTGTATCATTAAACAGCAGCACCTATCAGTTTAAAGGCACCGAGAAATTCAACGGATTTACCGCCTTTAAATACAATGGTATGAACCTGATGATCTACCCCGGTACTGATGGCTGGTTTGAACTGGAGAATATCGACTTAACTGGCGTACGTTCTGTTAACTTAACCAACTTCTGGCAGGCGCCACCAACTGCTCCGCTTAATTTTGAGTTGAGGCTTGATTCAGAAACAGGCGCACTTGCAGGTAAAGGCAGCATGCCGGTGCCAGCCAAAGATGCCAAAGGCGGCGCTGTTCATATAGTACTTACACCGGTAACAGATGGCAAAATGCACAAACTGTTCTTTGTATATAAACCGGCAAGTAAAGCCGCTATGACAGCCGGGGTAACTTCGGTAGTATTTAGCGCGAAGTAGGTAAAATGTCATTGCGAGGAACGAAGCAATCGCATGCTATACAGAGCGGCTCTGCTGCTGTGCGATTGCCACGCTATCGCTCGCAATGACATAATTAAACAATCATAAAAACGACCCGGCAGGTTAACCTGCCGGGTCGTTTTACTTACCCCAAGTTCGTGTCTCCACGAACTTCAAGCTTAGAAAATCTTAAAGCCCACGCTTAACGCCCAAAGGTTTTGGCGTTTGGCAAAGCTGTCGCTTACTTTAGTTAAGCCACCTTCATAGCGCAGGTCTGCAGTAATGGAACCAATATCAACACCGGCGCCGGCCTGAAAACCGAGGTTACTTTTATTAAAATCGGTTGCGGCATTGCTGATGTTATTGCCCAGACTGGTACTATGATCAAGCTCGTAAGTATAGATAGGGCCGGCCATGATACGGAAATTCAAATCTTTTTCACCAAATGATTTACCTATCAACAACGGCACGTTCAAGTTAGTGAACCTTACTTTACCACTAAAAGCTGTATTGTTATCGTTCGATTCAAATTTACCACCTGTACCGCTCAGGTAAAGCTCCGGTTGCAGATAAACGCTGTTACCTACACGGGCAAATAAACCGGCCTGGTAACCGGTGAGGTTTTTGTCGCTGAAATTATCGGAGCCGATCTTTGAAAAATTGACGCCACCTTTCACTCCTAAAGAAAACTGTGCTTTGGCACTGATGCTTACTGCAATCAGTAATGCCACACTTAATAGATACTTTTTCATGTTTTTCGTTGTTAAATGTAAAGCCGTAACGCACGTAATCCTTAAAATTGTATACAGCTCTACGTTATTAATTTAGTTTGGTTTATAACCCGGCCTATATTAAGGCCGTAATAGGCAATATCAATACACGAGCCAAACATTTAAACAGTAGCAACTTGGTATTTTTTATATTTTTGCTGAAAATAAATTAAACATGGCTGAAATCAGTATTACAAACAAAGACTGGGAACGCGTAAAAATTAAAATTCAACGTAAATACAACCACCTTACAGACGAGCAGTTGAAATACAGCGAAGGGCAGGAAGAAAGCCTGATTACCAAACTGATGGACCTTGTAAACCGGGATCGTAAGTATGTGGTTTTCACGTTAAAAAAGGCCCTGGTTAATATTGATACCAACCGACTGTAAAATAGACACTACGGTTATACAAACTGGATAGCTTTTTTGTATTTTTATTTTTTCGAGGATAAATGATGAAACAGGGTTTAGTGTTCAAAAAAGGATACAAAAAAGCAGGCTTATTTGCAGGTATTGCATTGTTGGCCGCGGGCATAGTGGGTTTTAATGACGACCTGTTTCAGATCTCGAAGAACCTTGATGTTTTTGCCTCGGTTTATAAAGAGGTTAATGTTAACTATGTCGATGATATCAATTCGGCCAAACTGGTAAAAACCGGCGTTGACGCCATGCTCGATGGCCTTGACCCTTATACCGAGTTTGTACCCGAATCGGAAATTGAAGATTATAAGCTTCACTACGTAAGCACCCAATACGGCGGTATTGGTGCCAGCATCTTTGTTCGTAACGGTAAAGTATTTGTATCCGAAGTTTTTGCTGGCTTCCCCGCCCAAAAAGGCGATGTACACCCTGGCGATCAGCTCCTAAAAATCAATGACGTTGACCTGAATGGTAAAGATAACGACCAGGTGAGCCAATTACTTAAAGGTTCTAAAGGCGCAGCTATCAAACTGTTTATCAAGCGCGATAATACCCCTCAGCCTTTTGAGAAAAACCTTGTCCGCGATGAGATTAAACAGCCCAATGTATCCTACTATGGAATGGTTGAGGGCAATATGGGCTATATCAAGCTCGATAAATTCCTCGAAAACTCGGCTGCAGAAGTTACCACCGCGCTTACCGAACTAAAAAAGAAAAACCCGAACGGCATCATCCTCGATCTTCGCTCAAATGGCGGAGGTATTTTACAGGAAGCTGTTAAGATCGTGAACCTTTTTGTGCAGAAGGATGTAGAGATCGTATCGCAAAAGGGAAAAATAAAAGAAAAGAATTTTACCTACAGTACCATCAGTGCTCCGCTTGAGCCTAATTTACCATTGGTGGTATTGGTTAACAGCCATTCGGCATCGGCAAGTGAAATTGTTGCCGGCTCGCTGCAAGACCTTGACCGCGCGGTAATTATCGGGCAACGCAGCTATGGCAAGGGACTGGTGCAGCAAACATTCAACCTACCATACAACAGCCTGGTAAAAATCACCATTGCTAAATATTATGTACCATCGGGCCGTTGTATCCAGGAGCTGGATTATACCCACCGCAAGGATGATGGCAGTGTAGTGAAAGTAGCCGATTCGCTTATACACGAGTTTAAAACAAAAAATGGCCGCTCTGTATACGATGGTAGCGGTATCTATCCTGATATTTTTATTAAACAGGAAAAATTTGCCAACGTTACCCAGGCGTTGGTGGGCAAGCTGCTGATATTTGATTACGCTACAGTTTACCGGGACAAACACTCTAAAATCAATGACGCCCGCTCATTCTCTCTATCAGACGGAGAATACAATGATTTTATAAAATACCTGGCCGATAAAAACTACAACTACACCACCGCGTCTGAAAAACTGTTGGATCGTTTAAAAACCGAAGCAACCAAGGATAAACAGTTTAATGATATCCAGGGCGAATACGAAGGCTTGAAAACCAAACTGATGGCCAGCAAAAAGAACGATCTTATCCAGCATAAAGACGAGATAAAGCAGGTACTTGAAAACGAGATAGCATCCCGCTATTATTATGAAAAAGGCCGCTACGAAACCAACTTTAAATACGACAAGGAACTTGCCCAGGCCGTAAAAACCATGCAGGATAAAGCCCAGCTGGCATCCATCCTTAAAGGCGAAGGCAGCTATAAAGTTATAGGCAAACCGGTATTGGCCATGGCAGGTAAAAAAGCCCCGGATAAAGATAGCGACGACGAATAAACTGAATATCAATCAGTTTAACATTTCATTCAACATTGTAACCAATTAGTTACCCGTTACAACATGTAACGGGCTAAACTTTTATGATTTGTTATTGTCATACTTGCAAACAAACGATAACACAACATGAAAAAGATAATTTTAACAGCTGCCATTTTAGTAAGCAGTTTAACTGTAAAAATAGCCAGCGCTCAAATAAGCTTAAGCATTAATATTGGTAGTCAGCCCGAATGGGGCCCTGTAGGTTATGATCATGTAGATTACTACTACCTGCCGGATATTGATTCTTACTACGATATCAACGCCCATCAATATGTTTATTTTGATAACAATGCCTGGGTACATGGCGCAATGTTGCCTCCACGCTTTGGAAACTATGACGTTTACCACAGTTATAAGGTAGTGGTTAATGAACGTAACCCTTGGGTTAGAAACGATGTTTACAAACGTAAATATGCCTCATACCGCGGCCGTCACGATCAGGTAGTAATTCGCGATAGCCATGACGAAAAATACCGCAATCATTACGTTGAACGTAAAACCGTACGCAGGGTTGATGTAGTGAAACACGATAACCGCGGCCATGGTCACGATGATCATGATCACGGCCGTGGCCACCGCGACTAAGTTTTTATTTTGTTATAATTTTGATTGTTTTTATGAAGGACTGTCCCCCCAAAAGGACAGTCCTTTTTTGCTTAAAATCCCTGCTGTTTCGCTATGAAGGGCATTGCCATCCTTCGGCACAAAACTTGCCCACATATGTCACATTTAGGTTAACTTTTATAGTTTGTTTACTTAGGTTTAGCTATAAACAAACATTATATTCGTTACTTAGTTAACCGATTTATTGTTAAACGATTTAAATCAAATTACACTTATGAAATATCGAATATCCATTTTGGCGCTGCTTGTAGTAGCAGTATTAGGCCAAAGCTGTGTAAGCAGCAAAAAGTACAAAGAACTGGATGCTAATTACACTCAATTGCAAAACAGCACCAAAGACCTAAGCATTAAATATCAAACCAGCGAACAGGCACTTGCCGTGGCGCGCAGCCGCAACAAAAGCCTTGAAGAGCAAATTGATCAGCAAAAAGCAAACGTAACCGCTTTGCAGGACGCCTTGAACAAATGTTTAAACTCAAGCAGCCAGGGCAATGTTAACATCTCAAAACTGGTTGACGAGATCAATAGCTCAAACCGCTACATTCAGCAGTTAGTTAATGCTAAAAACAAAAGCGACTCACTTAATATGGTGTTAACCAACAACCTTACCCGTTCATTAACTCCTCAGGAAACTCAGGATGTTGATGTTAAAGTGTTAAAAGGTGTTGTTTACATCTCTCTGTCTGATAATATGCTGTACAAATCTGGCAGCTATGAAGTATCTGACAAAGCAGGTGCTACTTTAAGCAAAATAGCCAAAATTATCATGGACTACAGCACTTATGATGTGCTGATTGAAGGTAACACTGATAACGTACCTATCTCACAGAAAAACATCCGTAATAACTGGGATTTAAGTGCTTTACGTGCCTCATCTGTAGTGCAGGCATTGCAAACTACCTACCAGGTTGATCCTAAACGTTTAACTGCCGGCGGCCGTGGTGAATACAACCCGATTGCCGATAATTCAACCCCAAGTGGTAAAGCTCAAAACAGGCGTACACAGATTATTATTACACCAAAACTTGATCAGTTCATGGACCTGATTGGCAAAGCACCGGCAGATCAGCCAGCTGCGCCTAAGCAATAATTAGTTTACCATTAATATTAGAGCCACCTCTCTTCAGGGGTGGCTTTTTTGTGCTGTTATTATTGTATGTTTTTAAATACAATCTACAAAAGCTATTTTCTTGTCGCATGGGAACGGCCAATGATTTATCCAATCTTTTATTTCTAATTACCGATCATAAAATACAGGTTTTTTAATTACCAGCGCCCTTCATTTAATTAATACAACAACAACCTGTAGTAACTAAATTATACCTACCTAAATTCAGTTCATTACACTAAGACAGTAATGATAGTGGCATTTATTTTGAATAAATAGCGCAACAGGTATTGAAACAAGTTAAACCATGGGCTTTAACCATAGTCATACCTACATAACTTATTACACACGTCATGAAAAAGATTATTTTATCGGCTGCTATATTATTAAGCTGCTTCACTGCGAAGATGGCTTCGGCACAGGTTAGTATTGGTTTAGGTATTAATATAGGCAGTCAGCCAGATTGGGGTCCGGTAGGTTACGATCACGTTGATTATTACTACATGCCAGATATCGATGCTTATTACGATGTACCAACTCACAATTACGTTTATTTTGAAAACAACGTATGGGTACACCACAGATACTTACCTGTAAGATACCGCAATTACAACGTTTATAACGGCTATAAAGTGGTGGTTAACGAACGCAATCCATGGATCCGCAATACTTATTACAGGGATCATTATGCCGGCTATCGCGGTCGTCATGACCAGGTTATTATCCGCAACAGCCGCGATGTAAGATACGCCAATCACTGGCGCGGAGGAGATCGTGGATGGCGTGGCGATAACGGCTGGCACGGTGGCAACCCAAACAGGGGAGGCTGGCATGGAGGTGGTGACCGCGGCGATCACGGTCATGGTGGCGGCCACGGTGGTGGCGAACACGGCCATGGTGAAGGTCACGGCGGAGGTCACGGACACCACTAATATATAATCATATAATAAAGACAGGCTTCCCGAAAAGGAGGCCTGTTTGTTTTTAACAGGTATTTACAATCAAATAGTAACGTTTAGCCGGTAACAGGCGTCCTGCTTTTGCTTATGTTTGTATTTTATCAAAGTAACCACTGATGTACACGCTTTCGGAAGAAAACTATTTAAAAGCTATTTATCGCCTTGCGTCGCAGGGAAAGGATTTTAAAATAACACCTACCGCTATAGCCGATGCACTCAGCAATAACCCGGCATCGGTAGTGGATATGATCCGTAAGCTTACCGAAAAGCAGCTTATTGAGTACGATAAAAAGAAAGGGGTAAGGTTAACACCGCAGGGCTTAAAAGATGCGATATTGATTGTGCGCAGGCACCGCCTCTGGGAAGTTTTTTTGCTGGAAAAATTGGGCTACCATTGGGATGAGATCCATGATATAGCCGAAGAACTGGAGCACATTAACGATGCCACCCTGGCCGATAGGTTAGATAAATTCCTTGGTTTCCCCGAATACGACCCTCACGGCGATCCTATCCCCAAAGCCAATGGCAAAGTACCCAAATCATATTCTGTAACCTTATCGGAGCTTAAACCCGGTTCCCAAAGCAAGGTTGCCGCCGTACGTGATACCAGTAGCTCGTTTCTGCAATACCTGCAAAAACTGAATATCGGTATCGGCACAAAAATTCAGCTGATAGAAAAAATCCCCTATGATAACTCGCTGGTCATAAAAATTGAAGACCGGGAGGACACTACAGTTTCCCAAAAGTTTGGGGAGAATATATTAGTGGATTAATTTAGGTGAAAGGTGAAAGGTGAAAGGTGAAAGGTTTTGCTTCGCAAAACGATAATGAAGCTACCTTTCACCTTTATCCTTTCGCCTTTTACCTCAATTAGGGTTTCCCTGTTACTCTTGATGATTCGGCAAGCTCTCCATCTACGTCTACGTCAAAGTAGAGGCGATAGATCTCCCACTCGTTTTTAGGCTTGTAAAACATAAAGGTGATGCGAGCAGGTTGACTTTCGTGTTTAAGCAGGTAACTGTACAGTACCAGGCTGTTTGAGGCCTTACGCTGCATGATGAGGTCTTTACCAAGGTATTTGCCAATAACACTCCTCATGGAGTCTATTTTAACAATAAGCCCGGTTAGCCGGGTTGAATCCATCAGCTTATTGGTTTTAAAAATATCAATTACAGCGCGGGCTGTGCTTTGCTTATCGTATTCTTTAAAAAACTTATCAATATGAGTTTGTACCCCTGCAACAGCGGCCACGGGTGCCGCAGTAGTAGCGGCGGCAGGCTGAGTTTGGGCGGCGGCATTTCCCGCAATAATCAGGGCTGATACTATGAAAAATAACGGTTTAAATGCTTTAAAGTAGGTGTATCGCATGTTCAAAAAAGTTAATTTTTAAAAGTAGGTATTTTTACAAAAATATTTTTGGCGGCAACGTAAAATTTTAGTCAGGCAACACAATAGCGGCCTTTTCAAATTCAAGAAAAAAATAATCCTCCTTTAGTTTTTTATCAAGCACGGCTTTATCATTACTGAATGATGGGGCGCCCGATTCAAAATGCCATTTACCAAGATAAGTAAGTGTATTATTCTCAACTTTAAAAACAATCCGGTGAAGGTCTTCCATTTTGACAAGGCCACTGTCTATCTTATTTTTTACGTTAACCTCAAAATCAATTCCTCTAAAAACCGGTCTTGTATTATCCTCCGTTCCATACCATTTGGCTTTTGAATAATAAAAGTTTACCACCTCATACGTACCGGCCTTTATAAAGAAACAGAATGGATTCTCCTTTCTTGTTCTGGTCGCCGGTTTCACCTCAAATGAAAATAGCTCATTGGTTTCCAGGTTTCTGATCCTGATCCTTTGGTCGTAACCATTTTGCCAAAAGGTAAGGCGTTGAATAAAACTACCATAAATAATGGCCTGGTTTTCTTTTAAAATAGTACCGGCATCTACATATTCTAATGGGGTTATTTTTTGCCCATAAGCAAACAAGCCTGTAAAAAGAAAAACACAGGCAAAAAAATACTTCATATTGATAAGGCTGTTAAAGTTAGGTTTAGGGAATAGGTTAACGCTTTTTCAGAAATTCGGTCCTGAGTACTATGCTCATGCCGTCAACCTTGCAATCAACCTCTTCATCATTATCAGTAAGACGGATCTTTTTAACAAGTGTACCTTGCTTAAGCGTAACACCACCACCTTTTACTTTCAGGCTTTTGGTTAGCGTAACCGAGTCGCCATCCTTCAGGATATTACCATTACTGTCTTTTACTATGAGTTCGTCCATTATTTTAGGGGGAATAGAAAAAAGAAAGAGCCCGATATTTTCATAGCGGGCTCAATTGATATTTTATTTAATAAAACGATTACTTGGTAACGTACATTACTTGTTTAACCGCTTTGATCACCCTTTCAGGGTTTGGCAGGTACTCCTGGATCAAAGTTGGAGCGTAAGGAAGCGGAACGTCGCCACCAGTGATACGCAAAATAGGAGCGTCAAGATAATCGAAAGCGTCTTTTTGTACTTTGAAAGCAACCTCGGTAGCAATTGAACCTAAAGGCCAGCTTTCTTCAATAATTACCAAACGGTTTGTTTTCTTAACAGATTCAATAACTGTAGCGTAATCAATAGGGCGTACAGTACGCAGGTCGATCACTTCGGCGTGGATACCTTCTTTTTCCAGTTCGGCAGCAGCAGCAACAACCACTTTCATGATCTTGCCAAAGCCAACCAAAGTAACATCGGTACCTTCTTTAACAACTTTTGCTTTACCCAGTGGGATATAGTATGTTTCTTCAGGAACTTCACCTTTATCGCCATACATTAATTCCGACTCCATAAAAATAACCGGATCCGGATCAAGGATAGCTGATTTTAACAAGCCTTTTGCATCATAAGGATTTGATGGAACAACCACTTTTAAGCCAGGGCAGTTAGCATACCAGTTTTCAAAACACTGACTGTGCTGTGAGCTAAGCATACCAGCATTACCGGTAGGGCCACGGAAAACGATTGGCACTGAGAACTGGCCACCGCTCATTGACATCATCTTGGCAGCGCCGTTGATGATCTGGTCGATAGCTACCAGCGAGAAGTTGAAAGTCATGAACTCGATGATAGGGCGTAAGCCGTTCATTGCCGAGCCGATGCCGATACCGGCAAAACCCAATTCAGAGATCGGCGTATCTATAACACGTTTTGCACCAAACTCGTCCAGCATTCCCTGGCTTACTTTGTATGCACCGTTATATTCGGCAACCTCTTCACCCATCAGGTATATATTCTCGTCGCTGCGCATTTCTTCGACCATGGCCTCTCTTAGCGCTTCTCTGAATTGTATTTCTCTCATTATCGTAAAATGATGTTTTTTTGCGAACGCAAATATAAACACTAATGTGTTAAATGCAATTAACCGTGGTATTGGTTTGATTTTTAATACATATATTTTACATTTTGTGTCAGTCTCACCAGAGAAAAACACAAAACTACAGCCAGAAACAAAAACAAATAGGAAATTTGATTTATCGGAGGGGTTAATGTGCCTATATTTTGATCCGGATATTGATCTTATCCAGCAAACCGGTAAGCCATACCATTACAAACGCGAATACGATACATTTGATGAGCCCCCCGGTACCCTGGCTTAAGTATTCGGGGTAACCAATCCTGCTCATTTCATATATGGGATAAAACAAGAAAGGGACTATATAACAGGTAAACGTGTTGGTGCCCGCAGGCTCAATCACCTTAAACCAATTGTATTTATTTTTAACATCAACCAGGAAAATAAAGAAGGCATATACCACCAAACTTATACCGGTACAAATGAGCACCCATGATGGGGTATCACGTTCTTTGGAGATGCCTCCGCTGAAATAGCGTACGATAAAGCCCAGGTTAAACAGGATAATGGCTATCAGGATCATAGCCGCCCAAAGCATCTTCATTTCATTATTGGCTTTAAGGCGCATGTACAGTACCGAAATAAATACCCCTGCCATGGTGAAGGATTGCATAGCACCATTACCGGCTATCCAGATGTAGCCCTGCAGCCTGTCGATAAAATCAAGAAAACCGAAATGAACATCCAGGTTAAAGAACATGAAGAACATCCATGCAGCCAACTGAATCCATAAGTGTCCCTCCGAATAATAGTAAATAAGGGCGCAAAGCATGTACGACCAGCCTATCAAACCTAATATGCCCCACCAGGTAAAATGCAGCCAGACATGCCCGGGGTCGCTGGTACGATAAAGGGCAGCCATACCGGCCAGTAACAATATACCGAAGCCCTGCAATAAATAGCGCCTTCTTGGTGGAGTATCCTTGCTGTAATCTAAAAAGATAAAGAAAAAGCTGAACGTTACCAGGCTTTCCCAAACAGGTTTGGGCAGCAGGGTAGTAGCCTCGTTGTAGGTTTCCATATTGGCATGGAAAAACCCTATAAAAATGAGCGCGAACGAGCGGCTTACAATCCGCGACAGCAGCTTGAAATTATCGCCCTGTTTTAACCTGTTTTGAAAAGCAAACGGGATTGAAAGGCCTACGATAAACAAAAACGCGGGGAAAATAGTATCGGCCAAACCCAGCGCATCAACATTTGAGCCCGCGTGTTTTAGCCAGTTTGGGGTATTCGGAATGCCATCCAGGTCATTCACAAATATCATCAGAAACATTGTTACAGCACGGAAAGCATCAATTGAACGTATACGACTCAGAAAATTACTCATTCAGTCATGTAAATGCGCATAGCGCCGTAAATGTTTTAATTTAACGGCAATTAAATTGAAACATTACTATTACATACCTTTTTTTAGTCCCTGTCGCGGCTCAGTTTGCTAAATAAAAGTGGGTTTTCGTTAAGCTCCAGGCCTTCCCTGCGGTTTTTTACGATATGAATAGCGGTAAATAAAGCCTCGCGGAACGAGATCTCAGAAGCCTGATTTTTACCGGCGATATCATACGCGGTACCATGATCTGGCGAGGTACGCACAAAGTTTAAACCAGCGGTAAAATTAACACCCGATTCAAAGGCGATCTGCTTGAAAGGGATCAGGCCCTGATCGTGATACATGGCCAGCACGGCATCAAACTGCAGGTAAGTACCATTGGCAAAAAAGCCATCGGCCGAGTATGGGCCAAATGCCAGGATATTGTTTGAGCGGGCTTCTTCAATAGCCGGTATAATGATATCTTTTTCTTCGCTACCTATCAGTCCATTGTCGCCTGCATGCGGGTTAAGGCCCAATACCGCGATCTTTGGCTTACGGATCCAGAAATCGGTTTGCAGGCTGCTGTTCATTAGCTTCAGCTTGGCCAGTATTTTTTCGGCAGTAATGCTTTCGGCAATTTTTGATACCGGGATATGGCCGGTAACCACGCCAACACGTAAAGTATCGCTCACTAAAAACATCAGCGATTCGGCAGCGCCATCATATTGCTGCAAATATTCGGTATGACCAGGAAACTGGAATTTTTCGTTCTGGATGTTATCTTTATTGATAGGCGCCGTCACCAGGGCGTCGATATAACCTTCTTTCAGGTCATACACAGCACGTTCCAGCGATTTAAAGGCGTATTTACCGCCTGCTTCTGTAACCTGGCCTAATTCTATTTTTACATCTTCTTCCCAGCAGTTGATCATGTTGGGCTTGCGGAAATGAGTTTGCGAAGGGTCATTGATCACTAAAAAATTAAGCTCATTAACCTGGGTTGCACGACGGTGAAACGAAGCCACTTTGGTATGCCCGTAAACAATAGGCGTACAATACTCATAAATTTTGCTATCGGCCAAAGTTTTAATAATTATCTCTAAACCGATACCGTTTACATCGCCAATGCTGATCCCAATTTTTAATTTATCGCTCATTCTCTGTACTGATTCCACTGATTAGTTTTGATTTCACCCATTTATTGAGGCGATTTTATGAACTTTAACAGTGATGATTATTAATGATTTATAAAAGCTTAATGTTTAAAGCAAACCTTTTACCTTTAACCTTTGGCCTTTAACCTATCTTTGCACTTGCAAATAAAAGATTTTAAGCTTACAGTTCCTGATAAAAGCACAAATATGATTTAATTTGCTCAAATATTTGATTAATAATGACATTGGTAAGGGCAAAAAAACATTTAGGACAACATTTTCTTACTGATAAAAACATAGCAGCAAAGATAGTTGACAGCCTGAAACCCGAGGGGCGTTTCGGTCATGTGCTTGAGGTAGGGCCGGGGATGGGTGTGCTGTCTGATTTCCTGCTGCAAAAAACCGACTACGAAACATCGCTTATTGATATCGATACCGAATCGTATGATTTCCTGAAAAAGAAATACCCGCAACTGGGCGACAGGCTCATTAATGCCGATTTCCTGGAGCTTGATTTTAAAAGCATTTTCCCCGAAAGCTTTGCCATTATCGGTAACTTCCCCTATAATATCTCATCGCAGATCCTGTTTAAAGTACTTGACAACCGCCAGCAGGTGGTAGAAGTAGTGGGCATGTTTCAGAAAGAGGTTGCGGAACGCTGCGCGGCTAAAGCGGGCAGCAAGGAATACGGCATCCTGAGCGTATTCTTACAAGCTTATTATAAAGTAGAATATTTGTTCACCGTAAAAGCAGGCGTATTCAATCCACCGCCAAAAGTACTTTCGGCAGTGATAAGGCTTACGCGTAACGAAAAGGAAACCCTTGACTGTGATGAGAAGTTGTTTTGGCAAATTGTAAAAGCCGGCTTTAACCAGCGTCGCAAAACCCTGCGCAACGCCATTTCATCGCTCATTAATAAAGAAAAATTAACCGACGAACCAATGCTCGAACTACGGGCGGAAAGGTTAAGCGTAGCAGATTTTGTAGCGCTTACCAACAAGGTATCGGCAACAAGGTAATTTTTTATATCTCTTTCTGTAAGGATGCATAATTGCCTCTTTACAAAATTCATCATCCGTAGATCTCTTTCAAATAAAAGAAAATGTCATTTCGATAGAGCTGCGAGCGGGAGAACGAGCGCCGGGGCGAAAGAGAAATCTTATACGCCATGCAGAATGACCCTACATGGCGTACAAGATTTCTCCTCACCAGCCCCGCACGTCCCCAATCGGGTTCGTTCGAAATGACACGCGGTTGATTGATAATCATTAACAGGACAGCACTCCACATTATAGGCTATTTTCACCTCCCGCCTGACCAATAGCTCGAAGCTTTCTACCAACTCCCCAAAATTCCCGACCAACTCCTGAAATTGCGACGAATTGTGCCTTTTTAGCGTTTGCAGAGCGCTTTCGGGGCTTTGTCTATTTATATCCGCGGCTGGTATAACTCTTTTTAGCAGTCAAAATATATGTTGTTCATTTGATCATTGAAAATAACAACACAACATATTTAAAAACATTAAAACCTTAACGCCATGAAAACCTCAATAAAATTATCAGCCTTATTTGTATTATTAACTGCAGGTGTATTTGCTACCAAAGTAGCCAAAGCCGACGAAGGCAATGCCGATGTTAATCCGAAAGCAAAAGAAGTAGTAAGCTTTAAAGCCCTTGATCATGATCGCGGTTTAAAAATAAACTTTGCAAAATCTGAAAGCGGAAAATCAGTTGTAAAAGTTTACAATAAAGACAATGAGCTTTTATTGAAAGACATTGTGCCAAGCAAAACAGATGTGAGCAAAGGCTACGTGTTAGATGGTTTGGCAGATGGTGAATACACCATGGAAATCTATACTAACAACCAGATGGTTAAAAAATCAATCCACGTTTATCAGGATGGCGATCAAAAATCATTTTACATCGCTCAATAATAAAAATCACTTCCCCAATATATAAAGAAGGCCCGGTTGATTGAACCGGGCCTTTATTTTTTTTAAACTGCTCCGCTGCTACTGCCCACCGCAAACCCATAACTGCAACCTGCTTATTGCTACTGGTCACTGCCAACTCGCAACTGCAAACTGCCTAATGTTTATTTCCAAACCCAAACTCCCTATAGGTATTTGGGGTATCGTCGGTATTGCTAAACGCGAAAGTGAAGGTAGCTGTCCAGTTTTCATAATCGGCTTTTTTGTCCTGAGCCGGTTCAACGTGGGTTGAGCTAATCATATAAACCCCTTCGCGGCTTAGTTTAAAAAACACCAGTCCGTTATTATCACTTAAAAGCTTTTGCGGAATGATGGTGCCATTCAGTGTACGTACATATTGAATTACCGCGGCATCCTTCATCGGCTTGCCTTTAAACAGAATCTGTGCGGTAACATCATCTCCGTATGCCGACTTATAGGGATTCTGCTGTATCACAATCTCGTAATCTTCGCCCAGCGGTTTATCAAAGTCTTTTCCATTGGCCTTATCAACAGAGATCAGCGTTTTGGAGGATTGGTGATACCTTTCAACAAAGTATTGCTGACTGCTGGCACGGGCTTCTTCGGCCATTTTATCAAGGCCTTCGCTTTCAAGCGCCCTTATAAATTTATTCCTTTCCGATTCTGTTTCATCCTCCCTCACCAGTTCAAAAAGCGCAAGACCCGAGTTCTGAAGCTCGTAAGTAAGTAAACTACTGTCGGCAGGATTGCTGCTTTTTGAAAGGTCTGTTTTTTTAGAGCCCTCATACAGCATAAACTTAGTTGCCTTTGCTTTAGCGTAAATAAATTCATTTTCGGGCTTAAACTCATTACCGCTCAGCAAATGCAGGTTCAGCTTATCGCCTTTGTGCACGTAAAAATTATGTGGCAATAAGAAAAAATCCTGCGAGCTGGCGGCAAAACCGATCAGCAACAGTAACACCAAGAGTAAAATCCCCGTACGTTTCATAGTTTTTTGATAGTATCATCAAACATACAAAGTTTTAAAAACTTCAGTAGTTTTACGTTATGATTTTTGACAGGAAAAACCTCGATAATGATACTTTGCTGGCATTTTACAAAAAACTGCTATTCCCACGCATGGTTGAAGAAAAGATGCTGATCCTGCTGAGGCAGGGGCGCATTGGCAAATGGTTTTCGGGCATTGGCCAGGAAGCCATAGCAGTTGGCAGCGCCCTGGCCATGAATCCAGACGAATATATTTTGCCCATGCACCGCAACCTGGGTGTTTTTACATCCCGGGGCATCCCTTTATCAAGGTTAATGGCGCAATGGCAAGGCAAACCTTCGGGTTTTACCAAGGGGCGCGACCGCTCTTTCCATTTCGGTACCCAGGAGTATAAGATCATCGGGATGATATCGCACCTTGGTCCGCAGCTTGCACTGGCCGATGGAATTGCCCTGGCCGATGTATTATCGGGCAAAAAAAAGTCAACACTTGTTTTTACCGGCGAAGGAGCTACCAGCGAAGGCGACTTTCATGAAGCGCTTAACATAGCTTCCGTTTGGAAATTACCGGTAATATTTTTAATCGAAAATAATGGCTACGCCCTTTCTACCCCAACCAGCGAGCAATACAATTGCCGCGAACTGATTGATAAAGCCATAGGTTACGGCATGGAAGGTCGCCGGATTGATGGCAACAACCTACTTGAGGTTTACAACACCATCACCACACTTAATAAAGCTATCCGTGAAAACCCGCGCCCCATTTTGCTGGAATGTATGACCTTCAGGATGCGTGGCCACGAGGAGGCATCAGGTACTAAATACGTTCCCAATAATTTGTTTGAATGGTGGGCAGGGAAAGACCCGGTCGCAAACTTTGAAAAATACCTGCTTACCGAAGGTGTTTTGCTTAAAGACATGATCCCTGCTATCCGCAAGGAGTTCGCCGCCATTATAGAAACTGAAATTGAAAAGGTTTACGCCGAGGCAGATATCATACCAGATATACCCACAGAGGTGCAGGACATGTATAAGCCCTACAGCTTCCCGGCTGCAAAACCGCAACCTGTTGTAGTTACTAACAAGCGCTACATAGATGCCATTAGCGACGGCCTTAAACAAGCTATGCGCAAATACCCCAACCTGGTGATCATGGGACAGGATATTGCCGAATATGGCGGTGCTTTTAAAATTACCCAGGGCTTTGTAGAAGAATTTGGCAAAGCCCGTGTACGCAATACGCCCATTTGCGAATCGGCCATTGTAGGTGCAGGTATGGGGCTTGCCATTAATGGCTACAAAGCTGTTGTTGAAATGCAGTTTGCTGATTTTGTCACGTGTGGCTTTAACCAGGTTGTTAATAACCTTGCCAAAACGCATTACCGATGGGGGCAGGGCGTTGACGTGGTGATCCGGATGCCGACGGGCGCGGGCACCGGTGCAGGCCCGTTCCATTCCCAAAGTAACGAAGCCTGGTTTACCAAAACACCCGGTTTAAAAGTGGTTTACCCGGCCACCCCGGCAGATGCCAAAGGCCTGCTGCTTGCCGCTATCGATGACCCCAATCCTGTAATTTATTTCGAACACAAATACTTGTACCGCAGCATCAGCGCCGATGTGCCCGATAATGAGGTAATGATTGAGATTGGCAAAGCCAACGTCATTAAACAAGGTGAAAAGGCGAGCATTATTACATTTGGCCTCGGTGTACACTGGGCTTTAGAATATGCGGACAAACATCCGGAACAATCTATCGAGATCATTGACCTCCGCAGCCTCCAACCCTGGGACCATGAAGCAATTGAAGCCAGTGTTAAAAAAACAGGCAGAGCGCTTATCTTGCATGAAGATACCCTTACCAATGGCTTCGGTGCCGAAATTGCAGCTCACATTGCCGAGCATTGCTTTAAATACCTTGATGCGCCGGTGATCCGTTGCGGCAGCCTGGATACTGCCATCCCCATGAATAAAGCTTTGGAAGATCAGTTTTTAGCAAAGGCGAGGCTGGAGGAGAGTATGGAGAGGTTGTTAAGATATTAGAGACCAGGGCCTTATCAAATCAATTTAATTAAGCAAGGCATTAGTAAACATTCTAAAGAAATAAAAAGCCTTAAGATAAGTATCTTGGCTCAAGTTCTTTAAAACGGTTTAAATATAGTCTCTGGATTTTCAGACTTTAAACGACCATAAAATTCAATCGCGTATTTATCTGTCATACCAGATATAAAATCGCAAATGCATCGATGTTTATCAGCAGTAGTTGAAAAATGATGATAGATTGTTTGGTAATCTGATGGCATTAATCGCCATCCTTCATCGTTTTTTAAAACATCGAATATTGTTTTTACAATCTCCTTGCCTCTAAACTCCGCTATTTTAAGTCGGGGGCTTAAAATTTGACTTTCATAAGTAAAGTTTTTCAAGACCTCTACCCTAATTCTAGTTTTCTCTTCTAGATAAACATCTGATAGAGCTGCATTTTCCTTATTCTCGATGTATCTTACTCCTTCAATAGCACTATTTATAAGTTCTGAAGTAAAAGTATTTCGAAAATAGCCATCCTCCGCTACGAGTTTAGAAGCCTTTGTTATTGTATTGACGATGTTAAAAAGAAACGCCTCTTTAGTTATTCCTTTTGTTATACCAATATAATTGTTTCCATCATCGTCGTCTGCCTCGACCAGATCAAATGTGTCAAAATTATAAACACTAGAAAAGATGCTAAAAAGTTCTTCTCGTACGTCGTTTGCATCAAAATCTTTTTTAGTAATGTACTCTTCTTTTTTTAACGCTTTTTCAACTTTACGGGCAACATTTTCAAATACTGCGTCTGGGTAGGAAAAGAAGTTTGTCGGATGATAAAACCCCGCCTTAAACCCATCTTCTAGATCGTACGTCGAATATGCAATATCGTCTGCAATATCCATGATCTTACATTCGACAGTTTTGAAGGGCTTAGTATCATCTCCCGCTACTTTAGTTTTAATTTGCCTGACAAGATTCGATTCAGATGCATAATATCCTTTTACTGCTCTTTTTTTATCTTCCTCCTTACGACTGTCAATAGTTTCTGGAATAGGATTGTCATATTTTAATATAGATGCCAATGACCTAAAAGTAAGATTGAGCCCAAATCTATACTCGTCATTGGGATTTGGCGAATCAATTTTTGTCTTTTTTTCAATTCTTGAAAGGATTCTTAGCGTTTGAGCATTCCCCTCAAAACCTCCAAAATTTCCCATGCATTCATCAAGAGCTTCTTCTCCCTGGTGACCAAAAGGAGGGTGGCCAAGATCGTGCGCGAGGCCTGCAAATTCACAAATATCAACATCAATTTTTTCAGATCCAGATTCTATAAACTGATCATTTATAAATAGCGCAATTGTTTTAGATATCTGAGCGACCTCTAAAGAATGAGTTAATCGGTTTCTAAAAAAATCAGATTCAACGCCAGGATATAATTGCGTTTTTCCCTGTAATCTTCTGAACGAAGGACAATGAATTAATCTAGCATAATCTCTACGATAGGGCGAACGATAATCTTTTTCACCTGTTTGAACAGGAAATTCCCGTTCGGTATCCGAATTAGAATACATTTATGGCTACTTTTTAACAGTTATAGTCTTCTTATAATCTGCATTAGTGCCGTGCTTTGAAGCAGTTGTGCCTTTAATTTGATAGGTTCCCTTATAGGCATCGGAAATGGCTTTTTTTAATGCCTGAGATTCGTATGAAGAATTTGGATCTTTCGTTGCCATGATGTTGATTTATATACAAATATAAAAACATAATAAAATATAATAAAATATAATTACAGAACATATAACGGACAAATCGCAGTTCATTAGAAGCCTTAAGCAAAACTTCCCCTCAATTACTTAAAACCCAATTCGCTTCTTCATTCGCCGCTAACGTAATTACAGCATCCGGGCTTTCTATTTTCAACTTACCAGCCAACTTCAATTGCTTCCCTTTAAATACCGATGATAAATCCACTGCAAAACGCCTTGGCTTGTCGGATAGGTTCTTTAACTTGAAACCTTTTGCGGTGATGGTATAACGTATATTATACAACGGGTTTGTAAATTCAATTGTGCCATATCCGTTAACCTTGGGCTTAATGCTTAAATCGGCATTTAAGGTGTGTTGAATGCCTAAATAATTATCTATCAAAATGGATGTATAAACGCAGGGATATTCATAATACATATCTGCGCCGTGCCAGTCTTTATTGTCAACGTAGTAAACATGATTCATATCATAACGTTCGCCCATGTAATAGGAATCCTTAACGGCTTCGGCGGCAACAGTTTTAAGTTGTTTATACAGCATTTCGTTGTTGTTAAGCCATTTCCAGTAGGAGGCATCCCACCACCAATAGCGCCCGGCAGCACAAAGGTCATAAGGGCCTCCATCACCAATCTCATTTTTGTCATAGGCTGCTACATCTGCCGAGATAAAACTCGGGAACCGTTGAAATTCGGCCAGGTTTGAGTTAACCAGCTTGGCAACCGCCTGGGTTTGAGTTTCTGTTGTATAACCAAACATAGCTGGCAGAATATTGGCCAGCAAGTGGATATGATTGTGTTTTACGCCGCTTCTGTCTACCCAATCCACAAACCGCTGTTCCTGTTCATCCCAAAAACCCTGTGGTAATGGCTGAACCAATTGATGAGCTATCTTTTTTGAAAACCCGGCATAGTAATCTGATTTATTTCCCCGGTTCAAAATGCTTTCCATTTGTGCCAGCAATTGAAAAGTATAAGCTGCCAACGCGCCCGACATGGTTTCCCTACCATCTTTCATTACCTGATCTTCATAATACACGTCAGACCATACACGCCCATACTGATCTGTGTTTGCGATAGTAAGCGCGGCAGCTTTTTCAAGGTTTTCAATGTTTTTACTGAGCCATACAGAATCTTTGGTTGCCTCAAAATAATGGAATGCCTCTTCCTGAATTTCCATATTGCCAGTTAACAAAAACATATTGGCATTCACCTTATTGTTTTGGCTGTTCCGGCGGATATGGTATTCACGCTCACCGCTGGGCTGTACAGAACATGGATCCCTAAACAAACCTTCCGGATCATCCTGCATTAACTTAAACTGAAGCTCCATCATGCGCCTTACCACGTCGATATCAAGATCAGAAACAAAAGCAAGCCGCCCTTTTATTTGAAATTCGTGATCAACATCCGGGTATGAACCGGCATAGGCCTTAGGGTTTAATGTACTGATTACGTACCCGCTTGAATAAGGATAGTTTTTAGCCTTTGTTTTTTCTATTACCGATTGCAACATGGTTCCCCAGTAAAAACCGGCCAGGGTGTTTGCAAAAGCATCGCCGCCTTGTATGTTGAGGGCATAACGGTTATTAAAACAATCGCTATGCGGACGGGCCTCGGCGGTATGCAACTCAAATTTTTTAGAATATACATTTACCCTCAACCGGTCGTTTTCAGAAACCGCCGTCACCGAGTCACTTCCCGATAATTTGATCAAATAAGCCTTATCCTTCGAAAGCGCGTCCTGAGGCAGGATCCACAAATTTGTATTCGCGCTGATTTTACCAGAGGCGTCATTTAAAGGCAGAACGTACCATTTATTATCTTCCCGGCTCACGCCAACGCAGGTATGCGTTTGAAAAACCAGTTCAACAGGCTTGCTGCCATCCTGTGTACTTACTGTCGAAAAGCCTTTTGTCTTTTTAATATCGGCATTTTTACTATTCAGCAAAATGCCCGAAGGCTTCACCTGGGCATAGGTTATAAAACCACTTAATAAAAAAAGTGCGATTAAAAGTTTTCTCATGTGATTATAAATTGGGGGAGTATCTTAAAATTTCGCATAACATGTCGGGCTTCGCGCAGGAAGCCTTTACATCGGTCATATTGCCAAATAATGTCAATTTTACAGATATTTTATTGGTCAGTAGAAGGGCATGCATTATACACGCAATTCTCCTTCTGTTTCAGGTTTATTCGGTAACGAATATAAATGTTTACCGCAGCAAAATAGCTCTTTGGGAAACATATTATGACAGCGTTTGTATTAAATCTATATTATATCCCTGCAAAACCAAAACACGATGCATCCAAAAATGATATGGGCCAACCTGGCCGTTGACGATTTAGCGCGAACAACAAAATTTTATACCGACTTGGGCTTTAAACTTAATTGCTCCCCCAATGATCAGCTAACCAGTTTTATTATTGGAGAAAATCAATTTGTAATACACTTTTTTCTGAAGAAAGTGCTGCAAGCCAACATGAAAATTGAAATATCAGACGCACAATCAGCAGCTGAGATATTATTCTCACTTTCGGCCGAAAGTAAAGAACAAGTAGACCAATGGGCAACCGATGTTACCAAAGCGGGAGGGAAGCTGCTCTCCCCACCGGAAGCATTTGGCGAAGGCTATTACGGCTTTATGTTTGCCGATCCGGACGGGCACCGGTTTAATGTGTTTCATATGTAAGATCGACTCTTACCGAACACTTTCTTTTTACGCCGCGTTCGAGATAAATTTCACCAAACTCCTTTTGGCCACCGGCAAAAGGGTTTGCTCAAGCGGGAAAGTAATATCGCTGTGTACATAGTAAACCGCAGGGTTGGGTATAAACTTATTACGGTTAATAAGGTGCAGTTTGATACTTTCGGGCGTATTGGCTATGCTTTGCTCATAGGTATCAACAAAAGATATATTGATGCCACGATATTTATCATCCTTACCCTCAAAAATGGTGATCTGGTATTCATAGATGCGGTTGGTGCTTTCCTTGCCGTTACGTAACGAAAAGTAACCATGATAAGGCATTAAGGGGATAATACCTACCGGATCGATATTAACATGCCTTTCAACAAAATCATAAATATCCCTGCCGGTTTTTATGGCCGGATCTATCTTGCCGAGTGCATAGGTAATGATATGTTCTATCTCCTGCATGCTCTGATCATCGGTAATGATCTTTTGATAGGTAAGCTTAACAGCATCAATATCGGCCTGGGACAAGCGTTGCGGAAAGGCCTGCTGCAACAACGATTTATTCGTTTTGAAATCGATGAGGTTGTTGTAGTGAAAAATCAGGTCGGCCAGGTTAGGGTATAATCGGCTGTTATCAAAATGACTGTTAATTTCCTGCAGGTAACTTAACAGGATATATTTTTTGTATTCAAAATCAATATGACCTTCAATAAACCAATTTGCACCTAATTGCCTCATTTTTCCGCCTCCTTTTGATAGCTTAATTTAAACAAAAAACACCAACTTTGCAACATGCCCTATGGAACCCTTTATTTAATTCCTGTACCATTGGCCGATGATGCAGCTGCAAAGTCATTTACGCCATACCTGGTTGATACCATTAACAGTATCAAAGAATACATTGTGGAGAATGAAAAAACCGCCCGCCGCTTTTTAAAAGAGGCCGGTTTAAAAACCCCGCAAAGCGAACTCATTATTCACGATTATGGCAAGCATAACCGCGATATGGGCAACGCCGATTTTTTTAAAGGCCTGCAAGCCGGTAATGATGTTGGTTTGATGAGCGAGGCCGGTTGCCCCGGTGTAGCCGATCCGGGAGCTGAGATTGTGGATAAAGCCCATCGCATGGGTATTAAGGTTGTGCCTTTAGTTGGCCCAAGCTCCATTTTACTGGCGCTGATGGCCTCGGGCTTTAGCGGCCAAAGTTTTGCTTTTCATGGCTACCTGCCTATTGATAAGGTGCTTCGCGCCAAAAAGATCAAGGAGCTGGAAAATACAGCCATTAAGCTCGATCAAACCCAGATGTTTATTGAAACACCTTTCCGCAACAACCCTATGCTTGAGGAGATTCTGAAAAGCGGTAATCCTAAAACCAAACTCTGTATAGCCTGCGATCTTACAGCCGCTACCGAGTTGGTACAAACCAAAACCATTGCCGACTGGCAAAAGAAAGTGCCTGATCTGCATAAACGTCCAACTATCTTTTTAATCTATCACGGCAATAAATGACCATAAGCCAGCAGCATACCCCGGTTGTAATTGTAGGCGCCGGTCCGTCAGGTTTGATGATGGCCGCCCAACTTTTACGCTATGGTGTGCAGCCGGTAATTATCGATAGCAGGCAGGGGCCAACCACGCATTCAAAAGCGTTGGCAGTCCAGGCACGGTCTATGGAAATCTACAGACAAATGGGCATTATAGATAAGGTGCTCAGCGATGGCAAACGTGGTGGCGGTGTTCAATTTAACCAGGAAGGAGAAGAGGTAGCCAGTCTTTCGCTTTCAAACGTTGGCGAAACTCAAACAGCTTTTCCTTTTATCCAGATGTATCCGCAGAGCAAAAACGAGCGGTTATTGCTGGATTTTATTACCCTCAATTGCTGCCCCGTTTACTGGAATACTTCGCTGCTATCCTTAAGCCAAAATACCGAAAAAGTAACCCTGCAATTGCAAAGCGGCGAAGATAAGCAAACCATCACCTGCGATTGGTTGATTGGAGCCGACGGCGCGCACAGCACCGTACGCAAGCAACTCAATATTCCTTTTAATGGTGATACCTATCAGCACCAGTTTTATTTGGCCGATATCAAAATAGATGCAGATTTTGGCGATAAAGTAAACCTGTTTCTGTCAAAAAAGGGGTTCGCTGGCTTTTTCCCCATGCCCGATGAACGGAACTACCGCGTAGTAGGAAACCTTCCCGATGAGTTTGATGGTAAAGATGAATTGCAAATTGAAGAGATATTGCCTCACCTGCGGGATGTTACCAAACAGCAGATCATTGTTGAGCAAACCAACTGGTTCACCACTTATCGCCTGCATCACCGCATGGCCGATAAATTCAGGGAGCAACGCTGTTTTTTAATTGGCGATGCAGCGCATATCCATTCGCCGGTTGGCGGGCAGGGCATGAACACAGGTCTGCAGGATGCCTATAACCTGGCCTGGAAACTGGCCGGTGTTGTTAATAACCAGCTTAAAGTATCGGTTTTGGATAGCTACGCGCAGGAAAGAATGCCCGTAGCCAAAGATCTGCTCAATACCACCGACCGCATTTTTAAAATGATCCTGTCGCGCAACTGGTTTATTAATTTGCTGAAGAAGTATTTACTGCCCGTAGTTTTAAAATGGGTATGGAGTAAACCTCATTTGCGCGAGGCATTTTTTAAACGCGTGTCACAAACCGGCATCGCCTATCGCGACAGCAGCATAAACCTTAACCTAAGCCATGCCAGCCAGATCAAAGCCGGCGACAGGCTGCCTTACCTCAAGGTTTTTGACGAAAAACGTCAACTGGAAACCGACCTGCACGAATGGTGCAGCAAACCAGGCTTTACGCTCATTTGCCTTGGCAAACTCAAAGAGCTCGACCTGTTTACCTTAGCCAAATGGATCACCCAAACCTATGGGGCCAGCCTCAACTTTTTTTACCTGCCCCCATCAACCAAAAACCAACACATTTTTGATGCTTTCGACGTCAAAGAAAATCAAAAGAAAGCGCTCATCATCCGTCCCGATATGCACATTGGCTTTTTAAATGATGTAGTGGATATTGATATGATGGATAATTATTTGCTGAATATAGCGGGGGTAGTTCATGGTTCATAGATCATGGTTCATGGTAATGGCCGCCTTTGTTCGCTTTGCATTTCTGCTGTTTACCATCAAACTAAAAACCACCCACTCTGCAATTCTACCATGAACCATGATCCATGATCTATGAACCAAAACTTACCTCATCACCATCACCCAGCCACTCATTACATTGCCGTTTTTTAGATCTATCACGTAATAGTATGTGCCCGATGGAATATCCTGGCCGCTGTATTTGCCGTCCCAGGCTTTGGGGTAGCCAGTACTTTTAAACACCAGGCCGCCGTAGCGGTTAAACACCTGTGTGGTTGAAGTTGGGTAGGTGTCCAATGCTTCAATGTTCCAGGTATCGTTAACACCATCACCATTGGGTGTAAAAGTATTGGGGATAACTACTTTTTTATAAACGCGCACAAATACCTCGTCGGTAGCTTCGTCGCCGCAGCCGGAGTTTGATACCACGTGAAGGGTGTAGGTGATATCTTCAAACGGTGACGCTGTTGGCTTAAGTTCAAGGCTGCTGCTCAGGTTATCGGTTGGGGTCCAGTAATAGCTTACATTTGTTCCCTTGGTACTGCCGTTTAACGTAACTGACTGTCCCTGGGTAATATGCCTGTCGGGACCCGCATTAGCTACCGGCTTTTTAAGCACATTAACCTGAACCTGAGCGGTTGAAGTACAGGTTCCGTTACTTACGGTAACCGTATAAAGCGTGGTATCTGTTGGGCTGGCTACCGGATTGGCAATACCGGCATCAGAAAGGCCAGTACTGGGCGACCATGAATACGTTGAGCCACCACTGGCATTTAAGGTTACCGAACTGCCCTCGCAAATTGGCTCGACTGGCGCCACAGCTGCAACAGGTTGGGCATTCACTACAACTGATAAGGGAACTGTAACCTCGCATCCCGACGATGATTTAACGGTAACACTATAATTCCCGGCAGCCGCAGTTGTTACATTATCGATGGTTGGGTTTTGAAGTACCGATGTAAAACCGTTTGGCCCTGTCCATTTATAGCTTACCCCGGTTGATGCATTTAGAGACAATGTGGCACCGGCGCAAACCGGCGTATTGGCTGTTGCTGTTGATGAAGGCGGCGCCCCGACAGTCAACGTGAGCACATTTGATGCCGACCTGCAAAGCGCCGAATTGATGTTGCCCGCCTGTGCCGTTACGGCCCGGTAATAATAAGTTCCGGCCACTGTTGGCGACGTGATCTGGTAAGTTGAGCTGGTACTGTTGGCCCCGGTAAGATCTGTCCAGGTGCCATTGCCGTTTTTAGACTGCCATAAAACCGTATATCCGCTGGGGATAGTTGTACTAAGCGTATAAGTTTGAGGAACATCTGAACAGGCCGCTGCGGTTATGGTTGAGCTTGAACTGCTGAAACTTGCCGCTATGACCGGTCCGTAAGGACGAAAAACGATATCGTCAATAGCCAGGTCGTTAGCCGGTGCACCTCCCGCGCTGTTATTGATCATCTTAATCACCACATCGCCAACACCTGCAGGCAGGGTAAAATTAAATGCCTCCTGTACCCATTGATAATTGCCGCTGGTACGTGCAATGGTACCGGTATTATAACTCTGGATAGTTGTCCCGTCGGTTTTTTCAATAGCGAAAGTGATGTTTGGCGGACTGATATCATTGCTCCTCAACAGGTTCACCACCCAGGCCGAAAACTGATAGGTGGTGTTAGAGCATAACCCGGTAATGGTACGTTTATAAAAATAATCGGTTTTGGATACGCTGGCATTTACTACCATCATGTACCCTCCGGTATTACCCGTATGGTCTGTTGCCGACCACCAGACGTTACCGGCACCCGCGGTAGTATTTTCAATGGTGTACGAGCCATCATTCGGAAAATCGGCGCTGCTGTAAGTATAACTCGTGGATCCTGAATCGGCAGGCAACGCACCAGAGTGTGTTGAGGTTCCGGAACCAAAAGTGATACTCACAACCGGGTCGCCGAGGCTTTGCGCGTTTGTTTTACGAACTAATAAGATGAGAAAAAAGCTGATTAGGGGGAGTAACTTTTTTGCTTCCAACGGAATACTGTTTTTAAAAAAGCGCCTGTATGTACTACTAACACACAGACGCTACTATCGCAACTATTATGAAAAGGGGTACTAATAAACCATTTATGGGGTTATATTTGGTTTACTGCATAAATATGCGGGCATGGCAGCTATTCATCAATATTGTATCGATGAATCACAGTTTTGTATAGGCGAACTTAACGGGACTGATAATTTACCGGCAAATAAGGCGAACCCCTTGAAATACTTTTATTTCTGCTTTGCCCAGTTGCGCGCGAATTCGTTATAACTTTCGCTTATCGGCAACTCAACATCGGTTAGCTGAACTTTGCGGTTTTGGATGGAGCGGATCTTGTTAACAGGTACAATATAGCTGCGGTGGATGCGCTGAAATTTACTTGTGGGGAGTTTTTCCAATACCTTTTTCATAGGCATCAGTGTAAGGATGGTTTTCTCGTTGGTGATGTGGATCTTGATATAATCCTCCATGCTTTCTATATACTCAATGGTACCCAGATCTATCTTAACCATACGGTATTCGGAGTACACATACAGGCTTTCCTCCGCCGCTTCTTCGGCGGGCTTGCTTCTGTATTTGTAGTAATCAACAGCCTTTTCAACAGCCTTGGTAAAACGCTTAATATCAATGGGCTTTAAAACATAATCGAGGGCTTCCAGTTCGAAGCCTTCATACGCGAAGTTTTTATGGGCTGTGGTAAATATCACCATAGGCTTTACATCCAGCGAACGTACCAGATCGATCCCGGTAATGTCGGGCATATTGATATCAACAAAAAGCAGGTCTACCGGATTGTGCTTTAAAAATTCAGCGCCGGATATGGCGTCCTCAAAAGTATTAACCATTTGCAGCGCCGAAAAACGAGATACATAATCGTTGATGAGCCTTAAGGCCAGCGGTTCATCATCAATGGCTATACATTTAAGCACCATATTATTTAAGCTTGTAAAGTAAGTTGAACAATATACTCATTATTCATACTGCTTATGCTTAATAAATGTTTGTTGGGGTATAAATGTTCCAGGCGCTTTTTGGTGTTATTTATGCCGATGCCCGTACGCTGATAATCACTTTTTTGTACACCGAAGATGCGGTTTTTGCAGTAAAACGAGATTTTCAATCCCTGGATATCTATGCTGATATCAATATCAGATGGTTCATGTTTACTCACCCCGTATTTAAAAACATTTTCAACAAAGGTCATCATTACCAGTGGGGCTATCTGTTTGTGGTCGATATCACCTTTAACCTCAAAATTCACTTTGGTGTTTTTACCGATACGGAGGCGCTGCAATTCGATATAGTCGCTGATACAATCTATTTCGCTTTGCAGCGGAACAAAATCTTCGGCAACATCGTCGGTAACATAACGCATAATGTTTGATAGCTTCATGATGCTATCTGCCGTGTTATCATCTTTAATAGCCGCAAGGGTATAAATATTATTCAAGGTATTGAACAAAAAATGCGGATTGATCTGCGCTTTCAGAAACGACAGTTCGGCATTGGTTTTATCGGCTTCGGCCCGGGCCGCGCGTTGCTCCGTCAGTTGCCATTGCTGCACCGTTTTTATGGCCATGCTCAGCGCCATGATCATCAGGAAGATGAACAGGCTGGTGCTATCAAGCGGCCGCATGCGATGCCGGCGCCACTGAGACTGCGCTTTGAAATAGGCCGAGTCAGAGCGGAAGGGCGGGTGGTCAAACACGGCGGCGGTATCGCCCGGAGGAACGCCAAAAGGGCCATTACCAAAACGCTCTCCACCAAATGGAGGGCGATGCCGCATCATCATGCCGTTCATCATTCGCCAGCCATCGGTACTGCGCATTAACTTGTCAAAAGGGCGAAGCAGGTAAACCCCGGCTAATAATACCACAACTATGATGCTGTATATAACGTATTTCTTTTTCAGGAAAAACCTTGGGATGAAAACGTACGCGTTTGAATAAAAAAGCACCATATAGGTAACGCAAAACTCCCAGTAGGCTGGCTTCTGTAAAAAAGTGGCAATGGAAGTATTGTAAAAAGCCCGGCTATTTAAAAATACCAGCGGAAAGGCCATGAATAGCAGCCACCCCGCAATATGTATCACAACCGAAAATGCTTTAAAACGCGACATTATGTAAAATAACGCATTATGTTACAGCAATAAAAGCAAGTGTCGGTATTTTACAGAATTGTGTGGATGAGTTTGGGGCTAACTAATAACAAGATAGGCACAAAACGTCATTGCGAGGAACGAAGCAATCCCCGATTTGCAGGTCATCCCTGTATAGTTTGGGATTGCTTCGTTCCTCGCAATGACGCATTTTTATTGAAACTTACCCATGAATAGTTTCGCCCTTGCCATAATTCTGGATCACATGGGCTTCGTACTCCAGGAATTGCTTCCAACGGGCATCAACATCTATTTCTTCGGCATATTTTTTGGCCAGGCGAATGAACATGGAGTAGTGGGTTGCCTCGCTTATCATCAGCTCGTGATAAAAAGCAGCCAATTGCTCATCGTTAATATTTTCGGAGAGTACCTTAAAACGTTCGCAGCTGCGGGCCTCAATCATGGCCGAAAACAACAGCCTGTCAATCAACTGAGCTTCGCGGCCACCGCCCACAATAATAAATTTTCTGAGCTCATTTACGTAGTTATCCTTACGCTCGCGGCCAAGGATATAGCCACGCTCAAGAATAATATCATGCACCCGTTTAAAATGATCCATTTCTTCCTGCACCAGCAGCGCCATCTCCTGTACCAGTTCGCTCAGGCTGGGGTTTTGAACAATAAGGGTAATAGCATTACTTGCCGCCTTTTGTTCGCAAAAAGCGTGATCGGTCAAAATTTCTTCGATATTACTCTCCACCACGTTCTTAACCCAAAGCGGATCGGTAGGCAGCTGCAGTTTTAAAATGGTTTTCTCGCTCACGCTACAAAGATAACTGTTGGAAGTGAAAGTTGGAGGCGAAAGGTTAAAGGCGAAAGACAAAAGGTTGTCACTACGAAGGGTAAAAAAATAAAGGCCATCCTTTACGGATAGCCTTATTTCACTTTTTTATTGCTCTATTTTTTTGAGCTTGATATCAAAGATAACGATAGAGTTAGGCGGGATCTGGCTGGTGCCATATACGCCATACGCTAAGCGGGAAGGAGCAATAAGCAGGATCTCGCCTCCGGCAGCAATCATCGGGATACCGATTTGCCAGCCTGTGAGCAGCACATTGAGTTTATTGCTGTAATCTGTTTGCCCATTTATACTTACACCACTAAGCAATTGCGCCGAGTAGTCGATGGTAACCGTGGCGTTTGGCCCGGCATGGGTGCCAGTTCCCGGTGTGATGATCTGATAATAAAGCCCTGAAGTATCCTTTGTCGCGCTGATCTCGGGATGTGCTGCAAGGTAAATTTTGATATTGCCGTCCTCGTTCAAAACGTTTTGCTGCGGATCGGCCGATTTATCTTTAAAACATGCAGACAGCACCAATAGCGGCGCTAATAACAATAGCAACAGGGTTTTTCTCATTTCAGGCTTTGGTAATTGAATCAGCTAAAACTAAGCAGATCAATCGTAAATACCAAAACCGAGTTTGCCGGGATACCATCTTTAGCAGTGTTGCCATAACCATCTCTTGAAGGGATCACCAAAATGATACGCCCGCCTGCTTTTAAGTAAGGCAGACCAGATTGCCAGCCAGCGATAAGGCCGCTGAGGCTTTGGTTGATAGTACCCGAATCAAAGGTAGTTCCGGCCAATAATTTGCCGGTATAGGTTACCTTAACTGTTGATGACGCGGTTGGTTTTGCGCCGGTGCCTTGTGTTACAATTTTATAATAAACACCAGAACCATCGGCGGTAGCATGAAAAGCAGTATCGGTACCGATGTAAGCTTTAATAGCGGCATCATCGGTAGCCGCCTGTTTTGAAGCGTCGAATTTGTCTTTTGAGCATGAAGCAAGGATCACCAGGGGGGCGAATACGAATAATAGAAATTTCTTCATTGAGTTAATAGTTCTGTTTTAGTTAATTTGACGGGTAAAAGCTACAGAACGCTACAACATTCAACTTATTTTGGCCGATTTACTTAAATTCTGTTAAATCTACAGTAAACACCAATACCGAGTTTTCAGGAATCCGGCCTACGCCATTAGCACCATAGGCAAGCCCCGAAGGTACAATGAGCAATATCGTACCGCCCTCTTTAACCAGCGGAATGCCTATTTGCCAGCCTTTAATTAAACGGTCTAATGAACTCGAAAAGCCGCTTGCCTTATCAACCACCATATCATTTAATAATGCCGCGGTATAATTTACCGTAACCATCGAGCTTTCGGTGGGGTGCTGGCCTTTACCTTCAGATAAAACCTGGAAGTAAATGCCTGACGAATGCTTTTGCACTTTAAGCTGCGGATTAGCTTTCAGGTAAACGCGGATCAGCGAATCATCTGTCTTAGCCTGCCTTTCCTGGTTTAATTTCACAGAGTTATCGCATGACATCATCAGCGTAATGATAACCGCGCTTAGCAATAAAAGGTATTTTTTCATGATGGGGTATTCAAATAAAAGCCCCCTTTGCAATAAAGGAGGCTTAGTTTATGTTTTGGGTTTGTTAAACCGTTGTTTTAATTTTCAGTTCGGTCATTTGCGCTTCGGCAATGGTTGATGGCGAATCGATCATCACATCGCGGCCCGAATTGTTTTTAGGGAAGGCGATCACATCACGGATAGAATCCAGACCGGCAAATATTGATGCCAGGCGGTCAAAACCGAACGCGATACCACCATGCGGAGGTGCACCGTACTCAAAGGCATCCATCAGGAAGCCGAATTGTTTTTGTGCCTCTTCCGGCGAGAAACCAAGATGCTTAAACATCAGTGATTGCAAACCACGGTCATGGATCCGGATAGAACCGCCGCCAATTTCGGTACCGTTAATTACCAGGTCATACGCATTGGCGCGTACTGCTCCGGGTTCGGTATCCAGAAGATTAATATCCTCCGGCTTAGGCGAGGTGAACGGATGGTGCATAGCGTGGTAACGGCCGCTTTCTTCATCCCACTCCAATAACGGGAAGTCAACAACCCATAGCGGGGCGAATGTATTTTTATCGCGCAAGCCTAAACGGCTACCCATTTCCAAACGTAATTCGTTCAGTTGTTTGCGTACTTTATCGGCACCTCCGGCCAAAATCAACATTAAGTCGCCTTTTTCAGCGCTAAATACTGCTGCCCAGTTGGTTAGTTCATCTTCATTATAGAATTTATCTACCGACGATTTCAATGTTCCATCCTCATTGTAACGGCAATAGATCATGCCTGTTACGCCAATTTGAGGGCGTTTTAACCATTCGGTAAGTTCATCTACCTGTTTGCGGGTATAGCTTGCACAACCTTTGGCGTTAATACCAACAACCAATTCGGCATTATCAAAAATGCTGAAGCCTTTGCCTTTAACAATATCATTCAGTTCAACAAACTCCATCCCAAAACGCACGTCAGGTTTATCTGATCCGTATAGGCGCATCGCATCCGAATATAGCATACGCGGAACCTCGCCCAGGTCAATACCTTTTACAGTTTTGAACAGGTGACGGGTAAGGCCTTCAAAAATATTCAGAATATCTTCCTGGCTTACAAATGAAAGCTCGCAGTCAATCTGGGTAAACTCAGGCTGACGGTCGGCACGCAGGTCCTCGTCCCTGAAACATTTAACAATCTGAAAATAACGGTCGAAACCGCTTACCATCAGCAATTGTTTAAAAGTTTGAGGCGATTGCGGCAGGGCGTAAAACTCGCCAGCGTTCATGCGGCTTGGTACCACAAAATCGCGTGCACCTTCCGGGGTCGACTTGATCAATACCGGGGTTTCAACCTCAATAAAATCAAGCTTATCTAAATATTTACGCACTTCCTGGGCCATTTTGTGGCGAAGTACCAGGTTGTTGCGGATAGGGTTACGACGCAGGTCGAGGTAACGATATTTAGCACGTAATTCCTCGCCGCCATCTGTTTCGTCTTCAATCAGGAAAGGAGGCAATTTGGCCGCGTTAAGCACTTCAATATCCGTAACAACAATTTCAATTTCGCCGGTTGGGATCTTGGTATTTTTACTGGCACGCTCAATTACATTACCGGTAACTTTGATCACAAACTCGCGACCAAGTTCACGGCTTTTTTCGCGCAGCGTAGCATCTGTATCTGTGTTAAATATCAATTGGGTTAAACCATAACGGTCGCGCACGTCGATAAAAGTAGTACCGCCCAAATCGCGCGATTTTTGTACCCAACCGCATAAAGTAACGGTTTGGCCTAAATGGCTGATATTTAATTCGCCGCAGGTATGAGTTCTAAGCATAGCAATGTTTTATAAAAGTTTGCTAAAGTAGGATTTTGATTTCGGATTTCGGATTTTGGATTTCGAATTTAGTAACCTGTTAATTTAAAAGCCAATAAAGCCTTATAAAAGAGGTTTTGCGACCACCCAGGTGGAAACTTATAAATTACAAATGGAGGGGCATTTCTTGTAAAGGCGCTAAATCATTAAGGCAGACGGGTATTTGCTTTGCGTCTTATTAATCTTATGAGATTTTTAGTTTTCCTTTAGTTAGTCGAACGTTTCTCCAGACATTTATCAATCATGGCATCGGCTTCTTCTTTGGATAAACACAAGCCGTTCTCAATTTGGCAAATGCCGTCTTTTACAGATTCAATCTCCTCTTCATTTAATCTGTAAATATCATCTTGTTGCTTTTCGTTCATTTTTCATAGCGACTTCATCAAATTTAGCCATTCTCGTTAACAAATCCGAAATCCCACATCCAAAATCCGAAATCAAAACATATCTTTGCCTCAATACAATTCTCAAGGGGTGCCTTGCTTTGGTTGCAAAACAAACTATAGGTTGTTTTACCAAACTGAAAGACGGGCTGAGATCATACCCAGGGAGTAAGTCATAAGTACTAAGTTTCAAGTCTTAAGTCAATCACGACTTCCGGCTAACGATTTCCGACTTGCGACTTCCCCCCACACCTGATCCGGATAATGCCGGCGTAGGGATAAAGGTAAATAAGTTAAGTGTACTGCTGCTTCTCCCTGGCGTGCAGATGGTTTAACTCAAATTTTTGTTTTACACATTTTGAAAAATTTATTTGTGGCCGCAATGGCCCTGCTGTTGCCTGTTATGGCATCGGCCCAGCTTTCCATTTCGGGAAAAGTGACCAATCAATCCGGCGAAGCACTGCCCGGCGCAACTGTTACAATTTTAAATCTACAGCAAAGTGCGGTTACTGATGCTGCCGGCAAGTATAGCTTTAACGATCTAAAAAAAGGCAATTACACCGTTAAAGCCAGTTATATTGGCTATCAGTCCCTGGTAAAAAACGCGGTACTTAATGCAAATACAGCGCTCAATTTCACTTTAGGATCGGGAACATTTACAACCGATGAGGTGACGGTAATTGCCACCCGCGCAGGCAAAAACTCGCCAACTGCATTTACCAACCTCAGCAAAAAAGACCTGGAAAAGAACAACTTCGGCCAGGACCTGCCTTACCTGCTAAACCAAACGCCATCTGTTGTAGTTAGCTCAGATGCGGGTACGGGTATTGGCTATACAGGCATCCGGATCCGTGGTTCAGACGCATCCCGTATCAACGTAACCGTTAATGGCATCCCATTGAACGATGCTGAAAGTCAGGGCGCTTTCTTTGTCGATCTGCCAGATTTTGCTTCATCTATCAATAACCTGCAAATTCAGCGTGGCGTGGGTACTTCAACCAATGGCGCAGGCGCTTTTGGTGGTAGCATCAACGTACAAACTGCAACCCGCCGTGATACTGCGTATGCCCAGCTTGATAATTCGGCAGGTTCATACGGTTCGGTAAAAAATACGGTAAGTATGGGAACAGGCTTGCTTGGCGGCCGGTTCAGTATTGACGGTCGCTTGTCCCGTATCCGTTCCGACGGGTATATCGCCCGTGCATCGGCCCGATTAAAATCATTCTTCGTGAGCGGCGCTTATTATGGCGATAACAGTACTTTAAGATTAAACGTGTTCTCGGGCCATGAGCGTACCTACCAGGCCTGGAACGGCGTGGCTGATTATATAATAGGCGATGATACCCGCCCGGATAACCGCACCTATAACGAATTGGGCTATATGGGCAACAACGCGTTTTATAAAGACGAAGTTGACGACTATCTGCAAAACCACTACCAGTTATTGTACGATAAAAAGTTTTCGGATAAACTATCATTCAGCGGTGCCCTGCATTATACTCATGGCGAAGGCTATTATGAGGAATATAAAAAGGACGACGACGTAAGTAACTACGGCTTAACACCTGTTATTTATGGCACCGATACCATTAAAACCACTAACCTTGTACGCCGTCAATGGCTCAATAATGATTTTTATGGTGTTACCTATGCCTTAAAATATCAGCCTACCACAAAACTAAACTTCAACCTTGGCGGCGCTTATAACGAATACAAAGGTGCGCACTATGGCAATATTATATCTGCCGAGGAAAGCATAGGCGTTGGCCCTAATTATCAATATTACCGTGATGATGCCAAAAAGAAAGACTTCAATATTTTTGGCAGGGCTGAATGGCATGTAGACAAGTTTTTGCTGTATGCCGATATGCAGTACCGCCATATTAATTATTCGTTTTTTGGTATCGACAAAAACCTTAATAACGCACAGCAAACGGCACAGTTAAATTTCTTTAACCCCAAAGCGGGCGTAACCTATCAGTTTAACGAGCATAGCAATGTGTACGCATCCTTTGCGGTAGGTAACCATGAACCCAATCGTGACGACTATGTACAGTCGCCTCCGCAAAACCGCCCGAAAGCTGAAAACCTAAAAGATTTTGAGGCCGGCTATCGTTTTGCCTCATCTGTTTTCAGCGGAGAGCTGAATGGTTTCTATATGTTGTATAAAAACCAATTGGTATTAACCGGCTCGCTGAATGACGTAGGCAGCCCGGTGCGTACCAACGTTAAAGACAGCTACCGTGCAGGTTTAGAGTTTAGCGGAAAAGTGAAAATTACCAGTCAGCTAAACTGGGGTGTTACGGCTACTTTAAGCACCAACAAGATCAAAAACTATCACCAGTTTTTCTCTAACTATGACAACGGGGCACTTGTTGAGGAAACTTTTGCCAAAACGGATATCGCCTATTCTCCGTCGCTCACCGGCTCAAGCGTAATTAGCTACAGCCCGATCAAAGGCGGTGAGATCGCATTCATCAGCAAATATGTAGGCAAGCAATACCTGGATAATACCATGAACCGCAATCCTGAAGGTTTTGGCATAGCGCCGGATAATGCCGCTAACCCTTATGCTGCCAACCGCATGCTGAACAGCTTTTTTGTGAACGATGTGAGGTTGAGGTACAGTTTCAGTGTACGCTCGGTTAAAAACATAACTGTTGGCCTGCAGGTTAATAATATCTTCAGCGAGAAGTATGAAAACAACGGTGCTACCTATCCGGATATTGAGGGCGGCCATGTAATTAACTATAACTATTACTTCCCGCAGGCACCGCGAAACTTTATGGCTTCGTTAAGTTTAGGGTTTTAATTAAGCAACAATGAATCATTGGATAGACTTATTCATTGAACAAATAAAGGAAACTACCTGGCCGCAATGGCTTGCCGTTGCGCTGGGTGTTACCGAAGTGCTGCTTGCCCGCGTAAATAATATATGGTTATACCCGGCAGGGATCCTGGGGACAGCCATATCCATATACCTGCTGATAGACGTTCACTTATATGCCGAATCGTTATTAAACGGGTACTATATTGTGATGAGCGTTTACGGATGGATCTACTGGATAAAGAAACGCAATGAGCCCCCGGTAAAAATTACTTATTCCACAAAAAATGAATGGGTGATAAGTATAGCCATTAGCGTTATAGGCTGGGTGCTATTTTATTTCCTGATCAAAAACCTGCCTGCCAAATATTTCACACCTTCAAACGTACCGGTTTGGGATGCATTGGTATCTTCAACCGCATGGGCAGGCATGTGGCTATTGGCCCGCCGTAAAATGGAGAACTGGATTTTCCTGAACATTTCCAACTTTTTCGCTGTTCCGCTATTGTTTTATAAAAAACTACCCCTGTTTGCCATGCTTACCATCTTCCTGTTTATTATAGCGATATGGGGATATTTTGAGTGGAAGAAACAAGTGAAGCAAGAGAGATTAGTGGTTGGAGATTAGAGGTTAGGCGGTCTACTTAAAAACAGGGATTTACAATGCATCCATCACAGAACTTAAAACCCGAATGGGTTGATATAATCAGGAAAGCAGCCCCGGCAGCCGAACAGGCGGGTAAACTGCAACCTGACCAGCTGGCACTTATTTATGAGCAAGGCTGGTTTAAATTTTTAGTACCTCAGGCTTATTCCGGCTTGCAACTGGCTTTACCACAAATGGTGCGGTTAGAAGAAAGCCTGGCCTGGGCAAATGGCAGTTTGGGTTGGGTAGTAACCCTGTGCAGCGGGGCCGGCTGGTTTGGCGGTTTCCTTAATGCCGATTTCGCGGCCGGGATCATGACCAACCCACAATTATGCTTTGCCGGCAGTGGCGCATCAACCGGAACAGCTACCATCAGCGGTGATGGCTACATCATCAACGGCACCTGGAAGTATGCCAGCGGCGCGCATCATGCAACACATATCACGGCAAATTGCATCATCAAAAACGGCGATGAAACCGTTCTGAATGATGAGGGCGAGCCGCTGATATTACCTTTTGTTTTCGACAAGAAAGATGTGCGTGTTTTTCCGGCATGGAAGTATATCGGCATGATGGCCACCGGAAGCGACGCCTACGAGGTAAAAGATCTTTACGTTGATAAAAACCGTTGTTTCAGGATCGATCCGGAGTATACGGTTGTAAACGAACCTTTATATCGTTACCCGTTTTTACAATTGGCCGAGGCTACCCTTGCCGCCAACCTTTCGGGCCTGGCAGTGCATTTTCTTGACCTCTGCGTACCAGCCTTCGATGAGCGCATGAAAAACCCAAGGCTAACTGATCCCCAAAAGGAATATATCCAACAATTACTGGCTGAACAAACCACATTGGTTAATGAAATCCGCGCCGCGTTTTATAAAGCTGTTGATAACTCATGGGATAACTTTGAATCTGTCGGTGGTGAAAATGGCTTGCAGGAGGTTAGTGTCATGAGCCGTAAACTGGCCAAAACATCAAGAGATAGCGTAGATAAACTTTATACTTATTGCGGGTTATCGGCAGCAAACCCGGACACCGAGATCAACCAGGTATGGCGGGATCTTCATACGGCAGGGCAACATTCGTTGTTAACGTTTGAAGACTAAAAGTAGAGACGCATAATTGCGTCTCCCTCATGCTATTTACGATAGCAAAATGACGTACAAGTTGCCTATCCTACGAGAGACGCAATTATGCGTCTCTACTTAAAAAGACATCCTAAACAACTTCTCAGAGATACCCGCTCAGCACATTTCTTAAAATAGCTACCAGTTCGGGATCATTGAACTGGTAGTTATCTTCAATATCAAGCACAATTAGTTGTTTGCCATTTATGCTAAAGCGTTGTTTCAGTATTTCCTTATGCTTCTGTTCCATCACAAAGATCACATCAGCCCGGTCTATCATTTTTTGATTCACCCTTACCCGTGCTTTATCACTCGTCCCCGCCGACGAAGCTTTATGTTCAGGATGGTTCCTGAATAAAGCCTCAGCCGTTGGGCTTCGCCACTGGTTTTTACTGCAGATGAAAAGGAGGTTGGGCATAGGGGATTAAATAAAAATGTCATTGCGAGGAGGAACGACGAAGCAATCGCACGGAAGCATATTCGCCCTGTATAGCATGCGATTGCCACGTCGCACCTCGGGCTCATCCCGTTTCGCTCCTCGCAATGACATGGGTTACTAAAGGACAATTAAAATACCCACATCGTTCAAAAGCTTTTTGCTTTGAGCCTTCGGCTTTCAGCTCACTTTCACCAACCTTTTTACTGTCTCAGTTACATGTGCCAGGTGGTGATTACTGTGCCACGCATACGTAGCAAGGCCTTTTTTTAGCGATATAGTTTCACCGGATGCGGGGTGTACAAATGTGCGGGCCCATTCGTTTTCGGTAAAACTTTCAAACAGGGCTACAAAATGCTGATGGATGCCCTCAAGCATTTTTAATGATGGTTCAACCGGCAGGCGATAATCGGGCAGTAACGCCCAATCGGCCTCTTCATAGGGTTTTATGGTTGGGTTATCTTCGGTAAGGGCAAGCTTAAAACGGGTGATAGAATTCATATGACTATCGGCCAAATGGTGAATTACCTGGCGTATTGTCCAGCCCCCGGTACGGTATGGCGTATCCAGTTCCTGGTAATTAAGCCCGGTGATGGCGTGCCTTAACTTCCCCGGCAGGGTGGCTATATCTTCGATCCATCCGCGCACATCTTCGGCGGTGTATGAAGCCGGGGGCGCAAACTTCCCGATTGGGTATCTCATTTGTTCATCTGTCATCATAAATGTTAAAAAATTTAAATTAGTTATTATTTTATAGTACCACAAGCTTTTGGCCTATTTTAGCGTTCTGTAGATTGTTTAATTTGACTGATGATAAAAAAGCTACTGGCTGTACTCTTAGTTTTTAACTGTACGCTATCCTTTGCGCAAACCATTAAAACCGACATATTAGTAATAGGCGGAGGCGCAAGCGGTACAGCGGCGGCCATACAGGGCGCACGAAGCAAACTCAAAACCTTGCTGGTTGAACAAGGCCCCTGGCTTGGAGGCAGCATGACCGCGGGCGGCATGTGCATCGTTGAGGGCAACCGCAATTTACCCACAGGCATCTGGGGCGAATTCAGGCGCAGGGTAAGGGATTTCTACAGTAAAACACCAGGCTACGATACTGCTTATAACGCCACTTTAAGATTTGAGCCTTATACCGGCGCGGCCATCCTCAAAAAAATAACCGATACGGTAAAAAATCTAACCGTAAAATTAAACACTCCATTTACTGGTATAAAAAAAGATGGGACAGGCTGGGATGTGAGCATCTCGCTCGACGGGAAAACAACCACCGTAAAGGCCAAAGTAGTTATTGACGCTACCGAAACCGGTGATGTTGCCGCCAAAGCAGGCGAAATTTTTGTTTATGGTTTCGACAGTAAAAAACAAACTACAGAAGCCCTGGCACCCGATAATGAATCGGCGCAACTACAGGATTTAACATGGATTGCCATTTTGAAAGATTTTGGCGTTTCGGCCGATAAAACTATTCCCAAACCCGAAGGTTATGATGCCTCGGCTTATGCCTGCCTTAAAGGAAAAAATATTAAGCAAATGCTTACCGATGGCAAACTACCCAACGACAAATACATGATCAAATGGGCTGAATGCGGGAACCAGTTCCCGGTTACCGTCGATAATTTAAAGCCCGAAAACCGGGAAGCCTTTTATGCCAAAGCCCGCCTGCACACTTTGGGATTGATCTACTATCTGCAAACCGAACTCGGCTATAAAAACCTTGGAGTAGATGACGGTTTTACCACGCCCGATCATTTACCATATATCCCGTATTTGCGCGAAGCCGGTCGTGCTACAAAAGGTCTGGTACGGATGATGCTGGATGATGTGTACAAACCTTACAACCGCGAATCAAAACTTTATCGTACTGCAATTGCCGTTGGCGATGCCTACCCGGGCCAGCATTATACCGATGCAGGAGCTCCGAAAGTAAACTATCCGTCTTTCCCGGCTTATGGCGTGCCGCTTGGGACTATTGTGTTAAAAGATCTGGATAATTTGCTGGTAACCGAAAAAACCATGTCGGTAACGCATCTTGTAAATGCAAGCACTATGTATCCATCGGTACAAATGGCTATAGGACAGGGGGCTGGAGCTACAGCAGCCTATTGCGCGTTTTTTAAAACCACTACACAAAACTTAAACGTACGGATAATCCAGGGCGAACTGCTCGACTTTAAAGCATGGCTTATCCCTTTTACCGATATCAAACCAAACGATCCCTATTTCAGGGCGATACAGCAGGTAGGAGCTTCCGGGTTATTAAAAGGGGTACAAAAAACAGAGGGTAATTCTACCCGGTTACTTTTCCAGCCCGATTCGTTGGTTGCTACGGCCGAAATTAAGCCGACACTGGAAGAAACCTATACCCGTGGCTTTCTATGGTTCAACAAAGAAAAGCCTGGCGCTGTATTTACTGTAGGCAACCTGCTATCCTTCATCAGCGAAACCACACTAACAGACCCGCACACGCTGGAAATTGCTATGCAAAAAGCCTGGAAGGAACAATATAAATTTACATCTCAATTTGATACGAAACGCCCGGTAACCCGCCGCGAGTTTGCTATTTTGGCCAACAGGTTTTTCAATCCGTTTGCGCGATCGGTAGATATTGCAGGAAGGATGGTTAATTAAGAAGTATTTTCCGAACAATTAAGCTTTTTTACTTCGCTTTGCCGGTTCAGTCTCAACATGAGCGTTAAACGCTTTGCCTTGAGATGCCTTTTCCTTATCAAGGATATATTCAACAATCAAACGCCCCAGCTTTTGCTTACCGATGGTTGAAAGGTGGCCTGTATTACGGTATAATATTTTATGCTTTTCGTAATCATCACACACAAGGTTAAATGGCACAACAATGGTCGAATCCTTCAGGCGGGTGTCTTTCAGCATTTCATTGGCTTGTTTACGGTATCCGTCCAGGTTATGGGTGCTGCCATTATCAATAAGCAGTGATGCAAGCTCATTACGTACTTTCTTCAAAATATCAAGGCTATCCTTTTCTTCTTTAAAACCAAACTCGGGCATAGTTACAAAAACCGGCTCGATATTATTACGGGCCAGATCGCTGATAATGAGCGAACAATAATAGGCATAAAACTTAGCGCCCATTTCACCCTCTGCATCACTGGTGCCGGCCAAAACAATGCAATAGTCTAAGTTATGGTGCAGTATTTCGTTACTTGAAAATGGTTGACCGGGATTGGCGTACAGGTTATCGTAAATCTCTTTTGTTTTTGCTTCCGGCTGACCAAAGGCTATCACGTCTGTGTTGATGCCGCGTTTTTTAAATTCATCTCTGATAATGGTATCTATGGTAATGCCGGTGGCCCAGCTGTCGCCGATGATCCCAACACGTAAAGTATCGTTCTTATGCTTTTTTTCGGGCACAAGCACATGCCGTTTCTCCAGCGAATAACGTTGGTACAGGTAAAAACCAAAACCGGTTGTTACTATCAATAACAATAGTAGCAGAAGCCTTAATTTTAATTTCATTCAGATATAAATTCCAATTATTGGGGGCGATAATGAAACCTCTTTTCAGAGCTAAAGGATGTAAATCTACAGCTTTGAACATTCACTTTTTACGATAAAAACAACTAAATGTTAGCTAAAATCCTCTATTTATCGCTTATATGCTTTTCCCGGTTTATTAAATTAGATAAAGTCCTTTTTAATTGATATGTAAAAACATTTATACAAAATGTATGAACATTAAGTTTTTCATCCTATATTGAGCCCGGAAAATCGATTTGGGATACAAATATGCATTTGCAAATTGTAGTACAAATTACATAACTTTAATATCTGCTTAACCAATTTTAAACCCATGTACCGGAAGTTGTATTATGTGTGGCTCACAATAGCCATTTGCATGCTGTACACGCTTTACTCCTGCCATTCATCGGGCGGGGTGGCCGAAGAACAGGTTCCTGATACCATCAGCTACAACTTTAACATCCGGCCAATCCTTTCAGATAAATGTTTTAAATGCCACGGCCCCGATGCATCCCATCGCGAAGCAGACCTAAGACTGGACATTGCCGAAAGCGCTTATAAAGCATTAAAAGATAATCCATCATCGCATGCCCTTGTTCCCGGCGAACCCATGCAATCGGAGGTTTATCGCCGTATCTCTACTAAGGACACAACCGAGCAGATGCCGCCTGCATCGTCAAACCTCAAAAGGTTATCGCCTTACGAGGTTGAGCTCATTCATAAATGGATAAAACAGGGTGCCAAATATGAAAAACACTGGGCTTTTGTTGCACCGCACAATTACCCCATTCCGCAGGTAAAAAATACCACATGGCCTAAAAACGCCATCGATAATTTTGTGTTGCAAAAAATGGAGCGGGCTAACCTCGAACCTAATCCCGAAGCCGATAAAGAACGCTTGCTGAAACGTATCTCGCTTGATCTTACCGGTCTGCCGCCATCCATTGCATTGATGGATGAGTTTTTAGGCGATAAAAGCCCTAACGCTTATGAAAAAATGGTGGATAAGCTAATGGCAACCCCGCAATACGGCGAAAAAATGGCGCTGCACTGGCTGGATGTTGCCCGTTATGCAGACTCGCATGGCTACCAGGATGATAACTACCGCACCCAATGGCCATGGCGCGACTGGGTGATCCATGCTTATAATGAAAACCTTCCTTACGATAAATTTATCACCTGGCAGCTGGCCGGCGATCAATTGCCAAACGCTACGAAGGAACAATTGCTGGCCACTGGCTTTAACCGTAACCATAAAATAACCGAAGAGGGTGGCGTAATTGACGAAGAATACCGTGTAAGTTATGTAACCGACCGCACCAATACATTTGGAAAGGCCATGCTGGGCGTTACGCTTGAATGCGCCCATTGTCATGATCATAAATACGATCCTTTTTCGCAAAAAGAATACTACCAGGTTTACGCCTTTTTTAACAATGTGAAAGAAGTTGGCCTGCAATCAACCGTGGGCGGGCCCGAAACCTACGCCAAAAATCCGATGATGCAGATCAGTAACGACGATGTTAAAAAGATCCTGACCTTTGTGAACAAGCGCGATACGGATAAGCTCATCGTATCTATCATGACCGATAGTGACAAGGTACGACCAACCTATATCCTTAAACGCGGCAACTATGACGCTCACGGAGATGAAGTACAGGCTGGTACACCTAAATCAATACTGCCATTTACCAATAACTATCCTAAAAACCGCTTAGGTTTGGCCGAGTGGCTGTTCAATAAAAACAATCCGCTTACCGCGCGTGTGTTTGTAAACCAGATGTGGCAGGAGTTTTTTGGAAAGGGTATTGTAAAAAGCTCCGGCGATTTCGGGATGCAGGGTGATTTACCATCGCACCCTGAACTGCTGGATTGGCTTGCCATTGATTTCCGTGATCATGGATGGAACATCAAACGACTGGTAAAACAGATCGTAATGTCGGCCACCTACCGGCAATCGGCCATTACAACACCAGAAAAGCTAAAAGAAGATCCTGATAATACCTTATTAGCCCGCGGCCCACGGGGTCGTTTGCCTGCAGAGTTTGTTCGCGATTTGGTTTTAGCCAGCAGTGGTTTGCTTAATCCAACCATTGGCGGGCCAAGTGTGAACCCTTATCAACCACCCGGTTTGTGGGAAAACGCCACATCGGGCAGGGGAATTTTGGCAAATTATAAGCAGGTGCATGGCCCTAACCTGTACCGCAGGGGGATGTATACCTTGATCAAACGTACGGTTCCACCGGCATCATTGGGTATTTTTGACGCCAGTAACCGCGACCAGTGCGAAGTAAAGCGCCTCCGTACCAATACGCCGTTGCAGGCTTTGGTTATGCTTAACGATCCAACTGTATTGGAAAGCGCAAGGGTTTTAGCAGCCAAACTATTACAGGATAAAAGCACATCGGCAGAAAAAATCACCAAAGCTTTCAGGCTTATCCTGAGCCGCCATCCGCAGCAAAAAGAACTGGCTATTTTAACTTCATACTATGCAGATGAGTTAAAAACGATGAAAAAGGCCGATGCTGAAAAACTACTGACTGTAGGCGAGTACCCGGTACCGCCCAATTTGGATAAAGTAACGCTGGCAGCCATGATGAAAGTGGTTGACACCATGTATAACCTGGAAGAAGCAATAACAAAAACCTGAGCTCATGGAAAAAGATTTTTTAGAAAACAGGCTTAACATTAACAGGCGCAGGTTCCTTTCAAGACTTAGTTTGGGTATTGGCAGCGTAGCATTGGGTTCGTTGCTCATCCCGGATCTGTTTAGCGGAAAAGGTGATGAAGCCGAGGCGGATTTTATCCCCGGCATACCCAACTTTGCGCCAAAAGCCAAACGGGTGATCTACCTGTTCCAGGATGGGGCACCATCGCAGTTAGAGTCATTTGATTATAAGCCCAAGCTCCGCGAAATGATGGGGCAGGAATTACCGGCCTCTGTCCGCGGTAACCAGATCCTCACCGGCATGACAGCCAAACAGGCTTCATTCCCGCTGGTGGGTTCGTTTTATGATTTTAAACAATACGGCGAATCACGGGCCTGGATCAGCGATATGTTTCCGCATATAGGCAAAATTGCCGATGATATTTGTATCATTCGCTCCCTCAACACCGATGCCATCAACCACGATCCCGCGCTTACATTTTTCCAAACCGGGGCGCAGCAGGGCAACCGCCCAAGCATGGGCTCGTGGGTAAGCTACGGCCTCGGCAGCGAGAATAAAAATTTACCTGCTTTTACGGTATTACTATCTAAGGGAAAAGGAAACGGACAGGGGGTTTACTCCAAGCTGTGGAGCAACGGATTTTTAGATTCTATTCACCAGGGTGTACAGTTCAGCAGCGGTGAAGACCCAATATTGTACCTGAATGATCCTGAAGGGTTAAACCGCCACGAGCGCCGCAAAATGCTGGATAAACTTGCCGAGCTTAACGACATGAACTATAAAGAGTTTGGCGATCCGGAAATAAACACCAAGGTGCAGCAGTATGAAATGGCTTACCGCATGCAAACCGCCGTACCCGAAATTATGGATGTAAGCAAGGAGTCGGATGATATTGTGAAGATGTACGGGCCGGAGTGTCTCATTCCCGGCACCTATGCGGCTAACTGCCTACTGGCCCGTAAGCTATCTGAAAACGGAGTACGCTTTGTGCAGCTCTACCATCAGGGCTGGGACCAGCACAGTAACCTTCCGCAGGAAATGGCCGGACAAGCCAAAGATGTAGACCAGGCATCGGCAGCATTAGTTACCGATTTAAAACAAAGAGGACTATTAGATGAAACCTTAGTTATTTGGGGTGGCGAGTTCGGCCGCACCAATTACAGCCAGGGCAAACTGGAAAAAGCCAATTACGGCCGCGATCATCATCCGCGCTGTTTCAGCATCTGGATGGCCGGAGGTGGTATTAAACCGGGTATAGTTTACGGCGAAACAGATGAGTTTGGATACAACATTGTAAAAGACCCGGTGCACGTGCATGACTTCCATGCCACCATCTTAAATCAATTAGGTATCGATCATAAAAAATTAACTTTTAAAAGCCAGGGCAGGAGATACCGGTTAACAGATGTGGCGGGCAATGTGGTGAAGGGTATCATAGCATAAAAGGCCTCACCCAACCCTCTCCAAAGGAGAGGGCTTTAAAACAAAATACTGCCGCGGGATACGCTGCGTATCCCGTGGCGAACCATAAAGTAAGCTTTCAGCTTACACAAATTCAGCTGAAAGCTGAAACCATGCGAACCGCGGGGCTGTGCCCCGCGGCAGCTAATAACATAAACAATCAAATAAATTAATCGGTGAAATCATAACCAATCGGTGAAATCCCAAACAACATGGAAAGAAGAGAATTTATTAAGCACACTTCAGTTTTATCAGCAGGCTTTTTTATAGCTAAGGACATGTTAGCAAAAGATAATGGGCCAATTTACGGTCATGGCAATATGCGCTACCGCATGGATAAAAACTGGAGCAAGGCCGATTCGCAGAAAAACCCGGTGAATGATTGCCACGAAATGGTGCAGGATTCAAAAGGCCGTATTTTACTGCTTACCAACGAAACCAAGAACAACGTGCTTATCTACAATAAGTCGGGCAAATTATTGACTACCTGGGGACACGATTTTCCCGGCGCGCATGGCCTAACCCTGTTTAATGAAAACGGCACCGAAGTATTGTTTATAACCGATACCGTAAAACACCAGGTTTATAAAACCACACTTGATGGCCGTATTTTAATGACCATTGATGTACCACTTGAAACCGGCGTTTATAAAAAGGCCGAAGAATTTGTTCCTACCGAAACCACGATCGATAGCAATGGCGATATTTTTATTGCCGATGGTTACGGTGCGCAATACGTTACGCATTACGATAAAGATGGTAAGCTGAAAGGTTTCTTCGGCGGTAAAGGCGAGGGCGACGAACACCTGGACAATGCCCATGGCATTGTGATTGACAGGCGCTATGATACCCCGACTTTACTGATTACCGACCGTACCCGCAACTGTTTTAAACGCTTCAGCATGGATGGCAAACTGCAGGAAGTGATTAAGCTGCCAGGAGCATGCGTTTGTCGCCCGGTGATTAAGGGAGACCATTTGTATGCAGCCGTACTTCGTTCACCAGACCTGAGCAAGGAAAACACCGGCTTCACCACCATATTAGATAAGAACAATAAAGTAGTGTCAAACCTTGGTGGTACCGAGCCGGTGTATACTGACGGTGTGTTGCAACCTATGGCCCAGGCCGAAAAGATTTTCCTGAACCCCCATGATGTATGTGTGGACAATGATGAGAACTTGTATGTGGCGCAATGGGCATCGGGCAAGGTGTACCCTTATAAATTCACAAGGGTTTAATTAACTGATACAGTCCGGCGTATATGAAAAGCAGCCATAAAGGTATTGCAGAGGGGGCATTGTTTGCCCTCAATATTTTCGTTATAGTACTACTCATAGCAGGCGACAGCCTGGTTGTGCCGCGCTGGCTGCAACCGGTTGGCCGCATGCACCCGCTTATCCTGCATTTCCCGATAGTGATACTGATGCTGGCTATGGTGATGGAGTTTTTCCGTTACCGGGAAGAGTTTATTAATGAAAAACTGTACCAAACTTTTACAAGCTACCTGCTGCTTTTAGGTGCGCTGTTGTCGTCAATAACAGTAATCATGGGCCTGTTCCTCTCGAGGGAGCCGGGGTATGAAGGTGATACCTTACAATGGCATAAATGGTTTGGCGTAAGTGTGGCTTTTGCCGGTTATGGGGTATACCTTATCCGCCATACTTCAAAGTATACCGTGAGGCTGGCTAAAGCCGGGGCGGTAATAACTGTTTTTTGTTTAATTGTTGCCGGGCACCTTGGCGGCAACCTTACGCACGGGCAGGATTTTGTTTTGGGACCGGTGATGGATAACAGCAAAAATGCTGTGCCCATTGATCAGGCGCTGGTATATAACGATGTCATTCGCCCCATATTTGAGGTAAAATGTCAAAGCTGCCATAATCCCGATAAAATGAAAGGCGGTTTAATGCTTACCGATTCGGCGGCCATTATGAAGGGCGGTAAAAATGGCAAGCTATTTATAGCCGGCGACCCGGCCATGAGCCTCTTGCTGCAACGTGTACACCTGCCCGAGACCGAAAAGAAACACATGCCGCCAACCGGTAAAACCCAGCTTACCGACGATGAAAAAATGCTGCTTTACCTGTGGATAAAAAGCAAAGCCGGTTTCAGCAAAAAAGTGATTGACCTGCCGGCTAATGATTCACTACGCATGATAGCCGCTATCCGCTTAAAACCCGCTGAAAGTACCGAAGAAGAATATGATTTCTCGGCTGCCAGTGAAAAAGACATCCAAAAGCTCAATAATAATTACCGCGCGGTGTATCCGTTGGCCAATGAATCACCGGCACTGGCGGTTAATATCTACAATAAAAGCACCTACAATGTTAAAGTGCTTGACGAATTAAGCCCGGTTAAAAAGCAGGTAGTTTCGCTTGACCTGAATAAGATGCCTGTAAAAGATGCCGATCTAAAAACGATCTCCAAGTTTGAAAATCTGCGCAGGCTAAATCTCAACTTCAGTGATGTTACCGGGAAGGGGTTAAAAGAACTATCCGGTTTAAAATACCTCAAAAGTATTTCGTTGGCAGGCGTTAAGCTTACTGCAGCCGAGGTAAAACAACTCATCGCCATAAAAAGCCTTAATGAGCTTGCTGTTTGGGATAGCGGCTTAAACCCGGTCGATCTGCAATCGCTTCAAAAACAAAACCCGAAACTCAGCTTACTGACGGGCTTTAAGGATGATGGTAAAGTAATGAAGCTTACCAGTCCGCAGTTAAAAAACGCTTCGGTTATATTTAAACAGAGTTATGCTTTACAATTGAGTAACCCTATAAAAGGGGCCGATATCCGTTATACTACTGATGGCTCTGCACCCGATAGCATCAAAGCAACTTCCTTTAAACCGGGCGTTGTATTTACCCAAAGCACGGTGATCAGAGCCAGGGCATTTAAAGCCGGCTGGTTAGGTAGTGATACGGTACAGTTTAATGTTTACAAATGTGCTTACACGCCTGATAGCATCAGCTTTATCCAATATCCGGACAATAAATATAAAGGCGATGGTGCCAAAACAATTATTGATAAAGAATTAGGCGGCGGTAATTTCGGTAACAGCAAATGGGTTGCCTCACAAAAGGATCTGGCCGTTATGATGTGGTTCAATAAACCTATCGATCTGCAGTCAGTTAGTCTTAATGTAATGCGTAATATAGGTTCGCAAATCTTTTTACCTGCAGCAGTTGAGGTTTGGGCTGGGGCAGATCAAAATCACTTAAAATTGCTCAGCACCCTCAAAACCCGAACGCCTGCCAAAACTGATCCGTTTGCGCTTATCCCGCTGGAGTGTAAGCTAAAGTCGACCCAACAAGTATCTTGTATAAAATTGGTTGCACAGCCGCTTAAAATTGTACCTGATTGGCATCCGGCTAAAGGCAAACCGGGCTGGGTGTTTTTGGATGAGGTGTTTTTGAATTGATGCGAATAGCTATCATGCAAATCACTGACAACTTGCGCTCATCTACGATGAGGGCTTAACTTGGGCTTACGTTTGTAACGTAAGCGTTGAGAATGGCGTTACAAACGCCAAACCACATTAAGCACTCGTTAAAAACGAGCGCAAGTTAAATCGGCTATGCAATTCTCTCTGTAAAGTTCGCGATTGCTTCGTGCCTCGCAATGACGGGTACGAAAGTTACTCCAATCCTTCCTCAAAAAAACATGTAGCTCACATGCTTCAGCACCTGGCGCAATTTTTCAAGGGCAATGCTCATCTGGCGTTCAACGGTTTTGGGGGATATATTTAACTGCACGGCAATCTCCCTGTACTTCATATCACTAAAACGGCTTAGCACAAAAATTTCGCGGCATTTTTCGGGTAGGGTGGCTATGGCAGCCTCTATTTGTAAGGCGAGTTCCTTTTCTTCAAGCCCGTTTTCAAGTGTATTGCGCAACTCATCAAACAGGTTGTTTTTTTCCAGATAGTTAACGTAAAGGTTTTCTATTTTTTGGCGTTTGAGGTAATTAAGACTCCGGTTTTGCACCATTTTAAAAAGGTAGGAACTTACAGACGCGCAAAAAGCAACCTCATGTCCGCGCTCCCACAGGTGGGTAAACACGTCGGCCGTAATTTCTTCGGCTACGGTTAAATCGTTTACGAAGCGGTTGGAGAACAAAGTTAACCGGGTATAGTATAGCCTGAACAGGGTTTCAAACGCTTTGGCGTCACCCTGAGTAAATGAGGTTATAGGTAGTTTGTTTTCCTGGATCATTAATCCTGCCTTTAATTAATCCGAATACTTTTTAAAAAACTTTAACAAGTTACAAAATTTTTAGTTCCGTATCAAATTTAATATGGAAATAATAAAAAGGTAACCCCGAACATTCTGTAAAAAAACTGCTACGCGTAATATGAGGGGTGTATTTAGGCCTCTTGCCGAATAAAATTGAAAAATATTTCCTGCGGCTTTGAGGGTATCTGTTTTTTCGATTGTCTTAACGATAATATTACAAATGGATAACGAAGAAGTAAAACTACTGTTGGTAAAATATATAACCGGCGAAGCTACCGCACAGGAGCTTGAGCAGGTTAAACAATGGATAAGTGCGCACCCCGAAAACGAACAGTATTTTGCACAACTGTACGAAACCTGGCACAACATGCTTTACCTGCAACCCGCGGTTGTAAATAAAGACAATGCCTTTAATAAGCTTTCAGCAGATATAGAGCCGAAGCAACCATCACGCTATGCAAGGCTCATAACCTGGGGTAAAGCGGCTGCGGCAATTGCGTTGCTAACGGCTGTTACTGCTACCTTATATACCAGGTATTCAAAAAATGTGGAGAGTGTAAGGCAGATAGCCGCCAATCCTGGCGCCATTAAAAAAATTGTTTTGAGCGATGGCACACAGGTTTGGCTTAACGCGGGCAGCAAGCTTAACTACACTGCCGATTTTGGCAAAACAACCCGCACCGTTTACCTTGAAGGAGAGGCCTTTTTTGATATCGCACCGGGCAAAAAGACGGTCCCATTTATTGTCAACACAAAAAACTATACCATACGGGACATCGGCACTAAATTTAACCTTAAGGCTTATGCCACCGATCCGTTTTTTGAAACTACCGTAGTAAAGGGGGAGGTATCTGTTGAGGGCAATGTTGATAACAACGTGCACGAAATGAGCCGTATTTATGTGAAATCGAGGCAGGTGCTCAGGATCTACTATCACCCTAAAAAAGAAAGCTACAGCTACACAGCGCCTGATACCAAAAACCTTAACGAGATCCAGGTATCGGAAATTGATTCGGCAAAGCTTGACCGTTACGACGGCTGGAAAGAAAACCTGCTGGTATTTGACGGCACTACCCTCAGCGACATAGCTAAAGTGCTTGAGCGAAGGTACAATGTAACCATAAACATGACCGATGCCGAATTAAGCAACATCCGCTATTCGGGCAGCTTTAAAAACATCCCGAGTATTGAAAAGGTGCTGGCCATTATAAAAGCTAATACCGCCATCAATTATTCAATAAACGGCAATACAGTAAACATTACACGAAACAACAATAATGATTAACCTAACTAAAACAAAAAAGCAAACTATGATCAAAAACTAACATTCTCTTTTACATAAAAAACCCGGATGTGCTACCAACACGCCCGGGCCTAAAGCAATCAAAGCTAATACCCTACGCTTGGGGAAGCATCGTATTAACTGATTAACAAACAAATTTATGATTAATTTTTACAGAAAGTCCGCTCTGGCCGCCGGCCCGTGGCAAAAAACGATCAAAATTATGAAGCTGGTAACCGTTCTGCTCTTAACGGGCATTATGCAAATACACGCTGCCGCTTATTCACAAAACGTTTACAACTTTAGTGTAAACAATATTTCTGTTAAGCAAATGTTTAAGCAGATTGAAAAAAGCAGTAAATACACTGTTTTTTACAGGCTTGACCAGGTTGACGTTGACAAGAAAATAAATGTGGACGTGCAGGATGCGCCTATTGAAACCGTAATGCAGAAGGTGCTGCAAAAACAGCCTTTAACTTTCCAGGTGGTTGATGATATCATTATCATAAAACCGGCCGACGACAAACCGATTGTGACCTTAACAGTAACAGGTGTGGTTAAAGACATTAACGGGCAACCCTTACCGGGCGTAAGCGTAAAACTCAGGGGCAGTAATCTGGGCACAGTTACCGATGTAAATGGTAAATATACCCTTACCATGCCCGACGGAAAAGGCACGCTTGAGTTCGGTTTTTTGGGTTTCACTGCACAAGCCGTACCGGTAAATGGACAAGCCACCATCAACATAACCTTGCTTGAAGAGTCAAAAGCACTGAACGAGGTGGTTGTGGTTGGTTATACCACTCAGAAAAAGAAGGACCTTACCGGCGCCGTTGCTGTAGTTAACGTTAAAGACCTTAATAAACAGGCTTCATCATCAGTTATTAACCAGTTACAGGGCCAGGCATCGGGTGTTACCGTAACCGGTTCGGGCCAGCCCGGCGAAGAGCCGCAGATCCACATTCGTGGTTTCAACACCTTCGGCATTAACACACCACTATATATTGTTGATGGTGTAGAAACAACCGACGTGAGCACCGTTAACCCTAATGATGTTGAATCGTTCCAGGTGTTAAAAGATGCCAGCTCCGCTTCAATTTATGGTTCAAGGGCTGCCAATGGTGTTATCATCATCACTACCAAAAAAGGTAAAGGCAAAGTAAATATCCAGTATGATGCTTACTATGGTACGCAAAAACCTAAAGGCGGCAATGTTTGGGATATTTTGAGTCCGAAAGATATGGCTACCCTGAAAATGACCGCTCAGAAAAACTCAGGCATCACCGATTTCCAGGATGATCAGTACAATCCCGACGGAACCGGTTCAACTTATACACTGCCTGATTACATTACGCCGGCAGGTGCAAAAGAAGGCGATCCGTCTGTTGACCCGAAATTGTATTATGTGAACCCAAATTATACATCACCTAACGACTATAACAGCTTTTACCGCATCACCAAAGCCAATAAAGCCGGTACCGACTGGTATCATGCCCTTTTTAAAAATGCGCCTATCACAAGTCATAACCTTTCTATCAGTGGCAGCACAGATCAGGCCAGCTATTTATTCTCTTTAAATTATTTTAACCAGCAGGGTACTTTGATAGATACCTATCAAAAACGCTACAGCCTGCGTTCAAATACAACCTTCAATTTAACAAAGCATATCCGCGTTGGTGAAAACCTGGCTTATACCATCACCAAAAACCCTAAGGTAAGCACCAACGATCCTGACGGTGTTATCACCATGGCCATTCGTGAGCAACCTATTATTCCGGTTTACGATATAAAAGGCAACTATGCGGGCAGTTACGGTTCTGGCCTGGGCGATGCCAATAACCCGGTTGCTATACAAAACCGCAGCGCTGTTAACGGTGCTATCGACTACAGGATCTTAGGAAACGTTTTTGCCGAAGCAGATATCATCAAGGGCCTTACTTTACGTACAAGCTTTGGTGGCGACATCGCTAACGGGCACGATCATTATTTTTCGTACCCAACTTATGAAAACGTTGAAAACTCGTTAACTAACAGCTACAGCGAAGATTCGTACAGCAACTACAATTACCTGTGGACAAATACGCTGACTTACCAGCGCGAATTTGGCAAACATAGTCTCAAAGCGTTGGTAGGTACCGAAGCTGTTTCTTACTACAACTCCAGCCTTGGGGCAAACAGTAAAAACTATTTCTCGTTTGACCCCAACTACGTGAACCTGTCAACCGGTACACCGGGCAGCAATTACAGCAACAAAAGCTCTCATTCGCTTTTCTCTGAGTTTGCTCGCCTTGATTACGCTTATGATGATAAGTACCTGTTCAATGCAACAATCCGCCGGGATGGCGCTTCTGAATTTTCTGAAAGCAACAAATACGGTTATTTTCCGGCGCTTAGTGCTGGCTGGCGTATCTCGCAGGAAAGCTTCCTGAAAAATACCCAATGGATCACCGATTTGAAGATCAGGGGCGGCTGGGGTATTATGGGTAACCAAATCAATATCAACCCGGAAAATGCCTTCACTACATTTAACACAGCTATTGGCCAATCTTACTACCCAATAAACGGCGGACCGGATATTGTTCCTGGTTTCTTCCAGGCCCAGATAGCTAATCCTAACGCCAAATGGGAAAAAGATATCAATACCAACTTTGGTTTTGATGCCACATTATTTGCCGGAAAGCTTTCCATTACCGCCGACTATTATCGTAAAGATATCCGCGACCTGTTATTTAACGCGCCTCAGTTGGGAACGGCGGGTAATGGAGCGGTACCGTTCATAAACGTGGGCAAAATGAAAACCGATGGTTTGGATATATCTGTAACCGGCAACTTCAAAGCCAGCAGCGACCTTAGCTTTACTACTACCGGTACATTCACCACTTACAGCAACAAAATTAAAACCGTATCAACCGGTGCCGATTATTTTTATGGTAGCCACTTAGGCAGGTTTGACAACTTTATTAGCCGTAACCAGGTTGGCCACTCATTAGGCGAGTTTTATGGTTACCAGATAGATGGCTTCTGGAATTCACAAGCCGAAATAGACGCGGCTAACGCATCGGCACAAAAAATTACCGGCAACCCTGATGACGTCTATCAATCAGATGTTAAAGTTGGTCGTTTTAAATACAAAGATGTTAATGGCGACGGGCTCATCACTGATGCCGACCGTACTTTTATCGGTAACCCCAACCCTAAGGTTACCGCAGGCTTAAACCTGAGTGTTAACTACAAAAACTTTGATGCAAGTGTGTTCCTTTATGGTTCGTTTGGAAACAAGATCTGGAACAGCGTAAAATACTGGACGGACTTTTACTCATCGTTTGAAACAGCTAAAAGCCATACCGCGCTGTATGATTCGTGGACACCAACCAACCATAATGCTAAAGCGCCTATCCAGGAGCTTGATGCCTCTACCAGCAGTGGCTCAACACCAAACTCATATTTTGTTGAAAACGGCACTTACGTACGTATGCGTAACGCGCAGATTGGCTATTCATTTAACCTGAACAGCCTTAAGAAAATAGGCGTACAAAAACTGAGGATCTATGCTTCGGCAACCAACTTGTTTACCATTACCGGATACAAGGGCGTTGACCCTGAACTTGGTGGCTCTACCAGCACTTTTGGTATTGATGAAGGCAGTTACGGCAGCGCCCGTACATTTTTATTCGGTGTTAACTTTTCATTATAACAGATTATTCAAGAAGGATTACGATGAAAGCATTAAAACATATTACAACGATACTGCTGGGGGCCTTGGCACTTAGCGCATGTAAAAAATCATATTTAGAGAAGCCGCTTACGGGCGCGCTTGAGCCGCAGTTTTTACAAACAGAGGCTGGCGCCAATGAGCTACTGATAGGAGCATACGCTGTTCTTGACGGACAGCAAGGCGGTGACGCTGCTGTTGGCGGCGGTGGCGCATGGGAAGCAGCACCGGATAACTGGATCTATGGCGGCGTGGCAGGTGGTGATGCATCTAAAGGTAGTGTGGCCGGCGACCAAACACCAATTGAGCCTATCATGAAATATAACTCAGATGGCAGCAACGGCTTTTTTGATAGTAAATGGCGTGCTGATTATGAAGGTGTTTCGCGGTGTAACAACACCATCAAATCAATCATGAGCGTTCCAAAAATATCTGATGCCAATAAAACCAACCTGCTTGCACAAACCCGGTTTTTAAGAGCGCATTATTATTTCGATCTGAAAAAGATGTTCAACAATGTGCCTTATCTGGATGAAACCACTACCGATATCAACCAGCCAAACTCGGGTGTTGATATCTGGGCCAAGATTGAGGATGATTTTAAATTTGCCTATGCTAACCTGCCAACTACACAGCCAGATGCTGGCCGTGCCAACAAATGGGCAGCAGGCGCATACTTAGCAAAAACATATCTTTTTGAACACAAGTACACCGATGCCAAGCCAATTTTTGACGCGGTTATAGCTCAGGGGGTAACTGCAAAAGGGCAAAAATATGCCCTTAACGCCAAGTTTAATGATAACTTCCGCACAGCTACCAACAACAGCGCCGAATCTGTATTTGCGGTGCAGGCTGCTGCCAATGCCGATCCTAACGGACCATCACAAGCTAATAATGGCGATATGCTGAACTTCCCTTATGGCAACAGCAGCCCGTTCAGTTGCTGCGGTTTCTATCAGCCATCTGTTGATTTGGCCAACCACTTCCGTACTAACCCAACAACTGGTTTGCCTTATCTTGATGATTATAACAGCCATGCCATCAAAACTGATATGAACGTATCGTCGTCAAAAGATTTTACCCCTGATGACGGCACCATCGATCCGCGCTTAGACTGGACTGCCGGCCGCCGTGGCATTCCATACCTTGACTGGGGCTTACACCCGGGTGCCGACTGGATCCGCGACCAGGATTACGGCGGCCCGTACTCGCCGCTTAAAAACGTTTATGGCCAGGCCGAGCAGGAAACCAATGGCGATAATACTTCATGGGCCCCAGGCTCGGGTATTAACTACAATCTTATCCGTTATGCCGATGTACTGCTGATGGCTGCCGAAGTTGAGGTGCAGGTTGGTAGCCTGGATAAAGCCGAAAGCTATGTAAACATGGTACGTAACCGCGCCGCAAATCCGGAAGGCTTTGTACACAAATATGCAGATGACGGAAATCCAACCGGCGGCTTTACTGATGAGCCTGCTGCTAACTATAAAGTAAGCCCATATCCGGGAGGAGCTTTCGCCAGTAAGGATTTCGCGTTAAAGGCAATATACTTTGAGCGTAAAATTGAGCTGGCAATGGAAGGCCACCGCTTTTTTGACCTGGTACGCTGGGGCATTGCCGATACCGAGTTAAACGCTTATATCAGCTATCAAAGCACTATCACCAACGATGTTAAAGGCGGCAAATTCCTGAAAGGTAAAAACGAATATTACCCTATACCACAAAAGGAAATTGACCTTAGCGTAAAAGGCGGGTCGCCGGTGCTGAAACAAAACCCGGGCTATCATTAATTAAATACCTCGCTATAAATAAACTTACCGGGCTATATGTTTCCCGGTAAGTTTATTATCTTGCCTTAACACCCCTGCTTCTGGAAAGCTGATTATAAACTTTTTTAAACCCATTTATGGACAAATCATCATCGCGGTTTTTATCGCTGGATGTGTTTCGTGGCATGACTTTATGCTTCATGATCATTGTAAATACGCCCGGCAGTGGGGCAGCCCCTTTTTCGCCGCTTGAACATGCCGCCTGGCACGGCTTCACCCCAACCGATCTTGTATTCCCTTCGTTTCTATTCGCCGTAGGCAATGCCATGAGCTTTTCAATGAAACGTTACCAGGAAATGGGTAATGCGGCAGTGCTAAGCAAGATCTTCAGGCGTACGCTGCTTATATTTTTAATAGGTTACCTGATGTATTGGTTCCCTTTCTTTTCAACAAACGGAGGCTTTCATTTAAAACCTATTGCACATACCCGCATCATGGGCGTTTTACAACGCATCGCGTTGTGTTACTGCTTTGCCTCCCTCATGATCCATTTCCTTTCTAAACAAACGGTTTTTATTTTATCGGGACTGTTTTTGGTGATCTATTGGATCGTCATGTTGGTGTACGGCAACCCGACCGATCCGCTGAGCATGACAGGCAATGCAGGTATCTATCTCGACAAATTTTTATTCGGCCCGGATCATTTATATCATGGCGAAGGCATTCCGTTTGATCCGGAAGGCGTATTGAGCACTTTACCTGCTATTGTTAACGTTGTGGTTGGTTATTATGCTGGTAAATTCATTCAGCAAAAAGGAAAGGGCTATGATACCACAACCAAACTCCTTTTAACCGGTTGTTTGTTCATCTTTTTGGCCTTATGCTGGAATATGGTTTTCCCAATCAACAAAAAACTGTGGACAAGCTCATTCGTACTGGTTACTACCGGGCTCGATCTTGTGATTCTGTCGGCGCTGATCTATATCCTGGAAATCAACAACTGGAACAAAGGAAACTGGGCCCGCTTTTTCACCACCATGGGTAAAAATCCGCTGCCAATTTATGTGCTTTCCGAAATATTGCTGATCCCGGTAAGCATGATCATTATAGGCGGCACAAATGCCGTAGACTGGGTAAACACGGCTTTTTACCAGGCCATAGCGCCCGGGCCAATAGGCTCATTGCTGTTTGCCATCAGCTTTATGCTAATCTGTTGGCTGGTTGCTTATATACTTGACAAGCGGAATATTTATATCAGGGTGTAATTCGGAATGTCTAATTTCGAATATTCGATTTCGGATTTTTTTATCCTCCAGCGGCCGTGTCCTCACGGCCGCATGCTGGTGTTTTTGTCTGAATCCGAATTTTAAAGAATTAAGTAATTACCCAAATGCCCTACAAATTCAAAAAATTCCAACAATCCCTTAAAATTCAGGTTCAGACAATATCCTGCTCATCTTTAAATCATAAAAATCATGGTTTAGAAATTACTTCTTAATATTATTTAAAAAGTTTAATTTGCGTACATCCAATTAAATAACAATTCTTTATGAAGAAATTATCCTTATTGCTTTGCGGCTGTATGGCGCACCTGCTCTCTGTAGCCCAAACAACCAAGCCTGCTCTCGCGCTTATCCCGCAGCCGGTAAAAGTAACCCAAACAACCGGCGAATTTGTATTGCCAAAAACCGTTGTTGTGGAGGCAAGTTCATCTGCCGATGTAGCCAATGTTACTGCCTATCTTAAACGCAAACTATCTACTGCTACAGGCGTATTCGTCACTGTAAAAAGCACCGCGCCAACGGCACCAATCAGGTTGGTTTTAAATAAAACAGCTGATACTCTCATTAAAACTGAAGGTTATAAACTATCAGTAACACCTAAAAAAGTAGTGATCCGCGCTAATGATGCTGCCGGGCTATTTTACGGTGTACAAACATTTTTCCAGTTGCTGCCTAAGGAAGTTGAGGGACAGGAAGTAGCCAAAGGTGTAAAGTGGACAGCTCCTGCGGTTGAAATTACCGATTACCCAAGGTTTGGATGGAGAGGTTTGATGTTTGACGTATCACGCCACTTTTTCACCAAAGCCGAAGTTAAGCAATACATCGACGCTATGGTTAAATATAAATTTAACCTGCTGCATTTACACTTAACCGATGATGAAGGCTGGCGTGTGGAGATCAAAAGCCTGCCAAGATTAACCGAGGTGGGATCGCACAATGTTAAAAAAGTAGGTCAGTTTGGTACATTTACGCCACCAACCGCTGATGAGCCACGCACTTACGGCGGTTTTTATACCCAGGAAGATATCAAAGAACTGGTACAATACGCCAAAGACAGGTTTGTAAACATCCTACCCGAAATTGATGTGCCGGGCCATAGCCTTGCCGCGGTGGTAGCTTATCCCGAACTTTCATGCACGCCCGGTGCCGATAAATATGTAGTGAACTCAGGCGAGCCTTTCATGGATTGGAGTGGGCCGCATAACCGCGCTATTGTTGATAATACCCTTTGCCCGGCTAACGAAGCTGTTTATACCTTCATGGATAAAGTAATTACCGAAGTTGCCCAACTGTTCCCATTTGGCTATATCCATTTAGGCGGCGATGAGTGCGCTAAGAATTTCTGGGAGCAAAGCGATGCCATAAAGGGGCTAATGGCTAAAGAAAACCTGAAAACCATGAGCGAAGTACAGGCCTATTTCGAAAAACGGTTGGAAAAAATTGTTGAATCAAAAGGCAAAAAATTTATGGGTTGGGATGAGATCATTGAAGGCGGCTTGGGGCCTAACGCGGCGGTAATGAGTTGGAGAGGCATTAAAGGTGGTATTACCGCGGCCAAAGCTGGTCACGAGGTTGTCATGAGCCCTACAACATTCGCTTATCTTGACTACATGCAGAGCGACCGTGTGAATGAAACCAAGATCTATGCTTCGCTCCGTTTAAACAAAACTTACTCATGGGAGCCGGTTCCTGATAGTGTTGATGCGCACCTGATTAAAGGTGGACAGGCTAACTTATGGACAGAGCAGGTATATAACATTCGCCAGGCCGAATATATGACTTGGCCACGTGGTATGGCCATTGCTGAGGATGTATGGTCGCCAAAGGGCACTAAAAACTGGGACGGATTTTTTAGCAGGGTAGAGAAACACTTTCCTCGCTTTGACGAAGCCGAGACTAAGATAGCGCCAAGCGTATACGATCCAGCATTTGATGCTACGTTAAACGCGGACAGCACCCTAAAAATCACCCTGACTAATGAGGTAAGCGGACTGGACACGTATTACAGCTTTGATAACTCGTTCCCCGACAGGTTTTACCCGAAATACACAGCGCCTATAGATGCCCCTAAAGATGCTACTACGTTAAGGGTGATCACCTATCGCGGTAAAAAACCAATCGGCCGTATGGTTACCATGCCATTAGCCGAGCTTAAAAGCAGGATCAAGAAATAAGATAATTATTAGTTAACCAAAGCCCTCCGGATTAAATTTCGGAGGGCTTTTTATTTCCCATAATTTAGAGGAGATACTTCAATAGCCTTAAAGATATTCCCTCCGCAGTTTTATAATTACGAGTCACCACCCTCCCGCCGAAGCCGCTGTGCACTTCTATCTTTTTTATCATCAAAGTGTTAAAAAATGTAAAAATCAGTCAATTACGTTAATCAAAAAAGCTTTTTCATCTCAATTTCATAAAGCGCCGCTACTTTAGTTTTTGTAAAGGAGTGATGTAGCGTAATTGATTTACTCTGCGTAAGGTAATTACAATACATTGTGTGTTCATTTTTAGATACTTAAAACTAATTTTATGCTGGCTATAAAAACTTTAACCGATAATTTAACAGTCTACAAACGTGAAGTACGTTTAATGGGCGATAAATTTGAGATTAGTGTGGTGGGTAACAACCCATTACTGGCCGATGAGCAAATTGACATTGCCATTGATGAGATTAACAGGGTTGAAAAACTGCTTTCGGCTTTTAGCGATGACAGCAGCATCAACCAGATAAACCGTAATGCAGGTATTGCCCCGGTAAAAGCCGACGGCGAAACCTTCAGGCTTATTGACCGGGCATTACAAATATCAGAACTTACTTACGGCGCTTTTGATATCACCTACCTGGCTGATAACTCGGTTAACGACGACGCTGCAGAATCAGCTTCGGTAAAAACAGCTAAACGTATACTGACCCTTGCCAGCTATAAAAACATAGCGCTTGATGCCGTAAATCAAACTGTGTTTTTGAAAGAAAAAGGAATGCGTATAGGCTTTGGCGCCAACGGTAAAGGATACGCCGCCGATAGGGCCAAATATGTATTGCAAATGAATGGCGTAAGCAGCGGCGTAATTAACTTTGGCGGCGACCTGCTTGCATGGGGCTTACAACCCAACCTGCAACCATGGACTGTGGCCGATGCTGATAGCACTCAACAAAACCAACCATTCGCCGATCTGGAGATCAGTAATCTTGCTTTTGCCACCTCGGTGAATGCCGAAAAATATGCAAGTATCAGCACAAAAAAATTCACCAGCGTATTTAACCCTAAAAAAGGTTTTCCGGTTAGTGGCATCACCAGCGTAAGCATTTTAAGCCCTACTGCCGAATTTGCTGACGCTTTGGCAACCCCAATACTCTCCATTGGTGTTAACGCGGGCCTGTACATGATCAATCAGCTTAACCAGGTTGCCTGTGTTATTATTGATGATCAAAACAGGGTTTATCCGTCAAAAGATATAGTTCTTTAATTTTTAGCAATTAAAGTTAATTCATAAACCTTTCATCATAATTTGTGAACCGTATTATTCAATTGCATCGGCATTTTTACAAGTGCCCCTGCAATTGAATTGTTATTATTGTACCTTTCTCATTTTGGTGTAAACATTTAATTTGACCGTTATTTGAGCCTTATTTTTACCTTTTCCTCTCCTCAATGATAAAGTGGTTTGCGTATATTGTCCTGTTTTTGATATTTGCAACACGTATATCATCTGCCAATGCCCTTACAAAAAACATTGATGTGCATGCCTATACCAGTAACAAAAAGCTGGTAACGTTGTCGTATACGCTATTAAAGACCGATACCACCAAAACAAAAAAGCAACAGGAGGAGGAAAAGAAAAAAATCAAGGAGATAGCCAAAGCAAAGCGGCAGGTTAAGCCGGCAACCGTTGATGACGACGCAGTGCCGCCTAAACCCAAACCAAAAAGGCAGCGCCGGCCCGAAGGCATGGAGCGCCCGCCCGAAATACCGAGAAGGAATGGTAATTAAACAGGTTAAACAGTTAAATATATTGATGAAATACCTTTGCTTACTTTTATTTATAGCTGCAAGCAGTTCCGTATTTGCCGCGGATACTGATTTGCACCTTTTTGCCGGTAAGCATTCTTTAGTAGCCGACTCAGATACCATTATCCGCAAACGCTCTGTTTCGGCAGGGGTGAGTTATGGCAGCGATGTGCTGTTTTTTGGCCGGACCGGTCCGGTAAAGTACCCTTTTGTAACAGCTGATTTAATCTACAATACTAAATCGGGCATATTTTTATATAGCTCGGCATTTAAGGTTTTAGGCTATGCCCCTGTTGATGAAGTTGATGTGGGCGGCGGCTATTTTTATAAATTTTCAAAGGCTTTTTCAGGATCAGCAAGTTACACCCGGTTCTTTTTCGCCCGGGATGCGGCGCAGGTTATTAAGTCGGCATCTTCAAATGATATCAACTTTAAAAACTCATATGATTGGAAATATCTGAAAACGAGCGCGGTAGTTGATTACCTTTTCGGTAAATCAAACGATATTTTCCTGACGGTTAGTAACTCCAAATATTGGGAAAGCAGCTGGAGCATTTTTGATGATCAGGATTTCCTGTCATTTAATCCATCGTTCAATTTTATCCTGGGTACACAAAACTTTGTGCAGCGTTATTCGCTCGATCATCATTTCAGGGACGAAGCTGCCAATATCTCAATCGAGTATGATCCGCGTTACGCCAGCCGTAACCGCCGGTTCAATATGCTTAATTATAGCTTCAAAATTCCGGTGGCTTATAACCGGCCACATTACACGTTTGAATTTTCATATAAATACTCTATCCCCGTTAACGTAGAAGGGGTATTGCTCAATCGCCGGGAGTCGTTTTATAACTTAACTTTTTATTACGTTTTTTATTAACCATAATTCATGAATGTTTTAGTAATAGAAGACGAAGAAGCACTTGCCCACGAACTGAAGATCTTTCTTTCAAATTATAACTACATCTGCGAGGTTTGTTTTGATGGCACTTCGGCATCCGAAAAGATCGCTACCAACCTGTATGATTTTATATTGATCGACCTCGGTTTGCCCGATTATGATGGTCTTGACCTGCTCCGCGAATCAAAAAAAACCAACTCGGAAGCAGCCTGTATCATATTAACTGCCCGTGCCGAAATCAACGACCGCATTAAAGGCCTTGACCTTGGTGCCGACGATTATCTGCCTAAGCCCTTCTCGCTGCTTGAACTACAAAGCCGCATGCAGGCCATCATCAGGCGTAAATTCGGGGTAAAAAACAACATTGTTGAACTGGGTGGTTTCCTGATTGACCTTACTGCACGTACTATATCTTACTACAACAGCGTTGTTAATACCATCACCAAAAAGGAGTTCGATCTGATAGCCTATCTCATTTTACATAAAAACCGTACGCTTACCCGTATGCAGCTTAGCGAACATATCTGGGGCAGCGTGGTGAATAACGACTACGATAGCAATTACATCGACGCACATATAAAAAACATCCGCAAAAAATTAAATGCTTATGCCCCGCCCGATTGGCTGGAAACGGTACGAGGTTTGGGCTATAAAATAAAGATCAACGCCTGAGTATTTGAAATTAGGAACAAAACTTACGCTTTTTAACGCCATCTCCAAGCTGGTTATCGTGATACTGTTTGTATTGCTTGTTCCTGTATTGATCAAAAACATCAGTCGAAATTATGTTGACAGCAAGCTCATCAAGCAAAAGAATAAGCTGCTGCAAATTGTAAAAAGCAAAGGCATTGAAACCTATATCGAAAATGGGGAAGCTTATGGCAGTTACCTGCCGCTTAAGGACGAATACATCAGTTTGGATGAAGTTGATCCCGATTATTTCCTGGATACCATAAAAAGAGGCAAGCGTCTTTTTAGCGAGGGCGATACCTTAGAATACCGCATATTAAGCCACACCTTTAAAGTTAAGAACAAAAACTACCTGCTGGAGATAGGCAAAAGCGTGGATACCCTGGACGAAACCAGCGTGCCGCTGCAAAATATAGCCTTCCAGGTATTGCTGGGGATGATCCTGCTTACCGTACTGGCCGACCAGGTATATTCAACCTATGTACTTAAACCGTTACGGCTTATTATCAAAACCAAGCTTGTAGGCCAAAAGTTCCCTAACTTTCATACCTACCGGCAGGTCCGCACCACTACGTCAGATTTTCAGCACCTGGATATCAGTATCCACAACATGATCGAAACCATTGCCGATAAGTTTCATAAAGAGCGCGAATTTATCTCCAATGCTTCACACGAGCTCATGACGCCTATCTCGATCCTCCAGTCAAAAATTGAGAATATGTTTGAGGAGGAGGATATTAACGATGAGCTTAAAGTCCGGCTGCTGGAGATGCAAAAGATCCTAAACCGGCTTAAAAGCATCACCAAAACATTGCTGCTCATTTCCCAGATAGAGAACGAACAGTTTTTGAAAGAAGACAGGGTTTCGGTATCCGAACTATTACAGGAGGTTTATGACGAGATCTCGATCCGTTTGCAGGATAAAAATATAGAGTACGAAATGTCCATGCCCGAAAACTGGCATTTTGTCAATATCAATAAGTTTTTACTCTTTAACCTGTTCTTCAACCTTATTAACAACGCCATTAAATATAATAATGAAGGTGGCAGTATCAGGGTAACCGGCGTAGCGGTGAATCATAAATACATGATCAGTATAACCGATACCGGGATAGGAATTGATGAAGACGCGATCCCGCTGATCTTTAACCGCTTCAAAAAATTCAGGCAATCGTTGCAGCAGGATAGTTTTGGATTGGGATTGCCTATTGTAAAATCAATCGCCGCCTTTCATGATATTGAAATTGATGTAACTTCTGAAAAAGATAAGGGAAGCACCTTTAAATTGATATTTCCTGCCACGCTTATAGTGGTAAGTTGAGGTGAGAAATAATCTGTCAAATTGTACTGTATCAAAAATTTTACTACCGCTTTGTACTAAAAATCGGGCAGTAGCTAAAAAATCCTCAATTCAGCATTCTTTACTCCGTTGAAATTAACTTTACTAATCATTAAAAAAATGTTGCTCTGATTGATGGGGAACATTCTTTTAAAGAATGTGCTTATTAAAACTGCCATCGCCCTTTTTTGGCATCTGCTTTGTAAAATGCACAGTATACATAATTATACAAGTACAATGAGAACGCTTAAATTAAAAGTAGCCACCCTTGGCATAGCATTAGCAACAGCAGGCATATTAGGCTCAGGATGTAATTCACTTACAAAAACACAAAAAGGAGCTGCCATTGGCGCAGGTGCTGGAGGTACAGTAGGTGCATTTATTGGTAAAGCCGCAGGTAATACTGCTTTGGGCGCTATCATTGGTGGTGCTGTTGGTGGTACCGCGGGCGCTTTTATTGGCCGTAATATGGACAGGCAGGCTGCCGAAATTAAACAAACGGTACCTGGCGCAACAGTAACCCGCGAAGGCGAAGGTATTTTGGTGAAATTTGATTCGGGTATTTTGTTTGATACCAATAAATCAGATTTGAAACCTGATGCGCAAACAAACCTGCAAAACCTTGCGGCTTCATTGCAAAAAAACCCGGAAACTAATATTACCATTATTGGGCATACCGATAATACTGGCCCCGATAGTTTCAACCAAACGCTTTCGGTAAAAAGGGCCGATGCTGTAAAATCATATTTAGCTGCAGGAAATGTGGCTTCATCACGCATGACAGTTACCGGAAAGGGCTCAAGCGAGCCAATTGCTGATAATACTACTGCGGATGGCCGTACAAAAAACCGCAGGGTTGAGATAACCATTACAGCTAATGATAAAATGAAGGAGCAGGCTAAGCAGGCTCAATAATTAAAAAAGATAATAAGATCAGTTAATAGTTTAATGAGGAAGTCCCCGGCGCAAGGCCGGGGCTTTTTTGTATATGCAAAAATCACTATTTGCACATTTGTTGAACTATGTGCTTGTCAAACTGATAAAAACATTTTGTAATCAACAAGTTAATCACCTATTTTTGCGATATGGTAAAAAGATCAGGAGCAATATTACTCACTATGCTGTACACAGTTACAGTGTTGGGCTTTGCTCTTAATTTCCATATCTGCGGTGATTATGTAGCATCGGTAAAGATTGACGCCCCGGCTGTTAATTGTAAAATGGACAAGCAAGGCGGCAAAATGAAATGCTGCAAAGACAAGCAGGTTGAAGTAAAGGTGAAGGACGCCCACCAGGGTGAAAGCACTTCATTTTTGGCAAAAATATTCGGGTTTGAACTGCCAAGCTGGTCGTTTGATAGTTTGTTTCCGGCATTGCCAGCTTCGTCTTCCGACAAATTTTATGACCGCGGCCCGCCCGATCCACCTGTGCAGGGCATTGCCTCATTTATCCGCAACTGTATCTTCCGCATTTGATCTGTTAATTGTTAACCCGATAAACCTTATCTTCAGTTTATTATCCAACAATTAATTATACGATCAACATGAAATCTTTAAAAATATTCATCCTTATATTTTCGCTTTCTGTAACCGCAGTAAAAGCTCAATTCATCAAAGCCGAACTACAAGTTAGCGGTCTTACCTGTGCACTTTGCGCTAAATCAACCGAAAAGGCATTACGCACACTGCCATTTGTTGGTGATATCAAAACCGACCTGATCCGTAACACTTACCTCATTACCTTTAAAAATGATGTGCCCGTAAATTTTGAGCAGATCAGCAAAAAGGTTCAGGGTTCCGGCTTTTCGGTTAACAGTTTAAAAGCCACTTTTAACTTTGCCAACACCAAGGTTGCCGAAAATACTTTCAACTATGGAGGCGATACCTACCGCCTGCTTAATGCTGCTGATAAATCACTTACCGGCGATGTAAACTTTACTGTGGTTGATAATGGCTTCGCTCCAAAATCAGTATCCAAAAAATATCTTGGCCAGGTTACCGACACTGCTCCCGCAAGCGGTCGCGTTTATCATTTAGCTATATAAGCCCTTCATTTAACATTATTTATTATGAAGAGGATAATATTGGCTATTTGCCTTATGGCAATGGCTTGCCCGCTATTTGCGCAGGAGCTGTATGTAAATACAGAGCCTGCCAGCAATATGGCAACCAGTTCGTTAGGCATTCGTGTTGAAAACCAGGGATATTTTTCGCCAACCTATAAAAACCGGAGCACTATTGAGGCCATGTACGGCGTTAGTCGCCACCTGATGGTTCATGGTTCGGTTTACATGTCTGATTATTACAGCAACAACCAGCATTTTGAAGGCGGCAGCGTGTATGCCAAGTACCGGTTTCTATCTATCGATACCGTTCAGCAGCATTTCAGGGGAGCGTTTTTTGCCAAACTATCAAGCATCAACAACCCTATAGTTAACCGCGAAATTACTTTAGAAGGCGACAACAGCGGCGCGCAGGGTGGGGTGGTTTTCACACAACTGCTGCATAAACTGGCGCTTTCCGGATCGGCAAGCTATTTGCGGGCTTTTAACAACAGCGGGAACTATGAACTACCGGTAGATAGGGTGCGCAATGCCGTGGCCTATACACTATCGGGCGGTTATTTGCTGCTGCCGCGCAATTACCGCGATTATAAACAGGTGAACCTTAACGTGTATTGTGAGTTATTGGGTAAAACCAACCCGGGACATGGCGAAAGTTATCTGGATGTTGCCCCGGCGCTGCAACTGATCTTCAACAGTGCCTGCCGCGTGGATTTCTCGTACCGGACGCCTATCTACAATGATATGCAGCGGAACACTAAAAATATGTACCTCATCAGACTGGAGTACAACTTTTTTAATCTGTAACATGGCAACCGGGCTGATTTGCGGGCAAAACCATTATTCAGACAGATAAGCCCGGCGTTGACGAGAATGTGATCAGCCAGGACGAACCAGGGAAAATCTTATACGTCATCTCAGCTAATTGAGATGACGTATAAGATTTTGTTTTGCCAGGTGCTTTTTTTTTAACAGGTATATATTTTATTACTTACCAAACATATTGCCAAGCCCGCCCAGGCCACCAAACATACTTTGGGTCATGGCAGCCATTTCACTTTGGCTAATATTTTCTGCTTGTTCAATGGCTTTGTTAATAGCAACAACAAGTAATTCTTCCAACTCTTCCTTATCAGCATCAGCCAAAAAATCAGGATCTATCTGTACCGATTGAATTACTTTATTGGCATTGGCGTTAACAACTATCTTACCGCCTTCGGCAGCGCCTGATACACTGATGGCATCCAGGCGTTTTTTCATTTCGCCAGCCTTTTGCTGGGCTTCCATTAATTTATCAAACATGATTTTATTTATTAAGTGAGTGGTTGATTGAGTTAATTAGGTGAGTAGTTGGAAGTGTCAAAAAATGAATCGATATAGCTCTCTGCCCTTAACCATTCACTTAATCAACTCAATCAACCATTCACCACAAAAAATTAATCATCACTGGTATCACCGTTACCGTTATATGCACTTTTACGTACAACAGGCATGCCAACTGTATTAAACAGATCGTCGAGTTTAAGCAAACTGCCATTGGCCAGGTTGGTAAGCAGCACAACGGTAATGTCATTCTTCATATCGCGCAGGTAAATATGCCTGAACCCGTGCCACCAGCCGGTGTGATAAATAACTTCCTGGCCCGGTGCTGTGAATGTACGCCAGCCGTAACCGTAGCTAAAATGTCCGTGTACCATTGGGTTACGGGGCACATAGGCCGAATCAAGTGTTGCAGATTTTAATAGCAAACCTGCACGCAGGGCACGGTCAAACAGGAATAAATCGCCAACTGTGCTGTAAATACCTTTGTCACCAACAGGACCATCTAAAAAGTTTTGCACTACCGAGTAGCGCCACTGGCCGCGATCATGACCAACAACATCAACCGGAATTTTATCATATACCGCCTTTGAGTAAACATGGGTATGCGCCATGCTGGCCGGTTTAAATACATTTTCCTGCATAAATTGGGCATAGCTCATTCCGCTCACTTTTTCAATGATAGAGCCCAGCACCATAAAGTTAGAGTTGTTATACAGGAAGCGCTTATTAGGCTCGTTGAAACGTGTTGGCTTATTATCGGCAATCATTTTCATGGCCTCGGCATTGGTAAGTCCCTTGCGTTGGTTCAAATGATTTTTCCGGTATATATCATCAATGAAATATACGTAATTCATCATGCCCGACCGGTGTGTGAGCAGCAGGCGAATGGTTACGCCATCGTAAGGAAAATCGGGAAAAAACTTTTTAACGTCGTCGTCGAGTTTGAGTTTGCCGCGCTCCATCAGCATCAAAATAGCTGTTGAAGTCATGGTTTTAGTAACTGAAGCCAGCTCAAACTGCGAGCCTATCTTCAGGCTGTCGCGGTGCAGGTAATCGGCCCAGCCTATGGCTTTTTCATACACTATTTTACCTTTTTTAGCCACAAGCACATTGCCGTTAAAACCACGGGTGCGGTGCAGCTCCTGCATTACGGCATCTATCTTTTTATCGGCGTTTTTGGGATTATAGGCCAACAGCGCCGCGGTATCGAGCGGCTTGGCCGTAACCTGCGATTGCGCTTGGTCTTTATTTTTATTTTTTGATGAACAGGATAACAGTAACAGGGGGGCAGTAAGCACTACCAGGCTTTTGTACACTAATCTCATAAAGCAATTTATCTCACACTAAACGAATGCGAAAATTAGAAATTATACAGCAGGTATTAATTAAAGTTTTAAAATTTTCTGTTAGTTAGCACAATTAGTATGTTTAAGTATGATTTTGTTGAAAAAAGGATTGCTAATTATCACTTTTATGCTTGCCGCCGGATTAACGCAGGCTCAAAATACTGACATAAACAGCATTATAAAAGAAGGTATAAAACTTAACAGCGAAAAAGATTATACCGGGGCTATGACAAAATATAACCAGGCCCTGGCCACCGATCCTGAAAATGCCCAGGCCAATTACCAGATGGCCTACACACTCAATGCTGCCGGAAAAGGAGCAGAAGGCATCCCATACTTAAATAAAGTTATAAAAACCGGAGGCGACCTAACCGGCCCCGCCTATGAACTCATGGGCAGTATTTACGATGCCTCGCATCAGCCGCAGCAAGCCATTGAGGCGTACCAGCAGGGAATTAAGTTAAAACCTGATTATCAGCCCCTATATTTTAATTTAGGGATAGCCTATTTCCGTGCGCAAAAATATGCCGATGCAGAGCAGGCAGCCATTGAAGCAATTAAGCTTGATCCAAAGCACGCCAATAGTCAGCGCCTTTATGGACTGGTAACTTTCCATCAAAACAAAAGAGTACCGGCATTAATGGGCTTGTGCAGCTTCCTGCTCCTTGATCCCGAAGGCCCTCGCGCAGATGAAGCCAATACCAACCTGCAAAGTTTACTAAGGGGAGGCGACCTGAAAGCAGGAAAAGCAGATGCCGAAACGTTGCTGCTCAACAAAACCTTAAGTACTGCGGTTGCCGTGCCGGGCGGACAATTGGAAACCCAATTGAAGAATATCTTTACTGCTGTTGGCAAGCTTGGTGAAAAACCAGGCAGGCAAACTTTTTTCTGGAACTATTATGCGGCATTTTTTTATAAACTATCTCAATCGCCCAATTTTTCAACCACTGTTAAGTTGATTAGCTTGAGTGCCGATAAAGCGGGCGCTGCTAACTGGCTGCAAAACAATGCCGATAAACGTAAGGCCTTGGATGAATGGATAGCATCTGCCGAAAGAAAATTTTAGGTCGGTTCTTGTTTTTTGCAAAACAGGTTTCGTAAATTTCGGTATGAAAACCTATCACAAAATCCTTTTGCTATTTATAGCGGTAACCTTGTCATTTAAAGTTAAAGCGCAAACCAACCAGGAAGCCGTTAATCTTGTAAAGCAGGGTGTTGCCCTTCACGATGAGGGTAAATATGCCGAAGCTATTGAAAAGTACCAGGCCGCGCTAAAGCTCGATCCTAATTATCCCACTGCCTATCACGAAATGTCATATACACTGTTTAGCAGTGGCAAGGGAAAGGAGGCTATTCCTTACCTTGAAAAGTTAATGAAGCTCGATCCTAAAAGTGGCGGCGCGTACGATATGTTGGGCAGCATTTATGACGACGACAATCAACCCGAAAAAGCCATTGAGTTGTTTCAAAAAGGTATTTCGATAGATCCGGATTATCAGCGCCTCCATTATAATTTAGCCATAACCTATTACAGGGTAAAAAAATACAAGGAAAGTGAAGATGCCGCTGTAGATGCTATTAAGCTTCAGCCAAAACATGCCAGCAGCCAGCGGGCGTATGCGATGGCGCTTGCGATGGAAGGCAAGCGGGGTTGTTCCCTGTTGGCTTGGTGCAGCTTTTTGATGCTCGAACCCCAAACTAAAAGATCTGCCGGGGCCTACCAAAGCATCCAGTCCATTTTACACTACGGTATTAAGAAAACCGGCGAGAAAAGTATCAATATGACGATTGATAAAAATGACCTCAATACCGGCAACCTGATTTTACCTATGGCCATCGTTAACGCAACATCGGGTAAAACTAATCTCTCGGTTACCGACTCGCTTAAATTTCAGCTTATTGAAGCATTTAAGGTTTCTTCCAGTTTTTATGGTGATCAGAAAAATGATTTCTATACCCGCTACATGGCCGATTATTTTAAACAACTTGGCCAAAGCGAAAACATGGACGCGTTTGCACACCTGGTATCATTAACGGCTAATCAGGAGGAAAATGCCAAATGGTTTAAGGAGAACGAAAAGCTACTAACCGCACTGGACACCTGGGTAACCAACACCAAACGCGAGTTTTAAAACGGACAAATATATTTCCGATAAATCATCACTATGACATATAGAAAATGATGATTGCATAATTTACATATCCATAATTGCGAAAACCAAAGTTTTACTATTTTTGAGCACACAAAATTTAACGACATGAATTTTCCAGCTGAATTAAAATACACCAAAGATCACGAGTGGATTAAGGTTGAAGGCAATGTAGCTACCGTAGGCATCACCGAATTTGCTCAAGGCGAGCTGGGCGACATTGTTTATGTTGATGTTACTTCATTAGGTAAAGAAGTTGCTAAAGACGAAGTTTTTGGCACCGTAGAAGCAGTAAAAACTGTATCTGACCTGTTTATGCCCGTTACCGGTACTGTAACCGAAGTTAACCCGGCGCTAAACAATCAGCCAGACCTGGTTAACAGCGATCCATATGGCGAAGGCTGGATGGTAAAAATCACCATAGCTAATGCTGCAGACGTTGACGCACTTTTATCTGCCGACGAGTACCAGGCGGTTATCGGTGCATAAAATGAAGCTGTTTTTAAAATATCATGGGCCCGCTATTTTGTGGGCCTTATTTGTTTTAGTGATCTGCTCGGTACATCTCGACTCGGTTGATAAATCGCCGTTGTTTTTTGAAGGCTTTGATAAACTAACGCATTGCGGTTTATTTTTCACGCTGATTGTACTGGTTTGCTTTGGCGTAATAAGGCAACAAAAGCCTAAGCGACTTACGTATACAGGCATGTTCATCATTTGGATTGTCAGCATAATTTTTGGGGGACTTATTGAAATACTGCAGGTCTCCATTTTTACCTGGCGTACTGGTGATTGGAACGATCTTTTTTGTGATGTACTGGGTGCCTGCATGGGCGTTTTTAGTGTTATGCTGACTATTGAGGCGATTGGAAAAAATGAAAAAAAATAAACTGGTTATTTTATTAGGCACGTTGCTGTTAATGGCAACATCATCATGCGGTATTTTTCACAAAGGATGCGGCTGCCCGCATTTTGGGAAAGTCAAAGTGGCAGATTCCAAAGGAACTGTGCAAATGATCGCTTAACCTACCGGCAAAGCACAGTTACTATTCAATTTACGGGTGTTCAATTTTTTAAAGTGTAAACACTTGCAATTATTTTCAAGAAAAGCACCACTGATAATCAGCGAATTAATTTTAACAACTATTGGCAAACTATCAAACATGAACAAATCATCTTTGATAATCAGCGGCTTGCATTTTTTAGAAATTAAAAGCTGAACAACCGTTTTTTTAAAAATTGAACAGTGACGGGATCATGTCAGTAAATAACGCGTGGCAATCGTGGAAGCAGGTGACTTTAGTTTAATATAAATTCAGTGTGGCCTGTCTTTTATTTATCGACTGTAGTGAGTTATAGCAGAAAGTCATAGATTCGTGAATATAATATGTTTTGATGACTAATAGTAAATTTAAAAAATGGCTGTTTATAGCGTCTCTATCGCTCAATGCTTTATTCGTTTTGTTTTTTGTTTTAAAGAGGGTTTATTATGCTAACTATGATTATTTTCATCCAAAGCCCACCATCGAGGCTCGTTGGACTAACTTTTTAAACTCAACTAACAATGGCAAAGAGGTCGTTTTTTTAGGTACAAGTATAACACAAGGATTCAATGTAACTAAGGAGTTTAATAACCCTCAAATTAAAAACATGGGCTTTTCAGGGAATACTACTAATACAGTTTTAGCAAGCTTAAAACGCGTGGTGCCAAGAAAACCCTATAAGATTTTTATTGAAGGAGGTGTTAATGATTTCAAGTACAAAATACCTTTAGATACGGCTGTTAATAATGTTCTTAAAATGATAGAGGTAGTGCAAGCGGAAACTCCCAAAACCACACTGTATATTCAATCAGAGTTTCCGACTAATTTAAAGAAGTTAAATGATACTATTAATGCCTATAACAGCAGGATTAAATCTGTATGTAAATTGAAAGGTGTCAATTTTATCGATTTTCACGATGATTTTTTAAGATACGGGAAGATAGATAACAGCTTAACATTTGACGGAACTCATTTAAATGAAACAGGTTATTTTGTATGGCGCAGAAACATTGAACAGTTTGTAAATTGAAGATCGTAATCATTATTTAAAAGCCCTTGTAAAAGTTATTTACAGGGGCTTTAAATGTTATTTAACTATGGCGTTTAGTCTTAAAAATATTACAAGTGGATTTATTTTTTGTTACAAGTGGATTTTGCGATTTTATAAAAGCAGAAAAAGCAAAATCGATAGCATCAAAAAGTCGTTTGCACATTTGAAATCTGCACATCTGTAATCTGTCGCATTTCCCTCCAAACTTCACACTAAAGTCATTTGCACATCTGCACATTTAAAATCTGCATATCATTACTCGTCTTATTTGGATTTAATATAAATAAGCTTACATTTGCTACGTTTTATATTATAAATGATGAAGCTGTCACAACTGGAAGTAGGCGAAACTGGTATCGTAAAGGAATTTACCGATCTTGAAATGTCGGTAAAACTGATGGAGATGGGTTGTTTACCCGGCGAAGAGGTGCGCATTTCGCGTATTGCCCCCCTTGGCGATCCTATTGCCATCAGCGTATCAGGCTATCAGCTTAGTTTACGCAGGTTTGAAGCGTCCACCATCATTTTGCAGTAGTTTTGTAAGCATTGAAAGCCGATATAAGAGTTGCACTTGTAGGAAATCCCAACACCGGTAAATCAACTCTCTTTAATATACTAACCGGGTTAAATCAAAAAATCGGAAACTTTCCGGGGGTAACTGTTGATAAAAAAACAGGTTTTTGCGCCCTGCCCGACGGTCGTACGGCCGAAATCATTGATCTTCCCGGTACCTATAGCATCTACCCAAAAAGTAAAGACGAATCCATTGTATTTTCGGTACTGGCAGATAAGTCAAAGGGCATGGTGCCCGATCTGGTAGTGGTGATCCTTGACGCATCAAACCTTAAAAGAAACCTGCTGCTTTATACCCAGATAGCTGATTTGAAGATCCCCGTTGTGGTGGCACTCAACATGATCGATGTATCTGAGAAAGCGGGTATCAAAATTAATATCGATCTTTTTGCCAAAAAGCTGGGTGTGCCTGTCGTACCTATCTCTGCAAGGAAAAATACAGGTATCGATAAACTCAAAAATGCCATTGCATTCGCCAACAGCGTAGCGCTGCAACAGGATACCATTGATATTGAAAGCCTCGCCCCCGGCATAATAGCGCAGATAAAAGGGGAGATGCAGGTTGAAAACCCTTATGTGGCCCTGCAGCTTGCACATCAGCATGAAACACTGAGCTATCTTTCAACAACCGAAAGCGACCGCATTGAGCAACTGGAGCAGGAGCACTCCTTCCACTCGCAAAAGGCGCAGGCTACAGAAACCATTGCCCGCTATAATTTTATTAACGACCTGCTTTACGATACGGTCACCAAGCCCGAAGCTGCCCATGACGAAACCATCAGCAACAAAATAGACAAGATCCTTACGCACAAAGTATTTGGCTTTGTGATCTTCTTCGCTATTTTATTGTTCATATTCCAGGCTATTTTTTCATGGTCGGCATACCCGATGTCGCTCATCGAAGATCTGTTTATCTGGCTACAGGCCGGTGCAGCTAAAGTATTGCCTGCCGGGCCGCTGAGTAGTTTGATTATCGATGGTGTGCTCGCCGGCCTGAGCGGGGTATTGGTGTTTATACCGCAAATAGCCATCCTGTTCGCCCTTATTTCTATTTTGGAAGATACGGGCTATATGTCGCGTGTTACGTTCATGATGGATAAGGTGATGCGTAAGGTGGGATTGAACGGAAAATCGGTAGTGCCGCTTATCGGCGGTTTTGCCTGCGCGGTGCCATCTATCATGAGTACCCGCACCATCGAAAACTGGAAAGACAGGATGATCACCATCATGGTAACACCATTGGTGGCCTGTTCTGCCCGTTTACCGGTTTATACTTTACTAATTGCGCTGGTTGTTCCTAACCGCAACGTTTGGTGGGTGTTTAACTTGCAAGGCCTGGCGCTTACTGCCATGTATGTGCTTAGCGTCTTTTCGGCTATCATCGTAGCCTTTGTGATGAAATTTATCCTGAAAGCCCGCGAGCGTGGTTACTTTATCATGGAGCTGCCTGTTTACCGCATGCCAAGGTGGAAAAACGTGATATTTACCATGTACGACCGTTCAAAAACCTTTGTACTACAGGCCGGTAAAGTAATCATAGCCGTATCTGTAATACTATGGGTATTAAAATCATACGGCCCCGGCGACAGGTTTGCCCGGATAGATAAGCAATACGCCCAGCCTCAGTATACCAAAACCATGACTCCGGACAGCCTGACCAAAGTCATCGCATCAGAAAAATTGGAAAACTCTTATGCTGGCGTATTTGGTCATGTTATTGAACCCGTTATTAAGCCGCTTGGCTTCGACTGGAAGATAGGCATAGCGCTCATCAGTTCATTTGCCGCACGAGAAGTATTTGTTGGTACTATGGCCACCATTTACAGTGTTGAGGGCGATGCGGATAAGCTGCAATCGGTACAGGAAAAAATGCATGAGGCCAAAAATCCGCAAACCGGCCAGCCGGTGTTTACGTTGGCGGTGGCATTTTCGCTCATGATGTTTTATGCCTTCGCCATGCAATGCGCCAGTACCGTAGCCGTTGTTTACCGTGAAACTAAAGACTGGCGATGGCCGGCTGCCCAGTTTGCCTATATGACGGCATTGGCTTATACGGCATCATTTATTGTATATCACTGGTTGAAGTAGTTCTTTAGTTCATGGATCATAGTCGATGGTTCATGGTAAAAGCTTTTTAGTCCCCCCACTTAATTTTTTGCTTAAGTCATAGAACAATAACAAAAAAGCTATGAACCTTGATCTATGAACTATACGCCACAAAAACCTTATATTTGTGTTGAGGTAAAAATTGGATAAAGTAAAAGTTTTAGAGAAATATTTACCGGCAGAAGCAGCCCCGCTTATTGCCCGGTGGATTGACTACTTCAAATGCGAATTTAAAATTTCGCGCAACCGCAACAGTAAATTTGGCGATTACCGCTCACCTTACGGAGGTAAAGGCCACCGGATCTCGGTTAATTATGACCTTAATCCCTACGCTTTTTTGGTAACTACCGTGCACGAGTTTGCGCACCTGCATACCTGGAACGAGCATAAACAAAAAGCCAAACCCCACGGAACGGAATGGAAAAATAATTTCAAAAAAATGATGCAGCCATTTTTTGAAAAGGAAATTTTTCCGCCTGATATTAAAAAGGCCATTGTAAACTACCTGGATAATCCGGCTGCGTCAAGCTGCTCGGATTTGAACCTATACCGTTCACTGCGCAAGTATGATCCGCCAAAAGAATCGGAAGCCATTTTAACAGTAGAAAAGATCCCGCTTAAGGCATTATTTAAACTAAAGGATGGCAGAGTGTTCCGCAAGGACGAAAAGCTGCGTAAACGCTTTAAATGCACCGAAGTGGCTACCCGAAGGGTTTATCTGTTTAGTCCGGTAGCCGAGGTAGAGTTGATTGAAGGTGCAACTGCGGCGTAGCAGACTTTATTGGAGCATAAACAAAAAAAGTCATTCCGAGGAACAAAGCAATCCTTCACCACCACGTCATTGCGAGGAACGAAGCAATCGCGAACTACACAGGGCGGACATGCTTATAGGGAATTGCTTCGTTCCTTACAGCAATGACGCTCGTTTAATCTTCAATTCTCGATCCCCCAACACCCAATCAATTTATTCTGTACTTTTACCGCATGGCAAAAGTTATATCATTTGTAAATAACCCTTACCAGGAAAACACCTACATTTTGTACGATGAAACCGGCGAATGCGTGATCATTGATCCGGGCATGTATACAGCACCGGAGCAAAATACGGTTGTAAGTTTTATCAAAAACAATAACCTAAAGCCCGTTATGCTGCTAAATACGCATTGCCATGTTGACCATGTGTTGGGCAATAAATTCGTGTTTGACCAATACGGGCTTAAACCCCGTTTCCATGTTGGTGAGTCAGAAACATTGGCTGCTGTTGTAGCTTATGCCCCATCAATGGGTTTTCGTTATGATGTATCGCCTATGCCCGATGAATTTTTGCCCGAAACCGGCACAATCCATTTCGGCAATACAACACTGCATTTGATCTTTGCGCCAGGCCATTCACCGGCCCACCTGTGTTTTTATGACAAGGAGGATAAGATCCTGATAGGCGGCGATGTATTGTTCAGGAACAGTATTGGCCGTACGGATTTACCGGGCGGTAACTTTAGCTTACTTATAGATAATATCGAAACCAAGCTGTTTACCCTGCCCGATGATGTTACCGTTTATCCTGGCCATGGCCCCGAAACAACCATCGGCTACGAAAAACAAAACAATCCGTTTTTAACTTAGTTAACAGCTTAATAACGTTTATCTACTAAAGCAAACCTGAACGTATAATCCCCGCACAATTGAACACGTCCATTTACATAGCAAAACGTTACCTGTTTTCGGGTAAAAAGATGCATGCTATCAATATCATTTCGGGCATTTCTATGCTGGGGGTGCTTATTGGCAGCGCGGCTTTGCTCATTATCCTTTCGGTGTTCAATGGCTTTGAGAAGGTTATCCTTTCATTATACAGCAACTTTACGCCCGAATTGAAGATAGAGGCCAAACTGGGCAAAACATTCGACCCTAATACGCCCTACTTTGCTTCATTGCATAAAGATGCCCGCGTTTTTTCTTTTACCGAAGTACTACAGGAAAAAGCCCTGATCAAATATGGCGACAACCCATTTTTGGGGACGGTAATGGGCGTGAGCGAAGATTTTTTAAAAAATCCACAGCTTGATAGTACCATTGCCAGCGGCTCGTTCACGCTTAAAAGCGGCAATCAAAACTTTGCCGTAATTGGCGCTACTATTCAACGTACTTTAGGCATTAATGTACATGACGGACTTACGCCGATACAGGTATTTTCTCCGCGTCGCGATGCCGAAAATTCGGCCAATCCCTTAAATGAGTTTGTTGTCCGCAGCATCAATCCTTCGGGCGTATTTGCCATACAGCAGGAGTTTGATGATATCACCGTAACACCTATCGAGTTTGCCCGCGATCTGCTCGACCAACCCGTAAATGTGTCTTCGCTCCAGATAAATTTTAAACGCGGCACCAATCTCGATGCTGTGCAAAAAGACATTATTGGTAAAATAGGCAAGGATTTTACCGTCAAAAACCGCAAGGAGCAAAACAGCGAGCTTTATAAAACCCTCAATTACGAAAGCTGGGCGGTTTACATGATCCTTACCTTTGTGCTTATTATCGCAATATTTAATATCATTGGCTCGTTAACCATGCTGGTTATCGACAAGCGAAAAGACATAGCCATTTTAAGCGGATTAGGCGCCAATAAAAACATGATCCAGGGGATCTTCTTTTTCGAGGGGATGATGATCACCGCCGTGGGCTGCGTTATCGGTATTATATTGGGCACCATTTTCTGTCTGTTGCAGCAACATTACGGCTGGATAAAAATGGGTGCCAAGATGACGGTATTGGACGCGTACCCTATTGATCTTAAGGTCAAGGATTTTGGACTTGTGCTGTTAACCGTTGGAGGTATTTCGGTAATTGCGGCCGGTATAAGCGCCCGTTTAAGTATTAAAGGGTTGGATGAAATCAAACAGGATTTGTAAATTTGTTAAATGGGTATGAGGTACATCAAAGTTTCTATTTTCTTGCTTGTTGTTATTGCTGTTTATGCATGTAATAACGATGCCCATAAAAAGGATCAGGTTACGCTTTATAAAGGTTTATACAGCGCCGGCCCCGAAATAAAATCATTCAAAGATTGCGATAGCGGCCAGGAATTTTGGGCTGTTGACAGTTCGGCCCAGTTGGAGCTGCAGTATTCACAACTCAATTTCGAAAAGCCTTACGAGCCCGTTTATGTAGAGGTAGAAGGCATCAAATCAAAATCGGGCAAAGCAGGAATGGGCTCTGAATATGACAGCACCCTTGTTGTAAAAAAAGTAGTAAAAATAACCAAAGAGATACCGCAGGACGTGTGTAATTAACACCTTGCCATCATTGTTAATAAAAGCCAAAAACAATAACTTAGGCTTTTGCATTAAGCATTAAACACTCATCTGCCTTATCGGCGTTAACTAATAACCAATGGAATCAAAACGTCAGCAAAAATTTGCCGGAGTAATACAGGAAGACCTTGCAGCTATTTTTCAGCGCGAAGGCATGAATTATTTGCCTAATACACTGGTAACCATAACCAAGGTACGTGTAACACCCGATTTGGCCATAGCCCGTATATTTTTAAGCTTTTTAGGTAATCCTAATGTGCAAACGGCTTTGCATACCATCAAATCGCACGCTTCAGAGATCAGGTATAAACTGGGTGCACGCATTAAAGATCAGGTGAGGATCATTCCGCAGCTTGAGTTTTTTGTTGATGATACCAGCGAGTACGTTGAACGCATGGACAAGATTTTTGATAAGATCAGCAAAGAAGAACGCCAGCCCGATACCGAAGAAAATTAATTGATGGACCGGCACGCGTTGTTAACAAACTTTATCAACAATCACCCCGAAGCCATTGGCAAAGTGGTTGATTTTGATAACGAGCGCGACCGCCTGTACCTGCTTGACCTTACTGCCGCCAACAATGAACTGACGGCAGAGGTCATTAATAATACCCCGCTATTCAGCAGCTGGGTTAATTCAAAGTTGCGCGATAATAATTGCCGCTATGGCGTTGGAGGCTATATGGAGCACCGCACCATTTATGCTTTCAGCAGCCACTTTGATACCGGTGATGAGCCCCGGCGCTTACATTTAGGTGTTGATATCTGGGGCGATTCCGGCACTCCGATTTATACCCCGTTGGATGGCCTGGTGCACAGCTACCAGGATAATAACAACATTGGCGATTACGGCCCAACTATCATTTTACAACACGATTTAGACGGCTTAACCCTTTATAGCCTGTATGGCCATTTAAGCCGCAAAAGTCTGGAAGGGATTTTAGTCGGTATGCCTGTTTTTAAAGATCAGCAGATAGCAACCCTGGGGGATATTGACGAAAATGGTCAGTGGCCTCCACACCTGCATTTTCAACTCATGTTTGATATGGAAGGTAAACAGGGCGATTACCCCGGTGTTTGCAAATTTTCAGAAAAAGAGATCTGGCAAAAAAACATTCCTGATCCGGGGGTGATTTTGCGTTTTCCGGATGCAGTGAATGTGAGGTAACACCCTGATAATTTATTATTTAACATAGCGAGAAAACCAGGTATTTCCCCGCTATGTCAAATTTATTCTGATTAAGCTTCTATTTCAGTTTCGGGAACTTAGCCGCTTCAAAAATACTTTTCTCGGTTGCTGCTTTTTCCACATCCTGCCATTTACGTGGTGCGTCGATAGATAGGTTAGTGCCGCCATCTTTACCAATCTGTACGTCATCTTCAATACGTATGCCGATATTCCACCATTTTTTATCACATGGGCTTCCGGCTGGGATATAGATGCCCGGTTCAACGGTGATCACCCAGTTCTCTTCCAAATTACCACGACCACCCTTGTCATGCACATCAAGTCCCAGGTGATGTGAGCATCCGTGTGGATAATACCTGCGCACTTCCGAAGCGTTTTTGATGATCCCCAGTTTGATCAATCCGGCGGTTAATACCTCTGCCGATTTTTGTTCAAGGCTGGCATACGGAACGCCTGCTTTGCATAACTTAAAAATCTCCTCCTGGGCATCATATACCAGTTGATAAATAGCCTTTTGCTCTTCGGTAAATTTGCCGTTGGCTGGTACCGTACGGGTAACATCGGCAGAGTAGCCATGATATTCGGCACCGACATCCATCAGCAATAACTGGTTATTGATTTTTGTGGCCGAGTTTTCTTCGTAATGCAGGATACAGCCGTTTGCACCTGCGCCTACAATTGGCGCATAACCCTCGTCTTCCGCGCCATATCTTTTGTGTACATAGGTCATGATACCTTCAACCTCGCGCTCACTCATGCTTGGTTTTACCGCCTTCATCACTTCTAAATGGGCAAGGCTTGATATTTGAATCGCTTTCTTTAAAACCGCCAACTCCTCGGTAGTTTTTACACCGCGAAGCTTGCTTGTAAAGGCGCCGAAACCGGCAGTGCCCCCTAAAGTATTACCTATTTTAGCTTTAACTGCCATCAGGGTGGCAGAATCTGGCTTGGCCAAAAGTTCCTGCACTAAAGGACTTGCCTTTGTTAAATCGTTATTATACCTGCTTTTAAAAAAGGTAACCATGCGTGATAGGTTCTGCGGCGTTGTACGATTGGCAATCAAGTTCATGTCGCTCACGGCCTGCCTGTCAACATCAGGGATCCCCGCTTTTGTTCTAAAAGCAGCTATCAGTTTTTTTAGCTCTCCTGTTGATCCATCACCGGTAACATCTTCGGGCAGATTATCATAATACACATTGGCAAACTTTTTAAAATCAACCGGAAACTTCGCGAAATCCTCGCCGTTGTATACGCGTTTAAAGCCAAGTTGCGACTTAGCTCCTTCAACGCCTAAACGTCTTCCAGTCCACTGTTCGCGACCGGCATCCCTGTGCCGCACAAACAACACTTCGTTATAACTGCTATCGCCATCGGCCTGCATATCTTTAAACACCAACAATACCGAATTTGGCTCTTTATACCCCGAAAAATAATACAAATCAGGGTTAGGGTGATAAACGTAATTAACATCATTTGAAAACACCTGCTCCGGGTAGGAGAAGATCACCGTTACCGAATTAGCGGGCATCAGGTCACGAAGCGCCTGTCGCCTGCCGGCATGAAATTCTTTGCTTAAATAATCGGTGGGTAGGTTTTCGGCGGCTTGCCCAAAACAGCGGCTGCTGCCAGTCAGGGCAAGTAAAACTACCAATGCCCGAAAAAATGATCGCGTCATAATGATAAAGGAATAAATGTCAGTCAAAAAAACGGTTTAAGATACTAAATATCAGGAATTATCGTGCTCACCCTTTTAGGGGGAAATAAAGATTGATGTGCAGATGATAAGATTTCAGATGTGCAGATTGAGAAACTTACGAAGTTTCAAAAACTTCGTAAGTTTTGCCGGAATTATATCAAAATATGTCATTGCGAGGAGCAGGCGAGGGGATATCGGCGGGGGGCGACATGGCAATCTCGTAGCTGTGCATTTCGAAAATGCATTGGCTACGAGATTGCCACGCTATCGCTCGCAATGACATAAATTAAATAAGTTGATTACTTAATCTTCCTTGCTGTTACACCTTCATTGGTGATTTTAACAGGCAGGATCTTGCCATCCTTGTCAAAATACATTTTGTCGATACAGGTTACACGGTGGTTTCCATCCGTTTCGGTTAACGGGCGGCGGTGGTAAACGATGTACCATTCATCCTTACCCGGTACCTGGATCACCGAGTGATGGCCTGCGCCTGTGGCGATACTTGGGTCTTGTTTTAATATTGTTCCAATGCGGTTAAACGGACCAAACGGCGAGTCGCCGATGGCGTAGGCCACGCGGTAATCCGGACCAGTCCAGCCGCCTTCGCTCCACATAAAATAGTATTTGCCTTTACGTTTAAACATTACCGGACCTTCAACATAATCTTTCGGCGTGATTAGTTTATAGGTTTCGCCATCTTTAAACGGTTCAATGCCTGTAAAGTCGTTTTTTAATTTTACGATGTTGCATTGGCCCCAGCCACCATAGATCATGTAGTACTGGCCATCGTCATCTTTAAAAACAAATTGATCAATAGGTTGAGCTTTATTGATGATCTGCCCGATAAGAGGCTTACCTAAAAGATCTTTGAACGGACCTTCCGGTTTATCAGCAACAGCAACACCTATACCGCCAACTTCATTATTGTTCTGGATATCGTTAGCGCCAAAAAAGATATAGTATTTGCCATCTTTTTCGGTCACTGCCGGAGCCCACATAGCGCGTTTAGCCCACTTTACAGCGGCAGTATCAATAATGCGGTGATGTTTTGTCCAGTTAACCAGATCAGGCGATGAAAAGGCATCCATAAATACCTGCTCATTATATTTAGCCGAGTAGGTAGGGTATACCCAATACTGTTTGTTAAAGATCTTAGCTTCAGGGTCGGCATACCAACCTTCCACAATGGGATTGCCGGATGTTTTTTTCTCCTGCGCTACAGTCTTATTAGCTATTGATGACAATGCCAAACCCGCGCCCAGCAGGAACATGATTTTTTTTGAGATAAACATGGGGATACAGATTTTTGGTTCTAAAGATATAGAAATAGATAAAACGTTTTAGTTTATTTCAAAAAAACAACACCGGCCGTGTTGCTTATGCTTTTTGGTTACCGGTGTTTTGCTGCTTTGGTTTCTTTTTTCCCCATCTGCGGTTGGGTTTCTTTTTAGCATCGCCCTGTGCCGGTTCAGGTTTAAGCGGCTGTATGGCGGCCAGTTCATCGGGCAAGGCCATCAGCTTTATTGGCTTTTCTATCAGCTTTTCAATGTTCTTAAGCTTCCGTTCGTCGCGGTGGTTTACAAATGTAATAGCGGTACCGGTTGTGGCGGCACGGGCTGTGCGGCCAATGCGGTGGATATAATCTTCCGGATCGCCGGGAACATCATAGTTGATCACCAGGTCAATCCCCTCAATATCTATCCCGCGCGAAAGCGCGTCGGTACCGATAATGATAGGCAGCTGTTTGTTTTTAAATTTTAACAGGATCTCTTCACGCTCACGCTGTTCAAGGTCTGAATGGAACGACAGCGCATTAAGCTTAATGGCCCTAAGTTCTTTATATAACGACCGTACTATTTCTTTACGCGAAGCAAAGATAATAGTGCTGGCAAATGCCGAATCCTTGAGGATATGTTGCACCAGCGGCGTTTTTTGCTGATCATGCACCCGGTAAACCTGCTGATCAATACCGACAGCCGGCTGCGAGATGGCGATATTGATCTGCTCCGGATCCTTCAAAATAGCTTTAGCCAATGAGCGGATCCGCCCCGGCATAGTGGCCGAAAACAAGAGTGTTTGCCGCTCTTTGGGCAGGTAACTGATGATCTTCATAATATCATCCGAAAAACCCATGTCCAGCATACGGTCGGCCTCATCAAGTATCAGGTGGGTAAGGTGATTAAGCTTTAAAACGCCTGAAGTAAGATGGGCTATAAGCCTGCCGGGAGTAGCCACAATGATATTTACATTATTCTGGATACCACGACGCTGCTGTTCGTAAACAATACCGTCGCCACCGCCAAAAACAGCGATAGAGCTGATACCGGTAAAGTAGGCAAGGCCTTCAACCTGCTGATCTATTTGCTGGGCAAGCTCGCGGGTAGGGGCAAGTATAAGGGCACTGGTATGGTGTTTATTGGTTTTGCTGATGCTGTTTAAAACAGGCAGCAAATAGGCGCCGGTTTTGCCGGTACCAGTTTGAGCACAAGCTATCAGGTCGCGCCCCTCCATAATGGCCGGGATAGCCATAGATTGAATGGGGGTTGGGTTTACAAAACCCATACTCTCTACACCTTCAAATAATTGCTCGTTAAATTTAAAATCCTGGAAAGTCACTATATCTTATAAGTAAATTATGCAAGGTATACATTTTTAATGGTAAATATCCTGTTTGGCCTTAAATGAACTACGGTTAAAGGCCGTGATAAAATCATCGTGTAAATACAGGAGGCACCTACGGAGCCAAAAGGATTTGTTTCATTTCTATAACAAGGCAGATATTGAGGCTCCGTAGGTGCCTCCTATTACATTTCAAGACCGTGCGCCGCAAAATTCGCCTGTGAAACTCATTAATTGACATATGTTTTACCTAAGTAATGTACAACACAGGTTCAAAAAATATATTTTTGAATACCTATGAATATTATCACTCAAACACCACGCTTGCTCATCCGTGAACTTACAGCCGAAGACGAAGAACTTTTGCTCACAATAGACGAAGACGACCGGCTTACCCAATATGTAAAGAAACGTACTCCGCAGGAGAGTAAGCAGGTTTTTAAGGATACCCTGAAGGAATACAAAAACGGTTCGGGCCTGGGCAGGTGGGGAGTATTCAACATTGCCGACAATGATTTTATAGGTGTTTGTGCCCTCAAACCCAGCGATTACGACAGGAGCCGGATTGAATTAGGTTACCGCCTGCACCTGAAATACTGGGGCCAGGGCGTTGCCACCGAATTGGCAGAGGCCTTGGTTAGCTATGGCTTAAATAAAATTGGCCTAAAAGAAGTTTGTGCCGTTACCCATCCACAAAACGTGGCATCACAAAGGGTACTGATCAAAGCCGGGTTTGCAAGGGAAGGGATTGTGTTTTGGTACGGTGAGGATGTGCCGTTTTTTAGGATTGAGCGGTAGAAAATAAAAAAGATGTCATTGCGAAGCGCGGCAATCGCATGCTATACAGGGCGGTTATGCTTCCGTGCGGTTGCCACGCTACGCTCGCAATAACATAGCTTGAATGTTTGATTAAACTTATCTCAAATCCTTGATAATGTCCTTACACCCGCTTTCAATCAGCTCAAAAACTGGCTCAAACTGGCTGTCATCATAATAAGGATCCGGCACTACTTTATCGCCTAACAGGAGTTTTACTTTTGCTGCCTGTTCTTCGTTGCGGGCTATATCAAGTACATCGCTCAAATTATTGCGGTCCATTACAAAGATGTGGTCAAACTCGTCAAAATCACTGCGTTTAAACTGGCGGCAAACTTGTTTACTGATATCTATGCCGTGGTTCCGCGCAGCACGGATGGAGCGTCTGTCCGGAGCTTCGCCTATATGCCATCTACCTGTACCCGCCGAATCAACATCCCAGCCCAGGCCATTTTCATCTGCCAGATGCTGCATGATCCCTTCGGCCAGCGGCGAACGGCAGATATTGCCGAGGCATACCATTAGTATTTTCATCTTGTTGAAGGTTAAAGGAGAAAGGTTAAAGGCAAAAGGTCAAAGCTGAGAAGGAGCCTTTTACCTTTCAGCTTTAACCTTTCGCCTCAAAAATCAACCAAAAATTTGATTCAATACACCGGCCAAACGAACACCGGCTTTTACCATCTGGTCGTTTAGGATACCAATGTATTTGAAGTTGTATTTGTAGCTCAGGTTTTCGCCTGGTTTAACATCAGTGTACAGCTTTTCGGCAATCTGATTGCTTTCAAACAACCATTGGCTTATCGGGTCTTTCTGCAATTTGGCGCGCTGGGCAACAGTAGTATGGTTAATCATGGTTGCATACTCGGTATAGCTCAACTGCTGAAAATCAATCAACTGGCTGTCCCAAACCGAGTGCAGGTTGCTGTCTTTTCCAAACCACTGAACTTTTACATCGTTACCGCCTTTATCGCTGGTATGGCCGGTATGAAGTGGCTGGTGTACGTCTTCAACGATGTGGATCAGCATCCGCAGGTAAAGCAGTTTGTTGGCTTTAGTGGTAGTTTTCTTTTTAAGCTCGGCAATCAAAAAGTTCATTTTGGTGTAGGCATCAACGGCTGTATCCGCTTTTAAGTAGCCTTGCAGTTCGGGATAGGTGTAAGCTTTATCCAGATCAATAAAATGCCAGTTATACAGGTAACCGTAAGCCGGATCTGATTTAATAAAATCCGCCCAGTTACTGGTGATCGCTACTGATTCATTTCCTAAAATAGCCTCTATGGCCTTGCGGGCTTTAGGTGTAAGGTAGCTGTCGGCAACCTGTCCGCAAATGCGGTGGCCGTTGGTGCCCCAGGCCATACTTTGCAGGGGGATATAAAATATAGCCACCAGCAGTAAAAGTTTCTTTAAAATTTGTGTTTTCATTACAATGGTTTTGGAATACAGCTTGTTCTTTTAATTAGATGCGCGTTGATAGGGATCACGTTGGATGTACTTACAAACCTGATGAGCGAATCGCCTGTGTGGTGAACTTTAAAATACTCTTCATAATCGCCAAACCTGAAACAGCCCTGTTCATTTTTATACGAGCCATCGGCATTACAAAACTGGCCTTTAATGTGCAGCGTATCCTGTCTTTGCGAGTAGGTCCCCCGTACATATTCGGCCCAGTGCCCTTTACTCATGCAAGTATCCGCACCGTAATTAACCTTGCTCACGGTACTAATCTTCAAAAGAAATGAATCGCAGCTAAATTTGATGTCGTATAGCGAATATGTTACCAGGCTTTTTTGCGCCGGTACCGAGTCCTGCCGCCACTCACCCTGCAGTTTGCTATCTCCCGGCTCCTGCATATCAGGGTTCCTGCTGCAAGAAGCTACGATTAGGCAAAAGGCGAAAGGTAAAAGGCGAAAGGCTTTCTTTGAGCGAAAAGCGGAAAGCGGAAGGCTTAAAGCAAAGCGCTGAAAGCTGAAAGAAAAAAAGAGAAAGCTATAGCGTTTTTGCATAAGCGAAAATTAAAAAGCCCCTCTCCAATTGGAGAGGGGTTGGGGTGAGGCTACTATTTTAAGCTGCCTATCATATTTTCAGGGCGTACCCACTCATCAAACTGCTCGTTGGTTAGTAAGCCTAAGCCAATAGCTGCTTCACGTAGTGAGCTGCCATTTTTAAGTGCTGTTTTAGCGATTTTAGCCGCGTTTTCATAACCGATATGCGGGTTAAGCGCAGTCACCAGCATCAATGAGTTTTCAAGGTGCTTTTTGATGCCTTCATAGTTTGGCTCAATGCCTACCGCGCAATGATCATTGAATGATACGCAGGCATCACCAATTAACCTTGCCGACTGTAGGAAGTTAGCAGCCATAACCGGTTTAAATACGTTTAGCTCGTAGTGGCCGTTTGAGCCACCGATAGAAATAGCTACATCGTTACCCATAACCTGTGCAGCTACCATGGTAACAGCTTCATTCTGGGTTGGGTTAACTTTACCAGGCATGATAGATGATCCCGGCTCGTTATCAGGAATATGGATTTCGCCAATACCCGAACGCGGGCCAGAAGCCAGCATTCTGATATCGTTAGCAATTTTCATTAACGAAACCGCGATTTGTTTCAATGCGCCATGGCTTTCAACAATAGCGTCATGAGCAGCAAGGGCTTCAAATTTATTTTCGGCGGTGATGAATGGCAAGCCGGTGAACTGAGCGATATACTCAGCCACTTTTACATCATAACCTTTAGGTGTATTGATACCTGTACCTACTGCAGTACCGCCAAGCGCAAGTTCTGACAGGTGATCAAGCGTATTACGTAATGCTTTTAGGCCGTGGTTTAATTGTGAAACATAACCTGAAAACTCCTGGCCTAAAGTAAGCGGGGTAGCATCCATCAGGTGGGTACGACCGATTTTTACTACCGATTTAAATGCCTCAACTTTAGCCTGCAAAGTATCGCGCAGTTTTTCAATACCCGGAATAGTTACATCAATCAGGATCTTGTATGCCGCGATGTGCATGGCAGTTGGGTAAGTATCGTTTGATGATTGTGATTTGTTCACGTCATCATTCGGGTGGATAAAGGTTTTGCCTTCGCCCAGTTTATTGCCTTGTAATACGTGTGCACGGTTAGCAACAACTTCGTTCACGTTCATGTTTGATTGTGTGCCCGAACCTGTTTGCCAGATCACCAGCGGAAACTCCGAAGCCAGTCCGCCCGCCAGGATCTCATCACACACCTGTGCAATCAAATCGCGTTTTTCTGCCGGCAATACACCTAAATCGGTGTTAGTAAAAGCAGCAGCCTTTTTCAGGTAAGCGAAAGCGTCGATAATTTCCTTTGGCATTGATGCTTCCGGACCAATTTTAAAATTATTGCGTGAGCGTTCGGTTTGCGCTCCCCAGTATTTGTCGGCAGGTACCTGTACCTCGCCCATGGTATCGTGTTCGGTTCTGAAACTCATGGTATTAAATTTTGCAGGGGCAAAGTTATGTTTTTATATGATGCGGGGGAACGCGGGGTGTAAACTTTTTGATGGGAGAGTGTCTGAACCCGAATTTATGGAATTCAGGAATTAACAGAATGCCAGTCATTGTTGATGTTGCCATTTAGTTTTGCTAAATGATTCCAGACGGATGACTTTCAATGATATTACAGTTCATTATTTTTCAATGCTTTGCCTTATTCGGTTCTGTATTCATTCCAAAGGTTGTTTTCGGTTTCTTGATTTGGAAAATCTGTTGATTTTGTATCGATAAAGTTTAAAAAATCACTATCTGTTGATGGTAATCTAAAAGTGTTATCATACTTTAAATAAGTTCGTCCGTTAATTACAAACCTATTGTCAGAGAAATCTATTAAGCCCCGCTTTTGCAAAATCATAAAAAGAGGTTCATAAGGATGAGGTAAATTAATAAACCGCGTAACTTCTTTTTCTGCTTTAAAGATCTCCCAGTTCACAAATAAGAACATAAAATATCCCATAAACTCTCTATAGCCGGAGCGGACAAAGTGCCAGCCTGCAGAATTCAAGTCTTTCACTATCTTATCTTCTGGTATCAGTTCTTCAATCCAGGCTGGATTCAAGTCAGTAAAAAGATTGTGGTAAGATTTCTTCTTGTTAAAGAAGTCATTTCCGTCAAAATTCAAAGCCAACTTCCATGCAAAAAGCCTGGATTGATATTCCCGAAAAAGCAAGACATTGGAAAAAATAAATCTGGTTTCGACTGAAACCCTTAACTCAGAAATTCTTGATATCTCCCGATCGTACTTTTCGCTTATACTCATATGATATAAAAATTTCTCTCGCCGTTGTGGAAGCGCAACAGCAGGGGGCTTTTTTATCCGTATGTTGCCATACTACCACTTCACATCTTCAATTTTTACCACCTTATAATCAAATCCCAGTCTTTTGGCATTTTGTTCAACAGTTTGATCAAAGCCGGCTTGTTTACGGCGTTCGTTCACTTTAGCAGCATCTTTGATAGGCCAAACATAGTAACCCACTTTTTGACCGTTACGCAATGGCTTTGAAGTAGCCTGCGAACCATAGATCTGTTCTTTCCCCTCGTACATCAACCGCCTGTCGAGCATCATGGCGTATAGCCTGAAAGGAAGTTCTTTATTTTCCGCAGCGGTTTTTATCGCCGGAAGGTATTTATCTATTTTAGACGAATGCTGCACTACCGACCATACCGCCTCATTGGTTGGCTCACCAACAAGTGATTTGCCGGGATAGCCGTATTTTGCAACTACGTTTTCAATAAAAATAAGATTGGTTGAATCGGCCTGGCTTTGTAGTTTCCAATAGTAGCCTGTTGCTTCCTCGGGCTTAACAGGCAGCGTTTTCAGTATAGAATCCTTTTTGTCCGGATCCATTAAATAAGTTAGTATTTCGCGGTATTTCTGATCAAGGGCCAGCACACTATCAAGCTGCTTCTTTAAAACAGGATTAAACTTTTGCTGCGCAGATGCTGTGCAGGCCATCAAAAGCAACACGGCAAGTATCAGGTTTTTCATAGTAAATAAGGTTTAAGCAAATAAACGCAAAAACCTGTGTTACAAATATAAACCATCTGCCTTTTCGAACAATTTTCTGTTGCACTCCGTAGCGCCTAATGAGTAATTAAACCGCGATAGCGCATATAACAGCGGCAACTTGGCCGGCGCTATCTCATTTTGCCGCAAATCGGTAAGCCAATCGGCACCATCAAACTCAGTCCGGTATTTTTTCTCAAGACGCTCGTAGATCCTGTAGGCATCATCATGATCAAGCCACTCCGGTTTAATGTAAAGGCCGGTAAGGTCGCCCATTTTTTTGCGTTCCTCGGCCTCTGCCGTATCGGCGCTGCCAAATACAAAATAAAAGTACAGCCATAACAATAAACCAGCCCCCCCAATCATAGAAGCGGTTGTGTCGCGCTCGATAAAAAACAATATAAAAGCTATAAAAGCGGTGATCAGCGAAAACATGCGGGCATAACCGGCAATAATGCTTTGATAGTTCAGCGGTATATTAAACCCGTTACGGCTTCGCCAGGCCGATCGGGTTACCAACATAGAACTGGTTGGGAACAGCGGAATGCCAATAACCACAAATTTGGTCTCTATCCACTGCCCATTTACTTCATGCACCTTGCCCAAAAACAATGATCCTATTAACATATCAGGTATAATTTAGTCGCGTTATTATAAACCTCAACTTATAAAAGTGCTTTTAAACAATTGTTAAATATTCATTAATATGTGAATAAGAGGGTGGAGGTCCGAGCTTGTGCCAGTTATTAAATTTTATAAATAAGAAAACCAAACTTAATTAACTATAAAATGTTATAACTGACAAACAAACACATAAAACACCTACTATGAAAAAGTTAAGTTTAATAGCGATGATGGCACTTGCGGCCTTATCGTTTCAGGCGTGTAATGGCGGCGCTAAAAATGGTGCCACCGATAGTTCGGCAGCTGTAAAAGATACTGCCGACAGCGCCAACAAGGTTAAAGACACCACAACAACCGGCGCCACAGGCATCGCGGTTACTGCCGATGACGCCAAATTTGCTACCGGTGCAGCCAATGCAGGCTTAGCCGAAGTGGCAATCGGTCAATTGGCCAGCGAAAAAGCTACCAATGCCAAAGTAAAAGACTTTGCCAAAATGATGGTTACCGACCATACCAAAGCCAATGACGAGCTGATGGCGCTTGCCAAAACTAAAAACATCAGCCTGCCAACCGAGCCGGATGCCGATCATCAGAAAAAGAAAACCGAGCTTGCCGCTAAATCAGGCGCCGACTTTGACAAAGCTTATGTTGATGCCATGGTTAGCGGCCATAAAAAAGTAGCTTCAATGTTTGAGGATGCTTCTAAAAACTGCAAAGACCCGGATCTGAAAGCGTGGGCAGCCAAAACGTTACCTACTATTCAGCATCACTTAGCCGAAATTGAGGCGATACAAAAAGGCATGAAATAATCAGCTATTGATTAATTCAGAATGGAAAAGGGAGATGTAACAATCTCCCTTTTTCTTTTTTATAACTTGTACGGGTGTAGCTAAAACGATACTTTTAACACAGTAAAATCTACTTTAAACATTATGTCGAAACCAATAGTAACCGGCCTCATGGCCTACGGAATGTCGGGACGGATTTTTCACGCGCCCTTTTTAACTACCAATCCCGGTTTTACTTTTAAGGCCGTGGTTGAGCGCCATGAAAAAAAGGCCGGCAAAAAATATCCGGATGTAATTAGCTACGATACTATCGATGAATTGCTTAATGATGATGAAATAGAACTTATCATTGTTAACACACCAAACAATACCCATTTTGATTATGCCGTACAGGCCCTGAACGCGGGCAAGCATGTTTTGATCGAGAAACCGGCTGCAGTAACTTCCCATGAGGTAAAAGCGCTGTATGATCTGGGTAAAAAGCTTGATCTGAAAGTGATGATTTACCAGAACCGCAGGTACGATAGCGGCTTCCTTTCGGTAAAAGAAGTAATTGAAAGCGGCAGGTTAGGGGAGTTGATGGAGGTTCATTTCAGGCTGGACAGGTACCGCATGGCCATCGGCGTTAAAAAATTCAAGGAAACCGCTGGCGTTCCCGGAGGTGGCCTTACTTATGATCTTGGCGCGCACCTTGTTGATAACGCTATCAGCATTTTTGGCCGACCATTGAGCTATGAAAAAACTACTGCCGCATACAGGCCGGGCTCGCAGGTTGATGATTATTTCAACATTCACCTTAAATATCCTAACCAGCTTAATGTTTACCTTACATCGGGCCTGCTCATTGCCGAGCATACTTACGGCTTTGTAGTTCACGGTACCTTAGGCAGCTTTGTTAAAATGCGCACCGATGTTCAGGAAGCCCAGCTTGATGCTGATATGATGCCTACCGACGAGGGCTTTGGTATTGAACCGGAAGGCAGCGACGGCAAACTGGTGTTAATGGGTGCCGATGGACAAAAAACCGTAGAGTGGATAAAGTCACCAAAAGGTAATTATAACGGGATATTTGACGCCGTATATCATACCGTGCGCGAAAACGCGTTATTCCCGGTAACCGAAGAGCATGTTGCCTGGCAAATTGAATTGCTTGAAAGCTAAAAATGTTGTAACTATGCTCATTAAATGCTAATTAAAATAATGAAGAAACTGTATTTACTGCTTTGTCTGATTATTGCCGCCGGGTGCAGCCAGGCTCAAACGCCACCTGCTAACTCGGGCTTACCGCCATATCACATCCTCACTACAGACAGTGTTTACGTTACTCCTGCAAACCTTAAAAAAAACAAGCCGGTAATGGTGATCTATTTTTCGCCCGACTGCAGCCATTGCCAGCACCTGATGTATGATCTTAAACCCGAGCTGCCTAAGTTAAAAGATGTGCAGATTGTGATGATCACCTTTATGCCTATGCTTAAAGGCATCCAAACTTTTCAGCGCGATTTTGACCTGGCTAAATACCATAATATCACCATTGGAACCGAGGGTTATACTTACGTTGTGCAAAGGTTTTACGCCGTGCAAACCACCCCATACATTGCTATTTATGATAAGTATGGTAAATTATTCCAGTCGTATCCAAAAGTGCCAAAAATTCCGGTGTTGATGGAAACGCTTAAAAAAGTATAAAGTATTTTAATGCTTGTATAAAACCGGTTAAACTTCGTGAAGTTTAACCGGTTTTATTGTTTAATGAGCCATCAGGGTCTCTCGCTGAATACCCTGATGCATAAGCCCCGCAGATTCGCGGTTCTGAATATCTTGTTAGATGTTCAGAATGCTGTGGCGTCCAAACAATAAAGCGTCATTGCGAGGTACGAAGCAATCCCAAACTATACAGGGAGGATCTGCTAATTTGGGATTGCTTCGTACCTCGCAATGACGTGGAGTAGATATCATTTTACTTTCAGAGGTCACGATTTTACCCACTCGCAGCAATGACGATCTTATTTTTTCCATTTTTTATCAACATAATCAAAACCAATGAGGGGTACTGATTACGATTCAGAATAGTTACCTTTGCGGCCAATATTTAAGTTGACGATGAAGAATACCGCATTAACCGATATCCACGTAAAAACCGGCGCCAAAATGGTTCCATTTGCCGGTTATAACATGCCAGTTCAATATGCCGGAATCAATGCCGAGCACGAAACCGTGCGTAAGGCAGTTGGCGTTTTTGACGTGAGCCACATGGGCGAATTCATTTTAAAAGGCGATAACGCGCTTGACCTGATCCAGCGTGTTACCAGCAACGATGCCGCGAAATTATACGATGGCAAAGTGCAGTACTCATGCCTGCCAAATGAAACCGGCGGTATTGTTGACGACCTGTTGGTTTATCGCATCGACGAGAAAACCTACATGCTGGTTGTTAATGCCTCAAACATTGAAAAAGACTGGGATTGGATCTCTAAATACAACACCAATGGCGTAGATATGAAAAACATATCTGATCGTACATCGCTATTGGCTATCCAGGGTCCAAAGGCTGCCGAAGCCTTACAAAGCCTTACCGAGGTGGATTTGGTGTCGATGGAGTACTACACTTTCCAAAAAGGAACTTTTGCAGGTATTGATAACGTATTGATATCAGCTACAGGCTATACCGGGGCAGGTGGTTTCGAGATCTACTTTGAAAACCAATATGCAGAGCAGATCTGGGATGCTATTTTCAAAGCCGGCGAGCCATTCGGTATTAAGCCTATTGGTTTAGGCGCTCGTGATACCTTACGTTTGGAAATGGGTTTTTGCCTTTACGGTAATGATATTGATGACAACACCTCACCACTTGAAGCCGGTTTAGGCTGGGTAACCAAATTCAATAAAGAATTCACCAATGCCGAAGCCCTGCAAGCGCAAAAGCAAGCTGGCGTGAGCCGCAAACTGGTTGGTTTTGAAATGATTGACCGCGGTATTCCACGTCATGATTACGCTATTGTTGATGCTGATGGTAACAACATTGGTAAAGTAACTTCGGGTACACAGTCGCCATCATTACAAAAAGCTATTGGTATGGGCTATGTAGATACCGCTTTCGCTAAAGAAGGCACCGAGATCTACATCAGCATCAGGGATAATAAAATCAAAGCGCAGATTGTAAAACCTCCGTTTTATAAATAGGTCATTTTCCTTCGGGTCATTGGGGCATTAAGTCATTTTTATGGGCTTACCTAATGACCCGATGACTCAATGACATAATGACCAATCACAAATGAATAAAGACTTACACGTTTGCCTTACCCCCGCATTGCTGCCACTTTTTAATGTGGAAGATTATATTGTAGTGGTTATTGATATTTTCAGGGCAACATCATCTATATGTTATGGTATTGAAAACGGTGCTGAGGCTATTATACCGGTATCACAAGTTGAGGAGTGTGCCGCGTATAGAGAGAAAGGGCTGGATTACCTTCTTGCCGCCGAGCGCGACGGATCGGTAGTTGATGGTTTTGATTTTGGCAACTCACCATTTTCGTACACTAAAGAAAAAGTAGCCGGTAAAACAATCGTGCTAACTACCACTAATGGCACACATGCCCTGCATTTATCGCGCAGTGCAAAAAAAATTGTTATCGGTTCGTTCCTGAACCTTACCGCCTTAAGCAACTGGCTTAACACGCAAAACGAAAACATCCTGTTGGTGTGTGCCGGCTGGAAAAACAATTTCAACCTGGAAGACACCCTGTTTGCAGGTGCTGTGGTCGACCAATTAAAAGACAAAGATTTTGTATTGGACGATGCCGCGATTGCCGCTAATGATCTTTTCCAGGCCGGTAAAAACGATATCAACGTTTATCTCAAGAAAACATCCCACGGCGAACGCCTTAAGAAATTAGGCATCGAAAAAGATATTGAGTTTTGCTTACAAATTGATTTTACTACGGCTATTCCGATTCTGGAAGGGGAAAAACTGGTGAAATTGGCGGTATAAAGAACTAAAATATGTCATTGCGAGCGAAGCGTGGCAACCGCACGGAAGCAGAGCTGCTCTGTATAGCATGCGGTTGCTTCGTCGTTCCTCCTCGCAATGACATTTTTTTAACTATCAGGCAGTAAACTCTACAAGCGCCTTTTCAATCCTGCTGATGGTTTCTTCTTTGCCAAGCAGGGCAACAATATCAAACACATGCGGGCCAAACTTGCCACCTACCAGCATAATGCGGAATGGCAGCATCACATCACCCACTTTTAAGCCTTTTTGCTCGCCAAGGGCTTTGAATTTAGCCTCCAGCTCATGCGCATCGATGGTAGTTTCATTGTTTAATAGCGTGATGAACTCACGATAAAACTCTGTTTTGGTATCAGTCCACTTAGGTTTTACCGCGTTAAGATCATACGCTGCCGGCTGCTCAAAAAAGAAGCCCGCCTGCTGATAAAAATCAGACATTAACACACAACGGTCTTTGATCAAACCGATAACTTTTGCCAGATACTCGTCGTCGTTAACAACAACGCCTTTATCAGCAAATACTTTCTTAACAGCCAACTGCAAATCGCCTACTGCCAACTTCTTAATCCACTCGGCGTTGAACCATTTGGCTTTTTCAAAATCAAACTTAGCGCCAGATTTATTAACACGCTCTATCGAGAATTTTTCAATCAGTTCATCAAGCGTAAAAATTTCCTGCTCGGTACCGTCGTTCCAGCCTAAAGTTGCCAGCAGGTTCAGGAATGCTTCAGGTAAAAAGCCCAACTCGCGGAAACCTTGTGTTAATTCGCCCGATTTTGCATCAAACCAGTTCATAGCATAAACCGGGAAACCTAAACGTGCGCCATCGCGCTTGCTCAGTTTGCCGTGGCCATCTGGTTTTAATATCAATGGTAAATGCGCCCATTGCGGCATATCGGCTTTCCAGCCCAAATACTCCCAAAGCAGTAAATGCACCGGGGCAGATGGCAACCATTCCTCACCGCGGAAAGCGTGGGTAATCTTCATCAGGTAATCATCCACAACAACAGCCAAATGGTAAGTGGGCATGCCATCGGCTTTCAATAATACTTTATCATCAACCTGGCTGGTTTCAAAGCTCACATAGCCGCGGATCATGTCGTTAAAATTAACGGTTTCGCCCTCCGGCATTTTAATGCGGATCACGTGCGGGGTTCCTGAAGCAAGCAGTTTATCTACCTCATGCTGCGGCAATGAAAGCGAGTTTCTTAAAGTATGACGATAAGCTAAGCCGTACTGAAAATTGGGAATTTCCTTACGGTTCTTGTCCAGCTCTTCGGCAGTATCAAAGGCATAATAAGCATGGCCTTCCATCACCAGGCGTTCGGCGTATTCGCGGTAAAGCGCTTTACGTTCGCTTTGGCGGTATGGCGCATAAGGGCCTCCGGCAACTGGGCTTTCATCCGGGTGCAGACCGCACCATTTAAGGCAGTCTAAAATATATTCTTCCGCACCTTCCACATAACGGGTTTGGTCGGTATCCTCAATTCGTAAAACAAAATCGCCGCCATGTTTTTTGGCGAATAAATAGTTGAACAATACGGTACGCACACCACCAAGGTGTAAACCACCGGTCGGGCTCGGCGCAAAACGGACTCTTACTTTTTTATCGGTCATGATGGGGCAAAGATAGGTTATTAAGCGGAAAGCTTATAGTTCATAGATCATGGTTCATGGTATTATAGCAGAAATGGCGCAACTATGAACAATGAACCATCAACTATGAACTACTAACAAAAATTATATTTTACAAAGCAATTTTACGTTATTTGGGCCGTGCCCAGTATGAACCCATATCAACAGAAAAAACGTTGGAAATATTTACTCCTTACGTTTGCCGTAGTAATTGCAATTGGCTCATTGGTTTATACCCGTTACCTGGTAAAAAACATTGCCCGTTCTGAGCGTACGCGCGCCCAGGTTTGGGCCATGACTATGAGGCAGTTACTTAATTCGGACGATGACGATTTCTTCAATTACGTAATTGCTGTACGCGATAGCTTAACGGTGCCTGCCATTATTACCGACGAAAAAGGGGAGATCATTTTAAGTCGTGGATTGGACACCTCCAAAGCCTATACCAAGCTGGAAGCCGAGTATAAAAAGAAAAAATACGACCCCAGTTATTTTAAGGAAGAACTGGCCTACATGAAGGAGCAGCATGCGCCTATCAAGTTTAAAGTTTTGGGCGACGACAATTATGTTTACTATAAAGACTCGCCCTTGCTTACGCAGCTTCGGCTCTTTCCATACGTCCAACTCACGGTAATCGCCATATTTTTATTGACGGCCTACACGGCTTTTAGTTCCTCGCGCAAATCGGAGCAGGACCAGGTTTGGGTAGGTTTGGCCAAGGAAACTGCCCATCAGTTGGGCACGCCCATATCGTCGCTCATTGCCTGGATTGAGTTGATGAAGGAGAAATTTAACGCCGAAGACGATGTGCTGATAGCCGAAATGGAGAACGATGTAAAACGCCTGGAAATTGTGGCGGATCGTTTTTCTAAAATAGGCTCCAAATCAGTTTTGGAAGAGCACGGTGTTTATGCCGTAGTGAAGGATTTTGTTGATTATTTTAAAGTCCGCGTAAGCAAAAATATCAGCTTTGAACTTACCGGTAACCCACACTTAAAAGCCGGACTTAACATTCCGCTGTTTGATTGGGTGATAGAAAATATATTAAAAAATGCCGTTAATGCCATTGAGGGCAAGGGCAGTATCAAGGTAGAGATCAGCGGAAACAAGGTAAAAAACCAAATCTTTATCGATATTACGGATACCGGCAAAGGCATCCCGCGCTCCAAATTCGATACCGTTTTTCAACCGGGCTATACTACGCGCAAGCGGGGCTGGGGACTGGGTTTATCGCTTACCAAACGTATAGTGGAAAACTACCATAACGGGCAGATTTTTGTGAAGGATTCGGAAGTAGGGAAGGGAACAACTTTCAGGATAGTATTAAAAAACACGCGCAATGATAACAAAACCAAAACCAGGTGATTATTCGCCGTTTGCAGCGGGATATGTGGGGCTTGTTGGCGACAATAATGTAATTAACATGCTTGAACAGCAAATGGATACCAGCTACAAGCTGTTCAGCAATTTAACCAACGAGCAGGGTTTATATGCCTACGCTCCGGACAAATGGACAGTTAAACAGGCTTTGGGGCACATGATTGATACCGAGCGAACCTTTGCCTACCGCGCCCTGGTATTTTCACGCAACTATACCGAACTGCCTGGTTTTGATCAGGATGTATATGTTAACAATACCGACTTTAATAGCCAGGATATAAAAGACCTTGCCGAAGAGTTCCGGGCCTTACGCCAGGGTAACCTGTATATGGTTAAAGCTTTCACCGATGAGCAATTAGCCCGCACCGGGATTGCCAGTAACCACCTTTTTACCGTTGCATCATTTGTGTATATGCTGGCTGGGCATGAGCGCCACCATTTAAATTTATTTAAAGAGCGCTACGGGATTGAGTAAAACACTCAAAACTCTTCGTATCTGGCAATCAGCAATCCGGTCTTTACAGCGGTAACGGTCAACAAAAAAGCCCCTGTTTTGCAGGGGCTTCAATATTGCCAGGAGTGTTCGTTATTTTTCAAAAACCTTTTCTTCTTTATCCAGCACTTCCCTTTTTTCGATGCGGTATGATAAAAACAGACCGGCTCCTCCAAAAACGGCTATCAGCGATACATATAAAAAGAAAACATCGTCATCAAAACTATTGAATATACCACGGTTTAAAACATAGGCTAAAAACAAGCCGATACCTGAACCGATGAGCAGCAAGCCCCATTTTAAATTTTGATAAGGAGCCGATTGCGGTTTATAACTCCTTGGATCCATGTTTCTTTCGATCATTGCTAATTTCTCCCGTTTGTTTAAATAAACGATCCCGAAGATCATTGCGAATAAGCTGAGGGGTATTATTATTCCTGCTAATACACCCAATTCACCTGCGCCCATAATATTTGTTTTTTTTAATTAAGTTAATATTGTTCTTTATCTCTGCAAATACCCCGTTGTGGCGTATTTGTAAACTATGACCACACGTTTTTTAAACAGGTTACACCCTAAATAAAAAAATAATAAACTTTTGTTTATTGACAGAAATGAGCACCTGATAACATATTTAAAAGCGGCTGTCATTCTGAGCGAAAGCGAAGAATCTTCTTCAATATACAGAGCCGTCGTGCATGGTGCAGAAGATCCTTCGTACCTACCCATGACATAATTAAAACCGGATGTTTTTCGCAGCTGAGCAGCTTCGAGTGAAAGCGGGCAGAACAATGTGGGGAACGTGCGGCTGCAGGGGCATAGCAAGTTTTTGCAGAAGCTGGGGATAGGGCGAATCGGGGCAAAATAATTGCAGCCCGTGGTTCTGTTCGTTTTGCAGGGCAAAGGCCGGGCGGTGGACTTAGGGTAGGGTGTGCGCAAAGAAGCCTTTCTGCTGCAAGCCTTTTTGGGTACTTTTGTGGCGACAAAAGTACCTGGCCCCGCGCGGCCAAGAGCGCGACGATGTAAGTTCATTACAACAATAGTCGTTACCTGCCTCTGCGCGATTGCTTCGTGCCTCGCAATGACGTAATTGTAAGCTATTGATTATTAATGATATTTTTTGATTCATTTATAAATATGGGCGTTGCCTGCGGCCCGTGCTATACGCTCATACTACACAGGCATTAGCCACAAGGCCGGTATCCGCTCCTATCACTAACGCGGCCCCCGCACACCATCGCCAAAATATACGCTATACGTCATCTCGTTTTTTTTCAGGACCACCTGATCGTTACTTGCAATGACGTGGCGGATATGTCATTTGACCTTCACTGATTTCTATTTTCTTCCACCCAGAATGACAAAATTTTTATATGTGGATCAACAGAATCAATCAACTTAAAATTTCGTAGTACATTTGCCTTAATGATTAGTGCGGCTACTTCTTTTAACCTGCTGGGGCAGGATCTTTTATTATTACCACAAAAAGCTATTTACTGGCAACAACAAAACGCCCTGATCATTGCAGATGTGCATTTGGGCAAGGTTGGGCATTTCCGCAAGGCGGGCATAGCAGTACCGCGCGATATGGAGCAAAGCGACCTTGCTGTACTGTCGGACCTGATCTATGAATACAAACCGGAGAAGTTAATTTTTCTGGGCGATCTGTTCCATAGTGACATGAATAACGATTGGGATTGGTTTATTCTCTGGCGAAGCCAGTTCCCGGCGTTGCAGATCACACTAATCCGGGGTAACCATGATATTATTGCAGATAAACATTACCGCAACCTGAATATCGAGCTGCACGACGAATTATTGATAGGCCCATTTCTGATGATGCACCATCCGCTGGCCAATGATCAGGAGGAAAAAGCGGGTTACGTTTTCTGCGGGCACATCCACCCCGGGGTAAACCTGAGCGGCAAGGCGCGCCAAAGCATTACGCTCCCTTGTTTTGCCTTTGGAAGCAAACAGGGGGTCTTGCCCTCGTTCGGAAAATTTACCGGCCGGATAGCTATCCGCAGTGTTCAAACCGACAGGATCTTCGCCGTTTTAAAAGATAAGGTTGTGGCTATTGCTTAACGATGCTTTTTTAAATACTGCTGAACTTCTAAATAAACCTGGCTAAAAGTAATGTCCCGCTCAATGATATGCCAATCGCCATCAACCAAATCATAGCGTGGCAGCCGGGTTACGCTCCAGTTCTGGGTATTAGGCGAATCATCGCCTTTCAGGTCTGATACCTGTGTCCAGGTTATTTTATCTTCATCAACGGCGGTTGTCCACCAATCCCGTTTGGTATCCATCGATACGCTGATCACTTCAAAGCCACCTTTGCCGAGGTCTTTAAGCATAGTTTTAATTTCAGCATGGTTGATCCGGGCAATCTGGTTTCCTGCCCTCCAAAAGTCCACCAGGAAAATTTTCTTGTGCATGCCCTTCGGATCAAAAGGCTTACCATCTATCAATTTCCCTGCAATGGGTGGCGCTTCGTGGCCGGGTACCAATTTTATCAGTTTACTTAATTTATCACCAATCTCTTTGCCATCTTCGGTAGCCTTAACTGCCGGGCTAAATTTCTGGTAGATCTTGTTATAAAAAACCGGATCGCTTTCATAATCCTGCCTCAGCATAACATGCGCGCCTATGGTATTCTGTGGGTTTTCGGTTACATACTTTTCAAATGCCTGCTCCACTATACCATACTTTTTACCCTCCAGTTCAGATACCGAATTAAGGAGGGCGTTAAACTGATCCTTGGGTAAAGCGTCAGATGCTTTACTGTTAACTTTAGCGTTTAGCTCGGCCAGTTTTTGGTTCAGGTCGCCATTCATCTGGTCAACCATGGTATAAAATGCTGTTAACTGCTGTTGCGTAGCAGATGAGGGGGCGGTTATTTTGGGGTAATTTGCAAGCTTATCCGCTTCGGCCTCAATGGAATATTTCCCATCTTCCAGGTAAATCTCAAAGGGATTGTGCTGCTCCCGCGAATTGGCATCATCGGTTATATCCATCACATAATAGCCGGGCACCTCAAGCACCTTGCTTTCTATATGAAATTTGCCATCTTTAATATTTACTCCGTAAAGCGAGTTTTTTGAATGGTCTTTAACAATAAATACGCCGCTTTTAACGCCTTTAGCGGTTCCGTCAAACTCAACATGAGCGTATTTGGTAGTGCATCCGCTGATGGTAAGGGCAAGTAAAACAACCGAAAAATATTTCATAGATAAAATTTAGACAGCACTAATATAGTACAACAGGCATAATTGGCATAAAAAAAGAACGCATTGCTTTAGATTGATTCTAAATAGATTTTTGGTGTTCAATAAGCCAAAACCTCTTCTATGTTTTGTTATTTAATAAATACTTTTGCCTTATAAATCCAATTCATAATGAGCGAATTCAAACAAACCTTAAACTCGTCGCTGGGCAAAAAGCTGATCATGGCTTTAACAGGCTTGTTTCTGTGCACGTTTTTAATTGTGCATGTAGGCGGCAACCTGCTATTGTTTAACAACGATAACGGTTTCAGTTTTAACGTGTATGCCAACTTCCTTACGCATTTCCCGCCTATTGAAGTTATAGCATACCTGTTGTACCTTTCTATTTTGGTGCATGCACTATACGGCCTGATCCTGACTGTCAAAAACCGTAAAGCCCGCCCGGTACGCTATGCAGTAGCGGCAAAATCTGATGCCTCATGGTCATCAAAAAACATGGGCCTTTTAGGTTCAATCATGTTCCTGTTTATCGTTATCCACATGGGCGATTTCTGGTTCCGTTACCACAACGACAAAACCATGGGCTTTAAAGAGTACCGTACCGATCTGGCAACAGGCGAAACAAAAGTTAGTGATTATACTCCTGCTAACGCCGAATTCAGTCACTCGGTATCAACCGAAAACAATGTGGAAGTTGTTAGGGTAAAGGACTTACACGCACGTGTTGCTTATAGCTTCAGCAACCTTATTTACGTTATATTTTACGTAATAGCTATGGGTGCTGTAGCATTTCACTTGTTACATGGTTTCCAGAGCGCGTTCCGTACGCTGGGCTGGGTACACCGTAAATATACTCCGGTAGTTTACTTTATTGGCACATGGCTGTTTGCGGTTATTATTCCGCTGGCTTTTGCCGCCATGCCGGTTTATTATTACTATTTATCAACCCAGGGAGCTCACTAAGTTTAGCTGGCCAAAAGCCACAAACATAAATACAAAAAGAGATGACATTAGATGCTAAAATTCCTCAAGGCCCATTAGCCGAAAAATGGAGCAAGCATAAATTTGATCTGAAGCTGGTTAACCCCGCCAACAAGCGTAAATACGATATCATTATTGTAGGTACCGGTTTGGCCGGCGCTTCGGCAGCTGCCACCTTGGGCGAGCTGGGTTACAACGTTAAGGCATTTTGTTTTCAGGACAGCCCCCGTCGTGCGCACTCTATTGCAGCACAAGGTGGTATCAATGCCGCTAAAAACTATCAGAACGACGGCGACAGTGTTTTCCGTTTATTTTACGATACCATTAAAGGCGGCGATTACCGCGCCCGCGAATCAAACGTTCACCGTTTGGCCGAAGTTTCGGTAAACATTATTGACCAGTGCGTAGCACAAGGCGTACCTTTTGCCCGCGAATACGGCGGCTTGCTGGATAACCGTTCATTTGGTGGTTCACAGGTATCCCGTACTTTCTACGCAAGGGGCCAGACAGGACAGCAGCTTTTATTAGGTGCTTACTCTGCCCTTAACCGCCAGATCCATGCCGGTAAGGTAAAAATGTACACCCGCCACGAAATGCTTGACGTGGTAACTATCGATGGCCATGCCAAAGGTATTGTTACCCGTAACATGCTAACCGGCGCTATTGATACCCATGCTGGTCATGCTGTATTGTTATGTACCGGTGGTTACAGCAACGTATTCTACCTGTCAACAAACGCTATTGGTTCAAACGTAACGGCAGCCTGGAGGGCACACAAACGCGGTGCTTTCTTCGGTAACCCTTGCTATACTCAAATTCACCCAACCTGTATCCCGGTAACCGGCGATCACCAGTCTAAGCTTACGCTGATGTCTGAGTCGCTGCGTAACGACGGTAGGGTATGGGCTCCTAAAACTGTTGAGATTGCCGAGCAATTACGCAAAGGCACTTTGAAAGCAGACCAGGTTAAAGAGGACGATCGCGATTACTTCCTTGAGCGTAAATACCCGGCTTTCGGTAACCTTGTTCCGCGCGACGTGGCTTCACGTAACGCTAAGGAAATGGTTGAAGAAGGTAAAGGTGTAGGAGGTTCGGGCTTCGCAGTATTCCTTGACTTTGCCGATGCTATTAAGCGTTTAGGCGAAGAAACCGTTAAAGCCAAATACGGTAACTTGTTTGATATGTACATCCAGATCACGGATGAAAACCCATATAAACAACCAATGCGTATTTACCCGGCGGTTCACTATACCATGGGCGGTCTTTGGGTTGATTATAACCTGAGCACTACCATCCCCGGCTTATATGCTTTGGGCGAGTGTAACTTCTCTGACCACGGTGCTAACCGCCTTGGTGCATCTGCTCTGATGCAGGGTTTATCAGATGGCTACTTCGTGATCCCTTATACCCTTGGTGATTACCTGGCTAAGATCGGCCCTAAAAAGGTTGACACTAACCACCCAGCTTTTGCAGCCACCAAAAAAGACGTAGTTGACCACGTAAATAAATTACTGGCCCTTAAAGGCACTAAAACTACTAACGAATACCACCGCGAACTTGGCCACATCATGTGGGAATATTGCGGCATGGCCCGTACCGACGAAGGTTTGAGAAAAGCAAAAGGCCTGATTCAGGCATTGAAAGCTGATTTCTGGAAAAACGCTATCGTAACTGGTGAGAACGAAGAAGTAAACGCTTCGTTAGAAAGAGCTGGCCGCGTAGCCGATTTCATTGAACTTGGCGAGCTGATGATTGACGACGCTTTGATGCGTAAAGAATCATGCGGTGGCCACTTCAGGGTTGAATCACAAACTGCAGATGGTGAAGCACTACGTGATGATGAAAACTTCGCGTTTGTAGCTGCCTGGGAATTCAAAGGTGAAAATCAGCCGGAAGAATTGCATAAAGAGCAGCTGACATTTGAAGCAGTTCACCTGTCTCAAAGAAACTATGCTTAATTAGAGAATGGTTGATTAGGTGAGTGGTTGATAAAGTTAAAACCTACACCTAATCAACTACTCACTCAATCAACAAAAACAACGATAACTCAAATCTAAAACAAAGATGAGTAACGGAAATATGAACCTGACGCTTAAAGTATGGCGTCAAAAAAATGCTCAAACCTCGGGTAAATTTGTAAGCTACAAAGCTGAAAATATTTCGCCTGACATGTCGTTCCTTGAAATGCTCGACGTGGTTAACGAAAGCCTTACCCATAAAGGTGATGAGCCAATTAACTTTGACCACGACTGCCGCGAGGGTATCTGCGGTATGTGTTCATTATATATCAACGGTCACCCACACGGACCAAAGCGCGGTATCACTACCTGCCAGCTGCACATGCGCACCTTCCACGATGGCGAAACTATCACCATTGAGCCATGGCGCGCTGAAGCATTCCCTATCGTAAAAGACTTAGCGGTTGACCGTTCAGCTTTCGACAGGATTCAGCAAGCCGGCGGTTACGTTTCGGTAAACACAGGTGGTGTACCTGATGGTAACGCAATCCCAATTCCTAAAGTTATTGCTGACGAGGCTTTCAACTCAGCTACCTGTATCGGTTGCGGAGCATGCGTTGCAGCTTGTAAAAATGCTTCGGCTATGCTGTTTGTATCTGCTAAGATCACCCAGTTGGGTTTATTACCACAAGGTCAGCCAGAGCGCTACCGTCGTGTGCAATCAATGGTTGCCCAGATGGACGAAGAAGGATTTGGTAGCTGTACCAACACTGGTGCCTGCGAAGCTGAGTGCCCTAAGGAAATTAAATTGACCAACATTGCCCGCATGAACAACGACTATTTCAGCGCGAAACTGTTCAGGGAAGATGAAGTACACGAACAAGGTCATTAATTGATCTTTTGTTTAAGATATAGTAACGGCCCGGTTTCACCGGGCCGTTTTTGTTTTATGCTCATCCGATTGCATAAAATCCCACCGCGTAGAAAGCTTGTAGTTTTAAAACCCATGTTACTAATTGTCGTGATTAAACTACCCCGAACGCTCAAATAGTACTTCTTATTTGGCTCCTTCGCAGAACCGCGGGTGGCAATACAATTCTATTAAAAAAACTTACTTTTATATGTTATGCCAAACGATCAAATCATCATATATCAGGTATCAGATAGTGAAACAACCATAGATGTTCAATTAACAGAAGATACGGTTTGGTTGAACCAGCGACAGATGGCTGAGCTGTTTAGCAAAAATACAGATACAATAGGCCTGCATATAAGAAACATATATAAAGAAGGGGAATTAGAACCAGGATCAACTACCGAGGAATCCTCGGTAGTTCAAGAAGAAGCAGGAAGAAGCGTATCAAGAACAATAAGAAGATACAATTTAGATGTGATTATATCAGTAGGATATAGAGTAAAATCACAACGGGGAACCCAATTCAGAATATGGGCTAACAAAGTATTAAAAGACTACTTAGTAAAAGGTTATTCTCTCAATGAGAAGAAACTCCGAGAACAATCTGAGCAACATCAATCTTTAAAGCGAGCTGTCGCCCTAATAAGTAACGTATTGCAAAATAAAGAGGAGCTAAGCACAGACGAAGCTACCGGATTATTAAAAGTGGTGACAGACTACAGTTACGCGCTTGATATATTGGACAAATATGACCATCAGCAACTAACAATTGAAGGCACCACAGATCAGCTAAGCTTTGTTATAACCTACGAAGAAGCGATGCAGGCCATCACTGATTTGAAAGATAAGTTTGGTGGAAGTTCCTTATTTGGAAACGAGAAGGATGATTCATTTAAAGGATCTATCGGCACAATCTATCAATCATTTGGTGGCTTTGAATTTTATCCGACGATTGAAGAAAAAGCAGCCAATCTACTTTATTTTGTCGTTAAAAACCATTCCTTTTCAGACGGTAACAAACGTATTGCCGCCTACTTATTTGTTTGGTTCATGGAAAAGAACAGAATGCTTTACCGCGAAAATGGATCCAAGCGAATCGCAGACAATGCTTTAGTTGCTTTAACTTTAATGATCGCCGAAAGTGATCCCAACGAAAAAGATATGATGGTTAAAGTCGTGGTGAACCTCATCAACCCCAATAATTAATTAGGCTAAGCCTCATAAAAAACCAGCCCCATGCAAATCGACCCCGAAAACCACGTTAACAAACTTTGCGGGCAAGGAATGTTATTAGAAGGCGAAGGTAAACCAAATGAAGCATCGGCCCTGTTCCATCAGGCTTGGGATGAAGCTACAAATGCCACTGAAAAGTTTATTGCAGCACACTACGTTGCCCGGCATCAGCAAAGTGTTGCCGATAAACTAAAATGGGATGAAACAGCTCTAAACCTTGCGCTTGGTATAGAAGGGGACGAGGTAAAACCGGTTTATCCCTCACTTTACCTTAACATAGCTAAATGCCATGAGGATCTGAAGAACCTTGACAAGGCGCTTGAAAACTATCAATTGGGTTTAAGTTTCACCCAGTTTTTGCCCGATGATGGTTATGGCAATATGATCAGGGCAGGGATTAACAATGGGATAGAGCGGGTAAGCATCCTCTAAGAGGTTAAAAGCGATTCTAAAAATCACGTTATTTATAAGACACGAAGCAGTTACGCAATGGACATGGCGTTTGTTTCAGTCCTTTTATTTTGTATATTTTTGCAGCATGACTAAAATCTACAATAGTCCCGCTATGCTAAGTTCAGTTAAGCATGCTTTTTATTTACGTCACAAAAGCTTGTCAACCAAAAATCAATCGCTTAATAACTTAGGATGAAGCCCTCTTTACGTCTTTTCGACTTTTCGCAAAAAATCAATTATAAAAACGAGGTCCTGGCCGGATTAACGGTAGCCATGACCATGATGCCCGAATCATTATCGTTTGCTATTCTTGCCGGCTTTCCGCCGCTGATGGGATTGTATGCCGCCTTTATCATGGGCTTGATAACTTCTATATTTGGCGGCAGGCCGGGACTCGTATCCGGCGGGGCAGGGGCAACCGTTGTGGTACTTATCGCCCTCATGGAATCGCACGGGTTGGAGTATGTTTTCGCGGCGGTGGCCTTGGCTGGTGTAGTACAAATTCTGGTTGGCTTGTTTAAACTGGGCAAGTTTATCCGCCTGGTTCCGCAGCCGGTAATGTACGGCTTTGTTAACGGTCTCGCCGTTATCATTTTCATGGCCCAGCTGGAGCAATTTAAAACCGTAGTTAACGGACAGGAAACCTGGCTTAGCGGCACGCCGCTGTTAATCATGGCCGGGTTGGTAGCTCTAACCATCGCCATAGTAATTATTTTACCTAAGCTCACCAAAGCCGTTCCTCCATCGCTTGTGGCTATTATTGTTGTGTTTGCACTGGTTTTTGGTTTCGGGATCCATACCAAAACAGTAAGAGATATCGCGGCAGTAAGCGGGGGCTTTCCTCCGTTTCATATCCCGGCTATCCCACTTAGTATCGATACATTAAAAATCATTTTCCCTTACGCACTCATCATGGCAGGAGTTGGCCTTACCGAAGGCTTGTTAACCTTAAACCTTGTTGATGAAATAACTGCTACCCGCGGCAACAGCAACCGCGAATGTATTGCCCAGGGAAGCGCAAACATCCTCAATGGTTTCTTTTCGGGCATGGGAGGCTGCCCAATGATTGCTCAGACGCTGGTTAACCTGTCTGCGGGCTCACGGGCGAGGTTATCAGGTATCATAGCATCACTGACCATCCTGTTTATTATATTCTTCGGTGCGCCGGTTATTGAAAAGTTACCTATGGCCGCGCTTACCGGGGTAATGATCATGGTGGCCATCAGCACTTTTGAGTGGATCAGTTTCCGGATCATTAATAAAATGCCTAAACAGGATGTATTTGTTGGGATCTTGGTAGCACTAATCACGATATGGCTGCACAACCTTGCCCTCGCGGTATTGATAGGCGTTATTATTTCGGCGTTGGTTTTTGCATGGGAGAGCGCCAAACGCATCCGGGCCCGCAAATACATTGATGAAGCAGGCGTAAAGCATTATGAAATATACGGCCCGCTGTTCTTTGGTTCGGTGATGGCTTTTAACGAAAAGTTTGACATCGCAGGTGATCCGGAAGCAGTAGTGATCGACTTTAAAGATAGCCGCATCGCGGATATGTCGGGCATTGAGGCACTAAACAAACTCACCGAAAAATATCGCCAGGCCGGCAAGAAACTACAGCTAAAACACGTAAGCGAAGATTGCGTAACACTGCTTAAAAACGCCGAAGGGATCATCAACGTTAACATCCTCGAAGATCCCTCTTACCGGGTGGTGGTTGAAAAATAGCGACGATTTCTCCATAAAAAAGGCCCGGATTTTCCGGGCCTTTTTAGTATAATCTATTTAAGATCGCAGGCAAATTATGCCTTTTCTCAATTTTATTTAGGCCCGTAAGTAACCACCGGTACGATCATTTCCTCTAACGAGATACCTCCGTGCTGGAAGGTTTCATTATAGAAATTAACAAAGTGGTTGTAGTTATTCGGGTATACGAAATAGCTGTCTTCCTTGGCAAAAACAAAGCTTGAGCTAATGTGCAGCCTTGGCAGCATAGCATCATGCGGGTTGCGGATATGGAACACCTCTTTGGCATTATAGTTCAAGTTTTTACCTTGTTTATAACGCAGATTAGTATTGGTGTTCCTGTCGCCCACAATTTTGCTTGGATTTTTTACGCGGATAGTACCATGATCGGTAGTGATCACTACACGTACCTGTTTCTGCGCTAAATACTTTAACAAGTCAAACAATGGCGAATGCTCAAACCACGATAGGGTTAATGAACGGTAAGCAGCGTCGTCACTCGCCAGCTCGCGGATCATCTGCATGTCGGTACGGGCATGCGACAGCATATCCACAAAGTTGTAAACGATCACGTTAAGCTCATTGTTCATGAGGTTATTTACCGACTCGTTCAGGGCACGGCCTTCGTCAATGTTCAGGATCTTGTGGTATGAATGTTTACAATCTTTACGTAATACACGCTTCAGGTGATCGGCCAAAAACTCGGCCTCGTAAAGATTTTTACCTCCTTCATCCTCATCGTTTTGCCACATGGATGGATAGCGTTTTTCCATATCCAAAGGCATCAGGCCTGAGAAAATGGAGTTACGCGCATACTGTGTTGCTGTTGGCAGGATACTGTAATAGGTATCTTCTTCCTCCAGCCTGAAATATTCAGAAATAATAGGGTTAATGATCTTAAACTGATCATACCTCAGGTTATCTATCAAAATAAAAAATAGGGGGCCCTTGCCATCCAGCTTAGGGAATACCTTCTTCTTAAATAGTTGAGGCGATGAGGTTGGCGCCAGGTCCGGGTTTTTGATCCAGTTCAGGTAATTGCGCTCCACAAACTTGCAAAACTGCATGTTGGCTTCGGCCTTTTGCAGCGTCAGGATCTCGTGCATACCGGCATCTTCCAGCTTTTCAAGCTCAAGCTCCCAGTAGATCAATTTCTTGTAAACATCAACCCATTCCTGGTGGCTCAGGTTATCGTTAAGCGTCATGCCCAGCGTACGGAAATCCATCTGGTAAGCCATGGTGGTTTTCTCGGTAACAAGGCGCTTGTTCTCGGTAAGCTTTTTAATGGTAAGCAATATCTGCTTAGGATGTACCGGCTTAATCAGGTAGTCGTCTATCTTGGAGCCGATGGCATCTTCCATCAGGTATTCTTCCTCGTTTTTAGTGATCAGCACAATAGGTACATCATTATTGATGTTCTTGATCTGCTGCAGGGTTTCCAAACCGGTAAGGCCGGGCATGTTTTCATCAAGAAAAACCAGGTCGAAATAGTTGCTCTTGAACGAGTCAACAGCATCGTAGCCATTGGTTACGGTAGTTACTTTATAGCCCTTTTCGCCCAGGAAAAGTATATGTGGTCTTAGCAGGTCAATTTCGTCATCGGCCCATAAAATGGTGGTGTCTTGCATGGTATGTATATGTTAAGGTCAGAACCGGAATTTATCGAATGAATGAATTCATCGAATTTTAGTTCATCCGGCGTACAAATATCGGATTGAAATTCAGGTAATTCTTTAATTCGAAAAATTCGAGTTCAGACAAATTCCGCGAATTCTGATTCAGACAATAAACCCCAAAGAGATGTATTTGTTGTTGCACAGTAAAGGTATTAACAAAATTTAACAAACCTGACGCTCTTATTTTACCTTTGTTTTACATTTTTGCATTTACACAAGCAACATTGAATAAAAAGAAAATAATTAACGACCCGGTTTATGGTTTCATCAGTATCCCCACCGAACTGATATTTGACCTTATATCCCATCCATACTTTCAGCGGTTACGTTATATAAAGCAGTTGGGCATGACTCACCTGGTTTATCCCGGCGCGCTGCATACCCGTTTCCATCATGCATTAGGGGCGATGTACCTGATGGATACAGCACTCGAAACATTAAGAAGCAAAGGCCACCAGATCTCTCCTGAAGAGGAAGAAGCCGTAACCATTGCCATACTGCTGCATGATATCGGTCACGGGCCGTTTTCGCACGCTTTGGAAAATACCATAATTGATGGCATAGCCCATGAGGATATTTCATCAATGCTGATGAATAAGCTTAACGCGAGGTTTGAAGGTAAGCTTACCATGGCTATCGATATTTTTAACGATACCTATCCGCGTAAGTTCCTGCACCAACTGGTATCCAGTCAGCTGGATATGGACAGGCTGGATTATCTTAACCGCGACAGTTTCTTTACCGGGGTATCCGAAGGGGTGATCAGCTCCGAGCGTATCATCAAAATGCTTAATGTTAAAAACGATCATGTGGTGGTTGATGAAAAAGGCATTTATTCGATAGAAAAGTTTCTGATTGCCCGCAGGCTGATGTACTGGCAGGTTTATCTGCATAAAACAGTAATAGCAGGTGAGGAGGTGCTCACCAAAATCTTCAGACGAGGCCGAGAGCTGATATCGCAGGGCGAAAACCTGTTTGCGACACCGGCGTTGATGCATTTTTTAAAGAACCGCATCAGTCTCGATGCTTTCATGAATGAAGAGCGTCACCTGGAAACCTTTGCCTGTTTGGATGATACAGATATTATGGCCTCGGTAAAAGTGTGGGCCTATCACCCAGACCTTGTGCTTTCCCAGCTTTGTAAAAACCTGGTACAGCGCAATCTTTTCAGGGTCGATATCACCAACGATTGTCCGGACGAAGCCTTTGTTGAACAGCTTCGCCAAAAAGCGGTGCAAAAATATGGTATAAGTTATGAGGATGCCGCGGCGTACTTTGTGTTCACCACATCCATCCGTAATAATGCTTACAACCAGAACGATGGCAACATTTGCATATTAATGAAAAATGGCCAGGTAAAAGATATTGCCGAAGCCAGCGATAATTCAAACCTGGTAGCTTTAGCTAAAACGGTGAAAAAACATATTCTTTGCTATAATAAGGAGTTGTTGAATTAATAGGCTTTTTCTCATGTAGAGACGCATAATTGCGTCTCCATGCAGATTACCGTAGTTCAAGCCTGGTAAGGCGGCTTGTCCTAAAGGAGACGCAATTATGCGTCTCTACATAAAAAAACAACTTGCGACAGGCTTGTGCTTAATGAAGATATAATGAAAAATTAAAGGCACTGACAGTCAAAACTTTTTAACGCGTGTTCATAACTCATTAATAATTTGTTGCTTCAATTTTAACATTTAAATTTGCCCGATGCAATTTACCGCTCATGATATAAGTTTACTGCTCAACGGAACTGTTGAAGGCGATTCTTCGGCAACTGTTAGCCAGCTTGCCAAGATAGAGGAAGCCGGCCCAGGCAGTCTTTCTTTTTTGGCTAACCCTAAGTATGAGCAATTTTTGTACACCACCAATGCCTCCATTGTTATTGTTAATAACGATCAGCAATTAACAGCACCGGTAAAAGCTACGCTCATCAGGGTGGAGAATGCATACAGTTCATTCACTGTTCTGCTTGAAAAGTATAATACCTTCAGGCTTGATAAAAAAGGTATCGAGCAGCCAAGCTTTATTCATCCAACCGCGCAGGTTGGGGCGGGGGCATACATCGGTGCGTTTGCTTATATCGGCCAAAATGCAACCATCGGCGACAATTGCAAGATCTATCCTAACGTTAATGTTGGCGATAATGTAACCCTTGGCAATAATGTAACCCTGTTTGCAGGCGCTACAGTTTATTTTGACTGTGTAATAGGCAACAATGTGATTGTACACTCGGGCGCGGTAATTGGCAGCGATGGCTTTGGCTTTGCACCTAATCCGGATGGTACTTATACTAAAATTGCACAGATTGGTAATGTAATTTTGGAGGATGATGTTGAAGTGGGTTCAAACACCACTATAGACAGGGCAACCATGGGTTCAACCATAGTACGCAAAGGTGCTAAAATTGATAACCTGATCCAGATAGCGCACAATGTTGAAATTGGGGCGAATACCGTAATTGCAGCGCAATCCGGCATATCGGGCAGTACCAAAATTGGCGAAAGAGTTGTTATAGGCGGTCAAGTAGGTTTTGCAGGGCATCTAAACATAGCTAACGGGTCTCAGTTTTCGGCCCAGACAGGCATAAACGGCTCTATCACAGAAGAGGGTAAGGTATGGGGCGGTACACCATATATGCCATATAAAGACTACCTTCGTGCCCACGCTAAGTTGCGAAAGCTGCCGGAGCTTGACCGTAAGGTTTATGAGCTTGAAAAATTGATTGAAGAACTACGTAAAGGCAAGGCGAGCGAATAGCCTTAGCCTGTAATTTTAAATATGAACGTTAAACAAAGAACTATTAAAGCGCCGGTTTCGGTATCAGGAACAGGCTTGCACACCGGACAAAGCGTTACAATGACCTTTAATCCTGCCCCTGAAAACCACGGTTATAAATTCAGGAGGGTTGATATTCCCGGTGCTCCAATTATTGATGCCGATGTTGATAATGTAAGCGATACATCCCGCGGAACATCTATCAGCCAAAACGGTGCTACTGTAAATACAGTTGAACACGTATTGGCCGCCTTGGTTGGACTTGAAATTGATAACGTACTGATTGACCTTGATGGCCCGGAAACGCCGATCATGGACGGCAGTTCGATTCAGTTTGTTGACGTAATTACCGAAACAGGCCTTCTGGAGCAGGATGCCGATCGTGAATACTACCACATCCCATATAACATTCACTACTCTGAAACCGACCGTAAGGTGGAAATGGTAGCTATGCCATTAGATGATTACCGCTTTACCTGTATGGTTGATTATAACTCGCAGGTGCTGGGCAGCCAGCATGCCAGTATCTCAACCATCAGCGAGTTCAAAAAAGAAATTGCCTCATGCCGTACCTTCTGCTTTTTGCATGAGTTGGAAATGTTGCTAAAGCACGACCTGATCAAAGGCGGTGACCTGAACAACGCCATTGTGGTTGTTGATAAAGATGTTGATGAAGAAGAACTTAATCACCTGGCCAAACTGTTTAACCGTAAGGATATCAGCGTTGCACCGCAAGGTATTTTAAATAACATTGAACTTCGCCATCAAAATGAGCCGGCACGCCACAAGCTGCTGGATATGATTGGCGATTTGGCCTTAGTTGGTGTACCGCTTAAAGGCCATATCATGGCTGCAAGGCCGGGCCACGCAGCTAACGTTGCTTTCGCTAAAAAGATTAAAGCTTTAATCAAAAAAGAAAAAAGCCGCAAGCAGGTTAAAACTTACGATCTGAATGCCAAACCTCTTTTTGATACCGTTGATATTATGGGGATGCTGCCTCACCGCCAGCCGTTCCTAATGATCGACAAGATCCTGGAGCTTACCAAAAACCACGTTGTTGGCTGTAAAAACGTAACCATTAACGAAGAGTTTTTCAAAGGGCATTTTCCAGGCGCACCAATCTTCCCGGGCGTACTGCAAATTGAAGGCATGGTTCAAACCGGCGGCATCCTGGTATTAAATACCGTACCCGATCCGCAAAATTACCTTACCCTGTTTCTGAAAATTGAGAACGCGCGCTTTAAAAGTAAGGTTGTACCCGGAGATACCATTATTTACATATGTGATCTTACAGCCCCAATCCGCCGTGGTATAGCTACCATGAAAGGTGTTGGTATGGTAGGCGACCGCGTTGTTGTTGAGGCCGAACTGATGGCTCAAATTGTTAAAGTAAAAGAAACAGAAGCATGATCCAGCCATTAGCATATATCCACCCACAGGCCAAAATTGCCGACAATGTGGTAATTGAACCCTTCGTTACCATCCACAAGGATGTTGAAATTGGCGAAGGTACCTGGATCGGCTCCAACTCCGTAATTATGGACGGTGCCCGGATAGGTAAAAACTGCCGTATTTTCCCCGGCGCGGTAGTATCTGCACCGCCACAGGATTTAAAATACAAAGGCGAGCAAAGCACCGTAACCATAGGCGATAACACTACCATTCGTGAATGTGTTACCCTTAACCGTGGTACCGCGCTTGATAAAAATACTACAACCATCGGCAGCAACTGTTTGTTGATGGCGTATGTGCACGTAGCACACGATTGTGTTATTGGCGATAACGTTATTGTTGCCAACGCGGTGCAGCTGGCCGGTCATATTACAGTTTATGATTATGCGTTTATCGGTGGTTCATCTGCAGTACACCAGTTTGTTGAAATTGGCGCACACAGCATGATATCGGGCGGTTCATTGGTACGTAAAGATGTGCCTCCGTATACCAAGGCTGGTCGCGAGCCATTATCTTATGTAGGTATCAATTCTGTAGGTCTACGCCGCAGGGGCTTTTCGGCTGCCACAATTGCCGAAATCCAGGAGATCTACCGGATCATATTCCTTAAAAAATATAACGTAACCAAAGCACTTGATATCATCGAGGCAGAGTTTACCCCAAGCGTGGAACGCGATGAGATCATCAACTTCCTGCAAAACTCGCAACGCGGTATCATGAAAGGTTTTGGGAATACCTAAATGGTTGATGGGTTATAGTTCATGGTTCATAGCCGGATGCTTGTCCGCTTTGTATATGGCCATGAACTATAATTCCAAAACAGCATTCAACCATAAGCTATAAACAGGTTCTTCGGCTATGAACTATGAACCATCAACCATAAGCTCCCTATGATCATCACCCTCCAAAACATCGGCCGCCGCTTTAACCGCGACTGGATTTTCAAAGGGGTGGATTATACTTTTACCTCCGGCGAGTCTTATGCCATCCTTGGCCCTAACGGTTCAGGGAAGTCAACTTTATTACAGGTTCTAAACGGCAGCCTCTCACCATCTGTTGGCAAGATTGATTTCGCCAATGATGGTAAAGCGGTTGAGATAGACACTGTATTTACTCATTTAAGCCTTGCTGCACCTTATCTGGAGCTTATAGAGGAGTTTACCATGAGTGAGATGGTCGACTTCCATTTCAGGTTTAAAAGCTTTAAACAGGGGATGGATAAAGCCCAACTGATCGAACTGCTTAATTTGCCTAAAAGCACCAATAAACTTATCAAATACTTTTCCTCGGGTATGAAACAGCGCCTTAAGCTTGCCCTTGCTTTTTGTGCCGATACCCCCATGCTCATGCTTGATGAGCCAACCTCCAACCTGGATACCCAGGGTGTCGACTGGTATTTAAGCCTCGTACAACAATTTGCCGCCGGCCGCCTTACCATAGTATGCTCCAACCAGGAACATGAGTACGGCTTCTGTAATCACCGGCTGAGTATTGTGGATTATAAGGTTTAGCTTTTAGTGAATGGTTGATTGGGTTGATTAGGTGAGTGGTTTGAGCTGTATGTCTTAATTACGAGGCTCTTACGGAGCCAAAAAACGCCTCTCGCTTAGCTACAAACACGATACTCCTCCGGAGTTTAATTTTACCCGATATTACACCCCATAGGGGTGTCGTGTTTATAGTAATCTATCCATAAATAAAACAGCTCCATAGGAGCTCCGTATACACGCCAGAAACAATTTATCATGATTTAAAGGCATTCTAATAAATAGAAGAATCCTTAATTCGATAAATTTCAATTCAAAAACCGTTTTTTCAGGCCCGCTAACAACTGTTCAATAAATCGCCAATTCCTTATCAAAACAGTAAACCACTCACCTAATCAACCCAATCAACCACTCACTAAACCACTAACTACTTGTTTCTTTGCGCTTAAGTAACTAAGTTTGCGCCTCAATATTATTTTATGGCTAAGGCATCAGATGTTAAAAATGGAAATGTACTTCGCTTCAATGGCGAATTAGTTCAGGTAGAAGAGTTTTTACACCGTACCCCGGGCAACTTACGCGCGTTTTATCAGGCCCGTATGCGCAACGTTAAATCAGGTAAATTGGTTGAATATCGTTTCCGTACAGATGAAGAGGTTGATATAGCCCGCGTTGAAACCAACGATTATCAGTATTTATATGACGAAGGTGATTCATTAGTAGTAATGGACAACGTTACCTACGATCAGCATAACGTGCCAAAAGCATTATTTGGCCCGGCAGTTAAATTTTTGAAAGAAGGCATGAATGTAATTGTTGCCTTTGAAAGCGAAGAGCCTATCATGGGTTCAATCCCAGGTTCGGCCGAACTGGAAATTACCTATACAGAACCCGCTGTTAAAGGCGATACTTCAAGCGGCGCCATGAAAAACGCTACCGTTGAAACCGGCGCGGAGATCCGCGTACCATTATTCATCAACATTGGCGATAAGGTCAAGGTAGATACTGCTACCGGCGCTTACGTTGAGCGCGTGAAAGGTTAGCCTCCCGCCCCCTAAAGGGGGAGTGATGGTTTTAATAAAAAGAGAAGGGGTTTCGCGTTGCGAAACCCCTTCTCTTTTTGCTCTTATGTCATTGCGAGCGATAGCGTGGCAATCCCGTAGCTGTGCTCAGCGGCTTTGCATGTCTCACAGGCATAACGACGAGATTGCCGCGTCGCCCGCGGCTCAGACCCTACGCCGCTCCTCGCAATGACATATAATAGTTAGTTATTAGTTCAGTTTTGCCACAATCTCGTCCGCGGTCAACTTCTCCTGTACACCGCTGGTCATATCCTTAAACGTCAATAAGCCGGTTTGCATTTCATCGCCGCCGACAACTACCACATAAGGGATGTTTTTATTGTTAGCATACTCCATTTGTTTTTTGATTTTCGCACCTGCCGGATAAAGCTCGGTGTTGATATTGTTGCGACGAAGCGCCTGTAATAGAGGCAGACTATAAAGTTCACCTTCTTTATCGAAATTACATATAAGCACCCGGGTAGTTTGGTTGCTGCCCGCAGGGAACAGGTTAAGCTCTTCCAGTACATCGTAAATCCTGTCGGCACCAAAGGAAATTCCCGCACCTGTAAGTCCTTTTAAACCAAACATACCTGTAAGATCATCATAACGACCGCCACCGCCGATGCTGCCCATATTCACTTCGTTAGTTTTCACCTCAAAGATAGCGCCGGTATAATAGTTCAAACCACGGGCAAGCGTAATATCTAATTCAAGCTTGGCAGTTTGCAGCGGGCAACGCTCTATATAGCCAAAAACAGTTTCTATTTCATCGCAGCCTTTTAAACCAATCTGCGATTGCGCCAATGCTTCACGCAGGCTTGACAGCTTTTCGGTATTATTACCTTCAAGCAGGATTACAGGCTTCAATTTGTCAATATCCGCATCCGTAAAGCCTTTTTCAAGCAGCTCTTTAATTACTCCATCAAGGCCTATCTTGTCCAGCTTATCGATGGCTACAGTCAAATCAATAATATTATCAGCCTTATCTATAACTTGTGCTATTCCGGATAGTATTTTTCTATTATTGATCTTAATACTGAAATCTTTAAGCCCAAGCTTGGTTAAAGCCTCGTCGTAGATCATAATAAACTCCGCTTCGTTCAACAGTGAATCAGAGCCTACAACGTCGGCATCACACTGATAAAACTCGCGGTAACGGCCGCGTTGAGGCCTGTCGGCACGCCAAACCGGCTGCACCTGAAAACGTTTGAACGGAAAAGTGATCTCATTTTGGTGTTGTACTACATAACGCGCGAAAGGCACGGTGAGGTCGTAACGGAGGGCTTTTTCAGAAATAGCAACCGCAACAGAATTTGAGTTACGCTCAATAAGTTTTTGCTCATCAACTTTGGCAAGATAATCACCACTGTTAAGCACTTTAAATATCAGTTTATCACCCTCTTCACCATATTTCCCCATTAAGGTTGATGAATTTTCCATCGTCGGTGTTTCTATTTGCTGATAGCCGTATTTGCGGAAAACAGATTTAATAGTATCGAAAATATAGTTACGTTTCACCATTTCGGCCGGTGAAAAATCGCGTGTGCCTTTGGGTACGGATGGTTTAATGGATGCCATGCCGCAAATGTACAAAAAAGAGGGTTATGCGTGTTGGGATGAGTGGGGTTGCGTAATGGTTACCTGACCTGCGGGCCACAAGCCACAGGCCTTGCGGCAGCGACAATGAACGGCTCGTGGAAGAACGTCCCTTAAAACAAAAAGCGGTTTCGTTTTCGAAACCGCTTTTTGTTTTACCCTTCCGCCGCCGCTCGGCTCCAGCCCACAAGTGTTGGGAAGACGGCTATATATAGTAACTTAGTGGTATATGCGTGTTCCCGACTTGTTAAAGTTGATCCCAGAGGAGCGTCTTGCCTTTTTGGCTGACCATCATAAAACAGATCACAAGGTAAAGAAACTTCCAGTCTCACTTCTTTTTAAGCTATTACTTTACAGTCAATTTGAGGTAAAGCACAATAGCCTCAGAGTAATGGAGAATATCTTTAATTCCTATGCTTTCAGCCATTTGTCCGATAAACCTACAGCGCAAAATATACATTACAGTTCTATCAGTGAACGCTTAAGCCGTGCTGACGCGGCTTTTTTCGAAGCTTTATATCAGGATTGCCTTGAACGATTTTCAGCACAATTACCTTCAAAAGGTAATAAGGAGCATCAATTGTTGCGTTTTGATCCAACGCTGATATCGCTTTCTTCCAAGTTGATCAAGATTGGATTTCGCTCAGGAGGAAGCCAGGAACATATAAAGCAACTTAAATTTACTATAGGTTATTCAGAAGTGCCCGAATATGTTGCCTTTCATCATCAAGCTACGTTTAACAGTGAGAACGTAGCTTTGAAACAAGCCATTGTTAACTGTCCTGCATCTGATAAAAGTATCGTTATTGTCGATGCCGGCCTACAATCAAGGGACGCTTATGATGAACTTTTCGATCAGGGTATCAATTTCATTACACGGGTCAATCCGAACCCACGTAGTGTAGTTTTTGAAGAGAATAGCTTATTTGAAGCTACTCCTGATGATTGCAGGCTCAGACTGGTAGTAGACCGTAAGCTTTACTTGTATAACAGGAAGGGTAAAAAGACAAAGAACGTTTATCGATATATCGAAGCAGTCAAACCTAATGGCGAAGTATTGGCTTTTTTGACCAATGTTTTTGATCTTCAAGCTTATGAAATAGCCGCATTGTATAAGAAAAGATGGGATATAGAAGTGTTTTTCAAGTTCATCAAACAAGAACTTAACTTCTCACATCTATTATCCAGAAGCGTAAACGGCATCAAGGCCGTACTATATGTCAGGATGATCTTATCGCTGCTAATAATAACTTACCAAAGGTTAAATAGAATTAAAAGTAGCAAGTCTGCTAAACAACAGTTTGCCTTGGAAATGGAAGCCGAACTCATGAAATTTATTGTAAGACTTTATGGTGGAGACCCAGATAAACCTCCGACAAACGGAAATATCGCCCCTTTTTGGTAACTCTTCCCAACACTTGTGGGCTCCAGCCGAGTGTTGAATATCAAGCGGCCTCTGGCCGCCGAAGTCCGGTGCGCAGGCCAGAGGCCTGGAAATAGTTGCCACTCGGCCGGAGCCGGGCGGCGGCATTATTTTTTACCGCCTGTGCGCGTTAAAAGTTAAACTGCTTGCAAAGCCGATAGTAACATAACCATAGCTGTCTTCAAAAAACTGGTTGTAATCATCCTGACCACGATAGCCGCCGCCAATCATGAGGGCAGCATCGGGCATAAACGGAAACTGGTAGTAATATTTCAGGCTCACGTTTAAACGTTTTTTGAAATCAAAGCTCGAGTAATTATCATATTTATCGGCAATATAAGTGAAGTCGAACCGGATCCGTTGCCAGTTTTGATAGATCTTTTTGCTTTTATCTGTCGGATCTTCATAGGCCTTGGCAAAGTTGTACATACGACTACCGTTAATGCGGATAAAACCGTAATGATCTTTCAAACCTTCAGACAAACCCAGGTTAAACAAACCGGCGTGAACCTCTAAGCCCAGGTTATCATAGCGGTTAATGATCAGGTCTTTTTTATCGAAGCGCTTACCACTGTAATAAGTTAAAGTATAAAAGTTGGTAGTGAACTTTCCGCTATCGCGATTAAAGCTGCCATCAGGGTTAAGCGATGGGCCGCGTACCCCGTTGGAGTGGTGCGAGTATCCAAATGAGAAGAATTTTGGATTGTAGGTATCCTCGTTCACCCTGAAATACAGGGTAGCGCCCGGCATAAAGCTTGGCGATTTTACCGGTGCACCTTGCGAGGCCAGCAAACGGATCTTCACCCTTGCCGTAAACACGAAGAAGAAACGTGATTTTGGCGTACTGAATAAAACGAAGTTAGGCGCCAGATCGGCAGTGAGCTGTGTTTTTATCTTGTTAAAGTAATCGTTGCCACCTTCGGATACACGCAGGTTTTGCTCATAAATATGATCGAAAGTCTGGTTAATCAAGCGCTTTTTCATCAGCGTGCTATCTGCCAATGAGTCTGCCGGGGCAGGGGCCTTAGTGCCGGCAATGGCCTTTGAGCTATCAACTGCGATAAAAATGAGCAGTACACAAATTGCTTTTAACGCAATCGTAAAATTAGAACGGGGAGTTAAAGCGGACTTCTTAAAATCTGGTTTTATAAAATAAAAATTAATCAATGTAGTAAGTATTGTTTTACCGATAATGCCTGGGTTATAGCTGCTTATGGTTAACCCTATGTGTTAACATACGGTTAAGAATAACGGCGCAATATTACTTATTATAAGTTTTTGTACAATCAGGAATATGTCAGGGCTAAGTAAATGTATCTGCAGTTTGTTTCTTATGACATTTGCCGGAAATTATACACGTTTGTTGTCGGTTTATATGGCAAAACGAATATTGTAACCAAGCTTTTACCTCTGTTTTCGCCGGCTTATACTTTATTTTTGCGATAATCGTTTTAGCATTAAAAAAAAGCCAATATATTTATCGCAACCTAAAAAATGTTCGCTTAATTTGTAATTAAAACGTTTTATCAAAATATAGTTCTTAAACAGTTTTAAACTTTTTAAGTCACATACCTTGTACAGAGCAAATACTATGAAACCAACAGGAGCCGCTTCAACCAACCAAAGCTATTTACATGGCGGTTCCGATACTATAAAAAACAATTATAACTTATGAAAAAGATCATGCTTGGCCTTATGGCCATCCCTGCCTTTTGCCTGTCGGTATCGGCGCAGACCAAACTTTTCGACGGGAAAACTACCAAAGGCTGGCACACCTATTTAAAAAAAGAAGTAGTAGGATGGAAAGTTGTTGACGGTGCTTTACAACTTGACCCGAAAGCAGCGGAAGGCCATGGCGACTTGGTTACCGACGGCGAATACGAAAACTATGAGCTTACCTTAGAGTGGAACATCAGCAAAGAAGGTAACAGCGGTATTATTTTCGGTGTGCATGAAGACCCTCAATTTGGCGCTACCTACCTAACCGGTATGGAAATGCAGGTATTGGATAACAAAGATGCCGAAGACAATAAAAAAACAAACCACCTTGCAGGTTCATTATACGATATGATTGCCCCATCAAAAGATGTATGCAAACCTGCGGGCGAATGGAACAAAGTAAAGCTGCGCAAAAAAGATGGCCAGCTTACTTTCTGGCTTAACGGCACCCAAATCGTTGACGTGAAAATGGGTAGCGACGAATGGAACAAAGTATTGGCTGATAGCAAATTTAAAAACTGGAAAGGTTTTGCTCAATATCCTAAAGGCCACATCGCGTTACAGGATCATGGTCACTTGGTTAGCTACCGTAACATTAAACTTAAAGAGCTTTAATATTTTTTATGAACAGGGTACGTTTATAGCGCCCTGTTCATATATTTATACCTTAACTTAAATTGTGTTTAGCATGCTATGGCATGTTTAATTTCCTCTCCATATAAGAATAGAAGGATACTTTGATATAATATGAGCGATCTGCAAATTAAAAAATCATCAGCCACCTATGACGTGGTGATTGTTGGTTCGGGTGCCGGTGGGGGTATGGCCGGTTACGTTTTGGCCAATGCCGGTATAAAAGTTTTAATGCTTGAGGCCGGTGCCTATTTTGACCCTGCTAAAGATTCACAACAATTAAAATGGCCATGGGAATCACCACGCCGCGGTGCCGGTACAACCCGTCCGTTCGGCGATTTTGACGCCGCCTTCGGTGGCTGGCAAATTGATGGCGAGCCTTACACCACTAAAGATAAAACCGAGTTTTTCTGGTTCCGCTCGCGTATGCTGGGCGGTCGTACCAATCACTGGGGCCGTATCTCATTAAGGATGGGCCCGCGCGATTTCCAGGCCAAAGACGGCCTTACCGACGATTGGCCAATCACCTATGACGATGTAAAACCTTATTATGATAAGGTTGACCGCATGATTGGTGTTTACGGTACCAAAGAAGGTTTGGAAAACGAGCCGGATGGTATCTTCTTACCGCCGCCAAAACCAAGACTTAATGAGCTGTACATTGTACAGGGGGCTCAAAAAGCAGGTGTTAAAATTATTCCGGGCCGTGGTTCGGTTTTAACAGAAGCTTTACCGGGCAATAAAGATCGTGGTGCCTGTTTCTTCTGCGGTCAGTGCGGTCGTAGCTGCAAGGTTTATGGCGATTTCTCAGCTTCATCTTGCTTAGTTATCCCGGCTATTAAAACCGGTAACTTAAAAGTGATCACCAATGCCATGGTGCGCGAGGTGATAACCAATGCCGAGGGCTTGGCCGTTGGTGTATCATACATTAATAAAGAAGATTTACAAGAGTACCAGGTAAACGCCAAAACAGTTATCCTTGGTGCAAGTGCCGGCGAATCTGCCAGGATCCTGCTTAACTCAAAATCAGCTCAACACCCGGGCGGTTTAGCTAACAGCAGCGGCGTTGTTGGCCGTTACCTGCATGACTCAACCGGTTCAAGCGCGGGCGGTTTCCTTCCGCAACTGGTAGACCGTAAGCGTTACAACGAAGATGGTGTTGGTAGTGTGCATATCTATTCGCCATGGTGGTTAGACAATAAAAAACTGGACTTCCCTCGCGGTTACCATATTGAATATGGCGGTGGTTTACACATGCCATCATACGGTTTCAGCGGTGGTATCCAAAATATGAACGGTGTAGTGCCTGGTCGCGATGGCAAAATGAAAGATGGCGGTGGCTATGGTGCATCATTGAAAGACGATTACCGTCGTTTTTATGGTACACAGTTTGGCATGGCCGGTCGTGGTACTGCCATTGCCCGTTATGATAACTATTGCGAAATTGACCCTAACGTAGTTGATAAATACGGTATCCCGGTATTGCGTTTCCACTACAAATGGGCCCCTGAAGAAATTAAACAGGCCAAACACATGCAGGAAACCTTCCAGGAGATCATGCACAATATGGGTGGCGCCATCTACGGTCCGCCGCAAGGCCCTGAAACCAATTACGGTTTGGAAGCACCAGGTAAGATCATCCACGAAGTTGGTACTATCCGTATGGGTAACGATCCTAAAAAATCGGCCCTTAACAAATGGTGCCAGGCCCATGATTGTAAAAACCTGTTTGTAGTTGATGCTGCTCCGTTTGTTCAACAGGGCGATAAAAACGCTACATGGACAATCCTTGCGTTATCAATGCGTACTGCAGAATACATTATTCAGGAAAGAAAAAAACTAAACGTTTAACAAGCACATCCATAAAATATCATGAACAGACGTGATTCCCTTAAAGCATTAGGCTTTACCACACTTTCGGCAGGATTATTACTGGAGGCCTGTAAAACCGATACCAAAAAAGGCGCTGAAGAAACAACCACCGCTGCAGCGGGTGACGAAACCGGTCGCCAGCCGTTTGAGGTTGAGCGTGACAAAAAACTGCACGCCGATAAATTCTTTACCGCCGCAGAAATGGCTACCATCACCGTACTTGCCGATATTATTATCCCTAAGGATGATAAATCGGGCAGTGCCTCTGATGCTAAAGTACCTGATTTCATAGAGTTTATCGTAAAAGATATCCCGGACCATCAAACACCAATGCGTGGTGGTTTACGCTGGCTGGACTTGCAATGCCTTAACCGCTTCGGCAAACCATTTACCGATTGCACCAAAGATCAGCAGATCCAACTGGTTGATATGATTGCTTACCCGGCTAAAGCGAAGCCAGAAATGGCCCAGGGCGTAGCTTTCTTCAACCGCATGCGTGACCTTACCGCATCGGGCTTTTTCACCAGCGAAATGGGTGTAAAAGACATTGGCTATGCAGGTAACCAACCCGGTAAATGGACGGGTGTCCCTGAGGATATCCTGAAACATTACGGTATGGAAAACGTGAAAGCTTCGGCTTCGATGTAAGAAGTTTAATAAGTTCGTCATTGCGAGGAACGAAGCAATCCCAAACTCTACAGAGAGGCTCTGCTTATCGGGGATTGCTTCGTTCCTCGCAATGACGTTTTTTATGGTTTTTACTTCAACGCCCAGGCCGCAACGCCAAACGCGGGCAAAGTAACCGCCAGCTTTCCATCCTTCAGCGCCGGCTTAACATCACCAATAACACTAACCGGATTCCCACCGGCATCAATGTTGCCCACCGCTTCTTTATCCGACAAGTTTATCGCCACCAGTATAGTTTGCCTGGCGTCCCTTCTCATAAAAGTAAAAACATGATCGTTATCATTACCGATTGTTTTATAGCTACCCTCAACAAAGGCAGGGTTTGCTTTGCGGATAGCGATCATCTTTTTGTAGTAACGCCACAATGAGTTAGGATCCTGCTTTTCTTCCTCTAAGGAGATACCATCGTTAGGTTTATCGCCATTGAACTGATCTTTCCAGGGGCCTGTTTGCTTATACCATAGCGCCATGCCCCTGCCGGTATCACTTTTATACCATTCGAAGGCTTGCCTGTCGGGAATTTCATTGGCATCGGTAGCGCCAAAATTTGCCGGAGTACCCGTCATGCCCAATTCCTGCCCATAGTAAATGGCCGGGATGCCGCCCATCAGCAGGTTAAAAGCGCAGCCCACCTTCATCTTTGCCAAATCTCCCTTCACGGCATAGCTAAAGCGGGGAACGTCATGATTTTCGATAAAAACCACTTGCTGTTTGCCAGGCGGCAGCATAGCCAGCGTTGAATCGGCATTGGTTAAAAGCAGCTTTTTATCAAACGACCGGATAGCGAAGCACAACCTCAGCCCAAACACCCGGTCAACGCCGCCATGTTCCAGGTATTCGTTACCCAGGCTAAACCAATTGGCTTGCTCGGCAACTATCTTTATTTTAGGGTTGATGGCCCTTAGTTTGGTTAACATTGGGTTCCAAAAAGTATCAAATAAATGCGGGAGGCGGCCTTTATTATCCAGATCGTCCATCATATGATCAAGCCGGAAACCATCTACACCATCATCAAATTTGCCGTCGCCATTAGGATCAATCCAGTAGCTGAACAATTTAAGATTATACGCCTTTGATGCCTCGCTATTGAGATTAGCCGTAGTTATTTTGCGTGTTACGCCATCATATCTTTCAATCCCGTGAGGTTATACACTATGGTCAACGGCTTTTGGTTGTCCTTATCATCCCATAAAATATAGTCGCTATACGGTGATTTTGGATTGCCGAAAGCTTCCTTCCACCATCGGGAATCTTCAGTCACATACTGGGTTTCCATGTCCATATAAAACTTCATTCCACGGCGGTGCAGTTCTTTAATCAGCTTAAGATAATCGGTAAGAGTACCGTACTTTGGATCGATCTTTTCAAAATCAGCGGCGAAATAATTATGATAAAATGCCGATTCATAAAGCGGGGTTAACAGGATAGATGTTACCCCAAGATCCTGCAAATAATCAAGTTTTTGCCGGATGCCATTCAGGTCGCCATGATAATCGCCATTGCTGTCATAAAAACTCCGCTGAAATATATGATAAATGATTTCGTCGTTGGCTGCCGCCTTAGGCCTTGCGTTAATTGTGGTGAAAATTAACCCAAACAACAAACTGCTGAGGATAAATTGCCTGTTTAGTTTCATAAAAGTTACAATCGGTTTTTAAAGTAACGTAAAGCCCTGATAATTAACAATTACTATAAGTGAGAAAAAGTGGCATATTTTATCCCCCGCTGTGTCAAACAAGTGGCAAAATTACCCAAAAACAAAGTCAGGGATAAAATAAGCCACTTTTTGGACAATTTGCTAAAGTTTTAAAACCAAGTGTTAGTATATTTTTGTTTTAAAAGTTAAGCATATTTCGGCCACGCCAGTATGCTGCTTTAATGACACCTATATTGTTAAGCGGGGCCAATGAAACAACCTCAATATATATCACGATTATGGCTATAACGTGCAAGGCTGCTATTGCCAATGGCAAAGGCGGGTTTTCGATACAGGATATTGTGGTGAACGAGCCCAAAGACGATGAAGTGCTGGTTAAGATAAAAGCGGCAGGGCTTTGCCATACCGATCACGACTCCCTGAATTGGGGGAAACAGCTTATTATAGGCCATGAAGGTGCCGGCATTGTGGTTTCTGTCGGGAAAAATGTCAGCAGTGTATCGGCCGGCGATAAGGTGATCCTGAACTGGGCTATGCATTGCGGCAAATGCTTTCAGTGCCTGGAAGGTAATCAGCATTTGTGTGAAGTAGCCTCGCCGGTTGCAGCCGGCGGCAACGGCTACACTCCGGGCCATGCCGAACTTGAAGGCACAACATTAAACGGCGAACCTATTTTAAGGTCATTCAACATTGGCACTATTGCAGAGTATACACTGGTAAAAGAATCGGCGGTGGTAAAAAACACTTCCGAAAGTATGTCGTTCCCGGCGGCAAGTATTATCAGCTGTGGGGTAATGACGGGGTATGGCTCTGTTATAAACGCCGCCAAACTAAAAAAAGGCTCATCAGCCGTAGTCTTGGGCACCGGCGGCGTGGGCCTTAATGTGATACAAGGCGCAAAGGTTGCAGGCGCAGGAAAGATCATCGCCGTTGATATTAACCCAACACGGCTTGAAATGGCTGTTAAATTTGGCGCCACGCACACTGTTCTGGCCTCAAAAGATGATACCGGCCTGCTTAATGCAGCGCAGGAAGTAAAAAAACTTACTGATGGCCGCGGTGCCGATTATGCTTTTGAATGTACCGCCATCCCCGAGTTAGGAGCGGCACCATTAGCTATGGTTCGCAACGCGGGCACTGCCGTGCAGGTAAGCGGCATTGAACAGGACATTACTATTGATATGCGCCTTTTTGAGTGGGATAAAATTTATATCAATCCGCTTTATGGCAAATGCCGCCCGCAAATTGATTTTCCGGATATAGTACAACACTATACCAGCGGGCACTTATTACTTGAAGAAATGATTACACGTACATACCCTATTAACGAACTTGATAAGGCTTTTGACGACATGCTGAAAGGCAGGAACGCCAAAGGTGTTATCGTGTTCGACTGAACAAGCTCATGCCATTTAAAACCACAGAAATTTCCAACCCGCAATATGAAAGCAATCATCTACGGTTTATAACTGTAAAAACCCCAAACCTGAAGGGCAGGGGAGATATTTGCGTATACGTTCCGCCAGGGAACAATAAAAATGAAGTTCTGCCCATTGTGATATTATTGCATGGCGTGTACGGGAGTGCATGGAGCTGGGCCATGAGCGCCGGGGTTCATTTAACCACCAACGAACTCATTAAAAAAGGCGAACTGCCAAAAATGATCCTCGCCATGCCATCAGACGGGCTTTGGGGCGATGGCTCTGGATACTTACCGCACAGCGGCTTCAATTTTGAGCAATGGATTGCCGATGATGTGCCTACAGCAATAATGGAAAACATTCCCGGCGCAACACCAAATTCGCCATTGTTTATTGCAGGCCTATCTATGGGGGGCTTTGGCGCTTTAAGGATAGGTGCAAAATACGGGTATAAGTTTAAAGCTATTTCGGGCCTTTCATCTATAACAAGCCTGCCACAGATCAAACTTTTTGCCGGAGAGCCATTGAAAACCTACGCGCAGGATATCATAGCCGACGAAGACGTATTTGCAACATTTAAAAAGTACAGGGATCAGCTACCTCCCGTGAGGTTTGATTGCGGAACCAATGACCTGCTCATCAATTACAACCGCGACCTCCATAAAAAGCTAACCAAGGAAAAGATAGAGCATATTTATGAAGAAAACACAGGCGGGCATGAGTGGTTGTACTGGGCAAAGCATATTGTATCAACCCTTAAATTTTTTGCGGGCAAGCTGTAAGTGAGGCCTTTAATATAAACTAACAGTTGTATCATAATATGCGAATATCATTATTTTGTCAGATTTGATTAGTCGAACATACCATTATCACTATTAGTAACGTTTACCTACTTTGTAGGTTAACACCTGCAAATAGTGATAAGGTTTAGGTTTAAAGCCCCCAAGCAGCGAGTGCAAGGGGGCTTTTATTTTTTCCAGTCAATTTCTCTGTCCATATGTATTGATCTTTTCTTCTATTTTAGTTTTTTGTTTGATATTGAAAATGGGCGATCTGAAGAAAGAATTACATCAACTATGTGTTAATCATGTACGCAAAATTATGGAGGCGGCAGAGCTTGCGATAGCCGACGCGCAAAAGGCATCAACCGATGATACCAAAAGCAGCGCCGGCGATAAATACGAAACCGGGCGCGAAATGATGCAACAGGAAACCAACCGTAATATGGCCCAGCTTAATGAAGCAAACAAGCTGTTGGTAGCCTTAAACAGGATACCGGTTACCGGCGTATCAACAGTTGCTGAACCTGGCAGTGTGATAATTACCAACAACGGCAATTTTTACCTGGCCATAAGCGCGGGTAGTTTAGTATACGAAGGCAAAACCTATTTCGCGGTATCACCGGCATCACCGATAGGCAATATGCTTAACGGTAAAAAAGCAGGGGATGAGTTTACGGTGAACGGAAAGCCTTATAAAATAGCGTCTGTTGCTTAATTTTTGCCGTCTGTTATGTCCGAAAAATAATTTTTTTGTTACGTTAATATTAAAAAAATATGGTTGCACGTGTTTTCCATATTTATTTTACAAAAACGCCTTGTTTTTAAAACAAATTGCATATCCCTTTGTACTAATGGGTTGCCTATCGCTAATTATGCGCTCAAAACCCGAAAAAAAATAATTTTTTTTAAAATAAAAGCACTCATTCACATAAACATGCAGTAATCATCAAATATCTATTACTATATTTGATGTTAACAAAACGTGGGTAATTAACAAGCAGGCCCATTAAAAACTAAATATTAATGAACATATTCGTAGGAAGTCTTCCTTTTTCTTTAGGGGAAGCCGATTTAAAACAGCTTTTCGAAGCTTATGGTGAAGTTAACTCAGTAAAAATTATTATTGACAGGGAATCAGGAAGAAGCAAAGGGTTCGGATTCATTGAAATGGCAGATGATGAGGCAGCACAACAAGCTATAAGCGGCCTAAACGGTTCTGAAGTTAAAGGAAGGTCAATTGCAGTAAGCCAGGCAGAAGAGAAAAAACCAGGCGGCGATCGCAGAAGCAGCGGTGGCGGCTACGGCGGTGGTAACCGTGGTGGTGGCGGTTATGGTGGTGGCAACCGCGGCGGCGGTGGCGGCGGCTATTCAAGAGACAATCGTGGCGGCGGCGGCAAAAGCTGGTAAAAAATATAACCTAAATTAAAATACCGGGTTCCTTTGATCCGGTATTTTAATTTAGATAATGCACTGTAAATCTACCTTTCCGGAAAACAATTTATTTAAGGATATTTTGCCTTACGCAAATCTCTATGTCCTGAAATTTCCATTTAGTTAGATTTTTATTATTGTATTTTTTGTGGCAGCCTTACTTCAAATACGGCTCCCTGGCCGTGCTTTGAGTAAATATTTAGCGATCCTTTAAGCGTTTCGATAAGGTGTTTTACCAAAGCCAGTCCAAAGCCAAAGCCTGCTTCGCCGGTTGTTCCCGTTGTTGAAGCGGCATTGCCTTTCAATATTTTTTCGATACCTTTTTCATCGATGCCAACCCCATTGTCTTTAACCAGGATCTGCAATATGCTGATATGATCGTTTACCTCAAGGCTCAGGTCAACATCAACAGTACCACCGGCAGGGGTAAATTTTATGGCATTTGAGATTAGGTTGCCGGCTATTTGCAGCAGTTTATTACGGGCAATGGGAATTTGTTCCGATTCGGACGAAGTTTTAACTGTAAGCAAAATGTTTTTGTTGCGGGCCTGCGGAATAAACAACCGCTCAATCTTATCCTTAAAAACAAGCAGATTGAAATCGGATCCGTTGGATATGGGTTTGTGATCTTTTTTATCGGCACTTAAAATCTCATCTGCAAGCTCCAGTATTGATCGCCCGCTTTTATGGATCAGGTTAATAAACTCCAAAACCTCTTCTATCTGGTTTGCCTCACCCTGTTCGCTGATCAGCTGGGCCAGACCGATAATGCCGCTTAACGGCCCGCGGATATCATGGGCAACCTTCTTTTGTGCTTCATTAGCTTCAGAAAGCTTATTTTTTAACTTGCCTATTACTTTCAGGTCTTTCAAGCGGTTCACTATTTCATCGGCAATGATCTTTAAAAGCTCAACCTTTTCGGGGGAGAGTTCCTTAACGTTTTTATCGAGCACGCATAAAGCGCCGATATTGTGATCATCGCTCGTTTTTAACGGAATTCCGTAATAATACCTCAGTTTCGGCTCATCCGTAACATAAAACTTATTCTTGAAGCGCTCATCCCTTTGCAGGTCTTCCACCTCAAAATATTCGCCGTTGATGATGGTATACTGGCAAACCGAGTCTTCACGGGGCATTTGTTCAATCTCAAGCCCATGGCCGCTGATACTCCATTGAGTATAGGAGTCAATCAGGTTTACTAACGAAATTTCGGTGCCGGCAACCTTGGCGGCCAGCTTGGCCAAATCCTTAAAACTGTCTTTATGTTCGGCATAATCGAGATCAAATTCCGACAGGCTAAAAAGCCTTTCCATTTCATTATCGGGAATTGGCGGGACAGGCATATTATATAATATATTGGTTATTATTATATACGTGTTTTTAATTCATAAGGTTCCATGAATAATAAACAGGTATGCATTAATTTTAGATAATTGTAGATTACATTATCATAAATTTATGCTGGCTAATTGCAGTGCCGTTGACAACTAAAACCGCGATACAGCCGTATTTGTTTTAAAACAAACCCCAGGCTTTAACTAACATTAAACTTTTACCCATGAAAAAACTATTTCTGTTAACATTATTTATTGGTTTAGCTGCCATAACTTTTGCTCAACGCAAAGTAGTTTGCTGCAGCAATCCATCGGCAACACAACAGTTTGCCATGCTGGCCTCAAACCCTCAGTTTAAAATGTCGCACAAAAACCCTATGCCTTTCCGCTTTCAAAGCAGCATTGGGGAGACCATCACTTACAAAACGTCAGATGGCAAACAAGCTTCGGCCTTTTTTATGAAAGCCAAAAAGCCCACCAACAATTATTTACTGGTTATACACGAGTGGTGGGGCCTTAATGACTATGTAAAAAAGGAATCGGAAAAATTATATAACGACCTGGGCAACGTAAATATCATCGACCTTGATTTGTACGACGGCAAAGTAGCCACCACCCGCGAAGATGCCGGTAAATTTATGCAGGCCGTAAATGACGACAGGGCACGCGCCATCGTAAACGGAGCTATTGCCTATGCCGGTACTGGTGCACATATTGCGACTATTGGCTGGTGCTTTGGCGGCGGCTGGAGCCTGCAAACCAGCCTCCTTGCAGGTAAAAAGGCTGTAGCCTGCGTAATGTACTATGGCATGCCCGAGCAGGACATAAATAAATTAAAAACCTTAAACACCGATGTATTGGGCAACTTCGCCAATAAAGATCAATGGATCAATCCAAAAGTAGTAGCTAAGTTTGAGGCTGACATGAAAGCCGCCGGTAAAAAAGTTTACCTGCACCAGTACGATGCCGACCATGGCTTTGCTAATCCAAGCAATCCTATTTACAATAGCGAGGCTACAAAGGATGCTTATGCCAATACATTAACGTTTTTAAAAGCACGATTGAAGTAAACAAAACTAACCGTGTAGTGTTGTATGGGGCAAGTTAATCCTTGCCCCATTTTTTTGTAACATTGCATAAAATTTATCTACTTGACAGGTTCTACTAAAAAGGTTGTTTCTTATCTTCTTAAGGCTGGTATATTAATAATTGCGGGCTGGTTTATTTACCGGCAATTCAACAAAAAAAATAACGACCTAAAGCAGTTTGAACATTTTGCATCGCAAATAAGTACTACCCACGTTGTTATCGTGATGGGACTGGTAGTTTTATTGATGTTTTTGAACTGGTTTTTAGAAGCGCTGAAGTGGCGTTATGTAACCAAAACGCTTATTAATATTTCGTTGTGGGAAGCTGTTGAAGCCGTTTTTTGCGGACTTACATGGGCGGTAACCACACCTAACCGCCTGGGCGAATATGGTGGCCGGGTTATGTTTTTACCTCCCCGCAAACGCGTGCCGGGAATTTTTGCCATGGGCGTAGGCTCATTTAGCCAGGGTTCGGTAACCAATGTTTTGGGGGTAATAGCTATGGCCTGGTTTGTGGCCACCTACCTTCATACCAATTTAGTATTGGCATGGAGTGTAACTGCCGTTTGCGCCATAATTGTGGCCGTTCAGCTTATTTTTTACTTTAATATTAATTGGGCCGTAACCTTGCTCGACAGGGTTCCTTTCATCAAAAAGTACCATCGTTTTTTTGAAGTAATGGGGCGGTACCATACCCATGAGCTCATAACGATAATGGGGTTCAGCATAGCCCGTTACCTCACGTTTTCGTTCCAGTATTTCCTGGTATTCCAGATGCTGGTACCTAACATGAATATTGGCCCCATGATGATGATGCTGACATTGTTTTTCCTGGTGTCATCGGCTATACCATCGCTTGATCTTTTTGATATTGGTGTTCGTGGCTTTACCGCCTCGCATTTGTTTGTTTATGTGACAGATCAAAATATCGCCGTAATAGCCGGGGTATCATCAATATGGCTTATTAATTTATTTATTCCTGCTATTTTAGGATCGTTATTCGTTTTAAAACTGAAATTCTTTGACCGCGCTGATTAGTATTATTTCGTTGTTTTCTATAGGGCTTTATGTGGTATTGCTGATTTATCTGCGGATAGGCTGGGCAAAGGTCACTATGCCGCCCATTGTTGCCGATTCTGTTAACACTAAAGTAACGGTGCTTGTCGCGGCGCGTAACGAGGAAGAAAAGATCAGCCTCACCATTGAAGATATTTTAGCCCAGGATTATCCCAAACACCTTGTCGAGATCATTATTGTTGATGATCACTCGACAGATAATACTGCCGCCATTATAAGCAGCTATGCGCCGCAGGGAGTAAAACTGCTGAAGCTTAGCCTTGGCGAAACTCTCAACTCCTACAAGAAAAAAGCCATAGCCGAAGCCATAAAACTTTCAACAGGTGATTTGATGGTGGCAACCGATGCCGATTGTCGTATGGGCAAACAGTGGTTACGCAACATAGTTGGCTTTTATGAGCAAAACGATTTGGTGATGATCTCATCGCCGGTAACTTACTTCCAGGAGCAATCGGTATTTGAGCGGATGCAAACGCTTGATTTTTCGTCGCTCATATGTATGGGAGGTTCATTTTTAGGGCATGGCTTTGCGGCCACCTGCAACGGCGCAAATTTTGCCTACCGTAAAGATGTATTTTATGAAGTTGGAGGCTTTACCGGTATTGACGACCTGGCCTCGGGCGATGACGAACTTTTATTGCATAAAGTAGGGGAGCGCTACCCAGGCAGGATAGGCTTTTTAAAGCGTCGCGAAGCGATTGTATACACCCATGCTAAACCAAACTTAAAAGAGTTTATGCAGCAAAGGCGTCGTTGGGCATCAAAATCAACCAAGTACAAAAACAAAAAAATGGTGGCCTTTGCGCTTAGCATTTGGCTGTGCAATTTCATGTTGCTGTTTACAGCTGTGCTGGGGATTTTTAATATCTGTTTCCTGAAACTGTTTTTGCTTACCATTGGCATTAAATACGCGATAGACCTATTTTACATGACGCCCATCATGAACTTTTTAAAACGGCGCGAACTGTTATTGTATGTAAGCTTCGTTTTGCCACTTAATGTGCTTTATTTCGTGATCATTGGCTTTTTAGGAAAAAACAAAAAATACGCCTGGAAAGGCCGTGTGGTTAGATAAGCTTAAGGCCGAAAGCGGAACGCTAAAAGCTAAAAGCCCAAAGTAGCACCTTCTTAAGCTTTAGGCCTTGCGCTTTAAGCTTTCAGCTATATAAATGTAAAGAAACCGCACCTTATTGCTAATTGCACCTAATTAAGCGATATTTAGCCAATACACATGAACTATTAACACATTGGCCGAAATTACACCAGCAAAACGCACCTGGCGTGTTTTTAAGCGCAATAAAATTGCTATAGCCGGACTGGCATTCATCCTGCTTACTTTACTGGTTGCCATACTGGGCTATCTCATTATGCCCGACGATACCCCGCTGGCCAATAACATGATCATTCAGCTCAGTATAAAAAAGCCCGGATCAGCTTATATGATGCTGAAACTCCGTAAAGCGGAGCCTGTTGATACCGCAAATGTGTTCGCTAAGATGTTGTACGGGCAGCCATCTTTCTATAAAGAGGTACCCATAACCGGCTATCATTTTGTTAAAGATTCCATTTATGTAAACGGCTACATCGGCGATGAAGATAAGCCCGAAAAAAAGTCATATAATATTTTTGAGGTATTATCCGGACAAAAGCCCGTTTATAAAAACGGTAATGTCACCTTCAATGATAATGGGCAGGCGACAACTGTGCTCGCCTCTGCTGCTGTTTATCAAAAATATGATGCCCGGATCAAAGACCAGAACATCGGCTCTAAAACCTTTTGGCTTGGTACAGATGGCTATGGCCGGGATATGCTGAGCCGCCTGCTCTTAGGTACCCGGATTTCGCTTGCCGTAGGTTTAATGTCGGTTATCATCAGCATGTTGCTGGGGGTAACCGTTGGGGCTGTTGCGGGTTACTTCGGTGGCTGGGTTGATGCATCGTTAAGCTGGCTCATGAATATTTTGTGGGCGCTACCGGCGCTGTTGTTGGTAATTGCTATATCATTTGCATTAGGCAAAGGGCTTTGGCAAATATTTATAGCTGTTGGCCTATCCATGTGGGTTGAGGTTGCGCGGCTGGTACGCGGACAGGTGATGGGCCTTAAGCAGGTAGAGTACATTGAAGCAGCAAGGGCCCTGGGCTTTAGCAACAAGCGCATTATAGCCAGGCATATTTTACCCAATATCACCGGGCCAATACTGGTACTGGCGTCATCAAACTTCGCATCGGCCATACTCCTGGAGGCGGGGCTTAGCTTTTTAGGCTTTGGCGCACAACCACCTACGCCAACCTGGGGCGGCATGATCAAGGAACATTACGGTTATATTGTTATGGATTCGGCCTTTTTAGCTATAATTCCGGGAGTTGCCATTATGCTGCTGGTTTATGCTTTTAACCTGGTTACCGTTGGCCTGCGCGACGCCTTTGATATAAAATCACAAAGTACTCGTATTTAAAAATTATTTCTTCTATTTTAGTCAGCGGACTTATATCAATATGCTGAATATAGACGACGGTTCCGGCGAAGACGAATTGATCAGGCTTTTGCTCAAACGGCAGTCGGAATTAAATTCTTTATTGGAAATTACGCGGGCGATAAACAAAAACACCGCTACTCCTATCCTCATTCAAATGCTGGAGGTTATTCTGCAAAACTATTTGCAGGTAGGCAAGCTCCGTTTTTTGATTGAGAAGGATAATAAATTTGCCTGCATAGCCAAATATGGCGGTGATATTGAGTCGTCGGTAGTGCTGGCCCGTGCCTGCAAAAAACTAAGTAAGGTTAAAGCACCAACTGCCATATCCGGCCATCACGATCCCATTCTTAAAAAGTACAACTATTTCATCCCGGTATATCATAAAAGTAAAGCGCTGGCCTATGCCCTCATAGGCGATTTCAATACCTCGGGCGAGATGCTTAACAATGATCTTAACTTCATCCAAACACTGATGAATGTGATCATTGTGGCACTTGAAAACAAAAAGCTTTTCCGCGAGCGCTTACAATCCGAACGTTTTCAACGTGAAATGGAGCTTGCGGTAGAGGTACAGAACATGCTGATCCCGATGCGGGAACATAAGGACGATAGCGTGGAGATCGGCGCCAAATACCTTCCGCACCAAAATATTGGCGGCGATTACTTTGATTTCATCCGTCTTAATGAGCATGAGTTTTTATGGTGCATCGCGGATGTATCGGGCAAGGGAATTTCGGCGGCATTACTGATGGCCAATTTCCAGGCCAGCCTGCACGCATGGGCTGCCGTTGATGGTGATTTGACTAATATTGTTGACCGGTTAAACAAGATAGTGCTCAACAACACCAAAGGCGAGCGGTTTATTACCCTGTTCCTGGCGCGTTATAATCAAAAAACCCGCAGGCTTAACTATATCAACGCGGGGCATAATCCAACCATATTATATTCAGAAGGAGGGGCCATCCCCCTTAAGCTGGGCACTACGATGATTGGTGTTTTTGAAGATCTGCCTTTTTTAAACGAGGGCGAGGTTGATATTGAACCCGGCAGCCTGATCTTTAACTATACCGACGGGCTCATGGATTTTGAATCGCCAAGTTCCAAAATATGGAATGAGGACAAGCTGCTTGATTTTGTGCTGGCCCATGGCGAACTATCGCCCGATAATTTCAACCAAGCTTTAATGGATTACCTGAGCAATGTGCATAAAAGCAAACCCATCGACGATATTACATTGCTTACCCTTAAGATTTTTTAACGCCCGGCGGGACAAGATGCAAGTGATGCGTCTCTACAAAAAACAATGCCGTTTAGGCCTTACAGTCCTCTACTGTTGAAAACCGGATAATACTAATTACTTCACCAACCCGTTTATTACACTTATTATATTTGCAGGATGTTATCAGCCAGGTACCAGTACGAATTTTTGGAAGCAGGATGCGACGAAGCAGGACGAGGGTGCCTTGCCGGGCCGGTATTTGCCGCGGCTGTTATTTTGCCGCCCGATTTTGACCATCACCTGCTAAACGATTCCAAACAGCTTACCGAAGAGGTGAGGTACCAGCTTCGTGCCGAAATTGAGGAGAAAGCTGTAGCTTTTGCTGTAGCCTCTGTTGATAACCTGGAGATAGATGAGATCAACATCCTCAATGCCTCTTTCCTGGCTATGCATCGTGCCATTGAAAAACTACACCTCGAACCACAGTTTTTGATCATAGACGGTAACCGCTTTAAAAAATACCGGAGTATTCCGCACGAGTGCATCATCAAAGGCGACGGAAAATATTTCAGCATAGCGGCTGCATCCATATTGGCTAAAACCTACCGGGATGATTATATGATGCAAATAGCGGCTGAACATCCGGAGTATGAATGGCATACCAATAAAGGCTATCCAACAACAAAGCATCGCGAAACGGTATTGAAAATTGGTTTCACACCATATCACCGCCGTACTTTCAGGGTAACCGATCCGCAGTTAAGTATTTTTTAATGAAGTTTTGAATACCACCGTTAGGATGGTATTTTTGTTAAAAACCCAATCCACCGTTTGAAGATCCTAATTTTAACACATCGTGTACCATTTCCGCAAAATGGCGGCTATGCCATTGTGGTTTGCAATACCATTAAAGGGCTGATTGCACTTGGGCACGAAGTTGCGCTGGTAGCTTTAAACGGCAAAAAATATCACGGCAGCGTTCAAACCACCGAAGATGAACTGCTACAAAAAATCCAATACACATCCTACGATATCAACATCAACGTATCTGTACTTGATGCCATAGGCAACCTGTTCAGCAAAAAATCAAACGATGTCGACCGTTATTACGATGCCGAATTTGAAAAACTGCTGCTGCGCGAATTACGCCAAACCGCATACGATGTTATCCAGTTTGAGGGCCTGTTTGTAACCCCGTATTTGGCCGCTGTCCGTAAGCATGCCAAAGCCAGGTTGATTTACCGGTCGCACAATATTGAACACCAGGTATGGATGCGCCTCGCCCAGCAAAAAAGCGACCTGTTTAAGAAATGGTACCTGCATTTGCTGGCCCGCAAGGTAAAGGACTACGAATTGCAACAACTCAATAAATTTGATGCTATAGCGGTATTTACTAACGAGGATAAAAAAACGCTGTTGTCATACGGCGCCACTATCCCGGTTGAAATTTTTCCTGTTGGTATTTCCCTGCCCGATTACAAGCCCAACTATAACAAAACAGAATTTCCGAGCTTGTTTTTTCTTGGCTCATTGGATTGGATGCCGAACAGGGAAGGGATCGAGTGGTTTATCGAGAGCTTTTATAAAGACCTTACCGATGGCGACCTGCGCGTAAAGTTTTATGTTGCCGGCCATAACATTCCCGATAGTTTTGACGACTACGAGGTAATGGGTAAAATTTTTATCCAGGGCGAGGTTGATGACGCTTCGGAGTTTGTAAACAGCAAGGCCATCATGGTAGTGCCACTGCTCTCGAGCGGAGGTATGCGGGTTAAGATAGTGGAGGGCATGGCCATGGAAAAATGTATCATCTCCACCTCATTAGGTGCCGAAGGCATAAACTTCACCAACGGCGCCAATATTCTTATTGCCAACAACCGGCAAGAGTTTTATGATGCTATTGAGCGCTGCATTACCGACGAGGAATTTTGTCGCAACATAGGGCTCAACGCCCGTCGCCTGATTGAAGAACAACACGACGTGCATGTTGTAGCCCCCAAGCTGGTTGCTTTTTATCAGAGCGTGAACCTGGATTAGCCTGATTTAAGGATTTCTTGAGTTGGGATTAGGTGACTATGCTGTTATATCCATAAATACTCGAAAGATGAGTATCGGTTGAAAATGCTGGTTAAAAAAGCCATGTCATTGCGAGGAGGAACGACGAAGCAATCTCGTAGCTATACAAATCGGACATGCATTGGCTACGAGATTGCCACGCTGCGCTCGCAATGACATATTTTTTTCTGCAAATTGCCAACTGAAAACTGCTACTGTTGTTACTGTTCCGCAGTTGTTGGTGTTGTCACCAGCAACTTTTTGTACCCTTTATTCTTATAAGAACGACATTCCTATTTGCCAATACACTGTATAGCGCAGAGTTGTTGGTGACAACACCAACAACGGCAGAAAGACATCCTGCCAACTGAAAACTGCCACTGCCAACTGAAAACTACTGCTGCTGTTGTTGTTGCTGCTGAATGATCTCCATATATCGTTGATAGCTGTTTTTAGGAAACTCGGTTACGGCGTGCATAGCCGGCGCTTCATGGGTTTTATCTTCAAAAACAATGGTATCTGCATCATCTACCACAACTGATACTTCAAGCTTATGGCCGTATGCGCCTTTGTAAACACCTTTAACCGGCGAGCAATCGGAAAAATTGCGGCCTACAGCTAAACGCACATGGGTTTCATTAGCAATGCAGTTATTTGTTGGGTCGATGCCGAGCCAGCCGTAGTCGGGTACGTAAACCTCGGCCCAGGCGTGAGTAGCACCTTCACCGCGCATGGCACTGCTATGGGTACAGATATAGCCACTTACATACCTCGACGGGATTCTAAGCTGGCGAAGCATTACCATCAAAATATGGGCAAAGTCCTGGCAAACACCGGCTTTAAGTTTCCAAACCTCATCAAGCGTGGTTTCAACTGTGGTTACTCCTTTGATGTATTCAAAATTATTGTACACCCAACTACAAAAACGTAGCGCGACCTGAAAAGGCGTTTCGTCTTTTCGTCGTTCCTGCTCAACTATTTCCTGCAACTCGGGCAGGCCTTCAAAATATTCCTGTTTTAAAAAATCAATGTAAGGCACCATGTATTGCAGGCGCTTTAGGGCCTCCCACTGCTGCTCCGGAAAAATATCGTTCACCGGCAATGGACGCTGACGCGTAACAACAACCAGTTTTGAATTAATCACCAGCATGTTGTGCTGATCGCTATAAGTAAAACTGCCAACCTCATTGCCATAATAATCAATATGGGTATCAACCACAGGGTTACCGGTTATGGTCAGCTCTTGTTTTACCACCTCCTGGTATTCATCTTTTATGGGGAAAAGAATGATCTGGTTAGCGCTGTCACGAACAGGGCCCGCATAAGTGTATTTGGTGATGTGTTGGATCTTAAATTCAGGCATCTTTTTAATTGGTTAATTTATTGATTTGAAGATTTGAAAATGACGTTGAGTGAACATCTTCAAATTTTCAAATCGACACATTTTCAAATCGTTTTTATGAATTAGCAAAATAGTGCTGATTCAATGAATTACCCACACCGTATAGCTCGCTCCTGATCTGGGTAAGAAACAGGTGCAAACCTTCCTGTTTAATGCTTTTTACCGAACTGTATTTAATACGGCTTTGCAGCCTGCCTATCTGGAACGACATCTCCCGGTAATCATCTGCATTACTGTCGTTTTTTAACCTGTCGAAATAACGCTGGATATTGTTTACCGAATAGATAACCGACCGCGGAAAATCGTTATTCAACACAACTTGCTCCAGTACGTTTTCGGCCTCAAAGCCTTCGCGGTAGGTCTTTAAATACAACTCATAGCCGCCAAGGGAAAGCAACAGGTGTTTCCAGTAGGTTGTATCTGTAAGCAAATCGGGGTTATCACTTATCGAACTGAATTTGGTATCCAAAATATCAACCGACTGGATGGCCCGCTCCAAATATTTACCAATATTCATAAAGGCACGGCCCTCGCCGCGCTCCATGGTTATTTCAACTGTGCCGTAATAAAGCATCACCTGTTTTATTAACACATCGAGTACGCCTATCGGATCTTCCCGGTGCAGGGCACGTTCCAAACGCACATCTTTTACGGTGTGATAATATTCATTAAGGCATTGCCAAAGGTCTTTGGTGATATGCTCCTGTACACCCCGGGCATTTTCGCGCGCAAGCGTAATAATGTTGAGTATGGAATTGGGGTTGCTCTTCCCCGTAACCATATACTTTAAAACCGACCGGCTGTCATTTTCCAACTTTTCGGCCTCAACGGCATCCAAACCTGCAAAAATCCTCATTACTGGCTCCCAGGTAAATTCCTGCACGGTATCCTGCGATGAGGCATAATTAATTTTGAGCATCCGCAGCATACCATCGCTGCGCTCAATGTAACGGCTTAACCAATAAAAACTTGCTGCAACCCTGCTTAACATAATGCCCCCTAACCCCCTAAAGGGGGAATGATTATGCCGGCGGTAAAATCGCCGGCCTTGTTAATTATACTTTTGTACTTTATTCAAAAAACGCGGACTTGTGCGATTCCCCTCTTGAGAAGGGTGTAGGGGTGTGTTTATGCTTGTAATAAACTAATCCCAGAAACACACCCCTGCTACCGCGCAGTCCTTCGCGCCCCCTCTCAAGAGGGGATTTTATTCGCAATTCCTTCCTCTTTCACCTCAGGCTAATACCCACGTATCTTTACTACCGCCCCCTTGCGAACTGTTAACCACCAGCGAACCTTCCTTTAAGGCCACGCGGGTTAAACCACCCGGTACAATTTCAATACCATCAGGACCATAAAGCGCGTAAGGTCTTAAATCAACCCGGCGCGGCTTTAACTCGCCCTGCATGTAACATGGCGCTGCCGAAAGACTGATTGTTGGCTGCGCTATGAAGTTACGGGGATCTTTAAGGATCTCTTTTTTGTAATCATCTATCTCCTGCTCACTTGCAGCGTGCCCCATCAACATCCCGTAGCCTCCGCTGCCGTTGGTTTTTTTAACCACCATATTATTGAGGTTTTTAAACACCATTTCGCGCTCATCGGGGTTGCCTAACTGGTGGGTTGGCACATTTTTGAGAATGGGTTCTTCGTTCAGGTAATAGCGGATCATATCGGGCACATAGGCATAAACCGCCTTGTCATCAGCAACACCTGTACCTGTCGCGTTTACAATGGCCACATTACCTTTACGATAAGCCCCCATCAAACCCGCTACGCCCAGCATACTTTCCGGGTTAAACACCAGTGGATCAAGAAACTCATCATCCACCCGGCGGTATATCACATCAACCTGCTGCAGGCCGGTTGTGGTTTTCATGTACACCTTATGATTATTCACTACCAGGTCGCGCCCCTCTACCAGTTCAACACCCATTAAGCGGGCCAGCGTGGTATGTTCAAAATAGGCCGAATTATAAATGCCCGGCGTAAGTAAAACAATAGTTGGGTTATGAATTTGCCGTGGCGATAAGGCCAGCAGGTTTTTATATAGTATCGACGGGTATTCGGTAACGCTGCGCACGCTGCATTGTGGCAGCAGATCAGGAAATAACCGTTTGGTGATCTCCCTGTTCTCGAGCATATAACTTACGCCCGAGGGGGTACGCAGGTTATCTTCCAGCACATAAAAAGTACCATCCTCATCACGAATAAGGTCGATACCCGAAATGTGCACATAAATATCATAGGGTACCTGGAGCTGGTACATCTCACGCAAAAAATGCGGGCACGAGTAAATGATATCGATAGGCACTATGCCATCCTTTACAATAAACTGATTGTGGTAAATATCTTTCAGGAACAGATTAAGCGCGTTAAGGCGCTGCTTAATGCCACGCTCAACAAAGGCCCATTCATCGGCAGTGATAATACGGGGAATGATATCAAAAGGGAAGATCTTTTCAATGCCTTCGCCGCTGTTGTAAACGGTAAAGGTAATGCCCTGGCTCATGAAAAGTCGTTTGGCAAGTTCTTCCTTTTTATTCAGATCGTCTGCCGATTCTTTTGAAATGTAGTCAATAACTTTACGATAATGCTCACGAACATTAGCATCAAGGCCATACATTTCGTCCCAAACATTATTAATTGGGCTATATTTATCAAAATAAGCTGATTCTTCCATAAAAAATTACAATAGTTTAAAAATTGACAATCAGTTATCTTTAAGAATTGTAATTTATGAAGTGTTTTTGATAAAAAAGCAAATTATTTTGAAATTTTTGAATTTATTTTAATCAAATTTTCAATTTTATATAATTTTCGAAATAAAAATTTGCGCTTTTGTTGATAGTATATATAAAAAAAAGGAATTGAAATAGCTAAACAATCGAAGATTGTTCAACTCCCGCTTTCCTAAAATCAGACGGGTTAACATGCCGGTACTTTTTAAAAATTCGGTTCAGGTGGCTTTCATCGTTAAACCCAAGCTCATTGGCTATTTCAACCATGCGCATATTACTATGCAGCAGGCGATTTTCAATCAATTTAAGTTTGTATTTAATAATGTATTGTTGCAGGGTTTCGTTAGTATGCTTTTTGAAATAACGGCCAGCGTAGGTTTCTGAAACGCCCATTTTATCGGCAATAACATCAACCCTGAGCTTTTCGGGGGAGTAGATATTGGTCTGGATATACTGCAGAATATCGAGTACTTTTTCTTCTGTATTTTCATCTACCTCATCGGGCATGCTCATGGCCACATTACGGGCAACAATTACAATAACTGTATTGATATATTGCTGCAAAAGCTCTTTACTGTAAAGCCCGCTTTTTTGCTGTTCGCCAATGATGGCCTGCATAATAGGTTTTACAACAGCGCTGTCCTCCTGGTTTTTCAACACACACCCTGGTGCCTGCGCCGCATTTTTCAGAATAAAATCCAGGTGCTTAACCGCGTTAGCGGGCAACTTATAATCTTTAATATAAGCCATATTGAACCGGATAAACAGAAACTGTGTAAGGGTTGCAATTTCAAAATAGTGGGAGTCGTTAGGAGTAAGTAAAAACAGGTGGCCTGCCTTATAGGTAAACTTGCTGTTGTTGATACATTGCTTACCTGTCCCGCTAACGATGTAAATAAATTCAAAAAAGCTATGTGAATGTTCATTGCGGGGGCAAGCTTCGAGAGGTTCGCGCAACACGATCTCAAAGGGCTGGTATAAATTATCTTTAACCATAGTGTAAATGTACAATTATTACGAGGATTTGTACAAGAGACTCACCCTGTGGCTGGTATACTTTTGTATTGTAATTAAAACCAAACAAATACTACAATGAACACTCAAAATAAAACCATCATGCAAGCACTGATAGCTCCGGAAGCTAATGCCCCTTTTACCCTTACGGAAGTTGAACGCCCGGTAGCCGCTGCAGGCCAGATACTGGTACGCATTATAGCCAGCGGCGTAAGCGTGCTCGATAATAAAATCCGCACCGGCAAAGGCGCTCATGCCAAACAACCATTACCTGCTATTTTAGGGATGGATTTTGCCGGCATTGTTGAAGCTGTTGGCGATGGTGTTACCCGTTTTAAAATTGGCGATGAAGTATACGGACTTGCCGGTGGTATTGGCGGCCTGCAGGGCACCTACGCACAGTACGCTGCTTTCGATGCCGATCTGCTTGCGGTGAAGCCATCAAGCCTGAGCATGCGTCAATCAGCTTCTATGCCCCTTAATTTCATAACCGCCTGGGAAGGCCTGGTTGACAGGGCAAAAGTGCACGAAGGTCAAAAAGTACTGGTTCACGGCGGGGCAGGGGGTGTTGGCCATCTTGCGGTACAAATAGCCAAAGCTTTTGGAGCAGATGTTTATGCCACCGGAAGCGCGGCTCAACAACAATATATAGAAAACATTGGCGCTACATTTATTGATTACCGCGAAAAAACAGTTGAACAATATGTTACCGAATATACCAATGGCGAAGGCTTTGATATTGTGTATGACACTTTAGGCGGCGCAACCTTAGATGCTTCCTTTACTGCTGCTAAATATTATACCGGCCACGTGGTAAGCTGTCTTGGATGGGGCGAACACAAGCTGGCGCCACTATCATTCCGCGGGGCTACTTATTCCGGCGTGTTTACCTTAATGCCAATGATCACAGGCCGGGGCCGTAAACACCATGGTGAGATTATGCAGGAAGCTACCAAACTTTCTGAAGCTGGCAAGCTTGTACCACTGGTTGATGAACGCAAATTTACTTTAGCAACCGGCAGCCAGGCCCACGATATACTGGAAAACGGCAAAGCAAATGGCAAACTGGTGATTGATGTAGCTGAGTAATGCTGGATAAGAACCTTTAAGAGGATCGATCTTAGATTAAACAAGCGAGCCGGAGATAATACATCCCCGGCTCGCCTGTTTATTTTATAAATTGGCGCTTTAAAATTCCAGTTCAAGTAACACCGGACAGTGGTCAGAGTGTTTGGCTTCGGGCAATATTGCCGCGCGGCGGATCTTATCTTCAAGCGGTGTGCTGGCCATGGCGTAATCAATACGCCAGCCTAAGTTTTTGCCACGGGATCCCGCACGGAAACTCCACCAGGTATAATTATGAGGTTCTTTATTTACATGACGGAAAGTATCGATAAAGCCGCCTTCAATAAAATTCTCCATCCATTCGCGTTCTTCCGGTAAAAAGCCCGATGAATTGGCATTTGATTTTGGGTTGTGGATATCAATAGGGCGGTGGCAAATGTTATAATCCCCGCAAACTACCAGGTTCGGATGTTCCACTTTGAGCAGGGTAAGGTATTTGCCAAACTCATCCAAAAAACGATATTTAAAAACCTGCCGCTCATCGCCACTTGATCCCGATGGGAAATAAACGCTCATCACAGACACCTCATCAAAATCTACGCGAATACAACGCCCTTCACGATCAAAATCAGGGATACCACACCCATATTCAATATGGTTAGGCAAAATTTTGGTAAAAATGGCTGTACCACTGTAGCCCTTTTTTTCGGCCGGAAACCAGTAATGCTGATAGCCCATCTGGTCAACCAAACCAAGATCGGTCAGCACATCGGGTGTCGCTTTAATTTCCTGCAAACAAACAACATCAGCATCGGTAGCCTGCAGCCAGGCCAGCCAACCTTTATTTATTGCCGAACGGATACCGTTTACGTTATAGGTAAGTATTTTCATGTGAGATTTCGAATGTTCGATTTCGGATTTAATTTGAATTACGAAACTACGACAAAATTGTCATTTCGGCTGAGCTGGGGAAGGAAGAGGGAGGGAGAAACAGAAATCTTATACGAGCGGCATGCATAGCGAATTTACATGTTGGCTGTGCGAGGCGTATAAGATTTCTCTCTCGTTCCTCGTTCGAAATGACATTTTTTATGGATTCGCTTTCGGAAAAAGAATTTTATCTAACTGCTTACATTCCTTTTTACTCAGCAACTCAACCGTCATGGGTACATCGGTATTAGGGCGATCATTCCCGTCTTTTTTAACGGCGGCGATGCGGTCTACCATATCTATACCCGACACTACTTCGCCGAAAGCGGTATAGTTTTGATCAAGGTGCGGAGAACCGCCAACTGATTTATACCATTCCCGTTGCCAGGTTGGGATCTTACGGCCTTTAAGCCGGGTATTTTCCAGCGTATCCAGCTTACCATCGGTGAAGCGCTTGCCCTCTACAATATAAAACTGACAACCGCTTGATTCTTTTTTAGGATTATCATCACGCGCCGCGGCAAGCACCCCGCGCTTATGAAAAATACTGTCACGAAATTCGGCCGGAATGGTATAACCAACATCACCGTTGCCCAGCTCGGCACCCGGTTTGGCTTTTATCGGATCTTTTGAATCCGGGTCGCCACCCTGGATCATGAAATTCTGGATCACCCGGTGAAACAGCGTACCATTATAAAACCCTTTTTTGGTAAGCTTGATAAAATTATCCCGGTGCAAAGGCGTTTCATTATACAGGCGAAGGATGCAATCGCCATAAGTAGTATGGATGCGTACATACTGATTTTTAGGCGGTCCGGCAAAGGCAGCCGTAAGGGTTAATAGCAGAACGCTTAAAGTAAAAAGTTTCTTCATATCGGACAGTTGATTGTTTTGATTTCGATGATTACGTTGATTTTTTTAAGCCAATTGAAGATAGCAAATACAAGCTATCTCAACCATTCACCTAATCAACCAATAAACCACTCACTAATTTTCCCCATCCATCTCCTCAAAGTAATTTACGATGAGCGATTTCATGAGCATTTCCTGCTCAAGCAGGGTATAATTAGGGATCACTTTTATGCGTTTCCAGTGCGGCCAGCCATCCTGGTCAAGGCCTTCAAGTTCGTAAAAGCCCATCATACTCATTAAGCGGCAGGTAGCAATATGCATCAGCTCCTCCTTTTGGCGCTTGCTAAACTTCCGCGGACCTTGCCCCAACTCCTGGACCCCGATCAAAAAAAGCATCACTTTAATATCAGGCTTTTCGTTGTCAAAGTCCTCAGCTATTCGCTGCTGCAGCACATCCCATTTTTTATTGATCTCGGCAGGTGTCATAATTGGCAAAGATAGATTAGTTCATGGTTCATAGATGATAGTTCATAGTAAAATGATGCAAAGTGGCCTTTTCCTAACAAACATCAAAACCATGAACTATCATCTATGAACCATGAACACCACATTATTGTTACAATGTTGCATTAATATTCGCGTTTTAATACTTACTTTTGCCGTATTCCGTTATATGGAATGTTGACTGTGAAAAAAAACCGCCTACATATTGTATTCGCGTGGCTGCTGCTTATCTGCTTTGTGGCCGGGCAATATATGGTTTATTCGCACCAGCATGCCCTCATTAAGGGAATCACCAAACACAACCACCTGGCAGAGGGCCGGCAAACCATTAAAGAAAAATGTTTAATGTGCGATGCCATGCACCATACCGATGCGGTGGCAGTTAGCAATACCTCATTTTTAATACCCCTCGTAACATCCGATCATGTTTTTAAGCCTGGCGATTATGACTTTATAAGCATCGCGCTTATTCTTTCGGCCGGGAGGGCACCTCCGGTTAGGGCTTAACGCTGTCCTATATTTTTTCTTAAAAACAACTCCGTTATCATTAAACGGTAATTATCAATTTTCTTAAATTTTCATCATGAAATTAAAGCTTATAAGCTTCATTATATTGTTGTTTGTGCAGGTTTCTGCATTTGCTAACAAGTATACTATTACTATAAACAATAAAACCGAAGATGCCATTGGCAACCTTTCGGGTACTATTACCGATAAAGCCGACGGCAAACCAATCATTGGCGCTACAGTAAACATTCCGGATTTACGCAAAGGGGCTATTACCGATGTAAACGGCAAATACAGCTTCGGCAGCGTTCCTAAAGGCGTTTTCCTTGTTCAGGTAACTTATATCGGCTATTTAACCGTTAACCAACGGGTCGACTTTTCAAAAACAAGTGTATTTGATGTTAAAATGCAAACCTCATCGCTTGAAGCCGGTGAAGTTGTTATTACCGGTGTAAGCAAAGCCACCGAAATAAAGCGCAGCCCTGTACCAATGGTTGCAGTAGGTAAAACCTATTTGGAGCAGCGTGCGGCATCCGGCAATATTATTGATCAGATAGCTACCCTGCCAGGTGTAAGCGCAGTTACTACAGGCCCCAACGTATCAAAGCCATTTATTCATGGCCTGGGCTACAACAGGGTGATCACCCTGCAGGATGGTATACGCCAGGAAGGTCAGCAATGGGGCGATGAGCATGGTATTGAAGTAGATCAAAACTCTATCGACAGGGTTGAGGTGATCAAAGGACCTGCAAGTTTAACTTATGGTTCAGATGCAATCGGCGGTGTGGTGAACCTGATATCACCGGCTCCGGTACCCGAAGGGAAGATCCTCGGCTCGGTGCAGGGATTATATGGCACAAACCAGGGGCTATATAATGGTTCATTCAGGTTACAGGGAAACCAAAACGGCCTTATCTGGGGTACGGTGATCTCGGCCAAAGGCAGCAAAGACTATCAAAATGAGCACGATGGCCGTGTATACGCTACTAACTACCGCGAAAAAGATGCCCGTGTAATGGTAGGCCTTAATAAATCATGGGGTTATTCATACCTGCATGCTTCAGTATTTGATGATGAACAGGCTATACCCGATGGAAGTCGCGACTCGCTTACCCGCAAGTTTACCCGCCAAATTACCGAGGATGACGCTTTCAGGCCAATTGTTCCGCAGTCTGTTTTAAACTCGTATAGCATCCCTACGTTGCACCAGCATGTGCAACTTTACCGCATTTACAATAACAGTAACTTTATTTTAGGCAACGGAAACCTGGCAGTTAACCTGGGCTATCAATACAGCCACCGCCGTGAATTTACCCACCCCGAAGCCGGTGACATTGCCGGGCTTAACCTGCACCTAACTACTTATACCTATGATGTTAAATATAACTTCAACATCGGCAACGAGTATGAAACAACCTTCGGCATTAACGGTCAGTATCAAAACAACACCATCGGCGACGCGACGGATTTCCCTATACCGGCTTACCACCAGTTTGATGTAGGCCCTTTCTTTGTGATAAAAAAGAGCTTCGGCAAGCTTGACCTTTCGGCAGGTGCAAGGTACGATACCCGCTCGTTCAGCAATAGCGCGGCGTATGTTGACACACTTGGCCGCAATGGCTTCCCGCAGTTATATACCGGCAGCAATCCCGAAACCACTGCAAACGTGACCAAACAGTTTGACGCCTTTAACAAAAGGTTCAGCGGATTTTCAGGCAGTTTCGGAGCAACTTATAATGTGTCGGACGCGTTCCTGATCAAAGGAAATATTTCCCGCGGTTTCAGGGCACCAAGTATAGCTGAAATTTCGGCCAACGGCCCGGATCCAGGCTCACAGATCTACCACATCGGTGATAAAAACTTCAAACCGGAGTTCAGTTTGCAGGAAGATATAGGCACTTTCCTTACCTTGCCTAATATTTCGGCCAGCGTTGAGGTGTTTAATAACAATTTGTCAAACTATATTTACCAGCAACAGGTATTAGCTGCCGATGGCAGTCCGGTTTATACACAGGGTTATACCACATTTACTTATGTGCAAAGCAAAGCCCGCATTTATGGCGGCGAGGTAAATGTAGACCTGCACCCTATATCATGGCTGCATTTTGAAAACGCCTTAAGCTTAACCTATGGCGAAAACAAAGGCAATGGCGGCCCGGTTGCGGACAGTTTAAAATACCTGCCTTTTATACCTCCTTTGCACACACATTCCGAGTTGCGGGGCACATTTAACGGCGGCTTTGGTAAAATCAAAAGCATTTATGCCTTTGTTGGCTTTGACCACTATAGCGCTCAAGACCGCTTTTTCGCTGCATACGGCACAGAAACCTATACAGCAGGCTACAACCTGTTAAGCGCAGGTTTTGGAGGCAACATTGTTAACAAAGCGGGTCAGCCGGTTATTAAACTTTTTGTTGAAGGTACTAACCTTGCCAATGTTAACTATCAATCAAACATGAGCAGGCTTAAGTATTTTGATAATCCTAACGTACCTGAAGGCGTACACCCCGGCATATTTAACATGGGTCGTAATATCAGCTTCAAGGTGGTTGTTCCTTTTGGGTTTAATAGCAATAAAAAATCCTGATAACATTTAAACTATTAACTGAAAGTCCCGCCTTTGTGGTGGGACTTTTTTTGTTTACATGACTATTCATTTCTTCTTCCCTTTGCCATCCTTAGCAACAATGACGGCTCTTCGCAACTTCTGTTTAAGCTTGGTGATATAGCTTACAGGTAGATAAAGCTTCGTTGCCGTTGGTTTTAACCAACGGAGTAATGAACAACAATAAGAGAGGGCTTCAGCCTAATCCGCTTGTATAGTTGGGCTAAAGCCAGGACCTTTCAACTTTTATTCCGTTGGTTAAAACCAACGGTAATGAATATTTTGCATTGTTAAATATCATCCTGTCACCTTCCCGCTTGCGAACTTGTTACTTTAGGCCGCAATCGTCACCTCCAGGTCAAACTCCCTTTTTAGGCAGCAGGGGCCAAACATTTAATTCCGTCTCCTGTCTCTTCTGTATGCGTAAAATACTGTTAGTTCTCGCTTTCGTATTGGCAAACATCGTTGTCAAGGCCCAATCAACTGATACCCTTTCCATCACACTCGAAAACGTAAAGTATCCATATCCGGTAAACTTTATGCCCATCAAGGTTGAAGGGGAGGATCTCCGCATGGCATATATGGATGTAAAGCCACCTGTCCCCAACGGTAAAACTGTTATGCTTTTTCACGGCAAAAACTTTGGTGGTTACTATTGGACGGATGTTATTAAAGTACTAAGCGGGAAAGGCTATCGTGTGATTGTACCCGATCAGATCGGGTTTGGCAAATCGTCCAAGCCGTTTATTCATTACAGCTTTCACCAATTGGCGCGATTTAATAAAAACCTGCTGGATAGTTTAGGCATACAGAAAATCACACTAATGGGTCATTCCATGGGAGGGATGCTGGCTACCCGCATTACGCTGATGTATCCCGACAGGGTGGAAAAACTACTGCTTGAAGATCCTATCGGCTTGGAGGATTACCGAACTTTTGTACCCTATAACAGTGCCGAAGATGATTACAAAGCCGAGTTAAAAACCAGCTACGAAAGCGTTAAGAAATACTATCAAACATCCTACTTCACCTCATGGAAACCCGAGTATGACTACCTGGTTAATATTGGCGCAGGGGTAAGTAAAAGTGCCGATTTCCCGCGCTATGCTAAAGTAGCCGCGTTAACCTTTGAGATGATTTACGAGCAGCCTGTTTGTTACGAGTTCGGACTGATTAAAGTGCCTACAGTTTTGTTTATCGGCAAAGAGGATAAAACCATAGTTGGCAAAGCGTTACTCAGCGACGAAGAGAAAGCTAAACACGGGCAGTATAAAATATTAGGCCCGGAAACCGCTAAGAAGATTCCCGGCTGCAAGCTGATCGAATTTGACAATTGCGGTCACATCCCGCATATTGAAGCTAAAGATGCCTTTTTTAAAGCACTTACGGCCAATTTATAATTTAGGGATTTTGAGTATTTTTGGATATAGAACAACATCATTACACGTGCAACTATCTGTAAATTCACTATCCCAGTTACCGCAGGCTGCCGAAGCCATTTTGGCCAATTCGGCGGGGAACAAAATTTTTCTTTTTTATGGCGAAATGGGGGCCGGGAAAACCACGCTCATCAAAACCTTGTGCGAACAGTTGGGGGTAACCGAACAGGCCACCAGTCCAACGTTTTCTATTGTTAACGAGTATATTGGCCGTGATAGCCGGATCTTTCACTTTGATTTCTACCGCCTAAAAAACCAAACCGAAGCGTTGGATATGGGTTACGAGGAATATTTTTACAGCGATGCCTACTGCTTTATTGAGTGGCCCGAAAAAATTCCGGACCTGCTTCCCATCCATTATACCACTGTCAGGATCGAAGTATCAGACGCCAGCTCGCGCCTCATCAGCATCGAAAATATTTAGTTTTATCATCCATCGTTTTTTATTATCTTCAACAGCCTTTAAAACAATACATCATGAGTTCAGGGATCTATAGCGGGTTTTCGGATATTGCCAAACAAGCAATGATGCAACCCCAGGAATCGTTGCTGGAGGTAAAAAGCAAAAAAAACAAGCTGTACATCGGCATTCCTAAAGAAGTATCCTTCCAGGAAAACCGGGTGCCTTTAACACCGCTGTCGGTAGCTTTATTGGTTAACAATGGGCACGATGTATTACTGGAAAGCAATGCGGGTCAGGCCGCTAATTTTTCGGACAAAGACTATAGCGAACAGGGGGCCCAGATAGTTTATGATACCAAAAAGGTTTATGAAGCCGATATCATCATCAAAATAGCCCCGCCCACCGCGCAGGAAATTGAAATGATGAAGCCGGGACAGCTCCTGATCTCCACCCTGCAAATGGCTACGCTCAAAGCCGAAAATATTCAAGCCCTCATGGCTAAAAAAATCACGGCCTTAAGCTTTGAACATCTTCGTGATGAAGGCAATATTTTGACCGTAGTAAGGGCCATGAGCGAAATTGTAGGCGCAACCTCTATCCTCATTGCTGCCGAATATTTAAGCAATGTTTTTGAAGGCAAGGGCCTGATGCTGGGCGGCATAACCGGTGTTCCACCTACAGAAATCGTGATTCTTGGTGCAGGTACAGTAGGAGAGTATGCCGCGCGTACCGCGATATCCCTTGGTGCCGAAGTTAAAGTGTTCGACCCCTCAATATACAAGCTTCGCCGCCTGCAAAACAATATTGGCAACCGGGTTTTCACCTCTGTTGTTCAGCCTATTGTATTGGAGAAAGCCATCACCACCTGCGATGTTGCCATTGGCGCGCTCCGTGCCGAAGACGGTCGCAGCCCATGTATTATCTCAGAGGCCACCGTTAGCCGCATGAAGCGCGACTCGGTAATTATCGACGTAAGTATCGACCAGGGTGGCTGCTTCGAAACATCTGAAGTTACTAACCACACCCACCCGGTTTTCCGCAAATATGATGTAATCCATTATTGCGTGCCTAATATCGCGTCGCGTGTTGCCCGTACGGCTACCTATGCGCTCACCAATATTTTTGCACCTATTCTGCTTGATATTGGCGATATGGGCGGCATCAAAAACCTGATTTGGGAAAAATCGGGCGTGCGGAACGCGGTTTACATTTACCACGGCCAGCTCACCAATAAACATATCGGCGAGCGTTTCTCCATCCCATGTAAAGATCTTGACCTGCTGATCGTATCTCACAGATAATATGCTTCGCAGATATTTGATCTTATTGGTATTTGTCGTCGGCTCATTGCATGTTAGCGCGCAGCATTATAAGTATATCGACAGTACAAAAATATGCGGCGTTGCCCGTTATAAAGTACAGGTTAAGGCCAATCCAGATAAACAGCTTGTCGAGATCAAAAAATATATTCCGCAGATAGTCTTAGACCTCCGGTATGCTACCACCAACAATTTCATGCACCGCCGCATGTATACAACGGCTAAGGCATTTGCACGTTTGCCTGTGGTAAAAGCACTGCAGCAGGTGGAGGCCGAATTAAAAACCCAGGGACTTGGCCTTAAAATTTACGATGCATACCGGCCATATTCGATAACCGTCAATTTTTATGAAATGGCCCCCGATACCAATTTTGTAGCCGACCCGCGCAAGGGATCAAAGCATAACCGGGGCTGTGCTATCGATCTTTCACTTATTAACCTTAAAACCGGGAAGGAGCTGGATATGCCAACGGGCTTTGATAGTTTCAGCCGCAAGGCCGGTGCAAACTACATGGATTTACCGGCACAGCAAATTTCCAATCGCGAGCTGTTAAAAACCGTAATGGCCAAATATGGCTTTAAGGTGATCTCAACCGAATGGTGGCATTATGACTTTACCGGCTGGCCCGAGTACGAATTGCTGGACATTCCGGTTCAGGCGCTGTAACGCTTTTAATACTTTCAATTCGAAACTTACACTTTTATTACAGTTGCCTTACAAAAGGCATTAATATTGCTTAGCCTACATAAATAGGCGTTAACCTTAAATCTATTGGCATGAAATTTTTCAGCAAAGAATATTTTAAGCAACTATGGAAAGTCCTGCTGGCAACTTTCACCGGCTTCTCAAAAGATAATGGTTTAAAGCTAAGCGCCTCTCTGGCTTATTACACTGTATTTTCAATAGCACCACTATTAATCATTGTAATTTCGGTTGCGGGTATTGTATTTAAAGATCATGCTACAGATACTTTATACCCTCAAATGTCAAAGTTCTTGGGAGCAGCCGCGGCAGCCCAAATTCAGGAAGCTTTAAAAAATCTCGCGCTTTCAGGCAAATCGGGGATAGCGGTAATTATTGGATCGATAACATTATTATTAGGTGCAAGCAGCATTTTTATTGAGATTCAGGACTCACTGAACACCATTTGGCGAGTTAAAGCGAAGCCTAAAAGCGGCTGGATACAATTACTTCGTAACCGCTTTATCTCATTTTCTTTAATAATTAGCCTTGGTTTTTTATTGCTGGCTTCCCTGTTAATTAATTTAATAATGGATGCGCTAAGCACACGTATTGAACATTTTTTACCGGCTATTACCGGTCTTTTATTGAAAGGTGTAAACCTTGCCATTACACTTATAGTTATCACCACCCTATTTGGTATCATATTTAAGTTCTTGCCCGATGTCAAGATTAAATGGAAAGATGTGCGTAGCGGCGCGTTTTTTACTGCATTACTTTTTATGTTAGGCCAATACGTCATTAGTCTATACATACAAAAAACAGCCCAGGGCTCGGCCTACGGCGCGGCTGGCTCCATCATCGTGATATTAGTGTGGATCTATTATACTTCGGCAATATTATATATCGGTGCCGAATTTACGCAGGTTTACGCCGAGGCCAGCGGGAGCCATATTGAACCGGCCGACTATGCAGTTCATGTTCAGCAAACCGAAGTGGAGCATAGGGTAAAAACACTTCCGGCCCAAAACCCACAACTTGAGGGAAATTTGAAAAAAGACGACGGGAAGGACGAAAAAGGGTAAATTCTTTTGAACAGCAAGCTGGGCACAAGTGAGCCCCGCCCAATCCATCGCGCAACACTTGCACCAGAAAGGAGAAGAAAAAGGATAGGAAACCCCAAAACAACCTGTCATGCTGAACTTGTTTCAGCACCCCACTTGCTAAGTATTACCATGCTAAGCAAGACGCCAACTAATCACATGAGGTCCCGAAACAAATTCGGGATGACAAAATGATGGTTAAAACTCTTCATGTATATACGTCATGATCCTTACCATTTCATCCCTTATTTCGCGGGTTGAGCGGGTAAAGTTATTGTTCATGAACGCGAAGGCCAGGTGCTTGCCTTTGCGGGTAACAATGTAGCCACTTTGATTATGGTTGTTACTTAACGATCCGGTTTTAGCCCACACAAATGGCTGCCCGTTATCGGTTTTATAAGCGCTTTTGATTGTACCGGCTACGCCGCCTATCGGCATCATACTGTGCAGCAGGTTTTCGTCTTTCACTTCATCCTGAATTTTAAGCAGCAGGGCTACAATATCCCGTGGTGTAAACAAATTAAAGCGCGATAGGCCTGAGCCATCTACCCATTGCGGCACATCTGGCAAATCATTTAAAAAATGCGCTTTTGAATAATTGATCACCGAATCGGCGTTAAGGGTATTAAATTTTAATGATGAGCATACCAGCAGCAATTGTTCGGCAATAAAATTATCGCTGGGCTGGAGCATCCGCCGGTAAACCGAATCGGCATTGGTGTTATAAACAGTTTTGGTATCGGCGGTCATGGGTTCCTGTAACAGGGCCACCTGCTTTTTCAGTGTATCCTGCAGTAAAGCCATGGTTAGCTGCAAGCTTGTTTTCCATGGAATTTCCTGCTTATAATTCACCGGGATATCACCGGTGGGGTACACAAAATTATTGCTGATAACATCACGCTTTACTTTAAACTGTTTGGGGCGATAGTTGATATCGGCAGTCAAAAACCTTTTTAAATAATTGGGCTTTACCTGCATATTGCCGTCCCGGTCTGCATAAAGCAGGGCAACGTTATCTTCAAGGGGCAGGGCTGTAATTTCGGCCTGGTAATAATCGTTATAATCATCCCATGCCCAACCGGCGCCAAAAAGTTCGCCCGTATAATTCCCTGGCGAATAAAACAGCTGTTTATTGCTATTCTTTAAAAAGTTAAGCCCGTTAACCCCTTTTAAGTCACTATGTAAAAAAGAGGGATCGCCTGTACCCCAGAATATCAGCGAATCGCCGCGCGTTTGGTAGCGCAATGCAGGGATAGAATCACCGAGCATTTTCAAGCACGTATAAAAGGTAAAAAGCTTGGTATTAGATGCCGGCGTGAAGTATTTATTGGCATTTAATTCATATATCATTTTATGCTCGTCCAAATCATAAAGGGCAAACCCTGTAAAATGATCATTAACAATCTGCGAATGCTTGAACAGCTTTTTAACCTTTCTTTTTTTTATTGAACGGGCATAAATAGTATCATGACAAAGGGATAAAACACAAACAATTAACAGAAATGAAATTGTTGACTTTCGCATAATAAAATAATTATTTAACAAATAAATCTCGTAAATTTAATACACCAACTATAACCGATTTGTTACACAAGCTATATTATAATTTACGCCTCCCGGGGGCATTGTGGCTTGCATCCGTGTTAACATTTTGCTTTGCAACCACAGCCCGGGCCCAGTACTTTGATCTTGATGTGCATAAAAAAAAGGTGACTATTCCGTTTAAATTGGAGCGGAACCTGATGATCATCCCACTCAAAATCAACCATAAAGGGCCCTTTAATTTTATATTGGATACAGGCGTAGGCCTCATGATCATAACCGATCCTAAATTAGCCGATTCTATCAGCATTCCTAACAAACGTATATTAAAAATCCCCGGTCTTGGCGAGGGGGAGGATTCTGAAGCTTATGTAACCTCAACTTTAGATGTAGCTATACCGGGCCTTGTTAGTTACGATGTTGCCGCGGCTATTTTAAGGAAAGATATATTTAACCTTTCGGGTTATGCTGGCATGCCTATCCATGGCTTGCTTGGTTATGAATTTTTTAACAATCTCGCAGTGAAAATCAGTTTCCAGGACAGCACCCTTACCATTTGCAGGCCTAAAGACCTTAAGCCATTCCGGAAATCAAATAAGATCCCGATGTCGGTAGAAGACAGGAAAGCATATGTATACGCTAAGGCCTTTATGCCAGGCATCGCCCCCATAAAAACCAAACTGGTTGTTGACCTCGGTGCAGGCCACCCAGTATCCATTGAGCGTTATATCAAAAACTACGGGCTTCCGCAAAAATTTATTTCTTCAGCCAATCTTGGTATTGGTTTAAACGGCCCCATAAATGGCTTTATAAGCAGGATGGAAGAATTTGACCTGGGTAAATTCAGGATGAAAAAAGTAATAGCTTCTTTTCCGGACGATGGCAATAACCAAACCCACCTGGCTGTTCCGCGCGATGGAAACCTGGGTGTGGGCATTCTGAAACGCTTCACTGTTATTCTTGATTACCCGGATAGCGCGATGTATTTAAAGCCCAACTTCACCTATAATGATCCCTTTGAGCATGACATGAGCGGCCTTGAATATTATGCGGCAGGCGATCATTTGGAAAGGATCATCATCAGCCGGGTTGAACCGGGCTCTTCCGCCGACGAAATTGGTCTTGAACGTGATGATGAAATAATATCGGTAAATTTTAAGCCTGTTTCAAGAATGACCCTCCAGGAAATCGATGAACTTTTTAAATCAAAGGATGATAGGAGCCTGCTGCTTGAAGTTTATCATGATAAACGGGTTGATAAAGTTGTGCTAACCTTAAAACGCCGCATATAATCAATAATACTTGTAAATTATTAATGATAAAACGCTTTATCGGCAAAAAAAGACCTGCTTTTTATATAAATTTACGGTTAAAACTATTGTAATAAATGAAAAAACATTCGCTGCCGGGTATTTATTTACGCGGCTCAGTACTGGCACTTGCTGTTTTGGCTGGCTCATGCGCTACCAAAAAGCAAGCTGCAAACCAAAGCCTCACACTAAAAACCACTACTACAGCTAACGGAACTGTTGCTACCGCGACAACCGGTGCCCCCAAAAAAGAGGGAATTAAAAAATTCAGCGACCTTATTCCGGCTAAAACCAAGGCCGATAGCGGACTTTTTAATACTTATAAAGTTGATGGCAAATATTATTATGAAATACCCGATTCGTTAATTAACCGCGAAATGCTTGTGGTTACCCGCTTTGTAAAAACACCAGGCGGCTTAAAGACATTTGGCCAGCAGTACGGCGGCGAAGAAATTAACGACCAGGTTTGGAAATGGGAAAAACACGATAAGCAGGTATTTATCCGGGTCCCAAGCTATTCATTACGTGCCGATAGCACCAGCGATATGTATCAATCGGTTAAAAACTCTAACCTGGACGCTATTTTGGCCTCTTTTGAGATAAAGGCATTTAATAAAGATACCACTGGCGTTTTAATTGATGTTACCGATTTTTATAATGGCGATATTGCAGCCATCGGTCTATCTGACGATATCAAAAAAGCTTACAAAACCATGGGCGTTGATAACTCACGTTCATATATCGACACCATTAAAAGCTTCCCGATAAATATTGAGGCGCATACCTTAAAAACTTACCGCGCCGGCGAATCGCCAACCGATAACAGCATTGCCGCGGTAACATTTGAACTGAACACCTCCATGCTGCTGTTACCTAAAGTTCCGATGAAGTCCAGGATCATGGACCCGCGCGTGGGCTTTTTTGGGCAGCGCCAAACAGATTATGGCACCAATGCGCAGAAAGCCCTGGTTACTGCTTACATCCACCGCTGGAAACTGGAGCCTAAAGACCCTATTGCCTATGCAAAAGGAGAGTTGGTTGAGCCAAAAAAACAAATTGTATTTTACATTGACCCAGCTACCCCTAAAAAATGGGTGCCATATTTAATACAGGGTGTAAACGATTGGCAAAAAGCGTTTGAGTCGGCAGGCTTTAAAAATGCAATTACTGCTAAAGAAGCTCCAACAGCCAAACAAGACCCTCAATTTAGTACCGAAGATGCACGCTATAGCGTAATCAGGTATTTCGCGTCGGATGTTGAAAACGCTTATGGCCCTCACGTAGCCGACCCACGTAGCGGCGAGATCCTGGAAAGCCACGTTGGCTGGTACCACAACGTAATGCAATTACTGCGCGACTGGTACCTGATCCAAACAGCGGCAGTAAATCCCAATGCCCGCCATGCACAATTTTCTGACGATCAAATGGGTGAACTGATCCGATTTGTATCATCGCATGAGGTTGGCCACACCTTGGGCTTACCACATAACTTTGGTTCAAGCTATGCTTACCCTGTCGACTCGTTACGTTCAAAAACCTTTACCGACAAACATGGTACCGCGCCATCTATCATGGACTATGCCCGTTTTAACTACATTGCCCAACCCGGCGATGGCGTTACACACCTGTACCCACAAATAGGGGAGTATGATGACTGGTCGATTAAATGGGGATATACCTGGTTCCCGGGTAATAAAACTCCGGAGCAGGAAAAAGAAATATTAGCCGTATGGACCAACAAGAATGCAGGTAACCCTGTTTACTACTTCGGTCGCCAGGGCACTTCTATCGACCCTCGTTTACAAAACGAAGACCTGGGCGACAATGCCATGAAAGCCAGCGCTTACGGTATCGCCAACCTGAAACGTATTTTGCCAAACCTCGAAAAATGGTCGTACAAAAAAGATGAGGACTATAGCGACCTTAACGAATTATACAACGAAGTTTTAGGGCAGTTTTATCGTTACATGGGCCATGTAACCACCAACATTGGCGGCATGAACGAAAACTTTAAAACCTATGATCAAAAAGGTGCTGTATATGATTTTGTGAGCAAGGCCCGTCAGCGCGAAGCCGCTTTATTCTTAAATCAGCAACTGTACGCTACGCCATCATGGCTTATTAACAAACCGGAGCTCGCAAAATTTGATAACGGCGTTATCATAAACCGTATTAAAGCTATGCAGGTTTCACTATTGAGCAACGAGCTTAATCCGTCAAGGTTGGCCCGTATGTATGATAACGAGGCTAAAAATGGTGCTAACGCATATACCGTAGCTCAACTATTAACAGACCTGCACACCGGCATATTTGGTACCGCTAAACCAGATGGTTATCAGCGTAACCTGCAAAGAGGGTACATTGAAAATCTGAAAAACCTGTTAAACACAGATGCAAGCTTTTCGTTCCCGGGTGTATCAAGCGCGCAGCTGGCAAGCTGGGGCTTTACCCCAATCAACATCGTACTGTCTGATATCAGGCCGATGGTACGTGCCGAGTTAAAGAAAATTGATACCGGCTTACCAAAAGGCGGCGATGCCATAACAGCAGCTCATTATGCCGACCTTCACCTCAGGATAAAGGAAGCCCTTAACCCTACAAGGCCTGTTGTTAATATTGGTGGAGGAATGGTTAGGGGTATAAATACCGCCAACCAAGATATACTGAATGAGAAAACAGGAAGTATGAATTGCTGGCCACGCACCAATGTTGAAAACTAATTTGAGGTAACCCTTCAAAAATCCTTCTTAAAATCCTGCCTTATTTTTAGGGCGGGATTTTATATTTTATGGGCATATTAAAAACCCCGCCAAATTGCTTAATACTATAAGGAATAGGTGTCAGAAAAGGCCCGCCTACTATTTCAACTGACTAATATTGTCAAAAAAGGCAACCTGCAAATCAAGCAGCGACTTTACATTTATCTTTTCACCGTAAGCATCGAAGCACAAAAACTTAGTGGCCTCCGGTTTATTTTTCTTTGATTTTTCGAAAAAATTAAAGGTTTCAAAAAAATAATGATTGGTTGTAATATGACTTTTGCTGTTGGTTTGCGATGTGTTGAGCCGGAACCCGATCGTATCTATCCATTTGTGCACTTTTGCGTGCAGCGTGTTTCCAATATTGTTCATAGGTTAATGTTTGGTTAAGTATTACGAAATACTGTGCCACAATGTTACTATTGTATCAACGGATTTTAAACAATAGTTTATTTCTTGTGTGAATTACTTAAACGTATCAGGATCATTATTGGTATCTCTCACAACAATTAATGAAACTAATTTTCCACACTTTCGTAATAATGCTTAAAGCAAGTGAATCACTTAATCATGGCCTTGCTCAAACCCGAATCTTATTACGTGATTACGGTACACACTTAGGTTTTGCAACACTTAACAGCCTATAAAACTTAAAACGCACCGGTATTCGTCCTCATTCCTGCCCGAAATTGACTGACTGATCTTAATAACAACCTCAAGGCCGGAATTTTCCGGCCTTTTTCATTTAATATTTTGTAACATTAATATGATTGATAGGCCTTTACGGGCTTTATGTGTAACAATAATATATTGATTTGACTTTATGTATATTTTAAGTTGAACATTTGTAGTTCATATTACGTCTATATACCCAAATACAACAATCGTACGCTGAAAAAACATTTATGAAACCCCTACTTCTTATCTTGAGTTTTATTCTTTTATCTGCCTTTGGCTCCTACGCCCAGACGGGGCGGGAGGTAAAGGGAACTGTCGTTGATTCCACAAAGCTATCCTTACCCGGGAGTAGTGTTAAGCTGGTTTCAAACGGCGGTGACAGCACAATCGCTATTGCCGATGCTGCCGGTAAATTTTCGTTCCCGGTGGTAAAGGGCAACAAACTAACCATTACCATTTCATCAATAGGTTTCACAGCCATAAAAAAACATTATTCGCTTGATGCCGGCACCCAACCGGTTGATCTTGGCGCTATTGTGTTAAAGGCCGAAACTAATATGCTTAACCAGGTTACCATTGTTGGTGTTAACCCGGTAATACTAAAAGAGGATACAACCGAATATAAGGTAAGCGCTTATCCCGTACGTGAAAACGCCCCTGTTGAAGACGTATTAAAAAAACTGCCCGGTGTTGATGTGGATAAAGACGGCAACGTTACGGCCCAGGGAAAATCGGTTACCAAAGTGCGCGTTAACGGAAAGGATTTTTTTGGAGGCGATGTTAAAACCGCTACCAAAAACCTGCCTGCCGACGTAGTAGAAAGCATCCAGGTAATTGACGACTATGGCGATCAGGCCAACCTTACCGGTATTAAAACCGGTGAGCCCGACAAGATCCTGAACATCACCATCCGTAAAGACAAAAACCACGGCTACTTCGGCCAGGCAACAGCTGGCGATGGCGAAGACTTTTTACCGAAAGATCAGGGCATAGCCAACGCCAACCGCTACATCGGCGACCTTAAGTTCTTCAACTTTAACAATGAGCAACAGATAGCCGTGTTGGGTACAATCAACAACACCAACGTAAATACGTTCACCTATGGCAGCGCAACATCCGGCGGTGGCGGAGGCGGTGGTTTTGGCGGCGGGGGCGGCGGCAGGGGCAACGCGTTGCGTGGTTCCAGCAGCTCAACTACCAGCGCAAATGGTATCACCAATGCACATGCCATCGGTGCCAACTTCCGCGATCAGTGGGGTAAAACCTTATCTGTTTATGGCAGTTACAGCTATACGGATAACACCACCAATACCCTTAGCTCGTCTATCCAAACCAACAACGTCCAGACTCCAAGTATCAGTACACAAAAAAGCAACCAGACTGATAATCCAATCAATCACCGCTTTAACTTTAACCTGGAGTGGAAGCCCGATACAATCAACTATTTAAAGGTTGTACCAAACTTTACTTACTCAAGTACCAATACAAATGCAAACGAATCGGTTTCGTCAACCATTGGCGGGATAACAAACTCATCGTATACCTCGTTGTCCCATAGCGATGGTACCACGCCAAGTTATGGCATTAATGCTTTGTACAACCACCGGTTTAACGGGCACGGTCGTAATTTAAGCATTAACATCAGCGCCAATACATCAAAAACGTCACAGTTTGACAATCCAACCTATGATTATGCGGATGGCGCGCCACGCCAGGCACCGGCAAATCAGCAAACCAATACAGATAGCCGTGTAACTACTTTTGGTACAAACCTCTCATACATTGAGCCAATAAGCAAACGGGGGTACCTGGAATTAAATTATGCTTTTAACCGCTCAAACACCACAAGTGATAAGGAAACTGATACACTTAATACAGCCAATACATATGATCATTACGACAGGCTGAGCAATAATTATAAATACAATTTCACCACAAACCGGGTTGGCTTAAACTATCGATTTATCGAGAAAAAATACAACCTTACCTTAGGGATTGGCGTACAGCCGGCCACCTTAAACGGCCTCAACCTTAAAAATGATTCGGCTACCCACGTAACCACCTTCAACGTAATACCAACCGCACGTTTCAGTTATAATTTCTCAAGAGGCAAGGCTTTAAACTTTTTATATAGCGGATCAAGCAACCAGCCTTCATTCACCCAGTTGCAACCGGTTATCGATTTTACAAACGCGCTTTACCCTGTACAAGGTAATCCTACCCTGCAACCAGAGTTTGCCAATAATTTTTCGTTGAGGTATAATAATTTCAGCTTCCAAACCGGCGATATTTTCTTTACCAATTTTAATTTTACGGCAACGCAAAATAAAATAGTACAAAACACTATTTCTTATCCACGTAAATTTAGCAAGGCTGTATTAGCCGCAGACCCATCACTAAAAAGTTTTGAGGGCACAAACCTTACCAACTATTTAAATGCCGGTGGATATTATACCGGTGGCGCTAATGTGGTATATGCTAAACCATGGGCCCAACGCAAATTTACCCTGCAATTTAATGGCGCCTTAACGTATACCAATGGCGTTGCATTCTCTAATACTATCGACAGTAACAATGTTGCCGCATCGGCCGCGCCTTTAAAAAACATTGCTAAAAACCTCAACTTTACTCCGGGTTTAAAATTCAGGGTGAACATTGTTGATATTATCGATGCAGAAGCCAGCAGCAGTTACGGCATTAATAAAACAACCAACTCTATCCACAGTACACTTATTGATGGCAGTTCAAACTTCCGTACATTGAATTTAGGCCTGGCCGGTAAAAATTATTTCTGGAAAGACTGGACCCTGAGCTACGACTTTACCCGTACCGTAAATTATGGTTATGACGCCAGCCTGGATATTAAAAACCCTAATATCCTGAATACTTATGTTGAGCGTAGGTTTTTGAAAGACCATCGCGCCACTATCCGCTTAGCAGCATACGATTTGTTTAACCAAAACACCGGTTATACCTCTGTTGTAAACGGTAACATCACCACGCAATCAACGGTAAACAGGCTTGGCCGTTATTACCTGTTAACGTTTACACTTCGTTTACAAAAGTTTGCGGGCAAAGCCCCAAGTCAAGACCCTGGTCAACGCAGGTTTAACCGCGATGGCGGAGGTCCCGGCGGGCCAGGCGGCGGCCCGGGTGGGGGTGGACCAGGTGGCCCAGGCTCTTTCTAACCTGTAGCTCCTGACTTAAAAACATAAAAAAGGCTGATCGTAATTGATCAGCCTTTTTATTTAAGCCTGTTTTAAAACCAACTACATTTATTTTCCATACCGCAGCGCGTACGGAATGGGTGTAATTTTCTTTTTGGCGATATTATCAGGGGTTACGTATACAAAATCAAGCTTCCTGCCGCCTTCTTTTTGAAAATATTCTATCCGCAATGGATAAAACCCTTTTTTCAGCGGAACGATATATGACCGCTCAATATCACCGTCATGCAAACCATCAAGATCAATGATAACCTTATCGTTCAAATACACTTTACAACCGTCATCCGATCCTAATCCAAAAATATAATAACCGTCCTGTTCAACTTTAAATTGCCCATCTATAACTAAGCCGAAATTGTTTTGGCGCGGAAGCTTATTAATATTGAAGAGGCTATCTTCTGTGCCTTCTTTAACCGGTTTTAATGTCTTAAAGTCGGGCAGTTTATCCCATTGGCCTTCGTAATAAGCGTAATGAAAGCCGCCGGGTTTATAGTTTTTCCTGAGTGATGATGCGGGCAAATAGGCCCCTTCTTTAAATTCTCCGCTGAAGGCTTTGTCAAATTTAGCGCGACCGGCAATCTGGCGCATGGTAACTTTCGCGGGACCGGCCAACTCAATTTCGGGTTTTACAAATGGCGATGTCATTAACGGCAGCGAACCATCAAAAGTATAATGCACTTTTGCTGTATCTTCAAAGTACCAGATCTTTATCGGTCTATCTTTTAAAACAATACCAGCGGACGGGTGAAACTCCAATGGCTTGCCACCATAATCATTATAGGCAAATCTCAGGCCATCGTAAAAGTTTTTCAGCCGCACCGTTCCATGCGATTCTTTAGGGTACGCCTTAACCACCCACTCAAACCCGGCCGGCGCGTCCTTTTTTAACAGGCTATCCATTGGGGTAATCCGCATTTCTTTCATACCCTGCCCCTCACGACCACCTATGTAAAGTGACTTTTGCAGGCCGGCAAGTGACGGCAATTTCTCTTTAACCTGCTTAAGCATAATACCGTTATCCCACCAATAACTCGGGTCGCCGGCAACGTAATTATTAAAAAGCTGCGGCTCGTTCAACAAAGCATAAGTAACAAACACCCCACCAAAGGAGTGGCCGAAAAGCGTGTTATCACCATCCGATGGATAGGTTTTATTGATATAAGGAATCAGCTCATCCTTAAAAAACTTCAGAAATTTATCGGCTCCGCCCGATGTTTTATTGCCACTGTTATGCGTTGGCAAAAAATCCCTGTCCCGGTCGGTATTTAACACGCCTACAATTATCATTGGCGGCATGGTGTGCTCATCAAAAATAAAGTGCTGTATATCGCGCCCTAATTTTATATTCCAATCATCAAGGATATACAATACATCGTATTTCGTTGTTAAACCGGCTTTATAACCATCAGGCAGTATTACCTGTATCACACGTTTCTCATTCAATACAACCGAATTGATAGAATCGCGCTTACCGGGCATGTCCTGCGCATTTGCACGGCCAAATAGGCCGAATGATAGCGCCATAGTAGCAGCTAAAAAAAGATAGGTCCTGGTTTTCATCATGATGGGCATTTTGGTTATAATTAAGACTATCTCCTGATAAAGATAGTTACAGCCACCTTGTAAAATTAAAGACTGCATCTTTTAATTTGATACAGCCTCTTTGTTTTACCGTTTACTTATCTGCCTATTTTGTGCTTAGCTTATTGAACTTCACACTGTAAGTAACCATAAAATAACGTTTCAATGTATTGTTTTGTACGTCGTTAACCGAGTTGCTGTTGATGTAACGGTACACACTTACGTTTTGATTAAAGATATCATAAACAGAAAACTTCAACTCGCCCCGGTCTTTTTTAAGCATTTGCAGGGCCAGCGATGAACTCACTACGTTAACGCCTTTTTTAAAGCCTGCCGCAACCTGGCCATTGTAATTAAAATCCTGCTTGGTTTCCCAGATTATCTTTTTAGGGAACCTCACCACCAGGCTATTGCTTATGGTATAAGTGCCCACTTTTACGCTCCTGAAATCATCATAATGATATTTGGTATTTGATTGATTAAAGCCCACGCCTGTATTCAGGTCAATTACATCTTTCCAGTTAACGCCAATGTTTTCATGTACCCCATACGAAACTGTGTTCTGCCAGCCTTCAACATTATTAAGCAGGTTAAGGCTTTGGTAATAGTTACCATAAAAATTGGTTGATGTGTTAACCTGCCACTCTTTAACCTTTTTAAACCGTTTAAACACCCCAACCGAAAAATTATAGCTTGGCCGGCCATCGCGGTTAACCGTTGTATTGGTTTGCGCGCCATCTGAGCTAATGGTTTGCTGCGTAACGGCCATGTTTTTTTGCGAAGCGATATTGCCGTATGAGTAAATCCCCAATTGGCTGTCATTAAAGTATTTAAAAAAGTTAATGTAATAGTTATTGTTTATGCTGGGCACAAGGTTAGGATTACCCGTATAGCTATACAACGGACTGTAAACTATAGTAATAGGCTGCAAATTTGATATCCCCGGCTGATTAACCCGGCGCTCATAGCTAAAAGATATCCCATAAGCCTCAATACGAACGGTTGGCAGCAGGAAAAAATAGTTTTGCATAAGCCTGCTGGTTACAAAGTTATTGTTGATTTGCTGCCATTGGGTATTAAGCCCGGCGATGATCTGGGTTTTTTTGTTAAGCTGATAAGTAATGCCCGGCTTAATGTTCTCCGTCCACTGATCACGCTTAAGGTCAGAACTTTGATTGCTGATCAGCGAATCGAGGCCGGTTTTACGATCATAGGTAAAAACCTGGTCGCTGGTTTTGTTGTATATGCCCGATGTGGTTACATCAACAATAAGGTTTTTGGTTACGGGGTAGCGGTAACTAAAATCCAGATTACCCGAAACATTATTTGACGTATGGACTGAGAGGCGGTGCAAACTATCTGACAAATCGGGACGCTGGTAATTTACCACATCATTATTGTTGAAATTGTTGCTGTGGTTAGGGTTAATACTCAGGCTATGTGATATGGTAAACGACTCCTTGCTTTTGTTTTTAGATCGCTTATGAAAGTAAAAGCTTTGATTAAACTGCGTTGAATGCCAATCGCTCGTAGAGTTTGACACCGACTTGTTTACCGGCATATCAAAATTGTTTGACGTATTGCCCAAAGCTGAGGAGCCGCTGTTATTAGAATTATAACTTAATGATGGATTATAGCGCAGGTTTCGGACAGTATCCGGCTTCCACTCCACAAGGCCACTAATTGTGTGCGTATGATTGTTTGCATACCTGTTGCTTGAAGCGCGCGTTAACAGGGTAGTATCTTTCAGAAACTGCTGCTGAAAATTGGCCGATTCAACCGTATTATTCCGTTGCGTATAAAAATATTGCAGGTTAAGCTTTAGTTTTTCGCCATAGTTTTGGTTAAGATTAAAGCCACCTGAGGTGATCTTTTCTATACCACCGCCCCAGTTACGGCCGCCGTTAAAGGAGGTGTTGCCACCGCTGCGGTCAAACCCGCCTTGCGCGTTAAGCTCCTCGCGCGAAAAACCTGTATGGTTAAGGTTATTACTTAAGCCGATAATACTCACCTGCAAAGTATCCCGGAACATATTGAATAACCCACCGGCCTCATACCTGTCACGTGAGCCAGCGCCGCCGAACACCTTCCCGAAAATGCTCTTTTTAATGGCCTTTTTTAATTTGATATTGATGATCTTTTGTACCTGGGTTTCGCTCACCAAATGGTCTGGATCGTTTTCGCGGTCATCATAAACCTGTACCTGGGCCACGATAGCCGCATCAAGATTTTTGGTAGCGATTTTGGGATCAGAGCCAAAAAACTGCTTGCCATCTATTAACAGTTTACTTACCTGCTTCCCATTAACGGTAATTGTTCCGTCGCCATCAACCTGTACGCCGGGAAGCTTTTTTAGCAGCTCTTCCACAGCGGCGTTTGGCCGGGTTTTGAATGCGGCAGCATCAAACTCTATGGTATCTTTTTTTACTTTAATAGGCACCCGCTCGGCCCGTACCACAACCTCGCTAAGCATTTTGCTGTTGAGCGCAATGCTCCCTAAATCAACGATATCTCCTTTTTTAAAATTAAAACGGCGGATATAGCTTTTATATCCTGCAAACGAAATAACCAGGCGCACTTCTTTATCAACAGGCAGGCGCTGCAGTTCAAAGTCGCCATTTTTTTTACTGAGGGTATAAGCAATAAGCGAGGTATCTTTCAGATCAACCATCGCGACGGTACTTAATTCAAGAGGTTGCTTATTTAGCGAGTCGGTGACTTTGCCTTTAATAGCGGCCCGGTTTTGGGCAAAAGACGCCGAAAACAGGCATAGCAGGATCAGTGAAAGAAAAATTGTTTTCATCCTGGTTTAGGTGCAGATGTTATAAGGTTAGATTAATTTATAGGTAGAGATGTAGGGCCGTGGTACTGTTAGGAAACTTAATTCATGAGGTAGTATAGGGTTTAGATGTTAGTGCTCTGGTTAATTATTTTGCTGATAAACGCGTGTTCGACAAATATCAACTGTAAAGGTTTAAAGCATAAAAAACCATTCCTCTACTTATCCACTACACTACAACCATACACGGCTGCATTATATGCTATAAAGATGCCCTTATAACAGCAAATTAACGCAAATATTGCGTTGTCTGCGTTCAAAACAGCCTTTTGACGTCGTAATCCGGGATTTGTAACATTTGTTTTACCAAAAATTTCTCTTTTTTCATCAATACGGCAAAAAATAAGACTATTCCCTTCGGTACGATATTTTTTTGCGATATAAGCATCAAACCAAATAAATGAATACAAAAACGATAAAAATCAAACATAATCGCAATAAAATTTTGCCGATTCCGTTTTTAAACCAATATTGTGCAAGTAATATTATTTTGCACCGAATTAATTACCTAAAACCATAACATTATGAAAACAGCAGAAACCTACAAATCCATTTATGTAACGTTTTACAGGTGGAATGTTAAAAACTTTGGTCACGGCGGATTGCCAAAAGCCAACGCGCTTTTTGGGGCGAGTTTTTTAATGATCATTTTGCTGGCCATTTTAGTAAGCGTGGCGCAATTGTTTTTAAATGCCGGCTGGTTTCAATTAAGCCCGCTATCTGGCTTAATGATACTGATGGGGGCAACAGGTGCATTTATACTTAACTATTTTGTGTTGTTGAACAGCCGTTTCTTCAAAAAAATCAATACAGCGTTTGCCCGCATCAGCAAACACAACCCTAATACATGGTCAATAATGCTGATGGTTTGCGTAATAGTTTCCTGCACCATGCTATTGATTGTTTGTGAAGCAGGCGCGTTTTTAAGATAGGATTAAATTATATGGTTATAATAAAACCCACCGGTACCGGTGGGTTTTTTGTTTTATACGGCGCTGCTTTATCACCTCATCAAAATGCTGGCAATCACTAAGCCGTAGCAACAAGCGAAAAAATATTTTAATATTAATATTGATTTATCAAGGGATAATATTTGTAAACGCCCCGACATCCTTTCCTGTACTTTTACAGTATTAAGAATCGCCCGTCATTCTAATCAAACTATCTTGCTACATGCAGATTGAGAATGAGCTGATAATATAATTTTTGAACCGACCTTTTTTGCAAATACCACGAAATGATAAAACATTCCCTGCTTTTCAGTATTATTTTCTGCACCATAAATTGCGTTGCTCAAACGAAACTACCAACAGATCTGGGCAACGGCTCCGTTAAGATAGGACTGTTTTGGTTTCCTCCTGCTGATACAGCAAAAATGGATACTGCCGGGCACATGGTGATGCAGTTTGACTACCACATCCTACATGATAAGGTGCTCAGAAGTAAGAATGCAGAACGGCCACTTGCAAGCAATTCCTCACGTGAAAACAGTACCGGTAGCGATACTACAGTTAAGTCATCTTTGGCGGTATCCCTTATCACACCACACTATCTAATCGACTGGAAGAAAAAACTTGTCTATACCTTTTTTACCAAGAACAAAAAGCCGTTCATCTCCAAGGATTCCCTGCGAACAGATTCCGATGAGTTGTTTTTTAGGGCATTGCTCTTAGCTATCATATCAAAAAGAACAACCATAATAGACACAGCGCATCAACAACCGATAACCGTTGCGGGGTTGCCCTGCTATAAAGCACTGTACAAATCCTCCGACCAGGTACAATGGCATCAGTTTATTTACACAAAACAGCAACTTCCCATCTTCTCGTTACTAAACGCCTATTTGAATTTCAACTTCTCGTTTACCGTAGTCAGCTTTGACGCCGAAAGTACATCAGCGTTCAATAATTATTCGATTACCTGTATATCCAGAATCCAGTTGCTTTCCTTTGACACAGAAACACCGGACCCCAATATATTTCAATTACCTAAAGGGGTGCCAGTGCTCAAAAGTGTCCCCCATTTAAGCATGTATTAACACATTAAATAACCAAATACCTTAACCCATCTAACACAAATCGTATAAAAAGAACACCGCTCCTTGTCTTAACAGCCTTCATATGTGCAGCAGTATCCTGCAAGAAGTCAGCCAATCAGAATACCCCGCCTGAAGGGTCAGAAGCATTCTATAAAGCAAAATTAGAACAACTGGTACATATCACGCCAGCCAGTGCCACCACGGGCGTGCAAACCGATGCTGTAACGAAAGAGACTACGGTTACGTCATTTAAGAGTTATAAAAGGCATATGAAGCGCTTACATTTATCGAGAAGCAAACAGTTTTTACTCACATCGATTCGGTTCAATTGGCTCACACGGCGAACATAGCAGCCAACGCCCTTACCCCCAACGACGTTCCTCTCACGACCAATTATTCTTTTTCTAAAGCCATCACCGATGCCACCTCGATTAGCGGTAGTCTCATCGGCACCCTTTCAGATGCGTACACAATAAATTTTATCGCTGGCTATACTAAAAAAGCAAATGGCACATACTCGTATCAGGGGCTTTCAAATGCGGCTACCACACCGAAAATGGCGTATGGCGGTATCGGGACAGTGACCACAACTAATCCTCTTATGACTACGGGGGTGTACACAGGAAACTTTGCCGGGAATTTACAAGGAAATATCGTCATCGCGACGGTACCGTTCTCGTTTCAAGCCCATTTTAACGGAAATTATACCGTGAACCTTCCCCCCCCCGGGGCAGGACGTGATAATTACTCATAGTTTATCTGCTTCGGCTTGGGATACTGGCGGAGGAGGAACAAATCCACCACAATAGCAAACTGTGATGTTTTCAAATGTAAAATAGCGAAGTCGGCGACTTCGGTATTTTACATTTAATGCAGTCAAATAAAAACAGTTTGGGTATTTGTAACTACCCGGTAAACACATGAAGCAGAGAAAACACGGTTGGCATTATTCTGACAGGTTTTTTGTTTTATACGGCGCTGCTTTATCACCTCATCAAAAATCTATATCTTTCGCTTCAAATAAACTTTTATCACAGTGTTGGTTAAAACCTTTGGAAGCGCGGTTTATGGGATACAGGCTATTACCATAACGGTTGAAGTGAATATTGCATCGGGAACTAAGTATTTTATTGTTGGTTTGCCCGATGTTGCTGTAAAAGAAAGCTATTTCAGGATAGAATCGGCATTAAAAAACTGTGGTTTCAGAATGCCCCGCCAGCAGGTGGTAGTTAATATGGCTCCCGCCGATATTAAAAAAGAAGGTTCCTCTTATGATCTTACCATCGCTACTGGCATATTAGCAGCATCCGGACAGATAGAGCACGAAACCCTTGATAAATTCATCATCATGGGCGAACTTTCGCTTGATGGAAGTCTTCAGCCGATAAAGGGCGCTTTACCTATAGCCATACAAGCCCGCAAAGATGGCTTTAAAGGCTTTATCCTCCCAAAACAAAACGCCCGGGAGGCAGCCATTGTAAATGATCTTGAGGTTTACGGCGTTGAAAGCATTAAAGATGTTGTTGAATTTTTTAATGGTACATCTCAACTAAAACCTGAAATAGTAAACACCCGCGAAGAATTTTACGACAGCCTCTGTAATTACGACAGCGATTTCAGTGAAGTGAAAGGCCAGGAAAATATCAAGCGCGCACTGGAAATTGCCGCGGCAGGCGGCCATAATGTGATCCTGATCGGTCCGCCGGGAGCGGGCAAAACCATGCTGGCGCGCAGACTGCCATCCATTTTGCCGCCTTTGAGTTTATATGAATCATTAGAAACCACCAAGATCCATTCGGTAGCGGGTAAGCTTGCAGCTGCAGACGCGCTGGTGACCATCCGCCCGTTCAGAAGCCCTCACCACACCATCAGCGATGTTGCTTTGGTAGGAGGGGGAAGCAACCCTGCCCCCGGCGAAATCTCGCTGGCACACAACGGTGTTTTATTTTTGGATGAATTGCCTGAATTTAAACGCAGCGCGCTGGAAGTAATGCGTCAGCCATTGGAAGAGCGTCGCGTCACCATATCGCGCGCTAAGTTTACGGTTGATTACCCCAGCAGCTTTATGCTGGTAGCCAGTATGAACCCGTGCCCCTGTGGGTATTATAATCACCCCGAAAAAGAATGTATCTGCCCGCCAGGCATGGTGCAAAAATACCTGAGCAAAATCTCGGGTCCGCTGCTTGACAGGATTGACCTGCATGTGGAAGTAACGCCCGTTAATTTCAGCGAACTATCATCTGACCGTGCTGCCGAAAAAAGCGAGCTCATCCGTGAACGTGTGATCCGGGCAAGGGAGATCCAGGTAGAGCGTTTCGGAAACCGGCCCGACATGCACGCCAACGCGCAAATGAGCTCCCAAATGGTTCGCGACCTTTGCAAAATTGATGCCGCCGGTCAAATGCTGCTTAAAAAGGCTATGGAAAAGCTCGGCCTCTCGGCCCGGGCCTACGACCGCATCCTCAAAGTATCCCGAACCATCGCCGACCTTGCGGGAAGCGAGGAGATCAAATTGGAACATTTGGCAGAGGCCATACATTTCAGGAGTTTGGATAGGGAAGGTTGGGCCGGATAATAAGAAGCGATACAATGGATAAAATATTTTTTCTGGCGCAAGTATGAAGGGTAGGCCATGCGTGTAAAGGCTACTTGTGCCAAATAGAGTATAAATTTATTACCTGATGAGATTGTGAATATCATTATGAAAACCCACTTTAATGGCCCAATTAGCTTAACATTTAATATTTCCATTTTATAATGAAACCCAAACCTTTATTACTTATCACATTCTCCGCATTAACAATCTTCCTCAGCTCCTGCAAAATGTACAACATACCTGTAGGCAGCTTTTTAGAACAGGTGCCGAGCCTGGAAACGGTGAACCTAAAACCGGTTACCATGAAAGATCCATGGGGCCATATCGAAACCTACAATGTTTACCCTATTGATTCGATAAAATGTTTTGATAAAGACGGAACTCCTTATAAATTAAAGAACGGCCCATCTATTGAAATACGTTTTACAGACGTTAACGGCAAGCGATCTACCTTTTATTTCGACCGAACCTGGGTTGTACGGGATTCTGTCATTGGTCTTGAATCAAGATTTCTTTCGCTAAAAAGAACAATAGCTGTAAGCACTATTAAAACCATTGAAGTACAGGATGGTGGAAAAAAGTACAAGTACGTTAATAAGTAGTACGGTTTAAAAGATCCTATGTAGTATCACCTGGTCGGAATTTAATTTTCTTTAAAAAATATTTTTAAAATTAAATTCTGATTTTATTATTTTTATGCGTACTAAATTCCACTTTAGCATGTATAAACCGATACAAACACGGTTTTAGACCCAACCTATGAAAATCTTAAGCAAATCATTGATCCTCCCCCTGCTGTTATTTATACAAGTAGCCGTTCACGCGCAGAATAACAGTCAGGATAAAATCGCACAAGCAGAAAATAACCTTGTTGGCAATATCCAGATCGAGGGAGAAAAGCCGGGGAACCTGTTAAACCGAATGGCTTACTATAAAATTCCGGGATTGAGCATTGCCGTTATTCAAAACTATAAAATTGTATGGGCCAAAGGTTATGGCATGGCAAACGACAGCGCGAAAATACCGGTGACCGCAAAAACGCTTTTCCAGGCGGCATCTATCAGCAAATCGCTTAATTCGGTTGGTGTGCTCAAGCTGGTGCAGGACAAAAAGCTCGATCTTAATGCCGATATCAATGTTTACCTAAAAAGCTGGAAGTTTCCTTACGATAGTGTATCCAAGGGCAAAAAAATCACCATCGCAAACCTGTTAAGTCACAGCGCCGGTTTAACGGTACATGGCTTTGGCGGGTATGAACGCTGCATCCCGTTGCCTACTGTAGTACAGGTACTCAATGGCGAAAAACCGGCTAATTCGCCTGCCGTTAAATCCATGTTTGAGCCGGGGTTGCGCTATGAATATTCGGGCGGAGGTACTACCATCACACAAATGATTGTGATGGATATAACTCATATGCCTTACGCCGATTATATGAAAAAAGAGGTATTAAAACCGCTCGGCATGACAGGTAGTACATACGCTCAGCCGCCTTATGATGTAGATCAGAACCTACTTGCTGTTGCCTACAGCTCCGATGGCAAACCTAAAAAGGGGAACTATCACATTTACCCGGAGCAGGCCGCGGCAGGCTTATGGACCAACCCAACTGACCTGGCAAAATACATCATTGAAACCCAACTGGCCTACGAGGGTAAATCTGCCAAGGTTTTGAACCAGGAAACCACTAAGATCAGGCTCTCTGTTCATGCTGGCAATGATGTGGGTTTTGGCGCATTTATAGATAAAAAGGATAGTGTTTTATATTTCAGCCATAGCGGAGTAAATGAGGGCTTTCGCTGCATTTACTATGGAAGTTTAGAAGGCGGCAATGGCATAGTTGTAATGGTTAACAGCGATAATGATAACGTTATCCCGGAGCTAATCAACAGCGTGGCCAAGGTTTATGGCTTTAAAGGGCTATTCCATTCTAACATCAAGAAAGTTGTATCGGTACCTGCCGACGTTTTAAAAAGCTATGCCGGTAAATTTTATATTGGTCCGCCAAGAACTCTAACTATAAGCGAAGATGGGGGTAAACTTTATGCCGTGGCCGCCGGCGAGGGTAAGCGGGAACTTTATCCGCAATCAAACAATCGCTTTTTCATGAAAGATCTGCCTTACGAACTGGAGTTTAACAAAGATGCCGATGGCAAAATTCACGTTACACTTATTGATGGCGGCAATAAGATGGAACTGAAACGGGTAGAGTAAGCAAAAATGAAATATTGGGCTTATTATATTTTATTTTTCATTTACATCCGGGAGGTAAACGCTCAGATACAATTAAAAATCACTGAACCAGAGCCCCAAATCACTAAAGATAGTATTAGATTTACGGTCACGTTGCCTGTAATAAAACCCGCTCCTTGTTTAGAGAAACTGCTTTGGGCTATCGCGAAATCTAACAAAAAGTATTACCGTTCGGGCGAGTCTTTTTATGTTTTAAATTTCAGCCATCGAAGAGATTATAAATATCTGGAAATATATATGGCGGCCAGGCATGATGCTAAAAAAACGAACTATAGTGCCGCTATTATATTAAAGAGCTCGCTTTTCTTATGTGATGTTAATGTTAGTAATGAGCCTCTTTTTCTTAAGACATCTCTTAGTGAAACAAAACTCAAATTAAGTATTATTAAAAAGTCAACCCCAATTATTTCGCTGATTGAGCCTTCGCTTCAGGGAACAATGAGCATTTGCGAAGGGTTCCCCATTTACGTTGAAGTATATACTCCAGAGCCTATTTCGGGATATAAGATGAATATCAAACGATAGTAATTGTTAAATTTCCACCCTCAAATGTTAAATCCAACATTCAGATATATCTTTTAACCTGGTAAATACGTTTTCATGATTATCATTTAAACCTATACCATGTATCTGAAATGCTTCTGTTTATGCTTAGTTATACTATTTTCCTACAAAAGTAAAGCGCAGGAAAAGCAAAACTTCGCCCAACCGCTTCACATAGCCGACTCCCTTTTTGCAGCAAAACAATACAAAAAAGCGGCCTCGGTTTATGCTAAGGTGCGAGAACTCAATTATGGTGTATTGGATACCGCGCATTTGTATAAAGCGGCTGCCAGCTGGGCTAATATCGGTAAACGGGACAGCGCCTTTTTATACCTCGAATTTATAGCTGGTCGTGGTTTTGAAAATGAACGGATGCTATCTGCTGATCCGCTTTTTGTCAGGTTACACCGCGATAGTCAATGGGAAACCATCTTGGCTGCCATTCATCAAAACAGGGTTAAACTTATTCCATCGGTAGCGATGGAGCTATCTCAAATACTTAAAAATTATAAGGACGATTTTGAGGAATATCAGCAACTGGTTAATCAGCATGGTAAAACATCCAAAGAGGCAACGGCATTTAAACTCCACCTCCGCGAAACGGATTCGGTTAATTATATCAAAATAACATCCATAGTTAACACTTATGGCTGGAAAAGCAAGGAATACTTTGGCCCCGACGGACCGGAAGCCCTGATCACAACCTTGCTACATGCCAATATTGCTAACCAGAAAAAATACTTTGCCATAGTGCGGATTGCCGCGCTCAACGGATCACTCCCGGCCGAAGGTTTTGCTATCCTGGCCGATAATATCGCGTTGTATGAAAATAATACACAAATATATGGCACACATCTGCGGCTCAACAACGGGCAATACGAAGCTTATGACATTGCCGATGAGGCCGGCGTTGATACCCGGCGAAACCAGATCGGTTTATGTACGTTAGCGGTTTACCTGCAAAACTTTAAGTCTTACAGCCAATTGTACTATTACATAAAATAACCCGGCTAAACCGGGTTTAAAAAAAGCATGGCCCGCGGCTGCTGCCAATTGGAAACTTGTTAACCCTGCCGTGCTGGTGATCGCAATGCGTATGATCACGATACATTTTTTGATGCGGCGGCTGACAATTTACGGATATTGGTTGTGTAGTCTCAGTCTTATCAGGCTGACAAACTATGTTAGCTTGTTTTTTCATAACGAAATTCCCTGTTTACTGTGTTAGATTATACTGATAATTGGTATAATAAATTTAACTATAAAAACAGTTAATTACAATAGCTTTTATAAGAAAAATAATATTATGCTTTTAGCTCCTCAAACGTTGTTACATTAGGTCAACGATACTTAAAAATGCAAACAGCCGGTACATTATTATTTGCACCGGCTGTTCAATATTGTTTAGCGTTTAAATATTATTTACCCTTCCAAAACTGCAGGTAACGCAGGTTATACCCGCCATTGCTGGCCAATACTTTTATTTTGTTTGTACCCGCTTTTAAAACAATGTTTTTAACGGCAATAACCTGCCATTTTTTTAATCCCCCGGTGTTTGGCACAGCCACTTCCTTTGCCTGGGTGGTGTTGTTAACCAATACCGATAATTTACTATCATCAGTTGCCGACGCTACTTTCAGGCTAATGGAATATACGCCTGCTGTTTTAACCTGAACGGTATATTGTGTCCACTCGCTGGTTTCGATATGATCTACATAATAGCTGTTATATTGGGTTGAATCCTTGCTGATGTCAACGCCATCATTGCGGTAAACATGCCCCTTGTTGCCAACACCCGGCTTGCCAGATGTGTGATAGTCGGCAGTGTCGGTATCAAAATAAGCGTAACCATTACGACCCAGATCATAATCTACCGCGTTGATGGTAGTTCCGTTACCTATTTTATTGGCCTTAAACGGCTTGGTAACCGTGGTATGAGGCTGGCGGAAAATGGCATCGATCACATCATGATGAATGATGGTGTTTTCTAATTTGGCATAAGTGGCCAGCTCCAGGGTTCCGCTATACACGTTACTTTCTTTTGGTTTATGCCTGCCGGTGTTCAGGTATTTGGCAACATCATCGTAGTTCAGGTTTGAAACAATTTCCATCGGGTTGTTATTACCCAATTTTTTCAATGGCCATAACGACCAGCCAATGTTATTCTTCTCTAACAGGCCGATAGCCTCGGTTATCCAGGTATTGGAGTTTTCGCCGGTTTCGCCCAACCACACCGGGACGTTATACTGGTCGCGGACTTTTACAATATGATCAACAGATTTTTGATCATTAAAATTCCAGTATTTATGGAAACTGAGCACCATGTTTTTATCCCATTGAGGTAAAATACCATTGTAGTTATTGCCCCAGCCATTGCCTTCAATAATGATGATGTGTTTTTTATCTACCTCCCGAATGGCGGCAGTAATATCAACCATCAGTTTTCTTAAAGGGCCGTTTGTCTTCTCCTTCAAACCATTCTTATCATTCTGCGGATCGTCAAAGCCCCAGTTTGGCTCGTTGATGATATCGTAGGCACCAATGTTGGGTTCATTTTTATAGCGCTCGGCCAGCTTACGCCAAAGGGCGATGGTTTTTTGCTTATTGGCCTCGCTGTCCCAAAGCGACGGTTTATCGGGGTCACGATCGGAGATATTCAGGTCGTTTCCTTGCCCGCCTGGCGTGGCATGCAGGTCAAGGATCAGGTACATATGATTCGCTTTACACCAGGCCAGCAAATCGTCGGTCATTTTAAATCCTTTATCCAGCCAGGTATTTTGTCCCGCTACCGGTTCTTTTTCAACTGGCAGGGTGTACAGGTTGTAGTGCATCGGCAGGCGGATGGAGTTGAAACCCCAGCGTTTCATCGAGTCTACATCAATTTTGCGGGTATTGTTGGCCAGCCAGGTATCATAAAACTCTTTGGTTTCGGCGGGGTCCATCAATTCCTCCAGGCGCTCACGGATGCGGTATTGACGGCTGTCTTTATTAATGTGCAACATATAGCCTTCCTGCAACATCCATCCGCCTAAACCCACGCCACGCAGCAATACGTTCTGGCCCTTTTCATCAACTATTTTCTTGCCATCGGCTTTTAAAAAGCCGGTTTGCGCATTGACTTGCAGTGATACGAACAGGGCAGGAGCCGCGGCCAGCAGGACCTTAATTTCTGATTTTAACTTTATATTTTTTATTAACGATGTTAACATGTTGTTGTGCTTTTAATTTTTCTGAACCTGTTTATACTACCAGATATATGTTCCTACCGAGCCTTTATCGAGCTTAACAGCCAATATTTTGCCTTGGTATTTGATGGTGAAGTCCTGCGCGCCGTTGCCAGTATTAGCTACAATCAGCACTTTTTTACCGTCGGGCGTTTTGAAAGCTACGTTAGGTAATGTTTCTGAACTGTTTGAAGCTATGCGTACCGAGCCCGGACGCACAAATTTGGAAGCATGGGCAACTGAATAGTAGGCAACATTTTTCTTAACCTCATTTTTATCGATAGTTACTGCACCCTGGCACATCGGGCAGCCACCTCGGTCTGTATATGGTTTATATTCGGGATCGGCAGCAAGGTTCCACTCCAGTACATTACGGCTCCAGTTACGGGTAGCACCAATGATCAGGCTTTTAACAGGCCAGGCAATGTTAATGGTACTTTGATTTTCCGGCTCAACGGTCATCTGCTCGGTAAAGTAGATGTTTTTATCCGGGTGGGCATTGTGCACATCGGTAAGGGCCGAAATATCACCGCCATACAGGTGGAAGCCTGAGCCATCCACGTATTTACGGGCGGCAGGATCATTCAGGATGGAGATAGGGTAGTCGGGCCTGTCGGCATTATGGTCATATAGAATGATCTTGGTTTTAATCCCGGCCGCTTTAAACGCGGGGCCAAGGTTGTTTTTGATAAAATCGCCTTCATCCGGCGCAACCATCAGCAAACTTGGGTTATTACCCGGATGCAAGGGCTCATTCTGAATAGTAATGGCATCGATATTAATCCCGTTAGCTTTCATGGCCTGGATATATTTAACCAGGTATTTAGCATAAACCGGGTAGCAATCGGGTTTTAACCTGCCGCCGCGGGTATCGTTATTGGTTTTCATCCAGGCCGGTGGCGACCATGGAGAACCCAGTATTTTAATAGCAGGATTAATAGCCAGGATCTGTTTCATTACAGGGATCACATCAGTTTTATCCGGACCAAGATCAAAATGATTCAGCGTTGGGTCGGTTTGACCTTCGGGCATATCATCGTAGGAGAAAACTTTTTCGTTCAGATCCGAAGCACCAATGCTCAACCTTAAATAGCTGATGCCAATATCGTTCCCGGTTACAGCAAAAAGGTTCTTCAATAAGGCCGCCCTGCTCTCAGCGCTCATGCGGATGATGTGCATAGCGCTGCCTCCGGTTAGTGCAAACCCAAATCCATCTATAGGCTGGTAGTGCTGCTTATCATCAACAGTGATGGTTGTGCCTCCGGCTTCACCGGTTTTAAATGTAAGCGGTTCTTTTTGCTGTTCAAAAAGCACCGACCTATCGGCCTTTGTGAGCCACAGGCTTGCCTTTGTTGCTTGTGCGTTTACTGCCGCAGTAGTGCCCAGCAGCATAGCGCCCAATAAAATCGATTTGATTTGCGTGTTCATGAAACAGAATTTACAGGTGTTTATTGGTATAACAGGAATTAATAAAGGGTTAATGAAATTGGATAGGTAAAAATATTACTGTTTTCAGTAAAACGCCGTAATTAATCGGTTACAAAATCAATTATCAGGTTTTGTAGTGTTTAAGAAGTGGTATTTATTCTGATAATTTGAATCAAAAAGGAAGAAAAACCCGTTTAAACACGCTAAATTTAATTAGGAATTTAAAACATTTGGTTTAATGAAAAGATGTTTATAAATTCACGTACAACTATCTCATGAGTACTTCACACAAAAAGATTGTCATATTTGATGACGACGAGGATATCCTGTCTATTTGCAGCTACATTTTAGAAGAACAGGGATGGGAAGTGCATACCTTTAGCGATTGCAATAACATCATTGAAAAGGTTTCGGGCATTTTACCTGATGTGATCATGATGGATAACTGGATCCCCGATTCGGGCGGGATCATCGCCACACAAACACTCAAAAAAACAGAAGGTCTTAAAGATATTCCTGTTATCTATTTTTCGGCAAACAGCGATATTCAGATCCTGGCCAACCATGCCGGCGCTCAAACTTATTTAGCCAAACCTTTCGACCTGGAAGATCTGGAAAAGGTGATCAGTACTGTTATTGCCGCGTAGCTTTAAATTTTTTTGCTATAAAACAAAAGAGGGCTGCCAATTGGCAGCCCTCTTTTTATAAATGCTTCCTATTTATTCTCTTCAAACGTTGCCAGCAGGTTTACGTTCGGGTCAATCTTTACATCCGCAGGCCTTGCTTTTAGCTGAAAACGCGCTGTAGCAGATTTTTCTTTTACAGGTATTGTCAACACCTGGCCATCAACAGAAATCTCCAGCGCCAGGTTGTAAACATTTTCCTGGGTTTGGGTTACATTGATAGTGATATTATTATCCTTTTCATCAAACTTCCAGCTAACAACCAAATTTGGATGCCCTGCAGTGCGTAGCCACTGGGTAAAAAACTGTTTCAGATCTTTTCCGCTTGCCTGCTCCATCACACGCCTCAAATCATCGGTATTGGCATTGCCTCCCTGGTATTTTGAATAGTAGTTTCTTATACCTCTCCAAAAAATATCATCGCCCAGTTTTCGCCTCAACATGTGCAGCACCCAACCACCTTTTTGGTAGCTGTTGGCATTAAGCAGTTGCATATATTGGGTTTTAACGGCAGTATCCACAACCGGCGATAATCTCGACTTTTCAAACTTAAGCACAGTTTTGCGGTCGGCCATTAAGCGGGCCTTTAGTGTATCCGGGCCATATTTGTTTTCGAGGTACAGGTTAGTCATATAAGTGGCAAAGCCTTCGCTTAACCATAAATGCCCGAAACTTTTTTCACTTGCTCCGTCGCCAAACCATTGATGAGCAATTTCATGCGCCATCAGCTCTTCTATCTCAGGACTTTTAACCGATTCTTCAAAGTAGAATATGGCACTGGCATTTTCCATACCGCCAAAAATGGTTTTTGACTGTACATTGGCCAACTTCTCATAGCTGTAAGGGCCAACATTTTTTATAAAGTAGGGGAGAATGTCTTTGGCTACCGCGTAGCTTTTAAAACCAGCCTCTTTGCTTTCCGGAAAAACATATGTAAAAACCGGGATGCCATTAACATCGCCCGGACGATCAACAGCAAATTCGGCTACACCAATTACCATCACTTTGGTTGGCAGGGCAACGGTTTCAACCCAATGGGTTAGCTTCATTTTTCCGTCGAGCTGTTTTTCTTCAGTTTGCAGGCCGTTTGATACTACCTGGTAATGATCGGGAGCCGTTACGATAAAATCAACCGGGGCTTTATCGGCAATATTATCAACGCAAGGCAGCCAGTTATGCGCGCGGTTTGGCCAGTTGTCACCAAAAAAAGTACGGTGACCAAAAGCATTGGTTGATATGATAAGTCCATCAGCAGGTACACCGCTGTAGCTTACGGTATAATCGCGGGTGTTGCCTTTATAAGCGCGGGTACTTATTTTTAGTTGTTCATCGTCCTGGGTAAATTTTACCGGCTTTCCGTTTTCAGTTACCGCTGATACCAGCATCCCTTTGCCTGCTGCATTCTTTTTCACCAAATCAAGGTTAAAGCCGTCTGCGGCATTCAAAAATCGTACTGTAACAGTGGCTTTTCCTTCAATATTATTATCGGCATCGTTCAGTTTAATATCAAATGTATAATGCTTAACATCAATTGGCGCCCCGGGAACCTGGGCAAATGTTGGTGTAATAAATAGGGTAGGTAACGATAGAAGAACTAAAAATATCCTGCGCATAAGCTTCCTGCTGTTTGTTGTGTTCTGCAACAAAGCTAATAAAAAAGCCTCCTCTTTTTTGCTTCGCGATGTGCTACTTTAACAATGCCTTAACAGCGGTATCAAAATTTGTTTTATTGATTTTGATCAGGCTGTTTACCGCTGCCAGATAGTTATCATCGCCCTTGCCGCAATTGATCAGGGCTATAATTCCTGACATTCCTTTTTGCCGTTCCACTTCATCGCATATAACACCGGAAATAACCGACCTTACTTTGGCCATAGAATTAAACACCACCGGATTTTTCGAGAACATATCATATAAACCGGCGCTGGGGTGTTGCTGCAGATACAATCTTAATTGTATCACCAGGTCCTTTTGCAATATCATTTCACCCTTTTCATCGGTGTAATATGCATTTCCCCAACTATATGCAATACCTTCTTCCGCGGCTGTGTTTCTTGGAACCTTACGTACCTTGGCTGCATAATAGTGAAATAAATCATGCGAAAAATCTTCGTTGTACATCACGGAGAAAATGCAATTAGCATCAACACCATAACCATTCCTGGTATTTCCGTTAGCTTCTGCACTATACCCTAATCCCAACAGTGGCAATATTTCCTGGTAGTTATTACATAAATAAAAATTCATGGCCTCGGGTTGCAGGCCTAATTTGGTTGGTATGAGCGTATTCTTTTTATCAAATTTCTTAGCCCTTTTTATATTGATCTCATCCGGGTAGTGGTAAATGATGTTGCCTACCTTTCGGGTTTTCCATAAACGGGTGAGATAGTTTAGCGGCAAAGCGAAGGTTATTTTTCCGCCTCTGTCACATGCTATCAAATTAATAATCTTTTTTAACGAGGGAGCGGTCCCGCTTGAGCTTATTATTGCTATCGAAATAAAATATTGCCCCGGCACAACGGGATACAGATTGATCAACTGTTTTTGACTTGTAGTATCATTTATATCCGCTTGCTGGTCTTTTAAAATGGAAAGGGTTAACCCGCCTTTATCCTGCTCAACATCATTAATATTTAGCTTACCGAACCCTATTTTATATACAAGACTATCCAACGCATTAATTATCTGCTGTTTAGTTATATCCGGAATATCTGTATGAATGTTTTTGCCAACCGTAAAGGATTGCACGTTTACTTGAGCAGCAATAAATAACCCAAAAACAAATAGCAGTTTCTTCATTGTATTAAAAATAAATATAACCCCATCAATACCAATGCATACATACGTTCAGATTTAAAATATTTTAGCAATACAAAAAAAGCCTCTTGCTTTTGCAAGAGGCTTTTCATGATTCAGATAAACAACAGCGTTTAAATCTTTTAAAACGTAACATTAACTCCCGTTGTAAACAAGAAGTAAAGACCGTTCATTTTGGTGTTTGTTACATAATCAACCTGGTTAAAGGGTTTGATAAGATAGGGGGTAAACAGGATTTGCCATTTGTTAATGGTATATGTAAAAGGAAGCGATCCGCTAAAAGCAAGCAGTTTGTACTGCCGTACTTCACGCTGGTTTTGCTGTGTTACGGTTTGCGTTATAATGGTTTGTTTGGGCTGATTAGGGAACAGCACGTTAATTGGAGTTTGCTTTTGGGGCACCTCGACAGAACGGGTAACCTGCGACTCGGTATAATACGTTTGGTAAAATGATTGCGTTCCCGTGTACAGCGTTGCGGTTGGCGTTATCTTTAATCCGCTCTTCCCATCTGTACCGTTTTTTAACGCCAATATTTCTTTTGATAGCTCCGCGGTATTAACAATATCATTGCTGTTGTTTTTATTGAACCGATAGCTAACTCCGCCGGTAAATTTTACAATGTTATCCGGATTAGCGTACAATTGCCCATCAACAGTGGCATTGAACGAAGAAAGGATAATAGGGCTGCTTTTTGTAATGAAGTATTTAGTGGCGGATACATTACCGCCATAGTATCGTTTTGCATCGAAGGTAAAAACATAACCCGGCGTAACACTTAATCCCTCGGTGCCGGATTTTGAGCCATTAAGATCAAAATACCCTATAGCACTTACAAATAAACCCTGTTTACTAACCAGCGTAAGGGAAGGAAGCAGTACCGGAACGCTGCTCTCATCGCGCCGGCCGGCGTAAGTAAGGTTTGAAAGGTATTGGATTCCTGCATTCACAAACAATTCTTTGTTTCTTGCAACAGTATCGGCTTTTTGTTGAGCAAAGGCAGCTGGGCCGGTTAACGCCAGCAACAGGATAAGTTTAAGTTTTTTCATGGCAAATGTGCTTAAAGAAAAGTCCGGATAATCAAAAAGGCCGGAACCGGCCTTTTTGATCAGATATATTAAATGCTATTATTGTTTAGCAACGCCCTGTTTTGATGATCCGCTACCTGAACTTTTAACGTCAATAGTACCCTTACCTGCTTTTACACTTGTGTTTGAGCTTGCTCTGTTTGATACATTGGCATTGAACCGTTTAGAACCAACGGCGGTATTCCCTTTAGCGTTCAAGCTACCTGAAGAATTCAGACTTACGTTTTTGCTTAACGAGTTTACACCATTACCCGCAGCAGCAGTTGTATTATTTGCGGTAGTTGTTGCACCAGCCCTTAACGCGGCAGCATCACTGCTTACTTTGCCAGCGGTATTGGCGGCAACGCCTTTGGTTGTATTTAATTCGTTGGTTACCGCAGTGGTTGATCCGTTTGCATTCAGGTTGCCGGTAACCGCTGCATTGGTATTAACACCTGCCTGCGCGGCTGTAGTTCCGGCGGCTGCGTCAACGTTCGACGCTACATTACCACTAACATTGGCAGCCTGGTTTGCTGTAACGCCTGTCACGGCCTGATTGGTAGTGGCCTGTGTCTGGGCAGCCGTCCGTGCGGCAACATTTTGTGCCTGTGTTGCAGCCTGGTTAGTTACGCTTGATGTAGTATTTACTGTTTTCTGTGCTATAGATGCCGCGTTTACAGTAGGAGTGGCTACACGTGTAGCTATTTTAGTAGCTGTAGTAGCGCCGATATTAACCTGGGCCGAACTAACTTTAAATGCAAATAATGCTGCTGTAAATAAAACTGGCTTAATTAGATTTTTCATGTTCAAATATTTAGTTACTAAATGTGCCGAAGATTATTGCTTATAATTCTCCAAACTATCAGATGCACTAAATCAAAGGAGATGCCATCCGGCTATAGGTGACACTTTGATGACAAATAGAGCTACAAGGTGTGAAATTGTGTATAATAATTTATACATCTGTTCATTTTGTTCAGCGGGGTTGGCTATAAAAAAGAACGCCCCTTTGCTTTGTCAAAGGGGCGTTCTTTTTATTATTCAGGCTGTGTTTTACATCTTCGGCATCCTGCGCATCATGTTGGCCATTGCTGCAGGGTTACTCATCTGCTTCATCACCTTCTTCATATCATCAAACTGCTTCATGAGGCGGTTTACTTCCTGTATATCGGTACCCGAACCTTTGGCTATACGGTTGCGGCGACTTTGATTGATTGTTTCAGGATTTTCTTTTTCAAAAGGGGTCATTGATTGGATAATAGCCTCGATAGCTTTGAAAGCGTTATCATCAACCTCAACATCCTTCATCATTTTGCCTACACCAGGAATCATACCCATCAGATCTTTCATGTTACCCATTTTCTTGATCTGCTGGATCTGGCCGTAAAAGTCATTAAAGTCAAACTTGTTTTTGCGGATCTTCTTTTGTAGTTCGGCTGCTTCCTTTTCATCAAACTGCTGCTGTGCGCGTTCTACCAATGACACCACGTCGCCCATGCCCAGGATCCTTGATGCCATACGATCGGGGTGGAAAACGTCAAGCGCTTCCATCTTTTCGCCGGTACCAATGAACTTAATAGGCTTGTTAACAACCGATTTGATAGATAATGCGGCACCACCACGGGTATCACCATCTAACTTGGTTAATACAACACCGGTAAAGTCAAGGCGATCATTGAACACCTTGGCAGTATTCACCGCATCCTGACCGGTCATGGAGTCAACTACAAACAGGATCTCGTGTGGTTTCACCGCATCTTTCACCTGCTCAATCTCCACCATCATGGCCTCGTCAATAGCCAAACGACCGGCGGTATCAATAATTACCACGTTCTGGCCATTTTGCTTTGCCTGGGCAATACCTTCGCGGGCAATAGCTACCGGATCTTTGGATTCTCGGTTAGCATAAACCGGGATGCCTATTTGCTGCCCCAATACCTCAAGCTGGTCAATAGCCGCAGGGCGGTAAATATCATCAGCAACCAGTAATGGCTTTTTGTTGCGTTGTGTTTTTAAGTAGTTGGCAAGTTTACCGGTAAAAGTTGTTTTACCTGCACCGTTCAAACCTGCAATCAATATAACAGTAGGAGTGGCCGGAAAATTCAGATCGGCAGTAGTACCACCCATCAGTTCGGTAAGCTCATCGTTCATGAGCTTAGTAAGCAACTGTCCCGGCGAAATAGATGTTAATACATTATTACCAAGCGCCTTTTGCCTAACATCATCTGTAAATGCTTTGGCGGTTTTATAGTTTACGTCGGCGTCAAGAAGGGCCTTGCGGATCTCCTTCATGGTTTCGGCCACGTTTATTTCTGTAATTGTTCCCTGACCCTTCAGGACCTTGAACGCCCTGTCGAGTTTATCCGAAAGATTTTCAAACATTATATTAAAAAACTTTAATCTTTTTTATAAGGATACAAAGGTATGATTTTGAACTATATTAACTCAATTACTTGGCACATTAACTTATAGCCCAATTGCACTTTCTGCAAACAAAACAGGCTCCATAAATATGAAGCCTGTTAATGTTATTAATATTTTACAAAATCCTTTACGGGAACCTATACAGCATCCCCAGTCCAATACCTTCGTAGCCCTGGGCTGCGGAGGCGGTGTGTTTATCGTAAAGCAAGGTTCCGTTAACTGTTGCACTAATGAGCCTGTTAACCTTTGCCGATAATACCAAATCGACACGGTGCGTGATAAACTTGGGCGATTGCGCATAGGGGATAAACAGCGCGTAACGCGTATTAAGGTGAATGTTTTTAGCAATATCCTTATCAAATAGGGCAACAATCTGGAATGCCAGATCATTCTTCACCGTTTTTAATGTATCCACACCATAGTTATCTGTTTGGAATTTATGAATGGCGTGATCAAGTACAAAAGTTTGTCTTGCGGTACCGGTACCTAAACGCAAATCGAACCAACTTTTTGGCTTATACTCAAAACCGACAGATTCGGTTAAGTAGCCCGGTGACATGAAATTGGATATATACTGCGGTGTAAATGTTCCGTTGCCATTATCAACATAATTAAACCCTTTATCAAACTGCGACTCGAAGGTTAACGCACCGAAAAAGTACCAGCTTTTTGATAATTGAGAAGCTACTTTGTTATCAAAATAAATACGGTCCTGCGTTTTACGCTTGCCCTGGCCTTTGTTTTTTGATACACCGTAGGTGAGGTTTAGCTCGGATACATAACTGAATGGAGCCTTGTTATATTCTGTATGGTAAATAAAGTTTGAGCCCAAAGCTACCGCGCTTACACCACCCGCCGCGTAATTGTTACTAAACGCCGACTGGCTAAAATTGAGGCCAAATGTAACGGCCTTTTTCCAGTAGTTTACTTTGTAATCGAGCATGGTTACCGGTACCATTTCTCGTTGAATTTGTATGGGCCGAACCCGGGTTGGGATAGCGTTTTTGCGGGAATTTATCCGGTATTTATTGAGTACCGCGGTGTCTATTTTAACAGTGTCTTTTTTCAGGGAGTCCGTTTGTGCCCTGGCTGGCAAAATACACGTGACTAATAATGCAAGTAATAGAAATCCAGGTAGTGTTTTAAACATAGTAAACAAATTAAAGCAAAAAATCTTCTTTTTTACCTACAATAAACAAAATTGTTGCCCCATGGTTTAATCAGGTTAACGACTTTGACGCAAAAATATTGGAATTATCGGATATTAAAATGAACCTTTTATTAAGGTTTATCAAAGTTAATCCTTACCCAGATCCTTCTTGCTGTCTTCTGGAGTAACAAGAGGTGTAAGCGAATACGGGCGTTTTTTATACTTTAAAAAACGGTTAAGGTTGGTTTTGATAGAGGCTATAAACTCATAATCGCTCGCGGTTTTTACCAGGTAATAGCCGGGGCGGTAGCGTAACATAAAGTCGGTAAGCTGCTGATCTTTCAAGTTAGTTATAGCCCCCACGTAGGTACGGTTAAAGCGGTAGTCGATAACACTTTGCTGGTAATCTTTTTCGATAGTTTCACGAAGCTTGGCGGCATTCCGCCCGCTACGGCTTAGCGCATTGTAAATGGCATCAATACTTAAACCAGCTCCGCCGGGGCCAAAGCTCAACAAATCTTTATTATTAAGCGGGCCGAAGATCTTGGTATAGTCGTTTTTGGTAGCCGCCAGCCGTTTCTGCGGATTAAGCAGGGTATCGCGCACAATTACTTCCTTAAGCTGTATGGCCGAACGCTTCATATACACAGCCAGCGATTCGCCGCTTTGAATTTTTAAGGTATCGGGATGATGGTCGGATTTTGTAAAAACAAGTACATCGCCCGGCTGGGCTTCTATTTTAAATTCGCCTTTAAAAGTGTTGTAAATGGATTTGCCGGTTGTGATGTTCTGTACATTTACCTTGGCTATCCGATCCTTACTGTCTTTATCAAACACAACGCCGTCAACGGTTTTTTGCTGGGCAAAAACGTTAGCTACTGGCAGCACAAAACATATCAAGAGCGTCCACAATTTCATTGAGGAGGCAAAAATACATGTTGCACAACGGGTAATCATATAATTTAACAACAATTAACTTTTAGGGGGCTGCGAGAGTCAAGATGTCAGGAATCAAGATACAAGACTACTTCGGAGATACTAATCTCCTTTTTCTCTTGATTCATGGTTCTTGCTATCTCGCTTCTTTATTTAACTACAACAAGCTTCTGGCCAATTTTAATGCTGTTGTCGTTCATACTGTTTAACGCCCGCAGGTCGTCGACAGTTATTCCAAAACGTTTAGAAATGTTGTATAGTGTATCGCCCTGTTTAACGGTGTAGATCTTATCGTCGGGCGGGGTTTTGGATAGGGTATCCTGTGCGGGTTTATTGATGTTGTTATTGATCTGGGTTAAAACACGGTCTTCCCGTTTAATTTTGGCTATTTCACCTTCAGGGCGATCGTATTGGGCCAGGTTGTATTTTTCAATGATATTGATCAGCAACTGCGGATAATTAGGATTGGTTGCATATCCTGCTTTTTTCAAGCCATATGCCCAGCCTTTATAATCGTCCTTATCCAGTTCAAAAAGCTTGGCGTAGTTTTTACGTTTTAAAAAGTTAGAGTGGTCACGGAAAGAATCCTCGGGGTTATCATAAACGCGGAAACAATCATTTACATTGTCGTCATCCTTATAATAGCTTTTGCCTGTCCAGTCGCTGGTGCATTTTATGCCGAAGTGGTTATTGGCATATTTAGCCAGATCGCTGCTGCCGGCACCGGATTCAAACAGACCCTGGCCAAGAGTAATACTGGCCGGGATACCATACTGGTTCATTTCCTGTATGGCAATAGCTTTAAAACGCTCAATATATTCTAAAGAAGTGTATGATTTGTAGTTGGCAACGGCATCCTTATTTGCTTTTTGAATACTGTTGTTATTCCGCCGGGCATCGCGGTTTGATACAGTCGACGTTTTTTTACGGGCAGAGCACGAACTGAAGCAGGCTACAGCAATAAACAGGTATATAATTTTTCGCATTATGCTTAAATCTTATTGAGTGGCATATAAATAGGGGCCAAATTAAGATTTATAAACGTAAATATTATTGTTTAGTTGTCGCGTCGGCCAGTTGCGTTTGGGTTGCCGGGTTTTCGTCAAGTTCGTTAAGGTCATATTTATTAATAATACCTAATACCTGCGCGGCCCATTTGCGGCTGCCAGCATAACCGGCACGTTGAATACCTTTTGCCCATCCTTTGTAATCATAATGTGTAAGCGCGTCGGCCAGGTGGCTGAACTGTTTACGCTCGGTCATGATACGGGCAAAGTCCTGGAATGAGTCAAAAACCGAATCGTATTTTTTATATGAAGTACGAACTTTTTTGTTGTGTTTGGTATAAACTACAGTGTTGTAACCTTTTACTCCAAACTGGTTATTAAGGTTTTGTGCGATAGTGCTGTTGCCACAACCAGATTCGTGCATGGCCACACCTAAAACGATGCTTGCCGGGATTCCGGTTTCGTGCATGATGCGAATGGCATCATCTTTGAATTTATCAATATACGATAATGAGGTATTTTTCTGTGCTGAAGCAGCTAATGTTGAAATCAACAGTGTTGTAATCAGTAAGATTTTCTTCATAATTTATTTTTTTCTGATAACCAGCAGCCCGTCGCGTACTGGCAGGATCAACTTTTCTATCCTGCTATCAACAGCTATCTGGTCATTTAGTTTGCGGATTCCTTCAGTATCGGCATCTTTTTCGGGGCCGTACACCTTTCCCTTCCACAAAACATTGTCAATTATTATTAATCCTCCGGATCTGACTTTGTCAAAAACTAATTGAAAGTAAGTATAATTATTCTTTTTATCCGCATCTATAAACACCAAATCGAAAATATCTTCCTGTAAATCAGCAATAATGGTCTCTGCAGGCCCAAAATGCAGTTTTATTTTATTTTCAACATCTGTTAGTTTAAGGTGTGAATTGATGATTTCCTCCATCTCATGGTTAACTTCAATGGTATGGAGGATGCCGTCTTCGGCTAAACCTTCGGCCAGGCAAATAGCAGAGTAGCCTGTGTAGGTACCTATCTCCAGGATGCGCTTAGGCTGCACCATTTTGCTCAAAAAACTTAGCAAACGGCCCTGGTAATGTCCAGATAACATATTAGGTTTTAACACCTTGATATGCGTTTCGCGGTTGAGTTTTTTAAGCACTTCCGGCTCCGGGTCGCAATGGTCATCTAAGTAAGCCAATAAGGCATTAGGGAGAATATCCATGGCGCAAAGATAAACAAAAACCTTGATTTTCTTGATTTAAGGATTTCCTGATGCTTTACATCGCTCCATTTTGAACCTTGATTCGCTTGATTGGCGTATTTCCTGATGATTTTTAGATGCTTATTTTTGATGTTATATTTTTAGTTTGCTTTTAACCTTATCATGAAATACAAAGAACTTACCGAAAAGATAATAGGCTGCGCCCTGCGGGTTCATAATACACTTGGCAATGGTTTTCAGGAGTTAATTTATCAGCGAGCATTGGCTTTAGAATTAGCTAAGGCTGATTTGAAATTTGCCGAGGAACTTGAAATGATCATTTATTATGACGGTGTTAATATAGGAAAACGCCGGGTCGATTTTTTTATTGAAGGATGCATTATGGTTGAAATAAAAGCCATCATATCCCTGGAAGAAGTACACCTTGCTCAAGCCATGAATTATCTCGAAGCTTACAAAATGGAAATAGGGTTGCTCATAAACTTCGGTTCAAAAAGCTTACAATTTAAACGAGTTCATAATAACAACCCTATCTTCTAAATCTATCTACCTGTTCAAGAATTATCTTCAGATCAAAAAGTTTACAATTTAACCCGCATAGAAATAATCCCCGATTATCTAAATACATCTATCAGGAAATCCTTAAATCAAGTAAATCAGGGTTCCAGAGTCGGCATACTAGCTACCTGCTCCAAAATTATCTCTGGCAAATAAGGCCTTCCGCCGGCCGAGATACATGTGCCGGTAAATACGCCGGTGGTCATCACTTTGCCGCGGCAGGTAATAGTTTGTTTAAAATGTAAACGGGGCAGGCCTTTGGCATCGCCGTACAAATCGCAACTTACGGTAAACTCATCTCCGCTTTTTAACGAGCGTACAAATTTTATTGAATATTCCGACAGTACCATATTCACACCCAAATGTGCCTGTTCTTCAAAATCAAAGCCAAGTACTTCACGAATAAAATCATGGCGGCACCATTCCATATAAAAAGGATAGTATAACCCATCCATGATATTTTGAACATCAATATGTTCTTCTTTTACAGTATAAGTTTTAGTAAAGCTCATTTGAGGCTTGTTTTTTAAGGTTGATTAAAGGCTATAGTAACGGAAAATAGCTTTATAAATTACAGTCTGTCAAAAAATCCTGTAATCAAGCAAATCATGGTTCAGAACCTTGTCCCCATCCAGCTTTGCAGTAAAATCACGGCCGATATGGTATCTACCAGCTCCTTGTTTTGACGGTTCTTTTTGTTCATGCCGCTTTGTGCGATAGTTGCCGAGGCCATTTTGGAAGTAAAACGTTCATCAACCATTTCGATAGGCATTTCCGGGAAAGTTTTCTTTAACAGGTTCACAAACCCTTTTACATGCACGGCCGATTGTGAGGGGGTATTGTCCATCTGCTTGGGTTCGCCCACAATAAAACGCTCTACCTGTTCGGTTTGAAGATATTTTTTTAAAAACTCGATGATACTGTTGGGGTGGATATTATCAAGGCCTGTCGCGATGATCTGCAGGGGGTCGGTAACCGCTATGCCGATGCGCTTGGTGCCATAATCAAATGCCATTACTCTCATTTAGTTCTTAGATTTTAGACGTGAGATATGAGAAGTGAGATTTCATCCGGTAAAGATAGTAGAAGTAATATGAATCTTGCGAGAAGCGCTATCGGTAAAGATTGTAAACAGCCCTGCAACCCGTCTCATATCTCACATCTAAAATCTCATATCTTTTTCAAAAAATATATCCCTCTCATATCTCACATCTAAAATCTCATATCTAATTACTATTTTGCACCAAATGCAGTTTAAAGAAATAGTAGGACAGGAAGCAATTAAGCAACGTTTGCTTAACACGCTGAGCGAGAACCGGGTAAGCCACGCGCAATTATTTTTAGGCCCCGAAGGTTCGGGCAGCCTGGCGCTTGCTGTTGCCTATGCCCAATACCTCTCCTGCGAAGATAAACAGCCCGCAGATTCATGCGGTGTATGCTCTTCATGCAGAAAGTATCAAAAACTTATGCATCCCGATCTGCATTTTTCGTACCCGTTCTTCGCTAAACATAAGGATGATACGGCGCTTACTTTTATTGAGCAATGGCGCGGAGCTTTAACCACCAACCCTTATTTAAGCCTGGATATCTGGCGCGGATATTTGGATGCCGAAAACAAACAGGCCAACATCAACATTGCCGAATGCCACCAGATCATCAAGAAATTAAGCTTTAAACCATTTGAATCGGAATACAAGATCCTGATCCTTTGGCTGCCAGAGTACCTGGATAAGGAGGGCAACTCGCTGCTTAAAATTATTGAAGAACCGCAACCAAACACCCTGTTTTTATTAGTTGCCCAAAACCAGGATCAGATCCTGAATACCATATTATCACGTACGCAGCTGGTTAAAATACCATCGCTCGAGTACGATGAAATTAAAGAACATTTAATAAGTGCCCATCACCAAACCGAAGAGGCCGCTGCCGAAATAGCCTACCTGAGCAATGGTAACATGACCGAAGCATTGGCCATGCTGCAGCAAGACAACAAAAGCTATCATGAGCTGTTTGTACAATGGTTGCGTTATTGCTTTGGCAATAAGGGCATCGAGGTGATGGCCTTTGTTGAGCAGTTTGCCAAAATGGGGCGTGAAAACCAAAAGAATTTTTTGCGTTACGGCACCAGCTTTATCCGCGAGTGTTGTTTGCTGATTGCAGGAGCAGGCAGCCTGGTACATTTACCTGCGAGAGAGTTGGATACCGCTCAAAAAATGAGTAATGTGCTGAGTATTGGCAAATCGCAAATGATTATTGATGAGCTGGAAAAAGCCCATTATCACGTGGAGCGAAACGCTAATCCTAAAATCTTATTTTTAGATGTATCTTTACAAATTATTAAAATACTAATTAATAAAAATGTCCCTGCGGGGAATCAATATATGCCAAGTTAATTATGGGATGTGGAAGTTGCTCAACAGGTGGCGGATGTACGCCTGCGGGCTGCAAAAGTAACGGCAGTTGCCTTACTAATGGTTGCAGCAAATTAGATGTTTACGATTGGCTATCCCACATGGATATGCCAACTAACTATAAGCCTTTCCAGGTAATTGAAGTTAAGTTTAAAGGCTCGCGTAAGGAGTTTTATTTAAACAACGATAATATATACCTCGAATCAGGCGAGCTGGTTGCTGTTGAAGCTACTACCGGCGGTTATGATATAGGCCACGTTTCGCTTACCGGCGAACTGGTGCGCATGCAAATGGTAAAACGCCATGTAAAGGAAGCAGATGTAGTAAAAAAAATCTACCGTAAAGCTACTGTTGCTGATGTTGACAAATGGAAAGCCGCCAAAGATATGGAATGGGAAACCATGCACAAATCGCGCAAGCTGGCACTTGACCTTAACCTGAGCATGAAGCTAAGCGACGTTGATTACCAGGGCGACAAAACCAAGGCAACATTTTATTATACAGCCGAAGGCCGTGTTGATTTTAGGGAACTGATCAAAAAAATGGCCGAAACTTTCCGCATCCGTATCGAGATGAGGCAGATAGGTATGAGGCAGGAAGCAAGCCGCCTGGGCGGTATCGGCTCATGTGGCCGCGAACTGTGCTGCTCAACCTGGCTTACCGACTTTAAAACGGTATCAACTTCGGCCGCCCGCTATCAAAATCTTTCATTAAATACCCTGAAGCTGGCAGGCCAGTGCGGCAAGTTAAAATGCTGCCTTAATTACGAGCTGGATACTTACATGGATGCATTAAAACACATCCCAGATAATGTAAACATACTCAGAACCCAAAAAGGTGATGCCCGTCTGCAAAAAACCGACATCTTTAAACGGATGATGTGGTTTAGCTATCCGGGTGAAGAATCATGGGTGCCGTTACCGATAAAAAAGGTTAAAGAGATCCAACAGCAAAATAAGGACGGTGTGATCCCTGAAGATCTGGGCGAAATTGTTGTGGTTGAAGCTGCACCGGCAAAAGTACTTGATTACGAAAACGTTGTTGGTCAGGATAGTCTTACCCGTTTGGATGAGCGCCGCAATAACAATAAAAAGAAGAACAAAAACCGCAATAAAAACCAAAAACCCGGAGGTCAGGCACAAGCAGCAGAAGGAAAACCCGCCAATCAGCAGCAACCACGCCCGCAACAGCATCAGCAGGGTTCAGGCAATCTGCAGGAAAAACCGGCGCAACAACAGCAACGTCCTGAGGGAAATCGCCAGCAACAAAACAACAAACCACAGGGAAACCGTCCTCCTCAGCAAAATAAACCGCAAGGAGAAGGAAAACCACAGGGTGAGGCTAAACCACAAAAAGAAGGAAGGCCACAAGGAGAACCAAGACCTCCGCAAGGTGAGGGAAAACCACAAGGTGAGGGCAGCGGTAATAATAACAGGCGCCGCAGGCCAAACCGCCCAAACCGGAATAATAACAACAACAATCAACAGGCAAAACCTGAATGAAACGGGCTTTAAATATTATTTACCCGGCAGCATTGTTACTGATAACGATGTTTGCCGGGTCTTGTACCGATCCTAACAGTATCATTGATACCAACACCGAAATTGCCGACCACAACTGGTCGTACGTTAACCGCGTAAATTTTGATGTTAAAATTAATGACGAAAAAGCAGCCTATAACCAATACCTCAATTTGCGGGTAACAGGCAACTACAAGTACTCCAATATATTCGTGCTAGTTTACCAGATCACGCCTGATAAAAAAACACAAACTACCCGTTTTGAAGTAAAATTGGCCAACCCCGATGGCGAGTGGCTGGGCAAAGGATCGGGTAATTTATATAGCTACCAGGTACTTTTGCGCAAAAACTATCATTTCCCTGCTAAGGGCATTTACCGGTTCCAGATAGAGCAAAACATGCGCGATAACCCGCTGCATGAGATCAGCGATGTGGGTTTACGGGTAGAAAAGGCTCAATAATTAGCGTTTAAGGGATATCATAGCTAACCGAAACGGAGCTATGGGTAACTATTTCCCTGCCGGTATCCTGTACCACAATCTTATCGTTATCAGAAATTTTGTAGGTTACCGTATTGGAAACATCAGAGGCAACAACTAATGTCACTTCATCATTTTGGTTCAATGTAGTAGTGTAACTATATGAAGATCCCTGTGCCACAGCTTTTGTATCGACAACCTGGGGGCTGCTATCCGTTGTTTTGTATACAGATAATGAAACGCTAAAAGCATCCGATCCACTTACTGTAACTTTTATAGTATGTGGCTGCGGTGGTTGATCCGTGCTCTTTTTTGAGCATGATACAAATAGCACGCTTATTAGTAGCCCGTAAATCAGTTGCTTCATAATTGGTTTTTATTTGTGAATATGCTTAATTTATACCAGTCAACAAAATTTGCTTTAATTACGATAACAAAACTGAACTATTTAATAACCGTTAAACCGTAAGCGTCACCCATGAAAAAATTCGTTTTTCTTTTTTTAATCACTGCCACAATAGCCTTTACAGCCTGCCACAGCAACGATAAAAGCCCTAACCGTACAAACGATAGCAGCGCGGCGAAAGGCAGCGGAGGCCCCGCCGATTCAAGCAAAACAGCAACACCGGGAAATAGCGCGTCTACACCCAATTCATCCGATACTACAACACTTGGCGCGGATACAGATTCGGCTGTGCATCCGGTGCATTAATTTATTAGCATTTATTAAATTTAATACTTTAATTTGCTAATATTTTTATCAAATAAATGACTGGTATTATATTAGTAATTGTATCCCTGATCATCCTGCTGATTGCTGTTTTTTTATTCCTGAAAAAGCCAAAAGCGGTTGAGCTGATCTCTGCCGAAGAGTTGAGTAAACTTCGTTATGATCATGATCAGCTTAAAATTTCATTGGCCAAAGCCGAAGAAAAATCTAACGGCTTAGCTGCTGAAAAAGAAAGCATTACTAACTTTTTAAAGGAGGAAAAGAACCGCCTGATTGACGAACTTTTATACGAGCGTACCCAGCTGGCCCAGGCCAATCAATCCTTAGAAAGTGCCCGGGCCTATTATAAATCGCAGCAGGAAAAACTGCAGGAGCAAAAAGCAGAAATAGAGCAGATCCGTACGCAATTTCAGCGGGAATTTGAAAATGTGGCCGAAAAGCTGCTTAAAGAAAAATCGAAAGAATTTACTGATATCAACCGTAGTAATTTGGATGTTATTCTTAACCCCTTAAAGGAAAACCTGAAGGCTTTTGAGGATAAGGTAGAGAAGGTTTATAACATGGAAGCCGCGGAACGAAACACGCTTAAAGGCGTGATCACCCAGCTGATGGACCTGAATAAACAGATCAGCGATGAGGCTCAAAACCTAACCAAAGCACTCAAAGGCGATAACAAAAAGCAAGGCAATTGGGGCGAGATGATCCTGGAGCGGATCCTGGAGCGCTCAGGCCTGGTTAAAGATCAGGAATACCGGATTCAGGCCGCTATGCAGGCTACCGATGGTACAAGATATCAACCCGATGTCATCATCGATTTACCGGATGATAAGCACCTGATCATCGACTCCAAAGTATCGCTCATAGCCTATGAAAAACTGGTTAATGCCGATACCGAGGACGACCGAAAACTCTTCTCAAAGGCTCATGTTGAATCCATTCGAGGCCATGTGGCCGGCCTTTCTGCCAAAAAATATCACGATTTGTATAAGATCAATTCCCCTGATTTTGTGTTGCTTTTTGTGCCGATAGAGTCCTCTTTCAGTATAGCTGTGCAACTGGATGGCGAGTTATTTAACTATGCATGGGACAGAAAAGTGGTTATCGTTAGTCCGTCGACATTATTGGCAACGCTGCGTACCATTGCCAGCATGTGGAAACAGGAACGCCAAAACCGTAATGTACTGGAAATAGCCCGCTTGAGTGGTGATATGTACGATAAATTTGTCGGCTTTTTAAGTGATATGGACAGCATCGGTAAAAATATTAACCAAACACAATCCGCCTATAATAATGCTGTCAATAAGTTATCGGAGGGTAGGGGCAACCTTACTACTACTGCCGAAAAGATCAAAAAACTTGGCGCAAAAGCGGATAAGCAAATAGATCAAAAGTTTATTGGTGAAGAGTAAATAAGTAATAAAATTGCCACATAAAAACCATGTCATTGCGAGGTACGAAGCAATCGCATGCTATACAGAGCGGCTCTACTTCCGTGCGATTGCCACGCTTCGCTCGCAATGACATAAAAGATTTCGGAGCCGAGCGGTTGCTAAATTTTCTTTTTTTAATTATTCTTCCGTTCAAACCACCAATCTGCCTGTTTGGTAAACATCAGGGCCCATCCCCATAGCTCAACAATAATCTCGGCAAAGGTTAAAACGATGAGGTAAACCGGCATTTGGACAGCCTTTTTTGGAACGCCGCTATCATGCAAAATCCCAAAACTATACAACAGCGATGATCCCAGGAAAAACACATTCAGCAATATTAAAATAGAGAGGATGATCCTTGCCCATTTTTTCCCTTCGCCGGTTACAAAAACCAGGAAGCCAACGGCAAAAAATACAAACAGGATGGCCGAAAAATTAAAACCATCCAGGTAATTGTTAAGCGTTTGGATCAGTAAACCCAGGTAAAGCAATAAAATTCCCTTTACAAATATCACCGGTGGTTTCCCATCCGGATGGTTGTTGAGGTAAAATTTATCAAATGCTCCCTGTAACATTACTCTGCTTTTTTAAACGCGTTCCAACCCTGGGCTTTCAATTCATGAACGGTACCACTTTTGGTGATCAGGTTACAACCGGCCGATGGTTCGGTGATATACCCGATGATACTGATATCCATTTTAAATTTGATCTTATCGTAATCGGCCTGCTTCACGGTGAACAATAATTCATAATCCTCACCGCCGCTTAAAGCGCAAATAGTAGGATCGAGGTTAAATTCGCGGGCCGTTTCAAAAGTCATCGGATCAAGCGGTATTTTTTCCTCGTACAGGTTACAACCCTTATTGCTTTGCTTGCAGATGTGCAATAATTCGGAAGCCAAACCGTCTGATACATCGATCATTGCAGTTGGCTTTACCTCAATACTTTTCAATAATTCAACCACATCACGGCGGGCTTCAGGTTTGAGCTGACGTTCAACAATGTAATCCTTACCTTCCAGATCTGGCTGAATATTAGGATTTTCCAGGTAAACCAATTTTTCACGCTCCAACAGTTGTAAACCGGTATAAGCACCACCCAAATCTCCGGATACACAAATCAAATCACCTTCTTCGGCACCGTTACGGTACACGATATCAGCTTCATCGGCATAGCCAATTGAAGTTACGCTGATAACCAATCCTTGTTTTGAAGCGGTAGTATCACCACCTATCAAATCCACATTATATTTTTCACAGGCGATATAAATCCCCTGGTAAAGCTCCTCAATGGCTTCGAGCGGAAATTTACTCGACATGCCGATAGATACAGTAACCTGCGACGCTATGCCATTCATCGCATAAATATCACTCAGGTTTACTTGTATTGCTTTGTAACCCAAATGTTTAAGCGGCGTGTAGGCCAAATCAAAATGGATCCCTTCCAACAACATATCGGTACTTACCAGCACTTTTTTGCCGGCAAAATCAAGCACAGCGGCATCATCGCCAACGCCCTTTTTTGAGCTTTCGTTGGTGAGCTTGATATTTTTGGTGAGATGACCGATAAGGCCAAATTCGCCAAGCTCCTCTAAATTGGTTCTATCCTGATTTTCAAACATATTTAACCCTTTAAATTTCACCGCCGAATGCGGAAAAACTTTTAAATTTTTAATTCATTACATTTTGGGCCGCAACCCGGTTTACTCCATCCGCCGAAGGCGGGAAAAATTTTTTGGATTTTTAGGCTACTTCAAGCTTCAGGCATCCAATTACCCGAAATTGGGCTACAAATATATCGACGCCTATCTCTCTTTGCAGCTTATCCCCACCTTATACTTTTTAACAATAATGTGGATAACCCAATTTTCCGGGCCGCAACCTGTCTACATTATATCCGCCTTTGGCGGAAAATTTTTTTACGATTTTTAGCCTTTTTACCGGCCTGAAGGCACTTTTCCAGTAAAAATACCTTCATTTTTATGCCTCCGGGTTTTCCACAATTACCCGGTTTATAAGTTTTACCAAGAGGCCATCTCACCAACAAAAAATCAGTAAAATCAACCTCTATATTTTCAGACTTATGAAGTTTTAAAAACTTCGTAAGTCTTTATTCTTCTACAATCCCAGCTGGGCCGAAATTTCAAGCATGCGCTCTATTGGTTTTACCGCTTTTTCAATGATATGCTCTGGTACAGTTACCTCAGGCGTTTCATTTTTCAAACACAGGTATAATTTTTCCAATGTGTTACGCTTCATATGCGGACAATCGTTACATGCGCAGTTGTTATTTGGTGGCGCCGGAATAAATATTTTATCCGGATTTTCCTTCTGCATCTGGTGTAAAATACCCGATTCTGTGGCTACTATAAATTCCTTATCCTGCCGGCTGCCGGCATATTTCAAAATACCAGTTGTTGAACCAACATAATCGGCCATTTCCAGGATAACATCCTCGCACTCAGGGTGCGCCAGCAGTTTTGCTCCAGGATGCCTTTCTTTCAGCTTAGTGATTTTTTCTCTCGAAAATATCTCATGCACCATACAGGCACCGTTCCACAATACCAGGTCGCGACCGGTTTTCTTGGCTACATACGCGCCAAGGTTTTTATCAGGACCGAAAATGATCTTCTGATCCTTCGGTAAGCTCTCCACAATCTGTACTGCATTGCTTGATGTACAAACAATGTCAGTTAAAGCTTTCAGTTCGGCCGTACAGTTTACATACGTGATCACCAGGTGATCGGGATAGTTTTCCTTAAACTTTTTAAACAAGTGAGGAGGGCAACTATCTGCTAATGAACAACCTGCCTTCATATCCGGCAGCAAAACCTTCTTTGTTGGCGACAGGATCTTGGCAGTTTCGGCCATGAAATGTACACCTGCAAAAACAATGATGTCGGCATCCGTTTTGGCTGCTTGCTGGGATAATCCCAAACTATCGCCTATGTAATCGGCAATATCCTGTATATCACCGTCCTGGTAATAGTGCGCCAGGATCACCGCATTTTTTTGCTTTTTTAATTTTTCAATTTCCGCGAAAAGATCAAGCGTCGGATCAATTTCTTCATCCACGTATCCTTTCAGATTTATTTCTTCGAAGGTATTCATTTCCACAATTCAATTAATAACAACTAATTTTTAATATAAAAAGACTTATTGTTTATTGGGGTGTTGGTAATGTGCAAAAGTCGGAGTAATTTTTGTTTTAAAAGTTAGTTTTCACAATTTATTAACACTTATAAACATTTTTCCACCAAAAAGTATGCTGATTTTTAGATATCTGTGACAATCAATTTTTATTTGAAAAAGTTTTATGTTAATATTTTCAGGGTTGACAAAATGTTAGCTTTATGACTAAAGTGTCGGAAAAGTCGATCAAAAAATATTGATATTCGACCTGAGAAAGGGAGTTATACACACTGTAAACTATTTTTCACTTTTTGTTTACATAAACTTAACAGGTTTTACAGCTGTTATTAACATTAGTACTACTTTTACACACATTTCATATAAAACATGACCCGAACTGTTGATTTCCTTGTAGTGGGTTCAGGAATTGCCGGATTAAGTTTTGCGCTCAAAGCCGCGAAGCATGGTAAGGTTCTGATAGTTACAAAATCTAACGAAGATGAATCCAACACCAAATATGCCCAGGGAGGCGTTGCGGTGGTTGTGGATAAAAAAGAGGATTCTTTTGAAAAACATATCCAGGACACCTTAATAAGTGGAGATGGCCTTTGCGACCGTGAAGTTGTTGAAGCCGTTGTTAAAGAAGGTCCGGCGCGTATCAATGAAATAATTGATTACGGAACCAATTTCGACAAGACTAATGAAGGTGTTTATGACCTGGCCAAAGAGGGTGGGCATTCCGAGTTTCGTGTATTACATTATAAAGATGTAACTGGCTGGGAGATAGAACGTTCGCTTTTAGAGGAAATTCATAAAAACCCTAATATTGAGATACTTACGCATTATTTTGCTGTCGACCTGATCACACAGCACCATTTAGGTGAGCTGGTGGGTAAATCAAGTACCGATATTACCTGCTTCGGGATTTATGCCTTTAATACAGAGACCAAGATTGTTGAAAAGATCCTTTCGAAGGTTACCGTAATGGCTGCAGGTGGGGCAGGGCATATTTATGCGGTTACTACCAACCCAACCATTGCTACCGGTGACGGCATCGCTATGGTTTATCGTGCAAAAGGTAAAGTACGTAATATGGAGTTCATGCAATTCCACCCTACAGCCTTATATAATCCTGGCGAATATCCATCATTCTTGATATCTGAAGCTGTACGTGGTTTTGGTGGTGTATTAAAACGTACCAATGGTGAAGAATTTATGCACGAGTATGATGAGCGTAAATCATTAGCGCCCCGCGATATTACGGCAAGGGCTATCGATGCCGAGATAAAAAAATCGGGCGAGGATTTTGTTTATTTAGATGTTAGGCACCGCAGCAAGAAAGATATCCTGAACCATTTCCCTAATATTTATGCTAAATGCCTGGAAATTGGTATCGATATGACTAAAGATATGATCCCGGTTGCGCCGGCCTGTCATTATATGTGTGGCGGTATCATGGTTGATCATGTTGGCCAGTCATCTATATTAAGATTATATGCCTGCGGCGAATGTTCGTCAACAGGTCTGCATGGAGCAAATCGTTTAGCTTCAAATTCGTTACTGGAGGCGCTGGTTTTTGCGCATCGCATTTATGAAGATGCCATCAAACAATTTGAAAATAATGTGATCCCGGATAATATTCCTGACTGGGATGAGAAAGGTGTTCAGCTGTCAAATGAAGATATCCTGGTGACCCACAACGTGCGCGAAATGCAGAAGTTAATGAATGACTATGTGGGTATTGTTCGGTCTGATTTCAGGCTGGATAGGGCCTTGCGCAGGTTGAAATTATTATATGAAGAGACTGAAGATTTCTATAAAAAAACAAAGCTTTCTGTAAAACTTTGCGAGCTGCGCAATCTGATACAGGTTTCATTTATTGTAGTAAAATCGGCTATGCTACGTAAGGAGAGTAGGGGGTTACACTACACTACTGATTATCCTGAACATGCTGATAAGGTACAGGATACGGTGTTTTAAAATAGTATTATACACTACGTCATTGCGAGGTACGAAGCAATCCCCAATAAGCAGAGTAGCTAAGCAAGTTCCTCTGTATAGTTTGGGATTGCTTCGTACCTCGCAATGACGATTGTTTAAGGAAAATTTTGTGAGTGAGCGAAAAACGGGATTCGAACCCGCGGCCTTCAGTTTGGGAAACTGACGCTCTACCGACTGAGCTATTTTCGCTTATTTTATATTCAAACATAACTAAAATTTCGGATTTCGGAATTTAGATTTCGGATTTTTAAATTACTATTTAATAATTAATCTATGCCTGTTATTTTGCCTGTGAAGGATAAAAGCCCTGTTTGGGGTAATGATTGTTTTATTGCCGAAAACTGTACTATAGTAGGGGATGTGGTGATGGGTGATAATTGTTCGGTATGGTTTAATGCCGTGATCCGTGGCGATGTGCACTATATTAAAATTGGTAATAATACTAATATTCAGGATGGCGCGGTGATCCATGCTACCTATTTAAAAGCGCCAACCAACATAGGTAACAGTGTTTCTATTGGGCATAACGCGCTTGTACACGGCTGCACTTTGCACGACCATACTTTGATAGGTATGGCGGCAATTGTGATGGATCACGCGGTTGTAAACGAGTTTGTGATCATTGCTGCAGGCGCTGTGGTATTGGAAAATACCGTCTGCGAATCAGGGTATTTATATGCCGGTATTCCTGCAAAAAAAATAAAGCCCCTTACTGATGAGCAAAGGGCTATGTTGAAGCAACTGCCTCAAAATTATATCATGTACTCCGGTTGGTTTAAGGAGTAAGTTTTTCTTTTGGAATAGTGACTGTTTCTTCAGCTTCCCAGTTTGGCCGAAGGGTGATGAGTTTTTCGTTTAACCAGATATTTTCGGGTTGCCGTTTTAGCCGCACATTACCGCTATCCCATTTACCGTTTTTGTTTTCATCATAAATGATCCTGACGTAGTATTTGGCTGCCAAAATACCCTTATAAACCAGCGAGGTACTTTTAGTAATGGCATCACTTTGAATAAGCTTTTTGTCTTCGCTTAAAAGCTCAACGACATATGCTTTAGCTGTATCAGGAACGGTTAGCTTTACCGTAAGCTGGCTATAGTTGTCGAGCTTATTGATCTGGAATTTTTTGGATAAGCGTTTGTTCCTATCGCCATAAATATCGGTTAGAGCGCCATCGTTAATGATCAACTCGTATTTACTTGCTTCACGCCACCTGTATTTTATGTTAAGGAGTTTATAATTTCCGGTATCTTTTTGGATGGTATAATCGCTTGTGGCAACCGAATCCTCATTTAAAGTAATTTGCGATTGATCAAAGTTTTCAATTGGGATGCTTGCGGTAACAACCAGGTTGCTGCCGGGTTTTAGTTTGCTATCGTTACCAATATTGTAACTTGCCGTTAAAGTGCGTGTAAAGCTTTCGTTTTTACGCTTTAACTGGTAAATGGTATCTATCGCTTTGCTCTTATCAAATATGGCTACCCTTAACGAATCAAAGTTCATGTTGCGCAGATAAACAGATGCGGTATCCTTGGTACGGGAAAATGATACTTGCTTCCGGCTGTCTACATCAGAAGGGTAGAGGATCTTGAGGGCCGGCTGCGTTAAACCTTTATTGAAAACCAACAGTAATTTTCCGTCGGTATCAAAACGCTTTTCTGATACCCTGAATTTTTCGGGATCCTGCTTAAACAGGTTTAACTGAATGTTTGAAGTATCGGCTTTAAGATGAATCGGTTTTTTAAGGAAAGCTATCAACTCATCATCGCGGTTGAATATTTTATCCGGGCTTGCTTCTTTTAAGGCGTAAATACGGTAGTCGTCTTCGCGTAAATTATTCAAAGCAAAATTTCCTGATGAATCCGTAAGTGCGAAAATGGATGGCTTCTTTTTTCCGAAGAGTGTATCCTGTTTCACGGGGAAAATAAATACCAGTACGTCTTTCTCTTTTTCCTGGGTGAGTGTGTTGGTGACAGAACCGCTAATGCTCAACGAGTCGATATGACTGCCTGTCGAAAAAACGTAAGTAAAATTTTTCAGGATATTACTTTCGTTCACATCTTGTATGGCCTTTCCAAAATTGATAACGTAAGTTGTGTTTTTCAGAAGGGTGTCCTTAAACTCAATTTTTAATTTTCTTTTGTTGGATGAGTACTCGGGTTGCTTCTCCATAGCCGGGCTCATGCTGATCTCCTGGTAAGCGTTGGTGAGTTTGATAAACTCATCAAATTCCAGGTCGATTTGTTTGGCATTAAAATTCCTGGTTTTATTTCCGGGAATTGCCTTCACTAATTTGGGCGGAGTCTGGTCGCGCGGCCCTCCCTGCGGTGGTTGTTGGGCCGCGCATCCAAAAATGAATAAAACGATAAAAATCAGTAACGAATTTTTGTAAAAAATGGCCGATTTTGTATTTAACATGGTTTTTAGGCGATATAAGCGATTTTTATGTTTTTATAACAAGTACTATTAAAAATTAAAAATAATCGATTTTAAAGGATATTTTATAATTGATTAATTATCAGTTATTTACGTGTTATCTTGATACGTGAACCATTAAAACAGAGATATCGGATGGTGAAACGCCGGAAATGCGTGATGCCTGTCCTAAAGTGCGTGGTTTTATCCGCATCAATTTTTCACGGGCCTCTTTTGATAATGACACCAAAGTGTGGTAATCAAAATTTGGATTGATCTCACGGTCTTCCATTTTTTTCATCTTGTCTACAATCTCCATCTCTTTGATGAAATAACTCTCATATTTGATTTTTATTTCAGCCTGCTCAATAGTTTCTTTATCATAGGCCGAGAGTAGTTCTGCCAAAGGAGTGTCTGCTTTTTTAAGATCATCAAAAGTAACCTGTGGGCGGCTCAATAAATTAAATAGCTTATTACTTTGTGTAAGCGCGCTGGTGCCTAATTCTTCTAACAGGCCATTTACCGTTGAAGGATCGATTGACTTGCTTTTGGTATAAGCTACAATGTCGTCGGAGTTTTTTACTTTTTGGTTTACCTTTTCCAAACGTTCATCACTAATCAGGCCTAACTCATGACCCATAGGAGAGAGCCTGATATCAGCATTATCCTGGCGTAATAACAAGCGGTGCTCGGCTCTTGAAGTGAACATGCGGTAAGGCTCTTCAGTACCCTTGGTTACCAGGTCATCTATTAAAACACCAATGTATGATTCAGATCTTTTCAAAATCAACTCATGTTTATCATTGATTTTTTGGTGCGCGTTGATACCTGCAATGAAGCCTTGTGATGCTGCTTCTTCATAGCCGGTAGTACCGTTGATCTGCCCGGCAAAGTACAGGTTGCTGATTTGTTTAGTCTCCAGCGTTAAGCCTAATTGTGTAGGAGGGAAGAAATCGTACTCGATAGCGTAGCCTGGCCTGAACATTTTCGCATTTTCAAATCCCGGGATTTTAGTGAGTGCTTTGTATTGTACGTCTTCAGGTAAGGAGGTAGAGAAACCATTTACATAGATCTCAACTGTATTCAATCCTTCCGGTTCAACAAAAATTTGATGGCGGTCACGCTCAGCAAAGCGGTTGATCTTGTCTTCAATTGAAGGACAATAGCGCGGACCTAAACCTTTAATTCTACCGGTAAACATTGGCGATTTTTCGAAACCTTCTTTCAAAGTTTCGTGTACATCAGTGTTAGTATAGGTAATCCAGCAGCAGCGTTGCTCTTCTATAAAAGGTACATCGGTGAACGAAAATTTACCTCTCACAGGATCGCCCCATTGCTCTTCCATCAGGCTATAGTTTAAACTGCGGCCATCTACACGGGGTGGGGTACCGGTTTTCATACGGCCGGCTTCAAAGCCTAACTCCACCAATTGCTCGGTTAAACCAGTGGCTGCTTTTTCACCTGTACGACCTCCACCAAACTTTTTTTCGCCGATATGGATCACACCATTCAGGAAGGTTCCGTTGGTTAATACTACAGCATCCGCTTCAATTTCGATGCCTATAGAAGTACGTACACCACAAACAGTATTGTTTTTTACCAGTAGTGAGGTCACAGTATCCTGCCAAAAGTCGACATTCGGAGTACGCTCTAAGGATAAACGCCACTCTTCTGCAAACCTCATGCGGTCGCTTTGAGCACGTGGGCTCCACATTGCAGGGCCTTTTGACTGGTTAAGCATCCTGAATTGGATAGATGTTTTATCAGTTATAATGCCCGAATATCCTCCCAACGCATCTATTTCACGTACTATCTGTCCTTTGGCTACACCGCCCATAGCAGGGTTGCAGCTCATCTGAGCAAGAGTACCCATATTCATGGTTATCAGTAAAACTGATGAACCTAAGTTGGCAGCAGCAGCGGCAGCTTCACAGCCCGCATGCCCGGCACCAACTACAATTACATTATATTTCCTAAACATTTTATCCTCCTTGTTCCACGTGGAACGTTGCTTTTTTAAGTCTTAAGTCGGTAGTTCGGAGCCGTAAGTCTGATTTTAATTCGACTTGAGGCTTTAAACTTTTGACTTTGAAAAACGTTCCACGTGGAACGTTTTGTTATGTTTTATATATAAGATTTCTGAATGAAGACTGTAAGCACGAGGCTTGTTGCTTCATATTTAAACTACAAAATTACCTCATCTAAGCAGATGTTCCACGTGGAACCCTGAATAATGATATTAAAGCTACAATTGCCCAAATGCTTTCTAAAACCACAAAAGGGTAGAAGCTTATCATGTACGAAGCATAGCCGCAGGTACCGGCTCCTATAAAATTCATTAAGCTGTACAGCTTGCTCTGAGCCGATAATTTACCGGCTAAATTCAATAAGAATGCAATCAAAAGGATGATTACACCCGTTGTAGCTATGATATCTGAAGTTTTCATTATCCTTCGTTTAACTCGGTTAATTCCATCCAACGAGCGCTTTTATCGTCCAGTTGCTTGTTTAAAACCTCTATTTGCTTTAATATCTCATCAAGCTTTTTAGGATCAATGCCTACTGTATCAAGTTGTGCAGTTTTATCGTTTATGCTTGCTTCAATAGTGTTTATCTCGCCTTCAATATTTTCTAATTCCTTTGCTTCTTTAAAGCTTAACTTGCTTTTTTTAGCTACTGGCGCAGTGGTTTGAGTTAAGGGGGCAGGTTTCTTAGCTTGTTGTTTAGCTTCTTCCAATTCCAAACGATATGACGAATAGTTGCCATTAAAGATTCTTACATGGCCTTTTTCTTCCATGATGAATAGCTGATCAGTTAGCTTATCCAATAAATACCTATCGTGCGATACCATCATCAATACACCGCCGTAATTGGTTAAAAACTCTTCCAGTACGTTTAGGGTGTCAATATCCAAATCATTGGTGGGCTCATCCAGTATCAGGAAGTTCGGGTTCTTCATCAGGATGCTCATTAGCTGCAAACGTTTCTTTTCGCCACCACTTAGCTTTGATATAAAACCATATTGCTTGGCAGGAGGGAAGAGGAACAAGGTAAGCAGTGCAGAAGCCGAAATAGTTTTACCATCGGCCATGGTAATGAACTCGGCAACGTTCTTTACAATATCAATAACACGTTCATCATCCTTAAAAGTAATGCCAGCCTGGTGAAAATAACCTATTACAGTTGTTTCGCCCTTAACTACAGTTCCTTTATCGGGCTGTAAAGCGCCTGTAATGATATTTAAAAGCGTTGATTTACCGCTACCGTTTTTACCAGCTAAACCTATTCTGTCGCCTTTTTTAAATATATAGCTGAAGTTATTGATGTAGGTATTACCATTGAATGACTTGTACAGGTTGTCCATCTCCATAATCTTGTTGCCCTGGCGTGCTGTTTTAACGCTCAATTCAACCTTATCACGGATACCGCCGTTCTTAGTTTTTTCTTCCAGATCATAATAGGCATCAATACGTGCTTTTGATTTAGTACCACGGGCCTGAGGCTGGCGGCGCATCCATTCCAGCTCTTTCCTTAATAGGTTTGAGTTTTTCTGAAACGCTGCTTCATCTGCTGCTTCACGTTCGGCTTTCTTTTCGAGGTAATAACCGTAGCTGCCGTTATAAGGCTGAATTTTGCCACGATCAATCTCCAATATCTCGTTACATACATTATCCAGGAAATACCTGTCGTGGGTAACCATCAAAATGGTTTTGTTTCCTTCGGTTAATAATTTCTCCAACCATTCAATAGTATCAATATCCAGGTGGTTGGTAGGCTCGTCCAGTATGTAAACTTCAGGATCTTCAATAAGCAGCTTGGCTAATGCCAAACGTTTCTTTTGTCCGCCCGATAGGGTAGTAATGTGCTGATTGAGATGATGGATATCTAAACGGCCTAAAATGGTTTTGATCTTGTACTCATATTCCCAGGCATCAACCTCACTCATCTCTTCCATTACCTTTTCAATGGCTTTGGTGTTTTCAGGATCGTTCTCCATCAACTCCTCATACCTGCGGATCAGCTGCTGCTGCACATCATCGGCATGAAAAATATAATCGCTGATGGTAACCGCGTTTTTGAAGTTTGGATCCTGCTCCAGGTAACCCATATTAAGGTCGCGGGCCTGTACTACTTTGCCCTCAGTAGGTTTTATAGTACCACCCAATATTTTTAAGAGGGTTGATTTGCCAGCACCATTAACGCCTACAAGAGCAACCTTACGGCCGCGATTAATACCTATGGTTACATTTTTAAATAACCAGTTGTCATGAAATTGATGGCCAAGGTTCTCGGCAGAAAGATAAGTACTCACGATAGTTGTTTTATGTTATCCGACTCGTATATAAATACACCAGCCGCGTTTTTTATTGATTGTTGATACATGGCCGTAGCAACCGTAGATGCCGCTATGCTTCGGTATTTTTTCCAGCTGCCAAAAAGCAGTGGGTTTACCACTTTCATTAAGCCATTGACAAGTTTTTCCATTGGCCTGCTTTCTTGCCTGTCACCCACTAAAAAGGATGGCCTGTAAATATGTACCGCAGGTACACCTACGGCGCTGATATCAGCCTCGGTTTCACCTTTGGTTTTAGTATAGAAATTAACCCCGTTTATATCGGCTCCTATTGATGAAACTAAATGATATTGCTCAATACCGTTTTGTTTAGCTAATCGCGCCATTAATAACGGATAATCATGATCAATCTTGCGATAGATAGTTAAATCGGGTGTTTTCTTTTTGGTTGATCCTAAACAACAAAACAAAGCATGGCCAGTCAGCTCTTTTTGGTATGTTTCGGGCTGTTCAAAGTCGATAACAAGCTGCGTTAATTTATGATGCTGAAGTGAAAGTTTCTTTCTGACCAGGATCAATACTTCATCATAATAGGCTTGTTCCAATAAAATTTGCAGGAGGTGACTGCCAATAAGTCCGCTTGAGCCTGCAATCACAGCTTTTTTTGCCATTACTTATTGATTTTCCGCAAAAATACGCATAATTAAATTGTGGAATAAATATTGTGTGTTTAAACATGTATTTTAAATAGCATGAAAACAATATTTTATCCCGAAGCAGAACGGGGACACAACGATATAGGATGGTTAAAAGCAAACTTTTCATTCAGCTTTGCATCCTATTACAACCCGGAGAAAATGAATTTCGGCGCATTGCGCGTATTAAATGATGATATTATTGCTGCCGGTCGTGGTTTTGGCAGCCATCCCCATGATAACATGGAGATTATCACCATACCGTTAAAAGGAGGGCTGGAGCATAAAGATAGTATGGGTAATACCGGTGTAGTTAACGCCGGCGAAGTACAGGTGATGTCGGCCGGGACAGGTGTTTATCATTCCGAATATAATGCTTCGCATAAAGAAGCGGCCAATACCCTGCAAATTTGGCTGTTTCCTAAAGAAAGAAATATTCAGCCCCGTTATGATCAGATGAGTTTTAAAGACAGGTTTAAATTGAATGAGCTAACCACCCTGATCTCTCCCGAAAAAAGTAACAACACACTCTGGATAAACCAAGATGCTACATTTTCAATGGGAGAGTTTGAGGCCGGGCAAACCATTAACTATGACATTAAAACTGAAGGCAACGGTGCTTATGTGTTTGTATTGGATGGAGAGGCTAAAATAAACAACCAGGTTTTAAACAAAAAAGATGCGCTGGGCGTTTATGATACAAGTTCACTTACAATTATAACCGAAGAGCCCTCCAGTTTCCTGATCATTGACGTACCAATGTCGTAATCAGTATTTACCTAAGTCCAGAAAGTGAATATTACTGAAAGTTCAAAAACAATTGAGCCTTGCTTTGTTGTAGTTAACAATTATTTAAGATTCACTGATGGAGGCACAGCAGGAACTAAGCGGATGGAGAAAATGGCTTGAAGGCATAGGCGACTATGTAGTATTCTTCACGCGGTTTTTTCGCAACATATTTGCCGGCGGCTTTGAATGGTCGGAGTTTGTAAGGCAATGCTATGAAATAGGCTACAGATCCATGATGCTGGTAGGCATCACCTCCTTCATCATGGGCCTGGTGCTTATTTTGCAACTCAGGCCGTCACTCATTACACTTGGTGCCGAAAGTATGTTACCCAAAACACTTTCGGTAGCGCTTGTGCGAGAAATAGGGCCGGTTATTACCGCCATTATCTGCGCTGGCAAAATAGCATCAAGTATTGGTGCTGAGCTGGGCAGTATGAAGGTTACCGAACAGATTGACGCCATGGAAGTATCTGGCGCTAACCCAGTGCAATACCTGGTGGTTACACGGATATTGGCTACCAGTTTCATGATCCCATTATTAGCCATCATAGGCGATGCTATCGGCCTGTTTGGTGGTTTTCTGGCGTTAAATTTTACCGATAGTATTAGCTTCTCCCTTTACTTCAATAAATGTATAGCCTCGCTTGATTTTACTGATCTGCTGCCCGCTGTAGCTAAAACTGTGCTTTTTGGCTTTGCGGTAGGCTTTGTGGGGTGTTACAAAGGCTATCACTCCGATAAAGGTACCGAAAGCGTAGGTGTTGCGGCTAATTCGGCCGTAGTGACTGCCTCGTTATGGATCTTCATTATTGACGCGATAGCTGTCCAGATCACCAGTTTGTTATTTTATAAATAGGAGATGAAAAAAGCAGACGAACATACCGAGCCTAAGAAAAAGGAACCTGAACAAAAGCAGGAGGTGGTGATCCATGCTAAAGGCATCAAAAAATCCTTTGGTAAAAAGAAGGTGCTTAAGAATATCACTTTCGACCTGAAGAAAGGCGAGAACATTGTGGTGCTGGGTAAATCGGGCCAGGGAAAATCTGTGACCATTCAGTGCGTGGTTGGTATGCTGCAACCCGATGGCGGCGAGCTGGAAGTTTTTGGTGAGAATATAACTGCCATGAACGATGACGAGCTGAAGCAGTTAAGAATGAAGATAGGCTTCCTTTTTCAGGGAGGGGCGCTGTATGATTCTATGACAGTCCGTGATAACCTGGAGTTTCCGCTTACGAGGGTGTTAAAACTCAAAGACCAAAAAGAGATTAATAAAAAGGTGGAAGGTGTATTAGATGCCGTTGGTTTGTTAGACGCGATAGATAAAATGCCTTCTGATCTGTCGGGAGGGATGCGAAAAAGGGTAGGTCTTGCCCGTACGCTGATAGTTAACCCCGAGATTATGCTGTACGATGAGCCTACTACAGGGCTTGATCCCATTACATCCCGCGAAATTAGTGAGCTTATTAATCGCCTGCAGCGCAAATATGAAATATCATCTGTCATTATTACCCACGATATGGAATGTGCCCGCATTACGGCCGACCGGATCCTGGTAATGGATGATGGCGAATATATAGCCGAGGGCTCCTATAAAGAGCTCGAAAAATCGGATAACGAAATGGTTAGATCTTTTTTTAACGAACCTTCATGAAAACTACGTCATCTCAAAAAATAAAAATAGGCCTGTTTACCTTTTTGGGGTTAGCGGTGCTGTTGGTAGCTATATTTTTAATAGGCAATCAAAAAAGTCTGTTCAATTCAACCTTTCATGTTTATGGTCGGTTTAAAAATGTAAGCGGCTTACAGGTAGGCAATAATGTGCGGTTTGCGGGTATCAATGTGGGTGTGGTACAGTCAATTAATATTGTGACCGATAGTTCGGTACGGGTTGACCTTACACTGAATAAAAGCGTTAAAAAGTTTATCAAGAAGGATTCGAAGCTAAGTATAGGCAGCGATGGTTTAATGGGGGATAAGCTGGTTGTAATAGCACCGGGGGGCATTGTTAGCCACGAGGAGATTGAAGACGGCGGAAAGTTAGGGTCGATAAACCCGGTTGATGTAGACAGGATCATCAATAAACTTACCCGTGTGGCAGATAACGCCGAATCGCTGACCGAAAACCTGACCGGCATAGTTGCCAAGATCAATAATGGGCAGGGAAGTATAGGCCGCCTTTTGAACAGCGACAAAATGGCCCGCGACCTGGAAGGCACCGTTAAGCAAGCCCAGACTACCATAAAAACAGTTCACAGTACAACCAACACCCTTAATGAGGACCTTACCGCTGCGCAGCATAACTTTTTGCTGAGAGGTTTCTTCAACAAGAAAAAGAAAATGGAGCAAAAGCGTCAGGACAGCATCCGCAAAGCAAAGGAGCAGATTCAGGAGGATAAAGAAAAGGCAGCCAAAGAAGCCCAAAAACAAAAGGAAAGAGCTGCTAAAGAAGCTGCTGATAAGCAGAAGGATAATAATTGATTAAACACTAATGTCATTTCGACGAACAAGCGCGGATATTGTGAGGTGGCCGTGAGGAGAAATCTTATACTACATGCGCGATCGCTTCGCATGGCGTATAAGATTTCTCTTTCGCCCCGGCGCTAATACCTATCCCTGCTCTATCGAAATGACAGGTTTTTTAATTTAATATACTGTAAATCAGATTATTAAATTAATTAACTTTCTCCAATCTCGCTGCCCAACCTCCTCCGGAAGCCAGTTTAATATTCAGTTTATCTTTTGAGGTTAAATTAACTACAGTTCGCTTATAATCAGTACCATTCCTGTCGGCATTGATGCCATCTTCAAAAATTACGGCTTTGTAAGTGCCTTCGCCTAAAAAGTAGAGATCGATAGCTAATTCACGTGCATCCCAATTAGTCATTGCGCCAATGTGCCACGTGGAACCTTTTCGACGAGCGATGGAAACGTATTCGCCTACTTTTCCGTTCAGGGCAACAGTTTCATCAAAAGTTGTGGGTACAGCAGCTATAAAATCGGTGCTTTCCTGTTCTTTTTGATAGGCCGTTGGGTTATCGGCCATCATTTGTAACGGGGCTTCAAAAATGGTATACATGGCTAACTGATGACAGCGTGTTCCCTGGCTCATGGGGTTACCATTTACAGGGCGAAAGTTGGCTTTACTGGCATTGCGCATAGCTCCGGGAGTATAGTCCATCGGACCGGAAAGCATCCGGATAAACGGGATACTTACGTCGTAAACGGGATGATCTTTAACACCCCATTTTACGTTTTCCAATCCTTTAACTCCCTCAAAATTAAGGATATTAGGAAAAGTACGCTGGATACCGCTGGGTTTATACATACCGTGATAATCTACAATTAATTGATTATCAGCTGCTTTTTGAGCTATTTCATAAAGCGATGATACCATTTTTTGATCATCACGATCGATAAAATCTATCTTGAAACCTTTAATGCCCATTTTTGAAAATTTGGCCATTGCAGCATCCGTTTGCCGGGTGAGGGCGTACCAGCTTGTCCACAAAATAAGGCCCACGTTTTTCTGTTTAGCGTAGTCAATTAATTCCTGCAGATTAATATCCGGTGAGATTTGGTTCAGATCAACAATGTTCGACCAGCCTTCATCCAATACCACATACTCTACTTTATTGGCCGATGCAAAATCGATGTAATATTTATAGGTTGGGTTGTTGATGCCCGCTTTAAAATCAACATGGGTGATATTCCAATCGTTCCACCAGTCCCAGGCTACTTTACCTGGTTTTATCCATGACAGATCTTTAACGCGTGATGGTTCTGATAGTTTTTGTACTATGTCGCTGTTAGCCAGTTGTTTATCATCTGTGCTGATGATCAGTACCCGCCACGGAAAACTGCGTGTACCTTTGGTTTTGGCTATATAATCTGCGCGACCGTTAACTACATAATTCATATTGGCATACCCGCCGGTAGTTTCAACTGTAGGATATTTTGCGAAAGCTCCCCGCAAACTTTGCTCATTTCCGGTTAAATACATCCCGGGATAATCCTGTAGATCTGCTTCCAGGATGGCTGCTTTTTTATCGTTACCGGTACTTACCAAAACCGGTAAAAACGCCAGGCTGTCTTTTGTTACTTCCGAAAGTTTAAGCTTGCTATACAATGCTTCGAACGAAGTTGTCCATTTATCTTTATTGCGGTAATCATTTACAAAGGGGAGATACGCTTTATCATCATCCTTGAAGTTGAAATTGGCTTCTTCATTCATAATGGTGATATTGCCTTTTTTCTGTGTATTGAAGCGATAAGCCACACCATCATTATAAGCCCTGAATATCAGTGAATAATCTCCTTTTAAATTGATAATGAGCTGATTGTATTGATCGTGTACTTTATCTTTTTTATAGATAGGGGTATTGAAATACTGATCAACCGATGTGGTTTTTATATTTTTTACCCTGGGTGATTTTCCCAAAACTTCGCCGCTCTGAAGCGTCATAGATACATCCGACGGCGTAATGATCTCCGTGTCGTCGTGTTTCACCGACCAGGTTATTTTATCGCCGGTTGCTACGCTCAAATCTATCTTGCCATCCGGCGATTTAATGTGATAGTTTTTTATCGTTTGGGCCGCTAAAATCGATACGGAAAAGCAAAGGAAAAGCGTGCATAGAAGTTTCATCTTCATCAGGAGTGGTATTAAGGGTTTAAATGATGGTTTACAGCAATCTAAACTAAGTAATAATCAATTCAATGAGTGATGATTTTATGACGATTTGTGGTGAGATATATACTAAAAAGATGTCATTGCGAGGAGGAACGACGAAGCAATCGCATGCTATACAGGGCGGTTATGCTTAGGTGCGGTTGCCACGTTTCGCTCGGAATGACATGTTTTTTTAAAAAACGCATGCCGACGCTCGGCTCCAGCCGAGTGTCAGTTATTGCCCGGCCTCCCGGCCGGTGTATGCCGTATAAAGGCCAGAGGCCTTGAGATAGTTACCACTCGGCAGGAGCCGAGCGGTGGCGAAACTGAAGTCGAAGAAGAACACTACAGTGAAACTATCAACCCTCCAAACACCCTGAACCCGTTCCTGAATGCGCCATTCATCTGGGTTTTATCAACCTCGCCGCTGTTGAGGTAAAGCTCGTCGGTGCCATTACCGGTTTGCCAGTGCAGGTACCCGCCGCCGGCTTGTATAGCAATAAGTTTGCTAATGGAGTAAGTTAATGCGCCATTCATATTTAAGCCATAGCCGTTTGCATGGTGGCGGTAACTAACAGGATGCTGAAATGTAGTGATCAGGTTCCAGTTGCCCTGGGCATTATAACTTACCTGGTTATAAGTGATATCGGTATTAAATTTTAGTTTTTCAATTAGTTTAAACGAAGTGATGGCCTTAATAAATGCACCTTCCCATTTGGTTTGGTAACTACTATTTAAACCTGGAAAGCGGTTAGCATCATCATATAAATATAACGATTGCCTGTTATCGCTGTAGCCGGTGTAAAGAATAAGAATAAGCCAATCGTTATTAATTAATTGATATCCAATACCTAACGACCAGCCTTGTGTATGGCCTTTGCCAGCATTAAAAGTTTCGTTATAAGTATTGCCGGTGCGGTTATCACCGCTGTAATCCGAATCATTTGCTGTACCCAATGTGATAAATTGCCGGGCATAATCAGCATAAATGCTAAACTTTTGATATACTTTCCATTGCAGGGATGCGGCAATACTTTGTCCACTAAGTTTTGTCCATTTTAATTCCGAAAAAACATTAGGGTTTTGCCCGTTGCTGTTACCTGCTATCGACCAATGGAAGCTTTCGCGCTGATAGCCATCGGTAATATTAAACAGCAATTTGTTATTACCAGATTGAGCATACAGAGCACGAGCGCTTATCATCAGCCATAAAAGACAAAAGCCGGTAAGTTTTTTCATTGGCAGGTTTATAAAACAGAAGCCTGCTCTTAATTACAAGAGCAGGCTAAATATATCATTTAAAATTATTGATTTACACCAAAAGCCTCCCAGCCCGATGCTGTTGCACGGGTACAGGTCATGGCTTGTGTGCCGTTTTCGCTTGAAATGAATTTGCCGTTATTACCCCTGAAGGTAACTTTACCATCGGTAGTTGGTACCCAGTCAAATTTTTCCCAGTCGCCTACGGTAGTGCGGTTACAGGTGATGGCTTGTGTTCCATTTTCACTTGATACATATTTACCCATAGCCTGTAGCGCTACTTTGCCTCCGCCGGCATCAACTACAGTAAATTGTTCCCAGGCCGATGCTGTAGGGCGGTTACAATTCATGGCTTGTGTGCCGTTTTCGCTGCTAACGTATTGGTTGTTAAACCCTTTTAGGGTAATAGTTTGCCCGATAGGAGGGTTGGTGCTGCTGCCAGAAAGGTCATAAACCCGCACATAGTCAACCACCATATTACAAGGCAACGCGCCATCGTTAATGGTATTACCAGGCAAATCGCCACCAATAGCCAGGTTAAGGATGATAAAGAATGGATTATGGAATGCGCCGGTATTGTTAATGTTGTTGGCAATGTTACCGGTTACATACAAGGTATTATCCACATACCAGCGAATAGAATTAGCATCCCATTCAACCGCGTACGTATGGAAACCGGTTGGCGTGGTAGTTGTGCTGCCACCATATTGTACGTGGCCGCCATTATTGTACCAGTGCATGGTGCCTAAAATAGTATTGGAGGTGTTTACCTGCTCCATAATATCTATTTCGCCGCACTGTGGCCAGCCTACTGTGCCAATGTTGGCGCCCAGCATCCAGAATGCAGGCCAGGTGCCCTGAACCCCCGGAAGCTTGATGCTTGCCTCAATACGGCCTGATGTTGGTTGGTATTTACCGGCAGTAGTCAGTTTGGCCGATGTATACGGCTGACCACCAACTGTTTGCTTACGTGCAGTAATGGTAAGGAATCCCCCTGATACAGTGGCATTTGCTGATTGATAATATTCTTTTTCATTGTTAACCCCGGGGTTGCCGTTATCAATGTTCCAGTTAGCTGTGTTAACGCTGGTTCCGTTAAATTCATCGCTCCAGAGCAGCGTACCGGCCCTTGGTGTGGTGCTTGAGCTGCCTGTTGTTTCATCGGCGGTTTTAATGGCAGGCGCTGGCCTGTTCAAATCCTTGCTGCAGGATGAAATTAAGAGCATTAATGCCGACGCGGTAGCGGCACTCTTCGCAAAGTTTAAAAGTTGTTTCATAATGATGGTATTGGTGAATAATTAATTGGTTTCGTAAGTAATTATTGGTTTACGCCAAAGGCTTCCCAGCCCGATGCGGTTGCGCGGGTGCACGTCATGGCCTGTGTGCCATTCTCGCTGGAGATGAATTTGCCGTTATTGCCCCTGAGCGTAACCTTACCATCAGTTGTCGGGATCCAGTCAAATTTTTCCCAGTCGCCATAGGTTGTACGGTTACAGGTAATTGCCTGGGTGCCGTTTTCGGAGGAAACATATTTACCCATCGACTGCAGCGCAATTTTGCCGGCGCCGGCATCAACAACAAGAAATTGCTCCCATGCCGATGCCGTAGGGCGATTGCAATTCATGGCCTGTGTGCCATTTTCGCTGCTTACATATTGATTATTAAAGCCTTTTAGGGTGATAGTAGAGCCAATAGGCGCGCCAGAGCTTGAACCGCTTGATTGTGTGCCTGTCCATTTAAAGGTTGCTACAGCACCCGCGGCTAAAGTGTAAGTGAAAGATTCGGCACCCCATTTTACTTTAAAGCTGGTGCTTGACGAGCCATTGTTAAGGGCAATAAGCACTTTGCTACCATCCGAATTTTTGAAAGCCACGTTTTGGATACTGCCAGATAAGTTTGAAGCGATACGCACGGCACCCGGACGTACAAATTTTGAGGCATGACCGATAATGTAATAACCAACGTTGCGGGTAATAGATGTACCGCTAACGGTGATGCCGCCTAAACAGGTGCTGCAGCCCCCTGCTGTATGCGGGTTATTGTTTGGATCGGCAGCCAGGTTCCACTCGAGTACGTTACGGCTCCAGTTACGGGTTGCGCCTATGATCAGCGTGTTAACGTGCCATGACAGATCTCCGCCAAAATTACTTGGCGCTCCAACCCATTGCTCGGTAAAGTAAACGTTTTTGTTAGGATAGGCATTATGCACATCGGTTAAAGAACTGATATTACCTGCGTACAGGTGAAATGCCGAGCCATCAACGTAAGGATTAGCGCCACCATCGGCCAGTACGGTTTCGGGATAGTCTATCCTGTCGGTATTATGGTCATAGGCAATGATCTTAGTCTGGAAACCGGCTGCCCGGATTTGCGGACCGAGGTTGTTTTTGATAAAATTAGCCTGCTCATTAGGCTGCATCACCATGCTTGGATTGTTGTATGGGTTAAGCGGCTCATTCTGAGGTGTAATAGCATCTATGGTAATACCCTGAGCCTGCATAGCCTGCAGGTATTTTACAAAATAGCGGGCGTATGCATCATAATAGCCGGCCGCGGTATTTAAGCTACCGCCGGTATATCCGTTGTTGCCGGTGGTATTCACCTTCATCCAGGTAGGGGCTGTCCACGGGGTAGCTATGATTTTGATAGATGGATTAATGGCGATGATCTTTTTCAGGATGGGCAGCAGGTCCTGGTTTTCGGCACTGATGCTGAAATTGTTCATGTTAAAGTCGCCGGCGGTTTGGTTGTAAGTAAAATCATTGGCGCTGAGGTCGGAAGCACCGATACTGATACGGATATAGCTGATACCAATTTGTCCGTTAGCTGTACCAAAAAGCTCATTAAGTACATTGGTTTGATTGGCTCCAAGACCATTAAGCAGCCCGGCGCTGCCACCAGTTAAGGTAAATCCAAAGCCATCAATGCCCTGGTAGGTTTGGGTTTCGTCTACCGTAATGGTGGTTGCGTTGGTACCGGCATCGGCAGCAAAGTTAAAGCTGGTTTGAGCCTGTAAAAGATTTGACTGATCGGCTGTTGTAAGCCAGGCATTTACAACTTCGTTGGCTGCGCGGGCCACGGTTCCGCTTGTTTTTTGATCAGGCGCTTCAGGGGCGTTTACATTCTTTTTACAGGAGTAAAAAGTAGCGGCAGAAAGCAGGGTGAGGACTGCAAGCCGCATTAATTTGTAATTGATTTTCATTTAGTTATTATTTAGTTGATTGATTTGATATTCAAAAAACATCACATAAGCCGCTATACAACAGCTAAATACATATAATGATATTTAACTTTCGCTTAAGAATATCAAAGCATTGTTTTGGGGCGAATGCACCCATACAATACTGTTTTCCATAAAGCAGAGCTATGTATAGCTTAAAATTGGTTGTAGCAAATCTACAGGAATTTAAACGGATCAATCAAGTAAAATGTTCATAAATAATTGATTTATAGTATATTATATAAATTTTAATACGCTTACATCGCATGGTTTAAAACCGCAAAAAGTACTTTAAATGCGCTGCGCAACGTTTTTGTTGCAATGAAAATTTTTTTGTGATACGCTTATTTCACAATTGCTTTTAAAGAAAAAATGACTAAGTATAGCTTTTAGCTATAAATAAATAGGAGGAGAGGGGGTGGGAGTAAAAAATAGATGCTATCGAAGAAACTTAAAAAAGGCTTTTTTTACTGGCGCAAGTATGAAGGGCCGGCAATATGGGTAAAGGCTACTTGGGCCTTTGTCGAGGCACAAGTAGCCTATGCGCAACCCTCGCCACATACTTGCGCCAGTCAAAACTTAAAAAAGACTTCATTGCGAGGTGGAGTGGAAGTTAAGGATTCGTGCTGTTATCAATCACCAATTTGCTCCATCCTTTATCACCGGCATTTTTGATCTCTTTTTTGCGTTGCTCCATTACTTTTTTAATACGCGAGCTATATGCCCAACAGGTACTTTGGCGAATAGAAAGGATTTCGGAGAGTTTATGTGATGAGATCTTACCCTTGGTTGAGTACATCAGGAAGATCATATAAAAAGCCTTATTGATAGGAATGCGGGTATTTTGCAGAATAGTGTAGGCTATCACCGACTCTTCATAACCACATTTTGAACATCTGCGACTATAGGGGAGATGTCCGCTGCCATAGTGGGTATTGCTGCATTTACGGCAGGCATAACCATGTTCCCATTTCAGATCTGACAGGAATTTGAAACAGGTTTCCCTGTCCGGATAAATGCGGCTGAATTCTTCAAAATCAACTTCGGTAAGCATCACCCTGTCGTGGGTTACTTTTTCAATATCGTTGTGCAATATGATATTATCTTTTTCCAGCAGCACATTCATGCGCGATATTTCTTCGGCTTGTTGCTGCAGCAATTCATTAACCGATTTCAGTTCTTCGTTTTGCTCGGCTATCATTGATGATTTTTCAACAAGTTCCCGGGTACGTTCCTGAACCTGGGCTTCAAGGCTGCGGTTAAGCGTATCTTTCAGCTCCTCATTTTGCTTCATCTGCGCTATGATATTTTGCTGGGCAACGTCCTTTTCCTTTTTAAGGATCCGTACCTTATCGCCGATAGCAAAAGAGATGAACAGCATCTCCATAATAAAACAAACACTCAAACTGTAATAATCAAACTCCGTAACAGGTAACCACCAGATATTTAGCGCTATGCAGGTTTTAATGATAAAGCCCGTAAGCAGGAAAGTATAACCGATAACAAAAAAACGTGCCGGCTTATAGCCTTTGATCAATACATAACAACCGGCATAAAAGGAGATGCATAGCGGTAAAAATTCGATGATCTTGTAATTGAACCAGGCCATATTAATGGTTATACAGGCCAGGAAATAAAGACATCGGAAAACGATAACCCCTTTTATCACCTTGTTTAAGCGCGGGGCATTCACTTTTAAATTAAGCAATTTTTGCGCGAAAAGAATGGCGAAAATACTGGCCGAAAATAAGGCTATGCCGTAAGCATAGTTGTTCCATGCGGGATAGTTAGGCCAGATGTATTGATAGGCTATCCCATCGGCACACATTTCGTAAAGGCCGATGCTCAGGTTATAGATAATGTAGTACAGGTATTGTACCTGGCGCATGGCTATGAACATCATGAAATTGTACAGGCCGAAAACCAGGATCATGCCGTAAAAAACACCGAAAAAGAAATATTCGTCAAGGGCGTAGCCAATAAACCGGCTTACTGTGCGTAACACCATGATCACATTAACCGAGTGCCCCGAACGGATGCGGATGTAATAAACATCATCGGGCCCATGGTTGCTGTTTATGTTTACACTAAAGTTTTTGTGTTTGTAGAAACGGGCGGAAAAAGGATGACTACTGCCTAATGAAGTTGCCCGGTAAGTATCATTGACCGGCGAGTAAACGGTAATGCTATCAATGGTTTGATCAAAAAACTCCAGGATCCAATTGTTATTGGTGGCAACGGCCTTACCAATTTTTATGCGGTACCAATAGGCCGAGTTATTATGCTGGGTAACGGGGGTAGGTTGCGGATTTGCCTGAAATTTACCCGCGAGATAAGCGGCGTGGATACCATCCAGACCAAGCTTTCCGGTTGTATCCTCAAAATAAATGATTTGCTTATATTCAAAAATGTGCTGGTTTACATTGTCATTTATTTGAACGGTAGTTTGGGCCTTTATGCTTGTTGAAAAGCATAAGCAAAACACAACAATACCGATAAATGATCTCAGTAGCAGTTTAAACATAGGCTCAGCAAAATGGATGTTTTTCGCACCTGTAATGTTGGATTCATTACAGGCGCGAATGAAATGGTTGTTTGGTTAGCGTCAGGCCGGATACAATTATAATATTTTTATTTTTCTATTCCTATTAAAAGTACGATATACAGTTATTTAAATTGTTAATTTTTAGCTATTTGTTGTTAATATACGGTTTTTACCACACATAAGTGGCTACCGAACCGTTGGCTAAAGTGCTTGAGGCTGTTTTTCCATCTATCTTAAAATTAAAGGTTTGCTGACTTCCGCTTGAGTTTAGCACGATTAAAACCGTGCTGCCATCGGTATTTTTGAAAGCCACGTTTGGTAGGCCCGTTACATTGTCAGAAGAGATCCGGACAGCTCCCGGCCTAACAAATTTTGAGGCATGTGCAATAATATAATACGACACATTTTTTGTTACTGCCGAAGAGGAAGTAACGGTTAATGCTCCGCGGCAGGTTGTACAGCCTCCATCCGTGTGCGGACCGTATTCTGTATCGGTAGCAAGGTTCCACTCCAGTACATTGCGGCACCAGTTACGTGTTGCGCCAATAATAAGGTTGCTTACATGCCATGATAAATCGCCACCAAAGCCGCCGTTCGATGGAGTATATTGTTCGGTAAAATAAAGGTTTTTGTTAGGGAAGGCATCGTGCAGCGGGCCAAGTGCGTTAATATCACCATTATATAAGTGGAAGGCTGATCCATCAACAAAAGGGTTAGCTGTGCCATCGCTGAAAATATCTACGGGATAACGTGTATTATCGGCATTGTGATCATAAACAATAATCTTGGTGGTGATACCTGCTGTTTTAAACTGAGGGCCAAGGTTGTTTTTGATAAAGTTAGCCTGCTCGTTTGATGGCATATACATGGCCGGGTTGTTATTTGCGTTCAGCGGCTCGTTTTGCGGGGTGATGGCATCAATGGTAATGCCTTCGGCTTTCATGGCCTGGATGTATTTTACAAAATAGCGGGCATAAGCATCATAGTAGGCAGTATTCAAACTACCGCCTTTAAAGCCATTATTTCCAAGCGTATTAACTTTCATCCAGGTAGGGGCCGTCCAGGGGCTGCCTAATATTTTAATGTTTGGGTTAATAGCAAGGATCTTTTTCAAAACGGGGATCAGATCGGCTTTTTCGGCATCGATAGAAAAGCTTTTCAGGTCGACATCCGTTTGACCTGGCGTTACTTCATCATAAGTATAATCGGTAGCACTCATATCAGATGCGCCTATGCTGATGCGGAGATAACTCACACCAATGTGGGTATCGTCGGTCTGGAAAAGATCCTTCAGCACCTCGTCCTGTTTTTGGGCGGTAAGTTTATTAAGTACCATGGCGCTGCCGCCGGTGAGGCAATAACCAAAACCATCAATAGTTTGGTAGGTAGTGGCTGCATTGATATTAATAGTTGAGCCGCTGCCCGCTGTTGTGCTAAAATTGATAGCTGCATTTTGTTTAGCGAAAGCAGTAGTTTGATCGGCAGTAGTAAGCCACATGACAACATCACTTTTAACCGGCGTTACTACCGGAGGAGTAACAGGTGGAGCAATAGGCGCTGGTGTTACGGTTGATTTTTTGCCGCAGGCTTCGCCACTAAAAACACCGACAGTAATAAATGAGGCTAACAGAACTCTTGTAAAATTATTTTTCATTCAGGGATACATTTAAAGCCGGGTTGACCGCAGTTTAGCGACTTTATTTTTGTTAAAAATTGGTTTATTTGATAGCTTAACATTACTAATATATGAACCGCTTATGGCTATAACAAGCGTATATTTGTGGTGCTATGGTATCAAATGGGCGTTTTTAAGAAATCATGATACGCTTCAATACCAAACGAAACTATTGCCTGCAAGGCAAAAAACTATAAAAGCTATGCAAAGCGAACAATACAATACCAATTCAAAAAAAGTTATATTTTTTTTATTTGCCCTGCTGTTTACGGCAGGTTTAAGTGCAAACGCGCAGAATATCCGGGTTGCGGCAGCAGCCAACCTGCAGCCGGTAATGGAGGTTTTGCAAAAAGACTTTAAGCAAAAAACGGGTATTAGCATTGACGCTGTAATAGGCTCGTCGGGTAAGTTGGTAGCACAGATTAGTAACGGAGCGCCGTTTGATGTGTTTTTATCTGCCGATATGAGTTTTCCGGAGACTTTATTTAAAAATGGTTTCGCTAAAGAAAAACCGGTAGTGTATGCCTCCGGCAGTCTGATTATTTGCAGTACGCAAAACATCGGTTTTGAAAACTGGGAGCGCTTATTACTTTCGGCCAGGGTAAAGAAGATAGCGGTAGCTAATCCTGCTATCGCTCCTTATGGTAAAGCCGCCGAGCAGTCCCTTCAGGATAAAGGCATTTTAGATGATGCCAAACCTAAAATAGTTTATGGCGAAAGCATCTCGCAGGTAAATACTTATATCACCACAGGAGTGGCCGATGTTGGTTTTACCACACAATCGCTGGTGAAGGAACTCGGAAATAAAACGACATTATATTATAAGGTTATCGATCCCAAAACCTATGAGCCGATACAACAAGGTATCGTGATCCTGAAACATGGGGCTGATAATCCTTCGGCAGATAAATTTTATCGCTACATTTTAAGTCCGGCCGCGAAAAGTATTTTCAAAGCTTATGGTTACCGGGTGCAATAATTTGTATTTTTATTGATGGACCTATCGCCCATATGGCTTACGTTAAAATTAGCAGGTATTACCACGTTGCTGCTGTTGCTTGTCGGTTTGCCGTTTGCCTGGTGGCTTTCGCGGGGCAGATCATTTATTAAGCTCATCATCGAAGCAATTATTACCATGCCTTTGGTGCTGCCGCCATCGGTACTGGGTTTTTATTTGCTGCTGGCTTTTAGTCCGCAGCATGGTTTGGGGAAATGGCTGCACGATACTTTTGATGTACAACTGGTTTTTTCTTTTCCCGGGTTGATTCTTGCCTCAGTGATTTACAGCATGCCTTTTATGGTGGGGCCGGTAAAATCGGCATTACAGCAATTACCGGCGTCCCTGGCCGAAGCGTCATACACGCTGGGCAAAACCGAATGGCAAACTTTCCGGTATGTGTTATTACCCAATATCAAACCATCATTATTAACGGCGGCAGTTTTAACCTTTGCTCATACTTTAGGCGAGTTTGGTGTGGTGCTGATGATAGGAGGGAACATTCCCGGTGTTACAAGGGTGGCATCTATTGCTGTGTATGACTCGGTAGAAAAGATGGATTATGCCTCGGCAAATAATTACTCGCTCATTTTATTTTCGATTACGTTTATCTTGGTGATGGCTGTTTTTATATTTAATAAATACCAGGCGAAAGGCCCTTTAGCATGATCAAGGTAGATATCGAAATAAAACTAAAGACCTACCACGACAGGCAATTGCTTAAAATAAAAAAGCAGTTTACCACGGGCAGTATCACCAAGATTTTAGGGCCGTCCGGTTCGGGAAAAACTACGTTGCTGAAGATGATAGCCGGGCTGGCTTCTCCCAAAAACGGAACAATCGTAGTTGATGGCATTACCTGGTTTGATGCTGAACGGAAAATTAACCTGTCACCTCAAAAAAGACACACCGGGTTTGTATTTCAAAGTTATGCCTTGTTCCCGAACATGACTGTACAACAGCACCTGGAATATGGCACAACTGATGCGGACTGGATAAAGCGATTAGTAAAACTTGGGCAACTGGATAAATTTATTGATCATAAACCCGACCATCTCTCCGGAGGCCAACAACAGCGCCTGGCCATTTTAAGGGCTTTAGCCATTAAACCCAAACTGCTTTTAATGGATGAGCCGTTTTCGGCACTGGACAGTAAGATGAAAACTAAGTTAATAGCTGAACTTAAGCCTTTAATTAAGCAATTGGGTATTACCACCATTATTGTAAGCCATAATTTGCAGGAGCTGGAATTGTTTGAAGGGGAGGTAATGGATTTTGAGGGGTTATCATAAACCTCCTTTGGAGTAAATTGGTTACTGTTTTGTTCTGCCTGGAGATTAGGGAAAACCAAAAAATGTCATTGGGAGGAGGAACGACGAAGCAATCTCGTAGTTATACAGGGCGGCCATGCTTCCGTGCGATTGCCGCGCTACGCTCGCAATGACATGATTTATAGCTTAACACCAACAAAAACCTTAATTATTTGCTATTACTCTTATCCCCGTCAGATATTGACTTGATTAGGCTGCCCCATGCAAGCGGGTTTAGCAATGGGTTAGGGGTAAGCGAGTGCGAATTCAGGATAGTGGTATGCATACTTTGTGCATTGGCCGATTGTATCTCCTGGGCATCGCGGGGTAAAGTATTATACAGAGCTGATAATGTTGCCTTACTGATATTTTTACGGGCTATTTCCAAATCATCATCGGCAAGTTTTATAGCCAAAAAGTCTTTCTTAAACTCATCGGTAGTTGCCCACGGAAACACGTGGAAAGTAGGCAGGTTAATGATCTGCGCCTTAAGGGATACCTGGGTGGTATAGCTTTCATTCGGCAGGTTTGCCGGGATAACAACCGTAACTGGCGCGTAGCCAACACAGGTAAAACGAAGGGTATCGCGTTCGTGTACCACAAATGAGAAGTATCCCTTGTAGTTTGATACGTTAATAATGTTGTGTGCTGTAGTATTGGTAATGGTTACGTAAGGGATAGTGATCTTGACACTATCGGCATTATGTGTGATGCCTGTAAACTGCACAACAGGGCGGTCTTTGCTTTGCGCAAAAGCTCCCATTGATACAAACAGAAATAACAGGCCAACTAAATACTTCATAAAACCATTAACTACTTACCTCAACATATATTACGCTGACAGGGTTAAAATAGTTTTTAAACTTCATCAAAAGTAAGTCATATCCCCAAATTGAACCGGGGATTTAACATTACTTAACAATTACCTTAAATTTTCCGGAAGCACGGCATTAGGGTCGTCAATGTCCGTTAGGTTAATGGCCTCAATGGCGGTAACTTCGGGCACGGCTTTTTTAATGGCCTGCTCAATACCGGCCTTAAGGGTCATGATGCTCATTGGGCATGATCCGCATGAACCCAATAGTTTTAGTTTAACAACACCTTCAGGAGTTATCTCCTCAACAGAAACATTCCCCCCATCAGCCTCCAAATACGGACGGATAGTATCTAAAGCTGCTTCAACCTGATTTAATAAACTCATTTTTATTAATTTATAACGTTATGTAAAGTTATTAATTATTTACAATATTTTCTGCACTTAGTGCTTTAGCGTTTGATATGGCAACCTGCTGGGCAACCCGTTCGGCCATTTCAACAAAGGCGGCTGTCATTGGGCCATTGTCTTCAAGCACTGTTGGTTTACCGGCATCGCCCGAATCACTGATTCCTTTAATCAATGGGATTTCGCCAAGAAAAGGGACTTCCAATATCTCGGCCAGTTTGTGGCCACCGCCTTTTCCAAATATATAATATTTATTCTCCGGCAGTTCGGCAGGGGTAAAGTACGACATGTTTTCAACCACTCCTAATATAGGCACATTGATAGCCGGCATCATAAACATGCCAATACCTTTTTTAGCATCGGCAAGGGCTACGTTTTGCGGCGTGGTAACAATTACTGCTCCTGTTACCGGGAAGCTTTGCGTTACCGTAATATGGATATCGCCAGTACCCGGCGGCAGGTCGATCACTAAATAGTCAAGGTCGCCCCAGTCGGCATCATTAAACAATTGTTTTACCGCGGTTGATACCATCGGTCCGCGCCATGGCACAGGTTGATTAGGATCTGTAAAGAAACCTATCGACAGCAATTTGATGCCATATTTTTCAATAGGCTCAATGCGTGTTTTGCCTTCAACCTGGCTGGCCATTGGGCGCGCACCCTCTAAACCAAACATAATAGGTACCGATGGGCCATATATATCAGCATCAATCAAACCAACTTTGGCACCTGATTTTGCCAGTCCTAAAGCCAGGTTTGCAGCTACGGTTGATTTACCAACGCCACCTTTGCCCGACGCTACAGCAATTATATTTTTTACACCCGGAACGCCGGTGTTTTTTTGAGTTGTTACCTGCGAGGTCATGTTGATATTAATAACGGCCTCTTTGCTCACAAAATGGAGGATGGCATTGCGACATGCATTCTCTATCATGGCCTTTAACGGGCATGCCGGTGTGGTAAGCACAACCGAGAAGCTTACGTTGTTGCCATCGATACGGATGTCCTGGATCATGTTAAGGGTTACGAGGTCTTTTTTCAGATCCGGCTCCTCAACATTGCCCAGTGCCTGTAATACTTGTTCTTTAGTAATTGTCATAATATGAGGCAAATTTATGAAAACAGGTCGTTGATTAAGTTTATTGGGAAACAATTTGCATAAACAACCGTTTGCAGGGGATAAGATTTAGTTTAGTTTTGGATAAAATTAACAAATGAAGCGCCTTAATCCTAAATATATACGCATAGCCGCATACATTCTCGTTCCCTTAATTCTTATTCTGCTTATCGGCGGATATGTTGCCTACTCAAAACGCGGAGCACTGCTCGAAAAAGCCATTGACAAAGCTAAATTAAAAGCCAAAAGAGATTATAATTTAGATGTAAAAATAGGATCGGCCCAATTTACCGGACTAAGTACAGTTTCATTTTCGGATATCAGCATCGTACCCGACGGGCGCGATAGTTTGCTGAACATCAAAAACTTTGTGGTGAGCGTAAGGATTATGCCGCTGGTGTTGGGCGAGGTAAAGCTATCGGATGTGGTATTACAGGACGGTTTCATTCATCTCATTGACAAAAACGGGGTTAAAAACTTCGATTTCCTGTTTAAAAAGAAAAAGGATTCGACGGCTACTGATACCAAAGCCGATTTAAGCAATATAGCCCATAACCTAATCAACGAAGTGCTTTATAAGATTCCGGATAACTTAGCGCTCAATAATTTCATGATCAGCTTTAAGAGCGACAGCGCGCAGCTTAAGCTTTTAGCACAAACAGCCCTGATCAAAGACGGACAGCTAAGCTCAACTATAAAAGTAAACGACGGGGAAGCTACCTGGCATTTTGCGGGTAAAATGCATCCGTCGGATAAAGACATCGACGTAATGCTTTATGCCGATAATCGCCAAAAAGTGGAGCTGCCTTTCATCGAAAAGAAATTTAACCTGAAGCTTAACTTCGATACGCTGCAAACCAAACTAACCAAGGAGGATCACAGCAGCGGCGAAACATCTATTTCGGGCTCATGGTCGGTAAAAAACTTGTTGATCCATCATCCGGGCATTTCGTCTACCGATATCGTGTTCCCGGAGGCGGCTATTGACGCCGATGTTAAAGTAGGAACCAATTATGTATCCATCGATAGTACCTCCACCATCCATGTAAAAAAATTAACAGCCCATCCATTTATTAAATACACGCTTAACCCGGTAAAAATTTATGAACTGAAGCTGAACACCGGATGGCTTAACGCCGCCGATATGTTTGATTCGTTCCCTACCGGGATGTTTGACGCGCTTGATGGCATCCAGGTTGCCGGTAAGCTGAACTATCACATGAACTTTTTCATGGATACTTCAAAACCTGATGATCTGATATTTGATTCGGGGATGGATAAAGACAACTTCCGGATCCTGAAATTTGGTCGCACCGATTTAACCAAATTGAACAGCCCATTCATTTATACGCCATATGAAAAAGGCAAGCCAATGGCGCCGCATTTGATTGGCCCCGAAAATCCGGAATTTACTCCGCTACAGCAAATTTCGCCTAATTTGAGAAACGCGGTGATGACAGCGGAGGATCCTTCATTTTACACCAATCATGGCTTTGTGATGGAGGCTATCCGTAAATCGATAGCTACCGACTTTAAAACAAAAAAATATAAACGCGGTGGCAGCGGCATATCGCAGCAGCTGGTTAAAAACGCTTTCCTGAGCCGTGAAAAAACCATGGCCCGCAAAATAGAGGAGATCCTGATTGTTTGGCTTATCGAAAACAACCGCATCATGACCAAAGACAGGATGCTGGAGGTTTACTTTAACATTATTGAATGGGGAAAGAATATTTATGGTATTGCCGAAGCTTCGCATTATTACTTCGGCAAGGCTCCGTCCGAACTTAGCTTGGGCGAAAGTATTTACCTGGCCAGCATTGTTCCATATCCTAAAGGCGGATTATACGCGTTTCAGCCGGATGGCAGTTTGCGACCGGGACTGCATGGCTATTTTAACCTGATAGGAAAGCTGATGGCTATAAAAGGTTATACCGCCCGCGACACCAACGCCTATGGTTTTTACGAAGTGCGTTTAAGAGAAAGTCTGCGCCGCCAGATTGCGCCTGTTGATACCGCTACTGCCGATAGCCTCATGAAACAAGGCGGAGCAGACGATGACAGCATTTTACCTGTTGTTGAAGAGCCAGTAAAAAAACCGAACTTTTTCCAGCGCCTTTTTGGTAAAAAAGATACTACCGAACAAAAGGCTGAAGAAAAACAGAAGCAAAAGGAACAAACAATTAAAGAGCAGATCAAAGCTCAAATAGAAGCGCTTAAAGCCGAATACAAGCTGAAGATTGACGCCGTAGATACCACCGGCGGTCGAACCCGGAAAGAAGTGCGGCAGGAGAAAAGGCGGTTGAGGAATGAAGAGGACGAGAAGGAAAAGGAGCTGAAGGATAAGATGCCGTGAGGTTCCGATATGTCATATATTCAAACGGGCATTCTGTAAATCAGAATGCCCGTTTTGTATTTAATAAACCCGAAGACATAATCAATTTACAATTACATGGCTGAACTTATATGTTTAAACATCTATATTTGTTTCAACAATTGAGATAATCATGTCATTAGTAGAAAAATTACAATGGAGATCGGCTGTTAAGAAATTCGATCCCAGCAAAAAAATAAGTGCAGAACAATTAGATGCTTTAAAAACAGCTATCCAGTTAGCACCATCATCATTAGGTTTGCAATCATATAAAGTGATTGTTGTACAGGATGCCGAAACCAAACAAAAACTACGTGCGGTAGGGTATGACCAGGCACAAATCACCGATTCATCGGCCCTGTTTGTATTTGCTTCATTAACAAACCTTGACGAAGATTTCGGCAAAAAATTCATCGATCTTGTGGCTTCAACCCGCAGCATTGCCCGCGAAAGCCTTGCAGGTTACGAGCAAATGGTATTAGGCACGCTGGCCAGCCGCACAGATGCGCAAAAAGTTGAATGGTCGCACAAGCAGGCTTATATCGCTTTAGGCGTTTTATTGGCCGAAGCTGCAGAGCTTGGTGTTGATGCCGCTCCGATGGAAGGTTTTGACGCTGCAAAATTTGACGAGATCCTTGGCCTTAAAGAAAAAGGGTTAACCACCACAGTAATTGCAGCGGTAGGTTTCCGTGCGGAAGATGACGCATACAGCAAAATGATAAAAGTACGCCGCCCACAAAGCGAGCTTTTTATTGAAGCGTAAGTTTTTAGTTCATAGATGATGGTTCATAGTTCATAGCCATCTTGTAAAACAGGCGATAGAATTATTTCTATCGCCTGTTTTTTTATGTATCCTACTTTCTTACTATGAACCATCAACCATGAACTATGAACCCGAAGATGATTTCCTGATAAATAGCTTCGATTTTAATACATGCTCTTTTTTGGATGCATTGCCGTTATTTTCGAGCACATCGAACAATAACGTTGCCGCTTTTACACCCATTTCATAGGCTGGTTGTGTAATGGTTGAAAGGGGAGGACACAATAGGGGCGCTACCCTCAGGCTCGAGAAACTAATTACCTTCAGATCATTGGGTATTGAAATGCCGAGATCATTGCAAACATAATAGGTAGCGAAAGCCAAACGCTCTACCGAGCTGAAAATTCCATCGGGTTTAATTTCCTGAAGGGCCTTTTTAAGGATTTTATAATTCACTTTTTCGTCGTTACTGCAGTCGATAACGAGGTTATCATCAAACGCGATCTTGTGTTTAGCCAGGGCATCCAAATAGCCCTGCATCCTCACTTTACCAATCGAAATACTTTTATTAACCACCAGGTAGGCTATTTTTTTGCAGCCGGTTTTAATCAGGTGTTCGGTAGCCGAAAAACTACTGTCATAGTCATTGGTGGTTACTTTGGCAGCCTCAATATCCTCATAAACACGGTCGAAGAAAACAACAGGAACGTGTTTTTTTTCCAGTTGACCTAAATAATTATGATCATTAGCCTCTCCGGATACCGACATGATAATACCATCGGCCTTGCCATTGTTAAGATAGTTTACAAACGAAACCTCTTTTTCAAAAACATCGTCGGTACGGTAAAGTAAAATATAAAAGCCTTTTTTGCGGGCAACCTCTTCAATTCCGTTTATGGCCTGCGAAAAAAAGTCGTTGGCAATTTCAGGAACAATAACGGCCAGGGTTTTGGTTTTTTTATCGCGGAGGTTACTGGCGTAGTGGTTGGGTAAATAATTATGCTGCTTGGCGTAGGCCAGGATGCGCTCTTTGGTATCTTTATTAATATCAGTATTTCCGTTAAAGGCCCTCGATACGGTTGATGTGGATATGTTGAGCTCTTTTGCCAGTTTCTTGATATTAATATTATCCATTTTTACCTGCTAAATCTATTTACTACATGCCAAATGTAATAAAACAGATCAATTGTGTTTAATAATCAAGGCGATAAATGTTAAAATCTCATTAGAAAAGCAGACACTGTTTGATATAGGGTTTTGCCGCTTAACTGTAAGTTAATCAATGGCATGTGCTTTGCATTGCTATTATGAGCTTAAGAAGGATACGGATATGGCGAAACGAATTTTGATAGTTGATGATAACGAGTTGATGATAGAGGTAATGACCTACATTTTGCTCGGCAAAGGCTACCAGGTAGCCTCATCAACCCGTGTCCAGGAAATTTTTAAGATCATTAAAACTTGTCATCCAGACCTGGTGATCCTGGATATTGTTAATGCGGGTATGGACGGGCGGGAGCTTTGCCGGCTTATTAAATTGAACTCGGCCACCAAAAATCTGCGCGTAATTGTTTGCTCAGAAAGTGAAGAAACGGATGCAATGATACCACAAAAAGGAGGTCCGGACGACGTTTTGCACAAACCATTTGGCATGAACAGCCTGATCCGCAAGGTTGAATTACAGCTGGCTGCGTAATTGGGTTTGTAAAATAATTCACTGTAATAAAGGAAGTTAAGAGATTAATTGAAGCCATAAACCAACTGTTGTTGTTTTTATAACATGGGATATGTATGTTTACCGGAGAGAAGATAAAGATGGGATTGCCACTAAGAATAACTTTTAACGATACCGATTACGTGTATCAAATCAACACCTCGCCAATTACCCCGGCCACCAGCGAACTTGAAATTTTACTGAACGGAGAGAAGATCATTCTGCAAAAAGATGCCCGCCGTGTTTGGGTGCAAGCTGGCGAAGGCCCCGTGATTGAACCCGATTTTGCACAGGCTTTGGGTCGCTCTGTGGCTTTGCGGTTCAGGATGTAAAAAAAAGTGTCATTTCGACGAACCGGGCAAGGATTTGCTTGGGAGTGAGGAGAAATCTTATACGCCCGGTCTGCAAACTTTAAATTGCGAGTTTATATAACGTATAAGATTTCTCTTTCGCATCGATGCTCAGCCCTCCTCCGCTCTATCGAAATGACATTCTGTTAGAGGCCTTTTACATCAATCCCAACGTCACAACCCCCATTAAAATCATCAGGCCATCTTCAATAATGGTTACGGTGCTCATGGGCAGGTTAAACACAGCGCCAAGGCAGGCGCAACGGATCTGCCTTTTATTGAAAACGCTTTGCAGTACACCAATAAGACTTATAGTCATTACTATAACCATGATAGTGTTGACTGCTACCGGCGCTATATTCAATGCAAAGGCAAGGCCCAGGCCCAATTCAACAAAAACATAAATGTAACCCCATACTCGCCAGCGTTTGGCTACTACATCGTACATGCTGTAACTGTCGGCAAAGCCACCAATATCCAGCAGTTTGAAAAATGAAAACACCAGGAAAAAGCCGCTCATGAATACGCGCATCATGGTCATGATATTAAATGCGCTGCTATATCCCGTAATTAATGATGCCGCCAGCAGATATCCGAATATAAGCAGGATGGGTTTATAAGTTTGAAGCCATGTGCGGTTTTCGGTATCATCAACCATGCTCATAGTATGATGGTGCTGCTCCGCTTCGCTAAGCTGGTATTTGGGATATGCGGCAAGGGCCTGCTGAAGATCGGCTGTTGATACGTGCTTTTTCATGGTGATATCGGCGGTACCTTCGGCCAATGAGATATCAACCTTTTCAATATTGGGAACCTGCTGTAGCAGGCCTTGTACCTTGGCAAGACATCCGGTGCAGGTCATTCCGGTAATGTTATATGTATGTGTCATGATAATTTGTAATTGTTGATACAAAATTACCATGAGGTTGTGCCCAAGCTGTTACAGTATTATAGTTATGATTTATGACATTTACAGTTGAGGCCTAAAATTCATATATCCTCCAGATTCCTTCGTTTACTGCCCTGTAAAGCCTTAAAAGCAGAAGGCGTCATCCCCGTTACCTGTTTAAACTGGCTGGACAGGTAGGCAACGCTGCTATAGCCTAACTGAAAGGCTATCTCCGAGAGATTGAGTTCACTGTAAATCAGCAGCTCTTTTACTTTTTCAATCCGTTGGGCGATGTGGTATTTTTCGATAGTTGTACCTTCTACCGCCGAAAACAGATTACTGAGGTAGCCGTAATCATAATTAAGCTTCGATGTAAGTAGCGCCGAAAGTTTTAAGGGCGATTGGGCATCTGTATAATGAACCTGCCCAATGATAAGCGTTTTGATCTGTTCAATGAGGCGGCTCTTTTGATCGTCAATCAATTCAAATCCGAGTTCGTTTAGCGATTTTTCTAATTGTTTAAGCTGTGATGGGGAAGGGGCTTCCTGAACTTCCACTTCGCCAAGATCAACAGCGAACGGCTGCAACCCTACTTTTTCAAGTTCGGTTTTTACCATCATTTTGCAGCGACTGCAAACCATGTTTTTAATATACAGCTTCATGGCAGCAAAACTACTACTTTACGGCTTCATCCACCAGTTGCTTTAATTCCTTGTAACGTTGTTGCCGTCCGTCGTTTTTAAGATAGAAAGTCATCATAAAGGCGGCGTATTTTTTATCCTTATCTATCCACGGGAAACTCCCGAACAATCCCGGACTGCTTACTGTGTGCTCATCAAATACCCACTCGCCATATCCGTATCCCAATCCTCCGGCTTCGGCAGGGGAGTAGGCTATCTTTACGTCGGGCGTGATCCTGTTTATCTGCATCTGGGCTATGCTGTTCTCGCTTAGGATGCGTTTACTGTTAAAAACGCCCCGGTTCATGACCATGGTTAAAAAATTCAGGTAATCTTCGGGGGTGCTGTAAGCCCCGCCAGCGGGTAAGGCGACTTTGCCATTGCCAAAATCAGTATGAAGCATATTCAGCGGACGTGCAATGCGCTCGGCAAAAAGGGTTTCGAAACTTTTGCCGCTGATCTTCTCAATGAGGGCACCGGCAATCTGCAAACCGGCGTTGCTGTAATGAAAAACTTTTCCGGGTGTGCCTTCAATTGGTAAGGCCGCGATATCGGCAATAGCATCGTCCATCGAGTTATCCTGGCGCATATCCTGTAGGCTTTCCTTTAAGGGCGGGGTTTTGATCCCGGTTTGATGCGATAAACACTGGCCTATGGTGATACTGCCTTTTCCATGTTGGGAGAGCACAGGGAGGTATTTGCCAACGGTATCGGTAAGTTTTAGCTTACCTTCATCAACAAAGGTCATAACCAATGCAGCACTTAGCCATTTGCTGCAACTGGCAATAGTTGCCCGTGAGGTAGAGGTGTAATCATCCAGATCGGCCTTTTTACCTTGTTTGCGGGCAACCATCCGACTTACAAATTTTTGCCTCATGTTCATATCATTTGCGGCGTGGTTATAAACGATCTTACCATCCTTATAAACAACAAGTACCACCCGGCCGCCCATTTCTGAAGCGTGGTCGTTCAGCCAGGTGTCGACTTTGCCAAAATTGTATTGCGCATCCGCTTTAATAGCGCAAATGGAAATGAGTAATAAGAGTAGGATTGATCTTGTTTTCATTTGTGGGGTGATTTATGCGCAGGTTTGACTATCAAGCTAATTTAAAGTTTATTCGGACATGATAAATAGCTTGTTGATGGTGAAAACATTGCGCACATCGACTCTCCCTGGCGTCGCTGCGCTCGCCACCCTCTCTACGCCAGCGTAGAGAGAGGATTTTAGCTTATTTTTTCTTACCCTCTTTGCCTGGAGGGCAGGCCGGGTGAGTCAACTACGAGGCTTGTCATTTTCCCTTGCTGTCTTTTCATGGGGCCATTGCCCTCCCGATGGGAGGAATAAAAAACGCGCACAAAAACACGCTGTTTTGTAGTCTCAACTTCCTTTTTTACCCGTTTAACGATTGTTTTTCCTCTCCGAACTAATTGTAATACCCATTATTGGGGATTGTACTTTTCTTTGTATCACAAAACCGAAAGGCTATGAGAACTAACAGAAAACCTTTATATCAACGAAAAGCATTCATCATTATCATGATTTTATTCCTGGGCTTTGTGGGCATCCAGTTTGTACGCCCTGATGTTCCCAATCCACCCGTAACCGGCGATCTGGAAGTCCCTGCCGATGTGAAGGCCATTGTTCAGCGCGCTTGTTATGATTGCCATTCTAACAACACCAATTTACGCTGGTACGATAAGATAGTCCCGGTTTATTGGGGAGTAGCATCACATATCAAGGATGGCAGGGCTGATCTTAATTTTTCGGAATGGAATAAACTCGCTCCCGCCGATCAGAAAGCAAAACTTTGGGAATCTATCAATCAAATTATTTCAGGAGCTATGCCTTTGCCAAGCTATACGGCAGTCCATACCGAAGCCAAGGTATCTCCAGCCGATCTGGGGGTGCTTAAAAACTATCTTGCAAGTATGGTTCATAACAAACCTGCCGATACCGCTGCTATCAACGCGGCAGATAAGCAATATCAGCATTGGGAGAAAAATGAAACAGCGATCGCCAAATTGCCAACAGCTGCCAACGGTATTGCTTATATCCCCGATTATAAAAACTGGCAGCCCATCAGCACCACCGAGCGTTTTGACAATAATACCTTACGCGTAATTTTTGGTAATGACATAGCTGTAAAAGCCATCAAAGAAAACAACATCCACCCATGGCCAAACGGAGCCATTTTTGCTAAAGTTGCCTGGGCACAATTACAGGATAAAGACGGAACAACCCATACCGGCGAGTTTAAACAGGTTGAGTACATGATAAAGGATGATAAAAAATACGCGTCGACCTATGGCTGGGGATGGGCGAGGTTTAAAACTCCAAAAATGGTTCCGTACGGAGGCGCGAATGTATTATTTACAAATGAGTGTATGAATTGCCATAAGCCAATGGCCGCCGAAGATTTTGTATTCACCCTACCCATTAAACACTAAACCCATGAAAGCATTTTATAGTTTACTTGCAGCATGCGCACTAATGTTGGCAGCCTGCTCAGATAATAAACCGGTTGAATTATACAACACCAAAGCAGCGCTGCCTTCGTCGCCAAAATATAACCTCGACGGACTTAAAGTAATTACCTCATTTGTTAATAAAACAAAGGGAACGGCTTCAACGCTTTATGGTAATGATCTGGCATTAAAAGCCGCCATCGAAGGGAATAAGATAATTGCTGCAAAAGAGGTTTTTACTTTGGTAACCTGGAAACAGCAGGATGATGACCACTGGTTTGGCGCAAAGATCCCATCAGATGTTGAATCGGTGGAAGTGATCAAAACCGCTTCGTCGGGCAATAATGTCGCTGTTAATTATGAGCAGTTAGAAGGTAGAAACCTCGACTTAAAAACAGATACATCAGGCCAGGCCGAAAGGATTAAATACATCCTTGGTCAAAAACCTTCAGTTTTGCCGTAGCAATTAAACTTGCTTAAATAAATGGAAACAAAACAGGGATGGTGAATTAATTCATCATCCCTGTTTTGTTTATGGGGTATTTGCTCAATTAGTTTTAAGCCTTGAGGTTTTAGTTTTTTAGGCGATATCAATCTCTGTACGATCTCCATCCGCAGGAGGCACATCAAGTGCTTTTGCCGGCTCCAATCCGGAAGCATAACCAAACAGGCGCCGTTCTTTGATAATAGAGGCAACTTCTGCAGGTACAAATTCTTCCCAGCCGGTGGCGCCCAGTTTTATCAACTCCAGCACATTGTCGGTTTCAACGTTAAGGTTATTTTCGTTGTAATGCCTGATATCTTCTATTTTATTATTGGCTATCAGGTAGCGGTACAAGTCTATCAGGTGCGGCGGCAGATAAAAACGTAAACAGTTCCAGATTACGCCATCGCGCAGGGTAGGGTATATGAATAATTTTACCTTACGGCTGAATAGCGTAGCGAACGATTCCAAGATACCGCCCGGCAGGTCTTTATAATGCTCTTCAGAGAAGATGTACTCCAGGTTAGGGAAACCAAGTACTACACCCATTTTAAGTTTGGTGATCTTTGACAGATAGGCTACCAGCTTATAATACTCGTGGAAGTTGGAGATCATTACCGTTTGCCCCAGTGAACCGAGGATGTCTACCCGGTCAAGGAAGTCCTTTTCATCAATATCGGCATTGATATCGGCGTTGCGTTCTTTAAGGGCCTGTAGTGTAAGCTCGGTAACTACCACAACATTTTCCTTGTCAACATCCGATTCCTGCAGGAACTGTTTAACACCGGTATTTAACATATCCATGTGCACATTAATAACCGGGCGGAAGCGGCCGCGCACCATTACGATGTGCTTTTTGTACAAAACTTCTGAAGGCTGCAGGTTTTTACCATCCGGCCCGAACAGCGCGGCATCCGAAAAGCCATATTTTACCAGGTGAAGGCTCATCAAGCGGTTATCAACCTTGGTAAAGTTTGGCCCCTCAAAGCGGATCATGTCAATCTGGATCCTGTCGCGCGAGAGGTTATCCATTAGCGACAGCAGGAATACCGGCGGGATCTCATTGTAATAAAAGCAGGCATACATCAGGTTTACACCCAAAATACCTACGGCCTGCTGCTGCAGGTTATTATCGTTATCCAGCAATTTAACGTGAATGATCACATCGTTGTACTGCCCGTTAGGTTCCAGCTGAAAGCGTACACCCATCCAGCCATGACCTTCGTTGGTTTTGTTGTAGTTGAGGGCCGATACCGTATCCGCGAAAGCGAAAAATGTTGATGTATCGCCGCGCTGAGCACCAAGACGCTCAATGATAAGACCGTATTCGTGGCTAAGCATAGCCATTAATCGCGGTTCGCTCACATAACGGCGGCTTTGCTGTACCCCATAAATGGCATCTGAAAAAAGCATGTCATAAGCCGACATGGTTTTGGCTATGGTGCCGGATGATGCCCCGGCTTTAAAAAAGTTTGCTGCTACGTCCTGTCCTGCTCCAATTTCGGCAAATGAGCCATAAATTTCGGGGTTAAGATTAATGGCCAGTGCTTTTTGCTTGGTCCCAATATCTTTATTGTGAATGGCATTCATACCCATAAATTATTATAGTTTACTGTTACCAGTAGTATAACCTAAGAAGAGCTAAAATTACACTTTTTTAAGCGAAGGCGTGTTAAGAATGTATTACAAAATAAGTAATGTCCCATTTTATTACTTTCAGAAAATAAATTAATGTGTTTTTGACAGGTTATCGCGGCGTGCCGGAGGGTTTGTGGATCAATAAGATATCTTCATGCAGCAGCGCTGAACAGGCGGGTTTGCCCTAATCAAAAACTGAACAATCTGAACAGCCCTCTTTTAGCACTCATATGTTTAAATTTATATGAATGCAAAAGTTTTAAATCACAGGTTATTTAAATCCCTTTCAGAAATGGATCTAAAAAACGGACAAATCGACGTTTCGTTCATGCCTATCTCCAGCAGGTGTGGTACAGCCGTATTTGAGAATAAGGTAACGAAGCAAGTGTATCATTGTAAATTTGTTGAGATAGGTTCAACATACCGCATAACGGCAGTAATGACAAACGGAAAATCATGGTTTGGGCCGGAAAGCCACTTGATGGCTGCCAGAATGCTTACTTCTCCGTTGGTGGATGTACCGAAATTAAAGGTTATCACCAATTAAACTACCCTTTCCCTAAAGTATTAAGTCGTCTGTGAAAAAATGTTAAAAACATTTGCGTAGTTAAATGGCTACATTTATATTTGTAGTCAAATAGCTACACGATGAATTTAAGACGAGACGTATTCCAGGCTATAGCCGATCCAACCCGGAGGGCTATCCTTTTGCTCGTGGCCACTCAAGCCATGACTGCCGGCGTAATTGCATCCAATTTTGATACAGCCCGGCCTACTGTTTCCAAGCACCTGCAAATACTTACCGAGTGCGAATTGCTTAAACAGGAGCAAAACGGCAGGGAGATCTATTATCATATCAATGCTGAAAGAATGAAAGACGTAGCCGACTTTATTGAGCCCTTCCGCGCTATGTGGGAAGAGCGGTTCAACAAATTAGAAGATATCATGAAAAACTATAAAGGCAATTAACATGGAGAAGAAAACCAAAATTGATGCCGAAAACGGCAAGCAGGATTTAACCATAACCAGGGTATTTGAGTTACCGGTTGAATTGCTTTTTAAAGCCTATACCGAGGCCGAAATTGTTGAGCAATGGATGGGAACCAAGGTGCTGAAGCTGGAAAATAAAAAGCACGGAAGCTGGCAGTTTGAAACCAAAGACCCGCATGGTAACGTGGTTTTTAAAGCCAACGGAACTGTTCATGAGTTTATCCCGGATCAAAAAATTACCCGCACGTTTGAAATGGACAACGCGCCATTTGATGTACAGTTGGAGTTCCTGGAGTTTGAAAAACTTACCAACGATACCAGCAGGCTTAATATGCATGTGGTGTACAGAACGCCGGAGCTCAGGGATCAGATGCTGAAACTGCCATTTGAATATGGCATAAACATGGCACATAACCGCCTGCAGGAAGTATTAAACAAATTAAAATAGTAGCCTGTTATGAAAAGAAATAAAATTATTTACTGGATTGCTACCCTTTGGCTTGCTTTAGGGATGATATCAACCGGGGCGGTACAGTTAATGAAAATGAAATCGGGGGCGGGAGGGGCTGATAGCGTTGCCCATTTGAGTTATCCCGCTTATTTTCTGACGATATTGGGTATCTGGAAAGTTCTGGGCGTTATAGCGGTGCTCATTCCTAAATTTCCGGTGGTAAAAGAATGGGCTTACGCAGGTTTCTTCTTTGCTATGTCGGGAGCGATTTTTTCGCATCTTGCGGCGGGCAATGCGGTGAATGAGATATTTCCTGCTTTGCTTTTACTGGTACTAACAGTAATTTCGTGGTATTTCAGACCGGCAGACAGAAAGATGAGCCCGGTTAACCAATAATAAACAACATGAACCCTAAGGTTGATTTTTATTTTAACGAAGCCGAGAAGTGGCGGGAAGAAATAGTGCAATTGAGATTGATTGCCCTTGATTGCGGATTGACCGAAGAATTGAAATGGGGCTGCCCATGTTATACCTACCGGGAAAGCAACATTGTTTTAATACACGTATTTAAAGAATACTGCGCGTTTTTATTTTTCAAGGGCGCGTTGTTGAGCGATACACATCAGATCCTGATCCAGCAATCGGAAAATGTGCAGGCAGCCCGGCAGATCAGGTTTACCAACGTTGAGGAGGTAACCGAACAAAGGAGTATCCTGAAAGCCTACATTTACGAAGCCATTGAGGTGGAAAAAGCCGGTTTAAAGGTAACCCTGAAAAAGACGGAAGATTTTGCCGTGGCCGACGAGTTTCAAAGCAAATTAGATTCGATTCCGGCACTGAAAACTGCATTTGAAGCCCTGACGCCAGGCCGCCAAAAAGCCTACCTGCTGCATTTTTCGCAACCCAAACAATCATCAACCCGGGAAGCCAGGGTTGAAAAATGGATGCCGCAGATATTAAATGGTAAGGGGTTGAATGATTAATTATATAACCCGAAAAGGCGGGGCTGCGCGATTCCCCTCTTGAGAGGGGTGTAGGGGTGTGTTATCCTGGAGGTCATGAACGCCGAAGAAACACACACCTGCCATCACACTATCTTTCGCGCCCCTCTCAAGAGGGGAATCGAAAAAAAAGACCAAAATCTAACAAACCACAATCAACAATAACATGAAACTATCACCAGAGCAACAGCAGGAACTTATTGGGGTATTGAAAACCCGCTTTGAAAAAAACATGAACCGCCATACCGGCATGGAATGGGCCAAAGTACAGACAAAGCTGGACGCCAGTGCTGAAAAGCTATGGTCTCTTAATGAGATGGAAATAACCGGCGGCGAACCGGATGTTGTTGCTTATGATGAAAATACCGGCGAATATGTTTTTTATGATTGTGTTGCCGAAAGCCCCAAAGGCAGGCGGAGTGTTTGTTACGATCATGAAGCGTTGGAAGCCCGTAAAGAATATAAACCCGCAAACAGCGCCGTTGAAATGGCGAAGGATATGGGTATTGAGCTTTTAAATGAAGAGCAGTACCGCGAACTGCATAAGCTGGGAACGTTTGATACCAAAACATCAAGCTGGATAAAAACACCTGGGAATATCAGGAAACTCGGCGGCGCTATTTTTGCCGATTATCGTTACGAAACCATTTTTATTTACCACAACGGTGCCGAGTCGTACTATGCTGCCAGGGGTTTCAGGGGAGCGTTAAGGGTTTAAAATCAAAAACTCCCGAAATTAAAATCAGATGGCCGGGTGGGGGTAAATAAAGTAACGCGTCGTGATTTGGCGGATGGATTAAACAGGCTTTCTCCCAGTGTTTTTATTTCCTGCTCTGTAAGAATGCCAGTTTTACCTTCCCATTGTGAACAGCGCTTTTCCTGAAAATCAACGCGAAAGCTGCCTAAGTAATATTTTTCAAAGTCCTGACCTACGTTAATGATAAATTCATCCGTTTTAAACCGGTCGCTCAGTTCTTCTTGTTCCAGTGCTGCTTTATAGCTATCATCTTTTAATTCTATATAAAAGAATAATTTCTCAATATTGCCTGATTTGAGATTGGGTGGTATTTTGGATTGCAGCAAAAATGGACTTATAAAAATTTCCTTTTCTCCGGCTTCTGTTTGAAGGTTGATCGTATACGAATTGAGCATTTATCGGTTGTTATGTAATCAGAGTTTCTGAGTAGGGTGCAAAAAGCAGAGTATTCAGAATGATTGCGTAAATCATTCTGAATGACCAAGCTACATAAAATCAGGAATATTGCAATAAGATGAAAACGTTTCGCCACATCATCTGTAGTTAGTTTATTTACTAACATGGTGGCAGAAAATACTACACTAATTGTAAGCGCATTTTCAGGACTTGCCGGGGCGTTGATTTCACAAACGCTTACCGGCCTGTTTGCCTATTTGGGCGATAAGAGGAAAGCAGATATCGACCTGAAAAAACGCTATCGGAGCAAACAGGTAGAAATAGCCGAAAGCTATTATTACGTCACCGGCGAAACGATGTCTATCCTCAAAAAAAGCGTTCAGCTATGGAAGGGGCGGAGCATTCCCCGGAGCGAAGCCAGCTACCGTTCAATGACCGAAAGTTTGAAGGAGGCCGATGCTCAGCTCAAAAAAATGAACATCGACAACTGGAAACATAACCTGATCGGTTTGTACTTTAACGTATCACTATCCTATGATGAACTGATTGCCGCCAATAATAAATCGCATGAGTTGTATCTCAACGTGCTGGACCTTGCCGATAAAATAAAAAACTCGAATGATGAAGAAACCCGGGAAAGATATATCGGCCAGTACAGCGTTGGCATTTTTGATTTGTGCAGCCAGTATGATACGGTTTACAATATTCTTGCCGGTGATATGGAAAAAGTTAAAGTGGAATTAATGAAGAGTTTTGAATTATAAAGAGCGGGCTGGCAAGCGAGTTTATTCATAAATAGTTGCGCCTTTTAACATATCGGCAAACACCCTCCATGAAGCCGTGTTGGCATTAATGCTCAGATCAAGATTATCGTAGTAACCTTGAATATCTTCGGCATAAGAAGCCAGGGCGTCAAGGAAACTTGCTAAATCTATATTTTCCCAGGAATTTCCCTTTGTCTCAAGATCTTTCTTCAATCCAAGTACAAACTTTATAAATGAATCACGATCATTGACATCTGCCGGTGTTATATTTTTGCTCATGAGAAGGCTTTGTCAAAGATACTATTTGTGACTAAAGCAATTATTTATTTGACTGTAGTTTTCCGTTGATATTATCGCTTACATGAACTACAGACATGCTGCATTTGGTCAGCGCCTCTCGCACCCTTTCCAGTTCGGCTTTCATGCCATCTAAATGGAAATTATATTCTGTTTCCAACTGCTGAATAGCCTCTAAAATGCGTCGTTCGCCTGCTAATAAAATGTCGTATTCTGTTGGCTTCATATTGGTAATGTTTGTAATCGCTACAATCAACCAACATTTGACATTCACATATAGGTTGCTGTAACAGGATATAATTGCGCATGCCGCTTTCTGGGATGTGATTAAGGTGCGGCATGTTTAACAAATGAAAAGTTTTGAATTTCAATATCAAAACAGAATCGACGATTAGCGTGAATGTGTCGATGAATGTGGATAACCGGAACTTGAATGTTTTATTGTGTTTAAGAGACACAATAAATGTAACCCTGTAACAGAATTATCGTAATAGGCTTGAAATCAGAAAAGAAGGCGGGAAATGTTCATGTATTTGGAGGAGAAAATTGAGTTATTAAAGAAACAAGTTTTGATTAATGCAGATATATTCCCGGCTATTGAGGCCGACATGGAAGCTTTAACCGACAAGATTAGGCAAGTTACACGTAAAGAGCTAAGCCCAATCTCCTTGTGCAAGTTGTACGGGTTTAAAGAAACAAAGTTTAAGCCATCATTACATACACTTAATGTGCTGTCAAACTTCTGCGGATACAAAAGCTGGAAGAAGTTTTGCGAATTAACATAACCGTAGGAAATGGATACCGGTGTAAGTTCTTCTCTTAGTCGACTCTTTTTCCCAGAATTTTTAACCCTCTTTCCTGATTGTCCAGGATAGCTATATTGGGGAGGTTTCCCCATTCTTCGAACCCAAAGTTTTTGAATAGCCGCAAACTGGGCTCATTATGCGCGAAAATAAAACCGACCAGGGTTTTTATTTGAAGCGATGGGGCTGCAGCAATGCTATGCTCCAGTAATTTTTTTCCAAGTCCCTGGCCCCGATAGCTGGCATCAATGTAAATGCTGATCTCGACGGTTGCATTGTAGGCCGGTCGCCCGTAAAAGGATTGAAAGCTGATCCAGCCAACAACATTCTGGTCGCTATTCTCCGCTATCCACAATGGTCTGATATGACCATGCTCATAAAACCACTTTTTTCTGCTTTCAACAGAAACGGGTTCGGTATCAGCCGTTGACATCCGTGATGCAACGGTTGAGTTATATATTTCAACTATTTTGCTTAAGTCGGCTTCCGTAGCATCTCTAAACTTTATCGGCTCCATAACATGTCATTTAAAACGTCTTTATCCAAAGTTAGGAGGATAATATATGTGAAAAAATGCCGATTTGTTATCTGTTAATGCGCGGGTTGCATTAATGGGGGAGGGAATTTAAAAATGAACTGACCCTGTAACCGATTAAAAACAAAAACGGCTGATCATAATTCCAGATCAGCCGTTTTGCATTACTACGAAAACACGATGTTTAATTTGTAAAATGGATTTCGACACGCCTGTTTTTCTGACGGCCGGCAATTGTTTTATTTGACGCTACAGGATGGGTATAACCATATTCGGTAGCTGCAATACGTGCTGAATCGGCGCCGTTTTGTACAAGATATGTTTTGACAGCTTCGGCCCGTGCTTTTGATAGCATCCAGTTGTAAACGTATGCGCCCCTGTTATCGGCATAGCCTCCCAGCTTGAGTGAGGCATTGTTGTCTTTCATCAGTTTAGCAACATTTTTCAAGTTGTTGTGGGCGTTATCCGGGATGGTTGATTTGTTAAACCCAAACTCGATGTTTTTGATTTTCATGTTGGCCAATGCTTTCGGCGATAGTTTTTTGGGAGAATCGTCTTTTTTTGTGCCTGGTTTATCCGGATTCCCTGCCATTGCGGCGAAGTTTAGCAAACAAAACAATACGGCTAAAGCCGTTGTGATTGGTTTTAAATAATTCGTTTTCATGGTTTTAATGTTTATATTTTTAATTGATATTCTTCATTTTAAGATTGTTTTTAATGAGCGGTCTCTCTTTTAGATATCAAATGTTCATTGAATGCCAGCAACAAAGAGGGCAATATCAAACCTGCCAACAGTGCTAAAAGATATATTAACAGTGATCTCGGAACCGTCGATTCCCGTGTGTCCGACTGTTCAATTACAGTAAGGCTTAAATCAGCCGCCTGTGTACCTGATCCATGTATCAGCCTGGTATATTGTTGCTGCTTGTTTTTGATAACTGCGTTTACGTGGGCCAGGGAGTCATTTAATTGCTCGGATAAAAAGGCGCCTACAGATCTTGTCCATTTAGGCTGGCTGCTGTCCCTAATCCGTTTGTCCCTGAACGTTATGGCATTTAAAAGTTTTTTCTGTAATGATCCGATCTCTAAATTGAAAGCGGACGCGTTCGCATCGGAATCCCGTAGCTGTCGCTGCTTTGCAAGTTGCGCGTTGTTAAAATCCGTTATTAGTTTTTCGATATGACTGTCGCCAACATCATAGCCGTCGGGGATTAAAACAAAAGTGTAGAGGGGTTTGGTGAGATAAGGTTTAATGGCGTCAAATGCATCTAAAGCAACCTGCTCTTTTTCGGGTGTAACTGTTGGTATCGTTTTTCTTATGTGGTTCAGCACGTTCTGCTGCTGCCGGTATTTGTTTGCAATTGCCTTATAATATGTTATGCTATCGTTTAACTCAGGGATTAATGATTTGTCAATATCTGTTTTGCCGGTTAAGCTTGTTTTCGCGTATCGGTTGTTTATAATTTCTATCAGCTTATTTAAAAAGGCCTGGCCCTTTTGAGCATTATTTACATTTATACTCAGTTCAAAACTATTACTGCTTAAAACTTTTGCATTCAAATTTTTACTAAACAGTTCAGTCAAATTAGCAAAGGGTGTGATTTTAAGCGTTAGCGGAGGTTGTGTTGGTTTGAAAGCGGGACCTTTTATTATGGTATAGTTTAAAGAGCCGTATTTAACAGAATGGTATAATGGTACATCTGTAAGGACATTGTTTTGATCGATCCTGCAGACGCTGCCATTGATTAAATTAATAGTGATTTCAGCGGGAGAATTATAGGTACTCCCTTTGCCAAGCACAAACTTAATGGGTAACGAATCTCCATAGAGTTCCGTTGTTGTAAAAGTGCCTTTGCGATAGTAACTTACCTGAAGCTTTAGCGCTTTAACGGCATTTTTTATCGCAGTTTCAGACCGTAGTTCGTTGATTGCGGTAATAGGTAATTGCCAGTTGTTGGATGTGGCCACTTCTACCCGTACTTTGTATTTGGGTGACGAAAAAAGCAAATAAACAGAAGCCGCTAATACAAATACTGCTACAGAAGCAATAATGAGATATTTGTTGCGGAATAAAAGACCTGAAATATTCCTTCCCGGACCTTTGTTGTGATCCTCGTTCATAGAATATATTGATTTCGTTAATTGTAAATATCTGTAATTTAGAATGTTATATATTTTGAACAGATGCGTTAATGGTTTGTTTCTTATATAGATGCAGGTATCGTCGATTTTCATAGTGCTTCACATTTTGTTATAGCTAAGCTTCTCAATTCCACCTCAAAAATTGTAAAGCGCTATACACAACATTTAATGGTCAGCTTATCGATGATTTTAGTTCGCTGGTTGTTTTTAACCGATTGATTATCGTGGCCATAGGTGTTTAATGTTATGACGAATTACAGCGTATCAAAGAGGGGAATAGCTATGAAATATCTTAAGCTTAAAAATGGAGAAACGCATATCTAATCGGCAACACACTTGGTAAATGTGCTCTTTCAGCCGCTAAAGCGATGCTTTTTACTTGGCTACACCTAAGGTTTTAATGGTCTTGGGTATTGATGTACCTGGTAATGAGGTTTTAACAGGTGGCTATTTTGGCTTGGAACCAATTGGTCATTTGCCGTACCTTTGGCGACGGAGAGCGGGCTTGTTTTGCAAAAATGTGTCCCACTTTATTGAATTGCCAAGCTTAAAGCAAGCATTGGATTTGTACTAACCTAAACCCGATACACGAATGCAACCTGCTGTGAATAAAGCATTATACGGAACCTTTAATATAGATATGCTGCCCGCAGAAACTATTGATGTTTCTGATAAAATCAATGATTATGTAAGTGGCGATGTTATACGAATACCGAAAGATTTGGTCTTTCATAAGGTTTTTGGATCGGTTAATGGCAATGATAAAAAATATCTGCAAATATCTATTGGTGATCGGGTTTACAACATTCTCGAAGATCGATATACAGAAGATATAACCATTTCGTTCGCGCAAGCGGAAAGTACAATAAAGATCATATATTATTTTTTTACCAGTCCGCATTCAAACTGGCGCGCCATCCTCGCAGGGCAGCTATTTCAATTAAAGGGTTATGGGATCTTATCCGAAGCGGAGTTATATATTCATGTAACCGATACAAACAACTATACAGCAGAAATAAAGGAGATCATAAGCAAAATTACTCCTTCGGCAATAGTAAGCGTTTCTACAATCAATCAATTTGAATATCCTGCATTTAAATTAATGCACGATTTAGCAAAGCAGGATCCAAAGAGCACTTTTTTATACTTTCATAGTAAAGGAATGACACATAACCTGCATTCCCGCTCACTTGAAGAGATCCTTTTGTTTACAAAAACGTTTGAAAACTGGAGGAAAAACATACAGTTATTAAATAAAGAAGATAAGCAAAAGGCGGGACTATTCCCGTCGGAAGAAGGGTGGATTTGGTTTAACTTCTGGTATGCAAAAGGGGCGTATCTGGCTAAATGTGAAGAGCCGGAAATAACAGATTACCGATATTATTATGAAGCCTGGCTCGGCCGCGCTAATCCCGAAAAAACAGTACCTCCAACTGATTGCCTTAGTCTTTATAAAATTAAAAATGCATCTAAGTATTACTTCTCGCCTGCCGAAGCTAACATATATAAGGTAAACCTTATGGAAAAATTCTTCTCAAAGGATAAAGAGTTTAAAATTGTACGAACACCAGCTATGATACGTACCCAGCTAACGATAGATTCATTTTTTAAACAGTTTAAAAAGTTGGTTAAAAAAGGCTAATAAGATTTAAGCGGGAAGCGTAACTTTGCAGAGTAATTCACTCCAATCTATAACCTCTGTCGTCGCCTTTAAGCTAAAAATAGAGTTCAGGCGTTTAGAAACTTATCCCTATCTGCGCACCAGTGCTGAACGAGGAAGGCTGGTTATTACCGAATCTAACGGGAAATGGTACAGCAACGAATAGACTGGCATCCTTACCCTTTTTGATTACTTGGTTGAAAATCGGAGTGATGCCAAAGCGGCCATTTGTTTCAAAGGCCATGCGTCCGATGAAAGTGAACCCGTGCTTAAATCGAAACATCGCACCGGGATGAAATAGCACTGTACTAACTTTAGATATGTTCTTCTCGGTACGTATGAGTGGCGCTACCTCAAAGCTAACGCCGAAGCGATCACTTTTTAAAAGGTTTAGCCCGAACGGAAAACCTATGCTATAGACATTTCCAAAGTTGCTTGTGTAGCCATCTTTTGTCCAGGTAGCAATCGGATTAACGATGCTAAAATAGCCTGTTACTTTCGGATAACCGGAGGTTTGTTGAGCTAAGATCGATTTGGTAAGGGCAAGTGATAGAAGAATTGTGATAAGATATTTAAACATATTAGAGGGCTTTGATCAGGACACCGATAATTGCAGCTATCCCAATGATGTAGGGTTCCTGTAACTTTTTGATATAGATGAGCGCTAATACCGCAGATATGCCGATCAGCGCAGTTGGAACGTCAATGATTGACCGCAAGCCGATAATGATCACTGAACCCACTAAGGCCCCTATCACAGCAGCGGTTATCCCCTCCACAAAGGCTTTAACACTTCTATCTTTAGCGATCTTCTTGAATGAGGGTGCAAGAGCAACCGTAAATAAATAACATGGCAGAAAAGTTGCTAAGGCGGCAACGCATGCACCCGGAAAGCCGGCCACGAGGTAACCGATGAAGCCTACTGTAATTACCACCGGCCCCGGCGTGATCATGGCCACTGCTACAGCGTCAACAAACTGGTGCTCATTGAGCCAGCCAAACTCTTTTACCACACCACCATGTAAAAACGGTACGATAGCTAAACCGCTACCAAAAACAAATGCCCCGGCTTTAGCAAAGAACCACGCTATCTCCTGCAAAGTCTTGCTATCGTATTTCCAGAAACCGGTACTTATCAATATTCCTGCGGGTAGTACAGCGGGTTTCTTAATCCATTGTGGTGGCGCCTTGATCATCATATATAAAATACCACAAGCCAGGAATAAGATGATCTCTTCCCGCTCTGTAGTAACTGTGATCACAATCGCTGCCAGATAAAATAGCCATAGCAGCCATTTTGTTTTCATTGCTGCAGGTTCAAACTTACTGATAGATTTGATGGTCAGCTTGTAAGCGCTCATAGCAATGATGCCAATAACAGCGGCACCTACGCCATAGAAAACAGCCTGCATCCAGGCCAAGCCTCCGTACAACTGGTAGGCCATGCCTAAAAGCACGACCATAACGAAAGATGGCAGTACAAAGGCCAAGCCTGTTAATGTTGCACCAAGTAGACCGTAATGAACAAAACCGATATAAATACCCAATTGTGCAGCTAAAGGCCCTGGTGCTAATTGAGCCAAAGCCAATCCCTCCTTGTATTCCTCTTCGGTTAACCAGCTCTTATTTTCAACAAGGTCACGATGCATATAGCCGACTAAAGCCACGGGCCCACCAAAACCCCAGGAACCCAGTTTTAAGTAATAGGTGGTTATATCCCATAGCGAATATGCCGGTTTGATCGCTTGTTCTTTCATTACATCTTCATGTTACTCATACCATCACTTTTTTTACCCAGTACATTTAAAGCGGCACGAAAACCCTTCGCTAACGTACTGGCATCGCCACGGCCATAATAATGAAGGAAAATCATATGTGGATCGTCGCCCAGCATGTGGTTATGTACAGCCACGACTTCGAGGTTATGCGCCCGTAGCGTTTTGATGACCGAGTTGACCTCCGTTTGCAGCATAGCAATATCGCCCGCGATATGCGCATCATCCTGTTTTCCTGCAAATGAAGCCCAGCTATTCAAGCCTATATTGGTCGTCATTTCCACACCCATTGCCATAATCTTTAAGTCGGCACGGCCAACGGTGTATTTGTAAGTAGGGCCGTTTACTGTACCTGTGTACTTAACAATAGCATCTAATGCCGGTAAATCGAAATTCTCTTTACCTGTAATGGCAGGCGGCGCCGATGGTGCTGGTTGATTTGCAGGGAAAAGTTTGCTGTCTCTGATCGTATCTGCATACTTTTTAGCCAGTTCTGCGATTGTGCCCATTCCGTGGATATGCATGTAGTAAATGCGCGGCTCTTCGTAAAAGAAGTGGTTGTGGATAGCCGCTATTTCTAAACCGTTGGCATGGGCAGCGGAGATAAGCGGGTTAACCTCTTCCATTTGCAACACGGTATCGCTCATCACCATAGCTGATTTCCCATCAAGCGTTTTCTTAAAGGATACCCAGCCGCCAAAGCCAAAAGGAATTGGTATAGGTTCGCCTTTGATCTTCATCTTCAGGTCATTGCGTGGTAATGGTATCGTGTAAACTGATTCAGCTTCTTTGTAGCTGCCTTTCTTACCTAATGCGGCATCTATACCGGCTATTTCGTCGACTGTTAAAGCAGGAGTTTTATCCGTTATTATGGTCGCTGCTATTACCTTATTAAACGGTAAAAGTAAAGCCGAACTTAAAACCGCTGTGGCCTGTAAGGCTTGTCTTCGGGTGATCGTGTTTGTTTTCATGGTGGTGGATTATATTGATAATGCAATACTACCCACTTGACATGCCCTAAACTTGCACGTAATTATCTATTTGTATCCTTTTTACCTTTGAGGATACTTTTCTTATAGCCGGATGGGGTTTGATCCGTCTGCTTTTTGAAGATGCGGTTGAAATGGCTCTGGTCTGAAAAGCCGGTGAGGTAAGCGATTTCGGTTAGGGAGTAATTTGTTGATCCCATCAGATGGATTGCTTTGTCAACCCGCAGCTTGCGGATGTAATCGCCAAATGATAGGTTATCAAAATATTTGGAGAACTCGCGGGAGAGATAGGTCGGGTTGATCTCCAATTCATCTGACACCTGCTGCAAGCTTAGGGTCATGTTGGTATCGAGTTGATCCTGAATCATCTCTTTGAGTTCTCTGGCCCATTCAGGAGCTTTCTTTGAAGCGCTTTGTTTGATATACTTATGAAACACCTCCAACAACATTTGTTCTACCGGCCCTGCCTGCGTGTGTTTTAGTTGGTGTAAATATTTTGCCCAACTGTACAGCCCATCATAAATGGTTATCCCAAGCTCTAACAACTCCTGATCGTCCTTGATGTTATGAGCTAAACCGGAAAATATAGCTTCCAGCCCGGCAGCTTGCGGTGCAAAGTCGTGACGGTCTGTGTCCGCTCCCCTGACGATAGCAGCAATTCTGTTCAGTGCGGTATCTTTCAGCTGATGTTTTTTAATGAAGTAATCGAAGGTGCATCGATCTTCGTAATGAGTGTATTCCACATTGGGCAAATCAAATGGAGTTGCTCCTAACTCATCTGCTTTCAGCAAGACCTGCTCGAACGGTACAAATATGATTTCAGCTTCAGCAACAATAAAGCGCCGTATCAACCAGGGACAGGCTATGCGATCAATTTTTGGACGTTCACGGGTGATCCATTTCATTTGATAATGATGATTCAAAGGACAAATGTAATCAAGAAGAACAATAAAGCTATGGCAGATTTGTTTATCTGCAAGTCGCTGCGAGTTGAGCAAAGGTCTGTATACCTAACCGTATACCAGATGCTTTAAAATACAAAAAAAGCACATCCAATTGACTTATAAGTCGCTCAAATATGCTCTTTAGTGTCGGGATGGCGGGATTCGAACCCACGACCTCCAGCACCCCATGCTGGCGCGATACCGGGCTACGCTACATCCCGATTAAGTATAGCCGGATTGCAAATATAATTGTTGCGGGTATAATTCAAAATGCAACTATCAAAAAGGAGGCTTTTGATTTTTTACCGGATACCAAGGTGCTTTAAACCCTACTTTTTTGCCAGCAACTCGCTATAGGTAAGCGCGAATTTTCCGGATAGTTTTAATGGGATTCCAAGCTCGTTGTATTGTACATGGCCTATTGCTTTTATCTCTCTTGGCCGGCTGCCATCTAAAGGGTTAATGAGGTAAGTCATTGAAAAATCGGCCCCGGTATTAAATGAGTTTTCAATAGCATCTATTACTGCCTGGCGGTACCGGGGATCAATAACCGTAACGGCTTCGTCAAACGCGGGCTTGTCATCTTCTGAAAAACCGCGGATCCGCAAGCCATACGCTGAAAGTGTAACCTCCCGACTACTGTAATCCAACGACCAGTCCCAGGGGTTATGATCATAAATTACAGTTAGTTCAAGGCAGTCCAGTATTTCTGATAGCTGATCATTAAGCCTGTCAGATTTCATGTACGAAAGTTCTAACTCCTCGCCCAATGCCAGTAACTCTTTTTTAAGGATAGCTATTTCTTCGGCATTTGTTTTATATAAGGCCTTGGCTGAAGTGTCTGCAGTAGATTGATTCTGTTCCTCGTTTTCGGCAGGTATATCGGTAACAAGCTGTAGCTTATATGTTTTCTTTCGCCGGGTTAAAAAAAGGTTAATATATAAAAGGCAAATAATAATACCATAAAACATAATGTTTTGCCAAACGCTACCCACACTAAAATAGTTCAATATAGAAGGATCAAGGTGATTAGGTGTAGTCATGGTAGGGGGTGTCGGCTAAGTGAATGCAAGATAATAATTAACTATACGCTTAACAACCCGTTAAATCACCTATTTTACGTTAATTTAATATATTGAAATTAATTGGTGGTTAATGATTATGGAGGGAGGGTAAATGAGTCAGTTACGTTATTTATTATGCGTCTTTACTTCTTTTTGTCAGAGATAGGGTTCAGGTTAGCATTCCTTATCTATAAAAGAAAAAAATCAGTTGATGCAGAGATAATTTTTAATAAAAAAATCAGTTTTATAATTTACCAATAAGCCTGTTAAAGCGTTGTATTGCTTTTAAATTATTATTGTTTTATAACTATTAAAAATAGCATCGCTATTTATACATAAAGTAAATTGCCTGCAAGTAGGGGCTATTGTTATTTTATTGCTTGCTATGTATATTGTTGGCGCACTTGATAAATTATGAACAGGTCATTTACATATAGCTTAAAGGTTTGGCTGATGCTGGTTATTGTGGCACCTCTGCTGCAATTGGTTCTATCGTGGTTTATTATTCAGAATCCTCAAATAAGCCTTGTTGATGAGATCAGGAAAGATTACATCATTTTTGCCGATATGATTTTGCTGGTCACTATTCCCTTTGCCTTTATATTTTGGATGGCCGTTTATTATTTATCAAAAAAAAGAGATCCACTTTATATCAAGACGGGTTTAACCACAGCAATTCTCATCATTACTGTACTCTCCTTTTTTGAACTACTTTTCGAAAGAAAAGTCTCGGCCATATCTTCTGTTGCGGTAATTATATTCCCATATTCAATTACAGGTATAGCTGGCATCTGGCTGCATAAGCTCGAACCAGAAATGGTTGAGGAAGAAGAAAGAGCTTAGAACAAAAAAGCGGAATTATCCTTAAATTGGTATGTTATCCCGGTTTGTAGCCGTATCTATCCTGGTAATGCGGGCCAATCATTTTTTATTGTCATAAAACAGTTAACATTTTATTATTATTGCTTTAATTTTTTAACTTAAACCAACACGTATATATTTAATACATTGCTTTTGCGTTTAACCAGGGAGTGTATTTGACTTTTTTTTACCTGTACCATGGCCTCGACAGAAAACTATGAAATTTTGCTTGGCAAAATCAATACTTTCACCCGGAAGTATTATTTCAATAATTTTCTGCGTGGGTTAATATTTTTAGGCGCTGGTCTTTTCACCGCTTACGTGGTTGTAACCCTGAGCGAGTATTTTGGCAATTTCAGCATTCTGCTGCGCACCATACTTTTCTACTTTTTTATCCTGCTTAATACCGTATTGGTTTGCTGGTTGGTTTTACCCTCATTACTGGCCTGGCTTAAACTGGGCAAAACATTAACGCATGACGAAGCTGCCGAAATTATAGGCAGGCATTTTAACGATGTTCATGATAAATTGCTCAACACCCTGCAGCTAAAAAAACTGGCTGCCGAAGATGAAAACCATCGCGCTCTCATCGAAGCCAGTATCGATCAAAAGATAGAAGCACTTAAACCGGTGAGTTTTCCGTCGGCTATCAACCTTAAGGAAAATACTAAGTATTTAAAATGGGCCCTTGGTCCGTTGGGGGTAATCATTATTATAGCCCTGGCGGCGCCATCGGTACTAACCGAAAGTACTAAAAGGCTCATCAGGCATAATGAGTATTTTGTGCCTGTTGCCCCGTTTAAGTTTATTGTGTTGAACAAAACGCTATCTGTTGTTCAGGGTAATGATTTAAAGGTTGATATTAAACTGGAAGGTGATAAGCTGCCGGCTGATATATATGTTGAAACCGGAGAGAATACCTTTAAGCTGGATAAGGATAACATCAGTCGTTTTCATTACCAGTTTAGCAACCTGCAGCAAAATACCCGGTTTAAATTATCGGGTAACGGATTTAGTTCGGTGGTTTACGAGATCAAGGTGAATCAAAAGCCGGCATTGCTCCATTTTGATGTTGAGCTGAATTATCCAGCCTATCTGCATAAAAAAAATGAGAAGCTGTTAAATGCCGGCGATTTAACTATTCCGGCCGGTACAACCGTGAATTGGCAGCTGCACACGCAATATGCCAGCGCGCTCATGTTTGATATGAATGGCCAAAGCCACCCCGCGGTACAAAATGGCGCTGATTTGTTTGAGCACCGTGAGCGGGTGCTTAAGAACGCTGTTTATAAACTTTTACCGGTTAATGCGCAGGTAAGCCAAAGTGATTCGGCTTCGTATCGTATTAATGTTATTACTGATGAGGCTCCATCTATCATGGTTGATGAAAAGCCGGATTCGGTAAGTATGAAAGCCTTCTATTTTAATGGCAAGATCCAGGATGATCATGGATTTTCGTCGCTAACGTTTCATTATACTATTGAAGCTGCCGGTAACAGCAAAGCAAAAGAGTTTACCAAAAAGGTTAATGCTGATTTGGCCCAGACACAAACAGATTTCTTTTATTACTGGAACCTGAAAGAAATGGGCATCAATCCGGGCGACCATGTAAGCTACTTTTTTGAGGTTGCCGATAACGACGAAGTGACCGGACACAAAACAGCCCGTACAGCAAAACATACACTAAATGTCCCTGACAACAAGGAGATTAACCAACAGTTAAACGCAGGGTCAAAAGCTATAAAAGAAAAAATGCAATCGGCCATTAAATTAGCCGGCCAGGTTGAACGTGATGCGCAAAAGCTGAACCAGAACCTGTTGAATAAAAATACGCTCTCCTTTGATGAGAAAAAGCAGGTGGAAGATCTGATGCAAAAACGTAAAGACCTGGAAGATTTAGTAAAAGATATCCAGGCCGATAATAAAAAGAATTTATACAACCGCCAGGAAAACCAGCAGCAAACGGATGAGATCATGGCTAAGCAAAAACAGATAGAAGACCTGTTTAACAACGTGCTTGATCAAAAAACAAAAGAATTGCTTCAAAACCTGCAGCAAATGCTTAATGAGCAGCAAAAAGATGCCACCCGAGATGAATTGTCTAAAATGCAGATGGATAATAAATCATTAAAAAAAGAGCTGGACAGGGTGTTGGAATTGTATAAGAAACTGGAGTTTGAGCAAAAGCTGAATCAAAACCTCGATCAGTTGAATAAACTGGCAGATCAACAGCAAAAGCTATCCGAACAAACCAAACAGTCCGGAGCCGATCAAAAGAATTTGCAGCAGCAACAGGATAAGCTGAAACAGGATTTTCAGGACGTGAAGAAAGGCTTTGACGAATTACAGAAAGCCAACGATCAGGCCGAACGTAAATCCGACTATCAGAACCCCGAAAACGAAACAAAAGATATTGAGCAGCAGATGGATCAAAGCGCGGGCGATCTGCAAAAAAAGGATAACTCAAAGGCTTCAAAATCGCAGCAGCAGGCAGCAAAACAAATGAAAGAGCTTGCCGCCAAAATGCAGAAGGATAGCGATGAAGGCGAATCAAAAGAGAATGCCGTTGATGCGCAGCAGCTAAGGGAGCTGTTAAAAAGCCTTGTTAACAGCTCCTTTAACCAGGAAAAGCTGATGCAAACGCTCAAAAACACTAACCCTACAGATCCGTCGTACGTTACTTTATCGCAAAGTCAGAAGGATATTAAAGACAACCTGAAAACAGCCGAAGATAGTTTATACGCCATCAGCAGGAGGGTTCCGCAAATCCAGTCGACTGTAAACAAGGAGATAGCCAGTATTAACGAGCATATTGATCAAGCCCTTGAGCAGTTGGGTGACAGGCGGACGCTTGAAGCAAACCGCAATCAGCAATACGCCATGACCTCAATGAATAACCTGGCCCTTATGCTAAGCGAAGCGCTTGAGCAAATGCAAAAAATGATGAACAAGGGCGGTAAAGGAGGCAAAGGGAAACAACAGTCGATATCGCAGCTGGCCAAGATGCAGCAGCAGCTTAGCCAGAACATGCAAAAGGCACGTGAGCAAATGCAGCAACAGGGCAATCAGGGTAAAGGCCAGCAGGGCAGTAGTGGCAACATGAGCGAGCAGTTTGCTAAAATGGCACGTCAGCAGCAGATGATACGGCAGGCTTTGCAACAAATTGACAGGGACGAAAATAAAGATGGTACCGGCGGATTGGGCAATTTGGATAAAATTTCGAAAGAAATGGAACAAACGGAACGTGATCTCGTAAACAGGAGGATTACAGATGACGCGCTAAAAAGGCAGCAGCAGATACAAACCCGATTATTAGAGGCCGAAAAGGCCGAGCAGCAACGAGATCAGGATCAGCAACGGGAGAGCAATGCGGGCAAGGATTTGCCACCGGGTTATATAAAAGCACTGCAGGGGTACCAGCAACAAAAAGCGAAACAAACGGAGCAGATCAGAACAGTATCTCCGGCACTTAATTTGTATTATAAACAAAAAATAAAATCTTACTTTGATCAACTTAACGCCAAATAATATGGAAGAGGCAAATGTTCAAACCAGCGAGCTATACACGTTGCAGCTACCGTCAAAACCGGAGAGCATAGCGTTGCTTGAGCAGCTGATAGAAGAAATTGCTGATAAATATCATGTTGAGGAAGATACCTTCGCCAATATGATGACCTGCCTTAATGAAGCGGTTATTAACGCTATCATACACGGTAACAAACAGGATGAGACTAAAAAGGTGATTGTTAATGCGGAAGTAGAACCGAAACGTATTATCTGGACAGTTACCGATGAAGGCCCCGGTTTCGACTATAATAACCTTGCCGATCCTACTGCCCCCGAAAACCTGGAGAACCTTACCGGCCGTGGTGTGTTTATCATTAAACACCTTGCCGATCAATGCATCTTCAACGCCTCGGGTAATGAAATTGAACTTCACTTTAAGATCTGATGCCCGCTATTAATTTTTTTGAGGAAGACACTACTTTCAAGCCGAAACAGAAAGCACAATTAAGACAGTGGATAAGGGACACGGTAATTGCCGAAGGCTTTAAACTGAAAGAGCTTAACTACATTTTTTGCTCAGACGCGTACCTGTTGCAAATAAACCAGCAATATCTTGATCATGATACTTTTACCGATATCGTAACTTTTGACAATTCGGAAGTTGAGGGCGATATTGTTGGTGATATTTTTATCTCGATTGACCGCATCCGCGAGAATGGATCCAAATTTAAAACCGGCGAAACCAACGAACTGCACCGTGTTATTATTCATGGGGCCCTGCACCTTTTAGGTTATACCGATAAAAGTGTTGTTACAAAGCAAAAAATGACACAAAAAGAAGATGAGTACTTAGCTAAAAGAAATTTTTAGCTTTACTTTTATGCTGGATTATTAACAATCAATTGTAAAAACCATGAAAACACTGGCACTCATCATCGCCTTATTATTTGCTGCCGCACCATCTTCAGTATATGATTTTAAACTGAAAACTATCGACGGCAAGGATTTTAGCTTAGCTAAATACAAAGGCAAAAAAGTATTGATCGTAAACACCGCTTCAAAATGTGGCTTCACCAAACAATACGCCGATCTGGAAAAACTGTCTGAGCAATACAAAGGCAAGCTGGTAGTAGTAGGCTTCCCAGCCAATAACTTTGGCGGCCAGGAACCAGGTACAAACCAGGACATCAAAACCTTTTGTAAAGAAAATTTCAACGTGAAATTTCCGATGAGCGGAAAGGTTAGCGTTTTAGGTTTGGATATCGATCCCTTGTTCCAATACCTTACAACTGCTCCAAACCCAGATTTTACCGGCGACATTAAATGGAACTTTGAAAAATTCCTGATAGACGAAAATGGCAAACTAATCCACCGTTTCAGGTCACAAACAACACCGCTATCTGAGGATATCACTAAATATCTGAACTAAACGTTTTGTTATTGAAGAAATGCAGGCCCCGGCGATAGCCGGGGCCTTTTTTGTTGACGGAAATTAAAAAAGCCGATGTCATTTCGATAGAGCAAGGGAGGAGCGGTGCGTAGGGGCGAAAGAGAAATCTTATACGCCAACTGCTTGCGAGGAAAGGACAGTTTGATCCGATTTTTAGTGTCAAAACAACACAATGTATTGGCGCAATAAAACTTTTTCCTATCTTTGGCTTATCAACAAATGATAACAGCAAACATTAAATATGGCGCCAAAGAGAATCTCAAATCTCTAATCCGGACATTTTTGGTCTCGGAGCCTTTTTTTAATGATCCACCATTCTTTCTTTTTTGCTAATCAAAACCGGTTGTAGTGCAACTGTATTTGATCCTTTTTCAACACTATTTTCAAAACAATTTAATTCAACGCGGGCAATCATATGCATCGTTGTGTTTGCCCGCTCAATCTTATTTTAGCAAAAAATGAAAAAAACATTTGTTCTGTTACATATAGCTGTAGTTCTTGCCGGTTTTACTGGCGTGTTCGGGAAACTTATCTCTTTAAATGAATATTTACTTACCTGGTACCGCACCCTGTTTTCTTTTTTATTCCTTGTAGTTATTGTTTGGATTCAAAGGGCGCAGTTTAACCACTCACGGGCCAACATTTGGGAAATGGGGAAGGCCGGGTTATTGATAGCCTTTCACTGGGTGTTTTTTTATGCCAGTATCAAATATTCAAATGTATCTGTAGGCGTAGTTTGTTATTGCCTTACCAGCTTCTTTACCGCGTTCCTGGCCCCGCTTATCAACAGGAAGCCATTTAACATAACCGAGCTGCTGTTGAGCACGCTTACATTGGCTGGCATTGGTTTGATCTTTCATTTCGATACCTCGTTCCGTACCGGGATTGTGCTTGGGGTAATATCGTCTTTCCTGGCATCACTGTATACTATTTTTAATGAACGACTGGTTAAAAAGTATGATGCCACCGTGATGAATATGTACCAGATGCTGACCGGAAGCGCTGCCTTAACTATAGTACTGCCGGTATATCTGTATTTCTTCCCGTCAAAAACAATATTGCCGGGCACTTTGGACATATTTTACCTGCTCATTCTGGCGCTTTTTTGCACCGTTGGGTTATATGTAATGGTAGCTGAGGTTTTAAAAAAGATCTCGGCCTTTACGGTTAACCTCACCTTTAACCTGGAACCCGTTTATAGCATTTTACTGGCGATGATTTTATTCAATGAATCCCGCCAGCTTAATGTATCTTTTTATGCGGGGTTGTTAGTGATCATCGTTTCTGTGATATTGCAGGCGGGATTAAGCCGGAGAAAAAGGATAGAGGCAGATTTATAGTGTAAACCCAGACTTACGAAGTTTTTAAAACTTCGTAAGTCTTCAATTTTACAGTTAATCCTGCTCCGAAACTCTGGCCGCGGCCTTCGCCGGTAAATCCATATTACCATCCTGCTTAATGAGGTTAAGCTTATGCTTGGTGATGATCCATTTGCCATCCGTTTCAATAAGTTCGGTATCATAAGTGCCTTCCACAATCCATAGCTCGTCGCCAATAAAATGATCGGCCTTGCCGTAATAATGCACCAGGGCTACCGTGCCGTTTTGCATCACATAAAAATCTGCCAGTTGATGATGTGTCCTGTCGAAGCCGGGCAAGAAGCCCCGCCATGCGGCAATGATATCAGCGGATGATGCGATGCTGGCCGGGTTTCCGGTCATGGAGCTATAGTCAAGTTCTACATTTTCGGCAAATGCGTTTTTTACTTTGGCCCAGTCCCGTTCATCGGCTCCGCTAAACAGGGCAGTTACTGTAGCAATTATTTGATCTTTCATAGGTTGGGTATCGATGTTTTATAATCAAATATCAATTATCCGGTTCATTTTACATATTAACAACAATCTTTTATATAAACTTGTACTGTTAATGGTTGTTTTCCCAAAACAGCCCACCATAAAACATGAGTCAGGATTTTTATCAACATATTTTTGCTAAACAGCAAAACCTGGAGGCTGTGCCTTCAAACCGTGAAATTACGGCCTGGGCGCTTAAAGTGATCCATTTGCTGTATCCCGAACAAACCGGCAAACAGTTTGCTTCGGTGGAGGAGCTGAAGGATGAGTTTTTAAGGCTTGAGAATGAATTGTGTGAAATTATGCATGCCACCAAAGCCTGCAGCAATTGCGATACGTCAAAACTGTCAAAAAAATTTTTTGAGGGGCTTCCAGAATTATTTCGTGTGCTGAATACCGATATTCAGGCCATTTTTAACGGCGACCCTGCTGCCCGCAGCGAGTTTGAGGTGATCCGTACTTATCCGGGCTTTTATGCCATTTCGCTTTATCGTGTTGCGCATAGCCTGTATGTTGATGATATACCTTTGCTGCCGCGCATCCTTACCGAATACGCGCATTCAAAAACGGGAATCGATATTCATCCTGCTGCCAAAATAGACGAGTATTTCTATATAGATCATGGCACCGGTATTGTTATTGGCGAAAGCTGTATAATAGGCAAGCATGTAAAACTATACCAGGGCGTTACCCTTGGTGCCTTGAGCGTAGATAAAAGCATGGCGAATACCAAAAGACACCCTACAGTTCAGGATAATGTTGTAATTTACTCTGGCGCTACTATTTTAGGCGGAGAAACCGTTATTGGGCATAACAGTGTGGTAGGAGGGAACGTTTGGCTGACCAAAAGTTTGCCACCCAACTCAAAGGTTTATCATGCCCCAAATCACAGGATTTTGAAAAGGCTGAGCATAAAACTGTTCGGACATAAAAAATAAAATTTACCTAATAAAAATATACAATGGCTGGATTAATAGACCTGATAGGCAATACGCCTATGGTAGAAATAAAAAAGCTGAACCCGAATCCCAAAGTGCAGATCTTCGCCAAATTGGAGGGTAATAACCCCGGTGGCAGTGTGAAAGATCGTGCATCACTCAATATGATCAGGAGCGCCATTGAGCGTGGTGATATCAAACCCGGTACCAAGCTGATTGAAGCAACAAGCGGTAACACGGGTATTGCGCTGGCGATGATAGCCCGTTTATTTGATCTGGAGATAGAACTGGTTATGCCCTCAAACTCCACCCGCGAACGTACGCTTACCATGGAAGCCTTTGGTGCTAAAGTTACCTTGCTGGAAGGTATTGAGCTTTGCCGCGATTATGCCGAAGAAAAAGCCGCTACCGGCGAATATTTTCTGCTGAACCAATTCGCCAATCCGGATAACTATATGGCGCACGTGAAAACTACCGGCCCCGAGATCTGGAAGGATACGGAAGGCAAGATCACTCACTTTGTAAGTGCTATGGGTACAACCGGTACCATTATGGGCTGTTCGAGATATTTGAAGGGGCAAAATGCCAATGTGCAGATTGTAGGCTGTCAGCCCGTTGAGGGTTCATCGATCCCGGGTATCCGCAGGTGGCCGGAGGAATATTTACCTAAGATTTTTGATGCCACACGGGTTGACCGGGTTATGGATATCTCACAGGAAGATGCAACTCAAATGGCACGCCAGATGGCCAAGGTAGAAGGTGTGTTTGCCGGGATGAGTAGCGGTGGTGCGTTGTCAGCTGCTATAAAGCTGGCCCGGGAACTGGAAGAAGGCGTAATCGTATTCATCTGCTGCGACCGTGGCGACAGGTATTTAAGCAGCGAGCTGTTTGGATAATAGTATCCTTTAATTATGGAGCCTACAGAAGACCTAAGCAATTATAAATACGGCGTGTTTTACTACAACAAGGATGACAACCGTATAATCGTACCCAAAAGGATCAAGTACCTCGGCTGGACACTGAATTTTGCCCGGCCGGTTAGTTATTTGATTATGGGCATATTATTAGCGTTGGTAGTTGTAGCGTGGATAATAGCGCCAAGTAAGTAGAGGTAAAGAATTCATGTCATTGCGAGGAGGAACGACGAAGAAATCGCATGCTATACAGGGCGACCCTGCTTCCGTGCGGTTGCCACGCTTCGCTCGCAATGACATTTTTTAATCAAAGGCCGTGTCCCCATGGCCGACTTGAAAAGTGTTTATAACACCTCCAGGCTTTTCAACTCTGCCTCTAAAGCCTCTGATGATGTAAAGTGAATACTTTTAATCCCCATTTTTTCGGCTGCTAATATATTGCGATAATTATCGTCAATAAATAAAGCTTCGTTGGCTTTTACATCATAACGATCAAGTAAGAGCTGGTAAAAAGCAGGTGATGGCTTTCGCATTTTTTCGGCGCCGGACATTACAATGCCGTCAAACCAGTTCAAAAAAGCATAACGCTCTAAAGCAAATGGGAAAGTTTCGGCCGACCAATTGGTTAACGCGTAGATCCTGTATCTGCCGCTCGCTTTTAATTGTTTAAAAATTTCAACTGTGCCATGAAGTGGCTCGCCCAGCATCTCAACCCAGCGGGAATAAAAGGCACGAATATTAGCTTCGTGTTTGGGATATTGAGCAACAAGCAGATCTGTTCCTTCCTGTAGTGGCCGGCCGGCATCCTGCTCTTCATTCCAGTCGGAGGTACAGATATTGGCCAGAAAATCTTTCATTTCCTGCTCATCGGTAAACAGGGTGTGATATAAATAATGCGGGTTCCAATCAATCAGGACAGCGCCCAGATCAAATATTATGGTGTTGATCATGCTATGTGAAAACTTAAAGCTAATAAACACTTTAAATTTTAATTAGTAAATTTAGATTATTAAATAGTTAATGATGTTGACGAAAGAAGAAGTGTTGAAAACGGTAAATGAGCTTCCGGGAGAATTTAGCTTTGAGGAAATATTAGACCGGTTAATGCTGTTGAATAAAATCGAAATTGGTATTGAGGAATCAAACAAAAACGAAATACTTTCAACGGAAGAAGCAAAGAAAAGTCTGGGTAAATGGTTGAAATAAACTGGACTAAACAGGCTGTTAAAGACATTGACAACATAGCCGAATTTATAGCCAAGGATTCAGAGCATTACGCCCAAATACAGGTTCAACGCTTACTATTAAGCGTTAAGCCATTGGAACGATTCCCGAAAAGAGGTAAAGTTGTTCCCGAAAAACAAGATCCTTCAATAAGAGAGGTGCTTGTTGGTAGTATCGGGTGATTTATAGAATTGTAAGCAAAACCAGAATAGATGTGCTTACCGTTCATCACAGCAAACGATTACTTAAAAACAGCCCTGCCTTCAAAACAAAATAATCATTTCTTCTTCGGATGGGTTTCATGAACCTCGGCCTTGGTAACCACCGAATCTTTCAGGAAAACAACAAGTGTTTGGGTGTAAGTTAATACTCCCTTGTCGTATTTCCTGTCAAGGTCGTACACCATACTGTCCTTGCTGCTTAACTGCGGTCGGTGAAGCAGGTGTATCACCTGTTGATATTTAAGGTTATTGAGCTGCTTACTGGCTATCAGGTCATCCACCAAAGCTGGCCGGTAGGCAAATGTTAAGCCATCGCCATCATCCCATTTATCACGGTCGAACTTTTGTTTGCGATTGCAGGCTGTCAAGAAAACTGCCACAAGGCAGGTAAATATCAGGGTTTTGTTAAGCATTTTATATTTCGGTATTGAATCAGACGCTGGGTGTGCCTACCCACGATGTCATTGCGAGCGATAGCGCGGCAATCGCATGCTATACAGAGCGGATCTGCACAGCTACGGGATTGCTTCGTCGTTCCTCCTCGCAATGACATGGTGGGTAATTGAGGGGCTATTTCCAGCATCTAAAAATACTGAAATTAATCAACCCCTAAAAGGTAGCCTTTAAAATCAGCAAAATCTTTACTGATGGCTATAGCCAGCTTTGTTTTTGATTCCAGTTCTTTTACCTGTTCCGGTACTTCAATTTTAGCTGCAACCTTTTCGCTGAAAACATCAGGGAATTTACAAGGATGTGCGGTTGAAAGGAATACGCCCGCAGTATCAGCGGCGGCGTGGTCTTGCTTATAATCGGTTAGTGCCTGCCATGCAATAGCTGTATGCGGGCAAACTACATAGTCGTAATTGTCAAATACCCAGTTAATGGCTTTTACAGTTTCCTCATCATCATATTTAAAACCTACAACCAGCTCTTTAAGGGCTTCGGTATCGTTTTTAAACAGGTCGGCAATACGTACCCAGTTGCTTGGGTTACCTACGTCCATCGCGTTTGAAAGCGTGGCTACGGATGGTTTTGGCTGATAAACGCCGGTTTTTAAAAACTCAGGCACGGTATCATTAACATTGGTAGCCGCGATAAATTTTTCGACAGGTAAGCCCATTTTCCAGGCTAACAAACCTGCGCCAATATTACCGAAGTTACCGCTTGGTACCGAGAATACTACTTTTTTAATGCCTTGTCTTAATAACTGGGCGTAAGCATTGAAGTAATAAAAAGTTTGCGGAACCAGACGTGCTATATTGATAGAATTGGCCGATGTAAGGCGGAACCTTTCATTCAACTCATCATCAACAAAAGCTTGTTTTACCAGTGCCTGGCAATCATCAAAAGTACCGTCAACTTCTAATGCGCGGATATTTTGACCGTTGGTAGTTAGTTGCTGCTCCTGTACGCCGCTCACCTTGCCTTTTGGATATAGGATAGTTACCCGGGTATTTGGAACGCCTAAAAAGCCAAGGGCAACAGCACCACCGGTATCGCCGCTGGTGGCAACCAGTACGTCCAGTTGTTTCTCGCCTGGTTCAAGGAAATAGCTCATGACACGGCTCATAAAGCGAGCACCAAAATCCTTGAACGCCAATGATGGTCCGTGGAAAAGCTCAAGGACGTAAACATTGTCCTCCAGCTTTACAATAGGGGCAGGGAAGTTAATGGCATCGTCAATCAGGGCTTTCAGGTCAGCCTCCGGGATGGAATCTCCAAGCAGGTTTTGAGCTACTTTAAACGCAATTTCGGGCAGGGAATATTTATCAAGGTTATTGATAAACTCATCATCCAAGCGAGGGATGGTGTATGGCATGTAAAGGCCTTTATCCTGCGGCATGCTGTTAAAAACCGCGTCTTTGAACGATACTTCGGATAGGGTATTATTGGTACTGTAGAGTTTCATTTTTTGATTTCGGAATTCGGATGTTCGATTTCGGATTTAATTTCAATTTGTGGATTTCTCCATCTCGTCACTGCGAGGTACGAAGCAATCGCGAACTATACAGGGCGAACCTGCTAATCGGGGATTGCTTCGTACCTCGCAATGACGTGGCTTTTATTATTTCGACTTAAAACTTATAACTCAAAACCTCAGACTTAGGACTATCTCAAAACCTTTGGTCCTGCGTCATTAATGGTTGATACGTAGCTGTTTGAACCGATCTTAAGGCCGGTTAAATGGTGTTGTAGCTTTTGGGTGATGGCGCGGGCTGTTGCTTCATCTTTAGTAAAGGCAAAAACCGAAGGGCCTGAGCCTGATATACCAAAGCTTACAGCGCCAAGTTCCATCGCCATTTCGCGCATTTTATAAAAGTCGGGGATGAGCATGGAGCGCACAGGTTCAACCAACACATCTTTCATGCTGCGGCCAATCAGGTCGATATCCTGCATAAACAAGCCACTCACCAGACCGGCAATATTGCCCCACTGGGTTACGGCATCCTTCATCTGGATGTTTTTGCGGATAATCTGACGAGCTTCTCTTGTTGGTACATCCACATCCGGGAATACGATAGCACACCACAGGTTTTTAGGGTGTGGCAGCCTAACCACATCAAGCGGCTCATAACTGCGGATCAGCACAAAACCGCCAAACAAGGCAGGGGCAACGTTATCCGCGTGACCATGACCGCAGGCCATTTCTTCGCCTTTCATTGCAAAAGGCAACAGTTTTATCGGGTCGGCATCATCGCCTAATAATGTTTTGATGGCAAACAAACCTGCAACAGTACTGGCCGAGCTTGAGCCCAAGCCGCTGCCAATGGGCATTTTTTTATGCAGTTCGATATCTAAACCAATATCGCTACGGCCAACACTTTGTAAATAATGCTGAACACTAACGCTTACGGTGTTTTTTGCCGGATCAAGCGGCAGGCGACCGTCATCGCCGGTAATTTTGCTGATGGTGATACCTGGTTTGCCGGTCAGGCGCATGATTACCTCATCACCAGGCTCATCAACCGCGAAACCCAGTACATCAAAACCGCAAACCACGTTGGCCACAGTTGCCGGAGCAAAAACGTGGATGCTCTCCCGGCCCCCGCCCACTGAAAGGGGAGCCGAAGGTGTAGGGGCTAATTCTTGTAACTTATTATCTTCCATTATTCAAAATATCAAACTATCATTCGTCGCTTTTAAAGCGAGGCCTGTGCGATTCCCCTCTTGAGAGGGGTGGAGGGGTGTGTTTCTGCTTTTTGCCTATCGCCTGGATAACACACCCCTGCTTTCGCTCATTTCCTGCGCGCCCCCTCTCAAGAGGGGATTGAAAACGGCTCTTAATTTGCGCCTACGTTTATTAAATCAGCAAATACGCCGGCGGCGGTTACTTCGGCACCTGCGCCAGGGCCTTTTACAACCAGCGGGCGCTCACGGTACCTGTCGGTAGTGAAGGATATGATGTTATCACTGCCCGACAGCATGTAGAACGGATGGTTTTCATCAACCATTTGTAGGGTAATGCTTACTTTACCATCTTCCAGTTTACCAATATAGCGCAATACTTTGCCGTCTTTTTCGGCTGCATCTTTTAGTTTGGCAAAATGCGCATCTTCAGTTTTTAGTGTCGCGTAAAAATCTTCAACGCTTTTTGCTTCCAGACTTGCTTTTGGCAGTACGCTTTCAATTTGTACGTCACTTTCTTCAAGCGCATAACCGGCATCGCGGGCCAGGATAAGCATTTTGCGCATAAAATCCTTTCCGCTCAGGTCATCACGCGGGTCTGGTTCGGTGTAGCCTTTGTCTTGTGCCTCTTTTACCACGTCGTGGAAATTGGCATCACCCTTAAAATTATTAAAGATGAACGATATAGTGCCCGACAGTATTGCTTCAATGCGTTGCACCCTGTCGCCGCTGTTCATCAGGTTTTTAAGGGTATTGATGATTGGCAGACCGGCACCAACGTTGGTTTCATAAAAGAAATCGACACCATGGGCGCGGGCGGTATCTTTAAAAGTACGGTATTGCTGATAGCTGCCAGAGTTGCCTATTTTATTACAGGTGATCACCGAGATATTGGCTTTAAAAACCTCTTCGTAAAAACCAATCGGAACCGGACTTGCAGTATTGTCGATAAACACACAGTTTGGCAGGTTCATTTCCTTCATCCGGTTGATGAATGATTGCAGATCGGCCTCATAAGGAGACGCCTGCAAATCATCCTGCCAGGTATCTAACGAAATACCATCACTGTTGAATGTCATTTTGCGGGTATTGCTGATACCGGCTATTTTAACCTGGATGCCGTTATTGTCTTTCAGATACTCGCTGTGGGCGTTAAGCTGGTTAAACATAGTTTTGCCGATGTTGCCGGTGCCCAGGCAAAATGCATGCAGGGTTTTGGTAAGCTGCACAAAGAAAGCGTCATGCACGGCATTCAATGCCTTTGACAGGTCATTAGCAGAGATGATCACTGAGATATTATATTCTGACGAACCCTGAGCAATAGCCCTTACGTTTACACCATTACGACCAAGCGCATGGAACAATTTGCCCGACATGCCAGGCGTTTGTTTCATGTTTTCGCCTACGATAGCCAGGATAGCCAGATTTTTTTCGATTACTAAATGCTCCAGTTTTTTTGCGGCAAGTTCCAGTTCAAACTCCTGCTCTATAACTTGTTTAGCCCTTTCGGTATCCTGTGGCTGAACAGCAAAGGTGATGCTATGCTCTGATGACGACTGGGTGATCAGGATAACGTTTATCTGTTCGCGGGCAAGTAGTGAGAACAAGCGGCCACTAAAGCCGGATTTGCCCACCATGCCGCTACCTTCTAAATTGAGGATGCTAATATTGTTGATAGACGAAATACCTTTGATTGGCAGTGTAGAAGCTTTGCAATCATGACGGATTACGGTACCTGCAAACTCGGGCTCAAAAGTATTTTTGATAACGATAGGGATCTTCTTTAAGAACGCCGGGATCATGGTTGGCGGATAGATCACCTTGGCACCGAAGTAAGAAAGCTCCATAGCTTCGGTATAAGTAAGTTCGGTTAATGAGAATGCTTTTTTCACCATGCGCGGATCGGCGGTCATCATGCCGTTAACATCTGTCCAGATCTGGATTTCTTGGGCATTTAATGCCGCGCCAAAAATAGCAGCGGTATAATCAGAACCTCCGCGACCCAATGTTGTGGTTTGCCCGGCATCGTTTGAGGCAATGAAACCGGTAACGATTAGTGTTTTACCTCTGTTTTCGGCATAAAGGCCCTGTACCAGGCGTTCGGTAAGCTCGGTATTTACCTTGGCGTTGCCGAATGCACTGTCGGTTTTGATCACATCGGCAGCATCAACAAACAGTACATCGCCAAAGTGCTGAGCTGCAACTTTGCTCACCATCAGGGTTGAGCAGCGCTCACCGAAGGCCAGCACCTGATCGCGCGTTTTCGGGGTAAGTTCGCGAAGGGTAAGCACGCCCTGTAAAAGTTCTTCCAGTTGGTTAAAGTGAATTTTTAAACGTGTAAGCGCCGGGTTTTGGTTTTGAACATCCAAAAGGGCTTTCACCGTATCAAAGTGGCGTTTCTCCAATTCGGCCAAACCGGCAGTAAACTCTTTACCATTTGCCGCGTCTTCGGCCATGGCCGAAAGCAGGTTGGTTACGCCGCCCATGGCAGATAATACTACCACCGGCTTCTCTTCATTTTTTACTTCATCCTTCAGGATGCTTAACAGGGTTTGGATACTGGCTGCGGATCCAACGGAAGTACCTCCGAATTTTAAAACTTTCATTTATGGTTTAGTAATCGTTCTATAACAAAAAAACCTTCCTCTTTGCGGAGGAAGGTTTTTCTTTTGGTTTTCATTTTATGTTTTTACACCATACGATTATCTTCCTCCGAGGTTTATGCCGGTGGTAATAATAATTGTAGTAATGGTGTTGTTAATTGTCATATATAATGTCTGTAAAGTAAGTAGATTATTTTTTAATAAACAAGGATTATTTTACAAATTATGATTTTCGCAATAATTATCAGGTAGTTGGGTAGGTAAATGATGGATTTGATAATGAGAGAGATAGGTAAAAGGTTTTATCAATGACCTTGCGTTATTAAATATTTATACAAGGTGTTTAAGACTTACGAAGTTTCAAAAACTTCGTAAGTCGGGATGCTGATTAAAAGCAAGATTATTGAGGCAAATCAATGATGGTGGATTTAATAAATGGGTGCCATGTTAAGTGAAAAAAATGGGATCTATGAAGGAGAGATGACATTAACTCTTATTGTCATCCTGAGGAACGAAGGATCTTCTTCGATCAGCAAAGCGACGACTTTTCAACTGCAGAAGATTCTTCGCTCTCGCTACCCATGACATAATTAAAACCGGATGTTTTTCGCAGTAGATCAGCTTCGTGTGAAAACGGGCAGAACAGTGCGGGGAATGTGCGGCTGCAGGGGCATAGCAAGTTTTTGCAGAAGCTGGAGATGGGGCGAATCGGGGCAAAATAATTGCAGCCCGTGGTTCTGTTCGTTTTGCAGGGTAAAGGCCGGGCGGTGGACTTAGGGTAGGGTGTGCGCAAAGAAGCCTTTCTGCTGCAAGCCTTTTTGGGTACTTTTGTGGCGACAAAAGTACCTGGCCCCGCGCGGCCAGGAGCGCGACGATGTAAGTTCATTACAACAATAGTCGTTACCTGCCTTTGTGCGATTGCTTCGTGCCTCGCAATGACGTGGCGGATATGTCATTTGACCTTCACAGATCTCTATTTTCTTCCACTCAGAATGACAGACCTCCACTTCGAATTAAAACACCTCTCCCTCAAAAATCTGCAATAAATTTAATTTGCTACTTTTGAGGCTCGATAATATGCAGGGATTAATAACAAAATCAACCGGAAGCTGGTACCAGGTACAAACCCCCGATGGGCAAAAGATAGATTGCCGCATTAAGGGCAAGTTCCGTATAAAAGGTATTACTACGACCAACCCTATCGCGGTTGGCGACGTGGTTGACTTTGAAATGGAGCCAGATCGTGAAGACGGTGTGATCACTAACCTACATCAGCGGAAAAACTATATCATCCGTAAGGCGATTAACCTGAGCAAACAGGCACAGATAATAGCTGCCAATCTCGATCAGGCCATTTTGGTGGTTACGTTAGCCTCTCCCCGTACGTCCCTCGGTTTTATCGACCGTTTTTTAGTAACCGCCGAAGCTTACGATATCCCCGCGAGATTGGTGTTTAATAAACTGGACCTTTTCAGCGATGAAGGCCTGGAGATTTTAGCCGATTACAAGGCTATTTATGAAGATATCGGTTATCCCTGTTTTGAAGTTTCAGCCATTGAAGGCACAAATATCGACCAGGTACAGGACCTGCTGAAAGATAAGGTAACCCTGTTTTCCGGTCACTCGGGTGTAGGTAAATCCAGCCTAATTAATGCGCTGCTGCCCGAGCTTGAGCTACGTACCCATATGATATCCGACTGGAGCGATAAAGGCATGCACACAACCACCTTTGCCGAAATGTTTGAACTGCCACAGGGTGGCTTTATCATTGATACCCCCGGCATTCGCGAACTGGGCGTTATCGACATTGAAAAACCGGAGCTCGGCCATTTCTTCCCAGAAATGCGCAAACGCATGAACGAATGCCGTTTTAATAATTGCCGCCACATCAATGAGCCCGGCTGTGCCGTACTTGAAGCTTTGGAAGAAGGCGAGATTTCGCCGACTCGTTATGATAGTTACTTGAGTATTTACAACGGCAACGACACAAGAGCCTGATTTAGAAGCAAGACTGTTAGAGTCAGGAAGCAGGAAAAGGAATCAGGACTTTTAGAATCAAGAGACAAGAAAGCAAGCATTTTTTAAGCAAGGCCTCGTTAAAAAATATGTCATTACGAGCGCAGCGTGGCAATCTCGTAGCCAATGCATGACCGATCTGTATAGTTACGAGATTGCTTCGTCGTTCCTCCTCGCAATGACATTGTTTTTTAGGCTGATGATCACCTCGCTATTTTTAGGTTTACTTACTTCTTCGCCGTTTCCTTCACCAGCACATCAACAATAGCTTGTTTATTAGGCAGATATTTATTGGTCAAAAATAAGCCGCCTTTACCGGTAGCAGAGTTAAAGAACAAATATGTCCCAACGCCCGGATCATCACCATCATGGCCAATAGTGCCGTTGGTATATAAATTCCAGAAAATGCCTTTATTGCGGTAGGTTAAATTGATGTTTTTAGGAGGATGCTCTTTACTGAACTGCGCCGTAAACATGGCCTGATATGATGCTTCGGTTAGCAGTCTTTTGTCATGCCTGGCAATCGCCATTAAATACTTGCTCAAATCTTCAGGCGAAGTCTTGAGGCCACCGTCGGGATAAGTAACCAGGTCATATAACGGAAACCGGTTCTTGAGGTCGAGATACAAATAGGCGTGCTTTTTTAAATCTATATCTGATACATGCCAGCCTGAATGGTCCATCTTTAGTGGTTTAAGAATATATTTCCTGGTGAAATCCGCGTAAGTAAGTCCCGATTTAATCTCGATAAGATATGCCACCAGCGCCGAACCAATGTTGCAGTATGAGGACGTGCCTCCCGCGGGCCCTTCGCCAAAATTGGCTTTGCTGTAATACTGGCCTTGTGGCGATAAATAGTTAAAAAAGAATTGAGCCAGGGTAGTATCCTTTAGTTTATCGCCAAAGCCCATCTGATTCAGCGTGTTTACCGAAACACTGTCATAAGCCCTTAGTTTAGGATAAAAGTGATAGCTGTAGTGATAAATTTCGGGGTTATCAACAATGCCCGATGTGTGGTTGGTTAATTCCCTGATGGTTATTTTTTCGTTGGGATCATTAGGATTGGTTACTTTAAAAGGCAACACATCGTTAATGTCTGTTTCCAATGTAAAATACTTTAACTCGATAGCTTTCATCAAAGCAACGGCTATAACTGTTTTGCTCACCGAGCCAATGTTTTGAATAGTGCTGGCCGAATAGGGAACCTGGTTGGCAACATCGGCGTAGCCAAAACCATGCGAGTAGGTAATTTTACCACCATCGGTCATGATCACATACATACCGGGCAGGCTTTCATTTGTAAAGGCCTGCTGCAATTTGGTTGTTAAAGAATCTGGGTTGGTTTGTGCTGCAATAACGTTTGACAGCAGCACGAAGGTCAGAATGGAAAGAAGTGTTTTCAAGGTTTTATAGGTTTTCATATGTCTATATTACAACAAAGAATACGTAAACCCCTATCGGTTAATGGAAATTATTTTGCATGCTGATAAGATAGTTTTTGGCAAATAATCATTCAATAAAAAAGGCCTTGTGTTATTCACAAGGCCTCAGTATTTATTCGCCTAAAGCGGTTTTGAAATCTTCAAGTAAATCGTCAAGGTCTTCAATACCTACTGACAGACGGATCATACTTTCGGGGATGCCCATTTCGGCGCGGCGTTCGGCACCAAGCTCAAAGAAAATGGTTTGAGCAACCGGGATAGCCAATGTGCGCGTATCACCAAGGTTGCTTGATTTTACTACCAGTTTCAGTTTATTCAAAAATGCAAGGCAATCGATACTTTCATCCAACTCGATGCTCATCAAACCGCCGTAGCGGGCGAAGAGCTCGCCTGCCAAAGCATGCTGTGGGTGCGACTCGATGCCTGGATAAAACACCTTTTTAACCATCGGGTGATTGTCAAAATATTTAGCCAGCGCCAAAGCATTGCTGCAGGCACGGTCAAGGCGTAGAGCTAATGTTTCGGCACCTACAGAAATGCTGTGCGCAGCCTCTGGCGATAAAGTACCGCCGCCGTCACGCAAACCTTTCTTGCGGATCTGGGTCATGCCCAGGTTTTCCGGTTTAACAATTGCTTTAAAGCCTGGGAAAATGTTTGGATAATTTGCCCAGTCAAACAAGCCGGTGTTGGTTACCGCGCCGCCAAGGGCATTGCCGTGACCACCTATATATTTAGTAAGCGAGTTAATTACCAGGCTGGCTTTAACATTGATTGGGTTAAACAGATATGGCGAGGTCATGGTGTTATCAACCACGTACATAATGCCTTTTTCCTCGCACAGGTCGCCAATATTTTTAAGGTCGGCAATTTGAGTGGCGGGATTGGCAATGGTTTCAACAAACACCATGCGTGTATTTTCTTTTACTGCCGCGCGCACATGATCAACGTTGGTTGCATCAACAAAATCAATGCTGATACCCATATCAATAAAGGTTTGGAAGATGCTGCGGCTGTTACCAAACAGGAATGAGCTGGCTACAATATGATCGGTACCTTTAATAAGTGCCATCACCGTTGCCGAAATAGCCGCCATACCGGTTGAGAAAGCGATACTTGATACACTTTTTTCCATTTGGGATACCTTTTGCTCCAAAGCGGTAATAGTAGGATTACCCTGACGAGAGTAAGCATAGCCACTCTTTTTGTTCTGGAAAATATCAACCAAATCCTGCACATCCTCGTGCCCGTAGGTTACCGAAGTGTGAATGGGTTTATGTAACGAGCCGTGTTCGGGTTTGCCCAAACGGTCGGCATGTAATATGTTGGTAGTAAAGCCTCTTTTGGTACTCATTTTTTTATCCTATTAATTAGATATACATAATAGCGGTTGCGAACTTAATTAATTACGCCCTAATTAAACGAATGATAGGCCACGAAAATTCATTAACCGGCCGAATTGACACTAATGTTATCAAAATAGTAGCCGGAAATTTGCGAAAATCGTTTTATTCGTAAAAAATTAATGTTCGATAATATATGAGAGCTGTTCTGCAACGCGTTACCCAGGCAAGCTGTACTGTTGATGGAAAAGTCACAGGTGAAATAGTCGCCGGCTTTTTGGTTCTATTAGGCATTGAAGATGCCGATACTGCCGAGGACCTGCATTGGCTGGCTAATAAGATAGTAGGTATGCGTGTTTTTAGTGATGAGAACGGCCTGATGAACAAAGCCCTTGCCGATATTGATGGCGATATTTTGCTCATCTCCCAGTTTACGCTTTTTGCACAAACCAAAAAGGGCAATCGCCCGTCGTTTTTAAGGGCTGCTAAACCCGATAAGGCAATACCAATGTATGAGCAGATGATCCAGGCACTTGAAACGCTAACCGGCAAAAAAGTAGCAACCGGTATTTTTGGCGCGGATATGAAAATCAACCTGCTGAATGATGGCCCGGTCACGATTATCATGGATACCAGGGATAAGGATAATCATTAGAAATGATCACTGTTGGGATGGCTACAAGTGCTACAAAAAAATAAAAATATTAACGTATAAGTTATATTTTTATAACTTATTGTAATCCGACTTAAACCAGTTCAATGAGTAAAATTAAAGTTGAGGGTATTGAGATTTCCTTTTTTTCTGTTAATGAGAGTGATTTTATCTCTTTGACGGACATGGCTAAAAGCCAGCATGAAAATATTATTATCACAAAATGGCTTAGTTTAAAAAACACGATTGAATATTTGGGCGAATGGGAGATCCTTTACAATAAAGATTTTAATTATACCGAATTCGGTATAATTAAAAATGCGGCAGGTAGTAACAGTTTTGTATTGTCTGTAAAAGAGAGGATACAGAAAACAAATGCAGTTGGGATAACTGCCAAAGCCGGAAGATATGGGGGCACTTATGCTCATAAGGATATAGCCTTTCAATTTGGAATGTGGATAAGTCCTCGATTTCAACTATTGTTGGTAAAAGAGTTTCAAAGATTAAAGGAAGAAGAACAAAAGCGGCTTGGATCAGAATGGGATTATCGTCGCTTTTTATCAAAGGCTAATTACACTATACATACTGCCGCAGTTAAAGATTTTGTTATTCCAAAACTAAATATTGAAAAAGAGAAAGAATGGCTGATTTACGCAAGTGAGGCCGATTTATTAAGTGTTGCCGTATTTGGTTATACTGCGAAGCAATGGCGTGAAGCAAACCCCAAGCTTCATTTGAAAGGGTTAAATATGCGAGATTTAGCAGATGCCCATCAATTACTTGTTCTTTCAAATCTTGAAGGTTACAATGCTATATTAATTGAACAAGGGATTGAAAAACTCCAACGCCTGCTTTCATTAAAAAAAGCAGCAGAACAGCAGATCAAAGCATTAAGAAACTCCATTTATACGGAGGAAAAAATTCAAAGCCCGTTTTTACCGGATAGAAAAATCAAGAACGAGTAATAAAGATGCCCTCTGCAGCCTCATTAAAAAAAATACGTCCTATACAGCTTGTCGCTGTTATTTTCTTTACTGTATCCGGCGGCCCTTATGGCCTCGAGCCGTTGTTAAGCTATGCCGGCGATCATGGGGCATTGATCATTCTGCTAATAACCCCGTTGATGTGGGACGTTCCGGCCATATTTACGGTGCTTGAACTGAATAGCATGATGCCGATAACCGGCGGCTATTATAAATGGGTGAAATATGCATTGGGGACGCATTGGGGTTTTATTGAAGGCTGGTGGACATGGCTTTATACTTTTGTAGATCTCGCTATTTATCCTGTGCTGTTTGTACAATATGCCGGTTTCTTTTTTCCCGAGCTGTTAAATTTTCAGATCCCGGTTTGTTTGGTGATCATCTGGGCATCGGCAGGCTTAAACATTTTGGGTATTATGCCCGTTGGGAAGGTTTCGGTATTTTTGAGCGCAGCAGTGCTTGCCCCAATCATATTGCTGATAGCATTGGGTATATACCACCATAGCGGTGCAATGCATATTCCGGCAACTTCGTTGAAAGGGCTAAGTTTTCCATCATTCGGGATGGCGTTATATACTGTAATGTGGAACTGCCTGGGTTGGGACAACGTAACTACATATGCCGAAGAGGTTGAAAAACCGATACGCTCTTACCTGGTTTCTATTTTTACCGCTTTTGCTCTGGTAATGGTGATATACTTTTTTGCCATTTGGGTTGCTCAGCAATCGGGCATTAATCATGATACCTTAACCGATAGCGGCTTCCCGGCATTGGGTGTGCTTGTTGGCGGGCATTGGCTGGGGATAGTTGTGGCAGCGGGCGGCATGGCCAGTACATTAGGTATTTATACCGCGGTTTTGTTATCGGTATCGCGCGTGCCGCAGGTTATGTCCGAAGATAATTTACTGCCCAAAGGACTCAACAGGCTTCACCCTCGTTTTAAAACGCCGTTTATCTCCATCATTATCTGCTCCATAGTTGTAAGCTTTATGGTGTTATGGACTTTTGCCGACCTGCTTATTATTGATGTGACGGTTTATGGTGCCGGACTTTCGTTAGAGTATATCGCGCTTATAAAACTCCGTATTAAAGAGCCCTTAAAGGAAAGGCCTTTTCGCATTCCGCTTAGTGTTACAGGGCTTTGCCTGGTTTTGTTGTTGCCATTTATTGTTTACAGTGTGGCGTTGGGTGGGGCACTAAGCTCAACACCCAAGGCACTTTCTGCAGCCATATTTGCGTTGGTGGCTTTATCAAGCGCGGAGGTGGCCTGGCAACTGATCAAGCTAAGCAGGCCCGAGTTGAAGCTTAAAAAATAACGGTAAATGAATAATTCCGGCTAAAATCCTCCTCGTGGAGGGGGCCCATTGGATAATTGCCGGGGATTTGTGTAAATTCGGTTCTTTCTCAAAAATTTCTCATCAATATGAAAATCAAACACAGATACCTAATGCTCTTAGGCGGTCTTGCTATTTTTGCAGGCTGCCAGAATAACAAAAACGTACCCGCCGAAAAAGCCATTACCGCTGCCGAAATCAAAAAGTATATCTCGGCATTGGCTAATGACTCGATGATGGGCCGCAAGCCTTTCACCGCCGGGGAAGACAAGGCTATCAAATACATCTCCGAGCAATTTAAGGCAGCCGGACTTGAGCCGGGTAACAACGGAAGCTATTTTCAGGATGTACCCATGGTGCAAATCACCAGTACGCCATCGCCTGTAATGGAGATCACCGGCGGTAAAACCCAACTCAGCCTTAAAGCTACTACTGATTTTGTGACGTTCAGCCGCCGTGAGGTTGATTCGGTAACGCTTAAAAACTCGCCGCTTGTTTTTGCGGGATATGGCGTTGTTGCGCCGGAATATCACTGGAATGATTATGCCGGCCTTGATGTTAAAGGCAAAACCGTTGTGGTGTTGGTAAACGACCCTGGATTTAAAAATGGTGATCCTACATTTTTCAAAGGCGATACCATGACCTATTACGGCCGCTGGACTTATAAGTATGAAGAAGCTGCCCGCCAGGGAGCAGCGGGAGTGCTCATCATTCACCAAAAAGAACCGGCAAGTTATGGCTGGGAAGTAGTGGCTAACAGTAATACCGGCGCCAAACTTTACCTGCAGCAAAAAGATAAGCATATGAACCGTTGCAAGGTTGAAGGCTGGATCACCGAAGATATGGGTAAAAAGCTATTGGCTGAGGCCGGCATCACAGGCGATTTTCGTGCGCTGGCCCGCAAAAAAGATTTTAAGGCTATCCCGCTAAAACAGTCTGTTAACCTCACTATTACCAACCAGTTGAAGTACTCTACATCGCACAATGTTATAGGGACGCTCAAAGGCAGTTCCAAACCGGATGAATATATCTTGTACACAGCCCATTGGGACCACCTTGGGGTAGGTAAGCCCGATGCCAAAGGCGACAGTATTTATAATGGCGCTGTTGACAATGCCGATGGCGTTGCAGCTATCATAAGCGTAGCAAAAGCTTTCAGCAAGGCAAAAGAAAAACCAAAACGCTCTATTGTGTTTTTAGCAGTTACAGCCGAAGAGCAGGGTTTACTGGGCTCAGAATATTATGCCACTCACCCGATTTTCCCGGTTAACAAAACCGTTGCCGACCTGAATATGGACGCCTTGGGTGATTATGGCGAAACCAAGGATATCGCCGTAACCGGTAAAGGTCAGAACGAACTGGAAGATTATGTTGATGAGATTGTTAAAGCGCAAGGCTTGAGCACAGTTGGCGACAGGCATCCCGGTTCTGGCAGTTACTACCGGTCAGATCATTTTAACTTTGCTAAAGTGGGGATCCCGGCACTTGATATTAACAATGGAAGCATCAGCGTAATACATGATGGCAGTTATGGCGAAGCCAAACAAAAGGACTATGGCGATAACCGTTATCACCAGCAGGCAGATAATTATTCTGACACCATGGATGCTACCGGTATGGCGCAAATAGCAAATATCCTGTATGAGGTTGGCACCAGGCTAAGCAACGAAACAACTTTCCCCGGTTGGAAAAATGGTTCGGAATTTAAAGCGATAAGGGAGAAATCGATGAAATAAAGGTACAGATGTCATTGCGAGCGAAGCGTGGCAATCTCGTAGCCAATGCATGTCCGATTTGTATTGCTACGAGATTGCTTCGTCGTTCCTCCTCGCAATGACATGATTTTGCTTGTTTATATTCAATAAAAAAAAATCCACCCCGTAACAGAAGGTGGATTTTTTTATTGATATATAGTGAAACTATACCCTTAAAGGGATTTAGTTGCTCATTTTAGCGATGTTGAAGCTTTCGTAGGCCATTTGCCTGTTGTAATCATTGGCGATGGTTTTATAGTTGATCAGGTCGACAATGGTACCGATGAAACAGAAACCGGCGGTGAAAAAGTAAAGGATCCCCATACCAATCTGATCTGTCATGAAGCGTTGTACGCCGGATACACCGAGGAAACCGGCAAGCGTAGCGAACATGATATCTTGCGGGTTGCGCCTTTTACTGGCATAAAATGACATAAAAGTACGGGCATGGTCTTCTGTTAGTGAGGCAGTAGCCTGTTGCAGAAATGTATATTCTTCGGAAGTGATACCGTCGAATGACATATATGGATTTTGATAAGCGTTCATCTCAGTAAGTTTTAAAGTTTGCGATTGTTTTATGATATAAAGGTACAGCAGTACCCAGAAAACGCCTACTGGAGATAGGTTAGCGGAGATAAGTAGTCGGTGAAATGACGGGTTTTGACGGTGAAAAGTAGCGGGGAAATCTTACCGATGGGTAACTAAAGATGTGTCATTGCGAGCGAAGCGCGGCAATCGCACGGAAGCAAATCCGCCCTGTATAGCACGCGATTGCCACGTCGCGTCCATGCGCTTTCCCGTTGAGATCCTCTCAATGACATGTTTTTTGGCCTTAAGTTCGCGCCGGAGTTAATAACACACTCTATAAAAATCAAGTCAGGCTCTTAAACTGATTTCTCTCCATCAATCTCGCTTTAGTAAGTACATAAATGCGGTTGAAGATCACGGCTGCGGCAGGGATGCCAAGCCAGTGTGCACGGAACGAATTGCTGATATCGCCGTGAAAAAGATAAATAATACTATGCCCCAGGCCACAGCCCGGGCACCAGCCAATGCCCATCAGCTTGAGCGGACACAGCGTAAAGTGCGAGGCCTCCGTTGGCGAACTCATAGCCAACGAAAGCATCGCTGCTGTCCAGAACAATAGTTCGAAATATTTTGAAAAATAACGCTTAATCAAGTTTATTTGCTTTGTTGGCGAACAATAATGATACCGCGAAGGCGAGCAGCACCCCAACTATCAATGCACCAAAAATCCGTTCAGAAAAATCCTTTATGTTATCGCCCGATGATGATACGTAGCTGATATAAAGGATTGAACCAAAAACGGCTATGATACCGCCTACTATTAATATTTTAAAACTCTGAAAAAGGGCTTCTAAAAACCCCATCTGGCCGTTACAGTCATTTTTTCGATAGCTCATGATACCGAAGAAAAGCCCGATGGCCGGTATTATAAATGAAAAGTATTCGGCCGGGGATACCACATCTTTTTGCGGCATAACGCCTAAACGCGGCATGGCAAAAATCCAGATAATACTTAGTATTCCAATAATGCCCCCTGATAAAACTGCATTCTTCATAATTATAAATTTATATAGGTTTATAAGTGCGTCTATGCTTGTTTACACGCATAAATTTATCATTAAAAAGTAAATAAGTCTGCATATTGTTTTCATTAATTTTTACCATAACGCTTTTTAATTTGGTTTTTCTTTTTTACTTATCTTTGCGCCGATTTGAATATCCGTGATATATTAGACAGATACAAAGCTGATGACCGGATCAAAGCGTTAGCTACCGCGCTTAACGCGTCAAAAAATCCGAGAGTGCAGTTACGTGGTTTGGTGGGATCAAGCGATTCGGCCATGGCGGTAGCATTGTATTTTCTGCAGCATAAACACATGGTGTTTGTACTGCCCGACCGTGAAGAAGCGGGTTATTTTCAGGCCGACCTGGAAAACCTTACCGGTAAAGAAGCTTTATTATTTCCTTCATCGTACCGTAAGCCATTTGAATTTACCCAGCCAGATAGCAGTAATGTGCTTGCACGTGCCGAGGTTTTGAATGAGCTTAACCATAGTACAGAGTATGGCCAGCTGATTGTTACCTATCCCGAAGCCCTGGCCGAAAAGGTTATAGATCGTTCCTCACTCGAAAAGAACACGCTTGAAATTGCTGTTGAAAATAAACTCAGCATCGATTTTATCAATGAGTTTTTGATTGAGTACGATTTTGAGCGGGTTGATTTTGTGTATGAGCCGGGGCAATTCTCCATTCGTGGCGGTATCGTTGATATCTTCTCGTTTTCGCATATGCTCCCTTACAGGGTAGAGTTCTTCGGCGATTACATTGAATCCATCCGTACGTTTGAGATCGAGAGCCAGCTGTCGGCTGAGCGGGTTAAAAGTATAACCATTGTACCTAATGTACAATCTAAGTTTTTAACCGAAAATAATATCTCCCTGCTGGAATATGTTGAGCCTGGCACGCAGGTGTGGATAAAAGATGTTCAGTTTACGCTGGATATTATCCAAACCGGGTACAAAAAAGCGGTAAACCTGTGGAAAGCACTATCTGCCGATGAGAAAGCTCAAAACCCGGAATGGATTGACCCTAAGTTTGGCTTTACCGACGAAAAGCTGATTGCCGATCAATTACATGATTTTCCGGTGGTGGAGTTTGGTAAGCAGTTCTTTTATCATGATGCTACCGTTGTCAATTTTGATATGCGGCCTCAGCCATCGTTCAATAAAGACTTTACACTGCTCATTCATAACTTTAAAAACAACGAGGCCGAAAAGATTGAGAATTTCATCCTGACCGATTCGGCCAAGCAGGTTGAGCGTTTATATGCCATTTTAGATGATCTGGATAAAACCGTAAAATTTACGCCTATCAGCATTTCGGTACGCGAAGGTTTTATCGACCAGGAACAAAAACTGGCCTGCTATACCGATCACCAGATTTTTGACCGTTACTATAAATATAAAACCCGCAAGGGCTATCAGCGATCACAAGCCATCACCCTTAAAGAACTTCGTGACCTTAAACCCGGCGATTACGTTACCCATATAGATCATGGCATAGGCAAATATGCCGGCCTGGAAAAAGTGGATGTAAACGGCAAACAACAGGAAATGATCAGGCTTATTTATGCCGATAATGACCTGTTGTATGTGAACATCAACTCGCTTAACCGAATCTCTAAATTCAGTGGTAAAGAGGGCTCCGTTCCTAAAATGAATAAGCTGGGTACTGATACCTGGGAACGCCTCAAAAAAACAACAAAAAAAAAAGTTAAGGACATAGCCCGTGATCTGATCAAGCTTTACGCCCTCCGTAAAGCCCAGCACGGTAATGCCTTCTCGCCCGATAGTTATCTGCAAACCGAATTGGAAGCCTCGTTCCTTTACGAGGATACGCCCGATCAGGAAAAGGCAACGGCCGATTTCAAAAAAGACATGGAATCGCCACACCCTATGGATCGCCTTATTTGCGGCGACGTAGGCTTTGGCAAAACAGAAGTAGCTGTTCGCGCGGCTTTTAAAGCCGTTGCCGATAGCAAGCAGGTGGCCATATTGGTACCTACAACTATCCTCGCGGCACAGCATTATAAAACTTTTACCGACAGGCTCAAGGGTTTTCCGGCTAACATTGATTATGTAAACCGTTTCAAGTCAACCAGGCAGATCAAGGATACCTTAGAGAAACTGAAGGAAGGCAAGGTTGACATCATCATAGGCACCCATCGTTTGGTAAGCAAGGATGTGAAGTTTAAAGACCTTGGCCTGATGATCATTGACGAGGAGCAGAAGTTTGGCGTATCAACCAAAGAAAAGCTGAAACAGATGCGCGCCAATGTGGATACGCTTACATTAACTGCAACGCCAATCCCGCGTACGCTACACTTTTCGTTAATGGGCGCACGTGACCTTTCTATCATATCAACGCCGCCGCCAAACCGCCAGCCGGTTGTTACCGAATTGCATGTTTTTAATGATAAGCTCATTAAAGAGGCCGTTGAATTTGAAATAGACCGTGGCGGACAGATCTTCTTTATTCATAACCGTGTGGCCGATTTGCCGCAATTGGGAGGTATGATCCGCAAGCTGGTTCCTAAAGCCCGTATAGGTATAGCCCACGGGCAACTGGAAGGTGACGATCTGGAAGACGTGATGTTGAAGTTTGTGAACCACGAGTATGATGTATTGGTGGCCACAACAATTATTGAGGCCGGGTTGGATATTCCTAATGCCAATACCATCATCATCAACTACGCCCACATGTTTGGCCTAAGCGATTTACACCAGATGCGTGGCCGTGTGGGTAGGAGCAATAAAAAAGCATATTGTTATCTGTTAAGTCCGCCACTGTCAACACTTACCAGCGAGGCCCGCAAACGTCTTAGCGCTATTGAAGAGTTCAGCGACCTTGGCAGTGGTTTCAACGTAGCTATGCGAGATCTGGATATCCGCGGTAGCGGTAACCTGCTTGGCGCCGAGCAAAGCGGTTTCATTGCTGAAATTGGGTTTGAAATGTATCACAAGATACTGGACGAGGCTATTCAGGAGTTGAAGGATGATGAGTTTAAAGATGTATTTCCGGAAGATAAACCGCGGCCATACATTTCTTTCACACAGATAGATACTGACCTGGAGATCCTTATCCCTGATGAGTATGTTACTAATCTATCTGAACGATATAACCTGTATACCGAGCTTTCTAAACTGGAAAACGAAGTTGAATTGAATGCTTTCAGGCAAAAACTGCATGACCGGTTTGGCCCTGTTCCATCGCAGGTTGATAGTTTGCTGAATACCATGCGTTTACAGTGGCTGGGTAAGGCAATTGGATTTGAAAAGATCTCGCTCAAGAAAAACGTGTTGAGAGGGTATTTTATCACCAACCAGCAGTCAAGCTATTTTGAAACAGAAGCTTTCCGTAATGTGCTCGATTTTGTAAAAAATAATCCAAGGCGTACTAATTTAAAAGAGGTTAAGAACACGCTTCGTTTGGGCATTGAGGGTATTGATAGTGTTGATGAGGCGGTGAGGATGTTGAGTGAGGTGGCTGGGATAGCATAATTACCCTTTCATACTTTTCCCGTTGCTGTGTCCGCATGGCAACACTGCTTTTAATACAACGAGTTGGCGTGGAGAGACGCCAACGGGGAGTAAAAATGTGCCTTGATACCCCCACCTCCGGTTGCCGTGTCCTCACGGCAACTTTTTAGAATTGAGGGAATACCAATTTAGTTTATCAGGTATGTTGTCGTGAGGGCACGACAACCTGGGCGGAGAGGGGGCATGGTGAATTTAATAAAAAAGCTATCGGATTTATCCGATAGCTTTTTTATTATTTTATCCTGTTGCCGTGTCCTCACGGCAACTTTAAACTTCTTAATAAACCGCGGTACTGTAAGTTAGCGTTTGCCCTGATTCCAGGAACAAGAGCGGCGCATGCGTTTTGTCCGAATCATTAATAACACCATCGCCATTAGTATCTTTAAACTTTACCGAACCTATTGTTGCAGCCGGAGTTTGCTTTGGGCTTGCGTCGATATCCGATTGTGTTTTGAAAATTCCTATCGGAATAAGGCCGCCGTAATAGCTTTTGCGGGCGCCGTTTTCAGCAACAACGTAATAGCCGCCAATGTAGGCGACCGGTGCAGATATTTTTCCTGAAGCATCTGCAGTAAGTGTATATGCAGGGGCTTCGCCGGTGTTGGGTTTATTTACGTCGTCGTATAATTTTACAGTCGCCCCGGCTGATCCGGCTCCGGTTAAGCCATCGGTTACAGTAATAGCAACATTTGAGGTTGTTGACGTTTCTTTATCACATGAAGAGAACAAGAACGATGCTGCTACGCAGCCTGATAAAAGTAAAGATGTATATTTCATAAACCCTAAAACGGCATAGGCCGGTCTTTGTTTTAATCGGGTGTTAAAAAAATTGCGCGCAACTTCCTATAAACCAATCGAAATGCCGGATTGCTTTAGCCTACTTTTTTGTAAATATCGGCCAGGTTCCTGCCCATTTCTTTATAGTCGAGCCCGTAACCCACAACAAATTCGTTTTCAATTTCGAAGCCCACATACTTAAGTTCTTCTATCTTCTTTTGCAGGGCGGCCGGTTTTAGTAGTAACGAACACATTTTTAATGAGGCGGGGCCCCTTTCTTTTAATTTCTCAATTAAATAATGAGCGGTATTGCCGGTATCAACAATATCTTCAATAATAAGCACATCGCGGCCTTTTATATCAACGGTTAAATCAATATCCTCTCTTATTTTTAAAGTACTGGTGGTACCTCCATAATAGGAAGCCAGCTTGGTAAAATTGATCTCGCAGGGAATAGATACTTTTTTAATTAAATCGGCAATAAAAAGGAAGCTGCCGTTAAGTACGCCTACTAAAACCGGAACGGTGTCTTTAAAATCTTCGCTTATTTGTGCGCCAATAGCTTTCACCCTTTCTTCGATCTGTTGGGCGGTAATCATTGGTTCAAATTCAAGGTCGGCAATTTGTTTTTTCATTGGGGTCAGTCTTTTTGTTTTTCAATGTGTTAAATATTGCTATTTAACGGTAGATGTAGTTGGATTTAAGCGCCTAAAATACCATAAATCACTTACAATAGCGTGAAAAATAATTATGACTTATAAGCGTATCTTTGCAGCCGAATGATTGACTATCAACTTTATACTTTGCCCAATGGCATTCGTATACTTTACAAACACTGGCCATCGGCAATTACACATTGCTGTTTTATAGTAAATGCAGGTTCGAGAGACGAGCTTCCGGGACAGGAGGGGCTTGCACACTTTATTGAACACCTGCTGTTTAAAGAAACCGAAAGGCGCAATACCAGCCAGATCCTCAACAGGCTTGAGCTTGTTGGTGCCGATCTGAATGCCTATACCACTAAGGAATATACCTGCATCCATGCGTCGCTGCTTAACCAGCATCTCGACCGCACGATGGATCTGTTTGAGGATATTTTATTTCATTCCACCTTTCCGGATGATGAGCAGGAAAAGGAGCGGGGTGTTATTTTAGATGAAATAGCATCTTATCTTGATCAGCCGGAAGAAGCTATCCAGGATGATTTTGAGGAGCTTTTGTTTAAGGGGCATCCAATGGGGCAAAACATTCTGGGAACTCCCGAAACGGTTGGCAGGCTTAATGGCGATGATATCCGCAACTTTATCTCGGCCAATTACAACACTACAGAAATGATTTTTGCTGTTCATGGCAATTATGATTTCAAAAAACTGGTGGCTATGTCCGAAAAATATTTCGGGCATGTACCTTTCAATCAGCTTCAGAAAAACAGGGTGCAGCCGGTGTTAAGCCCGGCCGGTATCCATCTCGTTAATAAACCTATTTCGCAAACGCATTGCATTATTGGTACGCAGGCTTATTCAACGGCACATGAACACAAATGGGGTTTGTTGTTGCTTAATAACCTGCTGGGCGGCGTTGGCATGAGCAGCCGCTTAAACCTCGAGATCAGGGAGAAGTACGGAATAGCCTATACTGTCGAATCAAACTATACCCCGTTAACCGATACCGGGATCTTCTCGATATATTTTGGTACCGATGCCGAAAAGGCGGCCAAGGCCTCAAAACTGGTGCATAAAGAGTTGAAGAAACTGAGGGAGCAAAAGCTGGGTACATTACAGTTGCACCAGGCCCGGCAAAAATTTATAGGGCAAATAGCCCTGGCCGAGGAAAACCGCATGAGCCTTATTATAGCCATGGCCAAAAGCATGGTTGATTTTAACCGCATTGATACGCTGGAAGAGATCTTTGCTAAAATTAACCAGGTAAGCGCCGAGCAATTATTGGAGATCAGTAATGAAATTTTTGATAATAACCGCTTGATAACTTTGCTATTTGAGCCTAAGCAATAATCCGTTATTTTTGCACGATGAAGTATCCTATCATTGCCTACGGTGATCCTGTTTTAAGAAAAAAAGCTACGGCCATTGAGCCCGACGAATACCCGCATATAAAAGAATTGGTTGAAAACATGTTTGAAACCATGTATGCTGCCCGCGGTGTTGGTTTGGCTGCTCCGCAGGTAGGTATGTCTATGCGTTTATTTGTGGTTGATGCTACCCCATTTGATGATGATGAGCCGGAATTGAAAGATTTCAAAAAGGCATTCATTAATGCTACTATTTTGGAAGAAACAGGTGAGGAGTGGGGCTTTAACGAGGGTTGCCTGAGCATTCCGGATATCCGCGAGGATGTATACCGCAAACCCGTTGTGCGCATGTCATACTATGATGCCGACTGGAAACACCACGAAGAGACTTTTAAAGGTATGGCAGCACGCGTTATTCAGCATGAGTATGACCATATTGAAGGTAAGCTGTTTACCGATAAGCTAAGCCCGCTGCGCAAGCGCCTGATCGAAAAAAAGCTTAACGATATTTCAAAGGGTATGGTTGATGTAGATTATAAAATGAAATTTCCGAACGTTAAAAAAGGAAGATAATTTTTAAAATATTGAGTTAGAAGGCCGCTTTAGCGGCCTTTTTTGTTGAGCCTAATCCTGTTTGTGTTATTTTTATTGGATACGGCATTAAACCAATCAATGTTGTTTGTGTCTTTGAATTGGCATTTTTAATGTGTTATATTTACACAACCAATCAAAAAACATAACCAATGACTACCAGACGCTCTTTCCTTAAAACCTCGGCGCTACTTTCAGCAGGCTTGCTGGCAGCTCCTAATTTGTTTGCTTATGATAAAAAATACATTGGCTTACAATTATATACTGTACGCGATGCTATGGCTGCCGATCCGGTTGCCGCGTTAGCAAAAGTTGCCAAAACAGGCTTCACATCTGTTGAAGGTGCAACCTATACCGGTACCGAATTATTTTATGGCATGCGTCCAAAGGATTTTGCCAATGTTTTAAAACAGAACGGCCTGATTATGCCAAGCGCGCACTATCGCTTAGGTGAAGAACTTGTTAATGGCGAACACCAGAAAGGTACCATCATGAACGACTGGAAAAAGGCTGTTGACGATGCTGCCGAAGCAGGTGTAAAATATATGGTTTGCGCTTATCTGTCGCAATCTGAGCGTGGCAACCTTGATCATTATAAAAACGTTGCCAATATGCTTGATATAGCCGGCGAAACCTGTAAAGGTGCAGGCATCCAGCTTTGCTATCATAACCACGATTTTGAATTTATCCAGGAAAACGGGAAGTATCCTTACGAGATTTTGCTGGATAGCACCGATAAAAGCCTTGTAAAAATGGAGATGGACCTTTACTGGGTAACCAAAGCCAACCAGGATCCTATCGCGTTGATCAACAAGCATCCGGGCCGCTTCCCGTTATGGCATGTTAAGGATATGGATAAAACACCTGAAAAGAAATTTACTGAGGTAGGTAACGGTACTATCGACTTTAAAAAGATCTTTACCCAGGCCAAAAAATCAGGCCTTCAGTATTTCTTTGTTGAGCAGGATGTTTGCCCTGGCGATCCTTTCGATAGTATCAGCCAAAGTATCAGTTACATTAAAAAGAATTTGGTGTAATATTGCTTTTACACACAGATATAAGGGCCTGCAATTAAAACAAATTGCAGGCTTTTTTTATTTCATAAGTACAAATCGCTGTGTGACACATTTAACGTAAGTAAGGAAAATGAGCCCGACCATGATCAAATACCTCATTGCCGTTTTACTGGCTTCGTTTCTTTTTGCCTGTGCCGCCGAAGCGCAAAGCAGCAAACAGCTTGTATCCGGCGATAAAATACCCACATTTTCACTTACCGACCAAAACGGCAAAACCTTTAACACTGACGATTATGTAGGTAAAAAGGTATTGGTAATTTATTTTTATCCTAAAGATGAAAGTATGGTTTGTACAAAGGAAGCCTGCGCGTTTAGGGACAGCTTTGATAAATTTACCAAAGCTGGCGCTATGGTTATTGGCATAAACAATGGTACCGTAGCAAGCCATAAGGCTTTTGCCGATCATTATAAATTGCCTTTTACCGTTTTGAGCGATCCCGACAATAAGGTTTACGATATGTTTGGTGTAAAGAAAAAGTTCTTTATGTCTGGCCGGGAAACTTTTGTAGTTGACTTGAAGGGTAAGATAGTTTATACCCATGAGGCTATGTTACAAGGTAAAGAACATGCCGATGATGCTTTAGCGTTTATCAATTCGGCTAAAGCAAAATAGGTGGTAAGTTTTCTGAAAATATTATTCAGTATTGTGTTTGTATGGATGTGTTACGTTGTTGTAAACACAAGCCTGGAGCATAACCTTTTTAAAGAGTGGGATTATTTAGGTGCTATAGCCTGGATGCGGGCCACGCTTTGGGATTTTTATGCCAACATCCTGGTTATTTACGTATGGATTTGCTACAAAGAGAAAAACTGGCTTTGGAAAATAGTTTGGCTCATATTACTTATTACTTTGGGTAGCCTGGCCAGCTGTGCTTACGTACTTATCCAGCTTTTCAGACTAAAAGATAAAGAAGGTTTAAAAGAATTTTTCGGCCGGCAAAATGGATAACTCAGTTTGGATGTTATTGGTATATTGCCTTATTGCCTGCTGCGGTATCATGGCCCTGGTGTGGCTATGGGCTTACAAGATCAGGAACGCCGGCGTGGTTGATATTTTTTGGTCATATAATTTCCCCGTCATAGCTGTTGTTTTATTTTTTCTTGCTCCTGGTTATCATGACCGGAAGGTGCTCATTTGCGCAATGGTGATTATTGCGGGTGTACGCCTCGGTACACATTTGGCAAAGCGCGTTATTACTCATTTGCATGAAGAGGAGGGGCGCTATCTGCAGCTTCGTAAAGAGTGGGCGCCAAATGCCGAAAGAAAGTTTTTCTTCTTTTTTCAGTTTCAGGCCATGTCAAATGTGCTGTTGGCCATCCCGTTTTTTATCAGCTGCATGAACACCAAAAACGCACTGTCGCCGCTTGAATACATGGGTTTTATCCTCTGGTTCATCAGCGTAACAGGTGAGGCTATCGCCGACAGGCAACTCGCCTTCTTCAAAAAGGACGCGGCAAATAAAGGCAAGGTTTGCAATACTGGTTTGTGGAGCTATTCGCGCCACCCTAATTACTTTTTTGAATGGCTGATGTGGGTATCCTACTCCATCTTTGCTCTGGCATCGCCCTATGGTTATTTAGCGCTCATCAGTCCGGCAATCATCCTCTATTTGTTATTAAAAGTAACCGGTATCCCTGCTACCGAAGAGCAGGCTATCCGTTCTAAAGGTGAGGCCTATAAACGCTACCAGGAAAGCACCAGTGTTTTTGTGCCCTGGTTTAAAAAACAGTAGTACTCAAAATCCATAGCACTCTTCTTAACGTATAACCATAAAATACAAAATACATTCAGCGTAAAACGTACTGCGTAATACGTTCAACCTAAAATTATGTGGTACGATAAACTAATACAACAAGATCGCGTTCCTGATTTTTTACTGCGGCAAGGCATCCGCAAATTGTTGCAACAACGCCTTGCCGACGAAAACAAAGGCAATGTTGAAGCGCAACAGGCCCATTTAATGAATCTGATAGCCGAACTTAAGGCATCGCCAATTGCTGTAAATACCACCGATGCCAATGAACAGCATTACGAAGTTCCCACTCAATTTTATCAGTACTGCCTGGGTAGAAACCTCAAATATTCAAGCGGGTATTGGAAACCTGGAGTAACCGATATAAACACCTCCGAAGATGATATGCTTGAACTTACCTGCCTGCGGGCCGAGCTTAAGAGTGGGCAGGATGTATTGGAGCTGGGTTGTGGCTGGGGATCGCTGTCTTTATATATGGCAGCTAAGTTTCCGCAAAGCAATTTTAAAGTTGTATCCAACTCGCGCACCCAAAAGGTTTACATTGATGAGCAGGCTCAAAAGCGGGGTATTAGCAACCTGACGGTGATTACTGCAGATATGAACACATTTGATATTGAAGAAAAGTTCGATAGGGTGGTATCTGTAGAGATGTTTGAGCATATGCGTAATTATGAGTTGCTGCTTAAAAAAGTGGCATCATTCCTGAAAGCAGACGGCAAACTGTGGATCCATATTTTTACGCATAAGGAGTACGCTTATAAGTTTGAGGTAATTGACGAAACCGACTGGATGAGCAAATACTTTTTTACAGGAGGTATTATGCCCAGCGATGACCTCATGTTTTATTTTAATGATGACCTGGTGGTTGAAAAACACTGGCACGTGAGCGGCAACCACTACAGCAAAACATCAGAGGCATGGCTAAAAAATATGGACAGTCATAAAAGCCAGATCATGCCGCTGTTTGAACAAATCTATGGTGCAGATCAAGCTGTAAAATGGTGGGTATACTGGCGCATATTTTACATGGCTTGCGCCGAGCTTTGGAATTTCAACAATGGCAACGAGTGGATTGTAAGTCACTATTTATTTCATAAAACCACTGCATGATCCGTCTGGTTATTATCATTATATTATTCCTGGTATCGCTGCTAACTGTTTTTAAAGCATTTGAATACTACATGTGGATGTTTGCCATTATTGCAACTGAGTTTTCCTGGTTTTTTATTTTGTTGACACTAATAGCATTAGGAAGTGGCTACTACACCAATAAATATCAACTTGCCGGCACCATTTTGGGTTTGATTGCCTTGCCGTTTTTTATTTCGCCGATTGTACGGGCCTACACTGTAGCAGGCAGCCTGAAACAAGATTTTACTAAAGCATTTGGGGCCGGGAGTACCATTATCAACGGAGATAATAACCAGAAGTCTTTTAGCTTTTGGAAAATGTTTTCGGGCAATAAAACAGTGAATTACAAACAGCTTAACTATGTTTCGTATGCTGATGGCACAACGCTCTCCATGGATTTCTATCCATCACAAATTGTGGGTAACAGGGCTTGTGTAATTGTAGTGCACGGAGGCGCGTGGAACAAAGGAGATAACAAACAACTCCCCGAACTAAACAGCCATTTAGCGCTGATGGGCTATAATGTAGCGGTGATCAACTATCGGCTTGCACCTCGATATCAAAATCCAGCCCCGGTTGAGGATGTCAATGCCGCTCTTGTTTTTTTAAAAAAACGGGCTGCGGATCTGCATATCGATGCTGGCAGCTTTGTGTTACTTGGCCGTTCGGCCGGAGCGCAGATAGCTTTATTGACTGCTTATGCAGGTCATGATAAAAGCATTAAAGGTGTGATTGATTACTACGGGCCGGCAGATATGGTTTGGGGTTATTCTATACCTTCAAGCCCGCTTATTATGGATTCACGCCAGGTAATGCGCGATTATATCGGCGGCTCGTATCAGCAAGTTCCTGAAAAGTTTGCAGCAAGCTCGCCATTGGAATTCATTGATCATCAGTCGCCGCCAACGCTTATTATTCATGGCGATAATGATGTATTGGTATCACCTGAGCATAGCAGGCGCATGAACGAAAAACTGGCTGAGAACGGCGTAAAACATTTTCTGCTTAAGCTTCCGTGGGCAACCCATGGTTTTGATTTTAATTTGAACGGTCCCGGCGGGCAGCTGGCTACCTATACTGTCGAACGGTTTTTAAACACGGTAACCAGATAATATGTTAAAAACAGCCATCATAGGTACAGGCATAGCGGGTATGGGTAGCGCCCATTTCCTCCACAAAACACATGACATTACCATTTACGAGCAAAACGATTACATTGGTGGCCATACCAATACCGTAATTGTTGATGAAGATGGCAGCCCCGTTTACATTGACACCGGCTTTATGGTTTTTAATTATAAAACCTATCCCAACCTTTGCCGCCTGTTTGCAGAGATTGGAGCGCCTGTGAAAAAAACCGATATGAGTTTCAGTGTTCAGCATGTGCCAACAGGCCTGGAGTATTCGGGTTCAAGTGTTAACCATCTGTTTGTCCAGCGCAAAAACATCTTCAATATTAAATATCTAAAAATGCTGATGCAGATCAAGCGTTTTAATGAAGAAAGTATCAAAATTTTGGATGATCCAAAGTATGCCGATTACTCCATCGGGCAATATATCGAGGAGTTTGGCTTTGGCAAGGATATGCTTTGGAAATATCTTGTTCCCATGAGTTCGGCAGTGTGGTCTACCCCAATGGAGCAGATGCTGGATTTTCCGGCGGTAACGCTCATCCGTTTTTTTCAAAACCATGGTTTTTTAGGGCTTGATACGCAGCACCAGTGGTATACACTGGATAGGGGTAGCCAAAGCTACCGGGAAATTTTGATCCGGCCGTTTAAGGATCGTATCCACATCAATCGTAAAGCGGTGAAGGTAACCCGCGCAAATAGTAAGGTTACGGTGTATGCTTCAGATGGCACGGCAGAAGTATATGACAGGGTAATCATCGCCACCCATGGCGATCAGGCCCTGAATCTTTTGGAAGCGCCAACCGTTGATGAGCAACACGTGCTTTCGTGTTTCAAATATCAGTATAACAAAGCAACCCTGCATACCGACGAAAGTATTATGCCCAAAGCTAAGTTAGCATGGAGCAGCTGGAACTATCGGATACAACAACAAAACGGACAACTTGCGCCAAGCACCATTTACTGGATGAATCAGTTGCAGGGTGTATCCGATAAAAAGAACTATTTCGTATCCATCAATCCGCATGATAATATCGACTCAAAAAAAATCATCAGGGAAATAGATTATGAACACCCTTTGTTTGATGTACCGGCAATAAATGCCCAGGCCCAGCTGCATAAATTAAACCAAAGCGGACCTGTATATTTTTGCGGCAGTTATTTTAAATATGGTTTTCATGAAGATGCGTTTGCCAGCGCGGTGCAGCTTAGCTCTCAGTTGTTAGGAAAAGCTGTTTATGATCATACATTCATCCAGCCGCCGGTATAACCCGTATATTAACAAAATGGCAAATACGGCTATCAATTCATGCTTATACAAAGCCAAAGTGATGCACCACAGGCTTGCTCCCAAAGAGCATAGCTTTCACTATAATGTTTTCATGTTTTATCTTGACCTGGATGAGATAGACATGCTGGGCAAAAGGCTGAAATTCATGAGCCGAAACCATTTCAACCTGTTTAATTTTAGGGATAAAGACCACCTGCAGTTACCCCGCGAAAACCCGGATATCACGAAAAATGTGCGCCGGCATATTGCTGCTTACCTGCAACAAAACGGGGTAGATATTGGAAATGGCCGTATCATGGTACTTACCAATCTGTGTACGCTGGGCTACCAGTTTAACCCGGTGTCGTTTTATTTTTGTTATGACGAGGCGGGTTTGCCGGTTTGCTCGGTTGTTGAGGTTTGCAATACTTTTTTGGAGATGAAGCCCTATTTTTTAGGCCCGGATACCCGGCAGGGAGAGGGATTTAAACTCAATACCGAAAAGTATTTTTATGTGTCGCCCTTCATTGATATGGATACCAATTTTGATTTTGACCTGAGCATTCCGGGTGAAAAGCTAAATGTTAAAATTGACGATTACGATAAACAAGGCAAGCTTTTTTTTATCAGCACACTTCTTGGCGTTAAAAAGCCACTTAGCGATAAAAACCTATTATTATATTTTTTTGGTTTTCCGCTCATCACAATAAAAGTGATCGCGCTTATCCACTGGCAGGCATTTAAGCTTTGGCTCAAGAAAATCCCATTTCATAAAAAAGACAGTAACAAGGAGCTACAAAAAGAGGTTTACCGGCCTTACTCATAAAATGAATAGTTCTGCTTAAAACTATCAGACCGCCTAATTCGTAACTATGGTAATTCAATTATATATCAGCAAATTATGGCAGGCACCTTGTCCGTTGTTAAAAAAAACAGTTTTTACCAGTATTTAATTCTGAAGTTTTTATCTAAAATGGATAAAGGCACGTTACACTTAACGCTTCCCCATGGCGAACAAATTGCTATTGGTACCGGCGAGGGCAATATCAGCGCCAATATCGTGGTAAACGATGAGGATTTTTACAAACGCCTTATCCTGTTTGGTGATATCGGTTTTGGTGAAGCTTATGTTGACGGCCTGTGGGATACCAATAACATTACCAATGTGATAAAATGGGTACTACTTAATATTGAAAACGCTCCCGGCGTATCAGGCAGCAAAACGCAGGCGCTATCATTAAACTTGCTCAGGTTTTTTAACAAGCTTTCGCATTTTAAAAGAGCTAATACGGTAGATGGCTCGCGCAAGAATATATCTGAACATTACGACCTCAATAACGACTTTTTTGCCAGTTTCCTTGATCCCACCATGACTTATTCGGCTGCATATTTTTATAAAGACGGACTAAGCCTGGAGGAAGCACAGCTGGCTAAATATGAAAGGTTATGCCGACAACTACACCTCAAACCCAGTGATCATGTACTGGAGATTGGCAGTGGATGGGGCGGCAACGCCATTTATATGGCCAAAACATACGGCTGTCGGGTAACATCGCTAACCATATCTGAAGAGCAACATAAACTGGCAGTTGAACGTGTTGAGGAAGCTGGTTTAGCCGACAAGGTGAGCATTGAACTTAAAGATTACCGCCAAATGGAGGGGATGTTTGATAAGATCGTATCGGTAGAGATGTTGGAAGCCGTGGGACATAATTTTATGGATGTGTACTTTAAAAAATGCCACGACCTGCTTAAAAAGAACGGCATCCTGGCCATACAAGTTATTACATCGCCCGACTCGAGGTATGTTGCGCTTCGTAAAGGGGTAGATTGGATCCAGAAGCATATCTTCCCGGGTTCGCTTTTGCCATCGGTAGGGGCTATCAACAACTCTATCAACCGAACAGGTGATATGACCATGGTAGACCTGAAGGATATCGGTCTGGATTACGCTACAACGCTCAAACTTTGGTTCAATGCATTTAACGCCAACCTGCCAACTGTACGGTCTTTAGGTTTTGATGACCGTTTTATCCGCAAATGGAATTACTACCTTTGCTACTGCGAAGCAGCATTTGAAATGCGCAATATTAACGTGATGCATTTGGTTTACACAAGGCCCAATAACATTGGCAGATAAATAACCATAGCGGCTAATTAACTACTTACCCGCTTCTCGTCTTCCCTAAACCTGCTGAAGAACACAATTGCCAGCAGGCATAGCACACAGCCGCAAATACCATTTAAACGCAGGCCGTAATCATTGCCCGGATCTTTACCATACACCGTCAGGAAAGCAAACAATGCTATCCCCAGCGTTTGGCCGAGTTTTACAAACAGGTATTTTACCGCGAAGAACATGCCCTCCCGGTTTTCACCGGTTTGTTGGGCGTCGTTTTGGGCTATTTCGGCAAGAATAGCGTTGGGTAATATACCTAACGAAGCCAGCGGAAAAGAGGCGCTGAGTACCAAAGCATAGATCTGTACTTTTGGTGCCATAGGAAATTTTCCCAGGAAAAATATGGCTATAAAAACAAGGCTTAGTAAACCAAAAGAAAATATCACAATCGGTTTTTTACCTATTTTTTTACTGAGATAATTTACCAGTGGATAAAACACCAGGGATACCAGAACCATGGAGCCCATCAATTCGCCGCCCAGAGATTCGGGCAGTCCCAGCAACGATTTTAAAAAGAATAACAGTCCGCTTGATATGATGCTGAGCGCCATATAAAACGAAAAGTCTGAGATGAGGTAATATTTAAAATTGCGGTTTGCGAAAGTTTTTTGAATAGCAGGCAGCAATGGCAGGTGCGATGGCTGACTGTTTGAATATCGTTTTTCATCAATGGCAAACACAGGCACCAGCATCACCAGGCCTGCAAAAATTGCAAGTCCCCAAATGGTATATTGTACCGCCGTATCACGACTGGTAATATGTGTGAAACTTTGTAACCAATCGGCAAAGTTGTTTACCATGGCCGACAGGATAATGCCTATCACAAAACCAACCTGTTGCAAGGATGATAATTCAACCCGTTCGGCGCCGGTGCGTGTAAGCTCGGGGAGCAGCGCATTATAGGGTATGATGTAGGCTGTAGCACCCATAAAAAAGCAGATAAGGGTAAAAACGAGCCAGTATGCGTTGTGGATGCTTTCGCCCTTTACCAGCGGGCAAAAAGTAAGGGAGCAAAAAACAACAGCCGGAATAATGGCCCATTTCATATATGGGATTCGCCTGCCTTTGCGGTTTTCGCTTTTATCGCTTAGCGAAGCAATAAAAGGATCAAAAAAAGCATCAACCAAACGCCCCGAAGCAGTTATGGCCGACATGATATTAAACACCCCGAAAAGCAGCAGCTGGGGAACTAAGGGGGTAAGCCGGGCATTACTTGGCGGCAAATAAAAGTAGGGCAGCATCACAATAATAATATTGGTCATGATGCTCCAGCCTATCATTCCGCAGGCATAGGCAAGCTGTTTGGAAAGTGGTGGTTTATCCGCTGGCATCTAATGCAATATGCAAATATTACATCAGATATCTCAAAGGTTTAACGGGATCTTTACAACCCGGCGTAATAATCATATCCCTGTTCGGCCCAGTAATCAGGGGGGCGGGTATTGCTAAAGTTGATACTCCCAATCCGCTTCAGGTTTTTGATGCCATATTTAACCGGAATAATGAGCCGTAACGGCGCGCCATGTTTAGGCGGCAGCGGTTTTTCATTTACCTCATAAGCCAGTAAGGTTTGCGGGTGCATAGCGCTCGGCATATCAACCCCCACATAGTATTCCTTATCGGGTGTCTCCATGCCAACATATTCAAATTGAGTTTCGGCATCAAGCTTAAAATGCGCTATAAAATCGCTGAATTTTACACCGCCCCAGTGCGAGATCTGGTCCCAGCCTTCAACGCATTTAAAATCATAAATGATCTCAGTTTTGGGCAGCTTCCTTATTTCATCAATCCCGATATTCAGCACCTCGCCACTGTTTTTCCTGACCGAGAGCTTCCATGCATCTACATCAATTAATCCTTCCGAGCCTATATCGCTGTTATGGCGCACCACTTTAGCGGCCATTTCTTTTGGATATGTTTTTACAAGGTTGTTATTGCTGTATAACTGGCGTACTACTTTTTCGTTGGTATTAAGTACTGCACGCAATGGGCCGTGGGCACCCGCGGTTACCCCGCCTTTTTCTTCGGGCGAAGTGTACAGCCAACGCCAGCCGCCGTATGCCGCGCTACCCAAAGCCAGGAAACTGCCAAAGGCGATAAAATTACGACGACTTATCTTCTGCTCAACAGTAAGCTCCTTTTTGGGGGCTTTATTTTTGCTGAAAACCTTACTCAGCTTTTTCGTTAGTTTCATCGTTTTGAATTTGAATAGCGGGTTGCGGTTTTTCGTCAATCACCTCAAAGCCCGAAATAACCGATCTGAAATTGTTCCAGCCGGCAAGTACAACCTGTACAACATGTACCAGGAAAAACAACACATAACCAATGGTGAGTACAAAATGCCATATGCGCGCTAAATGGTAACCGCCGCAAAGCCAGGCCAGGTAATTAAACTGTACCGGCTTGTATATGGCCAGTCCTGTAATTAACGAGCCAAAGCCCATTACAATGATGGCGGTGTAGGCAATACGTTGGGCGGCGTTGTATTTGTTTTGAGGTGGCGCCATTTTACGGATATGCAGGTCGTGCAAAATCACCAGCCAGGCTTCTTTAAATGAATGTTTATTGGGCACCAGTTCCCGCCACTGACCGGATATAATGGTGTATGATACGTACAGAAACCCGTTCAGCGCGAAAAACCACATAAACAAAAAGTGGAAAGCCATACCCTCGGCCAATCGTTTTGGGATATGCAAGGCGTCATAAAACTCCTGCGGAAAAAACCGGATAAAAGTAACGCCAAAAAGCGTGAACGTATAGGTGTCGTTAGCCCAGTAAATAAGCAGCCCGCTCCAGATCATGATGGTCAGGATAGGGAAGTTTACCCAGTGCGTCCAGCGCATTAATAGCGGGTGTTTTTCTTTAATCACTTTCATTTAAATGGCTTTTTTACACGAGCGGTGTTTAACTATTGTATGTTTTTAGCGTCCCTTGGGCTGCCGCTATCTACCGATACTTTAAATGAGGCCTTAGTCGCGCTCAAGATATTTCCGTTACCGGTATTTTGCACAAAGCCTATTATTTCCCAGCCCTGGGCATCAAACCCTGTGGGTAAGGCAACGTTTGTACTGCCTTCGGTATTGTTTAAAGGGATTGTTTGCAGGTTGCGCACAATTTGGGTGTGTTCCAGCGTACGGCCGCCGTTTTCGCCACGCTCAACTTTTACAACAGCTTGTTTTTGAACCAATGCGAGGGATATTACACGGTGAGCGTTGTCGGTTTCTCCTTCAATTTTATATTGTACCGAAGCTGTATTGTTGGCATTGCGTGTAGCGTTGAGCAATAACCTTGTATTGCTGTTGCCTTGCAGCCCGGCTTTGATGGCGTTGCGTAAAGCGCCTTCCTGCGAACCTACAAATTCCGTTTTGCCATTAACCACAATCTGCGGGGTATATACCTGCGACAGGTTCAACCAATTAGCGTACTCATTTTGCCGTTTTGAATAATCGGCACTGCTGAAAACATCTTTCCAGCCAAGACGGTTCCAATAATCAACATGGTAGGCTAAAATATAAATAGGCTTATCGCCAATTTCTTTCTGCACTTTGGCCACCAGGTTATCGGCCGATGGGCAGCTTGAGCATCCTTCGGATGTGAATAGCTCTACCAATGCAAAGCCTTTACCGTCAAACACCGGCGTTTTACTATTTCCTTTGGCTGTATTTTTACAATTAGTAAAAGCGACTGAAAGAGCTATCGCGCCGATTAAAAGCGGCACGAGCGCGATTACTTTGATCTTTCTCATGATATTTAGATTAAATGATATACGTTTTTACTGCTTTGTCGGGTTTACGGGGATAACCTTACAATAAATTTTTTCTTTTTTGGCTGATATAAATATCGGCATAATAAGCTCATTATCAATGAGGATAATGCAGGGTGGTAATAAATGGAATGGCTTGGTTTAAAATAAACCTAATTTTGAGTTTAATTTGTAAGGATTAGCGCCTGCGCCCGACTAACGTGGTATTGTATCAGCTTAAGCATTCATGATATCCGAAACTAATGTATTAAACCCGCACAAATGGGTTGCCACCTATGCCGATTACCTGTATATGTATGCCATTGTGCGTATCAATGACGAGGACCTGGCTAAAGACCTGGTGCAGGAAACTTTTTTAGCGGCGCTTGAAAGGGTTGACAGGTTTGAGGGCAAAAGCACCGAACGAACGTGGCTTACAGCTATCCTCAAAAATAAAATTGTTGATGTGTACCGGAAAAAATCGTCCGGTTTTGCTATAGCGGCTGCCAATAAAGCAACACAGGAGCAGGATGAATTTTTTGATGAAGGGAATGGTCATTGGAAACCTGAGTATGCGCCGCAACCCATTGCCGGGATGGATGAGCAGGATCCATTATTGAAAAAGGAACTGAACAAAATTTTACAATTATGCCTGCAAAAGCTCCCTGCACTGTGGAACGCGGTTTTTACCATGAAGCACATTGATGATGCCGCAACCGAGCATATTTGCACCGAACTGCATGTTACCCAGGCTAATTTCTGGGTAATTATTCACCGGGCAAAAGTTAACCTGAGGGCTTGCCTCCAAAAAAACTGGAATTAAAATGAGTTACCTGAAAAAAGTCATATACAACTGCAAACAAGCTACTTTCCTCATCGAAAAAAAGCAGCTTAAACGGCTTAGCTTCCGCGAGGAAATAGAGCTGCGCATTCACCTGGCGGGTTGCGGTATGTGTGTGTTATACAACAAGCAAAGCCGTGTTATTAATGCCATGGTACAACAACTTTTTCATGATTCGATGAAGAGTGAACTGAAATTAGATGAGGCTTTTAAAGCTGAGCTGCAAGCAAAGATTGAGGAAGGGCTGGGTAATAATTAGATCTTATTACGAAGACATATATACCACACCTTTGACGCAAGTGTTGTGTGGCTACCTGCGGGTATTGCTCCCTTGTGCCTGCCCACGAGCGTTAACGGGTATCATGCTGAGCCAGTCAAAGCATAGTGGGTAGGGCCTCTGCGCGCGTTCTTCGACTGGTTCAGGGTGACAGTCCCTATACATTTAATGTCACTTCACTTTTTAAAAGTTTAATTTTCTCCTTCCCCAGGAATAACAAGTTTTCAAACGAAAAAAGGGCCAGCTTTTCAGCCGGCCCTCCATTATTAATAAAACATATCTTATATACTCAACCACTTTTTCCTTACAACCAGTTGCTGTTCGGTTGGGTTGTCAATTGTAGCAATGTTGTATTTAACGCGGTTGCTTTTCAGCAGGGTAACCGGCAGGATAATGGCCTGTCCGTCGCGGGTTACTGTAACCTGGATCTTATCTCCCGGGTTTTTATCTTTGATCATGGTTGCCGCGTCGGTAACGGGATTGCCATCAATAGCCGTGATTTCGTCGTTAACGTTAATGCCGTCTATATAGGCTGCAGTGCCGCGTTGTACTCCGGTAACAATAATTTTTTTGGCGGCGTTTGTGGCTGTAGTGATTCCTAAGGCCGCATCGTTTTTGCCAGCCAGTTCATCAACTATCTTGTAACCCGCATAGCCCAAGTATTTGTTATAATCTACCGGGGTTAGACCATTGATGTATTTAGCATAAAAGTCATCCAGTTTTTTACCAGCAAATTTTTCAAAGGCGGCTTTAAACTCTGCATCGGTATAACCGCGTTTTTTTGTTTTGTAAAACTGGGTATACATATATCTCATCGCATCATCTAAGGAGTATTTGCCTTTGCTGTCGTTAATGATCTCCAGGTCCAGCATCATGCCAATAATAGCGCCTTTGTTGTAGTACGATATGGTGCTGTTATTTGAGTTTTCGTTAGGGCGATATGCCTTGATCCAGGCGTCGAAGCTTGATTCGGCAACGGTTTGTACATCCTTGCCCGGCAGGTTTTCAAGGATGTTGAATTCGCCCTCCAAAGTGTCAAAATAATTTTCGACAGGAAACAATTGCGTACGGCGAACAATAATGCCCTGGTAATATTCGGTAAAGCCTTCGGCTATCCACAGGTTGGTGGTATAGTTTTCATTATCATAATCAAACGGGCCTAAAACAATTGGGCGCAGGCGTTTTACATTCCATAAATGAAAATGCTCATGGGCAACCAGGCCTAAAAAGCTTTGGTAGCCTTTATCGTTAGCGTAATTGTCGCGCGAAGCGCCTAAAACAGTCGAGCTCAGGTGCTCCAAACCACCACCGTTGCGCTGGCGATTATGTACTATAAATACATAGTGCTTGTTAGGGTTTTCACCAAATACAGCAGTTTCCTGGTCAACAATTTTGTGGATATCGGCTTTTAGCTTCTCCCTGTCGTAGTTGCCACCGCCATACATGCAAATTTCATAATGAACGCCAGACGCGTCAAAGCCAAAAACATCCTGGTTGCCTACTTCAATAGGCGAATCAAACAGGATGTCAAAGTTGGGTGATAAACGGGTAAAAGGATCATTATTTACGATATCTAAGCTGGTGGAAACCTTATCCCAGTTTTTATAAGGCTTAATATGGATGGTAGCCGGCGAATGCAGCATGTTTGCCGGGTAAATAAAGATACCAGTAGTTGAAAGGAATGCATGTGACGCATCAATAAAGCTGGTGCGTACCGAAAGCTCAAAGGCATAAACGCGGTATTTTACCGTTACCGATGAAATTCCTTTTGTAACAATTTGCCAGGTATTCTTATTGATTTTGGGTGCTGCAACCGGCTTGCCACTGGTTTCGGCACTTAATGATTCGATGTTTTTCGCGAATTCGCGGACAAGGTACGAGCCGGGTGTCCATACCGGCATTTTCAGTTCAAGGGTGTTTTGCTGAAGCCCGGAAATGTGCATTTCGATATCGGCATAATGGGCCTGGGCTTCCGGAAACGAAACATTGTAGGTAATCTGAGCGTTGGCGGCTGCCTCGCTGATGGTAGTACTCATAATTAAAATCGTTAGAAAAAATAACGTGCGTAGGTTGGTCAGTTTCATGCACGCAATTTATAAAAATTATATAATCAGTTAAATATCTGGCATTCCTGTGCCTAAAACGTCGTTGTAAAATGGTTGATACATGCAACTATTGTTAATATTATGCTATTAGTTTTACATCGATTTTAAGTAAAATGGAACTGATTGAACCTATTTCGCGCAAGCTGCTCCGCTTGGGTAAATTGTACCTGGATGTACTGGTAAAGCAAACCGCTCATCTGGAAGTTACAAGGTACCATTATATCATTTCGCTTATTTACATTCATGACGGACAGCTTACGCAAAACGCGCTGGCGCATATGCTGGGCAAGGATAAATCGGCCATGGTGAACATCATCAACCTGCTATCGTCAAGGGGATTTGTTTACCGTGAAAATAACCCGAACGACAGGCGCCAACAATTACTACGGGTAACCGAAAAGGCTAAACTGGCCGTACCCCAGATACTCGAAACATTTGGAAACATCAACACTGATATTACTGAGGGCATATCTGAAGCCGATATGCAGGTATTTGAAAGTGTACTTACCCGGATGCACAAAAATTTAAAACCATTAATATCACCCGAAACAACCCTACAAGCTAAACCACACACGGATTAAACAAAGTATGAAAACGAAATATATTATTTACACGGCGCTGGCCCTGCTGGTTGCCTATTTAATTTACAACAAATTTTTTAGCGAGGGGGCAAAGAAATCGGCCGCGGCTATGGCTTCGGGTAAGGGTGATAAGAAAAAAGGCGGTGGCCCGGTGAATGTTAATGTGATGATAGTTAAGGACACCGCCGTTAGCAACGTCATAGATATTACCGGTACTATTGATGCTAACGAAAAAGTAAACCTTGTGAGCCAGACAGCCGGCAACATCACGGGGATTTATTTTAATGAAGGAACTAAAGTTACCAAAGGGCAGTTGTTGGTTAAGGTATATAATCAGGATCTGGAAGCTTCATTGCAACAGAACCAATACCAGGTTGCGCTGGCTAAGCAACAGGAAAGCCGCAACCGCCAGTTATTGCAAAAAGAGGCCATAAGCCAGGAAGAATATGATACTTCATTAACTTCCCTTAACTCGTTAAAGGCTGCTGCCGATGTAATCAAGGCACAATTGGCCCGTACCGAGATCCGCGCGCCATTTTCAGGCACTATTGGTTTAAGAAATGTTAGCCCGGGCAGCTACCTGTCGCCATCATCAACTATCGCTACGCTGGTTAATATCGATCCGGCTAAGGTTACTTTTTCGGTGCCTGAAAGGTATTTGTCTATCCTTGGCCCGGGAAGTAAGATCAGGTTCCGTACCGAAAGCTCGATGGAAAACTTTGTTGGTACTGTTTACGCTATCGATCCGGCAATTGACGCCACTTCACGTACTATTACAGTGCGCGCTAAGGCGCCAAATCCTAAAGGCTTGCTTACCGCCGGTGGTTTTGCCAAGATCAGCTTAACACTTGATCAAATCCCTAAAACTATCCTGCTGCCAACGCAGGCTGTTATTCCTGATTTGAAAAGCAATATAGTTTGGATTTACAAAAATGGAACCGCGGTTTCAAAGCCGGTTAAAACCGATTTGCGTACCGATACCAAGATCCAGATAATTGAAGGCTTGCAACCTGGCGATAGCGTGGTGGTTTCAGGTTTGATACAAATGAGGCCAAAAGTGCCATTGCATATTTCAAAAGTTATTAAATAAATCCGATATGAGCTTATCCTCAGTAAGTATTAAAAGGCCGGTATTGGCAACAGTAATGTCTGTAGTTATTGTTGTGTTCGGTATTATCGGCTACAAATTTTTAGGTGTGCGGGATTTCCCGTCTGTGGATCCGCCCATTATTTCGGTATCTACCAGTTACTCTGGCGCAAATGCCGATGTAATTGAATCGCAGATAACCGAGCCGCTCGAAAAATCAATCAACGGTGTGCCGGGTATCCGTAATATTTCGTCAACCAGCTCGGTTGGGCAAAGCAACATCACGGTTGAGTTTGACCTTGATGCCGACCTGGAAACGGCTGCTAACGACGTGCGCGACAAAGTGAGCCAGGCACAGCGCCAGTTGCCACAGGATATCAACGCGCCGCCGGTAGTGACAAAAGCCGATGCCAGTGCCGACCAGATCATTACCCTAACAGTAAGCAGCGACTCGCGTAATATTAACCAGCTTGATGATTACGCCGAGAACGTTTTATTGGAGGGTTTACAAACTATTCCGGGTGTGAGCACCATTAACGTGCAGGGGCAACGCCAGTATGCTATGCGCCTGTGGATTGATCCGGCCAAACTTTCGGCTCAGGGGCTTACCGCAACAGATATTGGCGCGGCTTTGGCTAAAGAGAACGTAGAGTTGCCTGCCGGTAAAATTGAAGGCAATAATACCGAGGTTACCATCAGGGCGCTGGGTAAACTGGCCACCGAACAGGATTTTAACAACCTTATTCTCCGTACAGACAGCAATAAAGTTATTCGCCTGAAAGATGTAGGTTACGCGGTGCTGGGTTCTGCAAACGAAGAAACCATATTTAAAGAATCGGGCGTGCCGATGGTTGGTTTGGCTTTGGTGCCACAGCCGGGTGCCAACTACGTGCAGATAGCCAAAGATTTTTATGTTCGTCTTGAGCAGATCAAAAAAGATCTTCCAAATGATATCCACGTAAAAGTGGCCTTGGATAATACCAAGTTCATCAACCAGTCGATATCCGAAGTACAGGAAACGCTTATTGTAGCCTTTGTGCTGGTGGTAATTATCATTTACCTCTTCTTCCGTGATTGGCTTATCGCTTTCCGTCCGCTGATAGATATCCCGGTATCGTTGATCGGGGCTTTCTTTATCATGTATATCTTCGGTTTTTCCATCAATATCCTAACCCTGCTGGGGATAGTACTGGCAACGGGCCTGGTGGTAGATGATGGTATTGTAGTAACAGAGAATATCTATAAAAAAGTAGAGGCCGGCATGGCTATCCGCAAGGCTGCTTTTGAGGGCTCGGCCGAGATTTTTTTCGCGGTAGTATCCACATCGGTTACGCTGGCAGCGGTGTTTTTACCAATCGTATTTTTACAGGGTTTTACAGGCCGCTTGTTCCGCGAGTTCGCGGTGGTTGTAGCGGGTTCGGTATTGATCTCTGCGTTTGTATCGCTTTCATTAACGCCGATGCTTAACGTGAAACTGATCCGTAAAAACCAGAAGAAATCTAAATTTTACGAAAAAACAGAGCCTTTCTTCGTGAACATGACCAATTCGTATTCGGAGTCGCTCATTAAGTTCATGAAGCGTAAGTGGGTCTCATTCGCCATCCTTGCGGCCTCTATCGTAATTATCGGTATCCTGGTAAAAGTGATCCCTTCAGAATTGGCTCCGCTTGACGACCGTAGTTTGCTCCGTTACAGCGTCACCGGATCGGAAGGTGCTACCTATGAATACATGACGAAGTATATGGACAAGGTATCTAACCTCGTGGCCGACTCTATCCCGGAGGCTGACGTAAACCTTGAAATTGTTTCGCCATCATTTGGCGGCGGTGGTGCAGCTAATACCGGTTTTGGCAGGGTGGGGCTTGTTAAGCCGGATGAACGCGTTCGTACTCAACAGGAGCTTGCCGACTGGCTGAACGGTAAACTACGCAAAATGCCAGATGCCCGTGCCATTGTTATACAAGAGCAAACGATAAGCGGCGGCGGTTCGGGTTCAAAAACTTCGTTACCGGTGCAGTACGTAATCCAGAACCAGGATTTTGAAAAGATCCGCAAGGTATTGCCAACGTTTTTTGCTGAGGTTTCAAAAAGCCCGGTTTTCCAGGGAACGGATGTTAACCTGAAATTTACCAAGCCCGAGTTGCGCGTAATTACAGATCGTGAGCGTGCGCGCGATTTAGGTGTTTCGGTTGATGATATTGCTCAAACGCTACAGTTGTACTATAGTGCCGGTCGTTTGGATTACTTCCTGATTAACGGTAAGCAATACCAGGTAATAGCTCAGGTTGACCGTGCAAACCGCGACCAGCCGCTTGACTTGAAATCGGTTTATGTGCGGAGTTCAAAAGGTAATTTGGTACAGCTGGACAACGTGGTGAAAACTACCGAAGGTGCCACTCCTCCCGCTATTTATCACTTTAACCGTTATAAATCGGCTACGCTATCTGCCGGTCTGGCGCCAGGCTATACCGTAGGCGATGGTATTAAGGAGATGGACAGGATAGCCAAAAGTTTGCTTGACGATACCTTCAGTACCGCGCTTAGCGGCCCGTCACGTGACTATGCCGAAGGTTCGTCAAATATTCTTTTTGCCTTTGGATTCGCGTTGTTGCTCATTTACCTGGTACTTGCAGCGCAGTTTGAAAGTTTTATGGATCCGTTTATTGTGATGCTTACCGTACCGTTGGCGATTTCGGGCGCGTTTTTATCGTTGTGGTTGTTTAACCAAACACTCAATATCTTCAGCGAGATCGGGATCATTACCCTCGTGGGCTTAGTAACTAAAAATGGTATCCTCATCGTAGAGTTTGCCAACCAGCGGATGGAACAGGGTGTGCCTAAATATGAGGCTGTTATTGAAGCAGCTACTGCCCGTCTTCGCCCAATATTAATGACCAGTTTGGCAGTAGTACTTGGTGCTGTGCCTATCGCGTTTGCATTGGGTGCCGGCGCAAAAAGCCGTGTATCATTGGGTATTGTTATCATGGGCGGGATGTTGTTCTCGTTGGTATTAACACTATATATTATCCCGATGATGTACATGTTGCTTGCTGCTAAAACCCGTAAAGATCATGACCATGATCCTGAAGATATGGCTGCCGAAGCCGAAATAGCCGAGGCTGCACGTCACCCGCATCACCACGAACCTAAACTGATCGAAAACCTGTAATATAATATGATGATCAAGAAAATAGCTTGCCTGGTATTTACTTTCGCGATGGCATCGGCCATCGCGAAGGCCCAGCAGCCTGAGCAACCACTGCTAACGCTTAAAGACGCGGTGGAAATAGCCCTGAAGAATAACTATAATATTAAGCTGTCGCAAAACAATTCAACCATAGCGTCAAACAACGTTACGGCGGGTAACGCGGGGATGCTGCCTCAACTTAATGGTAATTTTACCGACAACAACAGCCGCCAGTCAACCAAGCAAACGCTTAACACCGGCAAATACAATAACATTAATGCCCATAACTCTAACAACAGCTATGGTGTAAACCTTAACTGGACAATTTTTGACGGCTTTGGCATGTTCGCCAACTACGATCAGCTTAAACAGCTGGATAAGCTTGGCGTTTTGAGGTTACAGGATACCGTACAGCGTACGGTTGCCAGCGTGATCAATACGTATTACGATCTCATTAGTCAAAACGAACAGGTGAAGGCATTGAAAGGGGCGATAGATATATCCCGGACCCAGCTACGTATTGCCACCGATAAATTTAATGTAGGCCGCGCCTCAAGGCTTGATGTATTAAACGCACAGGTAAATTTGAATACCGATACCGGTAACCTGATTATCCAGTACCAGTTATTTAAATCAACCAAAATACAGCTTAACCAGTTGCTGATCCGCGATCTGCAAACTGATTTTTCGGTGGCAGACACCATTGTGGTTGATGATAAACTTATTTTGGCCGATGTGCTCAATAACGCGCAGCTGCAAAACCCGGGGATCTTATCGGCACAAATTAACCAGCGCCTGGCCGAGATCAATCTGAAACAGGTACGCTCGACACGTTACCCACAGGTTGGTTTAACATCGGGTTATGTGTTTACCAATAGCAAAACACCCGCAGGTTTTACCATATCACAAAATGCCCACGGGCTTAACTACGGGCTTACAGCAAGCATTAATATTTTTGACGGCTTCAATCAAAACAGGCGCGAAAAAAATGCCAAGATCCAGATTGATAATGCCGGTATTGCGGCCAAACAAACCAAGCTGAATATCGAAAGTCAGATTAACAGTTTGTTTGTGGCGTACCTTTCAGGACTCGACCTGGTAAAACTGGAAGAGGCTAACGTAAACCTTAACAAGAAGAACCTGGATATTACGCTTGATAAATATAAGCTGGGCAACATTACGCCACTTGAGGTAAGGGAAGCACAACGTAATTACCTTGATGCACAATCCAAGTTTTTTGCTGCCCAATACCAAAGTAAACAGGCCGAGATCATGTTAAAACAAATCACCAATAGTATTAACATCCAATAAAAAATATTTTAAAAATAGGTTTAAAAGCCTACTTTTGAGATATGACTACCCCTTTTAAAACCTGCCTGCTTATTGATGATAACTACATTGATAACTTCATAACGCGGCGGGTTTTAGAGAGCAGTAATTTTGCCGAGAACATCATTGTGCGTCAGTCGCCGATGGAGGCCATTGAATCATTAAGGGACGGATCGGTAGATCCCGACGTTATTTTTTTAGATATCAGGATGCCAATGATGAGCGGTTTTGAATTTCTGCACGAATATGATGGGTTGGAAATAGCTAAAAAAGGAATTAAAATATATATGTTATCGTCATCGCTTGATCCTACAGATATGAAGCAGTCAAGTGATAATAAGCATATTACTCAGTTTATTCATAAACCACTTACCGTTAAAGTGCTCGAAGAAATTTGTCAATGATATTAGTTGCAGATAGCGGGTCATCAAAAACCGACTGGCTGCTTACCGTTTCAGACCAGGAAACCCGCTCGTTCCTTACAGCCGGGTTAAACCCTTATTTTTTAACCGAAAAGGAGATTGCCCGTATTATTCTTGAACAGGCACCTGAAATGGTAGCGTTTGCGGCCGAAATTTCTGAAGTATACTTTTTTGGCGCCGGTTGCAGCAGCCCGGATAGGCATGAGGTTGTATCTAATGCCCTAAGCCAGCATTTTGGCAAAGCATATATTAGTGTCGACAGCGATTTGCTGGGATGCGCCTATGCAACCTGCGGCCATGAAAAGGGGATCTGCTGTGTGTTAGGTACTGGCAGTAATATTTCCTTTTTTGACGGTGAAGACATCTACGATGGCCAGCACGGCCTTGGCTTTGTTTTGGGCGATGAAGGCTCGGGCACCTGGTTTGGCAAAAAACTGATCACCGATTTTTTATACGGCAATATGCCGCATGAGATCAGCCAGAAATTTGATAAGGCCTATCGCCTGAATAAGGAAATCGTGATCAAAAATGTATACCAGAAACCTAATGCCAACACGTATCTGGCATCGTTCAGTAAGTTTGTAAGCGAGATCAAGGAAACCGAATATGGCCACTCCATGCTGGTTGACGGCCTGGTAGAATTTATTGAAAGTAACATCAAATCGTACCCCGAGTATCATAAATATAAATGCCATTTTGTAGGCTCCATAGCCTACTCTTTTGCCGATGAATTAACCGCGCTTTGCACGCTGCATGGCGTAAAAACCGGCAAGATCATCAAACAGCCAATCAACGATCTGATGGCCTTTGTGCTCAAGCGCAATGAAATGGCTACTGAAGAATAGGGTTTCTCGCACAAAGTATTTTTACAAACCAATAACCTGGTTGTCATTTCGAACGAACAGTGGGATGGAAAAGCGCGGGGAGTGAGAAGAAATCCTATACGCTCGCCTTTAAAGCATGCATGATGGATATACAGGGCGTATAAGATTTCTCTTTCGCCACCGGCGCTCTATGCCCAATGGGCTCTTTCGAAATGACATTCTTTATTTAACTCTCCGTTCTCCGTTTTTTAGTCCAAAAATCATAAGGTGCTTTTGTCATCCCAGCCTAATAAAAAATAATTACGGAACGTTTATTCCAAAATGAACTTACCTTTACGGAACGATTGATCCAAAATAAAATTAATCTTCCAGAAAATGAAAAAATTAGAGAACAAAGTTGCAGTAGTAACAGGAGCATCAAAAGGTATTGGCGCAGGTATAGCTAAAAGCCTGGCTTCAGAAGGTGCAGCAGTAGTAGTAAATTACGCATCAGATAAAACAGGTGCCGATAAAGTGGTAGCCGAAATTACAGCTAATGGCGGCAAAGCCATCGCGGTACAAGGTAGCGTAGCAGTAAAGGCAGATGTTGACCGTCTTTTTGCTGAAACCACAGAAGCTTTTGGTGGTGTTGACGTTTTGGTAAACAACGCAGGTGTATATCAATTTACACCAATTGAAGCAGTTACCGAAGATGAGTTTCATCGCCAGTTTAATACCAACGTACTTGGTTTATTACTTGCATCACAAGCCGCTGTTAACAGCTTTGGCGATAAAGGCGGCAGCATAATCAACGTTAGCTCAACTGTTACCCGTATTACTCCGCCACAAAGCGCTATTTATACTGGTACTAAAGGAGCTGTTGATTCTATCACACAGGTATTATCGAAAGAGCTTGGTGCTAAAAAGATCCGCGTAAACGCCATCAATCCAGGTATGGTTGAAACAGAAGGTACACATACTGCAGGCTTTATAGGTAGCGATTTCCAGATAGAGATAGAAAAAACTACACCGCTTGGTCGTATCGGTCAGCCGGATGATATCGCTCCAATAGCGGTGTTCCTGGCTTCTGACGATTCACGCTGGTTAACCGGCGAAATTATCATTGCCAGCGGCGGTGTAAGATAATTAATCCGGAAGGTTCCGGTTAAAAACAAACCGGGCACGGCATTAGATTAAACAATTAATTAAAAATGAATAGCTTTGCCCACAAACGGGTAAAGCTTTTCTGTTATGGCACGAAGTAAAGATTTTGATGAAGCCGAGGTACTGAGCAAGGCCGTTTGCATTTTTTGGCATAAGGGCTACAATGGTACGTCCATGCAGGATCTGGTGGAAGGTTTGGGCATAAGTCGTTCCAGTTTGTACGATACCTTTGGTGATAAACACGCTTTATATATTAAAGCCCTGGATAGCTATCAAAAAGCGGGGGATGACCAGATGTGCAACATCATAAAAGATGAAACATCGGCCAAAGAAGCTATCAAAAAGCTTTTGGAACTTACCACAACCTCATTGTTAAAAGATGAGCAGCGTAAAGGCTGCTTCATGGTAAACGCCGAAATTGAGCTTGCCGCGCATGATGCCGAGGTGAAGGAAATGATATGCCGCAACGAGCAGCAGTTTGAAAAAGCTGTTTACCTTGCTGTAAAAAAGGGACAGGATAGTGGTGAGATTCATAACCGACAAGATGCCCTGGCCCTGGCCCGGTTTATCATTAATGCCGTGCGTGGCATGCAGGTGTCGGCTAAGGCAACTGCCGACAAGGCATTTTTTGATGATATTATAAAAACGACCCTGTCGGTACTTGATTAAGCGGTTAGCGTTTGTTTCTTCCTCAATCTCATCCCCAGTAAAAACACCATTCCAATTCCTGCCATTACACTGCCTGTTTGCGGTATGTAATCGCCGTGTTTAACGTAAAAAGTAAGTTCGCTATTAAGGTTGATATCCTGTTTGATGGCCGTTTTAGTCCACCATTTGGTATGTTTAACAACATCGCCTCGTTGATTGATGAAGCCGGAGATACCGGTATTTGCCGATTGACAAACCCAACGTCGTGTTTCAATAGCTCGAAGTTTGGCGTATTGTAAATGCTGGTCTTTACCCGACGTGTTTTCCCACCAGCCATCATTGGTGATAATGGCGATAAATTGTGCCCCTTTTTTAACGGAGCGGGCAATATAGCCTCCCCATATCGATTCATAGCAGATAACGGGATCAACGCCGATGCCGCTTTGCGAGTAAAGCACTTTCGCGTCTTTGTCGGGAGCATAGTTACCTGTTGCGCCGCCTAAATGCTCAAATACAGGTTTCAGGAACGAGAGCGCTTCACCAAAAGGCATGGATTCGGCTCCGGGTACAAAACGCGATTTATGGTACGTCTGGATCCTGTCGCCATTTTCTAAATTAAGTGCAGTACTATAGAAATCAGCAAACTGGTCGCCGCCAAATGGTGAAGGTATTGCTGTTGGGGTAGCCCTGTTATTATAAAGCCTGTACGTTTCTGCCCCGGTAACCAGGTTGCCGTTAGGGTACTTGCGTAAAAAAAACTGGGCTTGTTTAATGAAAGTGTTTTGGCCTATCTGTTCTTCATTAATATAAACAGGCGCAGGGATAGCTGTTTCCGGCCAGATAAAAAACTCGGTATTGGGTTGCGCAACCTGCCTCGAAAGGTGGATGAGGATATCAACCTGCAAAGCAGGAGGAATGGTGCCATCCTTCTCATAAGGATCGATATTAGGTTGCGCGACAACAATGTTTGAAGGGTTTACTTCCTCAATATAATTGCTGTAAACGGATAAGGAATAGCCGATTGGCACTATGATGACGATCAGCAAAGCTCCGGACAATGCCAGCCGGGTTTTTTTTGCCTGGGCTTCACGGAAACTCGTGTAGATTAAAAAGGCCAGGATATTTGCAGTCCAGATCCATACGGTACCACCGTATACACCTGTGTATTCATACCATTGTATCCACTGATGCGCTACGGCAAAGCCATTGCCGAGTGTCATCCACGGAAAATAGAGGTCCCAGCTTTGGTGCAGGTATTCGTAGCCAATCCAGAAGCAAACCAGGCCAATGAGCGCTACCCAGCGGGGCGCGACCAGCCTCAATCGGTAATATAACCAGAAGGCAGCTGCCATCAGCAAGGGCCCAAGCGAATAGGGGATGAGCGTGATAGGAACAGCTACAAGCTCGCCCACTATTTTAAGCGCATTATAAACCCAGTAAACAGATAATGAGTTCCAGATAAAGAAGCCGATGAAAGTTACATTAAATACCCGCCTGCCTTTTTTAGGCTTATCATCATTAATGATGTTTTCGACAGCCAGCAGCATAGGCACAAAGCCAATGAAAAGTAAAAACGTAGTATAGGGAGTAGGTGGCCAGGCTATCCACAAAAGCAAGCCCGATAGTATGGCTAATGGTAGGTTTTTTTTCATGTAGAGTGATATTCACACGCGTCATTACAAGAAACGAAGCAATCCCCGGTGAGCATGGCAGCTCTGCAAGGTTTGGGATTGCTTCGTTCCTGGCAATGACGGATTTTTATTTAGTTATATTAAAATGTGTCATTGCGAGCGAAGCGTGGCAATTGCACGAAGACATATCCGCTCTGTATAGCATGCGATTGCCACGATTCGCCCGCAATGACATGGTTGTGTTTACCGGCTATTCTTCCTCCTCGTCCCTGTCATACTTTCCCTTTGCGGGCTTAGCAGTCGCCCCGGCCACGCACATTACAAATTCGCCTTTCATGGGGTGGGTTTCAAAGTATTGTTTTACTTCGATAACAGTACCCCGTACGGTTTCTTCAAACATTTTAGTAAGCTCGCGCGATACCGAGATCTGTCTGTCGGCACCAAAATAGGTAGCCATCTCATCCAGTGTTTTTAACAAACGGTGGGGCGATTCATATAGTATGATGGTGCGCTCTTCTTCGGCCAAAAACTTGTACCGGGTTTGACGGCCCTTTTTCAACGGTAAAAAACCTTCAAAACAAAATTTATCTGTCGGGAAACCAGAGTTAACCAGGGCCGGTACAAAGGCCGTAGCTCCCGGAAGGCATTCTACCGCGATATTAAACTTTAAAGCCTCACGTACCAGGAAAAAACCCGGATCAGAAATGGCAGGCGTACCCGCATCCGAAATAAGCGCGATGTTTTTACCTTCCAGCAAAAACTTAACAATCTCGTTGCTTGATTGGTGCTCATTATGCTGATGATGCGCGAACACTTTTTGATGGATTTCAAAGTGTTTCAACATCGGGGCAGAGGTACGGGTATCCTCGGCCAGTATCAAGTCCACCTCTTTTAGTATCCGGATAGCCCTGAAGGTCATATCCTCCAGATTACCTATCGGGGTGGGGACTAAGTATAGTTTGCCTGTTTGTGTTTGGTTCATGAGTTTTTAGTGGCAGTTGCAGTGGGTAGTTGCAGTTATCAGGCTATGTTCTAAAAAAAACTGCCGCTGCTACTTAAAACTGCTACTTAAAAAATATCTTTGCCTAAAAAATAAAATAATGCTGCAAGTTAGTTATATCCGTGATAACCGGGAACAGGTTTTGGAACGTTTGGCTGTAAAAAATTTTAAACAGCCCCAACTGGTTGATGAAATAATTGAACTGGACGACAAACGCCGTTCCACTCAAACCAGTATGGATAATGTTTCGGCCGAGGCCAATGCAGCTGCGAAACAAATTGGCGAGCTGATGCGCGGCGGCAAAAAAGAAGAAGCCGAAGGTATTAAAGCCAAAACAGGTGCATGGAAGGAAGAGATCAAAAAGCTTGGCGACCTGCTTACCATTACCGAAGAAGAATTATATCAGAAATTAGTATTGCTGCCTAACCTGCCACACAGCTCGGTACCTAAAGGCCTTACGCCGGAAGATAACGAAGTGGTTTTGGAAAACGGCGACAAACCGGAACTGCCTGCCGATGCTTTGCCGCATTGGGAGCTGGCAGCAAAATACAACCTCATTGATTTTGAACTGGGCGTTAAAATAACCGGAGCCGGGTTCCCTGTATACAAAAACAAAGGAGCTAAACTGCAACGCGCTTTGATCAATTATTTTATTGACGAGGCCGAAAAAGCAGGTTACAGTGAAGTTAGTGTACCTTTAATGGTAAACGAAGCATCAGGATTTGGTACTTCACAATTGCCGGATAAGGAAGGGCAGATGTACCATGTAGGTGTTGATAACCTGTACCTGATCCCTACTGCCGAGGTACCTATTACCAACCTGTACCGCGAGGTGATATTGAAGGAAGATCAGTTACCTGTACGTAACTGTGGCCATACCCCATGTTTCCGTCGCGAAGCAGGTTCATATGGTGCGCACGTGCGTGGTTTGAACCGCTTACACCAGTTTGATAAAGTGGAGATTGTAACCATTGCTCATCCGGATAAATCATATGAGATATTGGAACTAATGAGCAGCCATGTACAAGGATTGTTGCAAAAATTAGGTTTGCCATACCGTGTATTGCGTCTTTGTGGCGGCGATATGGGTTTTGGCTCAGCCTTAACTTATGATATGGAAACTTGGAGCGCTGCACAACAGCGCTGGCTGGAAGTATCATCAGTATCAAACTTTGAAACTTTTCAAAGCAACAGGCTTAAACTGCGTTTCCGTAATGCCGATGGTAAAACACAGTTGGCACATACGCTGAATGGTAGCGCGCTGGCCCTGCCACGTATAGTAGCCACGCTGTTAGAAAATAATCAGACTGAAAAAGGCATTAAAGTACCGGAAGTGCTTGTGCCTTATACTAAGTTTGAATGGATTGATTAAGTTTTTTAATCAGCTAATAACAAAAGCGCGCCATTGTGATATCCTCATAATGGCGCGCTTTTATTATAAAGCAATACAATCAATCGAAATTTTTGTCCCATCAGGGTCTCTCGGAGAGGACCCTGATGCTCTGCGCCATGCTATTGCAAAGCTTCGTTTCGTCACAACATATCTATTGGCTAATCAATCCAAATCTCCATTGCCAAAAGTATCCCCCTGGTTAATATCCCCGGTTTCGAACCCTTTTTTAAACCAATACATACGCTGGGCGCTGGTGCCATGGGTAAAGCTGTCCGGCTCAATATGTCCTTGAGCTTGTTTTTGCAGCCGGTCGTCGCCAATGGCATTTGCGGCATTTAGAGCTTCTTCTATGTCGCCTTTATCGAGTACGTTTTTCATGCTTTTTTCGTAATGTGCCCATACGCCGGCATAAAAATCGGCCTGTAATTCCAGCTTTACGGATAGTTTATTGTATGCACGTTCGCTAAGCCTTGAACGGGCCGCGTCCATTTTTTGTGAGATGCCCAGCAGGTTTTGCACATGATGGCCAACCTCATGAGCTATAACATAAGCCTGGGCAAAATCGCCGGCCGCGCCAAAACGGTTCTTAAGCTCGTCGTAAAACGAAAGATCGATATAAACCTGCGAATCGCCCGGGCAGTAAAACGGACCGCTTGCAGAGCTGGCCCTCCCACAGGCCGACTCAACATAGTCATTAAATAACGTCAGCTGAGGTTTTTCATAGGTACGGCCCATATCGTTAAAAAGCTTTGTCCAGATATCCTCCGTATCGGCCAAAACAACACGTACAAAGTGCTTTCCGGCATCTTCGGGGCCTTTGTTGGCTGTTTGCTCCTGCAGGGCGGGCTGATTGGTTGCCACCTGGTTAAGCAGGGCAGAAGGATCAACCCCGGTAAAGAAATAAATAGCAGCGGCTATCAGGCCAAGCACCCCGCCGCCTATGGCTAATCTGCCGCCACCACCGCCGCGTTCATCATTAACGTTATCGCTTTCGCGTCTGCCAAACCATTGCATATGCCTCCGGCTCCCTAAAGGGGGAGCCATAATCAAGAAAATGAAAAAAGCCCCTGTTTGTTTTAACAGAGGCTTCGGATTTTTTCGCTCCCCCTTTTAGGGGGCTGGGGGGCGCTTATTTCACAATCTCAAATACCGCCTGGATCTGGAAGTTGAGCTTAATGGTTTTGAAGCTGATATCCGAGTCACCAACGTTGCTGTCGGCCGAAGCTTTGAACATCATAGTGTTGGCATAAACACGTGGCTGAGGAAAACTGCTGTTATCGCTTTCGGTGATGTTAATGGCACCACCTAATTTTTCGCCAAGGGCAGCAAGTAAATAAGTTGCCTTATCGCGGGCGGCCAACAGGGCTTTAATTTTAAGGTCACGTTTCAAATCGGCCATTTTTGAATAGTCATAGCTTTCAATATTGGTAGACTGGATACCTTTAGGATCAATTTTCGACATGATCTGGTTAAACTTGTTCAAATCGCGAACACGTAAACCATATTGTTTGCTGGCCAAAAAGTCGGGTGCTTTTTTCTTTTGATAAGTGTTGTTCCAGGCCGATACATTGTTCACTGTAAAATCGGCCGACGGAATGCCGGCATCTTTAACGGCTTTTTCCAGTTGGTCTTCCAGATCATTAATGGCGATGTGTTTTTTGCCATCCATGTATTCCTGTAGTGATATGGTTACGTTTATAATATCAGGAGTAACTTCCTGTTCGGCAATACCTGTAACTTCAATTTTACGCCTAAGGTCAACGTTTTGGGCAAATGCTCCAACAGTAGTTGCTAATAGTGCGGCAAGGATAAATAGCTTTTTCATGTGTATTTTATTTGATGTTATGACTAAGGTAACGTGTATTTAGTTTAATATGTAACAGGAAGGCTACAATTATTTCCTAAAGCATTGGTATGCTTGTAAATAAATGAGGGGCTGGTTTTGTTTGGGGGATAGTCGATTATAAGAAATAAAAGGCCATTGGGGGATTTTAAGTGGGTTGGGCCGTGCGATTCCCTCCCCTGGGAGGGTGTAGGGAGGGGTTTTACCCGCTACCACTGCTTTTGCTGCTCCGAATTTCCAAACCCTTTACACCCTTTATGGTTATATTACAATACATTAAGTTATTGGGCTATGAGATCGATATGGAAAGGTTCGATAGGGTTTGGGTTGGTGAGCATCCCGGTTAAATTATATTCGGCAGTGCAAACCAGCTCGCTTGATTTTGATATGCTGGATAGCCGCGATCATGCCCGCATCCGTTATCAGCGGGTTAATGAAAACACCCATAAAGAAGTACCTTATGACAAAATTGTTAAAGGGTATAAGCTTGATGATGAATATGTGATCATGGATGAGCAGGATTTTGAAGATGCCGCGCCGGAAAAAAGTAAGGTAATTGAAATAGAAAGCTTTGTTGATATAGCCGATGTAAATCCCATGTTTTACGAAACCTCCTATTACACCGAGCCCGACACCAAAAACAATAAGGCCTATGCACTGCTCATCCAGGCCTTAACGCAATCAAAAAAAGCGGGGCTGGCGCGTTTTGTATTACGCAGTACCGAAAGCCTTTGTATTGTCCATCCGTTAAAAAATGTATTGGTAGTAACCCGCATTCGTTTTGCGCAGGAAATTCGTGATACGGAAGACCTTAACCTGCCCGATAAAATTGACGTGAGCAAAAAGGAGTTGGATATGGGGCTTACGCTAATTAATCAATATGCCGAGGATTTTGATGTATCCAAATTTAAAGATGAATACAACAATGAGTTACTTAAGATCATCGAGGCTAAATCAAAAGGCAAACGCGCGAAGGTTAAGAAACTTAAACCACGAAAAACCGGCAGCGATGATTTGTACGACCAGCTGATGGCCAGCTTAAAAACCAAGAAAGGGGCTTAGGTAAGTCTTAAGCTGGGAGTTGGAAGCCCTAAGTCACCCGGTAAATTCCTTAAAATCGGGCAGGCTGTATATTTTTTAGAACTTATAGTTGTAGGGCAAGACGATCAAGGGTACTTTATTGAGATAAAAATTCAAGCTAAAATTATCCTAATAATTAATTTACTTATTTAAAATAATAAAATTGGCGTTGTGTTTGTAGATGTTATTTCACAAAAACATTAAAACATCTACCATGGCAACAACTAAAGTAAAATCACCCGAACAAACCAACAATGTGCAGGAATCGGCCCTGAACGAATTGTTTATTGATGAACTAAAAGACATTTACTGGGCCGAGAAACACCTCTCAAAGGCATTGCCTAAAATGGCTAAGGCAGCAACTTCAGATGAGTTGCGTTCGGCTATTGAAAACCATCAGGCCGAGACCGAGCGCCAGATCATCCGTCTGGAGGATGCTTTCGCTTCTATAGGTCAAAAAGCTGTAGCTGTAAAATGCGAAGCGATGGCAGGTCTCATCAAAGAAGGAGAGGAAATTGTGGCTGAAACCGAAAAAGGTAGCATCACCCGTGATGCCGGTATTATTTCGGCCGCGCAAAAAATTGAGCACTATGAAATTGCTTCGTACGGTACGCTCCGTACACTGGCCAGTGTATTGGGTTATGAGCATGCCGCCGAGCTGCTTGACTCAACCCTACATGAAGAACGGACATGCGATAGCCTGCTTACCCAAATAGCCGAAGCCGGCATTAACCAGGCATCGAAAATTGAAAAAGCTTAACCATTTATTAGTTTTTTAAGAGCGGTTGTGAGGGAGTTATTCCTTGCGGCCGTTTTTTATTGGAGCGTATTGTTATCTAAAAAAATGTCATTTCGATAGAGCAGGGGAGGCCCGAGCGCTTGGGCGAAAGAGAAATCTTATACACCAAGCAAGACGGAATGACACATCGGTGAGCAGGACGTATAAGATTTCTCCTCGTTCCTCGTCGAAATGACATAAGGGCTTCATATTAAGCGTTCTCTTCAACGTTAATTAGATATTAATTAAAACATTTCTACAAACAATAGTTGGCAAATGCGGTTTATCGACAAAAAACCGACGCCCTATGAAACAATTCAGCCTGGTACTATTTGCCTTGTTATGTTGCTTTTACGATCATGTTTTTGCCCAGGATAAGTTAGATGGCGTTTATGCCGGATGTGAGTTCTCGCCAAGCCCCATATTTGGCGGTGGAATGAACAGGCGGGATGTTTCCGTATTGTTCAGGCCGGATGGTACGTTCAATGATTTGCTTAACCGGAACGACTGGCAAACCAATGTAAGCGGCAGATATACAATAAACAAAGGGGAGGTAACGCTTAAATATACCAAAAGCTCGTCTGTTTATACCATAACCAAGTACGGGAGCCTTTCTAATTACGCGCATGAGTTGTTCAAACTTCAGGGTAACATTATACCGGAAGGTTACTATTCATTTATCAGCGCTATGGGTGGCGGTGGCGCGGCCTATGGTACAACTTATGTTGGCGCTTTGAGTACACAGGGATTAAATTTTGATGGTAAAGGACATTTCAGCAATTCGCGCTATTCGGGTTCCGTTGTAGCCGGTGAAAATGTTGGTGGCGGCAGTTCAAGCAGCAAGGACGGTAGTGGTACCTATAAAATAAACAAGGGTGTACTTACGCTTACCTATACAGATGGCCATACCGAATTGCACAGCTTTTTTTGCGACATGGGCGGTAAAACCCGTATGGCTGTAGTTGATGGGCGGGTATTTTTTGTAGATAATAATGATAACGCCGCTTCTAATAATGCGAAGTCGTCAACTGTAGCAAAAAAAGCTTCTGGTAATTCTACAACTGCCGATAATAACGCTGTGCCCGATGGCAAAACATTGCTTTTAAAAGCTAATGCCGCGCACGGCGGCGATAAATTGAACGCTTTGAAAACAGCACGTTTGACCGGTTCTGTTTCGGGCTTAAAAGTTGTGGAGCTGATTGATATTCCAAATAGTAAGGTGCGCGTCGAAATATGGAAAAACGGCAAACCTGTTTCAGTGCAGCAAACAGAAGGCAATACCGGATGGCAGTGGAGCAGCGGCAACAAATCTGAATTGCCGGCCAATAGTGTGGCCGAAGTAAAAACTGCCCTGTACACCGGCGTTATCGGCTTACGTAAATCATTGCTTGATCAAATGCAGGTCATGAATACGCAAAAAATCCCCAACAATAATATGTACACCGTTCAATGCAAGTTAAACGGCAACGAATACGTGTTTGCTATAAATGATCAAAACCAACTGATGGCTTATGGCTATAAAGTTGGCGATAAAACACTTTTCTCCATGCTTTCAGATCTTCGGCCGGTACAGGGTATCACCATTCCGTATCGTGAGGCAACAACAAGCGGTCAGCAAAAGCTAAACATACAGTATGATAATATGGACGTAAACCCTGTGCTGGATGGGCAAAGCTGGGCGGTACCTGCCGGGAATTAATTTAGCTTGATAATTTATTGGGTTTCATGTACAGGTAATCATTCTTAAAGTCGAGGATCATATTAAACCGTTTCAAAAGCCCGTTGCCCAGATAGTTGATTTCAAAACCAAGCGGATTCTTATTGCTCAAAATAAGTGTAGGTATATTGGCAGTAGGGAAGCCATTGAGCCTGAACAGCGGCGCTTCCACTATTTTCATTTCATATTTTACCCCAAGCGGATCACTGATGGTTGACGATTTGATAAGCTTTAAATTGGCCGGAAAATTGTTTTTAGCTACCCATCCGCTATCCAGGATCAATGACTGATCGGAACCCGTATCCATCGTAAAATTGCCGATGTATTTTTTACCGGCTATTTCAAATGTTCCGGTAGCATAAGGAAACGACTTGATAAAGCCGATTTTCGACCGTTCGTAGCCTTTCAATCCTTTAGGCATTTTGTTATAAATGATTATGCGGTTGTTATCATAGTCAACCTCTACCTGTTTGCCTTCAAACAGGTTCCAGGCAAAGCGGCCATCCATTTCGTATGATGTTAATCCGGTGGGCAGTATCTCCTGGTTAAGCCAAACAGCCGTTCCCATCTGGAGCTTTTGGGCTTTATTCATTCCGTTAAAATTGGGCTTGGCTTTGCCTGCCAAAACATCGGCCTGGTTGGGAAGCAGCTTTGTCTTTTTTATAATAGCATCTCTTGTTAAATGAAAATCGAAAGAGCTTGCGTCAAAATGCAGGTTTAAAGTATCGGTATCATTCAGTATGGCCTTTACCGCTATGGCATTATAGGCTGAAAGTTTGAAAGGAATGGTATCGTTTTTAATTGATACCTGGTGTTTATCTACCGGTGGAATAGCGCTTGCTACCTGCGTATAACATGAATCCTTACCATTAAGCAGGATGATGAAATCATATCGTGTACCAGGCTTAACTTTCACCCTTATCGAATCAATATCGGTATAAAAAGTAACCCATTTGGTTTCCCGCGTTCTGTCAGCAGTATAGATATCGGGCCTTGTTTTCGGCGAAAGCGACCACGCGTTTTTATCCAGAAAGCCGCCATCATTAATAGCAACACTTTTTGATGTGGCCCGGATAACCGGCAACTTTGATTGAGCATTGACAACAGCGGCGACAGTTAGCAGGCACGCAGACAGAAAAATATGTTTCATTGTTTTCATGAGGTTAGGAGCCTAAATATACATCAGGAATAATTCTCACCAAAATACAGTTGTAAACGAGCTCCATCGATCACAAAAAACACAAAATTTAAAACTTTTAGGCAGTATCGGCTATTATATTGATATCTATGAAAATCATTAATTAAAAACAAAGTATTATGAACTCTCTCCTGTATATAATTGCAGTCATCCTGATTATAGGATGGGCAATTGGCGTATTCTTTACAACTGTAGGTGGCCTTATTCATATTTTACTGGTGATAGCCGTTATCGCGCTTTTATTAGGCGTAATAAGGCGGTCGACAGCGATATAAGGTTGATAGAAATATAAAGCTGAATAGGCTATCTCAAAAAGGAACCTTGATACGCTTGATTTACGGATTTCCCTGACTAAATCAGAATGTCTTTAAATCAAATGCATCAAGGTTTTTTGTATACTTGTTTTAAATCATCAGTGTAAATCCTAAAATCAAGCAAATCAAGGTTTGAAAAATAGATACATTTTACTAATAACCGCTTCGATAGCTGCCATCAGCGCATGCTCGCCTAAAGTACAGCCCTATGCCGCTACCAATAAAGTATATCATACACAAACCGACTCGTTAATTGAAATAATTAGCCGGGAGCAGCCTGCCATGTTGGTCGACAGCGCCGGCGGAGCCATTCCGTCGGAGTGGGTGGGCACCGTGAACTTCAACCTGCGTAAGCCTAATTATGTGATCATTCACTATACCGCACAGGATTCGGTTAAGCAAACCCTCAATACTTTCACGTTGGTAAAACCACAGGTGAGCGCGCACTATGTAGTGGGTAAAGACGGTAAGGTTTACCACATGCTTAATGATTACCTGCGGGCTTGGCATGCGGGCATCAGTAAATGGGGAAGCGTTAGTGATATGAATAGCTGCTCGATTGGTATCGAAATTGACAACAACGGGCACGAGCCTTTTAATGATATACAGGTTAAAAGTCTGCTGGCGTTGCTGGCCCAGCTCAAGAAAACCTATAACATTCCGCAGGCCAATTTTATAGGCCATCAGGATATAGCACCATTGCGCAAGCCCGATCCTGGGCCCTTGTTTCCCTGGAAACTGTTAGCCCAAAAAGGCTTTGGCTTTTGGCGGGAAGAACTGCTTGAACTTCCGCCGGATAATTTTGATTATGCCACAGCGCTTAAGCTAATAGGTTATGACATCAGTAACCTCCCTGTAGCTATTGTTGCTTTTAAACGCCATTTTGTTCAGACTGACGAAACACCAACAATGACACAACTGGATTTGAATATTCTTTATAACGTGTACAGGAAATATTAACCATCTGGCTTCCTAAAGGGAGAGCAGCAGGCAGTTTATCAGGTAAAATAATGATTATCTTTATCAAGCCTTTATAATATCATGCAAATAGCACCACACCCTTTGCTCTCGGGTATTGTTAAGCACTATTTAATTATAGCGCATGATGAACACGCTGCCATAAATTACCGCCTGTTTTCGGACGGTAACCCCGGAATGGTATTTCATTTAAAAGCGCCCTTGTTGCAGTACGACCAACATCATGTTGTCGCCAGTGAGCAACCGTACAGTTTTGTTTACGGGCAGATAACGCATTATAACGATATTGTTTCGGCTGGTGAATTGGCTATGCTGATAGTGGTTTTGCAGCCCAACGCGTTATTAACCCTCCTTGGTGTGGCTGCTTATGAACTTAATAACAATACTGTGCCCTTAAAAGATTTTTTTGGACAGGATGCCGCAGATCTTGAAGATCAGATCGCAAACGTCACGGATCTCTCCACTGCAGCAAGTATTACCGAACAATTTTTATTGAGAAAAATGACTTTTAAAGATAGGGGAGTAAGCATTACAGATCGCGCTATAAGCATCATTCAGAAGCACAGTGGGATCATTAATATTAAAAGCTTGCTGGATGTGCTGCCCGTAACAGAACGGCAGCTTGAGCGCAGGTTTAATGAGGAAGTAGGGATCTCTCCTAAAAAGTTTATCGACGCGGTTAAGTTTCAAAACTATCTCAAACAGCTTCAAAAGCTCACTTTGGTAAAAGAAGTAGGCAGTCTGAGTTATGCCTGCGGGTACTACGACCAGGCGCATCTTAACAATTTTTTCCGAAAGCATACGGGCGTTACTCCGTTGCAATACAAAGCCAATCATAATTTGCTGGCCATAAATTTTATGCCCCTCGCTTAAATTGACGTTTGTCGGTTTTTTACAATGGCTTTTGTTATGTTCCTGGTAGTTTTGGAATGTTAAAACAAGATCAGCATATGGAAAACCTAAGGATAGCCACGGCACAATTTGAAAATAAAAGCGGGGATAAGGCCTATAACTTATCAATCATTGAGCAAATGGCAGCCGATGCCGCGAGAAAAGGGGCCAAAGCCATAGCATTTCATGAATGTTCGGTAACTGGTTATACGTTTGCCCGGAATCTGGACAAAGCACAAATGCTTGACCTTGCCGAGGAAATCCCCAACGGACCGAGCATCATAGCACTGACCGAATACGCCCGGCGGTATGATATTGCCATACTGGCCGGTCTGTTTGAAAAGGATCAAGACGATAACCTATTTAAGGCTTATGTATGCGTTGATAAAACCGGACTGATTGCCAAACACCGCAAGTTACATCCTTTTATCAACCCGCATCTTTTACCCGGAACGGCGTATACCGTATTTGATTTATACGGATGGAAATGCGGCATACTTATCTGTTATGACAATAATATAATTGAAAATGTACGCGCGACCACGTTGCTTGGCGCCCAGGTAATTTTTATGCCGCACGTTACCATGTGTACACCATCAACCCGGCCAGGAGCCGGTTTTGTTGACGCTGAGCTATGGAAAAATAAAGAAGCCAATGCGCAACTGCTGCGACAGGAATTTGATAGTTTAAAAGGCAGGCAATGGTTAATGAAGTGGCTGCCTGCCCGGGCGTATGATAATGCCGTTTATGCCGTGTTCTCCAATCCGATAGGAATGGATGACGACCAGCTAAAAAATGGCTGCTCCATGATCATTGATCCATACGGGGATATCATGACTGAATGCCGGTCATTAGATAATGAATTTACAATAGCCGAGCTTACGCCAGATAAACTAACCAAAGCAGGCGGCTATCGTTACATCCAGGCCAGAAAGCCTGAGTTATATCGGGATATCATTGGCCAGGAGCATCAAAGCTTTCAAAAAGTGGTTTGGTTGTAAAATTAGGGTACCTGAGTAGGCTACAAACACGCCGTTGTAAATAAACTGGGCGGCTGTGCTTTCGTGCGGTTGCTTCGTTCCTCGCAATGACATGGTTTTATTATTTTCCCTCTTTTTTTCTTTCCCAACTCTGTCAGCAGGTAAGCTTCGGGCGAAAGCGGGCAGAACAATGGCGGCTTGTGCGGCTGCAGGGGGCATAGCAAGTTTTTGCAGAAGGGGAGGGCTATGAGCGAGCGAAGCTGGGCAAAATAATTGCAGCCCGTGGTTCTGTTCGCTTTGCGGGGTAAAGGCCTGTGCGGCAAAGAAGCCTATCCGCTGACTTGATTTTTGGTTCTTTTTATCAAGAAAAAGAACAAAGCCCTCCCGCGGCGATTGAGCGGGCCAATGATTGTTAAATACAATAAAGGGCACTTTAAAACAGATTAATCCCGAAACTCCATCCAACCCAACCGGTCCAGTTACGATTATCACGGATAAAAGAATGGTGCAGGTCCCGGACATAAGCATAGCCATCAACCGGAGTTCGTTGATCTGAATATAGAAAGTTTAATGATGGCCCGGCGAAAATGGAGAACTTGCGGCTTACCTTGTAAGTAAAATCCAGATTGAACTTATTAAGCTGATTGGTTTTTAACCAGGTGCCCTGGTACAGGTAACTTGAGCCTATTTCGGTATTAATAGCCAGATGTTGCCCCAAACCAAATTCCCGGCCGAAGCCCAATCCGAAGGAATAGAGTTTACTGTTTCCATCTACCCGCATACCGCCCTGCCAAATGGTGTACAGTTTATTGTTCCCATTTTTAAAGGCAAGGTTGATGTTCTGCGTTTCGTTAGTGGAAATAGCCAGTTTGTGGTAACCGCTATTGATAATATTCAGCAGACCAATGCTAAAACCCGACGAAGTATCAGCGATGTTCACCAACGCGAGTTGAACACCGGTAAGATGTTTGGCATAATTGAACAAGCCCGCCACCTGCAACCCGCCAAACTTTTGTTGGGCGATATTACCAACTCCTCCAATCTGCAGTGCGTCGGAGTTTTTACCAGCGATATTGCCTATCGCGCCCAACTGGATACCACGGACTGAACCCCGGGTATGGTTATAGAGCGCCGATAACTGCAGGCCATTCATGTTTTGTTTTACGCTGTTATGCAATAGCGCCAGTTGAATGCCCCGTACATTACCCAGCACATTGTTATACAAACCGCCAACCTGAATGCCATTAACGGATCCGCCGACAACGTTAAAGATGCCCGCTATCTGTACCGCGCCGACATCACCTTTATCCAAATTGAAAATGACACCCATTTCAAAACCATCTACACCGGCATTATACCCGCCGACAGCATTGAGCGAAACTACGTTTACCACCTGTCCGCTGAAATTGCCGTGAGTACTTACACCCGGTATGGCCGAAGCCTGGAATGGCGCCTGCGCAATCAGTCCGCCGAGATTAGCAGCCTGGATCTGTTGTTTGGTGGAGAGGAATAGCTTGCCCAGTGCAGTATTTTCAACACCCGAATAATCATCGCTTAATATATAACCTAATAGGCCGCGCTTTTTCTTCAGCGTGGTATCGGTGCTTCTTACATTAACATCTGCCAAAAAGGTAACGGTAGTGTCCTTGTAAAACTCCCTGCTGATGGTGAGGGTGATTGGCTGACCTTCATTGCGGAGCGTCATATCAAAATGGCCTTCTCTATCGGTTAACACCGATTGTAGTTGCTCATGCGAGTAAACGCTGGCGTTAGGCAGTTTGTGACCAGTTTGCTCATCGGTAACTGTTCCGCTGATGCTATAGCTATCGCCCTCGGTTGCGGCTTTGTCGGTAACTATGGTGAGTTGGAGGGGCGCATATCTCAGGATGATGAAATTCTTCGTCTCGCGGTATTCAAACCGGTAGCTGAGCATATGGTCAAGCACCTCTTTGATGGTCCAGTTATCGGCATTAACTGTTACAAGGCTGTCGGTTTTTACGATATTGCTATTGTACGAAAAGTAGAAGTTGCCCTTTTGCTCGATAGTTTTTAGTACGGTGCCCAGGCGCATTTCGGTTACATGTACAGATATGTTTTTGGATAGGATAGAATCGGCATGAGCGGTTAAGGCCGTGAGGAGGAGCAGGCAACAGGTATAGTTTAGGTAACGATGTAGTTTATACAACATAAATATCTAAAATTATGTCATTGCGAGGAGGAACGACGAAGCAATCGCATGCTATACAGAGCGGCCCTGCTGCCGTGCGATTGCCACGCTTCGCTCGCAATGACATGGTTTTATAGTAATGCCCGTTTCTATTTATAGTGCAGTGCTTACTTCAACACAATCCCCTTTTTCCCGCGCTCCACTTTAATCTTAAAGGTCTCAGAAATCACCAGCAGCGTTTCATCTAACGATTGATCGTTAAACACCGTGGTAATAGGCAGATTATTAATAGCCTTGTTGCCGATAACAATATGCGATCCGTAAATCTCATTCAGCGAACCTACCAGTTCATGTAGTGGGGTTTCGTCGCAAACCAGTTCGTGAGTTGCATAATAGTTATACAAACGACCTTTGATAATCTCCTTAGCCTGTAAACCGTCCTTTTTGGTAACCAGCACCTTTTCGCCGGGATTAAGGTTTACATTCTTGCTCTTCTCGCTAACGTTAACAATGCCCGTTTCCACAATTACCTGCGTTTTATCGTCGCGGCTTTTCACATTGAATGACGTGCCAACCACCCTAACTGTTACACCGTTCACCTTAATTATAAAAGGTTTTGTTTTATCAGGCGTTACCTTAAAGAAAGCTTCGCCCAGCATAGTAACCGGACGAATGGCGCCTGTAAACCTTTCCGGGTAAATAAGGGTACTGTGACTGTTCAGTGTAACCACCGAACCATCGGGCAGCGTTTGTATACGGGTTTTAGCCTCGCTCTCTATCTTTACAAAAGCAATAGCCCGGTTGTCATAATAATGGCTGATAGTTAGCCAGGCCACGGTACTAATCAATAGTAACGATGCCGCTATGCCAATCCACCAACTAAGTTTCATTTTGCGGACATGCACTGGTCGGGCTTCAACGTTCGGTGCTGTGTTGTTTAGCCTTTTTTGCAAGCGGAGATAGGCGGCATCTTCATCCAAGGCTTTGGTAGAGGCGATATGCTGGCTCTCATCCCAAATCAGTTTAAAATTATCAAACTCCTGCCTGTTAGCAGGCGAAGCGGCAATCCAGTTCTGTATAGCTTCCACCTCGGCGGACGTAGCTTCGCCAACCAGGTATTTCACCAGCAAATCATCATCTATGGGCATACCGGTATAGCTCATACAAACCAATTAATAAATAACAATAAAATAATGGGTAAAAATTCGGCCAGTTTCTGGCGCATCACCCGCAGCGCCTTGCCCATCTGGTTTTCGATAGTTTTGATAGAAAGCCCCATCTGATCGGCAATTTGCTGGTACTTAAGCTGCTCAAACCTGCTCAGCTGAAAAATGATGCGGCATTGCTCGGGCAGTTCGCTCAGGGCTTTTTCTATATGCTTTTGCAGTTCGGCCGTAAGCAGTTTTTTTGAAGCCGAATCATCGTTGCCTACCTGCTCCATTTCATCGGCATAATAAACGCCAAAATTGGCGCGTACCTTCTGGTGTTTTAAGTAGTTCAAACTTTCGTTATGTACAGATCGGTACAGGTAAGCCTTGATACTGCCATCGGTTTTAAGCTGATCGCGTTTTTCCCAAATGCGGCAAAAAACATTTTGTACTACCTCTTCGGCCATTTCATCATCCTTTAAAAAAGTGTAGGCGTAGGCATGCAGGCTTTTAAAGTGATCTTTAAAAAGTCGCTCAAAAGCCTTCTGGCTTCCCTGTTTAATTAAACCAATGGCCGTGCTATCGCTATATTCCACTTTAAGAGGGGAGATGTTAGCGCTAAAGATAGCTTGTTTGGCCGTTAAATTCATAGAGCCCAAATGTTAAAAATCAATCACGCCAGCTGAATCTGGATGGTGTATAATGTGTGATGGATATCAACCTTGCTGCACACACCATTGGTATAGCTGTAGAAATTGTAGTTACCATCGGGCAAGTCTATCCGGTATACATGCGGGCTCACCTGTTTAACCTGCAAAAACTGCTGAAAGTTATCAGAGTATACCTGCGCCTGGTTTTCGGGCTCCCGGCAGTACAACAACATCAGGTTGGCAGCAATTTGCTTTTGATCAACAGTTTTGCCGCATTTGCCTTCGGCGATAGTTTGATAACCTGAGGCAATGGCTTTGGTTTGGCGATTACACTTTTCGGTTCCGTTGACATTACGGCAAACCTGCGAACTGATGAGCTTGCCATTATTAAAAGTGCTCTCCTCCTGTATATCAACTTTAACGCTGAAAATGAAGCGCATTTTTACCTCGGAGATCATTTTGAGGTACAACTCATCGCCCTGGCGTTTCTGGTACAGGTTCATGTGGCCAACCACCTTGCCGCTGTGCAACACGTTGTACTTAACTGTTTGTTCCTGTGCAACAGCACCGGCAGCAAGGCATAATAAAGCAGCTACCATTGCAGCCCACCTAAGCGGACCGAATATATTTAACGTTGGGAAAGTTTTGTTTTGGAGGGCAGGCCGGATATATTTTTTAAATAACCAAATTATTAAAGCGGGTATCATGGGTAATTATTTTAAAGTGATTGAATAAAGCTTTTAACGCGTTTACTTTATTACAACACTCTAAATTTTTACCCCTATGCCTTTGCATTATTTTGTTTGATTAATTAATGTATACTATGTCTATCTGAATTATATAGATTCAAATATAGAAAAAATAAATGGAAAGAAAAGAGAAACTTAATTTTCAATATAATACCTAACCACCGGCACATCCGCTTCCGCCCAATCCAAAACTAATAATTCATCTTTAGCCACCCATTTAAAATCGAGATGTTCTTTAAGCAAGATCTCGCTGGCGATAATCCTACACACAAAGGGGATCAGTTGTATAGTAAAATTAGGATACTGATGTGTGTTAGCTGGCAAAGAAGAAACAATCTCAATATCCACATGAAGCTCTTCCTTAATCTCGCGGATGAGGCAGGCTTCGGCGGTTTCGCCGGGTTCAATTTTGCCGCCGGGGAACTCCCACTTTAGCGGCTGGTTCATGGTTGCGCTCCGCTGGGCGGCGAGAACGAGTCCGTCGGCATTAACAATAATAGCGCAGGTTACTTTGATCACGTTTCTAAGATAGGAGATTGGAAGAAGAAACAAGACGGCAAGAGTCAGGAAACAAGAATAATAAAAAACGTGAGCGCTGTGTGGCAACCGCACGGAGGAAGCATGGTCGCTCTGTATAGCATGCGATTGCCGCGTCGCGTCCCCGGCTCATTCCTATGCACGCTCCTCGCAATGACATTTTGGTAGTAAAAACAAAAGCGCGCCGGCCCGACAAAAAAGCGGGCCGGGGAGTATGGCCTGCGGGGGGAAGCATTTTTTTGTCTTGATGTTTGGTTGCTTTGCATCTAAGGTAAAGTAAAGGCCCCCGCGGCCAAGAGGGCGACGGTGTAGGTTGATACAACAATGCTCTTTTTAAAACCCGAGAATTTCAGCCTTCTTCAAAAAAACAAAAGAGAAGCGGGTTGCCTATCGTAGAAACACTCCCCTGCACCCCTCTCAAGAGGGGAAGTGCGCAGGCCCGGGCTTTTTCTTCCTTACGTTAAGTGTCACTCAGCACCAGTTGAGCGGCGGATTTAGGCGTAACCCTTGTTTTTATTCAACATATTGATTGTCAGGATATTGATATGTGATAATTTGAATTTCTGTTAACCCTGTTAACCCCCCGCTGCTGGCTCAAGTTAAGGCTATAGCGCAGGCAGGAGGGCGACGATGTATGCTATATTACAGCAAAGCCCTTTTCATAACAAGGAAAAAAAACTGCGGGTCGGGGGGCATATATCATCACAGAAACATGCCTCTATGCCCTTCTCAAGAGAGTAATAGCCCATCAAAAGGCAGTTAGATGGTTTTAAGGGAGTGGGCTGTGCGATTCCCTCCCCTGGGAGGGTGTAGGGAGGGGTTTCATCAACAGGCTTATTCGCTAAATGGTGTATAAACCCCTCCCTACCAATACGCAATCCCGACGCATCCCTCCCTTGGGAGGGATGCGTCAATAGATGGGCTGTTAGTCTCAAGAAGGAAATCGCACAGGGACATGCTTTTTTTAACCCTAAAAAGAAAGCCCCGATCCAAATAGACCAGGGCTTTCATATAAAATCACTTATAAAAACTTATTGAGCCGGGAACGCGCTACTGAAGTGCGAACCATCAGGGTAGATACCGGCAATAATAATATTGCCTTGTATTGGTTTTACAATTGCCCTGTCAATATCATCAATACTGCCGATGGCTATTTTATTGATGCTGGTGATCACCACACCTTCAGGAATTTCGGCAGCATCAAATAAACCACCTTCACGTACCTGGGTTACCAGTACACCACCGTTAACATGCAGTTTTGCTTTTTCGGCTGGGGTTAAAGCGTGGAAGCTTGCCCCCAGTTTGTTAAACAGCTCTTCGGCCGATTTAGATGTGGCTGCAGTACGGTTAGTTGCCGGTGCCGCGTCGCCTTTAAGGGTTACCGCGAAATCTTTATCCTTGCCATCGCGCAATACGGTGACGTTGATCTTGTCGCCAGGTTGCAAACGACCTACACGTTCCTGCAAGTCGGATGATTCATAAACCTGCTGACCTTCAACTTTAACAATGATATCGCCTTTCTTTAAACCTGCCTGCTCGGCGCCACCGCCCGGTACAAGATCATTAACATATAAACCATTGGTGGTTGTTACGTCGAGTTTTTGAGCTACATCAGGGTTAAGTTCGGTGAAAGTAACACCTACGAAACCACGTTTCACGGTACCGAATTTTTTGATATCGTTCAATACTTTTTTAGCCAGATTAACCGGGATAGCAAAACCATAACCTTCGTATGAGCCGGTGTGCGAAGCGATAGCGGCGTTAATACCAATCAGCTCGCCACGGGTGTTAACCAGCGCGCCACCACTGTTTCCAGGGTTAATGGCCGCGTCTGTTTGAATAAACGACTCGATAGCTTTATTCAATTTTGGAGCTGTTTGCTGACGGGTACGGCCGAACGGATTTTCGTCCGAATTATCTTCGCTGCCTATGATGCCTATATTACGGCCTTTGGCGCTGATGATACCGGCTGTAACGGTTGATGTTAAGTTAAAAGGGTTACCAACGGCTAAAACCCATTCGCCAACTTTAGCGTCGTCGCTGTTGCCTAATTTTACAATAGGCAGGTTGGTAGCGCTCACTTTAATCAGGGCAAGGTCGGTGCTTGGATCGGTACCGATAACTTTGGCGCTAAATGTACGGTGATCATTGGTGGCAACAGTAATTTTGTCGGCCTTTTCAACCACGTGGTTGTTGGTTACGATATAGCCATCAGGCGAAATGATAACGCCCGAACCAGATGCCATTTGCGGACCTTGCGGACGCGAACGCTGACCAAACATATCGCCAAACATTTGCTCCAGCTGATCCTGACCGCCACCGCTGGCTTTGCTGCTATACGTGGTGCGGATGTAAACAACCGCGGGGGTAGCTACGGCAGCCGCTTGTGTAAAATCCAGATCGCCGGTTGATGATACCGGAGCCGACGGGTTGCTGGTAAAATATACTTTCTGTTTGTCCTCAAAGCTCATGTTGTCTGAGTACTTGTTTTCGATAACCTTGTATACCCCTAAGGCCATCGCCCCTCCAACAAAAGCGGTTAATAGTGTTAAACCTATCTTTTTCATTTATAATTTGCCTTTCTTATTATTAAGTTTACTTATTTTACAAATCAAATTTAATACCATATAGACGAGATAATCAACGATAAGTTATTGTGTTTTATGTTAAAATTTGTTAAATAGATCAACATTGGCTTTTTTGATTGTTAGCACGGGTTTTGCTAACATTAATGAGCTGACATTAAATAGTATAATAACGTGAATTTACATTTTTATAAGTACCAGGGCGCCGGAAATGATTTTATTTTGATAGATAACCGCGATAATAGCGTTGATCATCACAATCCTAAGCTAATTTCAAGCCTTTGCGACCGCCGTTTTGGTATTGGGGGCGATGGCCTCATGTTGCTGCAAAACAAAGAAGGGTACGATTTTGAGATGGTTTATTACAATGCCGATGGTCAGCCGAGCAGCATGTGCGGCAATGGCGGTAGGTGCATTGTGGCTTTTGCCAAATTTTTAGGCGTTATTGAATCCGAAACTGAATTTTTGGCTGTCGATGGTCCGCATTATGCCAAAATTTCAGACGAGGGCGATTGGGTGAGCCTGCAAATGATAGATGTAAACGATGTTAGTAAAGATGCTGAAGCCTATGTACTCAACACCGGCTCGCCGCACTACGTAAAGCTGGTTGATGGCCTTGCCGAACGCGATATGTATACCGAGGGCTATGCCATCCGTAATAATGAGATCTATCATGAAAAAGGCATCAACGTAAACTTTGTTGAACCTGCCGAAGACGGTTATTTTGTACGCACCTTTGAGCGTGGGGTAGAGGATGAAACTTTTGCCTGCGGTACGGGTGTTACAGCGGTAGCATTAGCCATGGCGCAACATAACGAACAAACAGGACATATCACCACTCCTATAAAGGTATTGGGCGGTAACCTCAACATTCGCTTTGATTATGATGGCAAAGCTTTTACCGATATCTTCTTAGAAGGTCCGGCTGTTAAGGTTTTTGAGGGAGAAGTTGTTGTTTAAGAATCAAGACTGTTAGATTCAGGAATCAAGAAATAGAATAACAAAGGGCGCTAATTAAAGCTATGTCATTGCGAGGAGGAACGACGAAGCAATCGCGTAGCTATGCAGATCGGACATCCATTGGCTACGAGATTGCCACGCTTCGCTCGCAATGACATTTATGTAAAAGGGCTTAATGTACCGGTTTTAGTAAGTTGAAAAACGTTCCATCCATTATAACATCGCCGATGGCTTCAAAGGCGGTTTTGCGAGAGGCTTCCTGCTTCATGTCTTCAGCGTAAAAAATATGATCAACGCCTAAGGTTTTCAGGAAAGGATCGACTTTAGAGTGCCATTTATTTTTATAGCAGCAAATTTTGATGCCTTTGTATGCGGGGTTTGAACTTAAGCGACGAAGGATTTTTTCGATATCCTGAACAAGATAGTCGTAATCGAGAATGAGCAGGTTGGGTTTGATATCATGTATGACCGGAAAGATAGCCGCGGTTGTTGAAATATGTTTAAAAACCTTGTTATTAGGCAATACCTCAAGCCCAACTACATGTGGGGCAACCAACAGTACAACTTTAGACCGTACACGGATCATGATCAATCAATTAGGATGCTTAAAATTAGCGTTAAATTTCTACTTGTCAAGCATTTATTAATTAATTTAATAAAGATTCTACTCTTATAATTAAATCTTCATAAAGTAATACCTTTTATCATTTTCGGTTTTTATAATTTTAATATTAAATTAACTTTTGCGATAATTTTTACACCTCGCTTATAATATTTGCTTTTCTCCGCCTTTTCCAACGCCTGATCAGCAGCAGAAGGATGACAGCGCCTATCATTAAAGGCCACAATGCTATAAGCGCGAAAAACAGGTTTTGTAAAACTTCCCAGCCTTCGCCAAGTGCAGTTTTAAATTTATAACCAAAGCCGTTACCAGTGTTTACTTCTCCCGTATGCCGGGTATAAAAGCTGATATCAAGCGAGCTGTAACTAACCTGGCTGCTCAGGTAATTAAGTTGCCCCTGAGCCGAATCAATGGTTGTACGGATACCGGCCAGTTTATCCTCTATCGCCAGCAGATCGGTCATTTTGGTTGCTTTGGCTGCCAGTTGCAGATAACGTTGTTCTAACTGTTTGTTATTGCCGATCTCGGCACGAACATCAATAAACTGTGTGGTTACATCACGGATGTGGATATTTTTTGATTCTATGTGATCTGAGCTGGATGTTAGGTTGTTTAAAAACACATCGAAGTTTTTGGAGGGCACCCTGATCTTGAGGCTATACTCTTTTTGATTGGTTTCGCTGCTGGTAGTTTCGTTTTCTTCAGCAAGATAACCGCCTAACTTTTTTAGTGAAGAGACGATATTTTGTTTAGCCGCCTTTGGGTTACCTGTTTCAAAGCGAATATCACCTTCCTTAATGATCTTTTTGGCGGTATCGGCAAGATTAGGCGCGGCCGGTTTAGCTATATTGTTATCTTCCAGCTGATCGGCAGCTGTAATGCTCTTTTCTTCTACAGTAGGAGGTGGCGTTAACACTACGTCTTGCACCTTTACTTTTTGTTCTGTATCATGTTTGCATGATGTTAGTACAAGCAAAAAGCTTATCGACAGGAGAAAATAGGTTTTCATAATAAGGCTGTTTAATTGTTTTAGATTAAACGCCATTGGCCTTATTAAATTGTATCAAAACAAAGTTTTGAAGAATTTAATTTTGTTTTTACTAAATAGATAAAATTAAATTTTATCTATTTGAGCTTTTCATTGTTTTTATGCCGTTCGGCATCGCGGATACTTTTCTTCTGCATATTTTTTTCAAGGGCTTCGGTAAGGTCGATGCCGGTTTGATTGGCCAGGCAAATGAGCACGAAAAGCACATCGGCCATTTCATCGGCAAGGTTAACTTCGGTATCCGATTTTTTGAATGATTGCTCGCCGTATTGTCTGGCCATAATGCGGGCTACTTCGCCAACCTCTTCCATTAAGATGGCGGTGTTGGTGAGTTCGTTAAAGTACCGGATCCCCATTGTTTTTATCCAGTTATCTATCAGTTTTTGTGCTTCGCTGATCTCCATAAAACAGTTTTATTGTGGCCGAATTTCATGAAATTTTTTGGATTGGGGCGAATGGATACTTACCGAAAACAAAATGAAAATACATTGTAAGGTTTCGTCGCCCGGGCCGACTAAAGGGCAAACAACTTAAAAAATCAAACATGAAAACCAGATCAATCATTTCAGGCGCTTTTATCGCCATTTTTGCTATTGCCGGCCTTACAGTTAATGTACAGGCTAAAACATCGGCTCCTTTGCATAATACCGTTTTACTTAGTGATACCGGTAAAATGAAAAAGGATAAGATGAGTAAAGACAAAATGAGTCATGATAAAATGGCCTCAGATAAAATGGGCAAAGACAAGATGGGTTCGGACAAGATGAGCCACGATAAAATGGCATCAGACAAAATGGGCGCTGATAAAATGTCAAAAGACAAAATGGGTTCAGATAAAATGAACCACGATAAAATGTCTAAAAGTAAAATGAGTAAAGGTAAAATGGGCAAAGACAGCTCAGGTAAAATGTAACCTTGCTTTTGTTTTGTGATTGTTTAAAGGGAGCCCGCAGGAGCTCCCTTTTTGCTTTTAATGGATCCTGCCTTTCTCGTCCTGGTTGCCGGTATCCTGTTTCTCTGCCTTAGTTAAGCTATTCCCAAAACGATAGCTGATGCCCACCAGGGCATACCTGTTAATCTGGAAGTTGGTATATTTTTGCCGTACACCATTAACAACGGTAGTAACTGCCGAAGCGCTGCTCCTGAAAACATCATTCATCACAAATGAAACATCTACCTTCTTTTTAAAAACGGAGGCCTTAATACCGAGATCAAGTTTATAATAGGCATCACTCCGGCCAATATGGTCAATCTCCGGGAACTGGTACCAGAAATTCACCGCTCCTGAAAAACTTTTATCCGCATTAAAATAAATATTATTGTTGGTAGCGATATAGGCTCCGAACCCGCTGATCCCTTTTACTGCCGCTAATGCCGATTTTGCATCGGTATGGTAAAAGGTGAACTGGTTATTATTATCCAGCCAGCTCAACAACTGCATCGAATAATTTTCGGAGATGCCAAGCCGGTAAGTTTTAATAAAGTTGAGCGGCGTAGTATAAACCAGGTTGGTATCTGCCCGGGCAATGGTTACGTTGTTGAAACCGTTATTGGTGACGTTTAAAAATATGGCCGATGTAAGCCTGTTTTTGTAGGTATGCGAAAGTTCAAAATTGGTATTGTATTCGGGCTGGAGGTAAGGATTGCCCTCGCCATAACTGTAAGCAGTGAACAGGCTCTTGAAGGGGTTTAGGTTCCAGAATGTTGGCCGGTTAACCCGCCTGCCGAAATTTAGCGCAAGGCTGTGATCAACACCGGCCTGGTAACTAACCGTTGCGGATGGGAATAACCGGGTATAATTGTTAATAGTTGTTTGATTAAGCGTATGCGAAAAACCTTTGGTTTCGGTACGTTCTACGCGCAGACCGGCCTGGTATTTCCATTTGCCATCCTCTCGGTTGATACTGCCATAAACGGATTGGGTGTTTTCGGTGTAAGTAAACTCATTGCTCAAGTTGCGATCATAACTCAATGAATCGTTAGCTGTCTTTTTATAGTAAAAAGCGTTGCTGTAATTATTGATAAAACTCAGTTTACCACCAAAAGCAAAGCGGGCGTATTTGGTAGGCAAAAAGGCATCGGCTTTAAAAGTGTAAATATTGATATCCTGTTTATTGGTATCGTGATAGCGGTTGCGACTGGCGGCATTCAATGAGCCATCGGCAAGGTAGGTGTTGCTCTCAAAATCAGATCGGTCGGTTCGGTAATAATTAAAATAATCGGCATTAAGCACCAGTTTTGCGCCGGAGGTATCCAGGCTTATGGTGCTATGCAGGTTCACCGCGTTGCTGATGGCTACCGGGTGATAGGTGGCGTAGGTTTTCAGCGTTGAATCGATAGCACCGCTGCCGTTGTTGATGATAGGGTTATTTACATGGTCCGATCCATCATAAGTGTTTTTTCCGCCCTGGTAATTTATACCTGCAGTAACCTTCGGACTAAACCGGTAATCGGCCCCGGCAATAAAGTTTAAGTTATGGTAGCGGTAATTGCCCGTATCAGTTTGCAGCCAGGTTTGTTTGGGATAATAGATATCAGTTTCAAAGCCCTCCAGCTCGTGATCATGATCAACGTTTACATTGACATAGGCTGATAGTTTGGCTGTATTATAATTGATATCGCCGCTCGCGTTAAGCCACCAGTAATTGCTGGTGCCATAAACCGAAGCCGGATTATGCAGCCATTGTTTTTGATTTACCTGTACACTGCCCGAATAGCCCTGCTTTTTGCTATGTTTTAAAGTGATATTGATAAGCCCGGCATTCCCTTCGGCATCATAAGCGGCCCCCGGGTTTTTAATCAGTTCGATGGTGCCAACCTGGCTTGCGGATAACGACCGCAGGTAACGGAGCAGATCGGTACCCGCCAATTGCACCAACCGTTCGTTTACCATAACTTTAACACTGCCTTTGCCAACAATACTTAAATCGTTATCGCCAACTTTTACGCCCGGTACACGGCCAATAACCGTGAGCGCATCCGCCCCGGCAGATGTTGCACTTGTGGATACGTTGTAAACCAGCTTATCGCTCTTATTTTCAACAGAAGCTTTACTCGCGGTTACTTTTACCTCACTCAATTGGGTGGTGTTATCTATAAGGGTAACAGATAAGGTAGTATCCTGCTGAAGGTTTAATTTAAGTACTGTTGTTTGATAGCCGTTATAAGTGACGGTTAGGTTGTAATGGCCTTTATCAACAGCAGTAAAACTGAATATACCAGCCGAATCGGTTTGTACCGCCCGGGTTTGCTCGGAGTTTTGCTGTTGCAGATTAACAACGGCAAAGACTAAGGGATTTTGGGAAACGCCGGTTACTTTACCGGATACTTTTACCTGGGCAAACAGGCCGCTATAAATCAAACTGAAAAACAGAACGCTGTAAATATGTTTCAAAAGGGAGCAGGTTGTGGTTTATAATGTTTGTAAAATAAATAAAAAACCGCCGCTAATTGTTTAGCGACGGCTCTATTTTATTTTCAGATATGTTTCCGGAGGCTTGGCCTTGTATTAGATTTCGCTTTTTACATGTTCCAATCCCCCGTTTTCGGTAACGTAATATTCAGAGCGCAAATGCGCGTCCGGATTGATGTTACTGTCTTTCTTTTTGCTTTTTCGTGGACCCGACACGGTCAGAATAATGACTGCCAGGAAGAGGGTTATCTCTATCAAACTCACTAACATGGGGAGATGTATTTATATTCTTCATGATGTTGATTGATTACGTGATTGTTTTTTGTTCAATTTAGTTTGATTGTAAAATAAGAAAATAAAACCTCATGTTATTAACCCAGGTGAAAATTACTGTGGTTTTTTGTGCCGATATTTGGAATGATTACGCTTTGTTAACAGTATGGAATCAAAACAGGAAGTATTGAACGATTTGCTTGGCAAGTTTGCCGAACTATCGGCAAACGATGTCAACGTCAGTTTGCCTTACTGGCGCACCCGTAAAATTGAGAAGAGCGATTTTTTTAACATGCAGAATATAGTATGTACCGATCTGGCGCTGATCACCAAAGGCCTTTTCCGGATCTACTATGTACATCCCGAAACGCAGGAAGAAAAGAACATCTACTTTTTCTCCGAGCGGCAGTTCCTAGTATCATTCCGGAGTTTTGTCAATCAGTATCCCTGCGCTTATTATATCCAGGCTATGGAAGATGCCGAGATTATCTCCATCAACTACAACGACCTGCAGTATCTTTATGGCACGCCAACCGGCTGGCCACGCTTCGGTCGCCTGATAGCCGAATTATTCTTTAACCAATCGCAGGCCCGCACCGAAGAATTTATGTTCAATACCGCTGAAGAACGTTATTTAAAAATGATAACCCAGCATCCCAACATTGTAAGCCGTATTCCTGCTTATCACATTTCATCCTATCTGGGCATCAAAAACCCGTCGCTAACCCGCATCAAAAAGCGGCTGTCGCAGCAAAAGCCCTAAAAACGAAACTCTGCTGACAAATGCCCTCAATAGTTTTCACCCAGGTGAAAATTACTGCCTCGTTTTGTGCCCACCTTTGCTTCATCAAACAAGACACAAACAAAAATTGAAAACCATGTCAGCAAATAAAACATTGATCATAGAAACATCGGCCTCGGCTAATACAGCGCGCGAGCTGCGCAAACTTTATTTTATCAGGGTAGCCTTTTCGGTTACCTGGGTATTATTGGTATCCTTATTGGCTAAAACATCTTATACGGCAGCTGTAGTACTGCTCGTGATCTATCCGTTGTGGGATGTTGTAGGTACATTCCTCGATATCCGCGCTAATCAGGGTAATGGAACATCAGTAACGCCACAGTATGTCAACGCCGCCATCAGCATTGTCACCACCTTAGCGGTAGGTTTTGCTATAACCAAAGGCGTACCTGCGGCCTTAATTGTATTTGGCGCCTGGGCCTTGTTAACAGGGTTGATTCAACTGGTATTGGGCTTAAAAAGGCGGAAAGAATTTGGCGGCCAATGGCCAATGATATTAAGCGGCGGCCAGTCCATGCTTGCCGGTATATCATTTATCGCCATGGCACATTCGCCTAATATGGGTATTGTGAACTTGGCAGGATATTCGGCCTTTGGGGCTTTTTATTATTTGTTAGCTGCTATAAGGTTAGGTAAAAGTGCTAAAGCGGTTGCGCAGAATTAAAAATAGATCATCAGGCTGGTGGAGAGCCTCGGGTGGTTTCATCCTTCCGGTAAATGCATACACTACTTATTATTGCATAATTCCCCGTAGGGGATACCTATTTGTAGAAAAATAATTGTAATAGTCTTTTGCCTCGTAGAGGCTACCCGCTCGATATAACTGCAAACATCGCTCTGTTGGGGTAGCACCTACGGCGCACAAAACTTTTTTACTCTTTTGCTACAAACAGGTAGCGCCTACCGGCGCATAATAGAAGGGTGGTTATTGAAATAACCTTGATAGAAATAAAAACTATGTCATTGCTGCGAGTGAGGCAATGATATAGTTTACTTAAATATTGCTTTAAACTTCAAAAACACAACCCCTTCATTTACCAGTTGCGCATCGGTTTTAACCTGTTCATTAACCACGCTCATCTTTACCTCCAATCCAACCTGCCCGTGTTGATTAGGATCAATGAACGATAGAAACTTGATGTTATCCGCCTTAATAAGCCTTAGCTTTTTACCTGAATAGTTCTCCAATACCTCTTTAATCATCTGCATCATGCAAACGCCCGGCACAACAGGGTTGCCCGGAAAATGCCCTTTGAAAATATCATGCGCCGGGTTAAGGGTAATGGTGGTTTTAATCAAACCGCCATCAAATTCAGGAGTGCTGAAAGTAAAAAAAGTATCCTTGAGCATTATCGTTTAAGGCGTTTGAGGCCAATATTAAATTTAAAGTTTTTGTGGCTGATGCCTATGGTATCGGGAATGCCATCGTGAAAATTATGCATAATAGCCTGCACCACAGGTTTTCTATCGGAGGAGCGTTCCATGCGGATGAGATCTGTTCCTGCTTTGTTGGTAATGTAATAATTAGCGCCTCTTTCCTGCGGAAAAACATAGTACAGGAAGCTATTATCCTGGCGCATATAACCTGTTTCGGGGTTTTGTTTACACATCATTACCAGTTCAAAATCTTTTTGCAGGGTGATGATCACCGGGCGCTTATCCATTTGCTTAATGATATAGTACACCTTAAAGCCGCCATCGGGTTTAAATTCAAAATCGAAGAACTTAAAGCCCATCTCATTACTGAATACCATGCGTACGCTTTTATCGGGCAGGGTTTTAATCAGCAACAGACCGCTTAAATGGTGGCCGCCTATGACATCTACCTCGGTTTTATAAAGTACATTGGTAAAATCCGGAGCGAATTTCTTGATCTCACGTATGTTACCCTCTGCCGGTTTCAGGTTTTTGTAAACCGACGAGCAGCCAGCCAGTACGAGCAGGAAACTACTTAATAGCAAAAAGCGCGTCCGGAATATTGGCATTGATCTCTTTATTAGTAAAATGCAGGATGGTGCTATCGCCTGAACTTTCCAGCATTTCGATGGTGTTAACCGAATAATCTTTTTTATCTACGGTGATTTCAATGGTTTTGAAAAAATCGCTCAGTTGTTTGTTAACCGGCGAAAGCGAAACCAGGTACGTGCCCTTGTTTTCATAAACTGCCGATTTAAAATCGCCGCTGTTAAGGGCTGTGCCCTGGATGCAGTCGACCACAATTTTGTTGATCTGTTTAAAAACTTTATTTGAACGGGTGGATACCTTGTTTTCCTTTTGACCGTCTTTAATGTATACATTATCCTTATTCAGGATCATGAGGTAACTGAATGGTTGGGTATATTCCATCCGCAACATATTGGGTTTCCGGTACCAGAATTTTCCTTTTGAGGTAATCTTTTCCGATAGCATGCTCAGGTTTTTTTCCTGAGTGAAATCGCTTTTGATACTGTTGGTTTTCGCGGTTACTTCAGCAAATTGCTGTTTGAATTTGGTGAGATCGGAGAGCTGGGTGTAGCCTGCGTGTTGGGCCTGGGCGTTAAAAGTCAGACAAATAACAGCAACTAAAATCATTGCCAATTTAAAAAGTAGGGGCCCGCGCGATTCCCCTCTTGAGAGGGGTGTAGGGGTGTGTTTCTGCTTTGATAAGCCAATCGCAGGAACACACCCCTGCTGCCGCTCGTTGCCTTCGCACCCCCTCTCGAGAGGGGAGCTTGGTATCGTTATTTCTTTACGCATAAGCCTGTAAATTTAGCATTTTATCCAGTCGCACTATCTCGTAGCCCTGTGCTTTGGCCTGTTCAATAAACAGGGGCAATACAGAAATTGTTGCGGCTCCCGTATCATGAAACAGGAAAATGGCACCGGGGTTTAAACGGCGGGTGGTCTTTTTTAATAGTTTTTCAGGATCACTAATAACAGTATCCATTGATCGTACACTCCAGCCGATAGGCGTCATCCTGCTTTTCAAAATGGCTTTTTTAAGGTTGGGGTTAATCACTCCATAAGGAGGTCTGAACAATAACGGGCTTAAATTAATAGTCTGCCTGACCAGCTGGTTGGCCTGAAGCAGGTCATCGAGCATTTTGGCTGAAGAAAACAGATCGAACCAAAAATGATGTGAAAAACTATGGTTGCCGATAATGTGGCCCTGTTCATGAATTTGTTTTACAATAGCTTCATTGTCCTGGATCCTATTGCCGATGCAAAAAAATGCTGCCAGGGTGTTATGCTGTTTTAAAATATCCAGGATCTGAGGGGTAGCCGCGGCATCCGGCCCGTCATCGAAAGTAATGGCGATGATTTTTTTGTTTGTTTTAAGCGAACACATCACCCGCATAAAAAAGTTAGAGCCAATATAATAGCATCCGTAAAACAATATCAGCGAGTAAACAAAGATCAGCACCGGGTAACTCCACCACGATACCCCTTCGGTAATATGCTGCCAGATTATTAACCCCAGCAAACCGACAAAAAGGATATTGGTATTCCTGAAGTTTAGCATGCAGAAAGCAGGATTAACGAATGGTGGATCATTTGGTAATGATTATAAATGAGCACTTTTTTTAACGGAATTTCTTCGCTTTCTGATACAAATGAACAGGTGCCATTTTTAATTTCATGGGCAGCCAGCCACATTGCAAACGCAGAAGAGGTTGGGTATTCGCCACAGAGGGCTTTGTAATTGATGGCGGGTACACCAGCAAAATCGTACTGCTGCAACTGCCCGTAAACGGCATCATTTTTTAAATCCCCGTTATTGCCGGTTATTACAAGGTCTATCTCATGGATATTGGTGTTTTGGCTTTGCAAAAAGATGCTGATCTGTTGCTTTATTTCAGCAGTATTGCGAGGTTTATAAAAGCTGGATACACTATCAATTTTAGCCCAATCAGCACCGGAGGCTTCCTTGCTTAAGATAAAAAACGCCGAACCTTCGCCAGCCATTGTCCCCTTGCCCGGAGCATTGAACAGTTCAAAGTTTGAGACCGGTTGACTGCGATATAAGCCCATCCGCTTTAAAATAGCGTGGCTGTTAGCGGTAACTTCGTCTATGCCACCAACTAATACGTTGGAGGCCTCTCCCTCGTACAAAAGCATCATGGCATCAAGTAACGCGTTTTCAAATGATGCTCCGCCGTTAACAAATGTATTGTTGTATTGATGGCATTGGAGTAACAGGGCTATCTGCGCGCTGATGGTATTATGAGTTGATTGGATAAACGCGGTAGGGGCAAGCGCTTCCTCGTTTTGCTGTACCATTTTACTCAGGAAAGTATTGGTATCTTCCAAGCAGCCATAAGCAGTTCCGGTGATGATGGCGTCAGGTATTTGGATCCCGGCTTGTTTCAAACAATCCATCCCGGCGGCTACGCCCATTTTAATGATGCGGCTCATGCGGCGGATAAGTTTGGGATCGATCAGGGCTTTATAATCCGGTTCGATACAGCTAAGCCTGTCGCCGGTGTATTCGGCCAGTTCCTGAAGGAACGGCTGATTACCGAAAGTGTTTTGTGGCGATATATTACTTGCTGCCCTGATGTACATCGCTTATAGTTTTGAAAATATTAATGATGAACAATTACCGCCAAACCCGAACGAGTTGGATAGCACATGTTTTATTGCCGGCTGTGATGAAAAGCGGGTTTCTGGCGTAAAGGAAAATCCTTCAATAGGCGTTTCAAAACGAAGATTAGGGTACACCAAGCCCCGTTGTACCGCCAATGCCGAAAATACGGCTTCAATGCCGCCGCTGGCTCCAAGCGTATGCCCGGTAAAAGCTTTGGTAGAGCTCATTTTTGGATTATGCCCCGCGAATAATTTGCTGATAGCCGCCCCCTCCGAGCTGTCATTATTTTGTGTGCCTGTACCATGTAAATTGATATAGCCGATATTGGCAGGCTGTAAACCGCTTCTTTTCAGCGCGCCTTCCATAGCCAGTAATGATCCTGTTCCTTCGGGCGATGATGCCGTTTGATGATAGGCATCATTAGCATTGTGATAACCACTTAATGTACAATACAATTCTTTTTTAAGCGATGCCGCTATTCGCTCAGACACCAGTACTACATAGCCTGCACCTTCGCCGAGATTAAGGCCACGGCGATTGGCATCAAATGGCTGACAAGGCTGCTTATCCAATATCATAAGGGTATTAAAACCATTCAGCGTAAAACGGGTTAGGGCATCGGTACCTCCGGCTATCACCACGTCCAGCATATGGTTTTTGATGAGCCTTGCACCGTACATGATGGCATTGGCCGACGAAGAACAGGCCGTGCTGATAGTACTTACATAATGCCGGATCCCCAGTTGATCAGCAACTAAATTGGTAACTGCTCCACATTCGTGGTTAACTACGTCGCGTAACCTGCCTTTGGCATTATCGCTTAAAAAATCCCTGAAAAAATCTTCGGTTTTATCCATGCCGCCAACGGTATTGGCGGAGACAAAGCCGGTTCTTAAGGCGGCAAGATTGGCGATCCCTGCATCTGTCAAAGCCTCCCGTACGGCGATTAAATTCAGCATAGCCGTGCGGCTGATTCCGGGTTTAAATCCCGACAGTTCCGCAAGCTCATCATTGCTTAGTTTAACTTCGCCAACCGGAAATTCATCCCGGTGTTCGGTATCCAGGTACCGGATAGGGGCAATGCCCGTTTTTTCCTGTTCAAGCGACAGCAGGTTTTGGGCCACAGTATTACCTATGGCCGAAATTACCCCTAAGCCGGCTATAAAAACAGGTTGATCCATTGTTTAGGCGTTCGGGATCTTGTTGCTTTCAATAAACTCGGCAATGGTACGTACCGAACGGAAGATTTTCGGGCCATCCTCTGCATTAGAGAGTTTTACTTTGTATTTCTGCTGTAACAGCACAATCAGCTCCAGCGCGTCTATCGAATCAAGTCCCAAGCCATCACCAAAAAGCGGCTGATCATCACCGATATCCTCCGGCTTCACATCCTGTAAGTTCAACTGTTCGATGATCTGCTCTTTCAGATCGGCTATTAATTTATCCATTTGCTGTACTGTAAATTTTATTAATATTTTCTGTTGTGAAGGGTGTTGCTCCTTCTTTTTCTATCAAAAACAAAACGGCTTTATAGCCTGTCGCGGTCATTTCCACCCAGCCGCAGATGCAGGCTTGTAGTTGCCCTGGCTCCAGTAAAACCGAAACATAGCTGCTTATGAAATCGGCATTGAACCGCTCAAAAATATAAAAAGCGTTTTCGCCTTTAAAATGATGACGGATGCAGATCTCTCCAATAACAATATTGGGCAAGGTATAAACAAACAATGCCGGACTTGCAATATCCTGCACCGAATCATAATACCGCTTATCAGCATCAAGGCTCGACCCCGCGTTGGTTAATACCACGCCTATGTCGGTCGGTTGATATTTGGTCTTGTCAAAATCCTTCAGCAAAACCTCGGTGGCAAGCCAGCCCAGTTTTGCCAGGTTATCCATTTTATAAAACTTAGGATACTTTATCCCAAGGTGCTGGTAAACCGACAATAAAAAACCGGCAATATCTTGCTCCGCCCCCTCAAACACCACCTCGTTATTATAACTAACAAGGTTATTGCTGATACTGCAATGGGCCGATATGTAATACTGGTTGTTCAATTTATATAGTGCCTGTCGATAGATTCATAATCAAGTAAAAGGCTTTGAGCTTACGGCTTACGGCTTTCAGCGTTTAGCCTTCCGCTTTCAGCTTTTCCCATCCAAAACCATATCCCTTAATGTAATGGTGCGGGCCAGTTTATGCAATGCTGTTTCGTGATTTTTAACGTACGGGTTATCCAGGTCCCAAACATAACCAGCCAATACCGAGCAGATCTGACTTTTAACAAGCGGGTCCTGGTTGTCTGCAAAAAATATGGTATCCAGCACGCCCGCATACCATGAGGTAACATATGAGCGGAAGGTATTTACACCCTGCATCATATGCTGCATGTATTCTTTGTCCCAATCCACGGTTTCTCCGTTCAATTTGCGGATCACCAGTTTGGCTGCTGTCTGGCTCGACACCGTTGCCAGCGTTACGCCTGACGAAAATATCGGATCAAGGAACTCCGTAACGTTGCCCGTGAGCACAAAGCCATCGCCATAAAACTTATCAGTAGTGGCCGACCATGACTCCAAAACCCTTGGCGCAAAGACAAACTCCACATCTTCAAAACGCTCGGCAAAATAAGGCTGCGACGCGATTAAGCCACGCAGAATTTCCTCGTCGGTACCTTCGTATTGTTTAAAAAACTCAGGATTGCCCACAAAGCCCAGCGAGGTAATGCCATTGGCAAATGGAATGACCCAGATCCAAACGCCGGGCTGGTGAACCACAATGGTAATACGGTTTGGCTCATCGGCCATTGATCGTTTTTTATCAACCGTATGCGCAAAAAGCGCCTTGCGTGGAACCTGGGTTGATGGCCTGTCGAGGTTAAACAGTTTTGGGATCACCCGGCCGTAGCCGCTGCCATCGATAATGAAGCGGGCCGAGATTTCAGTTTGGTTACCCTCTTTATCTTCAACAGTAGTTACCGAATCCTGACCGTTAAAAACGATGTTGGCAACGGTAGTTTCGTAATGAACAGGCACACCCATCTTTTCGACTGTATCGGCCAATGTTTTATCAAAATCGGCGCGGGGCACCTGCCAGGTCCAGTTCCAACCGGGAGTGAATTGATCGGCAAATTGATAATCGCAGATCTTGCCATCCTTCACAAATTTAGCCCCCGCCTTTTGCTGAAAGCCTTTTTCGCTTACGGCATCTACAAAACCTGCTTCGGATAATGCTTCCATGCAGCGTGGCAGCAAGCTTTCGCCAATTACAAAGCGAGGAAAAAGCTGTTTTTCTACAATTTTTACCTTGAATCCTGCCTGGTGTACAATGGATGCGGCTACCGTTCCCGCCGGACCGGCACCTATTATCAATACGTCTACCTGTTCTGTATTCATGTTATGAAATATCCTGTTGTGATTTGGTTAAAATTATAGCCGCGTTACAGCCCCCAAAGCCCGATGCTATTTTAAGGCAATTGCCGAGCGGCTTTGATATCAATTGACTGCAAACATTTACCGGGTTGGCATCGCCCTGCTTGCTAAAGCCCTTTGTTGGTATAATAGTATTTTGCCTCAGCGATTGCGCTGAAATAATAGCTTCTATCAAGCCCGAAGCACCTAAAGTATGCCCATAAAAGCCTTTCAGGCTGTTGAGCGGAACATCCTGCAAACCGGCCAGCGTTACAGCCTTTGCTTCCATTTCGTCGTTATAAACGGTCGCGGTGCCATGGGCAGATATGAAGTCGATATCTTCAGACTTTAAACTCGATGCATCCATCGCTTTATTGATGGCATAAAATAATTCCTCGCCGGTGCGTGATGGCCCCGAAATATGGTTGGCATCGTTACTCACGGCGCCCGAAGCTAATTCAATAACTTCTCCATCCGGTCTTTCTGCCGATAGAATAACTGTAGCCGCGCCTTCGCCCAAATTGATACCGTCCCGGTCGGCATCAAAAGGTTTGCACAAGCCTGGACTGACAGCCTGGAAAGATTGAAAACCAGATAATACAAATTTTGAGATCACATCGGCCCCGGCAACAACAACATGATCGTATTGGCTGGATTGGATTAACCGCATCCCGGTGATCATGGCAACCAGGCCGGAAATACAGGCATGTGAAACTACTATTGGCTCGTTTACAAAGCCAAAGTGTTGGGCTATTTTTTTTGCTGAATTATGCAGGGCTATGCGCGCATCTAATTCCGGGCCTGGTTCTTCAGTTTCCAACAGGCTGATATTGCCTTTAGTGGTGGAAATGATCAGAACAGTTTTTTTGTCGGAGATATTTTTATCGACTCCATACAAGATTTCGGTTAATGAAGCGATGAGCAGGTGCTCAAATTTTGTCCAGCACTCATCAGTTTGAAAATATCCTTTTTCAAATAACGATGCGAAAAAAAGCTCATCAGACATGGCTTTATCATCATGTTGCCTCACGCCCGTAACATCGTTAATCAAGTGCTCAAAGTTTTGCGCAGTCGTAGTGCCCAGCGGCGAGGTAATATTATCGGCAACAAGGAAAACCTTCTTCATCGTGGAGTTGTGTTATATCAATCCTTGTTTTTGCTTCCAGTCCAAAAAGAAATCCGGATTGGTGAGTTGCAGTTCAAAACTTTCGCGGCGCACAAATACCTGTACGGTTGAGCCTTTAACAATCAATTCGCCGGTTTGAGCGTTGAGCAGCCGGTACGTAAAATTGATCTTCGCCGATTCGGTAGGGGTGTAGATGGTTTCGATGATCACTTTGTCTTCGTAGCGCAAAAAGCGTTTATAATCACAGTTTACGTTAACTATTGGTACAACATAGCCCGCGTTATATACATCCATATAACCCAGGCCATATTGCTTGCCGAAAGCTTCGCGGCCGTCCTCAAAATAACGAATGTAATTGCCATGCCAAACCACACCCAGCATATCCACATCGCTGAATTTGACCTCTATTTCGATAGTATTTATTAAAGATTGCTGCAAAACGCTATTGGCTTAGTATCTTTTGAAAAGGTCAAAGTCGGAACCAAAATCGTCCAGGATTACTGGCCATGGGTGTGCCCAGTAATTCCTAAAACCGAACCCACGGCTGTTTCCGGTGCGGAACACGGTATATAAAACGGTTTTCTTATCCATATCAACAAAAGTTACCCAGGCCCCACCTTGCGCACGTCCTTTATCCATACCTTCAATAATAAGCAACATACCAATGCCTTTATTGCCTAAAAAATCATAGTTTTTTATGATGGCATCAATATCTTTTTCGGTAAGCGCTTTGAAATGACCGGGATCGGTATCAAAGAAGTTTTTAGTAAGGGCGCTGTTCACTTTTTCGGTAACATTCATGGCAAAATGAACCGTATCGCGGTGTACCGCTCTCGCCGGGTTATATTTTTTAGGTTCCTTTAAAAAGAAGTTTTCCCATAGCGGAATGTACTTACCAACAAATTCGGCATTGATCACCTCATTTTTGTACGCTGCTTCCGAACCGATGAATTTCATCTGCGAAAAATCCATGCCGAGCCAGGTTATTGGTGTTTTTTTGTCGAACACCTCGGCTTTGGTTTGGGCTGATGCCGGTTTTAAAAAAGCGGTTAATAAAACTATAAGTAAACTCAGTTTAATTGCGGTTTTTTTCATGGTTGATATTATTGTTGGGGTTGTATAAATATTTTCATTTCGCATTGGGCTAACGTACTGCCCTTGCAGGTAACACTTCCTTTAATGATGGTAACATTGAAAACCTGGTTCTCAATTTTTACTTCGGTTTCTATGATGTCGCCAACTTTTGGTAAAGCAAAAACTTCCAGGTTTTTTACAGCGCCAATAAAGCCCGGCGGCACGGGTTTGCCCAGTTGTTGGGCGACATATCCGGCGCCTGCCGCCGCCGTTTGAGCAATGTTCTCTACCATACCGGCTTCACTTAACTCTCCGTCACTTACCAATACATTTTCTGATAGTATCAGCAGCGAGGTCAACGTGGTATTATCAGATGAAGATACCAGTGTATCAACCATCACAAATGGTGGGCGTTGCGGAATCAGTGATAAAATATCCTGTGTTGGTAAGGTCATTGCCAAAAATTATAATAGTTGTACCACTGTTCGGGATACGTTTTTACCTTGTTTTCAAAGCTGCTGATAAAATCACCGATCAGCTGTTCCATTCCCTTACCCCTGCCCAGGTCCGAATAATCTTTTACCGGGCTGGCGAAAAAGTGATAGTGCAACGCGCTTTCTTTAAGTGCGTAAACAAATGTTACCGGCACTTTAAACTTTTCGGCCATTACAAACGGCCCTGCCGGGAATTTCGCATCCTCACCTAAAAACTCTCGTGTTATGGTTTTATTGCCCTCGATATACCTGTCGGCGTGCATGCAAACCAGCTCATTGTTCTGAAATGCCGCATTGATCTGAAAGATGTGCGATAGATCATTTTTGATGACAATGATATTTATTTTCCGCTCGCCGGTTACCGAATCCATGTACTGTTTGATCTGCCTGTCCTCGCCATCAAACATGACAATGTTAATGCGGGTGTTGATATGATCAAGCAGTTCGCCTGCTATTTCCCAGCTGCCTATGTGCGAACTGAGCAGTAAGCCGCCTCTGTTCATGGCAGCTATCTGCCGCAGGTTATCTATCCCATCAAAATTAAAGGTAAACTTGTTGGGAATGCCCGACATGATCACCACTTTATCAATAATACTTTGCCCAAAAAGGTAATAATTACGATAGAGCTTGAATATGGATTTTACCTTGCCGTAACCGAGCCGCTTATGGAAATAGTAGAAAGTGCCTTTTGATGTTTGCCACGAAAACAGGAAGTAGTAAAGCGCCACAAACCTCAGCATAAAATAAGCCGGCATTACACCGGCAGTTTTTAAAACGCTTACAAAAATGCGGTAGCCAAGGGTGTTGCCTTTAGATTTTCCCTGCCAGGCGGGCATTATGCAAGTTCCTTAGGTTGTACGCGTGATACTACGTAATCGTAAAAATCCTGGAAGGTAACAATGCCCGTAAAATCCTCGGGTTTTACTTTGAACCCAAAGTTGCTTTCAATCACAACAACAAGGTCGATATAATCAAGGCTATCCAGGTCGAGGGTTTCTTTCAGGTTTGCTGTGGGTACCATTTTATCTGCATCAACCTCAAATTCTTCGGCCAGGAAGCTGTTGATTCTTTCAATGATCTCTTCAATTTGCATAATGGCTGGTTTAAATATATTTTTTAATAATCAGGGACGAATTGGTGCCGCCAAACCCAAACGAGTTTGACAGGAATGTATCTATATTTTTTTCGACGGTTTCGGTAGCGATATTAAGCTTAGCCGAATCTTCATCGGGATTTTCAAAATTAATGTTAGGTGCCACGAACGAGTTTTGCATCATCAGCATCGAGTAAACGATCTCGCTCGCCCCAGCCATCCAGCACTCGTGGCCGGTCATGGATTTGGTTGAGCTTACCAGCGGTTTATAATCGCCAAAAACCTCGTCAATAGCCTTGGCCTCGCTGGCGTCGCCGGCAGGGGTTGAGGTAGCGTGGGCGTTGATATAATCAATTTCGGAAGCCTGTATACCGGCATCTTTGAGTGCCATGTTCAATGAGCGTACCGGACCTTCAACTGTGGGGTTTGAGATATGCGCCCCGTTTGAAGAAAAGCCATACCCAATAACCTCGCCCAAAATGGTAGCTCCCCTTTTCAGTGCAGAGTCCAAACTTTCCAGGATTACGGTAGCTGCGCCGCCGCTGGGCACTAAACCATCACGATCACGGTCAAATGGCCTGGAGGCTTTGGCCGGATCAGCTTCGTGCACCGAAAATGCCGAAAGCGCGTCAAAACTGCCCATCGAATAATGGCTCAGCTCCTGTGCGCCGCCGCAAATGATGCAATCCTGCATGCCACTTTTGATCAGGTGATAGCCCATTCCTATAGAATGCGAACCGCTGGCACAAGCCGCGCTGATGGTAAAATTAACCCCGCGAAGCTTAAATATGGTGGCCAGGTTCATGGTAACGGTAGAATTCATGGTTTGAAAAACCGCACCTGAACCAATAAGCATGGTGTCTTTTTTCTCGCGAATGATATCTGTAGTTTCAATGACAGCCTTGGCTGTGCTATCGTTACCATATAGAATGCCCACATCGGTTTGGGCGATGTAATCAGCATCGATACCGGCCTGCTGTAGCGCTTCGATAGTGGCTATATAGGCGTATTCGCCTTGTTCGGGCAGCATAATGCGAGCCCTGCGATCAAGCGTACCTTTCAGGTTTGGTTTTTCAACCGCGCCGGTTAAGCCTGAACGATAACCAAAATCTTTACGGATAGCATCGTATACAATGCCGGAACGGCCGGTATAAAGGGATTCTTTAACTTCATCAAGATTTTTCCCAATACACGAATAGATACCCATCCCTGTTATCACAACCCTATTCATATTTGAGCAAAAACTGATAGTACATAGTCAACAAAATGTGATAAAAATACAAAAAATAAAATTTATTAGGTTTTTGTATGTATCGCGTTTCTTTGGTGTTTCAAATATAAGCGGTTAAAATACCTGTATGTTAATAGCTTATAATTAAGTTAATATTAAGAGTTAATTACTCCGTTGTTTGTTACTCGCAAAATGAAATTTGCCACCGCTCGGCTGGAGCCGAGCGGCGGCTTTTTTCTTGCAAACGAGCGCAAGGGCAAAATATGTCATTGCGAGGAGGAACGACGAGGCAATCGCATGCTATACAGAGCGGATCTGCCTCCGTGCGATTGCCACGCTTCGCTCGCAATGACATGGTTTTGTTTGTTTTTCAAACGACTTTTATCTGCCCCATGTCCCTCGGTTGCTTTCTTTACGAATACAATCCCCCGTTTATCGAAAGCACCTCGGCAGTAATATAAGCGGCTTCCGGCGAAGCCAGAAAACCTACCGCGTGGGCAACCTCCTCCGGTGTGCCAAACCTTTTTAGCGGCACCATCGCTTTCAATTCCTTTTCATCAAGCCCGGCAGTCATATCCGTAGCTATAAAGCCCGGGGCTACAGCATTTACTGTTATACCCCGGCGACCAACTTCCTGCGCTAATGCCTTGGTGGCGCCAATAACCCCTGCTTTGGCGGCCGAGTAATTTACCTGTCCTGGCAAGCCTTTCAACCCCGAAAGCGAAACCACATTTACAATGCGACCATATTTTTTAACCAGCATGCTGTTCAACACCAAACGGGTAACATAAAAGAAACCGTTTAAGCTGGTGTTCAGCACGCCGTCCCATTGCTGATCGGTCATCCACATCATCAGGCCATCGTCTTTAACGCCGGCGTTGTTTATTAAAACTTCAATGTACTTTTCGGTATTGGTTTCTATCCAGCTACCTAATTTTTGTTGGATATCGTTCTTGTCGGCCACATTAAACTGCAACAGTTCCCCATCGCCGCCATTGGCTTTGATCTCGGCGAGGGTGTTGTCAGCTTCATCGATGTTGCCTTTATAATTAATAAGCACATAATAACCCATAGCGGCCATTTTGTAGCAAATGGCCCTGCCAATTCCTCTTGAGCCGCCGGTTACTAATGCACATTTCATATGATATTTTTGGTGTTGAAAGGTTTAATAATTCAGGAAATAAGTTCGGCCGATTCAACATAGGCTTTCACTTGTTGCAGGTCCTGGTATTTGGGTTTATCCTCAATAAATTTAGGGAAAATAGCCCTTAAGTCTGTATAAACTTTGTTGGTTTGGTTTGATAGCCTGTTGGCACAATCAAGATAATCGACAGCCTGTAACAGGGTCATAGCCTGTATAGCCAATACCTCGAAACTATTGTCGATCACTTTTTTGGTTAACAATGCCGCGTTACAGCCCATGCTTACAATATCCTGGTTATCATTGTTGTTCGGAATGCTGTGTACGTACATCGGGTATGAAAGGGTTTGATTTTCGGCAACAGTTGAGGTAGCTGTAAACTGCATGCCCTGCATCCCGAAGTTAAAACCGAGCACACCCAGGTTTAAAAATGGAGGAAATTTTTGGTTTAGTTTATCGTTGAGCAGGTAATTAAGCTGCCTTTCAGATAACATAGATACGCGGGTAACGGCTATCTTTAATTTATCCATCTCCAGCGAAACATAGTCGCCGTGGAAATTGCCACCGTGAAAAATATTATGGTTTTCATGATCGATAACCGGGTTATCATTTACCGAGTTTAGCTCATCTACAACCACATGTTCGGCCTGCGCAATGGTATCATATACCGGGCCGAGGATCTGTGTAACACAACGGAGCGAATAGTATTCCTGCACCTTATCCTCAAATACTTCCTGATCAATATTTTCGGGATTGTACAAATGCTCTGAACGGCTGCGGGTCATTTGGCTGTCTTTCAGGATTTCCCTCAGTTGCGACGCGACAGCATTTTGCCCTGTATGGAGTTTTACCCTGTTTAGCTCCTGCGAATAATGATCATCAAAAGCGCCCACTACCTCGTTGATCATAGCCGAAAGCATCACCGACCAGCCGAGTAATTTTTTTGCGCGGATGATATTCAGTAAGCCAATCCCCGTCATGGCCGATGTACCATTGATAATTGCCAACCCTTCACGGATATGGATCTGCAAAGGCTTGATATTTAGTTTTTCAAAAACCGAGGTAGTTGATAGGATTTCGCCGTTATAGATCACTTCCCCTTCGCCAATGAGTACCAGGGCAAGGTGGGCTAACTGTACCAGGTCGCCGCTGGCGCCTACGCCGCCGTGTTCAAATATGCAGGGGATAACGTTTTTGTTGATGAGTTCGGCAAGGAGGTTCACCAATTCGGGATGCACGCCTGAATGTGCCTGCATAAAGCTGTTAAGCCGTGCAAGCATTAAAGCCTTTACCAGTTGGGGCTGCATTAAGCTACCGCCACCCGATGCATGACTGCGGATGAGGTTGTACTGTAATTGCAACCGGTTTTCATCGCTCACCTTATATTGTGCCATGGGGCCAAAGCCGGTGTTGATGCCGTAAATCAATTTATTGGATGAAAAATTGCCAAGAAAGTTAAAGCTGGCCTCTACTTTTTCGAGCGCCTGCCCGTTGGGAACAATCGCGGTGTTTTTAAAAATTACCTGGTAAAAATCATCCAGTGTAAGGGCTTTTCCTCCAACCTGTAGTATGGGCACAGCAGTTTTATTTAATAAGGTTTGATTGTTCTTTTCCACAAAATCAGGGCGAAAATAAGGTAAATGTTCGGATTTAAGAATGGTTATTAAACGGTTGGAGGGAGGGATGTATTGCATGTGAAAGTGCCAGTAACAAATATGTCATTGCGAGCGTAGCGCGGCAATCGCACATAGGCAAAGCCGCCTTGTATAGCATGCGATTGCCACGTCGCCCTGGCGCGCCAGACCTGTCAGCTCCTCGCAATGACATGATTTATAACTTCCACACAAAAATTTAACGTTTAATTTAACCCGAAAGAATAACTTTGTAAAGCATTAAACGTAAACCCACAAAACCCATTGATAAAAACCTGGACTGAAGCCGGTACGTGCGATTGATTATATGACGGATAACTTACAACTTATACAGGCAAAGTTTAAACAATTACAGGTATGCGTTATTATACCCACCTATAATAACGAGGGCACGCTGGCCACTGTTATTACCAATGTTTTGGCTTATACCGACCAGGTTATTGTAGTAAACGATGGTTCAACCGACAGTACACAGGCCATTATCCAATCATTTCCGCAAATAAAATCTGTAAGCTATACCCAAAATGTAGGCAAGGGCTGGGCTTTGCGCAAAGCTTTTGAATTTGCTACCGAACAGGGTTATTTGCATGCCATCACCATTGACTCGGACGGGCAGCATTTTGCAGCTGACCTGCCCGCTTTTATTGAAAAACTGGAACAGGAGCCGGATTCGCTGATCATTGGTTCGCGCAATATGGAGCAATCATCCGTGCCGGGGAAAAGCAGTTTTGGACATAAGTTTTCTAATTTTTGGTTTTGGGTAGAGACCGGCATCAAATGTCCGGATACGCAATCAGGCTACCGTTTGTATCCCATTCACCTGCTCAAAAACACTAAATTCATTACCCGGAAATATGAGTTTGAAATAGAGGTAATTGTACGTGCCGCCTGGAAAGGTATTAAGATAGATTGGGTACCGGTGAAGGTTTATTACGCCCCGAAAGAAACGCGGGTATCGCACTTTCGCCCTTTTCAGGATTTCTCGCGCATCAGTGTGCTTAATACTGTATTGGTGATCATCACTTTCGCTTACATTAAGCCCCGCGATTTTTTCCGGACGCTTTTTGATAAAAAAAAAGCGAAGCAGATGCTCAAAAACCTGTTCTTTAACCCCGAGCATTCACCGCAGCTTAAAGCTAAATCTGTAGCCTTTGGCGTTTTTATGGGGATTGTGCCTATCTGGGGTTTCCAGCTGTTGGTGGCTATTTCGCTGGCATTCTTGTTTAGGCTCAATAAGGCCATAGTGGTTACGGCTGCCCACATCAGCGTAGCGCCCATGATCCCGGTAATCATTTTTTTGAGTTACAAAACCGGTGGCCTATGGATGGGCGGCAAGGATGTGGATATTCCCCTGGATAAAATTTCACTCAAATCCATTGGCGAACATCTGGAACAATATCTTTACGGCAGCATTTCGCTGGCAATTTTTGCAGGTATTATAGCAGGATTGCTCACTTTTGCGTTACTAAAGCTGTTTAAGCGGAGGCCTGTCCCCGCGCTGTAATTCATGGAAAAAATCCTGGTAGGCATCTATAATTATTTTAATGCCCGCAAGCCGCTGTTTTATACGGTGTTTGCGTTAAGCTTTGTGCTTGTCGGTTTTTTTGCTTCGCGGATAAGGTTTGAGGAGGATATCTCCAAGATACTGCCCAGGGATAAAAAGATAGAAAAGCTCAACTACATTTTCCAAAACTCCAAGTTTGTGGATAAGCTGGTGGTGATGGTGTCGCTTAAAGATTCCGCACAGCAGCAACCCGATAGCCTCATAGCCTTTGCTGATAATTTTACAGAAACCATTCAGCAAAAACTGCCCCGGTATATCAGCAAGATCAACGCTAAGGTTGATGATGGGCTGGTGTTGGAACTTTTTGGCACTATTAATAAAAGCCTACCCATTTACCTCACCGAACGTGATTACCTGAACATCGATACGCTCATCCGCCCGGATAAGGTCAAAGAAACCCTCGCCCGCGATCTGCGTACGCTTACCTCACCCGCCGGACTTGCACTGAAAAGCATGATCAGCAGCGATCCTGTTGGTATTTCATACCTCGGCTTAAAAAAACTACAGCAGCTACAGTATGACGAAAATTTTGAACTGTATGATAGCTATGTGATGACTAAAGATCACAAGAACCTGCTACTGTTCATCACGCCAAAATATTCGCCCAATAATACCGGCGAGAACGCGGTAATGCTTAAGGGCATCGACAAGGTTATCGATAGCCTGGAAGCTAAAAGTTTTAAAACCGTCAATTGCAGCTACTTCGGCACTACAGCCGTATCGGTAGGTAATGCCCTGCAATTGCGCCGTGACTCCATGTTTACCCAGGGCATTACGGTGGTGTTCCTGATCGTGTTCCTGGGTTTTTATTTCAGAAAAAAGCGGGCCCCGGTTGTGATCCTGGTGCCGGTGTTGTTCGGCGCTTTGTTCTCATTGGCGATAATTTATTTTGTTAAAGGCAGTATTTCGGTAATTGCCCTTGGGACAGGCTCGGTGGTGCTGGGCATAGCGGTTAATTATTCGCTGCATGTGTTTAACCATTACCGCCATACACGCAGCATTGAGCAGGTGATCCGTGATTTAGCCATGCCGCTTACCGTGGGCAGCTTTACAACTATAGGAGGTTTCTTTTGCCTGGAGTTTGTACAATCCGAAATGCTGAAGGACCTTGGCCTTTTTGCTGCCTTTAGTTTAATCGGAGCTTCGTTTTGCTCGCTGATGTTCCTGCCGCATTTCATCGCCTCAAAAAAAGAGCAGCATGAGCATATCGCGCAGCTTTCCTGGATCGACAAGCTGTCGGCCTACAACCCCGAGTATAATAAATTTATTATTTCGGCTATTGTAGTACTTACGGTTGTATTTAGCTATACGGCCCGCAATGTGAGCTTTGAAACGGATATGAACCGTATGAATTTCATGACCGATAAGCTCAAAGCATCCGAAGCCAAACTAAACGCCATAAATAAATATGCCCTGCAGTCGGTTTATCTCCTGGCCGAAGGCAAGACACTGGATCAAGCTCTTCGGACTAACGAAAAGCTCTCGGCCCGGATAGACTCATTGAAAGAAAAGAATATCGTCAAAAAATACTCCGGCGTTTCATCGCTAATCATTTCCGATTCGCTGCAAAAAGCGCGAATTGCCCGATGGAATAACTACTGGACACCCGCTAAGAAACAGCAATTGATGGCGGTATTGATTAAAGAAGGAACCGTTTTAGGTTTCAAACCTTCCGCTTTTGATCATTTTCAGGAGCTCGTCAACAAAAACTTTAAACCGGTTGGGCAGCAGGAGATGGCTGGTATCCGCAAAAGCTTGCTGGATGATTATATCACCGAGCGACTAGGCCGGGCCGGGGTGATCACACTGGTTAAAATATCCCCGGAGGATAAAACCAAACTGTACAACCTGTTTGAGAATTCAACAAATGTTACCGTAGTTGATAAACAATACCTCACCACCCGCTTTGTAGGTATCATCAATAATGATTTTGCAAGCATCGCCATCATGTCGTCGCTGCTGGTGTTTACCGTGCTGTTACTTACGTATGGGCGCATTGAGCTTACGCTGGTTTCATTTATCCCGATGTTTATTTCCTGGATCTGGATATTGGGGCTGATGGGATTGCTGGGCATCCAGTTCAATATCGTAAACATCATCATATCGGCCCTGATATTTGGTTTAGGCGATGACTATAGCCTGTTTATTATGGATGGGCTGTTGCAGGAGTATAAAACCGGCAAAAAAAACCTGTCGTCGTACAAGTCATCTATATTCCTGTCGGCCATTACTACAGTAGTAGGTTTGGGCGTGTTGATATTTGCCAAACACCCGGCTTTGCGTTCCATCGCGTTGATCTCCATTATCGGGATAGTTTGCGTGGTGGTGATGGCCCAGATCCTGATCCCGTTTTTGTTTAACCTGCTGATCAGGAACAGGGTAAAGGCCAGGCGCTTCCCGTGGACTATAAGCGGCTTTGTGATCTCGGTTTTCGCGTTCACTTATTTTGTAAGCGGTTGCCTGTTATCGAGCCTTATTGGTTTACTGCTTATCAAGCTTAATCCGTTTAAAGGCGAAAGGAGCAAATATGTTTATCATACAATCCTGTCGAAGTTTTGCTGGTCGATGATGTACATTATGCCCAACCTGCGTAAGCGCGTGGTGGATAAGGATAGCTTTGAAAAGCCCGCTGTAGTGATCAGTAACCATCAATCGTTTCTGGATATTTTGGTGCTGATCATGCAGCATCCTAAGCTCATCCTGTTTACCAACCACTGGGTATGGAATTCGCCGGTGTTTGGAGCGGTGGTGAGGATGGCCGGTTATTTCCCGGTGGCCGAAGGTATGGAGCAGAACATTGATGAACTGACTGAGAAAGTTAAACAAGGATATTCGATGGTGATCTTCCCGGAGGGCAGCCGCTCGCCCGATGGCAAAATGAAACGTTTTCATAAAGGCGCGTTCTTTTTGGCTGAGCAAACAGGAATGGATATATTGCCTATTGTGCTGCATGGTACGGGCTACAACATGACCAAAGGCGATTTTCTGTTGAAAAACGGAACTATCACCATCAAGTATCTGCCGCGTATAGCAGCTGATAATGCTTCATTCGGTACAGGCTACGCCGAGCGCACTAAAAATATCAGCCGTTATTTTAAAGAAGAATACCAGAAGCTAAGCGCCGAAATTGAGCAGCCCGCTTATTTTAAAGAGCAGCTGATTTACAATTACCTGTACAAAGGCCCGGTGCTGGAATGGTACATGCGTATCAAGCTAAGGCTCGAAAAAAATTACCAGATATTTCATGATCTGCTGCCTAAACAAGGCAAAATGCTTGATATGGGTTGTGGGTATGGCTTTATGCCTTACATGCTGTACTTTGCAGTACCAGGTCGGGAGTTTACCGGGGTTGATTACGATGAGGAAAAAATAGAGGTGGCTGCAAATTGCTTCGGCAAAGCGGACGATATCAATTTTGTTTATGCCGATGCCCTTGCCTTTGAAATGCAGCGTTACGATGCCATTATCATGGCCGATATGCTGCACTATTTACAACCCGATGAGCAAACGCGATTGATTGAAAAGTGCATCGCTAATTTAAATCCTGCCGGTATGCTCATTATTCGCGATGGGGATGCCGATCTGCAGCAGAGGCAAAAGGGAACGGCTTTAACTGAGCTTTTTTCCACACGTTTGTTGGGCTTTAATAAAACAGGAAAAAAAGGCTTGTCGTTTATTTCAGGAAAAGTGCTCCGGGAGCTGGCCGCGGTGCATGGTATGTCATGCACTCAGGTTGACAATAGCCGGTACACATCAAATATTATTTTTGTGATGAAAAAGGAAGGGAAGCAGGTTTAAATGGACGATAAGTTTGATGTACTGATCATTGGCAGCGGCATGGGCGGGCTGGTTTGCGCCGATATGCTCGGTCGCGAAGGTTACCGTGTTTGCGTTGTTGAAAAGAATAAACAGCTTGGCGGCTCATTGCAAACCTATGTGCGCGACAGGGTGATCTTTGATTCGGGGGTGCACTACCTCGGCGGGCTCGACAAAGGTCAGAACTTATACCAGATCTTTAAGTACATCGATATTATTGATAACCTGAAGCTGGAAAAGCAAAATCCCGACGCTTTTGATAAGATCATGATCGATAACGATCCGGTTGAATATCCGCAGGCTCAGGGCTATGATAATTTCATCAAACAACTGCTGGTTTATTTCCCGTATGAAGAGCCTGCTTTGCGTGCCTATTGTGACAAGCTGAAAGAGGTTTGCGATAAGTTTCCGCTGTACAACCTGCGCTCGTCGGATGATTTTTATGAAAAGGCCGATGTGCTGGAGGTAGATACTGAAGCATTCCTGGCATCTATAACCGATAATAAGAAATTGCAGCAGGTGCTGGCGGGTAATAACTCTTTATACGCCGGGGAAGCCGATAAAACGCCGCTGTACGTGCATGCGCTCATCCTCAATAGCTATATAGAAAGCTCCTGGAAATGTGTTGACGGCGGCTCGCAGATTGCTAAACTCATTGCCCGCAATATCCGCGACAGGGGCGGCGTTATCATCCGGAATAAAGCCGTAAAAAAACTGGTGGAACAGGGTGGTAAAATAGCGTATGTTGAATTACAGCATGGTGAAAGGCTGTATGCCGGTCATTTCATTTCCAACATTCACCCGGTAAAAACACTGGAAATGACGGATTCGGCAGTGATCAAGAACGTGTACCGTAACCGCTTGAAGAGCCTGGAAAACTCGGTATCATCATTCACCATCAACATTGTGTTTAAAAAAGACTCGTTCAAATATTTTAGCCACAACGTTTACAGTTTTAAGGACGGGCAGGTATGGCATATGGCCAATTATACGCAGCAAAATTGGCCCTTGGGTTATGCCGTGTTTATGACGCCATCATCAAAAAACAAGGAATACGCCGATGGCATGACCATCCTGGCCTATATGCGCTATGAGGAAGTAAAGCCCTGGGAGGATACTTTTAATACCGTATCTGATGAAGCTTACCGGGGCGAAACCTACGAGCAATTTAAAAAGCGCAAAGCCGAAGTTTTACTGGACGATGTGGAACTGAAATTTCCGGGTTTAAGGGATAAGATCTATTCATACTATACCGCCACACCGCTTTCATATCGTGACTATATTGGCAATGACGATGGCTCCCTTTACGGCATTGCCAAAGATTATAAACACCCGCTTAAAACGTTTATTTCGCCGCGTACCAAATTGCCTAATTTGTACTTCACGGGCCAAAATCTTAATTTACATGGCATTTTGGGTGCTGCCATGAGCGGGATAGTAACCTGTTGTGCTTTGTTGGGTAATGATGATCTGATAGATAAAATAAGAAATGCGTAACAGGAAATTCAGCTGGAAGCGGTTTGGGAAAGGGTTGCTTTACACAGGCCTGGTGTTTGTGGGGCTGCTGCTTATTGGCTTTATCTACCTGTATTGTGTAGCTATTGATTATCCCCCAAAACCTGCTGATTTGAGCAGTCTGCAATTACAGCGTAAGCAACCTTCACCTGGTTTTTACACTATCAATAACAACTGGTTCAGGAAAAGCAAGAGCGGTTTGTTTGAGATGTATGTGGAGGGAAAACCTTTTGAACGCGGTGTAATAAACGGTAAGCTGAGCAAAGAACTGGTGGTTAACCAGGAAGTTTACTTTACCGATCAGATCAACAAGATCATCCCTTCAAAATCTTACCTGTCATTCCTGAAGTATTTTATCGCCTGGTTTAACCGCGATCTGGCCAAGAATGTGAGCGAAGAATATAAAGAGGAGATTTACGGCATCTCTAAATCAGCATCGGATAAATACCAGTACATAGGTTCCAATTATCAGCGGATATTGAATTACCATGCCGCGCATGATATCGGGCACGCTTTGCAGAGCATGGCCTTGGTGGGCTGTACCTCCTTTGGTACCTGGAATGATCGCTCGGCCGACGGCACCATGATTGTAGGCCGCAATTTTGATTTTTATGTGGGCGATAATTTTGCGCACGATAAAATAGTGGCTTTCTTCAACCCGTCTGAAGGGTATAAATTCATGACCATAACCTGGGGCGGCTTCGTGGGCGCGGTGTCGGGCATGAACGAAAAGGGCCTGAGCGTTACCATCAATGCCGATAAAACCAATATCCCCTCAGGTTCGGCCACGCCGGTATCGTTAGTGGCCCGTGAGATATTGCAATACGCTCAAAACATTAACGAAGCCATCGCGATAGCGAAAAAGCGCAAGATGTTTGTGTCCGAATCATTCCTGGTAGCCTCGGCAGAGGATAATAAAGCGGTGGTGATCGAAAAAACGCCCGATACGCTGGATGTGTATGACCCGCACCAAAACTATATCGTTTGCGCCAACCATTTTCAAAGCAAGGGACTGGCACATTCAAAAGAAAACCTGGTACAGCTAAGCAACAGCGCCTCGCCGTACCGTTATCAGCGCTTAATGGAACTGCTAAACGCCGAGGGCAAAAACACCGTGCAAAAAACGGTTGATATTTTACGTGACCGCCAGGGTTTACACGGCGAAGATATTGGCATGGGGAACGAGAAAGCGTTGAACCAGCTGATCGCGCACCATTCGGTAGTGTTTGAGCCGCAGAAGCTGTTGGTTTGGGTATCCACTTCGCCATGGCAATTGGGCCAATTTGTAGCTTACGATCTGAAAAAGATTTTTGCCATGAAAGGCATGCAAGCCGATCATGAAGTTATCGACAGCGCCCTAACCATTAAACCGGACCCGTTTTTAAACACCATGGCTTATCATGATTTCATAACTTTCCGTACGCTGAAACAAAAAGCTTTTGATGGCGGCGAAATTAGCCCCGATAGTGTGGTAGCCAGCAACCCGCAGTTTTACCATGCGTATGTAATAGCCGGTGACTACTCGTTTAAGCACAACGATTATAAAAAAGCACTCGGTTACTATAAAACGGCTTTAACCAAAGTGATTGCCACTGTAAACGAGGAAAACTATATTAAAAAGCAAATTGAAAAATGTACTAAAAAGATAAGTTCATGACGGTAGCAGGAGTAGGTATTGATATGATAGAAGTGGAGCGTGTGCAAAGCAGCATTGCCAAAGAACAGGGCTTTCGTGAGCTGGTTTTTTCGGCAAGGGAGATTGCTTATTGCGAGAGTAAAGCCAACAAGTATCAGCACTACGCAGCCCGCTTTGCCGCTAAGGAGGCTTTTTTTAAAGCCTTAGGCACAGGCTGGCTAAAAGATACCGCCTTTAACGAAATTGAGATCAGCAATGATGCAAACGGCAAGCCATATCTTGAAGCCATTGGTGAAAGTGCCGTAGTAATCAATCGTGAGGGCCCGCTTAAAATATCCGTATCATTAACCCATTTAAAAACAATGGCATCAGCCGTGGTAATTATCGAAAAGTGATAGCATATCCACCTAAATCATTAGCATACCAACCCAAACATGAGGTTGTTGAAATACAAGAGCAAAAATTGCAGGAATTGCTGGCTTACCTCAGTCAGAATTCGCCGTTTTATAAAGACCTTTTTGTTAAGCATGATATAGATATCAGCCAGATCAAAACGCTTGGTGATCTGCGGCTGATCCCGACAACGACCAAAGAAGATTTGCAAAAGCATAACGATGATTTTTTATGCGTGGATAAGGGGAGGATCATTGAGTACAGTTCTACATCAGGCACGTTGGGTAGCCCGGTAACTATAGCGCTTACCGAAAATGATTTGGAACGGTTGGCTTATAATGAATATAATTCTTTCACCTGTGCCGATGGTTCGCCTGCCGATTTGTACCAGTTGATGCTCACGCTCGACAGGCAGTTTATGGCTGGAATGGCTTATTACTCGGGAATCCGTAAGATAGGCGCCGGTATTATAAGGCTGGGGCCGGGCGTGCCCTCATTGCAGTGGGAAACCATTTTAAGGCTGAAACCTACGGCTATTGTAGCCGTGCCATCATTCATTTTAAAGCTGATCCAGTTTGCGCAGGAGCACAATATCGATATCAGTGCTTCGTCGGTTAAAAAGGCGGTTTGTATTGGTGAAAACATCCGCAATACCGATTTTAGCCTGAATATCCTCGGCCAAAAAATAACCGAGGCCTGGAATATCAAATTGTATTCAACCTATGCCTCTACCGAAATGCAAACCGCTTTTACCGAGTGCGGCGAGGGCAGGGGCGGGCATCACCAACCCGAGCTGTTAATAGTGGAAGTATTGGATGAGCATAATAATCCGGTTGCTCCCGGCGAATCGGGCGAGGTGACCATTACTACGCTTGGCGTGGAGGGCATGCCATTATTGCGGTACAAAACCGGCGACATCTGCCATTATTTTGACGAGCCCTGTACCTGCGGTCGTACAAGCATCAGGCTGTCATCCATCGTTGGTCGTAAAAAACAAATGATCAAATTTAAAGGGACAACCCTTTACCCGCCGGCATTGTTCGATCTGCTGAATGGTATGGAAGAGATCAAAGATTTTGTAGCCGAAGTATACTCTAACGAAATAGGAATGGATGAAGTGCTACTGCATCTGTTGCCACTAAACTACACCGATGAGTGCGACCGGAAGATCCGTGCAAATTTACAGGCCCGACTGAGGGTGAGCCCGCACATCACTTATTTAAAACACGATGAAATGCAGAAATTACAATTCCCTGAGGCGGTACGTAAGCCGGTTAAATTCATCGATAAAAGAAAGTAAGTGATTATGTGCTAACTTTGCGGCATGCATAATGCCGATATCCTGGGCCGGTTAACGCAGCAGTTTGAATTGCCGTTTAGTAACCCGGTACTCGTTTTCTCGCTGATACTTTTGATCATTTTACTTGCTCCTATTATTATGGGCAAGTTCAGGTTTCCGGGCATAGTGGGTTTTATTTTGGCAGGGATAGCAATTGGTCCGCACGGGTTAAACCTGCTCAAGAAAAATTCGGCTATTGACTTGTTCTCTACCATAGGCTTGCTGTACATCATGTTCATTGCAGGGGTTGAACTCGACCTGAATGAGTTTAAACAGAAGAAACATCGCAGCCTGGTATTCGGCTTTTTTACTTTTTGTATTCCTATACTTATTGGCTTCCCGATATGTTATTACCTGCTGGGTTATCCGCTGATAACATCGGCATTAACAGCGAGTATGTTTGCTACGCATACGCTGGTGGCTTATCCTATTGTGAGCAAATATGGTATGGCTAAAAATGAGGCCGTGGCCATTAGCGTTGGTGGTACTATCCTCACCGATACCGCCGTACTAATATTATTGCCGGTAATTATGGGTGCTAAAAATGGCGGGCTGGGTTTCAGCTTCTGGCTGCAGCTGATGATCTCGCTGTCGATTTTCGCCTTTATCATGTTTGTGCTGATACCGCCACTGGCGCGTTGGTTCTTTAACCGCTATCGCGACAGCAAAACATTGCCTTATGTATTTGTGCTGTTTATCGTGTTCCTGTCGGCCTTTCTTTCGCAGCTGGCCGGGGTTGAACCTATTATCGGTGCCTTTGTGGCCGGGCTGGCGCTGAACAAGGCGGTACAGCAATCGCAGCAATTAATGCACCGGATTGATTTTGTAGGTAATGCCATATTTATTCCATTCTTCCTCATCAGTGTGGGTATGCTGGTTGATCTGCGGGTACTTACGCGTGGTCCGCAGGCTACTATTGTAGCCCTGAGCCTTACGCTCGGCGCTTTGTTAGGGAAATGGCTGGCGGCACTATCTACCCAAAAAATATTCAAATATTCGGCGACACAGCGTACGCTAATATTTGGCCTAAGCAGTGCCCATGCCGCCGCTACACTGGCCATTATACTGGTTGGCTTTAAGGCACAGATCATAGACGATAATATTTTGAACGGCACCATTATCCTAATCCTGGTGACCTGTGTGGTAGCTTCATTTGCTACCGAGCATGCCGGTAAGAAATTGGTTAAACGTTTGGAAGAACCGCCCGTTTTAACAGAAGAAGAATCAAGTATTGGTTAAAATCGTTGCAGATACTGCTGTTCGAAGTCTCTGACTTCGAATTAGCTATGGATGTAGTTTGTAACTACATGTAGTCAAAGACTACAAGCATAGTCGTCCGAAGTCACAGACTTCGGACAGCACATTAAACAGGCTAAAGAACTGCCTGTTTTAAAATAAGAAGAACAAACTATCGGCTAAAACCGATGATAATATGAGAAGAAGGATACACAGGCACATACGCACAGCAAAGTACATTGTTTACAAAGAAACCCTTGTTGATTTCAGGGAACACTTCTGGACATTTATCAGCTCGTTTTCGGGCATTGCGCTAATTGGCTTGCTAAACAGCAAATACTTTACTGCTTCAGATAATCTTTTCCTGATCGGCTCGTTTGGGGCTTCTTCGGTATTGATTTATGGCGTGATTAATAGTCCACTGGCACAGCCACGCAACCTGGTAGGCGGGCACGTGCTTTGTGCCCTGGTTGGTGTTACGATACACAAACTCGTTCCTAACGAATTATGGCTGGCCGCAGCACTTTCAGTGTCGATATCAATAGTATTGATGCAGATTACCAGAACCCTTCATCCGCCGGGCGGAGCCACAGCTTTGATCGCCAATATCGGCTCTGAAAAAATAAAAGCGCTGGGTTATATGTATGTATTTAGTCCCGTGTTTTCAGGTGCAATGATCCTGTTATTGATAGCCTTGTTGTTCAACAACATGACCAAACACAGGCATTATCCTAATAATAAAAAATGGCTGCAGGTATGGCGGCGATACCAGCGGTAATAATTGTACGTCATTATTGCCTGTGCTCTGGTAGTTTGATTTTTTCTAATGATTTGATCGCTAAGAACTAATGTTTATTTTAAAATAGTATTACGTCCAACCCAATTAGTTTTTCGGCGAGTTGGCGATTATATCTCAGTAACCCTTAAACATTATCTAAAGGAATATAACGACAGTTCGAAGTCTCTGGCTTCAGACAGCTTAATGTCAGCAATAGTTTTACTTAAGTTGTTTGTTGAATAAATGCCGGGAAGTGTTGTAATGTCCTTGCTAATAAGCAAATAATGATAATATAAAAGATAAGCATTCTGGTCTGCCTGGTTTTTAATTGAAAAGCCGTTAACCAGGAAATTATAGTGATAGTGACAGCGATAACCAGCATGCCGGCGAAGAAGTTGTTGAGCCTATTGGAAGGGATGAGTGAATAGCGTAAACCCTGGTATGTTAATTCTGCCAAGCATCCCGTTGCTGTGCCATAAAGTGTGAGTTTTACCATGCTCAAATCAGGTTGAAGACGAAGCATCCGTTTTTCGGTACCAATGCACATTCCTATTAAAATAGTGCTGAATATTACGCTGCTTGTCGTTATTGGGGTAAGCGGAATATATTCGGGAATATTAAAGTCGGATAAATAAAGAAGGTAGAGTGTTGCTGATAGTAACACAGCTTCAATTATACTGTATGTGATAATGGTTTTGAAAACAGGGCTCATGCTTGCTAAATATAGTAAAAAATGAAGCTTGAAACGTCAACAGCAGAACAACCTACTGGGTAAAGCAGATTAGTAGATCAACTTATAACTATCCCCCTCTACCAATACTGCTTTGGAGAAATCAACTCTGATCTTTTCATTTTCCGAACCTCCAACTGTTTCGCCTGCATTGAGTTTTATGCCGCTCATAAGCAAATAATGAGATACATTGTATAACAACTCATGAATATCCTTAAACGAGTGGTCGGAGTCAATTATCTCTATCTCATTTAATCCAAAAGCCTTAAGTCCGTAAGTGTAACCGCTGTTTTTATTGTCTGCTTTTCTTAACCCGAAGTAAATCCAAATACTTAGGGGCAGGTCCGAGGCACTCATAGCGGCAGCATTTACCAAATAATCGTTTTTGGGTATTAGTAATGATTGCGTACCGTCGTAAACGCCTATTGCATCAGTAGTTTTAAGAAGGCTGTTAGTAACCAGGGTAACCAGGCGAAAATGTTTAATATGATCGTTATTGGTTGATGATAGGGCTACGATAATATGGGCCTGATAATCTTTAAGGTCCTGAACTGCTGTTGGCCAGTTATAGGCGTACATGGCCGTGTTTTCAATATCTTCAGCAGGAATGGCAAAAGGCATTAACGATATAAAAAACTGTTCATCGTCAACTTTAAATGAACCTGTCTCCTGGCTGCTTTCAGATTCGTTTATGATTAGGTTGGTACGGAGGGTATCAATAAATTCATCAAAAGAAAAAGAACGGATATCAGGTATTAGAACCATTGCCAGTTTTATTTGTGGAGTATTTGATGGTTGAGGTTTTTTAAACAGCTTTTTAAGAAAGTTCATGGTAACTAATATATTAATTAGTTTTAACCTGTGTTGTTAAAGATACCGGCAAACAAACTGTTGTTCCTGCTTTGATTTTAAATTCAAGCGATTTCAATTTAGTTGGTCGCGGCACGTTATTACCCTCGGTAATTTGTAAAAACTGGTTGGGTGCTATATTTCTGAAATATTGCTTTTCCGCGGTTCCAGCCCATTTTATCTCTATCTCGGCAATTGATTTGGCCTGGCCTATCCCTATTTCCTGCCGAAGGGGCGATGAGCCAAAACTACCGCCGGAGTTTACATCCTTGTAAACGCTGCGTTTCACGCCGTTCTCCATAAATGTTAGTTTAATGTGACTGCCAATAGCTGCTTTGTTGGCTTTGGTACCCTCCAGCTTTAAGCTGATCCAGTTATTGTTGTTTTGGCCTGGATTTACATACAACGGGTTAGCGTACGAGTCGCCGTTATAAGTTCCGCCCATTTCGGCATAAATGTCTTGTTTGCCAACGTTCCTGAAGTCGGCGAAGGCAATGCCATGACCTTTTTGCAGGTTGCCAACCCGGGCCGATGTAGTTACATCAGAAAAACGTTTCCCACTCATATTACGAAACAATTTGTTGGGCACCAGCGAACGGAAATCGGGGTTGCCGGTGCCGAAATACATATCGGGATAGCCATCGTTATCAATATCGCCAAAGTTGCAGCCCATGGCAAATACTACCCTGGTTAGCCCGGCCTGGTCGGTTATATCGGTAAAAGTGCCGTTCTTGTTATTTCGGAACAGAAAGATGTTGCCGGCTCCTTTTACAGGTTTACCGAGGGCTTCGGAAGCGGCAAAGTAACCTAATGTGGTGGTATAGCTTTTAAAGTTGAAATTACAGGCTACCAGGTCAAGGTAACCATCGTTATTGTAGTCAAAAAACCAGCTGCCAAAGGTTGGGTTTGTATTATTTGCAAAACCGGCCTTGTCGGTCACGTTTTCAAAATTTACATTTTTTCCGGGCTGTGTTGTGTTGTGCAGCAGGAATTTTTTTCCGTCGATGCAGGATACAAAAATATCAGGTTTACCGTCGTTATCATAGTCGCCGGAGGTAACGCCTTTTACAAAACCAACCACATCACAATGGGCCTGTTCAGCCACGTTTACAAAACCCTCGCCATGGTTATTGATGTATAGGGCGCATTTTTCAATGTCATCGGGCGTTTTGCTTTCGTAGCCTATAAAAACATCCAGCCATCCATCGTTGTTAAAATCGGCCCAGGTAGCGGTTTGAGTGGAGTGATAAAAGAGCAGGCCGCTTGGTATGGTTACATCTGTAAAAGTGCCGTCGCCGTTATTACGAAGCAGGGAACTTGGCTGGTTGCCAAAGCCCTTATCAAGCCAGGCTCCCCGCAAAACAAAAATATCGGGTTTGCCATCGTTATTATAATCGGTTTGTTGAATGTTTAAGCCGCCGGTTATGCCTTTCAGTCCGGCGGTTTCCGCAATATCAGTAAATGTGCCATCCTTATTGTTTCTGAAGTAATGCATAGCATCATCAAAGCCCATACCCGATGTTATGAGGTCAATATAGCCATCACCATTAAAATCATCCGCAATAACGCCGCCTGCTTTGTTATTAACACTTAAGTTAAGACTGGGGCCTGCATCAACAAATGGTTTTACTTTAAAGCCGGTATCAATGTTTAGGTTAGGAATAAGGAGGTCGTGAGGTACTTCCTGCGGATATTTACCCAAAGTCATAAACGCTATATTCAGCAGCCATCTTGATTCCAGATCACCGGGGTTTTTTTTCAAGATCTGTTCATAAATTTCGATGGCTTTGGTTGATCCTGTTTTAATTACATGTACACCTTCGCCCCGGATAGGAAATACACACGATGAGCCGGTATGGTTAAGCATACAATTATTGCGCTCCCCAACACGCATATAGGCTATGGCCACTTCGGGCAGCATTTGCTTGCTCACTTCGGGATCCATCCTGTCCAGCAGATTTTGATATATAGATACCGCCTTTTCTTCCTGGCCAACCCTTACTAACAACGAAGCCTTCGCATAATTCAGGAAATTGATATTACCCTGGTCTGTAACCGTATGCAGGTCCGAATCGCAATGCAGTAACTGAGCTTCCGGGCAATTTGCATTCAGCCTGCTAAAGGTTCGTTTACTCTCGTTATGAAGAATATCTATCATATCCTGGTGTGATGAACCGCCGCATGACGAGATTAAACCCGCTAAAAACGGCATTGTCAAAAAAAACAAATAGCTTTTTATATAGCTGATATAGATGTGTTGCAAACGCATAATTGAGTTGAACAATGGTAGAAATTGGTGTGCGCCGGCTGGTTAGTAAATGCAAACCGGACTAAATAGGTAACCTGGGTTTAAATAGATGTAAAGGGTTGATTATAAAGGTACTGTTTTAGTGTTAAAGGATATTGTAACATCTGTGTGAGGTTGAAATAATCACAAATGTTTTGTAAGGAGATTTTTATAATATATATGATTTACATAACTTTATAAGTGTTTTTTGACACCGTTTTATCGATGGCCCTTGACCATCCCTTCCTAATCAAATCAATACTAACCCTTAAATTATGTGTCATGAAAAAATTTGTTATTGAACGGGAGTTGCCTGGTGCGGGTAACCTTTCGCCCGAAGAATTACAGGCCATTTCACAAACATCATGTTCGGTTGTAAATGACCTGGGCAAGCCATACCATTGGATCCAGTCGTTTGTTACTGCCGATAAGATCTACTGCATCCACATTGCCGAAAGCGAAGATGTTATTCGCGAACACGCCATGAAAGGCGGCTTCCCGGTAACCAGTATTGCGGAGGTTAAAGCCGTTATCGACCCTACAACAAGTACCGTTACAGTTTAATATCACATAAAAAGAAAAGGCCTGTAATTGATTACAGGCCTTTTCTTTTTGCGTTTTGTATGGATCAATTTCCAACAGAACCTTGTGATCTGGTTTGAAACAGTGGATCGGGTTTAAAATATGTACCGCCATTAAAGCTGATCACATAATCAGAATTAAAATGGGTGCTTTTTTTATAATAATCGGTACTGATGATCTGTGCGCCGGATTTTTGTGCCGCTTCAAATGAACTCATGTCATTAGCACGGGCTTCCTGCGTATCAGAATCGGCACGGGTACGGATGATGTAGCCTTTCTTCACCAATTTTTGAATAGCTATCAGGTCTTTTTTAGCATCATTCATAATATGGATGGCTGCTTCCGGAGTTCCGGGCAACGCGTCGGCAAATAATACACGGCCTTTTAATGAAGGGTGACCGGCTATGTAAGTCGCTCTTTTTTCGCCTTTTTCGTCAAGGATAAAGATGAATTTGCCCTTGGCTGCTTTTAGTGTTGGCCAGTTATTGTGCAGTACCGCGGCTTCAAGGGTTTTGTATGAGCCGCGCACATCATCAGGAGTAATTAAATACTGTTTGCCAAGGTAGGTCAAAATTTCTTTGTCTAAATCGGCAAAGGTTTGAGCGGTAAATTTTTCAGGAACAGTAAATCCGGGTTTATCCGGCGCCTCGTCCTTGGCATTCATGGTAATGTAGATGGGGTTATGGTTTGGATGCTCATCGCTCCATTTTTTCAACTCCTGCAGGCAAAGCTTAAAAGTAGCGCAATTGCTGCGGAAGTCGATATCCTCAATATGAAAAACCTTAAAGCCTGGCTCCTTCATTACGCCTTGGGTATCAAATGCCGGTTGGCCCGGTACCCAGTCTAATCCTTTTGGATGAGCGTATTTGCCGCCTTTAGGATCGGCATAAACATCAATCTCCAAAGCGTTCAAACCTAAGTTAAGTTGATCGCTAAGACTGATGTGCTCATAATCTATCTTGCTCATGCCAACCGAATCGCGCTGCTGCAAAAAACGGAACAGCTTTGGGTTTATAGCCTGTTTGTAGCTATTGTGCGATCCTATCACCTGGAAGTGGTTCATTTTCTGATCGTCGGGGTTGTTCAATAACGCTGATGCTGAAAGAACAATGCCTGCGATTAATCCGCCTGTAAATTTCATTTTGATAGAAATATTATTGGTTTAACGAAATAAAGCGCAAAAGGATTCCCTTTTGCGCTTTATAAAAAATGTTAATGATTAATAACCCGGGTTTTGTTTCAGGTTAGGGTTAGTTTTTAATTCGGTTGAAGGAATTGGGTATAACCTGCGGGTTGGGTCGGTGTTCATTTTCAGATCATCGGTTTTGCCACCCATAACCGGCAGCGGATATTCTTTCTCGAATAAACCGTAACGGATCAGGTCATTACGACGCCATGCTTCCCATGAAAGCTCACGTGCACGCTCGTCCAATAAACCATCCAGGTCAATTGAGGTAGCAGCCTGTGCGTGGGCACGGGTACGCAGTTTGTTTACCAAAGTAAGCGGAGTTTGCGCATCACCGTTGATGGTAGTAGGAGCGGCACCACGTAAAATAGCTTCGGCTTTCATCAGGTAAATATCAGCCAAACGGAATACAGGTACGTCGTTACTGTTTAAACGGGTTGCCTGGATAATGTTAACATCCGGGTAGTATTTAATTGAACGTACACCTTCTGATTGTGCGTTAAGTACATCGTTACCTAAGTCCATTGGTTTTAAACCGGTAAGTATAAGATCGGGTTTAATGTTGATCTGTGTGTTAGCCGGAACGCCTGCGGTGCCGGTAGGATAGTAAACAGGCTGACTGGTAAAGCCGCCGTTGCCATCTGGGTAATATTGCGGACCTGCTAACCATGTTTTGGTACGGTCATCGCCAGGAATGTTAAAACGGTTATAGAATTCAGGCGTAGTACTCATAGCGATACTTAAACCTACGTTAAATCCGTAAGCCTGTGCCAGGTAATAAAAGAAACCAAAACGGGTGAACTGGTTACCCGGAATCTGCTGGTCATAAGGAACCGCGAAGATAGTTTCATTGATTTGCGGACCGTTTGTCGGCAAAAATATATCACGGAACTTAGCGTCAAGGAAATAGTTGGTGTTAGTCTGCACGCTATCGCACATGGCAACGGTTTCCTGGTAACGGTTAGTACCGATATAAACACCAGAGTTAAGGTACATTTTTGCAAGCAGGGCAAACACCATACCTTTAGTTGGGCGACCGTATTGACCTACGTTTGTTGCCGCGTTGCTGCTTTTAGCTGGCAATAAAGGTAAAACGGTTTTAAGCTCGCTTTCGATAAACTCGTACACTTTAGCACGTGGCTGATTGGCTGGTTGTGTAGTTACCGGGAAATCGGTAATGATTGGCACGTTGCCATACAAATCCATCATGAAATAAAGGTACAGGGCGCGCATGGCTTTAACTTCGGCAACAGACGAAGCTTTTTTAGCCGCTGATGATGACGACGCGTTAATAACGCTGATGATACGGTTACAGGTATTGATACCACCGAAACCCCATTGCCATACGCTGATAACGTTTGGATGGTCAAAGGTCCAGCTGTGGTAGTGTAACTGGCGGTACTGGCCACCATCGTCAAAGTTACCATCGCGGGCAGGTAGGATAGCCTCATCTGTAGACATATCCTGCATACGCCAGTAAGGTACGGCATAGCTTGACGAAAGGTTTGAGTAAATAGTACCCAGCAATGCGGTATAATCGGCATCGGTAACCGGGAAGTTTGATGTTACGTATTGTGACTCAACAGGTACATCTAATTTTGTACATGAATATGTGCCGATCATGGTAGCGAAAGCGGCACATGCTAAAAATATCTTTTTCATCTTTTGTCTTTCTGAGGTTTATTAGAATTGTGCAGTTATACCTAAGCTGAACGTGCGTGTTTTAGGATAGTAATCGCGGTTATCGATACCCGGGGTTAAGCCGCCGATGTTAACTTCGGGATCAACACCACGGTATTTGGTAATGATGAAAATGTTATTGCCCGAAGCATAAAAACGCAGGCTTTTGATAGCCTGGATATGCGGTTTAATGGTGTAACCTAAAGTAGCGTTATCCAAACGCAGGTATGAGCCGCTTTCAAGGAAACGATCAGAGATCAGGTAAGCGTTGATATCCTTAAATGATTCGCCTAAGGTAAACCTCGGGATATTCTGCAGTTTTGAATCGGCAGGGTTGTTCAATGAAGCAAGGGTTGCATTCAATACCTTGTTACCATAAACACCACGAACCAGGAAGTTTAAGTCGAAACCTTTGTAGAAGAAACTGTTGCTCCAGCCGTAGATCAGCTTAGGCTGCGCGTCGTATTTAATAAACTGATCAGTAGTAAGCGGCTGTGTAGCTGTTGTTGAGCCATCTGCTTTTTCATAGGTACTTACACCGTTACCGTTTTTGCCCAGGTAATGCCATAAGTCAAACGTACCGATAGCATAGCCTGGCTGAATGATCTGACTGTAGTTACCTGACTGGCCTTTACCACCTAACTGTGCCGTTTGGATAAAGTTAAGGCCGAACTGGCTGTTTGATAAGCTTTCAACTACGTTTTTGTTATGCGAAACGTTGAATGAAGTGCGCCATGTAAAGGCTTGTGATTTTACCGGTACAGCGTTTAAAACAACCTCGATACCGCTGTTTTTAATTTTACCTACGTTAGCAGTGTAAAAAGGATAGAAGTAAAGTGTGGTTGATACTGGGTAGGTATAGATCAGGTCAGATGTTTTCTTGATATAATAATCTACCGAACCGGTTAAACGGTTGTTGAACAAACCAAAATCCAAACCGATGTTGGTAGTAGCAGTACTTTCCCATTTCAGGTCAGGGTTATCGTTACGTACCGGGCCAATAGGGTTTACAATGTTACCATTGCTCAGGAATTTACCACCACCCGGAGGCACACCATAAATTAAACGTGCAGTAAAGGCATCAAAACCTAAGCTGTTACCAGATACACCGTAACCGGCCCTTAATTTCAGGTCGCTGATTACAGGAATTGATTTCATGAAATCTTCGTTGATGATTTTCCAGCCGGCAGAAGCTGCAGGGAAGTAACCGTGACGTTGGTTGATACCAAATGCTGATGAACCGTCTTCCCTTAATGAAGCTTGTAACAGGTATTTATCTGAAAACTCATACTGGGCACGAGCGTAGAACGATACGAACCTCAATGTTGAGATATAGGCAGGGTTAAATACTATCTGTGATAACTGGGTTGGGTTTGAAAGCGCCAGGTAGTTGTAAGTTAAGGCATCGTTTGAAAAGCCTTGTGTTTGTACGCCAAAACCGTCGTTATTACGATCCTGCTGGTAAGAGTAACCACCTAATAATTTCAGTGAGTGTTTACCAAATACGCGATCATAATTAAAGTAAGCCTCAACAACGTTGCTGGTGTTGGTGTAAGCGCTACGTACAGCTACACCACCGGCATTAACATAAATACCAGATTGGCTGGTAGAGTAGGTGTTAACGTTATTTTGCTCTTTTTGGGTTGATCCGGATACGGTGAACTTTAAGCCTTTCAAGATGTCGAGAGATGCAAAACCATTGATCAGGGTTTTGTTATTCTCCGTCCTGGTAAAGTTGTTATTGATCAATGACAACGGGTTTAAAGGTCCACTACCTGTACGGCTGTAGTTTTCTTTATAGGTGCCATCTGCGTTATACGGGCCAACCGTTGGCAGGTAAAATAAGATACCTGATAATACCTGGCTTTGGAAAATGTCGTTGTTTTTGGTAGCACTGTTAGTAAGGGTGATACCTAACTTTAAACGATCATTAAAAAAGCGCTGGTTGATATAGCCTTTGTAGATAGTACGCTCAAGGCTGGTATTGTTCAGGATACCATTGTTTTTCATGTAGTTTACGCTTGCGCCGTACTCTGAGTTAGTGCCCGCGCCACCATATGAAAGGTTATGGTTTTGAGAGTAACCGGTTCTTTCGGCCAGTTTTTGCCAGTTGGTATTTGAACCGTCATCATCGGCCGCGCTTAATTTAGGCACGCCATTGTCAGTTAAATATTTACGCAGTTCATCGCCTGTAAGCACGTCGATGTTTTTTGATACGTTTTCAACAGCAGCGTAAGCACTGTAAGTTAAACGGGTTTGGCCGGCTTTAGCCCTGCGGGTGGTAACAATGATTACACCGTTAGCCGCACGTGAACCGTAAATAGCAGTTGAAGAAGCGTCTTTCAGAACGTCGATGCTTTCGATATCGGCAGGAGCTAAAAGGTCAATAGAAGCGCCCGGTACACCGTCAATTACATAAAATGGCTGTTGAGCAGCACCTTCACGTAATGTTGATGGCCCCCTTAATATAGTAGCCGGTTGTTTGTTAGGGTCGCCGCTTTTGGTGATGTTCAAACCTGCAACCTTACCTTGTAATAACTCGGCAGGAGTGGTTAATACACCGGCGTTAAAATCTTCGGCTTTAACAGAAGTGATAGCGCCTGTTACGTCTTTACGGCTTGCGGTACCGTAACCAATAACCACAACATCTTTAAGTTGTTTAGTATCGGTTACCATGGTAACGTTAACAACTTTTTTGTCTCCAACGATAACTTCTTTTGGTAATGAACCTAAGAAAGTAAATTTGATCACGTCTTCAGGTCCGCTTACTGTAACCTGATAAATACCGTTAGCTGTGGTTGAAGTGGCTTTACCTGTACTTTTAACCGTTACCACTACCCCTGGTAACGGTAAGTTTGTTTCGTCGGTAACGGTACCTCTGATGGTACGTTGCTGCGCGAAAGCCATTGATGTGGCCATGAACATCAGCATAAAAAGACAAATCGTTTTACTCGACCTGTGGCATAGCCTTAAGATAGATCTGTAATGTTTTTCCATAGTTTTTAATTAATGATAAACCCCTTTTAATAGTTGCCCAAGTTGAGAATATGAGGGCGATAAATTGCTGCAAAGCAACGGTTGTTTTATTATCGGGAAATAAATACCGGGTTAACTTATCTATTAATTAAAATTGATGTTGATTTTTTAAAATGTGTTGTTTGGGGTTGATTTTCAGCTTTTTGCTATCCGTACGCAAATCAGCTCTGTTAACAAAGGGTTAACAGGTTTTAAACTTTAGCGTTTTGTAAAATGCCTGTTGTCAGGCAACCCGGAAAATTCAAAGTGAATTTCAGGCTTTTTTCAATCGATGGAATATGTGGTATACGGAAGGGAGTGAGATGGAAATTACCGGTAAGCCAGCGAGATCATGGTATAGTCTGCGTTGGTTTGGATAGTGAACATGAATTCGTCGTTTTGGAATATCTTGCTGCCTGGTTTAGTATAAATGATATCCCTGAATTCGTGATTTTCGAGATAATCCTGGAATGAATGGTCATGCAATACGGGGCACATGTACAGGAGTTGTTCCAGTCTGATAGCAATGGCTGTTTTTCGTTTTTTGTTTTCCCACCTGTCCTTTTCCTGATTAAATGTCCAGCCCGCATTGATCTTATTGAGCTCGGTAGTATAAACACCGGGCCCGTCTTTCATAAGCTGGATCATATCGGCCGGGTTTATTTCTCTTTCTGCAGTGCCTGATGATTTACGCCATGGGTGAAAAAACAGTAATGATACCAGTGCGGTAGCAATCAGCAAGCTGGCCCACAGGTAGTTGCGGTTGCTTTTACGTTCAAAGATTATTGGATATTCGTCGGGAAACAATTCGTTTTTGACTACAGACAGCGTGTATTTTGCTTCGGCCCGCGCAACACCCTCTCCAACCAGCAAGGCTTCAATTTCATGGTCCGCGTTGCCATCGGCAATCATCCATTTTATCTGATCAATAATTTGTTGTTTTTCCATAGGTGATGAGGTTAGGTTTGTTTTGGAAATTCAAGATACATTTTTTGTGAAAACAACGCAATAGGAAATAAAATTGCGAACGATATCGCTCCTATAATAGGAGGCACCTACGGAGCCAATATCCGATAGGTGTTTGCTATAAACATGATACTCCTACGGAGTTAAAAATTGTGATTAGTCACCCCGTAGGGGTACCCTGTAAAAAAAAATACAAACAGCGGATATTGGCTCCGTAGGCGCCCCCTCTCAAAATGGAAGATTCGGAAAAAAAGACAGCTTTCTTAAAGCACAGTTTATAACTATTATTGTGCACTTTAATCAACGCGTTAAAACGTTTGATAAAACCCAATGAAACGTATCCTCCCGGTAATTGTACTGTCTCAATTTTTTTGCACCTCATTATGGTTTGCAGGTAACGCGGTTATGGGCGATATCGCCAAACAATTACAGCTGGAACCATCTTATCTGGCGTATTTAACAAGCGCCGTTCAATTGGGCTTTATCACCGGAACCTTGGTTTTTGCTATCCTGAGCATTGCCGACAGGTTTTCGCCTGTGCGGGTATTTTTTACCTGTGCGCTTATTGCAGCGGCTGTTAACGCCCTGGCCTGCTTGCCGGGAACGGATGCCACGATCATTTTGGTGTTGAGATATACAACAGGCTTTTTCCTGGCCGGGATTTACCCTGTGGGAATGAAGATCGCCTCCGATCATTATCCGCAGGGATTAGGTAAAGCTTTGGGTTTTTTGGTGGGTGCTTTGGTATTAGGCACGTCGTTTCCGCATTTGCTTAAAAGCCTGATGGCAGCACTGCCCTGGCGTTACGTAATATTATCAACTTCAATATTGGCTGCCTTAGGCGGTTGTGCCATGGTATTGCTTGTGCCCGATGGCCCCGCAAGAAAACCGGGCGCTGCACTGAACCCGGCCACCTTTTTGAAAAATTTTGGCAACAGGCAATTCAGGTCTGCTGCTTTTGGATATTTCGGGCACATGTGGGAGCTTTATGCGTTTTGGGCTTTTGTGCCGGTTATGCTAAGCGCTTATAATAGCCGTTACTCAGATGCTAATTTAAACGTTCCGCTCTTATCCTTTCTTATTATTGGCGTTGGGGCGTTTGCCTGTGTGGGCAGCGGGATCATTTCAGGCTATATCGGCGTAAAGAAAGTAGCCACGATGGCATTGACAATTTCCGGTGTATGTTGTTTAGTATCGCCGCTGTTTTTGTTTGCCGGTTCAGCGTGGATATTGATTGTGTTTTTATTGGTTTGGAGCATGGCTGTTATTGCCGATTCTCCATTATTTTCAACCCTAATTGCACAAAATGCCGGTCAGCAATTAAAAGGTACCGCGCTCACTATTGTTAATTGCATTGGCTTTGCTATTACCATTGTAAGTATTCAACTTATCACCGCTTTACGGACGGTTGAAAACGCGCGATATATTTATATGCTGCTGGCTATAGGCCCGTTACTGGGTTTACTGGCATTGTTGAAACGTTCCCAATAGCTAACCGGCATTATTATGCCAATGTTATTAAATAATATTGATGTAGGGTATTTGTGAATAATTGGTAGCTTTATAGTGATTTATAAACCTTATGACATGAAAAAATCTTACACCTTATTAGTATTTATATTATTTATTGGCATTTCTATCTGTAAAGCGCAAGATTACCAACCAGGCTATGTAATAATGAATGATGGCACACGTGTGGGTGGTGTAATAGCCCTTAACGAAGCCGAGCCCTGGTATAATCAGCGCTATATCCGGGTTAAAGATTCAGTCGCTTTTGCTAAAGATCCAAATGTAAAGCCAAAGCGGATCAAGGCCGATGATATGAAGTTTTATGTGGTTGGTACCCGTTTGTTTGATAAAGTGCATTATGTTGACCTGCAAAACCTTCAACTTAAAAGTATGGGCACTAACGACCATATGATGGAACGGCTGGCTGTTGGCCGGATCACCGCACATCGTTTTTATGAATATCCCGCTGATGTTGCCGTTTATGTAGCCAGCGAAGAAGAGATAGAAAGAAGAGAGAAAGAGAAAAAGGATGCTTTGATCCGCGGGTATTTTATTTTGGCTCAGAAGGATAATGATAAACTGCGAAATGCTTTTGATTATGACCTTCAGAAATATTTTGAAGATACGCCGGAGGTGCTGGAGAAATACAAAAGTGGAAGCTACGGAAATCAGCCCGTTAAAAAAGGATTGGCTGCCCGTATGGTAGCAATGGCCAAAAAGACCGCTTTTAAACAGGAGGAAGCAGATGGTATAGTAGCCGCGTTTAATGACTACAATTCGAAAAACGCAACTAAATAGATTGCATTATAAAAAAGAAAGAAGCCCGGGTAAATTTACCCGGGCTTCTTTCTTTTATGCGTTATCGAATTATCTGAATTTAATATTAACGCTACCGCCGGATGCCTCGGCTTTAACCGGGATGCCGCCGCCGTTGTATTTGCCGTTAACCCGTTCTTTTTCCCATTGGCCGTTAAATTTGGCAACCGATGATGGAGATACACCTTCGCCCCTGAGGTCAAGATCATAGCCCTGGTTTTGAGGAAGCTCGATATCGACATTGCCCGCGCTTGATTGCAGTTTAAGGTATTTACCAACTTTAAGCATTTGCGCGTACAATCCGCCACCGCTTGTTTCAGCGCTAACACTGGCCGCCATACGTTTAAGATCAATGCTGCCGCCTGATGTGCTGGTGATCAATTCGCCGGTGATGTTATTGCCGTTAACGCCGCCACCGCTGGTTTCGGCATTGATGGTGCCTTTAAGGTTTTCTAAAGTGATGCCGCCGCCGCTGGTTTCAAGCCTGATTTTTCCGTTACAGTTTTTTGCCTCGATGCCGCCACCGCTGGTTTCTAATGAGATATCATCGCCCGAGTTGGAAACATGGATGCCGCCGCCCGAGGTATTACCGCGAATGATGCCATTGAGCCTGTCTATCTGCAAACCACCGCCGCTGGTGCTAAATTTCTCGTTGCCTTTCAAATTGTCCAGGCCAATACCGCCGCCACTGGTTTCCAGATCGGTTGAGCATTGCTGTGGCACATAAATGCGGAACGAGATGCTCAATGAGCTTCTCCAGTTAAAAAAGCTTTGGCGTTTGCTTTTGGCTATGGCCTTAACTTCATGCCCGGTTACCGAAATATCAAGGGTGTAATCTTTATCCAGGCGTTTTTTGATCTCTTCTTTTGAAAGTTCGTTGCCATTATTGCCTTTAATATAAACTTCAACACGCGGTGTCTGCCCGGCTTGTCCGCTAACTACAATGCCACCGGCCGATGTGCGTACTACTGCACTGTTAATGGCATCGTTGGCTAATGACCTGGTGAGGTATAATGAACGGCTATCGCCATCCTGCGCGGCCGCAACAGCGGTTTGGCCGGCAAGCAGAAGAAGTAAAATATAATTTTTCATAAAAGGGGTTTTAATAGTGATACAACTATGACCACGTATTACCCCTATACGTTACAGGTGTTTTAAGTTTTATTTAATTATATGCCAATTGCAAGTTTTTATATGGCCCTTTTCAACGACAAAGCGGTAATTGTAAACTCAACCCAGCAAGTCCCATAAATTACCAAAGGGGTCTTTAAAAACGGCAACTGTGCCATATGATTCAGCCTTGGGTTCACGTACAAACTCTATGTTTCTGTTCCGCATTGCATGGTAGTCGCGCCAGAAATCATCGGTTCTTAAAAAAAGAAATACGCGGCCGCCTGTTTGCCGGCCTACTCTCTGTTGTTGTTCTTCTCCTACAGCCTTTGCTAATAGCAAACTGCATTCTGATGAACCCTTCGGCCTTACTAAAACCCATCTTTTATTTTCATTGATCAGCGTATCTTCAATTAAGTCGAAATTCAATTTCTCCGTGTAAAATTGAATTGCTTCATCGTAGTTGCTGACAACTACCGTGATATGTGCTATAAATTGTTTCATGAATCAGATTATGGCCGCCATTTAAACGACATACTATCGATGGCGCGCATAGTGCATAAAATGCCGTTTAAGTGATCATGCTCGTGTTGCATTAGTTCGGACAGGGCATCGGTCATTACCCATTGTTGCTGCTGCCAGTTTTCGTCAAGATAGTTTACTGTGATGGTTTTATGCCGTTTAACTTTAACCAGCAGGTTTGGAAAACTCATACAATCGTCCCAAAGTTCAAAAAGTTCGTCGCTGGCGTCCTGTATTTCGGGGTTGATGAAAATAACTGGTTTGTCGATATTCATGTAAACAAGCCGCTTCATGATACCCAACTGCGGCGCTGCAATAGCCCGCCCGAAGTTGTATTTCTCTCTGATCTCCTGCATTACGTTATGCATATCGGCTATCCAGCCATTTAACAATGGGAGTTCGTTTTGCATTACCGGATCACAAACCTGGTAAAGGCGTTCATCGCCCAGCAGCAAAATATCATTCAGTTTTTTCATGCTATAGTAAAAGTAAATTTTTTATGGCCGGTAATGTTGCAACAACATATAATTGACTTAATTTTACTTAAACCAATTGTACCTGCTATTTCTGCAATGGCGAAACTAAAATAAGCGGAAGCCGTATAAACGAGAAAGTTAAGCGTTAACTTCCTTGTCCAAATTTGAGTTTTTGTAGTTATTTTATATATCATGCAGCCTAAAGAAATTTTAAAAGAACACGTAAGCAAAACCATTACTTTAACCGACGAACAGTTCGATTATTTCTTTTCGCATTTCACCTACAAAACCTTTAAAAAAGGCCAGACTATGATAGGTGAGGGTGATAAGGTAGACTGTGAGTATTTTGTACTTTCAGGCTATCTGAAATCGTTTTTTATTAACGATGATATGAAAATGTTTATCCTGCAGTTTGCCATGCCAACCTGGTGGGCTTCGGACTACAACGCCCTTTACAGTGGTGAGCGCGCTACAGTTAACGTAGACTGTATTACTGATGCCGAAGTGCTCTGCCTCACCAGCAAGGACCGTGAAAAACTTTGCAGGGAAATTCATGAAGGGGAGCACTTCTTTCGCTGGCGTACCAATAAAGGTTACGTGGCCACGCAAAAAAGGCTTTTATCGTTCATGAATAACGATGCCAAACACCGTTATGAAGAGTTGCTGGCACAATATCCAACATTGTATAATATAGTTCCAAAACAACTAATAGCCTCTTACTTAGGTGTTTCAAGGGAGACGCTGAGCCGTTTATACCATTCATGAAATGTGATGTAGATCACATAAATAAGGCGGCGTTTCAATTGTGATGTAGGTCACACAGTTTCCAGGCTATTTGCCCCCAACTTTGTATTGTCATTAAAGACAAAACAAAATGGAAACTCAAAAATTTGAAATCATCAGCGCAAAAAGTAACATCGACTGGGTTGGTCGGAAGGTTACAGGCGCACACAATGGTACCATCGCTATAAAAGAAGGCTCTTTAAATTTTGCCGATGGACAATTAGCCGACGGTAAATTCACTATCGACACCACTTCTATCAAGATACTTGACGTAACTGATCCGGCTACCAACGCCCAGTTTGCAGGTCACCTCGCTTCTGACGACTTCTTCAATTCTGACAATTACCCTGAAGCTCAGTTTGTAATTACAGCTATCAGCAAAGAAAGCAATGATACTTATCGTATCACCGGCAACCTGACTATAAAAGGAATTACTCATCCCGTAAGTTTTGATGCGCAGGTTACCACCACCGCTGATACTGTAAGCGCAACCGGTAAGGTTGTAGTTGATCGTACCAAATACGGCATGCGGTTCCGTTCCGGAAACTTTTTTAAAGACCTGGGCGATACCCTGATCTATAATGATTTTGATCTGAATGTAAACATAACCGCTAAAGCTGTTTAATCAACAGCTTTAGCTTAAAAACTAAAGCCATGCCATACGTAAAAATTGAACTGACCCGCGAAGGTGTTACCCGCGAGCAGAAACAGACCTTAATAAAAGGTGTAACCGATTTAATTACCAATACCCTGAACAAAGATCCGCACTTAACCCATGTGGTGATTAGCGAAGTTGAACTGGATGATTGGGGTTATGCCGGCGAACAGGTATCAGTATTAAGAGAAAAAGGCATTACTGCCGATAAAAAGTAAGACAATGAAAAAGCAAACCATAATAGTTACCGGTGCATCATCTGGTATAGGTAAAGAAATAGCCCGTTATTTTTTAGAAAAGGGCGATAATGTAGTTATTAACTCAACAACTGCCGATAAGCTGGAAGCAGTTTACCAGGAACTTGGCGCAGGTGATAACCTTGCCGCAGTTGCCGGAAACGTAAGCGATAAGGCAACAGGCGAAAAGCTGGCCCAAACAGCTATTGATAAATTTGGAAGTGTAGATGTTTTAGTGAACAACGCCGGTATCTTTGAAACCAGGCCATTCCTTGAGGTTGACGAAGCATACCTTGACCGTTTTTTAGATACCAATCTTAAAGGCACCTATTTTACCACCCAGGCCGTGATCCCGCAAATGATTAAACAGCACGATGGGGTAGTGATCAATATTGGCACGCCATTGGTTAACCACGCGCTTAGTGGGGTTCCTATTACAGCGCAAATGGCTTCAAAAGGAGCGGTACATGCGCTTACCATACAACTGGCTGGTGAGTTTGGTAAAGATAACATCAGGGTAAATACCATTGCTCCTGGTACTATCCGTACCCCAATGCACGGCGATAATGCCGATCAAACTGCAGGACTACACTTGCTGAACCGCGTTGGCGAAGTGGAAGACATAGCTCAAATGGCTTACTCGGTTGCTAAAAGCAATTTTATTACCGGCGCTATTATCAATGTTGATGGCGGCACAGCAGCTGGCCGTAATTTAAATTAAGTGTAAAAATTTATAGTAACCGCATTATGCCTTGCTTAATGGCTGGCATAATGCTTTAATTTATCATCAAAATGGAAACTAACAATCAAGCTAAAGCAGCTATTGAACAGGCGCTTGAAAATTATTACTTCAAAGGGATTTATGAAGGTAATTTGGATTTGTTAAACCAGGTAATGAATGCCGGTACCTTGCTTTTTGGCGATGTAAAAGGCGAGCCTTACGCTAAAACATTGGATGTTTACCTCGATGGCGTAAAAAATAGGGTGAGTCCTAAAGATTCGGGCAAACCATTTGAAGGGAAAATTATTTCTGTTAAGGCAGTAAATTCAATCGCGGTTGCCGAAGTACAGGTAAAAATGTACGATTTCAACTACCATGAGTTTCTATCGTTCCATAAACTTAACGGTAAATGGCTCATCGTAAATAAAATGATCAGCGATACTAATTAATCTCTTTGGTCTAAAGTTGTAAGTTCCAAGTAAAAAGGGAAAATCAGACTCATGACTTGCGACTTAGTACTATCGACTTAACAAAATAATATTAAAGCCATGTGGTATAACACAAAAGCAACAGAAATACTGGGTATTGATTACCCGATTATGCAGGGGCCTTTTGGCGGTAATTTATCCTCGGTCGAGTTGGTATCAACCGTATCAAACGCGGGAGGGTTAGGTGGCTACGGGGCTTATACTCTTAGCGGACCTGAAATTGTTGAGATAGACAAGCAGATCAGGGCGGCAACCAACAAGCCATACAATATCAATATATGGGTTTCGGAAACGGATGCGCCAAATGGCGAAGCTACCGATGAGCAGTTTGAACATGCGGCACAGCTGTTTAAACCTTATTTTGATGAAGCCGGAATCCCATTACCTAACAAACCGGCGCCTTTTAAACTACGGTTTGAAAACCAACTACAGGCTATCCTCGACCTGCGCCCCAAAGTATTCAGCTTTATGTTTGGCACACTACCTGCCGATGTGATGGAACAATGCCGCAGGCTGGGCATAGTTACAGTAGGCGCGGCTACTACCTTAGATGAAGCTATTGCATTGGAGGCAAGTGGTGTAGATATGATCATAGCTTCGGGCTTTGAAGCGGGTGGTCACAGGCCATCATTCCTTGCACAGGCAGAAGCGTCAACTACCGGTACTTTTGTGTTGCTTCAGTTGATAAAGGAAAAAGTTAAAACGCCTGTTATTGCCGCCGGAGGCATAGCCAACGGCAGGGGAGTAGCAGGAGCCCTGACACTGGGTGCTGATGCAGTGCAAATAGGTACAGCCTTTTTAGCCTGCGATGAATCGGGTGCGCTTCCTGTTCACCGTCAAATGCTTTTTTCTGACGCGGCAAAATATACTACACTGTCACGGGCGTTTACAGGCAGGCTTGGCCGCGGTATCACCAGCCGGGTAGCTAAAGATCTGATAGGTAAGGAAGCAGGTTTTTTACCTTTCCCATTGCAAACAACCTTTATGGCACCGCTACGCAAAGCAGCACTTGAACAGCAAAAGTTAGATATGGTTTTGTTTTGGGGCGGACAGATAGCTCCAATATTAAAACATACCAAAGCCGCAGAGCTGATGCAATCCATCATAACAGATACAACCAAAATTATGAACCCATGAAAAACGAAGTTAATGTAACCTACATTGGTGGTCCGACCGTTATTTTAGAAATTGGCGGGCTACGGCTCATGACCGACCCCACACTTGACCCGGCCGGCGAGCAATTCATGATCAATGATAAACCCGCATATCACAAAACAGAAGGCCCGGTGACTACTGATATTGGTAAGATAGATGTGGTTTTGCTAAGCCACGACCAGCACGGCGATAATTTAGATAATGCAGGCAGGGAGTTGCTGAAACAGGTATCTAAAACATTAACCACAAAAATTGGGGCAGAAAGATTAGGTGGTAATACCATTGGCCTGGCCCCATGGGAAAGTCTCTCTTTAAACGATGACGTAGTGATTACCGGAACGCCTGCAAGGCATGGCCCCGCAGGAAGTGAAAAGCTAACCGGAGATGTAACGGGTTTTATTGTAACTGTTGCCGGGCTCCAGATCTATTTTACAGGCGACACCGTTTTTTATGATGGCATAAAAGAAGTAGCGGAGAAATTTAAGCCTCGATATGTGTTCATTTTTGCGGGAGCGGCCAAACCGCGTGGGCCATTTAATGTAACCATGGGTACTAATGACGCTATTGACACCGCGTTTGCTTTTCCTGACGCCACCATTATACCGGTGCACTTTGAGGGCTGGTCGCATTATACCGAAACGGGAGAAATGCTGCAGCAATCATTCAACGCGCTTGGCATTGGCGGGCAGCTTAAAATTCTTGCGCCTGGCAAAAAAACAAGTTTATAAATAATTACCTGCGTGAGTTTATGGGCTGCTAAAAAATGCGGACTGAATGGCTCATGCCTAAAACGTTTCAACCATGAACTCAACAAAAGTATGGTATGTAACCGGGGCGTCCCAGGGATTGGGACGTACCTTGGTGAAAAAATTATTGGATAACGGCCACCGTGTAGCAGCCACATCACGCAATGCGCAAACCTTAAAACAAGCGGTTGGTTTAATAGATACAGACAGGTTTTTGCCATTGGCTGTTGATTTAAGCAACCCGGATTGTATTGAAGAGTCCATCCGTGAAACACTTAAAGCATTTGGGCAAATTGACGTACTGGTAAATAATGCCGGTTATGGCATGGCCGGTACGGTTGAAGAAATTGAAGGACAAAAGATCCGTGATATATTTAATGTAAACGTGCTGGCTGCTATTGATGTAACTAAAGCCGTGCTTCCTGTTATGCGGGGGCAAGGCTCCGGTTATGTTATCAATATTGGTTCGGTTGCCGGTTTTGTTGGCGCGCCGGGCTGGTCGGTTTACTCGGCTACCAAAGCAGCTATTGCCGCATTTTCGGAAGTGTTGGCGCTTGACGTTAAGGAGTTTGGGATTAAGGTAACTGTGGTTGAACCTTCGGGTTTCCGTACCGGGTTTCTGACTACAGGCTCATTGGCTTTTACAGAAAGTCATATAGAAGGATACCAGGCCGTTAAAAATGCCCAGCAACGTTACCTTGCCGCTGACGGGAAACAACCCGGTGACCCGGAAAAGGCATCAGAAATAATCATGAGTTTAATAGATATGGACGAACCTCCGCTGCATCTTTATCTTGGCGAGGATGCTTATAAACGTGCGTCTGAAAAGCTCGGAACAATGACCGCGGAATTGGAAAAATGGAAAGAGTTTACCATATCGGCCGATTTTAAGTCGTGATTTGGTTTAAACTTATGCCGGTTTAACCGGCTCAAGGCCATGCTTTTTCATAATGGTAAGTACCTTTTGCATATCCGGCGGGCCTCCGGCATTGATCACCTCTGCAATTTCACGAAAATAAGCCGGGCCGATAGATGCGGGAGAAAGGGTACAGAGCGCTCTTGCCGTAGTGTCATGAACATTATTAAAACCATGAATGGTGCCTCGCTTTATAAAACAATGGTCGCCGGGTTGTAGCTCCCGGGTTTCTGTACCAATTAATTGTGTAAGCGTGCCTTCCAGTATGTATAGGGTTTCATCTACTTCAACATGAAAATGGGGAGCCGGTACCTTTACTCCGGGCGGAACAACAAGCTCAAATTGTACAAGCGAGCCATCGGTATCATCGCCATCAAGTAAAAAATTGATTTCAAGGCTGCCAAAGCTGATGCGTTCTTTAAAATGAGGGAACATATGTGGTTGAGTTTACGGTTGGTTAACTAAAGCTATACAAATTGAGATGTAAATGCAAACCACAAACTCAATATTGGCAAGGTATTTAACCTGGAAGATATTGTTGAGGCTCACCGCCTGATGGATAGCAATACGGCTAATGGTAAGATTGTTGTATTGGCCTGAGCCTGCATCATTCATCCAAAGGATCATGCCACTTTGCGAAGCCGCTTACCGCGCTTTCCGCGTTTAGGTCTGAAATGATGCACCCTTGTATTGTTTCAATCTTTGGCTTTTCGGCGTAAACCGTCTTTATCCATTTATCGATGGTTTTATGGTTCTTGAAGCGTTCCGGATGACGGTAATAATATTCAATTGCCGTTAATCTTGATGTCGGATTGATGCTGTACATTAAAGTTACAATCTGATCGGGCGACAATCTTTTGATGATTTCGTTAAACATCGTCCGGTTTGAGGTAAGACTTATCGGCAGCCCCCCATAATGACCATACAAAGTACCGGATAAGGGCGACATATATTGCAGCATTTGAAGTGGAATGGCCTGGTTTTTATAAGCAGAATGTGCAATATCGCTTAGGGGAGCGAAAATGCGATCTTCACCGAATTTGTAATATAAACGGTCAGCAGAATCAACAGGCAGCGCTTTGCGAAGTAAGGAATCATATTTGTTTGCCAGCGTTTTTCTGTTGGGAAGTTGCGAGGAAAGGGCATAACTAACAACCTTGCCGTTATGTGTATAATATTCAAGGGTTACCGAAATATATCCAGCTGCCTTGCCCGTGTATATATACGTCCATCCGAAACCCAAAGTATCTTGCCGGGGACGACTATCTACCGGTGGGGCGAAGAAATCGACAATGGCCTGGGGATTACTTTTATCTAATGCGACAACCTGGTTAATTAATTTGATATCGTTATTAACCCAGTCGGTATGAAGTGTATCTTCCTCTATCCCTTCTACCCATTCTGTTTTGTAAGCAGCCATCCGCAAAAAATCAAACAGATAGGTGTATGGTTCAATTTTATGGGCATGTTTAACACTTGCAGGCAATTTAATTTGTACAGATGATTTAATGGCCGAGTCTATTACCATCAAATCCTCGGGGGTGAGGCTGCCGTTTTTTGCAATTACAAACTTCACATCGTCTACACGGCCGGCGGTATTAAACTGGAGCAGCAGTGTCATATCCGGGTTGCGGGCGAGCGCTATGGACCGCTGGCGCGAAATTGCTTTGATATATTTGCGTGCAAACTCCCCACGGTTAATAAAATCGCCATTGATATACGCCGCATCGTTTGTTAGTGTTTTGTTTTCTTCTCCCGAATGTAGAAACGCCTTGTTGGTGCTTATGCTGTAGGAGTTTTTAGATGCTGTGATATAAACGACTTTGCCTCTGACTATCAAAGAGTCTTTATCAAATGCCGATTGTGCAAAGCAGCGAGGGGTACCTGAAATAAATACTAAAAAGAAAAATAAGGTATAGGTAGCTTTAAGCGTCATTTTGTAGTCCCCGAAGTTATAAGTGCTTAAAATTAAAAAATAAGGCTGATAACTTACCGGGGATGGATGTTTAAACAATGTATTTATATATTAATACGCCCGCCTTATTCACTCCGTAAACTTTTCACCGGGTTTGCTTTTGCGGCCTTTATAGCCTGGAAGCTTATGGTAGCTAATGCAATAAATGTTGCAGCAAATCCGCCTGCGGCAAACAACCACCAGCTTATTTTGATGCGGTAAACATAATCCTGCAGCCATTGGTGCATGTAATACCAGGCTATAGGTGTGGCAATGGCAAAGGCAATAGCAATGAGTATGATAAACTCTTTTGAAAACAAATAAACGATACTGCCCGACGTAGCGCCTAATACTTTACGAATACCAACTTCTTTTATCCGCTGTACGGCCATAAACGATGCTAAGCCATACAAACCAAGGCAGCTCAAAAATATCGCTATAGCCGCGAAGATTTTATACAATTGGGCCAGTTGATTTTCCTGCTTGTAAAAGCCCGCGATTTTATCATCAAGGAATTTGTACTCATAAACAAAATCTGGAAATGTTTGCTCCCATACCTTCTTAATGGCTTCCAGTGTGGCCGACATGTTTGTAGTCGACAGCTTGATCCCGGCCTGGTTGTACATTACGTTGTCCGTAGTAATAAGCAGTGGTGCCAATTCCTGGCGGAAAGACCGGTCGTTAAAATCTTTCAGTACACCCACAACAGGGCATTTGATCAGGTCATCCCAGATGCTTATTTCTTTATTCAGGATATCTTCCGGTTTTTTTATCCCTAAGTTTTTCAACAATGATTCGTTGACTAAAAACTCCCTTGTCATGGTGGCGGGTTTCAGATTTCGTCCGGCTATCAGGTGTAATTTATAAGCAGGTACATAATCCTGATCGGCAAATTTGGTAATGGCTTTAAAGTCGGTTTCTTTTTGTGAACGATCATATTTAATGGCGCTCCAGGTATCGTTACCGTTTTCAATGGGTGTATTGGAACTGAAGGATACCGATCTTACTTCGTTTATGGACGTTAGCTGGTTCTTCAAGTATTCCATTTTGCTTAGGCGGAGACTATCAACCCGGAAAGGAACATTGATAATGGCATCTTTATCGAAGCCTAAGGGCTGGTCCATAAAGTAATTCATCTGCTTTACAATGATGAGCGTGCCGATAATGAGTGCCTGCGCTATAATGAACTGAAAAACGACCAATCCTCTTCTCAGCGAAATTCCATTTGCCGGGTCTGTTGAAAGCTTGCTTTTTAAAGCATTAACCGGGTTGAAACGCGATAAAACAATGGAAGGATAAAAACCAGCCAGCGCCGTTACGGTGGCTGTCACAATCAAAAGGAATACAACAATTGCCGGATTACTGAATATGTTGAACGACAGCGATAGTTCCAAAAGCGTGCCTACATAAGGCAATGCAAGTACGGTGATGATGATGGCAAACATTACAGCGCTTGCCACTATCAAAAATGTTTCGACGATGAACTGGAGTTGCAGTTGAGATTTATTACTTCCCAAAACTTTTCTGACACCAACCTCTTTTGCCCGGTTAACAGCCTGCGCGGTAGAGAGGTTAATAAAGTTTACACAGGCTATTAACAGGATGAAAGCCGCGATAAGCCACAACAGATTAAGCAGTTCATGACTAATAGTTTTGTTGCTGTAATTGCCTACCCGGGTATCATAATGTACCGCGTTTAATGCCTGTACGATATGGCTGTCTTTATTATCGGCAGATTTTACCTTTTGTGAAAACGCGCTTAGCTGCTGATTAAGATTGCCGGCAGAAAGATTTTGAGGTAATAAGATGTAGCAGCCAAAATCGGCTACAGTTCTGTTCCAATCGGTTGATTTTGCTAAATAGTCGCCTGTAAACCCTGTGCCGAAGCTAACCACGAGCTTTAATTGAAAATCAGAGTTGGCGGGGATGTTTGCCAGGATTCCTGAGACCTTTAACACATCCGTACCGTGCTCAAACATAAAGCCGCCCATTTCCAATTTAATGGTTTTACCCATTGCGGATTTCCAGTCGCCAAAATACTTTTCAGCAACCTCTTTGGTAAGCAATACGTTATCCGGATCTTTTAATGAAGCATACGAACCGGCAAGCAACGGAAAGTCGAAGATTTTAAAGAATGATGGATTGGTATAAAACAGTCCCCGTTGTTCCTTAAACATTTTTACCGTAGCCCCATTTTCGTCGGGGATGATCAACTGGTCGTTTTGACTTGCAAAAATTGGGGCTACCTGTTCTACTTGCGGGAAGGCGGTTTTTAATCCTAATGGAAAAGGGAAGGGGACGTCTTTGCCATAAGTAATATTGCCCGTTTCGGCATGATGGTATTCGGTTAAAACACGAAAAATGCGGTCTTTTTTGAGGTGGAAATTATCAAAGCTTGTTTGAAATTTTATAATGATAAAAATCACCATACAAACGGCAATACCCACAGCCAGACCGGTGATGTTAATGGCGGCATAGCTTTTATTCCGGGTTAAATTACGCCATGCGATTTTAAAATAATTCTTAAACATAAAGTTGCGGTTAAATTTGTCATGAACCCATTTAGTGGCGGATTCTTGATTTAAAATTACCGGCGCAACTTGTGCCCCACTTCCCAAATTATAAGATGGCAACTCTTTTTTAAGCCCGTTTTTATATTCCAGCGGGCTTTTACCTGTTATTTGCTTAAAAATGCGGTTAAAGGAACTTTGCGAATTAAACCCGGATTCATAGGCGATTCCCAACAAGGTGATATGATCATAAGCGGCATCCTGCATTTTACGGATGGCCGATTGTACCCGATATTCATTGATAAAATCATTGAAGCTTTTTTTAAGTACAGTATTGACGATCCGGGATAATTCATGAGTTGTTAAGCCAAGCTTTTCGGCAAGAGAACTCAGGCTAAGTTCCGGATCCTGGTAATACAGGTTTTCTTTAATCGCTCTTTTTAGCCAGATTCCTTTTTGCCTCAGTTCTTCCGGTAGTAATGGCTTTAAAACGGGTGCAGTAATTGGCAGGGCCGTAATCTCGGGTCTTAAAAAAGCCCTTGCGGCCATCCAGATGATCATCAGCATTAAAAGCAGGTAAAGTGGATAGTAAGCCTGAGCACCTAATTGCTGATTGTAATAAAAATAATCAACCGCTACAAAGGGGATCCACAGGAACCATAACACACCGAAACCCATCAGCAGATTATTTATCCACCGTAGTTCGTGCCGGTACCGGTCGCCTCCGTTAAATTTTTGCTGTTGATAGAAATTTTCGATTAACGTTCGGCACTGATATAAATAGAGAACCACAGAGATAAATGCCAATGCCTGCAATACTGGATTTAATCGTTGAAATATTACTGTATTATAAGTAGGAACACCTGTTTTTATACCTTCAATGGTTGCGAAAATATGGGCACTCACCTCAAGGAGCAATGGACTGAAATGTAGCAGATCCTTACGCCTGAATTTATATTCGGGGCGGGCTACTTTGAGTACATAAAAAAATAGGAGCGGGCCTATGGCCAATGAAAATTGCATCGGCAGCCGGCTCCAGGAAGGGGTATAGGCCGACAGTTGAATGTCAATTGCAAGTATCCGTGCTATCCACAAAACGGCGGCAGCCAATGCCGTAGCCAGAAAGCGATTTGCAGACCGGCTGGTTTTCCCGGCGAACCATAAAAGCAGGATAAAAGTGAGGCCGATAAATAGCATCCCAAAAAACGCGGCATCATAAAGGGAAATATGGAATGTATACGGTTTCAAACTGGTTAACTCAATAAATCATCACTCCAAATTAGTAAAATACTAATAGATAAAATGTTAACGAATTAATTAAAGTATGTAGTTTAAAACCGGCCGGGGTGGTATACGGTTGAAATAGCTTAAACAAAAAAGCCGCTCTGTAAAAGAAGAGCGGCTTAATATTTAGTTGGATTGGGATAAAGGGTCTGACTATGATTCTGAAAAATTAATCCCAAATACCGTTCTGTGAGGTAAATATCACCGGTGCGCCACCAGTTACCATAATGGTATGCTCATGCTGTGCAACAAAGCCGCCTTTATTACCTTTTAGTGTCCAGCCATCGGCTTGCGTATCGGCAATGGTTGATTTTGTTGAAATGAATGTCTCTATCGCCACTACCGAATTCTTTTTAAAACGCGTGGTATTATACCTGTCGCAAAAGTTGGCAATCTCGTGCGGTTCTTCATGCAGACTGCGGCCAACGCCATGACCAGTCAGGTTTTTTATTACTGTGTAGCCGGCCTTTTTAGCTTCGGTTTCAATCAATTTGCCAATTTCCGAGATCCGGACACCACCTTTAATATTGCTGATGGCTTTTTTTAAGATCTCTTTAGATGCCTCTACCAGTTTGCCATGGCCGTGAATATCCTCTCCGAGGATGAAAGAGCCGCCGTTATCGGCCCAGTAGCCATTTAGCTCCGCCGATACATCGATATTTACCAAATCGCCTTCTTTAAGAATTTGATCTGCCGAAGGTACACCATGCGCAACCTCGTCATTAACGCTTATGCAAGTATAGCCGGGAAACTCATATGTAAGCAAAGGGGCCGAATTTGCGCCCAGCTGTGTCAGCAATTCACCGCCATATTCGTCAAGTTCTTTGGTAGACATACCTGGTTTAGCATACTCCCGCATTTTCTTAAGCGTAATGGCAACAGCATCACTTGCCTGTTGCATGCCGTTTCTTTCGTCTTCGGTACTTATCGACATCTTTTAATTTTTATCTGCTGCAAAATTAACAATTAATATACATGGCTGCATTTACACAGTGTCAGTTTATAAACAGTGCATCAAAAAAACTGAGTAATTGCTCATGCGTTTTTCATTAGCTACGCGTGAAAAACCGTTCAATTTCGGGTACTGTTATACGATTTGTTTCACAACTATACGTTGTGTTCGTAAAGCGGTAGCTTTGTTTTATGAATGTATCCTTTTGTGTTAACAAGCTTGCACTCATAGGTTTGGGTGTGACTTTAAATTCCCTCGCTCAAAATTGTTTCCGGGCAAAATCGTTAAATATCTGGTTTTTGTGTGCCGACTTGAGCAATGCTGATAAATCAAACATCAGCCATTTATTAAAAGAAGCCAACTATTCCGGAAGCTGGCATTTTATTGATTTTGATCCGGTAAAACATTTCGGACAACTCCGGTCATTACATGGCGACTGGACACCTTATGGCAGATTGCTGCTCCCCGAAATTTTAACCACCGAGAAGACAGTATTATATCTTGATGCCGATTTGGTGGTTGATTTGGATGTCACCGATTTAGAAGATTTTGATATAGGAAATTCGGCTATCGCTGCCGTGGCAACAGGCACTGTTGAATACGCGATAGAGCATAAGTTCCTGATCAGGGAATTTAATTTATCACCAGAGTCATCTTATTTTAATTCTGGTGTATTGTTGATGAACCTTGATGTTTGGCGGCGTGATAATATAAAACAGGCTTGTTTGGATGTTGGAAATAAATTCCCCTCAGAACTGCTTGCGGTAGATCAGACAATTTTAAACGCCTTGTTCAGCAATAAATTTAAAGCTCTTCCCCGCAGGTTTAATTGTGCCTGGTATGCGAATTTCGAAAGACCTGATTTAGCCGAACGGATGATATTTCATTTCGTGGGTTCGCCCAAACCCTGGGATTTATTTGCTTTTGCCTTACACCAGGGCTATGCAGAATGGGAAAGGTATTTAACGAGATTTTGGGCTTCTAAATACAGAAGAACAACGTATGGCGACCTGGTAAGGGCATGGAATATCCGGCGCTCATACGGAAGATTGATTAAACATAAACTCAAAACCCCAACCTCAAAGTAAGAGGGTTGAGTGCTTCTTTTATCAGTCTATAAACGTCAAAAAGCCGCTCTGCATTTTCAGGGCGGCTTTTTTATCGTCTTTATGAGATTGTTGAATGCGTGATTTAATTTCTATCAATTAGCACGTGTGCTGTATGAAAGATCAAAATGAAGGCGTAGGTAACCATTGTCCAATTTTTTCTGATGACCGGCAGCATCAAATACAAGTGTGGTAAATTTTGCCTCCAGGTTGTAATGACCGCCATCTTCAAATGCAGATTTGGTAAAGCTTGTGATTTCGAATGTGGAGTTTTTTTGGAACCCGGGAGGAAGTTCAACCGTATTCAGTCCATCATAAGCATTGTAAGATAAATAGTCTTCATTGTTAGCTGTTACACCGATGGCAATTCCATTTTGTGAGTTTTCCCATTCAAAATCTTCTGCTAAAGGGTGCTTACCGGTAGTGAATAATTTAAGCATATCACTTAGCCCCGGCATCCAGGTAGTGCCCGCGTTGTTCCGGATATATTTTTTTAAAAAGAACACCTGGATATGCACGTCGCTGGTAGCTATTGAATTTTTTTGATAATACATTACAGAATCCGGAGCGCCAACAAGGGAATACACGTGTTTATTGGTATTGTCGGGATAAATAAGCTTCCGGTTTGCATCCTGGCCACCGGACGAAGATGAATTAATGTTTACACCACCGGCCGAATATGTTTTACCGTCAATGGTATAAGAAACAGAATCTCTAATGGCTGTTGCCGGAAGAGCGGGCTTGTTAGGAGTGGTTTCCTGATTGTTGTCTTTTTTACATGATACAATTGCCGAAAAAAGTAAAAAGGCATAGATAAGGTTAAGGTTTTTCATGAAATTAATTAAAACGCAAATAAAAGCATTTTAATTGACTCTGTTTGTTGTTGTTGAAACTAAAGGCTACAGTTATTAACTATAAGGGGGAATTTATTTACTGATTGTTTTTTATCTTGTAATATTAAATAGGGGGGAGTTATTTGTTGATAAACGATGTCGGCAGAGAAAGAGAACGTCAACATCTTGTCGCGATTTCCCCCTTAACTTGTCGTTTTTACACAGGACAAAATCCTGAAATGCCATAGATATTTGTATTGTCAATCAAATCGAAACAATTAAAAAACGTCTTATGAAAAGAGTACTTAAAGGATCTAATATCCTTCGGTCTGCATCAATAATTGCTGTGCTTCTTTTTACCACTGTACTTCGGTCAAAAGGGCAACAAAGCAAACCTGCTGAAAGCGGCTACGCACCGGTTAATGGCATTAAAGTTTATTATGAAGTTTATGGTGCAGGTAAGCCTATAGTTTTATTGCATGGTGCTTTTATGACCATTGCCGATAACTGGGGCCAGTTAATTCCCGAGCTTTCTAAAACCAGGAAAGTAATTGCCATTGAAATGCAGGGGCACGGGCATACGCAATTTTCAGAGCGAAAATTATCACATGCTGCTATGGCAAGCGATGTGGAAGGTGTAATGGATCATTTGAAAATTGACAGTGCCGATGTGGTTGGTTATAGCATGGGCGGTTCTATCGCCTATAAGTTTGCTATCCAAAGCCCTAAACGCTTAAAAAAATTAGTGATCATTTCGTCTACCTATAAAAGCAATGGCTGGCTACCTGAAGTAACCGCCGCTTTTAAATCATGGAAGCCGGAATTTTTTACAAACACCCCGATGAAAGCCGCTTATGACGCTGTAGCGCCCGATAAAACCAAATGGACAAAGTTCATTGAACAGATGATCGCTTTCGCCGCGGAACCATTTGATTTTGGTGATGACAATATTGCTAAAATTACAGCCCCTGTTTTGATCATCGCCGGCGACAATGACGGGCTTGATAAAGTTGAGCTGGCAAAAACATATAAATTATTGGGCGGCGGTGTTATTGCCGATATGGGCCCGATGCCAAAATCGCATTTGGCTATTGTTCCGGCGCAAGGGCACGTGAGCCTGATGATGCAAACGAGCACCATACTGGGATATTTGAATGGCTTTTTGAAGTAAACACAATTGTATAGGAAATTATCTTGAAGATAGCTTTGCCTATGGCCGGTGTTAACGCCGGCCATTTTGCTTGTTGATGGTTTTGACTAATTGTCTATCGGAGATTTATTATTTCGTAAACTTGTGGCATGGAAAGTAGCCTGCAAGCAATACTACCCATAGCTTAACCGTCAAAAGATATCACACCAATGGAACAAAAAGACTTATCACAACTAACAAACGAAGAATTATTACAAGAGGCAAAAAAAATTAAATCGGGCAATATTTTAGATGCAGCAATCATCGGTTTTTTAATTGGGGTTGCCGTTTACAGTACTGTTAGAAATGGTTTTGGTTTCCTGACTTTTCTTCCGCTTATCTATTTACCAATAGCAGCTAAGAATAAGCTGAGAAATAAGGAAGTAGAAAGACTGGTAAAAGAAAAAGGTTTAAAATAGTGCTTATGATACCCTCATAAAGCACAGGCGTACATGCCTTTCAATGCGCCGTTAGGCGCTACCTGTTTGTAGAAAAAATTAAGATTGCTTTTGCCTCGTAGAGGCTACCCTTTTAACAATGTTCATTTCGACTAAATCAAACGCAGATTTGGATAAATCCAGCAATTGATATCGCCCCATCTTTGTATCAACAAAAAGATACAAAATGAAAGTATTTGTTACAGGAGCCACAGGCTTTATCGGAACTGCCATTGTGCAGGAGTTAATCGGTGCCGGTCACCAGGTATTGGGATTGGCACGTTCGGATGCATCAGCCCAAAAGCTGATTGCGGTTGGTGCCGAAGTTCACCGGGGCGATCTGGAAGATTTGGAAAGTCTGCGTAGCGGTGCTGCCGCTGCTGATGGCGTAATCCACGCCGGGTTTGTACACGATTTTACGCGTTTACAGGAAATTTGCCAAATAGATAAAACTGCCATTGAAACCATTGGCGATGTACTGGCCGGCTCTAACCGTCCGTTCATTGTTGCTTCGGGTACTGCGCTGGTGAGCCCCGGAAAAATAGCCACCGAAGATATTATTCCGCCGGTTAGTCCGGGTTGGCCGCGTGCTTCCGAACAAACAGCCGATGCCGTAGCTGCAAAGGGTGTTCGTGCCGCAGCCGTTCGCCTGTCGCCATCCGTACATGGGAATGAAGATAAACACGGTTTTATTCCCATACTGGTGAATATCGCCCGCGAAAAAGGCGTTTCGGCATATATCGGAGAGGGTGCTAACCGTTGGAACGCAGTACACCGCCTGGACGCGGTTAAGCTTTTCCGCCTGGCGTTAGAAAGTGCTGCGCCCGCAGCCCGTTATCATGCCTCGGCCGAAGAAGCGATCACGGTTAAAACAATAGCCGAAGCCATAGGCAGGGAGTTGAATTTTCCGGTAGTTTCCATCGCTCCGGAAGCAGCAACCGAACATTTTGGTTGGTTTGCACATATGGCGGCCATTGATTGCCCGGCATCAAGCGAATGGACCCAGCAAACTTTGAACTGGAAGCCAACCCACAGTACTTTGCTGGAGGATATTACAAACGGTGTTTACACCAAATAACAAGCCATGAAAATTATTGTGACCGGTTCGTTAGGTAATATCAGCTTACCGCTAACGCAGATTTTAGTTGCCGGAGGGCATAACGTAACGGTAGTAAGCAGCAGCCCGGCTAAACAGGAAGCTATTGAAAAGTTAGGAGGAACAGCCGCCATCGGTTCCATGTCGGATGACGGCTTCCTTGCCGAAACATTTAAAGGAGCGGATGCGGTTTATGCCATGATCCCGCTGAGCTTCGTTGAGCCTGACCTTGGTGCATATATGCACCGGATTGCTCAAAGTTATGCTGCAGCCCTTCAGTCGACAGGTGTAAAGCGGGTTGTATTATTAAGCGGATGGGCGGCCGACTTGATTAAAGACGAAAATGTTGAGCACTTGTTTGACGGACTAAACGCATCTGTGACCATCATGCGGCCTGCTGCTTTCTACACTAATTTTTACCAGTCTATCGACCTTATTCGGGGCAAAGGTTTTATCGGCAAATTCCTTACCCTGCGCTATTCGGGCCTTTGGGCATTGCTAAGCGGTAAAACAGGCCTGTTAATGGGCAACTATGGCGGGGATGATCGTATTGTTTTCGTGTCGCCAAAAGATATTGCCGATGCCGTTGCAGAAGAGCTGCTCTTGTTGCCGAAGGAAAAAACGGTTAGATACGTAGGCAGCGAGGAGATGACCTGTAACGAAGCGGCCCGGATTATCGGCATCGCGGTAGGGAAGTCCTGGCTAAAATGGGTGCGGCTTTCAGACAAAGAAATGTTGCAGGGATTGAAGATGGCTAAAGTGCCCGAGAAATTGGCGGAAACGCTTATTGAAATGGGGGCAGCAATGCACAGCGGCAAAACGCTCGAAAATTTTCATAAAGCCAAACCGAAGATGGGTAAGGTAAAACTCGCAGACTTCGCGAAGGAATTTGCGGTGGTTTATCAGCAGAAATAACGATCTTTAAGAAGATATGAATAATCAACCTTTATATCGGTTCCATTCAATCACGGAATATCACCGGGCTGCGGGCCTGCCTGCGCCCGCTCATCCGCAGATTAGTCTTGTGCGCATGGAGAACCTGACCCGCCCACTGGCAGAAGGTTCCTTTAGCCTGATCTATGATTTTTATTCCATCTCGATGAAAAGGGTGAAGAATGTAAAATTTAAATATGGGCAGCAGGCCAGTGATTTTGATGAAGGTGTGCTGTTCTTCATGTCGCCCGGCCAGGTGTTTGGTGTAGAAATAGAAAAAGGACGTGAAATGCACCACCCTGAAGGGTGGATGCTACTCATTCACCCGGATTTTTTATGGAATACACCGCTTGCTAAAAACATCAAGCAATACGAGTTTTTTGGTTATTCGGTTTATGAGGCGCTTTACCTTTCCGATAAAGAGGAAGCGATGCTCAATACCATTACGCAAAATATCGAGCAGGAATATAATGCCAATATCGACCGCTTTAGCCAGAGTGTGATCATTGCCCAGCTTGAATTGCTGCTGACCTATTCAGAGCGGTTTTACCAGCGGCAGTTCATCACCCGCAAAATTGCTAACCATGAAATTTTAACCAAGCTTGAAAATCTGCTTGCCGGTTACTTTGACAGCGGTGAGCTTGCCAGGAAAGGATTGCCAAGCGTTACTTACATTGCTGAAAGCCTGAATATATCACCCGGATACCTGAGTGGACTGCTTAAATCTTTAACCGGGCAAAATACTCAGCAACACCTGCACAATAAACTGATTGATCTGGCCAAGGAGAAACTTTCAACAACAAACCTCAGCGTGAGCGAAATTGCCTACGAACTGGGCTTTGAGCACCTGCAATCCTTCAGTAAGCTGTTTAAAACTAAAACAAACCTGTCGCCATTGGAGTTTCGGCACTCGTTTAACTGATTTGTATATCTCGGCCACAACCCGGGGCATTTCGATCATGGAGGGGTATTGTTATTTTATGATTCAAATGGTTTAGCCGGTGTTACATACAAAATATCTCCAGTACTTTGATTCCTCATCTTCCCAAAGCCCTACCGCTTCTTTTTTGCGAATTGGCCAGTTTCTTAAGTTTCGCTCATTTTCAAGAACCATTAAAGCTCCCTTGTAACCCACTCTCAAAAAAATAATTGTAAATAAATTTGCGCAACTCAAAAGTTGCATATATATTCGTATGTGCAACTTTTGAGTTGCGCTTTTTGACATGAAACAGGATATATTTCAGGCCATAGCCGACCCAACACGAAGAGCTATTTTAACTTTAATTGCTATTCAGGCTTTAACGCCTAATGCAATGGCCGAAAAATTTGACATGAGCCGGCAAGCGGTATCGAAACATATTAAGGTATTGTACGAATGCGAATTGATCAGGCCAGAACATGCTGGCAGAGAAATTTATTATCATTTTAATGCAAAGAAGATGCAGGAGTTTGATAATTGGTTAGCGCAATTGAAGCAAAGCTGGGAAACTCAATTTAATCAACTGGATAAAGTATTATCAACAATTAAAAAACAAAAAAATGAACAACGATTTGCTATTTGATTTTACTGTTGACAAAGCGGCGCAAACTGTTTATATAACCCGGGAATTTGATGCGGAGCTCCCTTTGGTATGGGATGCTTTTACAAAAGCCGAAATACTTGACCAATGGGCGGCACCCGCGCCCATGCGCAGTAAAACCAAGCACATGGATTTTACAGTTGGAGGCCGGAGGTTTTACGCAATGATAAGCCCCGACGGACAAGAGCGCTGGCTGCTTCAAAAATATACTTCCATCACGCCCAAAACCAATTTTAAACTATATAACTCTTTTGCCGATAAAGACGAAAATCCCGAATTGCCGGGTTCTGAATGGGATTACAACTTCAGCGAGCAAAATGGAATAACAAAAGTGAATATTTCCATTTATAATGAGTCGCTTGAACGAATGGAAAGGTTGACGGATGGTTTCAGCAAAGGATTTACTTTGATGTTAGCAAACCTGGACGAGCTACTTATAACCTTATCGCAAAAATCATAAGAGAAAATAGCCGATTAGGTCAATAACCTAATAGATAATAAAAGAACATAACAATTTAAAAACCAAAATTATGAGAGCAATTAATCCCTGGATCAACTTCAATGGTAATGCCCAGGAAGCATTCAATTTTTACAAATCAGTTTTTGGCGGAGAGTTCACCAAGATCATCCGTTTCAAGGATTTAGCAAGCGCTGAGTTTCAGGTGGCGGAAAGTGAAGAAAACAAGATAATGTACATCGGACTACCTATCGGCAAACACAATGTGTTGATAGCCAATGATGTTCCTGAATTTGTAGGACGGGTAAGCGAAAATGAAAACCGGTCTAAAATATATGCAAGTGCCGAAAGCCGTGAAGAAGCCGACAAAATATTTAACGGATTATCAGCAGGGGGAGAGGTTGAAGGCCCGATCGGCGACAGTCCCTGGGGTACATATGCCGGTATGTTCAGAGATAAATATGGGATTGAATGGATTGTAGAATTTGATCCAAGTTTATAAGGGGTAAAATTTCAAAATTGTCCCACGTAAAAAGCCGCCTAACGAAAGTTGAGCGGCTTTTTAAGCATTCAGGATTTAGACTTCTGCTCTAAAAATTCATGCTTACTATGGTTTACTGGTTTGCGGTAATAGGAATAGGATATAAGATGAATTATTGATTATTTAGCTTTACAAATATTTATATGGACGCTAATAGTAATCAAATAATAAGATCGGACCAGGTAACACACGCTTTTGTTATTTACGAGATTAAAAGGTGTCTTTTTAAACCTAATGATCACTTTAAATGGGCAAGGTTTTATGAAAGCAATTCGGAATTTGTACAACTCAGCCCCGAAATGCAATTAGATCTGGAAGAAGATGAATTGATCATTTGTTCAACCATTATCGATACAGACAACTACAGTTTATTAACAACCCAACGCATTGTTACCAAAGAAAATGGCATTGAAGATATTGGTGATATGACAGGTGCAACGCATCATGATTATGGCATAAAAGTTAAACTTGAAAAGTTTAATTATGTTGTTGGAACCGTTTTGCTACAAAATGGGAATGAATTCAGGCATTTTATAGCAGCAGGAAAAGCTGCTGCGGTAATGATATACGGAATCAAGACCTTGGTTTGGTCTCAGGAACTTACCGACAAGCAAATGTTAAACCTGATGAGGATTTGGGATAAAAAGAGGGAAGCTTTAAACAAGGCCTTGTATGAGCAACGTAAAAACACAAAAGCCGATTAACAGCTGCGTGATGTTTGTATGACGGCAGTTTACATTTATAAAAATGTATCAGAATAAGTGCCAAATAATGTAACTTAATCGGGTTAAGTTTTTCCGAAAGAAATTATTTTATGAGTTATATCACCTACAACCTAATTGCTAAAATTGAAAATAATCGTGACGCCTTAATAGAGGCTCTTACCAAGAATTTAAGATATCAATACGTACATGAGTTTTTTACTCCATTTCACGGCGTTGTTTGCCAAACGAATGATAATCTGAGAGAAGTTCCATTTACCCGGTTTACCGAAGAGAATTTCAACAACGAGGCGGATAAGATTTATAAAGTAGAGAATCAATTAAGAGATTACAGCATCGAGCTTTCGAAAAGTTTTGCCGATACAGAAATCGCATTTATAAATGTTGACTGTTTTGGCGGTAAATGTTCGTCAAATGGGTTTGTTGTTAAAAACGGGCAGAAAATATACGTGAATGATGGTCATCACTCTGCGCACATGGATATTTTAAAAAAAATATCGGCAGATTATTCAGGCTGGCATTTCCACCCCTTTACCAGGAATTTTTACTCCCGCAAGGCCGGGGTCAAGGGCGGCATAATGGGTGATATTGTCAACTTCACGTTGCCCGCAATTTGGATGTCTTTTGATATAGAGTTTGGCAAAAATCCAGCTTATCGGATCGTAATCGCAAAAAATGAACTATTGGTAGAAAAGGAGAATTTTTTTGAATTCTACTTTATGAAAATTGATGATAATTGGCTGAAGATTTTGGGAACCATATTTGATGATTCTGCGGAAAATTTGGCTGATATGGAAAACACGATGTCAGAAAATTTATCGGGTCTTGAATATCAGGTGCAATTTGATTTGTTTGATGGCTCATTTCAAAAAAAGACTGGAACATTACCTGCTGAACTTGGCTTTGAAGTTGCTCAACGGAGTTACAGGTATAAGGCCTTCAACGAAAGGCCCTTTCAGTTTCACCCTCCTGAAAATAATTCACGGCAAACGGGTTCAAAACAAGGTGAAAATACAGGGAGTTTTTCTAATGAAAAGAAGGGTTTTTTCAGCAGGTTGTTTCGGAGGAAATAGTCTGTTGGAAAACGAAAAAGCCGCTTTACTTCGATAGAAAGGCGGCTTTTTTTATTTAAAAGAGAAGGCCAAAATGACCATTAATTTTTGTTGCCGTCTGTAGTTGTGATTACATCATTTTCTAATCCGGATTGAAATATCACAATAGCTACGGGAGGCGGGGAAGTCGAAACATAAATTCGCTACATTTGCCAATAAACGTCACCGCGTTTATGAACCCTCAGGAAATCATTATTAATTATGCGAGAAAGCTTGTCCCCTTGACAGATGAGGAGGGAGAGCAATTTGCGGCTGCATTTAAAGAGCAACGTGTAAAAAAAAGACAATTTATTATTCAGCCGGATTTTACCGCTAAAAGTCGCTACTTTGTTCTTAATGGTTCATTAAGAGCGTATGTAATTGGTGAAGAAGGCCAGGATCACACCATACAATTGGCAGTTGAAGAGTGGTGGATATCTGATTATAATAGCTATATATTCCAGCAGCCTGCCAGGATGTTTGTTATCGCCATGGAAGATAGTTTGCTCTTTCAATTAACTCACGAACAGGAAAGCCGGCTTAAGGACGAAAATCATAAATTCGAGACCTTTTTCCGTATGCTTGCCGAGCGCTCGGTCGCGTTTATGCAGCGTCGTATCATTAGCAGCTTAACTCAATCGGCTGAAGAACGATATGAATTGTTTGTTGAAAAATATCCTGCAATGGCCTATCGCTTTCCTCAATACGTTATCGCTTCCTATCTGGGCATGACTACCGAGTTTCTTTCTAAGATCCGTAATCAGCGTGTAAAGCCAAAAAGTTGAAGTAGTTCAACTTCTTTTCCTAATCTACTTCATTCCTGAAGAGGCGGCGTTGAAGCAACTTTGCATAGTCAACAAAACAAATAAAAATGACTATGAAAAAGTTAGCAAACAAAATAGCCTTGATTACAGGCGGAAGCAGCGGTATCGGTTTAGGTATTGCCAAATCATTTATAGAAGAAGGCGCCAAAGTAATTATCACAGGAAGAAATCAATCTGCTCTGGATAGCGCGGTAAAAGAATTAGGCAGTGAAGCTATCGGTCTCCAGGGCGACGTTTCCAACCTCAGCGATCTAAGCCGTATTTATCAGCAGGTGGTACAACAATATAACAAATTGGATGTATTGGTAGCCAATGCGGGCATTTATGTACTCAATTCATTGGCCGATTTTACCGAAGAACAATTTGATAAAGTAAGCGATGTGAATTTTAAAGGCGCATTTTTTACTGTACAAAAAGCTATTCCGGTTTTGAGAGAAGGTGCTTCGGTGATCATGATTTCTTCTACCGTTAACGAAAAAGGTGTGCCAAACCACGCGGCATACTCGGCAACAAAAGCAGCGGTACGCTCTTTGGCAAGAAGCTTTTCTGCAGATCTTTTACCATCAAAAATCCGCGTGAATACATTGAGCCCCGGCCCAATTGATACCCCTGTGTTCAGTACTGTTGCAAGTTCAGCTGATGAAGCCCGCCAAATGGCAGAGAATATGGGCAACTTTACTCCCGTAAAGCGTCTGGGCAAGCCTTCAGAAATAGCTGCAGCTGCTGTTTACCTTGCTTCTGACGATTCTGCTTACCTGCTCGGTACCGAGATTTTAGTGGATGGGGGTTTGCGTGATTTGTAAATAGCGCAGAATGCTTAAAGCCGGGGTATACTTACCGCGTTGCCAAGCCAATCCTGCAGAGAAGCCGGTTTCTGATGAAGAAGCTGGCTTCTCTGCAATATTCCGGGGCTAAGGATAGCCGGGCAAGTTTCAAATCGCACCAAATAACATCAGGCTACCACTACATCAGTTATAAGCTGCGAGTAAAAATTGGGCCTTGTCGAAAGCGTAGACGGTGTGCCGCTATCTTTAATGACACCATCTTCAAGTATATATATTCTATCGGCTATTTTTGCGGTTTGTACACGATGTGTGATCAGGAAAATAGCCATGGTATGTTTTACACTTTGTATGATATCTAATATAGCTTTCTCGGTGTTGCGGTCCATGGCTGATGTTGCTTCGTCTAAAAGCAAAATTTGAGGTTTACGGTAAAGCGCCCTGGCCAAAGCAACCAATTGCTTTTGTCCTCCCGACAGCGCCACACCTTCTTCGCCAACCAGAGTAAAATACCCTTGCGGAAAACCGGCAAAAAAGCGACTAAAACCCATTGTATCGCAAAAGCTAATTACCGAACCTAATTCTTCTTCTCCTTGGCCCAATCCGATATTGCTTATCAGAGTTCCGTTAAATAGCTTGATATCCTGCTGCACGGTGGCAATAACATCCCGCCACTGTTGAGTGTTTATGTTTTTCAGCAGTTGATCGTTTACCTTAATATCGCCGGCATCTGGCGTAAAAAACTTTTGCAATATCGATATGATCGTACTTTTCCCCGAGCCGCTTTCGCCAAGTAAGGCAATCATCTCACCTTTTTGTAGCTGTAATGAAATGTCTTTCAAAATCAGTTTACGGCCGGGAAATCTAAAGGCTACATTTTCAAGTGCCAGATGAGTAAACTCTAAAGGCGAAAGAGAATCTTCTGTTTCAGGATATTCTGGTTGTATCGATGTAAAATCATACATCCTGTCAAACGCGATATTTGCTTCCTGGAATTGGATATTTATTTGCGATAAACGGGCTACCGCCGGGATCAGGCTGTTAACCAACGATATAATGGCTATCATTTCTCCGGTTTTAAGTTGTTTATTCAATACAAAAAACGAGGCTACGCTTATCAATATAACATTTAATACCAGGCTCAAAAAATCAGTTGTTATGCTAAAGTTGTTACCTATCTTCCCCAGTTCAAGCGTTTCATTTTGCAATGCCCCGTAAATATTGCGGATCTTGTCAGTAAAAAACAGCTCTTTATTATGACTTTTAATGACCGCGATACCTTGAATAGTATCAATGTAATTACTTTCGTTAAGCGCGTTTGACGCCATTACCACCCGTTGCTTGTTCTTAACCGGCTTTGTATAGCTTAATACTGTAAATACCAGCACCGGGATAAAGCAAAAAACAATGAGCGATATTACTGGCGAGTAGTTGATCAGAAAAAAACAGGTTACCAAAAAAACGATGATGTCAATAAATACCGAACCTGTTATGTAGGCGATGTTGCGCTGTATGCGGGCAGTATCGTTCATGCGGGCAATCATGTCGCCGGTTTTGCGGCGGTCGAAAAAGGATTTGGGCAAACGTACCAGCGCGTGAAAAAAATCGCCTACTATTCTGTTGTTAAAATCTTTGCTTTGCAACAACAAAAAGTACTGTCGCATATAACTTAAACAGGCTCTTATTGATAGTACCAGGAATAACAATACCAGTCCCCAAACAAGTTTATGCCTATCGGCCGAGGGTAATATATTATCAATCAGTTTTTGCGAAAATATGGCCATAGCCAGGCCAAGTACGGTGATCAATACCCCCAATATCATGGTAACCACCAGGATATTTATATCATCCTTAAGCAGTTTCCAAAACCATTGCCATTTAATTTGATTTTGTTGTTTTTCGGATACGAAATTCTCATTTGGCTTAAGCTGTAATAATGTTTTGCTTTTCCATATTTCGGTGAGGCGTTCGGGAGCTATACTTATAATACCGCGGGCAGGGTCGCCCACTATAAATTGTTCCTGCCCGTTTTTTGTTTCGGAACCGTAAAGCACTATATAATGCTGCATGTTATCAATGATTACATGCAATATGCAAGGCCCATCTAACGATTTAATATTATCCAGCCCGGCTTCAAAAGCCTGGGCCGTGAAGCCAATTTTGCCCGCACACTGATACAAGCCAAGTAAAGTAGTACCGGTTAAATTTGTACCGCTAAGCTCACGCAGTTTTTCGAGCGGATAATTACCACCATAATAACGCGTTACCATAAGCAGGCAGGCCACGCCGCAGTCGGTATGGTCGTGCTGTAACACAAAACTTTTTTTTAGAGCAGTAAGTTTCATCAATTTGGATTTATTGATTTTTCAGGCTATCAGATCAGGGCTTTAATAGCCTCAATTTTTACTTCGCCATAAAACTCTTTAACAAGCTGGTGCTGGGCATTGTAAACAAACACCGAGGGGATACTGCAATTGCCAAACCAGTGCGTAAACTTTAGCTCTTTGTCCCGCAAAAAGGTTACTTGTTTATACTGGTCAAGCTGGTTGGCTTTTGCGTATTGCTTTATATCATTGACAGTATTGAATGATACCATTAAGATCTGCGTTCCGTTAAGCATATGCATATTGGCGTTAAGCTGTTGGCCCTCCCGCTGGCAATACTCGCAATCGTTATTAAAATAAATAATAACCACCGGCGCTCCGGACTTAACAACTTCGTTGCCCTTTTTAACATCGTTTAGGTCAAAGAAAGAGAAATCGGGTAAATGCTGTTTATTCTGGTTGGCAATGTCTGTTTGTTTTTTTACGCGGACAATATGATAGATCATATAGCCAAGCCCGCCCCCAAGTATAAGTACCAGGGAAAATGCCAGTATTTTTTTCATTTATATTTTAGGATTGATGTTAATTGTTAAAAACATTACCAGTACTATCCATATAAATAACCCGGGCAGGTAAGTGCTTACTGCAAGCCTGAGGCCTTTTTCGTAGTTTTTGTTCTCGAATTTGTAAATCCAGAAACCAAGTACAAAAATGTATAGCACTTCAAAAACGTTGATAGACTGCAGCGGGTAATACCAAAGCGCGCTTACTGATTTTGGATCGAAGAAGTTGACTACAGACAGTGGCGAAAAGTGTTGTATATCTTCAAGTGTATATTGTTTGTGCAAAAACGCAAACCAAACCACTTTTAAAATAACGGGGATAACAAAAATAACATCAGATAAGATGCTGATCTTAAATGCATCCGAAAACTTGAGCTTGGCGTCAAAAAATATCGACCCGCAAAGCAGGCAGCAGCTGATAAGCAAAAATTTAAAAAAGTACAGCAGCGGGATTGCACAGTAACTAAGCCATTGCCATTTTTTTTGAAAGGCCAGCATCTTATCGATACTATCGTAACTTAATTGGTTGGATAGGGAGGTGTAATAAAGCTGATCATTTATTAAAAACAAGTGCTGCAGGTACATAAATGCTATGATATACAAACAGTAGATACCAAACATTTTAACAGTGCTGTAATTTTTTATTTCATTAATCATAACCTTAAAGTGAAATGTGAAAAGTTGGTTTATAGGTTAGCAGTTGGTTTTATGCCAAAAATGGATTGTTTTAGTATTTGACGATGAACATCAAACGTTGATTTTATATAGAGGGAAATTATTACCGAAGCGGCGAGTAAAACACCAAGATAGATGTACAGGTAAACGTCTGCATCGTAAATAAAGCCAAGGCCAATGGCCGGGGCTATCATCAAAAATGAATAGAACTGAGATGTTTTACCTCTGAACCTGGAAAAGTTTATCGACAGATCAACAAGGAAATACTTTCGGAATGAACTTAGAAAGCCCAGTGGCAGGCAATATGCCGTAAACACAATATAGATAATAATGATTTTAGGATCAAGAATACCATAATAGGCCCAGGCCGCCAGCGCAATTGCAAAATCTATCGCCAACACGGGCATTACCAGGTTAAGATAGGTTTTAACCTGCGTTTTGGGTGAGGGATTTATAATGATGTTGTTGAGCTGTAAATCGATGAAGTATCCCCAGATGTTATTAAAAACATAGGTAAAAACAATAATTGGCGGTTCAAGCAATAACACAAAAGGCACCTTGTGAAGGATCTGGCTAAAGGTATAACGTTCTGTTCCAGATAGGAATAAAATCAGAAAGCCAATTTTACTGGCAAACGCTATGATCAGCGCGGTGCGGCACCTTTGGTTGCGCCACAATAATTTTAACGATAAATACTTGCTTAATTTGCCTGTTTCTTCATTCAAATTTGAATAGCCACCCGTTTGTTCAAATTCAAAATCGCTTTTATAAAATATAAAGTAGTTGGCCAGCAACCATAATACATTAACACTTAAAATGCCATAAATTCCCGAAATGCTTAAAGGCAGGAGTGGCTGGTACTTTATAAAAACAATAGCAGCGGCCAGGGCCAAAACAGATAGCGTTAAATACAGGTACTTGCGCCAGCTAACAGCATTTATGATATTTTCGGATAGGAGAAAACCTGTTAGCCAGTAATAATACATGGTATTGGTATCTGCCGGTTGCAAATGTTTGGCCGAAAGGCTAAGCACGATTATAAACGCGAACAATATCCAGTTAGATGCTTTTATAAAGCTTATAGCTAAAAAGTCTATCAACGCTATTTTGAAATTGCTAACAGGGTAGTGTGGACTTATAATTGGCTTTTTTAGGGCAAACGACGGGAAGAATTTTAGCGATACCGGTAAAACAACAAGCATTATTTTAATGCCTGTGAGCACGTTTTGTGCCGATGAAATTAAATTTTTATCGGTGTAATGATCATATAAGAAGGCTACCCCGATAGCATAAATCATTAAGATAGCCGAAAAGAAAAACACACTTGAAATTCCTTTCCAGTTACTAACGCTGTAAAAGCTCTTTAATCTTTTTGTCAATAAAAATACAAGGATGTCCACTATATTATTGATTCAAGCAGGGATGAGTGATTGTTTTTAGGCTGTAAATATTTTAGCAATTCCTGGTCTAAGGTGCGGGTGCCATCGTTTTTGAAATTGCTCATCGAATTATTATATACTAATGACGCGTTATTGATAATACCAATATGGGTAGCGATTTTATCTACATATAATAAATCATGCGACGAGACAAATAATAACCTGCTGTCGTTTTTATAGGCAATTAAAAAATCGCATAACTTATTGGCAGCAACAGGGTCAAGATTGGCAAAGGGTTCATCAAGCAGCAATAAGTTAGGTTTATGAATAACGGCGGCGCAAAATGTAAGCTTTTTTTTCATCCCGGCCGAGTAACCTGCGCATGGGCCTGATAAGTCTTCGTCGTTATCAAAAAAGAAACTTAAAAGATTGCCCGTCTGTTTTTTAACCTCGGTTTTATTTAAGCCGTATAACAAGCCAACCCATTGCAAATAATCCTGTGCATTTAAATCGCCCACCAACTGATCGTATTGGCTTAGTAAACCCGTTTGTTTTTTTAGTTCAACTTCATTTTTGATATAATTGAGGTTGTTAAAAGAAACACTTCCTGATGTGGGATTAATAAGATTGGCAATAATGTTAATCAATGTACTTTTACCGGCCCCGTTTCGGCCCAGCAAGCAATACACCCAACCCAGATCGCAAGAAAGGCTTATTTTGTTAAGCGCATTATTATTACTGTAGCTTTTAGATAATTCACTTATAGTCAACGCCATTGTTTACTTTCCACTTTTTAAAATTGTAAATGCCTAACAGTGTCCAGGCAATTGCCACTACGGCAAACGCGATAGCTTTGAATGTTATAGCATTATGTTTGCTAAAAGAATTATAGGATAAAAGGAAAAAGGTAATAGCTAAAATAAATTTTAGATATATAAATGTGAATTTGTTTGTCATAAGTATAATAATAAAAGAATGGCGGCACTAAATGCCGCCATTCAAAAAGCATTAGTCTGAGATGAATGCGGTAGCACAGCTTGCATAAGCAATAGCAACGCCAATGCCTGTTTCGGCTGTAAGTAAGCCTACACCACAAGCAACACCGGCAGCAAAGCTACCCCACGGGAAACCACCTTCAATGGTCTCCATTTCTTCGGTTGATAAGTTTTTCATGATTTTAAATGATTTAGTGTTAGGTTTTTATTCGTTCATCGCGGCACCGCAAAGAGCGGCTGTAGTTGGCAATAAATATTCCTGGCCGGCCAAAACGGCTACTAAGCCTAATCCACATCCGAAAGCGGCAAGACTGATACCACCTTCAATTTTTTCCATTTCTTCGATGTTAATCGTTTTCATTTGTAATTGATTTTTGTTTTAATAGGTTCAAGTAACTGGATATTCATGCATGGAAATACCCTTATTTAATAATTATTACCCGCGAAGTAATATTTACTAAGGTATTTAATAGGATATCATAAAAGCAAATTTTTTTAAAGAAAAATTAACGGAAAATTAATTATTAAATTTTTTGTTAAAAAAATAACTCCTTAGTAAATCATCATGAAGTTTTTATGAATTTTTAAGTAATTATTATGCGCATGGTGATATGTAAGTAATATTTTATGCGTGGCTGCTTATAAAAAAGGCGATTGTTATGGAAAGTTTTTTAAGCTCTGGATGTCTTAAACTTGAGTAACAAACTGAATTGGGGAGATTTGTGCAATTGATAACGGCTCAGGTCTCATAGTATTTACTTGTGGCAATAACCCAGCAAACCAAAAGTGGCAGCGGTACAAAGCTTCATAGGTAGCAGAGGTAGGGCTTAATATGAGATAGATTTCGGCTTAAATTTAGTTTTCGTAATGGATTAGGGTCTGTGATGGTTGGATTGCAGTCTCTCATTAATATAGTGTTATGCGGTTAAACCATCCGGGAGATATTATGTTATCGGGAGCAGCTCAATAGAAATGTCCTGATCATGAGCCTTCAAATTACCTCCTATCGTATAGTATATTACGCCAGAAGGAGTGCCGATGACATAGTAGGCACTGACGGCGCTACCCCCAGGATGGTTATAATAAAATTCAATCTCGATTTTTCCTCCATCGGTTTCGTAGGTTATAGTCCCTTTCGGGCCGGGGCCGTGGGGCCCCTGGGAGGCACAGGTCCAACTTCCCGATTCCTCAATTGTCAATGGAGGATCAATAACAAATTTTCCATGAATGGGCTTTGACCATTCTGGCTTCAATCTTAACACCTTACCTGTATTATTGCGTACCGTTATTTTAACCCGTTTCATGTTTTAAGTAGTTAGTTTGGATTTGATGTGGTTAATGGCCCACTACACTAAACTATTCTGCTTGTCATCACTTTTTATTTTCTTTTATAATAAGGCATAAACTCTTGTATATAACAAGATTTATCCGTTTTAAATATTCCTTTCTCGAATGCCCTTTTATGTAATTCCGATAGTTTCTTAAATCTTTTCATTCGAAGTTTATCTATCCGCTTTAGAGTTATAAAATCATAAGTACTGCTTAGCATCATCACAACCTCTACTTCATTACATTTATCCGCAAGCTTTATAGTTGTGGGCTCTATTCCAACAGTACTAAATATTATTTTTTCCACGGAAATAGGAATATCTATATGGAAAAAACCATTTAAATCTGTTTTACCAACCTTAACTGTGTCATTAATCAAGATTGATACGTATGGCAAAGTTTCCAAATCATCATCAATTAGCCGTCCTTTAATTGTTTTATTCTGAGAATAAAGACTTGATGTTGAAAAACTCAGGAAAATAAAAATGGTTAGTAATTTCTCCAAATTGTTGTCATTATTGGATGACTAAATATTAGTGAGCATGACCCAATTAGCCGAAACTCTCAATTTCCACTAAAAATATCGGAAGTTTTTAACTTCCGCAAAGCACAGACAACAAAAAAAGCCGCTCTACTTTCGTAAAGCGGCTTCGTAGCCCGTAGGGGAATCGAACCCCTGTTTGAAGAATGAAAATCTCCTGTCCTAACCCCTAGACGAACGGGCCATTTTTATTTTATTTCCCATGGCTGGGATGGTGTAAATGCTTAATCTATCTACACGAACGATTAAGGTATTAAAAAACCCCAGATCTTTCGACTTGAGGTTTGTGTCTTGGTAGCCCGTAGGGGAATCGAACCCCTGTTTGAAGAATGAAAATCTCCTGTCCTAACCCCTAGACGAACGGGCCATTTTTATTTTATTTCCCATGGCTGGGATGGTGTAAATGCTTAATCTATCTACACGAACGATTAAGGTATTAAAAAACCCCAGATCTTTCGACTTGAGGTTTGTGTCTTGGTAGCCCGTAGGGGAATCGAACCCCTGTTTGAAGAATGAAAATCTCCTGTCCTAACCCCTAGACGAACGGGCCATTTTTATTTTATTTCCCTTGATTTGGGATTGCAAAGATAGAGTTTAAGTGATAAAATTAAAATAAATAGTAAAAAAAAGTTTAATATTTCATGAAAGTGTCTGTTTATCAGTTTGATAAAATAAAATTTAGGGATAAGGCTTGCAATCTTTGTTGGGTTAAGGCTATCTTTATTCCATAAATCAATCATCTTTTTATGAAAGCTATCTGGAATAACCAGGTCATTGCCGAAAGCAATGACACTATTGTTGTTGAAAATAATCATTACTTCCCTAAAGAAAGCGTTAAGGCCGAGTATCTTAAAGAAACCGACATACATACCACCTGCCCATGGAAAGGCAAGGCATCATATTATACCCTTGAAGTTGATGGTAAGGAAAACCAGGATGCCGCATGGTATTATCCCGAGCCCAAGGATGCCGCTAAAAACATTACCAACTATGTGGCGTTTTGGAAAGGTGTAAAAATTACCGAATAAGAAAATTATGAAAACTTACGATGCCATCGTTATAGGCGCTGGTCAGGCTGGCGCCCCTTTAGCCAAAAGACTGGCTAAGGCCGGGAAAAAGACTGTTATAATTGAGAAGCGATTTTATGGCGGTACCTGCGTTAATGATGGCTGTACGCCCACTAAAACTATGGTTGCTTCGGCAAAGGCGGCTTATATGGCTGGTAAAAGTCATGAACTGGGTGTGCCTGTAAAAAAGTTTTCGGTTGATCTGGCTGCCATAAAAAAGCGCAAGGATGAAATTGTATTGCGCTCGCGTAATGGCGGTCTTAAAGCGGCCGAAAAAACCCAAAACCTTGATGTGGTATTTGGTGAGGCAGTTTTCACCGGCGAGAAAACCGTAGAAGTAAAACTTAACAGCGGCAAGGTGCAAGCGTTTACTGCCGATCTTGTTTTTTTGAATCCCGGCGCTTTGCCTTTAATCCCCGAGATTGAAGGTTTGAACGAGATTCAATATCTTAATTCAACCACTATACTTGATCTGGAAGAGGTGCCGGAACACCTGCTGGTACTTGGTGGAAACTATATCGGCTTAGAATTTGGGCAGATGTTCCGCCGCTTTGGCAGTAAGGTTACCATCCTGGAAAAGTCTGAGCGGATAGTATCACACGAGGATCTGGATATTTCTGAAGAGATGCAGAAGATCCTTGAGTTGGAGTCTATCTCTATCCACTGCCATACGCAGGCCATTAAGTTTAAACAAAAAGCCGGTGGTAAAATAATAGTAACCATCTCGCGAAAAGGCGAGGAACACAAGATCAAATGCACACACGTATTGGTAGCTATAGGCCGCAAACCGCAAACGGAGGCTTTAAATTTGCCCGCCGCCGGGATCGAGACTGATGAGCATGGCAATATTAAAGTGAACGATACGCTGGAAACTACCGCTACTGGTGTTTATGCGCTTGGTGATGCCAAGGGCGGTCCTGCATTTACACATATTTCCTATAACGATTACACTATTGTTTACCGTAACCTTTTTGAAGGTACCGATTATACCATAAAAGATCGCCCGGTGCCTTACTGTATGTTTACCGATCCGCAGTTGGGCCGTATTGGGATCGATGAAACGGAGGCTAAAAAACAGGGCATCAAATATAAAGTTGCCAAATTGCCAATGGCCCATGTTGCCCGCGCCATTGAAACCGGCGATACTCGAGGCTTTATGAAAGCTATTGTCGATCCGGATACAAAGAAAATATTAGGTGCAACCGTACTTGGCCCTGAAGGCGGCGAGATCATGACCGTGCTGCAAATGGCCATGGAGGGTGGTATTACTTATGACAGGATCCGTTATTGTGTTTTTGCCCATCCGCTATATTCCGAATCGCTGAACAACCTGTTCATGACCCTTGGCGACTAAAACCAACGCGCATGATAAAAGTTGACAATGTAAGTAAACATTTTGGCGGGGTTAAAGCGGTTGATGGCGTATCGTTTGATGTGGCAGATCAGGAAAACCTGATCCTGTTAGGTACAAGCGGCTGCGGCAAAACCACCACGCTGAAAATGATCAACCGGCTTATTGAGCCAACGAGCGGTGCCATTTACATCGATGGTAAAAATATCATGGAGCAGCCACCCGAGGCCCTGCGCCGTGGAATTGGCTATGTGCTGCAAAATAATGGCTTGTTCCCTCATCATACGGTTGCTCAGAACATTGCAGTTGTACCCAACCTGTTAAAATGGGATAAGCAGAAAACAGAAAAGCGCACAGCCGAACTGATGGAGAAGCTTCATCTTGATGCATCATATTTAGATGTTTATCCAAATGAACTAAGCGGTGGTCAGCAGCAGCGTATCGGCCTGGCAAGGGCATTGGTATCCGATCCGCCTGTGTTGCTGATGGATGAGCCTTTTGGGGCGCTGGATAATGTTACCCGCTCAAAAATTCATGCCGAATTTAAAGCCCTTGATGAGTTGAAGCGTAAAACCATCATCATGGTAACGCATGACGTACAGGAGGCTTTTGAACTGGGCGATAGGATTTGCCTGATGGATAAGGGTAAAATTATCCAGTCGGGAACGCCTGCACAATTGCTTTTTAACCCGGTTAATGATTTTGTAAAAGATTTCCTGAAGCATCAGCGCCTGCAATTGGAGTTTAAAGCCATTAAACTGACCGACCTATGGGAGCTGCTGCCTGAACTGAATAAAGAAGCAAAAGCATCATCATTTAATGCAGGTAGTAACCTTTGGGAAACACTTGAAAGCTTTAAGTTTAATAACGGCGAAACTGTTAACATCAGCAAGGATCAAAATGAATCAAAAACTGTAAGTTTTGAGCAGCTAATGTCGGCTTTTTATCACTATAAAAACCACCAGGCCCATGAATGAGCAGCAGCAAACGTTATGGCAGTTTATGCAGCAGCAGTCGGGCAAGCTACAGGAGCAAACCCTGCAGCATATCGGGCTTACCTTTATTTCGCTTTGCATAGCCGTATTGGTTGGTTTGCCTCTGGGTATCTTCATTGTTCGGAAAAAACAACTTTCGGGATTAGTATTAGGTATTGCCGGGGTATTGCAAACTATTCCCAGCATAGCACTGCTTGGTTTTATGATCCCGTTACTGGGCATCGGCCCCAAACCTGCTATCGTCGCCTTACTGCTATACGCTTTATTGCCGATAATCCGTAATACATACACGGGTATTTTAGGAGTTGATACTGCGGTTAAGGAAGCGGCAGTTGCTATGGGCATGAGCAAATGGCAGATCTTGTTTAAGGTAGAATTGCCCTTGGCTATGCCCGTAATATTTGCAGGTATCCGCACCGCTACGGTCATTAATGTGGGGGTTGCTACGCTGGCCTCGCTTATTGCTGCTGGTGGCTTGGGCGAGTTCATTTTCGGCGGTATTTCGCTTAATAATACCAATATGATATTGGCAGGTGCCATTCCTTCGGCGTTGCTTGCCATTATATTTGATTTGTTGTTGTCGATGGTGCAGAAGATCAGCTTTAAAAAACTGAAACGTGTTGTATATGTGTTTCCGGTATTACTGATATTGTTGTGTCTGTTTTATATAGTCCCCGCCAAATCAGAAGGAAAGCTTACCGCGGGTTTTACGCCCGAGTTTATGGGGCGGCAGGATGGTGATCTGGGCCTCAGGAGTAAGTACGGTTTAAAGATCCATACCATAGTCATCAGCGATGCGGTGATGTACAAAGCCGCGTTTGAAAAACACCTGGACGTGATTAGTGGTTACTCAACCGATGGCAGGTTAAAAGCTTATGATTTAGTTGTGCTGGACGATGATAAGCATATTTTTCCGCCATATTACGCAGCGCCCATAGTGCGTGATGATATCCTGAAAAAATTTCCTGACCTTGAGCCGACATTGAACCTGCTCGCAGGCAAAATAAATGATTCAGTTATGACGGTTTTAAACTACCGCACCGACTATCTTCACCAAAGCCCGGAAAGGGTTGCAAAAGATTTTTTGGTTGCCAACAAATTGTGGCGGGCCGAGCGGGGTGGGAGCGATGGCGTAGTGCGCATAGGCTCAAAGATATTTGGTGAGCAATACATCCTGGCCAACATATACAGCATGCTGATAAAGGGATATACCGATCATGATGTATCAACAAAAACAGGCCTCGGTGGCACTAAAATATGTTTTGACGCGCTAACCAATAACCAGATAGATTTTTATCCTGAATATACCGGGACTGGTTTGCTGGCTATTTTGCAGGCATCGCCAAAAACAGTTAACGAGGTAACGGTAAACAGGGATAGCACATACAACTATGTACAACGCCAGTTTGAAAGTAAGTACCAAATTAAATGGCTTAAACCAATAGGTTTTAATAATGCTTATGCTTTAATGATGAGGCAGCAGCAGGCCAAGCAATTGGGTATTAAAACAATTTCAAACTTAAAGCAGTTTTTGGATAAGAAATAACTTAGATGGATTTAATTACCCGGTATAAAGAAGTACGCCAGCGTACAGAAAAAATTTGCTCCTACTTGCAAACGGAAGATTATGTAGTACAACCCGTGGTTGATGTTAGTCCGCCTAAATGGCATATTGGTCATGTCACCTGGTTTTTCGAGACTTTTATTCTTAAGCCCTACTTTATGGGCTACCAGGAGTATAATCCCGATTATAATTATGTTTTCAACAGCTACTATGAAACTGTTGGTACACGGGTGATCCGTACCGATCGTGGTAACCTGAGCCGCCCTACAGTTGTTGAAATTTACAGCTATCGCAAATATGTTGACGAGGCCATGGATGGCTTTTTGTGTGGTGATGTGAGCAATGATGTGAAAGAGCTGCTTATTCTTGGTTTTAACCATGAAGAGCAGCACCAGGAACTTTTAATGACCGATATTAAATTTATCTTGGGGCATAACCCTTTATTCCCGGCTTATAATAAAAGTTATGCTACGCCTCATGTTGATGAGGGGGAAAGTGACGCTTTTATTAGCATGGATGAAGGTATTTACGAAATTGGTTTTACCGGTGTAGGCTTTTGCTTTGATAATGAATTAAATCGGCATAAAGTATATCTTAACCAGTACGAAATAAGCCCGAAGCTGGTAACCAATGCCGAGTATCTGGAGTTTATTAACAGCGGCGGCTATCATGATTTCTGTCACTGGCACGCCGAAGGTTGGGATTGGGTTAAAACCAATAAAGTTGAAGCGCCATTGTACTGGCATTTGATTGATAACAAATGGTATAGCTATACCTATCGTGGTTTAGAGCCTTTGCATTTAAAAGGCGCTGTTACACACATCAGTTATTTTGAAGCCTACGCTTACGCCTCATGGAAAGGTTTAAGATTGCCTACGGAATTTGAGTGGGAAGCAGCATCCGGAAAATTTAACTGGGGACGCCGTTGGGAATGGACAGAGAGCTCGTACCTGCCTTACCCGGGTTTTGCCAAGGCACCGGGTGCAATAGGCGAATATAATGGTAAATTTATGGTTAACCAGAAAGTGCTGCGCGGCGCGTCGGAAGTTACGCCTCCGGGTCATAGCCGTGCAACTTATCGCAATTTTTTTCAGACAAATTTACGCTGGCAGTTTACTGGCATAAGACTTGCGAGGTAAATTGTCACAAAACCACCACCACCTATGGATCAAGTTTTTACACCAACAACCGTCAATTGTACCATAAGCGAAGAAAACAGGCAGTTTTATGCTGATGTTATAGCGGGGTTACAAGCGGAGCCAAAGCACCTTAACTCAAAGTATTTTTATGATGCTAACGGCGATAAGCTGTTCCAGGAGTTGATGAACTGCCCGGAGTATTATCCAACCAATTGCGAACTGGAAATATTTTCGGAAAAAACAGCCGAGATCTGCGATGCGCTGATTGCTGATGGCGATGCTTTTGACCTGATAGAACTTGGCGCCGGTGACGCCACTAAATCAACTTACCTGCTTAAGTATCTGCTGGATAAAAAGGCTGATTTTACTTATCTGCCCATCGATATATCGGAGAATGTAATATCCTATCTCAACATAACCCTGCCTGTAACCTTGCCTGGCTTAAAAATTACCGGACTTAACGGCGAATATTTTGAAATGCTGAAAAGGGCTGCTGCTATCTCGCCAAGGCGTAAGGTGGTTTTGTTTTTAGGCTCAAATATCGGCAATATGCCGCTTGACGGAGCTATTGAGTTTTGTCGCGAGTTAAGAAACAACCTGTCGGAAGGAGATATGGTGCTGATTGGGATGGACCTGAAAAAAGATCCGCGCGTGGTTCTTGCTGCCTACAATGATAAAGATGGCATTACCCGCGAGTTTAACTTGAACCTGCTCCGTCGTATCAACCGTGAGCTGCATGGCAATTTTGATGTGAGCAAGTTTGAACATTATCCAACGTATGATCCCGCAACCGGAGCCTGCAAAAGTTACCTCATCAGTTTACAGGATCAGCAGGTTGCTATCGGCCACGAAAAAATAGATTTCAAAAAGGATGAGTATATCTACATGGAGATTTCCCAGAAGTTTACCATCATGCAAACCGATCAGATAGCCATTAACACAGGCTTCCAGCCGGTAGGCCAGTTTTTTGACACTAAAAAATGGTTTATCGACGCGGTGTGGGTGGCGGGGTGATCTAACCATGATTTGCCTGATTTTAGGATTAAAGGATGCCCTTGTTATCAAGTCATCCTTTAATCAAGCTAATCAAGGTTCTGTTTACAACACTTTTGGGTTCAATTCTGAATCTATCAAGCCACCAATGGGCTTACTCATGAGCCATTTATGGTGATCATTTTTTTGCCATTCGTTTTTGTAGGGGGTAACGCGGGCGCCATCGGCTACGTAAATAATGGTCATCACTTCGCGCATTTTATCCGAGTTGTTACCGGGGGCGTTGTGGATAGTAAATCCACGGTGCCATGTCGCGTCGCCGGCTTTCATGGTTTTGGCGCGGGTTATTTCAAATCCCTTCTCTTTAACATATTCATCAAATGCCGATTTAGATTCGTCAGAAATTTCGGTGTTAAATACAGCGCCGTTGACGTATGAACCCGATGCAAAGGTTAGCATGCCCATGTTTACATCAATATCAACCAGGGGCATCCAAAGGGTTACGGTGTTGTTGGTGTCAATTGGCCAGTAGTATTGATCCTGGTGCCACGGGGTTGGTCCGCCGCCGGGTTCTTTAAATAGTGCCTGGTCATGATAAATGCGTACATTTTCAACACCCATCAGGTCGGCGGCAATTTTGCCGAGGCGTTTGGCCATTACAAAGGTTTTAACATCTTCATCAACCTGCCATAAATTCATGATCTGTAAAAAAGCTTTACCATAGGTGTCGCGCTCTTCCAGTTTACGTTTTTCGGTATTGTACCTGTCGGCCGCCCCAACAATGACTGGGCGATAAGCTGCAATCTCGTCTTTTGTAAGCACTTCGTGCACAAGGGTATGGCCTTTTTCGCGAAATTCATTAATATTGTGGTTAGATATTTTTATGAAATTTTCGAGCGACGGAAGGTGAGCGATCTGTGTATTCATAGCTTTTAGGTTTATATTTCAAAGTAAACTCATCTTTTGTTGAAAAAAAATGAAATGAATGGTACATTTATGGGTGATTTTATCCGTAATTTGATTTGAAATAATATTTACGTTAATATATGCAATGATAAAAGCCTCGTACGAAATTCTTCAACCTACCAATACACAGTCGTTTCTGATAAGGAAATTTGATAAGCTGGCATTTGACGCGCCTTATCATTTTCATGAAGAATATGAACTGACGTGTATTATTAGCGGCTCCGGCAAACGCTACGTTGGCAGCCATATGGAGGATTTTGCCTCGGGCGATCTGGTTTTGCTCGGCCCCAATTTGCCGCATTGCTGGAAACTTGAACACAATGAAGCTGTGCTGCGTGACGCGAGCGCTGTGGTGATCCAGTTCAACGATGCTTTTTTGGGTGAGGAGTTTTTTAACAAGTTTGAGCTGCAGCTTATCAAAAAGCTTTTTCAACAAAGCGGATGCGGCGTGTCATTCTATGGCGAAACCGGTGTGGAGGTAAAAAAACTATTACTTAACCTGGTTAATGAAAAAAGCAATTTCAGGATGCTGATAGGTTTGCTGGAGATCCTGCACCGGATGGCCTCGTCGGATGAATATGTGCTGCTCGATCAGCATCGTATTATTGGCGAACGTACCAATACCGAGCGCGAGCGGATCAACCCCGTGTTTGCTTACCTGGTTGAAAATTTCAGAAAGCACGTATCGTTAGATAAAGCTGCCAGTATCGCCAACATGACGCCTAATGCATTTTGCAAGTACTTTAAAAAAGTTACCCGCAAAACATTTATGGAAACCATAATTGAGTACCGGCTTAATTATGCTATCCAGCAGCTGGTGCAAACCGATAAGCCTATTTCAGAGATTTCGTTTGAGAGCGGCTTTGGTGATGTATCGCACTTTTACAAAATGTTTAAAGCAAAAATGAACCTGAGCCCGCTTAATTACCGCAAAAGGTTTATGCGTAATTTGGCGGGGGATAAGAAGTTATCGGCGTAGTTGTTAAGTGCAAAATCTTGAGTCGGAAGCCCAAAGTCTGACTTTTCCTTAAGCCTCCGGACTAAAATCTAAGTTACATTGATAATGCCGCGTTTAATGGCATATATAACAAGCCCTACTAAATTCTTGGAACCGGTTTTTTCAAATAACCTTGCACGGTAACCTTCAACAGTGCGTACGCTCAGAAAAATTTTATCCGCTATTTCCTGGTTGGAGCATTCCTGACAAACCAGCTTAAGCACTTCAATTTCGCGTTCGTTAAGATCAGTTTTGTTGTTGGGGATGTTATCGGCCTGGTCATTACCTACCAGTTGTTTGATGAGTGTTATAGAAAGGTGCTCGTTAAAATAAAAGCCTTTGTTGTGAACGGTTGATACGGCCTCGATGATCTCTTCCGGTTCGGCGTTTTTGAGCAGATAGCCCGATGCCCCGGCCTTCATCATATCCACAATATATTTGTCTTCGTTAAACATGGACAGTGCCAGGATCTTGATCTCCTTAAAATGCTGGTGAACATAGGCGGCTGTTTGAATGCCATCCATCTCGGGCATTTTAATGTCCATCAATATAACGTCGGGGGTTTTATCGGTTAATAAGCCTATCAGCTCTTTGCCGTTTGAAGCTTCGAGTAACAGTTCAAAATCCCCGCAATCTTCAAGGGTAGCTTTTAAACCATTTCTGAAAATTTTATGGTCGTCTACTATACCTAATTTAATTGGGCCCATTGGTTGCTTTCAAAATTCAAATAATCAATAAATATAGGCTATTGATTTTAACTATGCTACTTTTAATTTAATGATTGTGATTGCTCCGCTAAGCGGTTTGCTGTATGTATTTATTTCACCGTTAATGAGTTGCACGCGGCTCTGTAAATTTTTAAGCCCAAAGCCCTGTTTAACATCATCCATATTAAAGCCCTTGCCATTATCCTTAAATTCCATAACCAGGTAACCGGCATCAAGGGCCATATTGAGGTTTATAGCAGTGGCTTCCGAATGTTTGATGGCATTGCCAAAAAGCTCCTGCGCTATGCGATAAAATGCAAGTTCAATATCGTTAGGGAAGCGCTTATCGGCAAAGTTTTTAGTGAACTTAACTTTGATATGGGTATTATGCTCAACTTTGGTACACAATGCTTCAACCGCAACTAATAACCCATAATCGGTAAGTATCGGGGGCAATACATTTTGGATGATGTTCCTAATCTCCTGGATACATTCGTCGGCAAGTTTGCGGGTGTCTAAAAGCAGGGGTTGGGTAACTTCGTTTACACAATTTTTATCCAGCCGGTGCAGGTTAAGTTTTATAGCCGAAAGCACCTGGCCAACACTGTCATGCAGATCTTCGGCCAGGCGCCGGCGTTCACTTTCCTGGGTTTCAAAAACGGCATTCATCAATTCGGTTTGGCGGGCATCATTAAGCTCTCGTAACTCTGCCTGGTTTTTGAGCATCCTCCGCTGGTAAATAATTACGAAGAAGAATAAAAAAATAATTAGTACAACAACTACAAGGGTCCCAATAATTAGTACTGGAATTAGTCCGTTTTGGGATATTTGTAAGATAGGGGTGTTGTACATGATTATAATAACGCCGATACGTTTAGACGGTTTTTTGTGGTTTGCAGAATAAACCTATCGAATATAACACGTTAGCGATGATATTGGAAATACTATTTATAATATAATAATTATGTTGGTCTTCAAGTGGTATTTGAGTGAATATCATAAAAAGGAATATATTGACCGCCGAGTAAAACAATACGCCGGCGTTTATCCAAAAAAGACTCTGCTTTTCAATGTTTACAAATGTTAGTGGGTTTAGGAGCTGGTAAAAATAGATCAACGAAAGTAAGATAAGCAAAATACTTAATGCAGTATTAGACTCTGAAGGATACTCGGCAAAGTTTCGATTATAAACCATCATAACAATAAATGTTATGATGGAAAATATTATGGTGATTCTCTTTAGAACAAGTGTTGAAAAAAGGATGCAGTATATTATCGTAAAAAAAAATAATGTTACTATAACATTGATGTGAATAACTGGCATGTTGTTTTTTGATCCGGTTTGTGTTAATATCCACATTAACGGATCGAAAACCGATGAGATAACAAAGAATAAAAAAACAATCTTTAATATATGATCTAATAATTTATAATTATACCAACCGGCAAATACAGGAAAAAAACCTGATGCCCCGGAAATCAATACAAATATTACGTCAATTGGCATATCCAACTAAGCTTACATTATTCGTCGCCTGTTAATTTATTTTTGGGGCAACCAGTTGAACCAGGGCAAGGATAAGATTGATCGCCGATAAAGTTACTTTGATCTCCACCAGAGGTAGTTAGTGAATAAGTTTTGAATGTGACGTTGTCTTGTTTTGGAGGGAGATTAATATTATCACTGGGGAGAAGGTCATTGCCAAGTTCATTAACCGCACTAATGATGAGATGTTTTTCTCCATCTATATTTCCGAGTACTTTTAATATGAAGTTGCTTAAGGAAACACATAGTTTTTGCCAGCCTGTTAAGCTTGTATCATTGGCATAATATATCCGGATACCTTTGCTTCCTTCTAAGTTCAATAAATTATTGAGAATCTCTCTGCCAAAGAAATGTGATATGGTATCATTTGGGTGGCGTTGACGATAATTCTTGGTCCAGTTTGCGGCTTTGTTAAGCTCAATTGGCGCACCTTCCTGCCCCGTAATCGGTGATAGAGGTCTTCTTTCTTGTGTTTCCATAAAAAATAATAGCGTGTAGAGAGTTTTTTACATAAAACTAATACTAATAAGCTACTCTTTCAATGATATCCCCCGGCTATGTAATGTATTTGATGATTTTTGATTTGAGTTAATGTATTGATAATTAGTGTTTTAATTTTATTAATCCGTTTTATTACGGTTTTATTATACGTATTTCTACGTATCAGAAACTGTAATCTTACGTGGCTTATAACGGCAGTTTTTTGTGGGTTTTATATATGAATAAGATGTTTTAAGCTGATCGAAATTTTATATTAGAATATAAATATTATTTATTAACTTGCTTTAAGTAATATTTATATTAAGTGCGGTCTTGTACGGTGCCGGGAGCTATAATCTCGCGGCGGAACCGAGGCCATGCAGTCCTTTACTTAACCAGTAGCAAATCAAAATTTATGGGGTGCGCTTTTCCTTAATAGGGAAGGCGCTTTTTTCTTTGATTGTTATTTCTCTTACGCGTAGTTCTACGCCAGGTTCAATGTTGGTGATACGTCTTTAAATCGCGTACAAGCACAGGTTGTATTAGCGTGGTAGCAACGTTGATTGCCTTTAAGTTTTGCCCAAACTTTGGTTCAGCAAATAAGCCGTAGCACGGCTGCTTGTGGTGGAGTATGCTGAAAATCCAGTTTAAAGAGTAAGCCGGTACAAATTCTAACCAAAAACGTATGAACTACATTATTAAAGGAAACCTGCGCGGGCTATTATGTTCTGATTGTGAACTGCCTGTTGCCGGCACATCGGTAAAAGTTTACCGACCATCCGATCAGCAAAATGAAACCCGGCTTGCTGTGGCCGATCCAAAACAAACCTTTCACCAGGTAAATGACGAAGAGTTAACAGCTAAGGAACGCCTGTTTATCACTCAAGCCGACGTACAGGAGAACGGCGACTTTACCATTGAAATAGATGGCGCTAAAGCAGGCTATGAAGGTGGAAGCATTGATGTGGACTGGTATTGTGGCAATGTACCTTTCAAAATTCCACTGCCAAAAAAAGGGCCATTGTTACAGTTTCATATTACTACGTTGCAGCCCCTGTATAAAACTACCCAGGAAAATGCTCAATACGCGAGATTTGATTATAAAATAGATGCCAAGTGGTTTTGCCGGATCCTTACGCTGCTGGATATTTGGGTGGTTTGCGGTTATGTAAACGATTGTGAAACCAAGAAGCCAATTCCGGGAGTTAAGGTTTTTGCCTATGATGTTGACCTGTTGCAGGACGACTTTTTGGGCACCGCTTATACCGATAGCAATGGCAAATTTACCATTGTATATCCCGGCGACAATTTCAGAAAAACTTTATTGCCATGGCTTAATGTAGAGTGGCCTGCCGGGCCGGATTATTATTTCAGGATTGAAAGCTCATCGGGCACAGTGCTATTGGCCGAAGACCGTACCCGTGGCCGCCAAAACGACCGCCACAATGCCAATAACTGCTTCTGCGTAAAACTATGCATCCCAGGCGGGGGAATCATCACCAGCGATACGCCATGGTTTACATCGGTAGGTAATTTTAGTATCACATCTGATATTGATGGCAGTGGCAAAACCCTCATTAGCAAATTTGGAGCAGGCGGCACCGGCTTCGGTTTCTTTAATTCGGTTAAGCTGGGAGGCTATGCTACCAAGAAAGTGCCTACAGCACCAGCCAGTCCGCTTTATTACCGCTTCCTGTTCTCGACAGATAATGTGAACTATAGCCCGGTAACTACCGCTCAGATGGAAACTACTGCGCTTAAAGTTGCAACCCGCCAAATCACCTGGAATGGTACCACGGCGTTCCAGGATGTGGTGATCGATATCAATCAGCCTGCATCGGTGCCTGATAGTGTTCCTGCTGATAATTACCCTAACCCAATCCCCGATCATGTGCTGCACCCAGATGCTAATGGCTGGATAAGGGTAGATCAGCCTGCGCTTGATAACGGCTTTTATGGTTCGCTATTTTATCTGAACACAACAACCATTATTGCCGGTGGAGACGCCAGCGCCGGCTTAACCCCTGGTTTGGACGTGCCGGTTGCCAGTCAAAAGAACGGTAAAATGTTGTATATCAAATTTCAAACTACCGATGATCCGACCAATCCAGGCTCTCCAAATCTTAACACGCAATCGCTTATTGGCCAGATCTATGTAAATAATTGGAACGAAGTGAGTTTGCTGAAGCTGGAAGAGCTTTTTGCGGGTGGGGGCAGTGGTTGTACCCCGGTAAGTGGAGTCGCCCATGCCGATTATACAGTTGATCATGAGCTAATTGCCAGTTGGTCGTTAGGCGTATGGTCAAACGCTACCGGCAATGTGAGCGGTTTACCCAGCGGAACAATTCCGCGTGGTGAGGCTAAGAAATTTAACCTGGCCGCTCCGGCACCTTTTGTTTTAACTCCTCCTTTTAGCGCATGGCCCTCATGCGCGTATAGCCTAACCCTGACAACTTATCGCAAATTAACCACAGGCGAAAGTAATGACTGGGCAAAAACGAACCAGGTTATCTTTTGCAAGTAACCTGCAATGTGGACGGGGAAGAGGGTGTCGTTGCATGTCGGCGCCCTCTCATTTAAGCAGTTAAAATAACCTTAAAATATACGATGTTTCGTACAGGATAAACAGGATCACCAAAGCTGCGTGGAACTTCCGGTTTTCTACTTTTATAGCTATCATACATAATATGAAGTGGCTGATATTGCGGATAGGATACTCGATACTGTAATGATGCACATAAGTGGCACCTTTTATTTCCGTATCAATAAGATCAAGCAGATAGCTGGCACCTAAAATGCCGAAGATCCATTTGCGCCGCGAGTAGAAGTAATCTTTATAACCCTGATAATCCTTCAGGTCATCAGGATATAGCAGGGCACAAACGCTGTAGTAAGTTACTATATAGATGATGATAAAGAAGTACTCGGCAAAAAGCCAATGTTTTATTTCGTGCAGGTTGATCTCCCACCACCAAAAATGCAGCAGTAAAATAAAAAGGTAAAGTGTCCACAGGTTATGCACCCAATAAGGCTTGTCCCGGCCGGGATGCTGAATTTGTTTGGCTGCGCCTTTAAGCAAATGAGTAATGCTAAGGCCCAGTGTAATGCTGATAACAGCCTTAATGTGACTAAAGGTATCCATAGGCAGGCGTTGGATTGATAACTAAAAGTAAATATTTTAATTTGTCAATCACAACAAAACCAGTGGTTTAGGTGTCAGGCATTATAAAAACATGTCATTGCGAGGAGGAACGACGAAGCAATCGCATACTCTACAGAGCGGCTATGCTTCCGTGCGGTTGCCACGCTTCGCTCGCAATGACATTTTAAATGATATGCTTAAAATATCGCTTCAGCAATACGTTTGGTTGGACCGGCGTTGCTCATGGTGTAAAAGTGCAGTACCGGCGCGCCGAAGGCAATCAGCTCTTTACATTGGTTTATCATCCATTCGATGCCCACTTCTTTTACAGCTTTTTCGTTTTCACAGGCGTGGATAGCATCGCTCAGATCATCAGGAATATCGATATGGAAGGTTTTTGACAGCGTTACCAATTGTTTAGATGAGGTAATCGGTTTTAAACCCGGAATAATTGGTACGTTAATACCATTGGCGCGACAGCCATTTACAAACTCCTTGTATTTATCAATATCAAAAAACATTTGGGTTACAATGAACTGCGCGCCCATTTCAACCTTTTTTTTCAGGTATTTGAAATCTGTTTTAAGATTTGGAGCCTCAAAATGTTTTTCGGGGTAACCGGCAACACCTACACAGAAGTTGGTTTTGGCAGTATTGCCATGATCTTCATGCAGGTAGATGCCGTTATTAAGGTTTACTACCTGCTCCAATAACTCAGTAGCATAGCAATGGCCGTTAGGTGTGGGTACAAATGACGAATCGCCAAGGCGGGCATCGCCACGTAGTACCAGCACGTTCTCAATACCTAAAAATTCAAGCTCAATAAGGGCGTTCTCGGTTTCATCTTTAGTGAAACCGCCGCAAAGCAGGTGAGGCACAGTATCTACCTTGTACTTGTTCATGATAGCCGCGCAGATGGCAATAGTCCCCGGACGTTTGCGGTATGACAATTTTTCAAGCAGGCCGCTTGGGTGCTGCTTATAAATAAAATCTTCGCGCAGGGTAGTAACATCTATAAACGGAGGTTTAAACTCCATCAGCGGGTCAATAGCGTTATAAATCCCCTGGATACTCTGCCCCTTCAAAGGCGGAATCAATTCAAAAGAAAAAAGTGTTTTGCCGTTAGCGTTGGCTATATGTTCAGGTATTTTCATGACCGTTTTAGGTACGTGGTATTATTGTATCCGTCATTGCGAGGAACGAAGCAATCCCAAACTTTACAGAGCGGCTCTGCCTATTGGGGATTGCTTCGTTCCTCGCAATGACGGGTTGTTTTTAGATATTTTGTTAATAATTAATATTCGACCCTAACCATCTTTCTACATCCTCAAGCGGCATTTGTTTCCTAACCGCATAATCCTCAACCTGGTCTTTACTGATTTTTCCTAATCCAAAATACCTTGCCTGCGGATGCGCGAAGTAGAAACCGCTTACCGATGCAGCCGGCAACATGGCCAGGCTTTCGGTAAGGTGCATGTTGGCGTTATCTTCAGCTTTTAGCAACTCAAACAAGGTTGTTTTTTCGGTATGATCCGGACAGGCAGGATAACCTGGTGCCGGACGGATGCCCTGGTATTCTTCCTTGATCAGTTCCTGGTTACTTAGCTGTTCGCCTTTTGCATAGCCCCAGTATTCTTTACGTACCAGTTCGTGCATTTTTTCGGCGAATGCTTCGGCAAGGCGGTCGGCAAGGGCCTTAGCCATGATGCTGTTATAGTCGTCATGATCACGCTCAAACTCGGCAACCAGCTCGTCACAACCTAAGCCGGTTGTTACCGCGAAGCCGCCGAAATAATCAGGCACACCGCTTTCTTTCGGCGCTATGAAATCAGACAATGCATAATAAGGGTCGTTCTTTACCTTTTCGGCCTGCTGGCGAAGGGTATGGATGCGATTTAAAACAGTTGTACGGCTTTCATCGGTATAAAGCTCAATGTCATCACCTACGGCATTGGCCGGCCAGAAACCTATTACACCTTTCGCGGTAAATAGTTTTTCATCAACAACGCGTTTCATCAATACCTGCGCGTCATCAAACAGCTTTTTAGCTTCGTCGCCTACGTACTTGTCTTCAAATATTTTTGGATAGCTGCCGCGCAATTCCCATGTATGGAAAAACGGCGTCCAGTCGATATATGGCAGCAATTCTTCCAGCGGATAGTTTTCAATCACCTTAGTGCCTGTAAATGCAGGTTTCGGAGCCACATCGCCATCCAGGCTGATCTGGAATTTTCCGGCACGGGCCTCCTCAATGGTCACAAAACGCTTGTCGGACTTTTTATTGGCATGTGCTTCACGGGCTTTAGCGTACTCATCTTTAATACCCTGGATGTAGGCATCGCGGTTATCCTTACTCATCAGACTGCTGCATACCGTAACACTGCGTGAAGCATCAAGCACGTGAATAGCCGCACCCGAATATTGCGGAGCGATCTTCACCGCGGCGTGGATGCGTGAAGTGGTGGCACCACCAACAATCAGCGGAATAGTGAAGTTTTCGCGTTCCATCTCCTTGGCAAAATGCACCATCTCGTCAAGCGATGGCGTTATCAACCCGCTTAAGCCAATAATATCAACGTTTTGCTTTTTAGCTTCTTCAATAATGCGTTGTGCAGGCACCATTACTCCAAGGTCAATAACCTCAAAGTTGTTGCAGGCCAGTACCACGCCGACAATATTTTTACCAATGTCATGCACATCGCCTTTTACGGTGGCCATTAAAACCTTACCGGCGTTGGCGCGCTGATCGGCATTGGCGTTATTCTTTTTTTCTTCTTCTATAAAAGGCAACAGGTAAGCCACGGCCTTTTTCATTACACGGGCCGATTTAACTACCTGCGGCAGGAACATTTTGCCCGCACCAAACAGGTCACCTACTACGTTCATGCCATCCATCAGCGGGCCTTCAATTACTTCAAGCGGCCTTGCATAAGCCTGGCGGGCTTCTTCCACATCGTTATCAAGGTATTCAACAATGCCTTTTACCAACGAGTGCGACAGGCGCTCCTGAACGGTGCCTTTACGCCATTCTTCGTCGCGTACTACTTCCTTGCCTTTACTTTTGATGGTATCGGCAAACTCTACCAGGCGTTCTGTAGCATCCTGGCGGCGGTTAAGCAGTACGTCCTCAACCAACTCAAGCAGGTTTTTAGGAATTTGCTCGTAAACTTCAAGCATACCGGCGTTAACAATTCCCATATCCATACCCGCTTTAATGGCGTGATACAGGAATGCCGAGTGCATAGCCTCGCGCACGGTGTTGTTACCTCTGAACGAGAACGAAATATTACTTACGCCTCCGCTCACCTTGGCGTGAGGCAGATTTTGTTTTATCCAGCGCGTAGCTTCAATAAAATCAACCGCGTAGTTGTTATGCTCTTCCAAACCGGTAGCTACGGTAAGGATGTTCGGGTCAAAAATGATATCCTGTGGCGGGAAGCCTACTTCGTTCACCAATATATCGTATGATCTTTTACAGATCTCGATACGGCGTTCCAATGAATCGGCCTGACCAACTTCATCAAATGCCATTACTACGGTAGCTGCACCGTAGCTTAGTATTTTGCGAGCTTGTTCTTTAAACTTTTCTTCGCCCTCTTTAAGGGAGATAGAGTTTACGATACCCTTACCCTGTACGCATTTCAAACCCGCCTCAATCACTGTCCATTTAGACGAGTCAATCATGATGGGTAGCTTGGCGATATCCGGCTCAGATGCTACCAGGTTCAGGAACTTGGTCATTACGGCTTCAGAGTCGATCATGCCCTCGTCCATGTTGATATCGATAACCTGGGCTCCACCTTCAACCTGCTGCAAGGCAACAGATAGTGCCGCCTCGTAATCCTCGGCCAAAATCAGTTTAGAAAACTTGGGCGAACCTGTGATATTGGTACGCTCGCCCACGTTTACGAAAATACTTTCGGGTTTTATAGTAACCGATTCCAGGCCGCTCAGACGCATATCCGGCTCAATTTGAGGGATAGGGCGGGGCGGGAAGGATGCAGCTTTATCAGCAATACATTTGATGTGATCGGGAGTGGTGCCGCAACATCCACCTACAATATTTACCAGCCCTGCCTTGATGAAATCATCAACCTGGTGAGCGGTTTCGTGTGGGGTTTCGTCGTACTGGCCAAATTCATTTGGTAAACCCGCGTTAGGATACGCGGAAATATAGACGCCTGCTTTTTCAGAAAGCTCCGCAAGGTGCGGGCGCATTTCCCTTGCACCTAAAGCACAGTTTAAACCTACCGAAAGCAGGTTGGCGTGGCTTATCGAGTTCCAGAAAGCCTCAACCGTTTGCCCCGAAAGGGTACGACCGGAAGCATCGGTAATAGTACCCGAGATCATGATACCACCCGAATTCCCGAAAGCTGGAAAGTCCTTACCGGCCGCTTTACATTCATCCTCATAACGTTTTATGGCAAAAAGGGCAGCCTTGGCGTTCAGGGTATCAAAGATGGTTTCAACCAATAACAAATGTGAACCGCCGTCAACCAAACCACGTACCTGGTCATAGTAGGCATCGGCCAGGTCATCAAACGTAACAGCGCGGTAGCCCGGGTCATTAACATCAGGCGACAATGAAGCAGTACGGTTTGTTGGCCCGATAGCACCGGCAACAAAGCGTGGTTTTTCGGGATTGCGCTGGGTATATTCATCGGCTACCTCACGCGCGATGCGTGCGCCTTCATAGCTTAATTCGTATGCCAATTCTTCCAGGTGATAATCGGCAAGGGAAATTACCTGTGTGCTGAATGTGTTGGTTTCAATAATATCAGCCCCTGCATCCAAATATTCGGCATGGATAGCCTTAATAATGTCAGGGCGTGTGATATTGAGCAGGTCGTTATTGCCCTGCAGGTCGCTTTTATGATCGCGAAAACGCTCGCCACGAAAATCCTTCTCCGTGAGCTGGTACCTTTGAATCATGGTACCCATTGCTCCGTCAATCACCAGGATGCGTTTCTGTAGTTCTTTTCTAATGTCCATTGTTTCCAGTTGGCCGTTGCCAGTGTTGCTATTTGCAGTTTGTCAGTTTACGGCGGCAGTAGGTAAAACACATTGTAGCTTAAACAAAAAGCAACAACTGCAAACTGCTAACTTAAAACTGCAAACTAAAAAAAAGCTTATCTCGAAAAGTCGGGTGTTATTATGACTTTCGCTTATCTGTCCGGGCGCTTAATTGCTGCCTGGTAGAATGTAGCACCTTGTGAAGCACAGGTTGCTAAGACATCGCAGGGTCTAATCCCTCCGTCTTTCTCCATAAGCAGTGCAAATTTGCGCAATAAAGTTGTCATTTGCAAGTGTATAAGATGCGCTATATATCATAGCTAAGCCACATTGTTAAACAAAAAAAGCTGCCTTTTGCGGAGGCAGCTTTCTGATTGAATTTTTTTGGGTTGATTATCGCCTTCTGCCGCCAAATAAGCGAAGAACGAAAAGGAAAAGGTTGATGAAGTCAAGATACAGCGTCAACCCACCCATTAACGCCATTTTCTTGGCAGAAGCGTCACCATATTCGAGGCCGGCGCCAATGCGTTTCAGTTTCTGAACATCGTAAGCGGTTAAACCGGTAAACACAGCTACACCAAAATAGCTGATGATGTAATCAAAAGCTTCGCTGTGTAAGAACATATTTACCAGTGAGGCGATGATGATGCCAATAAGCAACATGATCAGGATACCGCCAAAGTTGGTCAGGTCTGTTTTCGTAGTATAACCGGCAATAGCCATTACACCAAAAACCAGCGCGGATACGCCAAAAGCCAGGGTTACTTTTGATGCTGTGTATATCAAAAGGATATAGCAAAGGCTCATTCCCGTAGCTGCAGCATAGGCAATGAATAACAACGCAAGTACAGGATATGACAAGCGGTTTAAGCCAAAGCGCATAATTAAAACAAATGCTAAAGGCAAAAACATAACTATCATGCCCAATCCGGTTGAGTGACCTGTGTTAAAATCAAACAGCAGGTTTAATAATTGAGGTGTACCGGCAAATACAAACGCGCAAACGCTAGAAATACCTAAGGCGACAAACATCCATAAGAATACACTTGCTATAAATTTACGTGATGCATCCTGTTCATTTAATTGTATTACGTTTTTATAAACGTATTCGGGATCTTTAAATTCCATTTTGTGTTAAAAATTATACTACGAATTTATAAATAAAAAGTGAATGCTGTGTGAAGAATATACGTCTCAGGGCTCGCTTAAAAAACGTGTGTCATTTCGATGAACCTGTTGAGGAGATGTGCGCCGGAGGTGAAGAGAAATCTTATGCGCCCTGCTCACAAACATTGCAAGCCGCATTTGCAGGGCGTAGAAGATTTCTCTTTCGTTCCCCTCGCTCGCTCCTCCGCTACTCTATCGAAATGACATTTTTTATATAGTAACCCTTAATTCAACCTCCTCATCAATTGTTCTTCCACCTTTTTGAAAACCTGTACGGGTTTTAGGGTGCGCCAGCCAAGGTTATCGAGCTCGCCGCCGAAGTTAATGTAATAGTCGATGTTGCTATTTTTAAACTCATCTATCACATGCTCGCGGAAGTTGATCCCTGCTATCCAGCCGTCTTCTATATCCTGAAACCATTCTTCATAATAACAATCATCACTTGAGTGAAAGTTTAAAACGTTCTCGCCTATCAGGATAAAATGCGTGATGCCGTTATCTATCATGAGATCCAGCAATTCGCGCTTTAGCAGCATGATATCGTTGTTGATGGCGTCATTCCATTCGCCAATTAATTCAATGATGGTGTACCCTTTATCATAGTCGGCAAAAAGCACCTTAAGGTAAAGTGTATTGGAGCCGAACGAATCCCATTGCGGGTGCAGCAGGTAATTGTACACCTGCTTGTCAAATTCAAACTCGCTGTATTCGGTTGCGTAAAAAGGTGAAAACTCATCTTCCGATGCTACGTAATCATCTCTCCAGCGGTAATATGGTTCAATATCGTGCATGTTTTTGATTCGAAATTTGTCTGAACCTGAATTTTTTGAATTTGAGAATTTATAGAATGCAGTAGAGCATTTTCAAATTTCCAAATCAGCACATCTTCAAATTCAGTTTATTTTTTAAAATGATCAACAGCGTTTCGTACGCTGCCGTATTGTTTCAGTAACCCGGCTGCTTCTTCTTCATTCAGCCCGGTTTCGTCCATTACCATACGGGTGCCCCTGTTCACCAATTTGTGGTTGCTTAACTGCATATCAACCATCTTGTTTCCTTTTACGCGGCCAAGCTGTATCATTACGCTTGTGCTCAGCATATTTAAAACTAATTTTTGCGCGGTGCCGGCTTTCATACGGGTTGATCCCGTTAAAAACTCCGGCCCTGTAACCACTTCAACCGGGTATTGTGCCGCTGCCGCTACCGGACTGCCGCTATTACAAACAATACAGCCGGTAACTATATTGTGTTCGTTAGCGGTTTTTAAGCCGCCAATTACATAGGGTGTAGTGCCTGAAGCAGCAATGCCAACCACTACGTCTTTATCATTTATATTAAAGGCTTCCAGGTCTTTCCAGGCTTGTACGGCATCATCTTCGGCAAATTCAACGGCTTTGCGGATAGCGCCATCGCCACCGGCTATTAATCCCACAACCATATCAAACGGAACGCCGAATGTTGGTGGACATTCTGAAGCATCAACTACACCTAAACGGCCACTGGTGCCGGCGCCTATATAAAACAAGCGGCCACCGTTTTTCATCCTTTCGGCTGTAATGGTTGCCAGAGCTTCTATTTGTGGTAGTGCCTTTTCCACAGCAAGGGGAACGGTTTTATCCTCGTTATTAATGTTTTCTAAAATTTCACGTACAGTTTGTTTTTCGAGGTTTTTATAGTGCGATTCCCTTTCGGTGGTGGTTTCCATAGCCTATTTTAAAATATTTTATAACAAAATTCGGTAAAATTCATCAAATGCAAGGATGCAGGTAAAAAATATTGGCCCTGCAATTGTTAACTTTGTGTTATAAGTTATGAAGAGGACCGCGGGTGTAATTTTCCGGACAATGATCCTGCTATTTTTGGGGATAATGATAGGCTTGTTGCTTAACAGGGATTTTGCGACCCATAACCTCGGTCTTTCATTTACAGCGAACAGCAAAATTGCCAAGGTGCTGCAACTGGTCGACCGTAATTATGTTGACAGTGTAAATATCGACAGCATTGAAGGCGTGTCTGTAAATAACCTGCTCCAAAATCTCGATCCGCATTCGCTTTACTTACCTAAACAGCAGGCACAATCTATAAACGAAAGACTTGACGGTGGATTTAACGGTATCGGTATCGAATATCAGCTGCTGCGCGATACGCTGATCATTACGCAGGTTTATGCGGGTGGCCCGGCCGAAAAGGCAGGTTTGCTGGTAGGCAGCAAGGTAATTAATGTTGATGATCAAAAGTTTTCGGGCAGTAAGCTTACAGCAACCCGTATCAATAAAGTTTTTAGGGGGGATAAGGATGAGGAAATAAAATTGACCGTGGTTCCGCCTTTAAGTAATGATTTAAAAGTACTTAGTGTTAAACGTGGGCATGTAGATTTAAGCAGTGTTGATGCCGCTTATATGGCCGATGCAAAAACCGGTTATATCAAGATCAGCAAATTTTCGGCTACTACCGATGTTGATTTCAGGAAGGCTTTAACCGAACTGAAAATTGACGGCATGGATAAACTACTGCTCGATCTGCGTGGCAATGGCGGGGGGTACCTCAATGCTGCTACCTCCTTAGCTGATGAATTTTTAACCGAAGGAAAACTGATAGTTTATACCAAAGGTATCCATGAGCCCCGTACCGATTATTTTGCTACCGATTCGGGCATGTTCCAGAAAGGGCAACTTACTGTGCTTATTGATGAGTATTCGGCCTCGGCAAGTGAAATTTTAGCCGGTGCATTGCAAGACCTGGACAGGGCTACTATTGTTGGCCGCCGGTCGTTTGGCAAAGGCCTGGTGCAACAGCAATTTGCTTTTGACGACGGTTCGGCAGTGAATTTAACGGTGGCGAGGTATTATACCCCTTCGGGCCGTTCTATCCAGAAATCATACAAAAACGGGGTTGACAGTTACCGCAATGAATTAGCTCAACGCATGCAAAAAGGCGAACTTTTTTCAGAGCAAAGTAACCTGAATGACAGCGTTTTTAAAGGAACGCCATCATATCATACATCAAGCGGACGCAAGGTTTTTAGTGGAGGCGGTATTATGCCAGATGTTTTTGTTCCGGCTGATACCAGCAAATTTACCCCGCTTATCCAGGATTTAAGCCAGCAACAATTGTTTACAGCTTACGTGATCGACCGTCAGCAACCATTGCTAAAAAAATATCCTACCGAAGCGGAGTTTTTGAAGCAATATGCCGTTAGCAACGATGACGTGGATAAATTTATCTTGTATGCTTCGCAAACCATTAAAGAGATGGATTCGAACGAAGTAAGGATTTCCAGGGAGCCGATCAAAACTATCCTTAAAGCCCAGGCGGCACGTTTTAAATGGGGAGATAATGCCTACTTTAAAGTGATCAACGCCGATGATGTAACCTTTAAAAAAGGGCTGGAGCAGTAAAGCTCTAATAAAAAATTGTCATTTCGAGTGAGCTGTGGGAGGACCTGGCGAAGGGGCGAAAGAGAAATCTTGTACGCCATAATCGTGTAGATACAGGGCGTACAAGATTTCTCGTCACGGCAGTCACAAAATCCAATGCTTGTTCGTCGAAATGACGACAGTTTGTGAATACTTTCCTTATTCCTTTACAAGAAAAACTTCATCAATCAATTCCAGATTTGCCATAACCCCTGCCATTGTGCCGCTGTTAACCGCGTTGGCTATTGAGCGAATGCCCGAGGCACTGTCGCCGGCAGCGTAAACACCGGGTATAGTTGTTTTTTGCTTTGCGTCAACCTGAATATGACCTTGTTCGGTAAATTGGCAACCCAGCTGCAAGGCGATATCACTATGTTGTGTAAATGGGAGCCTTGCATATAGTGCTTTTAACTTTATTTCGGAACCATTACGTAACCGGAGAGCATTTATTTGGCCGTTGTGCTGGTCAAGTGCTTCTATCTCATCCTCTACAATTTGAATGTCATTGTTATGGATGATGGCTTGCTGCTCTTCGGTTAAAGTTGATTTGCCGTTGGTAAACAAGGTGAGATCTTTTGTCCAGTTGGAGATAAGTTTTGCCATTTCGAAAGCGGTTTCGCCGTTGGCAAAGATCCCGGTACGCTGATGGCCGTACTCGTAACCATGACAATAGGGGCAATGGATAACAGATATCCCCCAGCATTCGGCAAAGCCCGGGATATTCGGCATCTGATCTTTGATCCCTGCAGCCAGGATAACCTTTTTTGTGCTGAAGATTTCTCCTGATCTTGTGCTAACCTCAAAGCCGTTTGTTATTGGGCTGCAATGAGTTGCTTCACTATGGAGGAGTGTAACAGTTGGATATTTCAATGTCTGCTCGCGGGCTATGGTCAAAATTTCATGCGGGGTTTGGCCGTCGCGGGTAAAAAAGTTGTGGGAGTGGGGTGTTTGGCGGTTGCAGGGTTTGCCGCTGTCAATAATTAATACTTTGCGCATAGCCCGGCCCAAAGACATACCTGCCGACAAACCGGCACTACTCCCGCCGATAATGATCACATCAAAATCCTTCATATGATATTGTGGTTAATATTGATAAAGGTAACAGCCAAAAACACAAAATGCAACTAAGTTGCATTTTGTGTTTTTGAAGTGACAAAGTAAGGCAGTCACAAATGCAAGGTATTTGATAGTCTTGATATGATGAAGAGACTTGGGATGGGGGAGATTTACGAAGTTTTTAAAACTTCGTAAATCTGGACTATATAAAATAAAAACGTCATTGCTGTAAGGAACGAAGCAATCACGGACTATACAGGGCGAACCTGCAAATTGGGGATTGCTTCGTTCCTCGCAATGACGAGGTGATGAAACTTTGTAAGTCTGGATTTTATAAGGATAAAACTCAAGGTAATCCTTCAATCCTAAAAATCATGGTTCAGTTTCTTACTTCTGCCTGAACCAAACCTGTATTGGTGCGCCAGAAAAATCAAAGTTTTCGCGGAGCTTATTTTCAATAAAGCGGTAGTAAGGCTCTTTAACGTACTGCGGCAGATTGCAGAAAAATGCGAACATTGGCGAAGTACCCGCAATTTGGGTAATGTATTTTATTTTAACGTATTTACCTTTTATTGATGGTGGAGGATAGTTTTCAATAATAGGCAGCATTACCTCGTTCAGTTTTGAAGTAGGGATTTTGCGTGCGCGGCTCTGGTAAACCTGGTTAGCCACATCAATCACTTTTAATACCCTTTGCTTTTCGGTAACCGAGGTAAATACGATAGGTACATCGGTAAAAGGGGCTATTTTGTCGCGGATCTGCTCTTCAAAAACTTTGATGGTTTTGCTGTTCTTCTCGATCAAATCCCATTTGTTAACTACGATAACCACGCCTTTCTTGTTTTTTTCGGCCAGGTGGAAAATGTTGATATCCTGCGACTCAAAACCTTCAACCGCGTCAATCATCAGGATGATAACATCGGCTTCTTCTAATGCCTTGATGGTACGCATCACCGAGTAAAACTCGATATTCTCTTTAACCTTGGTTTTTTTACGCATACCTGCGGTATCTATCAGCATAAAATCATGACCATATTGGTTATAATGAATATGAATAGAATCGCGGGTGGTACCGGCTATCGGGGTAACAATGTTGCGGTCTTTACCGATAAGGGCATTGATAATAGATGATTTACCTACGTTAGGACGACCAACAATGGCGTATTTAGGGCGGGTGTTTTCTTCCAGCACTTCATCTTCAAAGTGTTTTACTACTTCATCAAGCAATTCGCCTGTGCCCGAGCCGGTCATTGATGATATGGTAAAGATCTCACCAAGACCGAGACTGTAAAATACCATGGCATCGGCAACCTGGTTGTTATTGTCCAGTTTGTTTACTACAACAAAAACCGGTTTTTTGCTTTTACGCAGGCGGTTAGCAATCTCGTCGTCAAGGTCGGTAATGCCGGTGGTAACATCCACAACAAACAGGATCACGGTAGCCTCTTCAATGGCAATATCAACCTGCTCACGGATGGCAGCTTCAAAAACATCGTCAGAATTGGCAACGTAGCCACCGGTGTCAATAACCGTAAAGTTGTGGTTAAGCCATTCGGCAACACCGTAATGCCTGTCGCGTGTAACGCCACTAAAGTCATCGACAATGGCCTTGCGACTTTCGGTTAAACGGTTATATAATGTTGATTTGCCTACGTTGGGCCTGCCCACAATGGCTACTATGTTACTCATATTGTTTTATTAAGAGTCAGGATGTCAGGAGTCAAGAATCTATGCAAATCTATCCAACTTAACAATCCGGTTCTATGAAATTTTAATTTTTATTGATCGACGTAACAAGATAAATAAGAAGAAGCCTTGGCTCATGCTTCTTAATACCCTGTATCTGCTTCTTATTCGTACCCGAACTGTTTAAGATAGTTCTTCTTGGTGCGCCAGTCGGGGATCACTTTTACAAACATTTCCAGGAATATCTTACGCTGAAAAAAGTCTTCCATGGAGCGGCGGGCATAGGTACCGGTGATCTTGAGCATTTCGCCGCCTTTACCTATGATGATGTTTTTTTGCGATTCACGCTCAACAATGATCTCGGCGCTGATGCGGTATAGCTTTTCTCCTTCAATAAACGCAGTCACGATAACCTCGGTACTGTAAGGAATTTCTTTTTTGTATTGTTTAAACACCTGCTCGCGGATCATTTCTGAAGCAAAGAAGCGGTCGTTACGATCTGTCAGGGCGTCTTTTTCGTAATATGGGGCATGCTCAGGCAGGTTTTCGATCACAAAATCCATAATGGCTTTGATGTTGTGCCCGTGCAACGCCGAGATGGCGAAGATGGCCTTAGGATTTAATTTCTCTTTCCAGAACTCAACCTTCTTTTTAACAGCTTCTTCGTCGCTTTGATCAATTTTGTTGATCAGGATGGCAAGGGGTGCAGATGAGCGTTCCAGTTTTTTAAGAACGTCGGCCTCGTCATATTCCTCGTAAATATCGGTAACCAGCAGAATCAGGTCGGCATCAACAATGGAGCCGTCAACCTGGTGCATCATGCTCTCGTGGAGAGCGTAGTGCGGCTTGATAACACCGGGCGTGTCCGAAAACACGATCTGGTAGTTTTCATCATTCACGATACCCAAAATGCGGTGGCGTGTTGTTTGCGCTTTTGGGGTAATGATGGACATTTTTTCGCCCACCAGCGCGTTCATAAGGGTTGATTTCCCTGCGTTGGGTTTACCTATTATACTTACAAAACCTGCCTGATGAGCCATAGAAAAATAATTAAAAATATATTTGGACTGCAAAGAAACGAATTATATCTTTGCAGTCCAATTAAAACGGAGTGCAAATTTGCATTTTGATAATTGGAAGGACCTTTCCGGGGTTATGACCGGATCTCAAATATATAGCACAAAATACAGTGCGGGATGGAGCAGTTGGTAGCTCGTCGGGCTCATAACCCGAAGGTCGTAGGTTCGAGTCCTGCTCCCGCTACAAAGAATCAAAGCCTCAAATGAAAATTTGAGGCTTTGATTCTTTGCACCACATCTGAAATCTTCCGGTATACCAATTCGTGGAAATTATAAACTTCAAATATTAATCAGCATAACGTTTTGGGAATAAAGTCTTTTCTTTTAATATTGTGTAATCTCTTAAAAAAGAATACTTTATCATTTAATTAAACCAGTTATGAAATTAAGACTCATTTTGTCATTTTTCCTTCTTGCTACTTGTTTTACTGTATTTGGTCAGGAAAAACAGAACACGGTTACTGTTGAAAAAGGCTTAATTAAAATATCCATCATGTATCCCTACGCCGAAGGTAAAACCTTTAATATGGAGTATTATGAAACCAAACACATGCCCATGGTAGTACGGTTTTTAGGATCAAATTTGGTTAAATATACTATTGAAAAGGGAATTGCCAGCGGTGTCCCTAACCAACCACTGCCTTTTATGGCTATTGGCACTTTTTATGTAAAGAGCCTAAGCGAATATCAAGCGGCTATAGCGCCTAATATAGGCACCATTCGTTCGGATTTTGCAAATTACACTAATGTAACTCCTATTATTTTGGTAAGCGAGGTGGTAAAGTAAAAATTGTTGGAGTTCTTATCCTAATACAAAGCCTCAAATGAAAATTTGAGGCTTTTACTTTGATATGCTTCTATTTCTGAAGTAGGTTCTAAACACTACTAATCCTTTTCGCCCCATTGCTCAATATCCTCCACCCATTGCTGCTTTTTCATGGTTAAGGCAATCAGCAAGGCTGTGCCGCTAAAGGCAAGGGCGTCAAATGCACTCGCCAATAAATTCCCCCTGTCGGCAGCTAAAGGTGTGGCTAATGTTCCGGGTACATGTACCAGCCATACCCAAAGGAAGATTTGAAGCGATAGCAATAAGGCGATAGCCCTGATCCGGACCCCCAGGATGATTGCAATGCCGCTGGCGGAGAGTGTTATCCCGGTAAGCATAACCCAGAAAAGATGATTGGCCATCCATTTCGGAACCATACCTGTTAAGTAGGGTGCATAAATAATATGCGAAATACCGTAGCTGGTTATCGTGTATAAAAAGAATAAGTTTCCGTATGGTGCAAGCTTTTCTAAAAAGCTTTTCTTAGCAGCAGGGTTTGTGCCGAACGAGTGAGCTACAACAAACGCGCAACCAGCAAGCGCCAGCTCCTTCAGTGGTGTTGTCCATAGGCCCAGATGATAGAGTTTATTAGGTTCGGAGATCAGCTCATAGGTGATATGTGTGCCAAGGAACAACGACATAAAAACACCACCGAGTATCAGCGAAGCTTTTTGGCCTTTGCCGGGTACCCAAATAAGGATGCCGGTTATAATCAGGTATAAGCCGAACAAATAAGACAGGACGTTCAAAAACGGCAGGTGCTGCTGATAAACCGAGAAAAATACGTCTCTAAAAGTTCCGAAGTAAAATTGCTGCAGGCCATATACAATTAACGCCAATGCGTAAAAGGACCTGCCGGTTATAATAAGAATTTTCATGGATTTAGGAATATGGTCTCTGAATCAAAAATAGAGTTGGAGTGGCACTTTAACAGCTTTCTTCTGCACACAACGGAAATCGTCGGTATCCGGCGTTGACCGAAAAATAAGGTCGTTGATCGAAAAGCTGGCTTGTTCAGTGCTCAATCCGAAAAATGGAAACTGAAAATCTATAACTTGCTTAAAAAAGCAGAACCATGACCTTTAATAAGGATATAGCATTCAATGGCGTGTTCTGGTCGCTGTATTTTTTATACCAGTGGCTTGGGCTGGCATCATTGTATGGCGACTATAATAGCTATTTTATCAATGCCTGCATGGCGCTGCCAGTATCATTGGTGTTTTCGATACTGGCTGTTCATTTTTTTTTCCGGCGATACTATCAAAAGGGGAGGAAAACTGCTTTTTGGCTTGCGGTGATTGTAAGCTCCTGTTTATTGCTGTTGATCAGGCGTTACTTTAATTATTATATCATTTATCCGCGCTACTTTCCGATGGCGCTAAATATGCCGCTTTTTTCGGCTGGAAAATTCCTGGTCGATTTTGTAAACCTGTATGCTATAAGTAGCTTGTACGCCTTGTATTACTCGCTGCGTTACTGGTACCAGGAAAAACACCGCGTGCAGGAATTATTACAGCAGCGCACGCTCGCGGAGTTGGATCTCCTCAAATCGCAGGTGCAGCCGCACTTTGTTTTTAATACGCTGAACAATATCTACGGAACGGCCCTAAAAACAAGTCCGGAAACGGCTGCCCTGATTGCTCATCTGTCGGGTTTTTTAAGCTACAATTTGTACGATGCATCAAAGAATACTATAGCACTTACCGCGGAGATTGATTACATCAATAGCTATATCGAGCTTCAGAAAAACAGGTATGGTAGCAGGGTAGATATCGCTGTCAATATTTTTGGCGAAATTGACGATCTACGGTTAGCCCCATTGTTGTTATTGCCGTTGGTTGAAAATTGTTTCAAGCATGGTGTTGGCGATTCTATTGACAAAAGCTGGGTCAGGATCGATGTAGTCAGGCAAGCAGATCGCTTTTCTATCACGATTGAGAATAGTTGTGATGGTGCTAAAAAACAGGCGACTCCTGATAACGGGGGTATTGGTTTAGCCAACGTTAAAAAACGTCTTCAGCTGATTTATCCGTGTAAACACGGCCTGAAAATTATTCAGGGGCAAAATACTTATCTTGTTATATTAGAAATTCAAATTGAAGGTAATGATCAGGTGTTTGATAGTTGATGACGAAGAACCGGCAAGGGAACTGATTAAGCTGCATCTTTCGGCTCTTGAAGATTTTGAGGTTGTGGCTTCGTTAGGCAACGCGCTGGACGCATTTGTTTTCCTGCAGAAAAATCCGGTCGACCTGGTTTTTCTGGACATTCAGATGCCGAAAGTATCCGGGCTTGAATTGGCAAGTTCATTAAAATCAAGCCCAAAAATCATCCTGACTACCGCTTACCGTGAATATGCCGCGGATGCCTTCGAAATGGAGGTGTTTGACTACCTGGTTAAGCCGATTACGCAGGAGCGATTTATGAAGGCGATAGCCAGGTTCATACATCACTGGAACGGAAAAACAGAAACCAAAGAACCGGCGAAAGATAATGATGGTGCCTATATGTTTTTTAAAGTAGGCAGAGAACAGATAAAAATCATGCTTAAGGATATTCTTTATATTGAAGGGTTGGCCGATTATATTAAAGTACATACAAAGGATAAATCCTATATCGCTTCTGAAAAGCTCGGCTATATGGAAGAAACGCTTCCGTCAAATTCGTTTGTGCGAATCCACAAATCATTTATTATTGCTATAGACAAAATCACCAGTTTTAATGCCGATCAGGTAATGCTCGATGATAAACCGCTGCCTTTGGGACGACTTTTCAAAGCCGGGTTTTTAAAAACAATTCAGGCCAAAACACAGGATTGATTTATCCTTCGAAAAGATAATCGAGAAAGCTTTTTCAGTTAAACAGTTACCTACCTACAAGTTCAAGCTGCGAATTCACACTTATTTCTTCCAGGTGCAATTCAAGAATTACCTTGAAATCAGCATCCGTCCGTTGGATGTCTAACCGATGGCCATCGGGATACAACAAGTCCAATCGTCGCTGTACATTTTTCAGCCCGATACCACCGTAATGGATCGCCTGGCGCGAGTCATTGTCGGCCCTGCTGTTCGCGATAACCATTTTCAAGACCTGGCCATCAATTTTAAGATCCATCCTGATCCAGTTCAAGCTATCTGTATGTTTGGATACATGCTTAAACGCGTTCTCAACAAAAGTCATCAGGATAAATGGCGCCACGCCCAAACACTGCGGATAATCATCATCAATATTAAACACTGTTTTCAGATCGGGGCGTTGCCTTAGTTTTTCCAGTTCGATAAAGTTTTCGAGATAGGTAATTTCCTTTTTTAAGGGTATCAGGCTATCGTTCGATTCATAAAGCTGATGACGAAGCAACTCTGAAAACTGGGCCAGCGAAGCGGATGCGATATCGGGATTTTTATGGATCAGGAAAAATATGGAGTTGATGCTGTTGAATAAAAAATGTGGGTTAAACTGGTATTTCAAAAACTTAAGTTCGGTTTCCAGTTTTTCTTTCTCCAGCGCCCGCTGCCGTCTTTGTGTTTCTATCCAGTTTTTGGCCAGTTTAATACTCATGGCCAGGGTAGTGGCCGCCAGTGTGGAGCGGAAGGGATCTTCCTTGGCCAGTTCATAAAGGCTTTTAAAATTGGTAGTAAACCCAAAGGTTTTTTCCACACTGCTGCCGGCGTACCATGCAGTTAAATAATACCCGGGTACAATAAATATAGATGCAATAATGATTGTTAAGAACAGGTAAGCCAGATAAGTAATATACCGGCCGGTTGCCAGATAACGCGGAACCAGGAAATACAAATTAAAATATACGGCGAATGCCGGAAAAATTACATAAAAGAAGCACTTGATAAAATAAACGGAAAGGAAAATATGCCTGACAGCGTCTGTAGCGCTATCAACCTTCAGGGCCCACAATAAGTAATCGTACAACATCCAGAAAGGAATATGATACAATTTATACCGGATGAACCAGTTTTGCCTCATGGGAGTAAAAGTCATAGTACTAATTTAGGCAATCGGCTGATATTTACCCACATTGCATATGAACGGAGCTAAATAATTGACGAAATGCATTGTACAGCTTACATCCGGCAAATAAGCCCTTTGCATTGCCATTTTTCTGCAAATTCTTCGCGTTGCCGCATTTCATCAATCGGATACAGGTGCTCATCAATCTGTTTTTTCTGTCCGGAATAAGAGCGGTTCTTTTGGCTAAAACATACAATACATGAGATCCTTTGTTGTCTCCTTATTATGCCTGTTTATAGCCATCGGTGCATTTGGTCAGGTAACCGGGCGGATAGCCGATACTACGGGTAAACCTGTCCCGTTCGCTACAGTAGCATTGTTGCGGATAGCTGATAGCACGGTTGTTAATTCCGCCGTGGTAACTGATGCCGGAACTTTCCGCGTCAACAATATACATCCCGGAAAATACACCCTGCGTGTAACTGCTGTAGGATATCAGGCCTATAAATCGCCAGTTATTAATATCAGCCCCGGGCAGGAAGCAGACCTGGGCCGCCTGGTAATAAAGCAAACCGGCAGGCAACTGCAGGAAGTGGTGATCCGTGCAGCCAAGCCACAGGTACAGCAAACGGCCGAAGGCATGACGGTGAATGTACAAAACAGCATCATGACGCAAGGCAGTTCAGTACTGGACGTACTGCAGCGGTCGCCGGGTGTCATTATAGATCAGCATAACAATACCATTGCCCTCAACGGAAAAACAGGGGTAAAGGTGATGATAGATGGTCGGCTCATGCGAATGTCGATGGATCAGTTGATAACCTTGTTGAATAGTATGAGTGCGGATAATACCACGCAGATAGAACTCATGAATACACCGCCTGCAAAGTACGATGCCGAAGGCAATGCCGGTATCATTAATATCGTAACTAAAAAAAGTAAAAAACGAGGCACTAATGGTTCAATTACGCTTACGGCGGGCTATGGTATGTTTGAAAAAGCCTCGGCGGGTTTTAATATCAATCATAACACGGGCAATGTTAATCTTTACGGATCATATTCCTACTGGCACGCTCATGACTATGGCGGCCTTTATGCCACCGGCTCCGAAAATGCGGCGATAATAGGAGGACAAGCAGATTTTAGCTACACGGGCATAAACAAGCCTATCGCTAATTTTAACGATGGCACTATGGGGGCAGATATCAAACTTGATATCGGGACAACCATCGGCGGTAGCATTAATTATTGGGGTGGTGGCAACACCAGTCAGCCTCATAACTATGGCTATTACATTTTTGAGCATGCGCCCACACTAACCTACAATTCGCTGTTTGATAACTCAAGTCACATCGGTAACGCCATCACCAATTTATATCTCGACAAAAGCCTGAAAGGGCAGCAGAAGATCCGTGCTGATTTTGATTACCTGTATTATAACACCCGGTCGCTGGCCAGTTCAGAAAGTTCATTTACCGATGATAAGGGTAACACGGCAGGTGGCGGCGATAGTCTTTATTCGCCTAAACAGCGCAGCTTTGGCAATACAACAATAAAAGTTTCAATCGGCAAGCTTGATTATTCTGCCAAATTGAACAAAAAAATAGGATTCGAGACCGGTGCCAAAGTTACCTATAGCCGAACTGCGGCCAACTCCGGTATAGAGGATTTTGAAAATGGTGTTTGGGAACCTAATACTGTTGGGGCCGGGAACAACTTTGTCACTTACGAGGCAATTGAAGCGGGTTATGTCACTTTTAATATGCAGCTTGATTCGGTTAGCAGCCTGGTTGCAGGCGGCCGTTACGAGTACTCGCATAACTATACCGATAAATCAACCGATGTTAATTACCGGGTAGACCGCAAGCTTGGAAGATTTTTTCCATCCGTATTTTTCTCAAGAAAATTAAACGATCACTCATCCTGGCAGGCATCGTATACGGAAAGGATCACGAGGCCTTCGTACAGCGAGCTGGCTTCCTACGTAAGCTATAACGACCCGGTATCGGTTTTTACAGGGAACCCGCTCTTAAAACCTGCAATTACCCGGAATCTTAAATTTGGCTATAATTATCACGACTACCTGTTTTCCTTATTGTTCAGCCGCGATGATCATCCCATTCTCGGCATCCAGGGAACGCCTGGGCCGGTAAAAGGAGTGGTTTATCTACGGCCGGAAAATGGCGACTGGCAGAATTCCGTAACCCTACAGGCAACAATTCCGGTTAAGATCAACAATTGGTGGGATATGACCTATACCCTAACCGGGGGGCTAACGCAATACAGGATTTCATTTACCCCTAATCCCCTGGAAAAAATCTTCCTGGCCGGCTCCTTTAACTTTAGCCAGAACTTTAAATTTCAGCATGGCCTCTCGGCCGAGTTATCCGGCTATTATAATTCGCCTTCGTACAGCGCCAACTGGCACTCGTATAGCAATACCATTGTAAACCTGGGCGTCAGGAAAGATTTGGGTAAGGGAAACTTAAAACTTTCAATTTCCGATATCTTCAGGTCCGGTAGCTATCAGAGCGATGTTGGTCTGCTTACCACAGATGCTTTTAACACCAAAGTACACGTGAGGTATAATACAGAATCCCGGCTGGGAACAATTGTAAAACTGAGTTACTATCGCCCGTTTGGGACAACAGGTAAGAGCCGGGAGAAAAGGGACAGCGGCTCGGGCGAAGAGCGGAGCCGGTTGTAATCAGCTTTGGCATCCGGAACCGGACGGGTATATGTCCGGTTTTGTTACGATGTATTTCTATCTAAATAGATTATCTTTATGGAGATCAATGTGTTGTAGATTTGGAACAACGATTGAGTCATTTAAGCTGATTGAAAACCTATACATTCCATATCAACGCTTATGATATTGCCTTTTTAGGAACTATTTTCCTTGGAGCAGGCTTTGCCATGCTTTTATGGTTCACCAAAAGAGTGAATAAGGCGGCAAACCGCTTCCTGGCCCTGGCACTGATGGCTGTTGTTTTATACATGGCCCGCATATTGGCTATTGATATTGAATTGACGAACTATATCACACGTTGGAGTTGGTTGCCATTACAGTTTTCGCTGGCATTTGGTCCGTTGATCTTCTTTTATGTGCTTAAATTAACCCATCCAAAATATAAGTTCCGGTATAAGGATTTACTGCATTTTATTCCGCTATTGTTTGAATTGAGTGTTCAAATTTTAGAAGTTAACGAAAGCATAAGAACAGGTGTGCCTACCTATAATACAAACATTTTTCAACAGTTAAATCCGGTGTTGCAGGTCCTCGCGTTTGCTTCGGTCATTACTTACCTGTATTTATCTCACAGGCTTATCGGGCGCTTTTATACGCGTATTAAATTTAATAATGGCGATAGGTACCGGTATGAAATGCGGTGGCTTCATCATTTGTTAACTGGTTTCGGTTTGCTATGGTTATGTTGGACGCTGTTTACAGTCGTTGACTATTTGGGTTATCATCATAAATTAGCGGTATACGCTTATTACCCTTTTTACCTTTTTGGGGCGATATTAACTATCAGAACCGCCGCTATTGCTTTTTTAAGACCAGAATTTGGAGTGCCTGCTGTTGCACCCGCCCTTTCAAAGCCGGCGGCACCGGCAGAGTTAAAGCAGAAGGGCACCTGGTTGAAGCGGGTATTAAAAGCTAATCAATATTACCTGGACCCGGAACTTAGCTTGCGCTCGCTGGCGGAGAAACTTGAGTTGCATCCCAACGAGTTGTCCCGGATCATTAATACCGTGCTCAAAAAAAGCTTTAATGATTTTATTAATGAATATCGTGTAGCCGAGGTAATCTGGAAAATGCAGAATCCGGCTTTTGATCATTTAACCCTGCTCGGTATCGCCTTTGAATCGGGTTTTAATTCCAAAACTACCTTTAACCGCGCTTTTAAAGAATTAACAGGTAAAAGCCCCGCAGAATACAAATCTGAACTCAAAAAAGAGCGACCATATTATAATTTGGAGCGCCAGCCCCGTTTTGCGACGGTATTTTCGTACCAGGAAACGGCCCCGAAGTGGACCGACAAGAAACCAAATCGCAAAGCAATGATCAAAAATTATTTCAAAATCGCCTGGCGCAATCTGATGCGTAACAAAAGCTACGCTTCTATCAATATCACAGGTTTGGCAATAGGTATTGCCGCGTGTCTGCTGATATTCCTGGTTGTTCAGTATGAAACAAGCTTTGATAATTTTCATGCCAATAAAGACAGGATCTACCGTGTTGTGACTGTGAACAGCGGCCCGGATGGTACGCATGCCAACTCGGGGACTCCTTTGCCGCTGGCAGAAGGCCTAAAGTTTGACATTCCGCAAGTAAAACAGGTATCGAATATCATGAAGAATGATGGTTCGCATTATGCAGTAGGAGATGTGCGAAATGTTGGCGCCATGAAGAAGTTTAAAGAAGATCTGGCTTATTATGCTGATCCGGGCTTCTTTCAGATTTTTGCATTTAGCTGGCTGGCAGGAGATAAAAATACCGCCTTAGCAGAGCCTAATACCATTGTGCTATCCCGCACCGAGGCCGATAAGTTTTTTGGCGATTGGCGTAAGGCCATGGGGAAAATAGTGCGACAGGAAAACAGGCGCGATTTGAAAGTGACCGGCATATTGGAGGACACACCGGTAAATACCGATTTTCCGTTAAAACTGGCAATATCCTGGATCACGCTTGTTGACAAGGGGGGCGACCTTAGCGGGAATGCCCAGGATTGGATAAGTACTTTCAGCGATAAGAATTGTTACGTTGCCCTGCCCCAGGGCATGAATGAAAAGCAGCTTAACACCGAGCTTGCATCGCTGGCTAAAAAACATATCCCTGCTCCTTACAACAAAAACGAGATCTTTCAATTACAGGCATTGGCCGATATGCATTATAACACCGAGGTTAATGTGTATAGCAACCACCCATTTAGCAAGCAACTCATTAATGTTATCAGTTTGATTGGCTTATTTCTGCTGGTTATAGCCTGTGTTAACTTTATTAATCTGGCTACCGCGCAGGCTGTAAACCGCTCAAAAGAGGTTGGCATACGTAAAGTTTTGGGCAGTAACCGGTACCAACTGGTTCTGCAATTTATTGCCGAAACCTTGATCATTACCTTGTTTGCCGTTGTGTTGGCCGCAATTGCTGCCCTTATCACTTTACCAATGCTGAACAGTTTGCTTGAGGTGCAGCTAAGCGGGGGCTTCCTGGCAGACCCGATGGTGATCTTGTTTTTGGCTGGAGTGGTTATTGGCGTTACTTTCCTGGCTGGGTTTTATCCCGCTCTGGTATTATCAGGGTTTAACCCAATGGAGGCCTTAAGAAATAAGATCAACGCCGGGCGTGCGAGTGGCATTTCCTTACGGCGGGTGTTGGTGGTGGTGCAATTCTGCATAGCTCAATTCCTCGTGATCGGAACGTTGGTGTTGATCTACCAGATGAATTATTTCAAAAACAAATCGCTCGGGTTTAATAAAGATGCTGTAATTACCGTTCCTTTTCCCGGCGATAGTATCAGTAGGGCAAGAGTGGGGGCACTGAAAGATCAGCTTTTGCAGCAACCGGGCATTAAAGCTGTAAGCGTTAGTTTATACGCCCCATCTGATAATGGTGGTTGGTTCAGCGATTTTAAATTCAATAATGCAGACAAGCAGGTTGATTTTGGCGCATGTTTGAAATGGGCCGATGTTGATTATTTCAAATTATACGATATCCAGTTTTTAGCAGGAGGCCCTTACAATAAAGCGGATACCATCTCGGGCTATGTTGTTAATGAAACCTTGATCCATAAATTGGGTATCACCGATCCAAAGCAGGTCATAGGTAAAAACATCATGCTATGGAATAACAAAAATCTAAAAGCGCGAATTACCGGTGTAGTAAAGGATTTTAATACAGGTTCACTGCGCACCGCTATTCCGCCAGTATTGATGGGACCCTGGAAGGCACAGTATTCCAGGCTGAATATTAAGGTTAGCCCTCAAAACCTGAAGCAAACCCTGGCCAGTGTTGAAACCCTGTGGAACAAGACCTATCCAGAAGGGATCTATGAATACCAGTTTCTTGATAAAACCATTGCCAGTTTTTATAACAACGAGGAGGAGCTATCCACACTTTTCAAAATATTTGCCGGTATAGCCATATTCATTTCATGCCTTGGCTTGTATGGCCTGGTGTCATTCATGGCTTTGCAGCGCACTAAAGAGGTAGGTATCCGTAAAACCCTGGGGGCTTCTGTGGGGCATATTATTTACCTGTTCTCCAAAGAGTTTACTATCCTGATTGTCATCGCGTTCGCTATATCAGCCCCTATAGGTTATTATTTTATGCATAAATGGCTACAGGATTTTACCTACAGGATTACTATTGGTCCCGATATATTTATTGTGGCGGTATTGGCATCGGTAATTATTGCCTGGACAAGCGTAGGCTACAAAGCGATGAGGGCAGCCCTGGCTAACCCTGTGAAGAGTTTAAGGAGCGAATAGCAATCCCTTGTTGTTTTTAGGCAAAGCTTTTTCAATAACTTGACCTATCTTTGGCTTCAAAATTTACAAAGGTATTTTCATGGCAAAGGCATCTGAAATTAAAGTAGGGAATATATTACGCTACAACGGCGAGTTGGTAACTGTTACGGAAGTTTTACACCGTACACCGGGCAAAGGCGGAGCTTTCTATTTAGATAAGTTTCGTAACATTAAAACAGGAAAAATTGTAGAAGCCCGTTTGGCTACTGACGAGCAGGTTGAGATTTGCCGGGTAGAAACTAATGATTATCAATACCTGTATGAAGAGGGTGATTACATGGTGATCATGGATAATACTACTTATGATCAGCATAGTATTCCTAAAGCCCTGTTTGGCCCGGCTGCTAAATTTCTGAAAGAAGGAATGAACGTAATTGTATCTTTTGAAAGCGAAGAACCAATAATGGCAACCGCGCCAAATCATGTTGACCTGGAAATTACTTATACCGAACCAGCTGTTAAAGGTGACACCTCTTCCGGCGCGTTGAAAAACGCGACAACAGAGAACGGTATAGAAATGAAAGTGCCACTTTTTATAAATCAGGGCGATAAAATAAAAGTAGATACACGTACCGGCGAATATGTTGAGCGTGTAAAATAGATGATTAGAGTATAACTCTCTTTAAGCGGAATTACACTGCACAGCTTCAAAAAAAGGAGGCCTCAAAACGAAAGATTTGAGGCCTCCTTTTTGGGGCACAATTTATTGAAGTAACAACATCAATTCATAACCAAAACATATAAAGGGGCAATTTGTGTATTCGCTCAAATTTGATATGTTTGAGGCTATGAACCAGCACCCTAACACCGGAAACCCGGTTAGCCGAATACTTACTGCCAGCCTTATCGGCACTACCATCGAGTTTTTTGACTTTTACATATATGCCACTGCCGCGGTACTGGTATTCCCTAAGTTGTTTTTCCCGGCTGCCGACCCAACTTCGGCAACACTTGAGTCACTGGCAACCTTCGCCCTGGCTTTTTTTGCCAGGCCTTTGGGCGCAGCGATATTCGGGCATTTTGGCGACAGGAAAGGACGTAAAGCCACATTGGTTGCTGCATTGTTAACCATGGGCCCATCAACTGTTGCTATCGGGCTGTTGCCGGGCTATGCTTCTATAGGTATTGCAGCGCCGATATTGCTTGCCTTGTTCCGTTTTGGTCAGGGCCTTGGCTTGGGTGGCGAATGGGGCGGTGCGGTTTTACTGGCTACAGAAAATGCACCTGCGCACAAAAAAGCCTGGTATGGCATGTTTCCGCAATTGGGCGCGCCAATAGGATTCCTATTATCAAGCGGAACATTCTTCATACTTAGTAAAGCAATGAGCGAAGCTGACTTTTTAAGCTATGGCTGGCGCATTCCGTTTATTGCAAGCGCATTGCTGGTTTGGGTAGGGCTTTTTGTGAGGTTAAAAATATCTGAAACGCCGGAGTTTATGAAGATGGTCAATAAAGAAGAACGTTCAAAAGTTCCCTTTGCTGATGTTTTTGTGAAACATACTGCCGCTATCACATTAGGAACGCTGGCAACTATTACCACCTTTTTGCTGTTTTATTTAATGACGGTATTTACGCTTAGCTGGGGTACTACCGCCTTGCATTATACTAAAAGTTCGTTCCTTATTATACAAATGATATCTATGCTGGCATTTGGGCTGGGAATCCCGCTTTCAGCTGTACTGGCGGATAAATATGGGCGTAACAGCATGCTCATTGTGGCAACAGTCTGCATTATTATATTCGGACTTGTTTTCGCGCCCTTGTTTACTACAGGCAGTTTGACCATGACGGCTGTGTTTTTATCAATAGGGATGTTCCTGATGGGGCTTACTTACGGGCCGATTGGCACCGCGCTGGCGGGTATTTTTCCACCGGCAGTACGCTATACAGGGGCTTCGCTGGCATTTACCCTGGCGGGTATTTTAGGGGCTTCGCTTACACCATACCTGGCAACTACGCTGGCACATAATTACGGGCTTGCTTATGTTGGCTATTACTTAACGGCTGCTGCATTTGTAACCCTGTTCGCTTTATTGGGGGCCAAAAAGCTGATGAAGCAACAGGCGGAGTAGGCGGGGCATAAAAAGTAAATTTAGTAAAGCCTAAAGCTTACCGGGTTATTGGTTTTTGGGAGATGTTTCTCCTGTAAAATTCAGTAGTTTATGTTTTGCGGCAGCATTATATTGCTGTTTGGTTAAATAGATCACATCATCAAAATCAAGTTGGTAAAATTTGCCTGGCAAATTGTTCCCCAAGCCAAGGTTTTTCAAGAATATGACAAATGGAGTGCCCAGCCATCCTTCTGCCATATTGAAAATGTGCGAGTGTGTTTTTCCTTTGAATGAGTATTGCAATTTTACACCTCCCTTTACTTTTTTCTGGGTGATGTTTGTTGGGCTAAATGCACCGTGCGTGATCCCGGCAAGGTGTTTTAATAAAGTTACATAGGGATAAGTTGGCGACATCATAGCGGAATCTGAAGGGTAAATCACCTTCGGGAAATTAGTCAGCAATCTGTTTATTGAAATCCAGTCGTCCGCCCGTACATTATCCGCCGCAGTATCGATTTCCGCTTTTGAAAGATGTGCAAAAAGGCCAATGGCTTTCCATCCGGCTATCACGCTGTCAATTTTTGCAGATGTTAGCGTATTGGTATAGCTATCCATACTTACCAGCATATACTGGAAATAGGGTTCATGTATAAACATCTCGGCTTGTTCCGCAGTTAACGCTATGGTTGTTAAATACCTGGTGAAATTCTCTGCCACATAGGGTGGATTAAAAATAACACTATGCAGCCGTAAGGGGGATTGCTGATCTGCTATAACTTTATTAAAGACCCGGTAAAAACCTCCTGCCATCAGATCTGAGAGATGCAATTTATCATGGTCGTTACTGTAAAATATAGAAGCAAATGTATGTTTGTAAACCTGGCCGTTGCAGTTGAAGCGGATCTTAAATCTGGTTGCATGTATATTTCCTATCGATAAAGAAGTATCCGGTGTTTCGGTATAGCTGAAATCTGTGAAGCTAAGGCCAGGTATTATTGAAGCAATGTCACGATGCATCTGTTCCAGCCAAAGATGCGGATCGGCAGGGTATTTTTCAAGATCTATTGTACGGCTCAATTGCCAGTAACCGTTCAATTGGGATATCGATTCTATTTTTTCATCGCGGATATCATTTTGCAATCGTAAAAAAGAGGAATCGTTAACAATACCACTTTTATGCAGCTGTTCCGCCAAGGGTAATAATCTTGCAGGCGTCAGTGATTCCAGGCGCGCAGTCATTTCAGCTAAAGCAGCTATCAATTGCATATCAATTATGTATCGGCTGCTATCTATATCTTTTTGTGCGTATTTATAAACTTTGTTAGAAAGCAGCCCCGCGTTATTGATTTTTGTTAGCAGAGCACCGAGTGATTTGTTAGCGCTATCCCGTTTCATTTTGACAGGATAACTGCCACTGTAAGAAATCCAAAGGCCGCCGGTTTTGCGCGAATTTAAATGAAATGTTTTCTGCTCCACGACACTTTCTAAACCGATAAGGATTGCAAGCCGGTCAGAAACAGTTCTTCTATCTTGATGAGAAGAATGTCTCTTCTCCCTTAGTACTTTCTCCAACACCGAACGGTCTTTGCTTGTTATAATCTTGAATTTGATAAGGCTGTCAATTGCCGCGGATGGAGCCTGAGCAAAAGAGATGTTTAACAAGAGTGTACAGGAAATTAGTGTGATAAGGCAACGTTTCATAACGCAATGAAGATAAATATTGGAATGTAAATTATCAATGCGATGAGAAGCTTTGTTGCTTACGATAAGATTCTGATTTTGGCTACAACATCCCCCGGTTAAGCTACATGTAGACAACAGCATCTGCAGACCTTTGATGTATTCAGAATAAAAAATTATGGAACATCAAAATGATAGCTCAAAAGGCAAAGGCGTTAAAGTATGGTTTATTACAGGCGCTTCGCGTGGTTTCGGACGTGTTTGGGCCGATGCCGCGTTAAAACGTGGCGATAAAGTTACCGCTACGGCACGTAAGTTGGAAAGCATTGCCGATTTGAAAGAAGAATATGGCGAAAACGTATTGACATTACAGCTCGACGTAACCAATCCCGATCAGGTAAAGAAAGCAGTAGAGCAAGCTCATTCGCATTTTGGGCGATTAGATATTGTGCTTAATAATGCCGGATATTCATTAGTTGGCACAATTGAAGAAGGAAGCGCTGACGATGTAAGGGCATTATATGAAACCAATATTTTCGGCACACTGTCGGTGATCAAGGCAGCGTTGCCTTTGTTGCGGGAGCAGGGCGGCGGTCATATCCTGGGCACATCAAGCGGGCTTGGCCATGTGACCCTGCCGGTGATTGGCTATTACTGTTCTTCAAAATGGGCGTTTGAGGCAATTCACGAAAGTTTGGCTAAAGAGGTGGAAGCTTTCGGTATTAAAGTGACCATTATAGAGCCAGGTGCTTACGCTACTGAATTTGGCAGCCAGGACTCCTTGAAGTTTGCAGCCGGCATGGATCTCTATACAGATTTTAAAACGAAATTTGTTGAAGGTTTGAAAACGATGGAGCGAGGCGATCCGGAGGCTACTCCCGAGGCTATTTTCAAAATTGTTGACGCTGAAAACCCTCCGCTAAGGTTTTTCCTTGGCAGCCATAATTTACCATGGATCCGTGCCGCTTATGCTGAGCGATTGGCCCTTTGGGAAGAATGGGAATCTGTTTCAAATGCAGCCCAGGGGCAGCCAAAATAGGCCATGATAAGTTGACTGGCCCAGTCTGCGCTTCGCTACACCTCCCTCTCTTCGCCTTCGGCGGAAAGAGGGTAGGAAGGAAGATAGAAAACAAATCCCCTCTTTGCGCTTGCGTAGAGAGGGGTGACAAGCGCAGCGACGTCGGGGTGAGTTGACACAGCTTTGTAAAACACCGATGATAACCGGTATCTAAACATATTATCGGTTATCATTGTATTAAGTTTTGAGATGAAAAAAGAAGAAAGCAGTCCTCATAAATTTGATTCGCTATCGGATGTGCACCGGGCTTTTGGTTTACCCAAACCGCTGCACCCGCTGATCAGTTTAATTTCCGAAGCGAACAGCCCGGGTTCACCGAGGCCGCCATCCGGTGGCCATGTGCTTAGTTTTTATAAGATCTCGTACCGGCCAAGGTTCAGCACGCCGATAAAATATGGTCAGGATTATTATGATTTTGACGAGGGTGGATTATTGTTTGCTTCCCCTAACCAGGTTATCGGCGGCAATAATGAATATAATGAAACTAACTGCGCCCTTTATACTTTGCTCATCCATCCTGACTTTTTGTGGAATTATCCGCTGGCGAAAAAGATCAAACAGTACGGTTTTTTTTCTTACTCGGCCAATGAAGCGCTGCACCTATCGGAAAAGGAAAAAACAACCATCATTACCATCTTCAAAATTATTGAAGAAGAGTTGAACAGCAGGATAGATGATTTTAGCCAGGACGTTATTATCTCCCAAATAGAATTGTTGCTCAATTACGCCAACCGGTTTTATAAACGCCAGTTTATTACCCGGAAAGCGGTAAACAGCGATCTGTTGCTAAAACTGGAAGAAATTTTAGATGAATATTTTTCCGGCGACAGGTCTTTAAGTCAGGGCATCCCGACAGTACAATACCTTTCAGAAAAGCTGAATATATCGCCAAGTTACCTGAGTGATATGTTGCGCTCCCTTACCGGGCAAAACGCGCAACAGCACATCCACCATAAACTTATCGAAAAAGCAAAGGAGAAATTGTCAACCACCAGTTTATCGGTAAGCGAGGTGGCCTACGAGTTAGGTTTTGAACATCCGCAATCGTTCAGCAAATTATTCAAGACTAAAACAAATCTTTCCCCGCTTGAGTTCAGGCGCTCTTTTAACTAAGAACCGGGTAGAGCTCCTTTATTAACTTCTCGTTTATTTTAGATTGCCCTCGTGCCAATAAATCATGTAGCGGGCATCATGTAATTTATAAAAAGGAATAAGCTCCAGGTTTTTATACTTCGCCGGACTGATCAGCTCCGGGGCCACGAAAGTTTGCGATTTACCGGCCACGGGTTTCAGGTATTTATCTACATCAGTCAGGTTGCCGGTTATTACAGGGGCTTCGTTTAACGGGTACATTTTCCCCCTTGCACGATAGCCGCCAAACTGATCGCCATCGGCAATTAAATTATCCAGGTCTGTTGTATCCGTTTTTGCTGCTAATACAATCGGGCCGTTCAAAAAAGCTACATAGTGCGAACTATCCGGCAATGCTTCAGTGCTCAACTCCATAGGCAAGCGTACTTCTATGGCGTCGCCTTTTTTCCAGGCCCGGTTAAGCTTCACGTAGGAGCCCGGCTGGGCATCAATTGGCTCATTTACGCCATTAACCTTGATTTGCAGCTTACCGGCTTTTACCCAATGCGGGTAGCGGATGTTAATATCAAACTTGCCCGGTTTTACCGCTTCAACGATAAGCTTGGTGGTCTCCTTATCCGGGAACTGGGTTTGTTGTGAAAGTATCAATCCCTGCGCCGCCCAGTTTAAGCGGGAGGCAATAAATAGGTTTACATAAATGTTTTTTTGCTGATAGCTGTAAATGAGCTCACCGTATTTACCATGGTTTTCCATCCCCGAGCCTACGCAGCACCACATATCAACCTGTGGCTGCGAGTAAACGCGATAATGGCGCGGACGCATAGATGTATAATAAACAAACCCGCCATGGCCAGGGTGCTGGCTTGATAGGATATGGTTGTATAAAACCCGTTCGTAAAAGTCCATGTATTTAACATCTACAGAGTGCTCAAAAAGGTGACGGGTTAATTTGAGCATATTGTAGGAGTTGCAGGTTTCGGGCCCGGCAATGTCTGTTATCATTTTGGTAAAATTACCCGTCGGGTTAAAATGCTCATTAACACTGTTGCCACCTATTACAACCGAACGGTTATTGGTCACTGTTTCCCAGAAAAACTGTGCTGCTTTGCCATAGTCCGCGTCGCCGCCAACTTCTGCAATGCGTTGAAACCCGACAGCCTTCGGGATCTGCATATTGGCGTGTAACCCGTTAAGTTCATCATGACCCTGGATCAACGGGTTTAAGATCTCTTTATGCGAGAACCTCCGGGCCAGATTGAGGTATTTATCCTGACCCGTTATAACCGATACATCGGCAAATACTTCGTTTAGGCCACCTTGTTCCGAAATAAGCATGGTCTGGATCTGCTGATCACTCAATTTTAAGGAAACGCCATAAATATAATCTGTAAGACGAATCAGTATTGTTTTAGCCTCAGCTTTTCCGGCAATGGTGTAGGCATCCCTCAGGCCCGCAAAAAGCTTGTGGATGTTGTAAAGCGGTACCCATTTTTTATTAAGGGCAAAGGTATCAGCTTCAATTTTGCCGGCGGCAATATCCTTCCACATGGCAGTACCTCCGGGTGTACCGCCAAGGTAGCCGCTTCCTATTTTATTCTGGCAGCGCTTTAGTTCGGTCAGCATATAATCTAACCGGCGGTTTAACTCTGCGTCATGAGTAGAGGCGTACATAAATGACAAGGCCGACAGATAATGCCCGCCGATGTGCCCATCAAGACCCGTGTTTTCCCAGTTTGAATAGCTTTTCTTTTTCGGCTTAAACCCGGCTTCGGTTAAATATGGGGCCAATAAGCGATCTGGATCTAAGGCCAGGATATACTTTTTATCGGTTAACTGAGCATCTTTGAACACGCCGGGTAAAAGCGTAACCTGTTGCAGTTTAAACGAATGCAGAGTAGATTGGCTTTGCGCCTGAAGGGAAGTATAAAGGCAAATTAATATTAAAAACAGCGTTAAAAAACGATGTGGTATTTTTGTGGTTATCATGGTTGGGTACTACAATTGGATTGGCAGTACTAAAATAAGCAATGATTTTAATAATTGTTATTTTAACACACAATTTGATCCTTTTGATCAAGGAAATGAAATAATAGTATCATACCTCCACCATCTTTTTTACAATTTGATTACTATCCCCGGAATTTTTTACCTATCATTACAACATGCATTTTGTAATTGGTTCCAAACTCCTCCTTGTAGCTTGTCTATCACTTATGAAGCCGGTAAAGCCTGCCGTACTTCATGCATCAAAAAAACATAAAGCAAATAAAGCAGCCAAATTGCACAGCCACACCAGGTTAAGGCATCACTACGCTGAAATTGAAACTAATTACGAAACAGGCGAAACCACACCCGATGAACTGGTTGAATTTGCTCAAACACTAAAAGGTATCCGCTACCGGTACGGTTCAAGCAATCCCGAACGGGGTTTTGATTGCTCGGGTTTTGTGAATTATGTTTTTACTCATTTTGGTATTTCCATTCCCCGCAGTTCTTCAGATTTTGCGCCGGTTAAGGGCATTGATATTAAAGATGCCAAATTTGGCGATTTGATATTGTTCACCGGTACCCGCAGCCACAATTATCATAGCGCAGGCCATATCGGTATAGTTATATCACAACCCGGCGAACCGTTGGAATTTATCCATTCTACTTCGGGCGATGAGAACGGCGTTACAATAACTGCTATGAATGACAGGTACCAACGCAGGTATATAAAAACCATTCGTGTGTTTAAAGAAGATCCTCAAGCACAGGAAGAGGATGAAAATGCTGTGCCTGATACCTTAGAAGAAGCCCGTTAATTTTTTATGCAGAAGCGCATAACCGCGCCTCCCGTTTGCATGGTTATAAAACATGCAAGTCTGCTTTGTATTTTCTAATACGCAATTATGCGTCTCCAAACCTTTTTTAATAACTTCTCTTCACCAATCTCTGGTCGATAAATAGATAGCCTATAAATCCGGCAACCAGTACCAATAATACCCATTTAAAACTGATCACAGCACTTAAAAACATATCGCCACTTTCGGGGCTCATTACCGAAAGCAAGCCATAAGCCAGCGTTAAGCCTGCTGCAAATATCGCCAGTGCCAGCAGGTTAAAGCGCAGGTCGCTTTTACGATTGGCTTGTTCCTGTAGCTTGCGTTTTACGTTTGCCGCAAAGCTCATGGGCAAGCCTTGTTCCGGTTCCGTGCTTAGCGCGGTGAACAGGTTTTGATAAGCAAGCAGATCGTCCTTGTCTTCGTCCGAAAGTGTTTTGTTATCCGGAACCAGGCCATTGTTCAATAGCTCCTGTAATTCGTCGTCATTCAGCTCTTTCATATGTTTTCTTTCTTAAGATCTTTTTCAATTTTTTCTTTCAATAATTTACGCGCCCTAAAAAGGTGACTTTTCACTGTTCCTTCCGGTATGCCGGTGATCTCCTCGATTTCGGCACATGAAAACTCATTGAGGTGATACAGCGTCAATACTGTTTTATATTGATGCGGCATTTGCTCAATAAGCAGGTTAACATAGGCGGCGGTATTCTTTTTTATCAGTTCCTGTTCCGGGGTTTCATCTGTAAAGTGATAATTGTCAATATTTTCAGGATATTCGGAAGGGGAATTGTTCTTATGCTTTTTTAAATAGTTTACAGCGGTTAAATAAGCAATGCGGGCTATCCAGGTTGATAACTTTGACTGAAACTCAAAACGGTGCAGGTTTTGGTGTATTTTAATGAAAACCTCCTGGCAAATATCCTCTTTGTTTTGCTGGTCTTGTACCAATCTGTTTATCACAAAGAAAACCAGCTTCTCATACTGCTTTACCAGCAGTTCAAAAGCCCGGAGATCTTTATTTAATATCCTGGATACAACCTCGTGTTCATTAAACATATTACAGTAGTCAATATATGCGGTTTGGCGGTTGCAAAAAAGAAATAAAAAATATTTTAAAATAATTGCAACCGGGCTGCCGCAGATGTTGACTACTGTAGCAAATACTTAAACAAACAATATCATGAAACAGTTAATGCCATTCATCGTCATCATAGTATTCTTTATACTGATTGCCATATTCATACTTGCCTTATATAACTACATGCTGAAAAAACGCATCATTAAAGCGGGCCCGCTGGATGAGAACAGTGTTAAATTTTTGGCGCAGTTAAACTCAGGTAACGAAGCTTTAAAATGGGGACTTATCCTGCTTTGCGCCGGCATTGGTTTTATAGTAATGCAATTTATTCCTTACAGTGCCGAAGACTCACCGGTGCCATACGGTGTTGAAATGATCTTTATTGCCGCGGGCTTCCTGCTTTATTACCTCTTGCTTCGCCGCCGAGGCAATTAAATAATCAGCTTAATTTATTGTACTAAGCGGGCGGTTTAGCCGCTCGCGCCTCCAAATTTTAAGAGAGAAATTTCTCTCCGGGAAGCCTTTTGTCTAAAAATTCACCTTAAATCTAACACCCTTACACATATGAAAACTAAACAAACACTAATACGCTTCATCATCATGATAGCTGTATTTATCTCTGTTAATATAAATAGTTACGCCCAAACTCAGCTACAGGTAAAAGGTATCATTGCCGATTCGGTAAGTAAAGCACCGCTGCCGCTGATAACCGTGAGGTTAAAAAACGCGGCCAATGAAACCTTAATGGTTGCTGCTACTAAAGAAGATGGTTCTTTCAGCTTTACCGCTGTACAAGCTGCCAATTACACCCTGCTGGTAAATGCTATTGGGTATAGTTCAAAAACAATAGCGCTTGACCTGACACATCAGCAAAAAACAATGGAGCTTAAACCGGTTTATTTAAGCGATGCAATGACCAACCTTAAAGAGGTTACCATTACTGCCGAAAAGCCTATCATCAGACAAAAAGCGGATAGGATCATTTACGACCTAAAGGCTGATCCGGAAAGTAAAGGAAATAATGTGTTAAGCATGATGCGCAAAATTCCTTACCTCTCGTTAGATGGTAATGATAATTTATTGCTGAAAGGAAATTCAAGCTTTAGGGTGTTCATCAACGGCAAACCATCAAATAGTTTAGAAAATAACCTGAAGGCCGTTTTGAAAAGCATCCCTGCTTCAACTATTGAGCGGATAGAAGTGATCACCAATCCGCCTTCAAAATATGATGCCGAAGGGTTGGCCGGTATCATCAATATTATCACCAGCAAAAAGATCAACGATGGTATAAATGGTTCTGTAAATATCAATGAAAGCTTACCCACAGGCGGCCCCGGAGTTGGCGGTTCATTTACGGCCAAAAAAGGAAGGTTTGGTATCTCTGCCTTTGGTGGTGGCAGCATTAATAACTCACCTCAAACCTATAATACAAACAAACGTGTGGATACCGCTTTAACCACACTTGACCAGCACGGCTATCAGCGCTCCAATAATAAAACCGCCTATTTGGGTACCGAACTAAGTTTTAAGATAGATACCCTGAGTTTGCTGACCGCCCAGTTTAATTACAATGGCACCCGCGGTAATAATCACAACGGGCAATCATCTGTATTGGCCGGTAAAAACCAATTGGAACAATATACTTTTCAAAACGATGGTAATGCGACAGATCACGGTATTGATGCTGGCATCAACTACGAATTAGGCTTTAAAGGGGTTAAAAACAGGCTGCTTACTTTTTCATACATGTACAGCGCCGAAGCCAATAACCGGAATAACGGTGTCGGATTTTTTGACCGTGTGAACTTTACGACGCCTGATTTTAGGCAAACCGATAAGCAACGATTTAAAGAACATACCGCGCAGGTTGATTTTACTACCCCGGTAAATAAAGTAACCATTGATGCCGGTGTTAAAGCCATATTCAGGAATAATAGCAGCGATTTTGATTATAGCTCACTAAATGATGCAAGCGGCGCCTACGAGCATGACGCGGCACAGTCAAACGCTTTTACTAATACACAAAACGTGTTTAGCGCTTATAACTCTTATCAGTTGGCTTTAAACAGCTGGAATATTAATGCCGGTGTAAGGGTAGAGGAGACAGTGATCCGGGCAAATTTCATGAGCACAGCGTCCGTAGCCGCTCAGAATTATTTTAACGTGGTGCCGTCCATAGCGGTAAGCAAACGATTTAAAAATGAAAACAGCATCAACTTTGGTTTTTCGCAGAGGATCAGGAGGCCGGGCATTAACAGGCTTAACCCTTATGTCGACCGTTCAAATCCTAATATCGAAGTTACTGGTAATCCGAATTTAAGGCCGGTTTTATTGAACGATATCCAGTTTGGCTACAGCAGCAACAAAAAGCTATCCGTAAACATCGGGCTCGACTATTCATTCATGAACAATCTTGATGTGCAGGTGGTTAACTTTAACCAGGCAACACAAATTACGCAAATAACCTATGCAAACACCGGCAAAGCTAATAGTGCGGGTGTAAACTTTAACCTAAGCTACCCGGTAACTTCCATATACAATGCAAGCCTGAATGGTAACGCCATGTACCTGTGGCTGCAAGGTGAGGCCGACGGAAAAACGGTGAACAACAACGTAATGATGTATGGCGTTACTTTATCAAACGTTGTGCGCCTCAATCATGGTTGGGCCCTGAATGCCGATCTGGGTGTGAACAGCAGGAACCCTACAGGTTTGCAAGGGTATACCAATGGCTTTTTTTACAGCGCGTTTAACTTCAATAAGGATATCGTAAAAAATAAATTCAGTATCTCTGGCGGTATTAAAAATCCGTTCACCAAATACCGCAACAGCGTAAGCAAAACTTTTGGTCCGCAGTTTAATCAAACCTACCAAAGCATGAACTATTACAGGTCATTCAGCATTAGCCTCAACTATAACTTTGGTGGCCTGAAAGACAGGATTAATAAAAACAGGACAGGAATTGAAAATAATGACGTGGCTAATTGATGGAGAAAGTTGTTATTTTAAAAAGATCGACGGGGATATGAAGTAATCTATCAGGAAAGCTTCAATATAGATTTTTTTAATAAAAACTGTCATTTCCGACAAACAGTGGCTGGATTAGAGCGATGGAGCAAGGAGAAATCTTATTCGCCCGGTCCGGGTCTGCTCAATCAAAATGACAGTTTTTCGTTAAACCTGTATAATCATGCCTGTTCGGTTAAATGCGTTAACCCATCCGGGAACATCCCTTTAGCTACTATAGCCATATCCAGCGCTTCGCGGATCAGCGTGATCTTGCCATCTTCTGCAACCACACGCCCCATATAAGTTTGTGGATAGGGCCGGCCTGTAGAGTTGACTATGGCATTTACATCATACTCGCCAAATGCCTGGTCTGGCGTATCAATATGGATTCTGATGTTTTGAAATTTAAAATTGCCGAATGTTTTAGGCAGGTTTTTAAGGAAATTGTAGATCACTTCGCGGCCTTTCCATTGCCAGGGTAAACCCAGGCTTGCCAGGTAGGGGAGTTCAAAAACGGCATCATCGGCAAAAAGTTCTATGGCTTTATCGGGGTTATTGATATTTTCGAGATAGGCGAGCAATAATTCTTTAGCGGTTTTCATTTTCTTGTGTTTTATGATTGTGACCGTTCATCGGTCAGGACATCACAAAAGTGCAAAGCGCCGGAAAGCTGCACATTGATGTATCATAAGAAAGAAATTGACTTATATCAATGAAATTAAAGGGTTAGTTGATAGCGTGTTAAGTAATTGTTAACCGTCTGCCCTGATTTGTGACACACAGATGTGATAACTTATTGTACATTTGCACTATCAAAACAGTGCGGGATGGAGCAGTTGGTAGCTCGTCGGGCTCATAACCCGAAGGTCATAGGTTCGAGTCCTGTTCCCGCTACCTTAAAAGTCAAAAGCCTCAAGTCGAAAGATTTGGGGCTTTTTTGATTTCTAAATTTTGCACTTTGGTCAATATAAGGGTTCTTTTTATTGCCGAAGTTAACCCAAACCTCACTCCGAGCGCAGACTTTTGATAGGATTGGCATACGCGGCCCTGACGGCTTTATAGCCCACGGTGAGCCAGCCTATCAATAACGAAGCCGTGATAGCTGCAATAAACGCCCATACACTCGGCGAGATACGATAAGCAAAAGTTTGCAGCCAGCTTTTCATGATATACCAGGCTGCTGGTGCGCTCAACATGAACGCGATGGCAATAAGCGCGATGAATTCTTTCGAAAACAAGTACACGATACTGCTTACCGGAGCACCTAAAACTTTCCGGATACCCACTTCGCGGGTACGCTGTACTACCATAAATGATACCAGTCCGTACAAACCGAGACATGAAATGAAAATGGCAATCAGTGAAAATATTTTGTAGATCAGTTCGAGCTGGTTTTCCTGTTTGTAGAAACTGGCAATGCTGTCGTCAACGAAAAAGCCGCTGTAAACGTATTCCGGGTAGCGGCTTAACCAAAGGTTTTGCAAGCCGGCTACGGTTTTAGTCAGTTTGCCGCCCTCAATTTTTATGGCTATTTCCTGCTCGAATGCTTTTTGCGGATAGATCACAAGCGGCTTAACTTCCTCACGCATGGAGTTGGTTTTAAAGTCGGCAACTACGCCGGCTATCGGCAGCCAGTTGCTATCGCCAAACCTCATGGTTTTCCCCAGCGCGTCCTGAGCGCGGTTGATACCAAGTTTGTGCATCATGGTTTCATTGATCACTACCTGGTGCAGGATCTCGCTTTGATCATATCCCTGTCCGGCTACAAAATGAAGTCCGAAGGTTTTAAAGTAGTCGGCATCGGCTGTTTTTATATAAACGTTAAAGCCAGGGTCTTTATCTGAATGATTAAAGTTGAAATTGGTTGAGTTGTTATTATCAGATGATGGCACGTCTGACGCGAAACTGGCGGCCTTTACGCCCGGTATGGTCAGTACCTGCTGCTTAAAACTCACTGCGCGCGACAGGCCAATGCTATCTGCAGGGCAGGGGAGCACCAGCACGGCATCTTTATTGAACCCGAGGTCGGCATTGTTCACAAAATCCATTTGTTTAATGGCGATCACCGTGCCTATAATGAGCACTTGCGAGATAGTAAACTGTGTAACCACCAGAATCCGGCGGAGAGATATGCCGCCTACAGATGCCGCGTTTATTTTGTTTTTTAGGGCCACGATAGGTTTAAAGCCGGAAACGATAAGGGCAGGGTAAATCCCCGAGAGTATAATTACCACGGTGATAACACCGCCAAGAAAAAGTACCGTACCGGTATTGAACAAACCTATGGTTGCAGGCACGCTGGCTATATTTTGCAGAAATGGTAAAGCCAGCTGCGCAATAAACAATGCAATACCGGCCGATAACAGCACTATAATAGCTGTTTCGCCCATAACCTGCCCAATCAGCTGCAGACGTGTACCACCAAGTACTTTACGCACACCCACTTCTTTCGATCTGCCAACAGATTGAGCGGTAGATAGATTAATAAAATTAATGGACGCCATAACAATGATCAGCGCGGCTATCAATGATAATGTGCGCAAGGTTGTTATGCTGGTAAGATGATCACCTAATGTATTGCCGAAACGGGTGTCAAAGTGTAGGTCTGTTAAAGGTTGTGCTGCCAGGTATTTTTTGTGGCCCAGGCGTTTGGCGTTATCAAATTGCTGGTCCGAAAAACTTGTCAATTGCTTTTGAATATTGCTTTGCGAAACATTGGCCGGAAATTTAATGTAAACCTGGTAGTTACTGCTGGTTTCGCCCCAGTCGTTAAAGTAGCCGTAGCTTTTGGCATTCTTCTTCCAGGTAATGTATGAAACCAGCAATTTCAGAGGGATATCTGTATTAGCCGGCGCATCCTTAATTACGCCCGCCACTTTCAAGGTTAGCAGGTTGTCCATCTTCAATGTTTTACCAACGGCCGAATGCCAGTCGCCAAAATATCTTTCGGCACTGGTTTGATCTATTACTACCATATTGGGCTCTTTTAAGGCCGATGAGCCGCCCACGAGCCATGTTGCCGGAAAAACATCAAAAAGCTGGGGCTCCGCAAACATGATCCCTGTTTTTTCGATAAATTTTTTATCGTTAGCCGGATTGCCACCAGCGGATTGTGCCATGATCTGGCTACCATATATGGCATCGATACCTGCAACTGTGGCTTGTGGAAAAAGCAACCGCAAAGCGTCGACAGCGGGAGCAGCAACGCCACTGCTGTAATTAATAGTCCCGGACCGGTCATGTTTGGTAACTATCCTGTAAGTGCTTTTATAAGCCGGCTGGAAAGTATCAAAGCTGAGCTCATACTGAACAACTACAAATATGAGCAGGCAAGCCGCTATCCCCACCGAAAGTCCGGCAATATTAATGGCCGAATAGCTTTTATTGCGAACAATAGTGCGCCAGGCAATCTTAAAGTAGTTTCGTATCATATGGTTTGGGTTTAAGTAGAAAACTTTTTGCTAAGAATTCAGCATAAATGTTGTGCCATGTTTTTAAGTTATTGATTTTTAGCTTTTTGTAGGGTGTTTGGGGTTTGAAAACTGTTCGTGAGTGGAACAATTACTGTCTGTATCCGGACGGTTAAAGCTTTGAAATTAAACCGGGCGTAAACTGAGGAGGAGGCTTGCTTTATTTTAGGTTGAAACCATAAATTTCGACCAGTTCGGGAATCTTAAACAGTATCAACTATTGTTGAGGTATCCATGTTTTGTTTTCGGAATGATACACCATGGATTTAAAAGGCGCAATCTCAAAACCCACTAAATAACTCAAACCATCCCCTGTTAGGGTATAAGAAAAGGGATAATTATCGGGTAAATTAAGCTGCATGTCATCCATATACTGTGGGAGTTTATGATATTTCCCTTTATATTCTTCAACCCTTTGAATAAGATAACCTGCCTGCTCCTCCATAGTGGCTATTTGTCTCGCCCGGGTAAATAAAGATAGGTATACGATTACACCGGCAATAAAAGCAATACCCATTATCGCTATTAATAACATTTTGCGTTTCATTATGGATTGAATTTTATAAAAAGCAGAACAGTTATTTTATTTATCCTCATAATGAGCTGTCATGAAATAAACTTTCATGACAGCATCTATCTTCAATTTAGTTTTGTTCCCCGCTGTTTCCGGGGCGGGTAATATTTCCGCTTCCGTCAATAAATAACGGAGATGTGGTTACTGCTCCTGTGGCCACAAATTGCCATTTGGTTGCGCCATTATGCGGATCAAAAGCCCATAGGCTTTGTCCCTTATCCGGTTGGAACAAGATGTTGCCGGCCATGAACGTATCAACATTGGTAGTAATCGGTAATTTGAAGGTTGCTTTTTGCTGGCCGCTTTGAGCATCCAGAATAAAAATGGCATCCCGGTTGGCGTTGGTAACCCAGATAGATCCATTTTGTACAAGCGGCGCACGTTGATAAGTGTTGGGTACATACCATTTTCGAGTGCCAGTAATGGCGTCAAGGGCATAGATCCCAACCTCGCCGGCGTTTTGACCATATCCGCAGAAATAAACTATGCCATTATTGATTGTTGGAGCTGAGGAAACAGGATTTCCAATTACGTGGGGCAAGAAATAGGTCCACAATGTATCGAGCGTACTTACAGAGTAGGCCTGAAGCAGGCTTTCAGCCCCTTGTGTGTAAACTCTTCCGTTTGCCACCGCCGGATTAGACAGCCCAAGATACGAAACACTTTTTATCGGTATTTGTTCGCCTGTTGAAGCGTTGTAGACCAAAATTGAATAATACAAGGAACCGTCGGTAACAAAAGCTTTATCGCCACTTACCGTTATACTTATTGGGCCGCGGGTACCGGCGTTCCATATTTCTTTGCCGGTTCGGGCATCCAGGGCATAAAACTCAAATCCGCCAACATAAATCTTATCGTTGGCCACGCAAGGCGGCTCGGTTACTCCGCTGCCCACGAATGTTTTCCATATCAGCTTTCCCTTTGCTGTATCAATAGCATAAACGTAAGAGTCGCTACTGCCGGCAATCAGCGTATTTTTATAAACAGTAGGTGTAGCGACAATAGCGCCGTCGGTTTGAAACTTCCATTTAATGCGGGCACTAACCGCATCCAGTGCATAGATATAACCATTATTGTCGCCAAAATATAATGTGCCTGCTGCGCCGGTAAACACCTTGTAAGTAACGCTGGTAAGGTCTTCGGCGGTGAGTGTATAGTTCACCGTTCCACTAAAATCCTGGGCTTTCTTGCTCACAGGAGAAATAACGTGACCGTTATAAGTGATATCGGGAACCAGTTTACTCAGGTCGGTACCGGGCGGCACCATCGCGACAATAGAATCATTTCTAATCGTCGCGGTTACGTCTTTACTTAGTATGCCAGGGTTATCGGTCGCTCTGAATACAAAGGAAGTAATGTTTTTAGTTGATGAGAAAAACCGAACCGATACCACGTAAGTTTTAGTACTCCCGTCTTGCGCCGTAATGGTGTAGCGGACTGGTTTGGTAAAATCTTCACTTGAGGTTGTGGAAGGGCTAATGCTTTTTCCCACAAACGAGATGGTTGGTGTAATATTAGATAGCGAAACGCCCGGAGGAATGTTGATGCTCACGGTATCATCGCCAATGTGGGTTTCTTCTAAAACGGATGGGTCGCCGGATATCGGTAAATGAAACTGAATAAGATATTTATCAGCTGATAATTCGGGTTTGTTTTTTTTGCAGGAAACAATCAGCGATACTGCTAAAATCAAAATGCCGAAACGGCAAAATATGTTATGATAAGACATCTTATCAACCATAAGGTTCGGGGAATGAGGCATTTTGAAAGGAGGGCTTTTACTATAAGCTAAATGTAACAAAATATTTGTTTCATCTGGCATTTGCCTGTTTAATACATATATGGCATTAGTTAACTCTGAATTATTTTTTTTGGGGAGTCAAACTGTACTCAAAACATTTATCGCAGCTTCCTTCAATCTTACCCTTATCTACAGTAAATATGGCATTTGAAGGTGTAAAGTATGGAACTTTTGCTTGAAGCAGGCTATCTATATCTACGGAGATACCGATCGTTGAATTGCCATAATCAAATGATTTAAAGTCTTCCTCATAAACAACCTTATCATTATATGTAAACAAAAGTCGTCTATAATCATCTTGCACATCTTCACCATCATAATTAACCCTGATTTTATTTTTAATAGAATCCGAAATAGTCCATGCTCCAAAAAGGTATAACTTATCCCATTTAAACCCGGTGGCGTCTTTTAAGACTATTGTGCACATAGGTTCGGTTCGGCTGCCACAGTCCCGGTTAATTTTACTAATCAAACGGTCTGTTATACTGCTTTTGCATCCCGATAAAATAGCGAGAGTTAATAATATCCACGTTATGTTTCTAATCATAAGGTTAACTTACCGGTGTAAGCTGTAGTTTTTTACTAATTATTGATACCCCAAAGGAAACCAAATGCCCCTAACGTTTGGAGGAGCTATATTCAACAGTACATGATTTGAATCTAACGTAGAAATATCAACGTCTTCAATCATGCTTTTAACAGCTGGGACTTTTTGCGCTTTAAAAACATTGTCCTTAATCAAGTTTAAGGCATCATCAAAGCCGTATCCGCTTACTCCATATCCAATCTTATTTAGCCCAATTTCAAATTCAATCCAATATCTCGTCAGTTTCATTATATAAGATTAATTGCTTTTAGGCATATTTCAAAACCGAACGGTCGATGTCCGGTATTATTACAAAAGAGATATGTTGATTTTTAATAAGTTTCTGTAAATCAATGTATTGCTAATCTGGAACAAGAGTTGAGCCCAAATTTACTAATGACTCTTAATCATTTTCATATCAACATATCCGCCCTGCTTTTACTGGCTGCGTTATTCATCGGACTAACTTTTAGTCTGCGGTTATGGTTTTCCAAAAGATATGTCAACTGCTTGCTTAGCCTTATCCTGGTTACGATGATGTTGTGGTTGCTCAGAAACTTCTGTATTGATATTCAATTAAGCAGGAATTTCCCGCGATGGAGCTGGGTGCCGCTGCAGTTTCTGCTGACACTTGGCCCGCTGGTGTTTTTCTATGTTCGTGGTATAGTTAAGCCGGAAGAAAAATTTACAGGTAAAGATCTGGCCCACTTCAGCCCTTTGTTATTGGAACAGGGGATGCATGTGCTGGCCGTTCTTCAAAGCATGCACACCGGGCTTGCTACCTATGATACCCCGGTGTATAAACACTTGCAGTCGGTATTGCAATTGCTGGCCTTCATTTCTATTACAACTTATTTGTACAGGTGCTCAAAACTGGTTAAATATCCTGCGCAAAAAGAGGTCAATAAAATAACCGGAAAACAGTTTATGCCTGCAAGCCCGTCATCGGCGGATAGATTGATACAACGGGGTTATTGGCTGCGGCATCAAATGAAGGTTAATAAGTTTTACCTGGACGCGGAGTTAAGCTTAAACTCGTTGGCCAAGGAGCTCGGCATTTCCATCCACGAATTGTCGAAGATCATCAATACCGGCCTGCGAAAAAACTTTAACGATTTTGTAAATGAATTCCGGATACAGGATGTAACCCGGAGAATGCGGGATCCTGCTTACAACCGGATAACACTTTTGGGTATAGCTTATGATTGCGGGTTCAATTCCAAAACTACTTTTAACCGCACGTTCAAACAAATCACCGGCAAAAGCCCGGCGGAATATAAGAACGAACTGAAAAAAGAGCGCCCAAATCATGATTTGGAACTTCTATCAGCATCCGCAGCGATAATTTCGGGTCACAAAACCATTCCTGTATGGTCTGGTAAGAAATTAAATCGCATTCATATGTTTCGTAATTATTTAAAAATTGCCTGGCGCAATATGCTGTACAACAAAGTTTATAGCGCGCTGAATATTGTAGGATTGGCGGCCGGTATGGCCGTCGCACTACTGATTGGTTTATGGGTAACCAATCAATATTCTTATGACCGTTTCCTGCCCGATTACGGCAGATCGTACCAGGTAGAAATGAACCTGACCTCGCAACATAACGGCACATCTACCCAAACATCTATAGCGCTTCCTCTGGTTGATGTGTTGCGGAAGGAGATCCCGGGAGTACAGTATGTGGCCGAAGCCGACAATATCGGCCGGATGAACCATGATCTATTAGTGGGCGATAAGAAACTGTACCTGGGCGGGGGAGCTGCCGGGCCGGATTTCTTTAAAATATTTCAATATTCGTTTGTTAAAGGCGACGCTAATTCGGCGTTGACGGATATCTACTCCATTGTGCTGACTGAATCAACCGCCAAGGCGCTATTTGGCGATGCCGATCCGATGGGGAAGGTGGTGCGTTTTGATAACGTTCAAAGTATGAAGGTTACCGGGGTTATTAAGGATATCCCCACTAATGCTACTATGCAATTCAGCTATCTAACTCCCTTTGCTTACTCTGAAGCAACACAGGGCTGGATCAGGGATGGGCGCACCAAGTGGACCTACAATTCATTCTCTGCCTATGTTTCGCTGCAGCCGGGTGTAAGCTATGCACAAATAGCACCCAAGATCAGGGATATTGTAGAGAAAAGAAGCCCGGAGATGAGATCGCTAAAGCCAGAGGTTTTTATGCACCCTTTAACGGATTGGCATTTATACAGCAATTTCCAGAATGGAAAGGTAGCGGGTGGATTTGTGGATTATGTACGTTTATTTGGCGTTATTGGTATACTGGTATTGGCGATAGCCTGTATCAATTTTATGAACCTTTCAACCGCACGGTCCGAAAAACGGGCGAGGGAAGTTGGCGTTCGCAAAGCGATAGGCTCGGGGCGTGTAGACTTGGTTTACCAGTTTTTACTCGAGTCGGTTTTGATTACGTCTGTATCGTTTTTGCTTTGCCTGCTTTTTGTTCAGCTGGCACTGCCTTCGTTTAATGCTTTAACCGGTTCTTATATCCAGGTGCCGTATAATAACATAGGTTTCTGGGCCATCATGATTGCTTTTGTGCTGTTAACAGGTTTGGCCGCCGGAAGCAGGCCGGCGTTTTACCTGTCATCATTCAACCCGGTAAAGGTGCTCAAGGGAAGTATCCAAATGGGCAAAGCCGCTACATTACCGCGTAAAATATTAGTGGTTATACAATTTACCTGCTCGGTAGCATTGATCATCAGTACGGTGATTGTTTACCAACAAATACAGTTTGTAAAGGACCGGCCGACTGGCTACAACGCTGACAGGCTGGTGATGACCGACATGAACGGTGATCTTCCTCAACATTTTGACGCTTTAAGAAATGATTTGCTATCATCCGGATTGGTTGAAAGTATGGCATCATCCACATCGCCGGCAACGCAGGTGTACAGTCATTTTTCACTGGAGAAATGGCCGGGTAAAAACGCTGGGGAAGAAGAAGTGAATATTGGTGGAATCTGGGTGTCGGACGATTATTTTAAAACCATGGGCATGACCTTTGCCGCGGGGCACAATTTTATGGGCGACTGGAAAAGTGATTCATTGAATGTGATTGTGAATGAAGCCATGGTGAAGCGCATTGGTCTTAAAGATCCTCTCAATCAACTTATAAAAGTTAATTTTGGCAATACGCCGGTTAAAATTATCGGAGTGGTGAAAGATGCCCTGATGGAGTCGCCTTATACGCCGGTTGCGCCTGCTGTTTTCGGCCATAACCCATATGGGTTCATCATCACTTATCGGCTGCCTCAAAATGCCAATACGCATACTACAATTGAAAAGATCGGTAAGATCTTCCAAAAATATAACCCCGCTTTTCCTTATCAGTATAAGTTTATTGATGAGGAGTATGCGAGCAAGTTTAACCTGGAAATACTTCTGGGCAAGTTGGCCGGTGTATTTGCAGCCCTGGCTATATTTATTTCCTGCCTGGGTTTATTCGGTCTGGCCGCCTATGTGGCAGAACAGCGCACCAAGGAGATCGGTATCCGCAAGGTATTAGGCGCTTCTATAGCTCAGGTGTGGCTATTGCTGTCGCGGGATTTTGTGGTGCTGGTTTTGATCAGTTGCCTTATTGCTTCGCCGGTGGCACTCTACTTCCTGGAGCACTGGCTGGAAAAATACGCGTATCGCGTTAGCATTGGTCTGGGAGTATTTGTCGTATCGGGAATTATTGCTCTCGTTATAACCCTCTTGACCATCAGTTTTCAGGCTATAAAAGCCGCGTTGACCAACCCGGTTAAAAGTTTGCGGAGTGAGTGATTTATGTTTTTTTAAAGCAGGCTGATCTCAGCTCTGCTGTCAAAACGGACAGGCTTGAAAAGTATGGTTTGTCCGTTTTTCTTGTTTATGTCAATATTCATCATTGCTTTTTTGGGGTTGGATATAACAAGGCGCAATTATCCCCCCTTATTTAGTACAAAACAAAGCCTCGGATCTTCACTATCTGAGGCTTTTTGTTTAAAAACGATCATGCTTTATAAAATCAATAACTTATTGAAAAAAATATTATAAATAATTGATTGATCTATAGTTATTTATAATTATAATTATTGTTAAATTGTAGCTGCTTTTAATAGCCGGTGTACCGGGATCGCCATATAACTTAAACCAATCTGTCATGTTTAACAATGAAGCATTATCAATAGTCATTGGGCTTACCTTTATTTACCTCCTGTACAGTTTGTTGGGTACGCTGATTCAGGAAATTATAGCAACAAACATTCAGCTTAGGGGTTTGGTACTTCGGTATGCTATTCACGTTATGCTGGGCGATTCTAAAAGTAAAACCAACTCTGTTTCCGAAACTTTTTATAAACATCCTTTTATTAAACTTCTCAAAACCGGAAATTTCATAAGTGATTGCCCGTCTTACATTGATCCCGATACTTTTTCAAAAGTACTCATCGATTTGCTCCGCGGATCGGCTATTAATGCCGGTGATGCCTTTAAAAACGAGATTCAGAACAGCCTTACCAAAAAAAAATTAGCCTGGAATGATGCGGTGAATATTCCAGAGGAAACCATAAGTTATTTAAATACGATCTGGATTGATTCGCAGGGAGATACACAAAAGTTTAAATCGCTGATTGAAGACTGGTTCAACAAGATGATGAGGAAATCTACTACCTGGTATAAGCAGTCCACCCAACTAATCCTGCTTGTTGTTGGGCTGGTAATAGCCATAGCTTTTAATGTGGATACACTGGGGATAGTGAAGAAGCTGGAAAGTAACCCTACACTTACACAGCATGTTGTTGAGCAGGCCGATAACTTTGTAAAAGTGCATCCTAACCTGGAAGAAGATTTGAAGAACACGGATGATGCTATAGCGCAGATGATAAAACCGCAGGCCGTAAAGGACTCTTTAAAAGCAGCTGCGTTGGATCAATATAAACAAACAAAACATCTTAAAGATAGCCTGGTGAGCCAGGCAAAAACACTGGTTACAAATGACATTAGTAAAGTAAATGATTTGCTGGGTTTAGGGTGGCCCAACGATTTTTTGCATTTTGAGAAGGATGCCAATATTGGCCGTATCATTTTAGGGTGGTTACTGACGGCCCTGGCTATTTCACTGGGAGCTCCTTTCTGGTATGATCTGTTGAATAAGTTGATGCAATTAAAGGGGGCTGCTGCTTCCACAAAAAGCGCAGGTTCCGATGACAAGGATAAAACTGCCGTTAAACCAGCTGACAGGGTAGGATAATGAAAGTAATTGTAAAAGATAAATATTTGAATATCCGTGCAGGCAGCCCCAGCCTTAATGCACCGTCATACCAATACCTTGCTCCCGGCAGCCAGATCGAGGTTGATGGAAAGCTATACAAGGGCGATCCCTACGATGGCAATGATGTATGGCTAAAGGACGGAGCGGATAATTATTATTGGATAGGGGGCGTTCAGCATGATATCCCTACGGCCGATCTGCTCGAATTTAAGGCTGCCGGTCAAAAACAAACCTTCCCCTGGTTTGATAGCCTTAAAATAGGTGATGTTTGGTCGCAACATACAGAAAGAGGAGCAAGGGCTACTGTTGCCATCCTGGATACCGGGTACAATTCAGCCAACCGCGACCTGACTCCCAAAATAACCAGTGCCAATACCAAGGTTTTTATTAAACCCGAGGTTTATCCCGGTCTGACGCTCACCATTGAGGACAAGGATAGACAGAAACACGGTACCCGATGCGCCTCATTGGCTGGGGCCATAAACAATGATAAATGGATAATTGGTGTGGCTCCGGAGTGTAAGTTGCTCATTGGCAAGATCAGCTATGACGGTACGCTGCCGGATTTTCAGTACATTTTGGATGGAATTGATTGGGCAATCAAACAGAAAGCTGATGTTATTTCCATCAGTTATTACGTAGGCAATTTATCTGCCGCAAAGATAAACGACTTTCAACAGCAACTGAATACCATTATGGCTAATAATGATGTACTTATTTTTGCAAGTTCCGGTAATTCGGGAACTACACAAATAACGGCTGATTATTATCCGGCTTCCTTTGTTCATAACAATGTTATTTCGGTAGGTGCAAGTACACTTAATGGGCAAATAGCCCCGGTGACTGTTTTAAGTAGCAAAACGATTTTGCATGCGCCCGGCGAAAACATAGAATCTTACAACCCGCAGGGCGTCCCTTCGCCTGAAACGGGTACCAGCTTTTCCACGCCAATTGCTGCGGGTATCGCGGCACTTGCGGTTTCCTATTTGAAAAGGAAAAATGGAAGCTGGAGTGCGGCTACTCTTAAAGCAAAGATGATCAGTACTGCCGACACGATTAATACCCCCGGAAATAAGAAAATAATAAATCCTGTCAATCTATTTAAGGCCCTTTAAACCTGCCTCTATGAAAAAATATCTCCTTACCCTTATAATCCTTATTCTTTCAATTGAATCATACGCTCAGAAAGGTATTTTCTATCAAGCCTCTTATTTTAGGTCGCTGTACCAGGAAGATACCAAGAAAATAACTATTGACAACCAGGCTTTAGACGCGGTTAAGAATTTATATGCCGCCGCAACGATTGAGGGTTTGGTAGATTCCCTTAATAAAAATCCTTTTACTGTAAATATGTTCGCGGTTCAGGCCGCGGGTGGTAATAACAGTTTTAGCTTTAGCTCCGCGATAGGAGGGCTTGATGTAACAAACCTGGCAAACGGATTATCAGATTTCCTGATCAAGCGGGCGAAGCAGGAATTGACACTTGCCTTTTTTAACCGGTTCAAGAAGTTTTCTGAGGAGAACCCGGAATTCAAGATCCTGTTCCCAAAAACAACGGCCAATCTGAGCAATTTGCTTGATTATGCTTATCCCCAGATGTTGCCGGCTTTAAGAACCGGTTTCCTGGAAGATTTAAAAAATGTTACCTATAAGCTGGATGATGTTCTGAACCTTCCCAGATATAATGAGCTATTGAAGAATCTTCCCGAAATAAAAGTCTGCCTCCGTTCGATCAAACTTGTACATCAATTAGAAAGTGGGCTCGCCAATCCTGCGGAGGTACTCCGGGAGTTTTCGCTTTTTCCCGAATGGCATGATCCTTCAGCTACCGTGGCTGTTAAAAATATTGGTAGTACGCTGGGAGTAGCCACGCTTCTTTCCGAGAGTATTAAGGCAGATATAACCAGCCATGCAGACAGCATCTGGGTACCCGCGAAAGAACTGCGCAGGCTTTTAGATGATGAAGTGTTTTTAAAGATCTATGTTGGGCTTGTTTATCGCAAAGCCCAGATGGAAAAGATCGAATTTTTTGCTGCACCCGATAAGTCCCGGCTGTTTTCAGATATTCTGCTGGCGCAGAAAGATAACTTGTTAACGCTCAGGAGTGGTTTAAGCGACCTTTTTGATCTTACTTCGGGCGTTAACGCGTTGGTAAGTGATATCATTACTAAAAAAAGAACCAACGCCGTTTTAACCAACGACGATTATTACAACTATATTAATACATCTATCGATTTTATCGGGAAAGCCAATGCCATTGTAAAAAACTACGTAAGCCTGCCGCTTGATGAGGATTATTTTGATATCGCGAAAAAATCAAACGAGATTTACAAGGATGTGTACACCCGGAAATATGCCCAGTTGTTTAGTGACGCGCTTGATGTATTCGATCATATTTCAAACACAATAGATAAACGCCCTGAGTATCAGGATTTAATGACGAAGGCGAGCATAACCGACTATAAGGGTAAGGAAAAAAACACTGTGCGAAATATAGCAGATGTAAAAGCTGAATATACACCGGTAAAAGAGAGCGTCATCGACACCATTCTCAGCGAAACTGCTACAAACGCCAATTTGAAGCTGGCGGTTGCAAATTACCGGCTTAAGCAACTGGTTAACTTCTTTAAAGAGCTGAAACCATATGGCTTGTTTATGGCGGATATGGTTGGCGCGGAAAAGCCAGAAGAAGTACAGGCCGCTTTGGAAAACGCGGTTTTACCGGTGGGCAGTTCTTCTGTAAAAAAGAATACTAATAGTAATTTATCTGTACAGGCCTATCTTGGCGCCTATTTGTCCAATAAAAATAACTCCTTCAGTTCGTGGACGAGCAAATTTGGGGTAATTGCCCCTATAGGTATTTCTTATACACCAGGCTTTTTAAGCTGGAAATCGGCCGGGTCACTGAGCTTTTTTGGCTCACTGATAGATTTGGGCGCCATTGTAGATTATAAATTGAAAAAAGACTCCACAATAAGTTCCAACGGTTCGGTCAACACGAATACCGTGTCAAAAGATTACAAGATAAAGCTTGGGCAGATTTTTTCGCCGGGTGCGTTTGTGGTTTATGGCTTCTTTGGTAATCTTCCGCTTTCGCTCGGTGTAGGAGGCCAATACGGACCAGGGCTTTCAAAAATCAATGTGGACAATACTACAGTGCTCAACAATCCATCCTGGCGATGGAGCGTATTCCTCGCTGTGGATATCCCTTTCTTTAACCTCCATAACAAAATGAAGAGTAAATAATAGTTTATGGCTTTATTTAAAAGCGCGGTTGAGTTTTTTAAAAATAACAATTGAAATTGTGCAGATGCGGCTTTATCGATATGGTTCTCTATCCCGTTCGGCATTTATACTTGAACCGGATGGAGTTATTATGATTAATTGAGTTGTTCCAAAAAATAAGCTCCCGAGGGATTTATTTCCTGTAATAAACAATCTCGTTTACCCGCGGAATGTCGCTGTTTAAAAATTATTTGAGATCAGCTAATCCTGATAATATGAGCCGGTTTTTATAAATGTTCAACTATAAAAATAGTATCTTTAATTTCGCATCCAAAAACCTGAATGAGCACAATTTTAAAGAACCGGATAACCTCGATAGATTTTCTCCGCGGTACTATCATGATCATTATGGCCCTTGATCACGTAAGGGATTATTTATACTCCGGTTCGTTTTATTTTGATCCACTTGACCTTACAAAAACAAGTGGCGTATTATTTTTTACCCGGTGGATCACCCATTTTTGCGCGCCGATATTTATGTTGCTTGCCGGGACGTCGGCATGCCTCATCGGGCAAAAGAAATCTAAAAAGGAATTATCTGTATTCCTGGTAAAACGGGGTTTGTGGCTCATTTTTCTCGAAATGTTTGTGGTTAACTTCGGCTGGAACTTCAATATTGGATTCCCCATGTTTTTCTTCATCACTATTTGGGCATTGGGTTTAAGTATGATCATATTGGCTGCGTTGATCTATTTGCCTAAACAACTGATACTTGGAATTAGCGTTACAATAATTGCAGGGCATAATCTTTTAGATGGTGTGCATGTTCCTGGAAGTTCCCTGGAGGCCTTTGGCTGGTCGTTGCTGCATGACCAACAGTTTTTTATGTGGCATAAAGAAATTTTACTGGTAGGATATCCCATTGTGCCGCTAATGGCTGTTATGTCTTTAGGCTATTGTTTGGGTGGATGGTATACCGCTGGCTATGATGTTATCAAACGGCAAAAAAACTTATTGATTGCAGGCAGCTGCTGCCTGCTTGCATTCATCGTACTGCGATATACTAACGTTTATGGTGATCCGGTGAAATGGACAGCACAGAAAGACGGGTTTTATACCTTCCTGTCGTTCATTAAAGTAAATAAATATCCGCCATCGTTGCTGTACCTGCTGCTTACGCTTGGTTCGGCTTTTCTGTTCCTGTCATTTACTGAAAAGTTAAAGGGCAAGGTTGTGGATGTCGTTTCGGTATATGGCAGGGTGCCAATGTTCTATTATCTTATCCACATTTATATCATACACCTCATAGCAATCATTGCTTCGGCATTAACGCCGGGGCAAGACTGGACAATTTGGTTCCTGAAACAACCTATCTGGTTTACGCGCGACCTGAAAGGCTATGGATTTTCATTACCGGTAGCTTACCTCACCTGGATTTTAATAGTAGCAGGCCTATATCCTTTATGTAAACGTTATGATACTTACAAGCAGGCCAATAAGGCAAAATGGTGGTTGAGTTATTTGTAAAAGGTTAATAGCTTTTATTGTTGAGGTTTTGACTTGCCGATAAATTAAAGCATATTTATAGCCGTGGTATTGTGGCTGGTTTGCTATGCTTGGTACCCAATCTCTTTTAACCAATTTATCATATTTGTTTTTTCCTGCTAATGAGTAAAAACACTACGTACCTTGAAACAAAAGGGCATTATCAAATTCTTGACGGTCTGCGCGGCGTGGCATCGCTTTTTGTGGTTGCTTTTCACATTCTTGAAACTTATTCCGGCGATCGTTTCCATCAAATTATCAACCACGGCTATCTCGCGGTCGATTTCTTTTTTCTGCTCTCTGGTTTTGTGGTGGCCTATGCGTATGATGACCGCTGGGGGAAAATGACCCAATGGGATTTTTATAAGCGTCGTCTTGTCCGCCTGCAACCCATGGTTATTATGGGATCTATAATTGGTGCTGTGTTTTTTTATACGCAGGGATGCGCCATGTTTCCGCTTATTAATGAAACGCCCGTTTGGAAAATGCTGCTAATAATGTTGATTGGTTTTACATTGATACCAATACGGCCATCGTTGGATATCCGCGGCTGGCAGGAAATGCACCCTTTGAACGGACCGGCCTGGTCGTTGTTTTTTGAATACGTAGCCAATATACTTTACGCATTAGTGATTCGTAGATTTTCAAAAACGCTGCTTGCTATTTTCGTGTTTTTATCGGCCTGTTTGTTAATTCATTTCACAGTAATGGGGCCGCAAGGCGATGTAATTGGCGGTTGGACAGTAGATAAGCCTCAGCTCTATATAGGCTTCACCCGCCTGTTATATCCGTTTTTTGCCGGTATGTTATTGTGCCGCATGGGCAAGCTTATTCATATTAAAGGAGCTTTTACAGTTTGTAGCATTTTAATTGCCGCTATACTGTGCGTACCAAGGATAGGTGGCCCTGACCATTTATGGATGAACGGGATTTACGAATCGGTTTGTATCATTATCCTTTTCCCTTTAATAGTAGCCATTGGGGCGGGGGGCACTTTAAAAAGCCAAAGCTCAATCAGGGTTTGCAAATTTATAGGTGATCTTTCCTATCCGCTTTATATTACACACTATCCTTTAATATACTTTCATATAGCCTGGGTACAAAATAATAAGGTGCCGATGGCTCCAGGCTTGTTTGCCGGCCTGGGTATTTTTGTAGCAAGCATTGCTATTGCCTATGCCTGTCTTAAACTATATGATGAACCCGTTAGGGAATGGTTAAAGAAACGTGTTTTAATAAAAAAGTAATAGAACTAAATACATAGCGACATACAGGTCGCTATGCTTAATCCCCTCTCTACGATAGTGTAAAGAGGGATTTTTTTATCCTTTTTATGCCGAAGGTGAAGGGTGGATGCGTAGATCATGTGAGTCAATTCTGCGCCTTAGTATTATCGGCTTTTAGTGTTTTCTTGATATTATTTATTCGTGCCATAAAAATAAGGCTTGAAAATGCCGTTTATAAATCTCATCTTTAGGTTATTATAAACCGCTTGAAAAAGACCATTGCATTAATATTGTTGAATATTTACCTGCTTAATATTGGCGGGCAGCTTATTGTGCATCAATATTTGGTATATAAATCGGATAGATTTTTTAAAGAACAGATCAGCAAAGGTTTATATAATGTCAATGACCTAACCGAAATTACCATTCCGGTTGATTTGCCAGCCATACATGATTGGCAGGCGTTTGAAAATATATCTGGGCATATAACATTCGGTAACGCTACGTATAACTATGTAAAATTACGGATGACAAAAAAGGCCCTTCACCTCATGTGCATCCCTAACTATGAAACTACCCGCTTTGCGGATAGTAATGTGCTTGATGCTAAAGGGATTAAAGATATCCCTGTTTCGCCGAAAGAACACGTTCCTTTTGGTAAAATAGCCCTGCAGGATAACCTGACATTTTCATTTGTACAGTTTGAATTTTTTTGCCCTGTAAAGTATTTGCCTCAAATCACTATAAGACACGGGCAATCACCAATAAGCCACCATCTGGATATTCCTGAGCAACCGCCAAAAGCATCCTGCTAATTTTCTTCGCTTAACTTATTTACGGGCTGCATGTATATGTTGTGCCCGATAAATTCTGTCGTCTCAATTTTCTACTAATACAATTTAATGCCACATCTGTCGCGGTTAATTTGCTTTGGCATTTTATCCGCACGTGTAAATGTATATCCTATGATCAAGAAAAAAATCACCGCCGCGCTCGCGCTGCTTTGCGGTTTCACTATAATAGCGTCTTGCCAAAACTCATCTAACGAAGAGATGGCACAGGTGCTAAAGCAACTATATAAAAAGAATAATACCATCTCCAATCCGTTTAATCCGGAAATGAAATTAGCTTATTGCGATTCGCTGCTTAAGACTAAGCGGCTTGTTAAAAGCCCGGAAGTTTTATTTTCAAAGGCGTCCCTGCTGTTAAAGGCCGGGGAAGAGCAGCAATCGGTAAACATTTATAAAAACCTGATGGATAATATCGATTTTATGTCGACCGATGAAATGTTGCCCGAGCAGGCCATAGCCTACATGCGTTTGGGCGAGCGCAGCAATTGCATGCTTAACCATACAGGCTCATCGTGTATATTTCCTATCAAGGACGATGGTGTACACAAACTCCAAACAGGTTCACGAAAAGCGATTGATGTTTACAAAACTTTATTAAAACTTCATCCCGACGATTATGAATCACGCTGGCTGGCCAATATCGCGTATATGACCCTGGGCGAATATCCGCAGAAAGTACCCAAAAATATCCTGATCCCGAACCTGAATGTCGACCCGGATACCACCAGCCAGGTTAAACCATTTGTTGATGTTGCTGCCAGCCTGGGCCTTAACATTCACGGCCGCGCTGGCGGTGTAATTGTTGATGATTTTAACAATGACGGCTACCTGGATATCATGATGTCGGGTTGGGACTTGTCCGATCCTATGCATTATTTTCAAAATAACCAGGATGGTACCTTCAGCGACCGCACTGAAGCCGCCGGTTTAACCGGTATTACCGGCGGGCTTAACATCCAGCAAACCGATTATAATAACGATGGTAAACTGGATATTTTTGTTTTGCGCGGCGCATGGCTCACCAGGGGCTTCGGCAATCAGCCAAGCTCATTATTACGGAATAATGGCGATGGTACTTTTACCGATGTAACTGCTATAAGCGGTTTATTTATGCTGCACCCTACACAAACAGCAACCTGGGCCGATTTTAATAATGATGGCTGGCTGGATGTGTTTGTAGGAAATGAAAACTCCGAATCAATGAGTTATGTTGATGAATCAACATGCCAGCTATATATCAATAACCGCAATGGTACGTTCACCAATATTACTACTGCCGCACATTGCGGTATCAAGGCTTATGTAAAAGGGGTTACATCTGCCGATTATGATCATGACGGCTTTGTGGATGTGTTTATTTCTACCATGGATGGGCGTAAATACCTGCTAAAAAACAAAGGCAAAACCGAAGCCGGGGTAGATTTTGAAGATGTAACTGCGAAATCAGGCCTTGATCAAATTAAACAACGCACCTTTACCACCTGGTTTTACGATTACAATAATGATGGCTGGCCCGATGTGATGGTTGCTAACTATAATTTTGAGCACACTTTAGGGTATTACAGTGCTGCCGCCGCGCTTGGCAAAGCTATTCCCGAAGCCGGTAATATCTACCTGTACAAAAACAACCATGACGGCACATTTACTAATGTAACTAAAGAGGCCGGATTGGATAAAGTAGTTTACAGTATGGGGGCCAACTTTGGAGATATTGATAACGACGGTTACCTTGATATGTATTTTGGTACGGGCAATCCCGATTTTAAATCGCTGGTGCCTAACAAGTTTTTCAGAAATATTGGGGGTAAGAGGTTTGCCGATATTACCTCGTCATCGCGCATGGGGAACTTACAAAAAGGACATGGTGTAGCGTTTGCCGATTTGAGAAACGTTGGCCGCCAGGATATTTTTGCCGAAATGGGCGGCGCTTATATCGGCGATTCATATACCAGCTCATTGTATATGAACCCGGGGTTAAGCAATAATAACTGGATCAGCTTAAAGCTAATCGGCATAAAAGCCAATAACGCGGCAATCGGCAGCGTTATTAAACTCACTTTTACCGAAAATGGGGTTAAGCGCTCTGTTTATAAGGATGTTAATTCGGGTGGAAGTTTTGGCTCATCGCCTTTGCGGCAGGAAATAGGCATTGGGCAAGCAAAAATGATTGATGAAATTGAAATAAAATGGGCAGGCAGCGGCGCCGTGCAGCACTTTAAAAATGTTGAACCTAACCGGTTTTTAAATATCACCGAAGGTGAGGCGCAATATAAAACCACCCAGCTAACTAAATTGATGTTCCGGGGCAAAAGCATGCCGGTATGTACGCCTATGCAAATAGCTGCCAAAACAAATTAAGTTATGTTTTTGTAATAGAAAATATTAGCACCAGTTTTATACCGAAATAGTTACATTTATAACAATTAAATTAATCTTAAACCATGAGAAAACTCTTATTACTTTGCTGCATGTTCATTGGATTGGCGGCAGCAGTTAACGCGCAAACCAAACCGGGAGCAAAACCTGTTGAAAAATCAAAAGAGCTGCAAAAAGAATTGAAGCTTAATGATAAACAAACCGAAAAAATTGCGGCTATATACCAGGAGTCATCTGATAAATTTGAAAAGATCAAAGCTGCAGACAAGGGTGATAATACTAAAATGATGGTTGATATTAAACCTTTAAGGGCAGCTACCATTTCAAAAATCAAAGCTGTTTTAACCAAAGAGCAAGCTGTAAAATATGATAAGCTTGTAAAAGGTACAAAGGCAGCCGGCGGTAGCGGCTGGGGAGACGGCTGGAGCGCAACAAGCGGACAGTAAGCTGTTGAAGCAATAAAAAGACGAGGGCCTGTTTCGGAAGAAACAGGCCCTCGTCTTTTTAGGAATATTAATTTATTTCAACAATTGTAAAGCTTTTTCTTTGGCGGCGTCAACGCCATTTAAAACGTCTTTAACGGTTGGTTTTACGGTGATATCCGGGCTAATGCCAACGCCAACAAACTCTTTGCCATCGGGATAGCTATCATGCTTGCCGCAAACTCTTGCCTGCCCGCCACCCGGCAGGTTAAATGACACCGGCTGACCGGTACTACCACCCGTAGGCATGCCTATCAGTTTGCCTCGCTTCATATAGTCAAAGGCTACAGTAAAATCCTCAGCCGCCGAAAACGTGCGGGGGCCTATCAATACCACCACCGGCTTATCATAAAATATTTTTCCGCTGGCATTCCAGGTGCCAAAGCCGTTGTCAATCCATGAGGGTTCGGATCCTGGCATCGACATTAATGATATATTTTTTGACGCTGAACTTTTGAAAGGCTTATTGGTTAGCTTACTGATAATGTCATAACCTATGCCGCTGCTGCCTCCGCCATTATATCTTACATCGATAATCAAACCTTTGGTTTTAGAGATCTCTGCGATATAAAGTGAATCAAACTGTTTGCCGATACCACCATCTTCAAAATTATTAATGGTGAGGTAGCCAATGTTGTTTATGGTTTTATAATCCAGTGTTTTTAGACCTTTTACATCGTGATAACCTGTGCGCGCTATGGTTTTGTTGATGATCTTGCCGTTGGCCGTTTTAAACTCGATATTGATGGGTTTGTTCTTATCGCCGGCTAACAGGGCATAACTAAATTCACGCACCTCCATATCCTGCGGGGTTGAGCTGCTTTGATATGGTTTTATGTTTTTCTCGGCGTAATCTATCACAGGTTCACCATCTATCTTTAATACTTCCAATCCAGGTTGTATGCCTGTTTTGAAAAGACTGTCGCTAAAAACCTGGGTTACAAATATCCGGCCTTCAACTAATTCGGTACGGAAGGGTGGGCGGGAATAAAACTGGGCAGTTAAAGCGTTCGGAACATATACGTTGGTATGCCCGTCTTTTAATTGCGCATAAAAAGTGATCAGCACTTTATAATATTCGGCAGTGGTTTTGGTAGCGGTTACTTTAGGGATATAATCAATGTATGTTTGGTTCCAGTCGATACCGGCATGATCAAAATTTACAAAGTTATACTTGGCTTGTGACCATAACAGCGATAGGCCTGCAACCTTTTCCGCATCGGTCAGGTTCTCCTTATATCGCGTTTTGAAAGCCTCGTTCTGCCAGAATGACGATTGCTTTTTCATTTTCTCCACAATAGCCAGGTACCCTGGTTCCTGGCGGATTGGGTTCAATAAAGGAAAGTCGCCAATATAACTGGCGGCGCGACTTGAACCTCCCTCTGCAAACCTTTTTTCAAGCATCATTATCGCCGAATCTTTTTTACCGGCTACCGTATATGACTGGGCCATATCCAGGTAAACGTCATAAGCACGTGCTTTTAAGTAGAAATTACCATTGGCCAGTTCCTTTATCGGCAGGCTGTCCAGAAATACAAGCGTATGCTTTAAAATGCGGATGCTTCGGTCGAGTTCGGCGGGTGTAGGATCTTTTTTTTCCCAGAGGTCATTGGCATCTGAGCGGTCTTGCTGTGCTTTGTCGTAGGCCTGCGAAGATGATAAATGCTGTTGGGCTACAGCGTTAAATGTGAAAGTAGAAGCCAATACGGCAACCAGCAGTAATTTGTGAATTTTCATAGTTGTTTGGTTTAGGAGGTGGATATAGTTGTTTTTAGCTTACATTAATTGAAAGAGTTTTTAAGGTTGATGTACTTTCGCAGATCTTTTGAATTGAGGCCTTTCTGTTTCATGGAACCCACATACTCCGGGGTAACGTCCGACGTTTTAAGCAGGATTAGATCCTTTACCGGCACATTCTTAAACCCGAGATCATTAAATCCTTTGATAAAGCTGGGGGTGATATTTTCATGCTTCATGCTGATGATATCGGCCAGTTCAATATCATTATAACCCAGGCTCTGAAAACTCTTAATATAATCAGCCGTGATCCCCCGCATTTTGATAAGCACCAGTTCTGAGGCTTTAATATCCTTGTAGCCCATATTTTGGTAGCTTTTGATAAACTCCGGGCTGATATTTTCCCGTTTAAAGCTTGCCAAATAATCTGCCGGGATATCGTTGAAACCTATTGCGCGGTATTGTTTTATAAAATCTACAGTAATATTTTGACTGCGCAGGCCTATTATGTTAGTAAATGTCAGGTTGCTGTACCCCACGGTTTTAAGGCTATCAATATACCCGAGCGTTACATTGTACGCTTTAAACGACTGAAGTTGTGAACCTGTAAGGTTATATCCGGCGTTTATTAAATCACGAATGTAAGCGCTGTCAACCTTGGCATGCCTTGCAGACAGGAGCTCATCGGCAGGGGGGAGCAGGCTGGTGGTATCGCCTTGTGCTCTTCCTATTTTGCGGGCGCTTACAATACTCCGTATATAATCGGGTGTTATTTTTTGTAATTTAAAGCTCGTTAACTGCTGAAGGGTTAGGTTTGGGTATCCGGCATTGCGCATTTCGGATACAAATAAGCTGTCCAGTTTATATATTTTAATGCGGGTGAGATCGCTTAGCGTAATGTCTTTGTATTGTGCCCGCCAAAATCTCATGTCATTTTCAGTACCTCCAAAATATCGCAAAGCGGATAAGTCATTAACTTTCGTTGTTGTGTAACCATATTTTTGGAGTTTTTCAAGGTAATCTTTCTCCACGTTGGATAATAGCAGGTCGAGGAGTTCATGGATTTCGATCTGTTCGATGCCTTGTTTTTGTAGTAGGTCTACATAAGCTTTATTGGGCTTAAGTTTAAAGCGGCCAAGACCTTCATCTCCGTCAAATTTACCGTTGAACAGAATGGTGCCCGCATCACGGGTTAGCGTAAAATCACCTTTTTGTTTTCGGGGCATCGACGAAAGGTCTTTCATAGGAACATTAAATGAATTATAGTTCCAGTTATGTCCTTTGGTAGTCACTTTGAAATCCATATTCATATTATCGCCATCACGGGCCGCAAACCAATAACCTTCCACTTCGGCATCAAAGCTTTTATATGCTGATGCGTTATTGGTTGCTGGTTTGATGAAAGATACAGGAGTATTTGTTGACTGGGCGCTGTTTGCGGGTTGGTTAAGCGCGCAAATAAACAGGCAAAATAGCGGAAGCAAGGTAAAATACTTCCATAAAATGTGCAGGTTTGATCGTTTGGCGTTCATCATGGCAATGCGTTTTTTCAGAAGCGATTGATTGTAATTGGTAGCTATCCGCAGGGAAAACTCAGGTGCGGATACTTTAAGCAAACTCAGCTGATAAGCAGCCCTGTCCGTATCCGCATGGTTTAAAACGGCCGTGTCTGTAAGGTATTCGAGGTTGTTCTCAATTTCCTTGCGGTACAACCAGGCAAGCGGGTTAAACCATTGAAATATAATGCAAAGCTCGGCCAGCATGATATCCAGGCTATGCAGCTGCTTGGCATGAACTTTTTCATGCAGCAGGATCTGGCTGTAGGTATCCCAATCATACGCCGCCGGATTGATGAAGATATAATTGAAAAAGGAACAAGGCACCTTATTACCGTTGAGTTCGACGATGCGATACCGTCCGTCAGTAATAAATGGATTGGTAAATGCCTGGTAAAGGGTACTGCCAATTTGCACTAAAAGGTTTAAACTAAATATGGCTACGCCCGCCCAGTAAAGTATCAACAGCCATTTTATTACTTGTGTAGCAGATAAGGTAAATGATGACTTTGGTTTAGCGGTGATGGTTTGTGCGGGTTTAGGTTGTTCCGGAGTTAAGGTCGTTTTCAGTGTTGGGCCGTCTTCTAACCCGACTTCAGATATTGGAGGTTCTTGTACTTGCTGTATCACAACAGGCTGGCTAATGGGCTTTTCGGCGTTTTGTGCCGACCATTGAGCAGGCGGGTGTATAAGTGGGATCAGAAAGCAGAATCCTAAACAACATAGCAGCGTGTACCTATTTAAACGGTAAAACGTTTCGCGTTGCAGCAATAGTTTGTAAAACAATAAACAAACCGCCAGCAGCAGGGCTACGTACAGCAGATAGGGTATCATTTTTTATTGGATTTAATGATGGTTATAATATCATTCAGCTCATCTTCGGTGATCTTTTCTTCTTTGGCAAAAAAAGCCAGCATCCGCGGGTAGGAGTTATCAAAATACTGGCTCACGATGTCTTTCATGGCATGTTTCTGATATTCTTCTTTTGATATGGCCGGGTAATACTGGTAAATATTACCAATGGCATCATGCGCGAGAAACCCTTTTTCTTCCAGGATCTTAACCATAGTTGCCACCGAGTTGTAATGAGGTTTAGGTTCAGGAAGTTCCTGTATAATGTCTTTGATTACAGCTTTCTCCAGGATCCATACGGCCTGCATGATCTGCTCTTCGCGTTTGGCTAATTTTTGCATTGGTTATGAGGTATAAACAAACTCAATACTAATAAATTAGTATTGCAACTAATTTATTAGTATTTGTACTAATTTGTTAGGAGTTGTGGTTTAAAACATTGGAAAGTATAGAAGTTTTTGCCCTTTTGTGGTTAATATTTTATCTTCATTGCCAACTTAAATACTATCATGAATAAAATTTTAATAGCAAGGTTCTCCCTTGTTGCTTTGCTTTCGATCCTTACAGCCACGCAGTTATTTGCCAAAAAGCGGGATGGAATAGCAAGAAATATCAACATCGCCGGTTTAGTTGTTGATTCAAAAACGCTGCAGCCAATTGAAGCCGCCAACATCTACGGAGCCGACGAACAGCCGCTGGGTAAAACAGACGCGAAAGGTTACTATAAGATCACGCTTAGCTTCACGGCCGATGGCGAGATGAAGTTTAAATTGAAGATTTCAAAAAAGGGTTATAATACTATCGTACAAAGTGAACACTGGGGGAGCCTATCTAACGGTGCAAATGCTTTGATGTATTTTGGATTGGATAAAGCAGGCGCTTCAGGGTCAGATTCTTTTTCAAAGCTGGTAAACAATTCAGTTACCGATCTGGGCTATGGCAATGTGCTGAAAAATTTTGATTCGGTTAAAGCGGGAAAAACATTTGCCGATAAACTAACTGAGGCGAAAGCGGGTAACCAGGATGTATTGATCAAAATTGATGATAAGCTTTATATTGTTGATAAATCTGGATGGATCGCGATCTCATCGGCTAAAGATTCGATATTGATTAACAAGAAACAGTTGGTAATAGCAGATCATTTAAACAGCACTATCAAAAGGAAAGACATTAAGTCGATGACGCCGCTTAATCTTAAAAATACAAAGTTTGCTATCTATACAAAGTAAGCTGTGTTGAGGCTATTGTAGTCGATATTTAACAAAGCAGCCTCCGGTTTTAACCGGAGGCTGCTTTGTTTTAAAATGCCTCATTCAAGCCCAAAAAGAACCCTTTTGAACCATACCTGCCAAAGGCATAATCAAGGCAAAGGTTGGTGCGTGTGGCTTTGTTAAATAAAACCCGCAAGCCGCCGCCATAGCCCGGCTGCCACACCTGAAATATTTTAGTGCCCGACTCATCATTGGTAGTTTGCAGGTTGGCGAATGCTACGCCGCTTATAAACTTGTTCCGCAGTATCGGGAAACGGTATTCCACTTCTGAGTAGTTGTATTGCGTGCCTTTAAAGTATTGTACAACATAGCCCCGGCCACTCCTGAAGCTTGGGTCTTTACCCGTGCCAGGTAACTCCAGATAAGGAATATTACCGCTGATGAGGTATGAGCCCCAGTTCCAGAAAGCTACAACATGCTCCGGGTTTGTTTCTGACAGGCTGAAATACTTCCTGAAATCGGTAGTAAATTGCACCGCGTTTTTTGAACTACCCATCCAGCTTTGGTTAACGCGGAAGCCGGCGTCTACATAAATGCCACGGTAAGCCCGGTTTTGATTATCGCGGGTGGTGTATTGCAGGTTAAAAAGCAGACCGTTGGCGGCATAATGATCGCGGGCAAACCCGTGGCGGTCGCTGTAAATATTATAGGGGGTAAGATCGGTGGTTGATTTGGTATCCTCAATTTTTCGCCTGATATCAAAAGATGCGCCTGCACCCAGGAACAGCCCCTTGTCAATTTCTTTGTACACCTTCTCCCTGATATTATAATATTGCGAATGCAGGGCCCTTCCTTTACGCTCGGGGTTGGCCAGTACCTGGTCGGCTTCGCTGCCGCTTGATGCCTGGCCAATTCCCAAACCATAATCGGGCGATACCGTTTTGGCTGCAACCAAATTGCCCTGGAAATTCCATTTATTACCCGGTGTATATATGTTGTGATTGATATAAAAATAGATGATCCCCTTGGTAGTAATAGAGGCCGAGGTTGCGGCTACTGATAGCAGCGTATTTGGATCGGTCCCTAATTTTTTACCGGCCACCGCCTTAATGCCAATCTGCGAGCCGATTGTAGGGTTAGATGCCACGTTGGGAATAATTGTAATGCCCGATGATTTTTTATTTGGAGGTGCGGCTGGTCGGCCGGGATGCAGTATGTTGCGTACCAGATCGCCGAAGTCATATTGTTTGTACAATGTATCAGTAGGTTTTGCCGGCTGCACCTCCTTTTCTTTAATGCGGAGAGAATCCGCCTTTACCGAATCGGCAGGTACCTGCACCTGGGCAAGGCTATGCATGGCCACGCCTGTAAATAGTATCAATAAAACCGTCTTTAAAAGCAGGATAGAAATTTTATGTGGTGGTTTGTGATGCACGCTAACTTATATAAATATTTAAAGTTCAATTTATTAACTGTTAATTGTGATGGGTGTTAGCTTAATTTAAACCCCCAAACGGCCATAATGTTTGAAACTTAAATTTCGGAACGTGTTATGCCCCCTGCTTTGGCTGCTTTATTTGATGTTCTTGTTAAATAATGCTACCTTAATGTTCTCTTATTGTAAACCGCAGAAAATCAGTTCTGTCCTGCTATAAATTTTAACCGATTATGATCATGAACGTACCTTACATCCGTTTTATGGCTTTTGCTATTTTTATGCTTGGTGCCTTTTCGGGATATGCCCAGAATAATCCCAAAGCAACAGATACCATCGACCGCAAATGGTGGAAAGAAGCAGTAGTTTACCAGGTTTATCCGCGCAGCTTTAAAGACAATAACGGGGATGGCATCGGCGATTTGAAAGGCATCATCTCTAAGCTGGATTATATCAAAAGCCTGGGGATTGATGTGGTTTGGCTTAATCCTATTTACAGTTCGCCCAATGATGATAACGGGTACGATGTAAGCGATTACCGCAACATCATGAAGGATTTTGGTACGATGGACGATTTTGACGCTTTGCTTAAAGGCATGCATAGCCGTGGCATAAAACTGGTTATGGACCTGGTTGTAAACCATAGCAGCGACGAGCATGAATGGTTTAAACAAAGCCGGAGCTCACGAACCAGTCCATATCGGGAATATTATCACTGGTGGAACGCCGAGAAAGGTAAGCCGGCATATCGTTATAGTTTGTTTGATGTGAACCATGATGCCTGGCGGTACGATTCGCTTACGAATGCCTATTACCTGCACTATTTTTCGCGTAAGCAACCCGATCTTAATTGGGAAAATCCTAAACTCAGGAATGAAGTATATGGTATCATGAAGTTTTGGGCGGATAAAGGGATTGACGGTTTCAGGCTGGATGCTTTCCAGTTTGCCGCGAAGGATACTACCTTCCCGGCTTTTCCAAAAGGGTTTGAAAAAAACTTTACCCAATATTATGGTGTACAGGGCAATTTGCATGGCTACCTGCAGGAAATGAACCGGGAAGTGCTCAGCAAATACAATGTAATGAGCGTGGCCGAAGGTGCAGGCAATACATTTGAAGACGGGCATAATTTAGTTGACGCCGACAGGAATGAACTGAACATGGCTTATGCCTTTGAAGGGGTAGATATTGCCAAGCCCGAAGGTTACAGCATAACGCATTTAAAACAGGTATTCACCAAATGGGATAGTGCTTTTGCGGCAAAGGGCTGGCTTTCGATATTCCTGGCCAATCATGACCAGGCACGGTTGGTAAGCCGCTTCGGGAATGACAGCCCTGAATTTAGAGCTTTATCATCAAAAATGCTGACTACCTTTTTAATGACCATGCGCGGTACACCTTACTACTACAATGGCGACGAGCTGGGCATGACCAATGCCGGTTTTACCACAATTGAGGATTACCGCGATGTGCAAACGCTGAACGAGTACCAGCGTCAGAAAAATATTGGTGCCGATTTACCTGCGTATTTAAAACGGATAGCTTTTGAAAGCCGGGATAATGGTCGTACGCCATTTCAATGGAACAATACCGCAAATGCCGGATTTACTACTGGTGCACCCTGGATAAAGGTAAACCCCAATTACAAAAACATTAACGCCGCCGCTCAGGAAAAAGATGCCAACAGCATTTTAAATTATTTCAGACGGGTAGTAAAACTCCGGAAAGATAACCTGGTGCTGGTATACGGAAAGTACACCTTGCTCGACGCGCAAAACCCTGATACTTATGCCTACACCAGGGAGTTGAACGGCAGGAAGCTGTTGGTATTACTGAACTTCACCAATAAGGCGGCCTCAACACAAACGGGCATCGATCTAAACAATGCGACTGTTTTAATTGACAATTATCAAATACCATCAAAAAACGGCACGCTGATGCCGTATGAGGCGGTGGTTTATGAGGTGAAATAGGAGGGACAATCACGGATGGAATAGTAAAAGGAGCCGTCATTGCGAGGCATGAAGCAATCCCCGATTAACAGAGTCGTTAAGCAAATCCGCCCTGTATAGTTTGGGATTGCTTCGTGCCTCGCAATGACGTTTATGGAGTGGATTTTTGAAATATTAATCTTACCTCACCACCAACGAAATCCGCAGCACCCTCGGCTGATCTCCAATTGCAGGCCCACCCCAATCGGTTTCATCACCATTAAGGATGCGAAGCGATTTAAAAATACCATCGCTATACCTGCCTTCTTCAACTTTAAGGTATTGCCATGCCCTGCCGGTATTGCCGCCTGCGGGATGGAAGGTAATCCTGCAGTTTGTCCCGGTCATGATGAATTTATTTTCATCAAGGGTAACTATCATGGCTTTGCCGTTATGGTCTTTGTTAGGCTTAAGCTCGCCACCACGGCCGCTGCCAAATTTTATGATGGCATCCCATGCGCCAAGTTTAATGGTTTGTTCCGTGCCGTCTTCGCGTTCAACAGCGGCTTTGATCTTATCATCAAAAACCCATTGTGCCAGTTCCCGCATCATTGGCGTTGCCATAGCGTATTCCTGTGCGAAAGGAGCAAGGCGTTCGGCCAAATGATCATCGTTTGAAGCATCGCCATTATCATCTATCCCGAAAGGAGAAAAGCCTATGCCGCCATGGGCTAAAACATCATAAAAGTATTTTGCGTTATCGGTAATTAAACCGGCTTCGGGTACAAACAGGGTGTTATCTGCACGGGTATACAGGTCGATCACTTTTAGTACCCTTTCGCTGCCGGAAAGGTAAATATCAGGAGCAAGCAAATCGATAGACGGTGCTGCCGCTTTCCAGATCGGGATCACGTTATCTGTAGCGCCACCACTTTCGTAATGGGTTGCAGGTGGATTGGTGAGCGGATCGCGAAGTGCCACATTCACATATAGTGGCAGCGGGTATTCGGCTTTCCCCGCTGCTGCAACTTGTTCAATGAAACGGGCAATAGACCAGGCCTGGAAATACTCATCGGCCCTGTCGCCAAAAACCTTGGCCCATGTACCTTTGGAGTTTTCGGGTACATTCAACGCTTTTAGTATAGCCGGTTTTAAGAGCTCGGCGGGTACATCTGCTTCAAATAATTTTTGAGCCTTGGCCGAGTAGTCACGAACGGTGTCCCATGAGCCGGGCTCATTTTCAACCTGAACCATAATAACGGTATGCTGCGCGTCGGCCTGTTTCAGATATCGCATCAATGCCGAAAATGCTTTAATATCGGCATCCAATGTAGCTTTTGAATGCGGGGACGGCGAGTCGATTGCTTTGCCTGTTTTACCGGTAATATTTGGATATTTAGCGGCATCACGCTTCATCCATTCGGGCATGTAATGATTACTTCCGTTTTTCCAGGTACCAAACCATAACAACACCAAATGAACATGATGTTGCCGGGCCTGGGTAAGTAGTGTATCTACCAATGAAAAATCAAACTTTCCGGGTTGAGGTTCTATCTGTTCCCAATAAATGGGCAGCTCAAGTGTGTTGAGGTGCATCGCCTCTGCCGATTTCCATACCCCTGGCATCAAGGCCGGCCATGCGCTTGAGTTGTGCGCCTGACCGCCAAGCATCAAAAAAGGTTTGCCATCAACTAAAAACGCGTGCCTGCCATTTTTTTCGATAAGCTTCGGTAATGATGGATCGTTGGTTTGGGCAAAGGTTTTATCGCCCACAGCTAATGCGAGAGCAAGCAGGAAAATGTTCTGCGCTGTTTTGCCGATTATTTTAAGCATGATATCAAAGGGTTATGATCAGGCCAAAATAATTACAAAACAGCGCTTAAGGTAATACTAAATAAACCGATTATGGTTGAAAATATACCAGCTATGGCCCTTACTTATTGAGCTCCAACTTGGCAAAAAAATCATTAAACATCAGGTTGATATCCAGTCGGCGGTAAACGCGGATATTACGGCCATGTGTATTATAATCATACCCGCCCTGCGCGTTAATGAGCGGACAAGGTTTTAATACATACTCGCTCGATGAAGGATCTGCCTCAAAAGATGACTGCAACGCGGTAAGTAACACCAGCGGGCTATCGCCTAAAATATAAGTTTCACCAATGTTAAGATGATATTGTTGCAGGCGGCCCATCAACGTTTCGAGTACGCCAGTCAGGTATTTGCCCGCTTCGCCCTGGGGTTTTATTTTGAGCTGTAATTCGGAATATGGCAACAAGGCCTGACGGTACCCATCTCTTGGGATTTGCCATAGCTTTAATTGCGAGTGGTTAAACACCGCCCTTGCGGCATTGATATCGATATTAAGATTATACTCGGGGCTGCTATAGTTTGGTGGAGGCAGGGCAAGATCGCTGTATTCAGGGCCGCCAATCCATACGAGTGTAAGTTTGTCGGCAATTTTGGGATCGGTTAATACTGCTGATGCAATTTCGGTAAGTCCAGCGCCGCAAAGTATATAAAGCGGCAATGAAGTATCTGTGCGTGAGGCTTCTTTAATGATGAGGTCGACAGCTTTACTTTTAACCGGGGTGCTATCGTTTACCATTGCCGTATTAGAGCCGGCTATCACCGGGAATTGGTCTTTGATCTTTAAAACAGCCAATAACTCGGCAGCTTTTTTTGCCGCGTTATCGGCCTGGGTTTTTGACCTGTCGAAACCGTCGGCAGCATTCAGGTGCGAGCCGATGATGCCTCTAACTTCGACAGATGGAGACAGTACTAAATGGGTAAGTGCAAACAAGCCATCCGGATCGCCGCTAAAATCATTATCCATAATCACCCTGATGCGGGGCGAAATAAGTTTATTGGCGGCTGTTGATTGTCCGTTCGAAATAAAGGGGGAAACAAAAAGCAGGAGCAGGAATGATAAAAACTTGCTTTGGGTCATAGCTTAAAGGTCAATTGGTTACAGCACACAATATAAGTGTTTTGCCATCAAATAGTATAGTTGAATTGCGGATTAAACAGGTGGTTACCTCCCCGGGGAGGGGTGGGTTAGAATTGAGTGTTGGCAGGGAGGGGTTTATACGTCTTACTCCTATCGGACATCTCGAAGGAACCCCTCCCTACACCCTCTCAGGGGAGGGAATCGCACAGCCCATACTTTTAAAACCTTCTGACTGTCTGCTCATGGGCTATTACTTTCAAGAGGGGATTGAGGACCTGTTGTTTAATAGCTAAGAAACTTACCCCGCGACATCCTCAAAAGCAGCAAGATATTTATCAATATAAAACTGCTTGCTTGCGGTTTTATATTGCATTATAAAACGCGGATGTTCCAGCGCTATGATCTCGCCGAAGAAATGATACTCATCATTCAGCTTGCGCAGGAATGTTTCATTTTTACCGGTGCCAAAGCAAAAACACTTATCGGTATTAACACCCAGAGCAATCTGCTTGCGGATGTTTTCGATCATAAACTGGTAAACAGCTTTGGTTAGTTCCTTGCTGTCATAGTAATTGTAATTTTTTTCCTTGCCCTTGGCATCAATACTGGTAAAACCCAGCGGGCATGGGGAGTTAATATAGATTTGCTTATAAAAAGCTTCCGGCCCGCCAAAGGCGTTGATCACCTCATAAACAAATACAGATGATGGCTCGTGCGACATTTTGCCCTCGTAGTTGATGTGACATTCTGAGATCAGTCGTTTAGGATCGGTAAATGGGATTCCGGTTAAGCCACCGCCAAACCTGCCCGGGTTAATGCCCAAAATGATATGCCGTTGCTGGTTATCGTTGTAATATTTATGATAAAACTCATCAACGATGCGCATGGTTTGCGGATGCTCCTTAAACGGGTTCATGATGCGGATGCCTTCAGGTAAAGGATCGCCGGTATAGGTTAGTTGCTCATTGAATTGGATGATCCGGTCTGCGAGTGTCATGAACCAAATGTAGCATTAGTTAATCAATTGTTTTTTGAACTGGTTGGGACTTAAGCCAGTTTCTTTTTTAAACAACCTTGAAAAATAAGGCAGGTTTTCAAAGCCCAACTCGTATGCTATTTCCGAAACGTTTTGATCCTGGTTTTTGAGCCTGTTTTTGGCTTCATCAATAAGATAAACGTGTATAAGTTCTATAGCTGTTTTGCCCGTTTCCTGTTTGAGCATATCACTCAGGTAGCGGGTGGAAACATTAAGATTTGATGCCATGGCGTATACAGTAGGCAGGCCTTGGGTATGTAAAAGTCCGTCATCAAAATATTTTGACAAGGCTTTGTTAAATTTAGATACCGTTTTGCCCGAAAGCTCGGTTCTGTTAATGAATTGGCGCTTATAAAAGCGTTGGGAATATTTAAAAATTGAATCAAGATGAGTGAGGATAATGTCACGACTATACTCATCCATATTGCTGTTCAGCTCGGCCTCTATTTTATCATGCAGCTCCCATATTATTTGCTCTTCGCGGGGCGAAAGGTGTAGTGCTTCGTTAATTCCATAATCAAAAAAGCCGTATTTTTTTATCTCGTTATGAATCGGATGCCCATTCAAAAAGTCTTCATGAATAAATATATTGAAACCGGCCTGATCAAGCCTAAGGTTAGAGTACTCTATCACCTGCCGGGGTTTTACGAATGACATCGAACCATTTTGATGATCATACCGGGTACGGCCATATGAAATGAACCCCGATTTCACCTTTTTGAAAGTGATCATATAAAAATCGCCCGAAAATTCTTTATCCCTCATTGTGCATTTCCCTTTGCATGGCACAACGGCTATCATCGGACTTTCGGATAGCGGAAGCCTGTTTGATTTAAGGAAAAGCGGTAAACTCTTATAATAATTCATGACGATAAAATAAAAGCAGGATCAATACAAATATACATACTGATCCTGCAGACAATTAATTATTGTGGGGCATATTAATGGCCATGAGCGGCTGTAGCTACATCATTCCATTGATCCCATTCAGCTAAACGGGCGTTATAAACTTGTTTCACCCATGGCAAAGCTATTTTACCAAGGAATAAACGAAGCGGAGGGTTTTCGCTATCGATAAGCGTTAATATAGCATCGGTTGTAGCTTCGGGATAACCAAAGAAGTCTTCAGTAAAGCGGGCCTGCTGATCGGCTTTCATTTGATCGTATTGTGGCAAAGCGGTTGAATGTACCGCGGAAGCGCTGCCCCAATCCGTTGAAAAACCATTTGGTTCTACCAATGAGATCTTGATGCCAAAGCCTTTCATTTCTGTCGCCAACGTTTCGCTTAATCCCTCCACCGCGTATTTCGACGCGTTGTAAATTCCTAAAACAGGGGCCGCTACTACGCCCAGCACGCTCGACAACTGGATGATATGACCGTGCCCTTGTTCGCGCATAACAGGTATTGCCGCCTGGGTTAGCCACAGCAGGCCAAAAAAGTTAGTCTCCATTTGTTCGCGGGCTTCTTTTTCGCTTGTTTCTTCCACAGCGCCAAACAGGCCATAGCCTGCGTTATTAATAAGTACATCAATACTGCCAAAGTGCTCTTTCGCTTTTTTTACCGCTGCAAAATCAGCATCGCGGTCATTAACATTCAGTTGTATCGGCAGTATATTGTCACCATATTTTTCTACCAAGTCATTAAGTGAGCTAATGTCACGTGCGGTAGCCGTAACTTTATCGCCGCGTTTTAAAAATGCTTCTGTCCAGATCTTTCCAAATCCGCGTGATGCTCCTGTTATGAAAATTGTTTTTGCCATTGTTTTGTGTTTTTTGATAAACCAAAGTTAGCCGGCGGTTATTAGGCAGATTTATACAGATGTAATGAAAACTGATACATTTATACATAAAGCTGTTCGACAGTTTGTATAAATGGCACTCTGTGAAAAAATCAATTCATATTTCGTTTTTTACCAAATGGTAAGTGGAACCGGTTTTTTACGAGGGACATTTGTGATGTCTAAAAAAAGAATAAACATCATGAGCAATCAAATTGAAAACAGATCGTCATTAAATGGCAAACGGGTAATTATATTGGGTGGTAGTACCGGTATAGGCTTCGCTACAGCGAAGGCTGCCGTTGCCGAGGGTGCTAAAGTTGTCATAGTTTCAGGTAACCAAAGCAAGATTAATAATGCATTAAGCCAATTGCCTGAAGATGCCGAAGGCTACGCTGTAGATCTATCGCACGAAGAAAATATAAAATCATTTTTTGAGCAAGCCGGTAAGTTCGATCACCTGGTTTATACCGCCGCTGAAAATCTTAACCTAAATAATATCGATCAAACCGATATTGAAGCTGCCCGTAAATTTTTTAATCTCCGTTACTGGGGAGCGTACGCTGCCGTTAAGTACGGCACACATTTTATCAACGAAGGAGGTTCGGTAAACTTAACTGGTGGTACGGCGGGAACAAGGCCTGCCGTGGGCTGGTCAATAGCCAGTAGCATTTGCGGTGCCATGGAGGGTTTGGTAAGGGCTCTGGCTGTTGAACTTGCTCCAATACGTGTTAATGCTGTTGTGCCAGGGGTAATTGATACCAACCTGTGGGACAGTATGCCTGCCGAGGATAAAGAAGGTCTTTACAATTGGGCAAAAGATACACTACTGCTCGGTCGTGTTGGCCATGCGGATGATGTTGCGCTTGCATTTGTTTACCTTATGAAACAAAGCTTTGGTACCGGTCTCAATTTAGTTGTTGACGGCGGAACCTTGCTGGCCTAACGGTTTATAGGAGGTATTAAAAAGGATTGCGAATGGAGGAGGTGCGATTCCCCTCTTGAGAGGTGTGGAGGGGTGTGTTGGCCAAGAGAGAATGCGCGTCGACGAGCACACCCCTGCAGCCGCACTTTCCATTGCGCCCCCTCTCAAGAGGGGAACCGCACATTTTACATTTCGTTTCAGGGGATTGACTATTTGCTGCACTCCCCATCTTTTGTATCTTGGGCCATTCATCAATCATTAACAAAATTGACAAGCGCCCCGATACATTTTAATAAAACCCGCATTGCGCCAACGCCAAGCGGGTTTTTGCATGTGGGTAATATCCTGTCGTTTTCTATCACCGCGGCATTGGCCCGCAAACATGGGGCTAAAATTTTATTGAGGATTGATGACCTTGACCGTGCAAGGGTTAACCACGAATATTTGACGGATATTTTTGATACGCTTCATTTTTTGGAGATCCCCTGGGATGAGGGGCCAAAGGATGCGGATGATTTTGAATCCCGGTTTTCACAGATGCACCGGATGCAGCTGTATAACGAAGCACTTGAGCAGTTGGTTGCTGGGGGCTTGGTTTTTGCCTGCACCTGCTCGCGGAAGCAACTCATTGAAGCTGGGCACTGCACCTGTTTAAATAAACAGATCCCGTTAAACACTCCCGAAGCAAGCTGGCGTTTACGTACCGATCAAGCAGCAACATTGGAGGTGAAGAATTATGACGGCACAATAATTCAAACACCATTGCCTGCCGAAATGGAAAATTTTGTTGTACGAAAGAAAGACGGCTTTCCGGCTTATCAGCTCACTTCGATTATCGATGATTTGTTTTATGGGGTTGATCTGATAGTAAGAGGGCAGGATCTGTGGGCATCAACATTGGCTCAGATTCTGTTGGCTACTATGATGGGTAAAGAGGCTTTTAATGATATAGCATTTTATCATCACCCTTTGTTGCTTGAAGGGGATGGAAAAAAACTATCCAAGTCGGCGGGCTCAACATCGGTTAGGTATTTAAGGCAGGAGGGCAGGAGCGCGGCCGATGTATTCGGGCTTATTTCAGCGCTGTTGATGCTTCCTGAAAAAGCCAATAACTGGCAACAGCTTGCCGGGTTCATTCTTAGCTAATCTTTATAGCTTATTAACACCTGTTTGTAAAATGCAGATTTAATGTGAATCAGCCTTAATCGAAAAGTATCGATTTGTATATTTTAATGTGATGAAAATGTTAATTCATTTACAATAAATTAAAGCATCAGTTGCTTTTACTTTACCATGACATAACTGCCTGTACATATCGGAGGGGTAAATTTGTATCAACAAATACAAATTACGATGCAAGCAGCATTTTGCCACAAGCACCTGAAATTTCTGTTTTTTGTTATCCTTGCCTTCAGAGCCATTACCTGCCAGGCTCAAAATAGTCCCCTCTCTAAAGGTTTCGCCCATAATGATTACTGGCACAACCGGCCTCTGTATGATGCCCTGGATAACGGCTTCCAAAACGTTGAGGCTGATATTTACCTGCGCGACGACGAATTGCTGGTTGCACATATGCTTCCTGCTTTTCAAAAAAAGCGTACCCTGGAGCAGTTGTACTTAATGCCATTGTTTAACTGTTACGAGGGTAAAAACAGGGAGGTAGTATATCCGCTTGCTCCAGTTACTCTGATGATCGATATTAAATCTGATGCGGAAAAGACCTACGCAAAGCTATCTGAGGTGTTAAAGCGTTACGCGCCGATGTTATCAAGTTATAATAACGGCAATATAACAGAGGGGAGCGTAACCATTGTCATTACAGGAAATAAACCTTATAAAATGCTTCAGGCGCAAAAGCAACGCTACGCTTTTATTGATGAAGACCTGATGCAGGTACATACCGATACGCTTTCAAATACCATTTACAAAACTGCCAGCTGCAAATATTCACGCCTCATAAGCTGGACAGGCAAAGGCCCTATGCCTGAAGACCAGAAACAACTGCTCCGTGATTACGTAACAGCGGCGCATCACCATAAAAAACGGGTAAGGCTGTGGGCATCTCCCGAAAATAAAGAAGTATGGCGCGCCCTGCTTGAGTGCGAAGTAGATCTGATCAATACCGATAAATTAGCCGAACTAAGGGAGTTCCTGATGACGGGGCCGGATCCTGTAAGATATGCGAAAGTGAACACGAAGTAATAACCTCTAATCAGTCAATAAGATGAAAAAGATCAGAGTAGCCTTTTTTGCCGAGATACTTATTGAAGATTTTGACGGTGCCGTGCGCACCATGTATCAGCTCATAAAACGTATTGATCGTAATATTTTTGAATTCCTGTTCGTGTATGGTGCCGGTCCCGACAGCATAGCTGGTTTTGAATCCTTAAAAGTCCCGGCTTTAACATTGCCTATTAATACCGGGTATACCATGGCCATACCAGCCTTGGTAATGAGCGAATTAACCGAAGACGTAAATAATTTCTCACCCGATATAGTGCATATTGCCACACCATCGCTGTTGGGCAATTTCGCGCTAAGATATGCTACCCAGCATGGTTTGCCGGTTATCAGCATTTATCACACTCATTTTATTTCCTATATCGATTATTATCTGAAACATACCCCGTTCCTGATCAATAAGGTTAAGCAAATGATGACTGAAAGCCATAAGGCTTTTTATAATCAGTGCGACCAGATATATGTGCCTTCTGTTACTATGAAGGACGAGTTGATTGATATGGGGATTGATACCTATCGCATGAAGTTATGGCAACGGGGGATAGATACCCGCCTGTTTTCACCCCGGCATAAACGTAGCCTGCGCTCGATAACAGGAAATGATAATCCATCCATATTATTCGCCAGCCGCCTGGTTTGGGAAAAAAACCTGGAAACCCTGTTTGAGATCTATACCCTAATGCAGGACCGCCACCCCGAAGTTAATTTTATAATTGCCGGCGATGGCGTTGCCCGCAAAGCCTGCGAGATCAGAATGCCGAACGCGGTATTTACCGGTAAGGTAGATCATAAAAGGCTTTCGGTTTTATATGCGTCATCAACTTTGTTTCTGTTCCCTTCCGTATCTGAAGCTTATGGCAACGTAGTACTTGAGGCCATGGCATCCGGAGTGCCCTGTGTTATTGCCGATGGCGGAGGTTCAAAAGATTTTATAGAGCAGGGTATTAATGGTTTTAAATGCGAACCTTATGATGCCGGCTGCTACATTGAAAAGATTGAATTACTGCTTAAGAGCAATAGCCTGAGGGCACAATTTATTGAAGAAGGCCTGCAATACAGCAGTCGCTTAAGCTGGGAGCACCTGGCATCCGTATATTTTGATGATCTGGCTGAAATGGCGGGTGCAGATGTATTGAGCACGGTATAAATTGATAAAATTCTTAAAGTGATTTCCCTGTCACAAAACAGATAACTTCTTGTACACAAAATCCTATTTCTTACATTTGCCGTTTGTTTTAATAATAAGGGCTGAGTATCAAATCATAATAGGGGAATTTTCATGTACGATATTTGTTGTGTAGGGCATATTACGTTAGATAAAGTGGTGACACCGCAAGCGGTGAAACACATGGCTGGCGGTACTTCTTTTTATTTTTCAAACGCCATTCGTAATATGGACGTGAGTTACACGCTGGTTACTTCGCTTGCTTTAAGCGAGATGCCAGTGGTTGAAAAACTCCGCGGCAAAGGTATCGAGGTGCATGCAACAACAGGTGGCGAAACGGTTTACTTTGAAAATATTTACTCTGCTAACCAGGATCACCGTACTCAACGTGTACTTCAAAAAGCAGATCCTTTCACTATTGAGCAGCTCGACGAAATTAAGGCTGACGTTTATCATTTAGGCCCTTTGCTGGCCGATGATATCTCTGTAGATTTTATAAAAGGGCTTGCGCAACGTGGCAAGCTTTCACTTGATGCCCAGGGCTACCTGCGCAAAGTAGAAGATAAGAACGTGGTGCCTATCGACTGGCCCGAAAAGCGTGAAGCCCTGCAACACATCCACATCCTGAAAGTGAACGAACACGAGATGGAAGTACTTACGGGTATCACTGATATCCACGAAGGCGCCAAAGTTTTGAACGAATGGGGGGTTAATGAAGTTGTGGTTACACTGGGCAGCATGGGGTCGGTTATTTATACCGATGGTGTTTATTACCAGATCCCGGCATATAAACCGTCAGAAGTAGTTGACGCTACCGGCTGTGGAGATACTTATATGGCTGGCTATTTATACCAACGCGCCAAAGGCAAAGGCTTCCAGGAATCAGGCGAGTTTGCAGCGGCCATGGCCAGCTTCAAAATTGAATCATCGGGCCCTTTTACAGGTACCGAAGAGGATGTATTGGAGTTGCTGGAGAAAAATAGGGTTTAAGAAGCTGAAAGCCGAAGGCTTAAAGCAAAAAGAAAATCTGGTTCAAGTTTAGCGATAGCGGATAGCGTAACTTGGATCTACAATAGGTTAAGCTGAAAGCTTAACCCAATAGCTATATTTGATAATCCACGGAGGCAGGATGCTTCCATCATTTTAGGTCGAAGTTACGCTATTGCTAAACTTCGACCAGTGGCAGCCTGTAGTTGCAAACTACAGGCATATTGAATCCGTAGACAAAGTCTACGGACAGCAATTGTTTGGACTTTGTATGAGTTGAATGCTTTAAGCCTTTAGCTCAAAACTATATTTCCTTAGCATCCGAAGCATTGATCCAGCCTTCGTTGCCGCTGGCCAGCCTGATCTTCATCCAGCCGTTATTATCTTCCAAAATTTGAACCTTGGTTCCGTCGTGGATCAGGAACAGGTTTTTGGCGTTAGGTGTTGGAGCGCTTTTTACATTTACCGATGTGCTGAAAATGATAGCACCATGGTGCGCGTCAAAATACTGATCCTGGCGACTTGCCACAAACATGCTTGCAAAGCCTAAAAGCAGTACCACCAAAGCCGAGTAAAAAGACAACTTTTTAATGACTACCGAGTTGGTAAACCGGTAAACTACAAGCAATGCCGAACCTGCAACAATCAACAAAACGGTTAATACCGATAAAGTTGTTAATGAAAAACGCAAGATAAACGAGTGCCACCATTTGGTGATAAAAAACTCGGTACCAGCTTCTACCTTATCAGTTGTTTTTTGATTGGCAAACTGGATATTGAAATTGATATCCTCATCGCCGGGCGAAAGTTTATGCGCTTTTTCATAATACAGCAACGCCGATGGCACATCCTCATTTTTAAAATAGGCATTGCCCAGGTTATAATAAACCAATGCCGATTGGTGCCCATCATCCACAATTTTTTGGTAGGTAGTTATAGCTTCCTTGTACTGGCCTTTGGCGTATTGGTCGTTTCCTTTTTTTAACAGGACGTTAGCTTCATCGTTAGCTAATGCACATATAGGCATAACGATGATGAGCAGTAGGTATATAATGCGCTTCATCATGTTATATTTTATTTTCAATGTTATTGATCATGTTCTGGGCCTTGTCAAACACCTGTTGCTCGGTAATGCCCGATACAGGCGCATAGCGTGCCATTTCGCAAAGGTCAAGCGTGTCAAGCATCTCGTTAATCAGGCTTTCGTCAAGCGAACGGGCTTTTAGTTCCTCGGCTATCTTTTCGCGGTTAAGATCGGAATAAGGGATGTTAAGCTTATCACTCAAATAACCATATAAACCACGGAACAGGTTTTCGTAAAACGCTTTTTTATCGTTTAATTGTTGTTTGGCACTGGCCAGGTGTTTGGCGGCCACTTTACCTGCCTTGCGGCTTTTCAAACCTACCACATCGGCATTGTTTTTATCACGCCATTTACCGTAAACCAAAGCCCCCAGAAAACCTGCCGGACCTAAGATCAACAGGAAATAATACAGACCAGATCCGTAAAAGTCGCTGCCTACGTCGTTTAATTCGGTGCTGGTTTTAATGTAGCGGATATCATTACTCAGCACTTTAACATCCTGTTTGCCAGCGTTTGAAAAGGCTGTAACGTTGCTGCCATCGCCTGTACCCTTGGCTACCTTGATATGGAAAGCCTGGGTGGTTAAAGAAACGTATCTGCCGGTAGCCGGATTAAAGTAAGCGAATTTAATAGGGTCGATAGTAAAATCGCCCTGATGCCTTGGGATAAGCAAGTATGTGTATTTCCTGTTACCCGATGAACCACTGGCATTTTCGGTAATGGTATCGGTGATTTTGGGTTCATACTTCTCAAAATCGGCCGGAAAATTCGGGCTTATCGGTTTTAGCAATTTCAGGTTGCCCGTACCGCTTATCTTTATGGTGTAGTTGATAGCATCGTTTGCTTTAACATCATTTTTATCAAGGGAAGCTTCAATATTAAACTTACCTACGGCACCGGTATATTCAACAGGTTTCCCTGCCTGTGGCAACGGCTTTACGTGGATGACAACCGGCGTACTTTTAACTTTATATTTTACATCCTCATATCCACCAAAAAAAGCGTCGAAGGGATCACCTGACGATGAAGCAGCCTGTTGCCTCACTATAAAGTTCATGATAGATGGCTCGATGGTGATATTGCCCTCGTGCTCGGGGAACAGGATAGTTTGCTTAACATCGGTAACATTGTATCGTACACCGTTTATAATTTCGGTACGCCATTGAGCATTGGGATTATTGCTTTTAATGTCGCGGCTGTAAAATCCGTTAAGATCAGGGATTTTTTCAGGCTCGCCGTTGGCTATGTTAACCCGGGTATAAAGGCGCAGGTTCATCATGATCTGCTGACCCATGTAGGCGGTTGTTTTATCAACCTCGGTGCGTAAAAACAACGATTTGGAAATGTCAGTTACACGTCCTTTTTGAATATTACGGCTATCGGGGCCATTGCTGCTTTGTTGCTGAGCCTGCTGACCTACCTGCCCACCCTGGCCTTTCACTACTTTAACTTTAATTGGCGTGGTACTGTACGGCCTGCCGCCCGACATAATCGTAGCCGGACCGATGGTTATTTCGCCCTCCCGGGTTGGCACAAGATCATACCCATAAGTTATACTGGCCGATGTAACGCCGTTGATCATGGAGATGCTATTGGACACGTTTGGGCCGCCAACTACCTGGAAACCGGCAAAAGCAGGCGGTGCAAAACGATCGGCATTGGCATTGATGGAAAATGTAACCTCAAGCACCTCGCCAGTACCTATGGTATTTTTATTTACCGATGCCGTGAACTTTACCTGCGCGAACACAAGGCTTGAGCAACACAGCAGCAGCGTTAATATGGAAAGTTTAATTTTCATTAGTATCTACAAAACAACAAGATTTACCAATCTTTTGAAATAGGCACTTTAGCGCCTTTTAATTTTTTATTCTTTAGTTTATCCTGGGTTTGTTTCTCATCATTGTTCAAGGCGTCAAGCATGCGCTGGGCATCATCTTTTGATAGCTGATTAGGCTGCTGCCCCTGCTGATCTTTTTGATCCTGATTTTGCTTATCCTGGTCTTTCTTGTCCTGATCCTGCTTGTTTTTGTCCTGATCTTTTTTGTCTTTATCCTTATTGTCTTTGTTATCTTTATTCTTATCGTTCTTGTTTTTATCCTTGTTCTTGTCTTTGTCGTTTTTGTTGCCCCCGCCGCCTTTATTCTTATCCTGCTGGTTTTTTAGCATTTTTTGGGCATAAGCAAGGTTATAGCGGGTTTCATTATCCGCCGGATTATTAACAAGCGCTTTTTTATAGGCATCAATACTTTCCTGGAATTTTTTTTGGGTAAGGAAGGAGTTGCCGACGTTATGATAAGCTCCGGATTTTACATTTTTATCGGTTGATGAAGCCGCCAGTTTATTAAACTGTTCGGATGCCTGATCAAACTTTTGCTGCTTAAACATGGCATCACCAAGATTGAAATTACTTTCAACAGTTTTGTTCTTTTGGCCCATGGCCTGGCGATAACTTGCTTCGGCCTCTTTGTATTTCTTTTGCTGGTAAAGCTCGTTACCCTTATTGATAAGTCTTTTTTCCTGCTGGGCAAAAAGAAATGAAGCCTGCAGCATTAAAATAATGACTATGATATATTGCTTCATGTGTTTTTTACTTCAAATAATTTGATTTTGCTCAGGCGCATGTTTTTACGGATAGAGATAAAGAACTCGGCCAGTAACAGTACGAAGGCAATCGCCAGGAAAAACTGGAACCGGTCTTCAAAATCTTTGAATTGCTTAGTATCGGTCATTTTGCGCTGTACTTTGGCTATCTGATCCATCACAATGTTAAGTCCGCTGTTGGCATTGTTGGCACGCACATAAACACCGTTTCCGGCCGCTGCTATTTCTTTGCCCATTTGTTCGTCCAGCTTACTTACTACCGGATGGCCGGTGCTATCGTTATGAAAGCCAGTTTGCTTGCCATCCTGGTAAATAGGTACCGGAGCACCTTCTTCCGAGCCCACACCCACAACATTAACGGTCACGTTTCTTGATAAAGCAGATTTCGCCGCGGCAACGGCGTCATCCTCGTGATTTTCGCCATCGGTAATAATAATCATGGATTTGCCGGTGCCGTTCTTAAAATCAAACGACTGCATCCCCAGGTTAATTGCCGCGCCAATAGCTGTACCTTGTGTTGGCACCATATCGGTGTTAATGGTATTGAGGAATAATTTGGCCGCCGAATAATCAGTAGTTACGGGAAGCTGCACATAGGCCTGACCAGCGAATACTACGATACCAATACGATCGTCATGCAGCTTATCTATCAACTGGGCTAAAGCACGTTTGGCATTTTCCAAACGGTTAGGGGCAAGGTCCTGAGCCAGCATACTGTTTGATACGTCGAGCAGGATCATCAGGTCGGCCCCTTTGCGTTTTACCTCTTCGGTTTTTGAACCCAACTGCGGATCGGCTATACCTATTACAACGAGGGCGTAGGCTAAAATGAAAAAGATAAACTTGATCCAGGGGCGCGAAAAGGAAACCTGCGGCATCATCTGCAGCACTATCTCTTTATTACCCAATGAGGCTATGGCTTTACGTTTCCACCAGTTAACCCTTAAAAAAATAAAGAGCAGCAGCGGAATAGCAAGCAATCCCCATAAATATTCTGTATTTGCAAAACGTAGCATGCTGTTATGTTAAAGCTCCCTTAAGCAGGGTGTTTCTTGTTAAAAATTCTAACGATAAAAGTGCCAGCGCAATAATGGCGAACGGCAAAAAGCGTTCGGTTTTTTTGCGGTACTGGGTAACATCTATCTTGGCTTTTTCCAGTTTGTCAATCTGTTCGTAAATATCTTTCAATGCGCTGTTATTGGTTGCCCTGAAGTATTTACCACCTGTAATGGAAGCGATTTTGCCCAATGTACCTTCGTCAATATCAACTTTCATGCGCTGGTATTGCACGCCCATTGGCGTTTGAACAGGGTAGGGCGCATAGCCGTTGGTGCCGATACCTACTGTATAAACCCTCACGCCAAACTGTTTGGCAATTTCGGCAGCGGTAACCGGTGGGATAGAGCCCGAGTTGTTTGAACCATCAGTTAGTAGGATCACTACTTTACTTTTGGCCTCGCTATCTTTTAAACGGTTTACGGCGGTAGCCAAACCCATACCAATGGCGGTACCATCCTCAATCATGCCGTTTTTAATATCGGCATAAAGGTTAACCAGTACCGAGTGATCAATAGTAAGCGGGCATTGCGTAAAACTTTCACCGCTAAAAACTACCAGACCAATTCTGTCATTAGGGCGGTTCTGGATAAAATCGATAGCGATGTTTTTACCGGCCTCAAGCCTGTTCGGTTTAAAGTCTTCGGCAAGCATACTGCCCGAAATATCCGAGGCGATAACTATATCGATACCTTCGGTAGTAGTATCCTGCCAGCTTAATGACGATTGCGGCCTTGCCAGCGCCACTATAAGTGCGGCCATGGCTAATGAGCGCAAAACGATACCCAAATGCCTGAAATGCGGTAGCTTGCTTTTGGTGATCATGGCAAAGCCCCTGATGGTAGGCATAGCCAGATTGCCCTGTAGTTGCTTTTGTTTCCAGATGTACCAGCCCACCATAAGCGGAATGCTGATAAACAGCCAGAAAAAGCCCGGATGTGCAAATTCTATTCCTTTAAACCAAATCATTTTGCCTCATCTCCCTTCACGTTTACATCTGCAGGCTTAACATAATGGGGCTGGGTATCTTTGATGAAGGTAACAGCGTTATCCATGCTCTTTTCATTTTCATGGGCCGCTGGTTTCTCTTTGGCAAACTTCACCATATCCGAAAGTACCAATAGTTGCCTCAACAGGTTCCGGTCTTCGCTGGCTATATCCATGTTTCTTAGGCTGGCAAAAATTTCTTCGGATGTTTGCTCCAGCGCCTGAATGGTATACCGTTTTTCAAGGTATTCACGTACTACGTCGCTCAGCTCAATATAATATTGCTTAACCTGGTCGTGCTGCCAAAGCTGTTTGCTCTTAATCTCTTCAAGCTTTTGAAGCGCCTGGATATGCAATGGAATATCAGGTTTAACCTCTTCAACAACCACCTCTTTTTTAGGCCGTTTAAGCAGGTAGTAGATAGCGCCCGCTATCGCCATCAGGCCAAGCCAGATGCCTAAAACCATTTTCCAGTTATCATGCAGCCAATCCCAAAAAGTATAATGAACAGCTAATGGCTGTTTAATATCATAAAAGCCTTTAGTGGTATCAACAGCAACGGTTTTTACATCAAGCGTTAATGTTTCAGTTGGTAAATCGCCCACTGCCGATTTAAATACGTATGATGGGATTACATATTGGCCGCTGTCAAAAGCGGTAATAGTATAATGCCTGGTAATGGTTTTGATGGATAGATCGCTTTTATCAGAAATCGTATCAGCCTTAACTTTTACCACCTGAATTTTACCTATGCTGTCGGGCACCTTCGGAAAGGTGACATTATCCTGGGTATGAAAACGGACGCTTAAGTTAAGCTGTGTTTGTTCGCCTATAAGGATAGTGTTTTTATCCAGCGTAGCTTTTGCCCCAAAGTTTTGAGCCCTGCCTGTTTGGTAAAAGCCTGCAAGCGTTACCAACATAGCCAGGGTGTATTTGATGTACCTGTTCATATATTTTACCGCCGGCCTTCCCGCTTTTTAAATAATGTCATTAATGGTTTAACGTATGATTCGTGTGTGCCTATAGTAGTATAATCAACCCCCGAACGGCGAAAAGTATCCTGAAGTGCGGCATTGCGTTTCACGGCATCCCATTTAAAGGCATCGCGCACGGCTTTATCACCGGTGTTTACCCACATGATTTGCCCGCTTTCTTCGTCCTTAACCGGGATAAGCCCCAGGTTCGGGAATTCCTCTTCGTGCTTATCGTAAAGTTTTAAAGCAATGATATCGTGCTTTTTATTGGCGATCTTAATTTCGTTTTCAAACTCAGAGGTGATGAAATCCGAAATCACAAAAGCTGTGCATTTCTTTTTGATAACGCTGGTGAAGTATTTTAAAGCCTCTGCCACGTTGGTGCCTTTGTTTTCGGGCTGAAACGCGATCAATTCGCGGATGATCATCAGGATATGGCTGCGGCCTTTTTTAGGCGGAATAAACTTCTCAATCTTATCGCTGAAAAATATGATGCCCACCTTATCATTGTTCTGTATGGCCGAAAATGCCAGTACAGCGCAAAGTTCGGTAGCCAGGTCCTGCTTTTGCTGATTTTGCGTGCCGAAGTTTTCAGAGCCACTCACATCCATTAATATCATAACGGTAAGCTCGCGCTCCTCTTCAAATACTTTTACGTAAGGCGCGTTAAAGCGGGCCGTTACGTTCCAGTCGATAGTACGGATCTCATCGCCTATCTGGTATTCGCGCACCTCGCTGAAAGCCATACCCCGACCCTTGAAAGCAGAATGATACTCGCCCGAAAATAAGTGGTTACTTAAGCCACGGGTTTTGATCTCTATCTTCCTAACCTTTTTTAGCAGATCCTTGGTGTCTTTAGCCATGTACCCCTCCTAAATCTTCCCCAGGGGGGAGGACTTTAAAAGAATTTTAGTTGAATAATTAAACTTTTTATTTAACTCCCTCTCCTTTGGAGAGGGCCGGGGTGAGGTTTACGGTACCTCAACCGCGTTCAATATCGCTGTGATGATATCCTCGCTGGTGATGTTCTCGGCTTCGGCCTCGTAGCTTAAGCCAACACGGTGCCTTAATACATCATGGCAAACAGCGCGCACATCCTCAGGGATCACATAACCGCGACGTTTGATAAACGCATAAGCTTTTGCTGCCAGCGCTAAACTGATGCTTGCCCTTGGCGAAGCGCCAAAGGTGATCAGCGTTTTGTATTTGGCAAGCTTAAACTGATCTGGGAAACGGGTAGCGAAAACAATATCGATAATGTATTGCTCAATTTTTTCGTCCATATACACCTCGCGCACTATTTTACGGGCCTTGATGATCTCTTCAGGCTTGATAATGGCGTTTGGTTTATTCATGCCCGAAGGCGAAATATTGGCGCGCATGATCTTTTTCTCATCCTCTTTGTTAGGATATTTGATCACCACTTTCAGCATAAAACGGTCAACCTGTGCTTCGGGCAGTGGGTATGTACCTTCCTGCTCAATAGGGTTTTGGGTTGCCAGTACCAGGAACGGATCGGGCAGTTTGTAGGTAGTATCGCCAATGGTTACCTGGCGCTCCTGCATGGCTTCAAGCAGCGCGCTTTGCACTTTGGCAGGCGCACGGTTAATTTCATCGGCCAAAACAAAGTTAGAGAAGATAGGGCCTTTACGCACTATGAACTCTTCTTTCTTTTGGTTGTAGATCATGGTACCAAGCACGTCGGCAGGGAGCAAATCCGGTGTAAACTGGATCCTGCTAAAATCGGCCTGGATGGCGCTTGACAGGGTATTGATGGCCAGGGTTTTCGCCAATCCCGGTACGCCTTCCAATAAAATGTGGCCGTTGGCTAATAAACCAATCAGCAAACGTTCAACCATGTAACGCTGACCTACGATCACTTTATCCATCTCCAGGATCAGCAGATCGATAAACGCGCTTTCCCTTTGTATCATTTCATTCAGCGCCCTGATATCGGTTGAGTACGATGTTGGAGCAGCCGAAGTGACATTTCCTGTATAGCTATTTTGTTCTTCCATTAAATTTTTTCGTTTCGGTAGGCAAACTTAAACACCCGGCCAATTTTTCGCCAACTAAAATCCTTGCATAAATGTTAAAAAGTGTTAAATCGTCATATCTCGCGGTTGATATATCTGTTTAACACTCAAAATGTTCGATGATAATTGTTAAATCCGGCCCTCGTAAATCCCCAATATACACTATTTAGCGGTTTTTGTACAATATAACGTGGTAAAAGGCATTTTATTGAATGATGCAAACGAGCGCAAGGGTAAATAAGAAAGCATGTCATTGCGAGCGAAGCGTGGCAATCCCGTAGCCAGTGCACAGTCGCCCTGCATAGCTACGAGATTGCTTCGTCGTTCCTCCTCGCAATGACATGGTTTTTATTTTTTCTTCGTCATCGCACAGATCAACTTATCAACTCGTGCTCGTTTGTAACGAGTGCGCAATTGGGCTTGCGTTTGTAACGCAAATGGCGATGCAATCGCCAAACCATGTTAAGCGCTCGTTACAAACGAGCGCAAGATTGTTGTTTTGTCATCGCTCAGATCAACTTACCCCAATATCTCCTTAATATCCTCTGCTGTAAGCGACTTAATAAAACTTTCTTCAGTGGTAATAAGTGCCCTTGACAGGCTCAGTTTGCGTTGCTGCAAAGCCAGGATCTTTTCTTCAACCGAATCTTTGGTGATGAACTTGTAGATGAACACGTTTTTGGTTTGGCCAATGCGGTGGGTACGGTCAATGGCCTGTTGCTCAACGGCCGGGTTCCACCATGGATCGAGAATGAAAACGTAGTCAGCTTCGGTGAGGTTGAGGCCTACGCCACCCGCTTTTATCGAGATCAGGAATACCCGTGTTTTTTCATCTTCCTGGAACTGTTTCACTACATCGCCACGGTTTTGGGTACTGCCGTCAAGATATACGTACGGAATGCCAACTCGCTCAAAATGATCGCGATAGATGCTGAGTTGTTTTACAAACTGCGAAAATATCAGCACTTTATGGCCGCCATCAAGTACGTTGTTTAGGGTATGGACTACGTCCTCAAACTTACCGCTATCTCCCTCATAATCCTTATCAATCATGATTGGGTGATTGGCAATTTGCCTTAGTTTGATCAAGCCCTGCAATACCTGGATCTGTGTTTTGGCAAATGTGCCATCCTCCAGGCTTTTCAATAGCTCGTTACGGTATTCGGATTTGATCTCTTCATAAACAGACGATTGCTCTTCGGTCATCTGGGAGTAGAAAAGGTTTTCCGTTTTTGGCGGAAGCTCGGTGGCCACCTGCTCCTTGGTTCGGCGTAAAACAAACGGTTTGATCAGGGCCTGTAGTTTGCGGGCCTTGTCTTCGTCCTTTTTCTTTTCTATCGGGGTTACAAATTCGTTCTGGAAAAACTGTTGCGCGCCCAGCAAGCCCGGATTAATGAACGACATCTGCGTCCACAGATCATTAACCGAGTTTTCAACCGGGGTACCGCTCAAGATCAGCTTAAAGCGCGATTTAAGCTGTTTAACCGCCTGGTATGATTTAGATGACGGGTTTTTGATGTTCTGGCTTTCGTCAAGAATCACGTAATCAAAAAAGAAATCCTTAAACATTTCAATATCGATACGGCTGATGCCATAGGTAGTGATCACTACATCGTAATTGGCAAAAACATCGGCACTGCGGTAACGCATAGTACCAGTGTGCACCATTAGCCTTAATTGCGGCGCAAATTTGCGGGCCTCATTAAGCCAGTTATAGATGAGCGAGGTTGGCATAATTACCAGCGATGTAGCTTTGCCGCCCCCATTTTCAACATCTTCCTTATGCTTTTGCAGTAAGGATAAAGTCTGGATGGTTTTACCCAAACCCATATCATCGGCAAGGCAACCGCCAAAGTGGTATTGCTTTAAAAAGTGGAACCAGTTATAGCCCGCTTTTTGGTATGGCCTCAAATGGCCTTCAAAATTAACCGGCATTGGTGCATCCTCAAGCTCCTCAAAATTGGTGAGTTTTTGAAGTTTGCGGGTCATGGTAACGCTGGCCATTTCGCCCTCAGCAAGGTCTGTAACCAGGCCAATATGATGGCGGCGAAGTTTAAGGTCAGTGCTGCCTTCTGTAAAATGCAGCAGGTTGCCGTATTGCGAAAACCATTGTTCGGGAATTACCGCTATCTCGCCCGATGGCAGGGTAAACTCCTTTTTATGGTTGAGGATATGATTTTTTAACTGGATGAACGGGATACGATACGGGCCGAAGCTTACCATGGCGTTAATATCAAACCAGTCGTTATTTTCGGTTACTATCAGTTCAATTTTGCTGCTGCCAAAAACGTAGCGCTTTTGTCCTTCAGGTTGTTCCAGTTCAAAACCTTCTTCAATGAGATGGTCGTGATGCTGGTTAAGCCATTCAAAAACCGAGAATGAATGATCGGCATCATCATCACGACCGGCAACTTCCAAATTTTGAAATAGCGAAGAAGCTACTTTAAGGCCCATTTGCTCCAATTGGTGCATTTTGCCTTTTTCCCAGGTGGTGGAGCGTTTAATACGATGGAACAGGTAATCATCGCCATTTTTTTCCATCCTTACAGAGATATGCCTGCCATCGCCATAAGGGAAAATATATCCTGCATATTTAAAGGAAAGTTGCAGTTGCGATGTACCGCCTTCAATATAAATGGGTTTAAGCACCGGGCGTGCATCATACTTTTCGGTATTGATGGTGAACCCTTCGGCGTAAACATTATGCTTTTCGATAAGCGGCGCAACAAACTTTTCAAAGTACGATTGCTCTGACGATTTTGGTATGGCAATGAAGCGCTTGTTCAGGAAGGGCTGCAGTTTTTTACCTTCAATTTCTTTATCAAAATAATACAAAGTATCGTCAAGAAGCATCCAGGCCGGGTGGTTACAAATGATCTCGGCATTTTTGAACATGAACTCGATGCGCATGCCCTGGTACTTGATGGTAGGGAAATACCTGATCTCCTCCTCGTTGCGCCTGAAGTGAAATAACACTGATGCGGCTTCAGTAGCAAGCTGTAATTTGCGCTCGCCGGGGTAGCCCTCTTTGCTCATCTGGTACACCTGCTTGCTGCAAAGCAATGATAATGCTTCGGCTATGCGTTTCTCCAGTTTCGGGCGGATCATGTCAAACATCTGCTCGTTGAATACCTTCGAGAAAAATTCGAACGGGCGGATAGGCTTTTTGTAATACCTTTTGATCACGTTACCCTGTTCCATCTCCTCCAGCAGTTTGATAAGCCTGATATCCGTATCATCCAGAAACTCACAAAACTCTTTGGCTGTATTGGAAAACAAACGCTGATGGGTTAGTGAAAATTCACCGTTGGGGTTAAGCTGAACTATGTGTGGTTCAATTACATACGACAGGTAATCATGCCTTGCAATGGCATATATAATTTGGCATGGTTTGGAACTGTCGACGCGTAACATGTGCTTCAGGGTAAAAAATTATTTGAAGCTACATCAAGAAAAAATTCAAACGTAAATAGAATTTACCTTAATTGAAAGAGTTTTATATTAAAAAAATGTTAAAGTATTGAAATTGACATGCTTTTGATAACATAGGGTGCATTTTTGACGATTGGGAATGCCTCTTCTTGAGTTGAAGACTTACGAAGTTTTCAAAACTTCGTAAGTCTGGATTCAAAAAAGTGAATAATAACGTAATAAGATAGCTGTCATGTTGAACTTGTTTCAACACCTCATTTGCTAAGCCGCTTGCCAATCAAATCGCCCACTTGTTTCGTGGGGTGCTGAAACAAGTTCAGCATGACCGAGCGATGTAGTGCGCTTTCAGGAAGGAATAGTGCAAGAGATGACAATTCCCTCCCTTGGGAGGGGTGCGTTAGGAACGTGTGTTGGCAGGGAGGGGTTTATACGCCTTTGCGACAACTTAGCATGTCGCACAAACCCCTCCCTACACCCTCCCAGGGGAGGGAATCGCACAGGCCATGCACTAAAAATCCTCTAACAGCCTTTAAAAAGACTGTTAGAGGATCGTAATATAATAAAGGAGCAAAGCCCGATCTACCAGATCTTCACCCTTTTATCCGGATCAATCCACATTTTATCTCCCTTTTTAATATGAAAAGCCTGGTAAAACTCCGGTACATCACTAAATGGGCCATTCACCCTTAAAAAACCGGGGGCGTGTACGTCAGTAAGGATCTGGTTAGCTAATGATTCATCACGCTGCTGGCCGAGCCAGCCGAGCGCATAGCCTAAAAAGAAACGCTGCATTGGGGTAAGCCCGTCAATAAGTTTGCTTTCTTTGTACTGTTGGGTCTTTTTAAACGCATCAATACCTAACACAATTCCGCCCAAATCGGCAATGTTTTCGCCTAAGGATGCTTTGCCGTTAACATGCAGACTATCCAGTACCACATAGCTGCTAAACTGATCGGCAAGCATATTAGCACGTTTGGTGAATTTTGCCGAATCGGTTGGTGTCCACCAGGCCCTGAGATTGCCTTTGGCATCAAACTGCCTGCCTTCATCATCAAAACCGTGGGTAATTTCATGGCCTATGGTTGATGCGGCTACGTATCCATAAGCAACGGCATCATCAACTTCGCTGTCTTTTACGCCCGGAATGCTGAACTGTGCCGCAGGTAAAGTGATTTCATTATTTGAAGGGCTGTAGCTGGCATTATAGGTTTGCGGTGTCATGCCCCATTCGGTATGGTCGACAGGTTTACCGAGTTTGTTGATATTAAATAGATAAGCCCAATGCTTGGCCTGCATTACATTGCCTGCATACGAGTCGCGGCTGATCTCCATGCTTGAAAAATCTTTCCATTTGTCGGGATAGCCAACTTTGGGGTGAATGGCATTCAGTTTAGCCAATGCCTTTTGCTTGGTTTCGGGACTCATCCAATCCAGTTTGGCAATATGCTCACGATAAGCCTGACGGATGGCCTCAACCATATCGGTGTAACGTTGCTTGGCTTCGACAGGGAAATATTCTTTCACAAAAAGTTGCCCAAGCAGTTCACCCATTAAGCCGTTTTCGGTATCCAGTACCCGTTTCCAGCGGGGCAGTTGTTCTTTACGGCCGGATATCACTTTACCGCTAAACCGGAAACTTTCGGCGTCGGCGGCCGAATTAAGGTAAGGCGCGTATGATGAGATCAGTTTCCAGCGCAAATAAGCTTTCCATTCATCAACCGAAAATGTGGAAAGCGCGGTATTAACCGCCCGGTAATACTCCGGCTGACCAACAATTACGGTATCTATTGGCTGTTTATATTCCAGCTTGCTGAATATGACAGGCCAGTTGATGTTAGGCGTAAGCTTGCCCAACTGGGCAATGGTCATTTTGTTGTAGTTGCGATACGGATCGCGCAGGTTTTCGAGCTTGCGGCTGCTATCGGCCAAAAATTTCTCAATTTTAAATATGCTTGCTGCTCCCTGTGTCGCCTTTTGCTCATTCCAGCCCGAAAGCTTTAACATGGCGGGCAGGTGGTTGGTCATATAATCGGTACGAACTTTAGTAGTGCGGGCATCCGTCTTAAAATAATAATCACGGTTAGGTAAACCCAGTCCCGACTGGCTTAGTTGCACAATGGTTTTAACGCTGTTTTTAGCATCCTGCCGTACGCCGCTACCTATGATGTTACGGGTGCCGGTAGTAGTTAAAACAGCTGCAGCATTCAGGATTCCTGCTATATCGGTAGCCTGGTCAATAATATCCAGCTGCGCTTTTATCGGGTTAATACCTTGCTTCTCGATGTTGACGCTATCCAGCCCGGTATAATAAAAATCGCCTATTTTTTGGGTGGATGAACCTTTAGGAGCGTTAGCTTTTAAGGCATCTTCATTGATTTTTTTAAGCCTGTCTCGAAGTTCTTCGGAAACTACGTTGCCTATGCCCCAGCTTGAATACGCAGCAGGTATCGGGTTGCGTTTAAGCCAGCCGCCATTAGCGTATTTAAAAAAGTCGTCGCCCGGTTTTACCGATTTATCGAGATTATCATAAACAGGGTCGGCGGGTTTATCTGTAGTTTTTGTTTGGTAGGCGCTGAGGGCAAATAAAGCCACAACGGCCCCGCCAAAGAGGGCTGCTTTGTAAAGTTTGGTCATGTCAACGGGTTTTGAACAAATTTAATAAAAACAAAGGCCTTTAAATAAGGCCTTTGTAACAATATGGAATATGTTTGGGGTTAAATGGGAAAGACTATATATATCTTAATGCAAAGTTAATAAAACTGACCATGTGGTAGTTACCTGAGAAAATCGTAAACGGACTTATCTGTGAAAAATCATAGCGTTATACAGACGTTTTCCATCAGGCAAAAAAACTGTAAATTCTGTATAAGCACCAATATAATTTCCGTTCTCTTCCTTTGTTATCAGCAAGAATGGAATCAAATGATGGTCATGAGCATCACGAACCATAACGTAACCATCGGATAACATTGCCGGTACAACCTCTTGCATTGCGCCAAGGTATTTATTCTGTATCGCTGCAGTGTCAATAAGCCCTGTTTGTGGATATTCTATGAGTGTATCTTGCAGGTAAAAAGAACCGCGTACATGTGCCTTCAAAGCATTAGTTAAGAGCGCTATACCTTGCTTTTTATAGAAGTTAGATCCACGATACTTTTTTAAGTATTTCAAAACCTGTGATAATTCAAAATAGAGCTTATCATGGCCAATATCGTAAACCACCGTGTCAATTTTATTTAGAGGTTTAAGCAAAACTGTGTCCTTTTTTATGTCTTGGGCTTTTGCAAAAAAAGGAAGCAGAATAAAAATAAAAAATAGCCACTTCATACTTAAGGTTGAATTAAGATAATGATTTCCCGTCGTTGTTCATTAACTCCCTCTTTAGGGGGCTGGGACTTACCAAATCTTCACCCTCTTATCCGGATCAATCCACATCTTATCACCCTTTTTAATGTGGAATGCCTCGTAAAATTCAGGTACATCGGTAAATGGGCCGTTAACACGCATAAATGCCGGTGCATGTTCGTTGGTTAGGATCTGGCTTGATAGTGATTCTTTCCTATCCTGTGTAAGCCAGCCCAGCGAATAACCTAAAAAGTAGCGTTGCAGTGGTGTTAGGCCGTTTATGAGTTTGCCTTCTTTGTATTGTTGGGTTTTCTTGAAAGCATCAAGCCCTATTACGATGCCGCCAAGGTCGGCAATGTTTTCGCCCTGGGTGGCTTTACCGTTTACGTGCAAACCATAAATGCTGTAGCTATTAAACTGGTCGATAAGCATTTTGGCACGTTGGCTAAATTTTACCGAATCCTGTGGTGTCCACCAGGCTTTCAGGTTTCCGGCGGCATCAAACTGGCGGCCCTGATCATCAAAGCCGTGTGTCATTTCGTGACCGATAGTTGAAGCGGCGGCGTAGCCGTAAATAATGGCGTCGTCAATATTCTCATCCTTGTAGCCGGGGATGGTAAAAATACCGGCAGGCAATACAATTTCATTGTTTGATGGGTTGTAATAAGCATTATAGGTTTGCGGGGTAATATCCCATTCGGTACGGTCGACAGGTTTGCCCAGTTTGGCCGCACTGAAATTATGCCACCACTCATTTGCCCGCAATACATTGAGGGCGTAAGGGCCGCGGTTGATCTCCAAAGTTGAAAAATCTTTCCATTTATCGGGATAGCCAACTTTAGGATTAACCTTTGATAGTTTGTAATAGGCTTTTTCCTTTGTCGCGGGGCTCATCCAGTCCAGCTTTTCTATGTGCTCTTTGAAGCTGGCGCGCATTTCTTCAACCAGTTTCACATAGCGCTCTTTTGTTTTTTCGGGGAAGTACTCTTTCACGAAGATCTGCCCTAAAACTTCGCCCATCAAACCGTTTTCGGTATCCAGCACCCGTTTCCATCGCGGAAGCTGGGCGGTGCTACCTTCAATAACCTTATCATAAAAGCGGAACACTTCTTCATCAAATGGCTTGCTTAGGTATGGGCCAAACGCTGTGATGAGGTTGTTGCGCAGGTAATTTTTCCAATCGTCTATCGTATAAACTTTTAAAGCTTTATTTAAAGCCCTGTAATATTCTGGCTGACCTACAATTACAGTATCCGCATTTTTGTAGTCCATTTTTTCAAATGTGGGCTTCCAGTCAATGTCCGGGGCCAGCTTGCTCAGGGCAGCAAGCGTCATTTTGTTATAGTTATGGTACGGGTCGCGCAAGTCTTCCAGTTTACGGCTGCTATCGGCCAGGAAAGTTTCGAGCGAGTAAGTTTTCTTAGCGGCGGCGGCAGCTTTATCAGCAGCTAAGCCCGCCAGTTTAAACATGGTAGGCAGGTATTTATTTTGATAGTCGGTACGGATGGCAACGCTATGCTCGTCCTTATTAAAATAATAATCGCGGTTAGGCATACCAATACCCGACTGGTATAAGCCCAATGCCATTTTTGAACTGTTTTTAGCATCCTGGCCAACGTATGCGCCAATGGGTTGTGTAACGCCAATCCTTTGCAGATGGGCAAATTCTTCAACCAGGCTTTTGATATCTGTTATCCGGTCTATTTTATCCAGCTCATCCTTTAACGGAGATAGGCCCTGTTTTTCAATGTTAACGGTATCCATCCCGCTGAAATAGAAATCGCCTATTTTTTGGGTATTGCTGCCTTTGGGTGCGTTGGCTTTTAGGGCATCTTCGTTGATTTTCTTCATCCTGTCACGCAGCTCATCCTGCACAACATTGCCTATGCCCCATGAGGCGTATGCCGCCGGGATAGGATTTTTGCGCAGCCAGGCGCCGTTGGCGTATTTAAAAAAGTCGTCGCCCGGCTTTACGATAGTGTCCATATTATGGATCACGGGATCACCGGCTTCGTAAGCTTTTATCTTGTCTTCATGGCTGCAGGCACTGAGCAAAGTGCCGAGCGAAATGACAATTATGGATAAGGAATGGATTTGTTTGTTCATTTTTTAGGTGTGTGTATGAATTAAAATACAACGACTGTATGTTATAATAGAATTTAGGACAACGTTTTTTTCTAAATATGATAATTTAATATATCTCCTGGAAAAAACCTGCTAACGAAACGTTAAAATAATAACAAATTTTACGAAGTGTTTCTAATCTGATATCAATAATACCTGATTCGAGCCTTGCAATATTTATGCGTGTTTCTTTAAAAAACTTCTCCTGAGTAACCCGGTTTTGCTTGCGTAAAGCCTTAATCTGTAAAGCTACTTTTCGTTTAAACGCGTTATCGGTATCGTTAAGGTATTCAAAATCAGTTAAAAGCATGGGTGGATCGGCTTATTTAATATTTTATGTTTTTTTTGTAAGCTAAAAATAAAATAACATCAATACATTTTATATGCAGATATTATTCTTTTATAAAAATGAACAACTAACGTTTAAACATGAAATATTAATGCCACAATTTTATAATTATGGCAAAAGATTTGTATAGAATTACACGCCCTGTATCATCTGTGAAAAAATAAGAGATTTAGTAACATCTACCTGTGAAAAATTAAAATTGAATTCTCAGACGCCCAAGTTGAGATTTTTTGTTCTTTGTTTTGGGTTTAATCAATAGTTTAAATTAATTAGGGGAAAGGGAGCTTCAAAAAAGCTCTCTTTTTTTGTTTATAATTTTACTATGCATGCATAGTAATTTATATATTTATGTTTTAATTATACCCATGTATTTTGAACTGACCGAAGAACAAAAAATGATTCGCCAGGCTGCGCGCGATTTTGCGCAAACAGAATTGAAACCTGGTGTTATAGAACGCGACGAACTGCAAAAATTTCCCGCCGAACAAGTAAGGAAGCTTGGTGAACTTGGTTTCCTTGGCATGATGGTATCACCGCAATATGGCGGGGCTGGCTTGGATGCCATATCATACGTGCTGGTGATGGAAGAGCTTTCCAAAATTGATGCCTCCACCTCGGTAATTGTATCTGTAAATAATTCGCTGGTATGTTACGGACTTGAGAAGTATGGCAGCGAAGAACAGAAGCAGAAATACCTGGTACCGTTAGCCAAAGGCGAATGTATCGGTGCGTTTTGCCTTTCGGAGCCCGAGGCAGGATCTGATGCTACATCGCAAAAAACAACCGCTATTGATATGGGCGATCATTACCTGCTCAACGGTACCAAAAACTGGATCACCAGCGGTAGTACGGCCTCTACCTATATTGTGATAGCCCAGACAGATGTAAGTAAGAAACACCATGGCATTAATGCCTTTATTGTTGAAAAAGGTATGCCCGGTTTTACTGTTGGCGCTAAAGAAAATAAAATGGGGGTGAGGGGATCAGATACCCACTCGCTGATGTTTACCGACGTTAAGGTACCTAAGGAAAACCGTATTGGCGAAGACGGCTTTGGTTTTAAATTCGCCATGGGACTACTTGAAGGAGGCCGGATCGGAATCGCCTCACAGGCTTTGGGGCTGGCTTCGGGTGCTTATGAGCTGGCTGTGCAATATGCTAAGGAACGTAAAACCTTTGGCAAAATGCTGGCCGATCATCAGGCTATTCAATTTAAACTGGCCGATATGGCAACGGAAATTGAAGCTGCCCGTTTGATGTGCCTTAAAGCCGCCTGGCTTAAAGACCATGGTAAACCATATGTGCAGGCCTCGTCAATGGCTAAATTATATGCCTCAGAAGTGGCTATGCGAACTACTACCGAAGCTGTTCAAATTCATGGCGGCTACGGTTATGTGAAGGAATATCATGTTGAACGCCTGATGCGCGACGCTAAAATAACGCAGATTTATGAAGGAACATCTGAAATTCAAAGAATTGTCATTTCGCGCGGATTGTTGAAATAACGGTACTGTTTTTATAACTTTGAAAGTATATAGATTAAGTAGACTATATATTTAAGTATGACTTTCAAAAATATCGCGGCCGGTGTTTGCGGATTACTATTTCTGCAAACCGGCTTTGCTCAAACTAAACTAAAAACCGGCGAATGGCGTGGTGCGCTTAAAACAAAATCGGGTACCGAAATTCCTTTCAATTTTGAGGTTAATAGCACCGGAGGCAAACCACAATTAGCCATTATTAACGGTGCCGAGCATTTTAAGGTAACCGATGTTACCACCAAAGGCGATTCTGTTTTTATCCACATGCCTTTGTTCAATTCTGATTTTAAACTGAAACTTAATGGAGATAGCCTTAACGGCAATTGGGTAAGGCACCTGGCAGATAATGATCTTCTTGTTCCATTCAGTGCAGTGCCTAATACTTCATGGCGATTTTTCAAAAGCCCGGAAAAACCTGCGTTTAATATTGGTGGCCGCTGGTCGGCAGTATTTGGCCAAGGGGAGGGCCGCGATACAACCGTTGGCGAGTTTAAACAGGATGGTAATAAACTTACCGGTACTTTCCTGACCACCACCGGCGACTACCGCTACCTTGAGGGTTCGGTGAGTGGTAACAAACTTTACCTGTCTACTTTTGATGGTGGTCATGCTTATACCTTTACTGCTACTATCAGCGACGATAAAACGATAACCGATGGTAAATTTTACGCAGGGTATTCTTCAGTACAGGCGTGGACAGCAGTAAAAGATGAAAACGCCAAATTGCCTGATGCATATTCTCTCACGTCATTAAAGCCGGGCTATAAAAAATTAGCTTTCAGCTTTAAAGATCTTGATGGTAAAACAGTGTCATTGGATGATGACAGGTTCAAAAATAAAGTAGTTATTGTTCAGATCCTGGGCTCATGGTGCCCCAACTGCATGGATGAAACAGCTTATATGGTTAACTACTATAAAAAATACCACAATAAAGGTGTCGAAGTAATTGGTCTGGCTTATGAGCGCAGCACCGATTTTGAGAAATCAAAGAAAGCGCTACAGCAGGTGAAAGACCGGTTTAAAGTAACCTATCCGCTATTGATAACAGGCTACACCAGCGACAAAAAGCAAACAGCTCAAAGTTTGCCTATGCTATCAAAAGTAGTTGGTTTCCCTACTACCATCATTATTGATAAAAGCGGCGATGTACAAAAAATCCATACCGGTTTTAGCGGCCCGGGCACCGGTGAGCACTATACAGAGTTTATCAGCGAGTTTGAAAAGTTGACGGATGATTTGTTAGCTGCCGTTCCTGCTCCTTAATAAAATAGTTATGTCATTGCGAGCGAAGCGTGGCAACCGCACGGAAGCAAAACCGCTCTGTATAGCATGCGATTGCTTCGTGCCTCGCAATGACATAGTTTTATTAAATGCCTTTCTCTTCAGAAGGGGACATTACACCAAAATAAGCTTCCAACTCATTCAACGTTGATGAACTGGTTGCGATATCTTTAATGATCACACCCTTTTCCATCAGCAGAATCCTGTCACAAACATCGGTGATGTGGTTAAGGTCGTGGCTGGATACTATGGTGGTTACACCTTTATTTTTATTGAGATCTTTCAGCAGGTTTTTAAGTCTGAACTGGGTACTTGGGTCGATGTTGGCGAAAGGCTCGTCGAGCATCAACAATTCAGGTTCCTGCAGTAAGCAGGCTGCAACGCCAACCTTGCATTGGTTACCCTTTGAAAGGTCGCGGATGTATTTGCCTTTTTTCAGGATCTCGCCGTTAAAAAAATCGGTGAGACTGGTTAATACTTCGTCAACGTGCGCCTTGTTGAGGTTGTGTAAGCCACCTATGAAATAAAAATATTCTTCGGGGGTTAGGTAGTCTATTAAAAAACCTTCATCGAGATAGGCTGCAGTATAATCCTTCCATTTTTCATGACCGGCTACAACTTCGCCATTGGATAAGATCTCGCCGCTTTCGGCACGGATGAGGTCAAGCACCATCCGGAACAGTGTAGTTTTACCCGCACCGTTATTGCCTACAAGGCCAACACTTTCGCCTTTATTGATTTGCAATGCTGGCACATCTACAACGGTAATGCCGTTGTAGATCTTTTTTAAATTTCTTACTTCAATCATGATTATTTATTTCTGAAGCCTTCGGCAATGGTATAACGTTTCTGCATAAAATCTTCTTCCAGTTTTTTAACCCAAAAGTCGCGGGTTAAAACAAATATGATCCCAATAGCGGCAAGCATGGCCAAACCCATATCGGCATGCTTAAACAGGGAGAAGGGGAGGTAAATAATATATGGCGTGAGCATAAGCGGGAACGAGATGAGCATCTGCGTAGCGCCTACACCTTCCCAGTTAAATGAAGCGCCTTTTGACAGGTTGATGCTTTTTGCATTGCGATTAGCAAAAAACAGTACAATGGTTGTATTAACGCCGATGTTCCACAGGTACATTACAAAATGCACTAATACAATGTGCCAGCCAAAATAGGCATAAGGTGTGGTTAGGATAAAGGCCACCGTTGATACCATGGTAAACAACAGGTATTTAGCCTTCAAGAAATCGCGGAAGTTGATCTTGCTCACCAACAAACCATCAAAATGCGCGGCCTGCCAGCTGTACATGAACTGACCGTAGTTAATTATGAAAATACCCGTCATGAACATGCCAACAAAAATGTACCAGGTTTGTCCGTAATGGCTGTTAGTGTAAAATATAAGGCCGTAAAACATAAAGAACAGGCCCATAACCAATGCCGAACGGGGGCGCTTGTTGCGGAAGATCAGTTTCAGTTCGTTAGCTACCAGATCACCAACTTTGCCAAACCTGTTTAACAGCGGAAACTCGGTGCTGCTTTTATAGGCTGAGGCCTTGCGCGAGCTTAATTCTTCGAGATAAAGGTTTTGCTTTAAATAGGCAAAATTGATGTAGTACATGGCTACAGCAAGTATTATGGGGAGTAATACCAATACCGGTTTACTAAGCAAATGCCCGAAATACAGGTAAGAAATATTATGGACTGAATACAGGTGAAACCTAAAATCGCCTGTGATGATCAAGCCCAGCGTTGCTATAAATACCAGGAAAACCCAACCGTTTAAATTGGCCTTACGCTTAATAAATAAGGCCAGGTAATTGTTGAAAAGCATGAAGCCTAAAATGGCCAGTACAAAGGCCAACGCCGGTAAAGCGCCCGAATCTGTTAGGATCACCTTTAAAACAAAGGGAATAAAAAGTATAATGGGCCACAGATTAAAAACCGATAACATAGCCGTGAAAGCCAGGTATGATACTACAGTATTGCGTTTAACAGGCAAATGGAGATACGGTTGTACCCTTAATGTTGGCAACTCCTGCAACTGCATACGCATGATGAGGTCGAACAGGAAGTAGAGCAGGATAATGCCACAAAAAGAGATCACCACGTCGTCATTTGGAAAAGATTCTTCCAGAATTTTATCTAAAAATAACCCTGCAAACAAAATACAGGCAAAAAGATAAAGGATAAGCAAAGCCATTACCACGCGGATCGCAATACTTTTACCTGTATTTTTTGACCGCCAGAAAGCTTTGAGCTCGTGCCCGAGGAAGGTAGTGATCATAGATATAGACAGTTAAGGGTTAAGGTATAGGTTTAGTTAAAGATATACCTTTTGAAAGCGAAGCTTAAATTAGTATTTATACCTGTCGCCCCAAAGTTTTCTTAACTTTTCTTTTGATTCATTTTCGCGCGCATTGTTACCGGGATCATAAATTTTTGTTCCGCGGAGGGCATCGGGCAGGAAATCAAGGTCGGTAAAATTGCCTTCATAGCTATGGGCGTATTTGTAGTCCTTTCCATAGCCTATATTTTTCATAAACTTGGTTGGCGCATTTCGCAAATGCAACGGCACAGGTAAATCGCCGGTTTGGCGCACCAAAGCTATAGCCGCGCCTATGGCTGTTGTAGCTGAGTTACTTTTGGGTGATGTGGCCAGATAAATGGCCGTTTGCGATAATATCAGCTGTGATTCGGGCATGCCTATTTTGTTAACGGCTTCAAAGCAGCTTTGCGCAAGCAGCAAGGCGTTTGGGTTGGCATTGCCAATATCTTCGGAGGCCAGAATGAGCATACGGCGGGCGATAAACAGCGGATCTTCGCCGCCAACTATCATCCTCGCCAGCCAGTAAACCGCGCCGTTGGGATCAGAACCCCGCATAGATTTGATAAAGGCCGAGATAATATCATAATGCTGCTCACCGGTTTTATCATACAGGGCCATGTTTTGCTGCACATGTTCCAGTACAACTTCATCGGTTAATACTATTTCCTTGCTGTCGAAAGCATTAATCAGCAGCTCAAAAATATTGAGCAGCTTGCGTGCATCGCCTCCCGAAAGGCGCAGTAAAGCTTCGTAATCTTTTATGGTGATGTTTTTTTCCTTCAAAACCACGTCTTCCTGCATGGCTTTGTTTAGCAGATCAATCAGGTCGGTTTCGGAAAGTGGTTGTAGTATGTAAACCTGGCACCGTGAGAGCAAAGCCGAGATAACCTCGAAGGATGGATTTTCGGTAGTAGCGCCTATTAGGGTAACTATGCCCCGTTCTACTGCACCCAGCAGGGAATCTTGCTGGGATTTGGAAAAGCGGTGGATCTCATCGATAAATAGTATCGGCAGTATGGCACCTTGTTCTTTTAACTGAGATGCTTTTTCTATCACCTCCCGTACATCTTTAACCCCCGAATTGATAGCGCTCAAAGCAAAGAACGGACGGAACAAGGATTGCGAAATGATATAAGCCAACGTTGTTTTACCAACGCCTGGCGGCCCCCAGAATATCATTGATGGCAAGGAGCCCGATTCGATGGCTTTCCGCAGAACAGCTCCCGGCCCAACAAGGTGCTTTTGCCCAACATAATCATTAAGCGATTTGGGACGCATACGTTCGGCTAATGGCGGGAGGTTATTCATAAAAGTAAAATTCAGAAAAGAAAACGCTAAATCCTAAAAAAATTAGTAATTAATAGGCCCGTCGTTGTGCTTTTATTGGTTTTAGCCTGAATTTTTAAAACCCCCTCTTGAGAGCAGGGCTGTTGCATTCTATAATATATAACGCAAGTTCAAGCGTCTTTCGCTTGAATTATAACCAACGTAAGCGTCCACGCTTACGTTTATAACGCTTTACGGGAGCGTGGACGCTCAATTAAGGCTAACGATCAAGCGTAGACGCTTAATCGTGCGAGTTTTTAAGAACTCAATATTAGAATGCAACAGCCCCGCTCTTGAGAGGGGCTGCGAAAGAAACGAGCGGTGGCTGGGGTGTGTTTCATCGCTTGAAGAGAAACACACCCCTCCACCCCTCTCAAGAGGGGAATCGCACAATCCCGCACTTTTCGCCAGAAACATAGGTACTGAAAATTTTATGCTCTATCTACAACACATCAACAAAAAAGGCTGCCTTCATTACGGAAGCAGCCTTTACTATATATATTCGAATTTTTATTAATTACTGTTGGTTAGGATTTTGATCGCTGTTGTTATCTTCAGGATCATCTGACGGAGTGCCTACAATTTTGTAAGCTTTGTTGTCGCCGTTTTGAGTTTCCTGGTAGTAATAACCGTCAGGAGATACAAATAGCTTTTCGCCATTGATTTTGATCTTCCTGCAATCCGGAGGCAATTGGGTTACAATGTCGCCAATTTGCGGGCCCTGATCAACACTGCCGCCATCGCCGTTACCCTGATCGGTATTTAACTGACCATCTTTACCGGCAATCACGTAAACTGTTGAACCATCATCTTTGGTATATGGCTGATAGTAAACACCATTCAACTCATAGTACTGCTCGCCGTTGATCATGATTGATTCCGCACCTGATGGCAAGGTTTTGATTTCGGCACCAATTGGAGGCTCAACAACGGTATATTGATCGTTGTACTGACGATAGTACAAACCATCGCTGTAGTAATATTGGTAATCGCCCCACCAGAAAGGATAGTAGCCGTAAGGCAAGAAACCTATGCTAAAACCTAAACGTGGATAATAGAACGAGTTATAATAATTACGGTATGGATAGTAATAGTGGTTGCCAAAGTAACCGCCGCGGCCACCATAAGGGTAAGTGCCAGGGTAAACCCTGCGACCACCATAGGCGTAACCACCGCCTCTGTAATAGGTGCCACGACCGCCATTGTAAACCCTTCTGTCTACAGTTGCATAACCGCCACGGGTGCCATTGTATACACGCGCAGTGCTGCCATAGCTGCGTTGTGGTGCTATTGAGGTTCCGTTTGGCCTGATACCACCATAGCTGCGTTGTTGCGGAGTGCCGTAGCTGCTGCGTGAATCGGTGCCATAGCTACGTTGTGGTGCCGCTATCGCGGTACGGGTGCTACCGTTAAACGAGGTTGAAGGGCGTGAAAAACTGCCACCTGAAGGACGGGAAAAACTACCGCCTCCGCCACCACCGCCGCCTGACGATCTTGAGCCACCGCCTCCTCCGCCACCACGAGAACCACCGCCGCCACGTTGTGCATCAGCATTGAATGCTAAAGACAGGCTCAACAAGCCTCCTAAAGCAATTGTTAATAGATTTTTATATGTCCTTTTCATGATGAAAGAATTTTTAACTGATCAGCATAATATTTTTTGCTGATATAAATATATAGACTATTAAATGTTTAAACGGTTTAACGCGTTTTAAATTATTTTTTACTCAAAAAGCGAACCAATACTATCTATACGTACGGGTCGCCGGTTTCGCTACGCTATATCCTCGGCAATGAACAAAAAAGATTGCTCAAACTGAAGGGTAAAAAAGCCATCGTGTGTGGTTTTATACCTGTTACCGCCAACGGCTTCAAGCCCGCTCAATTGCAAGCCCGAAGGGTGCGAAAGCAATTCAATGAACTCGCCTGCCGGTTTCCACTTACTGAAACCCGAATTAACCGGGTAGATCTTTTGTTGCTCCCTGAAAATTACCAGGTTTATTTTATCAGCATAAAACAAAAAATCTTTCAGTTCCGGCGCATCAGTTATCACATTAACTGCCGGGTAATTATGCGTTAACAGGTATTTTAAAGCAGCGCCGGCCGAGTTATCATCGCCAGTTGGCATCAGCTTTACATCTGATTGCAAGTCACCTGCATCCCCATCGCTAATTATCCAGTCAACCTTGATGCCCGAGGTGTTCAGTTTTTCTGCAGTATCGGTTGTGCAAATCACCGTAGGGCTCCACTCCAACAACTGACCAAGCATTTCTTCGTCAAAAGTATCCATACTTAAAACCAGTAAAGCAGGCTCCTGTTTTTCGCGAACTATATGATGTGATGACATTGCTAATGTAGATGCTACAGATGAATATTAAATGAAAATATAAAGATGAGGTTTTTATTGTGATATGAGGTAGAGGCTACATTTTATGACCGTAGAATAGTATTAACGGTCACCTTTTTTATTTATTGAGTATTAACGGTAAACCTATCATGAAAAGGAAGCTTTTATTGTTTGCGCTTTTGTTTTTTACAGGCTGCATTATGGATTATTACGACAATCGGCTGTGCGTTATTAATCAATCTCCGGTTAGCATCGCCGTAGAGGTCGTCAACGATACAACCAAATACACAGCAAATAACATCGCATATTATCAATCACATGCAATAGCGCCTAATGACACCGCTTTTATAACAAAAGCGGGCAAAAATGCCTGGCTTGAGTATACTAATGAAGGGAAAGCTAAAGCGTTATATGTATATTTTTTTAATCTCGATAGCCTAACCAAATATGAAAGAGGCGGAGCGGATATGAGCTATCTGATCGGGAACAAAAAGTATTTGAAAAGGCTGGATTATTCGCTTGATGAATTAAAGAAGACCAATTGGCAGATCAAATACAGATAGGGGCTACTGTTAATACCATGACACTCCAAATCAAGCCTCACTTAAATAGCTTTTTACACGGCTCGTAACCCGGAATTTAGTATTGTTTTCTTCGGGGGGTAAATTGCCAAATGCCCAATATTGTAATAATGCAAGATGTTCTTGTTTCTCTGGCTCGATTATTCTTTTTATAGATGTCCAATAAAAATCATCATCGTCAGGATCGTATTGCAATAGATCGTCATAGGATGCGATTATTAGAGCTAAAAAAGCTTTTTTAACAGATAGTGTTAGATCATACGCCCTAAATGTCGCTAAAAATTCGCTTAACCTTGCCGGATCGGCCAATTCAATATCCCAATCTTGTTCATCACCTCTTGCAGGCAGGTTTAACAACTTATTGAGATAATCAGTATCCTCTTTATATAAAATATGCATCAAGTAATTCAATACATTTTTCTGTAAAATTCCTTAACGCTTGCTGCCGGATCAGCAACCAGGTTTATGGCTGATGATACCGCGATGCCATCTATCCCTGTTTGAAGCAAAGGCTCTACATCATCCAATTGGATGCCGCCGGCCGCTATCACCGGAATGCTTATGCCCAGCTTTTCCAGTTTGCGATACCCGTTAAAGCCAAGAGGGGCATTATCGTTCGAGTCATCGGTTAAAGTAGATGAAAACGGGCCATAGGCGTAATAATCAACTACGCCGGTGCTTTGTAATTTTAATAGTTCGTCAGCGTCATTAACAGATGCGCCAAGGGTTTTATCCGCGCCGATAATTTTTCGTATAGTCGGGAGGTCAGCGTCGATATCATCAATATGTACACCCTGTGCGTCAACCCGGTCAATCAAATCATAATGGTTGGCGATGATAAGGGTTGCTCCCCAATCGTCGCAAATTTCGGCTATCTCGTTTATCTCATCAATCAGTTCGTCTTCGGGTTTGCTCATGCAATGATATTGCACCCAGTTGGCGCCTGCCCCGCAAGCAATTTGTACCTGCTGCACATGGCTTCGGCCTGGCATATCCTGTGTAACGTAATGAAATCTGGAGATATATTTTTTCATCGCTTTTTTCCAAATTAAAAAGTCCCGAGCCAAACAAGGCCGTTTGGCTGTGCTTTAACTCAGGACTTTGTACGAAAAACTTACAACTTAGTTCTTCAACGCTTCGCTAACAGTTTTGCCCACGCAGCCGTTAGGTGCCTGGATATGTAGTAACGATGCTATAGTAGCCGAAATATCAGTCATATGTGTTTGGCGGGTAAGGTTGCCATGTTTAATGCCCCAGCCCATAAATACCAGCGGAATGTGTGAGTCATACGGGTTCCAAGTACCGTGTGTGGTACCGGTTGGGCCACGGTCATTAGAACCATGACCTGTATACCAGGCCGGTTTCAGGATAATCTGGATGGCTCCGCTATGCTCCGCATTGTAACCGTTAATGATCATGCTGCGCAAATCATCAGGAATATTAGCTTCCTGAATTTTTTGCAGGTCGATTGCATAAGCAATACCTTGTTGCTTTTTCAGGTAATCGATACAATCCAGTTTTATAGCATCTTCACTAACGCCTGCTTTTGCAAGGGCCGCGTTGTTGAAGTTAACCTGGTAGTTATCCATGCTGATGATCAGGTTATTCACCTTGTATTTATCGCTGATCATGGTGTTCATTTCTTTGGCAGCTTTGCTATCGTCCCAAACACCTGCGGGGATGTTATGATCTTTCAAAAAGTTAGGATTGTGGGCAGCGCCGTGGTCGGCACTCAGGAAAACCGAGTAATTGCCTTTACCAACAGTGGCATCTAAATAATTGAAAAAAGCCGCCAGGTCTTGGTCGAGCCTTAAATATGTATCCTCAACCTCAACCGAGTTAGGGCCAAACTGGTGACCAACATAATCTGTTGATGAAAGGCTCACTGCTAAAAAGTCGGTTACGGTATTTTTACCCAGCTTTTCGCCTTCGATGGCTGCCTTAGCCAGATCAAGGGTCATGGTGTTGCCGAAAGGAGTAGAGCGGATCATGCCGATGCGGCCTTTATACAATTCAGAAGTTTTAACCGGTAGGGTTGGTGTAGCGGCGCCTGGAAATTTATCTTCGTAACGGTCGCTGTTATCAGGCGCGCTTTGCACGTAAGTATCAATAGGGTATAATGGGTTCCAATCCTGTTTCAGGTATTTTTCAGCAATTTTTTGACCGTTGAAAGTTTTAACCCATGACGGCAGGTCATTCATATAATAAGTACTGGTGATCCAGTTGCCGCTTGCATCATCAAACCAGTAAGCTGCATTTGCCGAGTGACCTGCAGGCAGGATACCGCCGCGGTCTTTCAAGGCAATACCGATAACTTTTGAACGGAAATTGGTAGCAAGCCTTAACTCGTCGGTAACGGTGCTAACCAATAAGTTACGGGGCGACATCTGGCCCGCTTTTGAAGTACTGCCAACGGCAACCACTGTGCTGTCATCTGTACAATACATTGATTTGCCGGTAGCCTGGATAATAAAGTCGTTGCCAACTATGCCGTGTATGGCAGGGATAGAACCAGTGTAAATGCAGGTGTGACCAGCAGCTGTTACGGTAGGAATATAGTCGATATTAGTGTTTTCGCAGGTGAAACCTTCATTAAGCATGCGTTTAAAACCACCGGTTTGGTAACGATCATAATAACGGTACAGGTAGTCCCAGCGCATTTGGTCAACCACTAAACCCACAACCAGTTTTGGGCGGGGAATTGATGCAGACGCAGGAGGCGTTGTTGTAGTTTTCTTTTTTTGTGCGGATACCGAAACGGTAGCGAACGAGAGGGAAATAAGCAGCAGATGTTTAAACTTCATCGCGGGAAAAGATTTTTGATTGCGCCAAATATCAACAAAGCATTTAAAATGCAATATGATGTTTTTGTTAATTATACAGATTGTTACAAAGGGTTTGTTGTTTAAACGCAAGGTCTGTTCGGGAAAACTTTGTAAGTTTAACAAACCAATTATTAAACCTATTTAGATGAAACGCATCCTTTTACTTCCGCTTTTGCTGCTGGTAAGTTCTGTTTTTGCTCAAAATAAAAACCTTGATGTTGTGGCTACCGATGCAGGCAAAGTATCTGGTTTCGCCAATCAGGCTGGCGATGTGCATATTTATAAAGGAATCCCCTTTGCGGCTCCGCCCGTTGGCGATTTACGTTGGAAAGCACCTCAACCGGTAAAGCCCTGGGATGGTATTAAAAAATGCACCGAATTTGCTGCCAGCCCAATGCAGGGTAAGCCTGATGCATTTGGTGTATACACACGCGAATTTCTCATTCCTTACGAACCTATCAGCGAAGATTGCCTCTATTTAAACGTATGGACTGCCGCTAAAACATCCGCAGAAAAACGACCTGTATTGGTATATATTTATGGTGGAGGATTTGTAAGCGGCGGCGCGGGTGTGCCTATTTATGATGGCGAAGCGATGGCAAAAAAGGGGATCATATTTGTGGTTATTAATTATCGTGTGGGGATTTTTGGCTTTTTCGCCCATCCCGAATTAACTAAGGAATCGCCGCATCATGCTTCAGGAAATTATGGTTTGATGGATCAGTTGGCTGCATTGAAATGGATAAAACAGAATATAGCTGCCTTTGGCGGCGATCCGGGCAAGGTTACTATCGCTGGTCAGTCGGCAGGTTCCATGAGTGTAAATTGTTTGGTGGCATCACCATTAGGAAAAGGCCTGTTTAACGGCGCTATAGCCGAAAGCGGGGCCAGTTTTATCAGTCCGCGTGAATACGACGGCTTGAAAGAAGCGGAAGAAAACGGCATAAAAACGGCAACTACATTAGGTGCAAGTTCTCTTGCGGAATTGAGAAACAAACCTGCTGCCGAACTGGTTGGCAAAGGCCAAAGCCGCCCGGTTATTGACGGTTATGTTTTACCGGAAAGTATTGCCGATATTTTTAATGAGCATAAGCAAAACGATGTGCCCGTACTTACCGGCTGGAATGAAGATGATGCCTTTGTTGGCCCGCCAAAAACGGCCGAAGATTATAAGAAAATGATAAGCACTCAATACGGTGCTGATGCTGATGAACTTTTAAAATTGTACCCGGCAGGTTCGGATCAGGAAGCTGCAACCTCACAAATCCGGATCAACCGCGATCAGATTTTCGGGATGCAGAATTATACCTGGGCCAATGTACAAAGCGAAAAAGCGAAATCGAAAATTTATGTTTACCGTTTTACCCGCCGCTTGCCGGCCACTGCAGATTTTGTTAAATATGGCGCTTTCCATACCGGCGAGGTGGCTTATGCTTATGATAACCTTAAATTCCTGAACCGCCCATGGGAGCCTGTTGATCAGCAATTGGCCAATATCATGAGCACCTATTGGGCAAATTTTGCTAAAACCGGTAACCCTAACGGGAAAGGTGTACCAACATGGCCTGCCTATACAACAAGCGATAATAAAATTATGATCCTGGGCGAAAAACCGGAAGCGAAACCATTACCTGACAAAGCAGCTTTGGATTTTATGGTAAAGCGGGCAAGTGGAAAATAAGAGTATATATATGAAAAGAGGCTTACGAGGTTTTTAAAACCTTGTAAGCCTCTTTCTATGCCGGATAGCATTTTTAAAAGTGATAATTTACACCGGCTTCAACGGTAGTAACAGATATCCCGAGGATGTTTGCCGCTGCTGCGATACCAGTTGAAGGACTATATCCGAAGCTCAGGTCAAATTTTTTGCCAACTATAAATCCAGCTTTTGCTATTGGTGTAAACCAGGCTCCTCCGCTTGATGGCACCTTTTCTTCTGAAACGGAATTGAATCCCGGTACGGTAGCACTTGACATCTGCTTTTTAGTATTAGCAGCGCTATATCGTGAAAAGTTAATGGCTGCTCCTCCGCCCAGGTAGAACTTGAAATTGTTTCCGTTAAAAAAGTTGTAAACAAGCTGAGGTCTTAATGAAGCACTTGTTTGCGTAAAAGAATAAGTCCTGATTGTAGTTGAACTGTATTCAACGTCATAATTACTGACCCGTGCCTTGATCATTTCCAGCACCAGTTCGGTCCTGAAAATTAAACGACCTGTATTAGGATTAAAAGGTACATCTACACCAAAAATTAATTCGGGTAGGTAAGATGACTTTTGAAGATCAGTAGTGCCAGTCGGCGGATTGCCCTGTCTGGTTACCCGGCTGGCATTTAAACCAACACCTGCATATAAGCTGTACGCATGCGCATTGCTTTTTTTAACAGTTGCAGTGTTATCATTATTGATCAGGTTTATTACTTTAAGTATCTCATCCTCGTTATAATTAAGTATTACAATACGATCTATTACCGCGCGAGCATTATCCTGGCGGTATTTATTAGCCAGTTCAATAAGCTGGGCATAATAAATGTTTTTCTTCTTTAACGAAGGTGAATCCCTGTCAAGGTAAGGTTGGTACTTTAACTCCTGTGGTGCTATGCCAGTTTTGTTATCGGTAACGTAAAACCTGGTTTTAATAGCGTCGGTATATGATAATAATGACACATTAGCCCCTTTTTGTACGATTTTTAGAAAAACCTGGTCGGTTTTAGAGGTTGTGTCTATTTCGTTTCCAACGGTTTGGATATCGGTCTTGCCCATGCTGATGGCTACCATCGCCGATTGATATTGTTCAATCCCGGCTATTTCAAAATAGCTGATGTCGGTGGGGTGATAATTCTGCACTTTGCCATCAAGGGTCTTTTTAAAGCTGATGTTATCAGGGTTTGAATACCATTCCCTGTAATTGATAAAACCGTTAATGGGTTCGCCGTTACTGGTAATAACAAAGCCTTGTTTGTAGTTAGTTTGCGCAGAGGCATGGTAAAAAGAGAGCAGGAAAAATGTAAATAGAAGCGTATAAAATTGTTTCATGAATATTGTGACGGTATAAGTTTAAAACCGCCCGAAAATACATTTAATTAGCTTGATTTTCGGGCTTGTAATTATGCAGCATGTTTTATTGCTTTATAGCGGCACCTTTATAACCTTAACCGGGTTGCCCCGCTCAAGCGAGTGATGCTCCAGCCACTGGCTTTGCTGCTGATCCGTAAGTTTACCGGTTTGAAGCGCAGCTATCCTTTCCTGAAGCCTTATTAAACACAGTTTTTTGTTTTGTAATTGCGAACGGCTATCCATAGCTATGACCTGTATGCCGGTAGGTTTGTGTGTGCCGCGTACGGCCGTTTCAACCTTATTTACATTTTGCCCGCCCGGCCCCGATGACCGGGTGGTTTCAAATACCACATCTGCAGGATCAAAACCTGTTTGTTCCGGAATATCGAATACTTCAACACCTACAAACCAGTTTTTACGTTTATGCGCGGGTCGATAGGGGCTTTGCGCTGTCCATTGTATGGTGCCTTGCCATTCTTTTATCAGGCTCTCCAGGTGGTTACTTTCAGCTATTAAAGCAGACGACAAAAGTGTGCCTTTTTGCGGCCCCGGTTTATCTTCAGCTATAGCTATGCTTATGTTTTGTGCCTTTGCCTGTTTCATGATCAGGTCTCTAACCCTAACTACAACAAGACAGCATTCCGCTGGGCCTTTCCCTGCGGTTATTTGTATGATCTTTTTCATTATTCTTTGTCCATTCTTACTATACGTGGGTGAAATTTACCCTGTACTTCAATTAATTGTTGCTGGGCGGCTATCACCGTGTCTATATTTTTATAGGCCGATGGATTTTCTTCCAAACTGCCGCCAATCAGGGTTACATCAGCATCTGCCAATATCTTTTTAACTGCCGAGCCTGTTGTGCTTTCCCGTGCTTCCTTGCGGCTCATAGCCCTGCCCGCGCCGTGCGATGCAGAGTATAAGGCACTATCATTTCCTTTGCCCATTACTAAATAAGCGGGAGTGGCCATGCTGCCGGGAATAATACCCAGTTCACCAACATGGGCAGGAGTAGCTCCCTTACGATGGATAATTGCCTCTGTGCCGTCTATCAGTGTATCCTTCCATGCAAAATTGTGGTGGTTTTCAACTTTGGCCAAGGCTTTTAAACCCAGCGCCTTTAGCAAATTAGTGTGGATACGGTCATGACATGCCTTTGCGTAATCGCCGGCAAGCTTCATGCTTAGCCAATATTCTTGACCGGTTTCTGTAGCAAGATCAAGCCAGGCCAGCGGCTGTGCTTCGCGCGGAAGTTTGCAGGTTTCCATAGCTATCTGTGTATAATGCCGGGCGATGTTTGCTCCGAGGCCACGACTGCCCGAATGTGACAGCAAAGCCAGGTATTGCTTGGGTGGAAGCCCGATGGCATTGCCTTCGTAGATTTCCATCAGCCCAAACTCCACAAAATGATTTCCACTGCCAGATGAGCCTAATTGTTTAACAGCTTTTCCATGTAGCTTTCTAAGTAAAGGTGTTTGATGGAAGCGGGGACTATCAAGTACTTCGTGATCTTGAGATGCATTCAAACCTCCGTCAATACCAAAGTGAGTATGATCATTTATAGCTTGTTTTATTTGATGGGTATAACGGTTTAAAAATCGTTCATCGGCATCAATAATTGATAGGGCCATCCGACAGCCGATATCCATGCCAACACCATAAGGGATCACCGCGTTTTTGGCGGCGAGTACCCCGCCGATGGGCAGGCCATAGCCGCTATGTGCATCGGGCATCAATGCTCCCTGTAAACTAATTGGTAGCTTAAGTGCAAGTTCCATCTGTTTGATGGCGGATGGCTCAATGCCGGCTTCTCCAAAAATGTTTAGTGGCGCGTGCTGATCTTTTAATTCGTAAGATGTGCTTATCGCTTCGTGTATATTGCTGATAAATGTTTCGGCTATTTTTCCGCTTATTTCATTGTTTAAAAAAGCATCCGGTTGCTGCTGGATATTGGTTAATAAATTAATTGCCTCTGCTTTGCTGTATTGCTTAAAGTGTTTGGCTATCATATTCACGGCGAGGCTGCGCTGTTTGTTGTCAGTGTAGCCTATCTGTGTTAATTCTTTTGTTTTTAAATTGCCCATAAGGGTATTGTTAATAGTCGAGGTATGCTTCTTTCGACGCGTACTTCGGATTGTTTTTAAATTCGTTTATGTATTTGGGCTGTTCGGAAAAAATGACTTTCCAATATTTGTAGGTATTACCACGCTTTATCCGGTTGATATACGGCCAAAGATTATCCCGCCTAAGGCGGTTATGAACTTCACCAATCTGTTGCTCCAGTAATTCGTCGCCAAGTTTTACCAGGTAAATGAAATGAGGCTTAATAGCCAGTTCAAACCGCCATGGTTCTGTAAATACAAATCTTACTGCCCATTCTCTATATTGTTCGTGCCATATTTCTTTTCGTTCAAAAAGAGCCTTTTCTTCGTCGGTGAGCAGCATCTTGTTTAAGCGCCAATTGTATGGGCTGAAATCACGCAAAAACTGAGGCTGGTTTAAATATTCGTAAGTCATTCTCCTCTTTTTCTTTACCTGGAATGTTTCATCGTAGTGGTAAACGGGAAAATTTATTTTACTCAGCAATCCTTCAAAAAAATCGGCTTTGGGGCCACGCTTTTCTTTAGCAGTTAGCACAAATTCCCGTTTCCAGCCCTTTTGATATGGTTTTTCGAGCGGAATCCATGGCAGCGCCTTTTTCTCTGTGTTTAATTTATCCTGGAGCTTGTTAAGTTGGATCAGTTTTTTATCAAACGCTTCTTTAATCAAACGTTTTTTTCTCCGCGCCGATTTTAAACGGTACGGCAAATCATGTATGTCCATCGGACTTTACTTGTTAGTCTTTCAAAATCTGTTCTGATTTTTAAAAATTCGTCCCCGGGTTAGGGATATACCCATTTTGAGATTGCAGCGTAACCGTTAAGGTGTAAATCCGCAGACAAGCAAAACCTATTGCCGGTTAAAACGCGCCGACAAAACTTTTTAAATAAAAACAAAAGGATTGCTGTCCACCTGTTAGAGGTGATGCATTAATGGGATATGTATGAGATACTCTGTAGCATAGTCCTTAAAATATTAAAGGGTTAACAATTAAGGAATTGGCGCAAAGATGCAAATATTTTTTGATTGAGGAGTGTTTGGATAAATAAAAAGCGTCATTGCGAGGTACGAAGCAATCCCAAACTGTACAGGGTGGACCTGCTAATCGGGGATTGCTTCGTACCTCGCAATGACGCTCGGTTGGGCTTTAAACGCCCTCTACAATATAAACTTCGTGCTCAGGAAATTGGAATCGTTGTCATTCACAATTTCGTTGATGATGTTTTTATTGGTTTCGGTCATTTTGGTGGTAACTAATGAGCGAATAGAGAACGACCTTAACGCGTCATGTACCGAAAGGGTACCCTCGGCACTGTCCTTACGGCCGGTGAATGGGAATACGTCCGGGCCACGCTGGCACTGGCTATTGATATTTACACGGCTCACCAGGTTCACAAACGGATCTATCAGCGACGAAATTTCTTTGGCATCATTACTGAAAATACTCACCTGCATGCCATGCGGGGAATCTATCTGGTAAGTGATCGGCTCCTCGATATCCTCAAACGGAATAACCGGGATCACCGGGCCAAACTGTTCTTCGCGGTATAGCTTCATGTTTTCGTTAACCGGGTACACAATGGCCGGGAAAAAGAACGAAGCCGATGTTTCGCCGCCATTCTCGTTGATCACTTTAGCGCCATTGGCCAGGGCATCGTTTACAATATCGGTTAAATAGGCTGGTTTGTGCGGCTCCGGAAGCGGGGTAAGTTTTACATCTTTTTCCCATGGCAAACCGAACTTAAGTTTAGCGACAGCTTCACTCAGTAATTTTAAGAACTCGTCGGCAACTTCTTTATGTACAAATATTACTTTAATGGCGGTACAACGCTGGCCGTTAAATGATAGCGATCCTAAAATACATTCGCTTACCGCTTGCGGCAGGTCGGCGTGTTTGGTTACAATAGCCGCGTTTTTGGCATCCAGGCTTAAAACGGCCCTTAAACGGTTAATTTTAGGATGGCGTTTTTTAAGGTCGTTGGCTACCTTGCTCGAGCCGATAAAGGCCAGTACGTTTACTTTACCTGAAGCCATTAAACCAGGGGTTACTACAGCACCGCGACCGTAAATGGTATTTACCACACCTTTAGGGAATGATTCCTGGAATGCTTTTAACAATGGGTAGTGCAGCAGCGTACCATGTTTAGGTGGTTTAAATAAAATGGTATTGCCCATGATCAGCGCAGGGATCAGCGTTGTAAAAGTTTCGTTCAGCGGATAGTTGAACGGGCCCATACAAAGTACCACACCTAAAGGCGAGCGACGGATCTGCGCTACCAACCCTTCGGCCATTTCAAAGCGAGACGACTGGCGGTCGATATCCTTCAATGCATCGATAGTGGCATTGATGTACTCGATGGTACGGTCAAATTCTTTAGCCGAATCGGCATATGATTTACCGATTTCCCACATCAGGAGTTTAACTACCAGTGTACGCTGTTCGCTCATTTTGTAAATGAAGCGTTCCATACATTTAATACGGTCGGCAATGCTCATGGTTGGCCATTCGCCGCGGCCATTGTCATAGGCTTCAAGGGCTGCATCCAAAGCTTCAAATGCTTCTTTTTCGGTGCAAACGGGGTAGGTGCCAATCAGCTTGCGGTTAAAGGTGCCATCCTGTCCCCAAAAGCCAACGGGCGAGTAAACTTCGCTTACTTCATCGTTCCATGGTTTCATTTCGCCACCGCTCAGGTATTCGCGCTGGTGTACTTCTTCAATCTGAAATTCGGGGGGGATATTGTTTTCATCAACAAAAATTGAACTGAGCTGGGTTTTAAAACTCATATTTTTTCAAGGGTTTGATTCCCCCTAAGATAAAAAAAGCCTGCTTTAACAAGCAAGCTTTTATGTGCTAATAATGTTTACTGATTTTATTGTAGCACAAAGGGGGCATTTTCAAAACTCCCCTCTTGAGAGGGGGCGCGGCGAAAATGAGCGGGAGCAGGGGTGTGTTTATACGATTAGCTTATCAAAGCAGAAACACACCCCTCCACCCCTCTCTTGAGAGCAGGGCTGTTGCATTCTATAATATATAACGCAAGTTCAAGCGTCTTTCGCTTGAATTATAACCAAAGTAAGCGTCCACGCTTACGTCTATAACGTATTACGGGAGCGTGGACGCTCAATTAAGGCTAACGATCAAGCGTAGACGCTTAATCGTGCGAGTTTTTAAGAACTCAATATTAGAATGCAACAGCCCTGCTCTCAAGAGGGGAATCGCACGGGCCCCGTTTTTATATTGATTTATCACGCCGCTTGCTTAACCAAAACCATTCCGGCGTAATAATATACGCCATCCCTGAAATCGCCTTCGGCGGTGAAGCCGGTATCGTCAAGGTATTCAACGTGGTTGCCTAACACACTATAGTAGCCTGAGTAGGCATTTTGTTTATCGCCGCGGGCCTCGGTGTAGCGGCCGTTGGGCAAAAATTCGTGACGGATCAACCCATCGCGGGTTGCCCATACACCTATATAATGATTTGAATTTATTGTTGTATTGCTGTTGAAAGCGTTAGTTCTTTCCATGTTGCTAATTCGTTTTGAACGAATGCCAGCTTTTTCTCAACCAGACCGTAAGCATCCTCGCCTAAAAATAAATTAAGTGGCGGGTTAGCTTCGTTAGTTATGCTGATCATGGCCGCGGCTGCTTTTTCAGGGTCGCCGGCCTGTTGCTGGTCCATATCGTTTTGGTGAAAATTTACTGTGTCCCGTACATTTTGATAGTCTGCTATCTGGTTTTGAGGCACTGCCAATGAACCTGCCGACAGGAAGTTGGTCCTGAAATAACCCGGCTGCACAATGGTAACCTTAATGCCAAATGGCGCTACTTCGGCCGACAAGGTTTCGGAGAAGCCATTGACGGCAAACTTGGTGGCGCAATAAATACCGCCGCCTGCAAACGCACCGGTAAAGCCACCTATTGACGAAACGTTTAAAATATGACCCGATTTTTGAGCACGCAGATAAGGCAGTGCTTTGCGGATCACATTCAATGAGCCAAATACGTTGATCTCAAAGTTATCACGGGCTTCGCGATCGGTTAGTTCTTCAATGCCGCCCAATAAGCCATACCCGGCGTTGTTGACAATCACATCAATTTTTCCAAAGGTTTTTACCGTAAGTTCAACCGCTTCCTGTACACTGTCTTCGTTGGTTAAATTAACGGCAAGCGGTAAAAACTGCTCACTGTTTGCGTCAACTGCTTTATTCAGATCGCTTAAATTGCGCGATGTGGCGGCTACCTTATGGCCTTCATTTAATAGTCGTTTGACTAAGGCAAGTCCCAGTCCCTTAGAGGCCCCGGTGACAAACCATACTTTATTGTTTTCCATAGTTTTAGATAGATTTTAATTTTATTGATTTGTTACTGTTTTATCGGCGATTTTTGATTTTCGCTTATTTTGATGGAAAAGATCGCCGGATTAACGTTATCGTGTTTGGCCAAGCGGGCGTACCACCACCTCGTTTACGGTAATGTTATCTGGCTGGCTAATAGCGTAGATAACCGCGTTGGCTATGGCTTCTTCATCAAGCTTGGGCATATTGGTCAGGTTACCATACAAGCCCTTGATTTTAGGACTGGTAATGTCATGCCCCAACTCGGATTTTGTAGCGCCCGGATATATAGTAGTTACTTTTATGCTTTGGGCAACTTCCTCGCGCAGGGTTTCCATAATGGCCTTAACCGCGAATTTAGTACCGCTGTAAACACCAATACCCGGCGAGGTTTTCAAGCCACCTACAGATGAGGTAGAAAGGATGTGCCCTTCGCCCCGTTGAAGCATATGTGGTAGCACGGCATTGATGCCATATAATACACCTTTAATGTTGATGTCTATCATTTTATCCCACTCATCCACATGGCCTTCTTCAAAAAAGGAAATGGGCATGATACCGGCATTATTCCACATCACATCAACATGGCCAAATTTGGCTATGGCTTGTTGAATAAGATTGTCGAGGTCGGTACGTTTGGCAACATCCGTAACTACATACATGGCATTTTCGCCAATTTCAGTAACCAGGGTTTTCAGCTGATCTTCGCGACGGGCAGCCAGAACCACTTTTGCTCCGAGCTGTGTCAGTTTACGGGCGGCAGATGCACCGATGCCACTGCTGGCACCGGTTATCACAATCACTTTATCTTTAATACTTTGCATTTTATTGTTTTTATATAGGTAGATATAGGGTAACGGAATAAAATTTAGAAATCGGTTGAGCAGGTTATATCCTGCCACTGGCGGATTTCATTGTGTAAAGTATCAAGCTTAGCTAAAGCGCGATTGTATGCATCGCCACCTAATAAAAGGTATAATGGCGGGTTTTCTTCGTAAGCTACATTGATAATAGCGGTTGCCGCTTTTTCCGGATCGCCCGCCTGGTTGCCATCCATTTTGAGGTATTTGTTGTGGATGGCACGTACCTCTTTGTAATCATCAATTTTATTATCGGTGATTGAAAGTGAGCCGGCTGTAAGGAAACTGGTGCGGAAGGCGCCTGGTGCCACCACGGTAACTTTAATGCCCAGTTCTTTAACATCGGCGGCAAGTACTTCCGAAATGCCGATTACGGCATATTTCGATCCGGCATAAATTGCCCAGCCGGCGTTGCCGGTAATACCCGCGATGGATGAAATGTTGATGATATGGCCCGAGCGTTGTTTGCGCAGGTAAGGCATTACCGAGCGGATCACGTTCAGGGTGCCAAATACGTTTACGTCAAATGCCATACGGGTTTCGGCATCGCTAAGCTCTTCAATTGCGCCGCCTATACCATAACCTGCATTGTTGATCACTACATCAATACGGCCGAAGGTTTCATTGGTGTGCTGCAAAGCCAGCGACACGCTGCTTTCATTTGCCAGATCAACCTGTAGGGGTAAAAAATTATTGCTTGTTGTATTAACCGCTATGGTTAATTCCTGTAAATTTCTGGAAGTAGCGGCAACAAGCTGTCCTGCTTCCAGTAGTTGTTTTACCAGGCTTAGGCCAAAGCCTTTCGAAGCCCCGGTAATAAACCATACTTTGTTGTTGTCCATAAAAGTTGTTTGCTTTGTTATTAAGATAGAACAAAGTTACAGCGACAACAAAGGGAGGACATTACATTAATCAAACCAAAGGTTACGAAATTCAAACATTTCGGAACGAGCTTGGCGTTTGCTGGGTTTGTTTCTTGAAAAAGTTATTGAAATGGGTAGGTTCTTCAAAGCCCAGGCAGTAACCAATTTCTGAAATGTTCCAGTCGGTATGCCTTAATAATGATTTAGCTTCGCTCAATAGCCTGTCGGCAATATGGTCGGTAGTGGTTTTGCCTGTAGTTTCACGGATTGCCCTGTTCAGGTGGTTTACGTGTACCGACAGTCGTTGCGCAAAGTCATTGGCCGAACGAAGCGCAAACCGCTGCGACGGAGTTTCGATAGGGAACTGCCGCTCTAATAACTCGGTAAATACCGATGTGATGCGTGATTTGGCATCAACATGCTTGTACACGTTTTCAGATGGTTCGGTTTTTAAAGCGTAGTAAGCCAGTTCGGTAACATAGTTACGGATCAAATCATATTTAAAAGCATATTCGGTATTGATCTCGGTAAGCATCTTTTGGAAAAGACCTGTCACATAGGCATCCTGCTCTTCATTTAAAGCATAAACGGGTTTAGCATTAATGCCAAACATCGGGAACTCGCTCAAGCCTGTCCTGAATTTCTCCAGAAAAAACTCTTCGGTAAATATGCAGAAGAAACCGGTGCGGTCGTCAGACATGTGCTCAAAGGTATATGGCACCATCGGACTAAAGAACATCAGCGTAGAGCCTGAAAGCGTAATGCTTTTATCGGCATAGTGAATGATATTATCGCCACGCATCAGGCTGATCTTATAAAAGGTACGGCGGCTGTAAGTTACCTGCTTAGCGTTGGGGCCAATGCAATCCTCAATTCTGAACACGTTAAAGTGACCAATGCTTTGCTGCAGGTTATTGGGTAGCCAGTTTACCTTTCTTTGATAAAAATCTTCAAGTGTTTCTGCTTTCGACATAAAAACAAAGTTACAAAAATCAAACCGGGTGTCAAGTAGTAGGATGGGGGATAAGGTAAGTATGACAGAATGGTGTATAAAAAATAAAAGCCTCCCAACCTTGCGTCGGGAGACTTTCAACCTAAACCTTATCACAATTAAACCGGTAAGTTTACCAGTTCGTTGTCTGTATTACAATCACTGTGCCAAAACCAAAAACTTTTTAAAATTTTTATTAATGTATCAACAAGGATACATTAACAATAGGTTAAAGGAGAGTTTACTTTACAAAAAGTGTATAACTAAGTGTCAAAAAGACACTCTTGCGATATTTGGCATTACAGAAAAGTGAACACTTTATGCCTCTTTTGCAGCTTTTTTTCTACGCAGGTAACTGTCAGTTAAAAATAGCGCCAAAATTACATCAAACACGAAAAAACTTTTCATTAAAGTACTGTTGAAGATACTGCTTGCCGAAGGTAATTTAACGTTTGAAGGTAGTTTAAGATCTAAATCACTGAATAAATTGCCCGAAATTTTGATGCTCGAGAGGGTTATACCAAGTAAAATCAGGATGCTCAATACGAAAAATGCAGCTATTCCTAATATTATTTTTTTATTAATAGTTGATTTTAATGGCGCTAACTGCTCGGCCCTGATGGCCTCCATTACATTATAACTGAATGCCATCGACGGTTCGTCAAGATCCATGTCGGCAAATTCCTGGTTTAGCTCAAGCAGTTCTGTGTACTTTTGTTTGTACAAAGCATCTTCTTCAATAAGCCGGGCAATGGCTTCCTGCTCTGCTGGAGTACAGTTACCATCAATATAGTTCCAAAGTTTTTCTTCGATGGTGTTCATATCAGTTCTTTCACCTCGTGTTTTAAATTGCGCTCCAGCTTTTCTTTCAAACGCTGGCGTGCTCTAAATAGTTTAACCTTAACGGTATTTGTTTCAATACCCATTGTTTGGGCAATCTCCTCTAATGATTGCTCGCCCTTGTAAAACAGGGTAATAATGGTGGCATCATCGGGTAGTAATTGCTCAATAGCCTGGTTCAGGTAGTATGACCGTGATTTATTTTCTACATTATTGGTATCGTATGCCGATTCGTGACTTTCAACCTGTACAAATGTCCCCTCATCATCAATCGAATCGGTATCAACCCGTTTTTTTCTTAAAAATGTCATGGCTGTAGTATAAACTATACTATACAACCACGTTGTAAATTTCGACTGCCCCTGGAACGATGCCAGCGAGCGGTAGGCTTTCACAAAACAATCCTGCGCAATCTCTTCAGCATCCTCCCGGCCTTTGGCAAAGCGCATAGCCAGCGTAAAAACAAAACGCTGGTGCCGCTTAACCAAATCTGCATAGGCAAATTGGTTACCCGCCAGGGTTTGCTCAATAAGTTCGATATCTGAAAGCTTGCTTTGCATTATATAACCGCTGTGACTACGCGTTTGCAGATTGGGTTACACCTATATGTAAATATAATTTATTTTGATGGGAATAGGAGGGGGTGCTATTGTTGGGTTGTTAGGATAGATGTTCGGAAGATAAAAGAAATGTCATTGCGAGGAGGAACGACGAAGCAATCGCACGGAAGCATGACCGCCCTGTATAGCATGCGATTGCCACGCTTCGCTCGCAATGACATATTTTTAATTATATCTTCCAACTCGTTAACCTCCTTATGTGGGCGTTGCCTGCGGCCGGGCTATCCGCTCATACTGCGCAGGCCTTATCCGTTAGCTGACGGACGGTATCCGCTTCTATCCCTAACGCAAATTATAGTTTCATTGATGATACGTATTCTAAATGCACTCCTTTATTCGTAACATAAGCCCAAACTTTCCATCTCATAATTTTTGTATTTTTACATTTATAAAAGGGATATTGCACGTTGATGGATGAGAACAGGTTAAATATTTTAAATGAGTCTAACAGGATGCTCAGCAAGCTTCAGCTGCTATCGGTGTTTTTTGAAGAGGACCTCATTTACAAGATCTACCTGCGTACCCAGGTTATTCACAAGCTTTTTGAAACCAATCCCGAGATCGATATCAATAAGCTGGAGCTTTTCCATGTACAGTTTACTACCAGCCTGGTAGATCTGCTCCGGAAGATCAAAAAGAACAATGAAAACAATGTGAGCCTTGTGCTTGATGAGATCCAGCTTACCAAAGAGATGATTGATAAGATGGACGACAACATGCTCACCGAGCAGGATTTTAAGATTGACCGGCAAAGGCAGGCGCTGAAGGTAAACCTTTCGCTGCGGAAACTTTACCAGGTACTTTCTGATAATTCATCCGATTATCCGTTCTCAAAAAATATCAACGCGTTTAGTCTGCGCTACGGTTCCGATTTCTTTTACAACATAACGCCGGAACTATATAATGAATTGGTGCAGTACAACTATAACGATACCTATCATAATACCAACGCTATTATTCAGCGTAAATTGATGGGTGTATTATTAAAACGCGAGTTCCGTACCGAGTTTTACTGTGGACTGAAAGCCGGAAACCTGATACTGGAGGTGTATAAGTTTATGGATGAAGACCGCTACTTTTTGTTTTCGCCTGCCAATAATTTATTCCTATTTTGCGACGTAACAAAGCTTTCGGGCGTAGAGAATAATAGTAGTCTGTCTAAAAAGGAAAAACTGGCGCATGAACTGCAGGATAAAATAGATAAGCTGCAAAGTGATGTTGTAACCATGAAATCATACATGCCGCCCGAAATAAAATCCCTGTTAGCCGAAAACTATAAAAAAATAGCCGACATCAACTTTTTACAAAGCCTGAGCGATGTTGATGTGCAGGCCAATATTTTAAAAGCAATGCTTAATACCGATATCATATAATTTATGGAGTTTTTACATTACATCCTCGGCCCCGACCTGAAGGCCGGCGTCCTGATCATTTTAAACCTGATTGTTATTGAGAGCTTGCTCTCTGTTGATAATGCTGCCGTGCTGGCCACCATGGTGCTCGACCTGCCTCCGCACCAACGAAAAAAGGCGTTACGCTATGGCATCATGGGCGCATACATTCTGCGTGGTGTTTGTTTGTTTTTAGCTGCCTGGCTGGTATCTGTTTGGTGGTTGAAACCACTTGGCGGTCTTTACCTCATTTATTTATGCTTTAACTATTTTAAAGGCAAATTATCTGCCGGTGATGGTGATGGCGAAGACGAGTCTGTTGATAAAAACAAAAACTGGCTTTACCGCTCAACCGTTGGTTTGATAGGTAATTTGTGGGCCACCATTGCTTTAGTGGAGTTGATGGACCTTGCCTTTTCTATTGATAACGTATTCGCGGCAGTGGCTTTTACCGATCATAAAATGTTGATCTATATAGGCGTGTTCATCGGGATCCTGGCTATGCGTTTTGTTGCTCAGGCCTTCGTGAAGCTAATGGAGAAATTTACTTTCCTGGAAACTGTAGCTTTTGTAGTGATAGGCGTGTTGGGGATTAAACTGTCATCATCATTATATGTTCACTTTTTCCCGGAATCCGGCTTTTCAAAACTAATGGAAGGCGAAAGCGCTGATATTTTCACTTCGGTGTTTACCGTAGCTATATTTATTATCCCTGTTCTTACCTCGCTGCTGTTCAACTTCCCTAAAAGGCACACCATTGAGCCAGAAGTTGCCGAGGCTGCCGAGGATGTATTGGATAAACAGTAGCGTTTAGTTGGCAGTTTTAAGTTGGCAGTAAAAGTGTAGGCCATATGCGAGTCCCCTCTCGAGAGGGGCGGAGGGGTGTGTTTAACCAAGCGAAAACAACGCAGAAGAAACACACCCCAGCTATCACTCATTTCTATCGCGCCCCCTCTCAAGAGGGGAGTAGGAACTTCGCTCTTTCAGAGTAATTAAATTGATTATTATTAAACAAATGTTCTTAAATAAAACAATAGCATCCATTTTTGGCATTGGGTTTTTGAAGGGTGGGGGTACTTATGCCGCCATTGTTACCTGTGGTTTTATCTGGCTGTTATGGCAAAGTCCGGCTTTGCAAAACCCCTGGTATTTGCTGGCTATTACCATATTTATTACCGCGCTTGGTGTTTATGTAGGTAATAAAGTTGAACCGGATTGGGGCGAAGACAGCTCTCGCGTAGTAATTGACGAAGTTGCCGGAATGCTGATAGCGATGCTCTTTATTCCTGCCAATCTATACTTCCTTTTAGCCGGACTGGTGTTATTCCGCTTTTTTGATATTGTTAAGCCGCTTGGCGTGCGTAAAATGGAAGACCTTGGCGGTGGTTTAGGTGTAATGATGGATGATGTGCTGGCCGGTGTATACTCCAATATCCTGCTTTGGGTAGGGTATTTTGTGTGGATGAAGTTTGGAGTCCATTAATTACCAACGTATTACGCCGTCGTCCCGAACTTGTTTCGGGATCCCACATGCAGATCAAACTATGCATGCTGCTCAGTATGTGAGTTGCTGAAACAAGTTCAGCATGACGGTTATTATAGATAAATTTCTCCCCTCTTCCCTGTAACAACCGAAGCCTCCCGTTGTCTTATTTATGTGTAGACAAATTTTACAATATCACCTCGATAAAACATCTACCTTAGATTAAATGTTTAATTGCCGGTTTGTCACCGGCCAATACCTGCAATGCCGCGCAAAACCCAATAGGCGATACAGGTTTCACCTAAAAATAACACATACTAAAATGGCTATTAACTTACAAAAAGGGCAGAAAATAGATATCGGCCTTTCAAGAATGACAGTTGGTTTGGGCTGGAACCCAAACGAAGGTACAGGTTATGATTTCGATCTTGATGTGTCGGCTATCATGATCGACGCCAACCGTTTGGTACCGCAGGATGAATTTTTTGTGTTTTATAATAATGTCGATTCACCTGAGCAATCGGTTCACCACACTGGCGATGATCCAACAGGCGGTAACAGCGATGGTGGTGACGATGAATCGATCATAGTAGACCTGACTAAAGTTGACACCCGCATCCAGGAGATCCTGTTTGTGGTAACTATTCATGAAGCGCAGGCCCGTCGTCAAAATTTTGGTCAGGTGCGTGATTCGTACATTCGTATATTAGATAACCAAACAGGTGCCGAGGTTTGTAAATACGAACTGGGCGAAGATTTTTCTATCGAAACCGCTATCGAGTTTGGCAGGTTGTACAAACGTGGTGGCGCATGGAAATTTGAGGCATCGGGCGTTGGTTACAAAGAGGACCTGGCCTTCTTTTTAAGTAAATATTTCAAAGGGCAAATAATCAAATAAGGCAATGGCTATAAATTTGGTAAAAGGTCAAACTATCGACCTTCGTAAAAATGATAAAGGCGAAAGTTTCGACCTGTCGTCAGTAACTATTGGTTTAGGCTGGGATGTACGTAAAACCCATGGCGGAGGCTTTTTGGGTAAGCTATTTGGCGGTGCAGAAGAAGCTGAGTACGATCTGGATGCGATAGCGTTTTTGTTAGATAAAAATGGTAAAGTAGCCAATCGTGGTTATGCCAAGCAAACGGCTAATGGTCGTACCATTAATATGTTTGAAGGCGATGTGATTTACTTTAACTCTATGCGCCATCCATCAGGCCATATTTGGTTAACGGGAGATAACCGTACCGGCGCAGGAGATGGTGATGATGAGCAGATCATCGTAAAGCTTGATGCGCTCGACCCGAAATATGATCGTATCCTGTTTTTGGTGGCTATTTACCAGGGGCGCAAAAATAATCAGCACTTTGGTATGGTAGAGAATGCTTTCATCCGCGCGGTTGATAGTCATGGGAAGGAGATCGCTAAATTCAGTCTTTCTGGTGATTCAACTTATAACGGCATGTGTTCCATGACTTTTGCAGAAGTATACCGTAAAGACGGCACCTGGAAGTTCCGTGCTATTGGCGATCCGCATACTACTGATAGTCTTTCGGAGTTGCTCCGGAGCTATTAAGGAAAGAACAATAAAAAGAACGTCATTGCGAGGAACGAAGCAATCCCAAACTATACAGGGCGGACCTGTCAATTGGGGATTGCTTCGTTCCTCGCAATGACGCTTTTAAATAAACATCTCCCTAAAAAAATAAATGTACCAGCACTATTCATTTGACCTGTGGCTTACGCTGATCAAATCAAATCCGTACTTTAAGATAGAACGTACCAAGATTTTTCACCGGGATTTTAACCCGGCGGGTAAAAGTATCGATGACGTTGCAAGGGCTTTTCGCCAGGTTGATCTGATGTGTAATGCCGTGAACGAGCGTACCGGAAAAAATATCGACGCTGATGAAATGTACCTCATGGTGATCAGTACCATCAATGATAACCAATATCCACTTGCTGATGTTAACATTGATAAGCTTTATGCCGATATGGAAACGTTGCTGTTCTATTACCTGCCGGTGCTTTACTCGCCTGTAACAATTGAGGTGCTACAGCATCTAAAACAAAAAGGCGATTGCTCATTGAGTATATTAAGCAATACGGGTTTTATAAAGGGGCAGACGCTTCGCAAGGTGATGGTTAAGCTGGGCTTAGATGTTTTTTTTAATTTCCAGATCTATTCGGACGAGGAAGGGATGTCGAAGCCTAACCGGGAATTGTTTAACCTGATGGTGCAAAAAGTTAAAGATTGTAATAAACCAAAGCAAATAGACCCATCGGGTATTATACATATAGGCGATAACCCGGCCGCAGATATAGCAGGGGCTAATGATGCAGGCCTCAACAGCCTGCTCATCAATTCAAACAACTTATCTATTTTAACCTTATTAAGTTTATGAAAGCTACCTACTCTTTACATCACATCAACAGCGCTACTCATTTCGGTTTCGATGCGGATGATTACAGTCGTTTTAAATTTGGCGATGCTGAAGTATCCCGCTATTTCGGTACCGACCTGGCCGATGGCTTCATTAATGAAGTCCTTGCCAAACAGCCAATAGAGAAACAGATCGTAGTGATATCAAGCCCGTACTCGTTTATTCCTACGGCTACTTTTGCCATGAAAAATCATTTTGTGTGCAGACTTAACCGCTGGCAGGCCCATCATGGTTACCCTGTAGTGCAGGAAACCAAAGTACATCGTACCATAACCTATAAGGAAGATTATGGCGAACTGGATGCCGAGCAAAGGATTAATTTGATCGGTAACGATTCGTTTCATATTGATAAGGATTTTTTGATCGGCAAAACGCTGCTGTTTTTGGATGATATCAAGATAACCGGAAGCCATGAGCGCATGATCATGAAAATGGTAGATGAGTATGGCTTACAGAACGACATTTACATGCTGTACTTTGCCGAACTGGTGAACAAAAACATTCATCCCAATATTGAGAACTATCTCAATTATCACCATGTTAAAAACATCTTTCATTTAAATGATATCATTAAGGGGGCCAGCTTTTGTATCAACACCCGTATAGTGAAGTACATCTTAAATTACGATCAAGAAAGTTTTTGCATTTTTATACACGATCAAGACAGCAATTTCATAAACTTGCTATATGATATGGCTTTGGGTAACGGTTATCATACCATTGAAGCCTATGCGCCTAACTTAAACTTTATTAAACAAAACCTATTAATAAACAACAATAAACTAATTCAGCATGGCAATTAACTTGCAAAAAGGCCAACGGGAAACTATTGGTGCCCCTAAATTTACTATAGGCCTTGGTTGGGATACAAACAGCTCATCAACAGGCTCGGCCTTTGACCTCGACGCTTCGGTGTTCATCATGGGCGATAACAAAAAAATACTGGCCGACGAATTTTTCGTTTTCTATAATAACCCAAAATCTCCGGATGGCGCCGTGGAGCACACCGGCGATAACCTGACCGGTGCCGGCGATGGCGACGATGAGCAGATCATTGTTGACTTGTCAAAGATCGATCCGCGTGCTACCGAAATTTGCATTGTTGTAACTATCCATGAAGCCGAAAGCCGCCGCCAGAATTTTGGGCAGGTACGTAACTCTTTCGTTCGTATTTTTGATTCGGCTACCAATGTCGATATTTTGAAATACGAGCTGGAAGAAGATTTTTCGATAGAAACCGCCGTTGAGTTTGGCCGCATCTACAAAAAAGATAATAACTGGAAATTTGAAGCTGTAGGAGCTGGCATGAAAGGTGGCTTGCAGGATTATTTAAACAAATACAACTAAAAATTATGGCTATTAATCTTCAAAAAGGGCAGCGTATCAGCCTTGAAAAAAGTAACGGCAGCAAATTGCAGAATGTATGCGTTGGTATAAACTGGGGTGCTATCGAAAAGAAAGGCCTGTTTGGTTTTGGTACCACAAAAGAAGCGGTTGACCTTGATGCCAGCTGTATTTTATATGATGAAAGCAAACGCCTGGTTGATGTGATCTACTTTGGTAACCTGCGTTCAAAAGATCATTCTGTAAGGCACAGCGGTGATGATTTAACCGGAGATATGGCGGGTAACGACGGGCTGGATAACGAGGTGATCACGGTAGATTTTGGTACTTTAAGCCCAACTGTTACCTATGTGGCCTTTGTTTTAAACAGTTTCCGCGGGCAGGATTTTGGTACTATCCCGTTTGCCTCTATCCGTATTTACGAAGGTACGCCAACCCGCGTTAACGAAATCTTCGCTACCTATGATATTGCACATAGCAAAGATTTTGCTGGTCACGTATCTATGGTGATGGGTGTGTTTTACAAAAAGAACGGCGAGTGGAAATTCAATGCCATTGGCGAGCCAACCCGCGACCGCAAGCTGGAAGAAACCGTAAAAACGGTAACTGCAACGTATTTATAATAGTTTAAAGTCATTAGTCTTAAGTCGGATGGCTTTTAACATGAACAAATTAAGTACTACTAAATAATTAAAATAAGATTATGGAAAGTGCACCAAACAATGATGAACTAAATCTGAATATACCACCGCTGATCACTCCAACCAACCTGGATATTCCGGCGGCAGCTTCACCGGCCAGCAACGTGCCTATGAAGGTAGATAAGCAGGGTAATGTAAACCTTGATGCCATACCAAACCAGGATCTGCAAAAGTATGGCGAAATGGGTAAGGATATCAATCCGGCTGATGTTAACTCGATACTGAACTACGGCGTTGAGGTACAAAACTCAATGGAGAAATACAGCAATAACTTCCTTACTTCGGTACGTACCTATAACTCGGGCGAGGTAGGCGGACTGATTAACGAGTTGCTTACCGAACTTAATTATATTGATGTTGATGAGCTTAACCAAAACGCGTTTACCTCATTTATATCACATATCCCCTTCATGAAAAAGCTGGTTGTTGATACCAAAAAGCTTTTCCAGAAGTATGATACCGTGGTTAACAACATTGATAAGATCACCAATAAGATCAAAGCCGGTCGTGTTAACTCGTTAAAGGATAATAGCTCGCTGCAAACCATGTTTGACAGCAACATTACCTATATTAAACAAATGGAAGACCTGATCATTGCCGGGCAGCTCAAATACAATGAGCTTAACGAAAAGCTGGCAGTGATGGATGGTAACCCAACAGGTTACCAGGATTATGAAATAGCCGATCTGCGCGATTTTGTGAACCGTTTGGATAAGCGTCTTGCCGATCTGAAAGTGGTACGCTTTATTATGCTGCAATCGCTGGCCCAAATCCGTGTGGTGCAAAATAACAATACCACCATTGCTGAAAAGGCGCAATCTATCGTATCAACCACCATCCCGGTCTGGAAAAACCAGCTTACCATAGCTGTGGCGCTTAACCGCCAGAAAGAAAACGTGGAGATGCAGAAAAAGATCTCTGATACTACCAACACCATTTTACAAAAGAATGCCGAAATGCTGAAACAAAACAGCATTGACGTAGCCCGCGAAAATGAGAAAACAGTAGTATCATTAGATACCCTAAAAAAGACCACTTCATCCCTCATTGAAACCCTTACCGAGGTAAAACGCATTCACGACGAAGGTACAGCCAACCGTCGTACGCTGAACACCGAGCTTCAAAACCTGGAAACAGAGTTGAAAAAAACGGTAACGAGTGTGAGTTAAACCCCACCCAACCCTCCCCAAAGGGGAGGGCTTTAAATTATACCCGTCATTGCGAGGTACGAAGCAATCCCCGATGAGCAGAGCCGCTCTGTATAGTTTGGGATTGCTTCGTACCTCGCAATGACGTTTTAATTTAAATCCTTTATCCCGCCATAATCGGCTTCCTGCCGTACCTATTTATAACCTCAACCAAAAGCAAATTAGGCACCCAGCTTAAAAAGGATATGATGAGGTAATTATTTTCAAAGTTTACACCGTTACCCCAAACGGTAAACAGCCAGATATAAAAACGTAAAGTAACCGCGCCGAAGGCGAGTGCATAGCTCCGGTTCATCATTTTGATATGCTCGTCAATCCTGCCTTTTTTAACCAGCAGAAACGCAGCCAGGGTAAAAGCCACCCACAGCGTGTTCTGCAATAAAAAAGATATAAATACACCCGTGCCCCGGTTTATAAAAAGCGTCATGATGTAAGCGCCCGGCGCGGCAAAAAATAGCACACCAAATATATAAAGCTTACCCAATGCACGATGCAGCGCTTTGTTATTGTACACTTTTTTTGAAAACTGGAAAAAGCCGGCAAGCAGGATTACGCTGCTACCTATAATATGGCAATAAAAGGCAGGGAGGTACCATCCGGTTTCAACGGCTTTTTGTTTGATATGCAGAAAGTAGGAATCGGTATTAAAATTCCAATACTGGATAAATGTGCCAGCGCAAAGCACAAATACCCAGAAAAAAGCAAAATATCTTAATATGCGGCCTGTGACACTCATTTAGCAGCAAGTACCTTTGGTTGTATAACCGGCATGGCTTTCAATTTCTGATCAATCCACTGGATATTATACTTATCAATCTCGGTAAGTGAATCCTGAACACTAACGTTTTCTGGTTTATAACGGTCATAAAACTGCTGCGAGAAGACATCCGTCCAGCGTTTGTCTTTAAACTTGTAATTATAATCGGCATAGATCTCGTTTTTCATATACCTTAATGTTTCGGATGAAATTGGCCCTCCACCTGAAGTTTTATATTTTCCGTCAACAACTTTACCGTAAACGTAACATCCATTGATAAAATGGTCGTCCATTTTTTGGTATTTTGTAAAAGCGAACACCCTTTTTGTGTTCATGGCTTCTGTTACTTTGCCATTCTCAATTTTTAGGAAATGAAATACGGGCAGCTCATCAATAAAGGTGTGATTATAGAGTTCGATATTGGCAGTGGTTGTAACTTTTACCTCCAGTAGCGAATCGCTGGTTGCATTGATATTATACTCATTGCAGCTTCCGCTTAATTCGCCCCCACCTTCCTCGGAGTTAATATCAGTGTTGATTTCATAGCTATAAATCTTGTTGTTTTTGTTATCTATCAGTACTATATTATTGGTATCATAGAATTCGGCGCGGCCACCTATAAAATAATCGCGAATAGAATAATAAGCCGTTTGCAACCAGCTGTTGTTTTCGGCGGATACTTTTACCGGCAACGCTCTTGCTTTTACTATATACTGCGAACTTGTAGCTACAAAGTCAACATGCTTACGCAGTGGGTTTTTAAATTCATGCACTTTTCGAATCAACCCGAGATCAACAAGATATGAAGGAGGAAGATAAATGCTGCCGTGCTGCTCGTGCGAGTTAAACTCGGTAATATCACCGGCCGGGCTCTTGGTTAATGTAAATGAGTTTGGTTGCTTAAGTTTCGAAAACAGCTCACTGATTTTAACCTCGGTTTTTTCGGACACAGAAAAGTCGTTTTTTAACCAAAAGTACTCATCGCCTTTTCTTAATGCGGCAAGGTTTTCGGTATCATTAACCGGAAATATCTGGTCATATTCAACGGGAATTACAACTTTGCCACTAAGGTCATAAAAACCCCGCTTACGATCTTTTTCAACTTCAATAAGATCAGGGAACGTGCCGCTTATGTTATGAATAAGGTCATATTCAGCAGGGATTACTTCTTTATAATCGGGGCCGATTAATCCCATTTTATATGTTTTGGCAGTATCCTTCATTAAGTTATAATAATCCCATTTCCCCTTTACTACATAAAAGTATGTCTGTTTCTTTAAATGGGTAAACCATATTACGCTATCATATTTAGCGAATAAATTGCCTGCATCTAAGAATGCTTTCAGTGTTTCCGGGCTGTAAATTTCTTTATCTGTATATTTTTTCGCCCACGCGGTATTACGGTAAGCTATATAATCATTCATGAAATTACGAGCATCTGCCTGGTAGATGCTAAGTTTGTTTTGCTCGTTTTTTTGAATGGCAAAAGTTATGGCGGAATGCCTTGTATCCAGATGCTGCTCGCTAAAGGTAACAGGAACAACAGCTGTGGCGAGTTGAGGATTGATCTGTGTAATTTCGGCTTGCTCTACATTCAGCTCTATGTTAAAAGATACATCTTCTTCGTCGCTTTTTTGCTGTTTGTTGATTAGGGTTGTTATTAATTTATTTATAGGTTCAGATGTTTGTTTATCGGCAAAATAACTCATCAATGAATCGCGATTGCCTTTTATAACCTGAGCTTTGAATGCTTTTAAAAAGTTACTTATTTCATTGCTGCTGGTTGACTGTTTGGGTTTTCCACGGAAAATAAAATACCCGCCAACTGCCAAAACAATAACAGCCACCGCAATAATAAGGATAGGTCTGGTTTTCATACAACCAAGATAGCGCATTTTTTGAAATAGCAAAAGCTGTTAAAGCGTTAATAAACAGACCTATAAAAGTTAACTATATTTAAAATGAAATATATAGCCAAAATCTATATATGATAGAATATTAGTATTCGGGAGGCGGCCTAAAATTTTTATATTTGCATAAACATTAAAAGAAATATCAAAATATGTTAACGATAGGACAAAAATTCCCTGAATTTTCTAAAACAGCAGTAGTAAGCCTTGAAAAAGGTAAAGAGTTTGAAACCCTTACTTCTGAGTATTTAACCAACGATGATAACGTTTGGACTGTAATGTTCTGGTGGCCAAAAGACTTTACTTTTGTTTGCCCTACTGAAATTGCTGAATTCAACAAAAACTTTGGCGAATTCCGCGACCGTGAAACCCGTTTAATCGGTGCTTCTACCGACTCTGAGTTTGTTCACGCTGCCTGGAGAAGAGATCACGACGATTTGCGTGATTTGAAATTCCCTATGCTTGCTGATACTTCAAAATCATTAGCTGAAGATCTGGGTATTTTAGAACCAACTGAAAAAATCGCTTACCGTGCTACTTTCATCGTTGACCCACAAGGTATCATCCGTTGGGTATCAGTTAACGACCTGAGCGTTGGCCGTAACGTAAAAGAAGTATTACGCGTACTTGACGGTTTACAAACTGACGAGCTTTGCCCTTGCAACTGGGAAAAAGGTCAGGAAACTTTAACTGTATAATCGTATAACAGATAATTGTCCCCGTACTGTATTCCGGTGCGGGGATTTTTTACACCCTTTTTTAAGCTGAAGATCAATAGTTAAAAACCTAAGGCAGAAGCTGTTTTGATGTAGAGGCGCATCACATGCGTCTCTCCCAAGGACAAGCAATTTTATTTAGCGATATTGATTTTCATGCAGGAGACGCAATTAAGCGTCTCTACAATAAAAAAATAACCCCGAAAAACATGAACGAAAGTACCGAAGTAATCCAGGAGATACTCCAGAGTATCGGATTAGATATTAATTACCGTACCGCAAGCCTTACACTTTTGGAAACAGGCGACTCACGCTATCTGCGTGATCTGAAGCTGAATTTTACCAGCACCCTTACCTCTGCACATTTAACCAATAAAGAATGTGCGCTACTTGGTTTGGCTACAGCTGTAAATAACAATAACGTACCGCTTACCAACTTCTTTACCAAATACGCTAAAGACAACGAAGCTACCGATGCCGAAGTTGGCGAAGCTGTTGGTTGTGCTTCATTGCTGGCATCAAACAATGTGTTTTACCGTTTCAGGCACTTTACTCAAAAAGAAAAGTATACCCAGATCCCTGCACGGATCCGTATGCAGTTGATGATGAAACCTGTTACCGGTAAAGAGTTTTTTGAACTGGCCAGTTTAGCCGTGTCTGCAGTTAACGGTTGCGAAATGTGCGTGAACGCTCACGAAGATTCATTGATTAAATTAGGCACTACCGAAGAGCGTATTTTTGATGCGGTACGTATAGCATCGTTAATAACAGCTACAGGGAAAGTTATATTTTAACAAGCTTAACTTGTTTTAAAAGTAAAAAAGGCATGAAACAATAAAATTTCATGCCTTTTTCATAAATAGTATTTTATTGCCCAATAAAATTTGCGTTTATTAATTAAAAACCAGTAAATTTATACCTTAAGATTAAACAAACCCTGGTCGCGATATTTAAATATGTTGTTTATGCAGGGCGAGTAACTTAAATTTTAATTGTTAATTTTTTTTGGGGAAAGCCGTTCCGGTAATAGTGGAACGGCTTTTATCGTTTTAGTGCGAATCCGCAACGGCTTTGAGCTTTTTGAACGGCTGCAAATAAAGCAGCGGTATCGAAAACAACATCACCAATCCCGAAATCCAGTAAGCATCGTCATAAGTTAACAACAGCGTTTGCCTTGTAACCATGCCCTCAATAGCCTGATAAGCCATGTGGGTAGCATCAATCATTGATTTACCTTTAGCCATGAAGCCCTGGGTAAGCATATTCAAACGATCATTGAAAGGGTTGTTGTACTGGTTGATGTTTACCAGCAGGTTACTGCGGTGTACACCCTGACGAATGTGGATGATAGTAGTCAGTGTAGCAATACCAAATGAACCACCCAACTGACGCATCATATTGTTCAAACCAGATCCCTGGCCTAATTCAGGGCCTTTCAAATCGGCCATGGCCAGTGTTGTAAGCGGCACGAATAATAAGGCCATACCTACACCACGGATCAATAGAGGTACTAATACATCTTTTTCGCCTGTAGCAAGTGTTGAGCCGCTCAGCATATGTGTAAATACATAAAACAGGAACATGCCAGCTGTGGCCATAAATTGGGCCGGTATGCCTTTGTTGAGCATCTTGCCTATAAATGGCATCATCACAATGGTACACAAACCACCCGGGAACAACAACTCACCGGTTTGCTGGGCGTTAAACCCAAGCAGGTTTTGACAAAACACCGGGAACACAAACACCGATCCGTACAAACCAAACCCGAGAATAAAGGACGTAAACATCCCCACCGCAAAACTTCGGTGCCGGAGAATGCTGAAATTCACAATCGGGTGCTCCGTGCTCATTTCGCGCCAGATGAACAGTATCGTTCCTAATACAGCAGTGATGGTTAATACCAGGATGTATGTTTTTGCAAACCAGTCTTCACTTTCACCTTTTTCAAGTACGGTTTGTAAGCTGCCTACCGCTATGGCCAGCAGGATGATACCCCACCAGTCAACAGGTTTGCCTTTGGCATCCTTGGGGGTTTCCCTCACAAAGGTGTAAGTACAAAATGCCGCTAAAGCGCCTACAGGTATGTTCACATAAAAGATCCATGGCCATGAGTAGTTTTCAACAATCCAGCCACCAATAGTAGGGCCTACTGTTGGGCCTACAACCGCTCCCAAACCAAATAACGCGGTTGCAGTACCTATTTGCTCACGAGGCCAGGTTTCAAGCAATATAGCCTGGGCGGTTGAAATTAAACCGCCACCGGCAATACCCTGTAATATCCTGAACAATACCAGTTCATCCATACTGTGCGCGTTACCACATAAAAATGATACAATGGTAAACACGATGATAGATGCCATGAAATAGTTTTTACGCCCAAAACGGCCGCCCAGCCATCCCGACATGGGCAATATGATTACGTTTGCTACCGCATAGCCGGTAACTACCCAGGCCACATCCTCAAGGGTTGCGCCAAGGTTACCCTGTATGTGAGGCAACGCTACGTTAACGATAGTGGTATCAATCAGCTCCAGTAGCGAAGCTGTGATCACAGTAATGGTGATGATCCACTTTTTAAAGCCAGTTTCAGCCATAATATTATTCTTTAATTACTGATACGTTTACGCTCATACCAGGGCGTAATTTTGCAAGCTCTTCTTTAGTGCCGTTAATTTTAATTTTTACTGGCACACGTTGTACAACTTTTACGAAGTTACCGGTAGCGTTATCCGGAGGAAGCAGGGAGAATTTAGCGCCTGTAGCAGGTGAAAAATTGTAAACCTGGCCTTCCAGTTTCATATCAGGATAAGCGTCAACTTCAATCTCCACTTTTAAACCGTTTTTGATGTTGGTAAGCTGAGTTTCTTTGTAGTTGGCAGTAATGTAAAGGCTATTGTCATTCACAATTGAAAACAAAGTTTGACCAGCCTGTACCAGCTGACCTAACTGTACATTCTTTTTAGATGCTAAACCACTTGCAGGCGATTTAACTAAAGTATAGCTCAATTGCAATTTTGCATAATCAATATCAACCTGCCTTTGTGATACACCTGTGTGGGTAACTGCTAACTGGCTGCGGGTTGTACCAATTTGCTGAACAGCAGCTTTGTACTGATCCTGTGATGCTTTGTAGTTAGCTTTAGCAACATCAAGATCGGCTTTGGCCTGGTCAAATTGTTGTTGAGTTACTGATCCGTCTTTTACCAGGTTGGCATAACGGTCGTAATCTTTTTGTACTTTCTCTAAGTGGGCAGCGTTTGATGCAACCTGAGCTTTAGCGCCAGCAGAATTTGCTTCGTTAGCGAAGATCTGTGACTGGTTTACATTGATACCAGCGCTTGCGCCAACTTGTGCAGCCTGGGCCTGCTCTAATTTTACTTTATAGTCGCGGTCATCAATTTTAACCAACGGCTGACCAACATTTACGTGGGTGTTTTCTTCAAAATAAATTGAATCAACATATCCGCCAACGCGGGCAACTACAGGGCTGATATCGCCATCGATCTGAGCGTCATCAGTATCAATGTGTTTGCTGAAGTAGATGTATTCTTTTATACCGAAAATTACGCCGCCAATAAGTACAATGCCTAATATGATGGGGATAACTTTGTTTTTCTTTTTCGGTTGTTCCGGTGTTTCTTGTTCCTTTGCCATTTTATTTAAAAGGTTTGGTATTATTATTTGTTGATTTTTCCAGTTGATTTTTGTAAAGTATAGTAAGCCAGACCAGCATCGGCTTTAGCCAATTCTAAGTTGATCTGTGCCTGGTAAAGCAATGTTTCTGCATCGGCCCTGTCTGTAGCTGATGCTATGTTGCTTTTGTATTTTGATTCGAGGATCTTGTTGTTTTCACCCGCCTGATCAATAGCTGTTTGTAAAAGTTTGATCTTCTCCAATGCCTGGGTGTAGTTCTGATAGCTTTGGTTAACCTCGTCTTTTACACGGTCGGTAGTGATGCTATTGTTGATATCAACCTGCTGGCTCTGAATCTGGGCTTCTTTTACCTTGTTTTTGTTTGTCCACAATGAGCTGAAGTTCCATGACAGTGTTAAGCCGGCCGATAGTGGAGTGATGAAGTTACCGCTTTTAGGGATAGGATTGGCGTTAACATCAACATAATAACCTGCAACTGAAGCACCTAAAGTTGGCAATTCATTAGCTTTAATGCTTTTGATATTGGTTTCGGCAACACGGCTGCGTAGCGCGAATTGCTTAAACTCAGGGCGAACAGCCATTGCTGTATCAAGGTAAGCAGTAAGCGGAGCTACCTGCCTGTCGGCTTCGGTAATCTGGTCGATATTTAACTGTGTGCCTTCAGGTAAACCTAACAATACGTTCAGGTTATAGTTGATGATACGACGGTTAGTTTCCAGGTCTACACCGTTAACTTCAATGTTTGAGCGTTGCAATTGAAAACGCAATACATCGTTTTTAGTTACCAGGCCCTGTTCAAAAAAGCGTTGTGCCTGTTTAATCTGACCATCAACAGTAGTTAAGTTTTGTGTTACTACTTTTTTGCTTTGCAATACTTTGTACAGATTGTAGTACGAGCTGATGATATCGTAAACAATCTGGTCTTTATCATTCTCTATATCCAAACGGGCCACCTGTGTAAGCAGGTCTGTTGACTGACGGGCATATTTCAATTTACCGCCGGCAAATATGGTTTGGTTTAAAGTAAGGATGCCAAGGTACGCGTCGGCACGGTTAGGCAAATTAAAGCTTGATTCGCCCAAAGCAAGCCTGTTGGCCGGAATTTCGGCGTGGTTGTAACCGTAACTTACTTTACCTGTTGGCAGTGCTTCATCTTTAGCCTGGTTGTATTCAGAAATAGCCTGCTCAACCTTCGAGTTTGATAGCTTTAACGTTTTGCTGTTTTCAAGGCCAAGTTTAATAGCCTCATCAAGTGTTAGTGTCCTGTCTTGCGCATTGGCTGCAAAAGGCAGGCTTAAAACTATGAGGGCGATACTGCCACGCAAAACGGGCCGTAACACCTGCTTTAATAGTTTAAGGTGATTGGTTTTGTTATTTGGAGTTGTCATGTTCATTAACTAAATAAGCTTTTAAAAGTCTTTTCATGTATTTTTTTACGCGTGGTTTCAGTTCATTTTCCATAAACTTTTCATCACGAATATCATGTCCCAGTATTAATGATGATAGCTGTGGCATGTTAACGATATAATTTTTTGTACCGAATAGGGTGGCTATTACGAGAGGCACATCAACATCTTTATAAAACAGGCCATTGTTTACGCCCTCTTCCATAATTCTTTTTACCTCGTACACGTTTACCATTAATATTTCGATGATCTTATCGGTAAGATCACCACGTTTGTTCATGGATACTTCTCTGTTTATAAGCTTTTGAAAACAGTTATTGGCAATAATGCGCTCAACATAATTGTCAATGCATTTATCCAGTTTATCCCAGGCGTTCATGCTATCATCGCTGCCAATATTTTGCAGCAGGGTGCGGAACGAATCGATCTTACGCTTAAAAACTGCCAGGAAAAGCCCTTCTTTTGATCCAAAATAGTAATTGAGCATAGCCATGTTTACACCGGCTTCGCCCGATATGGTACGAGTGGAGGCACCGTCATAACCAAGATCCGCGAACACCTTTTCGGCTACGTCGAGGATGTGGTCTTTTTTATCTATTTTATCTTTTTCCATTGTTTTAACGGCACAAAATTAATCAAACGATTGATTAAGCGTATCGGATTGAAGCAGAAAAAGTTAATCAGTTGATTAAGATTACCATCGAATGACAGATTTGTTTGACAAGACTTAAGAAAAATATAAAAATTAAAAGTGTTTGTTGAAACATTTAATAGTTATCGTCAAAAATCTTAACAGATTGATGCTCATAGTAATGGTTTTGTTATATTGTTGATACAGTAAATGCAGAATATTTATCTTTCAATATATTTGTTGCTATGAAGCGTATCTACCTCATTGCATTATTGCTGTTTGCAACTGTTTTATCAAATGCCCAAACCAATCCGCCAACTGATCTGGGCACTATCCAGCAAAATTTAAAAAAGCTTGATGTGTTGGGCAGCGTGCTGTACGTGGCGGCACACCCCGATGATGAAAACACTCGCTTGCTTGCTTACCTGGCGCAGGAAAAACATTATCGCACCGGCTACCTGTCGCTTACCCGTGGAGATGGTGGGCAAAACCTGATAGGCAATGAGCAAAGCGAACTACTTGGATTGATCCGTACGCAGGAACTGCTGGCAGCCCGAAGGGTTGACGGCGCCGAACAGTTTTTTACACGCGCTAATGATTTCGGTTTTTCAAAAGGGCCGGAAGAAACGCTGAAGATCTGGGATAAAGAAAAAGTATTGGGCGATGTGGTTTGGGTGATCCGCAAGTTCAGGCCCGACGTTATTATTTGCCGTTTCCCTACAACCGGCGAAGGTGGTCACGGTCACCATACTTCATCGGCAATATTGGCGCAGGAGGCTTTTACTGCTGCGGCTGATCCCAACCGGTACCCCGAACAGTTAAAATATGTAAAACCATGGCAGGCCAAACGTCTGATGTGGAACACCTTCAATTTTGGTAGTACAAATACTACTGCCGCCGATCAGTTTAAGATAGATGTAGGAGTTTACAACACAACATTGGGCAAAAGCTATGGCGAAATAGCTGCCGAAAGCCGTAGCAACCACAAAACCCAGGGTTTCGGTTCGGCTAAACAACGCGGCGAATCGTTCGAGTTTTTCAAAACCATTTTGGGTGACGCACCCCAGGAAGACCTGATGGATGGTGTTAACACAACCTGGAAACGCGTTAAGGATGGTGATGCCATCGCCGCTCTTGTAAATGTCATCAAGAGAAACTTTATAACAGAGGCTCCCGAAAAATCATTGCCCGCGTTGGTTCAGCTTTTAATGAAGGTTGAAAAAGTTCCGGATATATATTGGCGCGAACAGAAAACTAAAGAACTGAATAACATCATTGCCGCATGTGCCGGTTTGTGGTTTGAGGCTTACGCAACCGAACCAACTTATTCGCTTGGTGATAAAATAAATGTACGCGCGCAGGTAATTAACCGTTTTAATTATCGTGTTAAAATAAACAGTATTGATGCTAACGACAGTTCGTTAGCGTTGCAAAGCAAGGAATTGCCATTTAACCAGGTTCAGACCTTTGAAACCACTGCCGCGGCATCTGCCTTAACGCAACCTTATTGGTTAGCTGCACCGCACCCCGTTGGCGTTTATACCCTGCCCGATAATACGCTTGCCGGTAACCCCGAAAATCCCGACCTACCGAAAGTTACTTTCCAGTTTATTGTGGAAGGTAAGCCGGTAAATATCGACCGCCGCATTATTTATAAATATGTAGATCCGGTTAGGGGAGAGGTATATCAGCCTATAGAAATTACCCCGCCGGTTACAGCAAACATCGACAATAAGGATTATATCTTCAGTACACAACAGGCGCAAACGGTGCTGTTAAACCTGAAAAGCTTTACCAAAGCAAGCGGAACCATCAGCCTTAAACCGGTAGCAGGTTTTAAAATAAGTCCGGAGAAGATTGATTTTACCAATAAAGATAAAAATGACGAATGGTCGGTAGCGTTTACGGTTACACCTACTGATAACAAGCAAAAGGTAGTTGAACTGGAAGCCGTTGTTAATGCCAATGGAAAACCGTTTTCGCTTAGCCTTCGCCGTATCAGGTATGATCATGTGCCGGCTATAACCTTGTTCCCACCCGCGCAAACTAAACTCGTTTACCTCGACCTGAAAGCCAACGGTAAAAAGATAGGTTACATTGCCGGAGCCGGCGACCAGATGCCCGAAGCTTTACGCCAGGTAGGTTATGAAGTGCATTTGCTTACCGAAAATGAAGTGATGAATGGTGATTTATCGGTATACGATGCCATTGTAACCGGGGTTCGGGCCTACAACGTGAATGAGCGCCTTGCTTATCAGCAACCTAAATTATTGGAATATGTAAAAAACGGTGGCAACCTGGTGGTGCAGTACAATAACAACAATGGTATTGTGGTAAAACAAATAGGCCCTTATCCGTTTACTGTAGTAAACAGGAGGGTTACCGATGAAAACGCCGAAATATCCATATTAGATCAGCAGAACCCGGTACTGAACTATCCTAATAAAATAACCGGTGACGATTTCAGCGGATGGATCCAGGAACGTGGTTTATACTATGTAACCAACATCGATCCGCAGTATAAGCCTATTCTGCAAATGCATGACAAAGGCGAAGAACCGCTTAACGGATCATTAATAGTAGGCGATTACGGCAAAGGCAGGTTTGTGTACACCTCGCTGGCATTTTTCAGGGAGCTGCCCGCCGGTGTACCCGGAGCATACAGGTTGTTCATCAACTTACTGAGCAAACCGAAAGCATCAACCGGGACAAATTAATATACTACTATCGTCATTGCGAGGCACGAAGCAATCCCAAACTGCACAGAGCGAACCTGCCAATCTGGGATTGCTTCGTGCCTCGCAATGACGTTTGTTGATAATTATTATAAATTGCCTATCAACATAATCCTTTTACAAAATAAACAGTTGGTAAAATTCAATTAATCACCTATTTTTGCCGCAATCATATTCATAACATCATGGGACACCATAAAGAAGAAAAAGAAAACTTTGATTTCATATACTACCTGGTTGGATTAGTGACCGGCTTATTCGTTGGTTTTATTATCGATAAAGGCTTTACCTGGATTTTTGTAGGTGGTGTTTTAGGCTTGTTAACTGCTGCTGCATATATCGCCGTGTTAGTTCGTGGCCGTAATGAAGAGGCCTGATCCTGACCTCCCTTCATTTATAAAAAATTGGAACCAGTTTTACGGCATTGTTGCTGCATGGCTGGTTTTTTTAGTTTTCGTATTCTGGCTCATTACCAAATTCTTTGAATGAGTTTAACCGACTGGATTGTTTTAGGGCTTACCATATTCTCTATAGTGCTGTACGGCATATGGAAAAGCGGTAGCAATAAAAATATCGACCAGTTTTTGATGGGCAACCGCTCCTTGCCCTGGTATCATGTAGGCTTATCGGTAATGGCCACACAGGCCAGCGCTATTACTTTTCTTTCGGCGCCGGGACAGGCTTATTCTGATGGGATGCGCTTTGTGCAGTTTTACTTCGGTTTGCCGCTGGCCATGATTGTGCTTTGCATCACCTTTGTTCCCATTTTTCACCGTCTTAAGGTTTATACTGCCTATGAATTCCTGGAGCAGCGTTTTGACTTGAAAACCCGAGCGCTTACGTCATTCCTGTTTTTGGTACAGCGAGGCCTTTCAACCGGGGTTACTATTTACGCGCCATCTATCATCCTTTCAACCATATTAAACATCAATACGGTTTATACCACGCTTTTTATAGGCGGCCTGGTGATCATTTATACAGTTTACGGCGGAAGCAAGGCCGTATCGTATACGCAGCTGCTGCAAATGAGCATCATTTTTATGGGCATGTTTTTGGCGGGCGTATTGGTGGTTTACCTGCTTCCGGGTAATGTAAGTTTCATGAGTTCGCTTAGAATGGCCGGCAAAATGGGTAGGATGAACGTAATAGACTGGAAATTTGATCCGGATAACCGTTATACTATCTGGAGCGGATTAATTGGTGGTTTCTTTTTACAACTCTCTTACTTCGGTACCGATCAGAGCCAGGTAGGGCGTTATTTAACCGGAAGCTCGGTAGGGCAAAGCCGTTTAGGATTGATCATGAACGGCCTGATCAAGATCCCGATGCAATTCCTGATCCTATTAATAGGGGTACTGGTATTCGCGTTTTACCAGTTTAACCGCCCGCCAATGTTTTTTAACCAGTACGAGGTTAAGCAAATTCAAAAAAGCAATTACGCCACACAATACAATCACCTCGACCAGCAGTACACCCAAGCTTTTGAACAAAAAAAGATCAAGGCCGATGAGCTGATCAAGGCCATTGACAGTAAAAATGAAGACCGAATTAACCATGCGCAGGGCCAGCTAAAGGTAGCCGATATGCAGGCCCACACCATCAGACAAAATGCCATTGAGCTGATGAAGAAGAATAACCCGAAGGCCGATGATAATGATACCAATTATGTGTTCCTGACTTTTGTAACGCAGTATCTGCCCAAAGGATTGATCGGCTTGCTGATGGCCATTATTTTTCTGGCCTCTATGGGCTCAACCGCCAGCGCTTTAAACTCCCTGGCCTCAACAAGTGTGGTTGATATTTATAAGCGTATAGTTAACCCAAATGCTACGGATCAGAATTATCTAAACGCATCTCGACTGGCAACTGTATTTTGGGGAGTGGTTTGTATCGGCATGGCATTGTATGCCAGCCGTATCGGTAACCTGCTGGAGGCGGTAAATCAATTGGGTTCCTATATTTATGGAACCATTCTTGGTGTATTCATCGTAGCTTTTTATCTCAAGAAGATAAAAGGTACCGCGGTATTTATAGCTGCCATTATAACCGAAGCATTGATCTGCCTTATGGGGTATTATAATGTAATTGCCTATTTGTGGCTTAATGCTATCGGTGCTCTTCTGCTCATCGTAATCGCATGGGTTATTAGTGTGATGGTACCTGATAAATATTCTCCGCTTACAAAAGCCAATTAAAATGGTTCTTTTAGCAAAAAGGTGTCGTTTCATTATAAAACGACACCTTTTTGCTAAAAGAGTTCCTTGTATTGTATTTAGCTAAGATCCTAAAATCCCCTCTTGAGAGGGGGCGCGAAGGCGAGAGCGTTAGCAGGGGTGTGTTATCCGAGTGGCTTATCAACGCAGAAACACACGCCTCCACCCCTCTCAAGAGGGGAATCGTACATCCCCAATCACCTTATTGCTTAGCCTGATCCAGTGCTTCCTGGTTCAATCGGGCGTATTCTTCATCTTTATCGGCGTTAGCTAAGGCTATACCGGCTTCGGCAGCGGCAATGGCCCCGGCTTTATCGCCTTTGCGTAACAATAAGCGCGATTCCCATAGTTTGTACCACGGACCTTTCGGCTCGATTTTTTCGGCTTCGTAAACCCAGCCTAATGCCTTATCAACATCTTTATGGTTTTCGTAATAGTACTGGATGGCGTTAAAATAATATGGTTTACGATCGCCTTTCATCAACTCGTCAATATTGGCTGTGATTTTGGCGTCGTCGTCGGTTTCCATGTGGATATAGGCCGCGGTTTTGTCCCAAACCAAAACCATGTCGGTTGATTTGGTGGTTGAATTAACAAAGGCCATGGTAAAGGTTTCGCGTTTTTCGCTTACGCGGATAGGTTTTACAGTAAAACGCAGGAAATCCTGGTCTTGCTTGTAGCTGTAAGCGCCCCATTGTTTTACAGTTTTATTAAGGATGATGGTCCATTCGTTTTTATTAGGGATACTGAATAACGAATAAGTACCTGCGGGTACGGGATTGCCTTCAATTATAACTTTCTCGCTAAAGGTGATTACAGTTGCGGCATTGGCTCCGGTGCGCCAAACTTCGCCGTAAGGGATAATGCCGCCAAATATTTTGCGGTCTTTAACATTTGGACGGGAGTAGGTTACGGTTACTTTTCCTAATCCGAAATCCTGGATAATGGTTTGGGTTGAGCTTGCTTCAGGTATGCGGGGAATCTGAGCGTATGATTTTGAACTGAAACAACAGCATGCTATCAGCATACTGAACAGGAGTACGTAAGTTTTTTTCATGATTATAGTTTTCGAATCTAAGATACCAAATGTTTTAATGCGGATATTATTGTGTATGACGTAAAAATATTTTCAAGGTTTAGAAGCCATATCATAAATACGCAGCAAATGGATGGCGCGTTTCCACAAAGTCAAAATTGCCAGCGCTTTATTACCTTTGCACCCATGATTGACGTTATATTAAAGAAGGGCAAAGAAAAAGCAGTGCTGCAAAGGCATCCTTGGGTATTTTCGGGAGCGATTGAAAAAGTAAAGGGCAAGCCCGCCAATGGCGATGTGGTGCGCCTGGTAAATACACAGGGCGAATTTATGGCCTATGGTTTTTATAACGATCAGTCGAGGGTTACGTTGCGCCTGTTGGAGTGGAACAAAGATGTGCAGGTAAACGAAGCCTGGTTCCGCGAAAAGGTAGCGACAGCCGTAAAAAGCCGTGATAGCATTCTGGCTAACGGCACCAATACCTGCCGCCTCATTTTTAGTGAATCTGATTATTTACCGGGACTTATTGTTGATAAATATGCCGGCCATTTGGCAGTACAGGTACTTACCTCAGGTATTCAAAATGTAATGCCTGTTATTATAGATGAACTAAAAAGGCTGCTTAACCCTGAAAGCATCTCTGATAAAAGCGATAATGCTTCCCGTGCTCACGAGGGTTTGGCCGAAGCGGAGAATAAAGTGCTTGCCGGTAGTCCTCCACCCGAACTGGTAGAGGTTTTGGAGAACAATGTAATTTACGGCATCAATATCACCGAAGGCCAGAAATCAGGCTTCTATTGCGATCAGCGTGATAACCGCCACGTTTTGGCCATGCACGCTAAGGAGAAAAAAGTGCTGGATTGCTTTTGCTACACCGGCGGCTTTACGCTGAACAGCCTCAAAGAAGGTGCGGCATCAGTGACCAGCGTGGATAGCTCAGCCCTGGCCATTGAAACTTTAGCGGAAAATATCAGACTGAATAAATTGGATGCAACCAAACATACAGCCATTAAATCAGACGTGAATGTACAGTTGCGTAAATTCAGGGATGAGGGCGAAAAGTTTGACGTAATCGTACTCGATCCGCCTAAATACGCGCCATCGCGCTCGGCACTCACCCGGGCGTCGCGGGCTTATAAAGATTTAAACCGTTTAGGGATGCTGCTGCTTAACGAGGGCGGTTTGCTGGCTACTTATTCCTGCTCTGGTGCTATGGATATGGAAACCTTTAAACAGGTTATTGCCTGGGCCGCGCTTGATGCCGGCAAACAAGTTCAGTTCATTTACCAGTTCCATCAACCCGAAGACCATCCGGTACGTGCTTCCTTTCCAGAAGGTGAATATCTGAAAGGTTTGCTTTGCCGGGTGTTTTAGCCCCCTAACCCCCTAAAGGGGGAATTTTAGCCGAAGGCCTGTTTTGCGTAGCAAAACAGGCCTTCGGCATTTAATACTAAAACATAGTTCCACCCAATAGTTGTTGAGCAGATAAAAATCATGTCATTGCGAGGAGCAGAACGAGAATGAGCGTGGGCGCGACGTGGCAATCGCATGCTATACAGAGCGGCGGTCATGCTTCCGTGCGATTGCTTCGTGCCTCGCAATGACATGTTTTTATACACCTCGTTAAAAGCCACCACAGGTTACGCTATCGCTAAATCTGCGGCGGTTTTTCGTTATTATCCTTCTATTCGCTTAAAAAAGCGGTTAATTTTTGCACGGTTAATAAAATTTTAGCCGAATTAACCCCTTTTTTAACCCTTGTTTTAATACCACCCGCTATATCATTGTCCCGCCAAATGGAAAACATGATAAAAATTAAGCGGGTTTAACCATCCCTGTTTAATGGTTTTTGCTTCCCTTTTTGGCAAGAGTTATAAACCCATTAACCAATTATTTATGTACGAAAATTTTACCAATTATGATGGATGCCATCGCGTCCGTTATCGTGCTAAAATTAAAGGGATGCTTCAATGCTGCATAACCGCCCTTTTATTTTTAGCCATGTGTACTTCGGCTTTTGCTCAGGGGAGCAAAATAACCGGCGTAGTAAATGACGAGCACGGGCAGCCCCTGCCCGGTGTAAGCGTTAAGCTCAAAGGCACACCCAACGGTACAACCACTAATGTTAACGGACAGTTTAACATTAGTGCCGAGCCAAGCCAAACGCTGGTATTTACTTTTTTGGGTTACGTTGCCCAGGAAGTAAACGTAGGTAACCAAAAAACAATCAACATTAAGCTGCAGCCAAATGCTACCAACATGAACGAGGTGGTAGTGGTAGGTTATGGTACCCAACGTAAAGCCACCGTTACAGGTTCGGTTGCATCGGTTACCAACAGCGAGATTGTGACTACCAAAAACGAGAACGTGCTGAATATGCTTGCCGGTAAAGTTGCGGGTGTACGTATCACGCAAAACACATCTGAACCGGGCTCATTCAGCAATGCTTTCGATATCCGTGGTTTTGGTAACCCACTGGTTGTTATTGATGGGATCCCGCGTGATAACATTACCCGTCTTGATCCAAACGATATCGAAAGTATTTCGGTACTGAAAGACGCTTCGGCTGCCATTTATGGTGTGCGTGCTGCAAACGGTGTGGTTATCGTAACTACCAAAAAAGGTAAAAAAGGAGCGGTTGATCTTAACTATTCCGGTACTTATGGATGGCAGATCCCATCGTATATGCCAAAACCTGTTGGCGCTGTTGATTTCATGACCCTTGTTAACGAGCAGCTTTTGCACAACGTTAACGGCGGACAAGTGAAATACACTGATGCTGATTTTGCAGCTTACAAAAACGGTACAAAGAAAAGCACTGACTGGTATAGCCCGGTTTTCGCCAACAGCGCACCACAGCAACAGCACAACCTGAACGCTACAGGCGGTACCGATAACAGCAGCTACTTTGTGAGTATGGGTATTACAGATCAGGATGGCTTTTTCAGAAGCGGTGATCTTAACTACAAGAAATATAACCTGCGCTCGAACCTTACCACTAAAATCAATAAAAACCTTACGGTTGATGTTAACCTGAGCGGTACAATTGAGCAAAAAAATCAGCCTTACCAGGATGCCTGGTGGATTATCCGTTCATTCTGGAGGCAGGTACCCACTCAAAGCATCTATGCCAATAACAACCCGGCATACCTGAACAATGGCGAGGTTGATGGTTCAAACCCTGTTGCAATGGCCGATGCAAGTGTTGATGGTTACAAACAAATTGCTAACAAGTGGTTACAGTCTTCGGTATCTGCAACGTACAATGTACCTTTTGTACCTGGCTTAAGTGCTAAGGGCTTGTATAACTATGATTATTATTTTTCAAGTAACAAGATCTATCAGCGTTCATACAACCAGTATAACTATGATGCCAATAGCAATAGCTACCAGGCTATAGCTAATCAAACTCCGGGTTCACTTACCCGCCAGTTTTATGAAAAACCAAGTACTTTAATGCAATTGTCGTTAAACTACGCTAAGCAATTTAAAGGAGGTCATAACATCACCGCGTTAGCACTTTATGAAGAAGGTGAGCAAAAAGGCGATAACTTCAACGCGCAGCGTCAGCTTTCATTGCCTGTAGATCAGCTATCGGCAGGTAACGCTTTAAACCAAACTGCTACGGTTGATGGCGGATGGCCTTATGACTATGTAAATAAGTCAGTTGTTGGTCGTGTAAACTACGATTATAAGTCAAAATACCTGGTTGAGTTTAGCTTCAGGGATGATGCGAGTTCAAAAAACTCTCCGCTTAAACGTTGGGGCTTCTTCCCGGGTGCGTCTGCAGGCTGGAGGGTATCACAAGAGGGGTTCTGGAAAAATGCTAAAGCCCTTTCATTTATCGATGACTTGAAGATCCGTTTATCATATGCAAAACTGGGTGATGATGCCGGTCTTAATGCTTATCAGTATCTTACCGGTTATAACTACCCTGCTAATGGTGATAACAACCGCCTGCCTCCTGGTTCGGTATTTGACGGTACATTTGTTAACGGCGCGCAAAGCCGTGGCATTGCCAACCCTTACATTTTCTGGTATGTTGCAAAAACATACAACGCCGGTATCGACTTACAGGCCTGGAATGGTTTGTTAGGTTTAACTGTTGATGCTTTCAGGCGCGACAGGAGCGGCTTGCTTGATACCCGTGCTGATAACCTGCCGGGTGTAGTAGGAGCCGGTTTACCGCAGGAAAACCTTAACAGCGATCGCGCTCAGGGTTTCGATATTGAGTTAAACCACCGTTACCATATCGGCGACTTCAATTATATTGTTAAAGGCACATTCGGTTATACCCGCACCAAGTGGATTAGCAAAATACATTCAGCCTACGGCAACTCACAGCTTAACTGGCACAACAATAACGACAACCGTTATAACAACATATTCTGGGGTTATGGTGCCGATGGCCAGTTCCAAAACTATCAGCAGATCCTGAACAGCCCGCAATTTGTATCACGTAACGCCGTTGTTGGTGACTATATTTTGCAAGACTGGAATGGCGACGGTGTAATCAACGACCAGGACGTGCACCCAATTGCCCAAAACGTAAGTAACAACAATTACAGCACGCCTTCAACCACATTTGGTTTAACGCTGGGCGGTTCATACAAAGGTTTCGACTTTAACACGGTATGGCAAGGCGCTACAGGCATCAATGTATCATACATCGAACAATTGAACATCCCGCTATGGGGTGGAGGCAGCGCGCTTTCGATGTTTATGGACAGATACCACCCAACCGATCCTAAAGCTGATCCTTATGATCCGAATACTGTATGGACTCCGGGCACATTTGCACTTACCGGTACAACTGCTAACACTAACTCGCTGTCAAATATCCACAGCGCGGCTTACGTGAGGTTAAAATCTGCCGAGATTGGCTACAGCATTCCTGCAGGAGCCGCCAAAAAGGTTGGTATTAAAGGTGCCAGGATCTTTGTAAACGGGTACAACATATTAACCATTACTGGTTTGAAATATCTTGACCCTGAGCACCCATCAGCAAACTACGGTTATTTATACCCATTAGATAAGATTTATTCAATTGGTGTAAATGTTAAACTATAATCAATTACAGATCATGAAAAAATACACATATACGATATTGGCTTTTTTACTTTGCTGGACAACGGCATGTAAAAAGCTGGATACCCTGCCTCCAAGCATCGTTAAAGATGCCGACGTTTTTTCGACCGCTGCGGGAATTCAGGCCTACATGTCCCGCCTGTACAGTGAATTGCCTATTGAAGATTTCAGGTATTCGCCCGAAAGAGGTTTAAATATGTTCTGGATCATCAGCCCTACCAGTGCAACTACCGGTGAGGCCTTAAGCCGCGACCAGAACGGATCAATGCAGGAAAACACAGGTCTTTCAACCTGGGGCGATTGCTACAGGGTTATTAGGGATGCCAACTACTTTGCTGAAACCCTGCCTAAATATGCAAGCAACTTTACTCCTGATCAAGTAAATAACTGGTTAGGTGAAGCACGGTTTGTGCGTGCGGCTACTTACTTTGCCCTGGTTAAACGTTACGGTGGTGTGCCACTTGTTGATAAAGTGCTTAACTACCCGGAGCAAAGCATCGAGGAATTAAAGATCCCTCGTACCTCTGAAGAAAAGATCTATGATTTCATAGGTACCGACCTGGATTATGCTTATACCAATTTGCCTGAAACTAACCAGGCAGGCAGGGCAAATAAATATGCGGCTGCCGGTTTCAAATCAAGGGCAATGCTTTATGCAGGTACAGTTGCTAAATACAACCAGATCTCATTGGTTGACGCCAGCGGCAACAGGCTTTGCGGTATTCCTGCAGCAAAAGCGGTTACCTACTTTAAAGCAGCTTATGATGCAGCGGTGTTAGTAGACGGTAAGTACAGCTTATACAAAAAAGCATGGGCTGCAGGCGATAAAAACGCGCAATACCAAAACTACGTAAACATGTTTTTTGATGCTTCAAGCCCCGAAAACATATTTGTACGCCAGTATCACTACCCTGAATCGGTACACGGCTATGATGCCTACAATGTGCCACGCCAGTTAATGGGTGCTAACGGTTACTCATCAGAAGTTAATCCAACTCTTGACTTTGTGGAAATGTTTGACGGTCTCCCTAAAAACGCTGACGGTACTATCAAAACTACAACCGGTGGCAAATATGATCTGTACACCAACACTATGGACCTGTTTGCCAACGCAGAGCCAAGGTTAAGGGCAACCGTGGTTTTCCCGGGTGATATCATGAAAGGTGTAAGCATCGAAATTCGCAGGGGTATCTATACCGGTCCTTCGGCAGGTGGTATCAGTCCGCTGTTGCCTGCAGGTTCAACTGCTCATTACCCAACTGATAACATTGTACAATCGGCCAATGCCAGCCAAACCCCTTACAAATTGCCAAACGGTACAACCATGAACCCTGCCGGCTTAAGCGGTTACTTTACCGGTGATGGTACTTGCTCGGTGTCTGGTTTCTCTATCCGTAAATACATCGTACCGGACAAGCCAACATCCGAAGTGTTGGAAAACCGGGCCGATCAAACCTGGATCGAGTTACGTTACGCCGAAGTAATGCTTAACCGCGCTGAGGCAGCTGTAGAGCTGAACGCGCTTGGCCAATCTGATAAGAGCTATGTTCAGGATGCGTTTACTCAGATCAACCAGATCCGTGAGCGCGCCGGTGCCGATCTTTTAACCGGTACTGCAGGTGTAACCATCGACGTGGTACGTAAAGAGCGTAAAAAAGAGCTTGGTTTTGAAAACAAACAATACTGGGATATGCGCCGCTGGAGAGTTGCAGACAAAGAGCAAAACAGCACTATCTATCGTACGCTGATGCCTTTCTATTCGGCTAATGACAATAAGTACTTCTTCGATGCCCGTTTAGATGAGCGTAATTCCCGTTACACATTTGATGTGCGCTGGTACTACGAGCAGATTCCGCAGGGCGAGATCCAGAAAAGCCAGAATTTAATTCAAAATCCGGGTTATTAATTTAAAGAGAGAGATGAAAAAACTATTTTATAGCATAGCATTAAGTGTATTGGTTGCTGCAGGCAGCTCATGCAAAAAGGTTGATAATTATGCCGCCCCTAATGTTACCTTAAAAGGTACTGTAACTGATGCCGGTACCGGTAAAAGTTTACAAACAGAGCAAGGTTCTGGCACCCGTATCAAATTGTTGGAGATAAGCTGGAGCGCTAACCCCACTCCATTCTACATATCTTCTTACCAGGATGGTACTTATCAAAACACCAAACTGTTTGCCGGTAAAAACGTAATTTCGGCCGAGGGCGCTTTTGTGCCATTGGTACAAGTTGACGATGCCGGTAAAACCATTGTTGATAAAAGCCAAACAGTTGACGTTAAAGACGTAACCACCGTAAACTTTTCGGTTGAACCGTTTTTAAGAATAGAATGGGCGGGCGATCCCGTTTTAAATGCCGATGGCACCATCACCACCAGCTTTAAAATTACCCGTGGTACTGCCGATGCTAATTTTCAGCAAAACGTGAGCGACGTAGCGGTATTTATTAACTCAAACAACTACGTTGGCAATAATAACTACGATAATCGTTATACGCCTAAATTGAGCGGTAACGATGCAAATAATACCATCGGAAAAACAGTTAGCCTTACTACACTTGGCGGCGCGCTGCCTGGTAAAAGGAGTTACTTTGTACGTGTAGGTGCAAGAATTTCTTATGGTCTTAATTACTACAACTATACCGATGTTAAAGAGGTAAAGGTTCCGTAAAAATAAATAATACCTGTGTGAGGGAGGGGCCGTGGGAGTGGTTCTCTCCCAAACACAGTTTTAACAAAACACAACTATGAAAAACACGCTACTTTTTTGTTGCGGACTTGCATTTGCTGCCGGGGTTTTTGCACAGGGGACTAACCCGAAACCGGCATCGTTGAAAGAGAAAACAGCGTTCCAAACCAGTAGCCCGTGGAGGCCTGAGATTGATGTGCGCTCGGATATTGCTATTGTTTATGGCACTAATGATCACCCAAACATGACCTTTGAACAACGCGTTAAATCATGGCGCGACCGCGGTTATGATGTAAACTTCATGACCGGTATTGCCTGGGGCGATTACAAAGATTACTTTTTGGGTAAATGGGATGGCAAAAACCATCTTGGTGTAGGGCAGGTAACACAAAAAGGGGATACCATTTTCCATGGTAAGGATATGCCTTACGTGGTGCCCGATGATTCGTTTATCGAATACATGAAAACGGCCGTGGTAAAAAGGGTGATTGACGTTGGTATTACCAACATTTTTTTAGAAGAACCGGAGTTTTGGGCCCGTGCAGGTTACAGCGCAGGCTTCAAAGAACAATGGCAAAAATATTATGGCTTCCCATGGAAACCACAGGATGCATCTGCTGAAAATACATACTTATCAAACAAGCTAAAATATAACCTGTATTATGAAACTATAAAACAGGTATCATCATACGCCAAAGAGTACGGTAAAAGCAAGGGAATGAAAATTAAAGTGTTCATTGCAACGCACTCGCTGGTAAATTACTCGTCATGGCAAATTGTAAGTCCGGAGGCAAGTCTGGCATCATTACCGGGTATCGATGGCTATATTGCCCAGGTATGGACAGGCACCTCTCGTGAGCCTACATATTTTAACGGCGAAAGAAAAGAACGTGTATTCGAGAACGCCTTTCTGGAATATGGTTCGGTAGTATCAATGACCGCGCCAACCGGCCGTAAGGTGTTTTTCCTTACCGACCCTATTGAAGACCGCGTGCATGACTGGAGCGATTACAAGCGTAACTACCAGGCTACCTTTACCGCCAAACTGTTGTACCCAATGGTTGCCGACTATGAGGTAATGCCATGGCCTGAGCGCATCTACACGCATCCATACCCGGTATTGGGCACTAACGAAAAAACACTGATCCCGCAGTTTTATTCAACCCAGATGCAGATCATGGTGAACGCGCTGAATGATATGCCCGTTTCATCAAACAAAGTTTCCGGTGTTAATGGCATCGGTGTGCTGATGAGCAATACACTTATGTTCCAGCGGTTCCCTACGCATAACGGCTTTGAAGATCCGCAGTTCTCCAACTTTTATGGACAAACCCTGCCGCTGGTAAAACGTGGTGTTCCGGTACAAACTGTACACATGGAAAACTTAGGCTATGCGGCATCGCTAAAGAAAATCAAAGTTTTGGTGATGAGCTATTCTAATATGAAGCCGGTGTCGGCCGAGGTTCACGAGCATTTGGCCGAATGGGTAAAAAACGGTGGTGTTTTGATCTATGCCGGCCGTGATGATGATCCGTACCAATCAGTAATGGAATGGTGGGATACTAAAGGCAATAATTTTAAAGCCCCATCTGAGCACCTATTTAAGCTGTTAGGTATCAACCCAACCGGCGATGATCAGCGTTTTGCTGTAGGTAAAGGCGCGGTTTACGTGTTAAGGCAAAACCCTAAAGAGTATGTAATGCAGGCCGGTAATGATGATGGCTTCATCAAAACGGTAAAACAAGCTTACGAAAAAGATGCTAAGGGCGGTACCCTGCCATTTAAAAATAGCATGTACCTGGAGCGTGGCCCTTATGATGTAATTGCCGTGATGGACGAAAATGCCGATAGCAAACCGTACACAGTAAAAGGCCCGGTTATTGATCTTTTCGATCCGAAGTTGCCTGTACTTGCCGAAAAAACTATTAACCCTGGTGAGCAGGCTTTATTATATGTGGTAAATCGTGTACCTAATAAAAAGTTGCCAAAAGTGCTTACGTCTGCTTCAAGGGTTTATGATGAAGCAACAACAGCCCGTAGTTATACTTTTGTAACCAAAAGCCCTATCAATACATTAAACAGCGCCCGGATTTTATTGCCGGCGCAACCAAAGGCAACAGTAGTTACCGATAATACAGGAAAAACCATTACTGATGTAAAATCCTCGTGGGATAAATCATCAAGCACCTTGTACCTGGGCTTTGCCAACAGCCCCGATGGTATTAAGGTGAGCATTAAATGGTAAAAGAATCTTTTTTGAGAGAGAGTTGGTTTATGCTTCCGTACATGAAATTTCATGTGCGGAAGTTTTTTGATGTTTGGTCTGTACATTCGCTCAAAAAAATTGTCCTTGTATTGAACATCGGTTATTGAGAAAAGAAAAATAGTTCCCTCCCTTGGGAGGGGTGTGTTAGGATGTGAAGTGGCAGGGAGGGGTTATATGTCTCGCTAAGCGAATATGCATAGCAGTTAACCCCTCCCTGCACCCTCCCAAGGGAGGGAATCGCGCAATCCCCCACTTTAAATTTCTTTGAGTACTAAATCATGTAATGATTTGAAAATAAAGCACCCATAATAATAAATGAAAAAGTTACTTCTCCTGGCGTTTGCCTTTTTACCGGCAGCACTTTCGGCACAAGAAAAGGTGTCGTCACCTGTCGATCTGATCAACCCGCTCATGGGTACACAATCAAAGCCGTCGTTATCCAACGGTAATACTTACCCGGCAGTAGCACTGCCATGGGGTATGAACTTCTGGACACCACAAACCGGAACCATGGGTAACGGATGGCAGTATACCTATGATGCCGATAAGATCCTCGGTTTTAAACAAACGCACCAGCCATCGCCATGGATGAATGACTACGGTATGTTTTCTGTTTTCCCGGAAACGGGCAAACTAAAGCTCGATGAAAAAGATCGCGCCAGCTGGTTCTCGCACAAAGCTGAAACTGCAAAACCGTATTACTACAGCGTTTATCTGGCCGATTATGATGTAACAACAGAAATTACACCTACCGAGCGTGCGGCAAGTTTCCAGTTCACTTTCCCTAAAAGTGACAGTTCGCACATCGTAATTGATGCTTTTGACAAAGGATCTTACGTAAAGATCATCCCTGGCGAGAAAAAAATTGTTGGCTACAGTACCAAGAACAGCGGTGCCGTACCTGCCAACTTCAAAAACTACTTTGTTATTTATGTAGATAAACCATTCGCGCTGGCATCGGCATGGCATGACTGGAAAAAAGATGCAGGTCAGTTGGAGTATACCGGCGACCATGCCGGCGCGGTGATCACCCTGAAAACTGCTAAAGGCGAAAAAGTTCATTTAAAAGTTGCTTCGTCATTTATCAGCATTGAGCAGGCCGAACTTAACCTGAAACGTGAATTGGGTAACGATGATTTTGCTGCAACTTGCCAAAAAGCTAAAGACACCTGGAATAAAACCCTGAGCCGCCTGAATGTTGAAGGTGGTACCATCGATCAAACCCGTACTTTTTACAGCAGCCTTTACCGCATGTTGTTTTTCCCTAACAAAATGTACGAAGTTGATGCTAACGGACAAAATGTACACTACAGCCCGTTCAACGGTAAAGTTGCGCCGGGATACCTTTTTGCCGGCACCGGTTTTTGGGATACTTTCAGGGCGCTTTATCCTTTCCTGAATTTGGTTTACCCATCCATCAGCAAAGAAATGCAGGAAGGTTTGATCAATGATTACAAAGAAGGTGGTTGGTTACCTGAGTGGTCGAGCCCTGGTTATGCTGATTGTATGATCGGTAATAACTCGGCATCGGTAGTTTCTGAAGCTTACCTGAAAGGCCTGCGTGGTTATGATATCGAAACCTTATACCAGGCGCTTAAACATGGTGCTAACAACGAAGGTCCTAGCGCTACAGGTCGCCGTGGAGTGCAATATTATAACACCTTAGGTTATGTGCCATACAATGTTAAGATCAATGAAAACGCTGCACGTACTTTAGAGTATGCTTATGACGATTTTGCCATTTACCAGTTAGGTAAAGCTCTTGGTAAACCTAAAAAGGAAATTGAGATCTATAAAAAACGTAGCCAGAACTACCGTAACCTGTTCGATCCGCAAACTAAACTGATGCGCGGTAAAAACCAGGACGGTACTTTTGAAACGCCGTTTAATCCGTTTAAATGGGGCGATGCCTTTACCGAAGGTAACAGCTGGCACTACAGCTGGGGTGTGTTCCACGATATTCAGGGTTTAATAAACCTGATGGGCGGCAAGCAACAATTTGCGGCCAAACTGGATTCGGTATTTGAAATGCCGCCGGTATTTGACGATAGCTACTATGGCGGGGTGATCCATGAGATCCGTGAAATGCAGATTGCCGGTATGGGTCAGTATGCTCATGGTAACCAGCCAATTCAGCACATGATCTATCTTTACAACCACGCAAGCCAGCCATGGAAAACCCAATATTGGGTTCGCGAAGCTATGAACAGACTTTACAGGGCTACACCAGATGGTTATTGCGGTGATGAGGACAACGGGCAAACATCTGCATGGTACATTTTCTCGGCCATGGGTTTTTACCCGGTTACCCCGGCCAGCGACCAGTATGTATTAGGTGCCCCGCTATTCAAAAAAGTGACTGTTAATTTAGAGAACGGTAAAACCATCACCATCAACGCGCCAAAAAACAGCGACGAAAACAGGTATGTAAATACACTTACAGTTGACGGTAAACCATACAGCAATAACTGGTTAAGCCACAAAGGTTTGTTAAACGGCGCCGTGCTTGATTTTGATATGCAGGCCACTCCGAACAAAGACCGCGGTACAAAAGATGCCGATGTGCCTTATTCAATGAGCAACGATAAAGAGAAATAAAAATTTCCCCTCTTGAGAGGGGGCCGCGGCGGGAATGAGCGATAGCAGGGGTGTGTTTGTACGATTTAAGTATCATCGCAAAAACACACCCCTACACCCCTCTCAAGAAGGGAATCGCGCATTCCCGCCTTTTTTATTTATATAATCCTCACTCCGCCTTTTTCCTAAACGCGGCCCAAACATAAAAAGGGATCCCTGCCAGTAATAACAAAAAGCCATAATAAACCGCTTCCTGCCCGGCACCGGCTATGGCCCAAAGTGAATAGCCAAATGCCAATATAGCCAGCGCGGTAGCGCCAACCCAACCACCCGCCTGCGGAGTTTTTCGTGCTCTGATAACAAGGTAAGCAGCGGCTGATAATAAGTAAGGGATCAACACACTTAGCAATGAAAGCAGCAGCAGAAATTTAAATTGTGCCACCAATCCCCTGGTGTAATTCATGGTCATGAACAGCGATACCATAATACTGCTGATAACAATACCCATATAAGGCACGCCTTTTTTATTTGTCCGACTGAAAATGGGAGGGAAGAGCTTGTCTTTTGAAATAGCATATGGCACTTGTCCTTGTAGTAACGTCCAGCCATTAAGTGAGCCAAAGGCAGCTATGGCGATACCAGCGCTTACCCAATACCGGGCACTGCTGCCGTAAATGATCACCGCAGTATCGGCGTAAGGGGTAAGTGATTTTTGCAACTGTGCCGCCGGGATAATGCCAATAACACTTACGCTGCCCAGGATATAAATAAAGGTAGTAATGAGGAGCCCCAGCATGGTTGCCCTGGCTACCGTTTTTTCGGGATTGGCTACACTGCCAGACGGTACGGTAGCACTTTCAATGCCAATGAACGCGAACATCGTCATTGTAGCTGTAGCCTGTAACGCGCTTATGATGCCGCTACCGCTGGTGTTAAAAGGGCTGAAGTTTGCAGCTTTAATAAAAAACAAGCCGCCAATAGCCACTAACAATAAAGGCAATATTTTTAGAATGGTGGTAACAAGTTGAAGTTTTCCCCCTGCTACAACACCCAAAGTGTTAATATAGGCCAATAGCCATATAGAACACAAACCGGTTGCTACCGCGATAAAACTGCTGCTGCCCAGCACCGGGAAAAAGGTACTTAAGGCACTTACAAATGATATAGTGATGGCCGCGTTGGCGCAGGCTACCGCAAGATAATATCCCCAGGCCACTAAAAAACCTATAAAGTCGCCCAGGCCATCGCGGGTATAGGCGTATGGACCGCCGGTAGCATGGGGCAGTAGCTTGCTCAGGTTACTGAAAACTTTTGCCAGGAAAAATGACCCTATTGCCGAAAATACCCAACCCAGCAAACCAATACTCCCGAATGACGCCATAGCAGCCGGCATCAGGAAAATACCTGCACCTATCATGTTGCCAATCACCAACGAGGTGCTGGTCCACAGGCCTAATTTGTTTTTTTCGGAAAGTGCTTCGGGCATGAATATCTGTTTTGTGAAAAGATAAGATTTTTACCGGTGCGAATATCAAAAAAGATTTCGAGGCGGGAATGTTGGATTAAACCGGTGTTGCCTGCTCTTGAACCTTATTTAGCATAAAAAATAAAATCTTGCCTAAACATTTACCGTTGAAATTGCTTTTATAGCAGGATGTTGCTTTTTAAGCGATGGCTCCGTTATTTGCATAACCTGTTCGCATCAAAAATGAAAAACAAAAAAACAGTGACCGGCGTGATGCTGGTGCTCTGCGCGCTTTTAGCGGTCAGTTTTAAAAATGTCGGCAAAAAAAGTGTTCCGCCCGCTAAGGATACCACTAATGCCGGTTTGTTCCTGCCGGGTAAATTTAAAGCTGTAACTGTAGTTGATAGTTTGGAAGGCCGCGCCCGCCATATTGCCGTTAATACTAATGGCGATGTTTATGTAAAGCTTCGCTTCCCTGATTCTATTGGTGGCAATGTTGCCCTGCGGGATACTAATGGGGATGGCCATGCTGATATCATTAAAAAATTTGCCAATTATGAAGATAAAGGCCCGTATGGTACCGGGATGCGGGTGCATAAAGGTTATCTATATTTCAGTTCGGAGGTTAATGTCTATCGCGTAAAACTAAATCCTCGAACACTGGTACCAGATGCTCCGCTCGAACTGATATTGCATGACGCCACAGCTCCGCATGAACATGATGCCAAACCGCTCACTTTTGATAACGCCGGGCATATGTACGTGGCTTACGGTGCGCCGTCGAACGCCTGCCAGGTGCAAAACCGGGTTCCTGGTTCAAAAGGGATTAAAGGCTGCCCGTTATTGAAACAGTACGGCGGCATCTGGCAGTTTGATGAAGCTAAACCCAATCAAACACAGGCTGATGGCATTCGGTATGCCACAGGTTTGCGCAGCGTAGTTGCTATGGATTGGAATACCGCCGATAGTTGTTTGTATGTTGTAGCCCACGGTCGCGATGATCTGCGTTTACAGTTTCCTAAAATATTCAGTGCCTGGCAAAGCGCGGTACTGCCTGCCGAAGAGTTCATCAAAGTAAAAAAGGGTACCGATGTAGGCTGGCCATATTATTATTATGACCCTATTAAAAAGAAAAAACTCCTGAACCCGGAATATGGTGGTGATGGGATAAAGGCAGGCAACGGCGCAAAATATACGCAGCCCATTATGGCTTTCCCGGCGCATTGGGCCCCCAACGATTTGTTGTTTTATACCGGCAATCAGTTTCCGGCGAGGTATAAGAACGGGGCTTTTATCGCTTTTCACGGCTCAACCAATAGGTCGCCTTACCCGCAGGCCGGTTTTTTTGTATGCTTTGTGCCTTTTAAAAACGGAAAACCCTTTGGGCCTTGGGAGATATTTGCTGATGGCTTTACCGGGAAAAATACAGTAGTGAGCGTAAGCGATGCTAAGTATCGGCCAATGGGTTTGGCCATGGGGCCTGATGGTTCACTGTATATCAGCGAAACGGAAGAAGGTAAGATTTGGAAGATCTCGTACACGGGTAATAAAGCATCATTCGGTAAAGCCGAGCTTGCCAAAATGGAACTGCGTAAAAAGCTGCCCGGCTTCAGGCTTCCTGATGTTTTGAAAAGCGATTTGCAAACAGGAATGCTGAAAGGCGGCGCTAAAATATATACCACCTATTGCGCCAATTGCCATCAAAAAAATGGTAAAGGCGATGGCAATATGATCCCGCCGCTCAGCGGGTCGGAATGGGTTACCGGCGGTAAGTTTATGGAAAAAGACCTGGCTATAAGGGTGGTGCTGAATGGTTTGGATGGGCCTATCAAAGTGAAAAATCATCCTTATAACAGCGCTATGCCCAAGCATAATTTTTTAAGCGATGCTGATATTGCGGCGGTGTTAACCTATATCCGCAACAATTTTGGCAACAACAGCAGTCTGGTTACTGCCGCCGAAGTTAAAAAAGTAAGGAACGAGAAGTAAATAAATCAATACATAAGCCAAATAACCGTGCATTTATTGCTATTAAAGCTATTTTAGGGCCTCGCAACCATTGTTTGCTTTAACCTTTAATAAGCCATGAAAAGTTTTCTTCATTCCGTAACCGCTTTCGTTTTTTTGCTGGGCATTGTCCTTGCATTTGATGGCAGTGCGCAAACAGTTGCAACCAGGGTATCGGGTGGATGGATCAGGGGCATAGAGGAAGGGCCGACTTTGGTATTTAAAGGGATTCCGTATGCCAAGCCCCCGGTTGGGCCGCTACGCTTTATGCCGCCGCAACCCACGACCTCGTGGAAAGACACGCTTTCTTGCGAAAAGTTTGGCAGCCCGGCATCGCAAGGCGGTGGTCCGGGTGGATTGAAAGGGAGTGAAGATTGTCTGTCTTTAAATGTATATACACCTACAACATCAAAGGAAGCCAAACTTCCGGTACTGGTTTGGGTGCATGGCGGTTCGCTTACGGGCGGTTCGGGTATGGGTATGAATGGTCACGCCTTTGCCGATGACGACAGCGTTGTAACCGTGACTATCAACTACCGACTGGGTGTTTTCGGTTTCATGTATTTGGGGGATGTAAATAAAGCCTATCAGTCATCGGGTAATAACGGCTTGCTTGATTTGATCATGGCCCTTAAATGGATCAAACAAAATATTACCGCTTTGGGAGGCGATGCCGCCAAAGTTACCGTAATGGGCGAGTCGGCAGGCGCCAAGCTTACCAGCGCTTTGTTGGCCACACCACAATCAAAGGGCTATTTTAACCAGCAAATTTTAGAAAGCGGCGGGGTGCAATGTATCCGGGATTCGGTCACTGCCAAAGGCATCAGGCAACGGCTAATGACCCAATTGGGTGTTACCAAACCTGCCGATCTGCTTAAAATCTCCGCCGAAAAACTTATTGCAGCACAGGCAGAAATTAGCAATGGGGCACAGGGTACCAATTATTTTGGCCCGGTGATAGATGGCTCAGTTATTTCAGAGGATCCGTATCAGTATATCCGCAAAAGCAGGAATGATAAAGTTCGCTTCCTGATAGGTACCAATAAATTTGAAAGTAAAATGTTTATGGGGTTTGATAAACGTCTTAACCATCCTGATAGCACGGTGCTGTATGGTTGGTTTGGCGATAACTATCGTTCCATTTTATCAAACTATGAGACTGAAGCAAAAAAACAGGGTGCCGATAGCGCTGCCATAAAAGTGCTTACCCAATACATGTACCAGATGCATAGTTACCGGTTGGCTAACGCGCTCTCAAGGACAGGTAATCATACCTGGATGTACCGCTTTGATTACAAGCGCGACGGTACCGGTGCTACTCACGCCGATGAGTTAGGTTATGTGTGGTTTTTGCCCGGAAAGCATAATTTTAACCCGGCAGAATTGAAACTGGCACAACAGATACACCAAAACTGGGTAAACTTTATCAAAGGCAAATCTCCCGGCGATGTAAACGGTGCGCCATGGCCGCATTTTGTAGCCGGCGAAAACAATATCATTGTTTTTGATGTCGCTTCGGGCCCGGCACAGCTCAGCAATGTTTATAATGATAAAACCAGTCCTTCCTCATGCTTTGTTTTGAAGTAAGGGTTGTTTTCTGGTAAGCTCAGACTTCCTTCGCTCCAATTATAAGTTAGGCAAGCGTCCATGACAGCGGACTGGAGGATTTAGTGTAACCCTGGCTTGTGCTTAATGATTTGATTATCAGGTGTTTGTTTTGAATAGAGTGAATTTCTGTTAACCCTGTTAACCCCCTATTATTGGTCTAAGTTAGCGGCTATGGAGCCCACGCTTACTTATTAAAAGTATTACGTGGGTATAGGCCTCAATCAAAGTTAACAGTCAAGCATCGACGCTTGGCTGTATGCACTATTATAAACAATTAATGACGTAATATGGGCTTTTAAAACCCACTTGTGAATATCGTCGTATACAGCCTTGAACTGTTGATAAAAACATAGCCTAATTAAAATCTGGTTAATATATTAATAACGTATATGCAAGATGCTTAAAGAGTTTCATAAATTTTTTGAGATAATTTGAGTATTATTGCTGTTACTTAATGACACCCCTACGTTAAATGGCTGATCCAAATTTCACGGCATATTACGGCCGTATAAAATATACCCTGACCTTTTTTTTGCTGTTTATTTTAGGGGCCTCGCTTCGTTTATCTGCACAAATCTCCGATTCCCGATTCAGGCATATCAGTAATGAACAGGGGCTTTCAAATAGCACCATCAATTGCATTTTTCAGGACAGCCGCGGCTTTATGTGGTTTGGTACCCGCGATGGCTTAAACCGTTATGATGGGTCAAAGGTGATCATCTACCAAAATAATCCTGCCGATAAGGCAAGCATAAGCGATGGCTTCATTAATTGTATTTATGAAGATGCTGATCACATGCTTTGGATAGGAACCAATTATAATTTGAACAAGTTTGATCCCATTACCAATAAGTTTTCGGCAAGTGGGTTTAAAAATATAACAGTTACCGCTATTACTGCTAAAGATGACAGTCATTTATGGATCGGTACACAAGGTAATGGCATCAGTTTGCTTAATACACGTAATGGTAAAGCTGTTCGCGTAAGCAATGCCGGGCTTAGCTGCGATACTGTTAATACGCTTTATAAAGACGCTAAGGGCAACTTATGGGTTGGTACGCGCCATGGCCTTTGTGTATATGATGCTGCCAAATCGGTATTTAAACCTTTTGCAACTAACACTCCGGTTGCCGGCTGTGATATTACTTCCATCACTGCCGATAAGGCCAATAACATTTGGATAGGCACTAACGGACAGGGCGCAGCAACATTCGATGCGCAGGGTAAACACTTCAAATCATTTGTTCATGATGATATGGACAACGGCAGCTTGTCTGGCAATATGGTGCTGCAGGTACTTTGCGACAGGGATGGCGAAATCTGGATAGGAACCATTAACCAGGGCATGAACTGGTATAATGCCAAAACCAGCAAGTTTGTAAAATATTTCCCACGGCCCGAAAATACTGGCAGCCTTTCAAATACTACCGTTTCGGCAATTTATGAGGATGTGCAGCACGATCTTTGGATAGGCACACATCGCGGAGGCGTTAACCTTTATACTGCCGAAACTGATAAGTTTAAACTGTACAGGCAGGGCATTAATGAAAGTACCTTAAGCTATAATGATGTTAAGGCCTTTTTTGAAGACAGGCGCGGCAACATCTGGGTTGGTACCGATGGCGGTGGACTAAACCTTTTTAACCGAAAAACAGAGCTGTTTCGTCAGTATAAGTTTAATCCATATAACGCGGCAAGTATCTCCAGTAATTCCATACAGGATATAGCGGAGGATGCGCAGGGCAATATCTGGGTAGGCACCTGGGGCGGAGGGATCAACCTCATGAATCCGGCGACCGGTAAATTTACCCGTTTTAAAGCTAACGCCACCGACCGTAGCGCCGTAAGTTCGGATTTTATGCAGCGGATGCTGTTGGATAGCCGCGGCAATTTTTGGGTAGCTACTTATTTTGGCGGCCTTAATTTGCTGGATCCCAAAACACACAAATTTACCCGTGTACTTAAAGATCCGGATGGTAAAACCTCATTTGAGGGGAACAACGTTGTTTCGGCAGGGGAGGATAAGGATGGTAATGTGTGGTTTGGTACGGATGACGGTGGCCTCAATTGTTACAACCTGAACACCCGCCGTTTTTCGCATTATTTTGATCACGAAAAAAAGAAAACGGATTCGCGGGTAATTTTTACTGACAGTAAAGGCCGGGTTTGGATAGGTATGGCCGGTTTATACCTGTTTGACAAGGCGCAGAATAAATTCAATCTGTTTACCACTAAGGGCAATTTAAGCATCGATTTTATTAAAGGGATCACCGAAGATGAAAAACATAACCTTTGGATTTCGACATCAACAGGGATCAATCGCCTAAATCCTGAAACCGGCGACAATAAGCAATTTAATACTTATGACGGCCTGCAGGGTACCGAGTTTGAAGCCAATGCCTATCTTAAAACCCGCGATGGCGAAATGTACTTCGGCGGCGTAAAGGGCTTCAACAGGTTTTATCCCGAAAAAATAAAAGCCAACGCGTTTATCCCACCGGTTTACCTGACCGATTTTCAGATGTTCAATAAATTGGTATTGCCGGGCGGCAAAGATTCTTTACTGAAAGCGGATATCGGGTTTACCCGCAAAATAACGCTTAACTATGATCAGTCATCGATAGCCTTCAATTTTGTGGCGCTTAATTACATCGTAAGCCGCAACAACCTGTATCAATACAAATTGGATGGCCTGGATAAAGAATGGGTAAAAGCAGGAATGGAACGAAGGGCTACTTATACCAACCTTGATCCGGGAACATATACTTTCCACGTAAAAGCATCTAATAACGACGGCGTTTGGAACAATACCGGAGCATCAGTAATGATTGTGATTACCCCACCGTTTTGGGTTAGGTGGTGGTTCAGGCTATTGGTGGTGTTATTAATCATATTAGCCGCATATAGCTTTTACGCCTATCGTATCAATACTATTCAAAAGCAGAAAGCCCATCTCGAAAAACTGGTGCAGGAGCGTACGCGCGAGGTAGTTCAAAAAGCAAGCGAACTCGAGGTAAAATCAAATGAACTGCAGGATGCTTATGAGGAACTGCAGGCGCAGTCTGAAGAGTTAAAAACCCAGTCGGAAGAGTTGCAGGTACAGTCTGAACATTTACATGAACTTAATGGCCAGTTAGTTGAGCAAAAGGAGCAGGAGCAGCAAGCTCGTGAAGAAGCTGAAAAGGCTAACCAGGCCAAGAGCATTTTCCTGGCTACCATGAGTCACGAGATCCGTACGCCAATGAATGGGGTTATAGGTATGGCCTCGTTGCTTGCCGAAACCAAACTTGATTATGAGCAGCGGGAGTATACCGATACCATTATCAGTTGCGGCGAAGGCTTGCTGAGCGTGATCAACGATATCCTTGATTTTTCAAAGATCGAATCGGGTAAGATGGAGGTGGAGCATGAAGATTTTGATCTGCGCCATACTGTTGAAGAGGTGATGGATATTTTTGCGCAAAGGGCCGCCCAGCAAAAAATAGACCTTATTTATCAAATTGATGCTGATGTACCGCTGTATATTGTAGGTGATAGTCTCCGGATTAAGCAGGTGCTTATCAACCTTATCAATAACGCCATCAAGTTCACATCAAAAGGCGAGATCTTTATCAAAGTATTTTTGATAGAGCAAATTGGCCAGGAGGCAGAGATTGGGTTTAGTGTTAAAGATACAGGCATTGGTATTCCCGAAGAAAAGATCTCGCGCCTGTTTAAAGCATTCTCTCAGGTTGATTCATCAACTACCCGTAAATATGGCGGTACCGGCCTTGGGCTGGCTATTTGCCAAAGACTGGTGAATTTGATGGGCGGCGATATTTCGGCCGCGAGTATTTATGGAGAAGGATCGGTGTTTAGTTTTTCTATCAAAACAGTTAAGAGTAAAAATCCTGTACGGACACCATTGGTTTGTGACTTGGCGGCTTTAGCAGGCTCACGTATCCTGATAGTTGATGATAACAATACAAACCTGTTCATCCTTAAAACCCAGCTTGAGCATTGGAAACTGGAACCGGTAACGGCTTCATCAGGCCCCGAAGCCTTAGCCATATTGGATAAGGATAATAGCTTCAAGTTGTTGATAACCGATATGGAAATGCCTGAAATGGACGGCGTTGGCCTCGCAAACCAGGTGAAAGTCAAGTATCCGCAACTGCCTGTAGTGATGCTGAGTTCCATTGGTGATGAAACCAAAAGCAAATTCCCGGGGCTGTTTTCGTCCATATTGGTTAAACCAATTAAGCAACACCACCTGTGCATGAGCATTCAGAAAGCGTTTAACCAGGATAACACAGCAACAACCGAAGTTGCAGCTAAGAGTGTATTGTCGGCCGATTTTGCTAAGGACTATCCTCTTCGGATTTTGGTGGCCGAAGATAACCCGATAAATCAGAAGCTTATAGAGCGCGTATTGGGTAAATTGGGGTATCAACCTGATATAGCTTCTAATGGTGTATTTGTACTGGAAAAACTCGACGAAAAATATTACGATATCATTTTGATGGATATCCAGATGCCCGAATTAGACGGCCTGGAAACCACAGCCCAAATTCGCGGACGAGGCGGAAATCAACCATACATCGTGGCCATGACAGCCAATGCCATGCAGGAAGATCGTGAAATCTGCATGCAAGCCGGTATGGACGATTATCTTTCAAAACCAATGCGCCTGGAAGACCTGGTAACGATATTGCAAAAAGTACAGGTTACTGGATAAGCTGTGAAGGGTTTACTGCATAATGTCGTAGAGTTGACTCACCCGGTCTGTGCTTCGCTGGACCACCCTCTCTATCCTTCGGAGAAACAGGGTAGAAAAAAATAAAAAATTAAAAATCCCCTCTTTACGCTTAGCGTAGAGAGGGGTGACGAGCGCAGCGATGTCGGGGTGAGTCAACGTAATTTTAATTGCTACTCCAGCAGCTCGCATAAATAACCATGCTTTTTAAGTAACTCAATAACCAATTGATGCGAAACATCGGTGCCCTCTATCCTCAGAACTTTATCGCAATCGTCCAGATCAAAATTTACATGACTATTGGTGATCCGCTTTTGAAGCAAGGCGACTAACATCGCTGCTGCTGCCGTGGTCTGAACGTTTGTTTTAAAAACCTCGACGGTTGAGTTCGTGATTGTTTCCATGGCTTTGTTTGATTTAAAACCGGTAGCTGATTCCTGATTCTACTGTAATGCCTGTTTTCTTCAACTCCGTTAGCGGAACACGTTTGTTCAGGTCATTAAATGGTGCCCAGTTAACTTTTTGATCTTTGTTATACAGGTCAAGTTTCTGCACAAAGTTGTAACCACCGCTTATCTGTACCGAAAAGTTTTTAGCTAACTGATAATTATAAAAAAGTGTGTTTTTATATTGTTGAACCTGCAGGTAGTTAGATCCTGTTTTTTTCGATAAGCGATATGAGCCTCCACCTATGCCGAAATCGCTGCTGAAGCCTATAATACTTTTATCACTTAACTGGTATTTCAATTTTTCGGAAACCGGTAGTGTACCGCTTAGGCTTAGTTTTTCGTTGATCTGCCAGTCGATACCGATAACAGGGATCAATATGCTACCAAAAAACTGACGTGAATAGCCTGCACCAACTGAGTAAGAAAAGTTTTTTGATGTACGGATCTTAAGCATGGCGAAAGCCGAATATGACATGTCTTCGCCCGAAACATCTTTCAGATCAGATGACAGGGTAGGTATTGCCGATACCAGTAAGGCATACTTTTGAGAAAATGACTTTTGAAAAGTGATAGGTACTGAAATGGCGTAAAACTCTTTTTCACCAAATGATTGCTCCATACCAGATAATGTAAGTCCGCTGTAGCTAACTCCGGCAAGGAGGAAATCAAGCTTGCCGTCTTTAAAGTTATTGATCAGCGGCACACTTACCGACGCGGTAGACTGCTGTATATTCATTTTTTTATGATTAACAGTAAATGGCGAGTAAGAGTAACCGATATCGAATGAGCCGATTTTGGGTTTAAATGTAGTATCGGTGGCCTTGTTTTGCTGGGCGGTGGCGGTAAACTTTAATGATACTAAAAGGATGATTAGATAAAATGAAGATGTTGCTTTCATAGCAATTGTGTTGTTAAGACTATTAAGTGAATTTGCCCCTTAAACACGGCTGAAGCATTTTACCCCTATTGTGATCAATGATATTTTTTATGATCACGTAATCTTGAACCGTATAGTCAAATTTTTTGAACGAAATAGAAAAGCTTATTTGCCAATTATCCTGTAGTTTTGCCTATTAATTGAGATGATAGAAAAAGCAGTTAAAGTACCCGACGAATTGGTTTGTGCCCCGTATCACCACAGGGATATTAAGCTAAATGGCTTATCCATAGTAGAATCATGTACAGTTACACATCGTAGTCGCGGCTCCATGTTCTTGGAAGATCATATGTTGCTTGTTGTTTTGGAAGGAACAAACACCATAACACACGGCAACATGGAATATGTGGTATCAAAAAATGAGATGGTACTGTTAAAAAAAGCCATTCAAATTAATTACGATAAGGTGGGCAACCCCGAAAAGGGAGCTACCTACAACAGCCTGATGTTTTTCCTAAAGGATGAATTTTTGCGTGATTTTGTTAAGATAGCCAAAATTGAATCGGTAGAAACTGTTGAACCCGCAAAAGTTGCTGTAAAGCCTGTAAAGGAACGTCTGCGCAAATTTTTTGAATCGGTAGTGCCGTACTTCGAAGAACCCGAAAGTATTGATGCTTCATTGATGCGGCTTAAAATGCTGGAATTGCTTTATGATTTGGTGCATGTAGATAAGAACATGCTTCAACAATTATTGCAGTTAAAGCAGCAGGTGCATGGCGATATCCGTAGTGTGGTGATGGATAATTATGCCTCGCCGGTTTCTATTGCCGAACTGGCCTATCTGTCCGGGCGCAGCTTATCCAGCTTTAAGCGCGATTTTTTTGCCATTTATCAGGTTACTCCGGCTCAATGGATCCGTGAAAAACGTTTGGCTAAGGCAAAAGAAATGTTAACGGCCGATATGGCGGTAACGGATGTTTGCTATTCGCTTGGATTTGAAAACCTTGCTCATTTTTCGCGCCTTTATAAAGCCCACCACGGTTGTTCTCCATCGGCACATCGCCCAACCGTACAAATGCAGTAAAGTGATTTGGACAGAATAGTCAAATAACTTGAACTTTATAAAATAACGCCCGCTTATTATAGTCCGCATCTTTGTATCATAAAACATTTTAATATGATACAAACAAAAGCATACGCTGCACAAACCAAAGACACAGACCTTGCACCATGGACTTTTGATCGCCGCGAAGTTGGCCCTCATGATGTTCAATTCGATATTTTATTTTGCGGTGTTTGCCACTCCGACCTGCACCAGATTAAAGACGAATGGGGTGGTTCAATATTTCCGATGGTTCCCGGACACGAAATTGTGGGCCGTGTAGTTAAAGTAGGCGATCATGTAAAGAAATTCAAAGTAGGCGATTTGGCCGGTACCGGTTGCCTTGTTGACTCTTGCCGTGTTTGTGATAACTGTAAAGATGGCCTGGAGCAATATTGCACCAACGGTCACTCTCAAACTTACAATGGTTATGAGCAAGACCATAAAACACCAACTTATGGTGGTTATTCAAACACTATCGTAGTTCACGAAGATTTTGTTCTCCGTATATCTGATAAGCTTGATCTGGCTTCAGTTGCGCCATTGCTATGCGCCGGTATTACCACTTACTCGCCACTACGTCACTGGAATATTGGCAAAGGCCATAAAATAGCTGTTGTAGGTTTGGGTGGTTTAGGCCACATGGGTGTTAAATTTGGCGTAGCCTTTGGCGCAGAGGTAACTGTATTAAGTACTTCAGCTAAAAAAGAAGAAGACGCTAAAAAATTAGGCGCTCATCACTTCGTAGTAACTTCAGATCCTGAACAAATGAAAGCTGTTGCCGGTACTTTTGATTTTATCCTGGATACAGTTTCTGCCGAACATGACCTGAACGTATATCTTGGCCTGTTAAAAACCAATGGTACACACGTATGTGTTGGCGTACCTACCAAGCCAGCCGAAATTGCTGCATTCAGCATTATTGGCGGCCGTAAAAGCCTTGCTGGTTCTATGATTGGCGGCTTGCCCGAAACTCAGGAAATGCTTGATTTCTGCGCAGAGCATAACATTGTTTCGGATATCGAACTAATTGATATGAAAGATATCCACGCAGCTTATGACCGTATGCTTAAAGGCGATGTGCGTTACCGTTTCGTAATTGATATGGCAACTATCTAATTCGATAGTGTAAGGTTTAACAAAAGGCGATGGCATGATGTCATCGCCTTTTTTATGTTTTTTACTGTCTGAAAAGGGGCTTTGCGGAATTTCGCAGGGCTTTTCCGTTTTCAAAACTCTCCATAAATCATCCAGCTCAATTAAATTCTGGCTGTTTGTAATTGTTTTGCCCTTATTTCTTGTCTTGCTTCAGGGTTGAATCAATTTTTATCCCAATTGTGTTTAATGTGTTGATTTTAAGTGTTATATGTTTTTAAATGCTTTTAAAAAGGTGTTTAATCTTTGATATTAAAAAATTAACTCTTTAAATCTTTTTAAAAAAATTATAAAGTTTTAAGTTTTTTTTCAAAAATATATTTAAGTTTAGCCAATCAATTATGAGCGTTCAAATGAAGCAGCAATTACTGCGCAACGAACTGATCAAGTTTTTTTATTACGACAACAGGCTTACGTTGGCCGAATTAAGTCGTAGGTCGCACAAGAGTTTGCCCTTAGTAACCAGCACGGTTAACGGGCTTATTGAAGATGGTTATATACAGGATAATGGCCTGGCAGCTTCTACGGGAGGACGAAGGGCTTCATCATTCCAGTTAAATGCTGACAAACAGCGCTATATAGTTGCGGTGGCGGTAGATCAGATGGTAACCCAGGTGGTTATTTATGATCTGATGAACAATGTTAAGGTTGGGCTTCAAAAAAAGGAACTTGTGTTGCATGATAACCCGGCCCTGACGGAAACGTTCATTGACTTTTTAAAGGATTATATATCCGGTTCGGGGATTCCGCCGAGCCAGATACTGGGGATAGGGATTGGTATGCCGGGCTTTGTAAGCGCTATAAAAGGTGTAAACCACACTTTTTTTAAGCTTGGGGGCAGTATAACTTTAAAAGACCACCTGAGCAAAGAGCTGGGTTTGCCGGTTTTTATCGACAACGACTCCAGCTTAATTGCTTTGGCCGAGCTGAAGTTTGGCGCAGGGAAGGACCTAAAAGATGTGCTTGTTGTTAACATTGGCTGGGGCATTGGTTTAGGGATGATTGTTAACGGCGGCCTGTTTAGGGGACATAGCGGGTATGCAGGTGAGTTTAGCCATATCCCTTTATCGCAAAGTAATAAAATGTGCTCATGCGGAAAAAGAGGGTGTTTGGAGGTGGATAGCTCGCTGGTGTTTATGATTGAGCGGGCCAAAGCCGAGATGGACTCGGGCGCAAGTTCAAGCATGGAGCAGGTTTATAAAACAACCGGGAAGTTACCGGCCGATCTGTTTCTAAACGCGGCAAAATCGGGTGATCCGCTGGCTGTTTCTGTTCTTTCTGATGCTGCTTTTTTGGTTGGTAAAGGGATCTCAACTTTGATCCACATTATGAACCCAATGCTTATCGTGTTAAGCGGGAGAGGAGCTGTGGCCGGAAAGATACTAATGGCACCCATTCAGCAGGCGATCAATGAGTTTTGTATTCCCTGGCTGGCAGAGCAGACAGAGATCCAGGTATCAACAGTAGCAACAAACGCAGAGCTTTTAGGAGCGGCTACCCTTGTAATAGAGAACTGCGACTTTAATTAGGATTTAAAACAAAATCAACATAAAACCAACACAATTTCTATACTTAAAACAAAACAAATGAGACAAATCTACTTAAGGTGTTTCGCTTTCTTGTTGTTTAGTGTGATCACAATGACAGCGTACGCACAAAAAACAGTTACAGGGACAGTAACTGAAAAATCCGGCCAGGTATTACCCGGTGTAAGTGTTGCCGAAAAAGGCACCGCTAACGGAACAACCACCAATGCCGATGGTAAGTACAGTATTAGAGTTAAGCAAGGCGCGGTACTTACTTTTTCATTCATCGGTTTCAAATCAACCGAAGTAACTGTAGGCACGCAAGGCGCAATTAATGTTACGCTTGATGAAAAAGAAAATGCCCTTACCGAAGTTGTAGTAACGGCCCTCGGTATCAAAAGAGAGAAAAAATCTTTGGGTTATGCCGTTCAGGAGGTTAAAGGTGAAACTTTAGCAGCCACAAAAGAATCCAACTTTGTAAACGCATTATCAGGTAAAGTTGCCGGTTTGCAAATTACCCGCTCAGGTAATGGTCCGGGTGGTTCTTCAAAAATTACATTGCGTGGTAACAACTCGTTAGGTGGTTCAAACCAGCCGCTGATTGTAGTTGACGGTATTCCGTTGGATAACTTTACAGGCGCAGCAAATAATGATTACTACAATCCGTCGCTGGATATGGGTAACGGTTTGTCGGATATCAATGCTGAGGATATTGAAAGCATGAGCGTTTTGAAAGGCCCTTCGGCAGCGGCTTTGTATGGTTCAAGGGCAGGTAACGGTGCCATTTTGATCACTACAAAAACAGGTAAATCACAAAAAGGCCTGGGCATTACCATTTCATCATCAATAGGTGTTGAAAGCATTTTTGCGCGTCCGGGTTTACAACAAGACTTTGGGCAGGGAACCAACAATGCTTATCAAAGCACCTTAGCCAGCAGCTGGGGCCCTAAGGCTACCGGTCAGGAGGTAAAGAAATGGGACGGTACTACAGCGCCATTGCATACTTATGATAACATTGCAAACTATTTTTCTAAAGGTTTAAGCTCAAACCAAAGCATTTCGTTCCAGCAGCAATATAAATCAACATCTGTTTATACCTCGTACAACAGGCTTGATGATAAAAGCATTATCCCCGGTGCTAAACTGATCAGGAACAACTTAACAGGCCGTACCGTAAGTAAATTTGGTGAAGGTGATAAATGGACTGTTGATACTAAAATACAGTACATTAACGCTACTGCCCTTAACCGCCCGCAGGGAGGTGCAAACAATAGCAATACCTTTAATGCATTATCATTATTGCCAACATCTATTGATGTAAGGGATTTTAAAGGCCGTACCGATAACGCCGGTAACATGCTTTGGTGGCGTCAAAACAACGAAATTAACCCGTACTGGGCTGCTAAATATAACCTCAACCAGGATATCAGGAACAGGTTTTTACTTAACGCGTCTATCAAATACCAGTTCAACAGCTGGTTAAACGCTGAGTTAAAAGGTGGTGCTGATACTTATACCACCAATACCGAAAGCCGTACTTATGCAGGTATTACACCAACATCAACGGGCTCTTATGGCTTAGGCAAAAGCAACTTTACCGAAACTAACTACAGCGGTTTATTAACAGCTAAAAAAGATAACATTTTTGGTAAATGGGGTGGTACAGCTACATTGGGTGGTAACTTGATGAACCGTCAGGCATCTTCACTGAGCGCAAATGCAAACCCGCTTCAGGTTCCTAATTTGTTTTCTATCAACAACGGCACAACCAGCCCTACTGTTAGCCAGAGTGTATCTAATCATGATATTTATTCAGTTTACGGTTCGTTAGGTTTAAATTATGATGGATACTTCTTTCTTGACGGAACATTCAGAAACGACTGGTCATCGGTATTAAATGCTGCTAACCGCTCTTATTTCTACCCGTCAGTTAGTACCTCCTTCCTGTTTACCGAGCTGATGACCAAAAATGGCAGTACATTGCCGTCATGGTTAACCTATGGTAAAATCAGGGGATCATTTGCTTCTGTAGGTAATGACATGGATCCTTACCAGTTATATAATTCTTATACCATTGGTAAAGATCCTAACGGAAATACAACCGCAAGTCGTGGCGATGTGCTTTTTGATCCTAATGTACGCAGCGAGCTGATCAAATCATACGAAGCTGGTTTGGAAATGCGCTTCTTTAACAGCCGTTTAGGTTTTGACTTTGCTGTATACAAATCAAACGCTACAAGGCAGTTAATTAACTTGCCAATGGATGGTTTAAGTGGTTACACATCCAGGAAAATCAATGCTGGTGATATCCAAAACAAAGGTTTAGAGTTAATGGTTGACGGCAAGATACTTACTGGGCCGGGCTTCAACTGGAATACCACTGTCAATTTCTCTATCAACAGAAATACTATTAAATCTCTTACCGCGGATGTTAATCAATATGCTTTGGGTGGCTTTGATGATTTGTCTGTAGTTGCTCAAACTGGTGAACTTTACGGCGAAATAATTGGCTCGCGTTTATTGAGGGTAAAAGATGCAAGCAGCCCTTACAATGGTCAATTGTTATTGGATGCTAATGGCTTACCACAGGTAGATCCGGTAAAAACCAAATTAGGCAATCAGCAGGCATCAAGCTTATTGGGTGTTACCAACACATTCTCTTACAAAAACTTTGACCTTTCATTCCTGGTAGATGCCCGTTTTGGTGGTCAGATATTTTCTGGAACAATAGCACATATGGAGGCTACCGGTACATCTAACAAAACAGTTGTAAACGGCGACAGGCCGGAAATGTTAGTTGATGGTGTTGTGTTAAATTCAACTACCAATCAGTACGAAAAGAATACTGTTAAAACTTCTGCGCAAAACTACTGGGCAGTAGTAGCGGGTCATGGCAACATGGGTGTATCTGAAGCTAACCTTTATGATGCATCTAACATCCGCCTCAGAAACGTACAATTAAATTACAACCTGCCACAAAAATTTGCGCATAGTATCGGCATGCAAAGGGCAAGAGTAGGTATATCTGCCAATAACGTATGGCTTATTTCAAGTCACATGAACGGCATGGACCCTGAGTCCTCATACGCAACCGGTACCAATGCAACCGGTTTTGAAAACGGTAGTTTCCCTACAACCCGTACCATTTTATTCAATTTAACGGTAGGTTTTTAATTTAACAGGTAAGAATAATTCATAACAAAATATGAAAACGATATTAAAAAAATCAAGCCTGATGGTTGCAGCTGCACTGCTTGCCGCGTCATCATGCAAAAAATTTGATGATCTTAATACTGATCCGCTCAAAGCAAATGGTGATCAGGTACAAACCGAATACTTTATCAATAATTCCATCATAGGCGCACAGCAGGATCCGGGATTATCCGAGCGTGTATTTATCTTGTATTGGATAGTTGGTGGTCACGGTTTACAGGATGAGGATGGCGAAACATTTTCGCGCGGTTCATACAGCGACGATTGGACATCTGAATACTACAGGCAATCATCACAATGGATGAATGCCGCTAATAGCGCTATTCAAATTGGTAACGATCAGATAGCTAAAGGAACGTCTAAAGCTTATACTAAAAACCTGATCCAGGTTGCAAGGATCTGGAGAGCTTATTTAATGAGCGAGTTCTCTGACAGCTTTGGCCCTATGCCTACTGATGGTTTTCAGGGTGTAAATCCGGAGTTTAAGGATGTTAAAACAGTTTATTACTTTTTGCTTGACGAGTTAAAAGACGCAAGTGCAAAGCTTGATCTATCAATAGTAAACCCGGCAAATGTAATTAATGAGGATCCTGCATATAAATACGATTATGCAAAATGGCGTAAGTATGCTAATGCTATGCGTATGCGCTTGGCTATGCGTTTGTCTGAAGTTGATCCGGCTAAAGCTAAAGCCGAATTTGAGGCTGCTGCCGCTACCAATGATTTCATTACCGATGCTTCCCAAACCTTCAGCGTACAGGAATCACACGGATGGGACCCGTTGGCAAGTGTGTTCAGGAAAGAATCATCATGGATGGGCCTGCCTATGTCAGCAACCTATAACAACCTAGTATTTGGTTTAGGTAGTGTAAAGTCTGCCGATCAGCTTGATGCATCATTCGCTTCAGCTATTAAACCAGCCGATTGGATGGGACAGCGTTTCTTCGATCAGTTTGCAACCAAGACCAATGATCCGGCTGCCGGATACTGGTTTAATGGTTTGCCAAACACCATCGACCCTCGTGCCTACAAAATATTTAGTATCCCGGGCAACATTACCGATCCTAATTATCCGGCCATAGGTGGAGCCTTTACCGCAACACAAGAAGATTTGAAGGATGCATCTGGTAAAGTAGTTAAAACACTTACTTCAACCAACACCTGGAACACCAAGGCTGATGGTAACTGGGGTGCCAAAGCATCTATGAATGATGCTATAACTACCAATGGCTTTAAGCCGCTGTTGAACCTGGTGTATAGGAACGGTAATAACAAACGTGTATTCTTTGGTCCGTGGGAAACTTATTTCCTTTTGGCAGAAGCTGCAGTACGTGGCTGGACAGTACCTGTTGACGGCAAAACGGCTTATGAAACCGGTATTGCAAAAAGCTTTGAATACTTTGGTACTACAGCAAATTTAGCCACATACCTTGCTTCAACCGATTATAACAGGGTTGGTACCTCGGTTAATTGGGGGCATACCACTGAGCCGGCTGCGTCACATACTATGAACTATGAAGATGGTTTGACCGGTGCGGCAGGAACTGTAGCGATTAACTACCCTAAAAATGATCTTTATAAATCAGGTACCGTAAGGAACGATCAGCTGACCAAAATCATCACTCAAAAATACCTTGCGCAGTTGCCATGGTTGCCATTGGAAACCTGGAATGATCACAGAAGGCTTGGTTTGCCATTCTTTGAAAATCCTGCGGTTGAAGATATCATGCCAGACCTTCCTGCTTTAACCAGCGGAAATTACATGACCAGCAGCGTTAAGTTCTTCCCTCAGCGTTTGAAATATCCATCAACCCTGAGCAATAGCAATATTACCGGTTACAACCAGGCAATATCAGCCCTTGGTGGTGCCGACGCTGTGTTGACCCCGCTTTGGTGGGCTAAGCACTAAAATGTGGAAGCCGATTAAATAATTGGTTCTAATTGTAAAAGGGAATGAGTTTATTGCTCATTCCCTTTTTTGGATAAAGTCTAAAAATTTAAGTCCAGGACAATAGGATAAGGAGATCTTTTATACTATTGTTTGCTACCACAATAAGGACAAAAGGAAAAAAGCTTTTCTAATTGACTATCACAATTCAGGCAAATAATGCTCTCGTTCCTGACCGATTTACCGTGCATAAAGGTTTTCATGGTAAAGCTTTCCGGAATCTCTTTTAAAAAGCTGGACTCATTGCCTTTTTCTGTGATTAAAAATAGCTTATCCCTTGCTCTCGTTATTGCAACGTAAAATAGCCTTCTTTCTTCCTCCATTAATAAGTCATGGTCGGCTTTTTTTATTGTTTGAAAAACTCTGTCTTCGAGCCATATATCCGGAAACCCTCCATTACCAGTAAAATTTGCTACAATTGGATCGCTTCAGTTTTAGGATTAAGTTGGCGAATATGCTTATGTTCAAAAGGAAATTCCAAACTAGGGTTGATATGGATGACCTCCGAGATATGAGGTAGAGAACTTTCAATAACCCGATTGATGTGCTCGTCTTGAAAAGAATACCCGACTACGATTAACTGATCTGATGCTGGTAGATTTTGCTCTAAATTTTGATAAATGGTTTGGTACATCTTATCATTTTGGATAATATCAAATTTATTATCGCCAGTAATGAAACGAGGTAAAATACTCGGTGTTATTTTTTGAACCGGGTTGCCTTTTTCGTCCACATCTATTGCACCATGTTTCGTATGGTAATCCATCGTTTTGAAATAATCATAGCCCTTGTGCCTATTGCTTTCTTCTATATAGGTGTATTTATAAACATCGATAGAGCCGTGTAACTTCAAGAGATTGATACGCCCGCCAAAGCTCCCGTCAAAAACGGGAACGCGTTCTTTATTATCGTAATCCATTAAAAAGTTGAGTTTAACGGAAAATCCATCGTCGTAATTGATATCACACTTGTTAAATATACGCTCTAGCAAAAGATCATGATTCAGGGTATAGATATTAAAACTGTGATCTTGATTAAGAAAGTAATCAAGATACGGTCGGTATGATTTGTAGATCTCTTCGAAAGACTTTCTTACCCAAAGCATATCATCGACCAAATGATAAAAGCATGAGAATATCCAACCATCAGTCATTCCCTCGAAATTGTAATCCCTAAATTGAAACCGATCTTCGTAATCTTTTTGTACGGATAGCTTTATTGCCCGAAAACGGTCGTAATCGTTATTGCACATATCTACCAAATACTGGTAGAATTTCTCGTAGTTTAATTCATCTTTATGTGTTTCAGATAAGTATAGACGGATAAACTTTTCCAATACCATCGCAACAGGTATGTGCTCATTCGGTAAAATGCCGTTTTGCAAATCGGGTGTAGATGCCCACTCTTTCCATTTCCATTCTGTTGAACCAAAACAAAGAACCTGCTCAAACAATGGCGATTTCAAAAATCTCGCAGATACGCCTGAAACCACAGGCAGTCCAGCACTGTAAGAAAATCCTGCACCTAAAATAAGGGACACACGCATCGCAAAAGATATAGAAGATTAAATATAAGCAGTAAATCAAATTCGACCAGTATGATAGTCTTCCATTTTTTCAAATCCCAGCACACTCAAATTAAGCCCGCCTTCTTCTGTATGAGTTAAGTTAACCCAGTATAGGGTAACCTGTTCACTGTCTTCAAAATCATGTAGACCATGCTGCTGATTGATAAACCAACTACGACCGGTCCAAAATTCACGATCTTCCAGCATATCGATTTCATGAGGCCTTAGTTCAGCGTAACCTGAGCCATCTTGCCCGTATATTTTTACCAAAGAATCAACCAATTGAATTGCATCGGCTATATCCCAGGATCTAGTAGTTTGATAAGTAACTAATAGTGATTTTACGCTACCTAATGAACGTTTTTCGCCCATCGTGCGAATCTTGATGACATCGAATAGGCGCAGTTCCGGGGGATCTACCTTAAACCCATAATCCGTGAACTTTACCAAGCCATCTTCAGTAATGACGGTAGCAAAATCTTCAGTCCGCTCAAAAACCTCATTAATGTTATGTTGTAACAAGTTGATCAAGGTGCCGTTATTGCGAGTTTTCGTATCAGGCTCTTTTTCCGCTCTATTTGTTACGATAAATACTAGTTGCCCTAATGGTTCTAACTTATAATTCAAAGTAAAGCTGAACCCATCGTTACCCCAATAGTGCAATATCTCGTCATTCAAATTATCATATCGGCCTTGCGATAACGATCTAATTTTTCCAAAATCTTCAAACGAGGAAAATTTGGGTTGGTGATGAATGCCCGTGCCAAGTTTGGATTTGATTTGCCCGTAAAATTCGGCTACTTTATTTGCGTCGGTTACTGTTTCGTTGAACATTAATCTAACTTCCCCGTCATCATGATGCTTAACTACCAGGCTTCTGAATAAATCGAAAAATAAGTGATCCAATATTACCTCCACTTGATTTACGCCGATGGCGACATCTCCTGGATTATCTAAAATTTGCTGCTGAGTAGCATAATGTACCTCATTAGACTTGATTTGCAAAGTCCCCAAATAGTCCCATGGCTTGCTATTGGTAGAATTTAGAAAGGTTTCTAAAGTTGTCGGATGTTGACTTTTGAAAAAACGCTCGAACATGATAAAGGTGCAGATTAATGTTTATGTAAAATTAAACAATAATTCTCAGGCACTTAAAAAATAAACGATGTGATTTGGTTATAGGTAATTTCGAACCCTTTTTAACTATTTTATGTTTTACTTGAAATAAAAAAGGCTTTACAAATTTTTGTAAAGCCTTTTTTATCAAGTGGAGAATATCGGAGTCGAACCGATGACCTCTTGCATGCCATGCAAGCGCTCTAGCCAGCTGAGCTAATCCCCCGTATCGGGTCGCAAATATATCATAAGTTGCAAACATTTAAAATATATTTTTGGAAAAAGTGAACAAGGTATGTAACTGATCATCTGGAATCTTGTTTGTCAAGCTGATGCAGATACTTTTCGGCATTATTTAAATGTATGTTTTGCTTTTCTGCGGGCATTTTGTCGAATGTTTTTACCAGCATACCTAAACGCGGATTTTGTAAAAAGAAATTTCGGTGCACATGCATAAATCGCCAGAATAAACCGTCCCAGGTTTCCTGCCACGGGCCCTTTGCCCAATCGCCCATTTTTAATAGATAGTTGCTGCCACTAATGTAGGGTTTGGTCATCATTAGGCCGCCATCGGCAAATTGGGTCATGCCGTAAGTGTTGGGTACCATTACCCAGTCGTAAGCATCTACATACATTTCCATAAACCATTGGTAAACGCCATCGGGATGGAATTCGCACAGTAAGAAAAAGTTGCCCATAACCATTAAGCGCTCAATATGATGCGTATAGCCAGTGGCTAAAACTTTTTTTATTACAACATCAACCGGGGTTATACCTGTATTGCCTTTCCAAAAAGATGCGGGTATCCGGCGTTTAAAACCCCAGTAATTTTTCGTTCGTTGCGTTACGCCTTCACGTTCATAAACAATGTGGATAAACTCGCGCCAGCCCATGATCTGCCGTATAAAACCTTCTAATGAGTTTAGGGGGATTTCAGAATCTGTAGCTACATCCAGCGCTTTATTAATTATCTGCTGTGGATTAAGTAATCCAATATTCAGCATTGGAGTCAATACCGAATGATATAGAAAGCTTTCATTGGCAACCATGGCATCTTCATAAATGCCAAAATCATAAAGGCGTTGCTTCAAAAAATCTTCGAGCCAATGTTCTGCTTCGTCATAAGTAATTGGATAAAAGCCACCAAGGTTGCCAAACGGAGATGCGGTATTGCCGTAATTATTGGTAAAATATTTATCTACGTAAGAACGCGCTTCTTTTAAATACTCATTTTCCTCCGGAACATTTAGCAAAGGTACAACCGCGCCCTTAGGAAATTTAAGGCGGTTTTCACTATCATAAGTCCATTTACCACCTATGGGCTTTCCATCGCGTTCAAGTAAAATATTGCGTTGTTTGCGCTGATCTATGTAAAAATCTGTTTGAAAATAAGTTTTCTTTTTGTCGAAGAAATCGGCCACTTCTTCAATATTGTTAAGAAAATTAGGGCTACGATGCTTGTTGAGTTGTATTTGGTGTTTTTTAGCATTGTGTGTCAGTCTTTTTTCTAACCAGTTATCGGCAGTATCCGTGTAGTAAATATGTTTGATACCTTGTTTTGCTAATGTTGTTACCAGTTGTCGCACATCTGCATCAGGGTCTTTGGCCTCTATATAGTCTACTTCTATTTTATGGGTGGATAAGTGATGGGCATAAAACTTCATCGAAGCCCTGTGCAATACCAGTTTCTTTTTATTGAAATTGTATTGGTTAAAAAATAACGTTTCTTCCACGAGATAAGCTTTACGGGATTGCTTTACCGATGGATGGTGTTTAAATAGCTGATGCGGGAAAATAAGTGTTACGCAGTCTTGTTCCATACATAAACAATAAAATATGATTAACTATGTTTGAAGTTTCCTCGTCTCAGTTTTATCTATCTCATTAGCGGTGTATTATTTGTTTTACAAACTATCACTTGATTAATTAAACTTTTAATACATAAATTTGCCTCGCTTTTGGTTCACGGATAATTAACGCCCGTGATTAAAAGGGAACCCGGTGTAAATCCGGGACTGTCCCGCAGCTGTAAGCTCCATAACGCCGAAGCCCATTCTTATTGTCACTGTTAGTCGTTTGACTGGCGGGAAGACAGGGCCGGGGGGAGTAAGTCAGAAGACCTGCCACCAGCACATATTAATTCATAGCTTTCGGGGATTGAAGCTGGAATGAGGATACCTTTCGTGTATTTCATTTTTTGTAATTCGTTCTGTTTGCTGTGAGGTTTTTTAACCCACAACACTCATGAAATTAACGGTGCGCCATGCGTTCGCAACGCGTTATGGCTGTATTAAAGGTTTTCTGTGGCTTGTTTCCTTTGGGATAACAACTGCTTGCTGTTGCTTACAGGTTTCAGCGCAATCTCCGGTTCGTAAGAAAGATACTACCCAAACAGATTCTACCAGGATCACGCATCTTAATCAGGTAGATATTCGTGCTGCCAAAACGGATCTTCCCAATACCTCGCCAACACCGGTACAAATATTGAAAGGCGAGCAATTACAGCGCCTCAACAGTTTTTCGGTGGCTGATGCCTTGCGCTTTTTTACTGGCGTACAGCTTAAAGATTATGGAGGAGTTGGTGGCTTAAAAACGGTTAATGTACGCAGTTTGGGTGCCAATCATGTTGCTGTATTTTATGATGGCATACAATTGGGCAATGCGCAAAATGGGCAGGTTGATCTTGGCCGGTTCTCGTTAGATAACATTGAAGAGATAGATCTTTATAACGGCCAGCGAAGCGAGATTTTTCAATCTGCCAAATCATTTTCGGCGGCAAGCACTATATATCTTCAATCGGCCAAACCTAAATTTGAGCCGGGCGAACATACACACATTCGCCTTAATTATAAAACCGGCTCAATGGGGTTGGTGAACCCATCAATGCTTTGGCAGCAGAAGTTAAGCGATAAAATAAACAGTACTGTTAGTGCTGAATATATCCAATCAAATGGTCGCTATAAATTCAGGTATACTAATGGCGTGTATGATACAACCGCGGTACGCAATAACGGCGATATTGAAGCTTACCGGATAGAGGCCGGGCTTAGAGGAAGTACGGTCGACAGCGCCGCGTGGTCGGTTAAGGGATATAGTTACATTTCAAACCGTGGTTTGCCGGGAGCCATCGTAGCCAATAAATTTAACTATTCGCAAAGGCAATGGGATCGTGATCAGTTTATCCAGGCTAATTATGAAAGCAATACACGTAGCCGTTATAGCTTTAAAGCGATTGCTAAATACAGTGATAATTACGAGCGTTATCTTGATCCTGAATTTGTAACCACCACAGGCTTCCTGGATAATCGTTTTTATCAGCACGAGTTTTATACCTCCATCGCAAATCGATACCGTATTTCGCCGGTTTGGGATGTGGCGCTCTCTGCCGATTTTCAATTGAATAACCTCGACGCTAATCTATATCGTTTCCCATATCCAACCCGCTATACCGAGCTGGTTTCATTTGCTTCCCGACTTAAGTTAGGTCGACTTAACCTGCAAGCGTCCTTATTGGGCACTTTTGTTAATGATAAGGTGAAGGAATACACAGGTGCCGGGCGTAAAACGGCTTATACCCCAACTGTAACGGCGGGATGGCAAGTGTCGAATAATGGTGATCTGATGCTTCGCGCTTTTTATAAAAATATTTTTCGGCTGCCAACCTTCAATGACTTGTATTATACACTGATTGGCAACACTCAGCTTAGACCGGAATATGCTAAACAATACGATGTTGGCTTTACCTATAATCATCAGTTTAGAAAACATGTGTTGCAATCATTATCGGTACAGGCCGATGTTTATTATAACCAGGTAAACGATAAAATTGTAGCTATTCCGGGGCTCAATTTATTCAGGTGGGTGATGTACAATGTTGGTGATGTACATATAAAAGGAGGGGAGCTTAATGTACAATCCGGTTGGAATGTAGCTGATGAAGTGGTTGTCACAGCCGGACTTAATTATACATATCAGCAGGCATTTTATAAAGATGGAGGGATCACCTATCGCTATAATATTCCGTACGTACCTATGCACAGCGGTTCCTTTACTTTGGGGGCCGATTACCGCAGGTTTCAATTCAATTACAGCTATATCTACACGGGGCTCAGGTATAATGAGTTGAGCGACGATACTAATCATGGGTACAATACTGTAGCGCCCTGGTATACGCATGATCTTTCAGTCGGCTATTTCACCAAAATATATCGGCACAAAACCAGGTTTGGCATTGAGGTAAATAACCTGCTTAACCAGGATAGGGAAATCATTTCCAATTTTCCGATGCCCCGTCGTTTTTACCGCTTCAAAATAAGCTACAATATCTAACCATGAGAAAAATAAAAATAGCCCTATATCTACCCGTTGCCCTGTTTATGGTATTGCTTGTGGCATCATGCCGCAAGGCGCCGCAGGTAATACCCGAACAGGTTGAAACAATCTTTTCACCCGATCCCTCAAGCGCCATTAAAGGTATGTACCTGCTTAACGAGGGGAATATGAACATGAATAAGGCTTCGCTGGATTTTGTAGACTTCCGTACCGGCGTTTACAAGCGTAATATTTATAACGAGGCCAATCCATCGGTCACCAAAGGTTTGGGCGATGTTGGTAATGACATTGGCATTTACGGCTCGAAAATGTATGTGGTTGTTAACATCTCCAATAAGGTAGAAGTACTGGATGTTAAAACGGCAAAAAAGCTGGCCCAGATAGATATTACCAATTGCCGTTACGTAACCTTTCATAAAAATAAGGCATATGTTAGCGCATACCTCGGTAAGGTTGGTGACCCCAAAGCCCCCAATGGTATAGTTGCCGAAATTGATACTGTCAGCCTGCAAATTGAACGAAAAGTTACCGTTGGCCGCCAGCCCGAAGAGATGGCTATTGTTGGCGAAAAGCTGTACATAGCAAATTCAGGCGGTTATAGTCCACCGGATTATGAGCGTACAGTTTCTGTAATTGACCTGGCATCGTTTACGGAGCTTAAGCGGATAGATGTGGCTATCAACCTGGATAGGTTAAAGGCCGATAAATACGGCGATATCTATGTTACCTCCAGAGGCGATTACTATACCATCCCTTCTAAGCTATTTGTTATCGATACCCAAACCGACGCTATCAAAAAAACATTCGATATAGCTGCAAGCAACCTTTGGATAGATGACGACACGGCTTACATCTACAGTACCGAGTGGAGCTATCCGCAGCAAAAAAATACCATTAGCTATACCATGCTCAATGTAAAGGACGAAACTGTTTTGAGCAGCAGGTTTATCACCGATGGTACGGACAAGAAAATTGTAGTTCCTTATGGCATATCCGTTAACCCGATCTCCAAAGATGTTTTTGTGACCGATGCAGGTAACTACGTGGCCTCAGGTACACTTTACTGCTTCGACAAAAATGGCCGCATGAAATGGCAGGTTCAGGCAGGCGATATCCCCGCCCACATGGCCTTTGTTTACTAATCCAATTCAAATTTCAAATACAATCAAATCTTTATGAAGAAACAACAACTTAAACCATTATTACTATTAGGGGCCCTTTGCGCTTTTACCTGGGCATCCTGTAAAAAAGATAAAGTTACCGATGCTGGTCCGCAGGAGGCGCCTATTCGGCCAACAACTGTATCAAGTAATGCATATGTAACCACACTTTTTGATTTTAATCCGGCCCCCGGGCAATTTACCAATACAGGTTTGGGTGATACCACAGCCGCAAAAGGAACACTGAAAACCGATCAGGGGCTGGTAAGTCTCGGCGGTTGGGGAGGCTATATTGTTGTAGGTTTTGACCATACTGTATTAAATGCTGATGGCAAAACCGATTTTGTTGTTTATGGCAATGCCTTCGCTCAATTTGCCGAGCCTGGTGTGATTTGGGTGATGCAGGATAAGAATGGCAACGGCTTGCCTGATGATACCTGGTATGAGATCAAAGGCAGCGCTTTTTATAAAGATGGTTATACGCGTAATTATTCGGTAACCTACACTCGTCCGGCATGCGATACCTGTAGTGTGCCATGGAAGGATAGCAAAGGGAATACCGGGGTAATTCAGACTAATATGTTCCACTCGCAGGCTTATTATCCTATCGGTCTTAAAACCAATACTTATACTTTAACAGGAAGCTTGCTACCATCAAGTAATATCAATATGGATGATCCTACTTACATCACCAGCGCATCGTTTGATTATGGCTATGCCGATAACACAGGTGGCGGCGACAAAATTGACATCAGCAGCGCTATAGATGATAAAGGCAATAAGGTAAATCTGAAGGGTATCGACTTTATAAAGGTTCAAACGGGTATCCTGGCCAATATGGGCTGGCTGGGCGAGCAATCTACGGAGTTTATCGGCGCCGCCGATCTGAGTCTGCTCAAATAATCTACTACGCACAATCAAATAACTATTATAAAAATCATCATCATTATGAAAAAAACAATTACAACTAAGCTTGGCGCGGTTGCATTTTCGTTACTGGTTTTATTGGCTTCGTCATGTAAAAAAGATGGGGTAGGGGTTAACAATAGCAAGTCGCTCAAAACCCAGTCCTTAGGTAAATATGATAACGGCTTCTTTTTAATTAATGAAGGCTGGTATGGTCACGGAACCGGGAGCGTAAGTTTTTACAGCTTTGCTACTAATACCAAACAGGATAGCATCTTCACTAAAGAAAATCCGGGTAAAACGCTTGATCCGGCTACTTCAACCTTAGAGTATGGAACCATATTCAATAATAAGCTGTTCCTGGTATCAAAGGTTGGCGGACCGGTTGTAGTTACCGACCCTTACTCGCTTAAAGAGCTTGGTCGCATTGCTGCCGTTGGTGGTAATAACTGGCAAGCTTTTGTTGGTATTGATGCAACTAAAGGTTTATTGAGCTCGGCAAGTGGTATCTTTCCGTTTGATTTAACTAACTATACAACCGGCGCCAAGTTAACCGGTGTAACAGGCAGTGTTGGCGATATGATCAAAGCTGGCAATTATATTTTTGTACTGTCGCAAAGCAAGGGGGTAGTGGCACTTAACGCAAGCGATTATTCAGTTGCTAAAACTATATCGGGCATGGTAGTAGCTTTTACCAAAACTCCTGATGGTTCGGTATGGGCTGCGGGTGGCACTTCATTGATCAAGATCAATCCTGCTACTTTGGCTGTAACAACCGTTACCCTGCCATTTACAGCAAACAGCACCTGGTTTGCATGGCATCCGGGCTCTATTACTGCGTCAACACAAAATAACACGGTTTACATAGCTAATAACGGTACGTTTAGCGGAGCTACTACCATTTACAGGTATATAGATGGCAATGCGACCTCATTAACAAGTCCGTTTATTACTATCCCGGCGGGTAAAGAGTTATATGGTTCTGGCATTGGTTACGTGCCGCAAACCAATCAACTGGCGGTCACTACGGTAAAATCGGGTTTTGGCGTAAATTATGGTGTTAACGACCTGTATTTTTATGATCTGAATGGTACACAGGTTGGCGATCTGAGTTATTCGGGTTATTACTTCCCGGCAATACCGGTATTTCATTAATATTGGAAGTTTATAAAACAGAAGAGCTTAGGTCATGATCTAAGCTCTTCTGTTTTACTGTTTATTCTGCGTGTTTCTTCATGATATGATGCAGCTCCAGTATGTTACCTGAAGATACAGTATTAACAAGTTCCCATCCCTGGCCCGACATATAATTTAACGCATCTACTACGGATGTGAATTTTGTAACCGTTTCAAATTCCTGGCTGAAGTTAATATCCATGCCGTAGTCGGTGGTGACATCAACCTTGTTTGAAAATGCATGTTTTATGGTTTTAATAATACAATATCTGTTTGGGGAAGATGGCATAGGTGAGGTTGTATTTAAAATGGTTTAGTTATATAAATATACAACGTCTGCTGAATTGAAAAGAATGTTTGCAGGCGATTAAATGAAAAGCTTATAAAAAAGTAAAGCCCCTGATGGGCAGGGGCCTTTACTAACCAATTATAAACCTAAATTATGAGAAGACTATTTTATGTGGTGTTATCTTTAACACGGTGTAAAAGTAACACTAAGTTTTGATATTCGGAAAATATTTTTTGTAATTTTTTTGTAAGTTTAATCAATTACTTTCCTGTCCGATATCTTATTGTCAAAAATAAGAATAAATCATTAAAAATTTACTAATTTTTTGAAAATCATTTTTAATAATTACTTACTACTGATTTTTCAATAAAAAAATTGACGTTTTTGCTTTTAAAGTTTACGAAAAATTAATTTTAAGTGATTTTTAAATTAAAATTAAGGTTTAAAGCGGCTTTGAAATTAAAAATTGGACAATAAAATCCTCTAAAAGTCAATTTGTGGTTTGTTTTTTGATAAAAACAAGAAAAATTGATGCGATTTTTCTATTTAACTTGTCTTTTAAACTGTTTAAAGAACTTTTGATTGCTAAATCAATTTATCTCCTAAACGTATTAGCGTTATAAAAATTACTTTACAAAGGCTTTTTTTTAAAGATGCTTTGGCACTTTTGCAGCAAAAATACACTGCTCATTAAAATATGTCTTCAACACATACTGCAAAACAACATCCGCACCTTACGCCATTAACCCTATGGATCATGACCATAGCTACCGGTTTAGTGGTTGCAAACATATACTACAACCAACCTTTACTGGCCGATATGGCGCACGATTTTGGCGTAAGCGACAAAAAAGCGCAGCAAATATCGCTTTTTACACAGATAGGTTATGCTACAGGACTATTATTTATAGTGCCCCTGGCGGATATGCTTAAGCGTAAGCGACTTATTTTGATAGATTTTGTATTGGTGATCTTGTCTTTATTAGGCAGCGCCCTTGCTCCGTCGGTAACCATAGTTATGATAGCCGGTTTCTTGGTAGGTGTATCATCTGTAATTCCGCAGTTGTTGATCCCTATGGCTGCGCATCTGGCTAAACCGCACGAACGGGGAAAGAAGATAGGCTTTGTGATGAGCGGATTGTTGATAGGTATTTTGCTTTCGCGCACTTTAAGTGGTTTTATTGGCGAACATTTTGGCTGGCGAAGCATGTATTATATAGCTGCGGGCTTAATGCTGCTTATTTGGCTGATGATATTTTTGTTTTTGCCCGAATTGGAACCCGATTATAAAGGAAATTACGGCAAATTGATGAAATCATTAATTCATTTGGTGAAAACTCAGCCTAAATTGAGGCTTGCCGCCTTTAGAGGTGCTTTGTGCTTTGCCTGCTTCAGCGCTTTTTGGACAACGCTGGTATTTTTGCTAAAAGAGCCGCAGTTTAACGAAGGGAGCGCGGCAGCAGGGATGTTTGGCCTTGTAGGTGCCTTCGGCGCGGTGGCCGTTGGTTTTATGGGAAGGTTGAGCGATAAAATGGATGCTTATAAACTATCTATCTATACGCTGTCCCTCATCCTGATCTCATTTATTGTATTCTATTTTTCAAGTCATAGCATAGTAGGCCTAATTATCGGAGTTATTTTGCTGGATATGGGTGTACAGGCTACGCATATCTCCAACCAGTCTATCATTTTTGCCTTAATTCCCGAAGCCCGTAACCGGATCAATACAGTATACATGGTGTCTTATTTTATAGGCGGGGCTTTAGGTACATTTTTCGCCAGCCTGGTTTGGAAAAACTATGCCTGGAATGGGGTGTGCGCTATAGGTGTAGTACTATCGGTAATAGTGATCATAGTGCATTTGTTAAACTACAGGAAATCGTCCGCTGATGTAACTGATGTTCGCTAACGCATACCTGTTTATGAGCGTCCAGTGGCCGTTTTGATTGGATCGATCAAAAAAAGTAGAAATTTTTATAAAAAAATTAGTATTGAATTTCAGGTATTTACATTTTATTGTAAAATAAATCTGAGGTTTTAATGACTTTTTGCGCCCCTTGACAAAAGTTTGGCATTGATTTGGAGAAGTACTAATCAAACGCAGCTGTTATGAAAGCAAAAGACAAAGCAGTTAAGCCTGAGGAAGAGAAGGAGTGGGAGAATCCGGCGGAGCCGACCAAGACTTCAGACCCGCGCGACGAGGAACAGATGTTGAGGCAGTACAAAGAAGCTAAACGCCGCCACGACAATCTTACCGAGAACGAGGACGAAGAAAAGAAAGACTAAAACGAAGACATTAAAATATTAAAAACATCAAAAGCCTACAACATGAAAACGCAAAAACAAACATCAACCACCAAACTGATAGCAAGTTTTGATAACGCGCTTAAAAATATCATCATGAGCGATTTGAAATCTATTAAAGCTAAAACACCATACTTAACACCGGCTGCTTAAACTAAACATAAACCCTACACCACCTACAAAAACATCTACCTATGAAAGCATATAAACCAACACCAGCAATATCTAAATTACTTGCACGCTTTGACGCCGAATTATTGGAGCTGTTAAGGGAAGATTTAAAAAACTACAGGGCTAAAACCCAATTCATGAGCAACAACAAGCAGGTAGCAGCACAGCAAACGCTGTCTGCCGCTTGATCAACATATATCATATCTACCTATCGAGTACTAACATCACCTATGAAAACGTAGAGCCCTGCAATAAACAGGGCTCTTATTTTTTTGCGGTTTGCCCGATGCCTGTTTAATGTTGTGTTAAGTTTGTATGTTATTAAATAATAATATGTTAACATTTGCATCACTTAAAGGAAATGCCTGAAACGGTTCTTTGAAACTAAAGCGGCAGGCGAAACTTAATCGCCGGTCATAAACAAAGTTTTATGCATTTTTCAATCCCCGCGGTTATTCTCCCCTTCCTTGGCCAGGTGGATCTGAGTGGTTACCTGTTCACTGTTTTTCTTCTTTGTATCCTGGCAGTTATTGGTTTTGAGTTTGTAAATGGCTTTCATGATACAGCCAACGCCGTAGCTACGGTGATTTATACCAAAGCTTTGCGCCCGGTTTATGCTATTCCATGGTCCGGTTTTTGGAACTTTTTAGGGGTTTGTCTTGGCGGTGTTACCGTAGCTATGGGTATTTTAAAGCTGGTGCCTTTAGATACGCTGATGACCCTGCCAGTAAGTGTTGGCGCCTGCCTGGTCCTTGCCGTGCTGTTGTCATCTATTGTTTGGAATTTGGGTACCTGGTATTTGGGGATCCCATGTTCAAGCTCACATACTATGATTGGCGCCATGATTGGCGGCGGACTTGCTTTCACTTTATATTATAATGGTCCGGGTGTAAACTGGAGCAAAGCCGGTGAGATAGGTTCATCGCTGATCCTGTCGCCAATAATTGGTTTTGGCGCAGCGGCATTACTGATGTTGTTTCTGAAACATGTAACCAAATCGCATGCGTTGTTTCATATCCCCAGCGGCGAAAACGACAGGCCGCCTATACATATTCGCCTTTTACTGGTTACTACCTGTACGCTGGTAAGCTTTTTTCATGGCAGTAATGACGGGCAAAAAGGCGTTGGCTTATTTATGCTGATCCTGATTGCTTTTTTACCTGCACGTTTCGCGGTAAATCATGCGGTGCCGGATGCTAAAGTTTTATCAACGTTAAATCAAACAGAGCAGGTTGTTAATGCCCGGCTCGCCAATAACAGCGAAAAGAAACCCGTTTTAACCGAACTGAAGACCGCTATTGATCAAACCAAAGCATCCCTGGCCGAAAAAAATGAAAAAGAGGTAGCAAAAACTTACCGTTACCGTAAACAGGTTGAAGGCATTATTAAAGATATAAGAGCGGTAATTAAAGATCCGGCGGCAAGCCTTGAAGCTAAAGATAAAGAAGTGCTTACCAGCGCGGCTAATGAACTTGAGCATGTAACAGATTTTGCCCCGGTGTGGGTTATCGCTATTATCTCGCTATCGTTGGGGGTGGGTACTATGATAGGCTGGAAAAGAATTGTAGTTACCATTGGCGAAAAGATAGGTAACGAGCATTTGAACTATGCGCAAGGTGCAACCTCGGAGATTGTAGCCGCATCAACCATTGGTTTAAGTACAGGCTTTGGCTTGCCGGTAAGCACAACGCATGTGTTATCGAGCGGTATAGCCGGGGCCATGGTTGCATCAGGAGGGAAAGGAAATTTAAATAATGGTACGCTTAAAAACATCGCTTTAGCATGGGTGCTTACTTTGCCGGTTGCGATAATTTTAGCATTTTTATTATTCATGCTTTTTCATTTGTTTATATAATACAGTAAAATGAAACAGATACTGGTAGCCACCGATTTTTCAAAATGCGCCGCGAACGCGATGGCTTACGCCATGGAACTGGCCAGCATATTAGGCCGTGAAGTTTGCGCTATACATGCCATACACCCAACCGAAGGTATCAACAACAGTACCTATAACGCCATTTTTATTGAAGACTACTACAATAACAAACGCGAGGCATTAAAAGAATGGGTAAGTACTTACACTACAGATAGCAAGTATCAAAATGTAAAGGTAACTACCCTTTGCGATGTAGGCTTTCTAAAAGCGGTGATAACCCGTTATGTTGAAAAGCATGAGGTTGAATTGCTGGTGATGGGTATTATGGGCGCTACCGGCATTACCGGCATAGTGGGTAGTAATGCCAGCATGGTGGTAACTAAAATAAAGATCCCTACGCTGATTGTACCGCTGGAAAGCAAGTTTGATAAGGTGCCGATGATAACGCTTGCTACCGATTTTGAGACACGCCTTTCTGCTATAGACGTTAATGCGCTTAATGAAATGGTCAAGGCGTTTGGCTCGGCTAAAATGCAGGTGCTTTATGTGGCTGAAAAAACCGACGAACAACAGGTGCAGGTTTGGGAGGCGCGTTTACGCGATTTGATCAAGCATACTGAGCTTGAATTTAATTATATACCTGATAGCAGTGCATTGAACGGCATTATGAATTTTATCCAGTCGCATGAAACGGATATGCTTTGTTTGGTTAAACATCATCATAATATTGTGTACCGTTTGTTTACACGTAGTACGGTTAACCAGGTGATGAATAAATCGGTTAAGGCGATATTGATATTGCACGAGTAAAAGCTAAAAGCAGAATGCCTAAAGCTAAAGGCTGATGTCCGCATGGATTTATTGCCATCTGTGAAATTAATATACGCTATATAAATACAAACATTATGGATCAGGTAAATTATCCCATAGTAATCATTGTAGTTATTGCCGTTATTATATTACTGGTATGGATCATCAGGCGAAACCGGAAAGATGAAAAGCAGCTGGAAAAGGACATCATCCAATCTGAACTGAAGCCGGAAGAAAATAATGATAAAGAGATAAAGTCCTGAAGTTACCTGAAATTGCGATTTATAAAAACGTCATTGCGAGGAACGAAGCAATCCCCGATTTGCAGATACGCTCTGTATAGTTTGGGATTGCTTCGTGCCTCGCAATGACGTCTTTTTTTAAAGTTATTGAATCAGCTACGCTTTCTTACCAGCCTCAGCGTACTTAACAATCAACCCCGCAGTTTTGGCCGATGCTCCCGGCTGTCCCATACGTACATCAAGTTCATCGTAATTGTTAAGCATGGTTTGGCGGTAAGCCAAGTTGTTGACAAGCTGATCAAGCTCGCTACTGATCTTTTCCCCAGTGCATTCTTCCTGGATCAATTCTTTTACTACGCCTTTGTCCATAATCAAATTGACGAGGGATATAAATTTCAGTTTTACCAGCATGCGGGCTATGGCAATGGTTAGTTTACCGCCTTTATAAACCACTACCTGCGGTACGTTAAACAAAGCGGTTTCAAGCGTTGCGGTGCCGGAAGCTACAATGGCCGCGTGAGCCTGGTTTAACAAGTCGTAAGTGGCATTGAATACAATCGGGATATTTGCTCCGTTTAAATAAGGTACATAATAATCAGCCTCAAAAGCCGGTGCGCCGGCAATTACAAATTGATATTCAGGAAAATTGAACGATGCTTTAATCATGTCGGGCAATAACCGGCTAATTTCCTGCTTACGACTGCCTGGTAATAATGCGATTATTTTTTTACCGTGAAAATTATCCTTTTGAAGAAAGCTGGCATCGGGTTTAAACGCCGAAACGGCATCAAGCAACGGGTTGCCAACATAATCAACATCCATTCCCCATTCTTTATAAAATGCTACTTCAAAAGGCAGAATGCAAAACAAATGATCTACAATCCGTTTGATCTTGAGTACCCGTTTTTGGTTCCATGCCCAAACCTTTGGCGAAATATAGTAGCAAACCAAAAGTCCTTGGGCTTTGGCGTACTCGGCTATTTTAAGGTTAAAACCAGGAAAATCTATCAGGATCAAAACATCTGGCTGGTAAGCGCTGACATCCTGTTTGCACGATTTCATGTTTTTAAGGATGGTCTGCAAATTAGCTACCACCTCAACAAAGCCCATAAATGCCATATCGGCATAATGTTTTACCAGGGTGCCGCCTTCAGTCTGCATCAGGTCGCCGCCAAAAAAGCGAAAATCAGATTGGGGATCAAGCGCTTTCAGGGCTTTCATTAAGTTAGCTCCGTGCAAATCGCCCGAAGCCTCGCCGGCTACCAGGTAATATTTCATTATAAGGATTGCAGTTTAAAAATGAAAATGGCCAGCATAAACAAAAGCGAAATCATGGCGATGCCGTTCCCGGTTTTCTCGGCCCCTTTACCATAAAAGTAACGGATAATAAACAGGTTGATGGCAAAAGCAACAAAGTAGGGGATGCCCGGCTTGTGCATAAAAACAACCTGGTTTTTTAGCAGGAAGCCAAAAACAAGCAGGCTAATACCCGGTAGTATAGCACCAATGAGCAAGCCCGCGGCTATGTCGTTTTTGTTTAGCATGAGATTATATGTTGAACTTCCAGTTGTTTAAGTAAGGGATAACGTGGTGGGCCGTCATATCAAACTGTACAGGCACAACCGAAGCATAACCCTGTTCTAACGCCCAAACATCAGTATCCTCGCCGCCATCATTAAGTTGAAAGACACCTGTAAGCCAGTAATAAGGCCTTTTATGCGGATCAACGCGCTCATCAAATTCTTCGGCCCATTTGGCTGCTGCCTGCCTGCAAATTTTTATGCCTTTGATGTGTTTTGTATTTGGGAAGTTTACGTTTAACAAGCTGGCCTGCGGTAAGCCATTGGCCAGTACCTGTAAGGCCAATTCTTTTACAAACCTGATGCAGGGTTCAAAATCGGCCTGTAATGTATAGTCATCTAACGAAAAACCAATTGATGGAATACCTTCAATTGCCCCTTCAACAGCCGCCGACATAGTACCCGAGTAAAGCACATTAATGGAGTTATTCAAGCCGTGATTGATGCCCGAAACACAAAGATCCGGCTTTTGGCCTTTAAAAATCTTGTTAACCGCAAGCTTCACACAATCAACCGGTGTTCCCGAGCAACGATACATTTCAATACCCTCGTAAATGTCAACCTGATCGAGCCTTAATGGTTTGCCGATGGTAATGGCATGGCCCATGCCCGATTGCGGACTGTCGGGAGCAACTACTACAACACGGCCAATTTCGGCCATGGCATCCATCAGGGCTTTGATGCCCGGCGCGGTAATGCCATCGTCATTTACTACAAGTATGGTTGGTTTGGTAACTTTCACCAGGCAAAGTTAACAATCCTCAACAATGTAGTTGGTAATAATAGTTTGGCTGCGGGTTATTCTACATTTACTTTAATTGAGTTTACCCAAATGGCTTCCCTGTCAAAATTGCTTTTAAATCCTTGCAGCATAAAGGTTTTATCAGCAGTAACTCTCCCTGAAAATGCCTGCTTACCGTTGATGTTAATAATGACTGGCTTTTTGAGGTCGACAATGCGAGGGCTGATCAATATCTCCACCTTAGTGATGCCGGAAGTTCGGATATAGAAAATGTTATTGGCAACAGTTCCTTTAATAGCTGCGCTTTTATTTAAATTGTAGTATTGAAAGGGGTACCAATCTTTGGTGTGCTTGTTGTACGATTTGAAGTTAAATGGCTTATGCCATGGCGCGGCAGGTAATTCAGTATCAACGCCTGTTACTTTTAACCAGCTACAGCTATTGTAAATATTAGTGCTGTTTAGCTCCCAATAAATCGAATCTTTAAATGTTTTACGGTTAACGCTATCAACAAAGCGGGGAATAAGCGGTAATTCCTTATCTAAATGTTTGTCATAGTGTTGATAACCTGCATATTCTTTATAAGCCAACTGTCTGTCGATTTTTCTTAGTGCTTCAACTATCAAGCGTGTTTCCTGAACAGGACGAAGGTCATCAAGTTCGGAGTGAACCAGGTACAGAGGGGTGTTTACAATATTACGAATGTAAAAATCGCGGGCAAAGGTATTATTGAGCATAGAATTGTATGCTATAATTCCGGCAAACTGGTTGGGTGTGTACACGGCAAGTCCAACGCTCCCGTCTGATCCATCAGAGTGTCCAACTGCAAATACCTTGTTGTCATCAATATTAAGCATCGTTTTTACCGATGTGGTCAATTTATTTAAGGTATTATAAACTGGATTTGCGGCTTCCCTGTCAAATGTGTTCACAACCCAACTGAATTTCTTTGTGCGTTCGTCAGCCACGGGTCTGATGACTATATATCCTTGTTTACTGATAATATTGAAAAGGATATCATCATTAAATTTATCCAGACTATCGATATCAGCAAAAGTCATGCGGCCGACTGCACCGTGAAGCAATAGTATGCACGCCGATTTGTGTTTGTTATTGTAATTGGCTGGCACAAACACCCTGAAGGGAACCTTGCCAAAAAGTGAATCGGTATAATAAAAAACATAATCCTTGCCACCTTTTACATCGGTATAGTTATTCCAGTGGTTAATGAATTTGAATGCTGAATCGGCATTGATTTTATCGTTAGCCTGAACCTGATCAATGGTTTTAACGGCGTTGGATATGGATTTTTCAAAGATGTTTTCTTGTGCAAATGATGCAGATGAAAAAGCAAAAAATAAAATAAAGATGATTAGCTGGCTAAGGTTTGGTTTCATGCTCTATAGATGTGTCAATAAACGACAGATAGGCATTAAGATAGTTGCATATAAAATAAAAAAGAGGCATTTGCCTCTTTTTTATTTTATAAACTGTTTATCCATTTCACCAGCTCATCACGGGTTTTGCCCGTTTTTTGCTGAAGCTTGCCAAGTGTTTCATCGTCTTTTCCTTCCTGCCAGGTAAGGTCATCGTCGGTAAGGTCGCCGTAAGCTTGTTTGATTTTCCCTTTCAGTTCGTTCCAGCCGCCTTTTATTTCTAATTTATCCATGATGTTTTTATTTAGATGTATTAGAGTAACGGATGGGAGGGAGGATGGTTTTGAAGAGAAGCAAGAAGTCAAGAGTTCGGAATCAATAAAAAGTTTGTGGTTCCAGCTAAATAACAAGTTACTCTTCCTTAAAAGCCTTCAATGCTTTTCTTCTCTTATCCTCTCCCGGCCAAAGGGTGATCTTATAATGATCAGTTCCCTCATCTTCTTCGGGGTTCACATTTTTAATGGAATAGGAGTAAATGCGCACCCGGTATCGGCCCGGGGTAACAATAGCTTTCAGCATGATTTTAGTATCCGGAAAGTTCAGGATCTCCATAATGCCCGAACTTAATTTTACGCTGCCTTCCACAACGTGATCGTATTTGCTAAAATCTTTTTCGGGGTCGGGGGTATTAAATACGTCAAGCTCTGCCTTGATGTGGCCATAGCTGGCTGTCTTTATGCCGATAATATCTTCGGTAGTACCAAGGCGTGCGTTTTGGGCGTCGCTGTTCCAGAAGGTGGTATCACCTGTAGTGCCGGTAAAAGCCGAATCGCACAGGTAAAACTGGTTATGAGTGGTGAAGAAATCAAGATTGTACCTGCCGGAAAAAAAGACAGAGACCCAAGAGATCAAGAATAAAGAACCAAGAAGGAAAATGTATCTTCCTGTCTTGATTCCTGATTCTTGACTTCTTGCCTCTTGATGCTTAAGGTTCCTGGCTTCCTGCCTCATTCATCTTGTTTTTTGACTCTAAAAGTCTTGCTTCTATTACAAAGCTCCTGCCTTGATCTCATCAACTACTGATGGATCAAGCAGCGTGCTGGTATCGCCCAGGTTTGAAGTATCTCCTTCAGCAATCTTGCGCAAAATACGACGCATGATTTTGCCCGAACGTGTTTTTGGTAAACCGGTTACAAACTGGATCTTATCCGGTTTGGCTATCGGGCCAATAATACGTGATACCGTCATGATAATATCCTTGCGGGTAATCTCTTCGTCGCCATGTTTATCCGGACTAACCACATAGGCATAAACGCCCTGCCCTTTAATATCATGCGGATAACCAACTACGGCCGATTCAACTACACTGCTATGCATATTGATGGCATTCTCTACTTCGGCCGTGCCAATGCGGTGGCCGGATACGTTTAATACGTCATCCACACGGCCGGTAATGCGGTAGTAGCCATCCTCATCGCGGAGGCAACCATCGCCGGTAAAGTACATGTTTTCGTATGTAGCAAAGTAGGTGGTACGGCAACGCTCGTGATCGCCATAAGTGGTACGCAGCATGCCTGGCCATGGGAATTTGATACAAAGGTTTCCGCTAACGCCATTACCTTCAATTACTTTTCCGTTTTCATCAACCAAAACCGGTTGTACGCCCGGCAAAGGCAATGTAGCATAACCTGGCTTGGTAGGGGTAATGCCTGCTATAGGAGAGATCATGATGCCACCATTTTCGGTTTGCCACCAGGTATCAACAATAGGGCAGCGGTTTTTGCCGATGTTATCGTCAAACCAGTGCCATGCTTCCTCATTGATAGGCTCACCCACTGAGCCTAATTTTTTAAGTGAGCTGAGATCTTTGTTCTTAACCTGATCCAGCCCGAAACTCATCAGCGAGCGAATAGCGGTTGGCGCGGTATATAATATGTTTACTTTAAACTTATCAACAATCTCCCAGAAACGACCGCAATCAGGATAGGTTGGAATACCTTCAAACATCAAAGTGGTAGCCCCTTGCGAAAGCGGACCGTATACAATATAAGAGTGACCGGTGATCCAGCCGATATCGGCAGTGCAAAAGTAAACTTCACCCTGGTTGTATTGGAACACATTGGCAAAGGTGTAGCCCGCGTAGACCATGTAACCACCGCAAGTATGTACCACGCCTTTAGGTTTACCGGTAGAGCCGGATGTATACAGGATAAACAGCATATCCTCGGCATCCATCACTTCGGCAGGACAGGCAGGGTTACCTTGTGTTTCAACTTTCTTGATCTCATCTTCCCACCAAACATCACGGCCTTTGATCATGGATACCGGTGTACGGCTGCGGGTAAGTACAATTACTTTTTTAACCGAACGGCACTGTACCAAAGCATCGTCAATAACGGTTTTAAGCGGAACTTCTTTATTGCCACGTTTACCGCCGTCGCAGGTGATTACGATATTACACTCGGCATCATTGATCCTGTCGGCAATTGATTGGGCCGAAAAGCCCCCAAACACCACCGAATGGATGGCGCCGATACGCGCGCAGGCCAAAACAGCAATAGCCAGTTCGGGGATCATGGGCATATATATACAAATACGGTCGCCTTTTTTTGCACCATTGTTTTTAAGTACGTTGGCAAACTGGCAAACTTTATCGTGCAGTTGGCGATACGTTAATATACGATGATCTTCTTCCGGATCGTTTGGTTCCCAGATGATAGCTGGTTTATCGCCCAGGGTTTCGAGATGGCGATCAAGACAGTTTTCGGTAATGTTGAGTTTTGCCCCCTGGAACCATTTGATTTTAGGCTCCTTAAAGTTCCAGTCGAGTACGGTATCCCACTTTTTTTGCCATAAAAAATTATCGGCAATGCCGGCCCAGAATTGCTCAGGTTGCTCAACACTTTGCTGGTAAACTTTTTTGTACTCTTCAAATGATGTAATTTTCATCGGTTGGTTGGTGTTTGGTTGATGAAGCTGTTACGTGCTCAAATTGTTTGTTTCTTTTAGCTTATAACGCTTTCATACGGGTTTAAATGGTGGGCGTAATTTAATAATTTATGTGTGATGAATAAACTAAAATCGCACCTTTTTAAATTTTTTTAAAAAGTAATTATTGGACGAAATAGGGGTTGGGGGTGTACAGGGCGCGTTAGGGATAGAAGTGGAAAGCCCGCAGCGCGCGAAGGAATGGTGTAAAGCCTAAGCGAGGACTTGGAACGGATAGCCCGGCCGAAGGCAACGCCCGAATTCTGATCCGGGATTTGGGGAAATTATTCGGATTAATGGAATATTGTCTGAACCCGAATTAAACGAATTAAGGAATTCGTAAAATTTGCTTAGTATTCTGTTAATTCATACAATTCCATAAATTATGGTTCAGACAACGAACCTGCCTTATTTTATTACTGATAGTAATTTAAAAATAACCTGTTATTAGCTAATTAGATAGGTGTTTGATATCGCTGCAAATCTTTTTTAAAAATTTTTCAAATCACTGTTGAATATTTGATTTAAAAGTCTGATATTTGCAAACTCTTTTTGGATAAAGGGTTGATAATTAAAAATATTTGTCATGTCAAGAATTTGTGATCTAACAGGAAAAGGATCTATTGTAGGTAACAACGTTTCAAACTCAAACGTTAAAACAAAACGCAGATTTCATCCTAACTTGAAACTTAAAAAGTTTTATATTCCTGAAGAAGATAAATGGATTACCTTAAAGGTATCTACTTCTGCTGTGAAAACTATCAGCAAAAACGGTATTACCGCCTGCATTAATAAATTTGTTAAAAAAGGCTACATTTAGTAGTTGGCTTTCAAGTTTAGCAGTATAATAAAATTGAAAAATTACGTAAGCCGTGAGGTGACACGTACAACATAAAAATAAAATGGCAAAAAAAGGCAACAGGGTTCAGGTGATTTTAGAGTGCACCGAACACAAAACAAGCGGTATGCCAGGCATGTCTCGCTATATCACCACTAAGAACAAGAAAAACACTACCGAAAGATTAGAGTTGAAAAAATTCAACCCTGTTTTAAGGAAAGTTACTGTTCACAAAGAGATAAAATAATTGGTTGATGAAGTTGATTGGTTGATTAGGTTAACATGCTAACAACAATTAACTTGCTAATTAAATCATTCACTAATTCAAAAAATTAACAAGAAATGGCAAAGAAAGTAGTTGCAACCCTGAAAGTAGCAGGTAAAGGCAAAGAATATTCAAAAGTGATCACTATGAATAAATCACCTAAAACTGGTGCTTATTCATTCAAAACCCAAATTGTCCCTAACGATTTAGTTAAGGATGCAATTGCTGGTAAAACTATATAATCACTCTTTGATTAAAATATTAAAGCCGTCTTGTTTTTACGAGAGGGCTTTTTTTGTTATGTCAGAACCGGAATTAAACGAATTAATAGAATTGTCAGAATAAAACAATTCTGGCTGCAAATTCTTAGAATTCTATAAATTCGGGTTCAGACAAAAATCTGCACATCTGTAATCTAAAATCCGCACATCGTAACATGGGATTATTTGATTTTTTTAAGAAAAAGGAAAATACGCAGCAGGAACAGCAGGCGCTTGATACCGGTTTGGAAAAAACCAAGGATAACTTTTTTTCAAAGATCACCAAAGCCATCGCCGGTAAATCAACCGTTGATGATGATGTGCTTGATGATTTGGAAGAAGTATTGGTTACCTCCGATGTTGGCGTAAGCACTACCCTCAAAATCATCGACAGGATTCAGGCCCGCGTTGCCCGCGATAAATATGTAAGCACCAACGAGCTGAACACCCTGCTAAAAGATGAAATTCAGCAGTTACTTGCCGAAAATAACAGTAACGATTTCCGCAATTTTGAATATGGCGATCATAAGCCATACGTAATTATGGTTGTTGGTGTTAATGGCGTGGGTAAAACCACTACAATAGGTAAGCTGGCCCACAAGCTAAAGCAAGCGGGTAACCAGGTGGTTTTAGGCGCCGCCGATACCTTCCGTGCTGCCGCAGTTGATCAGATCAAACTTTGGGGCGAGCGTGTTGGGGTAAAGGTTGTTGCCCAGGCCATGGGTTCAGATCCGGCTTCGGTTGCTTATGATACCCTACGTTCGGCAGTGGCCAATGGCGATGACGTGGCTATTATAGATACCGCCGGTCGTTTACACAATAAAGTTGGTTTGATGAACGAGCTAACCAAGATCAAGAATGTGATGCAGAAGGTGATCCCCGGAGCCCCACATGAGATTTTGCTTGTACTTGATGCTTCAACCGGCCAAAATGCCATTGAGCAATGCAAACAATTTACCGAAGCTACTAACGTGAATGCCCTGGCGCTTACCAAGCTTGATGGCACAGCTAAAGGCGGTGTGGTGATTGGTATATCAGATCAGTTTAAAATTCCCGTTAAATATATAGGCGTAGGTGAAGGCATGGATCACCTGCAGTTATTTGACAGGCAGGCATTTGTAGATAGCTTGTTTAAGCAATAAGGAAAATAAATTAGTGACGTCATTGCGAGGCATGAAGCAATCTCCGATAAGCAGGTTCGCCCTGTATAGTTTGGGATTGCTTCGTACCTCGCAATGACGATTTTATAGCGTATGAGGACGAAAGAATTAGATAAGCCCCAAAAGGTAGCCAAACCCCGTGTAAACGTGGTTACATTAGGCTGTTCGAAAAATATTTACGATTCGGAAATATTGATGGGCCAGTTGAAGGGCAACCAGTTTGATGTGGTGCATGAGGCCGAGAAGGTAGGAAAAAATGATATTATAGTAATTAATACCTGTGGCTTTATTGATAATGCTAAACAGGAATCAATAGATACCATCCTGCAATACAGCGAACTTAAGGAGCAGGGTAAGGTGGGCAAGGTGATTGTAACGGGCTGCCTGAGCGAGCGCTACAAGCCGGAGCTTGAAGCAGAGATCACCAACGTTGATGCCTACTTTGGTACCAACGATCTGCAAAACCTGCTGGCTACTGTAGGTGCAAATTATAAGCATGAGCTAATTGGCGAACGTTTGCTTACTACTCCTTCACATTTTGCTTATTTTAAAATTGCTGAAGGCTGTAACCGTCCGTGCTCATTTTGTGCTATTCCGCTGATGCGGGGTAAACACCTGAGCTCACCTATTGAACAATTGGTTGAAGATGCTAAGAAGCTGGCTAAAAACGGCACTAAAGAATTGATTCTGATTGCGCAGGATTTGACTTATTACGGTCTCGACCTTTATGGCAAACGTAACCTGGATGAATTACTTCGTCGTTTGTCTGATGTGAATGGTATTGAATGGATCAGACTGCAGTATGCTTATCCTTCAGGTTTCCCAATGGAGATCCTGGATGTGATGAACGAGCGTGAAAACATCTGCAAATACCTGGATATGCCGTTGCAGCACATCACCGATAATATGCTGAAATCGATGCGCCGCGGTATCACCAAGCAAAAAACCATTGATATCGTAAATGAGATTCGTGATAGGGTTCCGGGTATCGCTATGCGTACTACGCTGATCACCGGTTATCCGGGCGAAACCCAGCAGGATTTTGAAGAGATGGTGCAATGGGTTGAGGATACCAAGTTTGACCGTCTGGGCTGTTTTACTTACTCACACGAGGAGAAAACCCATGCCCATAGTTTGGTTGATGACGTGCCTGAAGAAGTAAAACAGGAGCGTGCCGATGCCATTATGGAAATTCAGCAGGGGATCTCTTTTGATAAAAACCAGGAGAAGATAGGCAATACTTATAAAGTGCTGATTGACAAAAAGGATGGCGGTTACTTTGTTGGCCGTACAGAATTTGATTCGCCTGAGGTTGATAACGAAGTTTTGATTGACGCCAGCATTGATTATGCTACCGTTGGCAGCTTTGTTAACGTGAAGATAGACAGCGCAGAGGACTTTGACCTTTATGGACAAATTGTAAAATAATGCTAATTTGCAGTCTGCTGTAAAGCGATTTGCGATTTATAATCTAATTTCGACATCAGCATTTAATTTTATTTGCTGATGTTTTGTTTTAGGCCCAAATCCGAAATCGAACATCAAATCCGAAATCAACGAAATGGACGCATCCTGTATAAGTTATAAAGACACCGGTTTCTTTTCACACACAGTTGCCGAATACATCGACAATAAACCAGAACTACAACCTTTTTATGGCTACCGCCCTGATATGGCCGGTTTTGCCGATTTTTTGAAAAACAAAAAGGTTGTTGCCGACCGCGAGGTGCTGGTGCGTGTTTTAACTAAGCAATACGAATGTTTAGGTAAGGAGCCCGGTAAATTATGTACTTACTCAACTGCCCTTACAGCCCAAAATCTGGAGCTGTTAAAGCAGGATAATACTTATACCATTACAACCGGACACCAGCTAAATATCTTTGCAGGTCCGTTATATTTCCTTTATAAAATAGCTACGGCCATTAAACTGGCGCAACAATTAAAAGCCACTCACCCGGATAAAAACTTTGTACCTGTTTACTGGATGGCCAGCGAAGACCACGACTTTGCCGAGATCAACTATACCAACATTGGCGGTAAAAAAGTACACTGGTGGTATGAAGCTTCGGGAGCAACCGGCCGGATCGACCCGGTAAGTATACGCCAGGCGCTTAACCAGTATAAAGGCGTTTTGGGAATGGAAGGCCACGCTACCGATCTTGCCGAAATTGTTGAAACAGCTTATACCAAGTTTGATAAGCTTGCGGATGCTACAAGATACCTGGTGAACTCTTTGTTTGGCCAATACGGTTTGGTGATCATTGATGCTGATGACCATGAGTTTAAAAAAGAGTTCGCGCCAATTATTGAGCAGGATATCATTGGTCAGCATAGCTTCAAAAATATCAGCGAAACCAATCAGAAATTGCATGAGCTCGGTGTGCATATCCAGGTTAATCCGCGCGAGATCAATTTCTTTTACCTGAAGGATCAGCTGCGCGAAAGGATAGTTTTTGAGAATGACAGCTATAATGTGCTCAATACCGAAATCAGGTTTACTGAAGCCGAACTAAAAAAAGAAATAGCTGAATACCCCGAGCGTTTTAGCCCTAACGTGGTAATGCGCCCGCTATACCAGGAATGTATTTTACCTAATATAGCTTACATAGGTGGTGGCGCCGAGGTGGTTTACTGGCTCGAGCTGAAATCGAATTTTGATCATTATAAAATTGATTTCCCGATCCTGATCCTCCGTAACTCGGCGTTAGTGATCAAGAAGGAGCAAGCTGCTAAAATAACACGGATGGATTTGGATGCCCTTTCCTTATTTAAAGAAAGTGATGCCCTGCAAACCTACTGGATTAAAAAGCACAGCGATCATAACCTGAGCATAGCCGAAGAATGGCGCGAAATGGAGAGCCTGTTCGAGAAGATAAAGCTGCGTGCTTACAAGATAGATCCTACACTTTCTCCATCGGCAGCCGCTGTACAGGCGCGCCTTAAAAAGGCCATGGATAACCTGGAAAAGAAACTGATCCGCGCCGAAAAAAGAAATTATAGCGTACGTTTAGAGCAATTAACTGCCGTTAAAGCCGAGCTATTCCCGAAAGATAGCCTGCAGGAACGCTCCGAAAACTTTGGCCTGATGTACGTGAAATGGGGGCAGAGCTTTATTGATGAGCTTATCCGTCTGTTTGAACCATTGGATTTTAAGTTTACGGTGCTGACGGAGAAGTAAAAGCCATTTCCACCACGTTATTGCGCGGCACGAAGCAATCGCGAACTGTACAGGGAGACTTGCATTTTCGCTCTGCTAATAGGGGATTGCTTCGTGCCTCGCAATGACGTGTGTTTTATTGCTTCCTTATGATAACAACATAACCCCGCTGCCGGAAAGAAAAATAGTAAACCGGCAACAGGGCTCGCACACAAAACACAAGGATTTTAACCCGACCTAAGAATTGAACTCAAAACTTAGGACTCTCGACTTCAAATTTTACTCTTCCCCAACCAACTTAAACACCATCCCATCCATATTTTTCGTAATCCTGATCTGACAAGCCAAGCGACTTGCAGGAAGGGCATAGGGTAGGGTATCTAATACATCCAGTTCGGTATCGGTGGCTGTAAAATATTCTTCAGGGCCTTCTATCACCTGCACATGGCAGGTGGCACAAAGCGCCATTCCGCCGCAAGTGGCCAGGATATCATATTCAGATGCTTTCAGCACTTCCATCAGGCTCAGGTTAATACCCTCAGGAATTTCGACTGGCCTACTACCGCCGTCGCGGTCAATTATGGTTAAATTTATCATGGCTAAAAAGCGCTTACACCGTAAACGGTGGTATATTTAAAACTCAGTTTTTGCTCGGGGAAAACATATTTGAAAGCGCTCTGCGCCATCAATGCACTCTCGTGGAAGCCGCACAATATCAGCTTAAGCTTGCCCGGGTAAGTGTTGATGTCTCCAATGGCGTAAATGCGCTCGATATTGGTGCTGTAATCAACTGTATTTACCGCGATAGCCGATCTGTCTATGTTCAATCCCCAATCGGCGATGGGGCCAAGTTTAGGGCTAAGACCGAAGAGTGGAATAAGGTGATCGGCCTCAATGTGGCTAACCTGTTGGTCGCGGTCAAGCAGGGTGATCTCGCGCAGACGGTCATCGCCCGTTAAGGCAACTACGTTTGATTTCAGGATCAGGTCAATCTTGCCTTCCCTGGCCAGATCAAATACTTTTTCGGCGCTGTCAGGCGCTCCTCGGAAGGTATCGCCCCGGTGAACCAACGTAACCCGTTCGGCTACATTGCTCAGAAAAACGGCCCAATCCAACGCTGAATCTCCTCCACCGGCCAATACCACTTTTTTATCACGGAAATGTTCGGGGTTTTTCACCATGTAGGCTACACCCTTACCTTCAAAATCTGTAAGGCGGTCAATTTCCGGTTTGCGGGGCTCAAAACAGCCAAGTCCGCCGGCAATTACTACCACCTGGCAATGAACAACGGTGTCATCATTGGTAATAATATTGTATGAACCGTCTTCATTCCGTTGCAGGTTTTCTACCCGTTCGCCTAAACTAAAGGTTGGATGAAACGGAGCTATCTGCAGCATAAGGTTATCCACCAGTTGTTGTGCGGTAACATCGGGATAGCCCGGAATATCATATATAGGTTTATGCGGATAAATTTCAGAAAGCTGACCGCCAACCTGCGGCAGTACGTCAATCAAATGACAGCGCATTTTGAGCAGCCCGGCTTCAAAAACGGCAAATAAACCAACAGGCCCGGCGCCTATAATGCAGATATCGGTAGTAATGTGTTCCATGCGTGATTACCTTTTGTTCGGTACTCAAATCTGGAACTAAACCAGCTGGTAATCAAATGATATAAAGTAATATGCGATTACTTTAAGTTATAATTGGCGAGGCAAAAACGTTTAAATAATTCAATCAGTTTGCTGTGTTTCCCATGCAGCTGAATGAATTGAAACGTGCGGAAAATCTCTAATCCTTTAACGTCAATAATACTAAGCTCGTTGTATTTCAATTCGCTCACTACGGATTGAATGGAAAGAAATGTAGCTGTTTCTGAGTATAAAAGGTATTGTTTTATGGCGATACTGCTCTCCAGCTGAATCTCTATATTAAGGTCTTTGGGATTGATCTGTATGGCCGCCAAGGCATTGAAAATAACATCCAGCGTACCCGATCCGGCTTCCCTTAAAACCAGCGGAATAGCGGGTAATTGTTTTGGGGAGATTTCGGCCTTTTTGGATAACTTATTGTTAGCGCTGGTCACCAGCACAATCTCGTCCTTGATGAAATCGGTATAAGATAATTGCGGCGAATGTGCCGCACCTTCAACAATAGCGATATCTATTTTTTCGGCAAGTACCAGTTGCGAGATCTGATCCGTATTGGCCTGGATAAAGTTAAAGGTGACTTTGGGATATGTTTTTTTAAACATAGCCAGCAGCTTTGGCAAAATGGTTTGGGCTACGGTGGTACTGGCGCCAATATGCAGGGTGCCGGCTTCTAAATTGTTAAGCTGTGCCAGTTCAGTTTCGAGCTCGGTATAAGTCTGAAAAATCTTTTCGGCATATTTTTCCAGGATCTTGCCGGCGGTAGTGAGGGCGATATTATTGCCGTTACGTTTAAACAGCTGCACGCTAAGCTGCTGTTCAAGTTCCTTGATATGTTTGGTGACAGCAGGCTGGGTAATAAACAGCTCGGAAGCAGCCTTGGTAAAGCTTAAGCGCTGTGCAACTGTATAGAAAACCTTCAGCCTGAAATCAAATATCATTGAGCCAATTTAGGAATAAATAGTTGAGATTAATTACTTCCGATTTTTATGTCATTGCGCTTCACTCGCAATGACATAAAATTACACCAACCTGTATAGGTACTTTAATTGGTAGCTAATTGTGGATTGGCGTTTTTGCGTTTCAGGATCAAAGCTGCTATCAGCGCAATCACCAGGCCAACGGGCAATATCTCCATATAAGTAAGTACAATAACGCCAAAAGGGTTTTTATACATGTTAACATAACCGGCCATACTTGCCTCCTGCTGTTTAAGTTCGGCATCCGTTGCGCCGTGGGCTTTGGCTTCCCTTAAAACATGGGCTACATACTTGGTCATGAAATCCGGATAGAAATTATAGAGTTCGATAAGCCATACAATCACATAAACCGTTGATGTGATGAGCACAATATAAAGACCAATCATAAAAGCTTTGCCGAAACTGATCACGCCTTCATTGTATTTATCGCGGTAGTTTTTAATAGCTACAAATATCAGTGAGAAAGCCAGTAGCATGGAGCCGTAGCCTACCCACATATTGCCCTGAAAGTTGGGATTGTTATAACACAGGGCCCCAGAAATTCCTCCGGTTGCGGCAATGATCAAACCGGAGATTGATCCAAAAACAAGTACATTCTTTTTCATATCGTTTTATGTTTTGATAGAACAAATTTGGCTTGTCAGAAACTTTCCGGGCTCATACTTTAGGGTGATTTTGAAAAATGTGCCGCTTTTAGTGCCAAAGTATGATGCCGGTTAAGGAATAATGCAGAGTCGTTTGCCCATTTCAACGGCTTGTGTACGGCGTTTTACCTCCATTTTTTCAAACACCTTTGCCGAATGCGTTTTGATGGTATTTAACGATACAAACAAGCGCTCTGAAATTTCCTGGTTGCTCAGCCCTTCAGCCATCAATTGTAAAACATCCAGTTCGCGTTTGCTGAGGCCCAGTTTTTCTACCTCGGCCTGGTTAACAGTAAACTCGGGGCCGTTATTTACGTAAACCTGCTTTTCTACTATTACTGTTTTGGGCTTGGTAAGTTTTAATGCCAACCAGATACCGAGCGCGGTAAAAAATACAGCAATGGCACCCATGTATACTTCATAGGCATTGTTAACTATTACCAGCTTTAGTTCGAGCCATTTTAGCAAAAGCAATAGCACAGCAAGGCATAGCCCATACAGTATGGTAAGTTTGTTTTTTGCCAGCAGGTTTTTTGCCATCTTTTAATAACCGATTTATCTTAAAAATAGGATATTTTATACAAAGCCCGAAAGGTGTAAAAACAAAAAACGGGAGAATATCCACGAATGGTCGGAAAAAATTTCGGCCATTTTTATGTTTTAAAAAAACGGCCGGGGTGTTCCGCAAGAGTAAGAAATTTATTGATAAGCGCTTTCTTAAGTATAATGTCTAAACCACCGCCTTTGGTGGTAGATCAGTAGTGGAGGTTACGCCAGAAACCGTATACATAGTTTTGAGTGAATACGATTGCTTCTACTATGTAGTAAATAGGATATTTACCCCCACCTTAGGTGGTGGAGGACTAAAAAGCAAATCGTTCTTACAGTAAACAGGCTATATCATCCAGCCAATGATCCAGGTTGAGTAATTCCTGCGCTGTTACGATGCCTTTTTTATGGAGGGCCTGGTAGGCATCCTGTAAATTTTGCGACATCGAACGGGACGATGAAATAACTGCTTCGACCGTTGGAATAATGTCTTTGCAATATTTATACATCGGCATTTCAGATTCCAGGTCGTCCACGAAATTGTGCGGATTGCGTTTTTGCACAACATTTGCGCCTGTGAAGCCGAGCTGGTAGCCATAAAGCCACATGATGGGCTGGGCAATCAGTCCGCGTAAGATATCTGTGAACCTGAATGTAACGTAGGTGGGCAGGTAAAGTAATGGGAACAGATCTTTTACAATCAATGTGTTTTGCGTGTTGAACGGCGCTATAGTGCCCTTGTCGAGAACCACAGGTTTTGCGTCATTAAACGTGATCAGTTTATTTAAGGTCAGCCGGTAAATGGCGTCCACATCGGGGTCTTCATCAGCCAGTCCCTGCCAGATACCAACTTTGCAGGTCTGGGTCTCGACGTTTTGATGAAGTTCGAAATCTTTAAGCAGCAAATCCAGCGGCAAGCCGCGCGGCCAAACATGCTGATCTGTAAACCATTGGTAGATATTTATAAAGCCCTGGTTTGCATTGAGCAAACTATGTTTGCCTTCGGTTTTCGGGAAACACCAGTTTTCGTTAGGGTAATTATCGTCGTCAGTATCGATGATATATCCTGCGCCGTTTTTAATGGCTTTTAAATAACCGAGCATTTTGCGGCAATAATGATTATAGGGCAGTGCCTTTGCCAATTTGAAATCGAGTAGCTCCTGATCCCGTACCGAAAGATATTCTGCCCCCTGACAGGCCCAGCCGGCCGGCGTTTTTTTATCACCAACAACAATCAAATGGTGATCAGGCATTTTTGCAAAGGCTTCAACAGCCAAAGTCGGCTGAAAGATGGATGTGATAACGATGGCTTTGGTTTTGTTTACTGATTCCATTTCGAGAGCTTGATAGGGTGTATGTAGAGGGTTTGCTCCGGAAAGTTCTGCAGCAAATTGTTCAGGTTTTGATTGTAAGGTTCCAGAAACTTAAAATCGGCCGGCGTCCATAAAGTACGGCCTTTAAGCGGAAGGTCATTTTCGGTAATTATTTTATCTGCTGCGAGCACCATAGACGTTGGCAGGCCGACTTCGACGAACAGGCGCGTAACAGCGGTTACACCGCAATAATTAACAAAGGATGCAATGGCATCGGCGCTAACAATAAAAATATCCGAGTATGCTGCAACCAATGGGTATGCAAGCTGATGCTGCTGATTAAGCAGGCGATTTTTTAAATAACGGATAAGATGTTTTTTGGGCATACTGAACCAATCGCCCAGTGATTGAGGCGTTGGCCATATCTGGCTGAATTTTAACGGTTTCAGGTCTAAGTTGAACTTTTTAAAAGCCTTGCGAGACGTTTCATTATCCGGCCAAAAACTTGTTGCCTCAACACCAACCTGTTTGATGTTCCAGTAAAAGGCATCGGCAACCCTGTGCCACGGTCTGGGCCCCTGAACATCATGAAGATTGGAGAAGCCCGGTATAAAGCAAGTGGTATCGTCTACCTTAAAGTACTCCCTGTAATTATCCTGGTTGATTTGCGGATGCAGTAGCAGATCATCGGCTACAAAAAAGTAATGTTTATAAGTCGATTTATAGAAACTCTTAAAAGCCTGCGCAACGTAGCCCTGAAAATAATACGAATTTTCATACACCGGAATCACGTTACTTTCATCACCGGTATAAAAAGGAACAATGTGATAAATATTTGTGAAGCGACCGTTGTAGAGTTTTTCAAGTATTTCAATGTTACTGTTATATTGATGGTTGTAGATAATTATTAAAGCAACCTCGTCCATATATCTAATGTGTATGAGAGTTTCAGTTCGGGTATGCAAATTAATCAAAAATTCCTACTCGCTTGCGTACTCATTGCAAATGCAGGCTTAGCCGGATATTTGTGCTGATTAAAGCAAGTCCGCCTTTATCGTCTTAACCGATTTCCGCACTCCAATAAATTAAGCTGCATCCATTGGCTGTACTGTTGCTCCATCAGTCGTTCGGTTTGCACGTTCCAAACAAAGCTTTTTGTTCTCCAACTGCTACCGTCTATTAGACCGTGCCTGCACATTCGCTGATGAAAATGCCGAGGTTGTTTCCGGTCACTATCATGGTTGCCGACGGGAGCGTGCCGTTCAGATCGCCGGTTTTGTTTTCCAGCACTTCGATCTCGATGCTGGGCTTGGAGAATATCCCGTTTTTAAATTAGTTTATTGCATCAAGGAAATTCCCCAAATCCTGAAAATCACGGTTTTATTGAGCCGCTTTTTTTACCGCATCTTTTTTAGCTTTCTTTTCGGCTTTCATTTCAGCATAAGCTTTTTTCTGCTCAGGGGTAAATATTTTGTCGAGTTTATCGGCCGTCTGTTTTTTGATCTTCTGATCGGCCAGGTGGCTCGTCTTTTTATCTTCCTTTAACTTTTTCAAGCTATCAATGCTTGTGGCCTGCGCCAGCAAAACCGCGTTTACTTTTTTAGTTTGATCAGCAGTAAGTTTCAAATGTTTTTCCAGATGCTCGGTTTTATTGCCTGCTTTTTGAGCCGGCGTTTTTTCAACTTTTTTTTGCGCGCTTGCAGTGAAGCTTAGTCCACCGGCCAGGGCCAGTATCATCAGTAATTTTTTCATGGTTCGTTATTTTTTCAGATAATTAATGCTATTGACAATATAGCTGGGTTTTAGTTTAAATAGCTAAATATTTAAGTTTGTTTTACAATTAAATTAAACCACGCCGTCTTTTTGTGGTCATACTATAGCATGTAAATTAAATTTTTTAATTAATAACCCGGATACTATGAAAAAGGCTGTTAAGTACTGGTGTGGCTTTGTTTTGTTGTTGTGTGTGTTTACCGTATTTACTGCCTTTTTGCCGGGCTATTCTGCCTACTCCGATTTAAAGTTTCCTTATAAAAAAGCCGGTTTAACTTCTGAACAGGCTGCCGCTCATTTACTAAGTCGTTTTACGTACGGTGCAACACCCGGCGAAGTAGAAGAAGTAGTTAAAGTGGGCCCGGAAAAATGGTTCGCGGCGCAACTTGATGCCCAAATGCCTGATGATTCTTTAAATCAGTTTCTGGATAAATACGATGCGCTGAAGCTCAGCAATACCGAAGTTGTAGCACAATATCCTAAAGGGGGCCAGGTTTTACGGATGGCGGTAAAGGATGGTGTGGTTAACAAAGATTCGGTAAAAACTGATAGAAAAGCCTATCGCGATCAGCTGCAAAACTATATGCAGCAAAATGGCTTGAAACCCGAGCAGGAGTTATTGCGCCAATTCATCAATCAAAAAATATTAAGGGCTGCTTACAGCAATAACCAACTACAGGAAGTGATGACCAGTTTCTGGTTTAACCATTTCAACGTGTCGGTTGTTAAAAATGATTGCTCGCAGTTTATTCCGGCGTATGAGCGTGATGTAATCAGGCCCAATGCTTTAGGGAAATTTAACGACCTGTTGCTGGCCACCGCCAAGTCGCCAGCCATGTTGTATTACCTGGATAATTTCAGTAGCTCGGGCAATAACGATAATATGCAGGCCGGCAATGGTCAGGCTCGCCGCCGTTTGGCGTTGCAAATGCAGAACACTGATACCGCGCGTTTCGCCAATATGCCCAAGTTAAATAAGGCAAAGAAAACCCAGGGACTAAATGAAAATTACGCCCGAGAGGTAATGGAACTGCATACTCTTGGGGTAGATGGCGGCTATACCCAGCAGGATGTTACCCAGGCGGCAAAAGTACTTACGGGTTGGTCGGTGTATCCGATGGAGGCCTATGGAAACGCCGGTCAAAAATTGATGAACCGTATTGGTGACGACAAATTGCAAAGCCGGGGTTTTATACATGAGGGTGATTTTTTGTTTAACCCCAACAAGCATGATAATGGCGAAAAAACAGTATTGGGCCATCAGTTTGCTGCAGGTGGTGGCTATGATGAGGGCGTACAACTGCTTACCATGCTGGCACATCAACAAGCTACAGCGAAATTTATCTCAAAAAAATTAGCCACCCGTTTTGTGAGTGATAATCCTCCGCAAACCCTTATTGATAAAATGGCCCGCACCTTTATCAATAAAGATGGTGATATCAAACAGGTATTGATCACCATGGTTGATGCGCCCGAGTTTTGGAGCGCTGCGGCTGTGCGGGAAAAAACAAAATCGCCGTTTGAGCTGGCCATTGGTTCGGTGCGTGCACTGCATGCCGATGTTAATCAGCCTTACCAATTGTTTAACTGGATCAATAAAATGGGCGAAAAAATCTATTATTATCAAGCTCCTACAGGCTTTCCTGATAAGGGGCAATACTGGATTAACACCGGCGCATTGCTAAATCGCATGAACTTTGGCCTGGCGCTGGCCTCAGGCAGGATTCCCGGGGTAAAGGTTGATCTGGCCGCGCTCAATAACCATCATGAACCCGAAAGCGCCCAGGCGGCACTTACCATATATAGTAAATTGATATTGCCGGGGCGTCCGCTTGATGAAACCATCAAAAGGCTTACCCCAATGCTTAATGATCCAAAACTCATGGAAAAGGTTGACGAAGCCAGTGCCAAAACTCCTGTTGCAACTATGGCACCGGAAAGCAGCAACGAAATGATGGATCAACAGACAGGCTTGAAAGGCAAGCGAAAAAATAATTTTACGGCAATGCAAAGCACAGCGGGTAATAATTCCATGCTTGCACAGGTGGTTGGGGTTATCATTGGCTCGCCCGAATATCAAAGGCGTTAACAGCAGGAGGATTTAAAAATGGTATCAAGAAGAGGATTTTTAAAATCGGGCGGACTTGCCCTTTTAGGCGTAGGCTTGTTAGGTGGTATTCCCGGCTTTTTGGCTGAGGCTGCCGCAAGCGAAAAGATTTTCTCCCCCTATAAAAAGAAAAAAACGCTGGTGTGCATTTTCCAGCGTGGCGCTATGGATGGGCTGATGGCTGTTACTCCCTTTACCGACGATTATTTAAAAACAGCCCGGCCAAACCTGTTCATGTCGGCAGCAAAAAGTGGCACAGGTACTCCGCTGATTGATCTGGATGGTCGCTTTGGATTGCACCCCGCCATGAAAGCATTTGAACCTGTGTTTCGTGAGAAAAGATTAGGCATAGTGCATGGTATAGGTTCGCCTAATAATACCCGGTCGCATTTTGATGCCCAGGATTATATGGAATCGGGTACGCCATTTAGCAAAGGTACATCAAGCGGTTGGCTTAATAGGGCGGTTGGCTTGCTCGGTCATGATGCGCTTACACCATTTACAGCAGTGAGCATGACATCGGCTATGCCGCGTTCTTTTTATGGCGATAACCCATCGGTAGCCATCAGTAACCTGCAGGATTTTACCATCCAGATGCGCGGTAATCCTACCGGAGCTAATATGGCCGCCAAAAGCTTTGAAGACCTGTATGATCAAACCGCGTCGGGCTTGTTGAAACAAACCGGGAAGGAAAGTTTTGAGGCCATGAAAATGCTCCAGAAAACCGATGTTAAAAATTATACCCCTGCCAACGGTGCCGTTTATCCCAACTCGGCATTGGGTAATTCGTTAAAGCAAATTGCCCAGCTTATTAAAATGGATGTGGGCCTGGAAGTAGCCTTTGCCGAATCTAACGGCTGGGATACTCACTTTAACCAGGGCACCGAAAACGGGATCTTTGCCCGTAACGTGGCCGACCTGAGCAGCAGCATGATGGCTTTATGGACAGATCTTGGTACCTATCAGGATGATGTAACCGTAATGACCATGACCGAGTTTGGCCGAACTGTTCATCAAAACGGAACCGGTGGTACAGATCATGGCCGGGCTTCCTGTAATTTTATTTTAGGGAATGATGTAAACGGTGGCTTAATTTATGGCGATGTAAAGCCATTAGCTATCGAAAACCTTGAAGATGGCCGCGACCTTGCCGTAACTACCGATTTCAGAAGCGTATTTAGCTCTGTAGCTGATAAACACCTTGCCATAAATAATGATCACATTCTTTTCCCGGATTGGAAAGGGGATAGGGTGAATGTGATGAGGGGATAAAGTAATTCTTTAATGCTGCCGCGGGTTTAGCGATGGCGTGCAATTGTGCTCTTAAAGACTTACGAAGTTTTCAAAACTTCGTAAGTCTGAAACGAAAGGAAAAACAACTACATAATAGTATAAGTAAGCGTAGTATAATAAAAACCGCCAATTGATGGGCCGCCTAAAAAGGAGTTATAATATTTATTGGTGAGGTTGCTGGCACCCAGTTTTACGTTAAGCTTTGTTTTCAGGAAATCATAATTAACCTGCGCGTCAAAAGTACCGTAATGGTCAACATTACCATTTACTAAGAAAGATTGCCAGTAATAGCCGCTTTGCCACTTATAGGTTACATTAAACCCTAAGTTACCAGCTACACGGTTACCCCCGAAAGAGAAATTAGTGATCCATTGCGGTGTGTTGAAACCATCTTCAAGGGCATCCTCGTTGGTTGTGCGCTGCAACTTGGCGTATGATGCATTGCCCGATAATTGCAGGTTGGCTGGTAAGTGATAGGTGAGCCCAACGCTGCCCCCAATATTGGTAACCTTACTTTGCGAATTGGTCCATACCCGGTAGCGGGCCTGCTTATTTTTATCATTCAGATAGTAAGGGATCGAATCGGCCTTTTGGGTATTAGGTACATTGATCTCTACCTGGGCAATAAAGTGATCGTATTTGTTGTAGTAAAAGTCCGCGTCGGCACTCAGTTTCCCATCAAAAAATAATGCCTTGTAACCAGCCTCAAACGAGTTGATATGCTCAGGCTGCAAATAGGTATAGGGGTTCTTTTTCAGCAGGCCTTTTTCTTTTTCGATGGCCGCGTTTGTTGATGTGCCCTGGTTAAAATCATTTTTTACAGCGTTTTGGAATGCATCTATCGACGTACGCAGATAGGAGTTTTCAAAAATGCCGTTTGATACCACGCGCAAACCGCCAATACGTTTAACCCCGCCGCTGTTTACGTTAGAAAAAGCTTCAAAAATACTCGGGAACCGGTAACCGCTCTGAAATGATACCCGGATATTATGCTCAACAACCGGCGAAAATACCAATGTAAAACGAGGGTTTAGCTTCAGGTCGAAGTAATCATTCCTGTCGCCGCGCAGTGTGGCCGATAGCTTGAGCTTATTGTCCCAAAGCTCTTTTGATGCCTGTATAAAGCCACCCGTTTTGCTGTAATCCAAATTGCTGAACTCCTTGCCGGGTACATAGTTGATGAAGTAGTTACCATCGGGATGGATGATATAAGTACGGTGGTCAAATCCAGCAAGCAGATCTAACCCGGTTTGTTTGATAAAATCTTTGGAGATGGCTTTTGAAATATCTGCCTGTCCTTCTATGTGAAACAGATCATCTTTAACGCGCAGGGCCGAACCTACATCCCAGTTGTTAATATCAGCAAGTTTGTTGAGGGTGGCATTAAAGGCCGGGGTTCCGGGCTGATATCGGCCTGCATCGGCAAACTGGCGGGCTTCGTTCAGGGCTTGTTGCACATTGGCGCCTGCCGAAGTGGCATTGTTGAAACCTTTGGTAAAATCGGCATACCAGTCGTTATCACTTTTAAAGTTGCGGTCCTGGTTTTCACCGGCAGAGCGCAGATTGTATGATTTGCCGGTATTTTCGATAGTGAGGTAAGTGCGTACCTGGAAAATATCATTCTTCAATTCCAGTGCATGTTGCTGCAGCGTATAGCCTTTTAACCTGAAGCGGTTGGCTCGCTGATAAATATTATCAAGATCGCCAAAACGGAAGGTATAGGTAAGTTGTGTTTTAGCATTGAATTTATAAGCCAATGCTGCGTCTAACTTCACGTTATGCAAACCATAGCTGGTAAGATCTTTTTCAGCATATCCCGTACGGGCAACCGAATACTGTTTGCCGCCGAGGGTAATTGTTTTCCTGTCGGATGATTCATTACCATAACCGTTAATGGGGTCATAGGCAGGGTTTTGCGGCCCGCCCGGGATGCCCAGTTTGGCGTTGGCCGCGGCGTTTTGATCAGTTGTATTGTCGGCTATCCAGTCGTACCCAGTGGTATAAGTGCCATTCAGTTTAAAGGCAAATTTAGGCGAAAGTACCTGAGCTATCCTGAAACTGGTTTCTGAAAAACCTTTTACGCCGGTTTCTTTATCGCCTACGTGGTTAATGCCCGTTTTTTGTTGAATGGTAATACCGGGCGAAGTAAATGGATCTTTAGTGATAAAATTTGCGAGCCCGTTTATCGCGTTCAGGCCGTAAAGCGCGGATGCAGTACCGGGGATGATCTCTACGCTTTCAATATCAAGATCACTTGGCCCCAGCGCGTTGCCGATAGGGGCACCTAAATGGGGTGCCTGGTTGTCAACACCATCAACCAATTGGGTAAAGCGAACGTTGGTGGTATTGGCAAAACCGCGGGTGTTAATGATCCTGAAGCCAAGGCTTGGAGTAATAAGCTGAACGCCCTTTACATTTTCCAGGGCATCAAAAAAAGAGGGTGCTGCCGAAAGCTTAAAGGCAGATGCCCTGATCTTTTCGATACTTACCGGCGAGCGTAAAATACTTTCGCTGATGCGGGATGCGGAGACAACTACTTCCTGCAGTTGCTTCTTTTTAATGGCTGTTGTATCGGCCTGAGTTTTCTTGAGCGTGTCTTGCGCTTTAGCGGCTAAGCACGTGCCCGATAGGGACAAAATTAAAAGTAGTTTTTTGTTCATGTGGTTTTTTAGGTTGCGACCCTTAAAGTGAAATGTAAAAATAACGTTATGTTTTATAAAACATAACGATGATGGCGGAATTGGAATTTTCATGGTTTATGCCGATGGTCAGGGTTTTGGCGTCTTAGTCGGCCTTGTTGATAAAACCTTACACAGAATTTGCTTGCTTTGATACATATCGACTAAAAACTGAACCGATTTGTATAACAGCTGTTTATAGTTTGTATATAAATTTGTTTAAACCGATATACCTATGAAAAGATTTGCCTGGTTGTTATGTTTCCTGTTGCCTGCTCTTGTCGTTTCGGCCCAACAAATTAAAGGGACTTACGCCATTAAAAATGAGCAAACCGGAATGCTGCTACGCGTTAAAGACGCGCAGTCGGCAAATGGTACTCCGCTGGTGGCTTATTACCCCGAAAACTGGAAATGCATGACCTGGGATTTTCAGCATGTAGAGGGCAATACGTATAAACTGAAGAACCTTTTCACCAGCAAAACTTTTCAGCCCGTAGCAGAAGCCAATGTCGGAGTAGCTTTGGAAGAACAACCACTTAATGCAGATAATGCTATACAGCAATACGAGTTTGAGCCAATAGATAATGACACCTTCCTGATTAAACTGAAAGGTACCGACCTGTACCTTACCCCATCCGACAAAAAAGGCAGTATAAACTCAAAGATTATCCTCGCTAAAAAAACTAATACAAAGGATCAGTACTGGGATATCTACCAGCAATCGCCTACCATGTAAAATAAAATTCCTGCTTATGAAATTAAGGACGGTTTGTGTTATTGCCCTGTTGTTTTGCGCCTTAGTGATAAGCGCTTTTATCAGTACAAAGAAAGCCGCTGATCCTGATACGGCAGTCATTTTTAAAATAGATACCTTGGTAACCAATGTTATTGTTCCATGGCAAATTACGTTTTTGCCTGATGGTGCTATGTTATTTACAGAACGTGCCGGTAGGGTAAGAATTTATAGGAACAATAAACTTTTGCCTAAGCCGGCGTTTACCGTTAACGATATTACGCTCGATAAAAAGACCGGCTTACTGGGTATGTGCCTGCACCCGGCTTTTGCGCAAAACAAGTGGATCTACATTGCCAGTAATTATACTGAGGATAACCATATCAGGGTACGTGTGGCCCGTTACGAATTCAGGAACGATTCGCTCATTAATCCATTTACTATTATTAAGGGCATTCCCGGTAACCAAAACCATACTGGCTGCAGGCTGCTGTTTGGCCCGGATAAAAAACTTTACATTACCACAGGAGATGCCGACCAGCCAGCCCTGGCGCAAGACCTGAAAGCCTATAACGGTAAAATACTCCGGGTAAACGACGACGGGAGTATCCCTGCTGATAATCCATTTACTAAAAATGATACTGCACACAAGGAGATCTGGACCTATGGGCATCGAAACCCCCAGGGCCTGGCATTTGAACCCGGCACCGGCGTCTTGTTTAACTCGGAACATGGGCCAACCGGTGGCGATGAGATCAATATCATTAAACCTGGCCAAAACTACGGCTGGCCGGTAATCCATCACCAGGATACCCGGGAAGGGATGATCTCGCCTTTGCTGGAATATACTCCGTCCATCGGCCCTTCGGAAGCTGTGTTTTATAACGGCAACGCCTTTCCGGAGCTAAAAGGAAATTTGCTGGTAGCGTGTTTACGTGGCGAATCCATTTTGCGCATAACACTAAACAACGATAAACCGGTAGTACAGGAGGCCTTACTGAAAAAACAATACGGCCGGATCCGGTCGCTGGTTGTTGGGCCCGATGGTTATTTGTATATGTCAACCTCGCACTATGACCCTCCGGAAGGTAAAGGTGAACCGCCTTTTGACATGATCTTACGATTGAGGCCATCTAACGAAAAAGTTAAACAGCAGGTGCAAAGTATTGCCATCAATAAAAAGACTACTGTGAAAAAGCAAACGCCGGCGTTTATGTTTCAGCAGTTGTGCGCCGCCTGCCATGGGGATCATTTGCAAGGTACCGAAAAAACCAAAAGCCTGCTTGGCCGCAATTTTGCTCACGGAGCCGATAAGGCATCGATAGTTAAAAATATCACTAATGGCATAACTGAAAAAGGAATGCCTGCCTGGCGTGGCGCAATCAGTGCTGCTGATATTAATAAAATTGCTGATTACGTTTGGGCAACATCTAAACGGAAGAAATAAAAAAGGATTTAATGCAGCTTTAAATTATTGATTTTAGTGTTTTAAATGTTTTTTATATTCGGTTTGTAGTTTCTTTAAAACCGCGCTTAGTTAAAAAAATCCTGGTTTATGATGAAAAGATCAGGCATTTTCCTGCATCGGCAGCTAAGTAGTCGGTAATTGATAGGCCACTTCAAGTCATGTGTCAAAAAAATGATTGGTTTATCTTACCAGGGTAAATTTTGGAAGGATTTTTACTGACTGAGCCTCAATTAGGTACTTTTATAGTGTAGATAATAAGCTTTTGGTTTCTTATTCTTGCAGCCTTTAAAAGCATAAAGATATTATATGGATAACGTTTTGTTAAAAACGGCCCTGCATCTTCAGTGTTTATTAATCACCATAATTGAAAAACGACATGAGTAAAATTACAGTAAAAGACGGAACCGAAATTTTTTACAAGGATTGGGGAACCGGACAACCATTGGTTTTCCACCACGGCTGGCCTTTATCTGCCGATGATTGGGATGCCCAAATGTTTTTTTTCCTTGAGCAAGGCTATCGGGTTGTAGCCCATGACCGCCGCGGCCACGGCCGCTCAAGCCAAACAGCAACCGGTAATGAAATGGACACTTATGCAGCTGACGTTGCTGAGCTTGTTGAAGCACTTGATTTGAAAGATGCTATCCATATCGGTCACTCTACTGGGGGCGGTGAGGTTATTCATTACGCTGCCAAATATGGTAAAGGCCGTATTGCTAAGGCTGTGCTGATCAGCGCGGTTCCACCGATTATGGTGCAAAACGAGAGCAACCCGGATGGCGTTCCGCTTGCTGTGTTTGACGATATTCGTGAAAACACCGCCACTAACAGGAATCAATTTTACCAGGATATCACCTTCCCGTTTTATGGCTACAACCGTGAAGGGGCTAAAGTATCAAAAGGTATCCAGGATAACTGGTGGCGCCAGGGCATGATGGGCGGCATAAAAGCTCATTATGACTGTGTTAAAGCATTTTCAGAAACAGATTTCAGGGAAGACCTTCAGAGTGTAGACATTCCGGTACTTGTTATGCACGGTGAGGACGACCAGATTGTTCCGTTTGCAAACTCGGCGCTGAAGTCAATCAAATTGCTGAAAAACGGCAAACTAATCTCTTACCCAGGTTTCCCGCATGGTATGCCTACAACTGAGGCTGCAACCATAAACAAGGACCTTTTGGCATTTATTAAAGAGTAATGCAAACTCAGGCACTTATTTAAAGTGCGGTAAATAAAAAGCGGTTGTCTCTTTCGGGACAATCGCTTTTTATTTGAGGTTATTATACCGGAGTTATACAACCGGTTCCATTTTTAATTGATCCTGTGTTTTGGTTTTTATTATCTCCAATATAAGGGTATCTTCTACAATATTGGTTTCATCATTATGCTCGTGAAAGTCGTCCATCTTTCGCACCCTGACCGAGTCGCCTGCGCCGCGGGTGATTTTTTCCAGGTACTCTTCTTCCGACCGGCAGTAATAATGATTTATCAGGATCTTATCCACACTCACATCTGAAAATGCGTCTACCACGGGCTTGAAATTTTCATTAACCGCGAATTTGTTGTTCTTGTAATTAAAGTAATGCGGGTTATGGCAACTATCGGCAAACTTTGGCTGTATAATACATTTGGTGTGCCGGTTTTTATAAAAGTTTGTTTCCGAGCGTAATATAAAGCTCTCCAGTTGTGGTTTATTGGTCCGTTTTTTATGACCGCTTGAGCCAAAAACAGCCCAGTTGATATTAATGCCTCCATAATCTTTATAGTCTTCAAGAAAATCGGGCAGATTGTAAGGGTATATTTTAGGAACTATATACTCGTCTATATCTATAAATGCTATCCATTGCGCAGATTCACCATATCTTTTAACGCAATCGTTATAAGCATTCATTTGTTGGGCTTCGCCTCTTATTTTTCGAACGGTTGCATACTGTGCCAGGCCAAGCGCTTTTAAAGTAGTTTTAACAGGGACTTTACTTTCATTATCATACATGAAAAAATGTTCAACCCCTATCAATAAATGATATTTTATCCATTCTTCAAGATAAGCATTTTCATCCCTGATGATGGCGCAAATAGCGAGTTTGTAGTTCTGTTTGGGCTTTGAAAAATATTTTAACACGCGCATATGGTACAGGTTAGTTGGTGAATAAGGTTTGGTTAACCTTTTGCCTTACAGCAAATTCTTTTATCAGACATTGTGCTTCATGGCAAATCGCCTGGCAAAATTTATTTTGGATAAGCCTTTACGCTCCTTCGCCAGCGAAAATAAATCATCATAATCGGCAAGCATTATTTGAAACAGCGGAAATGAATATTTATTACGTTTGGTTAATAAAGCCTGGTATAATTTTTCAATATAATCTTTGTCGGCAGGCTTCAAATGGTGATATTCCCGGAAAACAGAAAGATGGGTACACATCAATTCATAGTGATAATTAGCTAACTGGCCCGGACTTAAGGTGGAATTACTGGTTACAGCGTTGGCATGAAGCCGGTAATGGGTCAGCACCTGGTCAACGTAGGTTATTTTTTTATAGTAAAAGGCAACAAACCCCATCCACCAATCATAAAAACCAATTTTTGGAAAGGGCAAGGCGTATTTTAACAACTCCCGTGAAAACAGCACAGTATGGCCGGTAACAAAATTATTTAGCAACAGGGCCTTAAAATTTCTGTGCGATAGAGAGAAATTATTAAGCAGGTAGCGATCTGTAAGGGAGCCATCGGCGCTCATATACCTTGAGTTTGAACAGATCAGCCAGGAATTCTTAATATGGTTGGCCAATACCTGGATTTTATTGGGGAGCCAGATATCGTCCTGATCGCTGATGGATATATACTGCCCGGTAGTTAAAGCAATGGCTTTTTCGAAATTTTTGTTGAAGCCCAGGTTTGCCTCATTTTTGAAACATTTAATCCGCGGATCACGCTCCTGGTAGCTTTTGACAATATCAAACGTGTTATCTGTCGAGCGGTCATCAACTATAATAATTTCTAAATTTTTATACGTTTGATTAACAATGCTTTCAAGCTGGTCACCAATGTATTTTTCGCCATTATATGTGCAAAGCGCAATTGATATGAGCGTGTTTTCCATCCAAATATGATAATTGACCGTCTGGTATTTTACTTAGCACGGTTAAGCTTAGCCTTTATTTCTTCAAAAGTTTTAATTACTCGCCTGAACAGCCTCGTATTAAATATCGCGTTTTTAATAGGCGAGCCCGAAAGGTAGAAACTTGCAATAGTAGTATTAACGTATCTGCTCCTTAAAAAATGCGTGTATCTGTTTTTTACTACTTTAAATGAGCGTTTGAAGGTTTCATCTACATTACCCAGGCTTTTGTGCAGCAATAAAAAATCAATCACGTAGCATGTATACCCCCTAAATTCGGCCCCCATGCAAATGTCAAGACCATAAAAATGAAATCCCCCAATGTCCGAAGACAATGAAAGATTAGCACTTTTTTTAATTACGATAAAATTTTCATCAACGCTACATACCTTTTGCGGCAATTGGCCTTTAATGTCAATTTTTCCGTTGGGGTAGGCTATCTTAAACACATTCCGTTTATACAACCTGTCAACTGCACCTGCATTCCCCAATACAGCCCATTTAGGGTCAAGCTCGGTCATTTCAGCAATACGCTGACCCAATAGCTGTTTGCTTTCTTTATTGATCAGCAATATATCCTGATGGCACACAATAATATACTCGCCTTGTGCATCTTGCAGGAACAGGTTTATGCCATCATATGCATCTGCCGTATTTCCTTCACTGTTATTGATCATCAGGTACTCGCAGATATCAGTATCGAAGCCAGCCTCAATAAATGAATCTAACATTTCAGCATATTCTTCGTGCCGGGTAACCAGTGTGCAAATAGTGTACCTGAACTTATAAGCTGATGGCCGGATGTTTTTTACAAAAGTGGACAGTATGGTTGTAGCCATTGTTGATGGAAAAATATATCGCCTGGTTATTACTTAGGCAGCAATGTCCTGTTTTTGAAGCAGGAAACTATAAATACTGATTTAGTGGGACTGGCAGTTGTTTGTAACACAAATATATTGTTGAGTATAAATCAATATGCCTCAAAGATACAAAAACCATACAATAGTATATACAGCTGGCTTGTGATGTTATCAGTTACTGTATCTGGTAACGCCTGTTTATCTGTTGGTTACGATGGATAAATGATTTGCTGGTAGAAATGCGGCATCAATATTGTGCCGGTATCCTTTAAGGATATATCGTATAGGTTAACACTCAAATGTTAAAAATGTTAAAAAAGGAATGTGCTGTAATTATTCGTTAAAAGTTTACGTTAATACAATGTAATGAACAAAAGTTTACTACCTATGACAGATAACGCTCTTGTTTCTATTGTCCTTTGCACATACAACGGAGAACAGTACCTGCGTCAGCAGTTAGATACGTTGATTACACAAACCTATCAAAACATCGAAATTATTGCAGTTGACGACTGTTCATCAGACAATACCTATGATATTTTGCAGGAATATGCAGCATTATATCCCCGGTTTCATGTTTATAGAAATGCCCGTAATGTTGGCTTTGCAAAAAACTTTGAAATAGCTTTTGGGTATTCAAAAGGGAAACTCATAGCTTTTTGTGATCAAGACGATTTGTGGCACCCCGAAAAGATAGAATTGCAGGTGAAAGCAATAGGCAACAATCAGCTGATCTATCATGATTCGGAGTTTATTGATGAAAACGGACAGCGGTTTTCCTACTATAATTCGGATGTTGTTAATGAAGAGGGTAGCCATTACAATTATAAAATGTCTGATGTTTATAATTTCTACAAGGGGAATGATCCCGAAGTTTTCCTGTTAGAAAATTGCGTTTCTGGACACGCTATTATGGCTCAGCGCGATTTGCTGAACCACGCGCTGCCTTTTAATAAAGATCTGTATCACGACTGGTGGTTAAGCTACGTTGCTTTAAACATCGGCACCATTGATTTTATTCCGAAGTGCCTGGTTAAGTATCGCCGCCATGCCGAAAGCAGTACCGTAAAAGAAAAAAAGGAGGAGACAAAAGGCCTGAAACTAAAACAGGACATTAAGTGGATTGCTCATTGCTTAAAATTTAAAGGAAACAAAAACCCTCAATTTGTAAAACAACTATATGACCTTTACAATGGTTACACCAGCCATTTTTTGTCGCTACGCTTGTGGTGGCTGCTAAAGAAGAATGCACATAAACTATACTACCTCACCAAGCGGAGCCAGGTATCACAACAACGCGATGTTAACCGCTTTATCTGGGGTGTAAAGGCGCGTGATTTTTGGTACAAGAACATCAAAAAGAAGCCCGAAAAAGTATTTAATATTTAAGTGTCATGTTTTTACAGTGCCCGGCTTGCTATTGAAATGTTTATTATTTTTGGATAATGCATCCGGAATTTGAAACATATCTTAGAGCAGGAAACATTGCCGAAGAGGCCATCCGACGGATCAGCAATCTTGCTGTGCAGCGCACATTACGCCGCAACGAGATTCTTTTTAGTGCGGGTGAAGTTTGCCGGCATAAGGTTTTTATTGCAAGTGGGTTCCTATATACATTCAATATTTCTGCAGATGGAAACCAGCATATCCTCCAATTTTCGCCCGAAAACAGCTGGACACTGGATGTTGAAAGCTACGACAAGCAAATACCATCGGAAGTAAGTATCGCGGCTCTTGAACCAAGCACAATACTCTGTTGGCAGAAAAATGATTTTGAGATGTTACGGGCGGAGATTCCGCAATTGAAAAAATTTGCTGAAGATCTTATAGCCCGCAATACCCATTACAGCCGTAAACGTATACTGCTTTCATTGGGCGCTACTCCCGAAGAAAAATACGAGGATTTTGTACAGACATTTCCCGGCTATTTATCCCGGTTGCCCTTGCGCATGATTGCCGCTTATCTTGGCATCTCTATAAAAACACTTACCCGTATCAGGCACGCACAGCTTCAGCGCTAATTGTAATTATGGTCACATGACCACCTTTAGCAGGATTTTATTGGAGAGTTTTGTATCAAATAAAATCATTGAATATGCGTGTATTTGTAACCGGAGCCTCAGGGTTTGTAGGCTCAGCAATAGTAAAAGAACTTTTAGGAGCAGGTCACCAGGTACTTGGCCTTGTCCGTTCAGATAAGGGGGCCGAACAGGTAACAGCAGCAGGAGCTGAAGCATACCACGGCGATATAAACGACCTTGAATTTATTCAGAAAGGCGCTGCAGCTTGTGATGCCGTGATCCACACAGCTTTTAACCATGATTTTTCCAGGTTTAAAGATAATTGTGAAGATGACCGCAAAGTAATCACTGCTTTGGGCGATGTTTTGACGGGTACAGATAAACCTTTGGTGGTTACATCAGGGGTAGGGCTTTTAAATTACGGTCGCCTGGTAACCGAAGATGATGTGCCTCCTGCTACATCAAATGTTAATCCGCGGGTAGCTACAGAAGAAGCCACTAAAGCCGTTGCCGAAAAAGGTGTTAAAGCTTATTTAGTACGCTTGCCGCCAAGTGTACACGGCGAGGGAGATCATGGTTTTGTGCCCATCATAATCAATACAGCGAAAGAAAAAGGCGAATCGGCCTATATTGGCGATGGCAATAATTTTTGGCCGGCCGTTCATCGTTCAGATGCGGCAGTTTTATATCGATTAATAGTAGAAAAACAGCCCGACCTTCGTGTACTCCATGCGGTTGATGAGCAGGGTGTTGCCTTCAAGGATATTGCCGAGGCCATTGGCAATGGTTTGAATTTGCCTGTACTCAGCAAGTCGGGCGATGAGGCGGCGGCTCATTTTGGCTGGTTCCTGCATTTTGCATCTATGAATTGCCCTTCAGCCAGCGAAAAAACTCGTGCAACTTTAGGTTGGCAACCCAAAGCAACCGGCTTGATCTTCGATATTAAAAATGCCGGTTATTTGAAATAAGGTACTATTCATATTCTGGTTAACAAAGCCATTTTGCTATTGCGGAGTGGCTTTGTTGCGTTTTAGCCAATTCATAACAACAACTGTCATTCTGAGCAAAAACGAGGTATAACAAATTGGAAAACGAGTTTTTCGTCAGCAGGTAAGCTTCGGGTGAAATCCGGCGGAACAATGGTGGGTAGTGCGGTTGCAGGGCATAGCAAGTTTTTGCAGAAGAAGCGGCAGTGCGGGGCGAAGCGGGGCAAAATAATTGCAGCCGTGGTTCTGCCTGATTTGCAGGGCAGAGGCCGGTAGGGGCCGTGGACGGGTTGAGCGAAAAGAAGCCTCCCTGCTGACTTGATTTTTTGGTTACTTTTTTATCAAGAAAAAAGTAACTGGCCCGCGCGCGGCCAAGAGCGCGACGATGTAACTTGTATCTACAAAGTCCATTACTTACCCGTTGGGAGTTGAAACGTAGAATTTTCGGATGAATAAAATAAAATTTGCAATTATATAAGCACTTATATAAATTGCATCATGAATTTATATCAAAGTTTGGGCTACCTGGTTTTGGGCAGTCGCTTAAGGCGATTGAGTGAAGCTTTTTTAGCCGAGATTAACAAAGCTTACCAAAACGCGGGGATTGATTTTGATGCCAGCTGGTTCCCTGTATTTTATCTGTTATCAAAACATGATGCTTTATCTATCAAAGAATTAAGTGAACAGATAGAGGTGTCGCATCCGGCTGCAAGCCAGCTCATCACCAATTTAAAAAAACGTAACCTGGTTACCAGCGATACTTGTAGCGATGACGGTCGCCGCCAGTTGGTAACGCTTACAGAAAGCGGTCGCGAATTGTTAGTGCAAATCATGCCTGTTTGGGATGCCATTAGCGAAGCCATGACGCAGCTGGTTGAAGGCGACGAAACTGCCCAACAGTTACTACCTGCTGTAACCGCGCTTGAAAAAACTTTCCGCCAAACTAAACTGGCCGATAATATCGTTGAAAAATTAAATACCAATTTAAAACCCGCCGGCAATGACTAATCTATTTAATTACGGCACCGATCACCTGACTATTGGTACCTGCCTTGACATCGCCTCAGGCAAAACCAAAGGAGTTATTAACAATGAAGCCGCGGAAATGATCCGTACTTCCTGGCGGGAGGTGGAAAAGATAGTACACAGCCATCACCCGGTTTACGGGATCAATACCGGTTTCGGTCCGCTTTGCGATACCCGGATCTCGGAGGAAGACACCGGTTTGCTGCAAAGTAATATCCTGAAAAGTCACAGCGTAGGCGTGGGAAAGCCCATCCCTCAGGAAATTGCCAAACTGATGATGATCACTAAAGTGCACGCGTTGGCGCAAGGCTATTCGGGCATTGCATTAAATACGCTTGAGCGGATCATCTGGCATATCGACAATGATTTTATACCCGTAGTTCCTGAAAAGGGTTCGGTGGGGGCATCTGGTGATCTTGCACCGTTGTCGCACCTGTTTTTGCCGCTGATTGGATTAGGTTATGTATCTGAAAACGGAGAAAAGATAGCTACCGGATCGGTGTTAAATAAACATGGTTTAAAACCACTATCCCTTGGCCCAAAAGAAGGTTTGGCTTTAATCAACGGGACGCAGTTCATCCTTTCATTTGCTATAAAAGCTGTACAACGATTGGACGACGCGTTGAACCGTGCCGATTTGATTGGCGCCATGTCATTAGAAGGATTGATGGGCTCTATCCGTCCGTTTGATGAGCGGCTTCACCAAATCCGTCCGTTCAAAGGCACGCGCATGGTAGCGCATCGTTTGTTTACCTTATTGGGCGGCTCCGAAATTAACTCATCGCACGTTAACTGCGATAGGGTGCAAGACCCTTACTCGCTTCGTTGTATGCCACAGGTGCATGGAGCATCGCGCAACGCCTGGTTACATTTGAAGGAGCTTACCGAAATCGAGCTTAATTCGGTTACCGATAATCCGGTTATTTTTAATGCCGATGATACCATCAGCGGGGGCAATTTTCACGGCCAACCTCTGGCCTTACCGCTTGATTATGCCACCACTGCGGCCGCTGAAATTGGCAACATTGCCGACAGGCGCTGCTACCTCATGAGCGAAGGGCGTTATGGTTTGCCAAAACTGCTTACCCATGATGCCGGACTTAATTCGGGTTTGATGATTCCGCAGTATACTACAGCAGCTCTTGTAACCGAAAATAAAACCCTATGTTTCCCGGCCAGTGCTGATAGTGTGCCTACTTCGTTGGGGCAGGAAGACCATGTATCCATGGGATCTATCAGCGGGCGTAAACTACACCAGGTAATTGATAATATCGAGCATATACAGGCCATCGAACTGCTTTACGCGGCACAGGCCATGGATTTCCGTCGACCGTTAAAGTCAACTCCGGTTATCGAAGCCTGCCATAACCTGGTAAGGCAGCATGTTGAATTTATACAGGACGACCGTGTTTTTGCTGATGATATCAACAGCCTGTACCAACTAATCACCGATGGCTTGTTGCTGAAAACAGCTAATGATGCCGCTATTGCTCACCAAATAGATTTAAGTCATGACGAGTTCGGAATTTATTAACACCTACGCCAACCACCCGGTGTACAAAGCGCCGCGTGGCATGCGGCTTCATGCCAAAAGCTGGCAAACCGAAGCCCCGCTCCGGATGCTGCTGAACAACCTTGACGGTCAGGTTGCCGAAAACCCCGACGAACTGGTGGTTTATGGTGGTATAGGTCAGGCAGCCCGCAACCCGGAAGCGCTCCGCAAGATAATTGAACTGCTGCTGGAATTGGATGAATATCACTCACTGCTCATTCAATCGGGTAAGCCTGTTGGGATCATCCGTAGCCACCCGGAAGCACCGCGGGTTTTAATAGCCAACAGTAACTTGGTGCCTGCCTGGGCTAATTGGGAACATTTTAATGAGCTTCGCGAAAAAGGCCTGATGATGTACGGGCAAATGACTGCAGGTAGTTGGATCTATATAGGTACCCAGGGCATTTTACAGGGCACTTATGAAACTTTTGTAGAGTGTGGCAACCAGCATTTTAATGGTGATTTGGCCGGTAAGCTTATTGTAAGCGCCGGCTTAGGCGGCATGGGCGGAGCTCAGCCCTTAGCTGCAACGATGGCTGGTGCCGTGTTTTTAGGTGCCGATGTGGATGCGTCAAGGATTCAAAAAAGGGTCGATACCAGATATATCGACCGGATGACGGAATCGTATGATGAAGCTATCCAGTGGGTAAAAGAAGCTATCTCCAAAAAAGAAACACTTTCTGTTGGCCTAGTAAGCGACGCAGGCGATCTGCTCGAAAAGCTGTTGAAAGATAATCTCATCCCGGATATACTTACCGATCAAACTTCGGCACATGATCCTCTGAATGGTTATGTACCTAATGATCTGTCATTAAATGAGGCGGTTGCTTTGAGAAAAGATGATGCGGTGGAGTATAAACGACGTTCGCTGAAAAGTATGGCCAGGCATGTAGGCTTAATGCTGGAGCTGCAAAAACAAGGCGCGGTAACTTTTGATTATGGCAATAACCTCCGCGAGTTTGCCCGACAGGGTGGCGAAGCCGATGCTTTTAACTTCCCGGGTTTTACACCGGCTTATATTCGTCCGCTGTTTTGTGAGGGTAAAGGCCCGTTCAGGTGGGTAGCCTTATCCGGCGATCCGGAAGATATTTATACAACTGATCAGGCGTTGATGGAAGCTTTTCCGGAGAATAAACCATTAATTACCTGGCTTAAAAAGGCGCGTGAAAAGATAGCGTTCCAGGGGCTTCCTGCCCGCATTTGCTGGCTGGGCATGGGCGAGCGGGAAAAAGCCGGACTGATCTTTAACGAATTGGTACGTACAGGCAAAGTAAAAGGGCCGATAGTGATCGGTCGTGATCATTTGGATTGCGGTTCGGTAGCATCACCAAACCGTGAAACCGAGACAATGCTTGATGGATCAGACGCGGTTTCTGATTGGCCCTTGCTTAACCTGATGGCCAATGCCTCTGGCGGCGCAACCTGGATCTCGTTCCATCATGGTGGTGGCGTAGGTATGGGCTATTCGCAACACGCCGGTATGGTAGTACTGGCCGATGGCACCGACCGCGCGGCAACTTGTTTGAAGCGGGTGCTGCATAACGATCCGGCCATGGGTATTTTCAGACATACTGATGCAGGGTACGATAAAGCTGCCGAATGGGGGGATAAGTTTGGGTTAAAGGTTTGGTAGCACTAATAGTAAAACGAAGGATATAAAACTACGTCATTGCGAGGCACGAAGCAATCCCTAACTGTACAGAGAGGTTTGCATAGCTGCCCTGCTTATAGAGGATTGCTTCGTACCTCGCAATGACGCTTCGGTAAAGGAACTCATGAAAAAACTAATTGGTCCGTTTACACAAATATTACCTTTAACGGGGTTGCCTCTTAAGGGGGCACTCAAAGACGAGCAATTACAAATCATTGCCAATGGCGGTGTGTTAACTGAAGATGGCGTTATCATTGCTGTTGATGATTTTGAAAAGCTCAGCAGAAATTATCCATCGGCGGATATTGAAGAAATTACCGGCGACCATGTACTGCTGCCCGGCTTTGTTGATTGCCACACGCATATCTGTTTTGCCGGGAGCAGGGCTAAGGATTATGCCATGCGTAACGCTGGTAAAAGCTATTTGGAAATAGCCGCCTCGGGTGGCGGCATTTGGGATTCCGTTACACAAACCCGTGCAGCTACCGAAGCAGAGTTAACTCACTTGTTGGTACAACGGATCAACAGGCATTTATCAGAAGGTGTAACCACCATTGAAATTAAAAGCGGTTATGGCTTGTCGGTAGCGGAAGAACTAAAACAGCTTAAAGCCATTCATCAGGCGGCCAATAAAACACATGCTCATGTTGTATCTACGTGTCTTGCGGCTCATATCAAACCGAAAGATTTTAACGGGGATGAAAGCGAATATCTTAAGTATTTGTTGAACGATCTGTTACCGAAGGTGAAACAACACGATTTGGCCGGCCGCATGGATATTTTTATCGAACAAAAAGCTTTTAATGCCAGTGATGCTTTGTTTTATCTGAGCAGGGCCAAACAGATGGGTTTTGAAGCCACAGTTCATGCCGATCAGTTTTCAACCGGTGGCAGTGAAGTGGCCGTTAAGGCAAGGGCCGCCTCGGCCGATCATTTGGAAGCCAGCGGCGATTATGAGATAAAATTATTGGCCAATTCAGATACCGTTGCTGTAACTTTACCCGGTGCTTCGTTGGGTTTGGGCATGGGTTATGCACCCGCCCGAAAGTTACTTGATGCCGGGGCTTGCCTCGCTATTGCCAGTGATTGGAACCCTGGCTCCGCGCCAATGGGCGATTTGCTGATGCAAGCTTCCGTAATGGCAGCAACTGAAAAACTAAGCACTGCCGAAGTTTTTGCAGGCTTAACCTATCGGGCAGCACAGGCACTGAAACTGAATGATCGCGGTGTATTAACTAAAGGTAAGCTTGCAGATATGCAGGCCTATCCATGTAACGATTACCGTGAAATACTATATCACCAGGGAAAACTTAAACCGACCAATGTTTGGACGGTCGACCATTGATTCGAATGATTTCGCTGATTATTTATAAATAAAAACTAACCTCTGATCTCTAACCTCCAATCTCTCCAATGAAACTAATAGAATGCGTACCCAATTTTAGCGAAGGTGTAAACCTTGATATCATTAAACAGATTACCAATGCCGTGGAAACTGTTGACGGTGTAAGGCTCTTGAATGTTGACCCCGGTAAAGCCACTAACCGCACCGTGGTAACTTTTGTTGGCGAACCCGAAAAGGTGATTGAGGCAGCATTCCGTGCTATAAAGAAGGCTGGTGAGCTCATCGATATGAGCAAACAGAAAGGCGAACACCCAAGGATGGGCGCGACGGATGTTTGTCCGCTAATCCCGATCAGTAATATTACTATGGAAGAAACCGCCGAATATGCAAAGCAATTGGCGAAACGGGTGGGCGAGGAGTTACAGATCCCGGTTTATTTGTACGAGGCGGCGCAGCCAAACAAAAGCAGGAGCAATCTTTCGGTAATCAGGGCCGGTGAGTATGAGGGCTTTTTCAAGAAGATTAAACAACCGGAATGGGCTCCCGATTTTGGTCCGGCGGAGAATGATGTTAAACGAGGTGCAACCGTGATTGGGGCCAGGGACTTTTTGGTGGCTTACAATGTTAACCTGAATACTACATCTGTACGCAGGGCAAATTCCATTGCTTTTGATGTGCGTGAGGCTGGTCGCACCATGCGCGAAGGTGACCCGATAAACGGCAAAATAATATACGACGAAAATGGCAAGGCCAAAACCATTCCCGGATCGTTAAAGGCAGTAAAAGCTATTGGCTGGTACATTGAAGAATATGGTGTCGCCCAAATCTCCATGAACCTGACCAATATCAATATTACCCCTGTACATAAAGCATTTGATGAGGTTTGCGATAAAGCAGCAGCCCGCGGCATCAGGGTAACAGGTAGTGAACTGGTAGGATTGATCCCGCTAAAAGCGATGCTTGATGCAGGCAGCTACTTTTTAGAGAAGCAGCAACGCTCGGTAGGTGTAAGTGAAAAGGAACTGATCAAGATTGCCATTAAATCGATGGGGCTGGATGAGCTTTCGCCGTTTAAACCTGAAGAGCGTATTATTGAATACTTGTTAAAAGATAAAGCCGATAGCAAGCTCATTAATATGAGCCTTACCGATCTGGCCGACGAAACAGCCAGTGAAAGCCCGGCTCCGGGAGGTGGTTCAATTTCAGCAGCAGTTGGTGCCTTGGGCGCATCGCTGGCTACCATGGTGGCTAACCTGAGTTCGCATAAAAAAGGTTGGGACAGCCGTTGGCAGGAATTTAGCGATTGGGCGCAAAAAGGGCAGCAGTTTAAAAATGACCTTCTGGCATTGGTAGATCAGGACACCACGGCCTTTAACCAGATTATGCAGGCCTTCAGTCTGCCAAAATCAAACGACGAAGAGAAAGCAACCCGCGATAAGGCTATCCAGGATGCTACCCGCTACGCCATCGAAATCCCATTCAAAGTAATGGAGACTGCGCTGAATAGCATGGAGGTAATAAAAGCGATGGTTTTAACCGGTAATCCAAATTCAATAACCGATGCCGGTGTAGCCGCCCTCTGTGCCCGCACGGCAGTATTGGGTGCTTTTATGAATGTGAAGATCAATGCTTCCGGCTATAAGGATAAAGCTTACGTGATTGATATTATTTACCGCGGCAACGAAATTGAGCGGAAAGCTATTGCTCTGGAAGCAGCGATCATTGAATTGGTGAATGGGAAGATTGGGGTGGAATAATAGTTGCAACTAACAACTACCGCGGGTTTAGCGATAAACAGGAAGAAATAAAAATCATGTCATTGCGAGCGAAGCGCGGCAATCGCACGGAAGCAGGGTCGCCCTGTATAGCATGCGATTTCTTCGTCGTTCCTCCTCGCAATGACATTTTTTGTCGGTTATATTGTCTTCTGGTTGAAAATTTCTCGGAGGGTAGATGTTTGAGAAAAATTAATTAAGAATCTTGTCCTATATAACAATCCACACGCACTTTAATACCCTTCGCTTCGAGATCTGATTTTAGCTGTTGCCAGTGTTTGTTCTTTAATGTGCCTCCGGGAAACGCTTTGTTTTCAAAATTGTTGGTAATGATTCGTAAAGCTATCGGTATTTTTGATGACGATTGATCAATTACTATTTCTCTGATGTTTGAAAGGGGATATTCAGCTCGGAACCAAAATCTATCATTGTTCCGGATCAGTAAATGATCATCAGACAAACCAAAATAATAGAAACCAGCCGATAAATATACGTAAAACAATAAAGAAGGGAACAGGAAAGTAATACCCAGCCCGAGTTTATTAGTTAAGATAGATTGCGATACGGGAACTAAAAAAATCAGGATCATAAACCATTTCGTAAGCGAATCGAAGCTAAGAAATGGGTTCCCTTTGTAATAAGTTACCGTGCCGGATAAAGAGCTGTTACTATAAATATGCGTTATTTGTCCTGGATATCCACTCTTTTTGATAGGATAATTTATAGCATGAATAATTCCTTTATTGAGCACATTATCATTGATAAAGGTTTTTATTTGGGCTGTATTGGCATACATATCATCGAAAAAGCATAATTCCGGAAGACCGGTAAACTTGAGTGTAAGAGCTTCTTTATCTTGAACTATAAGCAAAAACTTGAAATATTTCTTTCCGGTTAATTCTATCTTTTCAATATCATTCCAGCTGTAAGTTTCTTTTTTGTCGATACTAATTGTTTTATTGTTGAGGGAGATCGATGGGACGTTTTTATAAAAACGTATTGGCGTGTAAACTGTCATGAAGATAAGTACTCCGCACATCAATAGCATGATTACTTCGCCTGTTTTAGAATTTGCATGGCCATAAAGAGCCCCCACCAACGATGCCAGTAATAAGAAAAAAGCCATTCTGGCAAGGATGGCTAAGTAAAAATTGGTATAATGCCTTTCAGAATGTATATTGTCCACTTCTACTCTCTCTTATAATCCTTATGCACAATCAAAAAGCTGGCGCGTTCTTCTTTATGAAAAGGGATGTTCCAGTTGCCCTGGTAGGTAATTTTGGTTGGTAGTGGCTCGCCATCAAAATTGTTGAGCTCAATGTTCATCTGCACATTAAAATCAAAGAACATATTGCTAAACTTCATATCAATATAGCGGCCCAGGATCTGGAAAGTGCGCTCATCAAAAATGGTGGTCATTTCCTTGATCATGGTATCGCTATCGGATGTGCTGGGCTTGCATCTTACCTTAAAGCGATAAACCGGAATAGTATCAAGGTATTTACCACGTGCAAACTCATAGTAATAGTACTGGCGCATATCACTGCCAAATATTTCGGTTTTACTGCTGATGAATGGGATGCCATTCACCTTACGCCCCGGGGTAAAGATCAGCGTTTTAAGCTTGCTTTTGTACGATTCATTTTTGCCTCCCGAACCTGGCAGGGCGTCGCCCTTGGTAAAATCGGAATTGTACGCGTTCATGAAAATAAAATCGAACATCTCAACCGTGTATAGCTGGTACTTGCCGTTCTTCTTGTAAACATCGCCGCTATCCTTTTTGGCTACGTATTCAATTTTATGTTTACCGGCTGCGTCACTATGTAGTATTTTACGGTAGATACGGCCGTTTACCTTATTCTTATTATCATAAGTAAAAATGCGGTTTTCGGCAGTAAAGCCGAACTTTTTCATGTTTTGGAATGCCTTGTAAAAGCCGGTATCTGCTAATACGGCATCAATAAAATCCTGGGCGTTGAGTTTGTGCGAGCGGATATCAACCAGCGAATCGATCACAATGGTGCGGATAGTATCCGGGTTAAAGCGATTGATCTGTTGTGCTTTTACAAACAGGCTGGCAGTAGTAAGGATAAGGATCAGGAGGAGTTTTTTCATAGTAAATTAGGTAAAAGGATAAAGGCGAAAGGTCAAAGATAGCTGCACCTTTTGCCTTTCGCCTTTTACCTTTCAGCTCAAAATTAGTTTCCCAGTTGCTTAACCGCCAAATACGCCATCAAACCTGTACTTACTTTAAACGCGTCTTCTTCCACGTCAAAGGTAGGTGTGTGCACGGATGAGGTAATGCCACGCGCCTCGTTACGGGTGCCGAGGCGATAGAAGCAGCTATTGGCAACCTGCGAGTAATAGGCAAAATCTTCAGCAGCCATCCAGATGTCGAGGTCAAGTACATTTTCTTTACCAAGATAATCTTCGGCGTGACCACGGGTGGCGTGGGTTAGTTTTTCTTCGTTGATCAGGAATGGGTAACCACGCATGATATTAAAATCACAGCTTCCGCCCATGCTTTCGGCAATGCCTTCGGCCATTTTTTTCATGCGTTTGTGAGCCTCATCGCGCCATTTTTCGTCCATGGTACGGAAGGTGCCTTCCAGGTAAACCTCATTAGGGATCACATTGGTTGCACCGTTGGCAGTCACTTTTCCAAATGATAATACCGACGGACTTTTAGGATCTGCAAAACGGCTAACCACCTGTTGCAGGGCAGTCAGGATATGAGCGGTTATAATTACCGGATCAATATTTTGTTGCGGTTGTGCACCGTGGCCACCTTTACCTTTAACCGTAACATAAAGTTCATCGGTTGAGGCCATGTATTTACCCGCACGGAAACCTACTTTACCGGCATCAATTAAAGGCATTACGTGCTGACCTAAAACCGCGGCAGGTTTAGGATTTTCCAACACACCTTCTTTGATCATCAGGCTGGCGCCGCCAGGCAGTTTTTCTTCAGCCGGTTGAAAGATCAGTTTCACTGTACCTGCAAACTGACTTTTTAGCTCAGTTAATATTTTAGCTGTACCCAATAATGATGAGGTGTGCGCGTCATGACCGCAGGCATGCATTACGCCCGCGTTTTGCGACTTGTACGGAACATCATTAGCTTCCAGTATCGGCAACGCATCCATATCGGCACGCAGGGCAACTACGTTAGCTGCATCTGATGGTTTTTCGCCTTTAATGAGGGCTACCAGGCCTGTATCGGCCATTTTATGGTATTCCAAGCCAAGCTCCTCTAACTTGCGGGCAACATATGCCGAAGTTTGAATTTCATGAAATGAAAGCTCTGGATTGGCATGCAGGTGGCGGCGGTTGGCCACTACCTCGCCGAATATTTTTGCGGATAATTCCTGTATTTGCTCTTTAATCATTATTGGTATCCGTTTTAGGAAGATTTATTTTTTCGGGAATGATGAATATGCTTGTAAACGACTGCCGCAGGTCCTGTACCAGTTTTTCGGCTTCAAGACGGGTACGAAAATCGCCAGCCTTTACTTTAAAATTAGGATCGCGGTAGGTGATATACGTTCGCAGTTCGGGATGTTGTTGCTGCAGACGGTTTTGCGCATTGTACGCATCCTTACGGTTGGAGCCGCTAAAAAATTGCACCCGGTAACCGTAAGATGCCCCGGCAGCGTCTGTACCGGTTGTGCCATTAAGCGAAAAACGTTTGGCTATCAGCGTGTCAAGCAGCGGATCTTTTATTACCTCAACTTTGCCACGGGTTTGAGCAAAGGTCTGGCTTGATGCCAGGAGTAATAAAACAAAAAAGCAGTATCTGATAACGGCTGGTTTAGCTTGATGATCAAATACTGCTTTTTTCATTCTCTTTATTCATTAATAAATGTTGTCATGCCGAACTTGTTTCGGCACCCCACGAGCATAGTCGGCTTCATGCTGGCGACCTGTCCTGTGAGATCCCGAAACAAGTTCGGGATGACGTTCAAGAAATTAATTCTGCCCTACGCCGTGGCAGTTTTTATATTTTTTACCGCTACCACAAGGGCAAGGATCATTACGACCAACTTTATTTTCAGCCCTCACCGGGGTGATTTTTTGTGGCTCCTGAAATTCATCCATAGGCACGCCGTTGCTTTCGCTAACTACTTCGGCCTTGGTTGTTTTCATTTTGCGCAGGTCAAGCTTTGGTTCAGGCTTTGCTTCCCTTACCTCTTCGGCCTGTTGCTGAACCGGGATACCACCGCGGAACAAGAAGCTTACAATTTCCTTATTCACATTGGCCAACATGCCCCTGAACAATTCAAACGCTTCAAACTTGTAAACCAATAACGGATCCTTTTGCTCATAAACCGCGTTTTGCACCGATTGTTTTAACTCGTCCATTTCGCGCAGGTGCTCTTTCCAGGCATCGTCTATCAGGTACAGGGTAACGTTTTTCTCGAAAGATTTAAATACCTCATGACCATGATTTTCAACAGCCTTTTTAAGCGGAACAGCTACCTGGATACCGTGGATACCATCGCTGAACGGAACAACAATGTTTTCAACATACTGACCACGGGTTTCGTAAACGTCTTTAATAACAGGGTAAGCCTGTTGTGCAACAGCTTCCTGTTTGCGTTTGTAGAAATCCATTACCGTTTGGAAAGTTTGATCGGTAAGCGCGGTAGCTGATTTTGAAGCAAACTCGTCGGCGCTAAGCTCGATATCAACAGAGAACAAGCGGATCACCTCTAAAGTGAAACCTTCGTAGTTGGCGCTTTCTTTATATTCGGTAACGATATCCTCAACCACATCAAAAATGGTGTTGCTCAGGTCAACGTCTAAACGCTCGCCAAACAAGGCATTTTTACGTTTAGTGTAGATAACCGTACGCTGTGAGTTCATCACGTCGTCATACTCCAATAAGCGTTTACGGATACCGAAGTTATTTTCTTCTACTTTTTTCTGTGCACGCTCAATTGATTTGGAGATCATTGAGTGCTGGATCACCTCGCCTTCCTCAATACCCATACGTACCATCAGGCTTGAGATACGCTCTGATCCGAATAAACGCATCAGGTTATCTTCTAATGATACGAAGAACTGTGAAGAACCCGGATCGCCCTGACGACCAGAACGACCGCGTAACTGCCTGTCAACACGACGTGACTCGTGACGCTCGGTACCCACGATTGCTAAACCGCCTGCATCTTTAACGCCTGGGCCTAATTTAATATCCGTACCACGACCAGCCATGTTGGTAGCAATGGTCACCGTACCTGCCTTACCAGCCTCGGCCACAATATCGGCCTCTTTCTGGTGCATTTTGGCATTCAGTACGTTATGTTTGATACCGCGCAGTTTAAGCATACGGCTCAATAATTCAGAGATCTCAACTGATGTAGTACCTACCAGTACCGGGCGACCGGCCTGGGTAAGCTTCACAATCTCTTCGGCTACTGCATTGTATTTTTCACGTACGGTACGGTAAACCAAATCCTGGCGGTCGTCACGTACAATACCCGAATTGGTTGGAATTTCAACCACATCCAGTTTATAAATTTCCCAGAACTCACCGGCTTCAGTAACAGCAGTACCGGTCATACCGCAAAGCTTGTGGTACATCCTGAAGTAGTTTTGCAGGGTAATAGTAGCAAAGGTTTGGGTTGCATCCTCAACCTTAACATTTTCTTTAGCCTCAATAGCCTGGTGTAAACCATCAGAGTAACGGCGACCGTCCAATACACGACCGGTTTGCTCATCAACAATTTTTACTTTGCCTTCGTCAAGGATGTATTCGGTATCCTTTTCAAACAGGGTATAAGCTTTCAATAACTGGTTAACCGAGTGGATACGCTCAGATTTGATAGAGAAGTCGCGCATCAGCGCGTCTTTATGGGCAATCTTATCTTCTGCGCTTAATGCTGATTTTTCAATTTCAGCAATTTCGGTACCTACGTCAGGCATTACAAAGAAGTGCGGATCTTCGCCTGAAGCGGTGATCAGCTCAATACCTTTTTCTGAAAGTTCAACCGAGTTGTTTTTCTCGTCGATAACGAAGAAAAGCTCAGAGTCAACCTTTGGCATTTCTTTGCTTTGATCCTGCATGTAGTGGTTTTCAACTTTTTGCAGGATGGTGCGGTTTCCGCCTTCGCTCAGGAATTTGATAAGCGCTTTGTTTTTAGGCAAACCACGGTAAGCGCGCAATAAAGCTAAACCACCGCCTTCAACATCGGCATTACCATCGTTAATAGCTTTCTTAGCTTCATTCAATACGCCGTTGATGTAGTTTTTCTGCGCATTAACCAAACGCTCGATGCGCGGTTTTAACTCATAAAACTCATGCTCATCACCACGTGGGATAGGGCCTGATATAATTAAAGGTGTACGGGCATCGTCAATTAAAACGGAGTCAACCTCATCCACCATTGCGTAGTGTAGTTTGCGTTGTACCAGCTCTTCAGGGCTGCGTGTCATATTGTCACGCAGGTAGTCAAAGCCAAATTCGTTATTGGTACCAAAAGTAATGTCTGCTAAGTAGGCGGCGCGGCGCTGCTCAGAGTTTGGCTCATGTTTATCAATGCAATCAACGGAAAGGCCGTGGAATTCATACAACGGGCCCATCCATTCGCTATCGCGTCGGGCCAGGTAATCATTCACCGTTACGATGTGAACACCCTGACCTGCAAGTGCGTTAAGGTATGCAGGCAGTGTAGCTACCAACGTTTTACCTTCACCCGTTGCCATCTCCGATATTTTACCCTGGTGCAATACGGTACCGCCAATAAGCTGTACATCATAGTGAACCATGTTCCAGGTAACTTCGTTACCGGCTGCAATCCAGGTGCTGCTATGAAAAGCTTTATCGCCTTTAATAGTAACGTTTGGTTTGCGGGCAGCCAGTTCGCGGTCAAACTCGGTAGCGGTAACTTCTAATGATTTATTGGCAGAAAGGCGGCTTGCTGTTTCTTTAACTACAGCAAACGCTTCCGGCAATATATTCATCAATATATCTTCAAGTTCTTTGTTACGGTCTTTTTCGAGTTTATCAAGCTGAGTATAAAGCTCAACTTTTTCGGCTACATCCATATCAAGCTCGTTTTCTGTACGATCTTTAATGGCTTGTATCTCACTGTCGATGCCTGAAAGGCCTTCGGCAATGGTCTCTTTAAAATATATGGTCTTAGCCCTAAGCTCATCATTACTCAGGGAGCCAAGCTTAGCATATTCAGCCTTAATTTTCTCAACTATAGGCTGTATACTTTTTACATCCCGTTCTGATTTGCTTCCGAAAAGCTTACTGATAAAATTTAACATATTATTTTATTATGATTCAACCGGGTTCAACAATTGCGCCATAGCGGCCAATAGAGCCAAATTGACAGGCAAATGTAAGATTTTGTGCCGAATGCCGAAAGGTTTAAGGCCTAAAGCACTGCCGCCGGATGAAAGATTGACATTGAACTGTTTGTATTTGTTTTTAATTATTGAATTATGCGGTGTTATTAAATGTCTGAACTCGAATTTATCGAATTAAGGGAATTGACAGAATGCTTAGCAAGTTCGATAAATTCTTAATTCGATAAGCTCAACAAGAAAAATCCGAAATTGAACATTCGAAATTCGAAATCAAAATACCCTGGTTTATTTATCGTTGTTGTTTTTGTCGTCATCTCCGTCCTCGTCATAGCTATCGTCGTCATCCAGGTCTTCAAAATCGTCTATTTCCTCGTCATCCTCGTTAAAATCGCCAAAAAACCTGTCCTCATCAAACATAAGTTCTTCCAGCTTTTCCTGCTCAGGTGTGCTGGTATCAAAGCGGATGGCCCAGTTATCTGGAATATCATAGGTTTTATCAAACCCGCGGATCCAGTCAACAAACACAAGCCGGAACTCTTCTATCTTGTCGCGCATTAAGTTTACATAGTCTTCCTGGTTAATTTTAACCATCGATGCAAAAGAAACAGCATTGAACATATCCTGCACGGCCAGTTTAATGAGCACGGCGTTCTGCATCCGTAGTGAATAAAGACTACCACCTTCGGCGCCGGCAATTTTTGCCTGGATTAGCGCGGCATTGCTGCACATCTGCACTGCCAGATGTTCTTTCATACTGTCCTCTTTTAATGATTCGGCAATTACATCTGCCAGGTCAAACAGTTCCTGTGATTTTTGATATACCGGAAGCTTTTCAAACTTTTCAAGTCTACGGGCCATGTGGTAAATTTACTACTTATAACACAAGTAGCCTCATATATAGTATCAAAGCCTTGTTAAAAAAACTATCTTTGCCGCATGAATATCCTGATTCTTGGTTCGGGTGGAAGGGAAAGTGCCTTCGCCTGGAAAGTAGCTCAAAGCCCGAAATGCGAAAAACTTTTTATTGCTCCCGGTAATGCCGGTACTACACAGTATGGTACCAACGTAAATATTAAGGTTACCGACTTTGAGGGCATTAAAGGACTTGTCTTAAAAGAGGGGATTGATCTGGTGCTTGTTGGGCCGGAAGAGCCGTTGGTAAAAGGTGTTCATGATTTTTTCCTGGCCGATGAGCAATTGAAAAACATCCCGGTTGTTGGTCCGCAGCAGGAAGGTGCACAGTTAGAGGGTAGCAAAGATTTCTCCAAAATATTTATGGAGAAGCACAACATCCCAACGGCCGCCTACAAAACTTTCACTAAAGATAGCCTGGAAGATGGCCTTACCTATTTAGCAACAGCCGGTTTACCAGTAGTGCTTAAAGCTGATGGCCTTGCCGCGGGAAAAGGTGTATTGATTTGCCTTACTTTAGAGGAAGCTCAAACTGAATTGAAAGCGATGCTGGCCGATGCCAAATTTGGCGAAGCAAGCTCACGCGTGGTTGTTGAACAGTTTTTAACAGGTATCGAGCTATCGGTATTTGTTATGACCGATGGTAACAGCTATAAGATATTACCCGAAGCCAAAGATTATAAACGTATAGGTGAGGGTGATACCGGCTTGAATACCGGTGGTATGGGTTCTATTTCCCCTGTTCCGTTTGCCGATGCTGATTTTATGAAAAAGGTAGAGGAGCGCGTGATTATCCCGACTGTTGAAGGTTTGAAGAAAGATGGTATACCTTATAAAGGCTTTATTTTTATCGGCCTGATGAACAGCAACGGCGAGCCATGGGTTATTGAATACAACTGCCGCATGGGCGATCCGGAAACTGAAAGTGTAATGCGCCGTATTGATTCTGACTTTGTTGATCTGTTATTAGGCGTTGCAGAAGGAAATCTGGATACGAAGGAATTAACCATCAGCCCTAAAACTGCTGCTACTGTAGTAATGGTAGCCGGCGGCTATCCGGGCGAATACCTGAAAAATAAAGTGATTACCGGTACCGAAAATGTACGCGATTCCATCGTGTTTCACGCGGGTACGGCTATGGATGGCGAGGACGTAATTACTACCGGTGGTCGCGTATTGGCTATTACTACTGTGCAGGATAATATGTTCAGCGCGTTGCAGCAGGCTACCGCCGATGCCAGCCGGATTTATTATGATGGAATGTACTTCAGAAAAGATATTGGGTTTGACCTTTTATAGGAATTAGGCCATTTGACTTGCTATATGAAAAAATAAATGCTGCCGCTCGGCTCCTGCCGAGTGGCGGTTATTCCCAGGCCTCTGGCCTGCTACTCCGTCACGGCGGCCGGAGGCCGTGAAATAGTTGCCACTCGGCAGGAGCCGAGCGGCGTTTTTGAGCTGGCCTAATCTCTAATCACCAGCCTCTAATCTCTATAACCCCTTCACCACTCGCTTCAGCACCAGTAAATTTTGGCCATTTAAGCTGTAACCGCTGATGTTATTCTGATAAAGGTTCACCAGTTTATCGTAATATAACACCACAACCGGCGATTGCTCCATCATTAGGTTATCCATCTGGCGATAGATGGCGAAGCGCTTTTCATCGTCTTTTACCTGGTAGGTTTGTTCAAAAAGTTCGTCGAACTTTTTATTGTTAAAGCCGGTGTAGTTTGGGCCAAACGGGATCTTATTTTTAGAATAGAATACCGAAAGATAATTTTCGGCATCGGGATAGTCGGCTATCCATGAACCATAAAAAAAGTTGATGCCGTTTTTGGAAATCAGTTCACGCAGACTGGCCCCTTGAGTGATCTCTACGTTTGTTTTTATCCCTACACGTTCCAGCTGTCCTTGCACATACTCTATTAAACTACGATAGCCAATGGTGGTAGCCAGCGTAATTTCGGGCATGTTTTTACCATTAGGATAACCGGCATCACGAAGCAAACAGCGGGCTTTTTCCGGGTCATAAGTATAGCCTTTGACACCGGTGCCGTTAAAGCCTGGCATACCTTCGGGCACAAAGCCCTCATAGCCCGGTGTACCCATACTGTTACGCAGGTATTTGATCATTTTTTCGCGGTCGATGGCATAGTTAATAGCCTGCCTTATCTTCAAAAGCTTTAAAGGCGACTTTTTTACGATGGGCAAGGTTGTATCAACCAGCATACCAAGGTAAATGGTATTTAAATAAGGGGCAGTATTCAGGATGAACTTGCCCTTGTATTTTTGCGTGATTTTGCCCGATTTGGTAAGGATATCATCGCGGTAGCTGCCATCAATATCATTCAAAAAGTCGATATTCTTTTTTACAAATTCTAAAAAGGAGGTCTGTTTATCGGCAATAAAAGTGGAACGGATGGCATCGAGATAGGGGAGACGGTTGCCTCTGTTGTCTTTTTCCCAGTAATGTTCGTTTTTTAGAAATACCAGTACTTCGCCTTCTTTCCAGTATTTAAACCTGAAAGGGCCGGTGCCAACGGGGTGACTCCTAAAATCTTTACCATAAAATTCAACTACCTCTTTTGGCACCACCGAGCAATACTGCGCGGTGAGCAGACTTAAAAATGGCGCAAACGGCTGTTTAAGCCTGATCTGGAACGTGCTGTCGTTAGGCGCGAGGAAAGCGCTTTTATCTTTTACCTTATCGCTAAAGATCCATGACCCGGATGAGGCTACTTTCGGATCGATCAGTCTGCCAAAGCTGTAAGCAAAATCTGAGGCTACCGTTCTGCGCCCTTTGCCGCCCACGAAATGCGGATCGTCGTGAAAATAAACATCATTGCGCAGGTGGAAGGTGTAAAGCAAACCATCGGCAGATGTTTCCCAGCTTTTAGCTATGCAGGGGATGGTTTTTAAACTATCATCAATTTGTACCAGGCCGTTATAAAGCTGATTATCCATCCAGATGGTATAATGGTTACGGCAAAAAGCCGGATCAAGCGAGGTTAGGCCTTCTTCAAGGTTAATATTAAAAACCGTTTTATGCTGATTGGAAGAAGTATCGGTATGGCAGGAGCAAAGCTGAATAGCAAACAATAGAAAGAGGTAAGTGATCAGCTTATTCATTCAGGCTAATATATCAATTATCGGTGAGCGTTATGAATGGAGGGCTGATTATTACTTAAGAATGAAATATGAGAGATCCCGTTGTTTTTCGATTAGCTTGCTTTGTTATATTTGATAAAATATTACCTGAATCTGAATGGTCACAAAAGAAGATCTGCAGCATAAATACCGGCAGTTTACAACCGAGAGGTTATTGGAAATAATTGATAACCCTGCCAACTACACTGAACTTGCGGTAGATGTTGCTATTGCTGAATTTAAAAGCAGAAATGTGTCCGAAGAAGAGATGACAGCCTATCATACTAAACAGATAAATAATAAGGTTTGGGCATTTAAAACTTATATAGAGAGAAATATCAACATTGAGCTCAATTTTTTTCAGAAGCTCTTTTTTTTCTTCTTTTTCCTTCCTCCGCTTAACTTGTCAATCAAATTAGGATACAGAAAGGAAGAATTCAGGCTTAAACTAAGGCAATCAAATTATTATTCATTGATAGGCTTTGTATCATTAATGCTTGTAGTTGTGGTGGTTGTAAATTTTAATCTGGATATTTCCGATGCTACTACATTAGGTATCTGGATGATATTTTTTATTCCTGCATATCTGCTCGATGGCTTCTTTAACAGAAAGGCAAGAGTTAAAAAAACAAAAAAGATTTTGTGGGAAAATGGGTTCGAATTAGAGGATGTAGAGTAGGGGTGAGTTAATTGCCAATACTTATAAGTAACAGCTCAGTTGCCCGGAGCAGAAGACTTCGAACAACTGAGCTTAATTTCTTTTACGCATCAATTCCAGTCAATCCCTTATAGAAGTTTTTGGCATATCCGGCTATCAAAGTATCGCAGTCGTTGCCGTTAATGATGCGGCGGGCGTTTATCCAGTCGGCATGGGTGTCATCAAAATATTTACCTAAGCCAACGCCGGTAAACATACCTTTGGTCATGCCGTCAATCATGATCTTTGCGGCTATATCTGGTTGTAAGGCCAGTTCGGGATGGTTAAGCAGATCGACGTTTAGATGTTTGCCAATGGCGTCGTAGTTTTCGTACCAGGTCAGCTGTACAAAGCCGCGACCGTAATACAACTGATCGGGCGTGGTATAAGGTACCCGGTGACCGGGACCGGACTCCATTTTAAATTTTTCGCCATAAGGATGGCCTTTGCCCTTGCCGTTTTCATTTACCGGTTGCATGGTACCGGCGCATTCATGGTAAACAGTGCCCAGCATATAGGCTACCTTACGCTGATCTGTCATGCCAGCATTTGCGGCAGCGCTCAAAATGGTTTCAATGCCATCAACCTGGCTTTGTGAAAGGTGACCTTTAAATACAGTGTCACGAATGGTGTCATAAAATTCTTTTGTTCCTGGCATAGCCTTAAAATTTAGGTTTTAGAAATATATAAAATACTGTAAACGAACGTTTCAGATTAAATAGGTGTGAAGAACTGAATAAAGGTAGATATTCGTGTTTGGAATATCAAAGTTGATTTTCAAAGACTTGCGAGGGATTCGCGTTCGTGTTTACAGGCGAAATATACCTGTCGGGGGAATTATAGAGCACCCGCTTTTAAACGGGTGCTTTGAGTTTTAGAACCGGTCTTTTAAAAACTTACCAGTATAGCTTTCTTTTTGTTTTACAAGGTCTTCGGGAACGCCTTCAAATACAACTTTACCGCCACGGTCGCCGCCTTCGGGGCCGATATCTATTACCCAGTCGGCACATTTGATCACATCCATATTGTGTTCAATAACAATAATGGTATTGCCATGATCAAGCAGGGCGTCAAATGATTTCAGCAGCTTTTTAATATCAGCAAAGTGAAGGCCGGTGGTAGGCTCGTCAAAAATAAACAGCGTTTTGTTGGTGTTGTTGCCCTTCACCAGGAATGATGCCAGCTTAATACGCTGCGCTTCACCGCCTGATAGGGTATTTGAGGATTGGCCTAACTGAACATAACCCAAACCAACATCAACCAGTGGTTTTATTTTAGCTATGATCTTTGGCTCTTTGGCAAAAAACTCAACGGCCTCATCAATGGTCATATTCAGGATGTCCGATACGTTTTTTTCTTTGTATTGGATATCTAATATATGTTGTTTAAAACGATGGCCACCGCAGGTTTCGCAGGTTAAGAAGATATCTGCCATAAATTGCATCTCTATCTTAACCTCGCCTTCGCCCTGGCAAACATCACACCGGCCGCCCTCAACATTAAATGAAAACGCCGAAGGTTTTAAGCCTGCTGCTTTAGCGGCTGGTTGGGCAGCATATAGGTTACGGATCTCATCCCAGGCTTTTACGTAAGTAACCGGGTTGGAACGCGACGACCGACCGATAGGGTTTTGGTCAACCAGTTCAACCTGTTCAATTTTGCCGTAGTCGCCGTCAATTGCATCGTATGAGCCTGTTTGCTCACCTGAGTAATTGCCCAAAGCTTTTTGAACGGCAGGCGCGAGAATGCGTTTCACCAAACTGGTTTTGCCCGAACCTGATACCCCGGTAACAACCGTAAGTACACCTAATGGGAACTTAGCATTTACATGTTGAAGGTTGTTTTCGCGCGCGCCTTTTATTTCAATAAAATCATGCCATTTACGACGACTTGCCGGGATTGCTATTTCTTCGCGGCCGCTCAGATATTTGCCGGTTAAACTTTTGTCGTCCTTTATTATTTCATCATAGGTTCCGGTAAATACCAGCTCGCCGCCATGTGTACCGGCTTCCGGGCCAATATCTATGATATGGTCGGCAGCTTTCATAATTTCTTCTTCATGCTCCACAACCAGTACGGTATTGCCAACATCGCGGAGAGATTTTAACACGGTAATTAACCGCTGAGTATCGCGCGGGTGCAGACCAATACTTGGTTCATCTAACACATAAACCGAACCCACAAGGCTGCTGCCTAATGACGTGGCCAGGTTGATACGCTGAGATTCACCTCCTGATAAGGTATTTGATAAACGGTTAAGCGTTAGATAACTTAAGCCTACATCATTTAAAAAGCCAAGTCGATTGGTGATCTCCATCAGCAGGCGTTTACCGATTTTGGCATCGGTTTCGTTCAGTTCAAGAGATTTGAAAAATTCAAACGCTTTATCCAATGGCATTAATACCACATCGGTGATCGACTTTTCGCTGATCTTCACATAAGAAGCATCTATCCGTAAACGACTGCCCTTACACTCCGGGCAAGTAGTTTTGCCCCTGTATCGCGATAGCAAAACACGGTACTGGATCTTATACGTTTGCTCCTCCATCTCCTTGAAAAACTCATCAAGGCCACGGAAAAATTTATTGCCCGTCCATAACAGGCGCTGTTCTTTTTCGGTTAGCTGGTTATATTGACGATGGATAGGGAAATCGAATTTTAGTGCATGCCTTACCAGGGCATCATTCCATTCGCGCATTTTTTCGCCTCGCCACGGAGCGATAGCACCCTCATAAATAGATTTGCTTTTATCGGGGATAACCAGATCTTCATCAATACCAATCACCTTACCATATCCTTCGCACTTTTTACAAGCACCGTAAGGATTGTTAAAGCTGAAGAAGTTTGGCGTAGGTTCTTCAAACTTAAGCCCGTCCAGTTCAAAGCGATCGCAGAAGAAACGTTCGTGCTCTGTTTCGCCATCAGGCTCCTGGAAACGGACAAAGCAATCACCTTTGCCTTCAAAAAAAGCAGTCTGTATCGAATCGCCTAAGCGGCTAACGGTTTCATCCTCTTCGTTTTTGGTAACGCGGTCAACAACTATACGTACAGCGGTCTGCTGATCGGCTTCAACAGTTTCCGCTGCAGCTTTTTTTGCTTTCGTTTTTTTGATCTCGACTACCGGTTCGGCTGCCATTAAAGGAACGTTTTCTACTGTTTCGTCCTCTAATAAAGACTCGATGCGCGAAAGTTTGCCATTGTATTCCACACGTACAAAGCCTTTTTGCATTAAAACGGCCAGCTCTTCTTTAAGGCTTCTGTTGTTATGGGGGTGTAGTGGAGCCAGAATGGTTACCTGGGTTTCATTGGGCAATGACAGCACAAAGTTTACCACATCGGTAACCGAATCTTTTTTTACGATGTTGCCGGATATAGGCGATATGGTCTTACCAATACGCGAGAACAGCAGTTTCAGGTAATCATAAATTTCGGTTGATGTACCAACTGTCGAGCGCGGATTTGAGGTAATTACCTTTTGCTCAATAGCTATTGCAGGTGCAATACCTTTAATGTAGTCGACATCGGGTTTGTTCATACGGCCCAAAAACTGGCGGGCGTATGATGAAAGGCTTTCCACGTAACGGCGTTGACCTTCGGCATACAAAGTATCGAAAGCGAGCGATGATTTGCCCGAGCCCGACATGCCGGTAACTACCACCAGTTTGTTTTTGGGGATAGCCACATCAAGGTTTTTAAGGTTATGCACCCTTGCGCCTTTTATGATAATATGTTTTTGCGGATCTTTTTCTGCTTCTTTACTCATTATGTTGCATTAGTGCATAGTTCATAGTTGGTAGATCATAGCCTGTTTTGTGTGGTTTACAACAAATAAAATACCATGAACTATGATCTGTTATCCATGAACTTTTTGCGAATGCAAAAATCCTAAAATATTTAGCAGAATCCAAATGAGTTTTACTTGTTTATTGGATTAAACTACGTGAAATATTGGAGTTTACAGTTTGTTGACTTTTTAAAGTTTAATGTTGTTTTAACAACTACTTTTTAAAAAATTTATTTTGGTGAATGATTAAACCTTCGGTATTAAAAGTCAGTCTAAAGGAAGCTAACCAAATAAATGATTGTTTAATGAGTGGTTTTGCCGATTAAATAGTAAAGTTGAGCTTTAAAAAAAAATTTTATTTGTTTTTTTGTCAATAATTTATTTTATTTGAGGAAACAAATCTTTAACCCCTAAGGAGCAAGCTATAGAATACACTTTACTTTAAAAGGTTTTAACTAAAAATTAAGTTTAAGTAGTACTTTCTATGGATTTTCAATTGAAAAGTGATCAGGATCTAATCCATCTATACGTAGCCGGCGACGAAGCAGGCTTAGTAGAATTGATAAGGCGTTACCAATCAAAAATATACACTTCTATTTACCTGCTGGTAAAAGACGAATACCTTGCTGAAGATATTTTTCAGGATGCTTTTATTAAAGTGATCAATACACTTAAAGCCGGCAAATATAACGAGGAGGGTAAATTTTTACCTTGGGTAACCCGTATAGCGCATAATCTGGTAATTGACCATTTCCGAAGGGAAAAACGTGCGCCAATGATCAGTAATGGCGATGATTTTGACATTTTTGAAGTGCTTGGTAACTACGACGAAAGTACCGAGGATAAAATGGTCAGGGATCAAACCCATAAAGATCTTAAAGCGCTGATCCAGTTGCTTCCGTCCGAGCAGAAGGAAGTATTGATCATGCGTCACTTTGGCGATATGAGCTTTAAAGAGATTGCTGATATTACTGAGGTTAGTATCAATACCGCGCTTGGCCGTATGCGTTATGCGCTCAATAATCTCCGCAAAATGATGCAGAGCAAAGAGCTTAGCCTTAAAAATTAAGGTTAACTAAACCTACATAGAAGGTTAGAATATTATTGTTTAGGTTAAATTGAACAATAATATCCTAACCTTATTTTTTACCCTAAATTTTGATAAGTTTTCATTAACTGTTGATATAAAGTCGCTTACTGTCGCAAAAGCGTGATCCCAGTCTCTCAGGCCTGAATTTCTCGAAATAAAAATTTCATTTAATTTTCATTTAACAAAATATTATCTTTAAGCCACCGTTATAAACCATATAAAAATTATAGTAAAATAAGCTTATGGATGAAACCTTTACAAAAACGTTGAATGCATTAGCTAACGAAGCTGAAATGAACAGGAATGTACAAGAAAATCTGGATGCCGACGAAGTGATTTTTTACAATTCAATTCGTGCTGATTTGGACCTGCTGATCAGGAAACCCAAAGTGCAAACCATACACCAGATCCTGGACTATTCGAAGAGCTTACGTTAGTAGTTATTGCGGATTCCCCCCACTGGTTCATAGATCATGATTGTTGAAAAGGTTGCCGATGCGAATCGAAAAACCGAAACCCAATAAGTGATTTATGAACCTTTCTATTTTAAAGGCAGCCTATAGTTGATAGATCATAGTTCATGGTTTTTTATTGCGTTAATATCTATACTTTTGGAAATGGATTATGATTGCAGTAAGCATGAAGTGTTTTTGCTATGATCCATGAACTATCAACCATGAACTAAAAAATGCTAAAAGCCGAACGCTACCGCCATTTTGTTGAATATTTTTCTAAAAATCAGCCTAATCCCGTTACTGAGCTGCATTATAACAACCCGTTTCAGTTGCTGGTAGCCGTAATCCTTTCTGCTCAATGTACCGATAAACGTATTAACCAAGTAACCCCCGCATTATTTGAGCGTTTTCCTACGGCACAAGACCTGGCCGCGGCAACATCCGACGAGGTTTTTTCTTATATCCGTTCTGTAAGTTATCCTAATAATAAGGCCAAACACCTGGTAGGGATGGGTAAAATGTTGATAGATGTTTTTAACGGCGAAGTACCATCAGGGATAGAAAACCTGCAGAAATTACCCGGTGTAGGTCGTAAAACGGCAAACGTAATTGCTTCAGTTATTTTTGAAGAGCCGGCCATGGCTGTTGATACCCATGTGTTCAGGGTAGCTAACCGCATCGGTTTAACCAATAATGCGCGTACGCCGCTGGCGGTTGAAAAGCAGTTGGTTCAAAATATCCCGAAAGAATACATAGCCGTAGCACATCACTGGCTGATATTGCATGGCCGGTACATTTGTCTGGCGCGCAGCCCCAAATGTGATGTTTGTCCGCTAACATGGTTTTGCCGGTACTATGAACGTAACAATACTGAAGCCGCGCTGCAAAGGGCAGAAGCCGCCAAGGTTAAAAAGGCTAAGGAAGCAAAAAAGAAAAAGGCACTTAATACTATAAGTAAGGAACTGAAGAAGAGGAGTGTGGAGAATTAGTTGATTAAGTGAATGGTTGACTTGGTGAGTAGTTATTATATTTACTTAATTAATGTAACCTAATCAACCACTCACCCAATCAACTACGCACATAAAATAATAAATTACTAAAAAAATTAGTAATTGTAAAAAATGTAATTATATTTGCTGAAGAAAATAATACGATGGCTACTACAGATAAAAATAGCGATAAATTAAAGGCATTACAGCTTACGTTAGATAAGCTGGAAAAATCATACGGTAAAGGCACCATCATGAAACTGGGCGAATCCGTAGTTGAACAAACCGAGGTGATATCAACCGGCTCTTTGGGGCTTGATATAGCTTTGGGTGTTAACGGCTTGCCTAAAGGAAGGATCATCGAGATCTACGGTCCGGAATCATCAGGTAAAACAACTTTGGCTATTCATGCCATTGCTGAAAGCCAAAAAAACGGTGGTATTGCTGCCTTTATTGATGCTGAGCATGCTTTTGATCGTTTTTACGCTAAAAAGTTAGGTGTAGATGTTGAAAACCTGTTGATCTCTCAGCCCGACAATGGTGAGCAGGCGCTGGAAATTGCCGACAACCTGATCCGCTCGGGGGCTATTGATATATTAGTTATTGACTCTGTTGCCGCATTGGTTCCTAAGGCTGAGATTGAAGGCGAGATGGGCGATTCAAAAATGGGTTTACATGCGCGTTTGATGTCACAGGCTTTGCGTAAGTTAACCGGTACCATCAGCAAAACCGGATGCTGCTGTATCTTCATCAACCAGTTGCGTGATAAGATCGGTGTTATGTTTGGTAACCCTGAAACTACAACTGGTGGTAACGCCTTGAAATTTTACGCTTCGGTACGTTTGGATGTACGCCGTATTTCACAAATTAAAGATACCGACGAGGTTTCAGGTAACCGTGTAAAAGTGAAGATCGTTAAAAATAAAGTTGCACCTCCATTCCGTATAGCCGAGTTTGATATCCTGTTTGGTGAAGGTATTTCAAAAGCAGGCGAAATCATTGACCTGGGTGTTGAATACAACATTATCAAAAAAGCAGGTTCATGGTTCAGCTATGGCGAAACCCGCTTAGGCCAGGGCCGTGATGCTGTTAAACAATTGATCCTTGATAACCCCGAACTGATGGAAGAATTGGAAAGCAAGATCAAGGAAACCGTAACCGGCGAAAGCATGGAAGAAGTATAACCTCGATCGAGTATAATATTTTATAAGTGATTTAAATCTATCTATGAGACGAGCCTCCCGAAAGGGGGGCTTTTGTTTTTTTAATTATAAATACGATAACTGCCGCGGGTTTAGCGCAGCGCAACCCGTGGCAGACATGCAGTTTTCCAATTTTCCGCAAAAAGAATATCTTTATCACCGCATAAATCGGGAGATAAGAAATTATGGGATCATCAAAAGAGATTGTTACGAACACGTTTGCCGCAGGAGGAATAACCATGAATGGTTCCAATCCCTGGGATGTACAGGTACACAATCCTAAATTGTATGATCGTCTGCTGGCCGGTGGTTCATTGGGCTTTGGTGAAGCCTACATGGAAGGCTGGTGGGACTGCGAAGCCTTGGATGAATTCTTTTTCCGTGTGCAATATCACCGGGTTGATAAAGCCATTCCCCGCGATTTAAATACACTTAAATATTTTCTTAAAGCGAAGTTTAGCAACCAGCAAACTAAATCAAAAGCTAAAGAGGTTGCTTACAAGCATTATGATATCGGGAACGATCTGTTTGAGCAGATGCTTGATAAACGGATGATGTACTCTTGTGCTTATTGGGAAAATGCTGAAACTTTAGATGAAGCCCAGGAGGCCAAGCTTGATCTGATCTGCCGTAAATTAAAACTGGAACCCGGCATGCGCATGCTGGAGATTGGCTGCGGTTGGGGTGGTTTTGCCAAATTTGCGGCTGAGAAATATGGCGTGTCTGTTGTTGGTTTAACCATTTCTAAAGAACAAGCGATACTTGCACGCGAAATAAACAAAGGCTTGCCGGTGGAGATCAGGCTGGATGACTACAGGGATGTAAATGAAAAGTTCGACAGGGTGGCGTCCATTGCTATGCTGGAAGCTGTGGGTTATCGTAATTACCGAACCTACATGGAAACCGTTGCCAGAAACTTAACCGATGATGGTATTTTTCTGCTGCATACCATCGGCGGCAACTATTCTACCAAAGTTACGGATCCCTGGATTGATAAATATATCTTCCCTAATGGTATGTTGCCGTCTGCCGCGCAGCTTTCAACAGCATGGCAGGGCTTATTTGTTCTTGAAGACTGGCATAACTTCGGTGTGTACTATGACCGCACCTGCATGGAGTGGCTCAAGAATTTTGAACAAAGCTGGCCTAACCTGAGCGCCAAATACGGCGATACATTTTACCGTATGTGGCGTTACTACCTTAGTGCCAGTGCCGCATCGTTCCGTTCAAGAAAAAATCATTTGTGGCATATTGTATTAACAAAGCCTAAACATTTGGGCCTCTATAAATCAATAAGATAAGCAGTTTTTTATGTCGATTTATAAAAAACGTAAAAATACGTAATCAATAAACGTGTTTTTACTTACTTGGAAATCAAGTATTTGGATTTACTTTAGTTTATTTCAGTAAAATCCTAAATACTTGCCTTATGCTGCCATCATCTTTAAAGCGACCTGCCCGTTTTTATCGGAACGGTGTATCCGCCCTGCTGCTTTCGTTAGTATTAAGCAGTTGCTATACCGCCCGCGTCGAAACCAAAGCGCAGGCCGGTTCTGAGGTATCCCATCAAAATGTCAACTTCTTTTTTTGGGGAGCTATCCAAAGCCCCAAGCGGATAGTTACACCTATATGTGATTCTCTTGGGAGTAACGGTATGGCCGAAGTTACAGTGAAAAACAACTTTGGTTATTCATTGCTCACCGTTGTGACCCTGGGGATCTGGAGCCCGGCAAGAGTGGAGTGGAAGTGTGGTAAACCCTGTGCCAAGGAAGGCACTATAAAATAGGCGGCTATGAAAGTTATCAAAACAGGAGTTAGCAGCTGGGAAAATCGCCACGAAACTTTTATTGAACAGATAAAAGATCTGTACGAATTAGGTAACGAAGACAACCTCGACGCGCTTGATAGTTATAACGATGCTACCAAAGGGCTGCAAAAGCTGATTCAGGAAGCTATTGAAACCGATACTCCATTACGCTCGTTAGGCGCGGGTTGGTCCTGGACAAAGATCGCCACAGTTAAAGACGGCGTTATGCTGGATACCAAACCGCTTAATACAAGGTTTACGGTAGCAGAAACAGCGGTTAACCCGGCTTATGCAGGTAATAAAGATCAATTACTTTTTGCCCAGAGCGGCAACGGTATTTGGGAACTTGGCGCGTTTCTGAAAAACAGGGGGTTGTCGCTCAAAACTTCCGGTGCCAGTAACGGGCAAACGATAGCCGGGGCAATGGGGACGGGGACTCACGGCTCGGCCTTTGACTTTGGCGCAGTGCCGGATTTTGTGGTAGGCTTACATATTGTAGTAAGTCCGGATAGGCACATTTGGTTGGAAAGAGCTTCGGCTCCCGTAGTTGCGCAACGCTTTGTTGATCTGCTGCAAACTGAACTTGTGCAGGATGATGAACTTTTTAATGCTGCAGTGGTAAGTTTCGGCAGCTTCGGCATTATTCACGGGGTATTGATGGAAACAGAGCCTTTGTTTTTGTTGGAAACCTATGTACAGCGATTGCCCTATAATGCAGAGTTGCAGGGTATGATGGAAACACTGGATTTTAGCAATACCAGTAAGCTGCCATGTGGCAACGAACGTCCGTTTCATTTTTCGGTACTGCTTAACCCTTATGATCTGGATAAGGGAGCTTTTGTAACCACCATGTATAAGCGGGCATATCGTACTAACTACCAGCCACCGGTTGATAACGCAGCAGGGATTGGTCCAGGAGATGATGCAGCCAGTTTTATAGGCACTATTACTGATGCCATACCTGCGCTGATTCCTGTAGTAGTAACCAAGGTGCTAAACACCAGCATGACAACTAATACTGACCCTCACTTTGGTACATTGGGCGAAATTTTTAGTAATACTACTCTAAGAGGCAAATTATTGAGTTCCGCAATCGGTTTTCCGGCCGAACTTTCGCCAAAGGTTGCCGATCTGATGCTGAAGATCAATAAAGATATTGGCCCTTTTAGTGGTGTGTTTTCATTCAGGTTTGTTAAGCAAACCAAAGCAACATTGGGTTTCACCCGGTTTGGGTATACCTGTATTATGGAGTTAGATGCGCCACTATCGGACAAAGCATACAACTTTTATACCCAGGTTTGGCTGATGCTCGAGCAAGAAAATATTCCATTTACTTTTCATTGGGGCAAAGCCAACGAGGTTACACCCGCACGTATTCAAAGGATGTACGGGGATGCCGCCGCCCGCTGGATCAACGCCCGGAAAACGCTGCTCAATGCCGATTGCCAAAAAGTTTTTACCAACCAAATTACGCAGGAATGGGGGCTCGCCTGACATATGTGCGCTTCTTAAAAGCTGTATTATGCTGCCTGCTGTTTTCATGTGGGCTGATAGTACGGGTACAGGCGCAAACCAGCGGGCAGATTATCGATGAGATCCGGGCTATAAACCTTAAAGTAACCAATTGGCCAAACAGCGGGGGGCAGGGGATGCTGATCTCTAACAAAGCCATGAATATTTTCCTGTCCAATAAAGTAAGTTCTTACCTCTCGGGTAATGAAGATCTTTCGCTTTATAAAAACTATGTGAACATTAACGCGGCCGAAGGGATGATCAGCATCAATCATAATATTCACCAGCCGGTAGATAGTGATGATTGGGTAAGATCTTTTGTAGTAGTAGGCGCGCGTGTAAATATCGCTAACGCTTATGCAGCTAAGCTTGTGAATAAGTATTACGATAACCAATTGGGCTTCGCTATTCAAAAAACGTGGATGGGGAAGCCGCGAACTTATTATGCCGCGAACGGCGATTTTAAAAAGCAAATGGATGCTGCCCGGGCTTTAATGGTAAACACGCTTGCCCAAAGCATTAATAAAAAAGCCGAAGCGTTTGAACAATCACTCAATGCTTTGAAACAGGATGAGGTACCGGGACAAAATCTGAATGAAGTAAAAAGCAAGCTCCGGAAAAATTTCTATGCTTCGCTCAGGGCAGATTACCTGCAGCAGTTTTCCGAACAGCAATCGGAACTAATGGTAAACACTGCCAATTTTAACCTCGTTGCCGATAATTGGACAACCTTAGGCATTTACATTCCTGTTATCCCGCAAAAGTTTATGATAAGCAGCGATGTTAATACACCTGTTGATAAACATTATAATTATCCGTTCGAGTTATTTATAAGCCATACCCGCTTTTGGGAAAGCCCCAAATTAGGTAGGATCTTTTTAACTTTTGCAGGCAAAGGTTTTGTGAATAATTCGGTGGCGGGCGGCTCGCTTTGGAATGCCTATGTGAACTGGCAACAGGGGCAGGACGGCATAAATACGGTTGTAATAAATAAAGGCGACCGGTATATTGGCCAGTATAAAAACTTTATAACACCAGTGGCCACGGGTAAGGTGGTATACATTCCATCAACCTCGCATGTGGGTGTCAGTTTTCGGATAGAAAAAAATTGGGGAACTTACAAGGCCCTTAACTCCATTATAGGTATCCCCATTGTTTTGATTGATAAAAAAGGCGTGCCGGCTATCAATTTTGAAGCGCAGCTTTTGCTTCAGGATATGAATAACTTTTTAAAAGATACCCATCTGCCATACAATAAAACTGCAATAGGTTTAACGGTAGGCATACCCTTTAGCAAAATAGTTTATTAAACAGGGTTGCTCATTTCTTCCAAAACCGCCCTTTTTAAGGCCATGATGTAGCCGGTATGCAAGCCATCGTGAAATGGCACAAAGCGGATAGCCTCTTCAATATTGCTTAACGTAACGCCATAGCGGGTAGTCATGGGTTGATAATTAGCAAAAATACCTGTATGATAATCTTCCTCAAATTTATCAATAGTTGAAATAAGCAGCTCTTTTACCTCGGCTATTTCATCTGCATTAACAAAATCCTGCGGTTTGGTTTCGGGGCGGTACGGGGTATAATATTTATCATCTACCACAATTGGTACACCCGCACGGGTATAGCAGATGCCTTGCTGGCCCGAAATCATATGCGCCAAGTTCCAGATCAGGTTGTTAATATATCCGGCCGGGATATGATTAAGTTGTTCGGGAGAAAGGTCTTTAACAACATTAAGCAGCGTCAGACGTGTTTTTTTGATAACCTCAAATTCTTGTTTCATGTTATATTAAGGTAGATTAAAGCTTTACAGCTATGCTAAATTATGAAGATTGTGGTATAATTTCGTCAAATTATCATATCACTGCTGCCTAACGTTTTATGGCTTATATCTTTTATCATACCTTTGCCCATTCATTTACTCATCCATTTTAATGCAGGATACCTCTTTAAATAGCACGCCGGTAAAATATAGCAAGCCAATAATTTATTTTTTACTGTTGTGGGCCTTACTGAATGCCGTACAGGCATTTACGCTTGAGATTCATGCCGATGAAGCTTACTACTGGGTTTATTCACGTTTTTTAGATTGGGGATACTACGATCATCCGCCTATGGTGGCCCTTTTTATTAAGATGGGCTATAGCTTGCTGCATAATGAATTTGGGGCAAGGCTTTTTACGGTGATAGGTACCACAGCATCCATATACCTGATGTGGGTGATGCTGAAGCGATATAAGGTTGATGCCATGAACTTTGTACTGGTAATATCGGGCATCTTTGTATTCCATATTTATGGTTTTACCACTACGCCTGATGCGCCGCTACTGTTTTTCACGGTGCTGTTTTTTTATTTTTATCAGCAATATATTGAAAAGGACAGCTTTAAGCTTGCTGCTATATTGGGTGTTGTAATTGCTTGTCTGCTGTATAGCAAGTACCACGGTATTTTGTTGGTTGTTTTCACATTGGCATCAAACATCAAATTATTAAAGCGAGGATCTTTTTACTCTATTGTACTACTGGCCCTGGCTTTATATGCACCGCACATTATTTGGCAGGCTAACCATGGTTTCCCGTCATTAAGTTACCACTTGTCCGAACGCTCAAATGAGCAGTACAACTTTGAGTATACTTATGTATACCCGCTGGGACAATTGCTGATGGCTGGTCCGCTGATTGGCTGGTTGTTGTTTTATAAAGGGTTCACTGCAAAAGTTCAGGATACTTTCACCAGGACATTGTTGGTTAATGCCATCGGCATCCTGGCATTCTTTTTCCTTACCTCGTTCAAAGGCGAAGTTCAGCTGCACTGGACGCTTATCGCTTACGTGCCGCTGGCCATGATGGTACTTATCCGTTTTACGCAACCTGGCGCAAAGCCCCAATGGTTCAATCGTTTGGCAATCATCAATATTGCCATGATAGTTATTTTGCGTGTAGCTATCATTATCGCTTTTCCGCCATTGTTAAAAGTCGACGCCATCCGGAGCTTTTTTGGTTTTAAAGAGTGGGCGCAGCTTATTCAAAAAAAGGCAGGGAATAATTATGTGATTTTTAACGAGGGTTTCCAGAACCCGTCGAAATACAATTTCTATAACAGTACCACACACGGGTTTGATTACGATGCCCGCTACTATCGCCGTACACAATATGATATCTGGCCTATTGAAGATAGTATCCAGCATAAAAAGGCTTACGTTGTAATAAATGGCGTGTGGGATCCTGCCATCACTACCGATACCCTTAAAACCTATGCGGGTGACTGGTACGGCGGCTGGGTTGATGATATCCGCACCTATCAAAAAATTGATTTCCAGGTATCTTCTTATAAAGAAAGCGTATCGCCTGGTCAGAAGAAGGATTTCGATCTCACGTTTACCAACCCTTATCCTTTCCCAATCAGTTTTACAAATGTTAATCAAAAGCACAAAGTGTTTTTGGAGGCCTGCTTTTTTAAGAGCATCTACCAAGTGGGCATGCAAAAATCTGATGATAGCTTCAACAATATTTCATTAAAAACCGGGGAGACCGGGCACTTTAAATTTAACGTGACCATGCCGGCGAAACCGGGTAAGTACGAACTGATCTTTTCCATCCGTACCGAACCGTTTCCGGGAGGCCGCAACAATAAGATCATCAATATTACAGTAGAATAATACAATCAGCTATGTTTAAACGGATATACCTTTTAGTCCTTTTTTCGATCATAACAACTACCGCCGCCCTTGCACAGGGTAGCCTTGATATCCATTTTAACGGTTTAGGTTTTATGGATAACCGCGAGTACAAAGATTTTGTAGCCCGCTCACGTACCTACTCGGGCGTGCGTACCGCACTTGACCTGGGCCTTAACCTTGATAGTGTGAACCACTTTATTGTGGGTGTTAACGGCATTCATGAATTTGGTGCAAAGCCATACTTTTTAAAAGTTAACCCTGTTGCTTATTACAGCTTTACCGGCAAAAACTGGCTGTTTAACGCAGGCGCATTCCCGCGCGAAGGCTTGCTGGATGATTATCCACGCGCTTTATTAAACGATACTTTACGCTATTACCGTCCCAACGTGGAAGGGTTGCTTACCCGCTTTCATAACGATCACTTTACCGAAACCGCCTGGATTGACTGGGTAAGCCGCCAAACCGTTACAGATCGTGAGCAATTCCTGTTTGGTTTCTCAGGTAAGTATAGGCCAAGTTTAACTGGCCCTTTTTATGTATCACACTACTTTCTGCTGATGCACGATGCTGGTGCCGAAGTACTGTTGCCTAACGACCATATCCAGGATAATGGCGGCGGACAAATAAGATTAGGTTTAGACTTCAGTCATAAAACCATTTTAGATTCGTTATCTATTGAGGCTGGTGCTATGACATCATTTGAGCGGGTACGTGGGGTGGATGGTTTCAGGACCCCGACCGGCTTTGTGGCTAACGCTTATTTAAGCTGGAAACGCTTTGCTTTATTTGACGAGTTTTACAAAGGGCAGGGCAGCCATATTATTTATGGCGACGCGTTTTTTGAAAAGAAAACTTATAACCGATTGGATATCATTTACACGCCGTTTCTATATAAACGCGTAAAAGGGCAGTTTATATTGAGCCTGCACCAAACACCGGGCTACAGCAGCAACCAGGAAGCCTTCAGGGTAACGGTTGATCTTGGCCGCCGGACTTTGGTAAGGTTTAAAGATTAGTGAATGGAGAGTAGGTTGATCAGGTGAATGGTTGCCTGTCAGCTATTGCTTACAAATGTTTTCCTGGGCAGATCCTGCAACTTTCTGTCGCAAAAAGAGACGCATGTAATGCGTCTCTACAATAAATGTTAACCTTTATAACACACATATATCATCCATGCAATTAAAAAAACAACTATTAATTTTTGTTGTACTGTTGCTCGCGGCACCTGCAAGGTTGCTGGCTCAGGACAACCAGTTTTCGGGTTGGGCGGCTATATTTCATAGCCATAAACTATCCGAGCATTGGGGCTACTCGTTCGACGGGCAATTGCGCTCGCACGATGAGGTAAGTTACCTTAAGCATATCCTGCTTCGTCCTTCAGCAAACTATTATTTTGCCAAGAACAAGGTAGGGGCTTTAGGCTACGCTTATATTGCTACTTATGGCCGTACTCCGAGCAACGAAACAACATTTCGCCCGGAGCACCGCATTTGGCAGCAATACACTTACACTCATAAGCTGACCAAACATGTACAGCTGGCACATCGTTTACGACTGGAGCAACGCTTTTTAGGAAACACGGCGGAGAACAAAAACGACCGCTATTTCGCCCAGCGTTTCAGGTACTTTGCCCGCGCGGTGATCCCGATGAAACCAGACTCTGACGTATTTACGGAAGGAACATTCCTCGCCCTGCAAAACGAGGCCTTTGTAAACGTGCAAAACAAAAACAAAGTAAATAAACACTTCTTCGATCAAAACAGGGCTTATGTAGCGGTGGGTTACCGTTTCAGCAAGTCATTTGATGCAGAAGCCGGTTATCTTAATCAATATATTAAACAAGCCGATGCTTATGTGGTAAACCACGTAGCGCAAGTGGCTTTTTATACAAGGTTTTAAGCTCTCCTAAGAAGATCCCCTCTTGAAAAGGGGCGCGAAGGAATGTGTGGTAGCAGGGGTGTGTTTCTGCGATTGATTTGTGAAAACAGAAACACACCCCTCCACCCCTCTCAAGAGGGGAATCGCGCGATCCCCGGCTTTTTAAAATCTTGCTTAAAACAAAAAAACCTTGCCAATATCACTGGCAAGGTTTTTTTATGCATGATGAGAGATTAAATAATCATTTCTTTGCTTGTGCTATTACTTCGTTATTTAAACGTACATACTCATCCGTTTTCATCTCGGTAGCCATTTTTACGCCTTCCTGAGCTGTTGTTATAGCAGCGGCTTTATCGCCTTTTCTTAATAATATGCGGGCTTTCCATAGTTTAGGTACAAACGGTGGAAAGTTCTTATCCTTTTCCAACTCGGTTGCCCAGGCTAAAGCTTTGTCCATATCTTTATTATTGTTGTAATAGTAGATCAAGGCCTCATAGTATGGCTTTTTATCGGTTTTCATGGCCGAATCGATGCGTGCCATTACTTTGGCGTCAATATCGGTGGTCATGTGGATAGTGAAGCCGCTGTGTTCCCACATCATTTGTAAATCGCAGGAAGTAGGCGCTACGTTAGTAAAAGCGAGGGTCATTGTTTCTGTTAAAGCTTTGAGATGCTCAGTTTTAACTTTGAAACGTAAAAAATCATCGGCTTCTTTATACAAATACGCGCCCCATTGCTTAGGCTGTTTGCTGAGGATGATCGTCCACTCGTTTTCGCCGGGGATACTGAACAGGCCATACTCGCCCGCCGGAACCTTGTTACCTTCCAAACTTACCTCGTCGGTAAATTTTATTACTGTTGCCGAATTTGCGCCCGTACGCCAAACGGCTCCGTAAGGTTCCATTCCTCCGAATATTTTACGACCTTTTACATCGGGACGTGAGTAAGTGAGGTTGATTTTTCCAAGACCAAAATCCTGCACAACACTTTGTGTTGAACTGGGTTGTGGTGTTAACTGCGCATAAGTACTTGCCGCAGTAAAGGTCATCATGGTGATGACGCTGATGAGTAACTTCTTCATGATTTTTAGTGTGGTGGTGAGATATAAAATACAGGTATATAATTGGTGTGCTATTTTTTATCCGCAGTAAATGTGCCCGCGTCAACATCTTTCAAAAAGGCGATGAGGTTTTTGAAGTAGTTTTGCTGATCATCATACATACTCATGTGGCTGCCATCCGGGCATAGATAGGTGCGGCTGTTAGGTAGTAAACGCCCCTCTTTTTTCATGTCTTCAGGGTTCATTTCGTCATGCATGCCACCTAAAACTAAGGTTGGTACTTTGATATCCTGGAGTTTATCCCAAAATTCCCATCCTTTAAAATTGCCGGTTACGTGAAATTCATCAACGCCCTGCATTTGGATGTAAATGGTATGGTTAGCTTTTTTAAAGGCGCGCCAAAGCGGCTCGGGCCAGTTTTCTATCGGGATCCGGCAGATTACCTGGGTATACAGCTTGTTCATCAACAGGTCATTGTATTGCGGCGAATCATATTGTTTAAGCCTGTCTAACGAGTCAAATACTGCGATATCCCGAGGGGTGAAAAACTTCTTCTTTAATTCGGCGGCATAGGCAACATAGCCTTTGATGCCCGCTGTCATGTTTGATAATACGGCCCCTTTAACATGCGATTGGTATTTGTGCAGGTATTCCATCGCCAGCATGCCTCCCCAGGAATGCCCGAGGATATAAAAATTATCGAGCCCTAATCCCTTACGCACTTCTTCAACCTCTTCAACGTAACGCGGAATGTTCCATAACGAGGTATCGGCGGGAGCATCAGAATTGCCGCAGCCAAGCTGGTCATAGTAATAAATTTCCATTCCTTCTTTCGGCAGGAAATCGTCAAAGCACTCCATATAGTCATGCGAAAATCCAGGGCCACCATGGAGCAGCAATACTTTTATTTTGCCATCGCCAACTTTCTTCGTCCATACGTTGTACTTTCCGGCAACCTTGATGAGCTTGTTGCCACCTGTTTTAACTTCGTAAGGCTTGTTTGACGCTTCGGCCGATGTCTCCGCCGTTGGTTTTGATGGATTATTGCATGCACAAATGCAGGCAGCAATCATGATAAAAAATAGCTTTTTCATGTTAGCGATAGGAATGGTGGATTGTTATCTTTTATATAAAGATACTAAGAAGACCATTAAAATTAGTTTGTTAATAACATACAAAAAAACGCTATTGCACCAAACGAAACAATCCCCGATTTATACAGGTAAACTGTGAAAATCGGGGATTGACTTGCGTACAATACCGCTTCTGCCTGTTTGGAAACAGACCTTTCTATCCGAAAAAATAAGCTATTATATCCGCTCTATATCGCCGCTGCCAGCTTTTGAGCTCGAAATGTTTTTAGCGCCGCCGGTATAATGAACATCGCCTGAGCCGCTTACTGAGGCGTCAATTTTATTGCTGGCGTTGATGGTAGCATCGCCTGAACCGGCTATGTGAACTTCGGTATTAACGGTGATCAGATCGCGGGCGGTAAAGTCGCCTGAACCTACAACGTTTACTCTTGAATTATCGGCACGGCCTGAAAGTTTCATATCGCCTGAACCCGAAATGCTGCTGTCCAGGTTTTTAGTATTTACCTTGCCCAGCATATCACCAGAACCTACCACTTTTAGTTTTAACGAGGTAGTGGTGATACCTTCCTTAAAATAAACATCGCCCGAGCCGGCAACGTTAATGCTGGTCATATCTTTTGCAACAACATGAACAATCATTTTGCGACTACGGCCAAAGCTCCAGCTATCCCAGTTGGTACCTTTTTTACTGTAGATCTTTAATACGCCGCCCTGAACTTCGGTAATGATCTTGTCGATCACATCAGATGGAGCTTCAACTTTTACTGATTCGTTTGAGCCCTGGGTAAAGTAAACGTCGAATGAGCCAGCCAGGTCAATAGCGCTGAAGCCCGATAAATGGCGGTCTTGGGTAGTTTGATCAGCATGTTTAACAATTGGATTTACCGGTTTTGCAGTGCTGTAGCTTGTAGTTCCTGCTGCAAGTACGGCGGCTAATAATATTTTTGAAATTGATTTCATGACGGTTGTTTTAGTTTCGTTTCAAATTAGACGCCGGTAGGGTGAAGAAAGTTGCACCGGATTTGGTTTTTTGTGGTTGTTTTTTAAGTGAGTAGTTGATTAGGTTGATTGGGTGAGCGGTTGGTTTTATTAAGTGAGTAGTTGAATAGGTTGATTGAGCGAGTGGTAAACCATTCACCCATCCACCTAATCAACTACTCACCTAATCAACCATCACTCAACCTTAATATAAAAATTGAAAGTATCTACCTCCACATTGTCTTTGGTGATACCGTCAATTTTAACTGGGGTAAACTGGGTAGTTGGTTTAATAAATATATAACCGCCGCCTTTAACGCGCACCTTTACAGGCATGTTGAAACCTTCGGCATTGGCAATCCATTTGGAGTAAAGCTTACCGTCTTTAACCACAAATTGCAGGGTTGGGATATCTTTATAGTGCAGGTACTGGTCAAATACCGGGGCCAGGTTCATGCCAGCCTGTTTGCAGATGTAGCCTACAATGTCATCATAAGTAACGGTTTTATGATAAAATGTTTTGTTAAGTCCGCGGAGGATGCTGCGCCATTTTTCATCGTTGTTGATAATGGTGCGAACCATGTTTAACAGGTTACCGCCTTTATAATACATATCTCCCGAACCTTCCATATTTACACCATACGGGCCTACAATAGGCTTATCATTACGAATGTTTTTACGGGTTCCGTTCACATACTCTTGTCCAGCTTGTTTCCCATAATAAGTTTCAATGAATAGGGACTCGGAATAATTGGTGAAACTTTCGTGGATCCACATGTCGGCCACATCTTTTGAGGTAATGTTATTCCCAAACCACTCGTGCCCGCTTTCGTGTACCACAATAAAATCCCATTTTAAGCCCCATCCGGTACCCGAAAGGTCGCGGCCCAGGTACCCGTTTTTGTAATGGTTGCCATAGGCCGTACCGCTTTGATGCTCCATGCCCAGGTGAGGGGTTTCAACCAGTTTGTAACCATCTTCATAAAAAGGATAGGGGCCGAACCAGTATTCAAATGATTTGAGCATCCGTGGCGCGTCAAGCTCCCATTGCTTTTTAGCTTTGTCAACATTGTAGCTTAAAGGCCAGTAATCAAGCGTAAGCGGACCTTTTTCGCCCTGGTAAGTGCCTTCAAAGTGGGCATAGTCGCCAATGTTGGCTTCTATATCATAATTGTTGATAGGGTTTGCCACAAACCAATCGAACCGGGTATAACCATTGTTCAGGTCGGTTACCTTGCGCAATCTACCGTTTGAAACATCTTTTAAACCATTAGGAGCGCTGATACTGATCAGGGCACTGTCTACCTCATCATATTGATGATCTTTAGTAGGCCACCAGATGCTGGCGCCAATACCCTGGCAAGCGGTTGCCACCCACGGCTTCCCAAGCGAGTCGGTGGTGTAAACAACGCCGCCATCCCATGGGGCACGCTTGGCTATAGTTGGATTACCTGAATAATAAACGGTGAATTCATCCTTGCTGCCCTTTTTTATGGTTTTTGGGAAGGTGACAAACACCGCGTTGAACTCTCGGGTAAAAGGTATTTCGGCACCTTCATATACTACCTTTTCTATCTTTAAATTGGCAAACAGGTCAAACTGAAGCTTAGTAAAATTTTGAGTAGCCGTGAATTTGAACAGGTTGCTGCCGCTGATAAATTTTTTATCAATATCAAATTTCACATCCAGGTGATAGTAATTGATATCGTAACAGGTGCGCAGTGGCGTTAAACCACCGCGGAGTGAATCGGCGCGGGTAAATGTTTGCTTATTGGTGCCCAACTGTGCCTGGGTTGGTGCTATACCAGCTATGGTAAGCCCCAAAGCAACCGTAAAAATATTTAAGAACTTGTTTTTCATTTGTATTTGGGATTAATCAAGAAGTGAACCTACGTAGTAGTTCAAATAATCAATTTCGATATTGTCTTTGGTAGCTCCCGCAATTTCAACAGGGCTCATTTGTTTTGTTGGAGTGATGAATTTATACTCGCCGCCCTTTACACGCACCCTGATTGGCATGTTGAAATCTTTGGCCTCGGCTATCCAGCGGCAATAAAGTTTGTTTTCGTGACTGGTAAATTCCAGCACAGGAAGACTGCGGTAGTGCAGGTACTGATCAAAAATAGCCGAAAGGTCCATACCCGATTGCTGGTTGATAAAACCTACCACATCATCATAAGTAACCGTTTTGTGGTAAAAAGTTTTGTTAAGCCCGCGCAGGATGCCGCGCCATTTTTCATCGTCATTAATAATAGTGCGGATCATGTTCAGGAATACTGCGCCTTTAGAGTACATGTCTCCTGAGCCTTCCTTGTTCATGTTATAAATGCCAACTATAGGGCCCTCGTTATTAATGGTGAGCCTTAAGCCGTAATTATACTCCTGTCCGGCTTTTTTGCCCCAGTTATCCTCTACAAAAAGCGATTCGGAATAGCAGGTAAAGCTTTCGTGGATCCACATATCGGCCAAATCTTTATCGGTTATATTATTACCAAACCATTCGTGCCCGCTTTCGTGAACGATGATATAATCCCATTTACTGCCCCATCCGGTGCCTGATAAGTCATAGCCCATATAGCCATTCATGAAATGATTGCCATAGGCCACGGCGCTTTGGTGTTCCATGCCCAGGTGCGGGGTTTCAACCAGTTTGTAGCCATCCTCATAAAAAGGGTAGGGGCCAAACCAGTGCTCAAAGGCTTTAAGCATTGGTTTTACATTGGCGGCAAATTGTTTTTTTGCTTTTTCCAGACTGGTTGGCAGTACCCAATAATCGAGGGTGAGTTTGCCTTTTTCGCCCATATAAGTATCTTCAAAATGAGCGTAGTCGGCAATGTTGGCGGCAACGTCATAGTTGTTGATTGGGTTGGCTACAAACCAGTCGAACCGGGTATAACCATCCTTAAGTGGGGTTACCTTGCGCAGGCGACCGTTTGAAACATCCTTTAAACCTTTAGGCACGCTGATGCTGATCATCATGCTGTCAACTTCGTCGGCCAGGTGATCTTTAGTTGGCCACCAGATGCTTGCACCAACGCCCTCGCAGGCTGTTGCCACAAATGGTTTTCCCAATGAATCTTTTTTGAATACCAGGCCACCATCCCAGGGTGCATTTTTGGCAACGGTTGGATTACCGGAATAGTAAACGGTAAACTCATCTTTACTGCCTTTGCTTATAGTTTGCGGAAAGTTGAGGAACACCGCGTTACCATCGCGGGTGAAAGTGAGTTCTTTACCTTTGTAAACAACTTTGGCGATATTAAGATTGGCAAACAGATCGAACTGAAGTTTATTAAAATCCTGCGTAGCAGTGAATTTAAACTGGTTACTGCCGCTGATAAACTTTTTATCGATATCAATTTTAACATCAAGGTGATAGTAATTGATATCATAACAGGTACGCAAAGGTGTAAGCATTCCGCGCAGCGAATCGGCATGGGTGAATTGCTCTTTTTCTTTCAGGAGCTGCGCCTTCGCCGGCAGGGCAATTGTTGCAGCGCATAGTAAGGTAAGCGCTGCAAGATATAATTGTTTTATTTTCATGTACTTAAGTGTATCAGGTTAAAAGGTGTCCATAATGTTTTTCTTCCAGGTATCGGCAGCATACTTCCGGAATGTAGGCGGCGCAGTTTTAAAGGCAGCGTCAAAAGTATAGGTGCCACCAATAGTTTCCTTTTCGGATACCTTTACCTTGCTCTCGCCGCGCATTGCGTATTTTTTATTGCCTTCGTGCATGATTAATTTCATAACACTTGGACTTATATCTCCGCGGCAGGCGGTGCGATAAACCAACCAAACTTCCGCAAATCCATTGTTATCAACGTCTGTAACCGCAAACCCATCAGAAGCATAATCTGCTTTTACATCAAGCGTGCAATCCGAAGAAAAATCATTGGTTTGCCAACTTAGTTTAAACTTGCCATCCCCGATGATAATATAATCGTATGCATACAGGGCGGCAGCTCTAAAGTTCTCGTCTTTGGTGGCTTTTTGTTGTGTTATGCCCGTTTCTGTAGTGATAACAATGTGGTCGCCTGTTTTATCAGTGTATTTAACCGCATCTATGATATGCCCTTTGTAGACAATAGATTCAGGGATATCGGTTTTGCTGAGTTTGGTAACTTTAATTTGGGCAAATGTTATTTGTGCAATGCTTAGTAGAATAGTAATGGTAAACAATTTCATAAACTAATTTAAAGCAAAAAACGCATTAATGATAAACGCAAAATGTCATTTCGATAGAGCAGTTAGGGGTTATCATGTGGGGGCGAAAGAGAAATCTTATACGCCCTGTATGTTCGCTTTGCATACTTGCTTGCTGCGCGTATAAGATTTCTCCCTGCAGTTGAAATGACATCGGAGGTGGTTAACCTCTAATCACCAATCTCTTACTTCAGCACCTGCACATCAATATAGCTATCGTTGTAAACCGTTTCAGTTGCTTTTATATAATCGCTTTCATCGGCTTTATACGGGTTTTCCACAAACTTTTGCGGGTTACGTGCTACTATCGGGAACCAGGTACTTTGAACCTGGATCATGATGCGGTGACCTTTTTTAAAGGTATGCAGCACATCCTGCAAGCGGAAATTCACATCTGTTTTTTGATTGGCTACTAAAGCTTCCGGTTTTTCAAAGCTATTGCGGAATCGTGCCGGCATTACTTCCGAACGTACCATTTGCCAGTAATTGCTCAGGATAATGTTTTTGTTTGGCATGTACGGGTTGTTAGGTTCGTCGGCCGGATAAACGTCAATCAGCTTTACAACAAAGTCTGCATCGGTGCCAGTGGTAGCAATTTTAAGATGCGCCATGATCTCGCCGCCAAGGGTAACATCGTCATTTAATATCTCGCTTTGGTAAACCAAAACGTCCGGGCGGCGACCTGCAAAGCGCTGATCCTCGCTCATGTAATTATGCGGAGTAAAGCCCATAGTGGTGGTATTATCTTCGGTATACGGAACCGGTTTAAGCGGGTCGCTGACATATGATACGGAACCTGCTGTTGCCGGTTGAGTATTAGCAAGCTTGCCATCGGCACCTAAAAACATTTTTTCGTGTACAGCATTGGCAGCAGGCCATTTGTCAAAAGTGGCCCATTCTTTTTTACCGGTGTTAAACATATAGGCATTGGGTAAGCCTGAGTTTTTGTCGCCATTACCTTTCAGAAAGTGGTTGAAGAATTTAGCCTCGATATTTCTTTGGTAGAAGGTAGCCACGCTATCGCCAAAATATACATTGCTGTGCATGGTATGCCCGGTTTCGCGCGACCAGCGGCCATGACCAAACGGCCCCATCACAATGGTATTATAGGCGTTTGGATCTGACTTGTTAATGGTTTTATAAATAGCCAGCGGACCGGTTAAGTCTTCGGCATCAAACCAGCCGCCAACCAGCATCACGGCAGGTTTCACTTTACCATAGTGTTTCAGCAACCCACGTTTTTGCCAAAACTCATCGTAGTTAGGATGATTGATGGTTTCCTGCCAAAAGAAGTTATCATGGTAAAACTTATCGGCATTTTTAAGCGGGCCAAGATCTAACAAATACTGATAACCATCTTTGCTATCAGGTTTTAGCATGGTATACCAGGCTTTGCTGGTAGTGTCGGTTTTTTGAACACCAAATACCGGGAAGGTGAAAAAGTAACCTTCAATGAAAGCACCGTTATGGTGAAAATCATCAAAAAAGAAATCGGAAATAGGGGCCTGCGGTGATGATGCCTTAAGCGCCGGGTGGTTGGAAAGGATACCTGCAGCGGTATAAAAGCCAGGATAGGAGATACCATACTGGCCAACTTTGCCATTGTTGTTAGCTACGTTTTTAACCAACCAGTCTATGGTGTCATAAGTGTCGGAACCTTCGTCAACATCTTTTTTGCTTTTTTTATTATCGATAACCGGGGTCATATTGGTCCAGGTGCCTTCGCTTTTCCAGCGGCCGCGCACATCCTGATAAACAAAAATATAGCCCTCTTTCATCATAATTTCAGAGGGGCCGAGTCTTGCCGGGTATTTATCCTCGCCGTAAGGGGCAATGCTGTAGCAGGTACGCTGCATCATCATCGGATACTTATTTTGCGAAGATGCATCCTTTGGGGTATAAATTGAGGTAAACAGTTTTACACCGTCGCGCATGGTGATGTACACATCTTTTTTGGTAAAATGCTCCTTTACATAATTGCTTTGGGCATTAGCGCCGGTATATAATAATACCAGCACAAAAAATAAATTAATTTTCTTCATGAGATCAGTCGTGTTAATTGGGCTAATTTAATAAACAGTTCAGGATAAACCGATTTATCAATTGTTCTGTTACAAAATGTGGTAAAATGCTGTTGGTTTGGGATAAATCTCAACCATGATTTGTGGGATTAAAAGATTGCCGGGATTTTGCATGAATCAAATGAATATTAGAAATTCATTTAATTTGCCTGGTATTCTGATAATTCCTTAACTCGATAAATTCAGGTTCAGACAATAATCCTTAACTTTGCCCACCATAAAAAACACACTACTATGCAATATGATGTTATAGTTATAGGTTCGGGCCCCGGTGGTTATGTAGCCGCTATCCGTTGCGCCCAGCTTGGTTTAAAAACCGCAATTGTTGAAAAGTATAATACCCTTGGCGGTACCTGCCTTAATGTAGGCTGTATCCCGTCAAAGGCACTGCTTGACTCGTCTGAACATTACCATAATGCTGCCCATGCTTTTAAAACACATGGCATCAACCTTGAAAATCTGACTATCGATTTTGGGCAGATGATCAAACGTAAACAACAGGTTGTTGACGCTAATACCAGCGGTATCAGCTACCTGATGAAAAAAAATAAAATTGATACCCATTTTGGTGTGGGATCATTTAAAGATAAAAATACCATTGTTGTTAAAAAGAGCGATGGTACCACCACTGAGATCACCGCAAAAAACGTGATTATCGCTACAGGTTCAAAACCATCAGCGTTGCCATTTTTGCCTATCGATAAAAAACGCGTTATCACTTCAACCGAGGCTTTAAGCCTGAGCGAAGTGCCTAAACACCTGGTATTAATTGGTGGTGGCGTTATTGGTTTGGAGCTGGGTTCGGTTTATGCACGTTTAGGCGCCAAAGTATCTGTAATTGAATTTATGGACGGCATTATCCCAACTATGGATAAAGGCTTAGGTCGTGAGTTACAGAAAGTATTGACTAAACTGGGTATGGAATTTTACCTGGGCCACAAAGTTACCGGCGCTACCGTAAAAGGAAACGAAGTCACTGTGAGCTGTGATACGCCAAAAGGTGAGAAACTGGAGCTTAAGGGCGATTACTGCCTGGTAGCTGTTGGCCGTATTGCATACACTGATGGCTTAGGTTTGGAAAACATTGGTATCACTGTTGAAGAACGTGGCCGTAAAATTACGGTTGATGAGCACCTGGAAACTAAGGTTAAAGGTGTTTACGCTATCGGCGACGTGATTAAAGGCGCTATGCTTGCCCACAAAGCAGAAGACGAAGGTACGCTGGTTGCCGAGATCATTGCCGGCCAAAAACCACATATTGATTACAACCTGATCCCGGGTGTAGTTTATACCTGGCCGGAAGTTGCCGCAGTTGGTCAAACAGAAGAGCAATTAAAAGCAGCCGGTGTTAAATACAAAACAGGTTCGTTCCCATTCAAAGCAAGCGGTCGTGCCCGTGCAAGCGGTGACCTGGACGGCTTTGTAAAAGTATTGGCCGATGCTGCAACCGACGAAATTTTAGGTGTACATATGATTGGTCCGCGTGCTGCCGATATGATAGCCGAAGCTGTTGTAGCTATGGAGTACCGCGCAAGTGCCGAAGATATTTCACGCATGAGCCATGCCCACCCAACTTATACCGAAGCTATGCGTGAAGCATGTTTAGCTGCTACCGAAAACAGGGCGATACATATTTAATAATTTCGGATATCGGATTTTCGATATCGGATTTTTATGATTTAAAAGCGGTTATCATTTGATAGCCGCTTTTTTAGTTTTAAGTTAGTGGTAAATACCTTCGCTATGAAAGTTGTAACCTATTCCTTATTCGCATTTTTAATTTTGTTCGGCTTCATATGCCATGCACAAACCAAAACCATTAAATCTATACCCGATATTGAAGTTTATGATATCAGCGGAAAACATACTACGCTAAAGCAATTAGGGCAAAGTAAGGTTTTGTTTATTGATTGTTGGTTTGTGCCCTGCCCGCCGTGTTTCCGTGAGATGGGTATGTTGCATAAGCTTTACGATAAGTACAAAGACAATAAGAACTTTTGTTTCATAACATTATGCCAAACCGATAGCGGTATAGTTAAGCGGTTTATTGCACAGGATAAATCAATAGATAATTTTGTTAGAATGTATAAGGATTTTAGTAAGCGGCAGGATTTTAAATTACCGGTATACTTTATACCGGGTTGCAACGAAAAGATCTATACAGGCAAAGTTTTAGCTAAATATACACCCGACGATAAAACCAAATGCCCCGACAGACAGTTTGGCTTTAGGGGATATCCAACGGTTATTATCTTCAATAAGCAAGGAAAGCTGATTTTCAAGAAGACTGGTTATGGGGATAACGAAGATGAAAATACCCTAAAAATGGAAAACCTGATAGCGCAAAATATAGCAGCTAAATGATATGAATGTATTGGCAAACATCGGAATTGTATTATCAACCATGGCGGTTATGGAGCTGATCTCCTGGGCCATGCATAAATATTTATTCCATGGGCCACTTTGGTTTATTCACAAAACGCACCATCAGCAAAGGCACGGCTGGTTTGAGTTGAACGACCTGTTTAGCATCGGCTTTGCTGCTTTTGCTCTATGGTTGATGTGGATAGGGCATTTGAGTTTGGATTACCGCTTTTGGATAGGTACCGGTATCAGTATTTACGGTATTATCTACTTTATTTTTCATGATTGGTTTATTCACAACCGGTTTAAGGCCTTCAAAAGCGACAACCGCTACCTGGCCGGTATCCGCAGGGCGCATAAAATCCATCATAAATCAACGGAGAAATATCCCTCGGAAGAGTTTGGGTTATTGGTGGCCAGCAGGAAGTGGTTCAGCAAGTAAGATTAATGTTTACTGAGTTCGGCTACCTTTTTATCTGCTTTCACTTTCGCTTCCTCGTCGCCATATTGTTTTACAAGTTGGTAGTATTTAACCGCGTTTGGCTTGTTGCCCTGCAACTCGTAGCAATAGGCAATGTTATTTAAAACTATATAGTCATGAGGGGCCAGCTTTTCGGCTTTCAGCAGGGCTTCCAATGCATGAGCATAATCTTTTTTGGTAAGATAGCTGATGGAAAGATCGGACAAACTTACAACGTTATCCGGCTTGTATTTCAAAATGGCGAGAGATACATCGCGGATATAATCCATGTTTTGGTCGCCGGCGTTATATAATTGAATAATGTAAGTCTGGATATTGCTGAGCATAAAATCCTCCGGATTTTCAACGGGCTTACCTTCGCTCCAAAACCATTTGAAACCAATAGTTTGACCATAGTTAACTGCTTTGATAATTTCTTCGGCAAAAGTTTTGTAGTCTTCGGTTTTGCCAAGCAGGTAAACTTTGCCAAAACGGATATCCAGCCTGTTCGGAAATTTGGCTATACCTGCATCAAGATTGTCGAATGCTTTATTCAGATAAGTTGAATTATATGCCGGCCGGCCGCCAAGGTAACCGGCAACCTTGCCGGTACTATCTTTAAGCACAAAGCTTTGACCTGCCGGCTGATCTTTTTGAAGGCTCAAAACTTCGGTTAGGCCTTTTTTTGCATAATAGTTGGCGCTGGCTATGTAAAAATCAGGATCGTTTGTGCCGGTCTTTTGCCAGCCTTGCAATAGTTTAAATGCAGCGGCGGTATCATCTTTGGCTATAAGAGCCTTAAAATCGGCCATGTGGTTCTGGGCGGAAACTGGCCGTGCAAAGCAGACAACAGTCATCAGTAAAAAAGTTAACTTAAGTTTCATTGTGACAGGAATGGATTTTAGAGTGAATATACTAATCTGTTAAAACTATTAATGCATTTTGTTAAACGCTGAAATAGAATAAGCAGATTATTACCTTTGCCCCAAACATCTATGAATATCCTCATCGTAAACAACACTCAAATTCCGGCAACTAAATATGGCGGTACCGAGCGTATTATCTGGTGGCTTGGCCGGGAGTTGAACCGGTTGGGGCATAATATTACGTACTTGGTAGGTGCGGGATCATCATGCCCATTCGCCAAAGTGTTGATCTATGATCCGGCTGTTGATATCAACCAGCAGGTGCCTGATGATATTGATGTGGTGCACTTTCAGTTCCAGGTGAGTGGTTTTACAAAGAAGCCATACATTGTTACGGTGCATAATAACCCGGGAGGTGTTCAGTTAGATATTAATTCGGTGTTTGTATCAGCTAATCATGCGGAACGTCATGGCTCAACGGTGTTTATACATAACGCTATAGATACCGCCGATTATCAAAAGCCCGATCTTGATCATAAACGGACACATACACACTTTTTAGCTAAAGCCGCCTGGCGGGTAAAAAACGTGAAAGGGGCTATTGATGTTGCCACCATGAGCGGAAACAAGCTAATAGTACTTGGTGGCTCCCGCCTCAACCTAAAAATGGGTTTGCGCTTTACACCTAATCTAAACGTTCGTTTCAAGGGGATGGTTGGTGATGAAGCAAAGTCGGTAGTGATGAATAGCTCAAAGGCATTGCTTTTTCCGGTACTGTGGCATGAGCCGTTTGGGATAGCTGTTGTTGAAAGTCTTTATTTTGGCTGCCCGGTTTTCGGCACGCCCTACGGCTCGCTGCCAGAGCTCGTACCTGCTGAAGTTGGCATGCTATCGGCAAGTAAAGCTGAATTGGCCGCCGGACTTAAAAACGTTGAAAGTTTTAATAAACAATATTGCCACCAATACGCGGCCGATAATTTCAATATCGGTAAAATGGCCACAGTATATTTAGCTTTATACGAACAGGTATTGAATGGACTACCGCTAAATAAAGCTCGGCCGGCGCTTATCAGCCAAAACCAACCCAAATACCTGCCATGGAATAATTAAAATTCAACTATTTTTGGGCATAAATATTTTTAGTGGATAGTTCAGCAGCTTCAATTTTTTCATCGCAAAAACGGCCTTATTTTATAGTGCTGCTATTAGCCATCGTGCTTAATATTGCAGGTATCGGCATCAAATTCTTTACTGATGACGGGGCTCTATATTCGGCCCTTGCCAGGAGCATGGCGCACAGTAATAATTTCACTGATTTGATGTATCACGGGAGCGACTGGCTCGATAAACCCCATTTTCCTTTCTGGGTTATCGCTGTCAGCTTCAAAATCTTCGGCGTAAATACCATTGCTTATAAGCTGCCTGCATTGTTGTTCTTTTTTATGGCGGTGGTTTACACCTATAAGCTGGCCAAAAAGTTTTATGGCGATGAAACAGCTATTATCGCTATACTGATATTACTTACTGCCCAGCACAGCGTAATGTCGAACACCGATGTACGTGCCGAGCCTTATATTATGGGCTTGCTCACGGGCGCTGTTTATCATTTTTATAAAGTAAAAGAGAAATTCAGCATAGCGGATATACTACTGGCATCCATATTTACAGGATGCGCGGTGATGACTAAAGGCATTTACCTGCTTATCCCGATAGGAGCATCTGTTATTGGCGATTATCTGTTTAAAGGAAATATCAAGGGCGTTTTCCATTGGAAATGGCTGCTCTCGTTTATCCTGGTTGTGATATTTACCCTACCCGAAATCTATTCGGTATATACCCAGTTTGATCTACACCCGGAGAAAATTGTTTTTGGTCGCACAGGAATTTCCGGCATCCATTGGTTTTTATGGGATAGTCAGTTCGGGCGTTTCAACAATAACGGTTACATCACCAACACCCATGGCGATAAACTATTTTTTGTGCACACCCTGCTTTGGGCTTTTGCGCCATGGGCTGTTCTCCTGTTTTATGCGCTTTATGCAACCATCAGGAAAATGGTTAAACGAATAGCTCAACCCGAATACTTGTGCATTTCAGGCGGGGTATTGATGTTGCTGATTTTCTCGGCCTCTAAATTTCAATTGCCGTTTTATACCAACATCTTGTTCCCGTTTTTTGCAATTATTACCGCGGTTTTAATCAGGTCGTTAAAAGTTGGTGCCGAGTTAAAGTTTTTTAAAATTTCGCAATACCTTATTACGGCGCTTTTGCTGATAGCTGTTATCGCGCTTAACTTCGTTTTCGCACCCGAATGCTGGCTGGTGTTTGTTTTGTTAATAGCAGGATTTGCAGGATTCGCTATCTACATTTACAGAAGGCCAACAACAGTTTATCAACCTGTATTTTTATTTACCTGCGCTGTGTCAATCCTGGTAAATGCTTACCTGATTACTGTTGCTTATCCAACAATAGTCGCTTACCGTGGAGACCTTTCGGCTGCCGAATATCTCAATCAAAACTATCCGCAGCAAAAGGTAAGCGCGGCGGTTTTATCCAATACGTTCGATTTTTACTACAAAGGCGAGGCGACTTATACTAACGTTGATGCCATCTTAAAAACCGATAGCCTAAAAAACCGGATTATAGTAGCCGATGAAAAAGCGGTAGCAGAATTGAAGGGCAAAGGAATTGACTATAGTGTTGTTAAATCTTTTCAGGATTTTCCTCATGAAAACCTGAGCCTGCCTTTTATCATCAAAAAGAAGAGGGCCGCTACTTTAGATCAGTTTTATCTGATAAGGATCAGGTAGGGTCGACTATAGTCTTGAGTCTAAAGTTCTGAGTTCTAAGAAGCTGTTCAAAAATATATAGAAGCCGTCATTGCGAGGTACGAAGCAATCCCCAATAGGCAGGGGGGCTATGAAAGTCTACCCTGTAAAGTAGGGGATTGCTTCGTACCTCGCAATGACGCGCACGATATAGCAGTTTTATTAACCGTTTTTAAACGCTTCCAAGTAAAAAGAACAAAACCTGACTAAAGACTCAAAACCTTCGACTACTGGCTTAAAATGGTGATTACTTCTGCAAAGTTTGATATTTATTTCCGTTAGCCGGGTCAAGTTGTAAAAACAGGTTCATGGCGGTTAGGCGCTCCTGATTATCAGCCTTGCTGTAAATAGAAACCAGCTCATCACTTTTTGCGGTATAAAATATAAGCGGCAGCATTGCGCCCACGCGCTGGCGGTCTATCTGTTGCAGCAGGGGTAGCAGGCCGTCAATAGCTTTTCGACCTTTGTTTACATTGTCAGACATGATATCGAGGCCGTTTCGGTGATAATCATATAGGAAGCTGCGTAGCGGGTTATATATTTTATTGTTCAGGTTTTCGGATAACCAGTAACGGTTCACGTTTCCGTCAAACGCTTTCCAACCGCTGTATGACGATGTTTGCGCATTGGTTACAATGGTTTGAGCTGCCAAAAAATAAGGTGTGCCGCCAAATTTCGAAAACGTATCGTAATCAACTCCAATAATAATGTTGGCATAAAAAGCCATGATGGAACTCAAATTACCCTGAAAGTTTTGATCGGTATAATCAATCGTCTGGCCTTCGGTATAACTAAAGCTGATATCTTTATCATTGAGGTTTAATAGGGTAGAGGTATAGGATGAACCATACACAGGCCTTGATGATTGTACCTGCAACTCTCCTGTAAAATTGCTGCTGCCATCCCAGTTGGTAATGTTCAGCACAAAATTACAATCTATTCTTTCCTGTGGCAAGATCGGGTCGGCGCTCCACTTGCGGCCATTCAGAAAATCTTTCATGGCGGTTTCCAGGGTTTGGAAAACACGTTTATTGGCAACCTGGATCTTGGGCGATAATACCTGTACACGGGCATTCAGGTCCTGGGCAATAGCCTGGCAACAAAGGAACATCAGCACCGTGTAAAGCAGCAGTTTTTTCATCCGTTTATCAGTTGGGCAACTTTATCGCAAATATCGCGGGCAACAGCCTCCTTGCTTTTTAAATCGAAAGAAGTTTGTTTAAGCTCTCGATCAATAATGGTAATCTTATTGGTATCACCCGCAAAACCAGCACCCGCGTCATTGAGCGAATTTAGCACAATAAAATCAAGGTTTTTCTTTTGCAGCTTGGTTATTGCGTTCATTTCCTCGTCGTTGGTTTCCAACGCAAAGCCGACCAGTGTTTGCCCTTCGCGTTTAGCCTCGCCCAGGGTTTTTAGTATATCGGTGGTTTTCTTCAGTTCGATAGTAAGGTCGCCGTCTTGCTTCTTGATTTTTTGAGTAGCCACATTAGCCGGGGTATAATCGGCCACGGCAGCACTCATGATACATGCTTTCGTATCGCTATAAACAGCGAGGCAAGCCTCAAGCATTTGCGCCGCAGACGTAACGTTTACTCGTTTTATATTTTGTTGCTTGCTTGTTTGTGCAGTAGGACCGGTAACCAAAGTTACGTCAGCACCCATCGAGGCCAATACATCCGCGATAGCGAAGCCCATTTTACCAGATGAATGATTGCCGATAAACCTAACCGGGTCTATGGCTTCATACGTTGGTCCGGCAGTTACCAGTACTTTATGACCGGCTAAAAGAAGTTTTTTTTTTGATTCGGCTTCCAGAAAGGCAACAATCTCTTCAGGCTCGGCCATCCGCCCTTCGCCATAAAGTCCACTGGCCAGCTCGCCGGTTCCCGGCGAGATCATGATATTACCAAAAGACTGTAACCTGCTTATGTTTTGGCGGGTAACCGGGTGCAGCCACATATCCAGGTCCATAGCCGGGGCAAAATAAACCGGACATTTGGCAGACAGGTATACAGCATTAAGCAGGTTATCGCAAAGCCCATTGGCCATTTTAGCAAGGGTATTGGCTGTAGCGGGAGCAATGATCAGCAGATCTGCCCAAAGACCAAGTTCAACATGGTTGTTCCATTCGCCGGTATCGGCTTTAAAATACTCAACCAGTGTTGGATTTTTTGAAAGGGTTGAAAGTGTAAGCGGAGTGATAAAATGCGTGGCATCGGTAGTCATCACTACTTTAACGTTGGCGCCAGCTTTAACCAATAACCTTACCAGTAATGCAGCTTTGTAAGCGGCAATACTACCACAAACTCCTAAAACAATGTTTTTATCTTTAAGCATAAGCTCAGGTTCACCTACAGGCGAAAGAATAAATATAGGCTAAAATAGAAAAAACTCCCGATAGGGGAGTTTTTTCTATTTTATAAATAATTTCCTGCTTCTCGTTTGGGAGCCGGGAAACTAAACTTCTTTAGTTGGGTTACGATAGTAAACTTTACCATCTAAGAACTCCTGAACTGCAACCAATGATGGTTTAGGAAGTTTTTCGTAATGTTTTGAAATTTCAATTTGCTCACGGTTTTCAAACACTTCTTCAAGGTTATCATTTGATGACGCAAATTCAGAAAGTTTCTGGTGAAGCTCTTCTTTTATGTTATTCGAGATCTGGTTAGCCCTTTTTGACATAATCACAAGCGACTCATAGATGTTCTCGGTTTTGGTATCCAGCTCGCGTAAATCGCGGGTTACAGTGCTGCTGGCTGCTGCTGGTTTATTACTGTTGTTAGCTGTCATATCTTAATTTAACTCTTTAATATATCTTAATTAATATGGTATTTTTTGCGGCTGATTTTTCTCAGACGGCGCTGTTGTTGTTACAGTATCTTTTTTAGCAAGCTTTTTAGCAAGCTTTGAGTTGGTAGTAGCTTCGGCAATAAGACGTTGGGCTTGTTTAATGCCTTGCTGGCTATCTTTTACATAAACCTGTGTTTCGTGCAAGTATTTGCTGTTCGGATATTTTTCAGAAAACTGGTCGGCGTAGGCTATTGCCTGGTTAAAACGCTCTTCCTGCTTGGTTTCAAAGCTATGGTAAGCATATTGATATTGTGCTTTAACAATAAGGTATTCCATTTCCTCGCCGTATTTGGTATCAGGGTAATCGCGCAGCGCGTTGTTGAACGCAATCACTGCCGATTGATAATCGCTGATAGTTAAATAAAGTTTGGCGTTGGCATAAGCTTTAGTTTCCAATTTGTCGCGCAGATTCTGGATCAGCTTGCTGGCCTCAGCCACACGATCGCTTTTTGGATAAAGGTTAATGAACAACTGTAAAGCGTCAATTGCTTTTAACGTATTATCCTGGTCAAGTGAATAAATCGGCGAATCAAGATAGTAGCAATAAGCCGAAAAGAAGCGGCACTCCTCAGCCCTTGGGCTTGAAGGATAGGTATCCGCGAATGTTTTAAAGTGATACCTGGCCGATGTATAGTCTTTTTGTTTGTAGTACGTAAACGCGTAATAGTAAAAAAGATCCTCAGCACCTTCACGGCCGCGGTAACGTTCAACCAGTACCTCAAATAGTCCTAAAGCTTTGTTATAGTCCTTTTTATTATAGTACTTAATAGCCTCCTGGTATTTTTTGGCGTAGTCGTTACTGGCTTTTAACTTTTCGTATTTGCTTTTACAACTGCCAAGCGTAATAATTACGATAGCTAAAACACTGGCTAATAACGTTAGTTGCTTTTTAAACATTCTGCAAAGATAGATTTTTAATATAAATCAGTCAATTATTTATTTAGCCGCTAATATATAACGAGGCATTGGCTCGGGGCTTATATACATTATGTATTTAACATCTTTTAACTATTGGCGGTTTTTAACGTTTGAGTTTTAAAATTAACATCAATTAAGCTTGATTTTGTGTGTTGTAAAAGTGGGATGCACAAACACTCATCTTAGTATAGATTTATTAACGTCAATTAAGAAGATTCTGTATCTCGAGACAATGCTATTATATAAGGTATGGATTCGGGTAAAGAAGGTAAGTGTGGTCAAGATTAAATTACTTGACAATAGTTGAGAGAATAGCCATAGTTCATCCATCTCTATAAAAGAAATCTTTACCTCTGGGAAATCTATAAATCAAGGTTCAGACAAAAGGGGTAGAAGTTAAATATATAGTTTCCGGTTTTTCTAACTGCTAACTGCCTGCTCACAACTGTCAACCGAATGAGGGCGTTCCCGTCAGTTGACGGACGGGCTATCCGCTGCAAGTCCTCGCTTTGCCGGCGCCCGAGGCCAATGCGCGCTGTGGGCTTTACGCTGCTATCCCTAACGCGGCCGCAGTAGTCAGTAATGTACATTCGTTAGTAACTATATCCGGTTGCTCAAAACATATAGTATATATATGTTAAACAAGGATAATGTAGTGTTGGAGTAAGCAATTGGGAATGTAATGTCGATGTTTTTAACTATTGTTCTAACTTTTTCTCGTTGAGGAATAGGGAGTTAAATAAAGTGCAGGGCGAATGCTCAGAAATAATTTGGAGGTGGGTAAAAAGTGACTACCTTTGCAGCCCGCAAACGAGGAAGCGGGGTTTGTTCTTTAAAGGTTGAAAGTGAATGAGGAAGGGAGAAAAAAGATTGTTAAAATCTTTTGTGGAACTGGAAAATAATTCACACCTTTGCAGCCCGCAAACGAGGAGAGAAGAGAGGTTGAGCGGGGCCAAAACAAAAAGAAAAAAAAGTTTTGGAAAAGAGAAAAAGGTTGTTACCTTTGCAGCCCCAAGTGGGACGGAAGTTTAAAAGCTTCTAAAAGAAAGAGGATGAGGGCTTTAGGTCATCGGAATCAAAACGGAAAGAGAGCGATTCTCGCCGGATAAACTGACAAATCAAAACGGTTAATACCGAAAGATTATATAGCTGAACTGAGAAGGGAAGCGAGCAAGTTCTTTTAAGAAATGGAAATCATGTAGCGTAACGGGAGGCGCGTAAAGGCTAAGGCCAATACAAGCTGAAGAGTTACAAAAAAAGCAAGCGAACTGTATAAAGATATAATAATACAGATTCTATTAATTAATAATAGGG